>CAVOHR010000001.1:0-1426630 GCA_963695835.1 uncultured Solirubrobacterales bacterium
CTCCCTATAGCGGGGGCAGGATTCGAACCTGCGACCTTCGGGTTATGAGGTCTTTCCGACTGCTGGATCTGGCTTGATTCGTGCCTGTGGAGGGGGTCCGAGTTGCCCTGAGTTGGGGGCACTTTCCCTCAATTTGTGACCCGATTTGTGACCCGCATCTGAGGGAATCGGCGAGCCGAAGCACTCTGCCGAACGAGCCCCTGACGTCCTACTTTTCCGGGGCTTAACGAACTTCGGTCAGAATGCTGATCTCGTTCAGGATCGGCGTGTAGAGATCGACCTCGGCCTCTCCGGCATCAATCGTCACCACCAATGAATAGGCGATTGGCACATCCTCGCGAAGGTCGCGATCACGCCACCAGCCAGCGACCGGCCATACAGCGATCATGCGGCCCCCCGTCAGCTCGGCGGCCGTGACGCGCGCTCGATCCGACTGGACGGTCCCGCGTGACCGGGCTTGAGGACCTACCTCCCAGGGTAGATCCTCGCTGCTGTTTTCATAACCCTCCGCCTGTTCTCGCTCCAGGCGGTTGATGCGCTTGCGGAAGCCGTCCTCGTCCTCCAACGGCCTCTGGATACCCCAGCGTAGTCCAGCGGACTGGTAGCGCCGAAAGCGACTCTCGTTGGGCTCGATGAAGTAGGAGAGAGTGACCGATATCTCAACCTCAGAATCCCCCAGAGCGGCCAGCTCCTCGTCGGGCATCGGCAACTTCACCAGGTGCATTTCGCGGCCGCCGCCAACCTTACGCTCCGAGTAGATCTTCTCCTCAAGGATGAGGGTCGGCCGTTCGAGGATCGAGTAGCTGGCGGCAACGGTGTTCGGCCGACCATAGCCGAATGCCCTCAGGCGGTCCGCGCGATTTGAGAACTGATCCCACATGGCCGAGTTCCAGCGTGCCGAATGAATAAGCAGCGCACGGATGGTCTGCGGCCACTTCGTCGGATTGGCGGCCCAAATCTCTGCCAGGGCGCCGCTGACCTCAGCGGTCGCGGCACTGGTAGAGCCCGTTAGCGCAAGCCAGGGACCGGTGGCGTGCTGATGAGAGGTCGCAAGGACCTGCATCGTCGCATCGCGACGGGAATCGGTGCCATCGGTGCTGAGGTTGCCACCCTCGGCAACAACGTCAGGCTTGATCGGCCGAGCACCGCCGACGTCGCACCTCGAAGCTGGACTTAGCTGGCCCTTGGCAGCGAACGCCGAGCGCTCGGAGTCTTTCCCTTCAACTGAGTCGAGGTCGGTGACTGCGCCGACAGTGATCGCGTTCATGGCCTCAGCTGGCGAGGCGAGACCAGCGGCGAGATTGCGTGCCGGATAGTCACCTGGTTGCGGCCACCCAAGCATCGGCTCGTTCCCGGCCGCAACAGATATCAACCGTCCGTTCCCTTCGTGGTAGGCGAGCTGGTCGACTGCGGAACCCCAAGCAGTCCGGTCGCCGGGCCGAGACGTGGGGGCGCCCACAGAAAGATTGAAGATGCGGCGAGACGCAGCTTTCGCCTCCGCATCAAGGACAGCGTCCTGGGTTCGATCAAGCATGAACTCGGGCTCTGGACTGTCGTCACCGCGCAGGATGCGCTGGTTCTGCAAGAAACAGCGCCCCTTGATGGCGTTGCCATCGCCAAGCAAATGGGCGAGATTGCCGTACGTCGCAACCCCTGCCATCTTGGTCCCGTGACCATGGGCATCACCGGCGGAGCTTTCACCGGGTATCGATGACCCTCCCGGTGCGAGGATCGCTCGCTCAAGCAGCGGGTGGCGCTCGGCTACGCCGGTATCAAGCACCGCCACGGTGCTCGCAGATGCGTCCGGCTCGTCGACTGGCGGAACATCCGGACCTGTCTGCGGATCGATCAGCTCGGGAATGCTCGGCCGCTCAGGGGGCGTGAGGTGGTAGACGTCGGGCAGTTGGATCGGAAGCTCCATCAGCGCCGCGCCCGTCAGCCGGAGCATGTAGATGTCGTGCTCCGTAGCCGAGAAGGGCCTGAGCTGAGCTGGCGCCAGCTCGTGGCGCCCGAGGAACTCCTGCAAGGCTGCCCCAACGCGCTCTCTATGCTCGGGCGAAGCAAGCGCTCCCCCGCCTGCCCACAGCTCGACCCAGATGAGGTCGCTTGGATCGAGCGCATCGGGGCGCAGCCAGCCATCGCTGAGATCGGCAAGGTTGGCGAGGCGAAGGTGCTCCAATGGAGCGACCAGGCTCAGATTCTTCCTCTCACCCTTTTTCGTCTTCTTCTCCGGATCTGCGTACTGCGCGACCTTGCGACGAAGGGGTTTCAGATTTGCCCTTTGGTTATGGATCAGCGCCCCATCAGCCGTACGGTCGACCACGAAGCTGTCGGTCCGCTTGTCACCCAACCCACCGACGTTGGCCGGTACGTCCTCCGCTATCTCGGCCTTCAGCAGGAATCCGACGGAGTTCTCCGGCCGCGGCACCTCACTCAGCTGTTTCATTTCCTCGTCGACCTTCACGAGATCGATCTCCAGCTGGGCCGCGTGTCGCTCAGGATCGCGCTCAGGCAGCGGCAGCTCGGCACCACGTCCAGTTACAACGCGGTGTGGCTGGCGCTCCGGCGGAGGGAGCGGCAGATGATCGCGATGCTCGGGCACTAACCCGAGTCGTTGCGCTGCGCCGCGATTTCATCCAGCGCAGCGATCACATCGGATTTGCGAAGCTCGTCCCGGCCGTCGAGGACCATGGCCTTAACCGCGTTTGTGACCGCGACGGTGACATCCGCATAGGAGAGCCCGCGGGCCTTGCGCGCCAGCTCACCAATCGTCTTGGAGGAGAAGTTGTGGCTGGCGGTACGCAGCTCGAGAAGGCGCTTCATCGCCTCGTTGCTCGGTGGCATAAATGGCACAACGTCGTCGAAGCGTCGAAAGAGAGCTCTATCCAGCGCACCGCGCTCATTGGTGGCAGCGATGACCAGCGATGAGCTTTCATCCCCATCGAGCAGCTGCAAGAAGGTGCTCACGATCCGCCTTGCCTCGCCCACATCCTTCTCATCAGCTCGGTGCTTGCCAATCGCATCGAACTCGTCGAAGACGTATACGCCGCGCTTGCGTTGGGCCTGATCAAAGATTTCGGCGAGCAGAATCGCGGTCTCGCCCATGAAGCGAGAGAAGAGGGTCTCCACCCGCACGCGGAACAGAGGCAGTCCCAGCTCGCCTGCGATCACGGTTGCGGCCAACGTCTTCCCGCAGCCCGGAGGTCCATGGAAGAGCAGCCGCCGCCGAGGACTCAGACCCCACTCCTGCAGCTCTCGCTCGCCGCGACACTCTTCAAGCAAACGATCGATGGACTGCCGAGCATCACCCTCAAGGATGATGTCGCGAAGGGTCTCATCGGGGTACTTGACTGCAAGAATCCCTTGCAGATCGCGGGACGGTCGAACGATTGGAGTGGGCCGGGGCTCGGGTGCGATCTCCTCGCCGGCAGCCTGCTCGATTAGATCTCGAATCCGGCCCGCAACGAGACGATGGCCAGAGCGTGACTCTCGGGCTGCGACTTGGAGCGCGACCTGCCGAAAGCGGTCAGCATCACCCGACACGTGGGCGCGAATCAGCTCTTGGATCATCTCTGAGGTAGCCATGGGCAGCAATGGGTCCGGACTCTTCCATGCAGCGTAAACCAGGATCAGGTCGTCGCCAGCCAGAGGCCATGCAAATCGCGCCAGATGGGCAAAGGTGTCCGCGATTCAAGCCCGTTGAACCTCGCCGCCCCCACCCCGCTCCCTGGGCTTGTGGGCACCGCAGCGCGTCGCTGTCGATCAGCGGGCGAACTCACTGGTTGCCGTCTTTCTCGGCCGACGGCGCCTCCGGTTCGTCCTCATCCGCGGAGTCGCCGTCCTCATCCTTCGGGCCAAAGGCCTCCTCCGCCCATCCGGCCCCCTGCGAGGGGTCGGGGGCGAAATCCGCGTAGAGCAGCGTCGTCTTGTAGTCGCGGTGGCCCATCCACTCCTGGATGAAGCGAAGCGGTGCCCCGGCCGCCGCCATCCTCGTGCCGAAGGTGTGGCGCAGGTCGTGAAAGCGGATCGGCCGGATGCCGGCCTCCTCCAACGCCGCCTTGTAGCGCTTGCGCATTTTCGAGGAGTCGTAGGGGTTGCCGGTGTCGGGGTGACAGAAGACCAGATCGGTGTCGGCCGTGTAGCTGGACGCCTTGTAGAGGACTTTCAACGCGGTCGCGACGCGATCGGGCATCGGCACCGCGCGGCTCGACCGCCGCGACTTCGGCGTGCCGAAGCGCCCACGGGTGTAGTTGCGCCGCACGCGGATCACCCGTGCCTTCCAGTCGACGTCGCACCAGCGCAGCGCGATCAGCTCGCCCTGGCGCAACCCACACATCGTCGCAGTCAGGTAGAGCGGCCGCTCGATCGTGCCGAGGCGATCGCCGGGAATGGCGGTCAGCAGATCCTCGATTTCTTCGCGGTCTAGGAAGCGGATATCGGGGTCGGTTTCGAGCGCCCGCGGCCGCTCGATCGCAGCGATCGGGTTGGCGTGAGCCCAACCCCGGCGCATCGCGAAGGCAAACAGCCCGTGCAGGAAGTTCAGGTGGTTGGAGATCGTCTTCGTCGAGCGCCCCTCCGACTTCATCGCGGCGACGTAGCCTTCGATGTCTGCCGCCCTGAGAGCGTCGACCGCCTTCTTCGGCAGCCCCCGATCGGCCTTGCCGAGAATGATCCCGTAGTCCTGGATCGTGGTCGGCTTGCGCTCCAGGTTGTCGCGCAGGTGGGCGATGTAAGCGTCGCCGACCTCGCGCAGGTGAAGCCGCTCCTGTGGCGTCGGCTTCACCTCGCGTATCAGCCGTCGCAGCTCGTTCTCGGCCTGGGTCTTGGTCAGCCCCTCGCGGGTGCCGGGCTTTCGGATCGGCCCGATCTTGCGCTGAACCTGACGGCTGCCGACCCACCACCTCGCGTACCACGAACCTCGACGCTGGTACAGCGACCCCGATCCGTAGGACCGCTTGGAGTTGCCATCGCTCATGTGCTGTGACCTCGATTCACTTCGCGCTCGATCGCGGCGACTCGATCTCTCTTAGCCACCCGAGAACCGACTCACGGCGGTAGCGACGCGCCCGGCCGAGGGTGATCGTCGGTATCCGCCCCTCGCGAGAGAGCTGCCAGACGTACTCGGCAGAGACGCCCAGCAGTTGTGCGACCTCATGGGCGTTGAGCAGCGACTCGGAAGGCGGTTGGGGGATCGTGGCGACGCCCTCGTGGAGACCGCGCCGCCGAGCGTTCGAGCTGTTTTCAGATGCGATGCCCCTCGCCGAGTTGCGTGCCATGAGGCGTTTGTCAGCGAACTCGCCGCCTCGCCCCGCCGAATCCGCTCGCCGCCTTGGGCAGCGAGAACCGCGAAATCGAACTCTCTGCGCGCTCGGCTGGGACATACACGAGCCAACCGCACGGCGAAGCCGTGCGAAAATGGGTCGTGGATGACCCAGCCGGAGCCGCCAGCCCCGCTCCCAAAAGGCGAAGGTGCTATCTCGATCCGCTAGGGCGACAGCGGAAACACACGCACCCAGCGCGGCGGCGGACACAGCTCGGAGCAGCCGAAGCTCGACCCCTTCCAAGAGATGTGCAGGTGCGCGTTGGAGCCAGCGTGCGCCGGGTCGCCGTGACCCGGATAGCCGTTGTAGCCGATGAACTGGATTGCCGGCACGATCGGGCAGACGGGAGCGGTGCCCGACACCGCGCAGGATTCGCGCCAGCCGAGGTCTTCGGCCACCCGCCGCGCCGTCTCATCCCAACCCTTGCCGGACGCCGGCACCAGGTCGACGGCGGTGCCGTCGCCGTGGGTGTTGTGGCCAGTCTCCCGCGCTGCCGTGACCTGTAGGTCGTAGGTCTGGAGCACCCAGACCACGTCGGGCCAGATGCGCGAGTCGACGGACTCCGGCGCGCCACCTCCCACCCAGAGCGAGGTGGGAATCGGCTTGAATGCACGCGGTCGGTAGAGAGTTTCGGCGCGGCGTAGAAGCGCGTTGCCACCGACCGCCATGCATGCCGACGTGCTCTCGGCCTGACTCGTCCCACCGGCCTCATATTTGGCGGCTCGCGCTTCGACCTCCGAGACGTACCACTCGGCGTGGTTGTAGGAAAAGATCGCGCCATGCCAGTCGACCGGCGCGCCGGAGGCGCGCAGCAGGCGGGCGGCGGCGAAGATCGCATCCCAGGAGTCCGAGGGGTCCTTCACCCCGTCCCCGTCGGCATCGACGCCGTAGCTTTCCCAGCTGGACGGTAGGAACTGCATCCAACCCTCCGCCCCAGCCGAGGAGGGGCCCTGGTTGGTGCCGAAGTCGGTCTCGAAGTAGTTGATCGAGGCGAGAATCGACGGCCCCCTCGTCCCCAGGCCGTAGCGCGCGGCGGCCTGCTCGTAGATCGGGATCAGCTTGGCCGGGACGCCGCTGACGCTGCCGGTCGCGACTCCACACCCGGCGCTGCCCCCGAAAAGCGCTGCGATGCAGACGGCAGCCCCAACGAACGCCAACAGAACTCCGAACGGCAGCGTGAGAAGGAGAGGGACCCGCGCGGTTCCACGCTGCGCATACACGGTGGATGGCTGTCCACGGTGAGGTCAGCTCGCCCCGGCGAGTTGCAAGTAGGCGGGGCGTTCACATCCCGAGCCGGACAACGGATATATGAGGGAGGAACTGCGAACCC
Organism: uncultured Solirubrobacterales bacterium; assembly: GCA_963695835.1. Classification (GTDB taxonomy): domain Bacteria; phylum Actinomycetota; class Thermoleophilia; order Solirubrobacterales; family 70-9; genus VRUE01. The sequence goes on from CAVOHR010000001.1 coordinate 6,652, forward strand.
TCCAAGCTGCACCGCTGTTTCAGCTGTGTGAAGGCAGGGACGGGTTGAAGTGGAGGCGATAAGCGCCTCGCCAAGGGTGAGTAAGCGCGAGTTGCGCGCAGCCGAGGACGGATTCCTGCGGCTGCTGCGGTGCAAGCGCTTCTCGACGGTGTGGATCGAGGAGAACGCGGCCGACCTCTTCGCCCAAGCACAGAAGGAGTACGCCGAGCGCCTGGCCGCAGGAAAACCGGTAGATAACCCGGTGGGCTGGCTGATCGTCTGCGCCTGGCAGCGGACCAAGAACCTGCTCGACTCGCGGCGACGCAAGCCGCACACCGCCTCGATCGAGGCAGAGATCGACCTCGCCGACACCTCAACGCCGACTCCCGAGCAGCAGGTGATCGACCGCGACCGAGTTGAGCGGATACGAAAGGCGATGGGCTACCTGACCGAAGAGGAGCGCAGGCTCCTTGAGCTCTCCTACTTCGAGGGGATGAGCGTGAGGGAGGCGGGCCGCGAGCTGGGCTGGAGCAAGTCGAGCGCCGATCGACATCACCAGGCCGCGCTGGAGCGGCTGCGGGCGATGCTCGGCGGCCAGCGCGACCTGCTGGGGGTGGAGATTGGCCTGGCGGCGTGGCTGGGGCGAGCGAAGGCGCACGGCGTGCGCCCCGAGCTGCCGCACGGCCTCGGCGCGCTCCTCGTCGAAAATGCAAAGAGCGCCGCGGCGAGCGTTGGAAACTGGATTGCCGAGGGCTGGCGCCGCTTCAGCCCGCTCTCGGACCCCGGCAACGCCGCCGTTGCAAGCGGAGCGGTGAGGACCGCTGGCGCCTGCGGGGCGGCGGCGGTGGCTTGCCTCGCAAGCGGGGTGATCGGCCCAGGCATCAGCGGCGTGGACGTGATCGCCCACTCCTCGCCTGTGGCAAAGCCAGAGAAGGCGCGGCAGGCCGCGACGGTCCAGCCGATCACCGAAGCCACGTCGGCGAGTTCGGCGCCTGCCGAAACCAGCGCAGCGACGCAAGCGGGCAGCACGAAGCACTCCGAACCCTCACGGCCGACTCACCGCAGCGCTCGGACCCAGACGGCTTCCGAACCAACCCAAACCCATCGTGAAAAACAGACCGCCGCCGAACAGACGGCGACGGAGTTCGGCCTTGAGGGCGGTGGCTCTGGATCGAGCGCCTCCTCGCCCTCCACTCCTGCGTCAGGAGCTGCACCTCGCGTGTCCAGCTCATCCTCTGCCTCCTCGGGTTCTACGTCGCACTCCACCTCGAAGGGGTCGGGATCGGCGAGCGCAACCGAGTTCGGCATGTAGTGCGAGTAGAGAAAAGCCTTCGCGACGAAATTGAGCGGGGCGTTCCTCGCCTTGCTCTGACAGTACCGCCACCTAGCTCAGCCGAGAACAAGGAGGCGGTGTCGTGTCACCAATACAGGGGATCAAGTTTCACCTGACCCAGCTGATCGGCGCGGTCAGCGTCAACCCCAACCCCAGTGGCCTTCCGGGCGTCGATGCCTTCCAGAAGCTCTTGAACGGAGCCGCGGCGCTCGGCCTGCTGGCCTGCGTGGGGGCGTTCGTGTGGGGCGCCGCCCAGTGGGGGTTCGGTTCGCGCTCCCAGAACTACAGCCACGCCGCCGACGGCCGCGAGCGGATGATCAAAGGTGTCGGCGGGGCGTTCGCGATCGGCGCCGTGGCGGCCGTAATCAACTTCTTCTACAACGCCGGCACCGGCGTCCACTGAGCGATGCAGCGAGTTGCGGCGATCGTGGCAGTGGCGCTGGTCGCCGCTGCGCTGGGGCGCCTCAGCGCCCCAGCGCAGCGGCCGAGCGCGGTGCCCTCCCCCGGTCCCTCGCACCTCGTGGCCGGCGTCGGCGTCGGTTACGCACACACGAAGGCGGGGGCAACCCTGGCGGCAGCGCGCTACCAGCAGGCATTCGCCGACGCCGCGATCCTGCGGCCCGGCGTACTGCGGGCGCGGGTGGCGGCCGTGGCGACGCCGGACTTCGCGCCGACGATGCTGGCGGCGAACTCCCCAGGCGTTCGCCGGCTCGCCTCCGGGCCGTTCGGCAAGGGCCTTCGCGGCGGCGTAGAGACGATCTACGTCGGTGTCCCGGTCGGCTACCGCGTCCTCGCCTACTCGCCCGGGCGCGCCGTGGTGCGGATATGGGGGTTCACCCTGCTCGGCAACGCCTCCTCTGTGGAACCGAGCGCCTACTTCGGCCTCTCCCGCACCGCCCTTGTGTGGAGCGAGGGCGACTGGAAGATCGCCGACACTCGCGCCTCCTTCGGCCCTACGCCGCGCCTGGTAACCCCGCGGCGCGGAGAAGAAGGCTTTGGCCTGATCGACCTCACCCGTGAGCTGGCGCCCTATGGGATCGCTCCGTAGGCTCCTCGCGCTCGGCTCCGCGGCGCTCGTCCTGGCCCTGGCGCTGAGCATCGGCAACCCCTCGCCCGAAGCGGCAAGCGCCAACGCGCCCTGCGATGCGGCCAGCGGGCCGATCGGCACCGTCACCGGCGCGGTGGGGATCGGCAACCCGGTCGGGGACGCCTGCAACGCGGTCACCGACCCGGCGCTCGGGCTCGCCGGCAAGGCGCTGGACCCACTGAAGAATGCGGCCAGCTCGATCGGCCAGGGGATCTTCAACCAGATCACCGAATGGGTCGCCGACGGCGCGACCTGGCTGGTGGGACAGGTGGTAGCACTCACTGACGCGACCACCTCGCCGAACCTGCTCAGCAGGGGGTTCGTCCACCAGTACCGTCAGATGGCGCTGATCGCCGCGGCGCTGGGCGCGCTGATGCTCGTCTTCGCGGTGATCGACTCGCTGGGGCGGGGTGACTCGGAGGGCTTGGTCCGCGTCTTCCTGGTCAACGTGCCGCTGGCGGCGATCGCCACCAGCGCCGCCTATGTCGTCGTGCAGCTGCTGATCGCGACGACCGACGGCTTCTCCCATGCCATCGCCGTCTCCACCGCGCAGAACACCCACGACTTCTTCAAGGGCGCGACCCAGACGCTGAGTGAGGCGGGCGCCGGGGCCGGGGCGGCGGCGGGAACGGCGGCTGGAGGGCCTGGCGTCGGCACGGCGGCGGGAGCGGGTGGAGGCGCAGTGGCGGTGCCGCTGTTCGTCGGCTTCATCGCTGCCGTGATCGCCGCCTTCGCGGCTCTCGCGGTCTGGATCGAGCTGCTGATGCGCGACGCGGCGATCTATGCGGTGGCGCTGTTCATGCCGCTCGCACTGGCGGCCTCGATCTGGCCGCGCTGGGCCTCGGCGCTGCGGCGCACCTGTGAGCTGGTGATCGTCATCGTCTTCTCGAAGTTCGTCATCGTCTCGATCGTCGCCCTGGCGAGCGGCCTGCTGGCAAACACCGGCGGCAAGGTCGAGCACGTCCTGGCGGCCGCCGCCCTGCTGCTGCTGGCCTGCTTCGCACCCTTCGTCCTTTTCCGTCTGGTCCCCTTCGCCGAGGGCGCGATCAGTTCCGCCTACAACCGCCAGAGCGCTGCGGGCGCCGGGGTGAGAAGCGTCGAGTTCGCCTCCTCGGTGCAGATGATGCGCCGTGCCGCGCTCGCCAACTGGGCGACGAACAGCAGCCGGGGCGGCGGCTCGGGTGGGAACGGTGGATCGACGAGCGGCGGCGGCGGGAGCCGAGGTGGCAAGCCCGGCGGCTCCTCCGGCGGCGCGGCGGGTGCAGAGGCCGGCGAGGCAGCCGGCGCAGGCGCCGGAGCGGCGGGCGCGGTGGCGCTGCCCGCTGCGGCTGCGCTCGCCGCTGCGAAGGGCAGCAAGGCTGCCGCTGGCCGCCTGTCTGAGGCCGGAACCGCTCAGGCGGCCCAGCAGAGCGGGCAGGCGGCAGGCTCAGCGGGGCAAGAGTCGGCGGCAGGCTCAGCCGGGGCAAGCAGGGAGCGCCAGTCCGCTGTGCCCCGGCCCGGAAGCGAGGAGGGCACCCAACCGGCGAGCCCGGGCGCCGCCGAGCCCGCCCAGGCCCAGGGCGGCAAGTCCGCGGCCTCGCAGGGCAAGCCCCCGCGTCCGGGTGGCGACGTGAAGACCGCGCGCGGTGGTGAGGGAGCGCCCGCGAGTGGCGGGAGCGGTGGAGCTGCGGGTGGGGGTGCAGCGTGAGCGGACGGCGATACCGCTTCGGCCCCTTGGAGCAGCGCGGCGCGCTCGGCCCGCTGCGAATCGGGCAGGTGGCGATCCTTGCGCTTGGCGCGGCGCTCGCCTTGGCGGCGCTCTATGCGAGCCGCGACTGGCTGGGGATGGGCGTGGCGCTTGTGATCCTCGGCGCAGCGGCCGCTGTGGTGCTGGCGCCGGTGGAGGGCCGCACGGTTGAGGAGTGGGCGCCGCTCGCGATCCGCTGGGGGCTGCGAGGAAAAGATGAGAAGCGCGGCTACCGCTCGGCCAGCCCCGCGGCGGGCGCACACGTCGCTGCCGAGGGCGAAGCGCGCCACGAGCTCTCGCTGCCGCCGGAGCTGGATGGGCTGGCGCTGCTCGAAGCCCCCTATGGCTCCGAGCGGGTCGGCGTCATCTACGACCGCGCCGCCGGCACCTACACCGCGGCGCTGGCGATAAGGGCCGGCGCCTTCGGCCTCCTCGACGCCGCCGAGCAGGAGCGAAAGCTGGAGGGCTGGGGCTCGGTGATGGCGAGCCTGGCCCGCGACGGCAGCCCGGTGCGCCGCTTGCAATGGATCGAGCGCACCCTGCCCGCGCAGGGCGATGAGCTGGCGAGCTACCTACAGGCCGAGCGCGACCGCGCCGTCCCCCTCGACTCTGGTCTCGTCTCCTCCTATATCGAGCTGGTCGAGTCGGCGGCGCCGACCACCCAGGAGCACGAGATCCTGCTGGCGCTGCAGGTCGACGAGCGCCGCGGCGCGCGCGAGCTGCGGCGGCTGGGCGGCGGAACCAAGGCGGCCTGCGAGCTCCTGCTCCGCGAGGCCGAGGGACTGGCCGAGCGCCTCTCGATCGCCGAGGTGACGGTGTTCGGCCTGCTGCGCCCGCGCCGCCTCGCCGAGGCGATCCGCGACGCCTTCGACCCCTTCGGGCGCCAGGGCAGGACGCGCGCGGCGCTGGGCGATCCGGATCGCGAAGGTGTCGAGCCGGCGCTGATGGGGCCGCTCGCCGAGCGGGAGGGCTGGTCGAGCTACCGCACTGACTCCGCCCATCACGCGACCTATTGGATCGCCGCCTGGCCGCGCACCGACGTCGGCCCCGCCTTCCTCACGCCGCTCTTGATGCAGACGACGGCGCTTCGCACCGTGGCCGTCTGCATCGAGCCGATCCCTTACTCGGTCGCGATGCGCCGCGCCGAGGCGGCCCGCACCGCCGAGGTCGCCGAGGAGATGCAGCGTGAACGGCAGGGCTTCCTCACCACGGCGCGCATCCGCCGCCGCCAGCAGGCCGCGGCGCGGCGCGAGGAGGAGCTGGCCGACGGGCACGCGGAGATGCGCTTCGCCGGCTACGTCACGGTCTCGGCCGCCAGCGCTGCGGAGCTGGAGCGCACCGCCACCGACGTCGAGCACGCCGCCGCCCTGGCACGGCTGGAGCTGGTCCGGCTATACGGCGAGCAGCAGGCGGCGTTCTGCTTCGGGCTGCCGCTGTGCCGGGGGCTGCGGTGAGGCGGGCGCGGCGGGCAGAGCGCCCGGGACATTCCGCCACCACCGCCCACTGCCAGGCGGCCTACCCGTTCCTGGCCGAGGCCGGCCTCGGCGCACCCGGAACCTATATCGGCCGCGACGCCTGCGGCGGCGCCTTTGTCTTCGACCCCTGGGCGGCGTATGAGCACGGGGTCCTGACCGGGCCCAACATGCTGGTCATCGGCCAGCTCGGCAAGGGGAAGTCGGCCTTCCTGAAGACCTACCTGGCCCGCCAGCACATCTTCGGCAAGCAGGGCTGGGTGCTCGACCCGAAGTCCGAGTATGCGCCCTTGGCGCGGGCGCTGGGTGGGGAGCCGATCGCGCTTGAGCCTGGCGGCAGCGTGCGGCTCAACCCGCTCAGCCCGCGCGGCGGGCGCGAGGGGCAGTTGAGCCTGCTGCGCTCGGTCGCAGCGGCGGCGCTGCGGCGCCAGCTGACGCCAGAGGAGGATGCCGGGTTGCGGGTGGCGCTGGGCGCCGTCAGCGAGGCCGAGAGCGAGCCGACGTTGCCGCAGGTAGTCGAGGTGCTTCTTCATCCCAGCGAGGCGATGGTCACCGAGCTGGTGATGGAGCCAGTGGACTTCGCGGGCTCGACGCGGCAGGTGGCGCTGGCCCTGCAGCGCCTCTGCCACGGCGACCTGCGGGGCATGTTCGACGGGCCGACCTCGGCTGACCTCGACCTCGACGCCCCGCTCGTCGTCCTCGACCTCTCAGCCGTACAGGACTCCGCGGCGCTGGGAATCCTGATGACCTGCGCCGCCGCCTGGTTGCAGGGCGTGGTGATGGAGCGAAAGCGCGCCGCCGAGGCCGGCGGCCCGGGCGGCGCCAAGCTGATCGTCGTCGTCGATGAGGCGTGGCGGATCACCGCCGACCTCGGGGTCGCCGAATGGCTCCAGCGCTCGTTCAAGCTCTCGCGCTCCTTCGGCGTGCAGAACATCATCGCCCTGCACCGGTTGAGCGACCTCGGCGCCTCCGGAGCCGCCGGATCGCGAGAGGCGCGGATCGCCGAGGGATTGATCGCCGACGCCGACAGCCGCGTCATCTTCGCCCAGCCACCCGATCAGATCGAGGGCCTTCGCAACCTGCTCGGCCTTAGCTCCACCGAGGCCGAACTGGTCCCGACGCTGCGCCGAGGCGAGGCGCTCTGGCAAGTCGCTCGCCGTTCCTTCCTCGTCCAGCATCGACTCTCCTCGGTCGAGCGAGGGCTGGTCGACACCGACGCGCGGATGCTCGCCCATGCCGACCTGAGAAGTGGAGCGACGCCGGCATGAGTTGGGGCGCCCTTCTCGTCGCCGTGGCGCTCGGTGCGATCACGCTCGGGATCGCCCTGCTCGACCGCCACATACGCGAAGGCGGCGGAGCCCGCCGCCGCCCCCAGGCCGCCCGCTGGGCGCGAAAGCGCGACCTACGGGCGCTGGAGGTGCCCTCGGCGCAGCCGGGTCGGGTGATTCTCGGGCGCGTGGGCCGTCGCTTGATCGCCGCCGAGAGGCGGGCCTCGGTGATCGTGGTCGCTCCGACCGACAGCCGCAAGACCACCGGCCTGGCGGTCCCTGCCCTGCTGGAGTGGGAGGGGCCGGCGGTGGCCACCTCGGTCAAGAGCGACCTGCTGCGCGCCACCCTGGCGCGGCGCCAGGAACTCGGCCCCACGATGGTCTTCGACCCGACCGGGGTGACGGGTACCGGCGAGACGATCCGCGCGACTCCGCTCTCGGGTTGCGGGAGCTGGCACGGGGCGATGCGTGTAGCGCACTGGCTCGCCAGCTCGGCGCGTGCCGGGGCAGGCGGCCTCGAGGACGCCGAGTTCTGGTACGCGGCGGCGGAGAAGCTGATCGCCCCGCTGCTCTACGCAGCCACCATGAAGGAGAAAGGGCAGATGGCCGACGTCGTGAGGTGGCTGAACGACGGCGAGGAGGCAGCAGGTGAAGTGAGCAAGCTGCTCGACGAGTCCGGCGCTGAAGATGCCGAGGAAGCCCTCAGCGCTTGGCGCGCGAGCTGCAACCGCGAGGAGCGCCAGCGCTCCTCGATCTACACCACCGCGGAGACGATCACCGCCGCCTTCGCCGACCCGCGCGTGCTCGACGCCAGCACCTGCGCGGAATACACACCGGCCGAGCTGCTCTCCCCCGGCGATCCCAAGACGCTCTTCCTCTGCGCGCCCGCACATGAGCAGGAGCGATTGCGGACCCTGTTCGCGATGATGATCTCCGAGCTGGTCGCCGTCGTGTACGAGAGCGCGGCGCAGACGGGCAAGCCGATCGACCCCCCACTTTTGATCGTCCTCGACGAGGCCGCCCACATCGCCCCAGTCCCCCATCTGGATGAGATCGCCGCCACGGGCGGAGGCCAGGGCATCCAGGTCCTCTCCGTCTTCCAAGACCTCGCCCAGGTTCACGCGCGCTACGGCAAGCGCGCGCAAACGATCGTGAACAACCACCGCGCTCGGGTATTTGGCGCCGGAGTCGGAGACCCCGAGACGCTGCGCTACGTGAGCCAGGTGACCGGCGATGCCGAGTTTCGCCAGCGCAGCGAGACGGCGGGCGAGAAGGGGCGGCGCTCGGCAACCGAAGGCTCGACCTTCCGCGACCTGGCGCCTGCCAACGTGATCCGCGAAGCGCGACCCGGTACGGCACTTCTTATCTACGGCAACCTGCCGCCAGCCAGGTTGGCGTTGCGCCCCTGGTTCGAGGACGAGGGACTGAAAACGATGGTGGACGCCAGCGCGTCTAGGGCTCCAACATGAAGCGCAAGGTGAGCGAAGCGCAGGAGAGGCTGTGGAGCGAGGACACCGTCGCGCTCGACCGTGTCGCGGAGGCAAAATCGGAGCGCGTCGAACCCGCGAGGCGGCATCCGTTCGTCGCCATCAACCAGAGACGCCAGCGCGCCCGAGTGCTGGCGGGGTGCGCGGTGGCACTTGCCTTCACGGCGGCGGCAGTCGCGATCCTCGGCGGCGGCAACAAGGGTTCGCACACTGCGCGGCAGCCAGCACCCTCTGAGATCAGGAGTGCGGGACAAAGAACTGAACCACGGATCAGGGTGCTGCGCGTGCCGCGAGCAGCGAGAAGGAGACGGGGGCACAGTCGGCATCGAATCGCGAAGAGACCGGGGCACCACCGCAAGCGCAGCGCGGCGCCCGCGCCGGAAACCGAGCCCGCGATCAGCGCTCAGCCGGCCGAGGTAGTGGAAGTCCTCCCGGAAGCGAGCGCCGCGCCACCCACCTCACCACCAGCGCCGGAATCTGTGGCTCCGGCCGCGCCGACCCCACCCTCGACGGAGTTCGGAATCGAGGGGAACGGCAATTGACACCAATGCAACGGGGTGACCGCCAGAGTCGGCGATTCGTCAGGGGCGAAGCTGAGTTTCGCCTTCACGCGGGAGCGACACTCTGGGACCAGCCGGAAGGAATGAAAGAGAAGTGGCGGAAGAAGGAGGGCTAGTGATGCCCACGTTAGGAGCTGCTGGTGGTTGATGACCTCAAGAAGGGCTACTACCTGCTGTTCATCGACGGAGGAAAGAGAGCGAACGAGCAAGGCCAGGCGGAGGGCGCAATCGGGGTCATTCTCCAGGAACCCGACTGCGGCGAGGTGTTGGAAAGAGTGGCCGAAAAAGTGGGACCCGTCGGCAGTCCACACGAGGCCGAGTACCGCGCTCTGATTCGCGGTCTCAAGCTCGCCGCCGAGGAAGGACTCCCCCATATCGCCGCATTCAGCGACTCCGCGAACGTCGTCAACCAGATAACGGATAGATGGAACAAGAACGAGCGGGCCACCGAGCTCTACGACCAAGTCAAGGAAGCCCTCGAGCCCTTCAAGACATGGCAACTTTCATGGATCCCCCGCGAAATGAACAAAGACGCTGACAAGCTTGTCGATCAAGCCTTCAAAGGCGAGCCCGTAATCCACGCGACCGACTAATCACGACTTCGAGCATCGACGAGCCCGCTCCCGCTTTGCGCGAAAAGGAGCGGCGCACGAGGTCGCAGATGCTGATCCTTTGGATGCGAGGTCTGACGACACAGGGGGCAATCGACCATCCTGGTGGTGGAAATTTCCTCTAGTCGAGATCAGCCAGCCCTCGCGCGATCCAGTCCAGCTCGCCGTTTACGATCGGAACCTCATCGGGGAAGCGCCGCGCCCAGTCCCAGCACTCAGCTCGGCTGAGCCTCCCGGAGCGGTAGGCGGCGAGACGACCCTCTGGTCCCAGTCGAGCAAGGCGCTCGACCTTGTGGGGCGAGCGCTTCTCGCGTGGCCGCGGTCGGTGACGGGGTTGCGGCTGAGGCCAGGGGCGAAGCGGCTTCGGCGCGGGGCGGATCAGCGCCGAGAGCGGATCTCTGGGGAGGGCGCTGGGGTGGGCAGGTGCGTCAACCGTTGACGTGGGCATCACTACCTCCTTGTCGCTGCAGCACCCGCCCGATGCGGGAGCCGGAGGCCCGCTGCCGCACGCCGCAGGCGTGCGAAAATGGCGGCGGCCTCGGCTCCCGCTCGGCGGGCGAGGCGGCGTGGACGGATTGCGCCGCCCTCGCGGCGCCTGGCCCCAGACCCGGCGGGAGGACCCGGATCGCGTTTGGCCAAGGCGCTCATAGGAGAACCTCCCCCTGTTCCTTCTGGGTATGAGATGGAGAGGCCGAGCGCAGCGAGGCCGCCCCAGAATCCAGGGGAACGCATAGAGAAGCCGACCCCCGCCGGGAGAGCGCCTTCGGCGCTTGCCGCTTAGACGGCCCGCATGAGACCAGCGCCTCCCGGCGGTGCGAGGCGCCAGAAGCGCCAACAGGACGTGGTGCCCTGAAGCACCACCCTATGAGCATGCGCAACGGCTCCTCGTGGCCGGCTATCAGCCGAGATGAATCGACCGAGGAGGAAGCATGGCAGGAACGAAGACCGCGGGAGTCGACTGGGCCGCAGAGGCACATGAGATCTGCATCAGCGAAGAGGGGCGAGTGGTAGAGCGCCTCTCGGTCAGCCACGACGAGCGCGGGATCGCCGGCCTCGCTCGTCGGCTCGTCCAGCTCGGGGTTGCCCGGGTGGCGATCGAGCGGCCCGACGGGATCCTGGTCGAGCGGCTCTTGGCCGCCGGCCTCGAGGTCCTGGCGATCCACCCCAATCAGGTCAAGGCCGCCCGCGCTCGCTTCGCGGTCGCCCACGGCAAGTCCGATCGCTTCGATGCCTACGTCCTGGCGGAGCTGGCCCGCACCGACGCCCACCGCTTCCGGGTGCTCGTCCCCGACGGCGAAGAGACCAAGGCGCTGCGGGCGCTGACGAGGGCGCGCGAGGACCTGATCGGGGTGAGGGTCGAGCTGGCAAACCAACTGCGCGCACAGCTGCAGGCCTTCTGGCCCGGGGCGCTGATCTTCGCCGATGTCGACAGCCCGATCTCGCTGGCCTTCATCGCCCGCTACCCGAGCCCGGCCGAGGTCAAGGGTCTCGCTGCGAGGCGCATGGCCGCCTTCCTCTCCCGTCACTCCTACAGCGGCAGAACCGACCCAGCCGAGCTGGTGGCGCGGATCAAGGCGGCGCCGCAGGGCACCGCGGGCCCGGCCGAGTGTGAGGCCAGGCGGGCCGTGGTGCTCGGCCTCATCGCAGCGCTGCGGTCGATCGTCGCCGAGGTCGCCGAACTCACCGCCCAGATCCGCGAGCGCCTCGCCGCCCATCCCGACGCGGCGATCTTTCGGCCGCTCTTTCGCGACCCGAAGACGGCGATCTGCCCGGCGACCCTGATCGCCGAGCTCGGCGATTGCCGCGCTCGCTACCCGACCGAGGCCGCGATGGCCGCCGACGCCGGGATGAGCCCGGTCGCCCTGGAGTCGGGCAAGCTGCGGGTCGCCACCTTCAGGCGAGCCTGCGACAAGCGACTGCGAGTCGCGGTGGCGACCCTCGCCGACTCCACCCGCCACTGGCATCCCTGGGCAAGAGACGTCTACCAGCGAGCTAGGGCCAGAGGCCAAGACCACCCCCATGCGATCCGCACCTTGGGTCGTGCCTGGATCAGGGTTCTCTGGCGCTGCTGGCGTGACGAAGTGCCCTACGACCCCGCTCGGCACGGCAACTTCGGCCGCCTTCAGAAAGCAGGGGGTTGACACAGGACGTCTCATGGGGCCTATGTCCAGTCGGTGCTCCCTGCGCCCCGCCAAATCGGCGGGGCCGGGACTCGGTGGCAAACGACTACTCGTCTGGCAGGTGGACTGCCTCGATCGTCACCGTCGGCGTGCTGGTGCCCATCCAGAACTCGAGCCAGCGCAACTGGTCGGGCCTGCCGCTGCCGAGGAACGCCCGCAGATCGGGGTCGAGGTCGAGGGCCTCACCGTGCTCGAAGTGGAGCATCACCGAGGAGCCGTCCGTTGGTAGCGACTCGACGCGATCGAGCCGCGCGACGAAGGCCACTCCGAAGCCTTCGCGGCCGGTCACGTTGACCATCACCCGCTCCTCCAGGAATCCCTGAAGCTCGGCAAGCGCCGCGCTGAACCCGATCTCTCGCAGATGCGTCTCCACCTGCGGCCTAACGATCTGGCTGCTCATTTTCTCCCCCCTGCATAGCGCGCAGCGCCGCGCGGCCCTCGGCGACGCAGCTGTTGAACCTTGTCCATCGCGCGCTTTGTCTACTTACTACTCCGGACAGTAAATAGCCGTCACGCGGCCTGGGCATAGGTGACGTGTTCGCCCTCGAAGTAGCGGGCGACGAGGTGAGGCCGGCGCTGGGTGGAGCGCAGGTAGGAGCGTGTGTCTCCGATCAGCTCGTCCTGACTGTGGGGACGGCGGCGGCCGAGGGCGTTGGTCTTCACGTCCTGGTTGAGCAACTCGGTGGGGTTGAGCTCGGGGCTGTAGCCGGGCAGGAACTGAAGCTCAATCTCATCGGCATGCGTCTCGACCCAGCGGCGAACCTTCTTCGCGCGGTGGACCGGATGCCCGTCGAGGATCAGGATCACTTTCTGGCCGTCGGCATGGCGGACCAGGCGGCCGAGGAAGTCGATGAACACCGGCGTGGTGAAGCGCTGCTTGAAGACCCGGAATTGCAAGTGACCCTTGTTGGAGATCGCCGAGATCACGTTGGCGCCGAAGCGCTGGCCCGTACCCTCGACGATCGGGGTCTGCCCGACCGGCGACCATGAGCGCCCCGCGTTGTGGTCGGAGCGCAGCCCCATCTCATCCGCCCACAGGATCCTCGCCCGCTCGCGGCGAGCGCGCTGCTCGATCTCCGGGTAGCGCTCCTCCAGCCAGCGTGCTATCAGCTCTGGGTTCTGCTCAAGCGCACGGCGCGCTGGCTTCTGTGGGCTGAAACCCCAGGCGCGCAGGTAGCGCCCCGCGGTCTTCTCCGCGACCCTGACGCCGAAGCGGCGGTCGATCAGCTCACAGACCAGCGCCCGCGTCCAGAGGAACCCCGGCAGCCGCAGCTGGTCGGGGTTCTTGTCGCGGATCGCCTTGGCGATTTGCGCCTGCTGCCAGGGCTCAAGCGCCGTCTTCTCACCCGGTCGCCGGCCGCGCCGGCCGGCCGCCAGGGCCTCATCGCCTCCCAGCCGATGCGCCCGTACCCACTCGCTCACCGACTGGCGCGAGATGTCCAAGAGACCCGCGACCTCAGTCTGGGAGCGACCCTCACCGACCATTGCCACCGCACGCCGCCGCAACTCCTCCTGAGCGGCCTGCGGCAAGCGTCTGGCATCCCGCGATCTCACATATCCAACCTACCAACCCTGTCGGATGTTTACTGGCCCGGAGTAGTAACCGATACGGAAACCGCCAACTCGTCTTGGGTTGACACGTCGGTGGCGGCGAGGATCTGCTTCGGCACACCTTTTGGAAACAGATCACGGATGACCTGGCCTTCGGGGAGTCGCGCAAGCTCCAAGTTGATATAGAGGCCATCGTCGGGGCTCAGGCCCCAGAGCTGCCGGAGAGCAACGTCAATGGCCATATCCTCCGGCCCCCCAACTTGAGCTTCGCCGCACAGCAACTTGGTGACGGCCGCGGTGACATCGTTGTGAAGCTTGCGCTGGGCACGATCTGAGAAGTCAACTTTGGGGATCGGAAAATTGCTCAGGCGCTTATGGGTGACCTTGGCATGTGCCCGCGCAGGATCAACCTCGCTGAACCGCTTGAAAACGTAGTAGGCCATCGTCCGTGACAACAGAGCCCCGAGCAGAAACTCATGCGTATACCCAGCTTCTGCATACTCCGATTTGAGTCGATACCAGTAGACCGACTGCGGGACACGGGAGCTTGAGCTGTCAAGCGTTGCGAGCAACCCCACACCTGCTTGGCGGATTAGCAGCTTTGGTGCCACGTAGTTGGCAGCGGGCTTGAACTCGAATCCCTTGAATTCCAACCGCAACTCCTTCTTCGGCGTGATGGTCACATATCGTCTTGATATGTCATCGCCATCGATAAAAAGTGCGGTCACCGTGTCCGGTCCAGCTTGCCCCTTCAGTTGGACAAGCTTCTCGCGGCCAACGTTGTCCTCGGTGAGCTCCAGTTCACAGCCTGAGCACACCTTTGGGTTGTATCGTGGCCCGTTGGGCTGACGCGGATCGCGCTTGCGCTTGGTGCCAGGCACGGTTGCTGTCAAACAACTGGGGCAAACCCACAGAACCCCCGCCTTGTTGATCTCCTCGCCTCGTCCCCGATCACACAGCTCGGCGAGGCCGTGGCTGTTGTCGACCATTGCGTCAATGAGCGCGTCGTCACGGGCCGAGCGGAAGACCTCGATCTCAGCCGTGGGCGACGCAAGGCAGCGATCCTGCGGAATATCACGGCCGAACTTCGCGACTAGCTGTGAGAGCGGAAGCTTGCCATCTTTCGCTTGCCGGCGTCCCTCGCCGGAGAGCAGGAGCGCTTTGAAAGTGTGGCCGATCGGTACTGAGTCTCGGCGGACCTGAATGACGGTCGTCCCCATGCGAACCTTCTCGAACCAATCGGTACCTAGGTTGTGGAAGTACTCGATGGCGCCAGACTCAAGGATGAGCCGCCGAGTACGCTCCTTCTCGGGCGAGAAAATAGTGTCCGGAAGGACGAACGCTAGGCGGCCACCGGGGCGCAGCAGCGCAAGCCCGAAGGCGACGAATAGCTCCCAACTATCCCACCGCGGCTCTGGGTCTACTCCGAGTTTCTGGCAACACGCCGCGTAGACATCCGAAGCAATGTCGCCGCCCCACGGAGGATTGCCAACCACGAGATCGAAGGTGCCCAACTTCGCGTCCATCTCACCAAGCACCCGGTCCACCATCAGACTATCCACGGATACAAGGTTGGCGGAAAGGTCCGCGACCTTCTCGTTCTTTCGCGCCGAGCGTAGCCAAAGCGCGAGCTTGGCAATCTCAACTGCCTGCGGGAGCAGATCGGCACCGTAGAGGGTGTCGCGTAGGAGTTTCGCCTGGGTGAGGCTCTGCCCGAGACTGAGCAAGTTTGCTTGCGAGGACTGCATGGCGTCGAGGCCGTCGCGGATGCTCCAGAACTCCTCTAGCATCGCCTGATAGCTGGATACGAGGAAGGCCCCGGAGCCACAGGCCATGTCCACAATGCGCAACTCCCCGAGGCGCTGCTGGCGAGCCTCCAATACACCTCCGATGTCTGCGCTCTCATCAGATATGTCCTGCTCGGTTTCACGCAACAGGGCATCCAGCGCCTGGCTCGTAAGGTAGTCGGAGAGCAACTCGGACGTGTAGTAAATGCCGTGTTGCTTGCGCTGGCGCAAACGATCGGGGGAAAGTGCCTGGCCCTCGGCGAGTGCCTGCATGTCTGAAAGGGACTGCTCGAAAATATGTCCCAGCAGATGCTCGTTTAGCTCACGCCAAAAGTCGAACGCATACAGCCCCCATACGCCCTGTACGTGGCGGAGGTCATCGCCAATCTTCAACGGATAGAGCTTGTCGTGCAGCTCGTCCGGTAGGTCAATGACGTCGATGATGGGATCGGGCTTGAACAGCTCGCCGTTGTAGCTGGCCAGCCGCACCTCAGCGGACGGAGGGCTGCCTTCGTCAATTTCGCGGAACAGCGCCTTGAGGTCGGTGTACACCTTGCAGGTGCTCGCGCCAGGACGCCGACGGGCTCCCTCGGTGAAACTCTTGACAGTGTCGGAGGGGATGAGGCGCTCCGGATTGTCCTCGCAGTAGTAGAGAAAAAGCATCCGGTCCAGCAGGCGTTGCGTCGCACCCAGAACCTCGCTGCGCGACGGAAGCTCGGGCAGCCTTTCGGAGGCTTCCTCAACCGCATCGAGTAGATCGACGCGGATCTGGTAGTAGACATCGTAGAAGCTGTCCTTTATCTCCAGCTGGCGAGAAACCGACTTTGACAACAACAGTGAGACTGGCGACTCATCCCCACGCTCAACGAGGCACTCGCGCGATAGGAACCAGTAAAGCTCACGGAACTCTGGATTTGCGCCGCCACCGGCTGCGCAGCGGCGCAGGTCGAATGTAACGGACTCGTGCGGCGACTCGACGGAGTACAGGCGGATGATCTGCATGTCCGAGATAAGAACCCAGCGAACGCCGAGCACCTGCTCGCCGTACTGGAATGCTTGCTGCACCGGGGACAACGGCGGCGTGCGCCCGGCCTGCGGAGCATCAAGGTCGGTGTTGGGGATCTTCAACTCCAGAGCAGCAAGGAACCTGGGCTCTTCACCCGGCACGAAGGAGCCAAGAAGCACGTCGGGCTCTCCTGCGATGCCGGTGACAGCCGTAGGCGCCTTCGGCCAAGCACTCGCCTGTGCGCCAGGGTAGAGCGAATAGCCGAGCGTCTCACCCAGCACCTTCTGGTTGAAGAGCTGCTCCAAGCTTGTCTCCTTGGTCCTACTGTTGACCTTGCCGGCGGCCCCCAGTGCATCGACCCATTCGCGCAGTGCCTCGGCTCGCGCTGCCTCCTGCGGGATACTCCGTCCACGCATCTCCGCGACGTATTGGCGGTGAACCTGAGGCTCGAAGAGCGGCCCCCGCGAAAGCTCCGATTGCCGTGCCATTCCCTGGGAAGTATCGAGCTTGAGGCCGACGGCAGGCGGCACCTCGTCGGATCCGTTGCTCTCGGAAATGCAGGGAGACCGCGTTGACCCATCTCTTCCGTCTGCCTCTCTCGATACGTTGAGCTATTCGCCATCAAGAGCTAAGACCCGATCATGGACATCAACGCCGCCTTCAACACGCTGCAAGAAACCGCCGATGCCAACCCCGAGCATGTAGCCGAGGCGCGTCGACGCCGCGATCTCTTTGACGCAGCGTTCAGTCCAGAGGACGATGTCGCAGAATTCGTTGCTTCCGGCTCGCTCGCGCGCAGCACCCAGCGGGAACCGATCAACGATGTGGATGTAATTGTCGTCTTCAGCGCTGAGGATCACCCGGAATGGGGCCAGCCCGGTCAGAGCGCTGCAGACGCCCTCGACTACCTGCAAGGCAGGATCAAGGATCTACTCGGCACCAATGACGGCACAGTTGCCGAAGAGGTCTGGCTGGCAAAACCCCGCAACCATTCGGTCAAGTGCTGGCTCGACGACCCGGAGAAGGATGATGCCTTTACTGTCGATGCCATGCCGGCACTGCGTCAGCCCGGCGGCGAGCTGTTGGTCCCTGAGAAGAAGAGCAAGGACTGGATCCGCACCCATCCCGAGTATCTGATCGAGGAAGTCCGAAAACGTCAACAGGCCTGGAATTTCTTCCGCCCGCTCGTGCGGATTCTCAAGTTTTGGAACGACTGCCAGTGCAAGGAGATGAAGTCCCTCACCGTCGAGGTGCTTGCGCTGAAAAGCTTGCCCACCGAGACGAACCGCCCGCGTGCACTTCAGCGTTTTTTCCAGGCCGCGGTCAATGCGGTAGATCAGCCCATTGAAGACCCGGCCGGCTTGTGCGGGGAGATTCAACCTGACCTAGATCGCGACGTGGCACGCAAGGCGCTTGACGAGGCGGCCAGCTACGCCTGGCACGCAGTCAACGCCCAGGACGCAGGCGAAACCGACCGTGCTGCCTGTCTATGGCGCAAGGTTTTCGGCAACGACTTCCCCGAGCCGGACGGGGGTTGTCCTGAAGACAACGAGAGTGACGGACTCTTCAACATCGGAACGGGAATTGGCGCTGGCGCTGGTATTGGGCAGATAGGCGTCAGGCGCCCGCGGCCCGTCACCGATGCGCCTCAGGGATAGGGTGTGCCGGATCGGACACCTGAGAGCTGGGTAGAGGCCGAGGCCGGCGTCCTTGACCGAGAGAAGGCCGCGATGGCCGAGTACGTTCCGGACTTGACATGGCGCGAGGATCTTGTTTGGAGGGGCACACGTCAGGCTTATGGTTGGACTGGGTACGCACCGCAATGGTCAGCCGATCGACCCAAGCCAGTAGGCGTCGATGAGTTGCTGAGTGGAAGGCGGCTGGAGCTAAGCGTTATCTATCCGGAGGCGTTTCCTGCCGTGCCTGCCGCATTGTTTCCGATTAACCCCGATGTACCGCTAGATCGGCGTACGCTCAATCGCTGGCACGTAAATGGCAATGGCTCGCTGTGTTTGATGCAAGCGGCTGACAATTGGCAGTTGACAGACACGGCCGCCGACTTGGTCCGCAAGGCGTCGGGCTGGTTCATTGAGTACCTACTTCTTGAGGCTGACGAGATCGAGCAAATGACGGAGAGGGGGATTTTCGAGGACACCTCTCTCGATCAGGTGCTCGCAAAGCACGCTGCATGAAACTGCCGGCCGCCGTCCTCCCGAGGCTATACGCCGACCGCATTGCCGCCAGCGGGAAGAACTCAGGCTCACTTGATATCAAGTGGGATGAGGTTGAGGAACTAGCAGTTGTGGATGGTTTTCGAGCAGGCCGCGAAGGTACGCGAGTTCAGGGACTCTCGGAAGTTCCGGCCCGGCACTACCTCAGCCATGCCTCGACGATCCCCGAGACGGGCCTGTGGTTTCGGGTCGATCCAGAGCTTCATCTCTTTGGAGTGGAAGCTGCCCGTCGGGTGGCGGCAATGCGCCTCGACGCGTTTCGTGGCCATGTTGTCAACGGCGACTGGATCAACCCAGCTCACGGCGCGTACACGCTTGCAATTACCGTGGCGACACTCCCCGAGATCGAGCAGCCACACTTTGCGGCTTGGCGTCTTGAACCGGATGGCAACTCCGCTGAGATGATTCCGGTTGAGGTCGCAGAGGAGAAGTTCGATCTGCTCGCGCCGCTGCACGGCGCATGGCCCGTCGAGGAGCTTGCCGCCAAGACGATCGCTTTGATTGGTGCAGGCAGCATCGGTAGCGCTGCCGCCGAGGGCTTGGCTGCGTACGGAATCCGACAAGTGAAGCTTGTTGACCCCGACCGCCTACAGTCCCACAATTTCGCTCGGCATCGAGTGCACCCCAAACATCTCGGGCGCCACAAGGTCATCGCTCTGTCTGAGCTACTGAGAGAGCGAGATCCAGAAATCGAGGTTGAGGCCTTGACGCTCGATGTGATCTACGACGCTGATTTCGTTCGGCCGATGCTTCGAGAGGTCGACGCGGTCATTGTCAGCAGCGACGGGGTTGATTCTCGCCGGGCCGCTAACCACCTCATCCGTCGTGCCGGCAAGGCAGGCATCTTCGCTTGTGTGCTAGCCGACGGCGCGTTTGGCGAGGTTTTGCGAACTCGCCCGCCGCGGACCGGCTGCCTGCTCTGCGCGCGTGCTGAGCTCGTCGAAGGCGGCAGCATGAATCCAGAGTCTGGCCTGGACCGCGGTTACGGAGAAGGGACGCGCCACCTTCCTATGACTGCGGTTGGAGGTGATCTCGGCTTGGTCGGCCAACTCGCTGCCAAGGCAACGATCTCGACCATGTTGGAGGATCTTGGCCGCCGCGATCAGCGCCTACCGGGAGATCACGCGATCATTGGACTCCAGCCCAAGCCCGGCATGGCACCTCCATTCGACATCGAGTTTGCCAGTGAGCTGCGTTGGCGCTGTCTACCTGCACCACGCGACGATTGCCCTACCTGCGGAAACCGTCCCTGATACGGAATCATCGAGACGCGTGCCCGATCGCATCGTTGAAATCGCGCCGCAAGTTCGCGACAGGATTTCTCAACTTGCGCCCGAGTCCGAAGACGGCCGTGAGACGGGGGGAATCCTGCTTGGCCGCGGCCCCACGAAGGACGGCGTGGTTTTTATCGAGATAGCCGGCGACGCTGGGCCACGAGCCGATCGCCGCCCTGACTATTTCTTGCGCGACCTTCCCCATGCTCGAGACCTTGCCTCCGAGGCCTGGAGAAGGACTCGGGCCGTCTGGGTAGGAGAGTGGCACACCCACCCGCGCGGCGAACGAGAACCGAGCGCGAGTGATTTGGTGACCTACATTCGGCTGCTCAGCGCCTCCGATCTGGAGTTTGAGGTCTTCGTCTCAATCATCGTGGTCCCTGGCGATGACGGCGACTGGGAGCAACCGAAACTCTGGCCTTGGCTTCTCGAGCTTCAACGCAGCGAGAGTCCATCGTCTGAGGGTTGATCTACGGTTGCTCGCGTCAATATGGCCGTCGATCTACGAGAACTATTGATGCAGAAGCAAGCGATGCTCGCGGCCCAGCTCGATGCTGCGGACGTTTTCTCTCACCCCGGTGCCAAGGGCGATGTCGGTGAGCTGAACTGGCACGCCGTCCTCAACGGGAGGCACGACGGCAAAGGCTTCCTGCCAGGGCGCTACGCAGTCTCCAGCGCCTTCGTCGTTGACGCCGATGGAGCGACGAGCGACCAAATAGATCTAGTCATTCACGACGCCCACTTTTGTCCACTGCTTTTTGAGCACGCCGACAACCGATATATCCCCGCCGAGAGCGTGTACGCGGTTTTCGAGGTCAAGCCAGAACTCACTCGCGACTACGTCTTGTACGCAGCCGAGAAGGCTGCGTCGGTGCGTGCTCTTCGACGGACGAGCGTGCCAATCGTTCATGCTGGGGGCGAGTTCTCTCCGCGTGAGCCGTTTGAGATTCTCGCCGGGGTTCTTGCCAGGCGGAGTAGCTGGTCGTCGCCCTTGGGCGATTCCCTGGTAACGGCACTGGCTGATGCGAATCCGCAAGGAAGGCTCGACCTGGGCGCCACGGCTGAGAGCGGTGCGTTCGAGGTTTCTTACGGAGCCGCTTCGCCGGAGTTGACGATCAGTGATCCCGACGCCGGTCTCATGTTTTTTCTCACCCACCTCTACACGCGGCTCCAGCAGTTGGGAACGGTCACCGCAATCGACCTTGTCGAGTACGGCCGTCCCCTTGGGACCAACTAAGGGCTATGCGTTGCCCGCAAGGCCGCGCGACCCTCGGCGACGCAGCGGTTGACCTTTGCGTGAGACCAGCCAAAGCGCGCCCGGATCTCCACGTAGGAGTAACCGAGGGCGACCAAGGCGAGGGCGATCCGCTCGTCGCGCTTCAGCGTCGCGAACTGCGCGGTGCGTTGTCGCAGCTCGACCCGCAATTCGACCTCCTCGGCCGGCCCGCGTCTCTCGCAGGGCGCCACCGGCTCCTCGGGCTCTGTCCCATCGGGGCGCGCTGTCGACACTGCGCGGCGACCGGCCTCGCGACGGGCCTTCTTGCCGATGGCCCAGGCGCAGCGCTTCGTCACCACCCGCATCCAGCGCAGAGCGTCCGTCAGGTCCGAAGGGCCGTGGTATTTCCGCAGGAACTGGATGTGGGCGTCCTGCATCGCGTCCTCGGCGTCTTGAGAGCTGCGCGAGTGCCGTCGGGCGTCGGAGAGCAACAGCGCCGCGTGGCGCTCCAGCAAGCGTGCCAGCAGTTGAGCCTGCTCATTCGCGTTGCGCGGCGAAGACCCGGTGGGCTGGGTGGCCATGCGCGGCCGAACCGCACGCTCTGCGTGCGACAATTCGGCCGCCCGCCACCCAGGCCGCCCGGGCGCCGACACGCGCCCGCCGCCAACTCTTCACCCTTCTGTCGCCCCTGACGTCCGCGAAGTCGGCGAACGATCTGCCACGAGGTGGTCGAGCGTCCGTCGCTGCGTTAAGACTTGGCTGACTTGGAGTAACGCGATTAGCCCGCTCCCCGACAACACCAAGCCCGAGTCGGTCGACTGGATCACCGGCAACGCTCTTGGCATGCTTGAGGATCAGCAGCGCCGAGCCGAGTCGTTGCAGATCCGGGCTGCCCAAATCGCCGGGTTTGCTGGCGCAGCCGTCGCGCTCGGCGCGCCACTCGCTCGCGCCGCCTTGGGTCACCTGGATGGTTGCGACCAGCTTCTCGCCGCCATCTTCTACTTCGGCTCCGTCGGCACCCTCTCGCTTACGATCATGCTCAGTGTCGTCTTCGTCCTGATTCCGGTTCGGCACTACGCAATTCCGGCAAGTGAGATCGGCCATTACATCGACGATCGGCGCTTCGTAACCCAGCCTCCCCCAGAGATCCAGTTCCGCACCCTCAAGTCAATTCGTCCCGCGGTCGTGCGCTACGAGGAGGTCAACGGGACCAAGGCATTCTGGCTCAAGATTGCGGCGATCCTGTTCCTCATCGGCCTTCTGCTGACCGTGGCAGTCGCCGTTACACTTGCGGCAGACCGTCTGTGAGACACGACGACGAGACGACCACACCACCGCAGGGCTCTACCGAGGAGGATCAACCCCTCTCCGATACCCAGGCAGAGCTCCACCAGGAGGGCAGGTCCCTTTCCAACCACGACAAGGATCTCGGCGAGAAGCTTGCGGAGATCATCGGGAAGCCTGAGAGTGATGACTGAGATCACGCCAGATCCAAAGAATGAAGAGGAGTTCCTCGCCGACACCGAGGCCGAGCTGGTCGAAGTGTTGAAGAGCCGTAACGGGGGTGGCGATGAGCCGCTCTCCGATACCGAGCCCGACAGCGGCGAAGTTCAGGAGGGGGATCAAGGTGCCTGACGACAAACCCGACGACGCTCCGTCCACCGAGCAGTCGCCAGAGGTTCCGCCCGAGCAGCCGCAGTCCCTATCCGACACCGAGGCGGACCTGCAGGAGTTCTTCGGAAGCCAGGAACCACAGGGCGAGAGCCGTCCACGCCCCCGAGATCACAGCAGGAGTCGCGGCGCGTAGCTGAGCACCCGAGAAGGCGATCCGGGTCGGGCATTTAACGCCCGATCGAGATCCCCTTTGCTGCTTGGCGCTGCGCGCTTCGATCCCGCGCTCGCCCAAGTCGCTGCCGGGCGGCTTCGATCGTGCGACGCGCGCGGGCTCGCTCAGCTCGCGCCGTGGCGCTGCGTGGCTGGCGTCCAAGGGCACGATCGGGGTCGCGGACGCCGTGGCGCTGGCGGTAGAGGGCAATCGCGTTGGCGCCGCGTCCCCAGGCAAGCGCCTTGGCCGGCTCGCCTGCCGGGAAGGGGCCGAGCGTCTTGTAGATGATCTCGTTGGCGTCGAGGCGCCCGGCGGCGACTTCGCGGCGGGAGAGGTTGGCGATCCGCTCCTCGACCAGGATCGCCTCCAGGCGCCGCTGCGGCTCGCTCGGCTTTACTTCCTCCGTTCGCGCCGACGCTGGCGGCAGCGCCTCGCGCTCGGCACGGCGGCGGCCCAGCGACTGGGCGGCATTTGCCTCAGCGGCCCGTGCCCAGGCAAGCTCGCCCGGCGCCGGCTTGCTCATCGCCTCGATCGCCTTGCGCTCCCCGCTCAGTCGCTTCACGGCCGCCTCGGCCTGTGCGATAGCGCGATCGAGGCGGTCGCGGTGCGCCAGCTCGGGATCGGCAGAGCGCCCCTCGTTCGCAAGCACGGAGCGGCGCTCGGCCAGCTCGACTCCAGGCATCGACTCGACCTTGTGGCGCAGCGAGACCTCGGCCGCCGCGTAGTCGGCACCCTCGCGCTCGATCGAGGCGCGGATGTCGTGCAACTCATCTGAGACCTCGCGGCGGCCGGGCCCAAGCTCGGGATCGATCAGCTCCGAGGAGGCAACGGCGTAGACGTTTGCGACCTCGCGGCCGCGGCTGATCGCGACCAGCTCGTTCTCCAGGCCCGAGGTGGCGTCGAGCAACGGGTAGGCCCGATCGTAGGTTTGAGCCTGGGAGCCGAACTTCGTCACCGCGTAGGCGTGCTGCAGGGCCGGCGCACCGTCGAGCGTGCGGCGGTCGAGGTAGCCGGGGCCGAGCGTCACCGTTCGCTCATCGCCACCGACCCGGCGCAGGCTGACGGTGCGTGCCGCCGCGTCGACCGCGATCATGTCCCAGCGCTCGCGGTTGTCCACGCCCGCCATGTTGATTCGCGTCTGCACCCGGTCGCCGACCGCGAAGGGAGCCTCGCCCACCAGCACCTCGGCACCGCCCAGCTTTCCTTCGGCGCCGCGCAGCGCCCGCGCGCCTTCGTTTAGGAAGTCGACGTCGCGGTTGCGGCGGGCGATCATCACGGCGTCGGCGCCGGAGGCAAAGTCGCGATGCCAGTCGGCGAGCAGGCCGTGAAGCGTGCTCGGCAAATCGTCGCCGACAATCAGCCGGCTCTGGGTGCGCAGCAGGTCAAGCGCCTCAGAGCCGCGGCCCTCGTGGACGAGGGCGACGAGCTCGCGGTCGGGCTCGCGGCGCTGGCGGCGGATCGTCTCCAGCTTGATCGGCTCGAGGACCCGGGTCAGGTGCGCGTAGAGGCCGCCCGGCCCGATCGCGCCGATCTGGCGCGGGTCGCCGATCACCACCAGCTTCCCCTCGCGGGCCGCGATCAGCGAGCGCAGCGCCTCCAGGTCGATGGTCGAGGTCGTACTTGCCTCATCGACGACGATCACCGTGCCCCGGCGAAGCCCGAGCCCGTCGGCCTCCCATTCCTCCGCGCGGTTCAGCAGGGCGCGGATCGAGGTCGCCGGCACCCCGGCGTCGGTCAGCTCGCCTGACGCGGTGCGGGCGGTGGCGACGCCCATGACCTCGAAGCCGGCCTCCTCCCAGGCTTCGCGCGCCGCCGCAAGCGCCGTCGTCTTGCCGGTCCCCGGCCAGGCGGCGACGGGGACGACCTGCTCGCCAGCGGTGGTCAGCCGCAGCACCATCTCGCGCTGGTCGGTCCCGAGGTAGGGGTGGCGGGCGAGCGCGGCCTCGACGGCTGGGCGATCGACGACCGAGACGGCCGCGCCGGCGCCGCCGAGGGCGCTCTCGATGAAGCGCCGCTCCAGCTCGGCCAGGCGCGGGGTGGTGTAGTGGGGCTGGTCGAGGAGGTCGCGTGAGGCATGCACGCAGATCACGTGGTCGGAGGCGAGCAGGCGATCGACGGCCGTGGTCAGGCTCGACAGGTCGGCCCCCTCTGGCAGCTGGTCGGCCAGCGCCCAGAGCACGGCGCGGCGATCGAAGTGGGAGCTGGTCTGCTCCAGCTTCGCCAGGGCGGCATCGATGTGGGCCGGGGTGAGCCTTTCCGGCTCGCGCGGGCGGGCGGAGCGCACCATCTCCCCCACGCCCGCCGGGGTCAGGCCGTGGGGCTCAAGCTGCCGGGTCCATTCCGAGCGCCGCTGGTCGACGTCGACGCCGTAGTCCTTAGCGTCGCGGGTGCGGTAGGCGGCGGTCTGGGCGGCCTCGACGCTGGAGACCCCGTGCTTCTCAAGCCAGCTGGCGATCTCGCGCGAACGGGTGCTGAGCGCCTCGATCGCCTCGCGCGGGACCCCGCGCAGGTCGGCGTAGCCGTTGGTGACGGCCTCGAACTCCAGGCCGAACTCGCGCAGGAAGCCGGCCCGCAGCGCCGCCTGGAAGACGACCCCCGCCGACTTGCCGTGAGGCCAAAGCGGCGAGCGACCGCGCGGGCTGGCAAGGGTGAGCCATTTGCCGTCGCTGCGCGCGCGGGTCAGGTTGGAAACGACGACGTGGACGTGCAGTGCGGGATCGCCGGCCCTCGACATCCGGTGGCGAAAGGCCATGCCGACGAAGCCTTCGCCGCGCTCGATCGTCTTGCCGCCCTTGCCGCGCTGCACGAGACAAGCCTCGGCCTCCAGGTGGGCGATGCCAGCTCGAACCGCTTCGCCCACGATGCCGAGAACCCGCTCGCGGGTCTGCTCGTCGCCGAGCGCGTAGATCAGCGAGACCGACTTGGGCGCGGAGAAGCGGACGTCGTAGCCGAGCACCGGTTCGGCCCGGCGCTGGCTGCCGTCGGGGCGGGTGTAGACGCGGGTGGCGGGACGCTGCAGGAGCTGGGCACCGCTTGTGGGGTCGCGCCCCTCGAGGATCGCGCCGTAGCCCTCGGGGCTGACCTCGCCCGAGAGCCCCATCTCCTCGGCGAGCTCGCCGACCCACTCTCCCGCCGCCTCGCCGGGCTTGGTGTAGTAGTCATCGCCGCCCTGGGCCACGGCCGCCAGCCAGTAGCCCGCGTTGGCTCGCTGGATCTTGGTGACGCCGACCATTGCGGGTGTTGATGTCCGCCGCAGGGCCGCTTCGCCCCGTCCGATTTATCGAACACCTGTTCGGGTGCATAATGTGTCGGCTGTCGGGGCTGGTCTCTGGGGGAGGCTCAGGCGGACGGCAGGATCGGGTCCGAGTCGGGGTGCTGTCGGGGCGTCAGCAAGAAGCTGATGCGTCAGCGAGAAGCGGTGCTGCGGTGATGCTGCGTGGGGGATGGTCGTCGTGCTGAGGAGTTGCGGGGCGATCGAAGCTCGAAGGCTGATCGTGTGGGCGCGAGCTGGCAGCGCCGCCTGCCGCCACGCCCGGCCGGAGAAGCCGGGTCAACTCTGCGGACCGGGGAGGGAAGAAACAACCCGCCCGCGCTGTGACGCCAAGCGCGGGCGGGTTGTCGCTCAGCAGGTTTCACCAAGCAGGGCGTTGACGCGAAGCGCGGCTGGAGTTGCCGAGACCGCCTCGCTGCGCTGCAAGACACCAGCGGCTGCCAGCTCGCGGACCGCGCGCAGCACCTTCTCTCTTTCCTCGGTGTCCTCAGGGTCGTCGGCGACACGGCGGACCAGCTCCGTGATGGCAAGCTGATCGGGGCTCTCGTCGAACACCTCGAAGAGAACGGCGCGTTCGACCTTCTCGTCCTGCTTGCCGGGCAAAGCCCGCGAGCGCGGGCTATCGTCGTCGTGCATGGGAAGACCTCTTTCCTGTGCCATGCCCCCGGCTGTGCAACCAGCGCGGGGGCGCTTTGATGGTCGAGGGGTTAAGGAAGCGGCGGCGGAAAGTATGCCCCCCGCCGGGCAAGGGGCGCGAGGGCGGCGCTCAGAGCGTCGCCGCGAGTTCGCGGTGCGCCCAGGCCGCCGCGGCGGCGAGGGTCGGACCGTGGCAGATCCCGTTGCACCAACAGCCAAGGGTCGCGCCGTGCAAGCTCGCCAGCTTCTCCAAGCCGATCCTGCCCGCCTTGATCTCTCCCCACAGCCAGCGCTTGTGAAGGTCGACCGCCTCGGGGGCTGAGCCGACGACGATCACGCCCGGAACCTTGCTCGGGCGATGGGTGTAGCGGTTGCCCCACTCCCCCGGCTCGTCGGTGTGGGGGCAGCGGCCACGACCGATGTAGAAGTCGTAGGGGTCCTGCATGCAGTGGACGACGCGCGCCATCGGCGGCTCCTCGCGCCGGGGATCGAGAGCGGTGATCGCCGTGGCGATCACCGTGAAGACCGGGTAGCTGAAGCTGCCGTGGCGCATCTCGCGCCGGCCGAGGGCACCGCGGACCTCTACGCGCGAGCCGCGCTCGAAGCGCTCCGCGCACCGCGACGCGAGGGCGCCGCTCGCGATCACGTCGAGGCGCAGCGGGTTCGAGGCGACCGCCTCGGAGTCGTCCTCGACCAGGTGAAAGCCCGACACGGCGACTCCCTCGGTCGTGCGAGCCAACCGCGGCTCCCTGCTGATCGTGCCCTGCACCTTGAACTCGCTCATCGCATCGCTCCTTTTCCGCCCCCGCGGGGCCTCGCTGCACAACTGCCTGCGAAAAAGCCCGCGGGGGGGCGCTGCGCACCGCAGGACGGATGGTCGGGCGGGCCGCTCACCTGACCTTGGAGGCGAAGGCCATGACGATGAGCGGCCCGCTCGACCATCCGTTCGGAGGGGAAGGGGCGAAGCCCCTTGCGCCGCGCGCCCCCGTGGGCTACGCCTGGCGGGTGGTTGTGCAGCTGGCTTCCCAACCAACTGGGCCGCCTCCTCAGAGGCGGCGAGATCGAGCACCGAGGGAACGAGAAAAGGGGCGGCCCCTGGCTCGGGACCGCCCCCTCGGGCTCAGAACGGAATGTCGTCCTCGCCCTGCGCTGCCGCCGCGGCCGGCTCGGGCTCCGCGGGAGCCTCGTCGGTTGCCGGCGTGCCGTTGCTGGCGGAGGCTCCGTTGTCCTCGGCCTTCGGCGGCGGGTCGAGGAAGGTCACCTGGTGGGCGACCACGTAGCTGCGCTCGTGCGGAACGTCGTGCTCGTCCTTCCACTGGTCGTGGTCCAGGCGCCCGTTGACCGCGATCCGGCTTCCCTTCGAGAGGTAGCGGACGCAGTTCTCGGCTGCTCCGTTCCAAACCTCGACGCTGTAGAAGACTGCGCCGCGGTCCTCGCCGTCCCTGGACTTCGGTCGCTGGATCGCGACCCGCAGGGTGGTGACGGAGTGCTCACTGCGGGTACTCCGCAGCTCGGGGTCCTTGGTCAACCTCGCGGTGAAGTTGACGGAGTTGATGTCTGACATTTTGGCCTCCTTTTGAGGTGGATCGGATGACGAGCCCAGGTAGGGCGCGCGACCGGCCCCGCGGAACCGGAGCCGAAGGCGGAGGGGAACCCCCCTTGTGGGGGTTGCAGCGGGGACGGCGCGTGCCAGCCTGGAAGCGAGGATTCCGGGCCGCCTCTGGAGGTCGGAGTGGCAATCAACGCCCTCGCCGCCGATCGCGACTCGCTGGCCGGGGCCCTCATCGACTCAGCGCCTCTCGCATGTAGTCCGAGCGCGGCTCCAGCAGCGTCGGGTCGCCGCCCAGCTCGCGCGCTTCGGCGGCGAGCCGGAGCATCAGCGGAACCGGGCTCCACTCATCGCCGTCGGCGGGCTCGGCGTAGACGCGACCGTAGTAGTCGAGATAGCGGTAAGCCTGCGCAAGGTCGCGAGCTCGTGCGACTTCCGGCTCCACCTCGCGCTGCTCCGAGCGAGCGGCGAGAACGACCGCCCAGCCCAGCAGCCGGCCGTTCACTTCGATTCCGCGGGCGAGGGACATGAGCCGCGGGGCGCCTGGCCCACAGCTTCCCGACCCGGTTCGACTCGGCTTCGTCGCCTTGAACCTGGCGCGGGGCGCCTGGTCATAGCGGCAATCGCCCTCGGCGAAGTTGAGCACCGCCAGCCAATCGCTCTCGGCCTCGATCCCCCTGGGCATGGCCGGGACGTAGCGGTGGGGGAAGAGCGGCTTGCGCCGCGAGTCGCATGAGCTGGCGCCGGCGTAGAGAACCGAGCCGCAGATGGGCACCTCGATCGGCTGATCGGCGGCGGGCGCCAGGAGGCTCATCTGCGCGGTCATGTGGATTCATTTCCCTTGATGTGGGTGTGTGTCCGGCGGGCGGCGCCGTGGCCCCGCCCACTTCGATCACCAGCTCGCGCTGGAGCCCCAACCGCGCGTCTCCTCGGGCCGGACCCGGGCCGCGTCGCCGCGGCGCTCGGCCATGTCTCGACGGACCTGGCGGGTCTCTCGGCGACGGTCGGCGCGGCTGGTGCGCTTCGCCGCTTCGAGGCGCTTGATCGCGGCGCTGGCCTCGCCGAACGTGCGTGGGTAGGCGAAGGACTGTCCGGTCCTCATCGCGAGGTCTTTCAGGTAGCTCAGTTGTCCTGGGGTCGGCTTGCGGTGTGGCTGTGAATTGGTCATGGCAAAGCCGAACAGCGGGCCGGGGGAGCCCGGCGCAGCCGGGCGGAGGAGGTCTGCTAGGCGTCAGGCCATGACCAATTCACAGCGACCCGCCGACATGGATCGGCAGCGCCGCCGACCCCGGTCGACCCACAACGCCCCGTCCCCTCTCCCCGACGGGGCTGCCCGGCATGAGGCTCAGGCGGCGGCGAAGAGGTCGAGCTGCTCGGGCTCCTCGACCCCGACTCGGTGCCAGTCGACCGAGGGTGCCCGACCTCCGTCGACGCTGGCGAGCCGCGGCCGGGCCGCGATGGAGGCCAGCATCGCCGTCGCCTCCCAGGCGGCCTCGATGTCGGCCTCGGCGACCTCCTCGCCGGTGGGCTTCACCCCCTGTTTGCGCAGCTCGCGCAGGAACTCCTCACGGGAGATCGGCTGCTCGGGCTCGTCGACCAGCTGACCGTCGAGGGCGAGATCGGCGGCCTTGGCCTTCTGGCAGAGGAGCGCCCACTTGCGAGGATCGATCGAACCGAGGGTGAGGGCGACATAGACGGAGACCGGCCCCGGCGAGGTCAGCCGCCAGGCGCGGGCGATGAACTGGTCGAACATCTCGTAGCTGAAGACGAGGCCGGTGGCGATCACGCAGGAGGCGGCCTCCAGCGAATGGCCGAGCCGGATCGAGGGAATGCCGCAGCAGAGAACCTGGGTGCGGCCCGTCTTGAACCGCTCGATCGCCTGCGCGCGGCGGCGGGGGTTCATAGTCGCCGCCCGCCCCGAGCGCTCCTCGACGATATGGGCAGCCTCGACGCCCTTTTCCTTCAGCCGCTCGCAGAGCCAGCGCCCGGTCTCGATCAGGTCGGAGCCGATCAAGACCTTCTCGCCAGCTTCAACGTGCTCCAAGGCGACCTGGAGAACCTTCAGGTTCTTCGGCGTCCAGTTGGAGTGCTCGAAGCCGGCCACTCCCTCCCAGCTGCGGTCGGGGTCGGCCTCGGGCAGCGTCGTCGCGTACTCCAGCTTGGTCAGCTGGCCCAGGCCGGCGGCGAAGCGCTCGACCAGGCCCGCCTCCAGCAATGGGTGGCCGGGGTGCTTCCAGGCGAAGTAACGCTCGAAGTTCGAGCCGGAGAGCCAGAACTTGTAGAGCGCCAACTGCGCCTCGCCCATCGGCGCCGCGATCGTGCGCGTCGTGCGCGGCGGCAGCTTGCCCATGTGCTGCTTGCGGCGGCGCACCATCGCGCCGGAGAGCAGCCGCCACAGGCGCGAGACGTTGGTGACCTGCGGCAGCACCTTGCGGCTCTCGCGGCGACCGTCCTTGCGCCAGTACTCGATCACGCAGAAGTCGGCCTCGAACTTCGCCCGGCCGCCCTCGTAGTCGAAGGGGAAGCGCAGCGAGGCGTTGCCGAGCGCCCACCACAAAAGCCAGAAGGCGTCGTTGACGTAGTTTGAGATCGGGGTGCCGGTCAGTAGGTAGCGATGGCGCGCCCTCAACCCCCGGATCGCCTTGGAGCGAAGGCTTTCGTTGCCCTTCGCCAGCGTGCCCTCGTCAACGACGATCACGCCGTCGGCGAAGGCGTGGGCGAGGTAGTGCCCGGCGGTCTTCACCCGCAGGCGCTTGTGGACGTAGTGGCAGCGGTCGCAGACGTGGGCGCTGCGCCGCTGCCAGCCGGCGTCATAAGACGCGAGGCAGCGCGGGCAGAACTCCTCGCTGGTCAGCGCGGTGCGCCCAGCCTCCTCGCGCTCGGCGGCGGGTGCATTGACCACCTCAACCGGCAACGGCTCATCGACGCGGCCGATCAGCGAGAGCACCTCGTAGTGGGTGATGTAGAGGCCGGTGCCGCCCGAGCGCAGGTGGCGGGCGACGGCGCGAGCGCGGGCGGGAGTGGTGATGTGCTCGGGCTCGACCCCGTAGAAGCGCTTGACCTCGCGCTTCCACTGCAGGATCAAATCCTGAGGGCAGACGATCAAGCCCTTGCGAGCGGCGCCGCGCTCCCAGGCGGCATGGATCAGGGTCGCGCCGCCGAGGCTCTTGCCGCCGCCCTGCTCCCAGCAGAGCAGGCCCGAGCCCTTGAGCGCCAGGCGCGCCAAGTCCTCGAGCTGCCAGTCCTCGGCCTCGGAGGTCTTGAAGTCGAAGTCGTGGCGGCGAGCGAGGACGCGCAGCGTCTCGCGAGAGGACTCGACCTCCTCGGGGAAGCGAGAGGCGAGATCGCCGGGGTCGGGCAGCTCGAAGTGCTCCAGCAGGTAGGCGACATCGGCGGCGGACTCGTTGAAGAGGTGGCTGTCGATCTCGACCCGCAGCACCTTCGCCTCGTGCTCGTAGCGGCGGATTTCGACATCGCCGTTTCGCTTGTGGTGGGGACGTTCGGCCTGGGTGATCTGGACGTCTGAGGAGGTCTCGATCGGGTAGCGCTCGCCGACCTCGAACCCCCGCTCGGGGTCGGCGCAGATGCAGCGGATCTGGTCGAGGTCATCGAGGAAGGCGAGGCGCTGCTGCGGGCGGACCTCGAAGAGGGGGCAGATGGCGCGCTCGGCCTCGGCGATCGCAGAACTCACGGCCTCGACCAGCGCCGGCTCCAGCGTCAGCACGCCCTCCTCGGCGAACGAGCACAGCTGACGCCATTCGCGCAGGTTGAGTGCAAAATAGGCGCTCGGCAGATTGTTCAGGCGCTCGACGTTGCGAAGGAAGCGACGCTCCTGAAGGGCGAGCCGGGCGAAGGGGGCGGGACGCGCAGAAATGCGCCCGCCCCGCAGCGCCAGGTCGTGGCTCTGGCGCTGGGAGGCGGCGTCGCGGCGGCGTCGCTCCAGCTCCTTGGCGATGCCCTGGAAGCGTTCGGTGAGCGAGGCGCTGAGCGGGCAGCGCCAGCGGTCGACGACCAGGGCGCCGACGCGCTCTCGCTCGGCGAGAAGCCGCTCGGCGAGGTCGGGCAGCTCGCGGCGCTCGGCGCTGAGACGCAGCGGTCCCCCCTCGCGCGGGCGCGGGACGTTGCCCGGCGCGACGAAGAAGGCGACCACGCAGGGCAGGACGACGCGATCGAAGAGGTCTTCGCACTCGACCATCGCGTAGATGCCGCGAGCATCGGCGCGGCCCATCACCAGGCGGGCGAAGCGGTCGCGACCGGCGATGAAGGCTCCGGCGCCGTCGCGGGCGAGCAGCGCCGTCGCCATCCGCCAGGTCGCAAGCGTCGAGTTGACCTTCTCGCCGTTCAGGTCCCAGTCGAGGCCGAACGGTGGGTTGCAGGCAAGGCGAGGAAAGCTGGCCCCCAGCAGCCGCAACAACGGATAGGCGATCTGCACGTCGCCCTGGATCGCCTCGTAGCTGCCGGCCGCCACCTGGTCGGCGTCGATCTCGATGCCGAAGCGAACACCGGGGTCGACCCCGGCCAGCAGCGAGCCATCGCCGGCGGTCAGGTCGAGGGTGGAGTTTGAGCGCCCGTTGACGGCGGCGATCAGCTTGGCGGCCTCCGGTGGGGTGAAGAACTGTTGGAGGCCGGCAACGGCGTTGGCGCCCCGCATCGGTCGCAGCAGCGAGGGAGAGGAGTCGAAGACCTCATCGCTGAGTGCGGCGCCAGTAAGCGCGCCGCGCTTTGCCCGCGAGCGCTCGCGGGCAGCAGGAGTCGTGGCTGGCATGACCGTCCTTTCAGAGAGGCCCCGCCCGGTGCGGGGCCGATCCCCGACCGCGGGCACGCCCGCAGGGCGTGCGACGCTCGGGAGGGGTCGGTGCCGCACCGGGCGGCTAGATCACCTCGCGACTCATCGGGCAGGCTCCCCAGCGGGCGGCCTGGCGACGGTAGTCGGCAAGGAGCACGGCGAGCTCCGCCTTGGAGGCAAAGCCCGCCTCGACGAAGTAGCGGCGGCCTCGCCCTGCCGCGGGCCAGTCGAAGACGTGGACGACGCCCTCGATCCGGCGGCCGAGCAACACGCGCTCGCCCGCCGGGGTCTCGTAGCGGCCCAACTCGACCTGGTTGGCGGCCTGGGCTGGCATCGCTGTGGCGCTCATGGCGCTAGGCCGCAGCCGCCGGGGCGGACACCGG
Organism: uncultured Solirubrobacterales bacterium; assembly: GCA_963695835.1. GTDB lineage: Bacteria > Actinomycetota > Thermoleophilia > Solirubrobacterales > 70-9 > VRUE01. The sequence continues at coordinate 39,870 of CAVOHR010000001.1, forward strand.
CAGCAGGTCGGTGGCCTCCCAGAAGCGGTAGCCGACGCCCCAGGAGTTGATGACCACATTCCGCGCGCCGGCGCAGTGGAGCTTCCTCCTCAGGCGGCTGGCGTGGCTGTCGAGGGTGCGGGTGCGAGCACCGGCCGGGTAGCCCCAAACGGCTCGCAAGAGCTCGGGCTTGGTGAAGACCCGGTTGGGCTGGGAGGCCAGCATCACGAGGAGCCCGAACTCCTTCTTGGACAGCTGCACCGCGGCGCCATTGACCATCGCGCAACGGGCAGCCCGGTCGACCGTCAGCGCCCCGAGCCTGATCGACTCCCGCGGGGCGGCGACGGGTTCGTCGAGCGGGGTGCCGCTGTTCATGTCGCCCCGACAGACGAGGCGCCAGCTGTGATCGTCGTCGGCCTTGATCCGCAACTCCCAGTTGCCGCCTTCGCTCAGCCGCGCCTCCAGCTGCCCGGCTGGGCTGTGGACGCTGGCCTTGGTAAAGCGACCTGGCGTGATCGCCCTGAGCGGTCCGTTGCCATTGGATGAAGCACTCATCGTTCCTCCTTTGACTCGCTTGGTGAGGTCGACGAGCCGTCCGGCAGCGGTCAAGGCGCCGCGGAACCCAAGCGAAGCGCAGGGCGCGTCAGCGAGGCCCGCGCAGCGGGGCCTTGTAGCGGAGCCGTCCGCTGCCAGGCTCAAGGCGACCTCGCCGAGCGAGGCTGGGATCGCGGGGGTGTGGATGAGGCCGGGGCGGGTCCGACCTTGGGCCGAGCCGGACCCGCCCGACGTCCTACGGCACTACGTGCAGGAGCAGCGAGTCCGAGTTGCCCTGCAGGTAGGGATAGCCACCCTGGGCGCGGATCTGCGCCCGCATCACGTAGGGGGTCCGCGAGGTCGTGCGGGTAAAGCGGTAGCGCATCAGGAAGTGACCGTCTTCACGGGTCCGGTAGCGGCGGAAGGCTCGCCAACCCTTGCCGCTTCGCACCTGAAGCACGACGACGACCTGGTTGTTGTGCGGACCGGGGATTTCGCCCGAGAAGCGGGCGAAGTGCTCGTTGTGGACGAGCGGTCGCGCAGCCTTGAAGGTCGGATGCACGATGGTCTGGATCGTCGCCTCGCTGCCGACTTCGCGATCGCCGGAGCGGTAGCGCACGCTGAGCTGGCGCGAGGCGCCAGCGGGGATCGCGAACTGGTAGCTGCCGTCTGGTCCGCTCACCGCGAGGCCGAGGAATTCGCGCTGGCGGTCGGTGAGGACGCGGCTGAACACGCAGATCGGTGCGCCGGCGACGCCACCGCTGGCACCGGCGAGCTTGCCGCGCAGGATCGAGCCCTGGCCCTGCTGCACGACTTCTTCGCCCACTGCGTTGGCGCCGAGGCCGCTGCTCAGAGCGGTCCCGTCCTTGACGTCGGAGCGCAAGCATTCGTAGGCGAGCGGCGCGGTTGCCGGCACGCCGACGTTGCCCTCTTCGTCTTCGAGCCACAGGCGCACGGTGTAGTTGCCGCTCTGCTGGGGCGTTTCGAGGTTCTGGACCGCCTGTACGCCCTCGCCACCGACCGTCTGCGTAGGCACGACGACCGTGCCCGCAGCGTTCAGCATCTGGTAGCGGGCGCTGGTGATCGGCGAGCCGGCGTCGGCCACGTCGCGCCAGCGCAGATCGAAGCCGTCGGCCGCACGGCTGGTGCTCGGCGGGGTCACCGAGAGCTCCTGGGGAGCCGCGGGTGGCGTGGTGTCGTGCGGTATCTGCGTAGTGGCGGCCGGCCCCTGGAACCCGACTTCATCTTCGAGCCACAAGCGCAGGCGGTAGTCGCCTGCTTTGCTCGGCCCTTCGATGTTGCTGAGCGCCGAGAGGTTCGTGCCGCTGACCGTCTGCTCGGGCACGACGACTTCGTTCGCCGCATTGACGATGTTGTAGTGGACCTTTGAGATCGGCGAGCCCGCATTGGGCGGCAGCTGCCAGTGGGCGCCGAAGTGCTGGAGGTAGCGCTGGGGGTTGGCGCTCGTCACTTCCAGCCCCGCCGGGGCGCCCGGCGCGGTGTTGTCGGTGTGGATCGTGCGCTGGTCGCATGATTCCGAGCCGGAGCTGTAGAGGCCGACGTACTGACCGTAGTCCTGCGCGCAGACCTGGACGGTGTGGGTCCCATCAGAGAGGGAGCTGGTGTCCAGCCCATAGGAGTGGCCGTAGGGTCCGCCGGTCGGACAAGGCTGGAAGACCCTGGCGAACTCGCCATTGACCTGCGAGCTGCCCAGGTTGCACTGACCGGCATAGTTGTTTTCGACTCGCTGGCCGCCGTCGATCCGCAGGCGTTCCATTCGCAGCCCGGAGCCGTTGTCAGAGGAGTTCCAGGTGATGCCCTGTCCTCCGCGCACCCACTGGCCGGAGAGGACTTGACCGCCGGTGAAGCCGACCTGGGAGTTCTGATCGTCGGAGAGGATGAAGACGAACGAGTTGGCGTCGACCGCGTTGAAGTTGGTGCGATCGCAGCCGGCCGGGCGGACGCACTGCAACTCATAGACGAAGCGCCAGAAGCTTGAGAAGCCGCCGAAGGGCCACAGGTGCGGCCCGAAGGTGGAGGTGATGTTCCACTGTTCGCCGCTATTGGGCAGGCCCTGGCCCTGGGTGAGGATCTGGAAGCCGTTGTTGTTGAAATCGAGGCCCCAGAAACGGCCGCGCCAGCCGTCGTTGAATGCGTTGGGCTCGCGCGTGTAACCGCCTGCGGCCATGTAGTGGACATAGGCGGGCGTGTCCCAGTAGACATCCTCGTAGGCACCCTGGCCGGCGCTGCCGTTCGGTTCGTGCTCGGAGATGCGCAGGAAAGCATTTTCCCCCGCGGGGTCCGGCGCCGGACCGCAGTAGTTGTTGACGTCGAAGATGCCCGACGGATGCTGGGAACTGACCGTGTTGGTGGAAGTTCCGTAGGAATTGCTCCCGTTGTTGCCCGCGCACAAGACCATCTTGTAGACGGAGGCGTGGGCGGTGGCGGCGCTGAGCACGGCCATTGCCACGCAGGCATAGATTAGGCATAGGGCGACCATGGCCGGTCTGCGAGCCGGCCCGCTCGATCGAGTAGACATCTCTCACTCCTTGCGTCTGCCGATCGGGCTCAAGGGGCTCGCCGTGGGCTCCTCCCTCCCCTCCCGCGGTAGTCCAACGATTGAGATCGCTGGCCGGCGGAGGTGGTCGTTCCGACGATCCGGCTGGTATGTGGATATTCAACAGTCGGGACTGTCCGATGGATCGGAGAAACGCCCCTCGATCATTCGTTGAGCAGACATAGGGCTGCTCGTGAATATCCGGTTCCGTCCGGTGAAGGCGTCGATCTCCGCGAAATCCGTGCGCCGCCCGGAGCCAACTGGATACTCACGAGGGCTGCTATGTCAACAGCCCTTCTTAAGGCTCGTTGAGTTAGTCAGTGATTTAGCGGCGCTGCGATCGCAGCGCGGGCGCCTAGAGGTAACAGGGCGTCGGTTGAGCCGGAGAGTCGGTGCAGCCGTCGCCGCTCGACGGCGGTTGTGAAGCCCCGGAAGGAAGTCTCGTGCCGAGACCGCTTCTCTTAGTTGACGATCTGCGCCGGAACCTGGGAAGGGAGCTCGGCGAGCGCGTCGATCTGTTGGGCGAGTTTGCGAGTGTCCGCTGCGCTGAGCTCAGTGTAGGAGACGAAGCCGTCGCCGCGCCGGTACGGCCTCAGAGCCGCGTAGACGTCATCGAAGCTCACTTCGATTTCCTTGGCCAATTTCAGGTCTTTCTTGGTGAGCAGCGGCTCGACCGCGTCGAAGGCCGCCTCGGCCCCTTCGACGTTTGCCTCGAAGTCGACCAGGTCGATGTGGGAGTAGCGCTCCTCCTCCCCGGTGATCTTCGAGGCGGAAACCTCGCCCAGCAACTCGTTGGCGCCGTTGGCGATCTGCACCGCCTGCAGGTCGACGGTCTTCACCTTGCGCTGGAGTTCCTTGACATCGGCGATCAGACGCTTGACAACGGGGGCCATAGCGGCGGTCGTGTCTTCGGCCCAGAGCGCCTTCTCGATCCGGTGGAAGCCGCCGAATTCGCTCGCCGGCACGTCGTTGGCGCGGGCATCGATGCGTGGGTCGAGGTCGCCGAAGGACTCGGCTACCGGCTCGATTCGCTCGTAGGGGATGCGGGCGGCGGGGTAGAGGGCCTTCGCCTGGGTGACATTGCCTGAGATCACGGCGGCGGCGAACGGTTGGGTCTTCGCGACCAGCTCGTCGGTGTTCTGCTCAAGGTACTTGCGGTACTTCGCGACTGCCGCTTCAGCCCCTGGGCTCGTCGTCGCAGTGGCGCTGCCGGTCACCGTCAGCGTGCCGCGTTCGTCGGAGCCGCCCGGGCAGTAGAGGGTGTATTCGCCTTTCTCCAGGGTGAGCGAGAAGCTACCGGAGAGGCCTTCGGAGAGGTTCTCCTTCTCGCCCAGGATCGTCTCCCCGTCCAGCACCTCTAGCTCGGTCACCTTCGAGGTGCCGGCGTTTTCGACCTCGAAGGTGATCGGGCCAGCAGGCGCCTTCGCGGTATGCGGCTGACAGCCCGCGTCGGTGAGCTTGAACGACATCTCCCTGGCACCGGCCGGCGCGTCTTCGCTGGAACCGCAGGCGGTCGCAAAGACGGCGAGGAGGCTGACGGTGGCGACGGTCAGCGCTGCACGGACGGGGGATCGGTTCATTGGGCGGACTCCTTGATGGCTGTCTTCGATAAGAGTTAGGGCACCCTAACAAAAACCGATAGATGGGGTCGGGATAGGGCGGAGCCGCTCTGGAGCGCGCTCAGCCGAGCAGGGTCTGGCCGACGTAGCCGCCCCGACTCGCACCCGGTGGAACGGCGAAAACAGCGCTGCCGACGTGCTTGATGTACTCGCCGAGCGCATCGGAGGCGCCGAGGCGACGCTGGATCGCGACGAACTGCCGTTCTGGGTCACGCTGGAAGCAGATGAAGAAGAGGCCGGCTTCGAGCTCGCCGAGCCGCTCGTCGACTCCGTCGGTGAAGGAGTAGCCTCGCCTCAAGATGCGCTCTCCCTCGTTGACCGAGGCCGAAGCGAGGCGAACGTGCGCATCGGCAGGAATCACCGGCTTGCCGCGGCGCCTGGCTTTGAGGTCGAGTGGCTCGAACTCCTCATGCCCACCCAGCGGTGCGCCGCTGTACTTGGCGCGGCCGATCGTCTGCTCCTGATCTTCCAGCGCCGAGCGATCCCAGACCTCGAGCAGCATCCTGATGCGGCGCGTGACCATGTAGCTGCCGCCGCGCATCCAGGCTGGCCCGTCGTCGGTGCCGAGCCAGACGAAGCGACGCATTGCGTCGGTGTCCTCGGCGCGGATGTTCGCGGTACCGTCCTTGAAGCCCATCAGGTTGCGCGGCGTCTTCTGGCTGGTGCTGGTGCTGGAGGTCCGACCGAAGCCGAGTTGGGACCAGCGCATCGCCACTGCGCCGCGGCCGATACGCGCCAGGTTCCGCACCGCATGGAATGCGACCTGGGGGTCGTCAGCGCAGGCCTGTACGCAGAGGTCGCCGCCGGATTCTTGCTTGCTCAGCTCGTCGCCGGGCAGTGGCGGGATCTTGCGCAGCTTCACTGGCCGACTGCGCCCAAGCCCCAGCCGGCGCCGCTCGAACAGGCTCGGGCCGAAGCCGAAGGTGACGGTGAGGCTGGACGGGAGGAGCCCGACCGCCTCGCCGGTGTCGTCGGGCGGCGCAAGCAGCTCACCATTGACGTCTCCGATCATTTGGCCGGTGGTCATTTCCGCCGCCGCTCGCGACCACTCACGCATCAGCTCACGCAGCTCGGCACGGCTTTCCGTCGTCAGGTCGAAGGCGGCGAAGTGGAGGCGATCCTGGGCAGGCGTGTCGATCCCGGCCTGGTGCTCGCCATAGAAGTCCACAGTGCCGGTACCGCTGGAGGTGTCTTCGGCACTGTCGCGTCCAGCCAGGTAGCCGCCCGCGCCGAGACTGATTCCGGCTACCCCGACACCGGCCGACGCGAGCAGCCTGCGGCGGCTGATCTGGCTCATCGCGAAGGGTGCGCGGGGCTCACGCCGGGCTCTCGGCTGCCTGCGTCGGCGCCCGCACTGGCGCACGACGCAGCCGCATCCGGTCGGGCCAGAGCACGTAGAGCGCCATCGGCGCCACGTAGAGCAGGTAGATCAGCGCCTCGCCAACGGTTGGGGTCGGTTGCAGGCCGAGCATCCCGGTCAGCAGCGAGCCGGAGACCGTCCCCGGCTGGACCAGCCAGGTGAGGTCCAGCGCCTGACCCTGCAACTGGTTGAACCAGCCCGCCTCGTGGGCGGTGTGCAGCGAGGTCGAGAGCAGGCCGGCGGCGACGAAGACCAGGATCAGGCCGGTGACGCGGAAGAAGCGGGCTAGGTTGATCCGCACGCCGCCCCTATAGATGCCGAGTCCGATCACGATCGCCATGACCAGGCCGATCACGGCGCCAGCACCAGCCGCAGTCGTGTCGGTCGCGTCCTGGAAGGCGGCGAGCAGGAAGACCGAGGTCTCAAAGCCCTCGCGCAGCACCGCGAGGAAGGCCATCGCGACCAGCGCCATCGTCGAGCCGCTGGCCAGCGCACTGGCGGCGCTCCCCTCCAGCGCCGCTTTGATCCCGCGGGCGTTGCGGCGCATCCAGACGATCATGTAGGTGATGGCCGAAACCGCGATCAGCCCGATCACGGTCTCCAAGCCCTCCTGCTGGCGCTGGGGGAGCTGCTCGCCGATCAGCCGCAGGAGGACCGCGATGCCAACGCAGAGCGCAACCGCGACGGCGACGCCAGCCCACATCTGCCGCATCGCGTCCCGCCTGTCCTCCTTGACCAGGAAGGCGGCGATGATGCCAACGATCAGCGATGCCTCAACGCCCTCCCGCAGGGCAATGACCAGGGTGGGAATCATCTAGCGGAGTTTGCTCCTCTGCTCTGCTCAGACTCTTGTAGTTAGGTAGCCCTAACTAATTAGGTGGGCCGAAAACCTAGCACAGCACTCGCTGGCAGGCCCGCCAGCCCGAAGCCCTGGAAATAGAGTCGAGCAAGCCGCTCAGTAGCCGGATGGATGGCGCACGACGAAGCCGGCCGGATAGGGCGGACTGGTATGCCAGCGCGGCCCGGTGCCCCTCGCGTCGCCGACGGTATCCCAGCGCAGCCCGGCGATCACCGCGTAGGCATGGGTCGGGCTGGCGTAGACAGTGATCCAGCGGCCTGGCCCCGGTTCGCCGTAGCTCTCCAGTTCGTCCGAGGTGAGGGGGCGGTCGAGCAGGCCGCCACCGAAGAGGGCGAAGCTGACCGCCCCCGAGCAGTCATAGCCGGACGAGTACCAGGAGCCGTGGCCACCGCCCCAGATATAGGGGGTGGTGGAGATCATGTTGGCGGCGTTGATCGCCGCCTTCACCGCTGGGGGCGCGCTCTGAGGAGGGTTGGCGATTCCGTCGACCAGGGTGGCCGTCGGGCCGGGAACCTCAACGCTGGAGCTGGCCAGCGGCGCGATCGACCAGGCCACGTAGTGGGTGCGGCAGCGCCCCTGCATCTGGCTCGCCTCGTCGAGGACCGCCTGTACGTACCACTCCGCCTGGTTGTGGGTGAAGACACCAGCGCGGAGGCTGCCCCGCGACCAGACCAGGCGGGCCAGGGTGGCCGCCGAGTCGGCGGGATCGGCGTGTCGAATGTGGCCGTCCTCGTCGCCGTCGACCGCGTAACGGCGCCACTCGCTCGATTCGAGGCCAAGCGGTCCCGTCTGCCGCAGCTCCTGCTTCGACATTCCGCGACCGAAGTTGGACTCCAGCCGCGCCACCGCCGCCAGCGCCCAGACGCCGCGCTGGCCAAGGTCGTAGCGCCCGGCGGCGCTCTCGAAGGCGGCGAGGTAGGCGGCCGGGATGTCATCCTTGGCGCCTGGCGCGGGTTGGCAGCTCAGGACCTGCATCTGCGGCGTCAGCGAAATTCCACCGGCAAACGAGCCACCGATCGAGGGTGCGTAACAGCCAGCATTGGCAAGAACCTCGGCGACGTACCAGTCGGCGTGGTTGTAGGAGTAGATCGCGCCGTAGGTGTCGGCCGGCATCCCGGCCGCGCTCAGATAGCTGGCGGCGGTGAAGATCGCGTCTTCGGGGTTGTAGGGGTCGCGGACCCCGTCGCCGTTGGCGTCAACTCCATAGGTTTTCCAGGTCGATGGCATGAACTGCATCCAGCCGACCGCGCCGGCGGAGGAGACGTTGAGGTTGGTGCCGAACGCCGTCTCGACCTCGTTGATCCCTGCCAGCACGGCAGGTCCCTGCGGGCCGAGGCCGTACGCGTCAGAGGCCCGCTGGTAGATCGGAACCAAGACGGGCGGAATTCCCGCAGCAGCGCAAGTCGAGGGAGGGATCGAAGGTATCGCGAAGGTCTGAGAAAAGCCCGGCGCACCGAGCGCGCCAGCGGGGTCGGTGGTGGAGGGCTGCGAAGGCTCCTTCGGGACGGCCTGTTTTCCGGCTCCGCTAGAGGTACCGCCATTGCCGCTGGGATCTCGTGGCTTCGTCGTCGAGGGTGCGGCGAGGGCATCTCCATGCTGGACGGCAGGCGAGGGCACGGCTGTCGTGCTCGTAGGTGACACCGGCGACTTGACGGTAGGCGTGGGAGGGGAGATGGCCGCGTCGTCCGCCGACGCCGCCGGCGCAGCGACAAGCGTCGCTCCCAACGCGGCGATCGCGAGCTTTGTCCAAGCCCGTCCCATCAGCTGGTTATGTTCATTACGCGCCATTCGGTCTTCTGTGATTGGGTCCTGCCGATTTGAGCCCGTTCGACTGTCGGCTGCATATTGCAGGAAAAGGCGGCGTGGTAGCGCTTGTGTCCCTGCGGATCGACACAGCACGAATGTGTCGGCGAAGCTCCATGCGCCCTTTAAAGTTTTCGACCCAGGCCGCCAGCCTGCCCAGTGGGGTGTTCGGTCTGGACTGCCCCCGGTTTGACGACACCTAGCCGGCGGTCGTTGGACAATGCTCGCCGTGATCGCCTCGATCTCCAGCCCAACGTCAAGTGGCTTTCACCTCGGCCCCTTCGAAGTGCACGCCTACGGGTTGATGTACGTGATCGGGCTGGCGGCGGCGGTGCTGATCACGGTTCGCCGCTGGGAAGCTCAAGGAGGCTCGCGCGCGCTGGTCTACGACGTGGCGATGTGGGGCTTCCCTGCCGGGCGGGTCGGCAACTACTTCAACCAGGAGTTCTTCGGCGCCCCGACCAGCCTGCCCTGGGCGAGGTCGCCTGGTCAGGTCAGGTCGACGACGACGCCGGCCGCGTACCAGTGCAGCCAGACGAACAACACCGAGACCAGGAGGAGCCCGAGCGGCACCGCGGCAGCGACCGCCCGCAGCGGCGTGCGACTGTTGTTGCGCAGAATCGAGACGGCAAGGGTGACGCTCCAGACGAAGCCGACCGTCAGCAGGAGCACAGCCGCGGGCTGCAGGATCTTCAGGAACTCGAGCGCATCGTCGCCCATGGCGATGATCGCCGTCCCGAACTCCAGCGGCAGCAGGGCGTAGCCGAAGGTGGAGAGCGCCCGGCGCCACCGAAGGCCGGCCAGCGGCGCCGCCAGCGCGCACGCGGCGAGATAAGCGAGCGTGGTCACGCCGATCAGCCCGAAGAAGCGAAGCGGCCAGGCCAGCTGCGCGAGCGCCGGCGAGCGCTGGCCCACCGTCATATACATGCCGATCATGCTGGCGACGAAAAGCGACTCCCAGAGGTCCGGCCGGGTCGGTCCCACAAGCTCGGCGCCTGGCGCGCGCCAGCCGAGCTTGAGAGAGGCTCGCTCGGGCGGGCAGTTGGTCACGCAGCTCCAGCAGGCAAGGCAGTTCTGGTTGGTCTCGAGGCGTGCCGGATTCAGTGCGATGGGACAGCGGCCGGCCAGGGCCGTGCCGGTCACGCAGGGTTTGTCAGGACAGCTGGCGCACGCCGCGGGGTCGGGTCGCAGGGCGAGTGGGCTGAGGCGCGCGATCCGCGCCAGCCAGCCGCCGACCGGGCAGAGGTAACGGCACCAGGTGCCGCGGCGAAAGAGAAAGCCGACCACAGCCGCGACGAGGAACATGACGGCGAAGAACAGCGCTCCGAGGCGGGCCTCCTGCTGTAGCGGCCACCCCTTGACCACGAATGTCACGAGGATGAAGGAGGACGGCAGGAGCCAGCCCATCCGGAAGGCGCGCCTGGTCACCGCGCCGCGCCCGAGCCCGAGCCGGTCGGCGAGCGAGCGCGTCGATTCGGTGAGGAGCCGCAACGGACACAGGCTGCCGCACCACAGGCGCCCGAAGAGCAGCGTCCCCAGGCTGAGCAGCGGCAGCCAGAGGATCCACAGGGCGAACTCGAAGAGGTTGTTCTCGTCCCCGACCGTGGTGAAGGGTCCGAGGCGGATCCAGCCGCGGTTGTCGAACGGGCCGACACTGACGTGCAGGGCGGCGACGGCGAGCAGCAGGGCCAGCGCGAGCCCCATCGCGGCTGGCAGAGCGCGCACGATCCGCGCGTCGCGCACGATCCGGTAGAGCGGGTGGGCGTAGTCGCGCCCGATCGGGACCAGGCGCGCACCGCTCGGGCGAGCGCGGAGCGAGAGGACGATCGCGAGGTAGCTCGCCACGAAGATGAGCTGAAGAACCGAGGGCCGTGCCGTATAGCCGACGAGCGCCGAGAGCGCGGCGCCAACCGGCGAGCTGTCGGGCAGCAGGCGGCTCGTGTCCCAGAGGTGGATCGTGCCCGGAAAGAGGCCGGCGGCCTGGAGTGCGAGCGTGGCGCGACCGACGAGGCCGGCGGCGAAGGCGAGCAGGATGACCGTGGTCACCCGGAAGAAGAGCTGCAGGTCGAGGATGCGGGTGCCGCCGCGGTAGACGGCAAAGCCGGTCGACACGCCGGCGACGAGACCAATGCCGGCACCGGTCGCCACGCCGCGCGCGGGGTGGCCCGCCGCCGTGGCGCTGAGGTAGACGACGCTCTCGGCGCCCTCGCGAAAGACGGTCAAGAACACCAGCACGAGCAGTGCGAGCCCCGAGCCGGCGCCGAGTGCCGCCCGTGCCTCTACTCGCAGCGCGCTCGAGTGCTCGCGAGCGCGCTTTCCCATCCACCAGAGGACGTAAGTGAGGATGGCGGCGGCGCTCCACATGAGCAGGCCCTCCGCCAGCGCCTGGCTGTGCCCGCGGAGGCTGCCGATGCTCACGACGAGGGCGACGCCGAGCAGCGCGCTCGCAGCCGTGGCGATCGCGATACCCAGCCACACGACACGACGTAGGTGCCGCTCCTGCTCCTGGGCGAGCAGGGCAAAGACGACGCCGACGAGCAGGCTTGCCTCGAAGGTCTCGCGGATCGTGATGACGAGTGCCGAGTAGATCGAGCGCCTCCCGCGGGGCGAGATATAGTTAGGGTGTCCTAACTCCTATCACATGTTAGGCAGCCCTAACAGCACCAGGTGTGAGCTTGATCCGATGACGGCCACTGCTCGACTTCCGCTCTTGATCTCCTGCCAGGGTGGCAGCCCGAGCGCACAAGTCGCTCGGCAGACCGCCGCCGCACTCGACGAGCTGGCCGTCGTGGAGACCGCCGAGGACGCAGGCCTTCTCGACGGGAGAGCTCGTGCCGGTCGAGCGGTGATCGCGCTCGACGGCTGCGCCTCCGGCTGCAGCGTGCGGCTGCTGCAGGCCAAGGGCGTGCCGCTGCAGTCAGCGCTGAACCTTGCCGAGCTCGGCGTCGAGGGGCAGAGCGCGGCCGAGGTCGACGTGGCGCAGCTCGCCGCCGAGGTCGCAGCACGAATTCGCCAACGGCCGGCGAGCGGGCGACGCGCACGAGCGCCCAGACCCTCCCGCCCTGACCCTGCAGCACCAAGGAAGCGAACGCACGGGGTCGACGACTACCTCCTCGCCGTCGACGCGCTGGCCTCGGCGGTGGTTCAATGCGGCGCCCTCGCCGCCGATGCCCCCACTCTGGCGGCGCATGTGTCCCAGCTGCTTTCGGTCTCACGCGTCTCGGCCGGGCAGATGCTGGCCCGGCTTCATGCCGCCGGCCTGATCGAGCGCAGCCCACGCAAGGAGCTGATGCTGACGGCGAAGGGTCGCGTCGCTGCCGACCGCGCCGTGCGGCGCCACCGCCTGCTCGAGTGCCTGGCCAGCGACTTCCTCGACTACGCGCCGGCCCAGTCCTACGAGCAGGCCAGGCTCCTCGACGGGGCCTTCGACGACGAGGCAATCGAGCGGGTCTCTCGGGCGCTCGGCGACCCCCACCGCTGCCCGCACGGGTGGCCGATCGACCCCGTCCGGGCGCGCGAGGAGGGCCGCGGGCTGAGCACGCTGGCCACGCTTACCCCGGGTGGGGAGGCGAAGGTGGCGCGCCTGGTAGAGCACGACGCCCCAGTCCTTGCCCGGCTGTATGAGCTCGGGCTCGTGCCCGGGGTGAAGGTGACACGCGCGGTCGCAGGAGCCACGACCGAGTTGCAGGTGCGGATTGGCCACAGAACCCGCGCGGTCGATGCGCGGGCGGCGACGAAGGTGCTCGTGCGTCGCGGGGAATAGCTCAGGCTCGCCGACCTCGACACCGCCTGCGCACCTGCGCAAGGGTGCAGCGGCGGAGCAAGATCAGGCCGCGGCCGGTGAGCTCGCGGGCGGCTGCTCGACTCGGCGTGCCGGCGATCAGACCGCGGCGGCGAGGACTTGGGCGGCGAGTGTCTGCACGGTCGGGAAGATCGCCAGGCAAAAGGCAGAACAGACAACGACGCCGTCTAAACGTTTGTTAGGGTGCTCTCACTAATGGCTCCGAATGGCAGTCATCCGGAGGAGAACAAGAGGAAAAACGTGAGGCTTGTGATTCTGCTCAGGAATCGTTTGATCGAAATTCGTCCCACAACCAGCGGAGGAGCCAAGTGAGAAAAGGACTGGAGATCGGGGGAATCGTCGCCGCGATCGTGCTGATCGTGTTCGGCGTCGTCTCGATCGTGTTGGGGGCCAATGGCCGCGACACCGTCAAGACCGAACTCGACCGGCAGAACATCACCGGCTCGGAAGACATGACCCCGTCGGCGATCGCCGGCGAGGCCAAGGGAGCCGGCCTCTCCGCCAGCGTCGAACTGCCCACCTGCGACGTCGCCGAAAAGGCGGTCGACAACGGCGAACGGGCGCGCTGCTTCGCTTCTTACATGCACATCCACGCGCTCGAGGCGACCGGCGGCTACACCTACTCGGAAATGGGCCGCTTCGAAGCGAAGCCCGGCACGCCGAAGGGCGAACTCGCCGCGGGCGGCGGCACCGAAAACGAAAAGTACGCCGTCACCGACCCCGAAACCGGGGAACCGGCCGAAAACGGGGCCCGCAACACCTGGGTCACCGAGACGGCGCTCGCGACCGCCCTCAACGCCAGCTACATGGCCGACAGGCTGTCGCTGTTCGGGATCGTGATCGGGATCGCCCTGCTGCTGACCGGGATCGGCTTCGCCGTGCTCGTCGCCGGGGGCGCCGTCCGCGACCCCGACACGGTGTTCAAGTTCCTGCGCTCGCACAAGCCGCACGCGCCGCATCGCACGGCGCCTCCAGAGGACTGAGGCGAGCGCCCGCGAGGGCCGCTACCGCCGCACCGGAAAGCGGCGGGGCGGCCCTTTGCGGGGCGCTTCCTGCCGCCGATCGCGACGGCATGGAACACGAATGAACCGCATCCGGCTCGCGACGGGTATCGCAGCGCTCTCGCTTCTGCTGGCAGTCCCGGCGCTGGCGCTCAGCGGCAGCGGTCACTTCGAAGGCAAGATCGGCAAGGCCGTGCTGAGCATGGACACGACGGTGAGCCATGGCAAGGTGACGAAGGCCAAGGACTTCGTCTGGGACGGGCCCATCGGCGGGGGTATTTCCCCGAGTGAGGAGTTCGTCTTTGGGGCATAATCTTCGGGCTCGCTTGTGGTCAGGGCCGATGCCATGGAGCTGCGCGGGCAGGCGGCGCGCATGGATCAACTCTTTCTCCACAACCTCGTCCTCTTCTGTCATCTGCTCGGGGCGCTTCTCTTCGTCGCCGGCATCGTCCTAGCCGGCGTCCCCTTCGAAGCCGCGCGCCGCCGTCAGCGCCCACAGGAGATCGCCCCGCTGCTGGGCCTGACCCGCTTCGGCGTCCTGCTGGTCGCGGTGGGGGGCCTGATGCTGCTGATCTTCGGCCTCTGGCTCGTGCACCTCGACGGCTTTGATTACGGCGCGCAGTGGATCCAGCTGGCGCTTGCCCTCTTCGTGGTCGCACTGGTGCTGGGCGGTCTCGGCGGGCAACGCCCCAAGCAAGCCCGCAAGCTGGCCGAGAGGCTGGCGAGCGAGGGGACGGCGATGAGCTCAGAGCTGCGAAGGCTGCTCGACGACCCCTTGGGCCGAGCTGCGAACTACGCCTCGGCCCTGCTGGTGGCGGCGATCCTCGTCCTCATGGTCTGGAAGCCCTACTGAGCCTGCCTCCACGCCTCGATCCTGACCACCTCAGACCCCCAGCAGCACCTTCACGCAGCACCCCTACGCCCCGACCTCGCAGTCCCGCCATCACCACTGCGCAACCCGAACAGCACCACCGCCCCGAACACGCGGCAACCCCGCCAGCCTGGACTGTCCCCCTGAACCGGCCGTGGAGAGGCGCAAATCCGCTCAGTTCCGCTTAGATGGATAGCCAAGAAGCTCGTTGAGTGAATAAGTGGAGTGCCGCTGGACGCTCTGCGGCCGTCAAGCAAGTGATCGCCACCGTTCGACTTGCAGCGGCACCCTCAGATAAACGCCAACCAAGGAGCCAACGATGGGTTCAGACACAGCACGCACGGGAATTCTCGCTGAGGCCAACAGCGCCAAGCGCGAGGAGATCATCGCGATGCTCACCAAGGCCTACTGGATGGAGGTCGAGACGGTGATGAGCTATCTCGCCAACTCCGTCAACCCCGATGGTGTGCGCGCGCAGGAGATCGTCGAGTCGCTCAAGGAAGACATCCAGGAGGAGCTCGGCCACGCAACCCAGTTCGCCAACCGGATCAAGGAGCTCTACGGGGTCGTCCCCGGCTCGATGCAGTTCAGCGCCGAGCAGACCTACCTGCAGCCGCCCGAGCGCCAGACCGACATCGTCCATGTGATCAAGGGTGTGATCGAGGCCGAGGGCGGCGCGATCGAGTACTACAACCGCATCGTCGAGGCGACGGACGGCGTCGACTGGGTGACCCAGGACATGGTGATCGCGATCCTGCGCGACGAGGAGGGTCACCGGCGCCTGTTCGAGGGCTTCCTGCGCGAGTACGAGGCGGACGGCTTGGTCTGACGCTCCGGGTCTTCCGGTCGGAGAGCCTAGCGTCGCGTAAGCCCCGAGAGCCAGCGCTGCGGACGGTAGGGCGGCATCAGCAGGATCAGGACGAAGATCACCGCGGTGGCACCGAGGTAGGCGTAGAGCTCGGCGACGCTTTCGAACTGCGCAGTCATGCGGCCACGGCCGCTGGTGGGATCGCGGCTATGACTGCTCGGGCTCGGTCGGCTACGCGCTGCACGGCGGCGGCCTGCTCGAAGCGCCGATGACCTCGGGCGAAATGACGCGCTGGGGCTCACCCGGGAAAGGGCGCTGGATCACCATCTACGCCAACAAACGCCATGTCTTCGCGGTGATCGCCGGCCTGCGCTGGGACACGGTTGGCGACGACAGCGAAACCGGACCGCGCTGGCACGAAGACATGGGCTCGACTGCCGGCTTCGTAGCGCGACATCCCGCCGGTTACTGAGCTGTAGGAAATCCCAAGGTCGCGGCACCGAGCGCCACGAGCGCGCGCTTGCGGTTCGTCGATAGCTGGCGGCCGACGGTCGGCATCGAAGAGAGCAGCGTATTGCTGTTCCCCGGATGGACCGCGAACTGGTCGCAGGCAAGCTTGCGTCACTCCAGCTTCGGCCGCTGCGTCACGATTGCGTCACCGCGCCCTCCGCGCGCCTCCGCACTCCCGCCCATGCCACTCAGTGATTTGGCTCTGCGCGTGGCCTTGCGGAGCTACGCGGATATGCTGATGCAATCGGGGCGCCCGGAATTGAACCGAGAACGCGCGTCTCGGGAGCATGTCTATTTCGCTTCGGAGAGCCAGGGTCAGATGCAGGTCGCAAAATAATTTGTGACCCGTTTGTGACCCGCTACCCGTTGCGACGAAAGGACCCGGGCGTGAAGAAGGCCCCATTTCCGGGGCCTTTTCGAATAGCGGGGGCGGGATTCGAACCCGCGACCTTCGGGTTATGAGCCCGACGAGCTACCTGACTGCTCCACCCCGCGGCGGTCTGTCCATGCTAGCAACGTGGGGCCTGCTCGGCAAAGGGCTCCGGTGCCGGCGCAGGGCGGCTTGCGGGATGGAATCTGCGGCGCCGGGCGTCGCCCTCGCGGCGGCGCGCTCTAAAGTGCCCGCCCCTGATGGCTCCCGCCGCGCACAGAGTCGCCGTGGTCGACGTCGGCAGCAACTCGACGCGGCTGCTGATCGCCGACATCGAGGGGAGTCGCGTCTCCGAGGTCGAGCGGCGCAGCCGGGTTACGCGGCTGGGGCGCGGGGTCGACCTCTCCGGGCAGCTCTCCGACGAGGCGATCGAGGCCGCCTGCGCGGCGATCGACGACTACGTCGGGCTCTGCCGCGAGAGCGAGGTCGAGACGGTCGCCGCGATCGCCACCAGCGCCGTCCGCGACGCCTCCAACGGCGACGCCTTCGTCGCCGAGCTGCGGGAGCGGTTCGCGCTCTCGGCCGCGGTGCTCGACGGCGACGAGGAGGCGCGGCGCACCTATCGCGGCGCCACCTCCGAGCAGCCCCCGGCCGAGCTGACGCTGGTGATCGACATCGGCGGCGGCTCGACCGAGATGGTCGTCGGCAGCGGCGAGGAGATCGCCTTCCACGCCTCGCTGCAGGCCGGCGTCGTCCGCCACACCGAGCGCCACCTCTCCGGCGACCCGCCGACCGCCGCCGAGATGGAGGCTCTGGCCGGCGACGTCAGGGGGCTGATCGCGGCGTCGCTCCAGAACTACGGCGAGAGCCGGCCGGCCGCCGGCATCGCCGTCGCCGGCACGCCGACCTCGCTCGCCGCGGTCGACCTGGAGCTCGAGCCCTACGACCCCAGCCGCGTTCACGGCCACGTCCTCCCGCTGCGGACGATCCAGCGGCTGCTCTCGCGCTTCGCCTCCGCCCCGCTCGCCGAGCGGGCGGCGATCCCCGGCCTGCACCCCGACCGCGCGCCGACAATCATCGCCGGCTGCGTGATCCTGATCGAAGCGATGCGCGCCTTCGGCCTCGAGCGGATCGAGGCCTCCGAGCACGACATCCTCTACGGCACCGCGCTCGAAACCGCCTCGGAGTGCGGACAAGCCACATGAACGTATCCGGCACAGCCCCGTGGGACCCGGTGTACAGGCGAGTTTTCCGCCGCCGTACAGTTGGGCAAACGCACCGGCCGAAGCCCCAAAACTTGGTAAAGTATCTCTACCGACTTGTCAGTAGCGGCAAAAGCAGCTCCTAGACATTTCGGATAGGCGAGCGCATAATCGCCAGATCGGGAAGGAGATGAGGACGCTAGTCCCATCCCGACCCGGGAAAAGGGTTCGGGCGATTGCCGCATCATGGCGCCTCCCGCCGTCTGAGCCCACCAAATAAGTACTGGTCCCTGATGACGTACCCCTGCCCGTCCTGAGGGACCAACTTGAATCGGCCGCCAGAGATGGCGGTCGATTCTCGTCTGGGACCGGTTCGGGGTCACGGCTGGCCGGCCAGCCAGTTTTCCCCGCTATCAAGCGAGATTCGACTTGCGCGGGTAGACGACCTCGGGGTCGGTGATGACGTTGACCAGGGTCGGGCGGCCGGATTCGAACGCCTTCTCCAGAGCCGGCCGCAGCTGCTCCGGCTCGCTGACGACGGCCCCCTCGCAGCCCAGCGCCTCGACCACCTTCTCGTAGGGCGTCTCGGGCCGCAGCTCGGCCGCCACCGAGTAGCCGTAGAGGAATTTCATCGGGTGATGCTCGAGCGCCCAGATGCCGTTGTTGCCCATCACGCCGACCACAGGCAGACCGTGACGCGCCAAAGTGTCGAACTCCATCCCCGCGAAGCCGAAGGCGCCGTCGCCGAGCAGCAGGCAGACCTGGCGGTCGGGGTGGACGAGCTTGGCGGCGAGCGCCTGGCCGGGGCCGGCGCCGAGGCAGCCGAACGGCCCGGGGTCCATCCAGCAGCCGGGCTGGTAGGTGTCGACGAAGCGGCCGGCGTAGGAGACGAAATCGCCGCCGTCACCGACCACGATCGCGTCGCGGTCGAGCACCTCGGCCAGCTCCCTGTAGACGCGGACCGGGTGCAGCGGCGAGCGCCCGTCGTTCAGCTCCGCCCGCTCGGCCGCTCGCTTCTCCGCCTCGATGCCGCGCAGCTCCTCCAGCCAGGCATCGCCGCGGCGCGAACAGCCCGCGACCGCCTCGCCGAGCGCCGCCAGCGTCGCCGCCACGTCGCCCACCAGGTCGAGCTGCGGCGCCCGGTTGGCGGTCAGCGCGTTGGGGCCGGCGTCGAGCCGGATCAGCTTCGTCTCCTCGCCGAAGCTGCCGCCGAAGCCGAGCCGGAAGTCGATCGGCACGCCGGCAACGAGCGCCACGTCGGCGCCCTTCAGGCCGGCGCCGCGCGCCCGGCTGAAGGCCAGCTCGTGATCGGCGGGCAGGCAGCCGCGCCCGAGGCCGTTGAGGAAGACCGGGATCCCGAGCGCCTCGGCCAGCGCCCGCAGCTCGTCCTCGCCGTGCCCCCAGTAGAGCCCGGTGCCGGCCATGATCGCCGGCCGCTCGGCACCGGCCAGCAGCGCCGCCGCCGCCTCGACCCCCTCGGCCGGGCGCGGCTCGACCGCGACCGGGTCCGGGATCCCCGCCTCTCCCTCGCTGAAGACGACGTCGAGCGGGTAGTCGACGAAGGTCGGGCCGAAGGGCGCCTCCAGCGCCAGGTCGAGCGCCGCCGCGGTCCGTGCACCGATCTCCCCCGTCTCCTTCACCGTCTCCGCCGACTTGACCAGCGGCGAGACGAACGGCAGGTGGTCGATCTCCTGCAGCGACCCCGCGCCCCAGCGCAGCTCCGGCGCCCGCCCGCCGAGCACGCAGACCGGCGAGCAGTTGGCCTGGGCGCCGGCGATCGCGCTGATCCCGTTGGTCACCCCCGGCCCCGCGGTCAGCGCCGCGACGCCGGGCCGCCGCGTCGCCTTGGCGAAGCCCTCGGCGGCGAACACCGCCGACTGCTCGTGGCGCACGTCGACGATCTCGATCCCCTCCGCGCGGCAGCCGTCGTAGATCGAGAACAGGTGCCCGCCGGAGAGCGTGAAGAGGTGGCTGACGCCGCGCGACTTCAAAGCCTTGGCGACGATTCTCCCCCCGTGATCGGCCATCGAAGGCCAGCCTATAGAAGCTCCTGCACAGCTACCATCGCTCCTGCCCGGGTGGCGAAACTGGCAAAAGCGGCGCACTTAAAATGCGCTGCCCCCTCGGGGGCTTGCGGGTTCGAGTCCCGCCCCGGGCACTGGCAGGGCGCCGAAAGCCGCCCGGACGCCGTTCGGCGGGGCTAAAGCCGGGGTAAATCTTTGTACAGACCGCAACTATGCCGCTGCTACGGTGTCACTACATACGAAGTCAAAGCCATCCACGACGCCTTCCCTGGAGAGTGAAGCTTGGAGGCATCGGCTCTAACCCACGCCAGTCAGCGCGGACTTCTGGCCCGCCGCTCGCCGCTGCTGAAGCTACAGGGGGACGAGCGGCTGATCGCGATGGCGCGCAAGGGCAACGCGGGGGCCTTCGAGACGATCGTCGACCGCTACCAGGGCCGGCTGCTGGGCTTCTGCCGGCAGATGCTGGGCTCGACCGAGGACGCCGAGGACGTCCTCCAGGAGGTCTTCGTCAACGCCTACCGGGCGATGCTCGCCGACGAGCGCGAGATCAACCTGCGGCCGTGGCTCTACCGGATCGCCCGCAACCGCTGCCTCAACCACCTTCGCAAGCCGACCGCCGACGCGCAGGAATCGATGGACATGGTGCCGGCCGTCGAGGCCGCCTCGACCGCCGAGAAGGTTCATAACCGCGAGGAGTTCCGCCAGCTCCTCGACGACGTCGGCAAGCTTCCCGAGACCCAGCGCACGGCGCTGCTGCTGCGCGAGATGGACGCGATGTCCTACGAGGAAATCGCCGCCGCGATGGAGACCAGCGTGCCGTCGGTCAAGTCGCTGCTGGTGCGGGCGCGGATCTCGCTCGCCGAGGCGAGCCAGGCACGGCAGCTGACCTGCGGCGAGGTGCGGCTGGAGCTGGCCGAGGCGGCCGAGGGCCTGCGCAAGGTCTCCGGCCCGGTGCGGCGGCACGTCCGCGACTGCGAGGAATGCGCCGACTTCCGCTCGCAGGTGCGCTCCAACGACAAGGTCCTGGCGGCGCTGTTCCCGGCCGGGGCGCTGGTGGCGCTGAAGGGCTTCATCCTCTCCAAGCTTGGCTTCGGCGGCGCTGGAGGCGCCACCGCCGGCGGCGCGACCGGAGGCGCCGGCGCGGCGGCAGGGGCCGGCGCCGGCGCCACGGGGGCCGGCGCGGTCGGCGGCGTCGGCGCGGCGATCGGCGGCAGCGGCGCCGCCGGCGGGATCGGCGCGGTCGGCGGCGCGATCGGGACCAAGGCGGTCGCCGGCGTCGTCACCGCGGCGGTGATCACCGCCGGCGCGGTCGAGGTCAACCAGAAAGCCGACCCCACCCCGGCGCCGAGGAGCTCGGCCCCCGCCCAGATCTCGAAACATGCTTCGCGGTTGTCGGTCGCCCAGCGGCATCCGGCGATCGCCCAGCCGCAGCCGACCGCTCGGGTGGCCGCGGCGCCCGCGCCGGCTCCGCAGCCGGCCGCCGAAGCGCCGGCGCCGGTCGCGGCCGAACCGGCGCCCGCAGCCGAAGGCGAAGCGCCTCCCGGCGAAGAAGCCGCCGGGCAGTCGAACGCGAGCGAACCGGCCGACGAAGCGAGCGCTCCGAAGCAGACGACCTCGAAGCTGACCACGGCCAAATCGCCGACCGGAGCCGCGGGAGCGCCGGCCGGCAGCGAAACCGTCGTCGTCACCGTCGGCGGCACGAAACCGCCGGCCGAAGCCACCGCCCCGCCGGCCGAAAGCTCGCCGCCGAGCGACCCCGCTCCGCCCGCGGAAAGCGCTCCCCCGGCCGAAAAAGCTCCGCCGCCGAGCGGCGGCTCGACCCCGTCCTCCGCATCCGGCGAAAGCGCGGCCGCGGAAGACGCCGCGCCGGCCGGCGAAGTCAGCTCCTCGTAAGAGTTCGAGCTAGAGCTAGAGCGAGTGCGTCTCCCCCGGCTTCAGGACGACGACCTGCGAGGAGGTCTGCGACTCGACCTCGGCCTTGAAGGCGCCGGCGTCGGTGGCGATCGGCGGGAAGGTGTCGAAGTGCATCGGGATCGTCGTCGGCGCGCCGATCAGCGCCGCCGCCACCACCGCGTCGTGGCGGTCCATCGTGTAGTGGCCGCCGATCGGCATCAGCGCGACGTCGACCGGGTTGCGTTCGGCGATCAGCTTCATGTCGCCGAACAGGCAGGTGTCGCCGGTGTGGTAGACGGTGACCCCGCCGATCCGGATCAGCAGGCCGGCCGCGGTCCCGAGCGAGACGCCGTGCTCGGCGCTGTAGGGGGCGTCCGCGGAGCCCGGCGCGGTGCTGGTGTGCCAGGCCGGCACCAGCTTGATCCAGCCCCAGTCGAACTCGATCGTGCCGCCCAGGTTGGGGTCGCTGACGCTCTCCACCCCCTGGCCTTCGAGCCAGTTGGCCAGCTCGACGATGGCGACGCAGTGGGCGCCGGTCCGCTTGGCGGCCGCGACCGCGTCGGCGAGGTGGTCGGCGTGGCCGTGGCTGAGGGCGATGTGGGTCGGCTCGACCTCCTCCGCGGTCGCCACCGCGGCGGGGTTGTTGGGCTTGAGGAAGGGGTCGACGAGGACCGTCGCCTCCCCCTCGCTCAGCTCGAAGCACGAATGGCCGTGGAACTTGATCTCCATCTTCAGCTCCCTCCTTGCGGTTGCTCGCTCTCGGTCAACTCCTCCTTCAACGCCCAGCCGACGGCAACGCCGACCATCATCCCCATCCTCGCCTCCTCGGCGAGCAGGGTGCGGACCGCGGCGATCCGCTGCTCGGCGTCGGGGACGGTGGCGGCCTTCAGCGTCTCGGCCTCGTGCGGCTCGCCGAACCAGCCGCCCTCGGCGAGGGCGGCCGCCAGCAGCCCCTGCAGCTGCGGCGCCGCGCGGGCGACGATCGTCTCCGCCTCGGCGAAGCGCTCGGCCTCGGCGAGGCGCTCGATCGCCGCCTCCAGCCGCTCTTCGTCGGGAAGCATGCGCGAAGGCTATTCGTGGCTGCGCAGCGCCGCCGCGGCGAGGCCGGCGAGGCCGCCCACCGCGCCGCCGGCCAGGCCGGCGAAGACGTCGGCGGTCGACTCGAAGATGGGCAGGGCGAGCAGGACGGCGGCCGCGACGGCGACGCCGATCGGGTCGTACTCCTGGTCGATCCGGTGGTGGGCCTCGGAGCGGCGGATCGCGAACCAGGCGGCAACGGCGCCGAGCGCCATCCCGTTGCCGCCGGCGATCGTGACGATCTCGCCCTGGGCGCCGGCGACGGCGCTCGCCACGATCATCCCGAGCGAGCCGCAGGCGAGCAGCAGCACGCCGGTGGCGAAGCTGCCGAGGCGCCGCTCGATCCCGGTCGCGAAGATCGCCAGGCCGACCGCGACGACGAACAGGTAGCCGACATCGGTGTAGACGAAGGGCGCGGTGAGGAAGCGCCACCACTGACCCTCGACCGGCACCGTGAGCCCGCCCAGCGCCGCCGGCGTCTCGCCGCTCGCCTGCTGGACCAGCAGCAGCGCCGCCGAGCCGAGGATCGCCGCGAGGGTGGCGTATGGCCGGTGCGCGACCGCGGGGCGCGGGATGCGGAGCCGGATGCGGAAGAGGCGGCCGGCCGGGCTGCGGCGCGGCTTCGCCTCGAGGCCGTCTCCGGTCCGTTCGAGCTGGGG
Source organism: uncultured Solirubrobacterales bacterium (assembly GCA_963695835.1). Lineage (GTDB taxonomy): Bacteria > Actinomycetota > Thermoleophilia > Solirubrobacterales > 70-9 > VRUE01. The sequence goes on from CAVOHR010000001.1 coordinate 62,798, forward strand.
CGCCCGCTTGCGCAGCCTGGCGCCGCAGTACGGGCACTCGGTGACGTAGGGACTGACCTCAGAGCCGCAGTTCTTGCAGATGACGCTGAGCTCAGTCTCGCTCATGGTGATCGAGGATAGCCCCCCTGGAGCGCTTGCAGCACGGCGCCGGTGGCATACTGCGGGGGCACCCGTCTTCAAGGAGGAATCAGCGTGGAGTTGAAGAGCCTGACCGAGCAGAAATCGCTTCTGGCCGAGCTGGCGCCCGGCAAACGGACCCGCCTGCGCCGCCTGCTGTTCGAGTTCGGACCGGGCAACGGGACCCTGATGCTGCTGCCGATCGACCAGGGCATCGAGCACGGACCGCGCGACTTCTTCCCCAACCCGGCCTCGAAGGATCCCGACTACCAGTTCCGGCTCGCCGCCGAGGCCGGCTACTCGGCCCTCGCCTGCCAGATCGGGATGGCGAGCAAGTACTACCCGGACTACGCCGGCCGGGTGCCGCTGATCCTCAAGGTCAACGGCAAGACCGACATCCCCTCCGCCGCCCACGCCCTCTCGACCTGCAACGCCAGCGTCGAGGACGCGGTGCGGCTCGGCGCCGACGCGGTCGGCTACACGCTCTACGTCGGCTCGCCGCGCCAGGGCGAGGACCTCGCCCAGCTTCGCGGCGTGCGCGAAGACTGCGACCGCTTCGGCATGCCGCTGATCGTCTGGTCCTACCCGCGCGGCGAAGCGATCGAAGCGAAGGGCGGGCCCACCTCCTTCTACGCGATCGACTACGCGGCGCGGATGGCGATGGAGATGGGCGCCGACGTGGTCAAGCTCAACATGCCGAAGATCAACCCCGAGAAGGACAAGGACGCCCCCGCCCCCTACGACGAGATGGAAGTCGACGAGGCCGAGGCGATCCGCCACTGCGTCGAGTCGGCGGGGCGCTCGCTGGTCGTCCTCTCCGGCGGCTCCAAGGTCGACGACGAGACCGTCCTCACGCACTGCCGCGAGATCATGGCGGCCGGCGGCAGCGGCGTGATCTTCGGCCGCAACGTCTGGCAGCGCGAGCGGGACGACGCGCTGGAGATCATCTCGCAGATCAAGGCGACGCTGCTCTCGTCCGTGCAACGTGTCCCGTAGGGGACGGGGACGACCGCCTGCTGGCACGAGGGGGGAGAGAATTCGCTGCCACAGCCTTGATATGCCGTGCACAGGCATTGGATTGGCAGCGCTGTACTGCTCCTTGCGGTTGCGCTGCTCGTCTTGCGGCCCTGGGAGCAGGGGCCTAACGACGGGCCGGCGGAAGCGGTGGTGCCGGTGACGCGGGTGATCGATGGGGACACGATCGAGGTGCGACTCGACGGCGGCTACGAGGACGTGCGGCTGATCGGGGTCGACACGCCGGAGACGGTCAAGCCCGACACACCGGTCCAGTGCTTCGGCGAGCGCGCGTCCCACTTCACCAAACGGCTGCTCGAAGGGCGGCGGGTGCGACTCGTCTTCGGCGTCGAACGGCACGACGTCTACGGCAGGTCGCTGGCCTACGTCCACCTGGGGCGCCGCTTCGTCGAGGCGACGCTCGTCCGCCGCGGCCTCGCCCGCTCGCTGACGATCCCGCCCAACGACCGCTTCGCGCCGCTCCTCCGGCGCCTGGAGCGCCGTGCCTCGCTGGCCGGGCGCGGCCTCTGGGGCGCCTGCCCGCCGTGACGCTTCTCACGCTTGAGTCCTGCAAGCTCTCGTGCGCCTTTGCTACGGTCCCGCGGTGCCTCCCGGGGCCACAACCTCTATGAGAATGCGACAGAGCATCTCCCAGTTCGAGGTCGCCTTCGAGCAGGAGACGAGCTTGGAGCGCCGCCGCCGCGAGCAGCTGCGCCGCCGCGCCGCCAACCGCTCGCGGGAGCGTCGCATCGTCCGCAGCGAGCAGCAGGGCAAGGTGCGCTTCAGCGTGCTCGCCGTCTGCCTGACCGCGACGGTGATCGTCGTGGTCGTCTCGATGTTCGAGGCGCTCTCGTTCCTGATGGCATAGGTGTTCGCCTCCCCGCGACCGGCGGCGCCGCGAACCGCCGCGCCGGTTGAATAGACTCGCCCGCCGATGGCACGACGCTCGCTGAAGCCACAGCTCAACCAGATCCGCGCCTGGGTGCGGCAGGGCCGCACCGACGCCTGGATCGCCCACCAGCTCGAGATCTCCGCCTCGGAACTGCGCGAGTTCCGCAAGCAGCACGACCTGACCCCCGACGAGGAGGAGGGCGGCTCGCAGGAAATCGACCTGCGCGACGAGATCGAGGCGGAGGTCGAGGCGGCGACCGCCGAAGAGGCGGCCGAGGAAGAGGCGGCCGAGGAAGAGGCGGCCGAGGAGGAGGAGCGCCCCGAAGAAGGCGAGGAGGAGGCCGAGGAGAAAGAGGAGCGCGAGCCGGAAGGCCGCGAGGAGGAGGAGGGCGCACGCCCGCGCCGACGGCGGCGCCGCGGCCGTCGCGGCGGGCGCGGCCGGCGCAAAGAGCTGGAGGCGACCTTCGACCACGGCGAGACCGACGGCTACGGCCTCTGGCTCGATCCGGCGGTCAAGGACAACCCCGTCTACGCCGAGCACTGGGCCGGCAAGCGCGAGGTCACCGTTCGGATCGACGCCGACCAGATCGTCATCCGTCCCGCCGGCGGCGGCGAGGACGACGGCGACTCGGACTCCGACGAGTCGGACGAGTAGCGTCGCGCGGGCCCTATCCCGGTAGGGGCTCCACTTAACTTTTTCTGAAGACAGTTGTCGGCTGTCCGCTAGCGTCTCCGCAGAAAAAGTACAAGACGTTCCACCCCTACCGGGATAGGGCCCGGTCTCAGGTGACGAGCTGGCGACCGCCGCCGAAATCCACGGCGCCGCGCAGGTAGAGCCAGAAGGCGGCGTCGGCGAGCGACTGGGGGTCGGCGGCCGGCGCCGGCGAGGACTCGAAGGCGACCTGCAGGCACCAGTCGGTGCCCCGCCCGTAGAGGTCGGCGAGGTCGGCGGCGCGGAAGGTCGGGCCGATCCGGCGCCGCAGCTCGTCTCCAACCGCGCCGACGACCCGGTCGGCATGGCGCCGCTCGCGCGCGTCATCGATCCCCTGCAGGGCGCGCCAGCCCTCCTCCCACTGGAAGAGCGCGTTCTCGAGCGGATAGCCCATTGCGCTCAGGGTAGCTGCGGCCGGAGGTCAGCTGGCGCTTTTGTTGCGCATAGCGATAGAAAAGCGCCAGCTGCCGTCTATCGGTCGGGCCGGTTCGGGATGCGGCGTAGTGGGGCGTTGCCGGGGCCGCAGGCGGCCGGGTCGAGGCGGCCGCGGACCTTCCAGACGGCGACCGGGCCGCTGCGCACGACAGGGCGGACAGCCGGCTCGCCCCGCAGCCAGCCGGCCTCGGGGGATTCGACCGGGTCGCCGGGGTGGATGAAGTTGAGGAACGGCGACGTCACCAGGTAGTCGAGGTTGGCGGCGTTGGCCGCGGCACGGAACCGGCGGCAGGTGGGGATCGGCTCGAAGCCGCCGTGCGGCGCCTCGAGGCCGAGGTAGCGGACGTGGTTGGAGAGATCGGTGCCGTAGAAGCCGTACTCGAGGAAGCCGGCGGTGGTGCCGACCAGGCCGATGCGGGCGTCGTCGATGCCCCGCGCCCAGCGGTAGGCGGAGTCGAGGTGCATGCCCGGGATGCTGGTCTCGGGATCGGCGTTGAGGTAGCGGTCGCGCAGGTAACCGCGCTGCACCGGGTAGGCGATCGCGACGGTTGCCAGCACGAGCACGGCGAAGCCGGCGACGATCGCGGCGGAGGACGCCCCGCGCCGCCGCGCAAGCAGCAGCCCCGCGGGCACCAGCACCGCCAGCAGCGCGACGAGCCAGGCGAAGAGCCGGTCGGGATCGCGCAGGACGGCGTCCGGGCGGTCGGTCACCACCCAGACGAAGAGCAGGCCCGCGAGCAGCGCCCACTGGCTCCACCACGGCCCCCAACCCGACGTGCCCGGAGTTGACCACCCATATTGGCGGCTAACTCCGGGCACGTCGGGTGGCTGCTGAGGTTCTTGGACGGCGAAGGCCGGGGCCAGGGGCAGCAGGGCCAGGCCGGCCAGAAGAGCTGGGATCGCGTAGCGGATGTTGATCGAGAAGCCGACCGGGGCGCCCTCGGCGCCGGCGGCGCTGAGTGGCGTGAACAGGTAGGCGAGCATCCCGAACAGGGCCACGGCGCCGATCCAGCGCAGGAGGCGATTCCGGCGGCGCAGCAGGGCGAGGAGCCCGCCCGCGACGGCCCCCGCCAGGACGAGCGGCCAGAGCAGGCCGAAGGCGTGGTGCAGGCCGGGGGCGAAGTACTCGTGCCAGACGCCGGTGTCGGTCGCGTAATGGGCGACGTTGAAGTCCGGCCGGCCGCTCTGCAGCCCCGCCGGGTGCGGCAGCGAGATCGGCCCCAGGCTTTCCAGCTGGGGCAGCGGGTTGCCGGCGGCGACCAGGTTGCGCAAGTACCAGTAGCCGCCGCCCGCCAGCGCCGGCAGGAACCACCAGCCGAACGCCGCCCAGCGCCGCCCCGCAGGCGCCAGGAAGACGACCGCGACCGTGAGCGCCGCCGCCATCGCCACCGCGGTCGACTTGGTGCCGACCGCGAGGCCGGCGGCCAGACCGGCGACGGCCAGCGGAAGCGTTTCGGCCGCGGGTCCTGTCGGACCGGGACCATGCGTTTCGGCCGCGGGTCCTGTCGGACCGGGACCATGCGTTTCGGCCGCGGGTCCTGTCGTGGGGGAGGGGTGCCGGGCGGGCGCTGGGTTTTTCGCCTCAGCGTCGGGAGGCCGTCCGAGATTGTGGTTGGGGCGAAAAAGAGGACGCCGCGCCCGCCCGGCACCCCTCCCCCACGCCACCCGCGGGAGATGCGTTTGCCATTTGGTGTTGAGCAGGATCGCGATCGCCGCGAGCAGCAGCGCTGCGGCCATCAGGTCGTTCTTCGCGGCCCCCGGCTCGCGCACGACCAGGGTGTTGCTGTCGAGCACGATCGCCGCAGCTACAACCGTCAGCGACCCGCGTTCCCATGGCCTGCCGATGCACCAGGCAGCTAGGAAAGCCAGCGCCAGCCAGCCGAAGTTGACGAACAGGGAGAGCGTGTCGCGGCCCGTCAGCAGGATTCCAGCTGCGTGGACGAGTTCGGAGTTCTGCGGGTAGAACCAGTTGGTGAAGACCGTCTCGGGATGGAAGAAGCCGGTGACCGAGTGGGTCTGGGCGATGTCGACAGCGAACGGCAGGTGGTACCAGAGCGAATCGAAGTTGAAGATGCCCCTATCCAAGGCATCCTTCGCCGTCAGCCCCCACTGGGCGAACACGACCGCGACGACGCCCAGGGCGATCAGCGACATGAGCGCCTGACCGCCGACGCGGTCAGAGCCGACTTTCGTCTCGGCTTTGCCTCCCGAAGCTGAGAGGGAGCCAGGGGTGGCCGCGCCGGGCGCGGCGTCCTGTTTTTCGCACGGACCACCCGGTGAGAGACACGACGCGCGAGGCGAAAAACCCAGCGACCGGCGGGGCCACCCCTGGCTCCCCTCCGGCCCCAGGGTCAACCCGATCCCCACCGCCAAGGCCACCGCCGCCCCGACCAGCGTTCCGGCGTAGAGCAGGCTCACAAGGCCGAGCAGCTCCGATAGCCAGATCAGCAGCGCTACTCCGACGACGGCCTCCACCAGGCGCGCCGGCGCACCCTCCCACGCTGGAAGGAGCCGCCGCCGCAGGCAGACCGCGGAGAACGCCAGCGAGAGGATCAGGGCCGCCAGCAGGGCGGCGCCGAGGACGTACTGGCCCGTGCTAACCACGGGGGGCTCCCGCTGGGGCCGGGCTGCCGGGGCCTACCCGCCCAGGCCCTGGACGACAATCGGCGTCTCGCCTTCGGCGACCATGCCCTGGGCCCTGGCCTTGCGGTCGATCGTCGCCGGGTCTCCGGCCGACTGGACGCGGTAGTGGAGACGCTTGTTCTCCCTCAGGGCTTCGTGGAATTCGGCCTTCGCCGCAGTGGTCGCGGTGTAGGTCTTGACGAAATCGATCGCGGGGTTGAGGTACGAGTAGAGGACCGCGGCGAGGACGAGCGTGAGGGCGATCCGGCCGACGCGGTCCCAGCGGATGCGGCTGCCGCCGCGGCGGGCGGCGGGCTTGCGGCGCGCGGCCGGCTTGCGCCGGGGGGCAGAGCGCTTGGGGCGGGAAACGGCGGTACGCGATGCCGCGCGGCGCGGTTTGGCTGCGGTCCGGCTGCGAGCGCGGCTTGCCATGTCCGCTCATTTGCGGCCGGAGGCCGCATTCCTTCACCGGAGGGATGCTTGGGCGAACGCGTTCAAGCCCGGGAATTCGGCGGCGGACCCCAATTCCTCCTCGATCCGCAGCAGCCGGTTGTACTTGGCGACGCGGTCCGAGCGCGAGGGGGCGCCGGTCTTGATCTGGCCGGCGCCGGTCGCCACGGCGAGGTCGGCGATCGTCGTGTCCTCGGTCTCCCCCGAGCGGTGCGAGATCACCGTCGTGTAGCCCGCCTCGCGGGCGATCCGGATCGCCTCCAGAGTCTCCGTCAGGGTGCCGATCTGGTTGACCTTGACGAGGATCGAGTTGCCGACCCCGAGCTCGATCCCGCGGCGCAGCCGCTCCGGGTTGGTGACGAAGAGGTCGTCGCCGACCAGCTGCACGCGCTCGCCGAGCCGCTCGGTCAGCAGCTTCCAGCCGTCCCAGTCCTCCTCGTCCATGCCGTCCTCGAGCGAGACGATCGGGTAGCGCGAGCAGGCGTCCTCCCAGTAGGCGGCCATCTGCTCGGCCGAGAGCGAGCGGCCCTCGTGCTCGAGCACGTAGGCGCCGCCCTCGTAGACCTCGCTGGCCGCCGGGTCGAGGGCGATGAAGACGTCGGCGCCGGGCTCGTAGCCGGCCGCCTCGACGCCGGCCAGGACAGCCTGTAGAGCCGCCTCGTTGGAGTCCAGGTTCGGGGCGAAGCCGCCCTCGTCGCCGCCAGCGGTCGAGAGCCCCTGCGAGGCGAGGCTCTTCTTCAGGGCGTGGAAGACCTCGGCCCCCATCCGCAGGCACCCGGCGAAGCTCGAGGCGCCGGCCGGGACCACCATGAACTCCTGGAAGTCGACCGAGTTGTCGGCGTGGGCGCCGCCGTTGAGGACGTTCATCATCGGCACCGGCAGGAGGGTCGGCTCGCCGCCGCCGTAGAGCTCGGCCAGGTAGCGGTAGAGCGGCTGACCCGAGTCCGCCGCCGCCGCCTTGGCGGCGGCCAGCGAGACGCCGAGGATGGCGTTGGCGCCGAGCCGGCCCTTGTTGGGCGTGCCGTCCAGCTCGATCATCGTCTCGTCGAGGGCGCCCTGCTCGCCGGCGCGGGCGCCGTCCAGCGCCGCGGCGATCTCGCCGTTGACGTTGGCGACCGCCCGCGAGACGCCCCTACCGCCCCAGGCGTCGCCGCCGTCGCGCAGCTCGACCGCCTCGAACTCCCCGGTCGAGGCGCCGGAGGGGACGGCGGCGAGCCCCCTGGCGCCCGAATCGAGGACCACCTCGACCTCGACGGTCGGGTTGCCGCGCGAGTCGAGGATCTGGCGGGCGCGGATCGAGACGATGGCGCTCATCGCATCGATTCCCGCGTCGCTCGCGGCGCGAATAACCGGATATGCACGCTTGCTCGCGACGCGCTCATGGGCGCGCCAGTCTATCGGCGCCCGCCGCTCCTCGACGGGTCTGTCCGGAGGACGGGCCTATTCGGAGGATTCTTCGGGCGGAGCTTCTTCGGCCGGCGGCGCTTCTTCCGGCACGACGCCCGGCGGCAGGCCGGTCGCCGCCCCTTCTTCTTCTTTTTCTTCGCCGGCCGGCCGCGGCCGCTGGGCCAGCGGTTTGCCGGTCGGTTCGAGCGGCGTGACCGAGCCTGGCAGCGCCGGGATCAGCTGGAAGACCGGCGCCGGGCAGGCTTCCGGCAGGCCGCCTTTCGGATTCGCTTCGTAGCAGCCCGCGGGCGCCGTCGCCGGGTGGCCGGTGCCCTTGTAGCCGGCGCAGCGCGAGGTCGTATAGCCGGAGGCGCAGTAGGTGCGGGCCTGCCACTTCGTATTGAAGTTCGAGACGAAGGCGGTGAAGTATTCCTGTTCGCCCCGCTGGGCGAGGGTGCTCTGGATCTGCGCTTCGACGGCTTTCAGTTCCTGCACGCTTTCCGGCGTCGATTTCTCCACCTCGAAGACGGTGTAGCCCTGCTTGGTCGTGATCGGGCCCTCGACCTGGCCTTCGGGGGCGCCGAAGATGTCGGCGTCGAGCGGTTCTTCGTTCGAGCCTTCGGTGACGCCTTTGCGCAGCCCGCCGCTTTCCTTCGTCGTCGGGTCTTCGGAGTACTTCTTGGCGACCTCGTTCCAGTCCTTCGCCGTGTCGTCCTTGCTCAGCGCCGCGAGCGCTTCTTCGGCCTTCTTCTTGCTCTTGTTGACGACCACGCGGATGTCGCGGCTCGGTTCCTGCGTGAACTGGGTGGCCTTCGCGGCTTCGTAATAGCTTTCGATTTCGCTCTTGCTCGGCGAGGAGACGTTTTCTTTCAGCTGTTCCTGGATTTCGGTGCTGAGTTTCTGGAGCTTGACGCGTTGAAGGACGTCTTCCTGCGTGTAGTTCGCTTCTTTGAGGAATTTCTTGTATTCGGCTTCGGTTTTGAAGTTTTCCTTCTTCAGTTTCTTGAATTCGGCTTCGACTTCCTTGTCGCTGAAGGCGATGCCCATTTCTTCCCCGAGGCCTTCCAGCCAGATCGGTTCCAGCAGCGCGTTCATCGCCGCTTCCTTCAGCGCTTCGTATTCTCCTTCGCCCGGCTTCGGGACCTTTTTGCCCGACTGGGCGGCGGCCTGTTCGAGCCCGTGTTCGAAGTCGGCAATCGTGACGTCGCCGGAGCCTTCCGGCGCGTCTTCGACGAAGGCGACGTCCCCGGAGGGAACGCCGGGGTGGCCGATGCCCTCGGCGATCGCGACGACGGCGAAGAGGACGACGAAGGCGGCGCCGAAGGCGGCCAGGCCGAGGCGGCGCACGGCAGCCGGCCCTCTCGAGGGCCTGCCGGGGGCGCCGCCGCTTCCGCCCCTGCCTTTCGCGCGTCTCCTACCCTGGTCCGGACTCACGGAGCCGGAAGCATATCTTTTTCGACCATTGACGAGCGGCCCGCCTCGCGCAGGGCCCCGGCCAGCGCCAGCACGGCACCGAGGCGCGCCTGCGGATCGTCGGGCACGCGGAGCGACGCGGTCCGCTCGCGCCACTCGTACTGCGCCCCCTCGAGCCGCTCGCGAAACGCCGTCGCCCGCTCGGAATCGAGCTCGACGCCGGCCACGCTGAGCCGCCCGCCGCGCAGCTCGACGCTGCGCGCGCCGGCGAGCCGCAGCTCGATCCGCGCCCGCTGAAGCGCCAGCAGGTTCTCCGCCTCCGGCGGCAGCGGTCCGAAGCGGTCGCTCAGCTCGTCGCGGATCGCCCGCAGCTCGCCCGGCGCGCGGGCGGCGACGATCCGCCGGTGGACGTCGATCTTCGCCGCCTCGAAGGGGATGAAGGCGGCGGGCAGGTAGGCGTCGACCGGGACGTCGAAGCGCAGCGGCTCCGGCGCCTCCTCCCCGCTCCCGCCGGCCGCCTCGGCCTCGGCCACCGCCTCGTCGATCATCTGGCAGTAGAGCTCGAAGCCGACCGCGGCGACGTGCCCGGACTGCTCGTCGCCGAGCAGGTCGCCGGCGCCGCGGATGTCGAGGTCGCGCATCGCGATCTTGAAGCCGGAGCCGAGCTCGGTGTGGTCGGCGAGGGTCGAGAGGCGCGCCGCCGCCTCCTCGGTCAGCGCCTCGGCCGAGGGATAGAGCAGGTAGGCGAAGGCGCGCTCGCGCGAGCGGCCGACCCGGCCGCGGATCTGGTAGGCCTGGGCCAGCCCGAGCCGGTCGGCGCGCTCGACGATCAGCGTGTTGGCGGTCGGGATGTCGAGCCCCGACTCGATGATCGTCGTCGTCACCAGGCAGTCGGCCTCGCCGCGCAGGAAGGCGATCATCGTCTCCTCCAGCGCGGCCTCCTCCATCTGGCCGTGGGCGACCGCCACGCGGGCTTGGGGCGCGAGCGAGCGCAGCCGCTCGGCGGCCTCGGGCAGCGTCTCGATCCGGTTGTGGAGGAAGAAGGCCTGGCCGCCGCGCTCCAGCTCGCGCTGGATCGCCCGCTGCACCAGGTCCTCGTCGTAGGGGCCGACGTAGGTGCGGACCGGGCGCCGCCCCTCCGGCGGCGTCTCGATCGTCGAGATGTCGCGCAGGCCGGCGAGGCTCATCTGCAGCGTGCGGGGGATCGGCGTCGCCGAGAGCGCCAGCACGTCGACCTTCAGCTTCAGCTGCCGCAGCAGCTCCTTCTGCTTGACGCCGAAGCGCTGCTCCTCGTCGAGGATCAGCAGGCCGAGGTCCTTGGCGCGGACGTCGCGGGAGAGCAGCCGGTGGGTGCCGACCAGCACGTCGACCTCGCCCGCCGCGAAGCGCTTCAGCACCTCCTTGACCTCGGCCGGCTTGCGCAGCCGCGAGACCCAGTCGAGCGTGAACGGCAGGTCGGCGAGCCGCTCGCGGAAGGTGCCGAAGTGCTGCTGGGCGAGGATCGTCGTCGGCGCCAGCATCATCGTCTGCTTGCCGTCGGCGGCCGCCTTGACCGCGGCCCGCAGCGCGACCTCGGTCTTGCCGAAGCCGACGTCGCCGCAGAGCAGCCGGTCCATCGGCTGCTCGGATTCCATGTCGCCCTTGACCGCCTCGATCGCCTCGATCTGGTCGGCGGTCTCGCGGTAGGGGAAGGCCGACTCCATCTGGACCTGCCACTCGCCGTCGGGCGGGAAGGCGTGGCCCCTGCGGGTCCGCCGCTCCGCATACAGGTTGAGCAGCTCGCCGGCGAGGGCGCCCGCGGCTTTGCGGGCGCGCGCCTTCACGTTCTGCCAGCGCTTGCCGCCGAGCGCCGAGAGCGCCGGCTCGGCGCCGGCGCCGACGTAGCGGCTCAGCTTGGCGAGCTGGTCGGTGGGGACGTAGACGCGGTCCTCGCCCCTGTATTCGAGGTAGAGGTAGTCGCGGCTGACGCCGCCGACCTCGCGCGTCTCGAAGCCGGCGAAGCGGGCGACGCCGTGGTCCTCGTGGACGACGTAGTCGCCGACCCGCAGGTCGCTGAAGGCGAGCCGGCCGCGGCCGGCGGCGGGGGCGCGCTCGGCGCCGCGGCGGCGCCGGTGGACGAGGCGGCGGAAGGGGTAGACGGCGAGCTTCAGCTCGGGGCTGACGAAGCCCTCGCGCAGGCGCGCCTCGGCGAAGGCGAGGCCCGGGTCCGGCGAGAGGCGGGCGCCGTCGAGCAGGGTGGCGTCGAGCCGCTCGAGGCCGTAGCGGGAGCGTTCGGCCTCGCCGCGGCTGTCGAAGGCGACGACGGCGCGGTAGCCGGAGCGGACCAGCTTGTCCAGCTCGCCCTCGGCCTCCGCGATGCTGCGGGCCGGCGACTCGGCCCGGGCGGCGCGGAAGGCTCCCTCCTCGCCGTCGCCGGCGCCGCGCAGCGAGAGGACGGCGCGGGCGGCGAGGGGGGCGGCGACGTCGACGTAGAGGCGGCGGGCGTCGTCGGCGTGCATCGCCGCGGTCGCGTCCTCCCAGTGGTCGCGCAGCGCCGGCTCGATCTCCTCGGCGGCGGCGAGGATCACGGCGGCGGAGCCGGGGACGAGGTCGAGCGGGGCGCCGAAGTGCTCCAGCGGCAGCGCCTCCGCCGGGCTCGGCGCCTCCTCTCCCCTCTCAGCCGCCTCCATCGCCGCCAGCTCGGCGGCTTCGCGGTGCTCGAGGTCGAGCTCGGCGGCGGGCGCCAGCTCGACCCGCTCGGCGTCGCCGAGCGAGCGCTGGGTGAAGGTCGAGAACCAGCGCATCGACTCGATCTCGTCGCCGAGCAGCTCGATCCGCACGGCGCGCTCCTCGGTCGCCGGGTAGGCGTCGAGGATGCCGCCGCGGAGCGCGAACTGGCCCCGCTCCTCGACCTGCTCGACCCGCTCGTAGCCGGCGGCGAGGAGGTCGCGGGTGACCGCCCCGAGCTCGATCTCCTCGCCCCGCGCCAGCGCGAACCCCGCCGGGCGCAGCGAGGCGTCGGGAACCGCCTCGGCGAGCGCCGTGGCGCTCGCCACGACGATCGCGTCCTCTCCCTCCCGCAGAGCGTCGAGCGCGTCGATCCGCAGGCCGACCAGGTGCGGCGGCGGGGTGACGTGGGAGGCGTAGCCGGTGCCGCGCGAGGGGTAGAAGCGGACGCGCCGCGGCGCCAGGTAGGCGCGCAGGTCGGCGGCGAGGTCGCGGGCGGAGCGGTCGTCGGCGCTGACCAGCAGCGCCGGGCGCCCGGCCAGGCCGCGGTCGTCCTCGAGCAGGGTCGCCAGCAGCAGCGGCCGCAGCGTCGCCGAGGCGGCGACCGTCTCCCCGCCGCCGCCGCCGCCGCCCGTCCCGCGCAGGCGGGAGGCGAGCGCGTGCAGGCGCTCGTCTTCGGCGGCGATCTCGAGTAACGGTCTCAGGCTCATCTGGCGGCCCCTGAGCTTGTCATGCGGCGTCCTCGGTCGGCGCCTGCGGGTCACGCACCAATTGTGCGCTCCCCTTGCGGCCGCCGGGCGGGCTGCTCGGCGCCGGCGGCATCGACGCGATCCGCGACGCCGGCCTCAGCTACTGCTCTCCCGCCGGCAGCGGGCTGAGCCAGAGAGACGGCGTCGCCGTGGTGCCGTTCGAGTGGCGGCACGTCGACGCGGCCTGCGTCCTGCCGCCGCTGGCCGGCGTCCGCGAGCAGGCGAGCGGATCGCCCGACCCGGTCGAGCCGGCGAAGTTCGTCGAGCAGATGAGCGGCGAGATCGACCGGCTGGTCGCCGAGGGCGGGCACCTGAGCCTCGTCCTGCACCCGTTCATGGTCGAGGAATGGCTGGGGCAGGAGCTGCTCGGCGTGCTGCTCGACCGGGTCGAGGAGGCGGCGAAGTTCGAAGACGTCTGGGTGGCGCCCTGCGGCAAGGTCGCCGAGCACGTCCTCGCCGACCCCGAGCGGTTCGCCGGCCCTACCGGCCTCGACGAGACGACCTGGGCGGACGCGGCGGCCTGAAGGCCTCGTGCACGACGCAGCGCGAGCCGGGCGCGGCCCCAGCCGGGAAGGCGCTCGCCAGCGCGCGGGCGATCAGCAGGGCCCGGGCCTTGTAGCCGGGCGAGGTGAAGTGGATGCCGTCTTCGATGAACCAGCTGTCGCGGACGGCCGAGGCCCAGTCGAAGACCCGCATGCTCGGGTAGCGGGCGCAGGATTCGGCCAGGGCGTCGTCCCAGAGCCGCATGTTCTGCTCCGCGTAGGGCCCGCTTCCTTCCAGCGACTTGACGTTGACCCAGAGCACCGGCTGGTCGCCGATCGCCGCCATCATCCGGTTGATCCTTTCCTTCATGTCGACGTTCGAACCGACGTAGACGTCGGCGGCGTCGTTGGTGCCGAGCGCCAGCACCCAGCAGCCGTGGTATCCCGCCGCCTTCCAGCGCCGCGCCGCTTCGCCGGCATTCGCTTCGCCTTCGTAGGTCTCGATGATCGAGCGCGCCCCGGAGATCTCGTAGTGCTGGACGGCGGCGCCGACGTGGGCGTAGCGGGCTTCGATCCGCTCGTAGCGGTGGGGCAGGTATTCGTGCGAGGTGAGGCCCTCCGAGGTGGAGTCGCCGATGTGGACGACCGCGCGGCAGGAGGTGCGGCCGGGGTGGCCGACGCCGGCGGTCGCCGGCTCGCCGTCCGCGCTGGTGCGCACGGTCAGGCTGCCGTCGCTCTGCGAGGCGAGCGCCGGCCCGGCCGGGGCGGTGCCGACCCCCGCCAGCCCGGCGGCGGCGGCGGCGGAGACCGCCAGCGCGGCCGCGACGAGCGCCCAGCCGCGGCGCGGGACGGCCTGCGGGCGCCATCCTCCCTCCCTGACGCGGGCCCGGAGGCGCCCCAGGGCGCCGTGGCGGACCGGCTCCTCGACGTAGCGCCAGGAGAGCGCCGCGACGGCGAACGTCGCCGCGACCTGGAGGGCGTCGCGGGGCAGGTCGGTCCCGTGCGGGCCCGACGGCGAGGTGAGGACGATGATCGGGAAGTGCCAGAGGTAGATGCCGTAGGAGCGGACGCCGACCCAGCGCAGCGGCGCCCAGCCGAGGACGGGTCCCAGCCTGCAGGCCGGGTGGGCGAGCGCGGCGACGACGAGCGCGGTCGAGATCGCGAGCAGCACGAAGCCGCCCTGGTAGAGGAAGGGCGAGAACTCGTTCGTCCGCCAGACCAGCAGCGCGATGCCGAGCAGCCCCGCGACGCCGAGGACGTCGAGCGCGTTGCGGGCGCCGCGGGCGATCGCGGCCGTCAGCCGGCGGCTCGGCCAGACCATCGCCAGCGCGGCGCCGACGAGCAGCTCGCAGGCGCGGGTGTCGGTCCCGTAGTAGGCCCGCGAGGGGTCGAGGCTGGGGTGGTAGAGGACGGCCATCGCGACAGCCGAGGCGAGCGCCGCCAGCAGCGTCGCGGCGGCCAGGCGGGGGCGTATCCCGAGCGGGTTGCGGTCGCGGACGAAGCGCAGGCCGAGCAGCAGGACGAACGGCCAGACGATGTAGAACTGCTCCTCCACCGCCAGCGACCAGAGGTGGTTGAGCGGCGACGGCGGCGCGAAGCGGGCGAAGTAGGAGACGTGGTGGAAGATCAGCTGCCAGTTGCTGACGTAGAGCGCCGCCGCGGCCACCGCGTCCCTGAACTGGGACGGCTGCGCCGGCCCGAGCACGGTGACCCAGGCGGTCACCACGACCAGCGTCACGAAGAGGGCGGGCAGCAGGCGCCGCGCCCGCGCCAGCCAGAAGCGGGCGAGCCGGATGCCGCCGCGGCGCGACACCTGCGCCAGCAGCAGGTCGGTGATCAGGTAGCCGCTGAGGGTGAAGAAGACGCCGACGCCGAGCAGCCCGCCGGGCGCCCAGGCGAAGCCCAGGTGGTAGGCGATGACCAGGAGGACCGCGAAGGCGCGCAGGCCGTCCAGTCCCGGCATGTAGCGCTGACCGCGCCTGACTGGTTCAGGCATGCCGCTGAATGGTAAAGAGCGGCAGCACCCTCGCGGGTTCCGGAGACGTGCCGGGAGTTAGATGCCCATGCGGGCACTCAATCACCGGCACGTCCCGCCGGTACGGGGTGGGTAGCCCGCCCGCGGCGGGGCCGGCCCGCTACCTGGCGCGGACGGCGGCGATCGTCTCGCGCAGCGTCTCGCGGGCGTCGTGGTGCGGCATCCAGTGCAGCTTGCGGCGAGCGCGCGTGGTGTCCATCAGCACCGGCCGGCGGACCGCCTCGATCCAGGCCGCCTCGTCGGGGAGGAAGGGCATCAGGGCGACCGCCTCGGCGGCGGCGCCGACGGCGAGCTGCGGCGCCGGCACGGCGTGCCAGCCGAGCTCGTGGGCGAGGTCGGAGATCGTCAGCTCGCCCGGCCCGGCGAGGTTGTATATGCCGGGCTCCCCGTGGCCGAGCACGGCGGCGGCCAGGGCCGAGGCGACGTCGTCCTGGTGGACGAGCTGGAACGGCACGCCGGGGTCGGGCAGGACCGGGCGCAGCTCCGGCACGCGGCCGAGCGCCCAACGCAGGGGGCCGGGGATCCGCCGGCTCAGCGCTAGCAGCGGGATCAGGTCGAGCAGCAGGGTCGCGTCGGGCCCGGCGACGATGCAGGGGCGGAAGACGTAGGCCTCGGTGTCCGAGCCGGCGAGCGCGGTGGCAAGCTCCTTCTCGACCGCGGCCTTGTGGGCCGAGTAGGGATGGCGCTCGGTGCCCTTCGCCGGCTCCTCCTCGTCGATCAACCGCGGCAGCTCGCGGTGGAAGCCGTAGGCGGCGACCGAGGAGGTGTAGACGAGGCGCTTGGCGCCGGCCGCGGCGGCGGCCTCGAAGACGTTGCGCGAGCCGTCGAGGTTGATCTCGCGGGTCTCGTCGCGCCCGGCGACGATCGCGAAGGCGAGGTGGACGACGACGTCGGCGCCGGCGACCAGGTCCTCGACCGCGTCGCGGTCGACGATGTCGCCGCGCCGGTACTCGACCTTTTCCCAGCCGTGGGCGCCGGGGTCGAAGTAGCTCCGCGCCATGCCGATCACCCGCTCCACCTCGGGCGCCCGCTCGAGCGCCGCGACGAACGGCATGCCGATCTCCCCGGTCGGCCCGGTGACGGCAACGGTCAGCATGCACGCATTGTCCCAGCTACGTGCCCCGAGTTAACCGCCAGCATGGGTGGTCAACTCCGGGCACGTCGCTAGCGCTGCGGCAGGCCCGGGCCCGAGCGCTGCCACTCGACCTGGCCCTCGCCCTCGGCGCGCGAGCGGCCCTCGACGTCGTCCCACTCGTGCAGCATCCGCTTCAGGCGGGCGACCGCCTCGGGCGGGTGGGCGGCGACCTGGGTTGCCAGCTGGACGGCCGCCTGCTCGGCGGCCGCGGTCGGGGCGACGCGGTTGACGAGGCCGAGGCGCAGCGCCTCGTCGGCGCCGACCGTGCGCGAGGAGAGCAGCAGGTACTTGGCGGTCGCCAGGCCGCAGAGGGTGGCGAGGCGGGCGGGCCCGACCGGCACGCCCAGCGCGGCGCCGGGGAATCGCATTCGCAGGTTGGCGCCGCCGACCCGCATGTCGCAGGCGACGGCGATCTCGGCGCCGCCGCCGACGACGTCGCCGTGGCAGACCGCGACGGTCGGCTTCGGGAAGGCGACGATCGCGTCGTAGAGGTCGGCGAAGAGCTGCATGCGGCGCACCTTGCCCTCCTCGTCGAGCCGCTCCTTGACGTCGGCGCCGGCCGAGAGGCCCATCGGGTCGGAGGAGCTGACGACCAGCACCCGGACCGCCTCGTCGCCGCGGGCGACCGCGAGGGGCTCGAGCAGCTCGACCAGCATTCGGGTGTCGATCGCGTTGCGCGCCTCCGGCCGCTGCAGGCGCAGCAGCGCGACGCCCTGGTCGTCGACCGAGTAGGAGGTGCGCTCAGCCATCGCCGGAACCTAGCCGTTCGACCAGCCGCCCGGCCTCGTCGGCGGCGCGGGCGACCAGCGCCTCGACCTCGGCGCGCGACTCGCGGAAGCGCCCCAGCACGTAGGCGGCGACGACCTCGGGATCGGTCGAATCGGGGCGGCCGACACCGGCCCGAACCCGCCAGAAGTCGGCGCTGCCGAGCCCGCGCTTGAGGCTCTTCAGCCCGTTGTGGCCGGCGAGGCCGCCGCCGAGCCGGCTCTTCACCTCGCCGAACGGCAGGTCGATCTCGTCGTGTAAGACGACGACCCGGTCGAGCGGGACCTTGAGCGAGCCGCGCGCCGGGCCGGCCGAGTCGCCGGAGGCGTTCATGTAGGTCTGCGGCATCAGCAGCGCGACCCGCGGCCCGCCGGGACGCGTCCGCCCTTCGGCGAGCAGGCCGCCGAACTTCTTCCGGGGCCGGGGCAGGTCCCAGCGCCGGGCCAGCTCCTCGCCGATCTCGAAGCCGACGTTGTGGCGGCTGCCGGCGTGCTCCGGGCCGGGGTTGCCCAGTCCGACGACCAGGATCCGGTCGCCGCTCTCGCCCTCGCCGCGGGCGGCGCGGCGGCGGAAGATCGACAGCGGGGACTACTCCCCGCCGGAGTCGCCCGAGTCGCCGCCCTCGGCCTGCTCGCCGCCCTCCTCGGCGGCCGGGGCCTCGCCCTCCTCGCCGACCAGCTCGGCCTCCTCCTCGACCTCCGGCTCGGGCTCTTCCTCGACGCGGGGCGGCGAGAGGGTGGCGATGGTGATCTCCTCGGGCTCGTCGGCGACGAACTTGACGCCCGCGGGCGCCGGCACCGCGGCGAGCGTCACGGTGTCGTTGATCTGCATCTCGGAGACATCGGCGACGAGCCGCTCGGGGATCTCGGCCGGCAGCGCTTCGACGGTGACCTCGCGGGTGATGTGCTCGAGCACGCCGCCCTCTTTGACGCCGGGCGCGACCTCGGCGCCCTCCAGCTCGACGGCGACCTCGGCCTGGATCTCCTCGTCCAGCTTCACTTCCTGCAGGTCGATGTGCTGGAGGTTCCCGCGCACCGGGTGCAGCTGCTGCTCCTTGACGACGACCGGGACGGCTTTGGAGCCGTCGAGCTCGAGGTCGAACAGGGCCTGGCCGCCGGAGAGCACCAGGCGGACGTCGCGTTCGGCGACCTGGAAGGCGCGGGCCTCGGCGCCGCCGGCGTAGACGACGCCGGGCACCAGCCCCTCGCCGCGCAGGCGGCGCGAGCTGCGCGAGCCGAACTCGGCGCGGGGAGCGGCCTTGAGCTTTTCGCGACTGCGGGCCATCGGACGGGAGAGGATAGAGAAAGCGGCCTGCGCGGGCGCGCGCGGCCCGAGCCTGTGAAACTTTCCCCATGGCCGGCGATTCGAAGATCCCGAAGGGGCGGGTGCGGCGCTCCGCCAAGCTCGGCTCGATCGTCGGCGTCCAGGGCGCCCGCTATGCCGGCACGAAGGCGACCAACGTCGCCCGCTCGGAGGAGAGCGGCAAGGAGAAACTCGAGCAGCGCCACCTGGAGACGGCGATGAAGATGGTCGGCGCGCTCGGCCAGATGAAGGGCGCGGCGATGAAGCTCGGCCAGTTCGCCTCCTTCATCGACACCGAGTTCATCCCCGAGGAGTACCGCGAGATCTACCAGGAGCAGCTCGCGAAGCTGCGCACCGACGCCCCCGCGATGCCCTGGGAGAAGGTCGAGAAGGTGCTGCTCGAGGAGTACGACGACGAACCCGTCTCCGAGCTGTTCGCCGAGTTCGAGCAGGAGGCGTTCGCCGCCGCCTCGATCGGCCAGGTGCACCGCGCCGAGCTGCTCGACGGGCGCCGCGTCGCGGTGAAGATCCAGTACCCGGGGATCGCCGAGGCGCTCGACGCCGACCTGCGCAACGCCGGCACCCTGGTGCGGCTGGCGCGGGCGCTGGCGCCGGGCCTCGACGCGAAGGCGATCGCCCACGAGATCCGCGAGCGGGTGATGGAGGAGCTCGACTACGAGTACGAGGCGCAGAACCAGCGCACCTTCTCGCGCGCCTACCGCGACCACCCGTTCGTCTACGTGCCGGAAGTGATCACCCGGCTCTCGCGCCGCCGGGTCCTGGTGACCGAGCTGGTCGAGGGGATCGGCTTCGAGCAGATCAAGGGGCTTCCGCACGAGCAGCGCAGCCGCTTCGGCGAGATCGTCTTCCGCGGCAGCTTCGGCTCGATCTACCACCTGCAGCACTTCAACGCCGACCCCCACCCCGGCAACTACCTGCTGATGGAGGACGGCCGCGTCGCCTTCCTCGACTTCGGGATGACCAAGAAGCTCGACCGCGAGCAGATCCTGCTCGAGCAGCGCGCTTTCGACGCCGCCTCGCGCGACGACCCCGAGGCCTTCCGCGAGGCGCTGCACGACCTCGGCTTCGTCAAGAACCCCTCGAAGCTCGACGCCGAGCGGCTGCTCGACCACATGCGGGCGGTCGGCGGCTGGTTCGTGATGGAGGATCGCGAGCTCGAAATCACCCCGCAGCGGGTGATGAAGATCATCGAGTCGACCAACGACCCGCGCTCGGAGTACTTCGACCTGATGCGGCGCGAGTCGATCCCCGCCGACGAGCTGATGGGGCGGCGGATGGAAATCGGCGTCGTCGCGGTGCTCGGCCAGCTCGGCGCGAAGCGCAACTGGCACCGGATCGCCCGCGAGTGGGTCTACGCCGACCCGCCGGCGACCGACCTGGGCGAGCAGGAGTGGGAGTACTTCGAGGGAAGAGGCCTCAAGCGAACCCCGGGCCTGGCCGAAACGCTCTGACAGGACCGGCCGAAACCATAACGGGCACTGAATCACCGGCACGTCCGGGCGAAGAGGCGGGGGTCGTTCGAGCAGATGCCGTTCACGCCCGCGGCGATGAGCTTGTTCATGCGGGGCAGGTCGTCGACCGTCCAGGCGATCAGCTCGACCTCGGCGAGATCGGTGATCCGGGCGAGTCGGCGGCTGGCGAGCGGGTGGTAGACCCACATCGCCTCGACTCCGAGGCGCGGCAGCTCGCGGGCGGCGAGGCCCGGCAGCCGTTCTCGCATCCACAGCAGCGCCGCCAGCATCGGCGCCTTCGCCCAGCGCTTCGAGGCCCAGTCCTTGGTCACCTTCGGATAGGTCCAGCCGCGCCGCAGGCTCGGTTCCAGCTCGCGGATCCGGGCCAGGGTCGATAGCTCCATGGTCGAGACCATCGCCCGCCCGAGCAGCCCCCGCTCGCGCACCGCGGCGACGACCTCCTCCTCGCGGCCGGGCAGCTTGATGTCGAGATCGATCTCGACCTTGTCGAGCGGCGCCTCGAGGAAGGCGTCGAGCGCCTGCTCCAGGGTCAGCGGCGCGCGCCTCACGGCGTCATGCCAGTCATGAGCCACCACCAGCGACGACCGCTCCGCTGCGGAAATCCGCGGATGCCCGTCGCGAGTCCAAAGCACGTCGATCTCGATCACGTCGACCCCGACCTCCGCCGCGGCCTCGAAGCTCTCGATCGTGTTGCCGGGATGGATCAGGTCCGCCCCCTTGTGCCCAACTCGAATCATGCTTCGATCATGCCCGACCGGCAGGATCGGCTCAGAACAGCTGGTTCTCGCCCGCGAAGATCTCCGACACCGAGTCGTCGGTGAAGATGCGGCGGATCGAGTCGGCGAAGGTGGTCGCGGTCGAGAGGACGACGATGTTGTCGGCAGCGCCGGGGCGCAGCGGGACCGTGTCGGTGACGACGATCCGCTCGATCGCCGAGTCGGCGAGCCGTTCGTAGGCGGGGCCGGAGAAGACGCCGTGGGTGGCGCAGGCGATCACCCGCGCCGCGCCCTCGTCGAGCACGGTCTGGGCGGCGGCGCAGAGCGTCCCGGCGGTGTCGATCATGTCGTCGACCAGGACCGCGGTCTTGCCCTTCACGTCGCCGACCACGTAGCCGATCTCGGCCACCTGCTGGGCGGGGCGCTCCTTCTCCATCACCGCCCAGTGGGTGCCGATGCGGCGGGCGAAGTTGCGCGCCGTCTTCACCCGGCCGGCGTCGGGGGAGACGATCACCAGCTCCTCGCTCAATTCCTGGTCGACGAACCACTGGGTCAGCATCGGCATCGCCGTCATGTGGTCGACCGGGACGTGGAAGAAGCCCTGCACCTGGCCGGCGTGCAGGTCCATGGTGAGGACGCGGTCGGTGCCGACCCCCTCCAGGCACTTGGCGACGATCCGGGCCGAGATCGGCTCGCGCGGCGCCGACTTCTTGTCCTGGCGGGCGTAGCCGTACCAGGGCAGCACGGCGATGATCCGGTGCGCGGAGGCGCCCTGGGCGGCGTCGATCATCGTCAGCAGCTCGACCAGGGCGTCGTTCGGCGTCATCTCGCTCTGCTCGTTGGCGCAGGTCGACTGGACGATGAACACGTCGGCGCCGCGGATCGACTCCTCGTAGCGGCAGTAGACCTCGCCGTTGGCGAAGGTCTTCAGCATCACCTGGCCGAGGTCGAGGCCGAGCTTGCCGGCGACCTTGGCGGCCAGCTCCATCGAGCTGCGGCCGCCGAAGACCATCATCCGCTTCGAGTAGTCGTGCGGGATCGCGGTCGGCGCGGCCTCCGGGCGTTGCTCGATAGTGCTCACGAATCCTCCTCGCGCATCTGCGCGGCCTTGCGGGCCGCGAAGCCCTCGATGTTCCGCTGGTCGTTCTCGCTCACGGCAAGCGCCCCCT
This sequence comes from uncultured Solirubrobacterales bacterium, assembly GCA_963695835.1. Taxonomy (GTDB): domain Bacteria; phylum Actinomycetota; class Thermoleophilia; order Solirubrobacterales; family 70-9; genus VRUE01. The sequence goes on from CAVOHR010000001.1 coordinate 84,390, forward strand.
CGGGGACGTCCTTCTTGATCACCGCTCCAGCGCCAGTGTAAGCGGCGTCCCCGACTTCTACAGGCGCCACCAGCATCGTGTCGACGCCGATGCGGACGCCCTCGCCGACGATCGTGCGGTTCTTGCGGAAACCGTCGTAGTTGGCGGTGATCGTGCCGGCGCCGAGGTTGCTGCCGGCGCCGATCTCGGCGTCGCCGACGTAGGCCAGGTGCGGCACCTTGGCGCCGGCGCCGAGCCGCGAGTTCTTGACCTCGACGAAGGTGCCGGCCTTGGCTCCGGGCTCGAGGTGGGCACCCGGGCGCAGGTAGGCGAAGGGGCCGACGCTGCAGCCGTCGAGCACCTCGCACTCGACCAGGTAGGAGTGCGGGACGGTGACCTCCGCGCCGAGCACGGTGTCGATCAGCGTCGTCAGCGGGCCGACCACCGAGCCGGCGCCGACCGCGGTGGCGCCGCGCAGGCTGGTCCCGGGCTCGATGCGGGCGTCGGCGGCGATCTCGACGCCGGCGTCGACCCAGGTCGAGCCGGGGTCGACGACGGTGACGCCGGCCAGCATGTGGGCCTCGAGCAGGCGGCGGCGCGCCTCGGCCTCGACCGCGGCCAGATCGGCGCGGTTGTTGATCCCCATCGTCACGGCAAGGTCCTCGGTCGGGTGGGCGGCGACCGTGTGACCGGCCTCGCGCAGGGACGGGAAGACGTCTGGCAGGTAGTACTCGCCCTGGGCGTTGTCGTTGGCGAGGCCGGCGAGCGCCGCGGCGAGCGGCGCCGCGTCGAAGGCGTAGGCGCCGGCGTTGATCTCGCGGATCGCCAGCTCTCCGGCACTGGCGTCGCCGTCCGCTTTCGCCTCGACCACCCGCTCGATCCGGCCATCGGCGTCGCGCACGACACGTCCGTAGGTCCCCGGATCGTCGAGCTCGATCGTCAGCATCGTCGCCGCGGCGCCGGTCGCGGCGTGGGCCTCGAGCAGCTCGGAGATCGTCGCCGCGGAGATCAGCGGCACGTCGCCGGAGAGGACGAGCACGGTCTCGGCGCCCTCGATCAGCGGCAGGGCGGCGCGGATCGCGCCGCCGGTGCCGTCGGGCTCGGGCTGGGCGATCAGCCGAACCTTGTCGGGCAGCCCGGCGACGATGTTCTGCTTGGGCGAGACGATCGCCGCGACACCCCGCTCGGCTCCCGTCGCCTCGCGGGCGGCGAGGATCGGCCAGGCGACCATCGGCCGCCCGCAGACGGGGTGGAGCATCTTCGGCACAGACGAGCGCATGCGGGTGCCCTCGCCCGCCGCCATGACCAAAACCAGGGGCGAACTCACATTTGGATCGTAATGCCGCAGAGAGGAGGAGGGGGCATCCCTCCGTTTGCTGGGTTTTCGCCACCGGCGCAAACGTCTCTCGTGTGGTGAGCGGGGCGAAAAACCCAGCGATCGGGAGGGGACCCCCCGGGCCCTCCCCCCGTTACGAGCGAGAGAGTTCTTTGCCGACCAGAGCGACGCTGGTCAGGGTCCAGCCGGCGAAGATCAGGTCTATGCCCACGAGGAGGCCGATCGCCCAGTCGGCGCTGCTGGGGAACTTGGCGAGGACGAGGATGCCGATCAGCAGGCCGGCGAGGCCGCTGAGGCCCAGGAGGCCGGCGTTCCGCTGCCCCCGGGCGGAGAAGGCGACGGCGATCCGGGTGATGCCCATGAGCAGGAAGTAGATGCCGAGGACAAGGGTGAGCGTCAGCGTGCCGTTGTGCGGTTCGACGATCAGCCACAGCCCGACGATCACCGTCAGGAACGCCCACAGCAGCCGCCACAGCACGGTCCCGAGCGAGTGCGCCGCGAACGCCCCGGCAACCAGGAAGGCGCCGGCGATGACCAGGATCCAGCCGATGAACACGGCGGTGGCGACGGAGGCCACCGCGGGCACGACGATCGCCACGCAGCCGACGAAGATCGCCAGCACCCCGACCGCCATCAATCCCTTCCAGCTCCGCGCCAGCCCCTCGCGAACTTCGGGGTCCAACGAGGCTCCACCCATCTCCATGACGCGACCCTAAGCCCCCGCCCGGACGCGATCAACCACTCGCGGAAGGATTTGGGGGGCTATAGGCCCCACAAAGCTTCATCGAACGGGGCGTTAGGCTCAGAGCGTCCTTCCGGGGTGGTGTAGGTGGCTAGCACGTCTGGTTTTGGTCCAGGAAGCGAGGGTTCGAGTCCTTCCCCCGGAACTGCGGGCCCGCAGGCTCACTGGCCGCTGCTGAGCTGGCCTATCGCGAACAGTTCGGCGATCTTCAGCAGGCCCAGGGTCGCGTGGGGCGAGGTGGCGCTGCTGCGCATCCGCACGTTGGCGCCTTCCGGTCCCCGCACCTCGACGATCGTGCAGATGTCGCCGATGTGCCAGTCCCCCTCGCGGTCGCCGTAGTCCGCCTCGATCGCCTCCATCTGTTCGGCGATGTGCTGTCCGACTTTGCTCTGATCCAGCGCCATCCGGTCACCCCTTTCTCAGCGGTAGAAAACGCGTCTCGGAGCATTGTCGCTGACGGGGGCGAGCCGTGCGCCCGCTACTCCTCGCCGCCGCGCGGGACCTTGCCGCCTTCGGCGCCGGGTTCCAGCGCCGGGCCGCGCGGCGAGGCGATGCCGAGGACGCGCATCGCCTTCAGGCCGAGGCCGAGCTTCTCGCGGCCCTCGGTGGCGGAGACGTCGTGGCCGCAGAGCTCGCGGACCCGCTCGAGCCGGTAGCGGATCGTGTGGCGGTGGGTGAAGAGCTGCTTGGCGGTGGCGGCGACGTTGCCGTCGTTGGCGAGATAGGCCTCGACGGTCGTCACCAGCTCGGTCTCGTACTGCTCGTCGTAGGCGGCGAGCGGCTCGATCGTCTCGGCGAAGAAGCGCTCCAGCTCGCCCGGGTCCTCGCTCATCGCCGGCAGCAGCAGGCGGTAGGCGCCGGTGTCCTCGAAGGCAAGCAGCGGCCGACCCTCGGCCTCGCCGACGTTGACCGCGAGGCGCGCCTCGCTGCCCGCCCGGTAGAGGTCGACCGGGTCGGCGACGCGGCGGCTGGCGCCGATCGTCAGGTGGAAGCCGGGCAGGGCGTCCTCCAGCTCGCGCGCCAGTCCGGCCGCGGCGCGGGCCAGGCGCCCCTCGTCCTCGGCCGGGACGATCACCGCGATCTCCGCCGCGACCTCGCCGGCCTCGGCTGTCGCCAGCGCGCCCGGAGCGAGCGAGCGCAGCGTCCGCATCGCCAGGGTCAGCACCCGCTCGCGCCACTCGCCGGTCTGGGCGGCGCGCGGCGCGGCGCGGACGACGACCGCCGCCGCCCCCTTCTCCAGGTCGGCGCCGAGCTCGGCGGCGCGGGCGACGATGTCGCCGCGATCGGTCACCGCGCGGGCCAGCACGTCGGCGACGAAGGCGCCGGCAACCTCCTCGCTCTCCCACTCCGGCGCCCGCGAGCGCTCCAGCTCCAGGGCGAGCAGGGTCGTCACCATGCGGGCGATCGCCGGATCGGGCGCCGCCTTGGCGCGGTAGCGCAGCTCGCCGACCGCGGCGTCGGCGACCCGCAGCTCGACCGCGGTCACCCGCTCGCCGCCCTCGAGCAGCTTCCGCTCCTGGTCGGGCGAGGCGCCGGCCACGGCCAGCACCGAGCCGGAGCGCTCGATCAGGGCGACGCTGGCGCCGAGCACGCGCGCCGCGGCGCGCGCGACCGCGGGCAGGCCGGCGCCCGACTCGACCGCCTCGGAGAGAGCGTCGAGCGTCCCCGGTTCGGCCGCGTTTGCAGGGCTTTTCTCCCCTTTCGAGGTAGCGGGCATGGCCCCATTATCCCCACCTAATGGAGGAGTGCGGAGATGTCGTTGTAGTAGTAGACGATGGCGAGGCCGGCGACGACGCCGGTGAGGACCAGGGCGGCGAAGACGATCAGCGAAAGCACTCCCGCCGCCGCCTTCTCCCAGAGCCGGCCGTAGGAGCCGAGCGCGGGCACGAGGATCAGGCCGACGAAGGCGACCAGGCTGATCAGGCCCGCGGCGCCGAACAGCAGGTACTCATTTTCGATCTTCTGCAACGCCAGCGGCAACAGCACGCCAACCATTCTGGCGCACCGTCGCGATGACGAGCGCCACCGCGGCGCAGAAGGAGAAGGCGGCGGCGCCCAGCGCCCAGCCGGCGTTGACGTCGCTCAGGTAGTGGACGCCGAGGTAGACGCGGGAGAGGCCGACCAGCGCGGTCAGGGCGATGCCGGCTGCGACGACTGCGGCGCCGCGTGCCATCCCCGGCCGCAGCCGCATCACGATCGTCACCGCCGACCAGACGTAGAAGGTCGAGTAGGCGGCGTGGCCGCTCGGGAAGGAGGAGCCGCTGAAGCCGGTCAGCGCTCCCGCCGGCCGCGGCCGGTCGACCGCCGCCTTCAGCTCGTGGAAGCCGACGGCGATCAGGACCAGCCCGGCGATCAGCACGCCGAGCTCGGCCCAGCGCCGCCGTGCGGCGAGGGCGCCGGCGGCGATCGCGGCGAGCGGCAGGACCACAGCCGAGGAGCCGAGCGCGGTGAAGACCCTTGCGAAGTCGACCAGCCAGGCGGTGCGCAGGCTTGCGGCGATATCCGCCGCGGTTACGTCGCCCGGCGTCGGCCCGGGTTCGCCGCTGACGATCGTCGTGTACGCGATCAGCGCGAACAGGGCGACCGCCAGGGTCGCCATCAGCGTGGTGAATTCGAGCCCGAAGGTGCCGCCCGGCGTCACCCGCTCCCAGAGGAAGCGGAGCTGCGGGCTGAAGCGGCGGCCGAGCGCGACCAGCCGGCGGCTCGCCGCGTGGCGCTCCATCCAGGCCACCGCCGCCCGCCGGTTCTGCGCCTGGCGGAGGTGGCGGTAGAGGGCGATCGAGCCGACCGCCAGGACGATCAGCGTGCCGAGCAGGAAGGCGCCGCGGCCGGCGTACCTGGCGGCCGAGTCGATGCTGCGGGAGAAGGCGTAGCCGATCAGGATGTGGGCGCTGGCCCAGAGCCCGGTGCCGAGGATGCTGTAGGGGACGAAGGCGCGGTAGCGCATGCCCGAGCTGCCGGCGATGAACGGCGCGAACGCCCGCACCAGGCTGACGAAGCGGCCGACGAAGATCGTCTTGCCGCCGTGTCGCCCGAAGTAGTCCTCGACCTGTTCGAAGCGCTCGTGGCCGATGCCGAACCGCGGCCCGTGGCGGATCACGAACTCGCGCCCGAGCCGGCGCCCGAGGAGGAAGCCGGCGCTGTCCCCCGCCCAGGCCGCGAACCAGGCGATCGCGATCAGCAGGTAGATGTCGATCGCCCCCTGGCCGGCGACCGCGCCGCCGAGCAGCATCACGGTCTCGCCGGGGACGACGAGGCCGACGAAGGCGCCGGTCTCGGCGAAGGCGAAGACGCCGACCAGCAGGTAGGTCCAGGCGCCCAGCGTGCTGGAGATTTCCTCCAGCAGCGTCTGCAGGTGCTCGCTGGGGACCAGCCGCGTCAGCAGGTAGTAGCCGGCGATCGCCGCGGCGACGATCAGGGCCAGCAGCAGCCGGCGCCGGCGCCGGTCCTGCGGCAGCTGCAGCTTCACTGCGCCCGCCCCGCTTCGCAGACGATCGCGTCGTCGCGGTCGAGTTGCACCGCTGCCGACCTTGCCCCCACCAGGGTGGGGAAGAGTCCGACCGCGGTGGGTCCCGAGCCGGTGAGGAGGACGAACGGGGCGCCGGCCTCGTGGAGGGCGTCCAGGGCGTCGCCGATGTCCGGGCGCAGCGAGCGCGCCGCCGGCTCGAGGTCGTTGGCGAGCAGCTCGGCGTAGTCGAGGGGCGAGGCGCCGGCGCCGGCCGCCTCGCGCAGGCGCGCGGCCAGCTCGTCGAGCTCCGCAGCGCTCCGTCCGAGGCCGAGCCGGTCGGCCGCGCCGAACACCTCCGCCGTGCTCAGCCCGCCGCCGCCGGGGAGGAGGACCACCGCGTGCGGCGCCGGCTCGGGCAGCCGCTCGAGCCGCTCGCCGGCGCCCTGCACCAGCGAGAGCGCCGGGACGAGCTGCGAGGGGACGTCGGCGCCGAGCGCGGCCGCGAGGGTGGCGAGGTCTCCCTGTGACGACTTCTTGTCGGATAGCGATAAGAAGTCGTCACAGCGGGTCGCGAGCCGGAGAACGGCGGCCGCGTCGGCGCTGCCGCCTCCGAGCCCGGCGGCCACGGGGATGCGCTTCTCGATCTCGATTCGCAGTGGAGGCGACTCCCAGCCATCCTCGCGCAGCGCCGCCAGCGCCCGGGCGGCGAGGTTCTCCCCCTCGACTCCGGGACAGACCACCTCGTCGTGCTCCGCCTCGGAGACCTCGATCGCGTCGGCGAGGGCGAGTGGCTCGAACAGCGAGCAGAGCTCGTGCAGCCCGTCCTCGCGGGCCGGCCCGAGGAAGAGGCAGAGGTTGAGCTTTGCGGGGGCGTGGATTCGCATCGCGGTCTACTCGCCGGGGCGAAGTCTCGCCGCCAGGGCGGCGAACCGGTCGGGCGGGAGCGCCTCGGCGCGGGCGTCTTCCGCCAGGCCGAGATCGCGCAGCGCCGCGCGAGTCTCTCCAAGCGAGCCGGGACGGACGTGCTCGATCGAGCGGGCGAGCGACTTGCGGCGGTGGGCGAAGGCGGCGCGGACCAGCTCGCGCGTCGCCTCGTCCGCACCGGGCCCGGTGCGCCGCAGCGCCAGGATCGCCGACCCGACCCGCGGCCGCGGCCGGAAGACCGCCGGGTCGACCGTCCGCAGCAGGCTGACCTCGCAGGCGAGCTGGACGAGGACGCTCGGCGAGCCGTAGGTGCGGCTGCCCGGCGCGGCGCGCAGCCGGTCGGCGATCTCGCGCTGGACCATCACGGTCCAGCGCCGGACCGACGGCAGCTCCTCGATCGTCCGCAGCAGCAGCGGCGTGGCGATCGAGTACGGCAGGTTGGCGACGATCGCCGTCGGCGGCGGCTCGAGCGCCGCCAGGTCGAGCTTCATCGCGTCGCCCCAGTGCAGCTCGACGTTCGGCAGCGCGGCGAGCGGCGCCAGCGCCGGCTCCAACCCACGGTCGACCTCGACCGCATGCACAAATCCCCTGCTCCGCTTGGTGGCTGCGGCGAGCCGCTCGGTCAGCACACCCTCCCCCGCGCCGACCTCGAGCACCACGTCGGCCGGGTCGAGCGCGGCGTCGCGGACGATCGCGTCGAGCAGGTTCGGGTCGGCGAGGAAGTTCTGCCCGAGCCGGACCACCGCGCCGGCCTACCAGCCGAAGACGCGCCGGGCGTTCGCCTCTACCGCCGCCTCGAGCTCCTCGTAGGAGACGCCGCGCGCCTCGGCGACGACGCGCGCCGTGTCGACCACGTAGGCGGGCTCGTTCGGCTTGCCGCGGATCGTCTGCGGCGCCAGGTAGGGGGCGTCGGTCTCGACCAGGACAAGCTCGGCGGGCAGCTCGGCCGCGGCCGCGCGCAGGTCGCCGGACTTGGGGTAGGTGGTGTGGCCGGCGAAGGAGCAGTACCAGCCGCGCTCGGCGGCGTCGGCGGCGCGCCGGGGGGCGGAGAAGCAGTGCAGGATCACCGGCCGGCCCGATGCCTTGGCGTCGAGCAGCTCGAAGATCTCGTCGATCGCCCTCGTCTCGCCCTCCTTGTCGCGGGCGTGGATGACGATCGGCAGGCCGGCGTCGCGGGCGATCTCGACCTGGGCCTCGAAGGCGCGCCGCTGGTCGCCGGGACTGGCCGTGTCGCGGTAGTAGTCGATCCCGGTCTCGCCGATCGCCCGCACCTTGTCGTGCGTGGCGAGCTCGGCGATCCGCTCGGCTTCCGCGTCGTCGAAGCCGCTCGCCTCGGTCGGGTGGCAGCCGACGCCGGCGAAGACCTCCTCGTGGCGCTCGGCGGCGGCGATCGCGGTCGCGTTCTGCTCGCCGCCGAGGCCGACGTTGAGCATCCGCGTCACGCCCGCCGCGCGGGCGCCGGCGACCAGCTCGGCCTCCGGCCGCTCGCAGAGGAAGAGGTGCGTGTGTGAGTCGATCACGGCGCGCCCAGCCTATTCCCCTCCGCTGTTCCTTCTCCCGATCATGCAGGGACAAGGAACAGCGCAGCGGCTCGTGCGCCCATCGGTAGCCTCCTTCACCTATGGCAGAGCGCGATTACACAGCCGCGACGCGGGAACGCGTCGTCGTCTTCGACGGCGGCATGGGCGCGACCCTGGAGCAGTTCGACCTCACGCAGGAGGACTACGGCGGCCTGCTCGGCAAATGCCACGAGGCGCTCGTCCTCAACCGCCCCGACGTGATCGAGGGCGTCCACGCGTCGATGCTCGAGGCCGGCGCCGAGGTGGTCGAGACCGACAGCTTCCAGGGCTCGCGGCTGAAGCTCGAAGAGTGGGGGCTCGGCGACGAGACGCTCGAGATCAACGTCAAGGCGGCGCAGATCGCCCGCAAGGCGGCCGGCGAGGACCGCTTCGTCGCCGGCTCGATCGGGCCGACCGGCTTCCTGCCCGCCTCCGACGACCCGACCCTGGGCGACATCTCCTTCGGCCGCCTGGTCGAGGTCTTCGCCGAGCAGGCGCGCGGCCTGCTCGAGGGCGGCGCCGACCTGATCATGATCGAGACCGCGCAGGACATCCTCGAGGTCAAGGCGGCGGTCTTCGGCGCCCGCGAGGCGTTCGCGCAGGCCGGCCGCCGGCTGCCGATCCAGACCAGCGTCTCGCTGCTGCCGCAGGGCGGCAAGATGCTGCTCGGGACCGACATCCAGGCGGTGCTGACGACGCTGGCGGCGCTCGAGGTCGACGCGATCGGCCTCAACTGCTCGACCGGTCCGGAGGACATGCGCGACGCGATCCGCTTCCTCGGCGAGCGCAGTCCGCTGCCGGTCCACTGCATCCCCAACGCCGGCTTGCCCCTGCAGGGGCCCGACGGCGAGACGATCTTCCCCGAACGGCCGGGGCCGCTGGCGGCGACGCTGGGCGAGTTCGTCGAGCGCTACGGGGTCGGGATCGTCGGCGGCTGCTGCGGGACGACGCCGGAGCACATCGCCGCGATCCGCGAGCGGGTCGCAGGGCGGGTGCCCGGCGAGCGGCCGGCGCCGGGTCCGATCGAGGTCTCCTCGATGATGACCTCGACCCCGCTGGTCCAGGAACCGCGGCCGACCCTGGTCGGCGAGCGGGTCAACTCGCAGGGCTCGCGCAAGGCGAAGGAGCTGCTGCTGGCCGACGACTACGACGGCCTCGTCCAGGTCGCCGAAGACCAGGTCGAGGGCGGCGCCCACGTGCTCGACGTCTGCGTGGCGCTGACCGAGCGCGCCGACGAGGACGAGCAGATGCAAGCCGTGGTCGAGCGGATCTCGCTGACCCAACCGGCGCCGATCCAGGTCGACTCGACCGAGCCCGAGGTGATCAAGGCGGCGCTGGAGAAGATCCCCGGCCGGGCGATCGTCAACTCGATCAACCTCGAGGCGGGCCGCGAGAAGGCCGACGTCGTCGTGCCGCTGGCGCGCGCGCACGGGGCGGCGCTGATCGCGCTGACGATCGACGAGGAGGGGATGGCGAAGACGGCCGCGCGCAAGCTCGAGATCGCCAAGCAGATCCGCGAGATCGCCTGCTCCGAGCACGGGCTCGACCCCGAGGCGCTGATCTTCGACGCGCTGACCTTCACCCTGACCACCGGCGAGGCCGAGTGGAAGCCGTCGGCGATCGAGACGATCGAGGGGATCCGCCGGATCAAGGCCGAGATCCCCGGAGTGAAGACCTCGCTCGGCGTCTCCAACGTCTCCTTCGGCGTCGGCCAGCCGGCGCGCGCGGTGCTCAACTCGGTCTTCCTGCACCACTGCGTCGAGGCCGGGCTCGACCTGGCGATGGTCAACCCGAACCACATCACCCCCTACGCGGAGATCTCCGAGGCCGAGCGCGAGCTGACCGACGACCTGGTCTTCGACCGGCGCGAGGACGCGCTGGAGCGCTTCATCGCCCACTTCGAGTCGAAGGGCGAGCAGGCCGCCGAGGAGGTCGGCGACCCGACCGAGGGCATGGAGCCCGAGCAGGCCCTGCACTGGCACGTCCTGCGCCGCAAGAAGGAAGGGGTCGAGGAGTGGATCGACCGCTCGGTGGAGAAGATCGGCGCCGTCCCGACCCTGAACGAGGTGCTGCTGCCGGCGATGAAGGAGGTCGGCGACAAGTTCGGCGCCGGCGAACTGATCCTGCCCTTCGTCCTGCAGTCGGCGGAAGTGATGAAGCGCGCCGTGGCGCGGCTGGAGAACTACCTCGACCGGATCGACGGCCACAGCAAGGGCAAGGTGGTGATCGCGACCGTGTTCGGCGACGTCCACGACATCGGCAAGTCGCTGGTCAACACGATCCTCACCAACAACGGCTACACCGTGGTCGACCTCGGCAAGCAGGTCCCGGTCGACGCGATCATCGAGGCCGCGGTCGAGAGCGAGGCCGACGCGATCGGCCTCTCGGCGCTGCTCGTCTCGACCTCGAAGCAGATGCCGATCTGCGTGCAGGAGCTGCACCAGCGCGGGCTCGAGTTCCCGGTGCTGATCGGCGGCGCCGCGATCAACCGCGACTTCGGCCGCCGCGCGCTCTACCCGCACGGGAGGGACTCCGACGACGTCTACGAGCCCGGCGTCTTCTACTGCAAGGACGCCTTCCAGGGGCTCGACACGATGGACGCCCTGCTCGACGCCGAGGCGCGGGCGGCGCTGGTCGAGCGGATCCGCGGCGAGGCGAAGCAGCTGCGCGAGAAGCCGGCGGTCGTCGACGACGCGCCGCCTACCAGCGACTCCAGCGTGCGCTCCACCGCCCGCACCGACAACCCGATCCCGGCGCCGCCGTACCTCGGCGTGCGCGAGGTCGACGTCGACCTCGACGAGGTCTTCCCCTACCTCGACCGCCACGTGCTGTTCAAGCTGCACTGGGGCGGCAAAGGGGTCAAGGGCGAGGCCTGGCGCGAGCTGGTCGAGGGAACGGCCGAGGAGGAGGGCTTCGCGCCGCGGCTGGAGCGGATGTGGCGCGAGCAGGACTACCTTCGTCCGCGGGCACGGCTCGGCTACTTCCCCTGCAACGCCGACGGCAACGAGCTGGTCGTCTTCGACCCGGCTGAGCCCGAGCGCGAGCTGGAGCGGCTCGCCTTCCCGCGCCAGCCGAAGCACGACCGCATCTGCCTCGCCGACTTCTACCGCCCGCTGGAGTCGGGCGAACGCGACGTCGTCGCCCTGCAGGGGGTCACGGTCGGCCCCGAGGTGACCGAGACGGTCGGGCGGCTGGAGCGCGAAGGCGAGTTCGCCGAGCAGCTCTACGTCCACGGGCTCGGCGTGCAGGCCGCCGAGGGCCTGGCCGAGTGGCTGCACTCCGAGGTGCGGCGCCAGCTCGGCATCGACGCGGACCAGGGGCGCCGCTACTCCTGGGGCTACCCGGCCTGCCCGGACCAGTCCGAGCACGAGAAGGTCTGGCGGCTGCTCGACCTCGAAGAGATCGGCATGACCCTCTCCGGCGGCTACGCGGTGCTGCCCGAGCAGTCGACGGTGGCGATCGTCGCCCACCATCCGCAGGCGGTCTACTTCGGGATGAAGTCGGGGTTCATCCCCGAGCGGAAGGCGCCGGACGAGCTGATCGCCGGCACCGACCGCGGCGGCGCCTTACCCCCGGAGCGGGAGCCGGTAGAGACGTAGCGCTGCCCGCGGGTCCTGTCGCCACCCGCAGAGGAGGGTTTAGGCGCCGATTCGTTCGCCGGCGTCGCGCTGTGGCGGGTGGGGCTTCAAGCGGACGGGAGTTGCTGAAAGCGCCTGTACGCGGAGGTCGCTCCAGGTCAGGCCTTCTCGTACCAGGGCGGGGAGGCCGAGGGTTACGGCGGTGGCGATCTCCACCGCTTGGAGGATGACGCCGTAGGCGAGGGCGTCGGCGGTGCCGATGTTCCAGCCGGTGTGGAGGACGCTGATTACCGCCAGCTGGAAGACGCCGATGTTGGACGGGGTCGCCGGGATCACCGCGGTGACGTTGACGGCGAAGAGGACGGCGGCTGCTGCGCCGACGCCGGCCTGGGTGTTGAGCCCGAGGGCGGCGAGGAGGGCCCAGCAGGAGGCGAGCTGGATCGCCCAGGCGCCCAGCTGGGCGCCGGCGGCGAGAGCACCGCGGCGGGGCCTGCGGAAGACGGCGAGGCCGGCCCGGACCTGGAGCAGGGCGCGGTGCGTCGCGGCGCCGATCCTCGCCAGGCGGCCGTTGCCGTTGCGGCGCATCAGCGCCGGGCCGATCAGGACGACTACGAGCAGAACCAGCGGCACGAAGCTGAAGACGAACAGCTTCTCGGTGCTGGAGTGGAAGAGGTCGGTGCTGGAGACGATGATCACCCCGAGCAGGATCAGGGCGACGATGTTGAGCATCGTCTGGGAGACGAGCGTCCCGAGCAGGACCGGGAAGGTCTCGCGCATCCGCCCGGTACGCCGGGCCAGCGTCATCGCCCTCGCCGGCTCGCCGAGGCGGGCCGGCAGGGTCGCCGACATCAGCACCCCGATCATCGTCGCCGAGGTGACGTCGCGGCGGCGGACCGGCCGGTTGGGCAGCGCCGCGCGAACGATCCAGTACCAGGAGGCGGCGCGGAAGAAGAGCGAGGAGGCCATCAGGGCGCAGGCGATCAGCACCCAGACGAGGTTCGAGCGGACGATGCTGGCGATCACGTTTTCGACCCCGATCTTCTGCGCCGCGAGCGCGGTCAGGCCGACGCCGAGGACGCCGGCGACGCCGAGGCCGAGCCGGCGCGCGATCCGGCGCCGCTTGCCTCCCTTCTTGGCAAGCGGCGGGTCGAGCGAGGGCAGCCGCCGCGGCGGGCTCGGCGGGCCGCCGTCGGCGGGGCGGATGCCGGCCCAGTGGGCGACGCGCTCGCCCGCGGTCGACGGCGCCGGCGTCTCGATCGCCCGCTCGTAGACCTCGGTCACCTGGTCGGCGACCCGCGGCCAGGCGTAGCGCTGGGCGCTCTCGCGCGCCGCCTCGCCCATCGCCGCGAGGCGCTCGGGCTCGTGGTGGGCGCGCTGTAGCTCCTCGGCCAGCCGCTGCGGATCGCCGGGCGGCACCAGCACCCCGTCGACTCCGTCGCTGACCACGTCGCTGTAACCGGCGATCGCGGAGGCGATGGCCGGGATCCCGGCGGCGAAGGCCTCGGTCAGGACCATGCCGAAGCTCTCGCCCGCGAGCGAGGGCGCGCAGAGCACGTCGGCCTCGTGCAGCGACTGCCAGAGGCGCGAGCCGGAGACGCAACCGCGGGCGTCGATCCAGTCCATCGTCTCGGGGTTCGCCAGGCAGCGCAGCACGTCCTCGCGCTCGGCGCCGATCACCGTCAACCGGGCCGGCACGTGCTCGACCAGCGCATCGAAGGCTGTCAGCAGGATCGGCAGGCCCTTGCGCTCCTCGGGCCGGCCGACGAAGAGGATCCGCAGCTCGTCGCTCGGCGGCTTCGGGCCCTTCGGCGCGGCCTCGACGTCGACCCCGTTGGGGACGATCTCGTAGTGGCCGCCGAACCAGCGGCGGCCGGTCCAGGCGGCCGCCTCGGAGACCGCGATCCGGGCCGAGAGGCGGTTGAGGACGCGGCGGGCGCCGAAGGCCGAGGCGACGTGGTTCGGCATCGGCTTGGTCGAGTAGGCGTGGAAGGTGCCGACCACCGGCGTGCGGGCGCCGAGCGCCGCGTTCCAGCCGACCAGCGGGACGAGTGGCTCGTGCACGTGGATCGCGTCGTAGCCGCCGCGGCGAAGCTCGCGCCGCAGCGTGGCGAAGCCCCCGGCCGGCGAGAGCGAGAGGTTGGAGACGGCGCCGTTGGCGCCGATCCCGACGCTGCGCCCGAGCGGGATCAGGTAGTCGGGCAGCTCACGCGCCTCGGTCGGGGCACGGTGCATCGCCTGGCTGAGGCGGCCAGGGGGATCGAAGGGAGCGAGGACGCGGACGTGGTGGCCTCGGCCGAGGAACTCCTCGGCGAGGGCCTCGACGTGCCGGTTCACGCCGCCCCGATAGCTCCAGGAATATGGCGAAACGAGAGCGATCCGCACGAGTGGCAAAGCCTAGACGATGCCCCGGCCTGAGCCCAGGGACGAATCCCACGGCGGCTACAGCTGCGTAATCATCAGGCCGATGACCGCCGCCATCAGACCGAGATTTGCCGCCAGCAGGCCGCCGCCAACCTGGATCATCGTGCGCTGCAAGGCGTGAAGCTCGGACAGCACCAGGCGATTGTCCTTCCGCAGCTCGCCGATGTCGCTGTCGACACGGTCGAAACGCTGGTCGACCCCCTTGAAGCGTTCGTCGACCCCCTCGAAGCGTTCGTCGACCCGATCGAAGCGTTCGTCGACCCGCTGGCCGAACTCGTCGAGACGATCGTCTGTCCAACTCTGCCGCATAGCCTCCATACCCCGAGCCTGGGGAGATCCTCCGCGCGTGTGTGAGGCAGAAGTGTAACTTTTTGTCTAGGGGGATGCGGTGTCCCCACGGCGGCCGCTGTCGGAGCTCGATCGCTCGGCCCAGGCGAAGACGAGGAAGACGAGCAGGTAGGCGGCACCGACCTCGAGCACGAGCGCACCGGAGTCGTTGGCGAGGGTGCCGACCAGGGTGGCGACCAGGGCGCCGACCAGCCCCGCCCGCATTGCCGGGGACCCGCGCAGCCAGGCCGCGAGGCGATCGCGGCGGGCGATCGCCAGGACCGCGGCCGCGACGATCAGTGGCATGAAGACGAATACGACCGGCCGGCCGAAGCTGTGGGCGGAGAGCTGCAGGCGGCGCTGGGCGACGTCGGCGAGGTCGCCGAGGCCGCCGGCGTCGAGCACCGAGCGGGTCAGGTGGGCGTTGGCGCCGCTGAGCAGGTCGATCAGGGCCAGCAGCGCGAGGACGGCGATCGGAGCGGCGATGACGAGCAGCGCCGTGCGCCGGCGCCGAGCGGCGATCGTCGCCGCGGCGGTGGCGGCGCCGACGGGAAGGACGATCGCCGCGCCGACGTCGGCGCCGAAGCGCCCGGCCGCGAAGACAAAGGCGAAGGCGAGCCCGACGGCGAGGAAGACCACTGCGTAGCGCTGCCGACTTTTGCCCCACCGGGGTGGGGCAAAAGCCGACAGCGCGGCGCCGCTGCCGGCGACGACCAGAACCGCCAGCAGCGCCTCGAGCTCGTTGCCGATCCCGTAGAAGCGCACGCCGAGACCCGGATTCGGGCCGAGCAGCGACAGCGAGGTGAGTGGCGAGCCGGCGATCACGTCGATCGCGTAGGCGAGCGCCACGATCGCCGAGGCGACCGCGAGCGCCCGGTAGCCGCCGAGCGTGAGCAAGGTGAGGAGCGCGAGCAGCGGCGCGCCGGCGATCGTCAGCGCCTGTTCCGCTCCCTGGCCCGGCTCGATCGCGGCGCCGAGCAGCAGGAACAGCGGCAGGTAGACGACGCTGAGCGCGACCAGCTCGAGCCCGAACCGAGCGGCCCGGCCGCGGCTGACAGCGATCGCCAGGGCGAGCACGCCGAGCCAGATCGCCAGCCCGAGCCCGATCACCGGCCCGCGGCGCTCGGAGATCGCCGCCATCCGATCGCCCAGCGATTCGACCGCTCCGGCGTCGACCGTCCCCTCGGATCGGATCGGTTGACCCGAGATCGCCGACGGGACCGCAATCCCGAAGCGATCGAGAACGGTCGGAGCGATGTCCGTCGAGAGGACATAGCCGTCGGTCCGGGTGCTGTCCGAGGTCAGATTCCCGTCGAAGCCCCGTCCGGCGATGCCGATGGCGAGAGCGCGGTCCTTGGCTGGCGGCGGGCGCTCGATGGCGATCAAGAGATCGTCGTTGTGCAGACCGCCCACCAAACCCCTGAGATGCGACAGACTCGAACTTCGAACTTCGAAGGTCTTGGGAGGGTGTAGGTGGGGGGTTCCGCTTAACTTTTTCGGTGAGGCGGATGCCGCCGTCCGAGCTTCGGCTGCCGAAAAAGTACAAGACGCTCCACCCCCCACCCACACCCCCACACCGGCCGCTTCGAGGGTCGAGGTCAGCAGCCCGGGCACGATGTCGGCGGGAGCGGAAGCTGCCCGTTCATCCACAGCTCTCCACCAGCGGGGGCCGCAACCGCCTGCGGCGGGAAGCTGCTCGTCGTAGAGCGAGTCGAAGACTCGGTTGCCCTGCCCGATATCGAGGTAGGTCTGCTCAGCAGGCACCGAACCCAAGCCGGCCGAAAGCAAGCCCGGCGCCAGCCCTTGGCTTGCAAGCTGTTTCAGCTCCGTGCCACGCGGGAGAAGTGCGAGCACGACGCGTTGGGAGCTGGAGACCTGCTTGGGAGCTGGGCTGTCGGAGCCTTTGAGCGGGGGTCGGGTGGGGGTCAGAGCGTCTTGTACTTTTTCGGCAGCCGAAGCTCGGACGGCGGCATCCGCCTCACCGAAAAAGTTAAGCGGAGACCCCCACCCGACCCCCGCCCCAACTCCAAGAGAGCAGACCCCGACCGCTATCTTCCACCGAGTGGCCGACCGCACTTTCGCCAAGTTCACGTTCTTCAAGATCGACCCCGAGTGGCGCCGCCGCGACGCGGATCTTCGTGCCGCCGACAAGCAGGAGTTCCTCGCGGCGTGCGAGGATTTTGCCCTCGACCGCTCGCTGCGCGCCTACTCAACCATAGGCACGCGCGGCGACGTCGACCTGGTCCTGCTCAGCCAGAGCCCCAACCTCGACGACCTCCATACCTTCCACGTCGTGCTCGGCCAGAGCGGCCTGGTGAAGTGGGCCGAGACGCCCTACTCGTTCCTCGCGATGACCAAACGCTCGCCCTACTCCGGCGAGCAGGCGCGGGCGGAGATCTGCGTCTCCGAGCGCAAGTACCTGTTCCTCTACCCGATGGTCAAGCAGCGCCGCTGGTACCGGCTGCCGGCCGAGGAGCGGCGGCGGATCATGCAGAGCCACATCGAGGTCGGCCGCCACTACCCGGAGATCACGATCAACACCTCCTACTCCTTCGGCCTCGACGACCAGGAGTTCGTCGTCGCCTTCGAGGGCGACGACCCTGGCATGTTCCTCGACCTGGTCAACGAGCTGCGCCCGACCGAGTCGAGCGAGTACACCGAGAGCGAGACGCCGATCTTCACCTGCGTGGCGATGTCGGTGGGGCGGGCGCTGGACGCGCTCGACGGCACGGCGAGCGTCGCCGCAGGTATTCATTAGTACCGTTTCGTTGCCGATAATCGGAGTGATCCAAGATGACCGTTGACACGCTCAGCTACGCGATCGACGACCAGGACCGGCTGATCAAGGTCGACGAGGGCTACTACCGCTTCGCCGAGGAGAACGGCTGGGAGGACGCCGGCAGCAGCCTCGGCCGCTCGCTGTGGGACTTCGTCGCCGGCAACGACGTGAAGCGGCTCCAGCGCCTGCTGCTGCGGCGGGTGCGCGACGAGGTGCACGAGATCGAGCTGCCCTTCCGCTGCGACGGGCCCGACGTCCGCCGCGAGATGGACATCCGCATCGTCGCCGATCGCAGCGGCCGGGTGGTGATGTTCTCGGCCCGCCTGCGCTCGGAGGAGCCGCGGGAGGAGCCGCAGCCGATCCTCGACCCGCACGCCCCGCGCGACGAAGGCGACTTCCTCACGATGTGCGCCTGGTGCGACCGCTTCCTGGTCGAGGGCGAGTGGGTCGAGGTCGAGGAGGCGGCGAAGCGATTGGAGCTGTTCCGGCGCGAGAAGCTGCCGATGCTCGACCACGGCATCTGCCCGGACTGTGGCGGTGCCCTGCTCGCCGCGTAGACGCCGACCGCGCCTCGTTCCCTATCCTTCCGCCTTCCAGTGACCCAGATCGGAACCGAAGGCAACCCCGTCCGCGTCGCGATCGTCGGCGCCGGCCCCTCGGGCTTCTACGCCGCCGAGCACATCCTCAAGGACGGCGACGTCCACGCCCAGGTCGACCTCTTCGACCGCCTCCCGACCCCGTTCGGGCTGGTCCGCGGCGGCGTCGCCCCCGACCACCCGAAGATCAAGTCGGTGATCCGCGTCTACGAGAAGACCGCGGCGCGCGAGGGCTTCCGCTTCTTCGGCAACGTCAAGGTCGGCCACGACATCGAGGCCGAGGACCTCGAACGGCTCTACCACGCGATCGTCTTCACGGTCGGCTGCGAGACCGACCGCCGGCTCGGCATCCCCGGCGAGGAGCTGCCCGGCAGCCACGCCGCCACCGCCTTCGTCGGCTGGTACAACGCCCACCCCGACTACTGCGACGAGGAGTTCGACCTCTCCTGCGAGCGCGCGGTGGTGATCGGCAACGGCAACGTGGCGATGGACGTGGCGCGGATGCTGGCGCTGACCGACCACGAGCTGCGCCAGACCGACACCGCCGACCACGCGATCGAGATGCTCGACCGCAGCAGCGTCCGCGAGGTGGTCGTGCTCGGCCGCCGCGGCCCGGCCCAGGCCGCCTTCACCAACCCCGAGGTGAAGGAGCTGGGCGAGATGGAGGGCGCCGACGTGATCGTCGACCCGGCCGAGGCCGAGCTGGACCCGGCCAGCCAGGCGTTCATCGAGTCCGACGAGGCCGACAAGACCTCGCGCGTCAACGTCGAGATCCTGCAGGAGCTCGCCCGGCGCGAGCCGAGCGGCAAGCGCAAGCGGATCGTCCTCCGCTTCCTCGCCTCGCCGGTCGAGATCCAGGGCGACGGCAAGGTCGAGAAGGTCGTCGTCGGCCGCAACGAACTGGTCGAGGAAGGGGGGGCGCTGCGCGCCAGGGACACCGGCGAGCGCGAAGAGCTCGCGTGCGGCCTGGTCCTGCGCTCGGTCGGCTACACCGGGATCCCGATCGAGGGCGTCCCGTTCGACGAGCAGCGCGGCCTGATCCTCAACGAGGGCGGCCGGGTGCTCGACTCCCACGACGGCGGCCACAAGGTCGGTCACTACACCGCCGGCTGGATCAAGCGCGGCCCCTCGGGCGTGATCGGCACCAACAAGAAAGACGCCCTGGAGACGGTCAAGCATCTGCTCGCCGACATCGCCGACGGCACCCTGCTCGAACCCGAGGATCCGGACCCGGCGGCGGTCGAGAGCCTGCTCGCCGAGCGCGGCGTCCGCTACGTCAGCTTCGAGGACTGGGAAGCGATCGACCAGGCCGAGGTCGGCCGCGGCGAGCCGCACGGCCGCCCGCGGGTCAAGTTCGTCCGGGTCGAGGAGATGCTCGAGACGCTGGGCGAGAAGGTCTCCGGCTAGCCCGGTGGCCGACCTGGCCGAGATCGAGTCGATGATCGCGGCGGCGCTGCCCGGCGCCGAGGTCGAGGTGGTCGACGAGACCGGCGCCGGCGACCACCTGCGGGCGACGGTGGCGGCGGCGCAGTTCGAGGGCCTCTCGCGGATCGACCAGCACCGGCTGGTCAGGGCGGCGGTCAAGGAGCGCTTCGACGACGGCGCCATCCATGCCCTGAGCATCAAGACGACTCGCTCGTAGCCTTTGTTGATCGTGGCCGCGGGAGTGCCCCTCTACAATGCGTGCCATGGCCGATCCCGAGCTGAAAGCGAAGGTCGAGGAGCTGATCGCCGGCAACCCGGTGCTGCTGTTCATGAAAGGCACGCCGGAAATGCCGCGCTGCGGCTTCTCGATGCGGGTCGTGCAGGTGCTCGACACGATGGACGTCGAGTACGGCGCGATCGACGTCCTGCCGGCGCTGCAACCGCTGCGCGAAGTGACGGCGGAGATCTCCGACTGGCAGACCTTCCCGCAGCTCTACGCCAACGGCGAGCTGGTCGGCGGCGCCGACCTGGTCGAGGAGATGTTCGAGTCGGGCGAGCTGGCCGAGGCGCTCGGCGTCGAGCAGCCGGCCGAGACGCCGCAGCCGGCGCCGCCGGTGCAGTCGCCGCCGCTGCAGATCGACTGAACGCCGAGCCCCGAGCGCGTCCGCGCTACACGGAGGCGGGCGCTGCGTCCTCTTTTACCTGGAAAGACGAGCCGCAACCGCAGGCCGCGACGACGTTCGGGTTGTTGACCTGGAAGCCGGCGCCCTGGAGGCCTTCGACGTAGTCGACCTCGGAGCCGAAGACGAACTGCATGCTGACCTTGTCGACGACGACGGCGACGCCGTCGACCTCGAAGACGTGGTCGTCGTCCTTGGCGCGATCGAAGGCGAGCGCGTACTGGAAGCCGGAGCAGCCGCCGCCGCGGACGGCGACGCGCAGGGCCTGGCCCTCGGCGTCCTCCTGGCCGCTCAGCAGCTCGCCGATCTTCGCCGCGGCCTCGCCGGTCAGCGTGATCGCCTCTTTGGGGGCATCGGTCACTTCATTAAGTGTAGCGATGACCCCCGGCCCATCCGCGACGAATCGGACATGGACGCGAACGGGTTGGGGGTCGAACAGGGGCCGCACGTCCTCCCAGGGAGCGCCGGCGACCGGTGATCCCGGCTGTGCCGGGGTCCGTCCGGGCGTGCGGCCGCGTCTGACAAACTTATGCACGCCCTTGGCCCCTTCCGCCCCCACCGCCGTGGTCTGCGACACCACGGCCTACCTGCCACCCGAGCTGATCGCCTCCCACGGCATCGAGCAGATCAGCCTCTACGTCTCGATCGACGGCGACCAGCGGCGGGAGTCCGAGATCGGCGACTACGGCGAGTTCTTCGAGCGGCTGCGCTCCTCCGAGGGCGGCGCCACCACCTCGCAGCCCTCGATCGGCGACTTCGTCTCGGTCTACGAGCCGCTGCTCGACGCCGGCCGCGAGGTCGTCTCGGTCCACATCTCCTCCGGCATCTCCGGCACCTTCGAGGCCGCCGGCCAGGCCCGCGAGCGGCTGATCGCCGAGGACCGGGGCGGCGAGCGGATCCACCTCTTCGACTCGCGCTCGGCCTGCGGGGGCACCGGGCTCTGCGTGCTTGCCGCAGCCGCCGCGGCGGCGGGTGGCGCCGACGGCGACGCGGCCCTCGCCCGCGCCCGCCAGGCGCGCGAGGAGCTGAAGATGTGGTTCGCGATCGACACCCTCGAGTACCTGCGGCGCGGCGGCCGGATCGGCGGCGCCCGCGCCTGGATCGGCTCGGCGCTGAAGATCAAGCCGATCCTCACCCTGGAGGAAGAGATCACCCCGGTCGAGCGGGTGCGGACTCGGGCCCGCTCGATCCAGCGGCTGCGCGACTACGCCCGCAAGCGCCACGAGTCCGGCGCCGACGCCTGGGTCGTCCAGCACATCCGCGCCGAGGAGACGGCCGCAGCCCTGGCCGACGACTGCCGCGAGATCTTCGGCTGCGAGCCCGCCTTCGTCTCCGAGGTCGGCCCGGTGATCGGCGCCCACGTCGGCCCCGGCCTGCTCGGGGTGGGCAGCGTGACGAAGTCGGTCCTCAGCTAGCCGCGGCGGCGCAGGGCGAGCACGCCGATCGCGAAGCCGGCGACAGCGGCGCCGATGACCAGCTCGCGGCGGTGCTCGCGCACCTGGCGGCGCCAGTCGGTCAGCTCGGCGACCCGGCTGCGCAGCGCGATCACCGAGCGGCTCAGCTCGGCCTGTTCGAGCTCGATGTCACGGCGGATCTGGTCCGGGCCGCGGCCCGGCTGGCCGGCGGTCGAGGGACGCCCCGGTTCGGGCAGCGAGCTCACTCCCCCTCCCCCTCCCCTTCGAAGACGCTCTTCGTCTTCTTCGCCTCCGCGATCGCCTGCTCGGGCACAGGCGGGGCGCCCGACTGGACCGCTTTGTAGGCGACCAGGCCGGCGACCCCGGCGATCAGCAGGAAGGCCGCCGCCTCGATGAAGAAGCCGGGCCAGAACTTGCCGTCGAAGACTTCTTCGTTGAGCAGCCAGGCGATCCCCTCCATCACCAGGATCAGGGCCAGGAAGGCGAAGGTGCCGGCGGCGGCCCCGACCGCGGAGCCGCGCAGGATGCTGCCGACCTTCTGGCTGACCTCGGCCTTGGCGAGCTCGAGCTCCTCGCGGACAAGCACCGAGGTCTTTTCGGAGACGTCGAAGACGAGCTCGCCGACAGACCTGCGGTCGGGCTCCTGGGGCGGCGTCGCGTTCGGGTCGGCCATCGCGATCGCTACTCCGGGGGCTCCTCTTCGAAGGCCCGCCGCCAGACGAACGCGGCGAGCCGCGCCGCGGCGATGCTGGCCAGCGCGCTGCTGGCGGCCAGCAGGCCGCTCCACATCAGTCGCTTGACTATGTCGTTGTCCATCGCGGCCCGACCTTACCTATCGCGGCTCGAGGCCGTCGCAGATCGTCGCCGTGACAAGAGACTTTGCCTGTTCGAAGTCGGCGTCGGAGGCCGGGATCAGGTCGAAGATCCAGCCGGAGAGGAGCTGCTCGATCGCGCCGTAGAACGACATCGAGGCGAAGTTCGGGTCGATGTCGCGGCGGAAGGCGCCCGACTCCTGGCCGTCGGCGACGATCCTGGCGATCGAGTCGTAGGCGCGGCGGATCTCCGGCAGGTGCGTGCGGCCGAAGCTGTTGGCGGCCCGGGTCACCTCGACGATGATCACCTTCATCAGCTCCGGGTTGTGGCGGTAGGAGTCGACGATGAAGCCGGCCACCGCCTCGAGCTTCGCGCGCGGGGACAGCTCGGCGCTGCGGTCGGCCTCCTCGATCGCCGCCAGCAGCAGCGACCAGCGCTCGCTGAACAGCTCGTTGAGGACCTCGTCCTTCGACTTGAAGTAGTGGTAGACGAGCCCGTAGGCGACGCCGGCCTCGTCGGCGATGTCGGCGACCCGGGTCGAGTGGAAGCCCTGGCGGGCGAAGACGCGGATCGCCGCGTCGAGGATCTGGCGCCGCTTGTCGATCGCCGGGACTTTCGAGCTGGCCATCAGGCGTGGGCCTCCATCGGTTGGGGCCAAACGTAGGCGGCGGGGCGGCGGTTGGCGAGCGAGGGCAGCGTCTCGCGGATCCGCTCCTGCGCCGCCAGGTCGAGGTCGGCGGTGACGAAGCCCTCGCCGTCGGCGGCGGTGGCGAGCACCACGCCCCAGGGGTCGACGATCGCCGAGCGGCCGCAGGAGCTGTAGTGGGGCGGCGCCTCGCCGACCTGGTTGGGGGCGAGGACGAAGACCTGATTCTCGATCGCCCGCGCCCGCAGCAGCGTCTCCCAGTGGTCGCGGCCGGTGGCCAGGGTGAAGGCCGAGGGGACGGCGATCAGCCGGGCGCCGCGCACGGCGAGGATCCGGTACAGCTCGGGGAAGCGGAGGTCGTAGCAGACGGTCAGGCCGACGCCGACCCCACCGATCGCCGCGTCGACGATCTCCTCGCCCGCCTGCTCGTGGTCGGACTCGCGGTAGGCGACGCCGCCGGCTTCGACGTCGAACATGTGGATCTTGCGGTAGACGGCGAGGTCCTCCCCGCCGGGCCCGATCAGCACCGAGGTGTTGAACGACTTGCCGCCCTCCCCGCCGCGCTCGCAGATGCTGCCGGCGAGCAGGTCGACGCCCAGCTCGCGCGCCCAGCCGCGGGCGGCTTCGAGGCTGGGGCCGTCGAGCGGCTCGGCGGCGGCCGCCATCTCCTCGCCGGAGGCGAGCAGGTTCCACTTCTCGGGCAGGGCGACCAGCTCGGCGCCGCCGGCCGCGGCGGCGCGCACCAGCCGCTCCGCGGTGGCGAGGTTGCGTGCCTTGTCGGCGTCGGAGTTGAGCTGTACGGCGGCTACGCGCATCGGCTGACTGACCAGTCAATCGGTTTGGTGGGGCCAGTATAGGTGGGTTCGGGGCGTACGATCGACGGCCCGGTGAGCAACGCTGAACCTGGAGGCGATCGAAGCATCGCGCGGGGAGATCGCCGCCGCCGCCTCCCGTCAGCGCCGACGGGGACGTGCCGGCAGGGCGGGTGGTGGCGCGGGCGGTTAGATGCGCAGGAACGCGGCGAGGAGGCGGTCGAGGGCGCGATCGGGGAGCAGGCGGCGCAGGAGGACCTGGCCCTGCGCGTCGAGGCCGACCCGGTAGCGGGTACGGGGGCGCCGCGCGGTGAGCGCCCGGTCGATCGCCCTCGCTGCCTTCCCGGGCGCGATCCCGCGCGCGGCCGTTCTCCGCGCCCCGTCCTGCAGGGCGGCGAGCCGCTTGCCGTAGAGCTGCTCCTGCTGCGCCGGCGCGCGCGCGGCCATCTCCTCGTAGGTGCTCACCGCGCGCTCCCAGATCGGGGTGTCGATCGATCCCGGCTCGATCACCGCCACCTCGATTCCCCACGGGCGCAGCTCCTGGCGCAGCGAGTCGGCGACCGCCTCCAGCCCGAACTTCGCGGCGTGGTACGGCCCCCCGAAGGGCAGAGCCATGCGCCCGCCGGCCGAGCTGACGAAGACGACCCGGCCGCTCGCGCGGCGGATCAGCGGCAGCATCGCCTGGGACACCGCCACCTGCCCGGTCAGGTTGACCTCGATCTGCCTGCGGAAGTCGTCGATGGGGATCGTCTCGAGCGGCCCCATGATGCCGATGCCGGCGTTGTTGACCAGCCCGTCGAGACCGGCCTCCCCCACCTCCGCGCCGATCCGCTCGGCAGCCGCCGCGATCTGGGCGGCGTCGGTTACGTCGAGCATCAGCGGCGCGATTCGCTCCGACCCCGCCTCGCGCAGCGAATCGGCATCTGCCTCCCTGCGGACCCCGGCGAAGACCCGCCACCCCTCGCGGTCCATCCGCAGCGCGCAGGCCCGCCCGATCCCCGTCGACGCTCCGGTGACCAGGACCGACTTCACGCAGCCAGCGTAGCCGCCGTCAGCCGCGGTCGGCGCGGTGGCGCTCGAGCTCGGCGACCATCAGCTTCGTGTGGAGGGCGGCGATCAGGTCCTGGAGGGGCTGGGCGCCGGCCTCGAGCATCTCGACCACGCGCTCGGGCGAGACCTCGCCGGCGAGGCGGCTCATCACCACGTCGACCTCCTGGCGGACCAGCTCTTCGATCGCCGTCTTGTAGCGCAGGGTGTCGTAGACGGTGAAGCCGATCTGCTCGTCGTAGCCGCCGGCACGGAAGCGGCCGATCGCCTCGATGATCTTCACGTCGGAGGGCGAGTAGCCGCGGCTGTTGGGGCTCAGCACCTCCAGCCCCTCGAGCCGGTCGAGCACCTCCCTGGGGACGCCGTAGCGCTCGCGCACCTCGGTGGCGCTGGTCCGCGTGCGCTCGCCGGCCAGGGCACGGTCGAGGATGCGGTCCTCCAGCTCGAGCAGGGCGCGGGCCCGCTCGGGGTCCTCGTCGAGCACCGCCTTGATCGCCTTCAGCGGCATGAAGCGCTCCTCCTGCAACTGCTTGATCAGCCTGATCCGGTCGACGAACTCGGGCGGGTAGTAGGCCATGTTGCGGCTCGTCTTCACCGGCTCCGGCAAGAGACCCTCGCGCAGGTAGTGCTTGATCGTCGGGGCGGGGACACCCGAGGCCTCGGCAAGCTCCCCCATCTTGAGCAGCGATTTCTCCACGCTGGCGCTCATGCGCGGAAGGTGGAGGCGGCGTCGGCGCTGGGCCCGGCCGCCGCGCCCGACTCCTTCATCGCCGCTATCTCCCGGTCGGAGTAGCCGGCCTCGTGCAGCACCTCGTCGGTGTGCTCGCCGAAGGCCGGGGCCGGGCGGGTCGGATCGGCGGGGGTGCGGCTGAGCTTGACCGGGGCGGCGAGCTGGCGCACCGTGCCGAGCTGCGGCTGCTCCGTCTCGACCACCATCTCGCGGGCGCGGACCAGCTCGGAGTCGAGCGCCTCGTCGAGGTCGAGGACCGGCTCGATGCAGCAGTCGTGCTCGTCGTTGAACGCCTTCCACTCCTCGCGGCTGCGCGAGCGGAAGACCGCGGCGACCTCGCGCCAAGCCTCGGAGCCGGGCGCCTCGAACTGCCTCTCGACCAGCTCGGGACGGTCGACCCCGTTGCAGAAGGCGGCCCAGAACTTCGGCTCCAGGGCGCCGCAGCTGACCCAGCCGTCGGCGGCCTCGTAGGGCAGGTAGCAGAGCAGCCCGCCGGCCAGCTGCTGCTCGCCGCGGCGCGGCACCTCGCCGTCGCAGAAGTAGCGCCCGGCGACCAGCGCCAGCCAGGAGAGCGCCCCGTCGGCCATCGAGACGTCGACGAACTGGCCCTCGCCCGAGCGGCGGGCGCTCGTGCAGGGCCGCCAGCATCGCGAAGGCGGCCATCAGCCCGCCGCCGCCGAGGTCGGCGATCTGCCCGGCCGACTGGACCGGCGGCCCGTCCCTGGCGCCGGTCAGGCCGAGCAGGCCGACCAGCCCGAGGTAGTTCATGTCGTGGCCGGCGCGCTGGGCGTAGGGCCCGTCCTGGCCGTAGCCGGTGATCGCGCAGAAGACGATCCCGGGGTTGGCCTCGCGCATCCGCTCGTAGCCGACCCCGAGCCGGTCGAGCACCCCCGGGCGGAAGCCGTCGAGGACGACGTCGTAGGACTCGACCAGGCGCAGCAGCGCCTCCCGCCCTGCCTCGCTCTTCAGGTCGAGGCGGATCGAGCGCTTGCCGCGGTTGAGCGAGAGGTAGAGCGCCGAGCGGGTGCCCAGCTCCTGCTGCTCCTCGCCGCCGTAGTAGGGCGGCGCCCAGCGGATGTAGTCGCCCATGCCGGTGTCCTCGACCTTCAGCACCTCGGCGCCGAGGTCGGCGAGCAGCAGCGAGCAGAAGCCGCCGGGCAGCAGCCGCGTCAGGTCGAGGACCCTGACGTCGCTAAGCGGCAGACCGCTCACGCTTCGGCACCCCGAGCAGCTCGCGGGCCTCGGCGACCGTCGCGGCGCGGCGGCCGACGTCCTCGGCCATCTGGCGCGCCTTGGCGATCAGCTCGCCGTTCGACTTCGCCATCTCGCCGTTCGGCAGGTAGAGGTTGTCCTCGAGCCCGGCGCGGACGTTGCCGCCGAGGACCAGGGCTGCGCCGAGCAGCTTCCACTGGTCGCGCGAGATGCCGATCACCTGCCACTGGTTGGCGCCCTCGGCGCCGCCGGGGATCTGGTCGGACATGAAGGCGACGTTGCGGGCGGTCGGCCGGATGCCGCCGTTGACCCCCATCACCAGCGAGACCTGCAACGGCGTCCGCTCGAGCAGCCCCATGTCGATCAGCGGGTCGAGGTTGGCGACGTGGCCGGCGTCGAAGCACTCGTGCTCGGGCTTGATCCCCAGCTCCTTCATCGCCGTCAGGAACTCGATGATCGTGTCGAAGCTGTTCTCGAAGACCGCCTTGAAGACGAAGTCCTTGCGCCGGGCGCTGTACTTGGCGTAGTTCATCGAGCTCATGTTGAGCGCCGCCACGTCGGGCCGCAGCGCGCGCAGGTACTCGATCCGCTTCTCGATCGGGATCCCGATCGCCCCGGTCGAGTAGTTGACGATCACGTCGCCGACCTCGGCCAGGATCGCCTCGGTGATCGCCTGGAAGTCCTCGATCTCATAGGAGGGCGTGCCGTCCGGCTTGCGGGCGTGGATGTGGATCTGCGAGGCGCCCTCGTCGACGGCCCGCCGCGCCTCGGCCGCGTACTCCTCCGGCGTGTAGGGGATCGCCGGGCACTGGTCGCGATTGGCGATCACGCCGCTGATCGAGCAGCTGATCACGACCGGGTCGTCAAAAGAACTCACGATCCACCTCCACGGGTCGTTTTAGTCGGGCATAGCCCGAATAAGTCGCCCCGCCCCTCATACCGGCATCACCCCGTGGCGTTTGGCGGGCTTCTCGACGTGCTTGGTCCGCGCCATGCGCAGCGCCCTGACGATCGTCGGGCGGGTCTCGCGCGGGTCGATGATGTCGTCGATCACCGCGTTGCCGGCGGCGATGTAGGGGTCGATCTGCTCGCGCACCGCGTTCAGCATCGCCTCGCGGGTCGCCTCCGGGTCCTCGGAGGCCTCGATCGCCGAGCGGCCGATGATGTTGACCGCGCCCTCGGCGCCCATCACCGAGATCTCCGCCCCCGGCCAGGCGACGATCAGGTCGGGCTCGTAGGCCTTGCCGCACATCACGTAGTAGCCGGCGCCGTAGGCCTTGCGGACGACCACCGTCACCTTCGGCACCGTCGCCCGGCTGACCGCGTAGAGCATCTTCGCCCCGTGGCGGATGATCCCGGCGTGCTCGACCTTCGCGCCGACCATGAAGCCGGGGACGTCCTGGAGGAAGACGAGCGGGATGTTGAAGGCGTCGCAGAGGTTGATGAAGCGGGCCGCCTTGTCGGCTGAGTCGTTGTCGAGGATGCCGGCCAGCTGCTTCGGCTGGTTGGCGACGATCCCGACCGGCTGGCCGCCGAAGCGGGCGAAGCAGGTGATCAGCGTCTTGGCGAACTTCGGCTTCAGGTCGAACCACTCGCCGTCGTCGACGATCTCGCCGATCACGTCGTACATGTCGTACGGCTGGCGCGATGACTCGGGGACGATCTCGAGCAGCTTCTCCGACATGCGGTCGTCGGGGTCGGCGGTCTCTACCAGCGGCGGCTTCTGCTCGCAGTTGGCGGGGAAGTAGGAGAGGTACCTCTTGACCGCCTCGATGCACTCGGGGTCGTCGGGGACCTCGAGGTCCCCGACTCCCGACTTGCGGCAGTGGACCTTGGCGCCGCCCAGCTCCTCCATCGAGATGTCCTCGCCGGTGACGGCTTTGGTCAGGTGCGGGCCGGCGAGCGCCATCGCCCCCTGGCCGGAGACCATCGGCACGAAGTCCGCCAGCGCCGGGATGTAGGCGGTGCCGGCCGCGCAGGGGCCCATCATCGCCGCGACCATCGGGATCACCCCCGACATTTCGACCTCCTCGCGGAACAGGTGGCCGGAGCCGGCGAAGAGCGAACCGGCCGCCTCCTGGATGCGGGCGCCGGCCGAGTCGAGCAGCCAGACGAACGGCATCCGCTTGGAGAGCGCCATCTCGCGCAGCCGGGTGACCTTCAGCTCGCCGGTCATCCCCATCGAGCCGGCCATCACGGTGAAGTCGTAGGCGGCGATGCAGGAGGGGCGGCCGTCGACGTCGCCCCAGCCGGTGATCACGCCGTCGGCCGGCGCCTCCTTGCCCTCCATCGCCCGCTGGGCGAAGTGCGGGCGGCCGTGGATCCCCAGCTCGACGAAGGTCCCCGCGTCGACCAGCAGGTCGATCCGCTCGCGCGCGGTCAGCTTGCCGCGCTCGTGCTGCTTGGCGACCTTCTCCTCGCCGCCGCCGAGCTTCGCCTTCTCGCGCCGCTCGTGCAGCTGCTCGGTCAGCTCGCCGAGCGGGGCGACGCCCGGAAGCAGGTGCTTGGAATCTTGCTCGGTGCTGCCCATTATCTCCCCTTCCATTCAGGCTCGCGCTTCTCGAAGAACGCGCTGACGCCCTCGACGATGTCCTCGGTCGAGAAGGTGAGCGAGAGCTGCGAGCGCAGGTAGTCGAGCGCGTCGTCGACCGCCATGTCCTGCTGGCGGTACATCGCGTCGTGGCCGAGCCGCATCAGCACCGGGCTCTTCGAGGCCAGCTTGCCGGCCCAGTCGGCGACCGCGGCGTCGAACTCCCCCGCCGGGACGACCTTGTTGGCGAGCCCGAACTCGACCGCCTGCTCGGCGCTCAGCCGCTCGCCCAGCAGCATCATCTCGTTGACCTTCTTGCGCGGCACGTTGCGGTAGATGATCGCCATGATCATGTAGGGGAAGGCGCCGACGTTGATCTCCGGCGTGCCGAAGGTGGCGCCCTGCTTGGCGATCAGCAGGTCGCAGGAGAGCGCGAGGCCCATCCCGCCCGCCAGCACGTGGCCGTTGGCGGCGCAGAGCGAGGGCTTGCCGAGCCGCGGCATCAGCCGGAAGAAATCAAGGAAATGATCAGACTGCAAAATGTTTGGCAACCAGCGGCACGTCGGCCGCGAAGCCGCCCAGATCGGCTCCAGCGCAGAACACCTTGTCCCCAGCGCCGGTGAGCACAATCGCACGCGCCTGCTCGTCGTCGCGGGCCCGCCTCATCGCGTCGACCAGCTCGACCAGCATCTGCCCGGAGAGCATGTTGCGCTTCTCCGGGTTGTTCAGGGTCACCGTGGCGACCCCCTCGGCGACCTCGTAGGTGACGACCTCGTAGTCCATCGGCGCGGGACCATAGCCGAACTCCGTTGAAAGTGGGAAGTGCTACTGTCCACGACGCTGACGTGCCGGTGGTTGAGTGCCCATATGGGGGGTCTAACTCCCGGCACGTCTCCGCGGCGGCCCGCGCTGCCGACCGGTAACCAGCGAACGAGGAGAGAGATCAGTGGCGACCGCGACGACCGACGGCTCCAAAGTCATCAAGCCCGACCACGAGGCGGGCCGCAAGCACTTCATCTTCAGCCAGGAGCACGAAGACCTGCGCGAGTCGATGCAGGCCTGGGTGCAGAAGGAGCTGTGGCCGCACCGCAACGAGTGGGAGGACAGCTACTGGCCCTCCGAGGCGATGAAGCGGGCCGGCGAGCTGGGCTTCCTCGGCCTCTGCTTCCCGGAGGAGTACGGCGGCCAGGGCGGCGACTACTACTACTCGCTGGTCCGCGCCGAGTGCATGAGCTACTCGGGCTCGGGCGGCACCAACATGGGTTTCGCGGTGCAGAGCGACATGGTGCTGCCGCCGATCCACCTGCTCGGCAGCGAGGAGCAGAAGCAGCGCTACCTCGTACCCGGGATCAAGGGCGAGAAGATCGGCTGCCTCGGGATCACCGAGCCGGGCGCCGGCTCCGACGTCGCGGGCATCCGCACCGCCGCGATCCGCGACGGCGACGAATACGTGATCAACGGCTCCAAGACCTTCATCACCAACGGCCCGCGCGCCGACTTCATCGTCCTCGTCGCGAAGACGGACCCCGAGGAGCGCCACGGCGGCATCACCCTGTTCGTCGTCGACCTGCGCGACGCCGGCGGCGAGACGGTCCCCGGCTTCACGGTCTCGGCCGAGCTGGAGAAGATGGGGATGCACGCCTCCGACACCGGCGAACTGGCCTTCGAAGACGTCCGCGTGCCGGCGGACGCCGTGCTGGGCGAGGTCGGCAAGGGCTTCTACCACATCGCCTGGGAGCTTCAGGGCGAGCGGCTGGTCGCCGCCGCCGGCTCCCACGCGGGGTGCGAACGGATGATCGAGAAAACGCTCGAGTACGCCAAGGAGCGCGAAGCCTTCGGCCGTCCGATCGGCAAGTTCCAGGCGATCCGCCACAAGTTCGCCGAGATGGCGACCAAGACCGAGGCGGCGAAGCAGTTCACCTACGCGACCGCCTGGCGCTTCGCCAACGGCGAGTACCCGGTGCGCGAGATCACGATGGCGAAGCTCTTCGCCTCCCGGGTCGGCTGCGAGGTCGCCGACGAGTGCATCCAGATCCTCGGCGGCTACGGCTACATGAAGGAGTACGAGATCGAGCGCGCCTACCGCGACGTCCGCCTCAACCGGATCGGCGCCGGCACCGACGAGGTGATGCTCGACGTGATCGGGCGGAGCTACGGGCTGTAGGGCCGCGAGGGGGGCTCGGCCGAGTCCTCGAGCGGCAGGCAGACGGCGCAGAAGTCCTCCCCGAACGGGGTGAGCACGACGCTGCGGCGCACGGTGCGGGCGGTGCGCCCTCCCCCGGCCAGCGCCTCGGCGACCTCGGGCTGAGCCTCCAGCACCTGGTAGCGCCGCGCCTCCCTGATCGGCTCGCGTGAGAACCAGATCAGGCCCAGGCGGTGGAGATTGTTGAGGTACGCGTAGACGCGGTCGCCGTGACGGCAGCCGGCCTCCGCGGCGATCATCGTGCGGCCCTGGGCGATCAGCTCGGAGGCGAGCGGCAGGCCGGATCGGACGTCGACGGCCGGCTGTGAGCCGCTCTGGGCGAGGAAGCGGAGGATGCGGCCCTCGTCGGGCGCGAGCGATTCGAGGATCCGCATGTAGGCCGGGTGGGAGTTCCGGTCGAGGCCGATGTCGGCCGATTCGCGCAGCAGCTCCTCGCCACGCCGGCGCAGCGCCTCGGTGGAGGAGTCGGCGGCGCGGCGGCGCGGCGGCGCCGTCGCCGGCGCGGCGGCGGCGCCCCCGGTCGCCTCGCGGACCAGCCACGAGCCGGCCCTGGCGTAGGCCGCGGCCGCCGACCTGGCCCCGCGCAACCAGGTCGCGGCGGCGATCCTCCCCAGGCCCGGCGTCGCCCGCAACAGCTCTCTTCCCACCCCGTCGCTCATCCGAAGATCGCCAGGTGTAGCAGGCCGGCGCCGAACCCGAGCACGGCGCCGTGCAGGTAGAGCAGCCACTCGTCCTCGCGCATCGCCGTGCGCAGCATCTCCGAGAAGTCCGCCGGCTCCATCCTGCGCATCCGCGCCGCGACGAACTCGCGGACGCCGCCGCTCTGCGCCCGGTTGAACTCCGCGTCGGTCAGCGGCGCCACCGTGTAGTCGGCCGCCTCGACCGCGACCGAGGAGCGGATCCGGTCGTACCCCCGCCGGCCGACCGCCACCTGCACCGCGGGCCTGGTGCGGCCGACGGCCCGGTCGACCGCGGGGCGCAGGACGACCTCGATCATCTGCCTGGTGCGATCGGAGTTGGGGCCGTACATCAGGTCCTCGGCCATGTTGCCCATCGTCACGATGTCGTCGGCGATGATGTCGGCGTAGACGCCCGCCACCTCCGGCTGGCGCTTGAGGAAGAGGCCCTGGATGCTGAGCGAGCCGATGCGCCGCGGGCGGACCGGCTCGAAGATCATCCGGATCCCCAGCAGGTTGGTGGTGTAGCCGATCAGCACGCCCGCGATCGGCAAGACCCACCACTGGGTGAGGACCATCTCGGTCAGAAACGCGGTCGGGATGCCGAGGAGGAAGCCGAAGAAGAAGCCGAAGTTGACGATGAAGCGCAGCTCCCTGCGCCCGACCTCGAGGAAGATCCGGTTGGCCAGCGCGGGGTTGGCCTCGATCCGGTGGATCACCATCAGCTTGAGATCGACGAGCTGGTCGATGTGCGTGCCGATCCGATCGGTGACCGAGCGGACGATCTGCGGCAGCTGCTCCTCGACGCGGGCGTGCACCGTCGCCCGCAGGCGCGGCGGCAGGTCATGCCAGAACTGCGGCCGCTCGCGCTCCATGATCCGCTCGACCAGGTCATGGATGTCGCCTCGGGCGGTGGCGAGGATGTGCTCGGCGATCGCCTCCGAATCGAGCTGCCGGTAGAAGTCGCCGACGCCGCCGAGCTTCGCGATCCCCTTGTCGACCGCGATCGAGCCCATCTTCGCCGCCCGCGAGGGGACGATCCCCTGCCAGCCGATCCCGCCCTGGCCGAGGCCGGGGATCTGCTGGATCCGGCGCGGCAGGAGGTTCGCGAGCGCCGCCAGGCCGGGCACCGTGAAGCCGGCGAAGCGCACCGGGTAGAAGAGCATCCAGACGCCCGTCCAGTTGGTCACGTAGCCGATCGCGCCGGTGAACAGCGGGATCGTGAGCAGGCTGAGCGTCTGGCTGTCCATGGCGATGGAGGGGATGGATCGGTCGGCTAGGGTCCCCCATTGTGAGCGTGATCAAGGATGCGGGCGTGCGGGCGACCCTGCCGCCCTTCGGCGAGGAGCACGACGAGCTGCGCGAGACGGTCAGCCGCTTCGTAACCAAGGAGATCGCCCCGCACGTCGACGAGTGGGAGGCGGCGCGCGAGTTCCCCCGCGAGCTGTACCGGCGCTGCGCCGAGCTCGGCTTCCTCGGCCTGAAGTTCCCCGAGCGCTACGGGGGCCAAGGGGGCACCCACCTGCACGACGCCGTCTGGGTCGAGGAGCTGGCCCGCTCCGGCGGCTCGGGGGGCGTCGCCGCGGGGCTCAACGCCCACGCCTCGATCGCGATGCCGCCGATCTTCAACTTCGGCAGCGAGGAGCAGAGGCAGCGCTGGATCGTGCCGGGGATCGCCGGCGAGAAGGTCGGCGCGCTGGGGATCACCGAGCCGGGCGCCGGCTCCGACGTCGCCGGCATCTCCACCTTCGCTCGGCGGGTCGACGGCGGCTACGTGGTCAACGGCGCCAAGACCTTCATCACCAACGGCGTCCGCGCCGACTTCCTCGTCTGCGCCTGCAAGACGAGGCAGGAGGGCGGCCACCACGGCATCTCCTTCCTCGTGCTGGAGCGCGAGATGCCCGGCTACGAGGTGGCGCGGAAGCTGGAGAAGATGGGCTGGCACTCATCCGACACCGGCGAGCTGTCCTTCACCGACGTCGAGGTGCCGGCGGAGAACCTGCTCGGCGGGGAGAACGAGGGCTTCAAGTTGATCATGGCCAACTTCGCCTGGGAGCGGCTGCTGATGGCGATCGGCGCCGTCGGGGCGATGCAGCGGCTGATCGAGCTGACCGTCGACTACGCCCTCGAGCGCGAAGCCTTCGGCCGCCCGATCGGCAAGTTCCAGGCGATCCGCCACCAGGTCGCCGAGATGGCGACCAAGGCCGAGGCCGCCCGCGCCCTCACCTACAACGCCCTCCGCCTCTTCCACGAGGGCCATGACTGCATCCGCGACGTCACCATGGCGAAGCTCGTAACCCAGCGCGCCGTCCTCGAGATCGCCGACCAGTCCCTCCAGATCCACGGCGGCTACGGCTACATGCGCGAGTACGGAATAGAGCGAGCCGTCCGCGACGCCCGCCTGGGCCCGATCGGCGGCGGCACCGACGAGGTGATGAAGGAGATCCTCGGCAAGCAGATGGGGCTGTAGGGCGCAGGACCTACCCCGGGTAGTCGTCGGGCAGAAGCCGGAAGGGGCGTCCGCCGGGTCCGCGCATGGCGCGGAAGTGACGGGCGTCGAAGGTGAGCAGGTCGATGACCTGATGCCGCTCGGCGAGAACGACGATCGACGCGTCTGCGAGGCCGACTTCCAGATCGGCGTAGCGACGAATCACGGCGGTGGCCGCCTTGACGTCGGTGCCGGTGAATTCAGCTACCTCATACGCCCCATCCGCTACCTCGTCGAGCAGGGCCAACTGGGCAGCCTGGCCGTGTCTTGTCGCGAGCATGTAGTCGAGCTCGGCTAAGACGAGGGGAGAGAACACGAACGGGCCGTCGAGCTCTTCGATGACGCGATGAACGTCGCGATGCCGCTCTGCGCTCGTGCTCGAGAGCTGAAGTGCCGCACTCGTGTCGACGAGGATCATTCGCCGAATCCCTCGAGCGCCTCGTCGACTCGCTGAGGATTGTCGAGCACCGGGTCGTTCAGGGTGAAGAGGGGGCGCGGCTTGCGCCGGCGCAGACGATTCGACTCGAGGACATGGTCGACGCCCTCGCGAATCAGCTCCGCCTCCGTGCGGCGGGCCCGGTCGGCGATCTCTTCGAGGCCCTGCTTCTGCTCGTCGGTGAGGTAGATGGTCGTGCGCTTCACGCCATACATCGTGCCATATGCAGTTGCGGTCATCGACAGTCCAAGGCCATGGGCCGAAGACTCTCCCCCCATGACGCTCACCGCGAGCGCCACCAGCGCTCGAGGCCGGCGACGATCAGCGGCCAGAAGCGGAGCAGCAGGATCACGGCGACGATCGCGACGATCGCGACCCAGCCTCCCCTGCCGAGCTGGTGGAAGAGCAGGCGCTGGCCGAGGGCGAGGGGCATCGGTTCGATGGTAGGGGGCGGCGGCAAGCGGGTAACGTGGTCGCATGGAGGAGATCGTTCCCGGCGTCTTTCGCTGGCAGGCCGTCCATCCCAACATCCAGATGGAGGTCGGCTGCCACTTCGTCGCCGGCTCGGGGACGGCGATCGACCCGCTGCTGCCGGCCGAGGGGATCGAGTGGTTCGACGGGCGCGGCGTGGAGCGGGTCGTGCTCTCCAACCGGCACCACCTCCGGCACGCGCCGGCGCTGGCCGAGCGCTTCGGCTGCCCGATCCTCTGCCACGAGGCCGGGCTGCACGAGTTCGAGGACGGCCCGCAGGTCGGCGGCTTCGCCTTCGGCGACCGGCTCGCCGACGACGTCGTCGCCCTGGAGATGGACGCGATCTGCCCCGAGGACACGGTGCTGCGGATCGAGGCGGGCGGCGGCGCGCTGCTCTTCGCCGACAGCCTGATCCACTACGGCGAGGTCGGCTTCGTCCCCGACGGCCTGCTCGGCGAGGACCCCGAGGGCGTCAAGCGCCGCGTGCGCGAGCGCTGCGCCGCGCTCCTCGACGAGGACTTCGAGCACCTGCTCTTCGCCCACGGCGAGCCGCTGCTCGGCGCCGGCCGCGAAGCGCTGCGGTCGGTCGCGGAGGGCTGAACGCTGCCGTCACTGCGACGGATCGCCCCGGCGGTCGCCGTGCTGGCCCTCTGCGCCCTCGCCCTGCCCGCCGCGCCTGCCGGCGATGCCGCCTCGCCACGGCAGCTGCGCCCCCGTATCGTCCGCCGGCCGATCCCCTTCCCGCCGAAGCGCAAGCGCCAGATGGCCGCCTACTCCGAGCGCCATTACGGCGAACGGAGCTGGCGGCTGCGCCATCCCCGGGTGATCGTCGAGCACGTCGCCGAGGCCGGCAGCACCGCCGCCGTCTACAACACCTTCGCCCCCGACGTCCCCGACCCGGAGCTGCACGAGCTGCCAAACGTCTGCGCCCACTTCGTCGTCTCCTCCTCCGGGCGGATCTTCCAGCTCGTCAACCTGCGGACCCGCTGCCGGCACACGGTCGGGCTCAACTGGACGGCGATCGGGATCGAGCACACCGGCTTCGGCGACGCCGGCGTGCTCGGCGACCGCGCCCAGCTCCGCGCCTCGCTGCGGCTGACCCGCTACCTGCGCTGCCACTTCCGGATCAAGCTGCGCGACGTGATCGGACACAGCGAGAGCCTCAGCTCGCCCTACCACCGCGAGCGCGTCGCCGGCCTCCGCCACCAGACTCACGGCGACTGGAGCCACCGCTCGATGCAGGTCTACCGCCGCAAGCTGAGGCGACTCGGCCCCTGCCCATAAGATGCCCGGCCGTGATCTACCTGCTGCGACACGGCGACGCCGAGCGGGGCGACGGCGATGACGCGGCGCGGCGCCTGACCCCGGAGGGGGAACGGCAATCGGAAGCGGCGGGAGAGGCGCTGGCGGCGCTCGGCGTCTCGATCGACGCCTGCATCACCAGCCCCAAGGTGCGGGCCGCCGACACGGCGCGGCTGGCCTGCGAAGTGCTCGGCATCGAGTCCGAGGCGGCGGAGGAGCTGGCCGGAGGCGGCTTCGACTCGCACGAGCTGATCGCCGGCCGCGGCGACGCGATCCTGGTCGGCCACAACCCCGACTTCAGCAACGAGATCGCCCGCCTCACCGGCGCCAAGGCGAAGATCCGCAAGGGCGGCCTGGCGATCGTCGACGACGGCACGCTGATCGCGCTACTGCGGCCCGAGGACCTCGCCGCGATCGCCGTCCGCGACTGAGCGAACGGCCCGTCCCCGGATGCCAAAAGCGCCCCGGCCTTTGCCCATGGGAGGCCGGGCGGCCGGGACGCTCTGGCGTCGCTCCAGTCGTGCGACGTGTATTGTCTATCAGACAGCGCCGCAATCGTCCAGTCCGAGCCGGGGCAGGGGCGGGGCGAGGGCGGGGCAGGGCGAAGGCAGGGGCAGGGCAGGGGCGGTCGGGGAAGGGGTGCCCCGACCGCCCTTGGGAGGTCGAACGGCCGGGACACGCGTGCGATAAACGGGCGCTGCCGGCAATCGTCAGCGACGACGATTCGGCGGCCCGGCCGGCCGCTCAACCGGGAACCTCTTGTTGCCTGTAGCCTCCCGGCGACCTCAGCGAGCCAAGAGCTAAAGGAGAGCGCAGATCGATGGGACTTCTTGACGGGAAAGCGGCGATCGTCACCGGGTCGGCCCGGGGGATCGGCAGGGCCACCGCGGAGCTGTTCGCCGGCGAGGGCGCCAGGGTTCTGATCAACGACCTCGACGCCGACGTCGCCGAGCAGGCGGCGGGTGAGATCGGCGGCGAGACCGCCGTCCACGCCGGCGACCTGACCAAGCCCGGCGCGGCCGACGAGCTGGTCGCCGCCGCGGTCGACGCCTTCGGCGCCGTCGACGTCGTCGTCAACAACGCCGGCTACACCTGGGACGGCGTCGCCCACAAGATGACCGACGAGCAGTTCCAGGCGATGCTCGACATCCACACGATCGTGCCCTTCCGGGTCGCGCGGGCGCTGGCGCCGCACTGGCGCGAGGCGGCCAAGGCCGAGCGCAACGAGGGCCAGGAGGTCTTCCGCAAGCTGATCAACGTCTCCTCGACCTCGGGGACGATGGGCAACGCCGGCCAGGTCAACTACTCGGCCGCGAAGATGGCGGTCGTCGGGCTGACGAAAACGCTGGCCAAGGAGTGGGGCCAGTTCAAGATCAACGTCAACGCGGTCGCCTTCGGCTTCGTCGAGACCCGCCTCACGGCGGCCAAGGAGGCCGGCGGCGAGATGACCGCGCCGGGCGGCGAGAAGATCGAGCTCGGCATCCCCGAGCAGATGCGGGCGATGGCCTCGGCGATCATCCCGCTCGGCCGCCCGGCGACCCCGGCCGAGGCCTCCGGCCCGGTCCTCTTCCTCGCCTCGCCGCTGGCCAACTACGTGCACGGCCAGGTCCTCAACGTGACCGGCGGCATGTTCGGGGGGATGTACACCTGAGCTACCTCGACCTCGCAGACCGGAGCTGGCCGCTGCTCCGTCGCGCGATGGGGGTTCACGCGTGGCTCTACCGGGCCAGCGGGGGGCGGATCGGGCACCGGGTGCCCGGGCTCGGGCCGCCGATGCTCCTGCTCGACCACGTCGGCGCCAGGAGCGGCGGCAAGCGGACCTCTCCCCTGCTCTACATGCCCGACGGCGACGACGTCGTGATCGTCGCCTCCAAAGGCGGCTACCCGAAGCACCCGGCCTGGTTCCACAACCTCAAGGCCAACCCCGACACGACGGCGCAGATCGGCCGCGAGCTGCGGCCGGTCCACGCCCGCGTCGCGACGGCGGAGGAGCGGCAGCGCCTCTGGCCCCGGGTCGTCGCGGCGTACGGCACCTACGCCGACTACCAGGCGCGCAGCAAGGGTCGCGAGATCCCCCTGGTCATCCTCGAGCCCCGCTAGCCACCCGCCGACGGGCCGATTTGTCGCCTCGCAGGCGACTCTTCGTCCCGTCGGCCCCTCAGCGGCGCTCCTCGGCCACCGGCTCGCCGCCCTCGCCGGCGATCGCCTCGGGCGGCCAGGGTCCGGCCCAGTCGTCGCGGGCGCCGTCGATCGTGATCGTGGTGCCGGAGAAGAAGTCGCCGGCGGGCGAGGCCAGGTAGGCGACCAGCCAGGCCATCTCCTCGGGCTCGCCGACCCGCCCCAGCGGCACCGAGCGCTCGACGTTGTCGACCACGACCTTGGGGTACTTGGTGCGCAGCGTCTCGGTGCCGAACTGCCCGGCGGCGAGCGCGCAGAGCCTGATCCCGAAGCGCGACCACTCGATCGCCAGCGTCCGCATCATGTTCTCGACCGCCGCCCGGGCGGCGCCGGAGTGGACCATCCCCGGCATTCCGTTGTGGGGCGAGAGGGTGACGCTGAGGACCTTGCCCCCCCGCTGCGGGATGAACGCCTTGGTCGCCGCCGCGTGGGTCATCAGCCAGGTGCCCTGGACGTTGAGGTCGATCACGGTGCGAAAGCCCTTCGGGGTGATCGCCTCGGCCGGGCTCATGAACTGGCCGCCGGCGTTGTTGACGAGGGTGTCGAGCCGGCCGTGGCGCTCCAGCAGGCCGTCGAACACCCGCTCGACCGCCTCCTCCTCGCGGATGTCCATCGTTTCGCGCTCGAAGGCCCCGGGCAGGTGGGCGGCAAGGACCGCCGTCTCGGCCAGCGGCTCCTCGCGCCGCCCGCAGCCGATCACCGTGGCGCCGAGGCGCGCCAGCTCCAGCGCGGTCGCCCGCCCCAGGCCGCTGCCGGCGCCGGAGACGAGGCAGACCTGACCGTCGAGCAGGCCGGGCCTGAAGATGCGGGAGCGGGGGTCGTCGGCCATCGGGCACAAGCCTAGAGTCTGTCCTCGCTGCGGACTTTCACCCCACCCGGGGGTGGTCAAAGTCGGTAGCGCCGGGCGAGGTCCTCCGATCCTTACTCGATCCCGGGTAATGTGACCCGGCCATGAAGGTCCACATCGAGGCGAAACCCCTGCACGAGCCGCTTGCCGGCGGCACGCCGGGGGCGACGGTCGGCGTCGAGCCGATCCTCGCCGGGACGGTCCGCTGGCCGCGAACCCTGATGGAACGGCCGGGCGGCCACCTCGAGACGCTGAAGCTGCTGCGGGCGCTGCTGACCGGCGAGCCGGCGGCGACGGTGCCCATCCCCGCCTTCCTGGTCCGCCACCCGAGCGCCGGCGCGATCCTCGTCGACACCGGCCTGCATCCCTCGATCGCCACCGACGGCCGGGAGAACTTCGGCCGGGCCGGGGCGCGCTTCGGCCACCCTGCCCTGGAGCCGGGCGCCGACGTGCCGGCGCAGCTGCGCAAGCGCGGGCTCGACCCCGGCGAGATCCCGGTCGTGGTGATGACCCACATGCACATCGACCACACCTCGGCGATCTCCGAGTTCCCCAACTCGACCTTCGTCCTCAGCGAGGTCGAGTGGGAGGCCGCCACCGTCGGACCCAAACCGCTGCTGAACGGCTACCGCCGCGCCCACTTCGACTACGCCTTCGACTACCGCACGATCGACTTCGACCGTGGAGGGATCGACTCCTACGCCAGCTTCGGCCGCAGCTTCGACCTCTTCGGCGACGGCTCGATCCGCCTCGCCTACACCCCCGGGCACAGCGCCGGCCACATGTCCCTGATCTGCCGCCTGAAGGAGCGCGACTTCGTGATCGGCGGCGACGCCGTCTACACCGAGGCCCAGCTCGAGGGCAGCGCGCCGCTGGCGCCGCGGCCGTTCGACGCGCACAACTACAGGCGCTCGATCCAGGAGCTGAAGCTGTTCAAGCGCGAGTACCCGCAGGCGATCGTCACGCCGGGGCACGATCCGAGCTTCTACGAGAAGCTCGATCCGCGCTACGAGTAGCGATCCCCTCGTACATCCTCCGCACCTCGGCGAAGACCCCGCTCGCCACCTCCAGCTGGCGCTCGCGGCTCGGCGCGGGCTCGACCGGGAAGCTGAGCGGCTCGCCGAACTGCACCGTCACCCTGGGGAAGCGGAAGCGCTTCCAGCGGCGCACGCTGGCCGAGCCGTGGATCGCCACCGGGACGATCGGCGCCCCGGACTCCAGCGCGATCCGGCCGATCCCCGGTTTGGGCTCGCCGAGCTTCTGGCTGCGGGAGCGGCCTCCCTCGACGTAGACGAGCAGCATCTCGCCCTGGTCGATCAGCTCGAAGGCGGTCTTGAAGGCCTCCTCGTCGTGACGGCCGCGGCGCACCGGGAAGACGCCGCCGTGCTTGTAGACATAGGTGAGGACGGGCGGTCCGAACATCTGCGATTTCGCCATGAAGCGGATCTTCCGCCGCAGGTGGAGGCCGACGAAGAAGTGGTCCATCTGGCTGAAGTGGTTGGGGGCGAGGACCAGCGGGCCCGTCTTCGGCACGTTCTTCAGCCCGATCGCCCGCACCCGGTAGATCAGCAGGGTCGGCAGCGAGACGAGGATGCGGACGAAGGTGTAGGTCCAGCCGACCCCTCCGCGCGCCGCCGCGTGGAACTGGTCGAAGTACTCGGCGGGACGGTCGTCCTTGTAGACCTGTGGCTTGATGTCGGGCATCGGAAGGCGGCCGGGAGGGCCGGTTGTCGCCTGCTACCCCCTGCCGCTGCGGCGGTTACGCGGGTCCGCCGCCACGACGTGCTCGAGCTTTGAACCGGATAGCGAACCAGAGCTCGAACGCGCTGCTCAGGAGGCCCAGCCGCGGGAGCGGTCGAGGGCGCGATGCCATTCGGCAAGCAGCTGCCGGCGCTCAGCCTCGCCCATCCGCGGCTCGTAGCGGGCCGCCTCGCGCCACATCGCGGCGACCTCCTCGCCACTCCAGCGGCCGGTCGCGATACCGGCCAGGTAGGCGACGCCGAGCGCCGTCGTCTCGGCGATCTCCGGGACCACCACCGGCCCGCCGAGCACGTCGGCCTGGAACTGCATCAGCCAGCGGTTGGCGGTGGCGCCCCCGTCCGCTTTCAGCTCGTCCAGTTGCTCGCCGCAAGCCGCCTCCTCGGCCCGCACCGCGTCGACCGTCTGGTAGGCGATCGCCTCCAGCGCCGCCCGCGCCAGGTGAGCGCGGCCGCTGCCGCGGGTGAGGCCGACGATCGTGCCGCGCGCGTACGGATCCCAGTGGGGCGAGCCGAGCCCGGTCAGCGCCGGCACGAAGTAGACGCCGTCGTTGCCCTC
Source organism: uncultured Solirubrobacterales bacterium (assembly GCA_963695835.1). Taxonomy (GTDB): domain Bacteria; phylum Actinomycetota; class Thermoleophilia; order Solirubrobacterales; family 70-9; genus VRUE01. Next base: position 126,307 of record CAVOHR010000001.1, read on the forward strand.
GAGCGAGGCCGCCAGCGCCTCGCTCTCCGCCGCCTCGCCGACGATCCCCAGCCCGTCGCGCAGCCACTGCACGGCGGCGCCGGTGACGAAGATCGAGGCCTCGAGCGCGTAAGCGGCTTCCTCGCCCGGCGCGCAGGCCACCGTGGTCAGCAGGCCCCTGGTCGGGTCCGGGGTCTCGGCGCCGGTGTTGAGCAGGACGAAGCTGCCGGTCCCGTAGGTGTTCTTGGCGCTGCCCGGCGCGAGGCAGGCCTGGCCGAACAAGGCCGCCTGCTGGTCGCCGGCGATTCCCGCCACCGGTACCTCGCCGCCGAACTCGGCGGTGGTCCCGTAGACGTGGGCCGAGGGCAGCGCCTCGGGCAGCCGCTCCTCCTCGACGCCGAGCATCGCGCACAACTCCCCGTCCCAGGCGAGCCGGCGGATGTCGAACAGCAGCGTCCGCGAGGCGTTCGTGTAGTCGGTCGCGTGGCGGCCGGTCAGCTTGAACAGGAGCCAGGAGTCGATCGTGCCGAACACCGCCCGCCCGGCGCCCTCGACGTTGCGCAGCAGCCACTCGATCTTGGTGCCGGAGAAGTAGGGGTCGAGGACCAGCCCGGTCCGCTCCCGCACCAGCTCCTCCCGGCCCGCCTCGCGCAGCTCCTCGCAGCGCGCCGCGGTGCGACGGTCCTGCCAGACCAGCGCCCGGTGAAGCGGCTCGCCCGTCGCCGGGTCCCAGGCGACCACCGTCTCGCGCTGGTTGGCGATCCCGATCCCGTCCAGCTCCGCTCCCCGGATGCCGGCGTCCCCGATCGCCTCGATCGCGACCCGCCGCGTCACCTCCCAGATCTCGCCGGCGTCGTGCTCGACCCAGCCGGGCCGGGGGAAGTGCTGCCCGAGCTCCGAGTAGGCCCGCCCGGCGATCCGCCCCCGGCCGTCGAAGACGAGGCAGGTCGTGCCCGTCGTCCCCTGGTCGATCGCCAGAATCAATTCCGCCCCCTTCCTCTGCTCCCGCTCACGCCAGAAGAATCAATCATGGACCGGGTCGCTCCCGCGGTCGGAAGGGGGCGGGTGGTCTTCTCTCCCGCGGCGGAGATAGACAAGGAGGAAGTCTCTGAATTGGCGGGCGCGGTGGGCGAAGCCGGCGAGGGACCGGCCGGTGGCGCGGTGGGAGAGGTCGACTTCGTACTCGCGCAGGCGGTAGCCGGCGCGGACGGCGTCGATCGTCATCCCGGTCTCCAGCCCGTAGCCGCGCGCGAAGGGCAGGACGGCGCGGAGGACCTCGGACCGCAGCGCCCGCTGGCCGGAGATCGGCGCCCTCGTCTCCAGCCCGCAGCGACGCCGGACCGCCCAGCGGGCGAAGCCGAGGGCGACGCCGAAGCCGCCGCCGACCCGCCGGCTGAAGGCGGCGACCGCGAGGTCGCACTCGTCCCTCTCGACCGCCTCGACCAGCCTGCCGAGCTTCGCCGCCGACGCGCCGAGGTCGCCGTCGCAGAGCAGGACAAGCCGCGGCGCCGGTTCGGAGCTCAGCGCCGCCTCGGCGGCGGCGGTGACGTTGGCGCCCTTGCCATGCGGGCGGCCGCGGCTGACCACACAGGCCCCCGCCGCCAGCGCCGCCTCGGCGGTGCCGTCGGTCGAGGCGTCGTCGGCGACCCACAGCGCCGCGCCCGGCAGCGCCCGGCGCAGCGCCGCCAGCGTCTCGCCGATCCGCTCGGCCTCGTCGCGCGCGGCGACGATCACCGCCAACGCATTGCCTTGTCGATCGAGGGACACGAGGGCCATTCTGCCTTCCGGTGTGCCTTTTGCACTCCGAGGGCGCAAAAGGCACACCGGAACGGCGGGGCCACCGGACCGGCGGATATTGTCCCCGCCGATGGCGGACATCGAGGCTCACATCACCGGCAACGTGTGGAAGATCGAGGTGGCGGTCGGCGACGAGGTCGAGGACGGCGACACGGTCGTCATCCTCGAGTCGATGAAGATGGAGATCCCGGTCGAGGCCGAGGACGACGGCACCGTGAGGGAGATCCGCTGCGAGGAGGGCCAGTCGGTCAGCGAAGGCGACGTCCTCGTCGTGCTGGAGTGAGAAGGGAACCGCGGTGACGGGCGAGCGGCTCGCCGGCGGCAAGCTGATCCTCGACTCCCCCGCCGAGGCGGTCGTCCGCATCCGCATCTCCAACCCCGAGCGGCGCAACGCCCTCGACCACGAGATCCTCGACGCGCTGGCCGAGACGCTGCCGCGGCTCGACCGCGGGATCGAGACCCGCTGCGTGCTGCTGACCGGCGCTCCCCCTGTCTTCTCCGCCGGCTACGACCTCACCTCGTTCGCCGCGGAGACCTTCGAGCGCGACGCCGAGGCGCTCGTCGCCCACCCCTTCCACGCGGCGATGGAGGCGATCGCCAAGCACCCCTGGCCGACCGTCGCCGCGATCAACGGCCACTGTCTCGGCGGCGGCCTCGAGCTGGCGATCACCTGCGACCTGCGGCTCTGCGCCGCCGGCGCCAAGCTCGGCATGCCGCCGGCCAAGCTCGGTCTCGTCTACGGCCACACCGGCCTGCGCAAGTTCCTCGACACGGTCGGCCTGGCCCGGACCAAGGAGCTGTTCCTCACCGGCCGCAACTTCGAGGCGCGCCGGGCCGAGCAGATCGGCCTCGTCCACGAGGTGCTCGAGGCGGAGGAGCTCGAGGACGCGGCGGTCGAGGCAGCCGCCGGGATCGCCGCCAACGCGCCGCTCTCGATGCGGGGCAACAAGCGGGCGATCGAAGTCCTGAACCAGAACGCGATCCTCAGCGAGCAGCAGGAGTCGGGGCTGATCGCCCTGCGCGAGTCCTGCTTCTCCTCCGAGGACCTGCGCGAGGGGATCACCGCCTTCGCCGAGAAGCGCAAGCCGCAGTGGAAGGGACGGTGAGCGGCGGCGCCCGTGAGCTGGCCGCCGCCGACCCGGCGATGGCGGCGCTGGTCGAGCGGATCGGCGAGATCGACCTGGAGACGCGGCTGCGGCGGCGCAGCGAGGAGCGGCCCGCCGACGCCTACGGCGCCCTGCTGCGGGCGATCGTCGGCCAGCAGCTCTCGACCAAGGCGGCGCGGACGATCTACGGGCGGGTCCGCGAGCTGTTCGGCGGTACGACGCCCTCGCCCGAGCAGCTGCTCGAGGCGAGCGCGGAGGAGCTGCGCGGCTGCGGGCTCTCCGGGCGCAAGGTCGAGTACGTCCGCGACCTCGCCTCCCACGTGCTCGACGGCGAGCTGGAGCTGGAGCGGCTCGGCGAGCTGTCCGACGAGGAGGTCGTCGAGGAGATCGTCGCCGTGCGCGGGCTCGGCCGCTGGACCGCCGAGATGTTCCTGATCTTCCACCTCGAGCGGCCCGACGTCCTCTCCGGCGGCGACCTCGGCATCCGCAAGGCGGTGCAGATCGAGTACGGGCTGGGGGAGATGCCGGCGCCGGCCCGGGTCCTGGAGATCGGCGAGGCCTGGCGACCGCACCGCAGCCTCGCCTCGCTCTACCTCTGGGAATCGCTCGCAAGCGTTCCTGCCGAGTAAGGGTGCGGGCGCGGTTGGCCGAAGATACCCCCATGCGCTTTCGCTTCTGGCTGGGATACGCGGTCGTCGCCGCGATCGCGATCTGCTCGCTGGCAACCGCCCTGGTCGTGCACCACCGCGAAGCGCAGAGCTTCGAGCGGATGCAGCACAACGAGGCGGGCCGCTCGGCGCGCCAGGCCGAAGCGCTGGCCACCCTCTCGGTCGGGCAGCTCTCCAGCGCCGCCGCCTTCTACCGGGCGGTGCGCCACTTCAGCCGGCACGAGTTCGAAGTGATGGCCCGCTCGCTGCTGGGCAGCGGCGCCCTCTCGGCGACCGCCTTCGTCCAGTCGGTCCCGGACTCCGCCCGGCGCCGCTTCGAGCGCAACCACGGCTTCCCGATCGTCAATCGCACCCGGCTCGGGGTCCTTCGCCGCGCGGGACACGAGCACGCCTACTTCCCGCTGACCTTCGTCTCGACCCCGTCCAAGCCGCCCGTGAAGACGCCGCTCGGCTACGACCTCGGCGCCGACCCGACGCGCGCCGCCGTTCTGCTCGAAGCGCGTGACGGCGGCCGCCCGGCGGCCACCCCGGTGATCCGACTGCCGCTCGGCGGCACCGGCATCAACGTCTTCCGACCGGTCTACCGCGACGGCGCTCCGACGGCCACCGTCGCCGAGCGCCGGGCGGCGCTGGTCGGCTTCGCCACCGGGGCCTTCAGGGTCTCCGACCTCACCGCCGCGGCGACCACCGCGCTGCCGGACGAAGTCGACGTGCAGCTCGACGAAAGCGGCCGGACCGTGGCCGGAACCTCGCTCGACCGCGACGAAGCGGCGAGCGCACCGCTGCGGATCGCCGACCGCACCTGGCTGCTGGTCGTCCGCGACCCGAACCGCCCCGACATCAGCCTGCCGGTGCTGATCGCCGTCGTCGGGATCTCGCTGGCGGCGCTTCTCGCAGCCCTGGTCCTGATCTGGAGCCGCAACGAGCGGATGCAGGAGCTGCGACGCCAGGCCGGCCAGGACCCGCTGACCGGGCTGAAGAACCGCCGCCGCTTCGAGGAGGACCTGCATACCGAGCTGGCGCGCAGCCGCCGCGAGGGCGGCGAAGGAGCGCTGCTGATGCTCGACCTCGACAACTTCAAGCGGGTCAACGACACGCTCGGCCATCCGGTCGGCGACCGGGTGATCGCCGACATCGCCGGCGTGCTGCGCGCGCGCATGCGGATGACCGACGTGGTCGCGCGGCTCGGCGGCGACGAGTTCGCCGTCGTCCTGCCGCACTGCGATCCGGGCGAGGCTCGGCTGGTCGGCGAGGAGATCGGCGCGGCGATCCGCGAGCACGCCCCGGACGAGGAGGCGGTGCCGTCGATCACGGTCAGCGTCGGCATCGCGATGTTCGGCCCCGACGTTGCCGCCGATCTCGAATCGCTCGAGGAGCAGGCCGACGCGGCGCTCTACGAGGCAAAGCGGGCCGGGCGGGACGCGGTGCGGTTCGCCGGCGCTGGGGACCGGGCCGACGCGCGCCGCCGCCCCGGACCGGCCTGAACGCCGTCCCTGGCGTCCGGCGCGACTCCTAGCCTTGCGCGCAATGGAGTCCCATGTCACCTTCGAGGAGGCGCTGGCGCTCGGCGAGCTGAGCGGTCGCGAGGAGATCGGCGACCTGGTCGAGCGCGCCTGGAAGGTGCGCACGGAGAACTTCGGCGACTCGACCGACCTCTGCTCGCTGGTCAACGCCAAGTCGGGCGGCTGCGCCGAGGACTGCGGCTTCTGCGCCCAGTCGCGCTACGCCGAGGCCGACACGCCGATGCACGCGATGATGGAGCCCGAGCAGATCCTCGAGCACGCCCGCGCAGCCGAGGCCGCCGGCGCCCACCGCTTCTGCATGGTCACCCAGGGCCAGGGGCTGTCGAAGCGCGACTTCGCGAAGATCCTCGCGGGCGCCGAACTGGTCACCGAGCACACCAACCTGAAGCGCTGCGCCTCGATCGGGCACCTGTCGCCGGAGCGGGCGAGGGCGCTGCACGAGGCGGGCATTCAGCGGGTCCACCACAACGTCGAGTCCTCGCGCTCCTACTACCCGGAGGTCTCGACCACGGTCCGCTACGAGGGCCGGCTGCGGACGATCGACGCGGTCAAGGAGGCCGGCCTGGAGGCCTGCGTCGGCGGCATCCTCAACCTCGGCGAGTCGCCGCGGCAGCGGGTCGAGATGGCCTTCGAGCTGGCCGAGCTGAAGCCGACCTCGGTGCCGATCAACCTGCTCAACCCGCGCCAGGGCACCAAGTTCGGCGACCGCCCGTTGATGGACCCCTGGGAGGTCGTCAAGTGGGTGGCGATCTTCCGCCTGATCATCCCCGGCGCCCTCTTCCGCCTCTGCGGCGGCCGGGTCGAGAACCTCGGCGAGCTGCAGCCGCTGGCGGTCAAGGCCGGCCTCAACGGGGTGATGATGGGCAACTTCCTGACCACGCTCGGCGCCGAGCCCGAGGACGACCGGGCGATGTTCGAGGAGCTGGGTCTGAACGTCGCGCGCCAGCCCGACAACGGCGCCAACCCACGCCCCGACAACCGCTCCGGCTGGCTCGACGGCGAGACCCCGGCGACGCCGACCGAGGCGCCGATCGACCGCCGGGACGAAGCCGACTTCTGGGACCCCTCGACCCAGCTGCGGGTCGTCAAGAAAGCGAAGAAGCCTCCCCCCTATCCGCAGGCGGCATGACCGACGTCGCAGAGCGGCTGGAGGAGCTCCGCGACAGGGGGCTCTACCGGCGGCTGCGCCTGGTCGGCGGGCCGCAGGGCGCGCGGGTGCTGCTCGACGGCCGCCCGGTCCTGCTGCTCTGCTCGAACAACTACCTCGGCCTGGCCGACCACCCGAAGGTGCGCCGCGCGGCCGCCGAGGCGGCGATGCGCTGGGGCGCCGGCGCCGGGGCGTCGCGGCTGATCTCCGGCAACATGGAGCCGCACCGGCGGCTCGAGCAGCGGCTCGCCGCCTTCAAGGGCTACGAGGAGGCGCTGCTGTTCGGCTCCGGCTACCTCGCCAACACCGGCGCGATCGCGGCGCTCGCGGGGCGCGGCGAGGTCGTCTTCTCCGACGCGCTGAACCACGCCAGCATCGTCGACGGCTGCCGCCTCTCGCGGGCCGAGACCTTCGTCTACCGCCACGGCGATGTCGAGCACCTCTCCTGGGGGCTCGAGCGGGCGGGCGGGCGCTGCGCGCTGATCGTCACCGACGGCGTCTTCTCGATGGACGGCGACGTCGCGCCGCTGGAGGCCCTGGCCCGGCTGGCCCGCCGCCACGGCTGCCGGCTGATGGTCGACGAGGCACACGCGACCGGGGCGCTCGGCCCCGGCGGCCGCGGCGCCGCCGCCGCCGCCGGGCTCGGCGGGGAGGTCGACCTGGTGGTCGGCACGCTGGGCAAGGCGCTTGGCTCCTACGGCGCCTACGTCTGCGCCGGGCGCGAGCTGCGCGAGTACCTGGTCAACACGGCGCGCCCCTTCGTCTTCTCCACCGCCCCCCCGCCGCCCGTGCTCGCCGCCGCGCTGGCCGCGCTCGATCTGCTCGAAGCGGCGCCGCAGCTGGTCGAGCAGCTGCAGGCGAACGCCGCAACCCTGCGCGGTGCGCTGGCCGCCGAGGGCCTGCCGGTCGGCGCCGGCGAGTGCCAGATCGTCCCGGTCGAGATCGGTGACGCCGAGCGGACGATGGCGCTGAGCGAGCGGCTGCTGGAGCGAGGCGTCTTCGCCCAGGGCATCCGGCCGCCGACCGTGCCCGAGGGCTCCTCGCGGCTGCGCTTCGCGGTGATGGCGACACACCGCCCGAACGAGCTGGAGCGGGCGGCGCGGCTGGCCGGTGAGGCCGCGCGCGAGCTGGGGATCGCTGCCGCGAGCACTGCCCCCGCGCCGATCGAAGCGCCGGCCATCGCGGCCTGATGGTCCGCGTCGTCTCCGCCGGCTGGCGACCGTCGCCGTTCGGCGGCGCCGGGCCGCGCGGGGTCTTCGTCACCGGCACGGGCACCGAGGTCGGCAAGACCGTGGTGGCCGGGGCGATTGCCCGCACCCTCCGGGCGAGCGGCCAGCGGGTCGCCGTCTTCAAGCCGGCGGTGACGGGACTCGATGAGTTCGCTGGTGGTCCGGCCGGTGGGCCGCTTTCCCACATGGCAGGTAGGAAAGCTGCCCACCGGCCGGACCATGAGGCGCTGCGGGCGGCCGCGGAGAGCGAGCAGGGGAATGAGGAGATCGCGCCGTATCGGTATGGGCCGCCGATGTCGCCGCACCTCGCCGCGGAGCTGGCGGGCGAGGGGATCTCGCCGGACCGCATGCTCCGTGCGGCCCGTGCCGCGGCGGACGAAGCCGACGTGCTCGTCTGCGAGGGGATCGGCGGGCTGCTCGTGCCGCTGGCGCCGAGTTACTCGGTCCGCGACCTCGCCGTCGACCTCGGTTTCCCGCTCGTCGTCGCCGCCCCCCCCGGCCTCGGCACGATCAACCACACGCTGCTGACGCTCGAGGCGGCGCGCGCCGCCGGCCTCGAGGTCACCGCGGTCGTCCTCACGCCGTGGCCGGCCGCGCCGGACGAGATCGAACGCTCGAACCGAGAGACGATCGCGAGGCTGGGCAACGTCCAGGTCCAGGTGCTGCCGCACCTGGACCTGGACGAGCCCGAAACCTGGCCTGCGCTCGCCGTGTGACGACTTGTTGTCGCATAGCGATAACAAGTCGTCACAGCGCCGGCTCAGCCAACCGGCTCGGCGGCGACCTCCTCCGCCGCCGCCAGCTCGGAGCCGCCGGGGTTGACGGCGGCCTCGGCGGCCTCGGGGCTGAGCTGCCGCGCTCTCGGCTTGGCGCGGATCGACAGGGCGGCGATCGCGGCTCCCGCCAGCGCGACCGCGGCGGAAACCGCCATCGCGTTGCTCAGCCCGTCGACGAACTGCTGCGGGCCCGCCGCTTCGAAGCTGCTGCCGGCCGAGCCCTGGAAGATCGCACCGGTGACGGCGATGCCAAGGCTGCCGCCGACCATGCGGAACATCGAGAGGACGCCGGAGGCGACGCCGGCTTTCTCGACTGCGACCGCGTTCATCGCGGCGCTGGTCATCGGCGACATCGTCAGCGCGATGCCGATGCCGAGCAGCATGAAGCCGGGCAGCAGGTCGAGGTAGCCGGAGTCGACGGCGATGCCGGTGAAGGTGTAGAGCGAGGCGGTGAGGATCATCAGCCCGGCGACGATCAGCCAGCGCGGGCCGAAGCGGTCGGCGAGCCGGCCGGCGACCGGCGCGACGCCGACGATCATCAGCGTCGAGGGCAGGAAGCGCACCCCCGCCTCCAGCGGCGAGTAGCGGAGGATGTCCTGCATGTAGAGGGCGAGGAAGAAGAAGACACCCATCATCGCGAAGGTGATGATCAGGGCGACGACCACCGCGCCGAGGAAGTTGCGGTCGGCGAAGAAGCGGAATTCGACCATCGGCGCCTTGACGCGAAGCTCGGTTACGACGAAGGCGATCCCGCCGAGCAGCGCGCCGGCGAGCAGGCCGACGATCGCGGGCGAGCCCCAGCCCCAGCCGTTGGCCTCGACCAGGGCGAGGACCAGCGCGGTGAGGCTGGCAGTGAGCATGGCGACGCCGAGATAGTCGACCTCGCGACCGACCGTGGTGTCGCGCGACTCGCGCACCGCGAACAGCGTCGCGGTGACGGCGGCGACCGCCACCGGGATGTTGAGGTAGAAGATCGCCCGCCAGCTGACGTGCTCGGTGAGGAAGCCGCCGAGGACCGGGCCGATCGCCAGGGCGAGGCCGGAGACGCCGGCCCAGGTACCCATCGCCTTGCCGCGCTCGTGGGCGGGGAAGGCGTCGGTGATGATCGAGAGCGTGCCGGGCATCATCAGCGCCGCGCCGACGCCCTGCACGACCCGGCTGATCACCAGGTCGGTGGCGCCGGCGGCGAAGCCGGCGGTGGCCGAGGAGAGGGCGAAGATGACGACGCCGGCGAGGAACATGCGGCGGCGCCCGAAGATGTCGCCGAGCCGCCCGCCGGTCGCCAGCAGCACCGCGAAGGAGAGGGTGTAGCCGTTGATCATCCACTCGAGGCCGGAGATCGAGGCGCCGAGGTCGCGCTGGATCGAAGGCAGGGCGACGTTGACGACGGTGTTGTCGAGCATGATCATGAACAGCGCGAAGCACATCGCTCCGAGCGTCCACCACTTGCGGTTGTCGTCGGTGATCAGGTGGCGGTAACGGGTCATAGAACAGCCTCGCGTTCAGGCGCGAATCGCCACGGACTCGAACGACCGGCTGCCACCGTGTCGGTTAGCGCGTTCACCGGGGTCCAACCCCCTTCAGGTGCTCATAGGTCTCGGCGATGTCCTCCCTGTCCATCAGCGAGTCGACCGCCGCGTCGAGCTTGCGCCGCTGGGCGGCGCTGAGACTCGCGGCGAACGACTCCATCCCCGCCTGGCGAACGACGAGCAGCGTGTCGACCAGCTCTTTGCCCTTCGCCGTGATCTCGACCCGGCGCACCCGCCGGTCCTCGGGATCCTCGACGCGGGTGACGAGACGCTCCCTGACGAGGCTGTCGACGGCGCGGCTCATCGACGGCACCGAGACGCCGAACGTCTCGGCCAGGTCGCTGACCTGCTTCGCCTCGCTGGCCCGGCCGAGTCCCCCCAGCTCGAGCAGCGCCTTGCACTGGGTCAGCGAGAGGCCGCACCCCTCGATCACCCGGAGCTGGTTGCCGCGGTCGTAGAGGAAGAGGTGACGGAGAAGCGCGCTCAGCTTCGCCGCCGTGTCCTGCTCCGCGGCGCTCACCCCGGGCGCCGCCACGATGTCGCTCGCTTGCATCTGGACAATCCTTGCACAACCGCAACTATTTCCCAACCGAAATAGTTGTCGGTGTGACGCATATCACGCTGTGACCCCGGGCCAAAATCCGCTCTGGCGCCCGGGTTCCGCCGGAGGCCGATCTAAGGTCGGTTCGTGGCGATGACGGTGGATCCCGCGCAGCTCGATCGTGACCATCTCTGGCACCCGTTCACCCAGCAGCTCGGCTGGGTCGAGGAAGAGCCCCTGATGATCGAGAGAGCCGAGGGCTCGCAGCTGATCGACCGCGACGGCCGGCGCTACATCGACGGCGTCTCGTCGCTGTGGTGCAACGTCCACGGGCATCGCCACCCCGGCATCGACGCCGCGGTGCGTGCGCAGCTCGACCGGGTCGCCCACTCGACGATGCTCGGCCTCTCCCACCCCGCCGCCGCCGAGCTGGCGGCGCGCTTGGTCGAGCTGGCGCCGGATGGGCTCTCGCGCGTCTTCTACTCGGAGTCGGGCTCGACCGCGGTCGAGATCGCCCTGAAGATGGCCTTCCAGTACCAGCAGCAGCGCGGCGGCCAGCACACCCGCCGCACCTCCTTCGTCCACCTGCGCGACGCCTACCACGGCGACACGATCGGCTCGGTCTCGGTCGGCGGCATCGACAGCTTCCACGCCACCTACCGGCCGCTGCTGTTCCGGACGCACGCGACCGAGCCCGGCGACGCCGCCGGCCTCGAGCGGGTCCTCGACTGCCACGAGGAGGAGATCGCCGCGGTGATCGTCGAGCCGCTGGTGCAGGGCGCGGCCGGGGTGCTGGTCCACCCGCCGGGCTACCTGCGCGCGGTGCGCGAGCTGTGCGACCGCTTCGGCGTGCTGCTGATCTGCGACGAGGTGGCGACCGGGTTCGGCCGCACCGGGACGATGTTCGCCTGCGAGCAGGAGGACGTCGCGCCCGACCTGCTCTGCCTCGCCAAGGGACTGACCGGCGGCTACCTGCCGCTCGCCGCGACGCTGAGCAGCGAGCGGATCTACGCGGGCTTCCTCGGCTCCCCCGCGGAGCAGCGCACCTTCTTCCACGGCCACACCTACACCGGCAACCCGCTGGCCTGCGCCGCGGCGCTGGCCAGCCTCGACGCCTTCGAGTGGGAGCGGACGATCGAGCGCCTGCAGCCGAAGATCGGCCTGCTCGGCGAGTTGCTCGCGGTGGTCGCGGCGATGCCCGAGGTGGCGGAGGTGCGCCGGTGCGGCTTCATGGTCGGGATCGACCTCGGCCGGCACGACCCGGCGCTGCGGCTCGGCCACCGGGTGACGCTGGAGGCGCGAGCGCGCGGCGCGATCGTGCGGCCGCTCGGCGACGTCGTCGTGCTGATGCCACCGCTCTCGATCTCCGAAGCCGAGTTGAGGAGGCTGGTCGAAATCACCTCGGAGTCGATCCAGGCCGCCGTCGCCTCGATCCGAGCCTCGACCCCTCTCGCGCAAGCCGCATAGGCGCACGAGATACGCTGATCCAGATGAGTGAACGGCAGCGTGGGCCCGCGGAGGCGCCAAATCTCGGAGAGCCCGCGGTACCTCGACCGTCCGCTTCGGTAGTGCTGCTGCGAAGAGGCGAGATGCACGGGGACCGGGCGCTGGAGGTCTTGCTGCTGAAGCGCACCAAGAGCGCCAAGTTCATGCCCGGGGTGTGGGTGTTCCCGGGGGGTGGCGTCGATCTCGAGGACGGTGAGGGCGAAGCCGGGCACAGAGCTTGCGCCGTGCGCGAGCTGGAGGAGGAGGCCGGGATCGCGCTGCCCGAGGAGGAGGAGCTTGTCCTGTTCTCTCGCTGGATCACCCCCGAGGTCGTCTCGCGGCGCTTCGACGCCTGGTTCTTCCTGGCGCCGGCGCCCGCCCACGCGCCGCCCAAGCCGGATGGAGTCGAGACCGTCGACGCCGGCTGGTTCGCGCCGGGCGCGGCGCTGGAAGCGCAAGCTGCCGGCGAGCTGGCGCTGGCCTTTCCGACGATCAAGCAGCTCGAAACGCTGCTCCCCTTCCGCACCTCCTCTGAAGCGATCGAGGCTCACCGCGATCGTCAGGTCGAGCCAATCCTGCCGAAGATCGTCGGCACTCACGACGACCACCGAGTCGTCCTCCCCGGCGATCCGGATTACCCGGACTGACGCCGACAGGGCCCGCGCGCCGCGCGGTATCGGATCAGTCCTGCGGGAACGGCTCGAGGCCCGCGTGCCAGGGCCCCGGCGGGTAGGTGTGGAGGCCGCTCTCGTCCATCTCGCCATGCAGCCGCTCGAACAGCCGGCCGGCGTTTCTCAGCGCCTCTTTCAGCTCGGCCTCGCTGCGCTCGCGCAGGTGCCAGAGGAACCACAGCTGGCGGTCGTTGACGCCGAAGTCGATCTCGCCGGTCATCGTCGTCGTCCAGGCGAGGAAGCCGGGGCCGAACAGCTCGCGCAGCTTGACCGGGTCGTACTCGCTCGGCACCGTCGCCAGGAAGCGCTTGTTGAAGTCGATCGACTCGAACTCGACCTTGCGGGCGAAACGCCGGGTGACGACCTCGTGGCCCTCGATCGACTCGACGTTGAAGGCGGGGACGACCCTGGCCAGGTCGGGCATGTGGGCCTTGGCGAGGATCGCGGTCGGCAGCAGCGCCTTGCCGAACAGCCCGCCGGCCTCCTTTTCGTCGGCGTCGCAGGAGGAGCCCCAAAACCCCTCGGCGAGCTGCCCGGTGAGCCGGTTCGACCCGCCCACGCAGAGCGCCACCGGGCCGTCCTTGGGATTGATCCCGCCGACCTCCTCGTAGCCGAGGTCGTTGCGCTCGCCGTAGCGCCGCACGGTCCCGGCCCAGTCCGCAGCTTCCTGCTTCGCGCCCATCACCCGATCCTATGCTCGCAGGGGGCGTGCCCAGAGTTGACCACCCATATTGGCGGTCAACTCTGGGCACGTACGTCGGCTTCCCCTTGCTCCGGGGGGATCGGGAAGTAAGATGAGGCCATGGTCGTCGTTCTCATCGTGATCGTGGCGCTGATCGCCGTCGTCGCCCTCTATTACGTCGCCAAGCGCAACTCGATCATTTCGCAGCGCAACCAGGTCGACGAGTCCTGGAGCGGGATCGACGTGCAGCTGAAGCGGCGCCACGACCTCGTCCCCAACCTGGTCGAGACGGTCAAGGGCTACGCCGCGCACGAGAGCCAGGTGTTCGAGAAGGTGACGCAGGCGCGCGCCGAGGCGATGTCGGCGGAGGGGGTCGGCGAGACGGCCAAGGCCGAGCAGGGTTTGAGCGGCGCCCTGGCGGGCCTGCGCGCCGTCGCCGAGAACTACCCGCAGCTGCGGGCGACCGAAAACTTCCAGCAGCTGAGCCGCAACCTGTCCCAGCTCGAGGACGAAATCCAGGCTTCGCGGCGGATCTACAACTCCAACGTGCGCGCCTACAACACCGCGATCCAGCAGTTCCCGGGCTCGATCATCGCCAACCAGGGCGGCTTCACCGCGCGGGAGTACTTCGAGATCGAGGACACGGGCGAGCGCGAGCCGGTCGCGGTCAGCTTCGACAAATAGCGCTGCGGTTTAAGCTTTGGACATGGCCGCAACCGCCGAAGCGACCCTCTGGATCTGCGAGAGCTGCGGGTTCATCTACGACCCCGAGATCGGCGATCCCGACGGCGGCATCCCGCCCGGAACCCCGTTCGAGGAGATCCCCGGCGACTGGTTCTGCCCGGTCTGCGGGGCGCGCACCTCCGATTTCCGGCCGGTCGAGCCGGGCGAGGCTTAGGCCCGGAGGGCATCCCGCCTTGGCGCACGACTACGACTGGATCGTCGTCGGCTCCGGGTTCGGCGGCAGCGTGTCGGCACTTCGTCTAGCTGAAAAGGGCTACTCGGTCGCCGTGCTGGAGTGCGGCAGGCGCTTCGCCGACTCCGACTTCCCCAGCTCGACCTGGGACTCGCGCCGCTACTTCTGGGCGCCGCGGGTGGGGATGAGGGGCATCTTCCGGCTCAGCACCTTCAAGGACATCGCCGTGGTCAGCGGCTGCGGGGTCGGCGGCGGCAGCCTCGGCTACGCGAACACGCTCTACGTCCCCCCCTCGCCCTTCTTCGAAGACCCGCAGTGGGCCGATCTCGAGGACTGGCAGGCCGCCCTCGCGCCCCACTACGAGACCGCACAGCGGATGCTCGGCGTCGTCGTCCACGACAACGACGACCCCGCCGACCAGCTGCTGCGCGAAATGGGCGAGGAGATGGGGGTCGGCGACACCTACCGCAAGACCCCCGTCGGGGTCTACCTCGACAACCCGGGCAAGACCGTCCCCGATCCGTTCTTCGAAGGCGCCGGCCCGGAGCGGACCGGCTGCATGCAGTGCGGCCGCTGCATGGTCGGCTGCCCGCACGGCGCCAAGAACACGCTGGTCAAGAACTACCTCTGGCTGGCCGAGCACGCCGGCGTCGAGGTGATCCCGGAGCGACTGGTCACCGGCCTGCGGCCGCTCGGCGCCGCCGACGGCAGCGACGGCTACGCGGTCGCCAGCGAGCGCTCCGGCCTGCGGCCGCGGCGCGGTCGCCGCACCCTGACCGCAGCCGGGGTCGTCGTCGCCGCCGGGCCGCTCGGCACCAACAAGCTGCTGCAGCGCTGCCGCCTCGGCGGCTCGCTGCCGCGCATCTCCAACCGGCTCGGCGAGCTGGTCCGCACCAACAGCGAGAGCATCCTCGCGGTCACCGTGCCCGAGGACTACCCCGAGGACCTGACCAGGCGGGTCGCGATCACCTCCAGCATCTACCCCGACCCGCACACCCACATCGAGACCGTCACCTACGGCGAGGCCGGCGACTCGATGAGCACCCTCTACACGTTGCTGGTCGGCAACGGCAGCCGGGTGACGCGGCCGCTGAAGCTGCTCGCGCAGATCCTCCGCCACCCGGCGAAGTTTGCCAAGACCGTCTGGCCGAGGGGCTGGTCGCGGCGGACGATCATCGTCCTGGTGATGCAGACGCTCGACAACGCGATCTCCCTGCGGCCGAAGTTGAAGCGCAACGGCGAGGTGCGGCTGCAGACCGAACAGGACCCCGAGCGGCCCAACCCGACCTTCATCCCGGTCGCCAACGAGGCGGCCGAATGGCTCGCCAGGCGAACCGGCGGGATCGCCCAGAGCTCGGTGATCGAGGCAACGCTGAACATCCCGACCACGGCTCACATCCTCGGCGGCGCGGTGATCGGCCACGGCCCCGAGGACGGCGTCGTCGACGCCCGCCAGCGGGTCTTCGGCTACGAGAACCTGCTGGTCTGCGACGGCGCCGCGGTGCCGGCCAACGTCGGCGTCAACCCGAGCCTGACGATCACCGCCCTGGCCGAGCACGCGATGTCGGAGATCCCGCCGAAGGAGGGAGCGCAGCCGCGCGACCTCCCCGAGGCCGCGCGGCCGGCTGCAGTCAGTCCCTAGAGCGGGCGCGAGATGCGCCGGTTTGCAGCGCCCGCTACTCGGCGAAGCGCTCCGCCACGTAATCCCAGTTGACGACGTTCCAGAAGGCGTCGATGTATTCGGGGCGCTTGTTCTGGTACTTCAGGTAGTAGGCGTGCTCCCAGACGTCGCAGCCGAGCAGCGGCACGCTGCCGTCGGTGACCGGCGAGTCCTGGTTCGGAGTCGAGACGACGGCGAGGCCGGAGCTGTCCTTGACCAGCCAGGCCCAGCCGGAGCCGAAGCGCCCGATGCCGGCTTTCTTGAACTCCTCCTTGAAGGAGTCGAAGGAGCCGAAGGTGTCGCCGATCGCGCCGGCCAGATCGCCGCCCGGCTCGCCACCGCCGTCGGGGCTGAGCATCTGCCAGAACAGCGAGTGGTTGAAGTGGCCGCCGCCGTTGTTGCGGACCGGCGTCTGCTTGTCGCCGGGCAGGCTGGAGAGGTTGCGCAGGGCGTCCTCGACCTCGCGATCCGCCCACTCGGTCCCCGCCAATGCTTCGTTCGCTTTGTCGACGTAGGCCTGGTGGTGCTTGTCGTGGTGGATCCGCATCGTCGTCTCGTCGATGTGAGGCTCGAGCGCGTCGTAAGCGTAGGGAAGATCGGGAACCGAGAATGCCATTGGGGCGTCTCCTCCTGGGGTCGAACTGGTCGGATCGATGTCGTCGCCGGAGCCTAGCGCGCCTCGCACCCGAGCTGAGGACATGGATGTCCGGTCATCGAAGCGGAGGAGCGCCGGCGCGATCGGTATCGAAGCGGAAACGGTCGTCACACTGGCGACGCGCTGAGCCGCCTGCTGGCAGCGGCCGGATGAACGCCCGGATCGCCACCGGCTGCGGGGCCGGTCAGTAGCGCAGCAGGGCGGCAACGCCTTCGACCGGGGCGAGCAGGTCGGCCGCTCGGCCGGTGACCATCGCGACGGCGGCGCCGCTGCCGAGCGCGCTGCGGACCAGCGCCTCGGAGCTGTCGGCGCGAGCGGCATCGAGCACCAATCGCTCCACCCGCGCTTCGCCCAGCGCCGCTTCGGTTTCCTGCGGGCCGGCGGTGCCGCGGGTGCCGCCGCGAGCCTGTTCGAGCGCCCGCTCGGCCAGCTCGCGCTCGCGCTCGCCGTCGATGCGAGCCGCCGCCGCGGCGACCGGCTGCTCGAGCTGCGCGACGGGATCGGAGATCAGGTCCGCCCCGCCGGCCTCCTCGACCTCGAGCTCGTCCGAGCAGGGCATCTCGCGGCGGAAGTCTCGCCGGTGCTCGGCGGTCCCGAAGAGCAGGAGCCGCCGCCAGCCGCGCTCGCGGGCGAGCTGCGCGGCGAGGCGGCCGCACTCGCCGAGGAAGCGGTGGCGGCTCTCCTCCAGCCGTTCGTCGAACTGGTCGCGGCCGGAGGGGCTTACCGCCTGGCCGCGGGCCGGGTCGGTCGGCCGCTGCGCCTTGCGCTCGCGCCAGTCGCGGCTGAAGATGCTGAGCTCCCAGCTGTGCAGCTGCTCGAGCCGGGCGGGCGCCCACTCCAGCACCCTCACCCGCTCGGCCGAGACGAGGGCGACGCCGCGCGGGACGCCGTGCTCGACCAGGCAGAGCAGCGGTGCGACCAGCGGCCGCTCGGCGAAGCTCGCGGTCGCCGCCGTCTCCGCCGCCAGGTGGGTCGACCACCAGTGCTCGGCCGCCGGCTCCGCCGCCACCTCGACGAAGCCGACCTCGCCGCGCGACAGGCTGCGCTCGTGGTTGTCGAAGCGCCCGCCGATCCGCTCGACCGTGGCGCGCAACGCCTTCGCCGCCTCGTGGTCCAGGCCCCCCGCCTGCTCGCGCACGGCGGCGAGGCCGTTGTGGAGCCCGGTCCGCCAGGCTCCGCCGCGGTCGCCGGGGTCGAGCCGCAGGTAGACGGAGACGACGCCGAGCGGCGGCTGCCACTCGGCCAGCCGCCGCGCGTCCTCGAAAGTCGGCCAGGCCATCCTGCAACCGTAC
Source organism: uncultured Solirubrobacterales bacterium (assembly GCA_963695835.1). Taxonomy (GTDB): domain Bacteria; phylum Actinomycetota; class Thermoleophilia; order Solirubrobacterales; family 70-9; genus VRUE01. The sequence continues at coordinate 143,963 of CAVOHR010000001.1, forward strand.
CCGGCCGGAAGCGCTCGAAGCGGGCTCGTCGGGTATACCCAAGGGCGTGGAGGAAGTGCGGATCGGCTGCTCGGGCTGGAGCTACCGCGACTGGCGCGAGCGCTTCTACCCGCCCGGGACGCCGTCCTCGCGCCGGCTCGAGCACTACGCCTCGGTCTTCGACACGGTCGAGGTCAACGCGACCTTCTACCGGCTGCCGGAGGTGGAGACGGTGCGGAGCTGGGCCGAGCAGGTCCCCGACGGCTTCCTCTTCGCGATCAAGGCGAGCCGCTACCTGACCCACATGAAGCGGCTGCGCGACATCGAGCCGGGGCTGAAGCGCTACTGGGAGCGGATCGAGCCGCTGCCCGCGGCGGGCAAGCTGGGGCCGGTGCTCTGGCAGCTTCCCGAGCGCTTCGAGCGCGACGACGAGACGCTCGCCGCCGCGCTCGCCGCGCTGCCGGACGCCGACCACTGCTTCGAGTTCCGCCACCCGAGCTGGTTCGCGCCGACCGTCTACTCGCTGCTCGAGGATCACGGCGCCTCGCTGGCCCTGGGCGACGACGCCCGGCGCGAGCTGCCCGAGGCCTCGCCGGTGGGGCCGCTCGCCTACCTGCGCCTCCACTACGGCTCGCGCGGACGCGACGGCAACTACTCCGATCGCGAGCTGGAGACCTGGCGGCGGCGGATCGCCGCCTGGCGCGCCAGGCGCAGGGTCTTCGTCTACCTCAACAACGACTGGCAGGGCTTCGCCCCCCGCAACGCGCTGACCCTGAAGCAGGGGCTCGGATAGATAGAGGGCCTGAGCCCCCCGCAGCTGCTTCGGCGGGGAATCACGGATGGAGCCGGGCCAGGGGGTGTATAGCGTGGTCGCGATGTCGAGGAACCGGTTGCAGACGGCCCGGGCGGAGCGCCAGGTGGCCCGGCACGAACGTGAGGCGGACCCGTTGCGGAAGGGCGCCGGCAGGCTGCTGCTCGCCGCCGAACACGCGATCGACCTCGGCGGGCGCATCCTGCACCGGGGCCGCTCGCACATCGGGGCGCTGATCGCGAAGGGCGACCGCGACTTCGCCACCGACGTCGACATGCACATCGAATCCGCGGTCAAGCGGTCGCTGGCCGAGGCCACGCCGGAGATCCCCTTCCTCGGCGAGGAGGAAGGGGATGGCCTGAGCGGCGAGGAGCCGCGATGGGTGCTGGATCCGATCGACGGCACGATCAACTTCAGCAAGGACAGCCCGCTCTGCGCGATCTCGCTGTCGCTGGTGGTCGCGGGGCAGCCGCTGCTCGGGATCGTCGACACCCCGCTGCTGGGCGAGCGCTTCGTGGCGCGAGAGGGCGGGGGCGCGTACCTGAACGGCACGAGGATCGCCGTCTCGGAGATCGGCGACCTGCGCGAGGCGATGGTCGGCCTCGCCGACTTCAAGGTGGGCGTCGGGTCGGAGGAGGAGAACCGCGTGCATCTCGCGCTGCTCGGCCGGCTCGCCCGCCGCTGCCTGCGGGTGCGGATGCACGGCTCCGCCGCGCTCGACCTCGCCTGGCTGGCGGCGGGCCGGCTCCACGCGACCGCGATGCTCTCGAACCTGCCCTGGGACGTGACCGCGGGCCTGCTGCTGGTGCGCGAGGCCGGCGGCACGGTCTACGACTTCGACGGCTCTCCGCACGACGCGGCCTCGAGGTACACGATCGCCTCCGCCCCGTCGCTCGTGGAGCCGGTCGGCCGCATCGTCAGGGAGGCGATGTGAGGCGCCGGGCGCGGCCCCGGCGCCGCCGCGGTGCCGCCCTGCCGGCCGCGCCGGGGCCGGCGGCGGGCGGTCGCATCGCGGTCTTCTCCCCTTCGCCGCTGCTGACGATCACGATCGAGCCCGGGCCCGACCGGCCCGAGGTTCACCTCCACGCCGGCGGGCAGGGCGTCTGGGTCGCCCGCCTCGCCGCGACCCTCGGCGCCGAGGTCGTCATCTGCTGCGCGCTCGGAGGCGAGCCGGGGCGGGTCATCCGCGGCCTGATCGACGCCGACTCGCTGACCCTCAGAGCGGCGGCGGCGAGCAGCCCCAACGGCGTCTACATACACGACCGCCGCAGCGGCTCGCGGATCGAGGTCGTCAGCGTCGAGAGCCGGCCGCTCGGCCGGCACGCCGCCGACGAGCTCTACGGGATCGCGCTGGGGGCCGGCCTCGACGCGGACCTGACCCTGGTGACCGGCTGCCAGCCCGCCGACCTCGTCCAGGCCGACCTCTACCGCCGGCTCGTCTCCGACCTGCGGGCGAACGGGAAGCCTGCCGTCGCCGACCTGACCGGACCGCCCCTGGGCGCCACGCTGGAGGGGGGCGTCGAGCTGCTCCGCCTCAGCGAGGAGGAGCTGGTCCGCGGCCGGCACGCCGCCGGCAGCGCGCTGCCCGACCTGGTCGACGGGGCGCGCCGGCTGCATCAGGCAGGCGCCCGCCACGTGCTCGTCTCGCGCGGCGCGGCCCCCGCGATCCTGGTCGGCGACGCCGAGGACTCGGCGCAGATCGAGCTCGCCGGCCCGGCGTTCGAGGCCTTCGACCAGGCCGGCGCCGGCGACTCGATGTTCGCCGCCACCGGGGTCGGCCTGGCCCGCGGCATGGAGATGCTCGAGGCGCTTCGCCTCGGCATGGCGGCCGGCGCCCTCAACGCCACCCGCCGCGGCCTCGGCACCGGCACGCGGCAGGAGATCGAACGCCTCGCCGCACACGTCACCGTCCAGCCGCTGCCGAGCCGCTCGAGCGGGGCAGTCGGCACATGATCGCCGCGTGACCGGCCTGATCGCCCTCAACCTGGTGCGCAACCGGGGCCGGACGGCGCTGACCGCGACGGGCATCGCGATCGGCGTCGCGACGATCGTCGCCCTGCTCGCGCTGACCCAGGGGCTGAAGCAGAGCGTCGGCGGGCTCAGCCACCTCGGCGGGGCGAGCATCGGCATGTTCCAAAGCGGCGTCGCCGACCCGACGGCCTCGGTGCTGCCCGAGTCGCTGGTGCCCCGCGTGCGCGCCCAGCCGGGGGTCGAGGACGCGGCGCCGATCCAGCTCGTCACCGACGCGCTGCCCGCCTCGCCCTCGGCGATCGTCTTCGGGGTGCGACGCGGCAGCTTCGTCCAGCGGCGCCTCGTCCTCACCGAGGGGCGCACCTCGGGCGCCGGCGAGGCGATGATCGGCAGCGCCCTGGCGCAGAGCCGGAGCCTCGGGGCGGACGACACGATCGCCCTGAAGGGGCGCCGCTTCCCGATCACCGGCGTCTACGAGAGCGGGGTCGCCTTCGAGGACAGCGGCGTGGTCGTGCCGCTGCCCGCCGCCGACCGCCTCGCCGGCCGGGTCGGCAGCGTGACCACGATCGCCGTGATCCTGAAGCCGACCGCCTCGGCCGACGCGGTCACCGCCGAGCTGAAGCGCGCCTTCCCCGGCACGACGACGATCTCCAATCCCGGCGAGGCCGCCCGCGCCAACCCCGGCTTCGAGATCGTCACCAAGGCCGTCCTGGTGATCGCCGTCCTGGCTCTGGTGCTGGGCGGGATCGCGGTGACCAACACGATGGCGATGGCGGTGCTGGAGCGGCGCCGCGAGCTGGCCCTGCTGGCGGCGATCGGCTGGAGCAGGGCGCAGGTGGCCGGGATCGTCGTCGGCGAGGGCGCCGGGGTCGGCCTGCTCGGCGCCGGGGTCGGCGTCCTCGGCGGCATCCTCGTCAGCCGGCTGATCGTCGACCTGCTCGGCGCCGGCGGCTTCGTCAGCCCCGAGCTGACCGCCTGGGGCATCGGCCGCGGCGTCCTCGTCGGCCTCGCGATCGGCGTGCTCGGCGGCCTCTACCCCGCCTGGAGCGTCTCGCGGCGCCCGCCGGCGGAGCTGCTCGGCCGCTTCTGACTCAGCCTGGATCCACCGATCTCTCAGGGAGCGTCCTCGCCGACGACCTCGCCGTCGGCCATCCGCACGTAGCGGTCGGGGCGGTCGCCGAGCAGCGGGTCGTGGCTGGCGACGATCATGGTCATGCCGCGCCGCCGGCGGGCGCTGTCGAGCACCGAGAGGACCAGGCGGCCGCTCTCGGAATCGAGCGAGCCGGTCGGCTCGTCGGCGAGCAGCAGCCGCGGCTCGTTGGCGAGGGCGCGCGCCACCGCCACCCGCTGGCGCTCGCCGCCGGAGAGGCCCGGCGGCCGCTGCTCGGCCCGCTCGCCGAGCCCGACCTCGGCGAGCAGCTCCTCGGCGCGGCGGCGGCGCTCCGCCCGGGGAATGCCCGCCGCGATCAGCGGCAGCTCGACGTTGGCGCGCGCGGTCAGCATCGGCAGCAGGTGGTGGAGCTGGAAGACGATGCCGATCGTGTCGCGGCGGTAGGAGGTGGGGCTGGACAGCTCGGTGACCGGCGTCCCGTTCACCACCACCCGCCCCGAGTCGGGGCGCTCGATCGAGGCGATCACGTTCAGCAGAGTCGTCTTGCCGCACCCCGAGGGGCCGGTGATCGCGACCACCTCGCCCGGCGCCGCCCGCATCGAGACCTCGCGCAGCGCCACGATCCGGCCGAAGCTCTTGCTCACCCGCTCGACCTGCACGGCGGCGCCGCGCGTCCCGGCCGGATCCTGCGGCGGCGTGTCGACGGTCCCGGCTATCGCCCGCCCCTCCTCACGCGCACCTCGTAGTCGAGGCGGCGGGTGCCGAGCGGCGTGCTGACGACGGCGCGGAAGGTGAGCGGCACGCCCAGCGAGCGCGGCGGCCAGCGAAACGTGTCGTGGAAGGTCCCGCGGAACCGGTAGTGGGAGCGGCGGGCGACGACCGAGCCGGCGAGCAGGTACTGGTAGCGGACGGAGGCGCGGAGCGGGCGGCCCGACTCGGTATGGGCACGAATTACGATCGGCCAGGGCGCGCCGACCGCGGGGTGGTGCGTGGTGGCGCTCAGCGCGATCCTCGGAGCCGGCGGCCGAAGCTCGGTCGTGCCGCCCGTCGACGGTTCGCCCGAGCCGCCGCCGCACGAGGCGAGGGCGGCGGCGAGCGCGAGCGCGCCGGCCCAGGTGGCTGCCGTCTTCGATCCGCTGCCTGGCATCGGCGCCGACACTACCGCCGGGCGATGCCCTCAGCGCGGCTCGCGCCACATCTCCCGCAGCGGCGGCCCGCCGGCGGGAAGGCCGAAGGTCCCGGTGAGGGCGAAGCCGTTGCGCTCGTAGAGGATCCGGCTGCGCTCGGTGCTCGCCTCGAGCTGCGCGGGAGCGCCCTCGCGGTCGCATCGCGCGAGCACCGGGCCCAGCAGCGCCCCGCCCAGGCCACGCCCCTGGGCGCGCGGTTCGACGCCGAGGTAGTGCAGGTACCAGTGCCGCGGCTTCCCCCCGTGATGCCGCTCTAACCGCAGCTGGGTCCAGGTCGCCAGCGGCAGGCGGCGGCCGAAGACGCGGGCCATCTGCCGCGCCGGGCGCATCGTCCGCCTGAACGGGACCCGCCAGCGCCCGGGCCGGGCCCAGACCGCCGCGCCCCTGCCGTCCTCGGTCACCCAGACCTGGCGATAGTCCGGCGCCAGGTTGCCGATCTCGGCCGTGAAGAAAGCGAGCAGCCGCTCCGCCCGGCCGGCGGCGTCGGGCAGCAGATGCGCCCAGGCCGGATCGTCGGCGAAGGCCAGCGCCAGCGCCTCGGCGGCGGCCTCGTAGTCGCCCGCCCCGGTGGCCGGCCTCACCGCTGGGCTTGGAGCAGCCACGGCGCCCTCAGTGACCGAGCTTGGCCCGCGGCACGGTGCCGGCGTCGCCGCCGGTCCAGGCGTTGAAGCGGTACCAGGAGGGCTTCGCTTCGCGGTTCGCGGTCAGCAGGCCGGAGGAGTCGCAGAACTGGCAGTGGGCAGCCGGATCGTCGGCCCAGGAGAACCACCAGACGCCGCCGATCCGCCACGAGCGGCGGTGCGCGGCGAGGATCGAGAAGGCCTCGTTCAGTTCGCGCGCCTGGCCTTGAAGCCCGCGCTCCCAGCGCGTCTGGTAGCTGTCGGAGCCCCAGCCCAGCTCGGTCAGGTAGATCGGCGTGCGAGCGTCGCCGTTGCGGCGCATGACGCGGCGCATGGTGCGAAGCTCAGGCGTCATTGCTCTGGCGTCGGCGACGTAGGGGTGCAGGGCGACCCCGTCGAAGTAGGGCTTCACACGGCCGGCCCGGTAGACGCGGTCGAGGAAGTCGCCCAAGCCGACGTTGGGCGGGATCTGCAGCGGCCGGCCGAAGAGGCCGCCGAGGATCACCTTGGCGCCGCGGTCGACGGAGTGGATCGTGCGCCCGCTGGATCGCAGCAGCCGCGCGAAGCGCTCGGGGTTGGAGTTGCTGGAGAAGCTGACGATGTTCTCCTCGTTCCAGATCTCCCACTGGCGGATCGGCAGGTAGGGCAGGTCGGGGTTCTCGCGCCAGAACGTCCCGCCGGCGCCGTAGCGCCGCACCGCCTCGCGCAGGAAGCTGTCCCAGGCGCGCTGCGCCAAGCCGCTGCGCGTCGGTTCGATCTGCGGCTGCCGGGCGACCCAGCCCGGCGTGCCCCAGACGAAGGGGAAGATCCGCATGCCGGATTCGGCGGCGAGCTCCACCGAGGCGTCGAAGCCCGACCAGTTCGGCGGCACCAGGAGCGGGCTGTACGCCTCCACCCCGAACCAGAAGAGCGGCAGGCGCACGCTGCGAATCCCCGACTCGGCCATCAGTTCGTAATCGGGCTGGTTTGCCGCGCTCTGCGGCGAGATGCCGACGAAGCCGCTCGGCAACCCGGCGGCGGCAGCCGAAGCGGGCAGCGCCGGCAGCGCCAGAACAGCGACGATCGTCACGAGCTTTCGAATCACGGCCTCAACCCGGAACCCGGGGAGGACTCAAAGTAGCGGCCCGAGCCGTCGCACCGGTGCCTCCCCCCCGCCTCTGAGATAATCGACCCTCTCGGGGCGTGGCGCAGCCTGGTAGCGCGCACCGTTCGGGTCGGTGAGGTCCCCGGTTCAAATCCGGGCGCCCCGATTGCATCAGCATATCCGCGTGGCTCCGCAAGGCCACGCGCAGAGCCAAATCGCCGAGTGGCATGGGCGGGCGTGCGGAGGGCGCGGTGACGCAATCGTGACGCAGCGGGCAGGACGAGTGTGACGCACCTAGCCGGTCGAAGGCGCAGGTAGGAGGCGAGGCGTGAGCGCAGGACGGCGCTCGTCGTCTGCGCGACGAGCGCCGTCCCCGTCGCGAGACCGAAAGCGGCGGCGCTTGTCATCACAGGGAGGGGCAAGAGCGAGCGTGATGCAGAAGGCGGCGAATCCGTAGAAGCCGATCAGGAAGTTGCGCAGCAGGAGGCTGACCTGGGCGATGCCGCCTTGTGCATGTGACCGGACCCCGTTCATCGGTCCAGCTGTGGCCGGCGGCGGCGCAGCAGCGCTGCACCGTTCACGCCTTGCGCAATCTGCTCTCGAAGCTGCCCGAGCGCCACCACACAGAGTTCAAGGCGCGCTGGTGGCGGATCTTCGACGAGGCCGCCTCGCCCGGGGAGGCGAAGTCGGCCTTGCTCGCCCTTGCCGCCGAGTACCGGCGCGCCTACCCCTCGGCGATACGGACGATCGACGAGAACGCCGATGAGCTGGTCTCCCATCTGCTCTTTCCCTCCGAGCACCGCAAGCGGCTGCGGTCGACCAACCTGCTCGAGCGCACCTTCGTCGAGGTGCGGCGCCGCACCAACGTTCGCTGTTGACGCCACCCTGGCCAGTTCCCCCACCACCCCGCCCCGATTGCCCGCAGCGATTCCTTCCAGGGTGGAGACCAAGTGCCGAGCGGCAGGGGGGTGGAGCCAAATAGCGACCTGGTCGGCAGGGTGGGCTGCGCCAACGCCTGCCGACCAGGGAAATTGTGGGCCGGTCCGCCGTCAACCCACTCGCTGCGCTCGGGGCCGCAGTGGGCTGCTGCTGCCGGCGCTCCGCCGGGCCGCTCCCTCGCGGGTGATCAACGTATCCTCGGGAGGGATGTACACGGCGCGGATCGACGTCGACGACCCCCAGCTCGAGCATCGCGACTTCGACGGAGCCCGCTTCTACGCCCACACCAAGCGGGCGGAGGTGATCCTCAGCGAGGAGTGGGGGAGACGGCTGGCGGCCGACGGGATAACGGTGCACTCGACCCATCCGGGGTGGGTTGCGACGGCCGGGATCAAGTCCTCGCTGCCCCGCTTCAACCGCTTGATGGGCCCGCTGCTTCGCGATCCCGGGGCTGGAGCCGACACGATCGTCTGGCTCGCCGGCTCGCCGCAGGCTGCGCGGAGCACCGGGGAGTTCTGGCACGACCGTCGCCCGCGGCCCGAGCATCGCGTGCCATGGACCCGCGAGAGCCCCGAGGAGAGGACCAGGCTCTTCGAGGAGTGCGAGCGCCTCTGCGGGTTGCCGCCCGGCGGCGCGACGGCCTCCGCAAGCGAGATCGACGACGAAGGAGACTGAGATGGCCCGCTACCGCGACACGATCGTCAGCCCGAGGAGCGCCGAGGAGGTCTTCGACTACATGGCGATGTTCTCAAACGTCACCGAGTGGGACCCGACCGCGGCGGCGGCACACCCGGTCGGCGGCAACGAGCCTGGGGAGGGCTCGCGATTCCAGGTTCTGGTCAGGTGGATGGGTCGCGAGATTCCGCTCGAGTACACGACGACCGCGTACGAGCGCCCGAAGCGGCTGGTGCTGCGGGCCGAGAGCTCGACCACGATCTCCGAAGACGCGATCACCGTCGAGCCGGCCGACTCTGGCTGCAAGATGGTCTACGACGCGCAGCTGACGCTGAAGGGCGTGATGCGGATCGTCGACCCACTCTTCGGCCTTGCCTTCAAGCGGCTGGGGAACAATGCCGCCACCGGCCTTCGGCGTGAGCTGGGCTCGCCGGCTTGACGAAGAGCGCCTGCACGTCGCCGATCCTGCGCTCGCGGAAGCCCGCCTCCGAGGAGCTGAGGTAGAAGGTCCAGAGGCGGAGGAAGCGCTCGTCGTAGCCGCGCGAGCGCAGCCGCTCCCAGGCGCCGAGGAAGCGCTCGCGCCATGCGGCCAGGGTGAGCGGATAGTGGACGGTGATGTCGTCGGCCCAGACCTGGCGCATGCTGGTGACGCGGGCGAGGCAGTCGGCGATCGTCCTCCGGGAGGGCAGGCAGCCGCCTGGGAAGACGTGGGTGTTGGCGAAGCTGCGCTTCCCCTTCTCGATCTCGTAGATGTCGTCGTCGATCGTGATCGCCTGCAGCAGCATCAGCCCGCCGGGGGCGAGCAGCTCGTCGCAGCGGCGGAAGAAGTCGTCGAAGTACTGCCAGCCGACCGCCTCGATCATCTCGACCGAGACCAGCCGGTCGTATCTGCCGCGCAGCTCGCGGTAGTCCTCGAGCAGCACCGTCACCCGGTCCGCGAGCCCGGCCTCGCGCACGCGCCGGGCCGCCAGCTCGTGCTGCTCGCGGGAGATGGTCGTCGTGGTGACGCGACAGCCGTGCTCGCGGGCGGCGTGGACGGCGAGGCCGCCCCAGCCGGAGCCGATCTCCAGCAGGTGGTTGCCGGGGCCGAGGCAGAGCTGGCCGCAGATCCGCTCGAGCTTGGCGAGCTGAGCCTCCTCCAGGCTCGCTCCGGCGCGCGGGAAGTAGGCGCACGAGTACACCATCCGCTCGTCGAGGAAGGCGGCGAAGAGGTCGTTGCCGAGGTCGTAGTGAGCGGCAACGTTCCGCCGGGCGCCGGCGAGGGTGTTCTCGGGCACGAGGCGGCGGGCCCGGTGCAGCAGGCCGCGCGCCCCGGCGACGGCGCCGCGCAGCCCGCCCGGCTCGCGCAGCTCGCGGGCGGCGATGCGGATCAGCGTGACCAGGTCGTCGGTCTCCCATAGCCCGTCGGCGTAGGTCTCGCCAAGCCCGGCGCTGCCGCGCAGCGGGCCGCGCCAAGCCGCCGGGTCGTCGATCGTCACCGCGGCGTGCAGCTCGGCGCCGGCGGGGCCGAAGGCGCGGCTCCGGCCGCCTTCGACCACCTCGATCCGGCCGGCGCGGAGGCGGCGCAGGGCCTGGCTCACCGCGGCGCGGGCGAGCGCGTCCTTCACGGCGAGAGGAACCCCTTCGGGCGGCTTCCCTCCGGGTGGGGGAAGTAGCGGGCGCCCTTCAGCTTCAGCCGCAGCGACTGCGCGTAGATCTTCGCCACCACCTGTAGCGACATCGCCGGGTAGCGGACCAGCATCCGGGTCAGCAGCGGGCCGCTCAACTCGCGGCGGCGCATCGAGAGGGTGGCGTCGAAGGTCTTGCCCCCCTCGCCGTCGCGAGGGCGTGACTCGATCTGGACGATGAGCCGGTCGCCGGGCTCGGTTGCGCGGAAGGCGTAGGTCTGGTCCATCCCCATCAGGGGGGAGACGTGGAGGGCCTTGTCCAGCTCGCCGCCCAGCACCGCTCCCTCCCGGCCTCCGCGCGCCAGGACATAAGGATGCCGCTCTCCCCAGGGAATGTTGTTGACGTCGGCGACCACCGCTTCGACTCGCTCCCCCGCCGGGTCGAAGCAGTAGTAGAGGCTGACCGGGTTGAAGACGTGTCCGAGGCAGCGCAGGTTGGCGAGGAGCCGAACCGGGCCGCCGGGGCGGCGACCGGTCTGAGCCTCGACCGCGTCGCGCGCGCACTCCGCCAGCGGCCTTCTGGGATCCCCCATGAAGTCGGAGCGGCGGAAGCGGGCGGGAGCCGCCCTCCGCGCCGACCACAACGGGTAGGGATCGAGGACGGCGGGCAGCTCCCCGAGGTCGAGGTACATGAGGAAGAGCCGGTAGCGGAAGGCGTGCTCCACCGGCTCGAAGCGGCGGTGGCGGACCCAGCCCTCGTAGACGGCGGAGGCGGTCATCCTGCCGGCGGCTCCGCCTCGGTGACGGCGGCGCGGGAGGAGCCGATCCGCCGGCAGGCCCGCAGGGCGCTCAGCACCCCGTCCTCGTGGAAGCCCCAGCCCCAGTAGGCGCCGCAATAGTGCGTGCGCCCGGTGCCGCTGATCTCGGCATGGCGGGCCTGGGCGGCGATGCCCTCCGCCGTGTAGACGGGATGGTCGTAGGAGAGGCGGTGCAGCGCCTTCTCGGGGTCGATCTCCTCGCCGCGGTTGAGCGTGACCAGGAACTCGCGGTCGGCCCGCAGCCGCTGCAGGTTGTTCATCCAGTAGGTGACGGTGGCGCCCCTGGCCGGCACCTCGGTGAGGTGGAAGTTCCAGCTCGCCCAGGCTCGGCGCCGCCGCGGCAGCAACGAGGTGTCGGTGTGCAGCACGGCCTCGTTGCGCCGGTAGGGGATGGCGCCGAGGATCTCGCGCTCGGCCCCGGTCGGGTCGGCCAGCATCCTCAGCGCCTGGTCGGAGTGGGTGGCGATCACCACCTCGTCGAAGTCCTCGCTCTCGCATCCCTCCGCCGCGATCCGCACCCGGCCGGGCAGCCGCTCGATCCGTCGCACCGGCGCCCGCAGGCGGATGCGGTCGCGCCAGGGCGCCGTCATCGCCTTCACATAGCGGATCGAGCCGCCGGCGACGGTCCGCCAGCGCGGCCGGCCGCGGAGGCTGTACATGCCGTGGTTCTCGAAGAACTCGGCCATGAAGCTGGCGGGGAAGCTCCACATCTGCTCGCGGTCGGCCGACCAGACGGCGGAGGCCTGGGGGACGATCAGCCGCTCGACGAAGTGCCGGGAGAAGCCCCTCTCCTCCAGCCAGTGCCCGAGCGAGGGAGCGGTCCCGCCCGTGCCGGCAAGCGCCCGCGCCTCGCGGTTGAAGCGGCGCCAGTCGCGCAGCATGGCGAGGAAGGAGGGGCTGAGCAGGTTGGCGCGGCGGGCGAAGAGGCCGCGCGGCGTCCCCGCGTACTCGAAGTCGCCGTGTCCGTCGGAGACCGAGAAGCTCATCTGCGAGGGCTGAGTGGCGACGCCCATCTCGCTCAGCAGCCGTTCGAAGTTGGGGTAGTTGCGGTCGTTGAAGACGATGAATCCGGTGTCGATCCAGTGCGTCTCCTCCTCGGTGTCGACCCGGATCGTGTTCGTGTGACCGCCGACCCGATCGCCCGCCTCGTAGACGACGATCTCGTGCTCGCGGTGCAGCAGGTGAGCGGCGAGGAGCCCGGAGATGCCGGTTCCGACGATCGCGATCTTCATTGTTTGACACTACGCGGAGCGCGCCCGATTGGTTGCGTGGATGTGAAGGGTGGTGCCGCGCTGGTCCTTGACGAGGCGGTCGACCTCGGCAGTGACGCCCTCGCGATACCCATGGCGAACATCGCGAGAGTCCCTGCCAGTCGTTTGGTGCCGTCAAGTCGCTCCGAGGTGAAGACCTGTGCTCTCATGGAGGCGAACACGGCCCTCGACGTCTGCGGGCTGGGCGCTTCCGCGTCTCCGTCGTTCTCCCGGTCGGCTCGGATTGAACCTGAACCATCAACCCTCTTCCTCCGCGAACGCGCGCCGCAGCGCTTCGTCAAACGACTCCGGTGAGATGCCGAACGGCTCGGCCCCGGTGGGGTCGGTGACGACGGTTGCCGTGGTCAACCCCTCGACAAGCGGGCGCGCCACCTTCGTGTCAACTGGCGTGACCAGGCCGAGCCAGAGCGCCGACAGCCAGGGCGTGATGAAGGGGACCGGCAGCTTGCGTCGCGGCCGCTTCCCCATCACGATCGCCATCCGATCCAGCATCTCCGAATAGGAGAGCACGTCGGGGCCGCCGATCTGGACTTCCCGGCCCTTGGACTCGGAGACTTCGGGAGCGCGGCGCAGATACTCGATCGTCGCGTCGATTCCGATCGGCTGCGTCGCTATACGCAGCCAGTTGGGGGTGATCATCACCGGCAACCGCCCCACCAGATAGCGCAGAGTCCGGTAGGACTCGCTGCCGGCGCCCACCACCATCGCCGCGCGGAAGTAAGTGAGCGGCGGTCCCTCGGCGGCGAGGATGCGGGCGGTCTCGTGACGGCTGCGCAGGTGCTTGGATTCGGCCTCCTGGCCGAGCCCGCCGAGGTAGACGACGCGCCCGATGCCCTCGCGCTTTGCCATCCGGGCGAAGTTGCCGGCGGCGACCCGCTCGCGCTCCTCGAAGCCGGCGCCGCCGGCCATCGCGTGGACCAGGTAGTAGGCGACGTCGACTCCCTCCCCCACCCCGACGAGGCTGGGGGCGTCGGTGACGTCGCCGACCCGCAGCTCGACGCCCAGTCCCTCCAGCTTCGCCGCTCGAGAGCGCTCGCGGACCAGGCACCGGACCGGCCCCGAGCCGGCCATTGCCGCCGCCAGCCGGCCGCCGACGAAACCCGTCGCACCTGCGATCAACGTGCTCTGTGGGATCGATCCACGCTACCCGACTGGAGGCGCCGGCCTGCGAGACTGGCGCCTGTGCGCGAGCACGTCCTGCAACGCAGCCAGCGCGTTCCCGTCCCGGCCGAGCGCGCCTTCGACTTCTACACCGACGCCGTCAACCTCGAGCCGATGACGCCGCCCTGGCTCCACTTCCGGGTGACGACGCCGGGGCCGATCGCGATGGGCGCGGGGACGCTGCTCGACTACCGCCTGCGCCTGCACGGCTTCCCGATTCGCTGGCAGACGCGGATCGAGACCTGGGAGCCGCCTCTGCGCTTCACCGACACCCAGGTCCGTGGCCCCTACTCGCTCTGGGAGCACACCCACGTCTTCGAGCCCGACAGCGAGCGGGCTTGCACGATCCACGACCGCGTCCGCTACGCCATTCCCTACGGGCCCCTCGGCGAGCTCGCCCACAGCCTCTTCGTCCGCCGCGATCTCGAGCGAATCTTCGACTACCGTGGCGAGGCCGTCTCCAAGCGTCTTGGAGACTCCACCCACTGAGCTTCGAACCGGCGTGGGCCGGCGGCCCAGGGGGCGTCGCCCTGAACAGGAGTTCAGCCCGGCGCGTCCTCGGGCACGGGTGGGCCCCAGGTCGGGACCCGGAAGTAGCTGTGGGGGACGTACGGATCGGCCACCGGCCGGGCGCGAAACAACCCCTCTGCGTGGGCCGCCCGGATCACCGCTTGGAGTGGCGAGTGCGCCTTAACGGCGTTCGTGACCAGCCGCCACTCTTCTTCCATCCGGTATTCGACGACATGGTCGCTCAACATCGCGAGGGCAATCTAGGTGAGTGGCCGGAGTTGGGAAATCCGCTCCTTCCCACAGGCCGACTGCGCATTACTACGGACGGGCGGTTGGGTGGCTGCGGCTTGACCGCAAGGCGGGGTCGCTCCGGGGTAACGGATGGCCATCTCACCGGCGCAAGCTAATCCGAGCTTGGCCCGCGCGGGTGGTAGGCCTGGCTCGCGGACCGTGCGGTCTCCTCGGCGTCCTCGGGCGCCAGCCCGAGCATCCGCAGCACGGCTGCGGCGTGAACCAGATCTGCGTCGTCGTCCAGCACTCCGTCGATAACGCCACGCATGGTCCCAAGCAAGGCACCGCCCGTCGCGAGTACGGCGGCTGGTGCGCTCTCGAACTTGAACCGTCCGCTGTCGAGCCCGCGCTGGATGTCGCGCAGCGCCCGCGGGCCGAGCGCTTGGGACATCACCCTGTGCGAGGCGTCGAGCCGGATCAGCAACTGGCCGAAGTGGGGATCGACCTTCGCCAAGCGGACGAAGTGGCGGTGAGCGAAAGCGACGACAGTGGCCGGGTCCGCGAGGTCCCGGGTCAGGGCGTCCACCAGGGCGCCCTGTTCCTCGGTCAACTCGGTCAGGACGGCGTCGACCACCTGATCCTTGTCGTCGAAGTGGTTGTAGAACGAGCCGGCCGCGAGAGCGCCGCCCAACCTCTCCGTTCGATGTCCTTCGCCTTCGCCCGCTCGCGAAGGGTCGAGATGAAGATGCGCTCGCCCCGGTTGGCGTAGTAGACGACCGACAGCCGGGGCAGACCGTCCTCGCCTACCGTTGCGAGAGTTCCGAGCTTGTGCGAGTCAAGCAGCTCCCGGCGCTCAGCTGTCAAGTGCGGCGACGCGCCGCTCATGCGGCGACCGACGCCTGGGAGATCGCTCCGCTACGTCCGGCAATGAGTCCGGGGGTTGCCCGTCCCAGTTGGCGGTGGAGCGAGTCGAGCGCACGCCGGATCTCGGCGCCGCCGGCGTCCCCGAGCGCAAAGACGAATCGATCGGGCCGCAGGACGGCCCAGGAGGCGCCGAACCGCGCCAACCACTCGCCGATCACGCCCTGGTGGTCCTCGAGGTCGCGCCCGACCACGAAGACCGCCAGCCCCTCGGCGCCTAGCGCCTCGGCTGCGGCCGGGTCGACCGAGATCGCCCGCCAGCCCGAGCCGAGCGCATCGTCCAGCGGCAGATCCTCGCCGCCGACGCGGACCCGCGGCTGGGGGAACTGCGCCCCCACTCCGCGCCTGAAGACGAGGCGGCGCGGCCGAACGGCAAAGGCGCCCGCGCCGTAGGCGGGCAGGGGCTTGACCCGCGATTCCGCCCAGCCGGCGATACCGGTCCGGTCCAGCGTCCCCAGCAAGACATCTCGGAGGGCCGCCACCCGCCGGTCGGCGGTCTGCACGAAGCCACCGAGCGCGACTGCGAGTCGTTGCATCGCTTCAACGTGAGGGCGGCGCTCCAGCTCGTAGGTGTCGAGAAGCGCCACCCGTCCCTCCCGCCAGCGCGCCGCGGTGCGCGCGTGGAAGGTGTAGACGACGGCTCGCTCGACCGTCGCCGTCTCACTATCCAGCCAACGGTCGATCCGCCGGCGCACCGCTTCGGGGTCGAGGAAGGGCTCGGGATCCTCCCCCGGGTGAAGCATCCACTCCCAGCGGTGGCGTCCCGGCGACATCGGCAGCGAGACGGTCGGGCGGCGCCACTCGCCGAAGAAATGGGGGTGAGGGACCTTCGCCAGCGGCCGGTCGACGAGAACATCGACGACCAGCCAGCGCTGGCGGAAGGTCGAGCCGCCGAACTCGATCCCGAGCAGCTGACGTACCCAGCTGCCACCGCCATCGCAGCCGACCGCCCACCGCGTGCGCACCGTCTCGGTCCGGCTCTCCCCCCGGGAGACCAGTGCCGCGACTCCGTCCGGGCCCTGGTCGAGGCGCTCGAGGCGGCGCCCCCACTCCGCGCGTGGTGCAGAGCACCTTGATCAACCAGAAGTAGACGGTGATCTCGGGGACCTTGTTCAGCATCTTGCGGCCGAGGGACTTGGCCGAAGAAGGGGGGACGGGCCTGGGGGGCGCCTGCGCGAGAGAGTTCATGGCGCGGCAGAGTGAAGGGTGCTCCTTAAGCGGGGATGAGAGCGGCACTCACCTGGCTCTAAGGTCGGGTTGACAGGCTGGCCCGCGATGCCGATCTCCCGCTCCCGCCGGGCACGTCGCTGGAGGGTCCCGTTGCTCGTGGCCGTTGCGCTGCTCGTCGCCGTGATCGTCGCGAAGACCTCCGGCGGCGGTGGGCATTCCTCGTCTGCGAAAGCACCAGCGAAGACGGTGCTCGTCGTGCGCCGTGCGGCCTCTCTGCCGGCGCCGATCTCGGGCGAGTCGGTGGTGGGGCTATCCGGCGGACCGCTGATCCTCGGCGGCCTCGACTCCGGTGAAACCTCGGTCAGCGGTGTCTTCCAGCTCGACCCCACGAGTGCGCACCTCAAGCAGGCTGGAGAACTGGCGGGGCCGCTGCATGATGCCGCAGCGGCGACGCTTGGCGATCGGGTGCTGGTCTTCGGCGGTGGCGCGGAAACGAGCAGCAGGGAAGTCCAGGCGCTGCCGGCGCCTGGCGGCTCGGTGTCCGCTGGCGTGCTCGCGAGCGTCGTCGGGCGGCTGCCGACTCCGCGCTCCGATCTGAGCGCGGTGGCGATCGGCGAACGTGCGTACCTGCTCGGTGGCTACGACGGCCAGGCGCCGCTGGGCTCGGTGCTGGCGACCACGGACGGCAGCAGTTTCACCGAAGTCGCGACGCTCCCCGCACCGGCGCGGTATATGGCCGTTGCGACGAGCGGCGGCAAGATCTATGCCTTCGGGGGTGAGCTCGCGAACGGCCGGCCGAGCGATGCGATTCAGGAAGTGGACCCGCGGAGAGGCGCTGCACACGTCGTCGGCCACCTGCCCGAACCGACTTCGCATGCGGCCGCGGTGGAACTCGGAGGTCGCGTCTACCTGCTCGGTGGCGAAGCAAACGGGGTCCTCAGCGACCGCATCTGGCGCTTCGATCCCGCCAATGGCACGATTGCACGGGCCGGCCGGCTCCCCCTGCCACTCGCCTACGGCGCCGCCACCGTCGTCGGTTCGACCGCGTACTTGATCGGCGGCAAGAGGGCCGATGGCAGCGCCGTGCGCAGCGTCGTGGTGCTGCGCGAGCACGTCATTCGAGTCGCGGCCGAAGCAGAAGCCGCAACCCCCTCAACGCAGCCGAGTGCCACCTCCGGCCCACCGCCGCCGTTTGCGGGTCGCCTGCTAATCGCCGACCGCGGCAACAACCGGCTGCTGGTCGTCAACGCCGAGAAGAAGGTGCTCTGGCGCTTTCCCTCCCACGCCCACCCGGCACCCCCGGGTGGCTTCTACTTCCCCGACGACGCCTTCTTCACCCACGGCGGCACCCAGATCATCTCCAACGAGGAGCAGAATGAGCGCATCGTCCAGCTCGGCTTCCCCTCCGGCAAGCTGCTGTGGTCCTACGGGCACCCGGGCGTCGCCGGATCCGAACCGGGCTACCTGCACGAGCCCGACGACGCCTACCTATGGCGGGACGGCACGATCTCGGTGGCGGACGCGCAGAACTGCCGGGTGCTCTTGATCTCCCCGCAGAAGAAGATCCGCAAGCAGTTCGGCGAACCAGCGCGCTGCGAACACGAACCGCCGCGCGCACTCGGCTCGCCCAATGGCGACACGCCGCTACCAGACGGCAACATCCTCGTCTCGGAGGTAAACGGCTCCTACATCGACGAGATCACCCCCGCGGGCAAACTCGTCTGGAGCGTGCAACTGCCGATCGAATACCCCTCGGACCCCCAGCAGCTGGGGCCAGACCGCTACCTCGTCGCCGACTACACCGATCCTGGGGGGATCTATGAATTCAACCGGGCGGGGAAGATCCTCTGGGGGTATCACCCTTCATCGGGTCGGGGGATGCTCAACCACCCGAGCCTCGCCGAGCGCCTTCCAAACGGGTTGATCTGCACCAACGACGACTACCGCCATCGCGTCGTCATCATCGACCCGCGCACCCGCAAGATCGTCTGGCAATACGGGCGCACCGACAGCCCGGGCCGCGGCCCGGATCATCTCAAGATCCCCGACGGCTTCGACCTGTTGAGCCCCGAAGGCACGACGCCCACCCACCCCTACACCGGCTGAGGCACCAGAGCCAGAGAGAGCGCCGATCCCTACTCGCCCGCGACGTCGCGGCGCAGGAAGACGACCGCTGCCACGACCAGCGCCGGAAGTGCGTAGAGCACACAGACCCAGAGCGCCCGCAGGATCGGGGCCCAGTCGACGGGAACCCGCAGGAACCCCTGCCAGTCCTGGAACTGGGTGCTCAGCAGGTAGGGCTGCAGGCCGCCGAGGCCGGGCAGGATGCCGACAAGTTGCAGCAGCAGCGAGAACATCAGCGTGCCGACGATTGCCGCGGCGCTGTTGCGAAAGACGGTGGAGAAGCACAGCCCGATGCTGGCGACGGCGAGGATCGGCAGCAGGTAGACGGCGAGGCTGGCGCCGACCAGCGCCAGGCCGTGCGAGGCCGAGACGCGGGTGCCCGAAAGGGTGACGATCGGGTTGAAGCCCGAGGCAAGGATGCCGGCGAGGAGCGCGACGACGCCGCTGAGGACGATCGCGGCGACCGAATAGGTGACCACCGCTAGCGTCTTCCCGGCGAACACCTGCTGGCGCTCGACCGAGCGGGTGAAGATCGTCTTCAGGGTCCGGTCGCGGTCCTCGGCGGCGACGATGTCGCCGGCCACCAGCGCGGTGATCAGCGGGAACAGCCAGACCGAGCCGAACAGCAGCAGCACCAGCGGGATCGCCAGGCCGGTGTCGTGCACGTAGCGGCCGAAGGCGACGTCGCGCGGTTCGCCGTTGCGGATCGCCAGCGCGGTGACGAAGATGATCGGGACCGCAGCCGCCGCGCCCAGCCCGAGGTAGGTGCGCTTCTGGGCGCGCAGCTTGCGCAGCTCCCAGCGGTAGACCGTCAGCACGCCCGGCATCAGGCGAGCTCCTCGGCGGCGGCGGCCATGCGCTCGGCGCTCGCCGCCCCGTCGTCTCCCTCGGTGAGCTGGAAGAAGAGGTCCTCGAGGCTCGCCTGGCGCGGGCTCAGCTCCAGCACCGGCGCGCCGGACTCCGCCAGCGCCAGCGACAGCTCGCCGACCGCGCCCTCGCCGGCGGCGCGGAACAACAGGCCGCCGCCGGGCGCCTCGCACACATCGTCGATCCCGGCCTGCGCCGCGCACACTCGCCGCGCCCGATCGTCCTCGCCGGTGCGCAGGCGGTAGCTGACCCCGGCGCGCTCGCGCAGCTCGGCCAGCTCGCCCTCGTAGACGACGCTGCCGCGGCGCACGATCGCGACCCGGTTGCAGAGCTCTTCCACCTCGAACAGCAGGTGGCTCGAGAGCAGGACGGTGATCCCGCGGGCGGCGAGGTCGCGGATCAGCTCGCGCATGTCGCGCATTCCTCCTGGGTCGAGCCCGGTAGCAGGCTCGTCGAGCAGGAGCAGCCGCGGGCGGCGCAAGAGCGCCGCAGCGATCCCCAGCCGCTGGCGCATCCCGTGCGAGTAGCCGCCGACCCTGTCCTTCGCCCGGTCGGCCATCTCGACCACATCGAGCACCTCGTCGATCCGCGCCGCCGCGTCGTGGCCGTCGAGGGCGGCGCAGAGGCGCAGGTTCTCGCGTCCGCTCAGGTACGGGTAAAAGGCGGGCGCCTCGACGAAGCCGGCGACCCCCTCCAGCGCGGCGACGCCGAGCTGTGGGTCGCGGCCGAACAGCCGCACCGAGCCCTCGTCGGGGCGGATCAGGCCCAGCATCATCCGCAGCGAGGTCGTCTTGCCGGCGCCGTTGGGGCCGAGGTAGCCGAAGACGTCGCCGGCCTCGACCGTCAGGTCGACATGGTCGACGGCGACCAGCTCGCCGTAGCGCTTGACCAGGCCGCGGACCTCGATCGGCGCCGCGTCGGGCATCCGGCTACCCGCCACCGGCTAAAGGCCCTGCGCGGCTTCCCGGGCGACTGCCGGCGTCACCGAGCCGGCGACCGTGTACTCGACCCCGCCGCGGCGGAAGCGGATCAGGGTGCCGAGCGGCGTTTCCAGCTCCTGTGCCTGGGTCGCGCCTTCGATCGAGACACTTGGGAGCTGCAGCCCGCCGGCTTCGCCGCCTTCGCCCGAGCCGGCTTCGCCGGCGGGCAGCTCGAGCACGGCGATCCCGCCGAGCCCCTTGCCGTAGGTGAGGAGGGCTCCGGCGTCTTCGCCGCTGGAGACGAGCCGCACCTGGTCGCGGGCCATCCCGGCCAGGCTCGGCGGGGCGCTGAGCGGGAACGAGGTCTTCGCCTGCACGGCTTCCAGCCCGGTGACCGGGGCGGAGTCGCCGCTCCCCTTGCCTTCGCCACCGGCCGGCGGGTTGAGGTTGACGACCTTCGCCCCAGGCGGAGGCGAGACTTCGAAGACCGATTCGGCGACCGGCCCGAAGGAGACTTCGGTCGCGCTCAGTTCGAGTACCGGCGAGCTTTCGCCCTTCGCGTAGACGGCGGCGCGCAGCGGCGTCCCGTTGGCGGCGTCCCATGCGAGCTCGGCGCCGCCGACTAGGCCTCCGTTCGCCTTCGGTGAGACGTGCAGCGTGTAGGTGGCCTGGCCGGCGACGCCGGAGGGGATCGCGCCGCTCAGATCGGCGTGCTTCATCGCTTCTTCGATTCCTTCCTGAACCTTGGCGAGCGACGGCGGTTCGTCCTTGCCCGCTTCGCCGTTGGCGCCGCCTTCGCCCTGCGGCAACGTCCCCTCGTAGGCCGTTTCGGTACCCGGGTCATAGACCGTGAAGCTCCGCTTGTCGACCAGCACCTGGAAGTCGCCGCTGCTGCTCTTCGATACGTCGGCCTGCAGCTCCAGTCGCAGGCGACCGTCGGCCGAGGCCCAGAGCCTGCCGGAGGCGCCGCCGAGCAACGGGTCGGAACCTTCGAGCACGGATTCGCCGATCAGGTTGTCGGTGAAGTGAACGCGTGCGGTGACCCCTTCGGGCGGCGGCGCTGCGAGGGCGTCGTGGACCGCTTGATCGAGCGGCTTGGGTGGCGGCGTCGGTCCGCCGCCGGTGGCTGCGATCGCGATCGCGGTCGTGCCGGCCGCCACCGCGACCAGGGCAGCCGCGAGCGCGAGGAGCTGACGGGTGGAGATGCGTCGCAGGAGTTTCATTGCCTGGTCGTCTCGACAGAGTAGGAGGCCTCTCTAAACGTCTGATGAGACTCGACTGATAGTAGTCAGCGACTCTGCTCGGCTCGGGACCGGGGAGAGCTGAACGCTTCAATCCGAGGATTCTTCGGCAACTCGGGTGGGTGCCACGGGGCAGGAACGGCCACGAGCGCGAAAACGGCGCCGCGACAAAGGCACCAAGGGCAACCGCTACTGCGGCGACCGCATAGTCGGCGTAGCCAAAGCTTTCGTGGAACGTTTCCCAGCTTCCACCCAAAGCCCAGCCCACGGCAGCGAAGCCGAAACCCCAGATCGCCGAGCCAAGCAGCGTGAGCGGCACATAGGTGGGAATCGGCGAGCGAAAGACCCCGGCTGGGATGGAGATGAACGACCTGACCACGGGCGTAATGCGGCGCCTCCTACACGCAGTGAGCGAGACCCACTACAGCCATGCCTTCCGCTATGACCGCCTGATCGAGCCAGCTGCCGCGCGCGGCGCCGGTGGAGATGGCGGACGACTTCGCGAACAGGCGGTGCAGAACTCACGCTCACATTCTGGGAAAGAACTCCCTCACCCGGAAATCGCCCGCGCCAGAAGCGATTGCGACGCTGGCGATCAAGGCTATGTAGACGCCCGACCCCTGATCGGCACCCGCCGGGAAGTCGAAGGCGATCAGCCAGACGAGCATGATGGTCGCCGCAACCGCAAGGATGTCGGCGGTGCCGTTCAAGGAGAGATCTGGCCGGAAGAATCCGAACCGGCCGCCTGTCAGCCCCGCAGCGATCCCACACAGGCCGACGATGAGGAAGAAAACGTCGGACATCCTCAAGAGCTCCCATCCGTTGCGGGTGGTGCCGCCTGGGCCGTCCGCCCACGGCATGAATAGAGAGGCGATCAGCAGCGCGCCGCCGATGCCGGCGAGGACTCGCCCGATGCCAGGATTGATCGTGCTCACGGTTCTCCCTTCCTCAGTGCTTCCGCGGTCGCCTGATCGGCCGGGAAGAGCAACTCGATTGCCAACTCGGACGTGGTTACCTCGAACGGGGTGTCGAAGCCCGCGAACATGCCGAAGAGGGACCATTCGGCGCCGCCTGGGGCGCGCAGCCGCAGCGGCCCGAGCATCTCGCTGCCTGCGTCATCGGGCGCATCTGCATCCCCGTCCCCGGACGCCGGGTAGGCGGCGACCTCCTCCATCAGCGTCCTCAGCGAATCGTCACCGGTCACGGCGATCTGCCTCGCCAGCCGCTCCAGGAAGTGCGCGCGCCAGCTGGCGAGGTTGACGATCAGCGGCGCAAGCCCACGGGGGTGAAGGCCGATCCGCAGGATGTTGATCGGCGGCTCGAGCAACGCGGGGTCGATCTCGACCCCTTGAGTCAGGGCTGACATCGGGGCGTTGGCCGAGACCAGGTTCCAGGCTCGGTCGAAGACGACGGCAGGATAGGGATCGTGCGCGGCGAGAATTCGCTCCAGTGCCGCGCGAAACAGGAGCCAGGGCGGGATCCTCGAGAGGGCGCTCGGGGAAGGCGGGTGCATGGCCCGCCACCAGCAGGAGCTGATTTCGGTCTCGGAACGGGATCTCGAGCCGCTCGGCGACCTTCAAGAGCATCTCGCGCCCCGCCTTTGAGCGACCGGTCTCGACGAAGCTCAGGTGGCGTGCCGAGACCCCCGCCTCGAGCCCGAGCTCGAGCTGGGTCAGTCGTCGGCGCTCACGCCACTCGCGGAGAAGTGGCCCCACCTCTACATGACTGCCGCTCGTCGCCATTGCGCGCCGACTGCTCTCGGTCCTCGTCCAATCCAGGTGTTTACTCGACGCCACGCGAGGCCCCTGCTTTCTGCGCGAATACGGCAGTCAACTGGGGTGTGTCGGAGCAGCCTCGCGTGCCCTACGAGAGGGTGGCGAGGCGCGCAATGTGGCTGCGAGAGTGGGCCTGATCCGAGAAGTCGGCCACCCGGCGACGGCCATAGAGGCGCAGCGCGGCCACCCACAGGGCCGCTTCGAGCCGCGCGCGCTCGTCGCGGCTGAGCGAAGACATGACCCTCGCCAGAGCTCGGCCGAACACAGGCTCGGCGGGGGCACCCGCGTCGCCCTCCCGCGATCCCAGCGCCTCCCGGCCGAGGGAGCGCACCAACCCCCCGGCGTGGCGCGTAACGATGCCCAGCAGCTCCGGCAGGTGGCGCAGGACGCCCCGCAGCGCTGAGCCCGCTATGGCCGAGCGAGAGTAGAAGCGCCGCATCGCCTCGAGCGTGCTCAGCTGGAGCTCGAGCGGGGTCATCCGCTCGGGGCGCAGCAGCGCGTGGTGCCCGTCGAACAAGGTCCAGTCGGCCTCGATCAGACGGCCCTCGGACTCGAGCCGCTGCCAGAGGCGCGTCCCTGGAGCCGGCGTGAGCATCATCAGCTGGAAGGTGTCGACGCCGAGCCGCCGCGCAAAGGCGGCGGTGGCTTCCGCGCTGGAGGCGTCGTCGAAGTCGAGCCCGACGACGAACATGCCGTGCACCGCGATCCCGTGCCGGTGGAAGGCCCGCACCGCCTGCTTGCTCACCGCCACGCTGGTGCGCTTGCCGATGCTGGCGAGGTTCTCATCGGAGATGCTCTCGAAGCCGACCATCGCCGTCCTGCAGCCCGCCTCCCCGAGCAGCTCCAGAAACTCGTGGTCGATCTCGTCGGAGGACCGGGAGCGCAGCACCGTGTCGGCCCGCATCTGCGCGGCGAAGGTCGGCGTCAGGCCCGCGCCCACCATGGCGCGCAGCAGCTCGGCGGTGCGGCGCTTGTTGACGACGAAGTTGTCGTCGAAGAAGAAGACACCGTCGGTGGACAGCCCGGCCAGCTCGGCCAGAACCTGATCGGTGCGGCGGTGGCGCACGAGGCGGGAGAACTGGGCGGTCACCGAGCAGAACTCGCAGTCGAAGGGGCATCCCCACTGGGTCATGGCGGGCTTGACCCCCATTCGCTCGTGCCCCTCGATCAGGGAGAGGTCGGGGATCGGGAGGCGCTCGAAGTCGGCCTGAGAGCAATGCGACCGGGCGGGATTGTGGTGGGCCTCGCCCAGGCCGTCGCGCCAGGAGAGCCCCGCGATCCCGTCCAGGGGGGCCCCGTGCT
The DNA here is from genome assembly GCA_963695835.1 of uncultured Solirubrobacterales bacterium. GTDB lineage: Bacteria > Actinomycetota > Thermoleophilia > Solirubrobacterales > 70-9 > VRUE01. Next base: position 168,258 of record CAVOHR010000001.1, read on the forward strand.
CGAGCGCGGCGACGAGCTCGAGGATCGTCTGCTGGCCCTCGCCCCGCACCACGTAGGGAGCGTGCTCAAGGGCCTCCTCGGCGCGGAAGCTGACGTGCGTGCCCCCGAGGACCACCGCCACCCCCGCGGCGGAGAGCTCGTCGGCCAGGGCATACCCCGCCGGCTGGGTGGCCGTCGTGCCCGAGACCCCGACCAGATCGGCGGCGAGGCACTCGCCGAGGTCGATCGGCCCGAGCGTCTCGCAGAACACGCCGGCGTCATGGCCACCCTCGGCGAGCATGGTGGCCATCAGGGGCAGGCCCAGGCGCGGCAGCAAGACATGGTCGTAGACGGTGCGGCCGGCGGGGTGCGGCTCGACAAAGCGAATACACAGGCTCACGCTTAGGCGACCCTAACAGTCAACAGCCGACAGCGTGGAAACCGCCAGGTCTCGATCGGCCCGGCCGAGACGAGGTTGACGCGGATGCCGTTGGGTCCCAGGTCGCGGGCGAGGTAGCGGGAGACCGACTCGAGCGCCGCCTTGGCGACGCCCATCCAGTCATAGATAGGACGGCCAGGCGAGCGAGGCGTCGAAGTCGAGCCCGACGATGCTGCCCCCGCCGCCCATCAGCGGCGCCGTCGCCCCGGCAAGCGCCTTCAGCGAGTAGGCGCTGGTCTCGAAGGCGACCGCGGCGCTGGCCCGCGGCGCCCGCAGGAAGTTGCCGCCGAGGGCGTCGGGCGGCGCGAAGGCGACGGCGTGGACGACGCCGTCCACCTCGCCCCAAAGCTCCCGCAGCGAGCCGGTCAGCGCCGCGAGGTCGGCGTCGCTGTTGACGTCCAGCTCGAGCACCGGAGGCGGGGCCGGCAGCCCTCTACGAGGGGCGCGAAGCCTGGCGCGGCGGCGCCTGCTGCGAGTCCTGCTGATCGGGCCCTGCGGCGCTCAGCCCCCGAAGAGCTGCTGGTAGAGCAGGAAGGCGTTCAGCGCGCTGATCACGGCGGCGACGCCCCAGGCGAGGATCGTGGTGGCGCGGCGGTTGACGTGCACGCCCATGACGTCGCGGCGGCCGGTGAGCATGACCAGTGGCACGAGCGCCAGCGGGATGCCGAAGGAGAGCACGACCTGGCTGAGGACGAGCGCGCTGGTGGGGTCGATGCCGGCCGCCAGGACCGCGATCGCCGGGGCCATCGTGATCGCCCGGCGCACCAGCAGCGGGACCCGGAGGTCGATGAAGCCGGCCATCACGACCTGGCCCGAATAGGTGCCGACGCTGGAGGAGGAGGCGCCGGAGGCGAGCAGCGCGACGGCGAAGGCAAGCGCCGCGCCGCCTCCCACCAGCTGGCCGAACTGGGCGTGGGCTTCCTGGATCGTGCTGAGCCCCGAGAGGGCCGGGGTGTGAAAGAGCTTGGCCGCGACCGCGAGCATCGCCATGTTGACGAGCCCGGCGAGCCCGAGCGCGACGATCACGTCGAGGCGCTCGAAGCGCAGCACGCGGCTGCGCTCGCGATCGTCGCGGCAGGGCATGCGGCCGCTGGTCAGCGCCGAGTGCAGATAGATCACGTGCGGCATCACGGTCGCGCCGATGATCCCCACCGCGAGGTAGAGAGAAGCGGTGCCGTTCAGCCCGGGCAGGAAGCCGCGCAGCGAACCCTGCGCGGAGGGCCCGATCCGCAGCGCCTCGTAGAGGAAGCCGGCGAAGATGATGCCGAGCAGCGCCGTGATCGCGAGCTCGAAGCGGCGAAAGCCGCGCGTCTGCAGCTCGAGGATCCCGAAGGCGATCACGCCGGTGATCAGCCCGGCCGGCAGCAGCGGCACGCCGAACAGCAGGTTCAACCCCAGCGCCGCGCCGAGGAACTCGGCGATGTCGGTCGACATCGCCATCAACTCGGCCTGCACCCACATCCCCCAGGTGAGCGCCCGTGGGAAGCGCTCGCGCACCACCTCGGGCAGGTTGCGGTCGGTGACGATGCCGAGCTTGGCCGAGAGGTACTGGATCAGCATCGCCATCAGGTTCGCCGCCATGACGACCCACAGCAGCAGGTAGCCGAACTGCGCTCCGCCCTGCACGTTGGTTGCGAAGTTGCCCGGGTCGACGTAGGCGATCGAGGCGACGAAGGCGGGGCCGAGCATCGCCAGCGTCGCGCGCACCCGCCCCCGGGCCAAGAGGCGCTCCAGCGCGCTGGCCTCGAGCGCCTCGGGCAGCGGCAGGGTCTGGCCGTCGGCGGCCCCCTCGAGCGCGGGGACCGGCTCGCCCGCCGTGGGCCTCACCGCCCCTTCGCTTCGGGCTCGATCCGCATCGCGGCCGCCAGCTCGCCGCCGATCGGGTGCTCGCGCTCGCCGAAGCGCACGAACACCGGCCCGCCGAAGGGCTGGCGATCTCTGACCTCCAGGCGAATGCCCAGCGTGATCCCGTGCTCGGCCAGGTAGCGCAACATCTCGGGGTCGGAGTCCGAGACCCGCACGAAGCGCCCCGCGGCGCCCACCGCCAGCTCGTCGAGGCTGCGGGTCTCGCCCTCGTCGATCTCGAGCTGGGCCGTGGGGATCGGATCGCCGTGGGGGTCGAGCGCCGGGTCGCCCAGGCGCGCCGCGATCAGCTCCTCGAGCTCCTCGGAGAGCACGTGCTCGAGCACCTCGGCCTCGGCGTCGACGCGATCCCAGGGCATCCCCAGCTCCTGGGCCAGGAACAGCTCGAGCAGGCGGTGGTGGCGCATCACCTCCAGCGCCACCCGCCGCCCCTGCTCGGTCAGCCGCACGCCGCGGTAGCGCTGGTGCTCGACCAGCCCCTCCTCGGCGAGCTTGCGGAGCATGCTCGAGACCGAGCCGGGCGTCACCCCGAGGCGCGCGGCGAGGTCGTTCGTCGACACCGCCGAGCCGCCGCGGGTCTCGAGCGCATAGACGGCCTTGGCGTAGTCCTGCACCGACGCCGAGAGCAAAGCCAGAGGGGCCATAACTGAGATTATGGCATGCCAAAACTAGACACGCCAGAACCAGTTCAAAACCGTCAAACCCGATATGGGGTTATCGTGCTCTGACTTCATAGCCGGGCAGTCGCTCTCCCACAGGAGCAAGCGCGTCTCTCGCACCATCGACGGTCCTGCTCCGGACGAGCTCCGAGCGCGTCGGCTGATGGCGCACACACGCTCGCTTCCGTTGCCGATTGCGAGAGCGTCCAGGCCGTCGTCGTCCGTAATGGCCGCCAATCGCCCGCTCCGGTAGCAACCACCGCGCATGATTGAATCGCGTCCCGATGAAGACGAAGCGGCCCCTCGTTAACGCCTCGGTGCGGTTGTTGCTCGGGGCGGGACTGATGCGTCGAAGCACCGCGCTCCTCGAGACGATCGGACGCAAGAGCGGCCAACCGCGCATCACGCCCGTGACGAACGGCCTGGGCGGCGAGGAGTTCTGGATCGTCACCGAGCACGGCGGCCAAGCGAACTACGTGCGCAACATCGAGGCGAACCCGCGCGTGCGTGTGAAAGTCGGGCGTCGCTGGCGTGCCGGCACAGCCAGTTTCGTCGAAGATGTCTCTCCCGCCGCAACCCTGAAACGGATCGTCGAGCGGAACCCCGCAACGCGTCGCAATGCCGACGTCATTCGCAAAGTCCAAACCGACATGCGAGTGATCCGGGTCGACCTCGATCGCGGGTAGCTCAGCTTCGTTGCTTCCGGGGTCTCTGCAACGACGATCGAGCTGCTGCTGCCCTCGCGTGATCCCAAGTGCGCGGGCGATTCCTGTTCCCGCCGCGCGGTTTGAGCGGGCGACCTGGGCACCCGAGCTGGAATCCCAGATGCAATCCAGACGCATGACCCCTCGTCGGCGCCTTCTAGAGCCAAATCAATCCAGTCGCCCCGATATTTGTTTCATGTTGCGAAACATGAAACGTTCGGCTATCCTGAGCCGATGGTCAAGGGACAGGACATCCTTGTGCTGCTGAAGCTCGTCGACGAGCCGGACGGCTGGACCGTGCGCTCTCTCGGGGCTGCCGTGGACCTCGACCCCGCGGGTGTGCATCGAGCATTGCAGCGGCTGGGTGAGGCGCATCTAGTCGATGCGGGGCGACAGCGGATCAACCGCTCGAACGCGGAGGAGTTCCTCGTGCATGGGCTCAAGTACCTGTTTCCAGTTCGCCAGGGCGGCTTGATCCGAGGCATGCCGACGGCATGGGCGGCGCCACCGCTCGATGACGAGCTCGCCCCAGCCGACGAGCCGCCCCCTGTATGGCCCGACCCGAAAGGCAGGGTGCGCGGCGTGGCGCTCGAACCGCTGCACGAGAACGCAGTCAAGATCGCGCGACGGGACCCTGAGCTGGCAAAACGCCTTGCCCTGATCGACGCCATCCGTCTTGGCGACGGTCGGGTTCGCTCCCTCGCCACCAAGCACATCTCAGAGAGCCTGCGAGCCGGGGCGGATCGCCGATGAGCATTGACCTCCTTGAGCGCGGTTCGGCGGCCCTCGGCGGTCTCGTCGAGGAAGTCGTCTTCGTCGGCGGGGCGACGATCGCGCTCTGGATAACCGACCCGGCGGCTCCTCCGCTGCGACCGACGAAAGACGTTGACGTGATCGTTGAGGTGGCCACTCGCTCGGGCTACTACGCCTTCGAGGATCGGCTGCGTGCCGCCGGGTTCCGCAACGACGAAAAGGTGATCTGCCGGTGGCACCACTCCGCACAGGAGTTGATGCTCGACGCCATGCCGACGGACGCTGCGGTGCTCGGTTTCGAGAACGAGTGGCAGCGGCGATCCTTTCCCCTGCCATTGTTGTCGAGTTGCCCTCCGGCGCACGCATACGAGCCGTGCCCCCGTCCTTCCTGCTGGCGACGAAGCTCGAGGCGTACATGGGCAGGGGAAAGGACGACCTCCTGGCCAGCCGCGACTGGGCTGACATCGTGGCGCTGCTCGACGGGCGCGAGGAGCTTCCGGCCGAGATTCGGCAAGCCCCAGCCGAGCTGGCGACATACCTCAGCGAAACGCTCCAGCAGTTGCTCGCCGAGGATCGCATCATCGACGGCATCCGTGCGCAGCTCCTTCCGGATGCGATCAGCCAAGCCCGAGCGGAGGACATTGTGCTCGCCCGACTGCGTGAGGTTGTGAAGCATCCGTGATGCAGTCGTGATGCAGTCGTGATGCAGCAACCGTATGAAAGTGGCGCTCAAAGCCAAATCAATCCAGTCGCCCCGATTGGCAGTTTCTCTCCGTCGTGCCTAGCACCCCCCCGCACAGCCGCACCACGCCAGGCACGGCGGGGCGGCCTTGCGGGGCGGTTCGGGGGCATCTGTGATGCAAGTGCGATGCACGGAAACCTGGCGATTGGACGAGGACGGCAGGCTGCGCCACCCCGCGCTGCCTCGGCCTGCGCGACAATCCTGCAGCCCCGATCTACTCGTCCGTGCCGCGCGAGACGAAGTAGGTGCACTTTCTCCACTTGCCCGGATCGGGGTGCTCCTCGAAAAGGCTCTCGAGCACACGCAGGATCGTTCCGAACTCACCGTGGTCGATTCCCACCACGATCGCCAACCCGGCGTGGGAACGCTCAGCCTCGGCCCAGCGCCGCGCGATGTCGGGGAAGTCCTTGACGTCGAAGGTGACCATGATGCGCTCCTCCGCCGCCGCCAGCGCCAGCAGCTCCTCGTCGCCCCAGCCGTCCAGCTCGCGCTCCTCGTCGGCCGCGCGGACGTCGTGGCCCGCCTCGCGCAGCGCCGTCGCGATCCGCGGGCCCGAGAGGTGAGCGTCGAGCAGCAGGCGCAAGGGCGTGCTACCTCGCGGCGGGCGAGTGAACGGCGATGAACGGGTATTCGGCCCGCAGCTGGGCGAGCGGGCGCCTGTTCTGAGCGATCGCCTCGTCGACCTCCTCGGGAAAGCGCTCGTAGTAGGCGAGCGCGAGCCGGATCTGGCGCTCGCTCAGGTTGCCCTCGGCGACCATCGCCTCGGCCGAGCCCATGCCGCGGTGCGCGTCGACGATCTGCCAGACGTCAAACGCCGTCCCGATCACCCAGGCCCGGCGGTCGAAGTCCTCACCGCGAAAGGCGACACCGGGGAAGATCCGCGTGCGCAGCGCCTCCTCGGTTAGGGCCTCAACCACAGCCCCTTTGCTGCGATGAGTGCGCCGCGCCTCGGCGGCGATCAAGTCCTCGGTCTCGGGGGAGATTCGAATGCTGAAAGGCTTGGATTTGGTCGCCATGCCGGGCATTGTAGCGAAACGATTACGTTGTAATGTCCCTCGCGCCACGCCAAGCATCTGCTCCGTGCGCGCGACCAGTCTGACCCGGATGATTCCTCCTCAGCACCCCGCCGGCCGCTCGCCCGCTTCCGCGCTTCCCACGTCGCAATTCGCCGCAAGCAAGCTTCCCTTCGCATCGCCGCCGCGAGGATGGCTGCCCTTGCGGAGACACCGCCCACTGGGCAAACACCCTCCGGCCGAACAGAACGAGCACGACCACAACGACGATGATCGTCCTCCAGTGGTCACGACAGGCCCTAGCTTCACGCCCAAGCAGGCACCAACGCTGATGATCGCCTCGACCCGACCCCCGAGCATCGAGCAGGACCTCTCGACCGCGCCCTGACCCCCCGCCCTCGGCCGAGGCACGCCAGCCAATCGCCCAGCGCACGCACCCTCGCGGTGCCGCGACCGCCCGCCGAGCCACCGCCGTCCACGCTCGATGTCGGCGACAACCTGCTCCTGCTCACAACCACCTCTTCCGACCTCGGCCTCAACCTCCGCAACGTTTACGACGCCGCCGAGGGACGCGACGAGATCCAAGTCATCGACAACTACAAGATTTGCGGAAGGCACGGCCCACCAACGACACGCCTCCTGGCCACCTCCCCCGATCCCTCCTTCGAGCCGATCCCCCCCGACCGTCGCCCGCGCTGCCTCTACGACCACCTCGCCCGCTTCATAGAGCTCGCCCGCGCGGCCGGTTTCGAGCTGAGCATCGAAGGCGTCGACGCAGCCGCCCGCCAGCTCGATCCTGCCAGCGTCTGAGCTCGCCAGCACGCTTCCTTCTCGTCCGAAGGGGGAGCGTGAGCGCCACCCTCCAACGCACTCGCAATTATGCGGAAGCGGTGGCGAACGGAGGTCGGTCTATATATGCCGGCGGCGACGAGGACTACGTGGACGCCCGCATCACGCGCATCACCTGTACATGGACGCTGGCGATGTGTCGCGTGCTGTGTGCTGCGCGTTCTGGATCGGTCGCAACCTGCTGCTTCGGGGGGAGACCGTCCGCCCGACCGGATGGATCGCTCGCGCAGCGGTTTGCTGGAGCATGAGCGGCAGGATTGCGTCGAGCGTGGGTGCCTCGAGCCGGGCTGCGAAGGCGTAGGATCGCGTGCCCGAACGGGAGGTGACCATGGAGTCGAAAGCAGTTGATGCCGTCGAGTTTCGAGACGGCCAGCGACATCAGTGGAACAGCGCTGCAACCGGCTGGCGCAAATGGTCGGAGCTGATCGACGGGGCGGCGAGTGGAATCAGCGAGCGCCTGGTCGAGCTGGCCGGCGTCGAGCCCGGCAGCCGAGTGTTGGACGTGGCCGCCGGCTACGGGGAACCGTCGCTGAGCGCGGCCAGAAGGGCCGGGTCCGAGGGTTCCGTGCTGGCTACCGACATCTCCGCCGAGATGATCGCCTTCGGCCGCGAGCGCGCCGCTGCCACCGGGCTCGAAAACATCGAATTCGTTCAGTCGGATGCGGCGTCTCTCGACTTCCCGGCAGCCAGCTTCGACGCCGCGCTCTCACGCTGGGGGATCATCTTCGAGCCCGACGCAGAGGCCGCTGCGGCGCGTATCCGCAGCTTCCTCAAGCCCGGCGGGCGGGTGGCGATCAGCTCGTGGGGATCGCCCGACCGTGTCCCGTTCCTCGCGATTCCCATGCGGACCGCGATGCAGCATCTCCAAGTTCCGCCCCCGCCGCCGGGCACACCCGGTCCGCTCTCGCGCCCGACTCCGGAGGCACTCGGTGGCTTGCTGGAAGCGGCCGGCTTCTCCAATGTGGAGGTCGAGGAGGCCAAGGTCACCTTCGAGTGGCAGTCCCCCGAGGAGTTCACCACCTTCATCAAGGAGATCGCCCCGCCGATCACCGCAATGATCGCTCCGCACCCACAGGAGGTGCAGGACGAGACCTGGGCCACCATAACCGAGGCCATCCGGGAGGCGAGCGGAGATGGCGGAGCGGTGAGACTTTCGAACCTGGTCCTGCTCGCCGCCGGACGAGCGTAGCCGAGGACCGTCACGACATAGTGCGTCTCAGGCGTCTATCGAGTGCCTCGTCCGCGCGGTGATGGCGATCGGCAAGGACCAAGCGAGCGGCCATGTCGGTTGAGCCCACCGGACTCGAACCCCGCTGTGCTCGCTGCCCCATCGCGTCGAATGCGAGAGCGAGCCGGGAGTCGAGGACGACTGCTGCAGATCGTCCCAAGCGGCAACTTGAGTGGGCCGCACGGAACGCAGGCCAGACCGTTATTGCGGGTCCCGGCTTGGCACGGCTGTGGCCGATGGCTCATCGCCAGTCGCCTGAGTGACGAGCTCGATCCAGCTCTCCGGCTGGTCGATGTGGAGCATGTGCGCGGCACCGGGCAGCGAGACCGTCCGAGCCTGAGGCAGCAAGCGCATGACGAACCCAGCGGCGCCCGCAAACGCCGGGTCGCTGAGGTCGCCCTCGATGACGGTCACGGGGCACTCAATCGAGCGGATCGCCGCGCGCGTGGGGTAAGGACGGATCATTTGATCCATCTCGCGCAGCGTGGCCGGGGCGTTAGCGAGCATCTGCTCGCGCCACGCCTCCGGGAGAGCGTCGAACGCGTTGCCGCCCGTCTTGTAGCCACTTGCCCACCGGTACATCGTCAGCGCAGCCGCCGCCGGGTCACGGCGCACGTATCTGTTGAAGCCAAAGCGCGCCTCCATCGCAAGCGCGGCTCGCGTCGGGTGCGTCGTTAGATGCACCGCCGGCTCGGCCAAGACGAGCGCCGCAACGCAATCGGGGAATGAGGCGGCCAGGTCAAGGGCGATAACGCCGCCGCCGCTCCAGCCCACCACCGTCGCGGGCGAAGCACCGAGGGCGTTCAGCAGCGCAGCGGCGTCACGGGCGTGTTCTGCGAGCCCTCCGCCAGCTGTGGGTGACGAGCGGGCGAAGCCGCGCCGGTCATAAGCGATGACGCGGTACGCGCGCGCGAGCCCATCGAGCACCGGGGACCAGATGTCGGCATACGTGCCGGTCCCGTGCACGAGCAAGAGCGGCGGCCCGTTCCCCCGCTCCTCGTAGTGCAGGACAGCCCCATTTACCATCTCACTCGCCATTACCGCACCACCGTATCGCGCTCGTCACCCTCGGCCAACTCCGCGCACGCGCCAACTGGCAGGAGCTCAGTTAGTCAGCGCGATGCAACCACAGACCAGCCGGAACGACCCCGAGCTACGCCGGCGATCAGAGGTCGCACGATCAGCGGCGCTTGCACACCCGGCTGGGGAGAGCCCCCGCCTGGGCGTGTTCCGTTCCTCGAAGCGATGGTGGCTTGCGCTCTGCGTGAGATCCGAGCGTCTCCGTTGCGCCCGAGTGCGCTCTCGCAATGGACGGAGGCTGTCGCACAAACAGTCCCGACGGCCTCACTGGATCCGTTCTACGGGTGGGGTCGAAAACCCCGAAGGGCACCGCTCGGCCGCGGCGCGCTCTACCCGGCTTCGGCGCTCCCAGCGCCTTCCACGACCGTCACAGCAAGTGCAGCCGAGGTTCTCGCAGACGGCTTCATGCGACAGCCTCGGCGAGCTGGAGAAGTCGACCCTACTCGTCGACCCGCGCCCGGTTACGCATGGCGGTGCGGAAGCCCGGTCCTCCGCCGTCTGCGCGGCTCGCAGGTCATCCGGCTTCGATAAGGACTTCACCTGCACCATTGCCAAAGACTGGCACGAACGGCGCGTGAAATCCACGCCGGTCAAAGGCTGGGCAAGCAGGGCATCGCCAAAGGTTCCTAAAGGCCGCTCTGACATAGTTCGTCTGTGATGAGCTCCACACTGCAGTTCGACGATGAGGCATCGCGCCGGATCGAGACGATCTACAGCACGCCAGACGTCGTCGCACAACGCCAAGCGGTGCGCGAGGCGCTTGCAGTCAGGCCAGGCGAGCGGGTGCTCGACATCGGGGCGGGCCCGGGCTTCCTCGCGGCCGAGATGGCCGCAAGCGCCGCGCCGAACGGCATGGTCATTGGCACCGACGTCAGCGAGAGCATGCTGGCGATCGCCGCAGCTCGCCTTGGCTCGGCAGAGGATGTCGAGCTGCGCTTCGAACACGCCGATGCGTGTGCACTCCCGTATGCGGACGCAAGCTTCGACGCCGTCGTATCCACCCAGGTCTACGAGTACGTGGGAGACATCGCGGTGGCGCTCTCAGAGCTGGCCCGCGTGTTGCGTCCCGGGGGTCGCGCGCTTGTGCTTGACACCGACTGGGACTCGATCGTGTGGCACTCCAGAGATCCCCTGCGCATGCAGCGCGTGCTGGACGCCTGGGAGGAGCACCTTGTCGATCCGCACCTGCCGCGCCGGCTGATCCGCCTACTGGAGGAGGCGGGCTTGACGGTCGAGCTGTGCCGGGTCGTGCCGATCGTCAGTGTGCGCAGCAACCACAACACCTACAGCGAAGGAATGGCCGAGCTGATCGCCGACTTCGTCCCCGGGCGCCAAGGACTCACCGAAGCCGACGTCGCCGCTTGGAAGGACGAGCTGAATGACCTCTCCGAGAGCGGCGATTACTTCTTCAGCCTCAACCGCTACCTCTTCCGCGCCGTTAAGCGCTGACCGTTTGGCGTCAAAGACGCACTCCTCGACTCATGCCCGCCGTTTTTGTGCACGGAAATTCCGAGACCAGTGAGGTGTGGGACGGCCTGCGATCGGAGCTTCGCCGATCGGACACCGTGGCAGTATCGATGCCTGGCTTCGGCTGTTCGCGGCCTGACGACTTCAGCTCGAGCGCACCGCGTGCGTCCGTGAGGTCAATCGCGCCAGTCGACCTCAAAGTGCCCGATTGGCTCGTCGAAGCCCTTCGCGGCGAGGGGCCCCGCGTCGGAGAACCGGATTCCCTTTCCGCGGCAGAGGTCGTGCACCCCGGATGAGACGACAATGCAATCTGGCTGTGCGCATGCGCACAGCCGCGCGGCCTGCTGCACAGTCGCTCCGAAGAGATCGTCTTGCTCAGTTACGGGCTCTCCCGCGGCCACCCCGATGCGTACCCGCAGTCCCGACTGCCCACTGGCGTTGAGCTCTCCAAGCGCCCGCTGGATTTGCACTCCCGCGCCGACCGCTCGGGACGCCGCGTCGAACGCCGCCATGATCCCATCCCCAGTGTGCTTGACTTCGCTGCCGCCGAACTGCGCCAAGCCAGAGCGCACTATCGAGTCGTGTTGGCGAACTAGCTGCATGGCCTCGCGATCGCCCAATTCTTGGGTGAGACGAGTGGAGTCGACCATGTCGGTGAAGAGGATCGCTCGGAAGGCGCTTTCTACGTAGGGCTCGCCCGGGGGGTGAGTATTGAGCCGTCCAAAGAACCCTCGAATGCTCGCCTCATCGACCTCGACCACGTTCAGCGGAAGCATCCCGTGCGAGGCGCTGTGGGCTGCCTCGACGGACTCCTTGTCGGGACCCTCGACGAGACAAAATGCGCTGCCGGCCTCTTGTTCGAACCAGTAGGTGACGAAGCGCACGCCGAACCTCTCTTGCACCTCGAGATCGCGCAGGTGAGCGGTTGCGATATCGGCAGCCGTCGCATCCGGAAGGTCGTGGCGATCCATGTAAAGCGGCATCGGATCGAACTGTACTCCGCCACGGCGCACGGATAGCGCGGCATCCTCATCGAGCTGGGTGTCGCCCGCAAACATCGCTGCGGCGACGCCCGGCACCTTCTAGGAGTGCCGGCCTGCGGGTCGACTCAGCCGATCGAGTCGGCCCAGTCGTGCAGGCGGTTCGAGAACTGCGGCGTGGCCGCGCTCACCTCGACGACCGCATCGGCGGGGACATCCGCTTTGCGGGCGGCGGCGAGGATCGCGTCGGGAGACGGCGCCTCGTAGAGGCAATAGGTGCGACGCCGGTCGGCGCTAAGGAACGAGAAGAGCCAGCGGACCCCCTCGCCGTCGTTGACCTCCTCGATCAGCTCGACGTCGTCGTCCGTAAGGTCGAGCTGATCGGCGAAGCCGCGCTCGATCATGTAGAGGGCCATCGGTTGATCGTAGCGGGGATCCCCGCCTACGCCGAGGCGAGCCCGTGCCGGTGGGCGTAGGAGGCGGCCTCGGTGCGGTTCGCGCAGTCCGTCTTGCGCAAGATGCTGCGAATGTGGTTGGCTGCGGTGTGTTCGCTGATCGAGAGCTCCTCCCCGATCTCGCGGTTGCTGAGTCCCCTGGCGACCAGCTCCAGGATCTGTGCCTCGCGCGGAGAGAGCCCAGCGGGGAGGCCGCCGTCCGGGGCGAGCACACCAAGTGCGCGGATCCTGGCGAGGAGCCCCTCCATGCCGATCCGCTCGGCCAGGGTGGCAGCTTCGCCGAGCAGGGCATCCGCCCGCTCGCGGGAACCGCGGCCACGGCCAAGCAGGAAGCGCCCGTACTCATAAGCCGTGTGGGCGACCCAGGTCGACGCCCCCATCCGCTCGTTCTCCTCCATCGCCCGCTCGAAGTGCTCCTCGGCCCGCTCCCGCTCCCCGAGCGTCGCGGCGAGCATGCCCAGGTACCGGTCGGCGGCCCCATAACAGGCGACCAGATGGCCGACCATCACGTTGGCCCCTGCCAGCGGCTCCAGCTCGGGGTAGACGACCGCCGCCATCGTCTCGTCGCCGACCGCGGCGCAGGCGTCGGTCAGGTAGGCGAGGGTCGCCAACCACAGCGACGACCGGAAGCCCTCAAGGCCCTCGGAGGCGAGCCTCGAGAGCTCGCGCTTGGCCTCGCGCTCCATCCCCAACTCGGCGAGAACGGCGGCGAGCCCCGGTAGCCAGGGCCCTTCCCGTTCGGCCTCGCCCGCCAGGACCCTGACCGCCGGCGCGAGCTCAGCCAGCCGCCCCTGCTCGCGACGCACGCCAAACATCTGGATCCCGTAAACGCCCGATGCGTCGCGCCCGGTCAGCAACCGGCCCCACTCGTGCGAGCGCTCCGCCAGCGCCTCGGCTTCGGCGAGGTTCCCGTCGCAGAGAGCGATCGCGGACCCGTAGTGCTCGGCCACGTGCTGCATGAACGGCTGCGCCGCCTGCTCGGCCATCTCACGCTGGACGGCGACCTCGATCCGGGCGGACTCGAGATCGCCGAGAGCGACGAAGGTGGGCACCCGCCAGGCCATCGCCTCGGTGCGGGTCTCGGCGTCCCCCAGCTCCTCCGCCAGGTCCCTCGCCTCGGTCAGCATCGAGAGGATCTCCTCGAGCGGGGTCGTGCCGCGCGCCCAGTACGAACGAACCAGCACCTTCGCGAGTCCCGCGCGGTTCTCGTGGCGCCTTGCCAACCCGACCGCGTTTTCGCGCACGATCGCCCCGCGCTCGCGCTCCCCCTGGAAGTCGAGCGCCCGGGCGAGACCGGCCAGCAGCCCGATCCGCAGCTCCTCGTTCCCTTCGCCGATCGCCGCGAGCCCCTCTTCGAGCAACTCGACCGCCTCCCGGCTCACGAGCCCGGGGCGCCAGCAGGCTTCCTCGTAGCCGATCGCCGCCCGGGCCAGCAGTTCCACGCTGTCCAGCGCGCGGGCGATCTCGGCCGCCGACGCGAGGGCCTCCAGCGAATCGGCCGCCTTGCCCGCCCGGTGACTGGCCGCGCCGAGCTCAAGCAGGGCCTCGGCGCGCTCGGCCTCGTCCTCGATGCCGATCTCGAGCGCGGTACGCAGCCGCATCGCGGCGTCGTCGAAGGCGAGCGCGGCGCTCGCCGCGCTCGCCGCGCGCAGGTTGTAGTCGATCGCCCGCTCGGCCCCGCCGAACGGAGCGGCGGCGCCGAAATGGTGGGCGAGGTCCGCGAGTGCGCGGTCGGTGGCCGGGGCGGCGCTCTCGAGGGCCTCCCCGACGCGGAGATGGAGCTCTGCCCGCCGCAGCCGCGAGAGCCGGTCATAGAGCGCCCTCCGCACGATCTCATGGGTGAAGCGGCAGGCCAGTCGCTGCGAGGGGAGCTCCTCGATCATTCCGCTTCCAACTGCCTCCTCGACCGCTACGAGAAACCCGGCCTCGGCCAGGCCGGCGGCGCGGCGGATCGGCTCCAGCTCGAACTCCGGCCCGGCGACAGCGGCGAGCTCCAGCAGGTCGGTGGTCCTGGGGGCAAGGCGCGAGAGCCGCTGGCTGACCACCTCGCGGACGCTCTCGGGCGTGCCGAGCTCCGTCAGCGGCCGAGTCACCCTTGCCTGCCCACCGACGACCTCGACCACCCCCGTCTCAACCACCGCGCGCCAGAGCTCGCAGACGAGGAAGGCGTTGCCCCCGGTGAGATCGTGGATCGTGCTTGCCACCTCGCGCAGCTCGGGGTCGGCGTCGCTTCCCGCCGCGCGGCTGAGGAGATCGGAGACCTCGGCCCCGGAGAGCTCCGGGAGACGCATTCGCACGACGTCATCGGAGCGGCGCAGATCGGCTAGCGTCTCCGAGAGTCCCCCCGGCAGCTCGGTCTCGGTGTCACGAAAGGTCGCGAGGATCAGCAGGCGGGCACTCCAGCCGGAACGCGCGAGGTGTCGCAGGAGCAGCAGAGTGGGCGCATCTGCCCAGTGGCCGTCCTCGAGCACCAGCAGCGTCGGCCTGCCGCGACTGACATTTGCAAGCAGGTCGGCTACCGCCGTGTGGAGGCGGTGGCGCTCGGTGTCGGGATCGGCCTCGACCGGCGCCGGAAGCTCGCCGACCAGAGCGGACAGATCGGGCAGCAACCGCGTCAGCTCGCCGCCCCCCGCGCCGAGCGCGGCTCGCAGCTCCTCGGCCTCAATCACCCGTGCCAGGCGATCGAGCGCCTCGACGAAAGGTCCGTACGGGGTCCGCACCACGGCGTCGCAGGCGCCGTAGAGAACAAGCACCCCTTCCGCTGCCGCCTGGCCGGCGAACTCGCGCGCCAGGCGACTCTTCCCGACGCCCGGCTCGCCCGACAGAAGGGCCACCCGGCGGCGCTCCCCTTCGGTTCGCGGCATCAGGGTCTGGAGCTTCTCCAGCTCGCTCTCGCGCCCGACGAACGGGGAAGCCGAGGTCGGGCGAAGCGAGCCCGGAAGCTCCCGGATCTCAGCGTCCATGGGAGGACGATAGTCAGTCCTGACCATTCCCATCTGAAATCGATCGACCGGGAGCGCTCGAAATTGGGTCAGGTCAGGTCATGACAGGAGAAGCTCGAGGGTCCTAGCCTCGACCGAGACGAATATGACGACAGCTAGGAGGAGCACGTGAGCACCCCCAATGCCCTGATGCAGACGGCCCGCAGCGAGATGTCCGGATTTCAAGGGCGGCTGGCCGGCCCCGAGGATCCCACCTACGACGCGACCCGCAAGGTGTACAACGCGATGATCGACCGGCGCCCCGGCCTGATCGCGACCTGCACCGACTCCGGCGACGTCGCGAAGGTCGTCTCGTTCGCCGGCAGCCACGAGCTCCTGCTGGCCGTGCGCGGCGGCGGCCACAACGGCGGCGGGCTGGGAACCTGCGACGACGGCGTGGTTCTCGACCTGTCGGGCCTGAAGGGAATCGAGGTCGATCCCGGGGCCCGGACGGCGAGGGTCGGCGGCGGCTGCACCTGGGGCGAAGTGGATGCCGCGACCAACGAGCATGGGCTCGCGGTACCGAGCGGCATCGTCTCGACCACCGGCGTCGGAGGTCTCACGCTCGGCGGCGGTTTGGGCCACCTGACCCGCAAGTGCGGCCTGACGATCGACAACCTGATCGAAGCGGAGGTCGTGCTCGCCAACGGCGAGCGGGTCCGTGCCGGTGCGGACGAGAATCCCGACCTGTACTGGGCGATCCGGGGTGGCGGCGGCAACTTCGGCGTCGTCACCTCCTTCCTCTTCCGGCTGCACGAGGTGGGCATGATCGTCGGCGGCCCGACCTTCTGGGCGGTCGAGGACGGCGCAGAGGTATTGACGGCCTACCGCGACTTCATCCTCAACGCCCCCAGGGAGCTGAACGGGTTCTTCGCCTTCACCTCTGTTCCCCCGGCGCCACCGTTCCCCGAGGAGCTGCATCTGCGCAAGGTCTGTGGGGTCGTCTGGTGCTACGCGGGCGACCCGGCGGATGCCGCCGAGGCGATGTCACCCCTGTTGGACGTGCTGCCGGAGCCCCTGCTGCACGGGGCCCAGGAGATGCCGCTCCCGGCGCTGCAGAGCGCCTTCGATCCCGCCTATCCGCCCGGACACCAGTGGTACTGGCGCGCCGATTTCGTCAAGGAGATCCCCGACGAGGCCATCCAAGCGCACGCCCAGTTCGGAGCAGCGATGCCGACCTGGCAGTCGACCATGCACCTGTACCCGATCGACGGAGCCGCCCACGATGTCGGACCGACCGACACCCCCTGGGCCTACCGCGACGCGGTCTGGGGCTCGGTCTTCGCCGGCGTCGACCCGGCCCCGGCGAACGCGGATGCGATCCGCCAATGGTGCGTCGACTACTTCGAGGCGCTCCACCCCTACTCGGCCGGCGGCGCCTACGTCAACATGATGATGGACGAGGGCCAGGAGCGGGTGCGGGCCAGCTACGGCGAGAATTACGGCCGCCTGGCGCAGATCAAGACCACCTACGACCCGACGAACCTCTTCCGCGTCAACCAGAACATCCAGCCGAATGCCTGACCGCGAATACGACGTCGTGGTCGTCGGAGGGAGTCTGGCCGGGTGCGCTGCGGCTCGCCTGCTCGCGCTGCGGGGGGCTCGCGTCGCCGTGGTGGAGAAGCGCCCCGAGCTCGACGCCTACAAGGTCATCTGCACCCATAACATCCAGGCTGGTGCGGTGCCGGCGATGGAGCGCCTTGGGATCGGGCCGGCGATCCGCAACGCCGGCGCCGTTCGCGCCCAGACCGACATCTGGACGCGCTACGGGTGGATACGCCCGCCGGATCGGGGCCTGCGCAGCTTGAACCTGCGGCGCTCGGTCCTTGACCCGATCGTGCGCCGGCAGGCGATCGAGACTGCGGGCGTGGACTACCTGCCCGGCCTCACGGCGGTGGGAGTTGAGGGCGATGAGCAGATCGAGGGCGTCCGCGTTTCGGGGCATGGGGACAAGGAGAGACCGCTGAGGGCAAGGCTCGTGGTTGCTGCCGACGGACGTGATTCGCAGGTGGCGCGGATGGCGGGGGTCACGGGGCGCATCCGACCGCACGGGCGCTTCTGCTACTTCTCGTACTTCAGGGACATCCCGCTGCACGATCCCAACCGGGGGATGGTCTGGTTCAGCGACCCCGACATGGCCTACATCAACCCCAACGAGGATGGCGTCTCGATGGTCTGCGTAGTGCCGGCCAAGCGACGGCTGGACGAGTTCCGCGGCGATCCGGAGCCGGCGGTTCGCGCGCACATTCGGAGCCTGGCGGATGCTCCAAGCCTGGACAGCGCGCGCCCGATCGCGAAATGGTTCGGAAAGCTCGAGATGCCGAGCACGATTCGCCCTGCCGCAGCGCGGGGGATGGCGTTTGTCGGCGATGCCGCCCAGGCGTCCGATCCGCTTTGGGGTGTGGGCTGCGGCTGGGCGTTCCAGTCGGCGGATTGGCTGGCCGAGGAAGTCGGCCCGGCTCTGCACGGATCGGATCGGGAGCTCAATCGAGCCCTGGGGGCCTACGCGCGGCGCCACCGCCGCGAGCTCGGTGCCCATCATTGGTTCATCTCCGACTACTCGAGCGCGCGACGCTTCTCGCCACTCGACAAGCTCGTCTACTCGACCGCGGCGCGCGACGCCGAGCTTGCCGGGCGGGTCGAGGACTTCGGCACCCGCTCGATTGGCGGTATCGCCGGCGCCCGGCGGATGATCGCCCGGGCCGCCTTGGTGCGGCTTGGGTTGGCCGGCTGAGTTTGACAGTGCAGGGGCTTAAGTATCCCGCGAGGTGTCAGGCGTGGAGGATCTGAGTACGCCCTCAGTTCGTCGAGCGGCGACGAACTTGAGCGGCCGAGCCGCCAGTCCAAGCCGTCCTGAGAACCCAAGGTTCCACCTCCGGCGGTGAGGACGAAAGCGGAATAGAGGACTTACGCGGCCACTGATGAGTTCGACCGCGGCTTGGGGATCGAGTAACCACCTCACCCGTCGCGCAGATCACGATCCCGCTTTTCGCATCTCGCGCGAAGGGGCTGCGACCGACGTCTACTGGACCGGCTCATTTTTGCGTCATCGCGCATGTAGCCTGACTACCGAGAGCTACTTTTCAGCTGGCAAATGACTCGATTTCATATTTCTCTCCGTCTTCGCTGTAATAAACCGCTTTCCCGTTGGCTCCGTCGAGGTCAATGACGATAAATCCGAGCTTTTCCCACTTTAGACTCTGGCCGTCAACTCTCGGGGTTTTCGGTTGGAACTTTACCCGTGGCGCCCATACCCACCGCTTCGGCCTCAGCCATGCCGCAAGTTTTCTGCCGGAATCCACGATGAACTGAAAAGCTCCGGTAAAGGTGAAGACGTGAGAACGAAGCTCTGGCACGCCACCGTTGCCGATGCAAACGGGACAAGGCACGCCACGATATTCGTCATATACAAACGCACGATGCTCATGGCCCCAGAACCAGGCATGTATAAGCTCGTCCTTACATGCCTGGGCGGTCTTTTCCCTGATCCCGGGTCCAACACTGGCCTGTGCGCGGGAACTCCCCAACTGATGATGGCTCAGCAGGATCGTCTTGCGAGCCGAAGCAGACCCATGCGAATCGCTCTTGGGAGACCTGAGCCACTCGTTGAGTTTCGGCAGTTGCCGCTCGTCGAAGTCATTGTCCACGTAAGCGCTGTCCAGTCCGATGATCTGCCAGTGATTGTTGAAGATGCGGAAGAAACTAGTTCCGTTCTGATGCTTAAAAGCTCCATTTGACGAGATCAACCCGAAGTAGCCGTGCCCGCCCGAATACATGTCGTGGTTACCGTTGAGGTTCCATGATCGTGCCTTCGGCTCGCTCTGGCTGGCGGGCCAGTACTTCAGAAAGCGGCGCTGGTACTCGTCCGGCTCCCCGCAGTAGTACACGTCCCCGAGGTGGATCAAGTGGCTTTCGTCATGCGAGCCCTCTGTGAGGGCCCCCTCGATCTGCTGTGCAAGGGCCTGGGCCCTCGGCGTTCCGGTCGCCCAGTCGGAAAACAGCACAATACGCACACGCTCCTTCATTGGCAGTTCGCAGGGGTCATCGCCGAAGTCGTGCTTGCGCTCGAGCGTCCGCAGGCCGCCCTCCACCACCGTCTTGATCCACTCCCAGTCGTTCGGGCCGAATTGCGCGAAAAGCTCGTCGCGACTGGTCTCGCCCACTTCAAGTTCCTTGCTGGCAAGACGAGCCTCAAGCGCGGACTGCACGTGATTGAGATAGATGTCATGCGGAAGGAACGCCGCTTTCGACCCGCCCCGCCAGAGGCCAGCGTACCGGTAGGCCAGGCGCGTCAGTGGCTTGCGACCAGTGAGCGCCCGCGTCTTGGTGGCGCGGTCGATTCGTTTCCACACTTCTCGAGCGGCGGCACGCGTCGTGCGTGCGTCGGTCGCGCGCGCGACCGGCACGGGCTGGTCCGTGCTGGGTGGAGCGACGTAGGTAGCAGGCACTATCGGGTCGGTCACTGCGACCGTGATCGCGGCATCCAACTCAGCCTCCCATAGGGGACCTGAAAGCTTGGCGCTCAGCTTCGACAAGGTTGGCGACGCCGTTTTCCAAGATATGCCTAGGGCAGTGGCAATACTGGCCAACCCACCGACCACTCCTCCGAGCAAGATGGCCACCAGGCCGCCGATCAAGAGGACGGTCACCAGGGAGACAAGTATCCAGAATCTCTTGACAAAACTGACGGTCACCTCTGCGGCATCTGAAACAAGCTCCTCACCTGCCTGGATGTAGGTGGTGGTAGTCAGCAGGTCTCGGGCATCCTTCTCGCCCGTCAAGATCGCACGCCAACGCTCGCCCTGGCGGCGCAGTCGACGGGCGAAGTCGGCATGCTCAATTTGTGTCCATGGTCTCTGGCGCGCCCAGCTCTGCCAGTACTCCAAAGACCCAGCAACCGCCTGGCCGGCATGGTCGGGAAGGGCTGACTTTAAATCCAGGCACCAGGCGATCAGCTTCCCTAGGTGTTTCTCGGCCAGACGGCGCTCCAAGGCTTGGCGGTACCCTGGAGTATCCCCCAGCGGTGATTCGCGCGAGAGCTCGAACAGGGCCCGGCCAAGGCCGTATCCCTTCCCAAGGCGAAAATCGGCTACCGTCAGTGCGCTCAGGAGTTCGACGTGGAGTCGGCCACAATCGTTGTTCGGCACGATCCCCTGCTTCGCGCTTTTGCGAACCTCGTTGTTCAGCCTCTTAAGCTCTTCGTCCCCGGTCGCTGAAGCAAGGAGATTGAGGCCGCGCGAGAGCTGCGCTACCCGCAGTTTGTTTCTGTCCTTCGGCCCGAGCTTTCCGACCCCGGGCAGATTCAGTTCTGTCGCTGTGGGTCTTGGACTCGGAGTTGGCTCTACCTGGTCGACGTCAGCGTGGTCCTGGTGAAAGAGCTCGGCCATCTGCCAGCCGAGTCCCACAGCCGCGCATATTTGAGTTCGCCGCTCTTCGTCTGGGTCTACCGTTGATCGACTCATGTACGACATCCCATCAGTAGCTGTGGCCGCTACTCGCAAGGTGGTCAGTGTGGAAGCAGTAACCTATAGCACTTCCCTGAACGCTCAGCTCCTAATTCCGCAAATTGGGAGATACGACCAGGAAGTCACTGATTTGCGAGGGTACGCAAGTCTTGGTTGGAGTGAACACTTCTCGACGCCCTGCAGACGATCCCGTTAGTTTTCGTTCCGCGTGGATGCGAGCGCGTCGGCGACGCCGCTCACGCTCCTCCTCCGGACGAAGAGGAGAAGCCGCAGGCACCCTTCCAAGAGTGCTGCCCACGCGCGAAGCGGTAGCCGGGCGACGCCCATCAGCCGCCTACGACGCTCGGATTCACGATGGGTCTGCTTCCTACCTTCACTTGGCGCACTGGCCTCCTCTCCGGAGAGCCGCGCGGCCCTCGGCGAGGCAGCGGTTTACCTTTGTGCACCGACCCGTTTACCGGCCTGTGATGCTGCCACCGCTCCGCTTAGCTGAAACGCCGCTCAGATGTTCAGCGAGGCGGGCAGTCGCGAGCCCGGCGTCGCCGGAGGCAGAGTGGCACGCCCCGAAGTAGACAATAACGTCCAGTGCGTTTGCAACCCTGCCCGGATGGCCGATTCGGCAGAGAAGACAGCATCGCTGGAGGTCTTTGAGGTCGCAGATTGCGACCTCAAACAGCGGCCGAGGCCGATGACATTCATCTTCGTCGAACCTCGGCGAACGATGGCGAATGGACCCGAAATTGGCGCTCTTCGTCAAACCGGTTTCGTGCGTGCTTGCGACGGTTTGGCGTCCAGGGGTTCGGAAAGCGCTTTTCGCAAACGTGCCGAGTGCTCTGCAACGACCTCGGCGATCCTGTCGAGGACCGGGCGATCCTGGAAATCAATCGGCAGCGAATGGCGCGCATCCTCCGAGGCAGCGAGGACGCGCTCGATCATCGCCACGGCCCGGCTCTCCACCAGGGTGGGTTTGACTTCGAGTTCGACCCCCAGGCGCCGAAGGTGTCGGCGGCGCAGATACCGCACCCGTTTCTCGCCGCCGTATTTCATCGCAAGGTCTCGGCTCGCTCCCTTGATCGCGGCGATCGAAAGGAGGTCGTAGAGCGGCGCCATGCGGATCGCACCGGGACCGTCGAGCAGCAGCGAGTAGTTCTTCGAGTGTGCGTCGTTGTTGCCGATCAGAAAGTTGAAGATCAGGGCGTCTAGGAACGCGATGATGTCGCGCGCAGGGGCGTCGGAATGGCGGTGTATCAGCTCTGCGCAATCGGCGATATTCGGCCCGCCCTCGTTTTCGTACTTGACGGCGGGAACGACCCCGAGCGCTTGGCAGAAGTCCTCTTGGTGAAACCGTCCGTCGGGTTTACAAGCCTCGTCGCGGTCGTAGCGGTCGACGAGCAAGTACTCGCAACGGTCGGCGGCGCGCGGCTCGGCTCGGGCGACATCGAGGCCTGCGTGGGCGGCCAGCATCATGCAGAAGGCCTCGTTGGCGACGGCGTCGGCGACGCCCGGAATCGGCGCCTTGACGATATGGGTGCTGGGTGGGTTTCCCGGGCTGAGACCGATCCGCTGCCCGTCGAAGAGAACGCCAACCTTGTCTTGGGCCCCGGCGAGGGAGATCCGGAAGCCGGTTTCCTCATCGATCGTTCCCAGCAGGGGTCGGTCCGGGAGGTCCCTGAGGAAGCCTCCGAGTTGCCTCTCGTTGAGCCATCGTGGCGGGTGTTCGGCTTTGCCCGGCACCGGTCCGCCAACCGGTCCAACCGCGATAGCTCCCGCGCACTCTCCGCCGATCTCGGCGAGCAGCTGGAAGGGGTTGCGCGCCGAGACGTGGAGGGTTCGGGAAATCGCCTTGAGAAAGTCGCCCTCTGGCAGCAGTCCCTCGAAAAACGGTGCGCACTCATCGTGAGCGTACGGGCGTTTCCGCACCGGGAGGCTGAGCGAGATCGGGGGGCGCTCCGCCTCCACCCACTCACCGGCGTAGGCGAAGCCCAACCGCGCCTGGGATCTCCGCTCCAGCCTGCCGGCACGATCGCCGTGAAGGTAGACGTCGAGAGTGTCGCTCACCGCGTGCTCGCTTCGATCTGAATGCCGAGAGCGGCGAGGACGCGAAGCACGCCGTCGAGCTGGGCGGTCGTCTTGCCCCGCTCGAGCTCGCTGACGAAGCGCAGCGTGGTGCGGGCCACACCGGCGAGCTCGGTCTGGTTGAGGCCGAGTTCTTTCCGCCGCGCCCTGATCAGTGAGCCAACGTCTTCGGGGCTGTCTATCGGGACACGTCTCATTTTCCCGTTCGGGAGAAAATACGCCGCTTTGCGGTCGTAACAGGGTTTTTATCCCGTGCGGGATAATTCTTGCGCGATTCGCCCAAGATAACGGCAAGGCCCTTTCGTCGCCACTCGGGAGGATGTACAGCGAATCGTGTAGGCCATCGGTTCCTCGGGGCCTACCAGACCACCAGCGATCGCGGTCGATCGTGATCGCGAATCCCCCGATCCTTGGTCACGAGCCTCAGGCCGTGCTCGATCGCGGTGGCGTAGATCAGGCGATCGGCAGGATCGCCCGGGAACGAGGAGGGGAGGGCGACGGCGGTGTCCGCGATCGCCGCAGTCACGCCGATCGTTCGCAACTGCGCGGCGAGGCCCTGCAGCCAGGATCGAATCGGAACGCTCACGGTGATCCGCTCGTGCTTCGCCAGCCACGCCAGCTCGTACCAGGAGATCGCCGCAACGACGAGCTCGTCCGCATCTTCGAGGGCCCTACGCGCCCGGGCGCCGACGCGCTTCGGCTCCGCCGACCACCAGTGAACCACGTGGGTGTCCAGCAGAATCGCGCTCACGGCTCAAGCGGCGTTCCAAGCCTCGCCAGTCGAGAACAGCTCCTCCTCCTCGACCGCGGTCATCGCTACACCCTCGAACGAGCCCTTGAGGGAACGCGCACCCGATGCGGGTACGAGGCGTGCGACCGGACGGCCATGCCTGGTGATCTCGATTTCCTCGCCGGCGGCGGCGTCGTCCAAAAGGCGAAGGATCCTTGCCTTCGCGTCAGTAGCGGTCACTTGCTTGGCCATAAGGTCAGTATAGCGGCCAGAGAGCGGAGAGAGCGGGGTCTCGACGTAGTATTCTCACTTCGTATTCTCCACCATAGTCAGACACCCTCATGGCATAGCTGGGTAAGGTCAAGGCGGACTTGCCCACGTGTTGCGAGGCTCGCTTGTCAGTTCTCCGGCAAGGTTGGCGGTTCGATTGCGAGCGGGTCGTTGCGCCGCAGCCACTCGGCGAACAGGGGGTCGACTATCCGCCAGTCCGACCCCAAGCCCTCTACGACTCCGCGAGCGCGCAGGCGCTCCAGTGCCCGCTTGGCGGCATCGGGCCCACTCAACCCGTAGCGCGGTGGGGCAGTCCTGCTGCCGGGGGAGGCGCCGCTTGCCACCAGGAATAGGGCCTTGGCCCCATTGCCGTCGCTGTCCTCTCCCGCGAGCAAGCCATCGACGATCGAGCCGAAATCGGTGCTGTGTGAGCGGGTCGAAAGCAGCTGATCGAAGGCAGCCTGCACGGCGTCGCTGTCGACCCGTCCGCCGTCGTCGGTGGTCTCCCAGGTCTGCCAGGCAAGGTGCTGAGTGCGCTTGGGGTGTGCATCGGTCAATTCGACCAGGAGATCGGCTGCGCGCTCGTCGATCGGCTTGCCGGAGGCCTCGAAGGCATGCTCAAGAAAGGCCGCGAACGGCTCGGCGTCTATCGATGGCAGGGCGACATCATGGGTCTGGTCCCAGATCGGCTCGGTGTCGGTGTGGAGCATCAGTTCGAGCTTCTCGCGCAGGCTTCCGGTGAGAAGCAGGCTGACTTTTCCTCCCGCCTCGGGCTCCATCAGCGCCGATCGGATGATGCTCAGCGGCTCGCCTGGGCAGCTGTTGAGCCGCTGGAACTCATCGAAGACAATCACGAGGCGGTCGGTCGCCTGGGTGAGCGCATGGAGCTGATCGTGCAGGATCTCGGCCTCATTGAGCGCCTGCCGCCCTCCACTGCGGACGCCGGCCGCGACGACGCCGAGGTTGATCCCGATGCTCTTCTCCAAACGCCTCCAAGCGTCGCCCGTGCGGCGGCGAAGCTGGCCGGCTGGGTGCCTGTCCAAGGCGTTCCTGATCGCGCCGATGAACGCAGGAAGGCTGATCGCCCGGCGGAGGTCGATACGCAGCATTTGCCACGGCGGCGCGTCCGCCTCATGGTCGCGTCCAAGCTCGCGGCGAAGTTCGAGGGTAAAGCTGGTCTTGCCGGTGCCCCGCGGTCCAAACAGGGCGACGTGCGTGCCCGCCTTGAGCTGCAGGGCGGTTTCTCGTGCAAAGGACTCGCGAGGAACTCCATCCTCGATCGCGTACTCCCAGATGAAGGGGTTGAGCGGCACGGCAGCATTGTACCCATCGGGCGCGACGCTATGTACTTGCCGTGCGAGTACAGTTGGCTGCGGGGAGGCTACATTTCTGCCGCTGGCAGCGCACCCTCGGCCAAATGCTCCCGACGAGCGCCTTGCCGTCGGTCGATCAGGGTGTGGACGCAGCCGGGATCCTCGCCGAGAGCGTCTCCACTGCTCGCATAGGCGCGAGCGCGCGATCCGCCGCAGAGATCGCGGTAGTCACAGATGCCGCAGTGACCGGAGAAGTCAGCGTCGCGGATCGATCGCAGCAGCGGATGGTCGCGATAGATCGAGATGAAGCTCTGGTCGCGGACGTTGCCGAGCCGCAGGGGGAGGAATCCCGAGGGGTAGACATCGCCGTTGTGGGCGACAAACGCCACCCCCTTGCCATCGCGCGTCGCCACCGAGGGAGCGTGGAGTGGCGCCGTCGGCGCTCCCAGCTGGGCTCGAAGCCGGTGGCGCAGCGTCGCGTAGGTCTCCCCCAGCCCGAACTCCGTCTCCGGGTCCCCGGTATTCGCCCGCTTGCGCTCGGCAACGGTGCGGCGGAAGAACGGCGCCTCGACGGTGCGCACGACAAAGCCGTACTGGGCGGCATCGACGAGGAGGTGACAGACCTCCCAGTTGGTGCGGGGGTCGAGAGCCTCGGCGTCGACCCCCCGCCCCACATTGATGAGGAAGAAGACCTCCCAGACGTCGACGTCGGCCCGCTGGAGGAGCGCGGCGATGTCGGCAATCTCGTCAAGGTTGCGGCGCATCACCGTGGTATTGATCTGCACCCGGAAACCGTGGCGCTGGAGAAGAGCGATGGCGTCAAGGGTGGCCTCGAAGTGCCCGGGTATTCCTCGGATCCCCTCGTGCGTCGAGGCTTCCGCTCCGTCGAGGGAGAGCGAGGCCATCTTGACCCCGAGGCCATGGAGCTCCGTGAGGATCGCGGGCGTCAGCTGGGGCGTGACCGAGGGAGCGATGGCTACGGGAAGATCGAGGGAGCGGGCGTGAGCGACCAGGGTGGTGATGTCAGCTCGAAGCAGGCAGTCTCCCCCGGTGAGGATGAGGATCGGACGCGGCCTCCCCAGGCTTGCGAGCTCCTCGATGAAGGCAGCCCCCTCGGCGGTGGAGAGCTCACCCGGGGCAGCGGTGCGCTGCGCCTCGGCACGGCAGTGGAAGCAGGCGAGGAGGCATGCCTTGGTCATCTCCCAGAAGACGAGGTGGGGCCGGTCGTCGAAGCGGGGGGTCACGGTGCCGCCCCGATCCAGGCAGGGAGATCTTGGAACATGCACGGAACAGGCTACAGGATGGACGGCCGAGTTTCCGCCATTTCAAGCGAAAACTACGCACGAGATCGGGCTCTCTCGCTCCCCGCGGCTCCCCCCGGTCCTGCCGAGCTCAGCGAACCGCTTCGATCGCCGCTTCGATCTGCTCCAGGCCCGGGCCGTCCTGCAGGGTCCGGGTCCCTCCCGGGCCGTTGACGATCATCGCCGTCCGGGTGCGGATGCCGAGGCTCGTGCCCTCCTTTTCGTCGGCTTCGAGCTTGTTCGCGATCGCGCCGTCGGAGCCGCCCTGGCCGTCGAGGTATTCGCGCCATTCGGGGACGTCGAGTTCGCCGATCGAGGCGGCCAGCGATTCGAGGAACTCGTTGTCGATCCCGAGCCGCTTCGCCTCGTCCTGGTTGTAGAAGAAGAGGTAGGCGTACTGCCAGCCGTAGCCCTGCCGGGCAGCGGCTTCGGCCCCGAAGAATCCCAGCTCGAGCGGATTTTCGGCGATCGAGTAGTGGCGCATCAGCAGCTGCACGCTGCCCGGCCGGACCTGGTTCTCGACCAGCGGCGGGATCGTTTCGACGAAGTTGGCGCGGCAGTCGCCGCACTGGAGGTCGTTGAAGACCTGGATCGAGACCGGCGCGCCGGGCGAGCCGAGCCGGTCGCCTTCCTGCTCGACCCCGCCGAAGGTCGACTGCGCGGTCTCGAGGCCTTCGACCTTGACGACTTCGCGGCCCGCCTTCCTGGTCGAGAGCCCGACCAGCGCGTAGCCGAGCGCGACGAGCGCCAGCGCGAGGATCAGGATCACCCGGATGCGGCCGCGGCGCGGCAGCGGGGTTGCGGCGGCTTCGGACACCCCGGCATTATCGCGATCGGCGCTTCCGGGCCCGCAATATGCGACGAAACGCGGTTGACACGTCCGCCGGCGAGGATAAATATGGGGGGTCCCGCAATCGACCACCTGGGAGGTCCGCGTGGCCAATCACCTCACCCCGTCCGAGCTTGCCGAGGAGCTGCAGATGAAACGGCAGGAGGTGATCGGCAAGTGCGTCGAGATGCACGTGCCGATCTTCCACGGACGCATCGACAAGTCCCTCTTCCGCAGCTCCCTCCGGCAGTCGTCGTTGCCGCGCGAGGAAAGCGGGGCGCAGGCGGCTTAACCGCAAACTGCGGTCGACTAGACTCCCCGCGGTGGAGGAGCGGGGAACCAAATCGGCCACGCTCGCGGACCTCTTGCCGCGTGCCGCGCAGCTCTACGGAGACACGCGGGCGATCGTCTACAAGGACGGCGGGGAGTGGGTCTCGCGCAGCTTCCGGGAGGTCGAGGAGACGGTCCGCTCGCTCGCCCTCGGCCTGATCGACCTCGGCGTCGAGCCTGGCGAGAAGGTCTCGATCCTCGCCAACACCCGCCCCGAGTGGACCTACTTCGACTTCGCCGCGCTCTCGATCGGCGCCATCGTCGTGCCGATCTACCAGACCAACTCGCCGCAGGAGTGCCAGTACGTGCTCGAGAACTCCGACGCCAAGGTCGTCGTCGTCGAGGACGACGAGCAGCTCGAGAAGATCCGCGCGGTCCGCGACAAGCTGCCGCTGCTCGAGCAGGTCGTGCGGATCACCGGCGCCGGCGACGGCGCGATCTCGATGCAGGACCTCGCCGCCCGCGGCGCCGGCCGGGACGCATCGGAGTGGGAGCGGCGCTGGCGCGCCGTCGGCCCCGACGACGTCTGCACCTTCATCTACACGTCGGGGACGACCGGGCCGCCGAAGGGCTGCGTGATCACCCACGGCAACTACCGCTCGATGCTCGACATGGTCAACGAGACGAGCACGATCGAGCCCGAAGACCTCACCTACCTCTACCTCCCGCTCGCCCACTCCTTCGCCCTGCTGATCCAGCTCGGCAGCTTCGACCTCGGCGCGACGATCGCCTACTGGGAGCGCGACCCGCTGAAGATCATGCCCGACCTGGCCGAGCTGAGGCCGACCTACTTCCCCTCGGTGCCGCGGATCTTCGAGAAGATCTACACGATGGCGACCAGCACGATGGAGAAAGAGGGCGGCCTGAAAAGGGCGGTCTTCGACTGGTCGATCCGGGTCGGCGGCAGGGTGCGGGAGCTGGAGCGGCAGGGCCGCCAACCGGGCTTCCTGCTGCGCAAGCAGTACGAGTTCGCCGACAAGCAGGTGCTGTCGAAGATCCGCGGCCTGTTCGGCGGCAAGCTGCGCCTCGCCGTCTCCGGTGCGGCGCCGATCAGCCCCGACATCCTGCGCTTCTTCGACGCCGCCGGCGTGCTGGTGCTCGAGGGCTGGGGGATGACCGAGACCTCGACCGCGGCGACGATCTCGACCCCCGAGGACTTCAAGATCGGCACGATCGGCAAGCCCTTCCCCGGCTGCGAGGTGAGGATCGCCGCGGACGGCGAGATCCTGGTCAAGGGACCGAACGTCTTCCAGGGCTACTACAAGAACGAGGAGGCGACCCGCGAGACGATCGTCGACGGCTGGCTGCACACCGGCGACCTCGGCGCGATCGACCCCGACGGCTTCATCCGCATCACCGGCCGCAAGAAGGACATCATCATCACCGCCGGCGGCAAGAACATCACCCCGGCCAACCTCGAGAGCGAGATCAAGCAGCACCCGCTCGTCTCGCAGTGCGTCGTGGTCGGCGACCGCCGCCCCTACCTGGTGGCCCTGGTCACCCTCGATCCGGAGGAAGCGGTCGCCTACGCCGGCGAGCACGGCCTGCCCGAGGACCCGGCGCAGCTGGCCGCCGACGGTGAGGTGCGCGCGGCGATCGAGGCCCATCTGGCGAAGGTGAACGAGAAATTCGCCCGGGTCGAGCAGGTGAAGAGGATCGCGATCCTCCCCGAGGACCTCTCACAGGAAAGCGGCGAGCTGACCCCCACCCTGAAGGTGAAGCGGGCGGTCGTCGCCGACAAGCACCAGGACGAGATCGAGCAGCTCTACGTCGGCTGAGCGGCGCTCGGCGCCCAGCGCGTCGTGGGCTGCGCACCGCGCGCGGCTATTCGGAGGCTTCGCCGGGCAGCAGCCCAGCGGTCGTCTGCCCGAGCACCCGCCGCCAGGCCGAGGTCTGCTCGGGCTCCTCCTCGGAGGCGCGCTCGACCGCGCGGCGGACGCGGCGCTCGGAGATCTCCAGCCCGTGGCGCTCGGCGATCTCCTTGTAGCGGTCGTAGTCCTGGGCGAGGGTGGCGGTGACCGACTCGAAGCCGTGGCGACCGATCTGCAGGCGCCGCGAGTAGTCCATGATCGGGGTGCCGAACATCAGCTCGTCGGTGGGCTCGGGCTCGACCAGGATGATGTCGACGCCCCGGTACCTCTCCTCCCACTGGGCGACCGCCTCGTGCAGCCGCGCGTGGGCGATCAGGCGGAAGGCCTGGTTGGCGATCGCCGGCAGGCCCATGTCGGCGACCCTCCGCACCCGGGTGCCGAAGACGGTCGGGATCGTCTGCTCGAAGTCGTTGACATAGGGAACGAGCGGGTTGACGACGACGATGAACTTGGCGCCCTTCTCGACCGCGATGTCGACGTTGGTGGTCGAGCGGATGCCGCCGTCGACCAGCTGGCGGCCCTTCAGGTCGACCGGCTTGTAGACGACCGGCAGCGCGGTCGAGCACTCGACCGCCTTGGAGATCGGCACGTCGTCCCAGCCCGGCTCGCCGAAGACCAGCCGCTCGCAGGTATCGAGGTCGGTGGCGGTCAGGTACAGCTCCTGGTCGAGCAGGCGGAAGTCGTTGACCCGGCCGGCCCCTTCGAGCGCCTGCTCGACGTAGTCGCCGATCCCGCCGTTCGAGTAGAGGCCGGTCGGCAGCGCCTCGGCGAGGCCGACGCCGATGTCGATCGCCGAGAAGTCGCCCATCTGCACCAGGCGGCGCAGCAGCTCGACCGTGCGCAGCGGCAGCATCGCCGCTTTCTGCAGGAAGCCGAGGTAGTTGAACTTGAGGGCTTTGTCGAGGTCGAGGTCCGCGAGGCCGGAGGGCACCTGCCGGTTGATCACCTGCATCATCTCGTCGGGGGTGACGCCGTTGGCGAGCATCGTCGCGACGAGCGAGCCGGCGCTGGTGCCGACGTAGACGTCGAAGTTGTTGACGGTGCTGTTGACCGCCAGCAGGTCGAGGGCGCGCAGGGCGCCGATCTCGTAGACGCCGCCGGTGAAGCCGCCGCCGCCGAGCACCAGGGCGGTCTTCGAGGGCCGCTTCCGACCCTTGGCCCGTTTGCGGCGGGTGCCGGGATCGATGTCGACGACCTTGCCCATAAACATGGATTATCTCAGAGGGGCCGGGCGGGTCGGCGTGGTCGTGGTCGTGGGCGTCGGCAGGGGGTGTCCCCGCGTTGCTGGGTTTTTCGCCAGAGGCGGTGGTGTGGCCGGGGGAGGGGGTGTCCCGGCGTTGCTGGGTTTCTCGCCAGATGCCGCTGCGGCTGTCGCCCCCGAGCTTGCGGGGCGAGAAAGAGGACGCCGCTGCCGCCGGGACACCCCCTCCCCCGGCCGCTCGAGCGCCGATGCCGCTACCTTGCCTTGTTCGCGTGTTGCTATCTCCTATGAGACGAGCTGCAATCGTCTTGGTTGCGCTGGCTGGGTTCTTCCTGCCGGCGAGCGCCGGCGCCAGCAGCTTCTGCGACCAGCTGCGGGGTCGGTTGATCAGCGGTGGCGGTGGCGCCAGTGGGCTGCTGGTGGTCGATGCCGACAGCGGGCAGGTCGTCTGCGCGCGGGCCGCGAACCGGCCCCGGCCGCTGGCCTCGAACACGAAGCTGTTCACGACCTCGACGGCGCTCAGCCGCTTCGGGCCCGAATACCGGATCGAGACCAGGCTGCTGAGCGACGGCAGCGTCGACCGGCAGGGCGTCCTGCACGGCAGCCTCTACCTGCAGGGCGGCGGCGACCCGGCGCTCGGCTCCCCCGCCTTCTACGACCGCTACCTCGGCGGCGTCGGCACCAACCTGTTCGCGCTGAAGGCCCAGCTGCGGGCCGCCGGGGTGCGCGCCGTCAGCGGCCGCCTCTACGCCGACGACGGCGTCTTCGACCGGCTGCGCGGGGTCGCCGACTCCGGCTACGCGACCAGCCCCTACATCGGCCCGCTCTCCGGCCTCGACTTCAACTCCGGCTACAGCACCGCGACC
Source organism: uncultured Solirubrobacterales bacterium (assembly GCA_963695835.1). Classification (GTDB taxonomy): domain Bacteria; phylum Actinomycetota; class Thermoleophilia; order Solirubrobacterales; family 70-9; genus VRUE01. The sequence continues at coordinate 199,702 of CAVOHR010000001.1, forward strand.
GCGAGCAGCTTCGCCTCCGACCCGGCGAAGCTGGCGGCGGCGAAGCTCGCCCGGGCGATCCGCGGCGCCGGCATCGCGATCCGCACCGCGGTCGCCCGCCGGGCGACCCCGGCCGGCGCGGCGACCCTGGCCACGGTGCAATCGCCGACCATGGCCCAGCTCGTCCAGACGACCGACGTCTACTCCGACAACTTCTTCGCCGAGATGCTGCTCAAGCTGCTCGGCTCGCGCTTCGGCGGGGCCGGCAGCACCCGCGCCGGGACCGACGTGGTCGAGCGCTTCGCCCGCGCCCACGGCTCCGGCGTGCAGGCGGTCGACGGCTCCGGCCTGACCCGCTCCAACCGCGCCTCGCCCCGGCAGGTCGTCAGCCTGCTGCTGGCGATGCGCGAAAGCCCGATCGGCGAGCAGTTCACCGGCGACCTCGCCCTGGCCGGCCACACCGGCACCGTCGCCTCCCGCATGCACGGCACCGCCGCCTACGGCCGCTGCCGGACCAAGACCGGCACCCTGACCGGGGTCAGCAACCTCTCCGGCTACTGCTTCAACCGCGATGGCAAGACGATGGCCTTCTCGATCCTGATGGGCAGCGTCGGCGACCTCTACCAGGCCCACTACGAGCAGGACCAGATAGCCGCCGCCGTAGCCTCCTACTGAAGCGCCAATGGCGATTTTTGATGCCTATAGGGTCATCAATTCGCCATCTACGACCCGAGCAAGGCAAGCAGGCCCGCTTCGTCGAGGATCGCCGTCTCCAGTTTCTCGGCCTTCGCCAGCTTCGACCCGGGGCTCTCGCCGGCGACGACGTAGTCGGTCTTCTTCGAGACCGAGTTGACGACCTTGCCGCCCGCCGCCTTGATCAGCGCCGCCGCCTCCTCGCGGGTCAGCTCCGGCAGGGTGCCGGTGAGGACCAGCGTCCTGCCCTCCAGCGGGCCGCCCTCGGCGCGCCGTTCGGAGGCGTCCTGCTCGAGCCGCAGCCCCTTCTCGCGCAGCTTCTCGACCAGCTGCCAGGTCGGCTCGTCGGCCAGCGACTCGGCGATCTGCACCGCCATGATCGGGCCCACTCCCTCGACCTCCTCGATCCGCTCCGGGTCGGCCTCGCGCAGAGCCTCGATCGAGCCGAAGTGGTCGGCCAGCGCCTCCGCGGTGACGTGGCCGACACCGGGCAGCCCCAGCGCGTAGAGGACCCGTTTGAAGGGCCGCGAGCGCGAGGCGTCGATCGCCGCAACGAGGTTGCGGGCAGATTTTTCCTTGAAGCTCTTCCCACCGACCTTCCGGCCGATCAGATCCTGCCCGCGCAACTCGTAGATGTCGGCGACGTCTTCGATCAGCTCGTCCCGGAGGAAGTTGAGCGCCAGCTCTTCCCCCAGCCCCTCGATGTCCATCGCGCCGCGGCTGACGAAGTGCTTGACGTGCTGGAAGGACTGGCCCGGGCAGCCCGATTTGTTCGGGCAGACGGTGAACACTGCGCCCCCCGGCTTCACCGTCGGCGTACCGCAGGCGGGGCACTTCCTCGGCGGCTTCGGCTTGCGCGGGCTGCCCTTGCGCCGCTGCGTCATCGGCGCGACCACCTGCGGGATCACGTCGCCGGCCCGCATCACCACCACCTCGTCGCCGGCCCGGACGTCCTTGCGCGCCAGGTCCTCCTCGTTGTGCAGGGTCGCGGTGGAGACGGTGACGCCGCCGACGTGGACCGGCTCGAGCATCGCGAACGGCACCAGGTGGCCGGTGCGGCCGACGTTCCAGACGACCTTGCGCAGCTTCGTCGTCGCCGTGGTCGGCGCGAACTTCCAGGCGATCGCCCAGCGCGGCTCGCGCCCGACCACGCCCAGCTCGCGCCAGATCGCCCGCTCGTCGACCTTGACCACGACGCCGTCGATCTCGTAGTCGAGCGACTCGCGCCGCTCCTCCCACCAGCGGCAGCGCTCGACCACCGAGTCGATGTCCCCGTGACGACCGGTGTCCGGGTTGACCTTGAAGCCGCACGCGCGCAGCCAGGCGATCTCCTCGCCGTGGGTGGCGAGGTCGAGCCCGCGGGCGGCGCCGATCCCGTAGACCCAGACCGACAGCGGCCGTTCGGCGGCCAGCGCCGGGTCGAGCTGGCGGATCGAGCCGGCGGCCGAGTTGCGCGGGTTGGCGAAGGTCGGTTCGCCCGCCTCGGCGCGGCGCTCGTTCAGCGCCTTGAAGGCGGCGATCGGCAGGTAGACCTCGCCCCGCACCTCGACCAGCTCCGGCGCGCCGGAGATGCTCAGCGGGATCGCCCCGATCGTCCGCAGGTTCTGGGTCACGTCCTCGCCGGCCCGGCCGTCGCCGCGGGTGGCGCCGCAGACGAAGACCCCCGCCTCGTAGGTCAGCGAGATCGCCAGGCCGTCGATCTTCGGCTCGGTCGTGTAGCTGAACTGCGAAGCGCTGATGTCGAGCCGCTTCAGGTGATTGCGGATGCGCATCTCCCAGGCGCGCAGCTCCTCCTCGCTGCGGGCGTTTGCCAGCGAGAGCATCGGCTCGGCGTGCTCGACCTCGGCGAAGCGCTCCAGCGGCGGCGCCCCGACCCGCCGGGTCGGCGAGTCGGGCCTGCGCAGCTGCGGGCGCTCGGCCTCGATCGCCCGCAGCTCGTCGAGCAGCGCATCGTATTCATCGTCGTCGATGACCGGGTCGTCGAGGACGTAGTAGCGGTGGTTGTGGAACTCCAGCTCACGCCGCAGCTCCGCCGCCCGCTTCGCCGGATCGGTGACGCTCACGCCGCCGGTGCACTCGCCGCCAGCATCTCCTCGAAGCCCCAGCCGCGCAGCCGCTCGAGTCCGCCGTGGTCGGTCAGGTCGAAGTGGATCGGGGTGACCGCGACCCGGCCCTCGGAGACCGCCAGCAGGTCGGTCCCCGCGGTCTCCTCGAAGCCCGGCTGCCAGCCGTAGATCTCGTAATGGCGCCGCCCGCTCTCGTCCTCGGAGACGAGCTTCAGCTCGTCGTTGTAGACGCGCTTGCCGAGCTTCGTCACCTCGACCCCGGTCGGTTCGCCGGCGGGGCAGTTGACGTTGATCAGCGTCTCCGGCGGCATCGGCTCGGCGATCAGCTTGCCGACCAGCTGGCCGAGGAAGGCGGCGGCGACGGCGAAGTCGAAGCTGCCGCTGACGTAGCCCATGCCGCCGCCCGCGGACTGCTGGGAGATCGCCACCGCGGGGATGCCGAGCACGATCCCCTCGAAGGCGGCGGCGACGGTGCCCGAATAGGTGATGTCGTCGCCGAGGTTGGCGCCGTGGTTGATCCCGGAGACGATCAGGTCCGGGCGGTTCCCGACCAGCCCCAGCTCGGCGAACCGCACGCAGTCGACCGGCGTCCCGTCGGTGGCGAACCCCCGGTCCCCGTCGCCGAACTCGACCTCCTCGACGGTCAGCGGCGAGCGGGTCGTGATGCTGCGCGCGGTCGCGCTGCGGTTCGAGTCGGGGGCGATCACCTCGACCTCGACGCCGTCCAGCGCGCGCAGCGCGCGGCGGGCCGCCTGGAGGCCGGGGGCGGAGATGCCGTCGTCGTTGGTCAGCAGGACACGCACACGGTCGATTCTAGGTGTCGAGTCCGGCGGGCCGGGGGAAGGGGGTGTCCGGGTGGGCGCTGGGGTTTTCGCCAAGGCTCGCCTACACGTGGGCATACTGCGGGCCGTGAGCACGGTGCGGCTGGACCTTGAATACGACGGAGCTGACTTTCGTGGCTGGGCGGCTCAGCCTGGGTTGCGGACCGTTCAGGGGGAGCTGGAGGCGGCTTTGGCCACGGTGCTGCGCGAGCCCGTGCAGCTGACGGTGGCGGGGCGGACCGATGCCGGGGTGCATGCGCTGGGGCAGGTCGCGAGCTTCGTCACCTCGGCCGAGATCCGGGAGGATCTGGCTCGGCGGCTCAATGGGGTCGGTCCCGACGACATCGCCGTCACCGCCGCCACGGCAGTCGAAGACGGCTTCGACGCACGGCACAGCGCCAAGTCGCGCAGCTACCGCTACCGCGTCCTAGCCCGCTCCGCCCCGAGCCCCTTCGAGCAGGGCCGCGCCCTCTGGTGGCCCCACCGCATCGATCTGGAAGCCCTGGAAGCCTGCGCAGCAGCCCTCCCCGGCAACCACGACTTCACCGCCTTCACGCCAACCCAAACCGACCACGTCCGCTTCGACCGAGACATCCTCGCCGCCTCCTGGGAGCGAGAGGACGACATCCTCACCTTCCGCATCACGGCAGACGCCTTCATGCGAAACATGGTCCGAATCCTCGTCGGCACGATGATGGAAGCATCCGGGGGCCGCAGGGCCCCCAAAAGCTTCCATGAGCTACTCGCGGGCGCTCCGCGCTCAGCCGCCGGCGACACGGCTCCACCCCACGGCCTCTACCTGAAGTCGGTCAGCTACACGTAGCCGACATTGACCCCACCCTGGTGTGGTCAATGTCGGATGCGCTGGCCGACAAGCGCCTGATATAAGACTCAGACGAGCTCGAGATAGACCATCTCGGTCGAGTCCGACCGCCGCGGCCCGAGCTTGACGATGCGGGTGTACCCGCCGGGCCGCTCCACGTAGCGCGGCGCGACCTCCTCGAACAGCTTGTGCACCACAAACTTGTCGTTGTGCAGCGTCGCCAGCGCCTGCCGCCGTGCGTGCAGGTCGCCGCGCTTGGCGAGCGTGATCAGCTGCTCGACCTCGGGCTTGACCGCCTTCGCCTTCGCCTGGCTGGTCTTGATCCGCTCGTGCTCGATCAGCTGCTTGGAGAGGTTCGAGAGCAGCGACTCCCGGTGCGACGCGTCGCGGCTCAGCTTGTTGCGCTTCTTGCGGTGACGCATCGGCTCTCTCGCTCCGCTCTCGCCGTCCCTAGTCCTGTTGCAGGTCGAGACCGCGCGCGCGCAGGGTCTCGATCACTTCCTCGATCGACTTCGAGCCGAAGTTGGGGATCGCGTTCAGCTCCGAGCGGGTCTTGCGAACCAGGTCGCCGACGGTCTGTACGCCGGCCCGCTTGAGGCAGTTGTAGGAGCGCACGCCCAGCTCCAGCTCCTCGATCAGGATCTCGTCGAGGCCGTTGCTGGCGGCGACGGCGGCGGCGACTTCGCTGCTGCTGCCACCGGCGAGACCGTCGGGCGGCAGCGCCGCGATCGAATCGCGCGCGGTCAGCTCTTCGACCCGCTCGGCGTCGGTGAAGATCGCCAGCGTCTTGATCAGGATCTCCGAAGCCTCGCGCAGGGCGGCCGCGGGCTCGATCGAGCCGTCGGTCTCCAGCTCGAGGGTGAGCTTGTCGAAATCGGTCCGCTGGCCGACGCGGGCGGTCGCGACCGCGTAGGAGGCCCGGCGGATCGGCGAGAAGATCGAGTCGATCGGGATCACGCCGATCGGCTGGTCGTCGGACTTGTTCTCTTCGGCCGGCGAGTAGCCGCGGCCGCGGCCGATCGTCAGGTAGACCTCGAGCTTGGTTTTCTTCTCCAGCGTCGCGATCGGCGCGTCGGGGTTGAGGATCTCCACCCCGGAGGGAAGGTCGATGTCCTTCGCCTTGACCTCGCCCGGGCCGGTGGCGACGAGCGGCGCCTCGACCTCGTCGGCGTCGGTGTGCATGCGGACGACGAGGTCCTTGAGGTTGAGGACGATGTCGGTTACGTCCTCCTTGACGCCCGGCACGCTGGAGAACTCGTGCGCGACGCCCTCGATGCGGACGCTGGTGACGGCGGCGCCGCCCAGCGAGGAGAGCAGGACGCGGCGCAGGCTGTTGCCGAACGTGTAGCCGAAGCCCTTGTCGAGCGGCTCGATCGTGAACGTGCCGCGACGGTCGTCGGCTTTCTCTGCGGTGATGCGAGGGACCTGAAAGTCAGTGGTCATGAGTTCCTTGCGTATGCGTGTTCAGAAATCGGGTCCGGACTACTTGGAGTACAGCTCGACGATCAGCTGCTCCTGCACCGGCGCCGAGATCTCTGCGCGCTCCGGGTAGCGCAGGATCTTGGCGGTAAGCGAATCGTGGTCGGCCTGGAGCCAGGCCGGAACGGTCGAGATCAACTCGGTCGCCTTGCGGATCGTGTCCGAGGCGGCGGAGCCGGACTTGATCGAGATCACGTCCTCGGGGCGCACCTGGTAGGAGGGCACGTCGACCCGGCGGCCGTTGACCATCCAGTGGCCGTGGCGGACGAGCTGGCGGGCCTGGCGCCGGGAGGCGGCGAAGCCGAGCCGCACGAGGACGTTGTCGAGGCGGGACTCGAGCAGCCGCAGCAGGTTCTCGCCGGTGACGCCGTCCTGCCGCGAGGCCTTGTCGTAGTAGGCGCGGAACTGGCTCTCGAGCACCTGGTAGTAGCGGCGCGTCTTCTGCTTCTCGCGCAGCTGGACCCGGTACTCGGACTGCCGCATGCGGCCGCGACCGTGCTCGCCGGGCGGGTAGGAGCGGCGCTCGACGCCGCACTTGTCGGTGAAGCAGCGCTCGCCCTTGAGGAACAGCTTCTGGCCCTCGCGGCGGCACTGCTTGCACTGGGGGGAGGTATCGCGAGCCATGCGCCTACACCCTCCGCCGCTTCTTCGGCCGGCAGCCGTTGTGGGCCTGCGGGGAGACGTCCTTGACCGTGATCACGTCGAGCCCGGCGGCCTGTAGCGAGCGGATCGCCGTCTCGCGGCCCGAGCCGGCGCCCTTGGCGAACACCTCGACCTTTTCGAGCCCGTGTTCCATGCCTTTCTTGGCGGCGGCGTCGGCGGTCACCTGAGCGGCGAACGGGGTCGACTTGCGTGAGCCTTTGAAGCCCGCCGAGCCGGCCGACTCCCAGGCGATCACGTTGCCCTGCGTGTCGGTCAGGGTGACGATCGTGTTGTTGAAGGAAGTCTTGATGTGTGCCTGGCCGTAGGAGATGTTCTTCTTCGTCCGGCGCCGGGCGCGCCCTTTGGCGGGTTTTCTCGCTGCGGCCACTTGCGCTCTCCTACTTGCGCCTGCCGGCGACGCTCATCCGGCGCGGGCCCTTGCGGCCGCGCGCGTTGGTCTTCGTCCGCTGGCCCCGGACCGGCAGGCCGCGACGATGGCGCAGGCCCCGGTAGGAGCCGATCTCCATCAGCCGTTTGACGTCCTGGGAGCGCTCGCGCCGCAGATCGCCCTCGACCTCGCGCCGCTCGACGGCCTCGCGCAGCTTCACGACCTCGTCCTCGGTCAGGTCCTTGACCGGCCTGTCCGGGTCGACTTTCGTCTCCGCGAGAATCTCCTGCGCGGTCGAGCGGCCGATGCCGAAGATGTAGGTGAGGCCGATTTCGGCCCGCTTGCTGACCGGGATGTTGACCCCCGCGATCCGTGCCATCGACTCAGCCCTGCCGCTGCTTGTGACGCGGGTTCGAGCAGATCACGAGGACCGCGCCGTTGCGGCGGATCACCTTGCACTTTTCGCACATCGGCTTTACGGAAGCTCGGACCTTCATCGCTCCGGTGTCGTCTCGAATACAGGACTCCCGCACGTCCCATGAATCGGACAGGCAGGCACAAACGGCCCTCTGGGCCGAACGGGAAAGATAGCAGGGGAGGCGCTTTGGGCGGTTGTCGGGGTGGGTGGGTGAGGCCCTCGGGGGCCTCACCCACCCACCTCTACACGGCCCCGAAGCACGGAACGGCTGATGAGCTGAGGTCGGCAGCTCAGGCGGCGATGCGGGCGCCGACCTCTAGCCGCACCGGCCGGTCAGGCGCGGCGATCGCTGCCTTCGAGATCGCAATTAGCGCTTCCGCGTCCAGGCCATAGCGCTCGGCCACGGCCCGGAGCGGCTTCTCGAAATCGTGCTTGCGGGTGCCGATGACGTCGATCAGCACAGGCCGGTCGTCCACAAAGTGGACGATAGTCGCGCCATCTTCAACGGGCACGCCGTGATCGAGCCGGTCCACCGTCTCCAGCTCGATTTCGATGGTGTCGGTCCTAGTCTCGTAGTCAGCTCGCATCATCGCTTCCTAGGGTAAAGGGTGATCACCGTGCTCATGTCGTCCAGGGCCAACACCAGGCGAACTCGGAGACCCCGGATCTCGCCGACATAGAACGGATTCCCGTCTGGGTCCGCACCGCAACGATTCTCGGGCACGACAAATGCCCGGATGTCCTCCTGGGAGAAGCCGTACTGACGCATCCTGTTCTTCGCATGGTGGCTGAATCGCACGCATACCCAAGCGCTGAGCGCCCGAATCTCTCCCCCCGTCCACCAGCTTTCGCACTGGCACTTGGCGCCCTGGCAGCCGCGAGCGCCGGTGCGGGGAGGCCGGTGTGCCTCTGCGGGAATGTCGCGAAGCGGCGAAATGCAATCTCGTGGCTGCGCGGCGCAGCCGCGCTCCAGGTTCCACCGCGGCAAAGCCGCGGTGGTCAATTCCCGCAGAGGCACACCGGCCTCCCCGCCTCGCCTACTCGTCTTCGTGCCAGGGGGTGAGGATCCGCGGGCCGTCCTCGGTGACGGCGATCGTGAACTCGAAATGGGCGGCCAGGGAGCCGTCCTGGGAGTAGACGGCCCAGCCGTCGTCGCCCATCCGCACCAGCGGCCCGCCGGCGTTGACCATCGGCTCGACCGCCAGCACGGTCCCGACCTCGAGCTCCGGGCCCTTCCCCGGCTCGCCGAAGTTCGGCACCTGCGGGTCCTCGTGCATGTCGCGGCCGATCCCGTGACCGACCAGGGTGCGGATGATCGAGAGGCCCTCGATCTCGACCGCGCGCTGGATCGCCGCCGAGACGTCGCCGAGGTGGTTGCCGGGCCGCATCTGCTCGGTGCCGGCGAGCAGCGCCGCCCTGGTCACGTCGAGCAGCTTGCGGGCGCCGGGGTCGACGCCGCCGATCGGGACCGTGATCGCCGCGTCGGCGACCCAACCGTCCTTGACCACGCCGACGTCGATCGAGAGCACGTCGCCGCGCCGCAGCTCGTACGGCCCGGGGATTCCGTGTACGACCATCGAGTTCGGCGAGGTGCAGATCGAGCCGGGGAAGCCCCGGTAGCCCTTGAAGGCCGGCTCGGCGCCCTGCGAGCGGATGAACCTCTCCGCCGCGGTGTCCAGCTCCTTGGTGGTGACGCCGGCCCGGGCCTTGGCGGCGAGCATCCGCAGGCAGCGGACCAGCACCCGGCCGGAGGCGGCCATGCTCTCGACCTGCTCCGGGGTCTTCCTGACGATCATCCGGTACACGCTAGCCGCCCTCCCACGCCGGCCTAGATCGCCTCGTCGGCTTCCAGCTTCAGGGTCGCGAGGACGCGGCGCAGCTCGTCCGTCACGGCGTCGGGAGCGGCGGCGCCGTCGATCCGCCGCAGCAGGCTCTGGTGGTCGTAGAGCTCGATCAGCGGCTCGGTCTTCTCGTGGTAGGTATCGAGCCGGTGGCGGATCACCTCGGGCTTGTCGTCGTCGCGGACGACCAGCTCGCTGCCGTCGAGGTCGCAGACGCCCTCCTTCGCCGCCGGGTTGAACTCGACGTGGAAGACGTGGCCGTTCTCGACGCAGGTGCGTCGGCCGCCGAGCCTGCGCATCACCTCGTCGTCGCCGGCGTCGATCAGCAGCACCGCTGTCAGCTCCCGGCCGAGCTCGCCGAGCTTCGCCGCCAGCGCCTCGGCCTGCGACACCGTGCGGGGGAAGCCGTCGAGGATGAAGCCGTCGGCCGCCTCGGCGGAGTCGATCCGCTCGGCGATCGCGCCGACGATCACCCCGTCGGGCACAAGGTCGCCGCGGTCCATGTACTCCTTCGCCGCCCGGCCCAGCTCGGTCTCGTCGCGCACCGCCGCCCGCAGGATGTCGCCGGTCGCGTAGTAGGGCAGCCGCAGCTCTTCCTGCAACCGCTCCCCCTGCGTGCCCTTGCCGGATCCGGGCGGGCCGAGAAGTACGAGATTCAGCTCATTCATAAGTGGAAGTTAGAACGGCCGTGAAAACCAAGCAGGTCGGGGGATGCAGGGAGGCCGGTGAGGGGAGCGCACTTTCGTGCGTGACCCGATCCGGACGACCGAAGACCCCGAGATGCGCCGGTTTGCAGCGGCCGCGCCTGAGTAGGTCCTATTTAAGGAACCCCTCGTAGTTTCTCATCATCAATTGAGCCTCCAGTTGCTTGACCGTATCTAGAGCTACGCCGATGACGATCAGAATCGAGGTGCCGCCGAAGAAGAAGTTGGCCGAGGTCTGGCTGATCAGGATCGTCGGCAGCGCCGCCACAGCGCCCAGGTAGAGGGCGCCCGGGAAGGTCAGCCGCGAGAGGATCCGGTCGAGGTACTCGGCGGTCGGGCGCCCGGGACGGACGCCGGGGATGAAGCCGCCGTATTTCTTCAGGTTGTCGGCCTGGTCGACCGGGTTGAAGGTGACGGCGGTGTAGAAGTAGGTGAAGATGATGATGAAGAACACCTCGCCGACCACGTAGGCCCAGCCGTTGGGGCTGAAGAAGGCGGCGAATTCGAGTGCCGCCGGGGTGTTCAGGAGCTGGCCGATCGTCGGCGGGAAGGCCATGATCGAGGCGGCGAAGATGACCGGGATGACGCCCGCCATGTTGACCCGCAGCGGCAGGTAGGTCGAGCCGCCGGAGGTCATTTTCCGCCCCACGACCCGTTTCGCGTACTGCACCGGGATCCGCCGCTGGCCCTCCTGGACGAAGACGATCGCGACGATCACGGCCAGCGCGATGAACGGCATCATCACCACGAAGACTTGGTCCGGGTTGGTCCACCACGCCTGCAGGCCGCTCGGAATGCGGGAGACGATCGAGGCGAAGATCATCAGCGAGATGCCGTTGCCGATCCCCCGCTGGGTGATCAGCTCGCCCAGCCACATCAGCAGCGTGCAGCCGGCGGTCAGGCAGATCACGATGAGGAAGATTTTCGCTCCGCTGAGGCTGCCGAGGAAGTTGTTGCCGGCTTCGCTGCCGAACGAGCGGAAGAGGAAGACGTAGCCGAAGGACTGCCCGAAGGCCAGCCCGACGGTCAGGTAGCGCGTGTACTGGGTGATCTTCTGCTGGCCGACCTCGCCCTCTTTCTGCAGTTTCTCCAGCGAGGGGACGACCACCGTCAGCAGCTGGAGGATGATCGAGGCGGTGATGTAGGGCATGATCCCCAGCGCGAAGAGCGAGAGCCGCGAGAGGCCGCCGCCGGAGAAGAGGTTGAGGAAGCCGAGGATGTTGCTGCCGCCGAAGTTCTGTGAGAGTTCCTTGACCGCGTTGGCGTCGACCCCCGGCGCCGGGATGTAGGCGCCGAGCCGGTACAGCAGCAGCATCGCCGCGGTGAACGCGAGCTTCTTGCGGATGTCCGCGACGCTGAAAGCGTTCGCAATAGTCCTGAGCATTACGGCTCCAGAGTGTGACAGGAACCGCCGGCAGCCTCGATCTTCTCGCGGGCGGCCGCGCTGAAGGCGTGCGCGTGGACGTCGAGCTTCTTCGAGATCTCGCCGCGGGCGAGCACCTTGACCGGGTCGGAGCGCTTGGCCAGGCCCTTCTCCTTGAGCGAGCCCGGGTTGACCTCGGCGCCCGCGTCGAAGCGCTGCTCGAGGTCGCCGACGTTGACCGGTTGGGTCGCGGTGCGGAAGTTCTCGAACGGCATCGACTTCTTCATGTGCGGCCCGCGCAGCTTTCGCATCCGCATGTGGATCGGGTTCTGCCCGCCCTCGTAGCCGGCCTTCCTCTTCGCGCCAGAGCGTGAACCGGCCCCCTTGTGCCCGCGCCCAGAGGTCTTCCCGAGCCCGGAACCCTCGCCGCGGCCCAGCCGCTTGCGCGGCTTCCGCGACCCGGGCTTCGGCGACAGGTTATGCAGCCCGATCTCCTCGCTGCGCGCTTTCTCAGCCACCATCCACCTCGACCAGATGAGAGACGACCCGGATCTGCCCCTGAAGCTGCGGACTGTCCTTACGCTCCACAGCCCTCCCAATCCGCCCGAGCCCCAGTGCAGCCAGCGTCGCTTTCTGGCTGGGGTTGGACCCATTGGCAGACCTGACTTGCCTGATCTTCACGACTGCTCACCCTCGGGCGTTGGCGAATCTGGAGTCTTAGACGCATCTTCCGCGGGTGGACCCGCGGCCGCAATGCCCGGTCCCTCGACAGTCGTCCCGCTTTCAGTCTTCGAAACTCCCAGCACCTGGGCAACGGTCAACCCCCGCAGCTCGGCAACCTCCTCGGGCCTGCGCAACCGCACCAAGCCGTCCATCGTCGCCTTCACCAGGTTGATCGGATTCTGCGTCCCGATGCTCTTCGTCAGCACGTCGCGCACCCCGCCGAGCTCGAGCACCGCCCGCACGCCGCCGCCGGCGATCACGCCGGTACCGGGGCTGGCCGGCCGCAGGACGACGTGGCCGGCGCCGTAGCGGCCGATGATCTTGTGGGTGAGGGTCTGACCGTATTTGGGCACCCGGATCAGGCTCTTGCGCGCGTTCTCGACCGCCTTCTGGATCGCCAGCGGCACCTCGCGCGCCTTGCCGTAGCCGATCCCGACCACGCCCTCTTCGTCGCCGACGGCGACCAGCGCCGTGAACGAGAACCGCCGGCCGCCCTTGACCACCTTGGCGACGCGGTTGATCTCGATCACCCGCTCCTGGAGGTCCAGCCCGCGCGGGCTGACCGTCTCCACGTGGGTCATGTCCATGCCCTTCATGCCTGCACCCCGGTCATACCCACTAGAAAACCAAACCCTTCTCTCTCGCGCCTTCCGCCAAGGCTTTGACGCGGCCGTGGAACTGGTAGCCGCCGCGGTCGAAGACGCAGGTCCCGATCCCCGCCGCCCCGGCCCGCTCGGCGAGCAGCTCGCCGGCCCGCTTGGCCTGCTCGGCGGCGGAGAGCTTGCGCAGCTCCGGCTCGATCCAGTTGACCGCGGCGAGGGTGCGGCCGGCGCCGTCGTCGACGAGCTGGGCGAAGATCCCGCGGTTGGAGCGGTAGACGGAGAGGCGCGGCCGCTCGGCGCTGCCGACGATCCGGGCGCGAACCCGGCGGCGGCGGCGCAGGCGCGCCTGGCGCTTGCTGAGCACGGTCATCCCTACGCCCTCTTCCCGACCTTGCGCATCACGTGCTCGCCGCGGTAGCGGATGCCCTTGCCCTTGTAGGGCTCGGGCGGGCGCCGCTTGCGGATGTCCGCCGCGACCTGGCCGACGAGCTGCTTGTCGATGCCGCGGACGACGACCTCGGTCGGCTGCGGGACCTCGAACTCGATCCCCTCCGGCGGCTCGATCGAGACCGGGTGCGAGTAGCCGAGCGCCATCTCCAGGCTGTTGCCCTTCAGCGCCGCGCGATAGCCGACGCCCTGGATCTCGAGCCGTTTCTCGAAGCCCTCGGTGACCCCCTCGACCATGTTGGCGATCAGGCTGCGGGTCAGCCCGTGCAGGGCGCGGTGCTCGCCGCGGTCGGTCGGCCGCGACACGGTCACCGTGCCGTCCTCCTGCTCGACCTTCATCGCGGTCGAGAGCGTCTGCGCCAGGTCCCCCTTCGGGCCCTTGACGGCGACGCGCCCGGGGGCGACCTCGACCGTTACGGCCTCGGGGACGGGAATGGGCTTCCTGCCGATGCGGCTCATGCTCCGCTCACCATACGTAGGCGACGACCTCGCCGCCCACTCCCTTCGCCTTCGCCTCGTGCCCGGTCATCACGCCGACCGAGGTGCTGACGATCGCCGTGCCGGTGCCGCCGTGAACCCGCGGCACCTGCTTGCGATCGACGTAGCGGCGGCGGCCGGGACGGGAGATCCGCTCCAGCCCGATGATCACCGGGCGGCGGTCCTCGGTGTACTTGAGCCGGATCTCGATCTGCTCGCCGACCCGGGCGGGCTTGCGCGCGAAGTCGCTGATGTAGCCCTGCTCCTTGAGGATGCGCGACATCTCCTCCTTCAGCCGCGAGGCCGGGATCGTCACGTCGTCGTGGCCGGAGCCGAGCGCGTTGCGGATCCGGGTCAGGTAATCGGCTATCGGGTCGTTCAGCATCGCTTATCCCTACCAGCTCGACTTGGTCATCCCGGGCACATAGCCCTCGTGGGCGGCCTCGCGCAGGCAGATCCGGCAGAGGCCGAACTTGCGGAAGTAGCCGCGCGGCCGGCCGCAGCGGCGGCAGCGGTGGTACTCGCGGCTCTTGAACTTGGCCTTGCGGCTCTGCTTGACCTTCATCGAAGTCTTAGCCATTCTCGGAATTCTCCTCGCCGGCCGAGCCATCGGCCTCTTCGGTTTCGCCCTCCGCGGCGCCCTCGCCCTCCGCGGGCTCGGGCTCCGGCTGCGCGTACGCGTCGGGGTTCTCCTCTTTCAGCTGCTCCAGCGCGGCCTGCTCGGCCTCGGCCCGCCGGCGGGCCTCCTCCCTGCGCCGCTCCTCCTCGGCCTCGGCCTCCGCCTCGAGGTCGGCCCCACCGGGACGGCCCTCTTTGGCGAACGGCATCCCCAGCCGCAGCAGCAGCTCGAACGCCTCGATGTCGGTCGGCGCCGAGGTCGCGATCGTCACGTCGAGGCCGCGCACCTCGTCGATCGAGTCGTAGTCGATTTCGGGGAAGATCAGCTGCTCCTTGATGCCCATCGAGTAGTTGCCGCGGCCGTCGAAGGAGCGCGGGTTGAGGCCGCGGAAGTCGCGGATCCGCGGGATCGCGATCGAGCAGAGGCGGTCGAGGAACTCCCACATGCGGGCGCGGCGCAGCGTCGCCGAAAGCCCGACCGGCATCCCCTCGCGGACTTTGAAGGAGGCGATCGACTTGCGCGCGCGGCGCACGTTCGGGTGCTGGCCGGCGATCGTCGCCAGCTGCCCCTGGGCGGCCTCGAGCATCTTTGCGTTCTGGCGCGCCTCGCCGACCCCCATGTTGAGGACGATCTTCTCCAGGCGCGGCGCCTGCATCGGCGTCGAGTAGCCGAACTTCGCGATCAGCGCCGGCTTCACGTCCTGCTCGTAGCGCTCGCGCAGCCGCGGCGGCGGCGCTGCCTGGGCCTGGGTGGTGGTCGCCGCCTCCATCAGATCGACACCCCGCTGCGCTTCGCGAACCGCTCGCGCTTGCCGCCTTTGTCGCGGCGCACGCCGATCCGGGTCGGCTTGTTGTCTTTGGGGTCGAGCAGCATCAGGTTGGAGACGTGGATCGGCCCCTCCTTGTCGACGATGCCGCCGAGCTGCTGGCCGGCTTTCTGCACGTCCTGGGTCGGCCGCGGTTTTTCGTGCCGCTTGACCATGTTGATGCCCTCGACGTAGACGAACCCGCGCTTCGGCTCGGTCCGCAGCACGCGGCCGGTCTTGCCGGAGTCCTTGCCGCCGATCACCTTCACCTGGTCGTCTTTCCTGATCCGCATCGCCTTCGCCATCAAAGTACCTCGGGCGCCAGCGAGACGATTTTCATGAAATTGCGATCGCGCAGCTCGCGGGCGACCGGGCCGAAGATGCGGGTGCCGCGCGGGTTGTTGCTCGCCGGGTCGATCAGCACGGCGGCGTTTTCGTCGAAGGAGATGTAGGTGCCGTCGTTGCGGCCGAGCGACTTGCGGGTGCGGACGATCACAGCCTGCACGACCTCGCCCTTGCGGACGCCGCCCCGCGGGCTCGCCTGTTTGACCGTCGCCGTGATCACGTCGCCGACCCCCGCGTAGCGGCGGTGGGACCCGCCCTTTACGCGGATGCAGAGGATCTCGCGGGCGCCGGAGTTGTCGGCGACCTTCAATCTGGACTCTTGCTGGATCATCGAATCGCGCTCCTACTTCGCCTTCTCCACGACCTCGACCAGCCGCCAGCGCTTGGTCTTCGAGAGCGGCCGAGTCTCGACCACCCGCACCACGTCGCCCTCGCCGGCCTCGTTCCGCTCGTCGTGCGCGTGCAGCGTCCGCGAGCGCCGGATCACCTTCTCGTAGGTGGGGTGGCGCCTCGCGGTGTCGATCCGAACCGTGATCGTTTTCTGCCCCTTGTCGGAAACGACGATTCCCTGCCGCACCTTGGCCGCAACCGCGGCCTTCTCGGCAGGCGGCGTCCCGGCCCCGGCGGTCTTGTCGGCCTTGGCAGCAGCCCGTTCCTTGCGCCGTTCGGCAGCATGGCGCTTACGCCCCTCGACCCGAGCAGCCTTCCGCTCCTCGGCAGTCTGCTGCGGCCCGGCCTTATGGGGCTTGCGCGACCGTTCCAGCCTGCGCTTCTCCTTCCAGGGAAGCTCATCCTCCGGATTGGGCTCCGCAGCTTTCTCCTCGGCGGCAGGGGCGGCCGGCTCCTCGGCCGGGGTGGTCTCGTCCTGAGCCTGATCCTGCTCGACGTTCTCTTGTTTCTGCTCGTCCTCGCTCATCTCTTCAACTCTCTCTCGACGTCGATCCCGCGCTCTTTCGCAACGGTCAGCAGTCGCGCAATGTCGCGTTTGGCCACACTCAGCCGATGCGTGTTCTCCAGCTCGCCCGTCGCGTGCCGGAAGCGCAGGTTGAACGCCTCCTGCTTGGCGTCGATCAGCTTCGCCACCAGCTCGTCGTCTTTCAGGTCGTGGGCCTCGGACGCCTTCATCACGATTCGGCCCCCTCACGCATGACGAATTTGGTCTTGATCGGAAGCTTGTGACCGGCCAGGCGCAGCGCCTCGCGGGCGAGGTCCTCGGGGACGCCGGCCAGCTCGAACATCACCTTGCCGGGCTTGACCACGGCGACCCAACCCTCCGGGTTGCCCTTGCCCGAGCCCATCCGCGTCTCGGCGGGCTTCTTCGTGTAGGGCTTGTCGGGGAAGATGTTGATCCAGACCTTGCCGCCACGTTTGATCTTGCGGGTCATCGCCACACGAGCGGCCTCGATCTGGCGGTTGGTGATCCAGCCGCGGTCGAGGGCCTTCAGCCCGTACTCGCCGAAGGCGACGTGGCTGCCGCCCTTGGTGTAACCGCGCATCCGGCCACGCATCTGTTTGCGGTGCTTGACCCGCTTCGGCATCAGCATCAGCCGCGCTGACCCCCTTCGCGCCCGCCGCGGCCGCGGTCGCCGGGACGGTTGCGCCCGCCGCGGCCGCGCGGGGCGGCCTGCGGTTCGCCCTCGGGCGGGACCTGGTCGGAGCGGAAGCCCTCGGGCATCACCTCGCCCTTGTTGATCCAGCATTTGACGCCGATCCGGCCCGCCGTCGTGCGCGCCTCGTAGAAGCCGTAGTCGATGTTCGCGCGCAGCGTGTGCAGCGGCACCCGGCCGTCTGAATAGTGTTCGGTGCGCGCCATCTCGGAGCCGCCGAGCCGTCCGGAGACCTGGATCTTCACGCCCTTGGCGCCCGAGCGCATCGCCGAGGTCAGCGCCCGTTTCATCGCCCGGCGGAAGGCGACCCGGTTCTGAAGCTGCTCGGCGATCGACTGGGCGACCAGCTTGGCGTCGAGCTCGGGGCGCTTGACCTCGCGGATGTTCACTTTCACCGGCTTGCCGGTCAGCTTGTGCAGCTCCTTGCGCAGCGCGTCCACTTCGCTGCCCGATTTGCCGATCACGATGCCCGGACGGGCCGTGTGGATGTCGACGGAGACCTCACCGCGGCGCTCGATCGTGATGTCGGAGAGGCCGGCGTGGGCCAGTTTGCCCTCGATGTGGTCGCGGATCGCCAGGTCCTCCGCGAGCACGTCCGCGAAGCCCTTCTCGTCGAACCAGTTCGATTTCCAGGGCTGGATGTAGCCGACCCGGAAGCCGCCGGGGTGGATCTTCTGTCCCATCGTCTCCCCTATTCCTCTTCCGGACTGAGCGCCACGGCGATGTGGCTGGTTCGCTTGTTGATCGGCGTGGCCCGGCCGAGGGCGCGCGGCCGGAAGCGGCGCAGGGTCGGGCCTTCGTCGACGGTGATCTCGGCGACCCGCATCTCGTCGGCGACCAGATCGTGGTTGTTCTCCGCGTTGGCGGCGGCCGACTCGATCAGCTTGCCGATGTCGCGGGCGGCGCCGCGCGGCGAGAACTGGAGCAGCGCCCGCGCCCGGTCGATGTTGAGGCCGCGCACCTGATCGGCGACCAGCCGCGCCTTGCGCGGCGCGACGCGCACGTAGCGCGAGCTCGCGCGGACCACGATCTTCTCTTTCTTCTCGCCGGCCATCGCTACTCGCCCTTGCCGGTTCCGGAGTGGGCGCGGAAGGTCCTGGTCGGCGCGAACTCGCCCAGCTTGTGGCCGACCATCGACTCGGAGATGAAGACCGGCACGTGCTTGCGGCCGTCGTGGACGGCGATCGTGTGGCCGACCATGTCGGGGAAGATCGTCGAGGTCCGCGACCAGGTCTTGACCATCTGCTTCTGGCCGGACTCGTTCATCGCCGAGATCCGCTTCATCAGCGCCGCTTCCACCCACGGCCCCTTTTTCGTCGAGCGTCCCATCAGCGCTTCTTCTTCCCCCGCTTGCGGCCGCGGACGATGTAGCGGTCGGACTGCTTGCCCTTCTTGCGGGTGCGGTAGCCGAGCGTCGGCTTGCCCCAGGGGGTGACCGGGTGGCCGCCCGGCGTGTGGTGGGCCTCGCCGCCGCCGTGCGGGTGGTCGACCGGGTTCATCGCCACGCCACGCGTCTGCGGGCGCTTGCCCTTGTGGCGGCTGCGCCCCGCCTTGCCGATCTTCACGTTCTGGTGCTCGGCGTTGGACAGCGAGCCGACGGTGGCGCGGCACTCGGCGCGGACCATCCGCATCTCCGAGGAGGGCAGCCGCAGCGTCACCATCTCGCCCTCCTTGGCGACCAGCTGGATCGCGGCGCCGGCGGCGCGGCCCATCTTGCCGCCCTGGCCGGCGGTCAGCTCGACGTTGTGGACGATCGTGCCGGTCGGCATCTCGGCCAGCGCCAGCGCGTGGCCGGGCTTGATGTCGGCGCCGGGCCCGGACTGCACGCGGTCGTCGACGGCGAGGCCGGCCGGGGCGAGGATGTAGCTCTTCTCGCCGTCGGCGTAGTGCAGCAGCGCGATGTAGCAGCTGCGGTTGGGGTCGTACTCGACGCTCGCCACCTTGGCCGACACGCCGTCCTTGCGCCGCTTGAAGTCGATCTTGCGGTAGCGCCGCTTGGCGCCGCCGCCGCGATGGCGGGCGGTGACGCGGCCGTTGGCGTTGCGGCCGCCGGACTTGCGCAGGCCCTCGGTCAGCTTGCGCTCCGGCTCGGTCGCGGTCAGCTGCTCGCGCATCGGGTAGGTCGCGAAGCGGCGTCCCGGGCTGGTCGGTTTGGTCTTGCGGTTCGGCATCTCTCTCCCTATGCGGTCTCGGCGCCTTCGAACAGCTCGATCCGCTCGCCGGGAACGAGCTGGACGATCGCCTTCTTCCAGGCCCGCGTGCGGCCTTTCGTGAGGCCGCGGCGCTTCGGCTTGGCCCGCACCTTCGCGGTGTGCACGGAGGCGACGCCGACGTCGAAGATCTCTTCCACCGCGGCGGCGATCTGGGTCTTGTGGGCGCGGTCGTTGACCCGGAACGTGTACTTGCCCTCGGCGATCAGCGCGTAGCTCTTCTCCGAGACGACCGGGCGGACGATGACGGTGCGGGCGTCCATCAGTGCCTTAGCCGAGCCTCTCCCGCAGCGTCTCGAGGGCGCTTTCGGAGACGACGAGCGAGGCGGCGCCGATCACGTCGGCGACCCCGATCGCCCCGACCTCGGCGACGGTGACGCGGTCGATGTTGCGGAAGCTCTTCACGGCGCCGGTCTCCCCGGCGCGAAGGACGACCAGGGTCGGCCGCTTCGCGCCCCATTTCGCCAGCGCGGCGGCCGCCGCCTTGGTCGAGGGGGTGTCGAAGGCGGCGGGGTCGAGGATCGCGACGCTGCCGCGCTCGGCGTGCACCGAGAGGGCCGCCCGCATCGCCTTGCGGCGGGCCTTGCGGTTGACCTTGACCTTGTAGGTGCGCGGCTTGGGGCCGAAGGCGACGCCGCCGCCGAAGCGGTTGGGGACGCCGAGCGTGCCGGCGCGCGCCCGGCCGGTGCCCTTCTGGCGCCAGGCCTTGGCGGTGGTGAAGGCGACCTCGCCGCGGGTCAGGGTCGAGGCGGTGCCGCGGCGGCGCGCGGCCAGGTCGGCGCGCGCCGTCTCGTGCACCAGCGAGTGGTGAAAGGGCTCGGCGAACAGCTCCCTCGGCAGCTCCGCCTTGGTCGTCTTGCCGAGCACCGCCGCTTTAGCCGTCGCCATCGGTCCTCACCTCCACGACCGCGTTGCGCGAGCCGGGGACCGAGCCCTTGACCAGCAGCAGGTTGCGCTCGGCGTCGACGTCGGCGACTTCGAGCCCCCGCTGGGTGGCCCGCTTGTTGCCCATCTGACCCGGCATCCGCATCCCCTTGAAGACGCGGCCGGGGAAGGCGCTGGCGCCGATCGAGCCCGGCGCCCGCACGTTGTGGGAGCCGTGGCTGACCGGGCCGCGGCTGAAGTTGTGGCGCTTGATCCCGCCCTGGAAGCCCTTGCCGATCGAGATCCCGGAGACCTTGATCTTCTGCCCCGCCTCGAAGGCGGAGACGGTGACGTCGTCGCCGACCTTCGGCCCCTCCTCGGCGCCGAGGTCCTCGTCGCGGAACTCGACCAGGTGGCGCATCGGCGGCGCGCCGGCCTTCCTCAGGTGGCCCAGCTCGGGCTTGCTCAGCTTGCCCTCCTTGACCTCGCCGAAGGCGAGCTGCACGGCGGCGTAGCCGTCGCGCTCGGCCTCGCGCACGGCGGTCACCTTGCAGGGGCCGGCCTCGATCACGGTCACCGGGACGACGGTGCCGTCCTCGCGGAAGACCTGCGTCATGCCGAGCTTCTTGCCGAGGATCGCAGCCATGGCTAAAGGCGGATCTCGATGTCGACGCCGGCGGGCAGCGAGTCGAGCCGCTGCAGGGAGTCGACGGTTTTCGGCGACGGCTGGAGGATGTCGATCAGGCGCTTGTGGGTGCGGATCTCGAAGTGCTCGCGCGAGTCCTTGTCCTTGAACGGCGAGCGGATCACGCAGTAGACGTTTTTCTCGGTCGGCAGCGGCACCGGGCCGGAGACGCTCGCCCCCGTCCGCTCCGCGGTCTCGACGATCTCGCGGGCAGCCCGATCTATGGCGTCGTGGTCGTACGCCTTCAGTCGGATCCGGATTTTCTGTGCCGCGATCGTCGCCACGGTTGTCCTTTTCTTTTCCTCCACACGCGGCCTTTACCGCGCGGAAAGGGCGCCGCCCCTTTGTCTGGGGCGCCGCCCCCGGTCGTATGTCTTCTTAGTTTTCTCGCCGCGGAAGCGGCGAGGGCGGGCGAATGCCCGCCCTTGATGCTGGGCGCTACTCGATGATCTCCGAGACGACGCCCGAGCCGACGGTCCGGCCACCCTCGCGGATGGCGAAACGCAGGCCCTGGTCCATCGCGATCGGCTGGATCAACTCGATCGTCATCGTGACGTTGTCGCCCGGCATCACCATCTCGGTCCCCTCGGGGAGGTTGGCGATCCCGGTCACGTCGGTCGTACGGAAGTAGAACTGAGGCCGGTAGCCGGAGAAGAACGGCGTGTGACGGCCGCCCTCCTCCTTCTTCAGGCAGTAGACCTCGGCTTTGAACTTGGTGTGCGGGGTGATCGAGCCCGGCTTGCAGAGCACCTGGCCGCGCTCGATGTCCTCGCGCTTGGTGCCTCGCAGCAGGGCGCCGATGTTGTCGCCGGCCTGGCCCTGGTCGAGGATCTTGCGGAACATCTCGACCCCGGTGACCACGGTTTTCGTCGTGTCCTTGATGCCGACGATCTCGACCTCGTCGCCGGTGTTGACGATCCCCTGCTCGACGCGACCGGTCGCGACGGTGCCGCGGCCGGTGATCGAGAAGATGTCCTCGATCGGCATCAGGAAGGGCTTGTCGAGCTCGCGGACCGGCTCCGGGATGTAGGAGTCGAGCGCTTCGGCCAGCTCAAAGATCGCCTTCTGGGCGTCCTCGTCGCCCTCCAGTGCCTTCAGCGCCGAGCCTTTGACGATCGGCGTCTCGTCGCCCGGGAAGTCGTACTCGTTGAGCAGGTCCTTGACCTCCTCCTCGACCAGCTCGACCAGCTCCTCGTCGTCGACCTGGTCGATCTTGTTGAGGAAGACGACCACGTGCGGGACGTTGACCTGGCGGGCGAGCAGGATGTGCTCGCGGGTCTGCGGCATCACGCCGTCGGCCGCGGAGACGACCAGGATCGCGCCGTCCATCTGGGCGGCGCCGGTGATCATGTTCTTCACGTAGTCGGCGTGGCCCGGGCAGTCGACGTGGGCGTAGTGGCGGTTCTCCGTCTCGTACTCGACGTGGGAGGTCGCGATCGTGATCCCGCGCTCCTTCTCCTCCGGGGCGTTGTCGATCTCCTCGAAGCTCTTCGCCTCGGTCTCGCCTTTGCCGGAGAGCGTCGTGGTGATCGCAGCCGTCAGCGTCGTCTTGCCGTGGTCGATGTGACCGATCGTGCCGACGTTCACGTGCGGCTTGTCGCGCTCGAACTTCTCCTTTGACATCTCTCTCCGTTCTACCTTTCGAAGTCGGGTTCTGTCTGGCTTGGGTGATTGAGTGTGCTGCCGGCTGCCGGGCAGCAGGTATTTCGCTGCCTGCGGGCGAACCTGGGAAATATAGCCGGAATCACGAGGTCGCTCCCACCGGCTCGCCCGACCGGTGCTCGACGATCTCCTCGGCGATGTTCGAGGGTACCTCCTCGTAGCGCTCGAACTGCATCGTGTAGGTGGCGCGGCCCTGGGTCGAGGAGCGCAGGTCGGTCGCGTAGCCGAACATCTCGCCGAGCGGGACGAAGGCCTGCACCGCGAGCGCGTTGCCGCGCTGCTCCTGGCCCTGGACCTTGCCGCGGCGCCGCGAGAGGTCGCCGATCACGTCGCCGAGGAATTCCTCCGGGGTGACCACCTCGACCGCCATCACCGGCTCCAGCAGGACCGGGCCGGCCTTGCGGGCGCCGTCCTGGATCGCCATCGAGCCGGCGATTTTGAAGGCCATCTCCGAGGAGTCGACGTCGTGCGAGGAGCCGTCGACGAGTTCGACCTTGACGTCGACCATCGGGTAGCCGGCCTTGACGCCGTTCTCCAGCGCCTCGCGCATGCCCTGTTCGGCCGGGCCGATGAACTCGCCCGGGATCGCGCCGCCCTTGATCTTGTTCTCGAACACGAAGCCCTCGCCGGGCGCCGGCTCGACGTTGATCACGACGTGGCCGAACTGGCCGCGGCCGCCGGTCTGGCGGACGAAGCGCGCGACGACGTTCTTGACCTCCTTGCGGATCGTCTCGCGGTAGGCCACCTGCGGCTTGCCGACGTTGGCGTCGACCTTGAACTCGCGCAGCATGCGGTCGACGATCACCTCGAGGTGGAGCTCGCCCATCCCGTGGATCAGCGTCTGCCCGGTCTCCTCGTCGGACTCGATCTGGAAGGTCGGGTCCTCCTCGCCGAGGCGCTGCAGGGCGGTTCCCATCTTCTCCTGGTCGGCTTTCGTCTTCGGCTCGATCGCCACCGCGATCACCGGCTCGGGGAATTCGATCGTCTCCAGGGCGATCGGCGCGTCGGGGGCGGCCAGCGTGTCGCCGGTCCCGGTTTCCTTCAGGCCGACGCCGGCGCAGATGTCGCCCGCGTAGCACTCCTCGATCTCCTCGCGGCTGTTGGCGTGCATCATCAGCAGCCGCCCGATCCGCTCGGTCCTGCCGGTCAGGACGTTGAGCACCCGGCCGCCGGCGCCGAGCTTGCCGGAGTAGACGCGGAAGTAGGTCAGCTTGCCGACGTAGGGGTCGGTCATCACCTTGAAGGCGAGCGCCGCGAAGGGACCGTCGTCGTCGGCCGGGCGGGTCGCCTCGGTCGGCTCGCTCTCGCCCTTGCCGGCCGGTTCGAGGCCGGCGACCGGCGGCACGTCGAGCGGCGAGGGCAGCAGCTCGACGATCGCGTCGAGCAGCGGCTGCACGCCCTTGTTCTTGAACGAGGAGCCGCACAGCACCGGCGTCACCTTGGTGTCGATCGTCGCCCGGCGCAGCGAGGAGGCGATCCGCTCGTGCGGGATCTCTTCCTCGGCCAGGTAGGCCTCCATCAGCTCGTCGTCGTAGTCGGCGCAGGCCTCGATCAGCTCGGTGCGGTACTGCTCGGCCTGCCCGCGCAGCTGATCCGGGATCTCGACCGCATCGAACTCGGTGCCCAGCTCGTCCTTCCAGACCAGCGCCACCATCTCGACGAGATCGATCACGCCCTCGAAGTCGGCCTCGCTGCCGATCGGCAGCTGGACCGGCAGCGGGTTGGCGCCGAGCCGGTCCTTCATCGTCTTCACCGCGTTGAAGAAGTCGGCGCCGGTGCGGTCCATCTTGTTGATGTAGGCGAAGCGCGGGACGCGGTACTTGTCGGCCTGGCGCCAGACGGTCTCCGACTGCGGCTCGACCCCGGCGACCGCGTCGAAGACGGCGATCGCGCCGTCGAGGACCCGCAGGCTGCGCTCGACCTCGACCGTGAAGTCGACGTGGCCCGGCGTGTCGATGATGTTGATCCGGTGCCCCTGCCATTCGCAGGCGGTCGCGGCGGAGGTGATCGTGATCCCGCGCTCCTGCTCCTGTTCCATCCAGTCCATCACGGCGGCGCCCTCGTGGACCTCGCCCATCTTGTGGGTGCGGCCGGTGTAGTAGAGGATGCGCTCGGTCGTCGTCGTCTTGCCGGCGTCGATGTGCGCCATGATCCCGATGTTGCGGGTCTTCTCTAGGGGGAAGCTGCGTGGCATGGTCTTATGGTGGGGGTTGTGTCGAAGCGGGAACGAGCGAACTCGAGGAAATCGGAGCCTGCCGGCGGGAGCCGCCGACCTCGGCGCATGAAAAAGGCCCTGGCGGGCCCGGCGAAGCGAACTGCGAAAAAGAAGCCTGAGCGACCGGCGATGATAGCAGCGACGCGGCGGCGCCTACGAGCCGTTGCGGGCAGGGCCTCGAAACGGGTCGCGGCAGCGAGCCGGCGGGTCGATCGCGTCGCAAACCGGGCGCTGGCGCGAGCCTGGCCGCGGGTCGCCCGGCTGGGGCGTGGCGCCAGGCGCCTCGGGACCGGCTTCGCGCGCCGGCTGCGGCCGCCGGGGGCTCTGCTCTTCCACCTCCTTGCGGTGCTCGAACGGCGGCTGCTGCGGGCCCGCGACCTGGCGCTGCGCGCGGCGACGCGGGCCGGCGCCGTGCTGGCGCCCGAGCGGGCGATCTGCCTGACCATCCTCGCCGCCGCAGCCTGCCTGATCGCATCGCAGTTCATCGACTACCGCGCGGTCGCGATCGGCGGACAGGGCTATGCCGGCCTGCCCGGGGCGAGCGCGCCGACCGTCGCCGCCGAGACCGCCGGGCAGGCGCACGCCTACCTGCTGGTGCCGCTCGCGGCGATCGCTGCGGTGCTGGCGCTGATCGTGCTGCGCAACGGGCGGCGGCGCGGGCTCGGCCGGGTCGTCTTCGCCCTCGGGCTGCTCGGCCTGGCGGTCGTCCTGCTGGTCGACCTGCCCGCCGGGCTCGACGCCGGCGCCCAGGCCTCGCGCTTCTCCGGCGCCGGCGCCGTCCTGCTCGACGGCTTCTACGCCGAGGTCGCCTCGGCGGCCGGCCTGATGATCGGCGGCCTGCTGCTCGTTGCCGCCCCCAAAGCGGCGGCCCGCTACGATGCCCGCCCGTGCCGAATACGAATCAACTTATTCGCAAGGGCCGCAAGCGGCCCAAGAAGAAGACGACGACGCCGGGCCTCAAGTCGGGGCAGGGCCGCAAGAAGGGGGTCGCGGCGCCGCAGCGGCGCGGTGTCTGCACCCGCGTCGCCACGGTGACGCCGAAGAAGCCGAACTCGGCCCTGCGCAAGATCGCCCGCGTGCGCCTGACCAACGGGATGGAGGTCACCACCTACATCCCGGGCGAGGGCCACAACCTGCAGGAGCACTCGGTCGTCCTCGTCAGGGGCGGTCGCGTCAAGGACCTGCCGGGGGTCCGCTACAAGGTCGTCCGCGGCGCCCTCGACGCCGCCGGGGTCTCCGACCGCAAGCAGGCCCGCTCACGCTACGGCGTCAAGGCTTCGTGAGCTAGATGCCGCGCCGCTCCGCCGCACAGCTACGGCCGGTCGAGCCCGACGCGCGCTTCCGCAACCGCCTCGTCCAGCAGGTGATCAACAAGACGATGCAGGACGGCAAGAAGTCGCTCGCCGAGCGGATCGTCTACGACGCCCTGGCGATCGTCGGCGAGCGCTCCAAGGAGGACGCGGTGGAGACGCTCGAGGCGGCGATCAAGCAGCTGACTCCGGTGCTCGAGGTCCGCTCGCGCCGGGTCGGCGGCGCCACCTACCAGGTGCCGGTCGAGGTTCCCGCGCGGCGCGCCCGCACGCTCGCCGTACGCTGGCTCGTCGACTTCTCCCGCAACCGCCGCGAGTACTCGATGTCGGAGCGTCTCGCCCGCGAAATCCTCGATGCGACCCAGCAGCAGGGTGGCGCCTGGAAGCGCAAGGACGACATCTACCGGATGGCCCAGGCGAACAAAGCGTTTGCGCATTACCGGTGGTGACGCCGTGAGGACGCGCCTGGCGGCGTCCTCGGTCGCTCGGATCGGGTCAGAGAGGCAACGAGAACGCGGCTGGCGGCGTCCTCGGTCCGGCGGTTCGGGTCACGCACAATAAGTGCGCTCCCCTCACCGTCCTCCCTGCGTCCTTGCCAGCCACGCCCTCGTTGCCTCTCTAGGGTCTGAAAAATGAGTCGGCCGATTCTTGCCGTTGACGTCGACGGCGTTATCTCCCTGTTCGGATTTGATGACCCGCCGGATCGATCGCAGGCGCGGTTCGAGCTGATCGACGGGATGGTGCATTGCATCTCGGTGGTGGCCGGCGATCGGCTGCGGCGGCTCGGGGAGCACTACGAGCTGGTCTGGGCGACCGGGTGGGAGGACAAAGCCAACGACTACCTGCCGAACATCCTCGGCCTGCCGGAGCTTCCCTACCTGACCTTCGACGGGGCCGCGCGGTTCGGCTCGGCGCACTGGAAGCTCGGGCCGCTCGACGCTTACGGCCTGGGACGCCCGCTCGCCTGGATCGACGACAGCTTCGACGAGAGCTGCTACGAGTGGGCCCGCGGACGCGAGCAGCCGACCCTGCTCGTCCCGACCGAGTCCCACCTCGGGCTCGAGGAGGTCCAGGTGGAAGCGCTGACAGCGTGGGCGGGCGGCCTCTCATCTGACATCTAGAGCATTATCTGACATAATGCTTTATCGATGGCCTTAAGACCGAAGCAAGCAGAAGCGTTCCAAGCCTCCGAGAATGTCGGAACGGCGGAGGCGAAGCGACGATTCTCAGAGCTTGTCAGCCGTGTGGGCGAAGGGGAGCGCTTTCTGGTCTCACGACGGGGCCGGCCGGCCGTTGCTCTCGTGCCCCCGGAAGCAGGTGCTCTCGAACGTCCTGGTCCTCCTCCCACCGGGCTCGCGGCGATCGCCGGCGCGCTCGCCGAGTGGGACGAGCTGGACGACGCTGTCAGGGAGATCTACGCGGCCAGAGGGGACAGCGTGGATCGCCCGGCGCCCGATCTGGGTTAACCCGTGTACTGCTTCGACACCGATGTCCTCAGCGCCACGATTCGGCGCAATCCGTTCCTACCGCTGATCCGCCGCCTTGCTCAGATTCCTCCAAGCGAGCAATTCACGACCGCGATAACGATGGGGGAGTTGATCTATGGCGCCGCGCGGCGCGACAGCTCGGGGCTGACGCAACGGGTGCGCGAGCTGGTCGATGGCGCGCTCACCGTCCTCCCCTTCGACGAATCCGCCGCGGAGGTCTACGGATCGTTGCGGGCCCGGCTGGAGTCGAAAGGGCAACGACTCGACGAGCCCGACATGCGAATCGCCTCGATCGCCCTCGCCCGCGACCTGACACTCGTCACCGGCAACGTCCGCCACTTCGGCCGAGTCCCCGAGCTGACAGTCGAGAACTGGCTGGAAGCGACATAGCCTGGCGTTTAGACTGGACCGTCGTGGAGGGGTTCTGGCCAGTCTTCTTCCTGCTCGTAGTGCTGAAGATCCCGGTCTTCGGCGCCCTCTGGCTGGTCTGGTGGGCAAGCAAGGCGCCCGAGGACGGCGCCGCCGAGGACTCCAGCGGCGGCTTCGAACGCCGGCGACCCCTGCCGACCCGCCCCCGCGGCCCCCGGCACAGCCCCGCCGGCACCGGCGCCTTGGCAAGACGAAGGAGAACTCCAGCCCCTTCGACGTCAACGCCGCTGGCAGCCGAAGCGGGAGCGTTGGTAGCTGCGAGGAGGGACACCCACGCCCCTCCCCCCGCTATCGAGTAACCGCCGCCCGCCTCCGCTCCCGCCTGATCTCCCGCAGATAGGGATGGAAGTCGACCTCGATCGTATGCCGCTTGGAAGCAACGAACCGCTTTCCCATCCGCTTCCGGTAGTCGACGATCTCATCCCGCATCTCGCCCGCCGAGGGCAGGCTCGCTTTGCCGTCGAGCAGGTCGGCGATCCATTCCGCCTGCGCCTCGGCGATCGGCATGATCGGCCCGAGCGGCTGGATGAAGCCGACGAAGTAGAGCCCGGGACGGTCGGGGGCGACGACCCGCCGGTAGAGCGGCATGCGGTTGTCGTGCACCGGGAAGACCCTCTCGCCGAGGAAGGGGAAGGCGATCTCGTAGCCGGTGCAGTAGACGACCAGGTCGACCTCCTCCTCGCTGCCGTCGGCGAAGCGGACCGTGTTGCCGCCGGCGAAGCGGTCGATGTTGGGCTTGACCGCGATGTCGCCGTGGCCGAGCCGCGACAGCAGCTCCGAGGAGACGGTCGGGTGCGCCTCGAGCAGCCGGTGGTCGGGCTCCGGCAGGCCGTAGTCGGTCATCTCGCCGACCGCCACCTTCAGCCTCCGCCCGATGAAGAAGCGCTGCACCGCCAGCGGCAGCCTGCTGGCGACCGGCGGCGCCGCTTCGTCGATCGGCTTGCCGTTCAGGTACTTGGGCAGGACGTAGGCGCCCCGCCGCATCGCCAGGAAGGTCTTCTCGGCGATCCGCGAGGACTCGACCGCGATGTCGACCGCCGAGTTGCCGATCCCCAGCACCAGCACCCGCTTGCCGGTCAGCAGGTCGGGCTCTCTGTAGAAATGGGCGTGAATCTGCTCGCCGGCGAAGTCCTCGGAGCCGGGAAACGGCGGTTCGGGCCAGCGCGGCTTCCAGTGGTGGCCGTTGCAGACCAGGACCGCGCGGTAGCGCTCGCCGCGCCGCTTCCCATCGGCGCCCTCGACCGTCACCTCCCACTCGCCGTCGACCGGCTCCGCCGCGACGACCTCGGCGTTGAACGTGATCCGCTCGGCCAGCCCGAAGCGCTCGACGTAGGCGTCGAAGTAGGCGGCGACGTGCTCGTGACTCGGGTAGTCCGGATACTCGTCCGGCATCGGGAACGCCTTGAACGACATCAGCTTGCGCGAGCTGTTGATGTGCAGCGACCGGTAGGCCGACGACATCCCGTTGTCGTTCCCGTAGCGCCAGTTCCCCCCCACCTGCGACCCCTTCTCGAAGCAGTCGAAGGGAATCCCCCGCGCCTGCAGCACCTGCGCAGCCGTCAGCCCCGAACTTCCCGCCCCAACGATGCAAACCTTCTCAGCCATAGCAACGGATCGTAGTTAGGGGAGGGGGCGGGGGTGCCCCGCCCCCTCCCCCCGCTAAGCCGAATCAAGCTTTCTCGTCCGAGTTAGTCTCGATCTCCTGCGCCAGCTCCTCGAGCTCCTCGGCGAACGAGGGCCCGAAGCCCTGCACCGGCGACGAGTCCGGGTCGACCCCCAGCTCGGCGGCCAGCTCCTCTTCGTCGAGCAGGTCCTCGTCGCTGGGCGGCTCGATCGGCACCGCCGGCTCCACGGTCAGCGTCCGGTAGTGCTTGAGGCCGGTCGCGGCCGGGATCAGCTTGCCGATGATCACGTTCTCCTTGAGGCCGACGAGCTTGTCCCGTTTGCCCTCGAGGGCGGCGTCGGTGAGCACCTTGGTCGTCTCCTGGAAGGAGGCGGCGGAGAGGAAGGACTCGGTGGCCAGCGAGGCCTTGGTGATGCCGAGGATGACCTCCTCGCCTTTGGCCGCCGTGCCGCCGTCTTCCTTGGTCTGCTTGTTGAGCCGTTTGAGCTGGCCGCGGTCTTCGAGCTGGCCGGGCAGCAGGCCGGTCGAGCCCTTCGACTCGATTTTGACCTTCTTCAGCATCTGCCGGGCGATCAGCTCGATGTGCTTGTCGTTGATGTCGACTCCCTGCGCGCGGTAGACCCTCTGCACCTCGGCGACCAGGTAGAGCTCGGTCTCGGTCCGGCCGCGGATCGCCAGCAGGTCGGCCGGATAGAGCGAGCCCTCGTTGAGCTGCTGCCCGACCTCGACCTTGTCGCCGTCGGCGACGTGCAGCCGGGTGCGGGGCGGGAAGCTGTAGGCGTGCTCCTCGCCGCTCGATTCGGTGACGATCACTTTCAGCGCTTTGTCGGTCTCCTCGACCGAGACCTTGCCGGCCCCCTCGGCCATCTGCGCCAGGCCCTTCGGTTTGCGCGCCTCGAACAGCTCGACGATCCGCGGCAGGCCCTGGGTGATGTCCTGGCCGGCGACGCCGCCGGTGTGGAAGGTGCGCATGGTCAGCTGCGTGCCGGGCTCGCCGATCGACTGGGCGGCGATGATCCCCACCGCGTCGCCGATGTCGACCGTCGAGCCGGTCGCCGGGGCGACCCCGTAGCAGGCCCGGCATATGCCCGACTCGGCCTCGCACTTGAGCGTCGACCGGACCGGCACCGCGACCCCGCCGTCGCCGAACGCCTCGGCGATCTCCTCGACCTCGGCCAGGGTGATCTCCTGGTTGCGCTTCAGCAGCTCGCGACCGCGCTTGGTCTCGAGCTTCTTCGCCGCCAGGCGGCCGATCAGGTTGTCGTTGAGCGAGCCGTCGTCCTTGCGCAGCGCCATCTCGATGTGGTCTTTGGTCTTGCAGTCCTCGTCGCGGACGATCACGTCCTGGGCGACGTCGACCAGGCGCCGGGTCAGGTAGCCCGAGTCGGCGGTGCGCAGCGCCGTGTCGGCGAGGCCCTTTCGCGCACCGTGGGTGGAGATGAAGTACTCCAGCACCGAGAGGCCCTCCATGAAGTTGGCCTTGATCGGCCGCTCGATGATCTCCCCTTTCGGGTTGGCCATCAGGCCGCGCATCCCGGCCAGCTGGCGGATCTGTTTGAACGATCCGCGGGCGCCGGAGTTGGCCATCATGAAGATCGGGTTGAGCTCGTCGAGGTTGTCCTCCATCGCCTTGGCGACCTCGTCCGTCGCTTTGTTCCAGTGGGAGGTGACCGCCTCGTGGCGCTCCTCGGCGGTGATGTAGCCCTCGTCGTACTGACCCTGGATCGCCGCCGTCTGCTTCTCGTAGCGGTCGAGGATCTCCGCCTTGTCGGGCGGCGAGATGACGTTGTTCTTGGAGACGGTGATCCCGGCCTGGGTCGCGTAGTGGAAGCCGAGGTCCTTGAAGGCGTCGAGCACCCGGGAGACCGCCGGCGCGCCGTAGGTCTCGACCAGGTCGGAGACCATCTCGTTGACGTCACGCTTCTTCAGCGCGTGGTTGACGAACTCGAACCCCTCCGGGTCGAACTCGTCGCCCAGGGTGTCGGCCAGCGCGCGCTCGATCTTCTCGTTGAAGATGATCCGCCCGACCGTGGTCAGGAAGTGCTCGTGGCCGGCCCGCCGGTACTCGGCGAAGTCGTGCAGCTTGCAGCCGCCGTTCTCGTAGACCAGCTCGGCCTCCTGGGCGGAGCGGAAGGTCTTCGGCGCCGAGCCGTTGGCGCCCTTGCCCCGCTTCAGCTCCTGGTCGTGCTTCGCCAGCTCCCCGGCGTCGGGGCCGTAGGTGAGGTAGTAGATCCCCAGCACCATGTCCTGGGTCGGGGTCGCCAGCGGCGCCCCGTGGGCCGGCGAGAGAATGTTGTTCGCCGACAGCATCAGGATCCGCGCCTCGGCCTGAGCCTCGGCGGAGAGCGGCACGTGGACCGCCATCTGGTCGCCGTCGAAGTCGGCGTTGAAGGCGTGGCAGACCAGCGGGTGGACCTGGATCGCCTTGCCCTCGACCAGGATCGGTTCGAACGCCTGGATGCCGAGGCGGTGCAGGGTCGGTGCGCGGTTGAGCAGCACCGGGTGCTCGTGGATGACTTCCTCGAGCACGTCCCAGACCTCGGGCACCATCGACTCGACCATTTTCTTCGCCGCCTTGATGTTCTGCACCGCTTTGCGCTCGACCAGCTGGGCCATGATGAACGGCTTGAACAGCTCCAGCGCCATCAGCTTCGGCAGGCCGCACTGCTGGAGTTGCAGGCTCGGGCCGGAGACGATCACCGAGCGGCCGGAGTAGTCGACGCGCTTGCCGAGCAGGTTCTGGCGGAAGCGCCCCTGCTTGCCCTTGAGCATGTCGGAGAGCGACTTCAGCGGGCGGTTGCCCGGCCCGGTGACCGGGCGGCCGCGGCGGCCGTTGTCGAACAGCGCGTCGACCGCCTCCTGCAGCATCCGCTTCTCGTTGTTGACGATGATCTCGGGCGCGCCGAGGTCGAGCAGCCTTTTCAGCCGGTTGTTGCGGTTGATCACGCGGCGGTAGAGGTCGTTGAGGTCGGAGGTCGCGAAGCGGCCGCCGTCGAGCTGCACCATCGGCCGCAGCTCCGGCGGGATCACCGGCACACAGTCGAGGATCATCCAGTCCGGCCTGTTGTCGGAGTGCCTGAAGGCGGAGGCGACCTTCAACCGCTTCACCGCGCGGGCCTGTTTCTGGCCCTTGGAGCTGTTGATCGTCTGCTCCAGCTCCTCGATTTCGGCATCGAGGTCGACCTGTTCGAGCAGGTCGCGCACCGCCCCGGCGCCCATCCCGCCGCGGAAGTACTCGCCCCAGCCGAACGGCGAGCCGAAGCGGTCCTTGAGCTCGCGGAAGACGGTCTCGTCGTTGACGACGTCCTTCGGCTTCATCTCGGTGAAGATCTTCCAGACCTCGTCCATCCGCTCGATCGCCTCTTCGATGTAGGCCTCGGTGTCGGCGATCTCGGCCTCGAAGGTCTTGCGCAGCTCTTTGACCATCTTGCGGCGCTCGTCCTCCTTCAGCTTGCGCAGCTGCGCCGCGGTCAGCTTCAGCGAGTCGGCCCAGATGTGGTCGTCGTCGTCGAACTTCTCCTGGCCGCCGCTCTCCAGGTAGGAGATGCGCCGCTCGAGCGACTCGCTCAGCTCCTGGGTGCGTTTCTGCTGTTCGGCCGCGTAGCCGTCGCTGACCTTCTTGACTTCTTTCTCGAGCTTGCCGAGATCCTTGTCGCGGGCCTCGGTGTCGACCCAGGTGATCATCGAGGCGGCGAAGTAGAGGACCTTCTCCAGCTCCTTCGGCGCCATGTCGATCAGGTAGCCGATCCGGCTCGGCACGCCCTTGAAGAACCAGATGTGGGAGACCGGCGCGGCCAGGTCGACGTGGCCCATCCGCTCGCGGCGGACCTTGGAGCGCGTCACCTCGACGCCGCAGCGCTCGCAGACGATGCCCTTGTAGCGGACCCGCTTGTACTTGCCGCAGTAGCACTCCCAGTCCTTGGTCGGGCCGAAGATGCGCTCGCAGAAGAGGCCGTCTTTCTCCGGCTTCAG
Organism: uncultured Solirubrobacterales bacterium; assembly: GCA_963695835.1. Lineage (GTDB taxonomy): Bacteria > Actinomycetota > Thermoleophilia > Solirubrobacterales > 70-9 > VRUE01. The sequence continues at coordinate 233,002 of CAVOHR010000001.1, forward strand.
GGTGCGGTAGTTGATCGTCTCGGGCTTGGTCACCTCGCCCCAGCTCCAGGACCGGACCTTCTTCGAGGACGCGAGGCCGATCTCGATCGCGTCGAAGTTGTTGATGTCGATCATCAGTCCTCCACCTTCGTCTCTTCCTTTGCCTCCGCCTCGGCCCCGTCGCCGTTGCCGTTGCCACCGCCGTCGCCGCCACCGCCACCGCCGCCGCCATCCGAGACCACCTGCTCCTCCTTCTCGTCGGCGGCGCCGTTGCCCTCGGCGCGGACCCCGGTCAGGTCCATGCCCAGCTCCTCCGCCGCCTTCAACAGGTCGTCCTCCTCCTCGGTGATCTCGACGTCGCCGCCTTCGGAGACGACGTTGACGTCGAGCGAGAGGCTCTGGATCTCCTTCAGCAGGACTTTGAAGGACTCGGGGATCGAGGGCTCGGGGATGTTCTCGCCCTTGACGATCGCCTCGTAGGCCTTCACCCGGCCGACCGTGTCGTCGGACTTCACGGTCAGCATCTCCTGCAGCGTGTAGGCGGCGCCGTAGGCCTCCAGCGCCCAGACCTCCATCTCGCCGAAGCGCTGGCCGCCGAACTGCGCCTTGCCGCCCAGCGGCTGCTGGGTGACCAGCGAGTAGGGGCCGGTCGAGCGGGCGTGGATCTTGTCGTCGACCAGGTGCAGGAGCTTGAGGATGTACATGTAGCCGACCGTCACCGTGCCCTCGTAGGGCTCGCCGGTGCGGCCGTTGTAGAGCTGGGCGCTGCCGGCGCAGCGGGCGCCCGGCTGGGCGCTCCTGTCGATCCCGAGGTCGATCCCGCGCTCGGCGTTCTCCTCGGACCACTGCATCAGCGCGTGGTCGACGTCCTCGACGGTCGCCCCGTCGAAGACCGAGGTGGCCACGTAGACGCGGCCGTCGCCCTCGTCGGAGTGGGCCTGCTTGTAGGCCTCGGAGCCGTCGTCGTACCAGCCCTCGCCGGCGACCCAGCCGAGGTGCGTCTCCAGCACCTGGCCGATGTTCATCCGGCTCGGCACGCCGAGCGGGTTGAGGATCACGTCGACCGGGGTGCCGTCGGCGAGGTGGGGCATGTCCTCTTCGGGCACGATCTTCGAGATCACACCCTTGTTCCCGTGACGGCCGGCGAGCTTGTCGCCCTCGGCGATCTTGCGCTTGGTCGCGACGTAGACGCGGACCAGGTCGTTGACGCCGGGCGGCAGGTCGTCGCCGTCGTCGCGGCTGAAGGTCAGCACGTCGATCACCACGCCGCCCTCGCCGTGCGGGACCTTGAGCGAGGTGTCGCGGACCTCGCGCGCCTTCTCCTTGAAGATCGCGCGGATCAGCTTCTCCTCGGCGGTCAGCTCGGTCTCCCCCTTCGGCGTCACCTTGCCGACCAGCAGGTCGCCCGAGATCACCTCGGCGCCGACCCGGACGATGCCGCGCTCGTCGAGGTTGCGCAGGCTCTCCTCGGAGCGGTTGGGGATGTCGCGGGTGATCTCCTCGTCGCCGAGCTTGGTCGTGCGGGCGTCGATCTCGTACTCCTCGATGTGGATCGAGGTCATCTCGTCGTCCTTGACGATGCGCTCGGAGAGGATGATCGCGTCCTCGAAGTTGTAGCCCTCCCAGGACATGAAGGCGACCAGGCAGTTCTTGCCGAGGGCGATCTCGCCGCCTGCGGTCGAGGAGCCGTCGGCGAGCACGTCGCCGGCCTTCACCTGCTGGCCGCTCTTGACGATCGGCCGCTGGTGGATGATCGTCCCCTGGTTGGAGCGCATGAACTTGTGCAGCGGGTACTCGTCCTTCTTCGAGCCGTGGCTGACGACGATCTGCTTCGAGTCGACGTGGGTGACCTCGCCCTCGCTCTCGGCCAGGGTGACGTCGCCGGTGTCGATCGCGGCGCGCCGCTCCATCCCGGTGCCGATCAGCGGCGGCTCCGGTTTCAGCAGCGGCACCGCCTGGCGCTGCATGTTGGAGCCCATCAGCGCCCGGTTGGCGTCGTCGTGCTCGAGGAACGGGATCAGCGCCGTCGCCACCGACCAGATCTGGGTCGGCGAGACGTCCATCAGCTCGACTTCCTTGGGCGAGGCGGTGGCGTACTCCTGCTCGCCGGCGCGCACCAGCACCTGTGGGCCTTTCAGCCTGCCCGTCTTGGGGTCCAGCTCGGCGTTCGCCTGGGCGATCACCTTGTCTTCCTCCTGGGTCGCGTCGAGGTGGACGATCTTGTCGCTGACGGTGCCGTCCTTGACCACCCGGTAGGGGGTGGTGACGAAGCCGTGCTCGGAGATCTGGGCGTAGGAGGAGAGCGAGCCGATCAGGCCGATGTTCGGCCCCTCCGGCGTCTCGATCGGGCACATCCGCCCGTAGTGGGTCGGGTGCACGTCGCGGACCTCGATCGGGGCGCGCTCGCGGGTCAGCCCGCCGGCGCCGAGCGCCGAGAGGCGGCGCCGGTGCGTCAGCCCGGCCAGCGAGTTGGTCTGGTCCATGAACTGGGAGAGCTGCGAGGAGCCGAAGAACTCCTTCTGCGCAGCGACGACCGGGCGGATGTTGATGATCGTCTGCGGGGTGATCGCGTCGGCGTCTTCGGTGGTCAGCCGCTCGCGGACCACCCGCTCCATCCGGTAGAGGCCGATCCGGAACGCCTCCTGGATCAGCTCGCCGACCGTGCGCAGGCGGCGGTTGCCGAAGTGCTCGTACTCGTCGAGGTGCTCGGCGACCGGCTCGCGCGGGTAGGTGATCGCCTCCGCGGCATAGTCTTTGATCGGGTTCTCCTCGTCGATCTCCTCGGGGATGCCGAGCAGCTTCGGCAGGCTGACCAGCTCCTTGATCAGGGTGACGATGTCGTCGTGGGTGAGGGTCCGGTTGTCGAGGTCGACGTCGAGGTCGAGCCGCGCGTTCAGCTTGTAGCGGCCGACCCGGGTGAGGTCGTAGCGCTTGGGGTCGAAGAAGAGCTGCTCGAGCAGGGCCTTGGCGGCGTCGACCGAGGGCGGCTCGCCCGGGCGCTGCTTTTTGAACAGCTCGATCAGCGCGCCCTCTTCGGTCCGGGTCGCCTCGGTGTCGGACTCGATCGTGTGCTTGAGGTAGACCGAGTCGTCGAACATCTTCAGGATCTGCTCGTCCTCGACGTAGCCCATCGCCCGCAGCAGCACCGTGACCGGCAGTTTGCGCTTGCGGTCGATGCGCACGTAGACGCGGCCCTTTTTGTCGATTTCCAGCTCCAGCCAGGAACCGCGGGCCGGCATCAGGTTGGCGATGAAGACCTGTTTTTCGGGATCCTTGGGCGCCATCACGTAGGCGCCCGGGGAGCGCACGAGCTGGGTCACGACGACGCGCTCGGTGCCGTTGATGATGAAGGTGCCGCGCTCGGTCATCCACGGGAAGTCGCCCATGAAGACGGCCTGCTCGCGGATCTCGCCGGTCTCTTTGTTCTGGAAGGCGACGGTCGCGGTCAGCGGCCGCGAGTACGTCATGTCCTTCTCGCGGCACTCTTCGATCGAGTGCGGCGGCTCGTCGAACTTGAACTCGCCGAAGACGATGGCGAGGTTCCCCGTGTAGTCCTCGATCGGGGATATGTCGTCGATCGTCTCCCGCAGCCCGCCCTGCTTGGGATCCGTCAGCTCTTCGAAGGAGCGACGCTGGATATCGATCAGGTGGGGGACTTCGAGCGGGTTCTTTAGTCGGGAGAAACTCCTACGGGTTACGGGGGCAGCGTTGGAACGTGCCAAGTCGGCGACTCCTCAGACGGTCAGAGGGACGTGGATACAGCGCAGATACGAGCAGGGGAACCCAACAAGCGCGCGACCGCGAAAAATAACATACGGCCGGCCTCGGCCGCCGAATCCGCTCCCTGCCTGCGATTCGTTCGCGGTCGTTGCGACTTCTATTTCAACTCGACCGTGGCCCCAGCCTCCTCCAATTCGCCCTTGATCTTCTCGGCCTCGTCGCGGTCGACGGCCTCTTTGATCGCTTTCGGGGCCTCGTCGACGATCGCCTTGGCCTCTTTCAGGCCGAGCCCGGTGGCGGCGCGGACGACCTTGATCACGGGGACCTTCTGGCCGCCGACCTCGGTCAGCACGACATCGACCGTCGAGGCCTCTTCCTCGCCGCCGGCGCCGTCGCCGTCAGGGGCGCCGGCCGCCGCCGGGGCGGCAGCCGCGACTGCGGTCGCGGAAACGCCGAACTCCTCCTCGAGCGCTTTGATCCGCTCGGAGAGTTCCAGCACCGAGATGCCTTTCAGCTCCTCGATCCAGTCCTCGGTTGAGACTTTGGTTGCCATCTACTCCTTCTCCTTTTGTTCTTGAAGCTGCTGAAGCTGGTTGGCGAGCCCGGAGACCATCGAGCCGAGGCCGCGGACGAGGCCGGTGAGCGGGCTGGCGACGATGCCGGCGAGCTGGCCGTTGAGCACGTCGCGGCCGGGCAGGCGGGCGATCGACTTGAACTGGTCCTCGTCGAGGCTGGTCCCGTCCATGAAGCCGCCCTTGAAGACGAGGACGTCGTGCTCCTTGCTGAAGGTCGAGAGCGCCTTCGCCGCCTGGGCGGTGTCGCCGCGGACGAAGGTCAGCGCGGTCGGGCCCTCGAGCAGCTCGGCGAGGCGCTCCTCCCCGACCTGGTCGGCGGCCCGTTTGGTGAGGCGGTTCTTGACCACGCGGAAGCTGGCATCGGCCTCGCGCAGCTTGCCGCGCAGCTCGGCGGCCTGGGTGACGCTGATGCCGCGGTAGTCGACCGCGAAGATCGCCCCGGCGCCCTCGATCTGGGCGGCGATCTGCTCGATGGCTTGTGCCTTCTCTTCGCGGTTCATAGTTCACCTGCACCGGGCTTCCACTGCCGACGGGCCTGAGGGTCGCCTGTAGGACGACTTACCGGCCCACCGGCGGCTGCCGGTGGTCTTCGGGTCGCGTGCGGCGGGGGAGTTTAGGCGGTCGCGGGCTCCGCTGCGGTCTCGGGGGTCTCGGCCGACGCGCCGGCGGCGGCCTCGCGGTCGCCGGTCTTGCCTGCGTCGACCCGGATGCCCGGGCCCATCGTCGTCGTCAGCGTCGCCGAGAGGATGTACTTGCCCTTCGAGGAGGACGGCTTGGCGCGAACCACCTCGTCGATCACCGCGAGGCAGTTGTCGAGCAGCTGCTGGGCGTCGAAGCTCGCCTTGCCGATCGCCAGGTGGATGATCGCCTGGCGGTCGGTGCGGTACTCGATCTTGCCCGACTTCGACTCGCCGACCGCCTTCTCGACGTCGTCGGTGACGGTGCCGACCTTCGGGTTGGGCATCTTGCCCTGCGGGCCGAGCACGCGGCCGAGCTGGCCGACCGTCTTCATCATGTCCGGCGTCGAGATCGCCACGTCGAAGTCGGTCCAGCCCTCCTGGACTTTCTCGACCAGGTCCTGGCCGCCGACGAAGTCCGCCCCGGCCGCCCCGGCATCGCGGGCCTGCTGGCCTTCGGCGAAGACGGCGATCGTCACCTCCTTGCCGAGGCCGTGCGGGAGGGCGAGGGTGCCGCGGAGCTGCTCCTCGGCGTGGCGCACGTTGACCCCGAGCCGCAGGTGCAGCTCGACCGTCTCGTCGAAGCCGGTGCTGGCCGTCTCCTTGATCAGGGCGATCGCCTCGGCCGGCGGGTAGGCCCGCTCGCGCTGGACCTTGCCGAGCTGTTTGCGGTAGCGCTTGCCGTGGGCCATGTCTCGATGTCCCTATTTGACGTCGACGCCCATCGAGCGGGCGGTGCCGGCGATGATCTTCGAGGCGGCGTCGAGGTCGTTGGCGTTGAGGTCGGGCATCTTGCGCTCGGCGATCTGGCGGATCTGCTCGGGCGTGATCGTGCCGACTTTGTTGACGTGCGGCTCGCCGGAGCCCTTGGAGATGCCGATCGCCTCGCGGATCAGCACCGCGGCGGGCGGCGTCTTGGTGACGAAGCTGAAGGAGCGGTCCTCGTAGACGGTGATCTCGACCGGGATGATCGTGCCGCCCTCGCTCTGGGTCTGCGCATTGAACGCCTTGCAGAACTCCATGATGTTGACGCCGTGCTGGCCCAGCGCCGGGCCGACCGGCGGCGCCGGGTTGGCGTTGCCCGCCTGGATCTGCAGCTTGATGAGGGTGAGGACTTTTTTCGCCATCGGGATCGGGGAGGGTAGCGGTCGTCGACCTAAATCTTCTTCACCTGGTCGTAGTTGACCTCGACCGGCGTCTCGCGGCCGAAGATCGAGACCAGCACCTTGAGTTTGGCGGCGTCCTCGTTGATCTCGGCGATCTCGCCGGAGAAGTCGGAGAGCGGGCCGGAGATCACCTTGACCGACTCGCCGATCGAGAACTGTGCCTGGGTGCGGGGCCGCTCGGCGGTCTCGCGGTGCAGCAGGCGGTCGACCTCCGGTTTGGAGAGCGGCACCGGCTTGTCGCGCTGGCCGACGAAGCCGGTCACGCCGGGGGTGTTCTTGACCAGGCCCCAGGCGTCGTCGGTCATCTCCATGTTGACCAGGACGTAGCCGGGCATCGTCCGTTTCTCCTTCGGCTCTTTCTGGCCTTCTTTGTTGAGCTCCATCACCTGTTCGGTGGGCACCACGACCTGGCGCACGTTGCGGTTCTGGCTCATCGTCTGAACCCGGTGCTCGAGGTTGTGCTTGACCTTGTTCTCGTGCCCGGAGTAGGTGTTGATCACGTACCAGCGATACATCTGAGGGATTGCCTTTGCTTTAGGGGATCCGCTAGACGCCTAGAGGATCTGCTTGACGAGGAAACTGAAGGCGCTGTCGAGGGCGCCGAGGTAAGCGCCGGCGACGGCGACGAAGATGATCGTCACGGCCGTCGCCTGGACGAGGGTTTCGCGGTCCGGCCACTGGACTTTGCGCAGCTCGGCCCAGCAGGAGACGAGGAAGCCGATGACGCCGCCGCGCTGGCGCTTCTCGGCCTGGGCCTGTTTCTGGCGCCGGGCGAGCTGCTCGCGCTCCTGGCGCTTCTGCTCGCCGCGCTTGCGCTTCTCCGCTTCCTTGGCCTGCCTCGCCTCGGCGCGCTGCTGGGCGCGGCTCGGCTTCGCCGCGTCGGGGGTCTCGAGGTCGGCTTCGGGGGCGCCGACGGCCATCCCGGCCTCCACCGCCTCGATCTCGGCGATGTCGCCGGAGACCGGAACCTGGGTGTCGTGCTGGGCGCGGGACTCGGAGTCTCCGTCCTTACGGCCGGAGCCGGAGCGCTTCTGTTCCTCGGCTTCGCGGGCGCGGCGCTCGGCCTTGCGCTGTGCGCGGGTCTTCGCCATCGCCGCTCAGCCACCCCTCCCGCGAGGCATCGCGAGCATCAGCGAGTCTCCTTGTGCGCCGTGTGGCGCCCGCACCAGCGGCAGAACTTGCGCAGCTCGATCCGGTCCGGCGAGTTTCGCCGGGACTTGTTGGTCTGGTAGTTGCGCCGCTTGCAGTCTTCGCAAGCCAACGTCACCGCGATGCGGACATCTCCGCGAGCCATGTCTCCCTCGTTGCCGTATGGAAGCCGTTACAAGGAAAAACCTCGGGCCGAGGCGCGAGGCTGAGCCGAAGGATAGCGCCCCGGCGCTCCTTTGGCCACGCGGCAATTTGCCGCGTGGGGGGAGAATCATGGTGCCGGGTCGCCTTATATGGGATATGCACGAAGAAAGCGACCCGCTCGACCTTCAGGTGGCGCGAATCGCCGCTCGCCAGTACGGGGCGGTGTCGATCGCTCAGCTGCGGGACATCGGCCTGAGCGCCGATGCGGTGCTGGGCCGACAGCGCGCCGGGAGGCTGCATCGCCTTCATCGTGGCGTCTATGCGGTCGGCCACATGGCTCCATGCATCGAGCGGCTATGGCTGGCCGCCGTCCTTGCGCACGGGTCCGGGGCGGTCGTCAGCCATCGGAGCGCCGCCGCGCTCTGGGGCCTCCTTCCAAACCCGAGCGCCGTCGTGGAGATATCCATTCCAAAGCGGAGCGGGCGCCAGGCGCGCCAGGGAATCCGCCTGCACCGGTGCACCTCGCTGCAACCGCAGCACGTGACCCGTCGCCGGGGAATCCCCACCACCACCGTCGCCCACACGATCGCCGACCTTCGCCCGGCCGTCTCGCCGGAGCTGTGGCGGCGGGCCGTGCGCCAGGCGCACGTTCTGGGCCTTCCGACCGGGCCCGGCATCCCCGAAAACGGGACGCGAAGCGAGCTCGAGCATCGCTTCCTGAAGCTCTGCGCTCGTCACGGCCTGCCGAAGCCCGAGGTGAACGTCCGCGTCGGGTCCTGGACGGTCGACTTCCTATGGCCGGAGCATCGCCTGGTCGCCGAGACTGACGGCTACAGCTTCCACCGCGGCCCAATCGCCTTCGAGGACGACCACGCTCGCGACCTCGGGCTGCGGGCGCTCGACTACAGCCTCCTTCGATTCTCCTACCGGCAGGTGATCGACGAACCGCACAAGGTGGTGGACGCGCTCCAGAACGAACTCCGGGCGTCCGGCGGGTCGAGTTAATCGGCATATACCCGAACAAAGCGACCCAGCGGCCGATGGGACGAAGCGGCGGTCCCAGGCGGCTCGGCTCAGAGTCCGAGCGTCTTGGCGATGATCGTGCGCTGGATCTCCGAGGTGCCGCCGTAGATCGTCGAGACCATCGTCGCGCGGACGAGGCGCTCCATGTCGTACTCGGAGGAGTAGCCGTAGCCGCCCATCATCTGCATGCCCTCGACCGCGACCCGTTTGGCGACCTCGGTCACGTGCAGCTTCACCATCGAGGCCTCGCGGGGCAGCATCCGGCCGGGGTCCTGGTCGGTCAGGCCGGCGACCCAGCGGGTCATCAGGCGGGCGCTCTCTATTTCGGTCGCCATGTCGGCGATCCGGTGCTGGAGCGCCTGGAAGGAGCCGATCGGGCGGCCGAACTGCTTGCGCTCCTTGACGTAGGCGAGGGTGTCGTCGAGCACCCGCTGGGCGATCCCCAGCATCGTCGCGGCGAGGATCAGTCGCTCGACGTTGAGCCCGGCCATCAGCTGGGTCCATGCCTGGTCGACCTCGCCGAGCAGGTCGTCGGCGGGGGCCTCGACGTCGGTCAGGTAGAGGTGGTTGGTCTCGGTCCCCCCCATCGTCTCGATCGGGACGATCTCGAGCCCCTCGGCCTCGCGCGGCAGCCAGATCATCGAGAGGCCCTCGTGCTTGTTCTCGCCCTTGGTCGTGCGGCAGACGACCAGCACGTGATCGGCGATGTGGGCGTTGGAGATGAAGACCTTCTGGCCGTTGAGGACGAAGCCGCCGTCGGTCTGCTCGGCACGGGCGGTCAGCGCGCCGACGTCGGAGCCGGCCTCCGGCTCGGTCATCGCGATCGCCTCGACCGAGCCGGAGGCGATCCCGCCGAGGATCTCCTGCTTTTGCTCCTCGGTGCCGAAGCGCTGGGTGGCGCCGGCGACGATCAGCGTCGTCGCGTAGCCGCCGATCGGCGCCAGCCCGCGCGAGGTCTCCTCCATGAACAGGCAGGCATCGAGCATCGAGCCGCCCGAACCGCCGTACTCCTCGGGGATCGTCACCCCGAGCCAGCCCAGCTCCGCCATCTGCCTGTAGAGGTCGGAGTTGTGGTGCGTCTCGTAGCCGTCGGTGAGCCGCTCGCGCTGCTCCCTGGTCCCGCACTCGCGCGCGCAGAAGTCGCGGATCGCGGCGACGAAGTCGGTCTGCTCGTCGGTCAGGGAGAAGTCCATGCGCGGCGCAGGCTATTCAATTCCGGCCGCACGGGCCATATGGGCGGGACCGGGACTCCGCACGCTACGCGCGCACACGCCCAGCGCATATGTATCGCGAGAAACTTACTCGTGGTACACTACCGCGCATGGAACCCGCCTTGATCGATCGCAAGCAAGAGCTCGCCCGCGTCCGCGAGGCGATCGAAGCGCCTCCGCAGCTGATCCTTCTCAGAGGTCGTCGCCGGATCGGCAAGAGCTTTCTGCTGGTACACGCCTTGGGAAAGGCACGCGGAGTCTTCTTCCAGGCGGACGAGCAGAACGAGCGGGCCCACCTCGACCTTCTCGCCGGTGAGATCGCCGCCCTGCTCGGCCCACGAGTCCCGCTGCGGTTCGATTCATGGGACCAGGCGCTGGAGACGATCGGCGAGATCTCCCGCGAGGCGCCGCTCACGATCGTGCTCGACGAGTTCCAGTGGCTGAAGGCGGCGCAGCCCGCCCTCGACTCGATCGTCCAACGCCACTGGGATCGCTGGCAGCGCGAGGGAACGCCGGTGACCCTCATCCTCAGTGGCAGCGCACTGCGCCTGATGGAGGGACTGCTGGAGCCCGGAGCGCCGCTCTACGGACGCGCTGACTACCGCCCTCTGCTGGGCCCGCTCGACTATCGCGACGCATCGCTGTTCGCGTCCCCCCGTCTCAGCGCGGAGTCGAAGCTCCGCCGTTACGCCGTGCTCGGCGGCACGCCCCAGTACCAGGTCTGGGCCGGGACGGCGAAGCTCAGGGACGTGATCCAGGACGGGATACTCACCAAGGGGGAGTCGCTCTACGAGGAGCCGCTGCATCTGCTCCGCGAGGAGCAGGAGATACGGGATCCCACCACTTACTTCGCGATCGTGCGGGCGATCGCGGCCGGGTGCACACGCGTCTCGCAGATCTCGAACGAGGTGCAGACTCCGGTGCCGAACCTGTTGAAGATGCTCAACCGCCTCGAAGCGCTCGGCTACCTCGACGCGCGCGCTCCCCTGTCGCCCAAGGGGCCGGAGGCGAGGCGCACCAGCTACCGCCTCGCGGATCCGTTCCTCCGTTTCTGGTTCCGCTTCGTCTTCCCGAACCGCAGTCTGCTCGAGAGGGGTCGTGTCGAAGAGGTACTGCGGATCGTCGAGCGCGATCTGGACGCGTACACGGGCCTCGCGTTCGAGGACATCTGCCGCGAGTGGGCCGGCCGCTACGCCGGGGGGGCCTTGCCCGCATCGCAGCAGCTCGGAAGCCGGTGGTCGCGCGACGGCCAGACCGAGGTCGACATCGCCGGCGTCTCGCGAGGTCGTTACGACCTCCTCGCCTCCTGCAAGTGGGCCAAGGTGGCGCCGGCCTCAGCCCTCGAGCAGTTGCTCGCCCATCGCGAGGCCGTCCCCAAGGCCGGCTCCGCGAAGCTCGCGATCTTTGCGCGTGGCTTTTCAGGCGGGCTCCGGCGGCGAGCCGCCGCCGAGGGCGTCACCCTGATTGGCGCCGAGCAGCTGTTCGCGTAGACGCATCTCCTGGTCGTCCCGGCGCGCCCCAGACGAGCCTTCGGGCCGCTTCGATCTCCTCCACCGGATCGATCGGTTGAGCACGGTCCTCGAACTCCGTCTCCTTACCATGCAGTTCGCCGGACGCCCGTCTGACACCGCGCATTCGGCATTCCAGCGCAGTTTCAGGTCACTAGGACCGATCAGGCACGATCCGACGCTTATTGGGCGCACGATCAGCTTGTGCGCCCGATAGACCGACGCTTGACCGCCCGCAGTGCCCCGCCGCTCACTCGTTGCGACGGGGCACTGGACGCCGACCTCTGAGAGTCCTACAGCCCTATGGAACGAGCGTGATCGTGGTGGTCGTGAAGCCTTTCGATTCCTTGGACACAAAGATGCCATGGGCGTTGGCGTAGATCCCGGTGCCGCCGGTGATCGCGCCTTCGAACTTGCTCTTTTCGATCAGGACAGAGCCAACGAGGGTCCCCTTCGCAAAGACGAAGGTTCCGTCGCACACAAAGCCCGCCTTGCTGAAGTTGTTGGTGTTGTTGGTGGCGATACAGACCGCTCTCAGGTGTCCGATCTGCTTGCCCTTTGCCACCAGCGGATCGACGACGACGATTTGATCGCCAGCGCTGATCCGCTTCGGCCCGTTATTGGTGACCGTCGTGTGGGGCGCGTTGTCGATGAAGGCGAAGGTGGATCCCTTTTCGGGTTCCTGGAAGGTGATCGTGGTCCCGCTAGTGGTGTCGGCCCCTGCCGGTCCCGCTAGTGCTGCGGCCAGCAGGCAGCCTCCAAGCACCAGACCAGCAAGCCGTGAAACGCGATGATTCGTCTTGATTTTCAAGCTTGATCCTCCATGTGGTTGTGAGTTGTCCCCTGTTGGGACCCCGAAGATGTCCCGGTCAGAAACCAGGCTCGTGACGAAAGCTGCGAATAGGCGCACCCTATTGGGCTCACGATTGGCTTGTGCGCCCGCTGGCATGGCTGAGGAACCGCCATGAAGCGAGGGCTCTGCTGCCAAAACGCTGCCTTTCGGGCCGCATCGACTACCGGCGCCTGACTCCCAGAACGCAGAAACCCCGCCGTAGCGGGGAATCTGCGCAAGCCCGGAACGAGACTCGAACTCGTGACCCCTTCCTTACCATGGAAGTGCTCTACCAACTGAGCTATCCGGGCGGATTGGCTTTCTAGAGCCAAATATCGGTGAGGGTCGAAGCGGCGGTCTGAGCGCCATGGCACTCAGATGGCACCCCGGCACGAAAACCGGTCGCCTGAGCGTCCTTGGGGTCGTTCCTTCGCTCCACCATCACGGATCGATCTTAGAGGGTCGAGGGGGATCGAATCGCCGGCGGCTAGCGCGGCTCGCCGGTGCTCGGGTCGCGCCGCTCCCAGACGAGCGCGCGGGCACGCTCGATCTCCGCGACGGGGTCGATGCGCTCGGCGCGGTCCCGGTACTCGGCGAGCTGCTCGGAGTAGGTCTCATCGAGGACGCACGGCCTCCATCACCACCCGATCTGCCACGTTGGGGAGATTCGGTGGCCGCCTATGGGGAGATTCCCATGGCCGCCGTCAGCGCTGCTGCACGAGCGTTCCCGGGGGATCCCCAGGGCACTCAACAACCTCGCCACCCAGGCGCTCGTCGCCACCTTCGCCGCCGAGAAGTCGATCGTCGACGAATCGGCGGCCCAGGCCGCGGTGTGGCCGAGGTCATCGTCACCCCGGGCGCGGGGTCGGCTCAGGGCCACAGGCGATCCCCCTCGAGGGCCTCGAGGAAGGTCTCGACCGGCCAGGCGTCGATCCCGTCCTCGGTCCTCGTCGGTCGATCGCCGCGATGGATCAGGATCCGCCGCCGCAGCCCGGACAGCTCCCCGATCGCGCGCAGCCCGCCCATGTCCCCCGGGTGGATGCGGCGGGCGGCCTTGACCTCCAGGGCGCAGAGCTCGGTGCCGCGGCGCAGCACGAAGTCGACCTCGAGCCCCTTCGACCCCGCCGGCGCCCAGTAGGCGACCTCGCCGGCGAGCTCGCGCTCGGCCATGTAGGTGCGAAGCAGGGTGTGCACCCAGCCCTCGAGCAGGGACCCGCTCTCCTCCGGCGCGATGCGGCCGTGAGCTCCCTTCGCCGCCCGGGCGACCCCGGGATCGATCCAGTAGAGCTTGGGGTGCTTTCGCTCGCGCACGCGCAGGCGCGCCTCGTAGGCCGGCAACCGCCAGGCGAGCAGCGTGTCCTCGAGGACCCCGAGGTACCCCTCGACGGTGGTCCGCGCGACGCCGGCGTCGCGGGCGATCCCGGCGACGTTGAGAAGCTGGCCGTGGAATAGGCCGGCGACGGGGAGGAACCGGGCGAAACCGGGCAGGTTGCGCACCAGCGCCTCGCCCTTGACCTCCTCGCGAAGGTAGAGCTGGACGTAGGAGCGCAGCGTCTCGTGCGGCGCCTCGGAGGCGAGCACCAGGGGGAGCGCGCCGATCTCCAGGGTGCGCTCGAGATCGAAGTCCTCGCCCAGCTCCTCGGGGGTCAGGGGGAACATCTCCCGCCACAGGGCGCGACCCCCGAGCAGGTTGACCCCGGCGGCGCGGAGCTTGCGAGCGCTCGATCCGAGCAGCGCAAAGCGCAGCCCGCGCTCCTCGATAAACCGGTGAACCTCGTTCAGCAGGCCGGGCAGGCGCTGAATCTCGTCGACTACGACCCAGGCTCCGGGGTCGAGACGGCGGAGCTCGCCCGCGAACGGGCCGGGATCGGCCAGCAGGCTCTGGTAGAGCCCCTCGTCGAGCAGATCGAACCGGTGCGCGTCCGGAAGCTGCTCCCGAATCCAGGTGCTCTTGCCGACCCCGCGCAAGCCGAACAGGAAGAAGCTGCCGCGAGGCAGGCGGTAGATGCGCGGCAAAGTGCGCAACGACATAATGTCGTCATTTTACATGGAAAAACAACGAGTTACTGCTACGACGCGAGTGATGACCCGCGGGGTGGGCGCCCTGGGCCGCTTTGCGTCGGGGCTCAGTGCTTCCTGCCGTTCCCCTTCTTCTTGTGGCGCTTGTGCTTCCTCGGATGCTTCCCGCATGAGCTCTGCATCTTCGGCCGCAGCGTAATCGCCTTGCCGTTCTGGGCGCTGAACTTGGCGGTCGCCCTGTTCGTCTTGGCGCAGAGGTTGGTCGAGTTGACGAGGAGGACCCTCTTGCCGCCCTGCCCAGCGAGGTAGCGGCGGACCGTCTTTCGGTCCCGCCCGGTGTGGCGGGCGATGGCCGAGATCGACCACCTCCGCTTGGCCAGTGCATAGATCTCCACGTCGTCCTCCTGTGTGAGCATCCCAGTGGTCCTCCCCTCGGTCGTGACCTTGAACAGCCACGACCCTGGGGAGCCTCAGACGGAAAGCCGCCCGCCCCCGCCGTGGGACTCCAGCCTGGGGAATTCCTATTCCTCAACGTCAGCGCATGAGTTGCCGTCTTCGGCGCGGCGAGGACGGAGGCGAGAAGGATGGTCAGGCCGTGCCGTAGACGTCCATCGGCTTGATCGCGATCAGGTCCGGTCGTCCGGTCAGCGTGGGCTCGACGCCGGTGGCCGAGGCGAGCACGATCGATGCGTCCGGGGCGTCGAGCAGATCCCTGATCCGGAGCAGGCGGTCGAGGTCGGCAGCCCCGAGCGCTCGCAGCTTCGCCTCGCCGAGCGCGACGACCCGGCCGGCGCGCACAGCAAGGAGGTCGACCTCGTGGCTGCGCCTGCGAGTCCGGTCGGAGACCGTCGTCGCCCCGACCACCTCGACCGGGCCGAGGCGCTCCTCGCCACCCCGGGCGAGGTGCGCGCGGGTCACGGCCTCCCAGCGCGGTCCGAGCACCTGGGAGCGCCAGCTCGTCTCCCCCAGCCGTGCCCACACCTCGGCGGCTCCGCCGGCCTGCAGTCGCGAGCGGTTCGGGGCGATGATCGCAAGCCACAGGCGCAGGTGGGGGTCGGCGAGCTCGTAGCGATCGCGCCGGGCGCGCAGCGGGTCGGGGACGCGCGCGACCAGTCCGGCTCGCTGCAGGGCCGCAAGCGGCCGGCTGAGCGCGCCGGAGGGAAGGCCGGCGACCCGGGAGATGGCGCTGAACGTCCGCTCGCCGGCGGCGATCGCCGAGAGGATCGCCCGGTAGACGCCAGCGCTGGGACGTGATTACGCCTCTTGTAGAGAACCTGACCTCGCCGAGCCAGAGTTCGATCTGACCTCTTCCGGCGATCCGGCGGCTCAGGGCGCCAGGGCCGGGGTGAGGCGCAGGCCGGCGGGGTCGAGGGCGCGGCGTACGCGCTTGTCGAAGGAGGCGAGGTGGGCGCCGGCGCGCTCCGCGGTGGCGATAGCGAAGCCGTCGGCGAGGCTCACCCCGAGGCCGCGACGGCGGGCGGCAGTACGGGCGAGTGCGGCGTCGGGCGCGAGCAGGCGGATGCCAAGCGAGGCGATCGCGTCGACGGCGGCGCGCAGGTTGCGCTCGTCCTCCGCCGGGCGGACCAGCGCCTCGGCGTAGTTGACCGTGCACAGGAGCAGTTCCACCTGCTCGGCCGCCAGGCGCGCAAACGCCTCAGCTACAGCAGCGTGGTGGGCATCGGCGCGGTCGAGCGCGGCGATGACGACGTCGGTGTCCAGCACGCAGGGAATCAAGCCTGGGCGATCAGGCACGCTCTTCGGAGCGCAGCCGGTCGAGGTAGCCGGGCTCGTACAGGCCGTCGAAGACACCGAGCGCCCCGGTCAGATCGGGTGCGGCGCGGTGGACGACGATCCGATCGGCCCCCTCGGCCTCGATCACGACCTCGTCCCCCGGCCGCAGGCCCGCGGCCTCGAGGCTCTCAACCGGCAGGGTCACCTGATGCTTCGTGGAGATGCGTGGCATGGCCTTTACTCTAGCGTAAAGGTAAACGGTCGGGAGGTTGGGGCTCGCAGCGTAGCGGCATCCGCGAGATAATTGGCCGGGAGACTTTTCAAAACAATCCCGTTGTAAAGTTTTGCGGCCTTAGTACACTGGCCAGGTGAAGTTCGCCGGTCGAGAACGCGAGTTGGCACTGCTTGGGAAGCACCTCGCCGGGGTGAAGCGAAGCGGGCGCGGTGCCCTGATCGCGATGCGCGGGCGCCGGCGCGTCGGCAAGTCGCGGTTGGTTGAGGAGTTCGCGCAGGGCGCCGGCTGCCCCTGCGTCTTCTACACCGCGGTGCAGGAGGAGGGCGAGACCGAGCTTCGGCGCTTCGTCCGGGCGATCGAGGGCTCAGAGGCGCCGCGGTCGGTCGACGTCAGGGCGGGGCTGCGCCCCGAGACCTGGGAGTCAGCCCTGACGCTGGCCGCGGAGGGAGCCACCCGCAGGGCTCCGCTGATCGTCGTGATCGATGAGTTCCCCTACCTGGCGGACAAGGAGCCGAGCATCGAGGCCGTCCTGCAGATGGTCTGGGACCGAAGCCTCCAGGGCGCGCCGGTTCTCGCGATCCTCATCGGCTCCGACGAGGCGATGATGGGCGCCCTGACCGAGCAGGGGCGGCCACTGTACGACCGCGCGCGCTCGATGACGATCGAGCCGCTCAGCCCGGCCGACGTAGGAGAGCTGCTGGGGCTGGAGCCGGCGGATGCGCTGGACGCCTACATGGTGATAGGCGGCTTCCCGGTCCTCGCCCTCGAGTGGGGCAGGGGGCGCGGGATGGCCGCCTATCTGCGTGACGGCCTCGCGGACCCCACCTCGTTTCTCGTCGTCAGCGGCGAGCGAGCGCTCAGCGCCGAGTTTCCAACGGAGGCCCAGGCGCGCACGGTGCTTGGGGCCCTCGGCGAGGGGGCGCGAGCCCACTCGCGGATTCTCGCGCGCACCAGCCTGAGCGCCACCACGGTCAACGAGACGCTGCACCTGCTGGCGCGCAAGCGGGTGGTGCGGCGGCTCACCCCCTACTCCGCCCGGGCGGCGCCGAAGACCGCGCTCTGGGAGATCGTCGACCCCTACATGCGCTTCTGGCTTCGCTTCGTCAACAGGAAGGTCGACCTGATCGAGCGGGGGCGCGGGTCGTTGCTCGTCGAGGACTTCCGAGAGAGCTGGCCAAGCTTCCGGGGGCGGGCGATCGAACCGATCGTGCGCGACTCGCTGGAGAGGCTGCTGCCAGACGCCAAGCGCTTCGGCGCCGCCCGCTACGCCGGCGGCTACTGGAATCGCACCGGGGCGATCGAGGTCGACCTGGTGGGAGGCGATGCCTGGCCGGTGGCCGATCGAGTCGCCTTCGTCGGCGAGATCAAGTGGCGGGCGAGACGGCGTTTCGGGCGAGCGGACGCGCTACAGCTCGCTGCGCGGCGCAGCGAGGTGCCGGGCGCGAGCGAGGAGACGCTGCTCGTCGGCGTCAGCTCGCAGGGATTCGACGCGGGCGTCCCCCTCGACGTACGGCTCTCGCCGCAGAACCTGATCGACGCCTGGCGCACCTCCGCCCCCTAAGAACCTGCTCCGGCCTCAGACACTCAGCCCGTGAGGGCGCGGGCGGCAGCGAGGGAGGCGGTTAGCGTCGCGACGTCGGGGCGATTGTGGATCGAGGTCTTCAGCACCCGGGCGAGGGCGATCTGGTCGGTCTGGACGAGCTGGCCGGGCAACTCGTCGCGGGCGAGGGGGAAGACGTCGTGGGCGAGCAGCCACCAGCGGGCGGTGAGCGAGAGGGCGCCGCGGACGTGCTCCAGCGCGGCGGCGTGGTCGCCGCTGGCGATGAGGCGCTCAGCGAAGGAGAGCGTTTGGCGAGCTTGCCGAAGCTTGCGCTCGGGGTCGGGCCAGAGGTCGCGCTCGACGGCCTCGATGACCGCCTCGCGCATGACACCCGAGTCGAAGAGGACGCAGCCGTGGCGCAGCGTCCAGTGGGCGAAGTCATCGCCGCGCTCCAGCTTGGCGAGGAACTCGGCCGGCTCATCGCAGTAGAGGTCGATCTCGACGGGCAGGTCGTCGATTCGGGGGCGGGCGCCGATCGCGTGGTAGTCGAGGTCGCTCACCCCGGTGCGCCGGCCCCTGGCGGTGGAGCCGGTCAGGACCAGCGCCGCGGCGCCCAGCTCGCGGCTGCGCGACTCCAGGTCGCGGGTGATCGCGGTCAGGTCGGCCGGCTGGTGCCGCGCGGCGCGCTCGCGGTCGGCGAGCAGGCGGCTCGCCCACAGCTCGGCGTCGAGTGGACCCAGCTGCGCCAGGCCGTCCCTGGTCGGGGCGGGCTCGCGCCAGGCTCTTGTGAGGGTCTTGGTCATGACGCAACTGCGATGCCCTGCGGCTCGGCGAGGGCGTCGATCGCCGCCTCGAGCGCGGCGAAGGCCCACTGCACGGCGTCGCGGAGGTCGCCGCCGTCGGCCTCCTGCCCTGCCTTCGTCAGGTGCTCGCGGGCGACCACGACTTTGCGCTTGGACTCATCGGTGACAGATGGTAGGCGGCGGGACGGCTGCCGCGGACCTCTCCAGCGTCGAAGTCCTCGGGTCGATAGAGGGGATCGCTCACACTCCCCTGAGAGATGTGGGCGGGAAGTTCTCCCCCCTCGGTAGAATCCGGCTACATGACCGCGAAGGAGCAGCTGCTGAAGGAGGTGCCGCGGTGGACCGAGGCGCAGGCCACGGCGGCGTTGCGCGTGGTCGACGCGCAGACCGAGCTGGCGGCGTACTTCGATGCGGAGGCGAAGCTGACGCCCGCCGAGCTGAAGGCGCGGGAAGACCGTAGGGCCGAGGCGAACGCCCGCGAGATGATCCGCGAAGAGCGCTGGTAGGACGCAGCGCATTGATCAGTCGTGGCGGGGTCTTCTGGCTCGAAATGGAGGCCGAGGGCCGCCATCCCGTCTGCGTGTTGACTCGCGATGAGGCGGTCCCGAGCCTGGACAACGTGGTCGTCGCGACGGTCAGCTCGCACATATGGGGACTGAGAAGCGAGGTGCTGCTCGGGCCCGAGGACGGGATGCCGCGCGAGTGCGTGGTCAGCCTCGACAACCTGCGGACGGTGCCGAAGGCACAGCTGGTCGAGCCGATCACTGAGCTCGGAGCCGGGAAGATGGACGAGGTCTGCCGGGCACTGTCTGCGGCCAGCGGCTGCTGAGCGATGAACAAGCTTCCGACCAACGCACCCGATCCTCAGCCCGGCGAGGTCGTCGCCGAGCTGGTTCGCAACGCCTGAGCGAATTCGCCGGCGCGCTCAGGACCGGCCCCGGGAGCGCGTTCCCTCGCGCCCAGCGGCCCGCTCAGATCGCTTCCAGCGGCCGGGGTCGAGGCCCAGGGGCGGCGATCGCGAGCTTCCAGTCGGCCCCGATCTGGCGCGAGGCCAATAGGATAAATCTCGATGTCTTATCTGTCCAAGGGGAGGGTGTGGGGAGCGTTTGCGCTGGTCGCGATCCTCGCGGCGCTCGCCTCCGGCTGCGGGGGCAGCAGCGACTCGACCTCGAGCACCGCCACGACCGCCTCCGGCTGCAAGGAAGTGGAAGCGCCGGAGCCGAAGGAAGTCAGCCTGCCGGCACCGAAGCAGACGGTGGAGGCGGGCGAAAAGCTGACCGCGGTCGTGCAGACCAGCTGCGGCAGCTTCGAGCTCGTGCTCGACACCAAGCGCGCGCCGAAGACCACCAACTCGTTCGCCTATCTCGCCGACCAGGGCTTCTACGACGGCCTGGACTTCAATCGAGTCGTGTCCGGCTTCGTCGTCCAGGGCGGCGACCCGCTCGGCGACGGCAGCGGCGGCCCCGGTTACAGCGTCGTGGAGAAGCCGCCCGCCGACCTCGCCTACACCAGGGGCATCGTGGCGATGGCGAAGACCCCTACCGAGCCTCCCGGCAGCTCTGGCAGCCAGTTCTTCGTCGTCACCAGCGTCAACGCGGGGTTCCCGGCCGAATACGCGCTCCTCGGCGAAGTGAGCAAGGGCTATGGCGTGGTCGATCGGATCAACAGGCTAGGCACCCGCGCCGAAGTACCCAAACAGACGGTCCTGATCGAAAAGGTGACGATCGAGAAGGGCTAAAGATCGCTCCGGCCGTCGCGGGCACGGTCACGCTGCACCGGTGCTACTGCTTGGCGGGCTTGAGCTTGACCGTGGAGGCAACGACGCCGGTCCCGCTCAGCCTCGCCTTCAGCGCCTTGCCCTTGTCGAGCACCTTCTTGGCGGCCCCGGAGAGCTTCACCTTGAGCGTCGTAGAGGTGCCCGAGGCGAGGCCGAAGGAGGCCTTGCCGATCGCGACGTTCTTGGCCTTCTTGCCCTGCTTGACCTTGGCGGTGAGCCGCAGGGCGCCCTTGCAGGGGCCGCCGGAGCAGGTAAGCGTGAGCGCGGCCTTGCCGGCGCTGACCGAGGCGGTACCCGCAACCTTGGTCTTGCCTTCGGGTTCGGGCGTTGGGGTCGGCGTCGGGGTGGGCGTCGGGGTGGGGGTCGGCGTCGGGGTGGCGTCAAAGGTCGCCGTGACCGTGGTGTCGGCTTTGACCGTCACCGTGCAGTTTCCGGTGCCCGAGCAGCCGGCTCCCGACCAACCGGCGAAGGTGGAGCCGGAGGCCGCAGAAGCGGCGAGGGTGACTTTCATCCCTTCGCTGGAGGAGGAGGCGCAGGCGCCGCCGTTGCAGGTCACGGTGCCCGTGCCGGTGCCCGACTCGATCACGGTGAAGAGGACTTGCGGCCGTGGCTCGAAGATCGCGGTAACGGTCACTGGTTCTGCTTCGATCGTCCGTTCGCAGGGTTCCGATTCGTAGAAGGAGCAGTATTCGTCGGTCCATCCGACGAATTCGGAGCCCGGGTCAGCTACGGAATACAGGATCAGTTCGGTTTCTTCTTGGTAGCTGGAGGCGCAGGGCCCGGCGGTGCCGCTGCCGGCGACTTCGCATTCGACCGCGCCTTTGCCGGTGCCGGCCGTTTCGACCGTGAGCAGGTATTTGGGGATCGGCCCGAATTCCGCGGTGACGTCCACGGCTTCTTCTTCGATCGTCAGTTCGCAGGGTTCCGCTTCGTAGAAGGAGCAGTATTCGTCGGTCCATCCGACGAATACGGAGCCCGGGCTGGGCGTGGCGTAGAGGACCAGTTCGGTTTCTCCGGGGTAGCTGGAGGCGCAGGGCCCGGCGGTGCCGCTGCCGGCGAGTTCGCACTCGACCGTGCCTTTGCCGGTGCCGGTCATTTTGACCGTGAGTGGATATTTGGGGATCGGCCCGAATTCCGCGGTGACGTCCACGGCTTCTTCTTCGATCGTCAGTTCGCAGGGTTCCGCTTCGTAGAAGGAGCAGTATTCGTCGGTCCATCCGACGAATACGGAGCCCGGGCTGGGCGTGGCGTAGAGGACCAGTTCGGTTTCTCCGGGGTAGCTGGAGGCGCAGGGCCCGGCGGTGCCGCTGCCGGCGAGTTCGCACTCGACCGTGCCTTTGCCGGTGCCGATCTTGTGCACTTTGAGGGCGAATTTCGCCGCCGAGGCTCCAGCCGGGAGGGCGAGCGCGAAGGTCGCGACCAGAGTCGCGACCAAGGCGAGAAGCCCGAGGCGCGAACGACCGCGCCGAATGGTCCTCAAGGCAACTCTCATGCGATCTCACCTCATCCCGTCGACCCTGCCGCCCGCCCGTTGGGGCTTCCGACGACGATTCCCCTTGCTTGCCTCCTGCCCAGTCCCAACTGGGCCGAGCTGCATTGTATCCAGGTCGATGTCGAGCGTTCAGGTCAAGTGGCGGCGGGCGCCGAGCCAGGCCCAGATCGTGGCCTCGTCGCGGCGGACGAGCAGGAGGCGGGCATCGAGATCCGTGGCGAGCTCGCGGATGGGCCGCGCCGCGCCGCGAGCGGCAGCCGCATTTGTCCTGGTGCTGTGAACAGGGGGGTGGAGGCCGTGGGGCTAGCGGCGACGGCGGCGGGCGCTAGGATTTGGGCCGTGACGACTCGCGAGATCGCCAAACGCCTGATCGACGAGCTGCCCGAGTCCGAGCTGGAGCCGGTGGTCGAGTTCATCGTCTCGCGGAGCGAGGGCGAGCGGGTCGTGGACGAGTGGGGCGACCTGGACGCGTTCAGCGCAAAGGCATCACGCGGAGTGCTGCGCCACATGGCCGAGGACGAAGCAAAAGCCGGCTAAAGGGTATCCATTTAACCGGCCTTGCCCTGGCGCCGCCACGGACGGCGGGCGCGCGGCCGGTCGAGGCTCGGCGGATGCCCGCGCTCGCTCGGGGGCCGACGCGGCACAGCGCTGGGCTGCGGATTCAGGATCAGGTCTCGGTAGCGCACGGGGTCGTGACCTGCGGCAAGCTCCAGCACGCGGTAGAAGACGAGCCCGCGGCTGCGTGAGTGCCGGCGGTTGAAGCGAAACACGAACTCGTTCAGGTAGCCGGGCAGATGGGCCTCGTCGACCGACCCCTGGTGGGTGCCAAGCAACCATCGCTTCGCCAGCGAGGAGACCCTGTGCACACCGGGCAGCAACTTCGAGGCGTCCGCCCCGGCCGCGCCCGCGAGCCGCTCGTGGACGTACAGGTCCCGCGTGGCGGGCCGGTAGGGCTGCAAGCCGTCGGTGATCACCTTGGCGCCCGGCTCGACGTTGTCGATCAGGAAGGAGCGCAGTGACTCCGCGGAAGCATCGGGGATCGGCGCCATCCGGCAGCGCCCGAAGCCGCGGGGCTCTGAGCGCTCCACGGCGACGCCGACCAGCACCTTCTTGCCCTTCTGGCGCCCACCGCGCAGGCCGGGCTCCTCGCCGCCGAAGTAGGACTCGTCGACCTCCACCGCGCCGGATAGGCGCTCTCGCCCGGGGCGCACGAGCACCGAGCGCAGCCGCCCCAGCATCGCCCACGCAGTCTGGTAGGAGCCGATCTCGAGCTGGCGCTTCAGCGCGAGCGCCGAGATTCCGTCCTTCTGGGAGGCGAACATCCAGCAGGTGGCGAACCAGACTGTGAGCGGGGTCCGCGTGCGGTCGAAGATCGTGCCCGCGGTCGGCGATGTCCGCGACCCGCACGACGAGCACTTGAGGCGGCCGTCCGCCATTCGCCAGCCCCCCGCGCTACCGCAGCCGGGGCAGACGAACCCTTCCGGCCAGCGCAGCCACTCGAGGTAATCGAGGCAGTCGGCGTCGGCCTGGAACCAGGCTCGGAACTCGCCCAGCGAGCGCGGGTAGTGCTTTCCAGCTTGGGGACTGGCGATTCGGGGATTCTAAGGCCGGTTAAATGGATACCCCTTAGCCGGCTTGTCCTGGGAGGAGTTCCGGCCGCGGTGAGGTGAGGTCTGGTGGCACGAGCCGCCAGACGACAAGATCCGGCCGGTCGTCATCCTCACTCGCGATGACATGATCCACGGCGTGGCCGACGTCATAGCCATGCCGGCAAGTAGAACAGCGCACGACTGGCTGACCGAGGTAGAGGTCGGACCCGAGGACGGAATGCCGACGACATCCTTCCTCGTCGCAGAGAACACCCTTTCGGCCGAGAAGGTCTACCTGATCGAGCGGATGACGGAGCTCGGTACGGCGAAGATGGCCGAGGTCTGCCGAGCCCTGGCCCAAGCGACGAGCTGCGGCTGAACTCACTCTCCTCACGACGTCCGCCTGCGGTGCCGCCTGTGCCGTTTGCTGTCCTTCAGTCGCTCTCCTCGCTCTCGCCATCGTCCGGCTCAACCGCGGTGGTGCTTCTTCTTCTTCGGCTTGGGGCCGAGCTTGAGGTCGACCTTGCCGCCGGCGGGCAAAGTGGCCCCGGCACCCGGCGAGGAGGACTTGACAACGAGGGCGCCCTTTGCCTTCTTCGGCTTGGTCACCTTGCCCAGGGCGCAGTGGGCGGCGGCAAGGGCAGACTTCGCCTGGCCGAGGGTCTTCTTGGCCAGCTTGGGGACGACGCACTTGTCTTCGGCCGGGGGCGGTGGCGGTGGGCAGAGCGATGGGTTCGTCGCGCAGGTTTCCGCGGGGGGCGCCGGGTTGGCGGTGAACGTCGCCGTCACCGTGGTGTCGGCTTCGATCGTGAAGGTGCAGGGCGTGCTCGAGCAGCTGGCGGCCGAGCCGCTGGCGGCGCTGAAGCCGGCGAAGCTGGAGCCGGAGGCGGCCGAGGCGGCAAGCGTCACCAGGGTTCCGTCAGCGTAGGTGGAGGCGCAGGCGCCGCCATTGCAGGTGACCGAGCCTGAACCGCTGCCCGTTTTGTTGACGGTGAGGGTGTGGGTGATCGGCAGGGTCGTGAACGGCTCAGAGGAGCCGTTCACGGGGCCGCCGCCGGCGTTGGTGGCGCGGACGCGGTAGATGTAGGCGGTGTTGGCGGTGAGGCTGGTTGCGGTGGCCGTGACGGCGGTGTTGGAGGTGCCCGTCACCGGGGTCGTGGTGCAGGGCACCGTGGTGGCTGAGGCGTAGGTCGGGTCGGTGGCCAGGGTCACCTGGAAGGAGCAGGCCGAGCCGAGCGATGCGCCTTCGTTGTCGACGTGGCCGTTCAGGACCGCAGTGGTCTGGGTGACCGTGCCCTCGGGGTCGGTGGTGACAACCGGGGCGTTGGGCAGGGTCGTGAACGGCTCAGAGGAGCCGTTCGCGGGGCCGCCGCCGGCGTTGGTGGCGCGGACGCGGTAGATGTAGGCGGTGTTGGCGGTGAGGCTGGTTGCGGTGGCCGTGACGGCGGTGTTGGAGGTGCCCGTCACCGGGGTCGTGGTGCAGGGCACCGTGGTGGCTGAGGCGTAGGTCGGGTCGGTGGCCAGGGTCACCTGGAAGGAGCAGGCCGAGCCGAGCGATGCGCCTTCGTTGTCGACGTGGCCGTTCAGGACCGCAGTGGTCTGGGTGACCGTGCCCTCGGGGTCGGTGGTGACAACCGGGGCGTTGGGCAGGGTCGTGAACGGCTCAGAGGAGCCGTTCGCGGGGCCGCCGCCGGCGTTGGTGGCGCGGACGCGGTAGATGTAGGCGGTGTTGGCGGTGAGGCTGGTTGCGGTGGCCGTGACGGCGGTGTTGGAGGTGCCCGTCACCGGGGTCGTGGTGCAGGGCACCGTGGTGGCTGAGGCGTAGGTCGGGTCGGTGGCCAGGGTCACCTGGAAGGAGCAGGCCGAGCCGAGCGATGCGCCTTCGTTGTCGACGTGGCCGTTCAGGACCGCAGTGGTCTGGGTGACCGTGCCCTCGGGGTCGGTGGTGACAACCGGGGCGTTGGGCAGGGTCGTGAACGGCTCAGAGGAGCCGTTCGCGGGGCCGCCGCCGGCGTTGGTGGCGCGGACGCGGTAGATGTAGGCGGTGTTGGCGGTGAGGCTGGTTGCGGTGGCCGTGACGGCGGTGTTGGAGGTGCCCGTCACCGGGGTCGTGGTGCAGGGCACCGTGGTGGCTGAGGCGTAGGTCGGGTCGGTGGCCAGGGTCACCTGGAAGGAGCAGGCCGAGCCGAGCGATGCGCCTTCGTTGTCGACGTGGCCGTTCAGGACCGCAGTGGTCTGGGTGACCGTGCCCTCGGGGTCGGTGGTGACAACCGGGGGCGGCGGCATCGGGCCGAATTCGGCCGTAACCGACTTCGGTTCGTCCATTTTCACTTTGCAGTTGCCGCCCGGTTCGGAGTCGCAACCGGTCCATTCGACGAATTCGTTGCCGAGGTCCGGGGTCGCGGTGAGGGTGACTTCCGTGTTTTCGACGTATTCGTCGGAGCAGACGCCGCTGCCTTCGCGGCAGTTGACGATCGCCCCGGAGTTGGCGCTGACTTTGCCTTCGCCGGTGACGGTGACTTCGAGTTCGAATTCTTCGGGCGGCGGCACCGGGGCGAATTCGGCCGTAACCGACTTCGGTTCGTCCATTTTCACTTTGCAGTTGCCGCCCGGTTCGGAGTCGCAACCGGTCCATTCGACGAATTCGTTGCCGAGGTCCGGGGTCGCGGTGAGGGTGACTTCCGTGTTTTCGACGTATTCGTCGGAGCAGACGCCGCTGCCTTCGCGGCAGTTGACGATCGCCCCGGAGTTGGCGCTGACTTTGCCTTCGCCGGTGACGGTGACTTCGAGTTCGAATTCTTCGGGCGGCGGGATCGGGCCGAATTCGGCGCTCACCGACTTGGCTTCGGTCATCGTCACCTTGCAGTTGCCGCCCGGTTCGGAGTCGCAACCGGTCCATTCGACGAATTCGTTGCCGAGGTCCGGGGTCGCGGTGAGGGTGACTTCCGTGTTTTCGACGTATTCGTCGGAGCAGACGCCGCTGCCTTCGCGGCAGTTGACGATCGCCCCGGAGTTGGCGCTGACTTTGCCTTCGCCGGTGACGGTGACTTCGAGTTCGAATTCGGTCGACGCTTCAGGGTCGAAGACCGCTTCGACCGTCTTGTCGGCGTCCATTTCGACTTCGCATTCGGTGGCGCTCGGTTCGGCGTCGCATTCGCCTCCCCATTCGACGAATTTGGAGCCCAGATTCGCCTGGGCGATCAGGATCAGTTCGGTTCCTTCGAGGTATTTTTCAACGCAGGGTTCGGGTCCTTCTTCGGCTTCGCATACGACCGTGCCGATGCCCGTGCCCGGTTTTTCGATGGTGAGGGTGAATTCTTCGGGTTCGGGTTCGAAGACCGCTTCGACCGTCTTTTCTTCGTCCATTTCGACTTCGCATTCGGTGGCGCTCGGTTCGGCGTCGCATTCGCCTCCCCATTCGACGAATTTGGAGCCTTCGGCGGGTTCGGCGATCAGGGTTAGTTTGGTCCCTTCGAGGTATTCTTCTTCGCATTCTTCGGCCGGGCCTTCGACTTCGCATAGGACTTCGCCTTCGCCTTCGCCGCTGAATTCGATCGTGAGGGGGACGTAGTTGAGCTCTGCTTCGAAGACGACAAAGACGGTGTGCACTCCGTCCATTTCGAGTTCGCAGGCGAGGGGGCCGCAGTCGCCGTAGAATTCGAGGAATTCGGAGCCGAGATCGGGTTCGGGGACGACCGTGACTTCGTCGCCCGCTTCGTATTCGGGTGCGCACGGTTCGAGGCCGCCGCCGTTGACTTCGCATTCCCAGGTTCCGGTGCCGCTGCCTTCCGGGGTGACCGTGAGGGGGAATTCGGCCGCCGAGGCGAAGGCCGGGAGCGCGAGGGCGAGAGACAGCGCGAGGGCGAGGGCCGCCGCGAGGAAGGCGGGGGCGGCGAAGCGGGGGCGGATCTTTGACATCGGTGGCCTTTCT
This sequence comes from uncultured Solirubrobacterales bacterium, assembly GCA_963695835.1. Taxonomy (GTDB): domain Bacteria; phylum Actinomycetota; class Thermoleophilia; order Solirubrobacterales; family 70-9; genus VRUE01. Next base: position 260,103 of record CAVOHR010000001.1, read on the forward strand.
TGATCTGTCAGGGGCGGCGGGGGCGCTGAGGGTCAGCGGTGGCGGTGGTGCCGCTTCTTGTGGGCCTTGCGGCAGCTCGGCTGCAGGGCCGGGTGCAGGGTGATCGCCTTGCCGTTTTGCGCCTTGAGGTCGACCTGGGCGCGGTTGGTGGAGGCGCAGAGGTTGGTGCTGTTGACGATCAGCCCCTTCTTGCCGCCCTGCATTTCGAGGATGAAGCGCGATACCGGGGCGTCGGGGACAAGACGGGCGAACCCACGACCCCGCATGCCCGGATGACGCGTGTGGCGCACACAACCGGCCGCGCCTCGCTCACTGCGCCTTGCTGCGCCTCGCGGCGCGCTCCTGCGCATCTCGGCGTTCTCGGGCTTGCGCTTGGCACCACCAAGCGCTGCGCCCTGCGTCCTTGGTCTGCTTGGCCACACGCGCCCCCGGTCACGCGCGGCCACGGGTTCGACCGTCATTTCGAAGGTGTTGCGAATGCCGCCGCCCGAACCGCAGGGAGGCACGGTATCCTGGAATGGCGATGACGACCAAGATTGAGACTGAGATCGAAGTTCGCGAGCTGGACCGAGGGGCCGGTCGGGAGCTACTGGACGAACAGGCTCGCAAGTACCTGGGAATCGGCGGGGAGGAGTTCCTGCGGCGCTGGGACGCCGGCGAGATCGACGCCGATGCGAATCCGGACGTGATGCGGGTCGCAATGCTCGCCGGCTTTGCACGCTAGCCCCGCCGAGGCCGCCGAGGCGTTCCGCGCCCGACGGGTCGCGATCCTGACCTGCCTGACCCCTGCCTACGTGGAGCTGCGCGGCTACGCGCCGGCGCCTTCGCCACATCCCTTCGCGCTGGCCAAGGGCGAGGCGGTGCGCCTGCGCGGCGAGAACCAGCTGGGCCTGATCGTAGCCGAGGAGTACGAGTTGATCGAGGTGGCCGCCGGTGGATGGCAGGCCCAAGTCGTTTCCTATTTCTATGCGTTCGAGCATGCCGGCAGCGAGCTGCTCGCCTACCACTGGCATCCGCAGGGCCATAGCCGGGTCACCGAGCCACACCTGCACGTCCTGGGCGATCGTGAGTTCGAGGGGCAGGCGCTCGGCAAGCTGCACCTGCCGACCGGGGCGATTCGCCTCGAGGAGATCGTCGCCTTCGCGATTGAGGAGCTTGGCGCCGAGCCACTGCGCGAGGACTGGCGGGCGGTGCTCGCCGCCCAGGACGGCTAGCCACCTCTCCCCTCTGGCGAGGATCGAAGGGGTCATCGGTGGCCCTTGTGGCCCTTCTTGTGCTTGCCCTTCTTGCAGCTGTTCTTGACCGCCGGCTTGGTGTCGTCGACCTTGCCGTTCTGGCCGGTCAGCTTCGCCTTGGCGCGGTTGGTCGACTTGCAGAGGTTGGTGCTGTTGACGATCAGGCCCTTCTTGCCGCCCTGCATTTCGAGGACGAACCTGGAGACCGGGGCGTCGGGGATCGATTCGAAGCTGGAGCGGATGCCGCCGTTAACGGAGTCGATGCGGGCGGCGAGGTCGATGTCGACGAGGCCGTGCAGGGCCACCACCAGGTCGGGCAGGTTGTGGTTGGAGGAGCGCAGGAAGACGGGGCCTTCGAGCGCTTCGTCGAGCAGCGGGCTCCAGGCCCTGGCCTGGCCGTAGATCGCCCCCGCGGGGCAGCCGGCGCCGTTGCCGCCGCCTTCGGCGAACTGGACCCTGGTGCAGATCGTGCGGATGTGGGCCTGGTCGAGGAAGGCCGAATGGGGCAGGGTGACGGCGGCGCCTGCGAAGTTGGCGTCGCCTCCGCGCGGGGTGACCACCGCTTTGAGGGCGGGGTGGGCGCCGCGCTTGGTGCCGCCCTTGAGGTTGATCGCGAGCCTCGGCTTGAGGCCGAGCAGGGCGCAGTTGGCGGCCTGGAAGCGGGCGGAGAGGGAGACCGGGGAATCGTCGGCGGAGTTGAAGACGTCGAGGCCTCCTCCCCAAAGCTGCGCCCCGAACGCCTCCGGGTCGCAGCTGGTCGGGTTGAGGGTGAAGTCGGGGCGGTCGACGTAGACGCGGATGTCGCGCACCTTGAGCGGGATGCCGGCGAGGATGTGGGGGATCGGGTCCGAGTGGGAGCCGTCAACCTGGGCCTGGGCGGTTTCGGGGTCCAGGGCGAGCGCCTCCTGGGTGACGACGGTGCCGACGTCGAAGGGGCCGGCAACGGCGGGGACGATCGCGGCGATCGAGAGCGGGGCGCCGTTGTAGGGGCCAGCCAGGTAGATCTTGCCGGGGACGTAGGTGAGGACCGAGCCGACTCCCGCCCCGGCGAGGACGTGGCCGATCTCCGAGTTGGCGGGGCAGCTCGGGGAGGCGAGCTCTTCCTTGCCGGTCTTCGTCTTGGCGGCTGCTATCGCGGCGTCGGGGCACTGGCTGACCCCGGCCAGCTTTGCCAGCGCCCCCGGCGGCAGCGTGGTCGAGAACTTGGTCAGGTCCTGTTCGCCGTCTGAGCGGGTGAGGCGCATGTAGTAGGGGGAGTAGGAGCCGGCGTTGTTGTTGAGCGCGCCGGCGGTGAAGCCCGGGTGGAAGGGCGGGGCTCCGGCCGGCGGGCAGGGGCCGCCGTTGACCCCGCGGGTGATCTCGAAGGTGCTGGTCGTGGTGAGGACCTCGCCCGGTTTAGGGTTGTAGGGGTCTGAGGCCGACCAGGGGGTGAAGCGGGCGAGCGTCTCGTAGGTGCCGCAGCGCGGCGGCGTCACCAGCGGCGACCGCGCCCCTTCGCGGAAGTGCAGCTTGAAAGACGAGACCGGCAGCTGGGGGATGTCGTCGAAGGTCGTGATTAGCTGCCCGGTCGTCGGGTCGGGCTCCACCCTGCCCGCCAGCTTCACGATCACTCCCCGCTCGGGGATCTTCAAGACCAGGTATAGGGCGATCAGGGTGCCGGAAGGGTTGTCGTGGGGCTTGGCGATGTAGAGGGCGCCTTCGGCTGCTTCGTCCAGCAGCGGGCTCTTCGCCGTAGCGTTACCGATCTTCGACGTCTCCGGGCAACCCTCGTTGGGAAGCGAGGTCGCCGTCTCGCGCGCGTAGTCGGCTTCCGAGCAAACACCCAGGCCCTCGGCCTGGGAGGGGTTGACCGTCACTCCCTCGGGCAGGGTGACTTCGGCGCGCTTCATGTGTGAATGTGCAAGTAGGTTGGGGTATTCGAGCCCCTCCTGGGGGAAGGTGAGCTCGACGTCAAGGCCCGCCGGCGTCTCGGCGGCGGAAGTGGTCGGCACCACCGACATCTCCGGCTCGAAGTCGAGTAGCCCGCAGCCGGTACCCGGCCCAAGCGGCGCGATCGCGGTGGAGGGCTGCTCGGGAAGCAGGTAGCTGGTAGCGGTGATCGTCACGTCACGCGCGACGCCGCAACGGGTCGGATTGGTCATGTAGGGGACGGGCGCGAGGGCGCTCGACCGCTTGCCGTTCGGCGTTTCCGGCACCCCGAAGCTGTGGGAGCCCTCGTAGGGGGTGAACCGTTCGGTGTCGTGGCTTTCGTCGGCCGGGACTCCCCAAATCCTCGTCTTGGTGGAGAGCAGCGGAACGAAGGTGCTGACCCCGTGGACCGAGGCGGTGGCGCCGTAGTCGCCGTCGGAGCGCAGATGGGTGTCGATGAAGATCGGGTAGACGTCGGCGAAGAAACCCAGGCGCGCCGGCTCCCCGTAGCGGGGTTTCATGTTGAAGACGGGCTGGACGACAACCAGCGACGTGTTGTTTTTTCTGATCACGACCTCGGTGACGCCGACCTGGGAGGCCTGCGGGCAACCGGCTTCGCTGGATTTGTCTTCGGTGTCGGTCGCGGTCAGCTGGGTGGAGCTGCACTTGGGGACGGCGCCCGGGTTGGCAAGCAGGCCGGGTGGGAGGGCGAAGTCGGTGTCGCGGGTCGCCGCGGGCAGGTTCTTGCCTTCTTCTTTTTCGGTCTTCAGCTCCAGTTCGAGGGCGAAGTCGGGGTGAGCGCCAGCCTGGGCGGTGGAGGTGGTGGCGATGGCGCTCTTGATCCCGTATTCGCTCGGGTCAGCCTGGGCGGCCGGGGTGAAGGCGACGGTGGCGAGCAGGCCGGCGAGGGCCGCGGTGAGGCGCTTCATCGGTGTGCCCTCCGGTTGGCGTGGGTTCGGTCGGTTTTGCGCTGGCGCTTGTGCTTCCCGGCAGGGCGCTTGACGCAGCGGGTCCTGCCGCCCCGGCGGACCTTGCGCTTACCCTTGGGGCAGCGGTCCTTGGTAGCGGGACTCGGGTTGCCCGGCCCGGTGAAGCTCGAGCTGGCCGGGGTCGGGTCGTCGGGGGCGACCACGGCGGGCTGGCAGGCTTCGCCCAGGCACTCGCCCGGCGGCCAAGGCTGCGGCGGGAAGCCGCCGCCGACGCGAGCGTCATAGATTGAAGGGGTGCCATCACGGTCCTCGGGAACGAGCAAGTCCTGGCTCTCGAAGAAGACGCTGGAGCCATCGGCGCTGATCGCGTAGAGGTAGTCATCACCGGCGCTTCGCCCGGAGGAGATCAGGAAGATGCAGCCACCGGGGCGATCGCAGCCGGGCGTTCCCTGCGCCTTCCACTGATAGACGTCGATCTTGCCGTCGATGTCGCCGAGCGCGAGCGGGTCGGCACTCTCGAAGAAAACCGCCTGCCCGTCGGGGGTGAGGTTGGGGACTTGGGCGAGCGCGATCAGCGGTGGCAGGGATTTGTACTGACCGCCGGAGCCCGACTGCAGTCGGGCGTCGGAGACGCCGGGGGCGCCGGTCGGGTTGCAGGAGACGCAGACGAGGCTCTCACCCGCGGCGTCGTAGCGGTAGATCTCCGCGTGCCCGGCCGATTCGTAGGGGGTGAGGCCGGCGTTCGACTCGAAGACGAGGACCGAGCCGTCCGGGGTGGTGCGCGAGGGGTCGGCGCCTGGGCCCCCGATTTGCGATAGGACCCTGCGGGCGTCGGTGCCCTGAACCCAAAGGCCGAGCCCATCGATGACGCTGCCGGTTGAGACGAATTCGGCCTGTTCGCCGATGACATCGCGTTCGCTGACCGTGGCGATGAAACGCACCGCCGCGGCGTCCCAGGCGTAGAGGTTGTGGGCGCCTGCTTCGCCCTCGGCGCCGTCGAGCTGTTTGGGCGATACGAAGTAGACGTGGGAGCCGTCGGCGGAGACGTTGACCACCATCGATTCTTCGCCGGAGCCGATCTGGATCGGCTCGTGGGACTTATCAGGGCCCGCGCAGGGGCCAGAGGCGATGTCGCAGGCGAAGATCTCGCCCTGGGGGATCTCAGTCCCCACCAGCAGCGGTTCGGAGGGATTGGGAGCCAGGTAGAAGACGTGCCCGCCATCGCGAGAGATGGCGGCAAAGACCGAGTCGCCGCCGGCGACCTGCACCGTTTCGGCATTGTGCAGGCGCGCGTAGAGGGTTCCATTCAGCTTGAAGGCGATCGCTTCCCCGTCGGCGGAAACGCCCTGGAAAGAGGCGTCTTCTTCCGCCGCGGGGGTGACCTCGCCGGGGAGGAGCGAGACGACGTGGGTGGGGCCGTCGGGAGTGCGGTCGTAGATCGCGACGGTCCCCGTCGGGGGGGCGTTCGGCTCCAGCTGCTGGGGGGTTGAATTGACGGTGTGGTTTGTGGTGAAGACGATGTGGGACGCACCCGGTGTGATCCACTTACCGACCGCACCCGGGTCGGCGCCGAGGCTGCCCAGACCGATCGGCTCGAAGCTACCGTCCGGACCGCGCAGGTAGTGCGCTCCCTGCCGGACCGGGTCGGCGAGGCTGCCGTTCCTGCCCTCCACCTTCCAGAACGAGTAGCCGTGGTCGGCGGAGATCCCGCCGGAGCGCGGTACTTCCGCCTGCGCGGCCGAGAGGCCGGTGAACTGGCTCTGCCAGCCGCCCGGCCCGCGCACCGCCCGGAAGATGTCGTGGTAGCCGCCGCCGCCCAAGCCCGGCAGGGAGCCGCCGTCGATCCCGAAGACGACGCTTTCGCCGTCGGGGGAGGCGAACGGGGTGTCGAAGGCGTCGTCCGGGTTGCGAGAGGCGAGTTCGCCCATCGACGGGATGCGGCCGTTGGTGTCGGGGGGCGTGACCAGCTCGTAGGCACGACCGTCGGGCAGACCCTCTTCGGGCGGATAGGTGGCGAAGGCGGCGTCCTCGCCCTCTTCGCAGGGTTTGCCTTCACCCGCGGTGGGGCCGGCGAGGCATTCTTCGTTGTCGGCGACGAGGCGGAAGCGGTAAGCGGTGCCTGCTTCGAGCCCGGCGATCGGCTCCGAAACGGCAAGGAAGGAACCGCCTTCGCCAGCGTCGGCGTCGGGCGCGGGGACGCTGGTAGCGCCTTCGTAACCGTGGGCTTTGAAGGCGGCCTGGGTGGTGTATTCGAAGCGATATGAGGTGGGCACAGAGCCTGGGTTGACTTCGGCCCGCAGCACCGCTTCGGCTTCGGTGATCTCCGTCGCCACCTGGCCATCGATGGCCGGGGCTTCGCCGACCTTCGGCGCGAAGGCGTAGAGGCGGGAGTTGGCGGCGCTGGAGCCGGAGGTGACGAAGACGTGGCCCGCGTTGGGGCTGTCGTAGGCTTCGTCGAGCCTGCACGGTTCGCTCAGTTCGGAGCCTTTGCGGCAGGGTCCGTCGACGGCGAGGCCGCGAATGCCGGTCCCGCCCCCCACCAGTGGCTTTTCGAGTTCGCCGATGTAGTGCCCGGCTGCATCGAGCTGTTCGATCGCGTTTGTGTCTTGATCTCTGACAAGGTAGGGGTCTCCGCTGGCTTGGTCGAGAGCGATCCCGACCGCATTGTTCGCGAACCAGCCGAAGTTTCCGGCGGGCGTGTCGGCGCCGTCGTAAGCGGCTTTCAAGTGGCCGTCGGTGCTGTCGAGGACGAACACTCGCTGGTTGGCTGGATCGCTGTATTCGGCATAGAGCTGTGAAGTTGCCCCCGGCGCATAGATATCGTGGTTCCTGCCGAGCACGGCGATGCCATAGAAGGTGTATCCCAGATCCGTGCCGATACTCCCCGTGATCAGTGCAGAGCCGTCGGTGGCGGAGTCGAACTCCGCGATCTTGCACCTCAGGTTGACCCAGAGGCGATCATTGGAGGGGTCGATGGCAATCGCCCGGGGATACGCCGCGCAGAGGTTAGAGCCTTCGATATCCCCTTCTCCAACGACGCGAATGCGAGGGCCGTACTCACTCCCAGGTATCGGCGGGTAGGTTTTGGGTTCGAAGAGCGCCACATCCTTGCCGGCGTACTCCAACACGTAGACGTTGCCTTCGGAGTCGACCGCCAGGTCGCAGGGCTGTTTTTCGTCTTTGATCTCGCTGAGGTACTTGCCTTCGGGGTCGAAGACGTCGATCCGCCCGCCGGTGCCGGTGCCGGTTTTGCCGAGCGCGGCGCTGGCGACGTAGATGTCGCCGTGCGGATCTGTGGCGACGCCACAGGGGTTGTCGAATTTTTTCGGCGGGTGATCGACGCCAACGGTGCCCGGGCAGAGGCCGGGGTCGGGGACTTCGTCGAGGGCGGAGGTGCTGCAGTCGCCGGTCAGCGAGAGCACCGGGTCGAAGACGTGTCCGGTGGTGGCGTAGGCCGGGGAGGCGGCGAGGGCGAAGGTCGCGCAGAGGGCGAGGAGGGCCGCGGCGATCGCGCCCTGGCGCCTGCTGCCCCTGCCCGAACCCGGCCCTGCTGAGAATGTCTTTGCGGTGTCCCTCATGTCCCGTTCTCTCTCTCCTGCCGGTCCCTCTTCCGGCTCGCTGCCTTCCCTAGGTGTGCGAGCCCCCTGGCTGGGCCGGTCTGGTCTGTTCTTTCTCCCCGCGCCCGCTTCCTGGCCTGCGGCCCTTCTGTGCTTCTCACTCAGTCCTGCAGTCGCGCGCCCTCCTTGGTTGTGACCGCTGCCGCGGGGGGATCTAGGCAGATCCCCCCGCGGCAGTCAGCTCAGGGTTCTTCTCTCAGGTTGTCTTGGTCTTCGTTGCCTCGTCTATTTGAATTCCGCCGTGACCGACTGGGTGCCGGCGATGGCCGGCATTTTGCAGGGGTTGGTCAGGCCCGCACAGGTCCCGCCGCCGCCGCTCCAGCCGCCGAAGGACGAGCCTTTGCCCAGCGCCACCGAGGCGGTGAGTTCGACTTCTTTGCCTTCTTCAAACGACGAGGTCTGCGTGGAGCAGGTCAGCCCGCAGTTGATCGAGGCCGGGGTGCTTTTCACCGTGCCCTGGCCGCCGCCGGTCTTGTTGACCGTGAGGCTGAATTTGGGGATCGCGGTGAATTTGGCTTCGGCCGCTTGGTCTTCGCCCATCGTCACTTCGCAGGCACCGGAGCCCGAGCAGGCACCGGTCCATTCGGTGAAGGTGGAGCCGACCGAGGCAGTCGGTTTGAGGGTGACTTTGGTGCCTTCTTTGAAGGCCGCGGTGGTCGTGGTGCAGGCCGGGGCGCAACTGATCCCGGCCGGGGAGCTGGACACCTTGCCCATGCCCGTGCCCGCGGCCTTTGAGAACGTGAGGGCATAGGTCTTGGCGAAGGTGGCTTTGACCGTCTTGGCTTTGCTCATCATGACTTTGCACTTGCGGCCTTCGACGCCGCCTGTGTCGCAGCCCTTCCAGCTGAGGAAGGTGTATTCGGGGGCTGCGGTGGCAGTGAGGGTGATCAGGGCGCCTTCGTCGAATTCGGCCGAGCAGAAGGGGGCGCAGCTGATCCCAGCCGGTTCGCTCGTCACGGTGCCGGTGCCTTCGGTGGTGACGGTGAGGGGGACGGTGTTGACGAAACTGGCGACGACGCCTTCGTCGCCGTTCAGTTCGACTTCGCAAGTCGTGGCGGTGGATTCGTCGCACTGGAGCGTTCCCCAACCGGCGAACCGGCTCTGGGCGCCGGGAGTCTCGGTGAGGAGGACATGGGCGCCTTCTTCGTATTCGCCTTCGCAGGAGGGGCCGCCGGCTGAGGTGCAGCCGGAGATCGTGCCTTCTGAGGCGCTGACCGAGCCGTTCCCGGTGAGGGTGAGGGTGAGGGTGTGGAAGGCGACTTCGGCGAATTCAGCCGTGACTTCTTTGGCTTCGCTCATCGTCACTTCGCAGGCGCCTGCACCCGAGCAACCGCCTCCCGACCAGCCAGCGAAGGTCGAGCCCTCGTCCGCGGTGGCGGTGAGTGTGACTTCCGTCCCTTCTTCGTATTCGGCGGTGCATTCGACGGCGCAGTTGATCCCGGCTGGTTCGCTGGTCACCGTGCCCGAGCCGGTGCCGGCCCTTGCAACCGTGAGGGGAAATTCGGGCAGGCTGGTGATCACCGGCGCGAAGGCGTAGAGGCGGGAGTTGGCGGCGCTGGAGCCGGAGGTGACGAAGACGTGGCCCGCGTTGGGGCTGTCGTAGGCTTCGTCGAGCCTGCACGGTTCGCTCAGTTCGGAGCCTTTGCGGCAGGGTCCGTCGACGGCGAGGCCGCGAATGCCGGTCCCGCCCCCCACCAGTGGCTTTTCGAGTTCGCCGATGTAGTGCCCGGCTGCATCGAGCTGTTCGATCGCGTTTGTGTCTTGGCCTCTGACAAGGTAGGGGTCTCCGCTGGCTTGGTCGAGAGCGATCCCGACCGCATTGTTCGCGAACCAGCCGAAGTTTCCGGCGGGCGTGTCGGCGCCGTCGTAAGCGGCTTTCAAGTGGCCGTCGGTGCTGTCGAGGACGAACACTCGCTGGTTGGCTGGATCGCTGTATTCGGCATAGAGCTGTGAAGTTGCCCCCGGCGCATAGATATCGTGGTTCCTGCCGAGCACGGCGATGCCATAGAAGGTGTATCCCAGATCCGTGCCGATACTCCCCGTGATCAGTGCAGAGCCGTCGGTGGCGGAGTCGAACTCCGCGATCTTGCACCTCAGGTTGACCCAGAGGCGATCATTGGAGGGGTCGATGGCAATCGCCCGGGGATACGCCGCGCAGAGGTTAGAGCCTTCGATATCCCCTTCTCCAACGACGCGAATGCGAGGGCCGTACTCACTCCCAGGTATCGGCGGGTAGGTTTTGGGTTCGAAGAGCGCCACATCCTTGCCGGCGTACTCCAACACGTAGACGTTGCCTTCGGAGTCGACCGCCAGGTCGCAGGGCTGTTTTTCGTCTTTGATCTCGCTGAGGTACTTGCCTTCGGGGTCGAAGACGTCGATCCGCCCGCCGGTGCCGGTGCCGGTTTTGCCGAGCGCGGCGCTGGCGACGTAGATGTCGCCGTGCGGATCTGTGGCGACGCCACAGGGGTTGTCGAATTTTTTCGGCGGGTGATCGACGCCAACGGTGCCCGGGCAGAGGCCGGGGTCGGGGACTTCGTCGAGGGCGGAGGTGCTGCAGTCGCCGGTCAGCGAGAGCACCGGGTCGAAGACGTGTCCGGTGGTGGCGTAGGCCGGGGAGGCGGCGAGGGCGAAGGTCGCGCAGAGGGCGAGGAGGGCCGCGGCGATCGCGCCCTGGCGCCTGCTGCCCCTGCCCGAACCCGGCCCTGCTGAGAATGTCTTTGCGGTGTCCCTCATGTCCCGTTCTCTCTCTCCTGCCGGTCCCTCTTCCGGCTCGCTGCCTTGGTGTGCGAGCCCTTCGGTAGAAGGCCGGTCTGTTCTCGTTGTCCCTGCGCCCGCTCCCTGGCGGGCCTGATTGCTGCCTTGCGCTGCTTTGCCTTTGTGCTGCGTTCACTGCGTCATGCCCCTTTGTCGAGACCTCCGCCGCGGGGGGATCTGCTCGATCCCCCCGCGGCCCTTGAGGTCAGGGCACTTCTTTGCTCTTGCTCTTTGTCTGCGTTACCTCGCTATTTGAATTCCGCCGTGACCGACTGGGTGCCGGTGATGGCCGGCATTTTGCAGGGGTTGGTCAGGCCCGTGCAGGTCCCGCCGCCGCCGCTCCAGCCGCCGAAGGACGAGCCTTTCAGCGCCGTCACCGAGGCGGTGAGTTCGACTTCTTTGCCTTCTTCAAACGACGAGGTCTGCGTGGAGCAGGTAAGCCCGCAGTTGATCGAGGCCGGGGTGCTTTTCACCGTGCCCTGGCCGCCGCCGATCTTGTTGACCGTGAGGCTGAACTTGGGGATCGCCGTGAATTTGACTTCGGCCGTGCCCGCCGAGGTCATCTTGCAGTTGACCGATTCGACGATTTCGCCGGGACAGCTGCTCCATTCGGTGAATGCGGAGCCTTTCGACGCTTTCGGTTTGAGCGTGGCCGCTTTGCCCACGACGAAGGCCGCCGTGGCCGAGCTGCAGTTCGCGTCGCAGGCGACTCCGCTGACTGCGCCCAGGCCGGTGCTGCCCGCGGTCTTTTTGACCGTGACGTCGTAGGTCGGGCTGAATTTGGCCCCGACCGTTTTGGCGAGGCTCATTTTGACCGTGCACTTGCGACCTTCGACTTTGCCGGTGTCGCATTTTTTCCAGCTGGTGAAGGTCGACCCGGCCGCCGGGCTGGCGGTGAGGGTGACTTCGGTGTTTTCTGCGTAAGCGGCCGAGCAGGTGCCGCCGCATTCGATCCCCGCCGGGTTGCTGACCACGGTGCCCGAGCCGGTGCCTTCTGGGGTCACGGTGAGCGTGAAGGCTTTTGTGATGAAGGTGGCGGTTACTTTGGCGTCTTCTTCTTCTTCTGCGTAGATCAAGCAGCTCCGAAAGTTTTCCTCTGTTTCTTCTACTGCTTCTTCGATGCTTGATACGCAGCCGATAATGGCTTCGCCTTCTTCGATCGTCCAGCCGGCGAATGCGGAGCCGGGGGCGGGGATGGCCTTCAGGGCGACGACTTCTTCATCTACTTCGTTTTCGCAGACGCCGGTCGCGGGCGGTCCGCTGCATTCGATCGGCGGGGTGCCTTTGTAGAAACCAAAATATCCTTCCGCACTGCTGATTTCGCCGCTGCCGGTACCGGCGATGTTGACTGTCAGGGTGCTTTCCGCGGCCGCCTGGGCTACCGGGACGAGGAAAAAGACGGCGGCGGCGAAAGCGAGAAGGGCGAGGCGGAGGCGGCTGCCCCCGCCTGAACCCGATGGCTTTGCTTTGTGCTTCACGTGTTATCTCCCTTGTGTAACGCCCGCCGGGTGTCTCCCGGCCGGCCTTGTTGACTGCGGCCGCAGGGACACACCCCGCGGCCGGGTTGACTGCTCAATGAGGCCGACGCGGACCTGAGAGGCCGCGGCGGGTGGTGCGGAAAGTCGGGTGGTGGCGGACGAGGGGTGGGCGCCTTTAGGGCACAGCGCTCGTCTCTGCCCGGTTTGCCTCCGACCGGGGTCGGCTGATTCGGACTGCGCTCGATTTTGACGCCTTGCGGCGTCCTTTCTCGCTGCGTCCGAGGTCAAACCGACCCCCGGCGCGGACACCGGGGAGAAAGGAAGTAGAAGATGAACATCATCAATCTGGTCGGGCGCCTGACGCGCGATCCGGAGCTGAAGGAGATCGGCGGCGGTCGCTCCCCTGGAGGGCGGGGCCGTCTTCGTGGCTGTTCTCAGCCTACTTCTCACGAACGTCTCTCCTTGTCCCTTGAGCCTTCTGTCGGCCGCTTCCCATTGCGGCTTCCGCGAGGCTCGGTTTTCCCTGTTTCCCCTGCCCGTCCTGTGGTTCCAGAAACGGGGTCTGGAGGAACTATAGCCAGAGTCTTTCATAGAAGTCAAGGACGGGGTTTTTAGCATGAAGGGCTACGGTGCCTGAAGACTAAAAGCCCTGCAAATGCCGGTACTATTGCGGTATTACATGCGAACTACTACGGCATTTGACGCGGAGGGCCAGGGGTCAATGGCGAACCGCGCCGTGTCGTCTGGCTGCGGCCGCGCAGAGCGGGTAGCCGGGTGCGGATTTCGGCGGGAGATGGCCTGTGAGAAGCGTTCAGGGCCGCGCCAGGCCCCGCGCCCGCTCGGCTCCCACGAAGGGGGCCAGCGCCAGCCCGACCAGCTCGGACTCGCAGTCGGGAAGTCGCTCCGCCTGACCGGCGAGGAGGCGGTTGCCGATCAGCGAGACGAGGCCGGCGACGATGACCGTCTCGGTGGAGCGGTTGAGGCCGGCCGCCGCGGGGTAGAGCCGGCGTCCCTCGCGCAGCTTGGCGGCAAGCCGGTCGATCGATTCGGCCTGCGCAGCGCGGGCCACGCGGCCCGCGGCCTGGACCTCCACGGCGAGGAGGCGAGCGGCGGCCGGCTCCTCGGCGGCGAAGGCGAGGGCGGTGGCGATCGCCGCCCGGACCTTGGCGGGCCAGCTCTGCTCGGTTTGCCAGGCGGCGTCGAGCTTCACCTCGAGCTGGCCGGCGAGGAACCGGTAAGCGGTGAGCAGGCAGCCGTCCTTGCTCTCGAAGAGGGCGTAGAAGGTGCGGGACGACATGCCGATGCGCTGGAGGATGTGGTTGACGGTGAGGGCACCGTAGGAATGCTCGGCGAGGAGGGCCGGGAGCGAGTCGAAGGCGCGGCGACGCTGGCGGTCGTCGAGGGACGCCGGGGAATGGCCTTCGACGCGTGACGGCTGGGGCGAAACGTCGAGAGTGGCGGGTGAGCTGGAGGCGCCGGTCGCAACTTCGCGCGCGCCCTCCCACCCCATGTAAGGGGTGAGGGCGAACTCGACCATCTCGCCCTGCAGGTCGGCGAGGCGGTCTCCGTCGAGCAGGCAGCGGCCGACGCGCTGGGCGAGCGCCGCGACGATCATCTCCTCGGTGCCGGGGACGAGGTCGGGCGCCCGCTCGCCGGCGGCGCGGCCCTCGCGCAGCCTGGCGCTGAGCGGCTCGAGCGCCTCGCGCTGGGCGGCGAGCAGCGCGGGGGCGACGGAGGAGGCGTCGAGGAGCAGGAAGCGGAGCTGGTCCGGTTGCTCGGCGCCGAAGCCGAGCAGGGCGGCGATCGCCGCCACCACCTTCTCTGCCCAGCGCTGCGGGCCGGACCAGGCTGCCGCGAGATCGGCGCCGAGCTGGGCGCCGTAGGTGCGGTAGGCGGCCAATAGGCAGGCTTCTTTGTTGTCGAAGTAGTCGTAGAAGGTTTTCGTCGACATCCCGGCGCGCTCGATGATCTTGGCGACGGTGGTCTTCGCGTAGCCGCCTTCTTGGGCCAACGCGGCGCACATCGCCTCGAAGAGCCTGGCTTGCTGGATCTCGTCCATGAGCGCCGGTGAGAGGGCACCGGCGCCACGGGGGAAGCGCCAGCGCTGCTCGGCGGAGCTCTGCTTGGCGCCGGAAGAGGTCACCGAAACCGGGCGGGAGGGTCAGAAAATGCCGCCTTCACAAAGAAACAGTCTACGTGTCTGGGGTAACCGGCGGGAAGAGTCAGCCGCGACCGTCGGTCAACAGCTCGCCGAGGCTGCCCTTGCGCGGCAGGTGGATCCAGCCCTCTGCGCGGGCCAGCTCGAGGTCGGATGCGGTCGGTGGCGCGGTCAATCCAAGCGCAGCGGCGCGGGCGATCAGGGCGCAGAGCACGGCGTCGAGTGCGTCGTCCGATTCGACGCAGGCCTCGCGTGCGCCGGGCGCCCATTCCAGCCAGGGCGCCTGCTCCTCAAGCGCGGCGAGCAGCTTCTCGCGGGCCTCGGGGTCGGCCTTGTAGCCGGTGCGCTCGAGGCCCCAGAGCAGCAGCGCGGCGGCCGGGTAGACCTCGAACACGCGGTCGGCGCCGGCGCGGTCGAAGCGCAGGCGTGAGCGCCGGAAGGCCGCCTCGCGCAGGCCGGCGAGGCGCCAGGCGGTGAGGGCGATGCGGTCGGTCGAGGGGCTGAGCGGCCAGAGCTTCTGCTCGGTCTCGGCGAGGACGTGGTCGTGGGCGAAGCGGTCGGTGAGGCGGTAGCGGAACTCGGGCTTGGCCGGGGCCGGCCAACGGCCCGTCGTGGCGTAGGAGTGAAGCGCGTCGACCATCGCCTCGGGCCAGCCGAAGGGGGCGTCGATGCCCACCCACTCGGCGTCTGCGAGCAGGTCGAGGAGCGCGTCGTCGGCGAGGCCGAGCGAGGGCTCCCCCACCCTCGCCCGGTCCCGGGACTCCGCTTCCCACTCGATCGCGGCGAGGGCGGTGCCCTTCTCCGCGACGGAGAGGTCGACGCCGACGGTGCGCATCAGCGGCGGCCCCAGTGGGGGTGGCGCGATATCGGTAACACTCGGGTGGTACACTCGGTTTGTGCCGACTCGTCACCATCGCATCCAGGTAACCGAGGACCCCGAGCTGGCGGATGCTCTGCGCGACGCCGCTCCTCATCTGCCTCCCGGGCTGCCGCGCTCTCGCCAGATGCGGGAGTTGGCGATCGCCGGCGCGCGCCATCTGAGCGAGAGCCCGCCGGCGACGCCAGAGCAGCGCGCGAAGCTGGAGAAGCTGGCTGGATACTTCGAGAAGCCCGAGACCGCGCCCTGGGACTGGGACCACCTGCGCGAGAGCAAGCGGCATGCCTGGCCGCTCCGCTGAGGGCGGCTCCTGGGGCGAGCTGTCGCTGCTCGTCGACACCTCCGCCTGGGCGCGGGCCGGCCAAGCGGAAGTGCGCGAGCGATGGCTCGAGGCCCTGCGCGAGGGGCGCCTGCGCCTCCCCCCTCCGATCCGCATGGAGATCCTGCTGAGCGCGCGGGGGGGGAGCGAGTTCGACCTGCTCGCCGAGAAGCTC
The DNA here is from genome assembly GCA_963695835.1 of uncultured Solirubrobacterales bacterium. Lineage (GTDB taxonomy): Bacteria > Actinomycetota > Thermoleophilia > Solirubrobacterales > 70-9 > VRUE01. The sequence goes on from CAVOHR010000001.1 coordinate 275,553, forward strand.
GAAACGATCCGTGCCGCGCCGCTCACCGCCGCGGTCATCCGCGGCGCCGAGGAGGCGATGCGGGTGCTGGCGCATCGCTCGGCCGGCTCGCAGCGCCTGCCGGTCGTCGACTACCTGGTCGCCGCCGCCGCGCAGGAGCTGGGCGCCGCGGTGCTCCACTACGACCGCGACTACGACAGGCTGGCGGAGGTGATGGAGTTCGAGTCGTTGTGGCTGGCGCCGGCGGGCAGCCTGGAGTAGGAGCGCGCCGCACCTGTGGCGAAGCGCCGCAGCGGCGCCCATCAGCGCCGCCCCCTCCGCGGGGGCAGAGTCGCTGCGCGCGGCGGCGCAGGGCCTTAGGGCGTCACGCAATTCCAGGACGCAAGCGTCATCCAGGTTGAGGACGTAGCGCCATGAGAAAGCCCGGCCGGGGTCGGGCTCCTCACCGCTGTCGTCTGCGCCGCGACCTACTCCCCGAACACCTCCGCCACCGCCGCCTGGGCCGCGGACTCATCGACGATCGACTTCTCGGCGGCAAAGGTGGCGACGAGCGCCTGACCGGCGAGGATCTTCTATCGAGCTACGCGGCGACCTGCTCGCCGACGGGGACGTAATGCTCGAGCTCGACGTCCTCTCGCTCAAGAGCGAAGCGGACGCCCTCCTCGGCGAGCTTGGCGACCTCGGCGTAGCTGTCGCCGGCGGCAGTCCAACGCTCGACGTCGTGAAACGAAATAGTCACCGAAGGCCGACCCGGCGCGGTCATCCGACGATGAGATCCCTTTGCCGAGCAACCGTGTAGTTGAGGGGCTCTCGTTCCAAGCGGGGCGGGGCTCGATGATCACCCGAGGTCCATTTCCGAGCGGACTTGACAGCCGCCACCGACGCGATCCCGGCCGTTGTTATACTGCCGGTATGACTCACAAGGTCGGGACCAAAGGGCAGGTGGTGATCCCGAAGGCGATTCGCGAGGAGATCGGGATCGAGCCCGGCGATGAGGTGGCATTCGAGGCCGACGGCATGGACGTGCGGATTCGGCGCGCCGCCGACGAGCCACAGGCACGCGCCCTGGAGATCAAGGCCATGCGTGGCATCTGGGCAGACACGCCGGGTGGCGGCGCCGACGAGCTGATGGAGGAGCGGCGCAAGGAGCGCGAGCTGGAGGAGCGCAAGGCGCAAAGGTGGGGCGTTGGTCGTCCTCGATAGCTGGGCGCTGCTGGCATACCTGAAGGACGAGCCGGCGGCGGGCCGGATCGAGGAGGCATGGCTCTCCGAGGGCGCGGCGATCTCGTCGATCAACCTGGGAGAGGCGCTCTACATGCGAATCCGCGAGCGCGGGGAGAAGGCCGCGACAGCCGACATCGAAATGATTCGCAGGCGCAGCAAAGTGGTCGACCCGGGCTGGGCCTTGATCCGGTCTGCCGCCCGAGTCAAGGCGGGAGGCGGTCTCGCCTACGCCGACGCCTTCTGCGTCGCGACGGCACAGCGGCTGAGGGCGCCACTTTGGACCGGCGATCCGGAGATCGTCGGGCTGGCCGGCCGCATCCAGTGCGAAGTTATAGACCTGCGGTGATAGGCGCGGAATGAACCTGGTCACCGGGGCGTCGGGGACGACTTCGAAGGTGTTGCGGATGACGTTCAATCCCGTCGGCCTCTGGCGCGGCGGGCGGCCAGGAGGGTGGCGACGTCCTCCAGATCGCGATCGCGGCCGGACTCCCGCTTGAGGCGGATCAGGTCATCGAGGCCGACGGCGCGAACCCGCACGCCCTGGACGATCGCCTCCACGGCGCGGGGGCGCATCTCCTCGTAGGGGCGGCCGCCGGGGATCTCGCTCGGGTCGAAGAGATCGAGGCCGCCGGCGGCGGTGCGCAGCGTAAAGTTGCCGCCGTTGTAGAGGTCGTCGGGGTTGTGGGGGTCGACATCCAGCAGCTCGGCGTCGACGCCGAAGAGCTTGGCGTCGAGGTCGCCCAGCGCGGCTGCCAGGCGCCGCATGTTCTGCGGCGTCCACTCGATCAGGATGTCGACGTCGCGGGTGTTGCGAACGTGGCCGTGGACGTTGACCGCGACGCCGCCGATCGTCAGGTACTCGACCTCGTGGCGCTCGAGGGCCTCGAAGATCCGCGCCGGGTCCAGCGGGCCGCGGTCGAGCTCGGAGGGCAGATCCTCGAGCATGCTCATCAGCCCTTGCGTGGGGCCAGCGGGCGCAGCTCGGCGCGAGCGAGTCGGTCGCCGAAGCGCATCCACTCGAAGAGGCCCTCCAGGCGCTGGGAGGGGGTGAGCTGCGCCTCGGCGGCGAGGTGGACAGGGTCGGCCCGGCTGCCGGCGAGCTCGCGCAGCTCGACGCTGGGCTCGAAGCCGAGCGCCTCCATGCAGGATGTGAAGCGCTCGAAGGAGGGCGACTCCCGCCCGTTTTCGATGCGGCTGATCGAAGGCGCCGCAATACCGGTCCGGATTGCAAGCTGGCGCTGAGAAACACCTACGCGACGGCGGGCATCACGAAGGATCTGCCCGAGAACGGGAGCTGGATGACATATCTCCATAGCGGATACGTTAACATCCTTGTCGTCCGCTCGTGGCAGCCTCCTCCTGTCGAGCATGTTGTTGAGCGCCACCTGAATTGAGGACGCAGATCGATGTTCTCGCCTTGCAATCTTATAGGTTGGGTTTAAGATTGCACAGATGATTGGTCGGAGGATCGCTTCGGAAGTCGCAGCCCTGCTGGAGCAGTCGCCCGCGGTGGTCCTGACCGGGCCGCGGCAGGTGGGCAAGACGACGCTGGCGCTGGCGGTTGCGGAGGGACGCGATACCACCTACCTCGACCTTGAGTCCGAGGCTGACCGGGCGCGGCTGACCGAGCCGGAGCTCTACTTCGCCGATCATGCCGACGAGCTGGTCATCCTCGATGAGATCCACCGCGCTCCCGGCCTATTCGAAGCCCTGCGCGGGGTGATCGACCAAGGCAGGCGGGAAGGCAGGGGGACAGGGAGGTTCCTGCTCCTCGGCTCGGCCGGAATCGAGCTGCTCGCGCAATCCGGCGAGACCCTGGCGGGGAGGGTCGCCTTCGTCGAGCTGGCGCCGCTGGACGTGACCGAGGTGGGCGCGGAGCGACTCGACCGGCTCTGGGTGCGCGGCGGCTTCCCCGACAGCTTCCTCGCGACCGGCGAAGAGGCCAGCCTGCGCTGGCGCCGAGACTTCATCCGCAGCTACCTGGAGCGCGATATTCCGCAGCTCGGCCCGCGGATACCGGCCGAGACGCTGCGGCGGCTATGGACGATGCTCGCCCACCACCAGGGCGGGCTGCTGAACGCGGCGCAGCTGGCCCGGGGGCTCGGGGTGAGCGGCGCCACCGTCGGGCACTATCTCGACCTGATGGTCGACCTGTTGCTGGTGCGGCGGCTGCCGCCGCGGCTGGCCAACGTCGGCAAGCGGCTGGTGCGCTCGCCGAAGGTCTACGTTCGCGACAGCGGCCTGGTCCACGGGCTGCTCGGCCTCGCCGACAAGGAGGCGGTGCTCGGGCACCCGGTGGCCGGGGCGAGCTGGGAGGGGCTGGCGATCGAGAACGTCCTCGCGGTGGCGGGCCGGCGGGCCGAGGCGAGCTTCTACCGGACGAGCGGCGGAGCCGAGGTCGACCTGGTGCTGAGCTGGCCGGACGGGAGCGAGTGGGCGGTGGAGATGAAGCGCAGCCTGGCGCCGAAGGTGGAGCGGGGAACGCACTCCGCCATCGCCGACCTCAAACCGGAGCGCAGCTTCGTCGTCTACCCGGGAGGCGAGCGCTACCGGCTCGGACCCTCGATTGAGGCGATCGACCTGGGCGCGCTCTGCGACGAGGTGGCGGCGCGCTGGCGCTGACCCTCATCCTCGGGTAGGCCCGCGGCGAAGATCAGGCTGTTGAGGAGCCACCCCGGCTTGGACGGCCCGCTTGGCGGCGCGTCGGGCGGGGGTGCGCGGTCGACCGGCGCCCGAGAGCCCAGGGCGTTCCAGAACTCCTCCTCGCTGCCGAGTGCGAGCTGCTCCCGCCAGATCCGATTCCAGAGAGCGGGATCGTCGATCGAACCGCGCCCGTGGGAGACCCTCGTCCGCAGCACCCGCCCATCGTCGAGGACCTTCCGGTAGCGGGTGTGGTCGGGGTTGCGCCGTCCCTTCGTCGTCTCCTCCCAGCCGTCGATCTCGCAGAAGCGGCGGATCCGGAGGCGGGCGGGCTCGATGACCACGATGCTGCCGGCAAGGAGGTCGTTTTCGATCGTCGCAAGGTTCGACAGCAGTATTTCCGCTTGCCGCTCAGGTCGTCGTTGCGTGCCATGGCGGAACAAGATGACCGAGGGCGAGGGCTCTTGGCGCATCGCGAACCCATACTCGCGAACATGAGCGGCGTCGTGGCCGGCACACCCTTGAGTTGTTCCGCGAGCGCCGGCGAGAGCGCGTTGTCGATCAGGAACCTCACCCGGAGGCGGCGAGCGGCAGCTCGCGCTCGCGAACGGCCTCTGCGGCGTAGCGCACGGCCTCGCGGACGTCCTCTGCCTCAAGATCCGGATAGGCGGCGAGGATCTCCGGATCGCCCATGCCGTCGGCAACCATGCCGACCACGGTCGCAACCGGGATGCGCAGACCGCGCACGCATGGAACCCCGCCCATCTGGTCGGGTCGCACCGTGATCCTCGTAAAGCTCATGGCCTCAGCCTAGCGTGGAATGCCGTTTGCCTTTCTTGCCGCCCTTCCCGCACTTCGCCCGCAGCACGGCTGACCGAGGCGTCGGGGGTGTCTTCGTGATCACGCGCATTCGAAGCTGGAGCGGATGCCGCCCGCCGCCCGCCGCTTGGTCAGGTTCAAAGAGGGGTTGGAAGGCGAAGTGGTCTAACTAAGTGCTCCCCGCCAGAAATCCTTACTCGCTTGAAGGAGCCTCGGCGAGCGCGGCGAATTCTGGGGCGATGCCGGGACGCAGCCCCCACGAGATCGCGCTCAGCGATGAGGAGCGCGCCGAGCTCGAGCACCGCGCCGCCTGCTACACCCGCCCCCACCGCGAGGTGCTGCGAGCCAAGATCGTCCTGATGGCGGCCGAAGGCGCCACCAACACCGAGATCGGCGAGCGGCTGGGGATGACGCGCAAGTCGGTCGGACGCTGGCGAAAACGCTTCTGCGAAGAGAGGATCGAGGGGATTGAGGATCTGAAGCGCACGGGCCGCCCGCGCCGTTTTCCCCCCGGAGGAGATCGCCCAGGTCAAGGCGGTCGCCTGCGATCTGCCGCGCGCCCAGGGCGTCCCGCTCTCGCGCTTTAGCCGCGCCGAGCTGCACCGCCTGGTCATCGAGCGCGGCGTCACAGAGGCCTCGGCGGCGACGATCGCCCGCTGGCTGGCCGAGGACTCGCTGCGCCCCTGGCAGCACCGCTCCTGGATCTTTCCCACCGACCCGGACTTTCTCGCCAAGGCCGGGCCCGTGCTCGACCTCTACCAGGGAAGGTGGGAAGGCGAGCTGCTTCACCCCGGCGACTTCGTGATCAGCGCTGACGAGAAGCCCTCGATCCAGGCGCGCTCGCGCATCCACCCGACGCTCGGGCCAACGTCAGGCTCCCGCGGCCAGCGCGTCGAGCACACCTACAAGCGCCGGGGCGCGCTCACCTACCTCGCCGCTCTGGACATCGGGCGTCGCGGTGGCCGCCCGCCACATGTCTTCGGCCGCTCCGAGTGCAAAGGCGGAATCGAATCCTTCGATCGCCTCGTCCACCAGGTGATGGCCAGGGAGCCCTACGCCTCCGCCCGCAACGTCTTTTGGATCGTCGACAACGGCTCCTCCCACCGCGGGCAGCGCTCAATCGAACGCCTGGAGGGACGATGGAAGAACCTGACCCTGGTTCACCTGCCGACCCACGCGAGCTGGTTGAACCAGATCGAGATCTACTTCTCGATCATCCAGCGCAAGGTCCTCACCCCCAACGACTTCGATGACCTCGGCCTGCTTGCCCGGACCCTGAACAAGTTCGAGCACCACTGGAACGAGATGGCCGAGCCCTTCGAGTGGAACTTCACCCGCGACAAGCTCGCCGAGCTGATGGAGCGGCTGGGCGCCCGCGAGCCCGAGCTGCGCCTGGCCGCGTGACCCGAGGCGGAACGAAGCGGCGGTCCGGGGTCGCATCCGACATTCACCCCACCCCACTGTGGTCAATGTCGGATGCGTGCGATTCGCGGCCCATTCGCGGCGGAACTTATGACCAGGAGCACTAAGGGTCTGTGAAAATGGAGTGGGTGCCGACCCTGCGCCACCGCACGGCGGACTCACCTTTGATCGTCACCCACTCCCAGGTGGCGCGGCCATCAGGGTTGTTTTCACTCCAGGTCATCTCCCAAACGCCGGGATGGCCTTGGACGGCTTTGACGCGCATGGCGTTGGGCCAAGGATTATCCTCACCCTTCGCGGCGCGGTCGGCCGCGTCGTGGAACTGCGTCGTAGCCTTGTCGCGGAACTTCTCGCGATGTTGCTTGGACAAGCGCGTGTAGTCGCGCTTGAAGGTATCTGCGCGCTCGTACTTCACTCGGCGTCGAGGTCTTCGAAAAGCTCCTCGACGCTGTCGAAGCGCTTCACGCGACCGGCAGCGATGTCCTCGTCGACTTCGCGTTCGCCCTTCTGCCACTCCTCCGTCCAGAACCACGCCTGATCGGCGGGGATCGCGATATGAGGGCGCAACTCAATCACGCCGTCGTCGCGCTCAGACACCTCCACCTGCGACCCCGGCTCGTCGAGGCGATGCCGGCGGCGCAGCTCGGAGGGAAGGCTGATCACGCCGCGCTTCTGGACGGTGATGTAGAGAGACTCGGACATGAACGCAGTTTAGCTGCATTGCGGCGATGCCGCAAGTGGTAGGCGCAGCCTCACCGACAAAAGAAGCGGCTCCGGCGGAGGGGAGCCGCTATCTCCTCCGATCACCGGGAGGGAGCGCCCGGGCCGGTGTTGCATCGCGTGCTAACCGTGGTGGCGCTTGCGGTGCGCCCCGTGCTTCTTGTGCTTCTTGCACCCCGTGGCCCGCACCGGCGGCTTGGTGTCAAACACCTTGCCGTTGTGGGCGGCGAGGCTGGCGTTGGCGCGGTGGGTTCCTCCGCAGAGGTCGGTGCTGTTGACGATCAGGCCCTTCTTGCCGCCTTCCATTTCCAGGTTGACTTCGCTCAGCGGGGCGTCGGGGATCGCTTCGAAGGAGGAGCGGATGCCGCCCTTGGCCGAGTCGATCCTGCCGACCGCTTCGATCGCGATCGGCAGCGACGGTGGCCCGTGCAGGGAGAGGACCATGTCGGGCAGGTTGTGGCTGGAGGATCTGAGGTAGACCGGGCCTTCCAGCGGCTGGTCGAACAGCGGCGTGTAGGCGGTGACGTGGCCGTAGGCCGAGGCGGGCGGGCAGCCGGCGCCGTGGCCGCCGGCGGCGGCGTACTGCACGCGGGTGCAGATCGTGCGGATGTGGGCCTGGTCGAGGAAGGCCGAATGGGGCAGGCGGACCACCACCTTGTCCAGGTTCGCGTCGCCGGGGCGGGGGCGGACGGAGGCACGCAGGGCGGGGTGGGCGCCCCGTCTGGTGCCACCTACGAGCGCGAAGCTGTGCTTCGGCTTGAAGCCGAGGCTGGCGCAGTCGGCCGCCTGGTAGCGCTGCGAGACCGCCTTTGACTTGCCTTCGGAGGAGAACAGGTCGGCGTCGATCGACATCGCTTCGCAGCTGGTCGGGTTGAGGGTGAAGTTCTGCCTATCCAGGTGGACGCGGATGTCTCTGACCCTGACCGGCACCCCCTTGAAGATCTGTGGCAGGGGGTCGGTCTTCAAGCTGATCTGGGCCGTTACCGGGTCGACGTAGGCGGGGGCCTGGGTGACGACCACGCCGAGGTCGAAGGGGCCGGCGACGGCGGGGACGATCGCCACGCCGGAGGCCGGGGCGCCCTCGTAGGGGCCGGCGAGGTAGACCCTGCCCTTGACCCAGGTGAGGACCTGCCCCACCCCCGCTCCCGCGTCGACGGTGCCGACCTGGGAGGAGGCGGGGCAGGAGGGGCTGTTCAGCTCTTCGGTTCCGGTCCTCGCCGGGTTGGCGGCGACTTCGATCTGGGCCTCGGAGCAGCGCCCCACTCCCCTCAGCGAGGCGAGCAGGCCGGGGGGCGCTGTGCCGTCGACCGCGGAGAGCTCCTGGTCGTCGTCGGTGCGGGAGAAGTTGATCGCCAGCGGACTGAAGGCGGCGGCGGTCGGGTTGAGAGTGCCGGCGCCGAACAGCGGCTCGAAGGGCCGCTCGGCCAGCGAACCCGGGCAGGGGGAGCCGTCGGGGCGCTGGGTTATGTCGTAGGAGCTCTTGACCGGGTGGGGGGTGTTCGGGTCCTGCCAGGAGTAGAAGGTCGCTTCGATCGTCTTGCGCCCGCAGGTCTGCGGGTTGACCAGGCCGGCCCGCAGGCCGCCCTTGACCTTCATTTCAACTTCGGAGGCCGGCAGCTGGGGCAGATCGTCGAATTCGGTGGTGATCTGCCCCGTCACCGGGTCGAGGCGCACCTCGCCCGCCAGCTTCACCTGGAGGCCGAGCTCTTCGTCTTCGATCGCCAGGTAGAGGGCGAGGAAGGAGCCGAAGGGGTTGTCGTAGGGCTGGGCGATGTAGACGCGGCCTTCGATCGTGTGGTCCTGGGGCAGGGCGGGGCTCTTGAGGCGCAGGGTGCCGTACTGGGAGGCGTCGGGGCAGGTGACCGGTTTGTCGTTGGGGACGTAGCGACCTTCGCGCAGTTCGATCCCGATCTGTTCAAGCGTGCAGGCCTCGAGGCCCGGCGCCGCCGAGGGGGAGACCGTCATCCCCTTGGGCAGGGTGACGACGACTTTCTTGAGCGGCGGGGTGGCGATCGCCTCGGGTCCGGTCTTTTTGCCTTCGGGGCCTTGGGGGTAGAGCTTCCACGCTTCGCCGACTTCGTCGTTTTGCTGCCGGATCTTCAGGTTGACGTCGAGGCCGGTGGGGGCGCCGGCGTGGCGGTCGGTCGGCTGCAGGGCGACTTCGGGTTCGAAGCGGAAGCGCGCGTCGTTGCATTTTTCGACGTTGTCGGGGCTGGGGTATTCCTCGGGCAGGGTGAAGCTGCCGGGTTCGGCGTAGGAGTCGACGCGGACGCGGGCGCCGCCGTTGGCAAAGCCGCAGTCCATCGGGTTGGTGAGGAAGGGGCGGATCGGGGCGCCGCCGAAGGGGGCGCCGAACGTCTTTCCTTCCGTCTCGGCCGGGTAGTAGCGCCAGGTGTCGTGGGCCGGATCGCCGGGCACGCCCCAGATGGTCACCTCGGCGCCCCTGGTGATGACTTTCGCCGAGATTTCCGGGGTGACCGTCTTGATCGCGTAGTCCTGGGCGGGGTCGAGAACTGCGTAGATGTGGCCCTGGACGTAGCCGGCGGCGTTGAAGGCGAGGTCCGCCAGCGTGCCCCGGGGCGGCTTCAGGTTGTAGATCGGGACGTAGCCGAGGAGGGAGTTGGGGAGACCCGCACTCTGCCCGTTGCCCGGCAGCATCACGCTCAGGTAGCCGACCTGCGTGTTGGCGGGACAGGCGGTCGAGTTGTTCATCGAGCCGCCTTCGGCGAAGTCGACCGGGTCGCACTTGGGCAGCGCCTCGGGGTTGCCGATCATCCCCCGCGGCAGGGTCACCTCGACGGTTCGGATCGGGGCGTCGCTGAAGACCCTGGTGAATTCCTCTCCCGCCTTGAGGTGGGCGGTGATGTCGAAGTCGACCCGCTGCTCGAAGGGGTGGGCGCCGGCCGTGCGCGAGGGTTCGCCGAAGGGGTATTCGCGATCGAAGAAGTCCGACAGGAAGCTGCCGGGGACGATGCCGAAGGGCGCCGGCGTGGCGCTGAAGGCGACATCGTCCGTGTCGGCGGCCACCTCGGCGCCGCCGCCGCCCGAGACCGTCGCGGTGTTCGTGCCGCTCCCCGAGGCCGCGGCGGCGACCTTGACGGGCACTTCGATCAGGGGCAGGTAGCCGGTCGGCGCGCCTCGCCCGTTTTCACGTCCCCCCAGCAGTTCGACCGGTGCTTCGCAGGTCACGGTGCTCGTATTGGCGCCCGAACAAAGTTCAACCGCCAGGTTCTTCCCGAGAGAGCCGAGCCAGCGGATGCTCCTCGCCTTGACGCCCGCCGGCAGCTGGTCGGTGATCGTGAGGGCTTCGGTGCCGGTCTCGGTGCTGAGGTTGCGCACCTGGATCTCGAACTGCCCTTCCCCGCCGGGGGGCAGGTTGGTCGGGCCCCAGGTGGCCTTGACGTCGTAGAGGGGGGCGGCGATGGCAGGAGAGGCGGCGGCGAGGAGCGCAGCCGCCAGGGCGGCGAGGCCGAGCAGCGTCCAGAGGCGGGAGGGGCGGGGGCGCTTCTGTGTCATCGGGCCCTCCCCTGGTTGGCGCGGGCGGTTCGCCGGTGGCGGCGATGCCTGGCCTTGTGGTGCTTGCGGCGGCGGGGCTTCACGCAGCGGCCGTGACGGCGCACCCTGCCCTTACTGCACCTCGGCTTGCCTTTTCCTTCTTCGACGTTGCCGCGGCCGACGATCGTGGCGCTGCCGGGCTGTTCAAGCGGCGGGGCGGCCTGGAGGGGGCCCTGGCAGGACTCTTCGGAGCAGTGGACGGGCGCGGGCGGCGGTTCGAAGCCTCCTTCTTCCCTCGCGTCGTAGAGGTTGGAGAAGCCGTCGCGCTCGAAGCCGGTGAGGCCGGGCCGGTCGACCGTGAAGAGGATGTCGCGGCCCGCGGCACCCGTCGCCAGGACCCGCAGCGCCGCGCCGCCCGTCTGGCCGAAGTCGCCGACCCCGTCGGTGATCAGGTGCTGGACGCCCGCTCGCCACTCGTAGAGGTCGAGGCCGTTGTTGACGTCCCGCGGCACGAGCGCCTGCGCGGTGACGAAGGCCAGCACTTCGCCGTCGGCCGAGAGGCTGAAGTCACCGCGCGTTACATCGGTCCTGCGCGCGGCGCCGACGCTGCTCGTCGTCAGGCCGCCGCGCAAGCAGGAGACGCACTCCAGGCTGCGGTCGCGGTCGTCGTAGCGGAAGAGCTCCCGGCAGGGCCCGGGCGCCCCGGTGGTGGGACTGGGGCAGGAGGCGGCCAGCCCGTCGGCGGTCAGTTCGTGGTTGCCATTTTCGGCCGTCTCGAAGACGAGCACGTTGCCGTCGCCGGAGAGCGCCGTTGTGCTGTAGTCCAGGGTATCGCCGTTGTTCGTGTCGGCGACAAAGCGGACCCGCCCGCCGGCGAGCACGTAGAGGTTGCCCTTACCCTTACCCGGGGTGGCCTGGGGGGTCAGCTTCGATTCGGATTCGAAGTAGAGGTGGGAGAAGTCGTCGGAGACCATCGCCGGCGCCGCCGCCCCGTTGGACACGTACAGGTTGGCGTCGGTGATCGCTTCGCCGGCTTCGTTTTCGACCGCGCAGGTGAGGCAGGTCGCTGAGCCGGAGAGCCCGTCGGCCGCCTCGTCCCAGCGGTATACGTCGACATGGCTGTTCGTATCCCTGCCTTCCCTGTCCAGCTTGAGGGCGCTGACGAAGTAGGCCGAGCGGCCGTCGGGGGTCGCCCGGATCATCGCGTTATGGAGGTCGGGCGGTGCGACTTCGAGGGTTTGACCGCTGCTGCGGTCGCGCTCGAGCAGCCACCAGGGGTGGAACCCTTCGCATTCGCCGTTCGGCGCAACCGCGAAGTAGACGCGCGAGGCGTCGGTCGTGGCCATGAGATCGTAGCCGGGGTGCCACTGATGGCTGACGCCGCCACCAGGGGAGGGGCCACCGAAGCCGCCTTCGGGGTTGAGTCCGCATTCGGGTTCGTAGCCGTCGGGAAGGAGGCCGACCGTCTGCGGCGGGTCTGTGCCGATGTCCTGGAGCTTTGCTTCGCCGGGCGGCGATAGTGCTGAGGTGTTATTGACGCGCAGCACGTGGGCGGCGTCGTCACTCAGCTCCATGTCGTACGGGCACTGGGCGTAGTCGTAGCGGCCACCGAGCGCTTCCTGGTGCTGGTCTTCGTCGAGGCGGACGAGGCTGTGCCCGCAGCCGGCGATTTCGCTGCCCGTCGAGAAGATGAACTTCGTGAAGTCGGGCGTCACCGCCCCCAGCGCGTAGCTGCCGTCTTCTGCTTCGAGCTGCTCGGCGGCGGGCGGCACCAGGCCCTTGGACTCCCAGCCGTTCGGGGCCGCCTCGCTTTGGCCGGTGCGCCTTGCGAGGAAAGCGGCGCCGAAGCCGGTGTTGCCGCCCGGCGCGCCTCCCGCGACGCTCCACACGGCCCTTTCCCCGTCCGCTCTCATCGGCGGGGTTCCCGTCGCCAGGAACGCATCGACGTTCTGGTTGCCCTTGTCGGGCTTGTTGACCAGCTCGAACCCGCGACAGTCGGGCAGGTAGGCGAAGCCCCGGTTGACGCGGACTTCTTCGTTGGGGCAGGAGCCGGGCGAGGGGTCGACTGCTTCGATTTCGGCGCTGGTGCGGGTGGTGAAGGTCTTCACCTCGCCCACGACGACCGCCGTCACGCCGGGTTCGCCTTCGGGATCTGGTTCCGCGGCATTTTCGGCGACGAAGCGGTAGCTGTAGGTCGTGGCGGGGGAGAGTTCGGTCAGCTCCTCGGCGAGGAGGACCGGCTGTCTCGCTTCGCTTGTGTTGTGCTGGTCGGGGAGGGGGATCCAGGTTTCGCCGCCGTCTTCCCTGTACTCGAAGCGGTAGGTCAGCGTTTCGCCCTCGGGGTTGGCGTAGCCGTTGAGGCGGGCGGTGGTGTCGGTGCGGGGGGCGGCGAAGGCGGTCACGACCTGGTCGGGGGGAATCGGCAGGGTGGTGAATTCGACCGGAGGTTCCGGCGATTCGGGCTTGATGGTTTTGCCGGCGCTGTTTTCGGCCCGGATCCGCACGCAGTAGCGTTCGCTCGGCAGCAGGCCTTTCAGGTCGTATGAGACGGGGATCGGGGAAATGGCGCGGTGCTCGATCGAGCCCAGCGCCTCGTCCGAGAAGGCCCCTTCGCAGTTGCGCTGCACCTGGACGCGCCAGTCGGCGGTGTCGCCCTCGGGGTTGACCGTGCCCGAAACGCAGGCGCTTTCGGCGGTGATCCCCGTCGCGCAGGGGGATGTCGGCTCTTCTTCCACCGGGTCGATCGTGACGGCCGGCGGTTCCGTCGCTTTCAGCGTTTTGAACGTGTCGGCGGCGGAGACGGAGCGCAGGCCGTCTGCGTCGTTGACGGTGACGAGGCGCACTTCGTAGCTGGTGTCGCCGCGCAGCGTGTCGAGGTCGAAGGAGACCGCGGTGGGGCCGGCGCCGCCGGCGAGGGCCTGGGAGGGCGAGGAGCCGGCGAAGCGGGGCGGGGCGGTCGGGTCGGCGGCCGCGGCCCAGGAGGTGTCGGGGCGCCTCCACTCGAAGTGGTAGTGGCTGTCGACGCCGTTGGGTTCGACCGTGCCCGAGAAGTGCGCGGTGGCGACGCCGACGCCCGAGGGCGCACCGGCCGTGACGTCGGGGACGGCGCCGCTCGTGGGCGGGCCGAAGACGGCGACGACGGGGACCGGGTCGGTGCCAGATCCAGGGGCGGCCTGCAGGACGTAGACGCGGTCGAGGGCGGGGTCGTAGGCGATGCTCGCGAAGCCGAAGCTGGCGTCGACGTATTCGCCGCCGTAGGTGCCAAGCAGGCCGCCGGCTGGGCTGTATTCCTGGAAGTCGCCGCTGGAGAGGGTGAAGACGTGGGCGGCCGTGGCCGGGGTCGGCAGGGTGGTCGACTGGTTGGCGTAGACGTCGGTGGCGCTGGGGTCGAGGGTCGAGTCGAACGAGCCGCCGACGTACTTCTGGATTCCGCCGCCGTAACGGACGTAGAGGTTGCCGGCGGAGTCGAAGTCGAACTTGCACGAGGTGTCGGCGCTGAGCAGCGGGATAGAGTCGAGGGGTGTCGGGGACGGTGGGGAGCCGGTGTTGTCGTATTTCCAGACGTCCTGGCTGAAGATGACTTCGCCGAGCCACGGGTAGCCGCTCGGATCGACCGCGGCGTCACAGGGTGCGAAGAACAGGGCGGAGATGGGGGACGGGATGAGAGTCCATTCATGGGAGCCATCCGCGGCGAATGCGTACAGCGCCCCCGAGTTACTCTGGCTGACGTAGAGGCGACCCTTGTAGGGCCCGCCGGAGTTGTCGACGGCGAGCCCGAGGGTGAAGCCGAAGCCGGAGCCCGGCCCGAAGATCGAGGAGGTGTCGGCGGCGGCGAAGTCGGCGGGCGTGCCGTCGGGGTGGAACTTGGATACAAACCCGGGGCGGGGAGATCCTGGGGCTCTGCCGTTTGAGACGTAGACAGCGCCGCTCTGGTTGTCGACTGCGATCGTGTCGGGGTTCCAGAGCGGTCCCGCCGTGCTGCCGCTGCCGTCGAAGCTGAAGAGCAGCGGCCGGTCGGTGATCGTCGCCGCCGAGGCGGGCGCCGCGAGGCAGAGCGCGGCGGCGAGGGCGATCAGGCAGGCGGCAACGAGGGCTCCGCCGACGCCCGACGGCCACCCTCCACTCCGGGCTGGCGCTCCCACATGATCTCGCATCTCAGGTCGCTCTCCGCTTTTCCATGATGTGCCCTGTCGTGGGAACGGCGTCATCCCGGACCGCCTCGTGGCGTTGAGCGCACCGCCCGGGCGAAACCTGCCCGGGCGGTGCGCTTCCGGTGAGGCTGCTCCTATTCGGGGGCCCTCACCGCCCAGGTGCCGCCGGCCGCCACAGCCATTACTTCTTCGACCCCGGAGCAGAAGCCAATCAGGATCCCGCCAGCGGTGCTGATCCCCAGCACTGCCGGATTACTCCCTTCCGGCTTGGTCGCCACGAACGGCAGGGTTCCGCCGCTCACATGTTCACCCTTGGTCGTGTATACGCAGAGGTAGCCGGGGTCGGCCGCGGGTTCGCTCGCCGTGCCGGGGCAGTGGGTCACCGGACCTTCTCCCGTCTTGAGGACGAGGAGGTGCGGCGTGTAGGGGTAGTTTTCTTCCCATTCTCCGACCACTGCGGCGGCTTCTTCGGAGAGCGGGATCGTGAAGGAGATCGGCGCGACCACGAGCGCGCTGACTTTGTATCCCCCGCTCACGGCCCAGGTGCCGGTCTCGGTCGCGCCTTTGGGCAGGGTGCCGCCGGCTGTCCAGGGGGAACCTGTGGGGCCTGTCGGGCCCGCGGGGCCTGCAGAGCCGGTCGGACCTGCGGGGCCGGTCGGACCTGCGGGGCCGTTGGCGCCGGGGGCGCCTTTTTCACCGGGGGCGCCATTGGCGCCGTTCGTGCCGTTGGCGCCGGGCGCACCGGGTTTGCCGGCGTATTTCTTGGCGATTTTGGTGACTTCCTTCTTCTGCTTGGAAGTGAGGCCGCCCGCGGCGAAGGCGGCGCCGGTGAGGGCGAGAATCAGGGCGACGATCGCCAGCGCGAAGCCGGCGGTGCCGAGTCGTTGGTGCAGCGCCCCAAGGCGGCTGCGCAGCTTGGTGAACGTCATCGGTTCTTCTCCTTCTCTGCCGGTTTCTCTCCGCGGCTCGCTCCCGCGAGCCCTATGGCTTTGTCCGGCCTGTATGTGTGTCCCCTGCGCCCGCCTCCTGGCCTGCGGGCCCTTCTGCGCTGCTCACTCAATCCTCCAATCGCGCCCCCCTGGTCGCGACCGCTGCCGCGGGGGGAGCTGGTCCCCCCGCGGCAGTCGAGGTCGGGTTTGTTCTCTCGGGTTGTCTTGGTCTCTATGCCTCGCTCATTCGTCGAACTTGGCCGTGACCGACTTGGTCCCGCTCATCGTCACTTCGCAGGGGCTGGCCGAGCAGTCCCCGCCCCAGGCGGTGAGTTCGGAGCCCAGCGCCGGGGTGGCGGTGAGGGTGACGAGCGCCGCGGGCTTTGGCTTGGGCAGGGTCACGGCTCCGGCGAAGGAGGCCGTGGTCGAGGTGCAGGCCGCTTCGCAGGTGATCCCGCCCGGCTTGCTCTTGACCGTGCCCTGCCCCGTGCCGGGCGCCTTTGAGAGCGTCAGGGTCTGGGGGTTGGCGATCACCTTGGCGGCGCCTGAGAATCCCGCCGTGACCGCTTTGGCGGCGCTCATCGTCAGCGTGCAGGTGGTGCCGATGCCTGAGCTTGCGCAGTCCCCGCCCCAGCCGCTGAAGGTGGCGCCGGTTGCGGGGACCTCGGTCAGGGTGACCAGGGTGTTCTTGTAGTAGGCCGCTGCGGCGGCGCTGCAGGTCGCCCCGCAGTTGATCCCGGCCGGCTTGGCCTTGATCGTGCCGGCGCCCGTCGTGATCGACTTGGTCACGGCGAGGGTCTGTTTGGGGAGCGCGGTGACGTCGAACTTCGCCGTCACCGACTTGGTCCCGCTCATCGTCACTTCGCAGGGGCTGGCCGAGCAGTCCCCGCCCCAGGCGGTGAGTTCGGAGCCGGCCACTCCGGTGGCGGTGAGGGTGACGAGCGCCGCGGGCTTTGGCTTGGGCAGGGTCACGGCTCCGGCGAAGGAGGCCGTGGTCGAGGTGCAGGCCGCTTCGCAGGTGATCCCGCCCGGCTTGCTCTTGACCGTGCCCTGCCCCGTGCCGGGCGCCTTTGAGAGCGTCAGGGTCTGGGGGTTGGCGATCACCTTGGCGGCGCCTGAGAATCCCGCCGTGACCGCTTTGGCGGCGCTCATCGTCAGCGTGCAGGTGGTGCCGATGCCTGAGCTTGCGCAGTCCCCGCCCCAGCCGCTGAAGGTGGCGCCGGTTGCGGGGACCTCGGTCAGGGTGACCAGGGTGTTCTTGTAGTAGGCCGCTGCGGCGGCGCTGCAGGTCGCCCCGCAGTTGATCCCGGCCGGCTTGGCCTTGATCGTGCCGGCGCCCGTCGTGATCGACTTGGTCACGGCGAGGGTCTGTTTGGCGTGGGCGAAGACGGCGTTGACCGATTTGGCGGCGCTCATCGTCACTGTGCAGGCGCCGGTGCCGGTGCAGGCGCCGGTCCATTCCTTGAAGGCGGAGCCGGCGCTGGCGCTATGGCTCAGGGTGACGACTTCGCCTTCTTCGTATTCCTCTTCGCAGTCGCCGCCGCAGGTGATCCCGGGCGGGGAGCTGGTCACTTCGCCCGTGCCGGTACCGGACTTGGTGGCGGAGAGCTTGAATTTGGGTTTGGCGGTGACGTTGAAGGTGGCGGTCAGTTCGACGTCGCCTTCGGAGCCGCTGACGGCACATGTCGTTGCCGTGCCTGTGCATGCGCCGACGTTGCCCTTGATCGTCGTCCAGCCAGCGAATTCCGAGCCTGCGGTCGTGTGTACTTTCAGGCCGATCAGTTCAGATCCAGGACTAATCGACTCTTCGATCAGAGCGGTCTTGCAGGTGCCTGAACCCGGCGCAGGGCTGTGGCACTGGATCGGCGGGATGCCTTCGTAGTAGCCGCCACTGAGGGGTGTGCTGCTCACTTCGCCACTGCCTGTACCGGCGATGATGAGCTTGACCGTGTACGGGGCTTCGTAGACTTCGATTTTCGTGTTTCCCGAGCGAGTGACGTAGAGTTTGCCCGTTGCTCCGTTCACGGCGGCTCCGAAAGGTTCACTGCCGGGCGCGATGCTGGAGAACTTGACGGCGCTCGAGCCGGAGGCGTCGTACTCACTGACTGCTGTGCCAAAGAGCTTGGCGGCGAAGACGTGGCCGCTGCCCGGGTCTACGCTAACCCCGATGTGTTCACCGCTCTCGACTGTGGACTTGACTTCGCCGGTCGAGCTGTTGAGTTTGTGCAGTTCTCCGCTGTACGAGGCGGCGAAGAGGTAGCCGGCGGTGGGACCGGCGCCGGCGGCGAGCTTGCACGGTTCGGAGACGGTGGTGAAGTTGGCCGTGTTGTCTTCGTTGTCGGCAAGGTTGGTCGGCGAGTGGACCGAGGGGACGAACTTGTGGATTTCGCCGTTTTCGGGGTCACCGACATAGACCGCGCCGCTGGAGTCGACCGCGACTCCGCATACGTAGGTGGAGAAATTGGTGGCGCCCGCCGCGGTGAGGCGGCCTTTGTATTCGCCGTTGGAGTTGAAGATGTCGACCTCCTTGCCGAGGCCGCCGTAGGTGGCGTAGATGTTGCCGTTCGTGGCGGTGCCGGAGTTGTCGACGGCGATCTCGAATTCGTTCGGAGTGGCGCCTCCGAGTTCGTAAAGAACTCCTCCCTTTGGCGTTGCGTCGGCATAGCCGGCTTTGCCGTCGATCACGTTGGCGTTGGGCTTTCCTTGTTCTTCGAGCTTGGAGAAGGGGGCCGGTTCGCCATTTGGCTTCCAGCGACTGATCGTCGGAGGTGTTGCAAGACCTTCACCCGAGTCGATGACCAGCAGATCGCCGGTGGACTGGTCGACGACCATCTGCTCGGCCTGTTTGAACGTCGGTTCGCTGCCGAGACTATGCCCGAGGTTTTCCTTGAAATGGTGCACGGCGTGGCCGGGGTCGGCCGCGCTCGCCAGTGCCGGGGTGAGCAGCAGGGCGAGGGCGGTGGTGAGGGCGAGCACCAAGAGATGGCGCCCCTTGCCCGAGCCCGGACTCCCTCCCGTCGAGGATGGCTTTGCGGTGGTTCTCACGTGGTCTCTCCCTTGTCCCTTGAGCCCCTGCCGGCCGCTTCCCTGCGGCCCTTGGCGACTCGGTTTCCCTTTGGGTCCTGCCCATCCTTTGGGGCTACTGCCCGTTCGGGTGGGCTACTGCTGAACAGCTCCGTACATGGAACTGGCTGGATCATAGACAGCTACGGACCAAGGGGTCAAGAAAAAGATCGTGTTTACGGGGCGGCGAAGCAAGTGGTGTTCTGGCCTCAAATGGCTCTGCAAAAGGGAATGAGGCTGGGTACCGGCGTGTAATCCAAGGATCGCGAATCGTGCTGAGACGATGGCTGGGTTCCTGGACTGGGGCGTCAAGCGGACGGAGGGGGAACTGCCTGGAGGGGTCTCCAGGCGGAGCCGCTGGGCGAATCGGTGGGCAACGAGTCGCTCGACATCGTCGCAGGCTGGCGACGCAGATACTGGCGGTGGCGGTTGGGGAGGGCGTCGAACGCCTCGGCGATGATTTAGCCTTCGCCGACGATGGAGGGGACGAGAGACTGCAGGCCGATCGTCCGCGCCGTGTTCGCGATCGTCGCGATCGCTGCGGTGGCGGCGATCGCCGCCGGCTGCGGCGGTGGCGACGAATCGACCACCGCCACGAGCGCCTCCGGCTGCAAGCAGGTCGACGCGCCGGAACCGAAGGACGTCAGCTACGAAGCGCCGAAGCAGACGGTGAAGAAGGGCGAGAAGCTGACCGCGGTGGTGGACACCAGCTGCGGCGCCTTCGAGATCGCACTCGACAGCGAGCGCGCCCCGAAGACCGTCAACTCCTTCGTCTTCCTCGCCGGGGAAGGCTTCTACGACGGGCTCGACTTCAACCGGGTCGTCTCCGGCTTCGTGATCCAGGGCGGCGACCCGCTCGGCGACGGCAGCGGCGGCCCCGGCTACAGCGTCGTCGAGAAGCCGCCCGCCGGCATCGCCTACACCCGGGGCGTCGTCGCGATGGCGAAGACCCCGACCGAGCCGCCGGGCTACTCCGGCAGCCAGTTCTTCGTCGCCACCAGCGCCGACACCGGGCTGCCGCCCGACTACGCGCTGCTCGGCACGGTCAGCAAGGGCTACGGCACGGTCGCCCGGATCAACGAACTCGGCGCCCCCGACGAAAAGCCGAAACAGACGGTGCTGATCGAAAAGGTGACGATCGAGAAGGGCTGACCTCGCGCAGCTGTGTGTTAGCCTAGGCACATGCGGTTGCACATCAGCCTCGACGACAGATTGGTCGACGAGCTCGACCGACGCGCCGGCCGGGGGCGCCGGAGCGCGTTCATCGCGCGGACGGTCGAGCGGGCGCTGGAGGACGAGCGACGCTGGGAGGAGATCGAGGCCTCGCTGGGCGCGATCGAGGGCCGCGGACACGAGTGGGACCGCGATCCGGCCGCCTGGGTCAGGGCCGAGCGGCGTGCCGACGCCGGGCGCGTCGGCTGAACCGGCGTGGCGGAGCTCCTGGTCGACACGACAGTGCTGATCGACGCGCTGCGCGGACGCGATGCCGCCGAGCGGCTGCGGCGGCTGCGCGGCGAAGGGCCGCCGCCCTACATCTGCGCGATCAACGTCGAGGAGGTGTGGCGAGGCGCAAGGGCGGGCGAGGAGAAGGCGGTGGGTCGGTTGCTGGGGGCGCTGCGGATCGCGCCGCTGGGACGGGCGCAGGGCGAGCGGGCCGGCCGCTGGCGCGCGCAGTTCGCAGCGAGCGGCACGACGCTCGGCCAGGCGGATTGCCTGATCGCGGCCGCGGCGCTCGGGGTCGGAGCCCGGCTGGCGACGGGAAACCCGCGCGACTTCCCGATGGCCGAGGTCGAGGTCGAGCACTGGCCGGTCGGCTGAGGACCTTCAGCGCAGAACGAAGGCGACGTGGCGATCGCCGCGATCACGGTGGCCGAGCCGGCGGTCGGGAGCCGGTAGACAAGAAGCGCCGGCTCGAAAGCTAAATCCACGGCTCCCACTGCCGACGCCCGTCGGCAGTGGGAGATGAGCGCAACCTAGGACGCGGCGCGCAAGCCGTGCGGCTTCTGCTCTTCGTCCTTTGCGAGCGTCTTCCGCTGGCTGTCGAGGCGTTCGCAAATCGCGCGAAGCGGTAGCGATCAATCGAGGTCGAACGCGGCCACGATCGCGTCGCTGAGGGCTGGCTCTTGACTGTCGAGCAGCACGCCGATCTGCTCTCCCACGGCATCGGTCGGGATCGTGGTGATGTTGTCGCAACTCACGACCGAGGGCTTCGAGAGGCCGTTCGCCGCATCGACGCCCACCTCGCTGGATAGCCCGCGGATGGTGGTGGTGATCGGCGCGACGGTCACCGTCCTGAGATGTGGCCGCACGAGCTCACGCGTGAGGATCAACACAGGCCGGGCCTTGTCGAGCTGTGCGACATGGATGGCCCGCATCAGGCAAGGTCACGGGGCAGGCCGGCCACGTGCTCAGCGAGCCCTGCGAGCTCTGGGTCCGGACCGGTGCGGGCAAGGATCCGGGCATCGCGTTCGGCGAGGGCGCGCCGGCGCTCGCGCTCGAGCGCACGGGTGACGACTGCCGCCCGGCTGCGTCCAGCGCCGGAGTCGACGATCTCGTCAACGAAGTCGACAAGCTCGTCTGGGAGTCGAACAGCGATCTGCTTGCTCATCCCAAAATGGTAGCAGAATGGTAGCGACTGTCGCCGCCCCTCTTCGCGCGAAGCGGCTGTGTCGCTCTGCGAGGGGCAACTACAACGATCCTGGCTGGGCGCGCGCTGCCCCTCTCTGCCAACGTCACGTGAGACGCCCATGATTCGGGAATTACTGAACCCCGAGGGCGCGATAGGAGCACGTGATGTCGTTGATGGAGAAGAACGGAGCCGCCGGCCGCGAAGCGGAGCCTGAAGCGCATCTTCACCCTCGACGCCGACTTCGGCATCTACCGCCTCCGCGGCCGCGGCCACTTCGAGCTCCTGCCTGGCTGAGTAGGTTCCAGCGCAAGAGTCAGCGATCTTGAGAGCCAGCGCCCCGTTCCCCTTGCAGCCCCTCCGCCGCCGGCCCGGTGGGCCTCATCCCCACAGCGTGCAGATCGGCAGCGCGAAGATCCGCTCGGCGAGCTGGAACGGCCGTGGGCCCGTGTGGAGCACCGCGCCGGCGAGGAAGCGCTCTCCAAGCCGCTCGCGCATCCAAACGAGGTGCCTGGCATCGGAGGCGCTGGGGGCCGACGTGGCCTTGATCTCGATCGCGACGACGCTGTTTGCCGGCAGTTCGGCGATCAAGTCCACCTCGTGTCCGCCATCCCTGGCGCGCAGGTGATGCAGACGCGGCCGCGACGGGCTGAGCTCGACCTCGGGCCTGATCTGAGCGACCACGAACGTCTCGAGGACGCGGCCGAGCAGATCGCCGTCGCGGAGCACAGCCGCTTGGTCGAGGCGCAGCGCCGCCGCGATCAGCGAAGGGTCCACGAGGTAGCGCTTGCCGCTCTTGACCAGGCGCGAGAGCCTGTTGCCCATCCATGCCGGCATCGTGTCGAGCACGAGCAGGTTCGTGAGCAGGCGTTCGTAGGCGATCGCGGTCTTGCGGTCGATGCCGGCCGCCTCGTAGAGGGTCTTGCTCTCGGCCAGCCCGGCGCTGTTGAGCGCAAGCGCCTCGAAGTAGCGCCGCAGGAGACGTGGGTCGCGGTGACCGTAGAGCGTCTCGATGTCTCTGGTCAGAAGCTGGTCGACATAGCCCTCGAGCCACGCGCGCCGATTGGCGCCGGCGAGCTGTAGCGCCGCTTCGGGGAAGCCGCCCCGCAGCGCAAGCTCCACGTAGCCCAGCAGGTCTGGCGGGTCCGTTGCCGGCGGCAGCGCGTCGATGTCGGCGCGCGCGAGCCTGTCGAGGAACGACTCGCCCGCCGCCCGGCCAGCCAGCTCGCGCACGGTCAATCCGTACATCTGCACGCGCACGAGCCTCCCGGTGCCGGGCCATGTCTGCGCGTCGAGATCAGCGCGCACGCTGCCGGTGAGCAGGAAACGCCCGGCACCGGTCTCGTCGTCGACGGCCCGCTTGACGGCGCCAAGAACGCCGGGGACCGCCTGCCACTCGTCGAGCAGCACAGGTGTCGCCAGGGCGCGCAGCGCGACGTCGGGGTCGGCGCGGAAAGCCGCCGCCTCGGCCTCGCTGTCCAGGCGCACCACGGTGCGCGCATGGCGGCGCGCGGTCGTCGTCTTGCCGGCGGCGCGGGGGCCGACCATCAGCAGCGCCGGCAGCTCGGCGAAGAGCTCCTCCAAGCGCGTGTCGGCCAGGCGGAGGATGTAGTCGGTAGCAGGCACAGGTGCACGATACCGTTTTTGCGGGCCTATAACTCCCTCTTTCGCGCGTACATTGATCCCGCTTTCGCGGCTTTGTTGATCCTGTGTTCGCGTGGTTGCCGCCAGCGCGGGCAACCGCACCTCGTCCGGAGCGTAACCCGTCATCCACCCTTCTGGCTGGTCTACGGGCGAGAAGGGGAGCGTGCACTGCCCTCGGCTGAGTGAGTTCCTTCTCCCGCTTCACGTCTCACCTACCTGGCGCTGTCAGCCCACCAGTCGCGCTGGCCATCGACGTCTTCGCGCGGAGCCTCGCCGAGATTGGGCGCGCCGATGACGAGGATCTCGAGGCCCTCCGGCCCGGCCTCGTAGGTGGCGCTCCACGGTCAGACAGTAGGTACTGCTTCCCGGGCATTGCAGGAGCCCTGGTCCCCGGCATCGCGCTTCCCCTTCGGACGAGGAGCGGTCACCATCAGCAGTGGATTCCGCCTTGGTTCAGGTCGTCGCGACCTCCCCAGCGATGCGATTTGATGCGTAGCTGATACCTCGTTTGGGGCAAGCCGACAATTTGCCCCATCTCGTTGTCGCGCAATCCTGCACCGGCGAATGGCCAGCCGATGCTTCTTCCGCCCCCGTCATAGGATCACCCGCCGATGACCGAGCAGGATCAAGTCGATGCGCTCTACGCCGTCCAGGCGACGACCGACCTCGAGCACGAGCTCGTCGAGGCGCTTCCCGCCCGCATCGATCCCTACCGTGACGCGACCAGTCACACGGTCGACCTCTACGAGGTGGTGCTGGAGACCGGGCGAGTCGCCTTCTTCAAGCCGCTGAACGCCTACCAGAACGCCGCGACCCCGCTGAAGCGGGCGCTCCTCAACTACGGCCACACCCCCGTTTCGACGCTGATCAGCGAGTGCGCAGCCTGGCAGCTCGCCAAACACCTTGGCGGGCGCTGGGAGGAGCTGGTCGTCCCGACCGTGCTTCGCAGCGTCAAGCTCCCAGGGCGCAGCCGCGAAGTCGGCTCGCTGGCGCTGTTTCGCCCCGGTGAGGTCCGCAGGCGCAGCTACATCCATACCGTGCCCGAGCAGGTCGCGAACAGCGCCTTCTTCGACTGTCTCGTGGGACAGCAGGACCGCAACCCCGGCAACGTGCTCTGGCACGAGGAGCGCTCGCGCATCTACCTGATCGACCACGGCTTCGCCTTCGCGCGCCCCGGAGACCAAACCGGCCACCTGGAGCTGACGGCCTGGCGCTGGCAACGCGGCTCGCACGGCCTCGACGGTGCCGAGCTTGCCGCGGCGTCGGACCTGATCGATCACGACCTCGGCGATCTGCGCGGCTACCTGGCCGGTGATCGCGCCGACGCTCTTCTTGCCCGCGCGCAACGCCTGCAGCGAGATCGCCAGATCCTGCCGCCGGGAGAGCTGTAGGACCAAGCCCGCCCCCCGTTGACTTTATCCAAGAGATAAACTACGCTGCTGTTGTCCTAGAGGACAACCCAGGAAAGGATTTCTCATGGTCGTTCTCGACTTTCGCCGCCCCACACGAGACGAGTCCGGGCACGTCGCGGGATCCGAGACGCTTGCCCGCCTGACCGTCAACGGCCAGGAGGCGCGGATCGAGGGCGATGAGACCGTCGTCGACTTCGAGCAGCGCGCCCTGAACCTGCGCAGCGGCGAGACCATCTCTTTCTCCGAGAACGGCGAGGAGTGGGCCCGCGGCATCGCCGCCGCCTACCGCACCCCCTACCTGTGGGCCGAGATCGTCGAGGACAGCGACCCCCTGCCCGATGTCGCGATCGAGGCGGTCGAGATCGCCGATCCCGCTGCGCGCGCAGCGGTGCAGCACTCGGCCGCGGCGCTCGGCTGATGCCGCGCACGCAGACCTCGGACCTCGCCGCGCGGCTGGTTGGCGATGAGATTCGCCGCGCCCGCAAGGCGGCCGGCCTGACCCAGAGCGAGCTGGCGAAGCGACTCGACCTCACGATCCCCTACGTCTCGAACGTCGAGGCGGGGCGCGTCAACCTCACCGTCGGCCAGCTGGCCCGCTTCGCCGACGCGCTGGGCTCTGACCTCCAGCTACATCTGCCCCCAATCGAGATTCCAACGCCTGCCATCGAAGTTTCCGCTTAGCCTCATACCGCTGCGTTAAGCCACGCCTTCCGGTCTTCGGGCGTTCGCTTCCAGCGGATGCGAGAGCCAGGCGGAGCCGGGTAGGACTCTCGCGCCTCGTCCCTTGCGTGCGCCGCTGAGCTCCGCTCGCTCCGGACGAGAAGGAGGCGCCGGTCTGCCCCGCCGTCAGAGTGCCGGATTCGCGTGGCGAAACTCGTCTGGGTGCGCCAATAGCGTTGTTGCATGAGCTGGCACACGGGACGTCTTGCGGCGTTCGACATCGAGACGACCGGCGTCGACCCTGAGTCCGATCGCATCGTGACCGCAGCCGTGAGCGTCGTTGGTGATGGTCTGGCGGCTGAGCATCTTTCCTGGCTGGTGGATCCCGGCATCGACATACCGGCTGGCGCGACCTCTGTGCATGGCATCACCACCGAGCGGGCGCGAGCCGAAGGGCGAAGCCCGGACGAGGCAGTCGACGAGATCACGACCGCGCTGGCCGATCAGTTGCAGCAAGGTGTGCCGGTCATCGCGTTCATCGCGCGCTTCGACTTGACCATCCTTGATCGCGAGGCCCGGCGGCACGGACTTCGACCGCTGCTCGACCAAGTCGGCGGGCCGGACGGGATGCTCGTTGTCGATCCGTACGTGCTCGACAGGCAGTTCGACCGCTTCCGGCGAGGCAAGCGGACCTTGGGCGCGGTCTGTGAGCACTACCGCGTTGCGCTCGACGAGGCCCACGCGGCCGCCGCCGATGCGCTCGCTGCCGCACGGCTCGCATTCAGGCTGGGGGCAACCGTCACCGAGTTGCGTGACATCGACCTCTGCGTCTTGCATCGCGAACAGGTTTCCTGGGCGGCCGAGCAGGCCGGATCGTTGGAGGAATACTTCCGACAGCAAGGACGCGACGAGCACGTCGAGGGGGCCTGGCCGATCATTCCCGACGGTTTCGCGCGCACCGCGTAGCCCAAGCGTTCCCTCATCGCCATAGCAGGGGTTCGCGTCAACTTCGGGACAGCACCCCGACCCGAATCCCACTCGGCTCGTCCCGGTGGGCACGAGCCGCAGCCGGACCTCAATCTGCGCGTCGGCCATAGCGCGAGGAATTGTCACGCTTCCGCGCGGGAATCGGCACCTTGGTGACGCTTTTGTATCACGTTCTGTCAATCATCGTGATACGCTCGCTCCATGCGGAGCCTTCGACTCAACGCGGAGCTGGACGAGCGGGTGCGCCAGGCGGCTGCCCTCGAAGGATCGTCGGTGTCGGAGTTCCTGCGCCAGGCAGCCAGCGAGCGGGCGGAGCGAACGCTGGCGACCGAGCCGCGCGAGCGCCTCGCGTACGCGATCGGCGTCGTCAATACCGATCTTCGGCAGGCTCGCGATACCGGCGGCGCCTTCGCCGACATCGTCGAGCGCAAGCATCGCGAAGGGCGTCGATGACGCTCGTCGACGCCGGCCCCCTGGTCGCATTGATCGATGCCGGGGAGCCCGACCACGAGCGCTGCGTCTCCGCCCTCGAATCGATCCGCCTGCCGCTGCTCACGACCTGGCCCGCTTTCACCGAGGCCATGTACCTGCTCGGTCGGGCTGGGGGCTGGCTTGCGCAACGAGCGCTGTGGAAGCTCCTGCTGAACGAGGATCTCGATGTCGTAGCGAACCCGGCCGAGGGCACCGGGCGAATCGCGACGCTGATGGAGCGCTACGCGGACCGGCCGATGGACCTGGCCGACGCCAGCCTCGTCGCCCTGGCCGAGGAGCGAAGCCTGAAGCGCATCTTCACCCTCGACGCCGACTTCGGCATCTACCGCCTCCGCGGCCGCGGCCACTTCGAGCTCCTGCCTGGCTGAGTAGGTTCCAGCGCAAGAGTCAGCAATCTTCGCGGTGGCTCGCGGGCCCCGCATCCGACCAGAGGAGAGGCGAATGGCTGCTGAGAGCAAGGCGACGACGGTTTGGGAGGGCGACCTCGCGCACGGGCGGGGGACGACCAGGGCGGCAAGCGGCGCGCTGCCGGAGGTCGAGGTCACGTGGCCGGCCCGGACCGAGCGGGCGCCGGGGACGACGAGCCCCGAGGAGCTGCTCGCCGCGGCGCACTCCTCCTGCTTCTGCATGGCCCTCTCAAGCGGACTCGCCAAAGGCGGCAACGCCCCCGAGCGGCTCGAGGCGACCGCGACGGTGACCTTCGTCCCCGGCGAGGGCGTGAAGTCATCGAAGATCGTCGTCAGCGGCCGCGTGCCCGGCCTCGACCAGGCCGGCTTCGAGGAAGCCGCCCGCGGCGCCGGCGAGAACTGCCCGATCTCCCAGGCGCTGAAGCGCAACATCGAGATCGCCGTCGAAGCGACGCTCGAAAGCTAAATCCACGATTCTTGAGAGCCAGCGCCCCGTTCCCCTTGCAGCCCCTCCGCCGCCGGCCCGGTGGGCCTCATCCCCACAGCGTATCGCCGTCGCGGAGCGCTGTTGAGCGCAAGCGCCTCGAAGTAGCGCCGCAGGAGACGTGGGTCGCGGTGACCGTAGAGCGTCTCGATGTCTCTGGTCAGAAGCTGGTCGACATAGCCCTCGAGCCACGCGCGCCGATTGGCGCCGGCGAGCTGTAGCGCCGCGCCCGGCACCGGTCTCGTCGTCTACGGCCCGCTTGACGGCGCCAAGAACGCCGGGGACCGCCTGCCACTCGTCGAGCAGCACAGGTGTCGCCAGGGCGCGCAGCGCGACGTCGGGGTCGGCGCGGAAAGCCGCCGCCTCGGCCTATAACTCCCTCTTTCGCGCGTACATTGATCCCGCTTTCGCGGCTTTGTTGATCCTGTGTTCGCGTAGTTGGCAACCAGGGCTGGCCGCTACTCGTCCTCTGAAATCGTCTACCGCTGGCAGTCCACACGCTCGCAAATCGTCCACGGCGAGAGTGAGCTGGCAGTCGGTCAAGAGTGCTCATCTAGAGTGAGGCATGGCACCTCTCGGTGCCAGACTGGGGTGGCAGAGGCAGCGATCCGGACGGGTTGGCTCCTCGGAGCCGGATCGCATCGGAGGCGATCTAGACGTTGCCGGCCCTCTGGCGCATCGTCTCGCGAAGGCGGCGGCCGACGATCGTACGCAGGCGGGCACTGGAGATTCGTTCAGTCCACTCGCCCAAGCGCTCTCGGTCGAAGTCGTCCGGCAGGTAGAGCTCCGGGAAGTATGCGCGCCTCCCGGCGGCCGCTCGCACGTAAACCAGGTCGAAGAGCGCCTTGTCGGGCAGCGCCAAGTAGCCCTTCTCGGGCGAGCCCTCGAAGCCGGCGAAGAGCTGTGGCGCGATCCGGTGGACATCAAAGGTGCCCATCTCGGTCTCGATCCGGCGCGCCCGGTCTGGCGAGACGATCGAGGTCTCGCGGGGAATCTGTTCGATCATGCCGTGCTCATGGAGCGCCGACCAGAGCGAGACGTAGGCGGGATAGGGCGCGGTCAGGTAAGGCGCAATTGCGAATGGCCCGATCTCGGGATCGACGGCCCAAAGTCCGCGGCGCAGTCGCCGCACGATCCCGGCTTCGGCCAGCACTCGCAGGCGATGGGCGGCCGCGCGGTCCCCGACCCCCCAAGCGTCGGCCGCCTCGCCGGTTGTGATCACCGGACGGCCGGCCGACAGCAGGTCGCGGTAGGAGTCGGTCACGCGCATCAGATGGCCTCCTCCAACTTGCCAGCGACGAAGGTCTGCATTCGCACCCAGGACTCCTCATCGTCGTAGTAGTCGCGGACCTCCGGTTCGAGGAAGCGCAGCACCTGTTCCTCGAATGCGTCGAAGGGAATCTCCATCGCGATCTCTCCGGCCTTCAGCAGGAGATCCGCTTTGAGCTTCCCCTTATCGAGGGGGCGGCGACGCAAGAGTAAGTCGAGGTCGAACACGTCGCGGGCCTGGGTCTGCTGGCGGCCGGCCAGGGCTTCGACCTTCTGCTCACCAGCCACAGCGTCCGTGTAGTGCTGGACGAGGGGAGCGCGAAGCGCATAGGGGGCGACTATCCGCTCGGGCACAGCCTCAAGGCGGTGGCGCTCGTCGAAACCCCTGTTGCTGAACTCGATTTTGGTCCGCACCAGACTCTCGTGTCCTGGCACTCGAATACCGACCTTCCAGCGCCGGGTCACCTTGGCCTGCTTTGACTCGTGCACCTCCTCGACCTCGATCCCGGCGACCCGTAGGAGCGTCTCCAGCAGCCGCCCGTTAAGCACCCCGGTGACCTTCTCCCCCATCCCCCACGGCTCCTCGCCGCAGATATCTAGGTCGATGTCCTCCGAGTAGCGCGGGCTGTCAATGAAGTAGCGCAGATTGGCGCCCCCTTTGAGCACCCAGCGGCTACGGTCTAGCTTGCGCTGCAGGGCGTCGAGAAACGCTACGTGGAAAAGCTCGATGATCTGGACATTGGTAAATTCCATGCCTAAAGAATACATTCTTAGACATTATAAAGCGAGAATTTGTATTCTTGAGTGCTGCTCCTAGGCGGTCGGATGCGGCGGACGGGCGCGCCGAGGCGGACCCGGTCGCCCAGCGAGCGGGCAAGGCCGGTCGAAGCGGCGGCGAGCCAGAAAGACGTCCCAGAGGGCGCGCAGGCCGACCCGCGGGATCGTCCCCCGGTAGCGCCGTGCCGGAGGATCGCCTCACGGCTCCGCATGCCTAGCGCGATGCTAGAATCGTGCATCATGAATCGACGAACCACGGTCAGCGCCGACGCCGAGGCGCTTGCGACGCTCGAGGCGGAGGCGCGCAGGCGGGGGGACAGCCTCAGCGCCGTGCTGGCGGAGGCGGTGGAGGAGAAGGCGATCGCGATCAGGCGGTTGCGCCGCCCCCGCCTGGGCCTCGGCCGCTCCAGCGACGGCCGCGGCGCGGCGGAGACGACCGCCGAGCCGGTCGCCCGGCCGCCCGCGTAGTGGCGCTGGTCCTCGATACCGGCCCGCTGCTGGCGGGGCTCGACGCCGCCGACCCCGACCACGAGCCGTGCGCCGGCCTGATCGAGGGCTGCGGCGAGGATCTCCTCGTCCCCGCGCTCGTCCTCTCGGAGCTCGACTACTGGTGCCAGGAGCGGCTGACGGCGAGCGTCTGGCTGGAGTTCCTCGCAGACCTGCTCGCCGGCGCCTACCGCGTGGAGGACCCGACGCATGGCGACCTCGAGCGCTGCCACGAGCTTCAGCGCGCCTATGCCGATCTGCGCCTGGGCGTCGTCGACGCGAGCGTGCTGGCGCTGGTCGAGCGGCTCGGAGAGCCGAAGCTCGCGACGCTCGACCACCGTCACTTCGCCACCGTGCGGCCGGCGCACGTCGTGGCGCTGGAGCTGCTGCCGGGCTGACACCGCGGGCGCGCTGACACCTCGCCGCCGCGGCTCCGCGACCAACCCGGCGAGCGCGTACCGGGTCAGCTCCACAGCGCTCACCGCGATGGGCTTGAGAGAAGCCGCGCGATCGTGAGAACGGGGGCATTCCAGCGCCGCATCCGACTTTGACCACACCCCGCTGGGGTCAAAGTCGGATGCGCGCCCGGCCGCGACCCGGATGGAGCTGACCCGGTACCACTACCCGGCGAGCGCCGCGACGATCTCGCCGCGATCCGCGGGTCGAAGGAGTCAGCCGCGCCGCAGGCTCTCCTGATAGGGGAAGACGAAGCGGAACCAGAAGCGGAGGAAGTTGTCGTTCAGCCGGTAGCGGAAGTCTCGCCGAGCCGCTATCTATCCGGGGAGCAGCTCGAAAGCGTCGCCGTACAGCGGGCGAAGCGCGAGGAAGTCGCGATGATCCAGGGTGGCGATCGAGCAGGTGCGCCACTTCTTGGCGAGGACGAGGATCGAGGCGTCGGCGAGGCCGAGCTTGAGGTCGCCGTAGCGCTCGCAGATGTCAGCGGCTTCGTCGATTTCGTCGCTGCCGGGGGTGTCGAGTCGCAGGCCGGAGACGAGGCTCCGAACGAAGCGCAGCTCGGCCTCGACGCCCAGCCGGTCCAGGATCAGGTAGTCGGCCTCGGCCGCCACGAAGCTCGAGACGACCAGCTCGCCGGGCCAGGCACGCAAGAGCTCGGCCGATGCCCTGTGGTCGGGATCCCGGCTGTCGGCAGCGGCATAGAGCACGCCGGTGTCGACGATCAGCGCGCCTTGCGCCGTGGGAACTCCTCTTTGAGGATCCGACGGGCGTTGCGGCCGACAGCCTCGCCGCTCCCCCGCCCGGCGCCGATGAAGTCGAGCTTGCGCCGGGCGGCAGGCTGCGCGGTGGTCCGCTCGATCGCCTCGCGGATCAGCTCGGCCTGGGAGCGGCCGGTCTCGTGGGCGAGACGGCGCAGGGCAAGCGCCTGGCTGTCCTCCAGGTAGACGGTGGTCTTCTGCATACCATATATGGTACCAGCGGCAACCGGGTCGTCAGTTCGAGGCGAGCTTCAGCTTTACCGCGTGGGGATGGAGGCCCGTGCCCGTCGCCCTGGCCTTCGGCACGCCGCTGTCCAGCAGCTTCCCTGCGCGGCCGGTGAGCTTGAGCCGGAGCACCTTGGAGACGCCGGCGGCGAGGTCGAAGGAGGTGCTGCCGAGGGCTACGTTGCCGGATGCGACCAGCTTCAGGGTGCCGTGGCAGGACTGCGGTCCGTTGCAGAAGACCCTGATCAGGGCCTTGTCCGGCTTGATCGTGGCGGTGGACGCGACGACCACCTCGCCGCCGGAGCCTTCCTCGAAGCTCACCCGCGAGGCGGCCGCGCGGGGTCTGACCACGCGGAAGATCACCTTCTTGATCTTCGTCCGCGGCGAGCCTCCGTCCGGGGTGAAGGTGAAGCTGATCTTGACCCGCAGCTGGCGGCCCTTCGATTTCTTCAGGAGCTTCATGCCCCGCTTCGTCAGTTCGAGCCGGAGGACGTAGGCGCCGGCGGCTTTGGCCCGCGCCCTGACCGTCTTCATCACCCTGCCGCTCGCTTCCATGGTCCCCGGCCCCGGAACCTTGATGCGGATCGTGACCACGCCGGTCTTCGGGTGCTTGACCTTGCCGAGGGTGAAGTTGTTGGGCGGCGGAGGCGGCGGAGGCGGGTTGGCGTTGAACGTCGCCGTCACCGTGATGTCGGCTGCTCCCATCGTGAGAACGCAGCTGCCCGCTCCCGAGCAGCCGCCGCCCGACCAACCGGCGAAGGTGGAGCCGGAGGCGGCTTGAGCGGTGAGCGTGACCGTGGTTTTCTCTTCGAACGGGGCCGAGCACTGGGAGCCGCAGTTGATCCCCGCCGGCGAGCTGGCGACCGAGCCCGAGCCGGTGCCCGCCTTTTTGACCGTCACGGTGTGCGAGGGGCAATAGGGCGGCGTGCACCCTGTGGCCGACGCCGCGGACGGCAGCGCCAGCGCAAAGACGGCGATAACCCCAGCCGGCAACAGGAACTTGGTTCGCATCACGGCGGCACCACCGTACCAAAGGTGACGCCGAAAACTCACAAACCCAGGAGGTACCGAAGCAGGATACTGTCGGTACCTTATACTTAACCGTATCGTTACACCACAGTCACCGCTACCGCAGCCACCAGGTGAGGCTCGCCTGCCGGCCCTGCCGGGCGCGGACGCGGAACGCGCCCCCGGCGTCGACCCGCGCGAGGAAGATCCGGTCGGGGCCGGCGCCCGGGCGGGCCAGCGGCGCCCAGCCGCGTCGGGTGCGCCGCTCGACGACGAGCCGCCCCGGCGCGGGCGCCTTGCCCCAGACGAGCACCCGGCCGCCCCGGCCGCGGTGGGCGACGAAGGGGAAGCGGAACGCCCGGTAGGCGGGCTTCGGGGAGCCGTCGCGAAAGAAGAGGCCGCTCTGCTGGGTGGCGGCGAACCCCGCCGCCCCGGGATCCTGGTCGCGCAGGTACCACCAGATCACCGCGCTCACCCCCTGCCGCCAGAGCCGGTAGAGCGACTCGGCGAGGTAGCGGGCGTGGCGGCGCAGGGGCACGCCGCCGGGATCGGGCGGATCGGAGTCCCACCAGATCTCCGGCGCCCAGAACGGCTTCGGGCGTGGCGGCAGCGCCCGCCCGGTCCGCACCGCCCTGCGCACGATCGCGGTCAGGCGGCCGACGTCGGGGGTCGAGACGTCGAGCGGGGAGATCGCGCCGACGTCGGGCCCGTGGACGTCGATCGGGTTGTGGGCGGCGATGTCGAAGCGGGCCGGGTCGGGGCAGGCGACCGGCCGCAGCTTCGAGCCCCGCAGGCAGAGCAGCGAGCGCCAGAAGCGGACCGGCGGGACGCGGTAGCCGCCGGGCTTCGCGTCGCCGTAGGGCGCCAGACCGCCGACGATCACCCGCGCTCCCGGGCTCGCGCGGTGGATTCCCGCGTAGGCCGCGTTCAGCATCGCCCGGTACTGCCACGGGGCGACGAGCTTGCTGCCTTCCCAGAGCGGGTTGAGGTGTTCGGAGAGGTTCTCCTCCGCCCAGACCTCGAAGTAGCGGACTCGTGGCAGCGGGCCGGCGGCGGGTTCGGCGGGGTCGACGAAGCGGCCTGAGTAGCGGGTCGCGAGCGCCTGCGCGAACAGCCCCAGCGCGCCCGGCTGCGGCAACCAGGTTCCCGGCGGCACCAGCGCCGGCGGCGGCCGGTCCGGCCCCTCGGCCCAGGCAGGGGCGAAGTCGATGTCGAGCAGCGGCCGCAGGCCCTGTGCCACGGCGCCGCGGACCGAAGCATCGAGGGCCGTCCAGTCGTAGGCGGGATCGGCCGGGTTCGCCGCGTCGAAGCCGGCCGGCGGCTTCGCCGGCGCGATCCGGGACCAGGGGACTCCGAGGTAGGCGAGCTCCGCCCCCGCGCCCCTCGCCCTCGCCATCCATTCGTCGCGCAGCGCCGCGTCGGGGGAAGCGAACGATCCGTCCGCCAGCCCGAGCTTGAGGCCGTGCGGCATCGCCGCGGCGGCGGTCGCCTGGGCGCCCAGCGCCAGCCCGGCCAGCGCCAGGACGAGCGCCGCTCGCCTCACCGGGCCACGGGGCGGCGCCGGCGGGCGACGGCGAAGGCGACCGTCGCGGCGGCGGTCGCGGCGAGGGCGAGCGGAAAGAGGACGCCCAGCCCCCCGCTCCCCGGCGCCTCCACCTGCTGCGCCGGCCGGGACGATCCGCCGCCCCGCCCGCCGGCAGCTTGCCCGCGGGCCGGGCGGGCGGGCGGAGCGGTCCTGGCAACTGCGGTCGCGACGGCCTGCCCCGCCGTGCCCCGCCTCCGCAGCGCTCGCCCGGTCGCCGGCGTCAGGCTGCCGTCGCGCACCGCGTCTTCTTCCTTCTTGCTCCCGTCCGGAGATCGCGGGCCGGATGAGCCGGGCACGGTCTCGAAGTACTGGTCGGCCTCGGAGACGCCGGGCGGCGCGACGGCCGTGGCGGCGCCCGCGCCGGGAGCCGCCAGCGCCAGCGCCAGCGCCGGCAGGAGAACGAGTGTCATGCTTTTCCGCATCGCCTTGAAACCCATAACACGCCCGGAAGCCGGGAGGTGCCGATCCACCCTCAGAACTCTACGCCGTGGCGAGAGAGCCAGTACCGAAGGTCGTCGACGAGCGCGGGAAGCGCCGCACGCAGCTTCTCGACAGCATCGCCGAGTGATCGCCGGTGACGACCATGGTCCGGTTCGCATCGTGGGGCTCGGCGGACTCGAACGCCTTCCTCCATTCCGCCGCGTCGAGCTCGCCGTCGAAGTTCTGCTCGACTGCAAGGTCGAGAGCCTTGCGGTGCTTGTTGATGGTCTCGAAGAAACGCGCCAGGCGCGCCCGCTCGACCTCCAGCGCCTTGCGGGAGAGGTTTGGCCCCCCACGGGCAGCATCGTCGCAGGCGAGCACCGCGTCGCACGCTCCACGCTTCAGGAGGCGCTCGAACGGCTGCTCGCCGATCAGCGTCACGTCCAACGCGATGCGGAGGGCAGGCCGTACCTGCTCGATCCCGTGTTCGCCGAGTGGCTCAGACGCCGTTGAGGTTGTCTCTGGCTTCTCACCCCTGCCAGGCGCCGAGCAGCTCTTCGGGGCCGAACGCGGCATCCGCGGCGACGTCATCGGCGAGGCCGGCACGGCTGACGGCGACCAGCTTGGCGGCCTCGGCACCTGGGACGACGGCGCGATGCCTCGCCAGACCGCGCAGCTCGGGCGCCGAGAGCGGCTCGCTCTCACGCCACTTGACGGAGCCGACGAATCCGATTTTCGTTGGCTCGGGCGCGTCTCCACCGACCAGGTCCACCTCGACGGCGTGATCGCGTCGCCACCAGGACCCAACGTGCCGGGCGCCGTCGAGGCGCTCGCTCAGCGCGGTGTCGGCAAGCAGCCGCTCGAGGCCCTCGCGAACAACCGGCTCGACAGCTCGACCGCGGTAGGCGCTCCAGTCGCGCATGATCCGCTCGATGGCGAGGTCCGGCCTGCCCCGCGACAGCTCGGCGATGTGGGGGCCGACGAAGCGCAGCCAGAAGCGGAGGTAGGGGTCGATCACCGTGTACTTGGCCGCCGTCCTTCCCGGCGGGGCGGCGTAGGGAAGCTCCCTGGCCACAAGCCGCTTTGCCTCCACGAGCACCTCCAGGGCGGCCGTCAGGGTGTTGCCCTTCACCCCGCTGCGCGATTGGATGCGGCTGTAGGCGGTCTCGCCGTGGCCGATCGCCTCGATCACCTTCCTCGCCTGCAGCTCGCGCTCGAACTCCGACGCCATGATCCGCAGCGCGGTGGTCGCGAACGGAGTCTGGTCGTCGCGCAGCGCATCCGCCAGGAACTCTCGCAGACCGGCTGAGCGCGGCCACGACGCAGCGAGCAGCGGAAACCCGCCGACCACGAGGTAGCGGTCGATCGCCTCGGCGGCACCGGGAGCGTGGGTGATGCCGGCGACGGCCGCTGGGCTGAGGGGCGCGATCCGCATCTCGCGCGTCGGCCTGCCGTGCAGGGGCGAGCGCTCCCCCACCAGGGTCTCCATCATCCGCACGTCGGACCCCACGCAGACGAGCAGGATCGGCGATGCCTCCAGCGTTCTGTCCCAGGCCTTCTGGAGATCGGCGGCAAAGCCGGGGTCCAGCTCGGTCAGGTAGGGCAGCTCGTCGATCACGACGATCGCCGGGTCCGCGGGGGTGAGGCCCTGCGCGGCGGCCCGCAACGCAGCCGGCCAGGAATCGTAGGAGGCGCCCTGGAAGGCGTCCGCGGCGGCAAGGCCCGATTCCCTGACCGCCTCGACGAAGCCGGCGAGGGCGTCCGGCCGGGGGCGTCGTGGCGCCTGGTAGAAGCAGTAGCGGGCCCGCGAGCGATCGCAGAGCTCCTGCATCAAGCGCGACTTGCCGACCCGGCGGCGGCCGCGCATCCACACGAAGCGCGCCCTGCCGGTGTGTCTGACCAGATCGAGCTCCGACCCCAGCTCGGCCAACTCGCTGGCTCTGCCGACGAAGGAGTTCATAGGCAAACTCTAGCTGACTAGAGTCTAGTTTGGAAGAGACCGCTTCAGTCGCTTCGAGGGAGCGCTCAGGCCGCAGCGCGAACGCCGACATCCAGCGTCACCGGCCGATCCGGTGCGGCAAGGGCTGCCTGAGCGGCGGCGGTCAGGGCCGCCCCGTCCAATCCGTAACGCTCGGCGGCGACCCCAAGCAGGTCGATATGATCGTGCGGGCTCAGCAACTCGACATTTACGGGGCAGTCATGCGCAAAGGTGACGTGGCAGTGGGCGCCGTCGACGTCCTCGCCGCCATCCCAGGCGTCGACCTCGACCAAGTCGATTGAGAGTGCGTCGGCTTCGCTGTCGTAGTCGGCCTTCATCGGCGTCTCCTGTGGATTGTGACGATCAGATCCGGGTCGTCAAGTGCAACCACAACCCGGATGCGCTCGCCTCGAACGTAACCGACGTATCTGACCTTGCCGACCGGCTCCCCGACGCATGTACGGGATGCCCGTACACTGATGTACGGTAAATCCGTTCAATTATCAGGGGCCAGTCGACCCCGCGCATCTGATCGACCGGCGCTCCTGCAGCTGCGGCGCTTGAGCTGGCGCTCGAG
The DNA here is from genome assembly GCA_963695835.1 of uncultured Solirubrobacterales bacterium. GTDB lineage: Bacteria > Actinomycetota > Thermoleophilia > Solirubrobacterales > 70-9 > VRUE01. The sequence continues at coordinate 312,246 of CAVOHR010000001.1, forward strand.
GAAACCCGAGATGCACACCAGGCGCTGTGGGACGGCCTCGACAGGAACGAACGCCTGATCCTGCTGGCGATCGGCGTCACGTCCAACGCGATGCGGAGGGCAGGCCGTACCTGCTCGATCCCGTGTTCGCCGAGTGGCTCAGACGCCGTTGAGGTTGTCTCTGGCTTCTCACCCCTGCCGACGAAAGATGGCCATGCTGCCAGCAGGGCGAGTGTCGTAGCTTTCCCATCGCCTTGGAGACACTGGGGACAACGGAGCGCGGGGGAGACGCGGCCGAGTCGGCGCGGCGTGGGTCGGCGGTCGGGGCGTTCGATTGGGGTGGGGTCGCGACCTGGCTGCTCGCCGCGGTGCTGGTCGTCTACCTGGCGCTGGAAAACGGCGGCTACGACCCGATCCCGCGCGACCAGCTCGGGGTCGCGGTCTGGTGGGCGCTGCTGCTCGGGGTCGCGGTCGAGGCGCTGCCGGTGCCGGGGCGGACCCGCGCGGCGCTGGTCGCGCTCGGCCTGCTGCTCGGCTTCGCCGCCTGGACGGCGCTCTCGATGGGATGGACGCAGAGCGAGGAGCGGACCGCCACCGAGCTGGCCCGTGTCGCCACCTACCTGGGCGTCTTCGCGCTGGGGATCTGCCTCGTCACCCGCCGGCGCGCCGGCGGCCGGGCGCTCCTGAACGGCGTCACCTTCGGCCTCGCCCTGGTCGCGGCGCTGGCGGTCCTCTCCCGCCTCCACATGGCCTGGTTCCCTCCCAACGAACTGGGCAAGGCGCTGCCGGGGATCGACATCGAGCGCCGCCTCTCCTACCCGCTGGGCTACTCGAGCGCGATGGGCGCGCTGGCCGGAATCACCCTGCCGCTGCTGCTCGCCGCGACCGCCTCGGCGCGGACGATCGCCGCCCAGGCGCTGGCCGCCGCGGCCTTCCCGCTCGCCGGCCTCGCCCTCTACCTCTCCACCTCGGGCACCGGCGCCGCCGTCGCGGCGGCGGCGATGCTCGCCTTCCTCGCCCTCTCCCCCGACCGCCTGCCGAAGCTCCTCACCCTCGCCGCGGGAGCCGGCGGCGCGGCGCTGCTCGCGCTGGCGGTCCACAGTCGCGAGGCGCTCGCCCGCGGCCTGCCTACTCCCGCCGCCGAACAGCAGGGGACCGAGGTGATCTGGATCGCGCTGGCGGTCTGCGCCGGCGTCGCCCTGGTCCAGATCGGAATCGGGCTCGCCGTCCGGCATGTGCGCCGCCCCCGCTGGCTCCAGGTCAGCCGGGGTCAGGCGCTGGTCGCGACCGCGGCGGTGGTCGTCGTCGCGATCCCGATCTCGATCGGCGCCGGGCTGCCGCACGAGATCTCGCACCGCTGGGAGGTCTTCAAGAGCCACGGCGGCGGAGCGAGGGCCGCGCCCAGCTCGCCCGCGTCGATCTTCAACTCGACCAGCAGCGGTCGCTACCAGTTCTGGGAAGCGGCGGTGGATGCGAGCGAAACGGCGCCCTGGAAGGGGATCGGCCCCGGCACCTTCGAGTTCTGGTGGGCGCAGCACGGCTCCTACGCCGGCTTCGTCCGCAACGCCCACTCGCTCTACCTGGAGGGCTTCGCCGAGCTGGGGATCCCCGGGCTGGTCCTGATCGGAGGCTTCGTCCTCGCCGTTCTCGGCACCGGCGCCGTGCGCGCGCTGCGGGCGCCGCCCGAGCAGCGCCTCCTGCTCGCCGCCGCGACCGCCGGCGCCGCCGGCTTCGCGATGGCCGCCGCCCTCGACTGGGTCTGGCAGCTTGGGGCGCTGGCGGTCGCCTTCGTTCTGCTGGCGGCCGTCGCGGTGAGCGGCTACTCGCTGCCCGAACCGCGCCGCAACCGGCACCGGCGCAAACGCAAACGGAAGCGCCGCAACCGCAGCCGGCTCCAGCGCGCCGCGGTAGCCGCGGTCGCCGTCGTCGCGCTGGTTGCGATCTGGTTCCCACTGCGCGGCGCGACGGCGCTGCGCCAGAGCCAGCTCGACGCCGCGCGCGGCGACCTCCCCGCCGCGCTGCAACAGGCCCGCGACGCCGCCGACGCGCAGCCCGACGCCGCCTCCCCCCTGCTGCAGGAGGCGCTGATCCTCGAGCAGCAGGGGAAGCTCCGCGCCGCCGCCGCCGCGGCGGCGGCGGCCACCCGCAAGGAAAGCGCCGACTGGCGCACCTGGCTCGTCCTCGCCCGGATCGAAGCCGAGCGGGGGCGGGTCGCGAGCTCGCTGCGCGCCTACGGGCGGGCGCGGGCGCGCAATCCGAACTACATACTGTTCCGGGAATGACAGCGACGAGATTGCGTGAGACGGCCTATCTCGGCTCCAACGTCGCAAAGAACCTGGCTGCGCCGTTGCTGACCTCGCTGCGGAAGCGGCGCGGTTCCTACGGGCTGGACGGCGATCCCGCCGCGATCGAGGAAGTCGCACAGCGGGTAATCGACCTGGCACAGGAGGGTGGCGTCACCCTGCCCGGAAGCTCGATCCTGGAGCTGGGCCCGGGACGGACTCCCGACCTTGGATTGCTCCTCCGATCATGGGGAGCAGACCGGATCCTGAGCCTCGACACCACCCTCCAGATCGGTCCCACGGAGGTAGACGCCGCCGCACAGCGCATCGCTGCAGGACAGCAGGGGATCGCCGGAGGGGAAGAGCTCCGAAAGGGGACGCGGTTCGAGGCCTACGACGGCGCCTCGATCCCGACGAACGACGGCGCCTTCGACCTGGCCTTCTCCAAGTCCGTGCTCGAGCACGTCCGCCTCAGGCAGGTCAGCCCGCTCCTGCGCGAGCTCACGCGGGCCCTGCGTCCCGGCGGCGTCATGGTTCACATCATCGACCTGCGGGACCACATGTTCATCGACGGCGACCATGCGGTCACAGGCAACTGGCTGAAGGCACTGGAGTATCGCGAACGGTCGTTCAACCTGATGTTCTCCAATCGCTCGACCTACATCAATCGCCTGCGGAGCGAGGAGTGGCGGCGGGCCTTCGCCGGACCTGGCCTGGAAATCGTCCGCTGGGACGAGTCGCGGCTGCCCCTCGACGAGTCCTTCAGGCGCGAGGCGCTGGATCGGCGCTGGCGGAACCTCGCCGAGGACGACCTACGGGTCGCCTGGGTCACGATGGTCGCCCGAAAGCCCGAAGACGGCTGACGTGCCCAAGATCCTCTTCGTCGTCGGCATGGCTCGCAGCGGAAGCACGCTCTTGACCGCGCTGCTCAATGAGGCCGACGGCTTCGCCGGGCTCGGCGAGGCGCACGTCTACTGGGAGCTCGCCGGCAGCGAGGGACGCTGTGGCTGCGGCCAGAGCTTCGATGCCTGCCCCGTTTGGGGAACCCTGCATCGGGCGCATCGGGAGCAGGGCGTCGACTTCGACGAGATGCGGGACTCTTTCCGCGCCTTCGTACGGCCCCGGCCCAGCTCGCAGCTTCGCAGCCTCAGGGCCCGTCGGGGAGGGCTGGGGTCGGCCCGGCTGGCGCGCTACCTGGACGCCACGGAGGCCGCCTACTCGTGGCTGGCGGAGCGCACCGAGTCCACGGTGCTGGTCGACTCGACCAAGCTCCCGGCGGCTGCGGACCTCACCGCGGCGATGGCGACGACGGACGTCTACCTCGTGCACCTTGTGCGCGACCCTCGCGCCGTCGCGCACTCGCTTGCCCGCAAGCGGCGCGAGGCGTCGGGCCGCGGGGCGAGACTCGGCTCGCTGCTCTATCTCGGCGTGGTGGCGAGGGCCGCACTCGACTGGACGCTGCGCAACACCTACGTGGAGGCGAAGCTGCGACGACTCTCCGCGCGGCGGTACCTGCGACTGCGATTCGAGGATCTGACGCGTGAGCCACGCGGCACCATGGCGCGATTGCTGGAGTTCGTCGGCGCCGAGCCCTCCCCCGACGTCTTCGCGTCGGCGGACACGATCGAGCTCGGCGAGAACCACATCATCACGGGGGATACGGTTCGCTTCAAGCGTGGCTCGGTCACGGTCGCGCCGGCCGAGCAATGGCGCACCGAGATGCCGCTCCACGCCCAGGCGCTGGCGACCCTGATGGCCCTGCCGCTGCTCGCCTTCTACGCCTACCCGCTGCTGCCTCGGTCCCGCTAGGCGACGGCCCGGTCCCGATGCGCATCCTCCTGCTCTCCTACTGCTTCCCGCCGGTGCCGCTGATCGAGGCCCAGGTGGCCGCCAAGGTCAGCGGCCACCTCGACAGCTCGGTCGACGTGATCGCGGCCGACCCGAACCTCTGGCGGCTGCCACCCGACCACAGCCTCGACGGCTACGTCGAGGAGGCGTTCGGATCGGTGACCCGCCTCCGCCGTCCCGGCATGCCGCTGCTGATGAGGACCCACGGCAGGGTGCCGTTCCTGAGCGAGCGGCCGGACGCGCTCACCTTCCTCAACGGGTGCGTGGCGAAGGAGCTGCGACGGCGCTCGCTCGACGACTACGACCTGCTGGTCACGCGCGGGCAGTTCCACTCGATCCACCTGGCGCCGCTGCGCCTCTCCCGGCGGCCGCCCTGGGTGGCCCACTTCAGCGATCCCTGGGTCGGCAACCCGACCAGGGGCGACGCGCGGCGAGTGCGCTGGATCAACAAGCGCAAGGAGGCGCGCGTGGTCGAGGCGGCAGACCGGCTCGTCTTCACCTCGGCGACGGCGGCCGAGTACACCGTCTCGCGCTACCCGGAGGCCATCCGCGCCAAGACCCGCCACGTCCCGCACTGCTTCATGCCGGAGCTGTTCGAGGGCGCGGCGGCGCCGAGCGGCCCGCGCCTGCTCGCCCGCCACGTCGGCAACCTGCGCTGGAACCGCCACCCGGAACCCCTGTTCCGGGCCCTGCTGGAGCTGGAGCGGGCGCGGCCCGGCGCCCTCGGCGAGCTGCGCGTCGACCTGCTCGGCCTGATCAGCCCCTCGATGCTCGAGGGCGCCGCCGCCCGCGCCCTGCCGGCCGGCCTGCTCAAGGTCTCGCCGCCGGTCGACTACCGCGCCTCGCTGCTGGCGATGCGCGAATCCGACCTGCTGCTGGTGACCGAGACGGAGGCCGCGCGCAGCGTCGACCTGCACGCGAAGATCGTCGACTACACGGGAGCGGGCGTGCCGATCGTCGGCATCGTCCCGCCGGGCCCCACGGCCGACCTGATCGAGGCGCTCGGCGGCTGGCACGGCCACCCGGGACGACCGCAGGAGGGCGCGCGGGCGCTGCAGGCCGGCCTCGAGCAGGCGCGGCTGCGGCGCGGCGATTCCGCGCTCTGGGGGGACGCAGCGGTGCGCACCCGCTACAGCGCCGAGACCGTCGGCCGCGAGCTGGCAGCGAGCTACCGGGAGTGCGTCGGCGCGGGTTCGCACCCAGCCGTCGACGCCGGTTAGGGTTGGCCCAATGCGACGCTGGCCCGACTTCCTCCTCGTCGGCGCGCCGAAGTGCGCTACGGGGACGATCTACGAGCTGCTCGGGCGGAGCCCGCACGTGTTTCCGGCGCCGAAGGACCAGTACTTCTTCGGGTCCGACCTCGCCACCACGCAGCCTCGCCTGTCCCCCGCCGAGTACCAGGCCCAGTTCGAGGCCGCCCCTGCGGGCGTCAAGCTCGCCGACGCATCGGTCGGCTATCTCTGCTCGGAGCGCGCGGCGGAAGAGATCCACGCCAGCGCGCCGGACGCCAGGATCGTGATCGCGCTGCGCAACCCGCTGGAGGCGATCCCCTCCCTGCACCAGCACTGCCTCTACTACGGGCTGGAGGAGATCGAGGATCTCGGCGCCGCGCTGGAGGCGGAGGGCGACCGCGCCGCCGGGCGGCGCCTGCCTCGCCGCTGCGCCCACCCCTGGATGCTGCTCTACACCCACGTCTACCGCTATGCCGACCAGGTGCAGCGCTACTTCGACGCCTTCGGCCGGGCGCGCTGCCATGTCGTCGTCCACGACGACTTCCGCGCCGACCCCGAGGCCGCGATGGACGTTCTCTGCTCCTTCCTGGAGCTGCCCGCCGCCGATCGCGCGACCGCGCCCGGCGCTCCCGCGAGCCTGCGTGTCAACCGGGCCCGGCGGGCGCGCAGCCGGCGCCTCAGCTCCCTGCTCACCGACCCGCCGCCGCTGGCAAGGCGGGTCGTGCGCGGTCTGACTCCCCAGCCGCTGCGGCGCCGGGTCGCCGAAAGGGTGCTCGCCGCCAATACCGCCGGCAGTGTGCGGCCCAGCGTCGATCCGAACGTGTGCGCCAGGCTGGCGGCCGGCTTCGCCGGTGAGGTGAAGAGCGTCTCCCGCCTGCTCGACCGCGACCTGGGCCACTGGCTCCAGGCCCCGCAGAAGACCGCGGAGGCGGTCCGCTAGTCACGTGCCCCGCATCGTCCACCTGATCAGCACGCCCAGCGGCTTCGGCGGCGGCGAGGCGGTGATGGTCGCGCTGCTGCGGGGCGGCAGCGAGCGCGGCTGGGATCAGGCCGTGCTCAACCCCTTTGCCCGTTCCGCCCACGAGGAGCTGGCCAAGCGCTGCCGCGACTTCGGCTACGAGGCGTTTCCAGCGCCCGGCGCCCGCCCGCTCGCCCTGCCGGCGACGATGCGGTGGGCCCGGCGGCGGCTGGCCGAGCTGGCGCCCGACGTGCTCCAGGTCTACCTCGTGCACGCCCTGGTCCTCGCCGCGGCGCTGCCACGCTCGAGCGACGGGGTACGCGTCCTCAGCCACCAGCACGGCATGCACTTCCAGGCGTCGGGCCGCCGACTCGGGGAGACGCTCGACCGCTTCGCGGGGAGGCGCTTCGACCATGTCGTCGCCTGCTCGGAAGCGGTGCGGGACTTCCTCCTCGAGACCTACCGCTACCCGCCGGAGCGCGTCACCTGCATCCGCAACGGCTGGTCGGGCACGCCACTGAAACTGCGCCGCGACCCCTGCCCGACGATCGTCTGCACCGCCAACTTCCGCGCCCAGAAGGGCCATCCGGTGCTGATCGAGGCCTTCGCCACCGTGTCTGAGCGGATACCCGACGCGCGCCTGGTGCTGCTCGGCGACGGAACCGAGCTGCCGGCGGCGCGGCGCCTGGTCGACGAGCTTGGCCTGGCCGACCGGGTCGAGCTTCCCGGTCCCCAGGCCGATGTCTGGCCCTGGCTCGCGAAGGCCTACGTCTTCGCCCTCGCCTCCCACTACGAGCCGCTCGGGATCGCGGTGCTGGAGGCGATGGCGGCGGGGCTGCCGGTGGTCGCGACCGGGGTCGACGGCATCAAGGAGCTGGTGCAGCCGGGGGTTACGGGAGAGCTCGTCACCCCGGGCGACCCAGCGGCGATGGCGCGGGCGCTGATCGGGGTCCTCGAGGATCCCGGCACGGCGATGCGCATGGGAACCGCGGGGCGCGCGGCCGCCGAGGAGGCGCGGATGGACACCTGCGTCGATCGCTACTTCGGGCTCTACGAGCGCCTGCTCGCCGAGCGGGACAATGCCTGAGGTGGCGGGCCGGGTCGTGATGTTCACGCCGTCGGCCTCGCATGAGGGCGGCGCCGGCAAGCACACGCGCACGATCGCCACCGGCCTCGCCGATCGCGGCTGGGACGTGACCGTGATCGCCCGCGAATCGGAGGGACGCCGGCTGGTCCGGTCGCGGGTCGGGGGGGCAAGGCTGATCGAGATTCCCGGCTTCGGCCGTCGCCGGCTGGGCGCGGTCGCCTTCCTCGCCCTCGCCATCCCGCTCGGCCTGGCGCGCGGGCGCCGAGCCGTCTTCGTATCGCTCGAACTGGCCTCGCAAGGGCTCGTGGCCGCGACCTGCGCCACGCTTGCGCGCCGCCGCTACGTCGGCTTCAGCTTCTCGAGCGGGCGCTGCGGCGAAATCGAGCACTTCCGCGCCTCGCGCCTCTGGCCGATGCGGCGAGCGCTGCTGCGCCGCGCCACCTACCTGGTGGGGCAGACCCCGGCGGCGGCAGCCGAGCTCGGGGCAATCGTCGAGGAGGCGCGGCTGGCGGTGGTGCCGACGCCGGTCGAGGCGGTCGACCCGCCGCCGCTGAGCGGAGAGCCGCGGGCCCTGTTCACCGGCAGGCTGACCGCCGGCAAGGGCCTCGACCGCCTGCTCGACGCCTGGGAGCTGGTGCTCGACCGAGTCCCCGGCGCCCGGCTGACGATCACCGGCAGCTCGGAGGGCTCGGGCTGGGGCTGGCCGCCGGTAGAGGACGAGCTGCGGCGCCGGGTCGCCGCCTCGCCGCGGCTGCGCGACTCGGTCGAGTTCACCGGTTGGGTCTCCGACGTCGCCGGCCTGCTCGCCGCCAACGACATCTACGTCTACCCCAGCCTCAGCGAGGGGATGTCGAACGCCCTGCTGGAGGCCGGCTCCTGGCTGCGGGTCATCGTCGCCTCCGACCTGCCGGCCAACCGGGCGGTCCTCGGCGAGAGCTACCCGCTGCTCTTCGGGGTCGGCGACGTCGAGGCGATCGCAACGCGCCTGCTCGAGGCGCTCCGCGACGAGGGGGCGCGCGGCGAGGCCGTCGAGCAGATCCGCGCCCGCATGCCGAACTTCTACGCCGATGCCGTGCTGGACCGGATCGAGGACCTCCTCGGGGAACCGGGGAAGCGTTGATCGAGGTCGCCCTCGCCCTGCCGCCGGGGCCCGCCGCGGCCTGGATCGACGAGGTTGCCGGCGCCCTCCGCGACTCACCCGCGACCGCCCTTGCCGGGGTAGTCGAGTCAACGGAGACGCCCGGCGGAGCCCTGGGGCTCTGGCCGCGCCTCTACGCGGCGCTCGACCGCCGCCTCTTCGACCTCGGCGCGGATGACGCCCTGCGGCCCGGCGAGGGCATCACCGACTCGCTGCCGCGGCTGGAGCCCGGCCCAGCGGGGCTCGACTCGGTCGACCTGCTCGTCGACCTCACGCTTGCCGGCGCTCCCGGGCCTCAGCAGGACGGGCCGCGGCCCCACGCCACCTGGACCGTCCACCTTGGCGACGCCGGCGGTGCCGACAGCCTCGCGAAGGCGTTCGCGAGCGCGGCGCCCTGCTACTCGGCCTCGCTCTGGGTGCGCACCGCAGGCGAGGCCGAGCCGGCCCTGGCCGAGATCTCGGTCGGCCGCCTCGACGAGATTTCCCTGCACAGGAACCTCAGCCGCGGCTGCTGGCGCGCCGCGGCCCTTGTCCAGCGGCGGCTGGCGGCGCTCGGGCGCGGGGACGGTCCGGGGGATCGTGAGCCCCTTGAGCACCTAGAGGGGAGCGAGGCGCCGCAACGCGGCGGACGTTTCCGGCCGCGCCGTGCCCCGAGCCCGCCAGCGGTTGTCGCCAGGATGGCCCGCCGGCGCGCCCAGACTCGTTTCCTGCACGACTGCTGGAAGATCCGGCTGCGCCGTGCCACCGCCGGCCCGCCGCAGCCCGCCGCTGCCGGGGAGGACGTGCGCGAGCTGATCCCGCCGCCCGGCCGGTTCTACGCCGACCCCTTCCTGGTCGAGGCCGAGGGCCGCTTCCACCTCCTCTTCGAGGAGTACATCAGCGCCGAGCAGCGCGGCACGATCTCCGCCGCCACGCTCGACGCCGACGGGTGGCCCGGGCCGGTGCGGCGGGCGCTCGACGCGCCCCACCACCTCTCCTACCCCTTCGCCTTCGAACACGGCGGCGAGCACTTCATGGTCCCCGAGTCGGCCGCCGCTGGCACGGTCGAGCTCTACCGGGCGACGCGCCTGCCGGACCGCTGGCAGCACGCCGGCACCCTGCTGACGGGTCTGACGGCATACGACCCGACGCTGCTCGAGCACGCGGGCCGCTTCTGGCTCTGGGTCGCGACCGCGCCCCGCGCCGGGGTCGACGCCGACGAGCTGCGGCTGTTCTCCTCGCCGGACCTGCTCGGCCCCTACAGCCCCCATCCACTCAACCCGGTTCTCACCGACGTACGCCGTGCCCGGCCGGCCGGCGGCATCCTCAGCCTGGACGGCGAACTGCTGCGCCCTACCCAGGACGGGGCGGAAGGCTACGGGGGCAGGGTTCGCTGGCGGCGAATCGAGCATCTCGACCCGGACGACTACCGCGAGACAGACGCCGGCTTCCTGGAGCCGCCCCCGCAGGGTGGCTTTAGCGGCCTGCACACATTCAACCGTTTTCGGGGCTGGGAGGCATTCGATCTGTTGGAGCGCCGGCGTCGGCACCAGCACCGACGGGTGCTCGATCGGATCGGGGCCGTGTCTTGAGCCCTTTTTTACCACTACCATCGCGGCACCCATGCTGGACTCGCTGAGCCGCCCCCTGCGCAGGGCGTACGGTCACCCGGCCCTCTACCGGGGGAGCCGCCTCGAATGCCCGATCTGCGGCGGCAGGTTCCGCAGGATGCGTCACGGCCGGGGCCGTCGCGACGTGCAGTGCCCGCGCTGCGGCTCCTACGAGCGTGTACGCGCTCTGTGGCTGTTCCTCCGCGACCAAACCGACCTCACGCGTGGGAACCACCGCGTCCTGCACTTCGCCCCCGAGCCAAGCATCGCCGCGGCGATCGAGGCCCTGCCGGGAGCCGATTACCTCAGCGTCGACATCACCCCCGGGGTGGCGATGGAGGTCGTCGACATCACCGCGATCCCCCACCCCGAAGACTCCTTCGACGCGGTCATCTGCAGCCATGTGCTCGAGCACGTCCCCGAGGACCGCAAAGCGATGAGCGAGGTCCTCCGCGTGCTGCGACCGGGCGGCGCCGCCTACTTCATGCAGCCCGTCGACTTCGAGCAGGCCGAGACCTACGAAGACCCCTTGATCGTCACGCCCGAGGAGCGGCAACGCGCCTTCGGCCAGTACAACCACGTGCGCGTCTACGGCCGCGACATACACGAGCGGCTGAGCAGCGCCGGATTCGACGTCGTCGAGCGTGTCGCTACACCGAGGAGCTCGAACCGGCCGAGCGGGCCCGCTACGCGCTACAGGACGGCGGCGCCACCGAACGCGAGGACGTCGTCTTCGTCGCCACGAAGCCAGCTCACTCCTGAACTAGGGCCTCGCCCGCCGCCTTCCTGCGCGGGGCGACCTCGCGAACGACGACGGCCACCAGCGCCAGGCCGACGAGGCCGGCGAGCGCCACCCGCACGGCATCGCCCGCGAGCGTGCCGGGCAGGGCGAGGGCGACGGCGACCAGCGCCATCCCGAGGCCGTAGTGGGCCAGCTCCCAGGACCAGCGCCAGGGCACGTGCGCGACCCGGCCTGCCACGATGTCGATCATCACCGCCTCGAGGCCGATCGCCAGCACGGTCGCGGCGCCGGCGCCGATCAAGCCAAACGGCGGCAGCAGCACCACGACCAGCGCCAGGTTGAAGATCGCCGCCGCCGGCGTGATCCAGGCCAGCGGCCTGGTGTGTTTGGTCCAGAAGAGCACCTGGCTGCGCGGCATGCAGGTGGACCAGGGCAGAGCGGAGAGGGCCAGCACAGCGGCGATCTCGGCGAGGAAGGTCGGGTCGTAGCTGGCCGGCGCCAAGATCGACAGCATTGGCCGCGCCAGCAGCGCGATCACGCCGCAGGCGAGGGCGGCCAGCCGCGTGACCAGCGCCGCCGTCTCCGCCAGCGACTTCCAGCGCAGATGATCGGCGGCGGAGAAGGTGATCGGAAGCCAGGCGTTCTGCAACGAGGAGAGGAAGTTCATGCCCAGCGCACCGACCGCGTAGGAGATCTGGTACTTGCCGACGGCACTGAGCCCTGCCATGAACTGGATCACAATCCGGTCGCCCAGAGCGAGGACGAAGATCGAGAGGGTGTTCGGAACCGTCGGGATCCCGTAGGCGAGCGCGCTGCGAAGAGCCCGCCGCGGCGCTGGCCGGGCGCCGATCGCCCGGGTGAGCGAAGCGGCGATCAGCGCGGCTATCGCCATCGCCGCTCCGTAGCCGAGCAGGTAGGCGACCGGGCTGCGGCTGAGCGACAGGACGAGGATACCCAGGAGCTGGGCGCCGAAGTTCGCGGTCAGGGTTATGCAGATGAACGAGGCTGGCCGTTCCTGGACCCGGAGCAGCGCGAGCGATGCGGCGTTGACGGCTCCGGGCAGCGCGATGGCGATGCCGAGCAAGATCGCTCCAGGTTCGTCCGGGACCAGCAGGGGCGCCCAGACGAGCGCGGTGAGAAGCACCAGCACGGTTGCGCCCAGGGCAAGCAGGGCGGCGCTCACGATCAACGCCCGCGCCGACGCCTTGCCGTCGCCCTCCGTGTCGAAGTAAGTCCTGGTCACCGCGGCGGGCAGGCCAAGCGTCGCGAGCGTCGCGACGAAAAGCTGGATCGTCAGCGCCAGCGCGACCGTCCCGTACTCGGCCGGCCCGAGGAGGCGGGTCACGATCGGGATCGAGAGGGCGGAACCGGAAAGCTGGAGCACCGTGCCCAGCGTGTAGACGGAGCCCTTGCCCAGCAGGTGCTTTCCCTGCCGCGCGCTAGCGCTCATGGATGGCGCGGCAGAGGACCAGGCCCTCCGGGTAGTCGGCGATGAGGCGCAAGCCGCGCAAGCCTAGCGTCGCGCCCTCCGGGCCGTGGGCCCGCACTATGATCAGGTGCCGTGGGCTCCGCCTGCTCGCTAGCTCAAAAAAGTATGAACCCAAAAAAGTACGAACCTATGGACAGGCTGAGCCTCGACGTCCAGGAGCTCTCTGCAGCCTTTGGCGAGATCGGCGTCGAGAGCGGCGACACGCTGCTCGTCCACAGTTCCTACAAGAGCCTGGGACAGGTCGAGGATGGGCCGAACACCGTGATCGAGGCTCTCCGCGGCGCACTCGGCGACCAAGGCACCCTGATCGTGCCGACGTTCAATTTCGCCTTCTGCGAGGGCGAGCCGTTCGACGCCCGCAGCACGCCATCACGTATGGGCGTGCTCACGGAGATCGTGCGGCAGATGCCCGACGCAACGCGCGTCGAGCACCCGATCTACTCGTTCGCGGTCGTCGGCGCGCTCGCCGGGGAGGCGGCGGCGACCTCGGACCCGAGCAGCTACGGCCGGGACTCGCTGTTCGGTCGCTTGCGCGACTGGGATGGCAAGATCATGATCATCGGGCTCCCCTATAACCACTCCATGACCTTCTTTCATCACGTAGAGGAGATGCACGGAGTCGACTACCGCTACATGAAGTCGTTCACGGGCACGGTCACCGATGTGGACGGTCGTTCCCGCGAGCGTACCGTTACGATGCTCGTGCGCGACCTGGACCGTGGAGTCGTGACGGCGGTGGACGCGATGGGCGAGCTACTCGCCAACAAGGGCATCATCCGGACAAGCCAGATCGGGGATGCCAAGGTTCGTCTCATGCGCGCACGGGACGTCTTCGATGCAACCGCCAAGGCGATGCGACACGAGCCGCGCCTGCTCTACACGATCGAGTCGTCATGAGCGAAGATGGGCTGAAGGCGCTCGTCGAGGAGCTGTATCCCCTTCACCGCACGCTGGCGTCGGAGGGAACCGACCGTGCACTGGAGATGCTCGGCGACTACATGCCAGAGGACTGCGGCTATTCGATCGAGTCGTATACGCCGGGAGACCCGGTCTGGACTTGGCGCGTGCCCGAGCGGTACGTCGTGCGCGAGGCGTGGGTGGAGACGACCGGCGGCGAACGCGTCATCGATTTCGCGGACTCGCCCCTGCACCTCGTCTCCTACTCGGAGCCGATCGACGCAGAGCTGGACTGGGATGAGCTCGAGCCCCACCTGCACGTAGCCGAGCGCCGGCCTGCGGCGATTCCCTGGGAGTTCAAGTTCTACGAGCGCAGCTGGGGCTTCTGCCTCAGCAAGGAGCTGTTCGACCGGCTCGATCGTCGCGGCCGCTACCGGGTCCGCGTCGACTCGGAGTTCGTCACCGGCCCCGGCCAGGGGCTTCGGGTCGGCGTGGCGGTCGTTCACCCCGAGGAGACGCCGGCGCACGACGAGCAGGGAGAGATCCTCGTCTGCGCGCATGTGTGCCATCCTGCACAAGCCAACGACGACGCCGCCGGAGTGGCAACCGCCGTAGGCGTTGCACGACGGCTCGCAAGCAAGCCGCTGCCACCGGGGTCCATGAGCGTTCGCTTCCTGTTCTGCCCCGAGACGATCGGATCGATCTGCTACCTAGCGCACCATGAGGATCTGATCCCGCGACTGCGTGGCGGGGTGTTCTCCGAGATGACGGGCAACGACAACTCGCTGGTGCTCCAGCGAACGCGACAAGACGATCACCGGCTGGACCGGATAGCTCGGAATGTGCTCGCAAAGCGTGAGCCAGCTTTCCGCGAGGGCGCCTTCCGCGAGGTGATCGGCAACGACGAGATGGTGATCAACGGTCCCGGCGTCGACGTGCCATGCATCTCCATCAGCCGCTGGCCCTATCCCGAGTACCACACCAGCGACGACAACCCGGAGATAGTCAGCGACGAGCGTCTCAACGAAACCGCCGATGTCATCGAGGAGATCATCCGGGTCTTCGCCTCCGACTACACACCCAGGCGGACGTTCCGTGGCCCGGTGTTCCTGTCAGGGCATGGACTATGGGTCGACCGTCGGGAGAACCTTCACCTGAACCAGATGCTCGAGAAGATCATGCTTCGTCTCGAGGGTGACCGCACGGTATTCGACATAGCCGATGAGCTAGATCTTGACTACTGGGAGACACGAGCATGCGTGGAGCGCTTTCGCACTCGTGAGCTGGTACGCATTGAGACCGCCGGGATCGTCTCATGACCCGTCCGCGAATCCTCGTCGCCGGCACCATCGGCAGGGCGGATCTGCTCGCGATGTTCGGGCAACTCGCGGAGCGCGCCGAGCTGACCTTCCTCGAGTACGCCTCCACCCCGGGCATGACGCCGCAGCTATACGAGCCCTACGGGCGCCTGACGACCTGGGAGCAGCATCGCTCGGCCCGCTCGCTTCTGCGCGCCATCGAGCCAGACCTCCTGGTCGTCATGCTCGGCGGCGGCGCCCGCAACCTGCTGGCGCTGCGCTGCGAGGCCAGACAGCAGGGCCTGTGGACGATTCACCTCGAGCACGGCTACACCCTCCCCCTGGAGACCCGGCGCTCGCTCGGCGTCAGCAGGCGCAAGCCGGCCGGCGGCGATGGAGCGCCGAACCGGGGGAGGTCGTCGCTGGCCACGCACCGCTTCTTCGCCGGCACCCTCGCGAAGCTGCCGCCGGGCGACGTGGCTCGCCTCGCCCGCTACGCGCTGCCGAGCGTCGGCGGCGCCTCCTATGAGGCGCTGGGGGCGGTCGCCGAGCTGCGCCGGCCCGATCGCTACGTCTCCTTCGCGCCCGAGTGCTTCGCCTTCCACCGCGAGCTGAACCGGGTCCCACCGCAGCTCGCCGAGCGCACCGTGTTCGTCGGCATGCCCCAGTTCGACTGCTTCCGCGTCGATCGCGCCGCCGAGCCGGACCCCAGCACCGTCGTGCTGGTCGACCACCAGCTCCACAACACCGGCTTTCTCGGCTGGGACCAGCAATTCCATCGCAGGTGGGTCGAGGGCATCCACGCCGCGGTCGTCGCGGCCGGCCACCGGCTCGCGGTCAAGGTCCATCCCGGCGACCGCTCCTCGCCCTGGGTCGAGTACGTGGACGGCAGCGTCGAGATCGTGCCCAGCATCGAGCGGCTCGAGCAGCGGACCCGCTCGGCCGACGTCGTGCTCGGCATAGCATCGACCCTGCAGCTGCCGCTGGCCGGGCTCGATCACACGACGATGATCACGGTCGAGGTCCACCCCCGACCGGGGGGGGTGCTCTCCCATCGCCTGGTCGAGGCCGGCGTCGCGCATCCGGTCGCCTCCTTCGAGGAGCTTCGAGCGGCGCTCGGCGAAGTCCCCAACCTGCACGAGCGCCAGCGCCCCGGCAAGCCGGCTTTCGTCGAGCAGTTTCTGCACCGATTGGACGGCCGCGCCGGCGAGAGGCTGACCGAGGCGCTGCTCGACGAGGCCGAGGCCGGTTCCCGGGCGACAACCTCGTCCGGTGGCCGCGCGAGCGTCGGCAGCAACTGAGCGATGGTTGCGGACCCGAATCCGATCTGGGCGGTCGTTCCGAGCCGGATGGGCTCCTCGCGCATGCCCGGCAAGGCGATGGCCGAGCTTGCCGGCAAGCCAGCTCTCCGTCACATCATCGAGCGTCTCCGGCGCGTCCCCGGCCTGGACGGCATCGCGATCGCCACGACGACCGAACCGGAGGACGACACGATCGCCGACTGCGCCAGGGCCGCCGGCGTACCGCTCTATCGCGGTAGCCCTGACGATGTGCTCGGACGCACGCTAGAGGCGGCAAAGTCGGTTGACGCCGCCACGGTCGTAAGGGTGACGGGCGACAGCCCGCTCGCCGACCCGGAGATAGTCCAGCGCGTAATCGACGTATACCGCCGCAATCGCCCCGACTACGCATCGAACTGCCTTCATGGCCACAGCTACCCGATAGGGATGAACGTTGAGATATTTCCACGAAAGCTCTTGGAGATCGCCGACAGAGAGGCCCGAGCACCACGCCATCGCGAGCACGTGTCGCTGTTCTTCTATGAGCACCCCGAGCGCTTCCGCCTACTTGGAATCGAGCCCCCCGCGTCCCAGCGCAGACCCGACCTACGGCTGACCTTGGACACACCGGAAGACCACAAGCTCATCTCGGCTCTGTACGACGGGCTGTACAAGGGCCATCCGGACTTCGGGCTGGACGACGTGCTCGACTACCTCAGGAGCCACCAGAACCTCGTCGAGCTCAACCGAAATGCGCAATCGCCATAGGCTCATGTCTCCGCCGTGGCTGACTCGCTTGATGAGCTTCGTGTATTCGAGGCTTCGGGCCGCACACAATCAGCGGTGCTACGACCTCTACCGGGAGCGCCACGAGATCGCTCCAAGTTTCCGGTTCAACGGACATGACGTCGTCATCTACGGCGAGGGAAGGTTCCAGGCGGGTCCCGGTAGCTACATCGGCGCACGCAGTTTCGTAGCGCTCTCACCCGGCACGAAGGTGGCTATCGGGCGCAATTGCCGCATTGGCCGCGGCACAAATATTTATACGACGACCGTAGACGCCGACGCCCCGGCAATCGCCTCCACAACCGAGTTGCCAAAGAAGCGGGGAGACGTGACCATCGGGGATGGCGTCTGGATCGGTGTCAACTGCTTCATAGGCCCGGGAGTCACAATCGGCGATGACGCCGTGGTAGGTGCAAACAGCGTCGTGACCGACACGGTCGAGGCGGCGACGATAGTCGGCGGTGTTCCCGCCCGAGCGATTCGCCGGAAGAGAGGCGTTCAAGATGACTGAGGCGGGCGTGGGAGCCGGGTGAGCGCGCTCGGGCTGGGCACGGCGCAGCTCGGTTTTCCTTACGGCGTATCCAATCGCAGCGGTCGGCCGTCGGAAGCCGAGGCGGCGGCGATCCTGGAGTGCGCGCTGGAGGGAGGCGTCCTCACGATCGACACCGCGCCCGCCTACGGGGAGTCCGAGGCGCTGCTCGGCCGCCTGGTCCACGATGCCGGTGTCCGCATCGTCACCAAGACGGAGTCGCTGGCGGGCGCCGAGGTGACCGCCGCCGCCTGCGACGCGGTGAGGCGATCGGCCCAGCGCTCGCTCGAGCGCCTGCGCCGCGACAGCCTGGACGGGCTGCTCGTGCATCACGGATCCGAGTTCGCCCTGCCGGGAGGCGAGCGCCTCGCCCGCTGCCTCGTCGAGCTGCGCGACGCGGGCGTCGCGCGGGCGCTCGGCGTCAGCGTCTACACCCGCGAGGAGCTCGACGCCGCCAGGGAGCTCCTGCCGCTCGACCTGGTGCAGCTTCCCCTCAACGCCTTCGACCAACGCTTCCTCCGCGACGGCACGCTGGAGGAGCTGTACACCGAAGGCGTCGAGGTGCACGTCCGCTCGGTCTTCCTCCAGGGACTGCTGCTGATGGAGCCCGAGGAGCTACCGGCTCACCTCGCCGCGGCCGAGCTGCCGCTGCGCCGCTTTCACGAGCTGCGCCGCGAGCGCGGTCTCAGCCCGATCGAGGCGGCGCTTGTCCCGGTGCGTGACCTGACCGGCGTCGACATGGTCCTGGTGGGCGCCAACTCCGCACGCGAACTGGGGGAGTGCATCGCCGCGATGCGCGCGCGCTTCGAACCCGGCATGGACTTTTCGGGGCTGGCCTCCAACGATGTCGAGCTGATCGATCCACGTCGGTGGTCCGCCTGAGGAGGCGATGTTCGGGAACTGCGCGTCCTCAAGCTCCGAGCCACTCGTCCTTTCTCCTCACCAGATCGTCCAGCCGCCATCCAGGACCACCTGCTGTCCGGTCATGTAGCTCGAGGCCCTGCTGAGCAGGAACACCAGCGCCCCCCCGAGTTCCTCCGCGTTGCCGATCCGCCCCATCGGGATCTGGGCCTCGAGCCCGTCGACGAAGTCCGTGCGCCGCTGGACCTCGGGGCCCGGGAAGGCCCCCGGCGTGAGCGCGTTCACCCTCACGCCTGCCTTCGCCCAATGCGCCGCGGCGTAGCGGGTGAACTGGAGTAATCCGGCCTTCGCGGCGCCGTAAGCGGGGGGGTTGTGGAGGTCGGCAGCGTTCGCGTAGACGTCGGGCCGCGGCGAGACCAGACCGTACATCGAAGCCATGTTGACGATCGAGCCGCTTCCCTGCGCGACCATCTCCCGACCCGCCATGTCGGACACCACGATCGCGTCGACGAGCGACGAGCGGACGGTCTGTTCGACGGCCTCCCGGTCGAGGTCCCCGAGCAGCGACGACTCTCCGTCGTAGGCGTTGTTGACCCAGCCATCGATGCATAAGCCGCGCCCGCGCAGCTCCTCCTTCACGCCGGCAAAAGTCGAGGGGTCTCCCGCGTCTCCCACGCAGATCGCGACCCCCTCCGAGCGCCCCTCGGCGGCGGCCCGCTCGGCGGTCCGCTCGAGCGCGGCCCGCCCGCGTCCGACGATCGCCACAGTCCCACCGGCTCGGACCATCGCAAGCGCCATCTCCTGGCCGAGGTGGCCGCCGCCGCCGGTCAGCCCGATCCCGAGGCCCTGGAGAGAGAACTGGTCGAGGTCCGGCCCGGGTGCGCTCATCTGAGCCTGTGCCTACGCGGACACCGGGGCTATGCCCGCGGCCATCTCGCGCAGCTGCTCGGCGCTGAGCCAGTCGTCGTTGGTGTCGCTGGCATAGCGGAAGCCGGGCGGCAGCTCCTCGCCCTTTGGAAAGTTGGTTGCGCGCCAGAAGGGGAAGGCAGGACAAACCGCGTAGTACTGCTCGAAGCGCACCGCGTGCCGGGCCTCGTCCGGGGTCAACAGCACCTCGTGCACCTTCTCACCAGGGCGGACGCCGACGATCTCGTGCTCGGCGCCCGGGGCGAGCGCCTCGGCCAGGTCCATCACCGACATGCTCGGGATCCGCGGCACGAAGACCTCGCCCCCCTGCATCCGCTCGAGGCTCGCGATCACGAAGTCGACCGCCTCGTCGAGGGTGATCCAGAAGCGGGTCATCGCCGCGTCGGTAATCGTCAGCTTCCCCTCCGCCGCCTGACGCTTGAACAGCGGGATCACGCTGCCGCGGCTGCCGACCACGTTGCCGTAGCGCACCGTGGCGAAGCGAATGTCCGGGTTGGCCGCGTAGACGTTGCCCTGGGTGACGATCTTCTCGGCGCAGAGCTTGGTCGCGCCGTAGAGGTTGACCGGGTTGACGGCCTTGTCGGTGCTGAGCGAGACCGTGCGGGGAACCTCGTGCTCGATCGCCGCGGTGACGACGTGCTCGGCGCCGAGCACGTTGGTCTGCACCGCCTCGAAGGGGTTGTACTCGCAGGCCGGCACCTGCTTCAGCGCCGCGGCGTGGACGATCACGTCGACGCCCCTGACCGCCATCCGCAGCCGGCTGAGGTCGCGCACATCGCCGATCAGGAAGCGCAGACGCTCGTCGCGGACCGACTCGCGCAGCTCGTGCTGCTTGAGCTCGTCGCGGCTGTAGATACGCACCGTCGTCGGCTCGTGATCGCGCAGCAGGTGCTCGACGAGGCACTTGCCGAAGGAACCGGTGCCGCCGGTGATCAGCACCGTCTTGCCCTTCAGCTCCGGGCTCGGCTCTCTCGCGGTGGGTGGTGTCATCGGCGTCGGCGGGCAGCTCCGGTTGCGGCGCTGGCTGGGCCAGTCTAGCGGCGTGGGCCAGCTGCTAAACGCTACGGTTCGCTGGCCGGTGATCCCCTACTCGAAGCAGAGCCTCAACGCCGAGGACCGGGCCGCGGTGGCTGCGGTGCTCAAGGGCGACTGGCTCACACAGGGGCCCGCGGTGAGCAGCTTCGAGAGCGCCTTCGCCGCCCGCTGCGGCGTGCCCCACGCGGTCGCCTTCTCCTCCGGGACGGCGGCGCTGCACGGCGCCGCCTTCGCCGCCGGGGTCGGGGAGGGCGACGAGATCGTGACCAGCGCGATCACCTTCGCCGCCAGCGCCAACTGCGGCGCCTACCTCGGCGCCCGGCCGCGCTTCGCCGACATCGAGGCGGACACCTGGAACCTCTCGGCGGCCACCCTGGCGCGGGCGATGACCCCACGGGTGAAGGCAGTGATCCCGGTCCACTTCGCCGGCCTGCCGGCGCCGATCGAGCCGATCCGCGAGCTGGTCGGGCCCGACGTCGCGATCATCGAGGACGCGGCGCACGCGCTCGGCGGCAACGCCGGCGGCGAGGAGGTCGGCTCCTGCGCCCACTCCGACATGGCGATCTTCAGCCTCCACCCGACCAAGGCGATCACCTCCTGCGAGGGCGGCGTCGTCACCACGCGGGACCCCGAGCTGGCCGAACGCCTCGCCGTCTTCCGCCACCACGGCATGGTGCGCGACCCCGAGCGCCTCCTCTACGCCGAGGGGGAGGGGCCCTGGTACCACGAGCAGCAGCACCTCGGCTTCAACTACCGGCTCTCCGACGTGCACGCGGCGCTGGGCGAGTCGCAGCTCGGCAAGCTCGACGACCATGTCGCCCGCCGCAACGCCGTCGCGGCCCGCTACCGCGAAGCGCTGACCGGGATCGACGGGCTCGAGCTGCCGCCGCAGCCGGCCGGCGAAGCGCTGCACGCCTATCACCTCTTCGTCGTCCACATGAGCGAGGGCGCCGGCCGCCGGCTCGAGCTCTACCGGCGGCTCTTCGACAGCGAGATCCGCAGCCAGGTCCACTACATCCCCGTCTACCGGCACCCCTACTACCGTCGCGCCTTCGGCTACGAGCCAGGGCTCTGCTCCGAGGCCGAGCGCTACTACTCGGGCTGCCTCTCGATCCCCTGCTACCCGGACCTCGATCTCGCCGACCAGGATCGGGTGATCGACGTCGTGCGCGAGGTCATGGCCGATGGCTGAACCGGGCGACCTGCCGGCCGGCTTCGAGCTCGGCGGCCGCCCCGTCGGGGAGGGACAACCGACCTACGTGATCGCCGAGGCCGGCGCCAACCACAACCGCGACTTGGCAATCGCGCGCAAGCTGGTCGACGTCGCCGCCGAGGCCGGCGCCGACGCGATCAAGTTCCAGACCTACTCGGGCGAGCGCCTCTACTCCTCGAAGGCGCCCGGCTTCGAGTACCTCGCCCCGCTCAGCGAGCAGAGCCCCTCCGAGCTGCTCGCGCAGATCGCCCTGCCACGCGAGTGGCAGGGCGATCTGCGCGACCGCGCCGCCTCGCGCGGGATCGCCTTCTTCTCGACCCCGTTCGACGACGAGGCGGTCGCGCAGCTCGACGCCCTCGACGTGCCGGCGATGAAGATCGCCTCCTTCGAGATAGTCGACCCCGGCCTGATCGCGGCCGCCGCCCGCACCGGGCGCCCGCTGCTGATCTCGACCGGGATGGCGACCCTGGGCGAGGTCGAGGACGCGCTGCGCAGCGCCGCCGCGGCGGGGGCGCGGGCGGTGGGCCTGATGCAGTGCACCTCGGTCTACCCGGCGCCGGCGGAGCGGGCCAACCTGCGGGCCATGGCGACGATGCGGGCCGCCTTCGGCGTGCCGGTCGGTCTCTCCGACCACACCACCGGGATCGCCGTGCCGATCGCGGCGGCGGCGCTGGGGGCCGCCTTCGTCGAGAAGCACTTCACCCTCGATCGCACGATGGCAGGTCCCGACCACCCCTTCGCCCTCGAGCCGGAGGAGCTGAAGGCGATGGTCGCCGGCATCCGCGAGGCGCAGGCGGCGCTCGGCGACGGGCGCAAGCGCGGCCCGGGGCCGGAGGAGGCGAAGGAGATGTACCGGCTGGCGCGCCGCAGCCTGATCGTCGTCGGCGACCATCCCGCCGGCACCGTGCTGAGCGAGGAGATGCTGACCCCGAAACGCCCCGGCTTCGGCATCGCTCCAAAGGACCTGCAGAAGGTGGTCGGGCGCACCCTGCAGGTCGCCGTCGAGGACGACGACATCCTCACCTGGGAGATGCTCTGACGGGCAACGGAACGGTGCCGCGGGGTCGCCTCGTCGCCGACGCGAGCGCAGCGGCCGGACTGGGCCACCTGGCGCGCTGCACGGCTCTTGCCTGCGCCCTGAGCACGAAGGGTTTTGAGCTCCAGACGCTCGCGCTGGGCGCCGAGGCGGCGCTCGAGCTCGACGGTGTGCGCTGGAGCCCTTGTCAGCCGGATGCCGAGACGGCGGGGCCCGCTCCCGACCTGCTCGTGCTCGACACCTACGATCGCGCCGACTGGCAACGGGTCGCCGCGCTGGCGCACCGGCGCCTCGTCGCCTTCGAGGACGCCCTGCCGGACCCCGCGGCGGCCGACGTGGCGATCGCTCCTGAGGACGGCTCCGACCCCAGCGGCCGGGTGCTGGGCGGCCTGCGCTTCGCCTGCCTGCGCCGGCCGTTCTGGGACGTCGGGCCCCGCCAAGCCCGAGACTCGCCGCAGCGGGTCCTGATCACGACCGGCGGCGGCGATCTGGGCGGCCTGGGACGCCGTCTCTCGGAGCGCCTGCACGAGCGCCTTCCGGCGATCGAGCTCGAACTCGTCTGGGGGCCCGGATTCGGCGGCGAGCCACCCCAGGGCGTCACCGTGCTCGAGCGGCCCGCGTCGTTACTAGAGCCCCTGCTGCGGGCCGATGCGGTGGTCTGCGCCGGCGGCCAGACGATGCTCGAGGCGGCGGCGACCGGCGCGCCGGCGCTGGTGCTCGAGGGAGCGCCCAACCAGCGCCGGCAAATCGCCCGCTTGGCGGGATCCGGCGCCGTGCTCCCCGCACGCGAGGAGGAGGTCCCCGCCGAGCTCGAGCGCCTGCTCGGCTCCGCCTCCCTGCGGGGGAGGCTCTCCAGCCGGGCCCAGGAGGCAGTCGACGGGCGCGGGGCGCTGCGCGTCGCCACCGAGCTCGCGGCGCTGGTCCGGCGCTGAGCGACTCCGACGCGACAGCCGTGTTTACGTCACCATGGAGCGCATCGAGTGAGAGTGTCGAAGCCGACAATCGCCGTCGCGCTTGCATCGCTGGTGCTGCTGGCAATCCTCGCGCTGGGCGGCAGTCCAGCGCCGGGAGCCGCCTTCCCCGGCGCCAACGGCCGGATCGCCTACGCCTCCAGCCAGAACGGCAACTGGGACATCTACACGATGAACGCGGACGGGAGCGGCAAGACGCAGCTGACCACGGATCCGGGCAAGGACACACAGCCGTCGTTCTCGGCCGACGGACGCCGAATCGTCTTCGTCTCCAACCGGTCCGGCAACTCCGACATCTACGCGATGAACGCCGACGGCAGCGAAGTCACGCGCCTCACCTCCGACCCGGGCGACGACGCGCAACCGTCCTTCTCACCGGACGGCGCCCACATCGTCTTCGCCAGCAAGCGCGGCGCAAGCTGGTACCACAACATCTACCTGATGAACGCGGACGGCAGCGGCCAGACTCAACTCTCCAGTCAGGGCGGAGGCGAAGAGACCCCCACTTTCTCGCCGGACGGGCAATGGATCGCCTTCGTCCGCACCCCCGAGACCCGCAAGAACATCTTCGCCATGGGCACCGCTGGCGAAGGGCTGGCCGCCCTCACGAACAGCGCTGCCGACGATCGCCAGCCCTCCTTCTCACCGGACGGGCAGCGGATCGCCTTCTCCAGCCGCCGTGACGGCCACTTCGAGATATACACGATGAGCTCCAGCGGCGGCGGGGCGACCAAGCTCACCGACAAGCCACCGAGCCAGATGCCGGCCTATTCCCCGAACGGGCGCCTGATCGCCTTCGCCAGGGGGGGAAGCATCTACACGATGAACGCAAACGGCGGTGGCGAAGCGCGGTTGACGAGCGGGAGCGGCTCACAGGCTTGGCCGAGCTGGCAACCGCTCCTCGGCCCGCCCCACGGCCCCGCCTCCGGCCAGCCCCACGGCGGACACGGCGCCTCGAGTGACCTCCGGATCGGCAAGCCGATCCTCGACAGGCGTCGCGGCACCGCGAAGCTGCCGGTCACGGTTCCGGCGGCGGGAACGCTCAGCCTGCGCGGCCAGCGGATCAAGTTGCTGGCGCGGCGGTCGGTTGCACGAGCGGGGACCGTGAAGCTCCTGGTGAAGCCAAAGGCACAAGCGGCGAGGATCCTTGCGAGAAAGGGCGGGGCGAAGGTAAGGGTGCTCGTCACCTTCGCACGGAAGGGCGGCGGAGCGGAAACCAAAGCGAAAACGTTCAAGCTGCGAGAGAAGCGCGGCTAGCCGCCCGGCGCGAGAAGCACCAGGAAGCCGTCGTCACCGCGCTCTCCGGTGAGAGAGAAGCCCGCCCGGCGAAAGGCCGCCAGCGAGCGGCTGTTCGCCTCCCGCACATGGGCCTCCACCTCGGCCCCGGGGACCGACTCGCGCAGCCGCTCGACCCCGAGCGAGACGAGCGGCGCCGAAAGCCCCCGTCCCCTGGCATCCGCGGCCAGGGCGACGCTGATCTCATAGCGACGCTCCCCGCGACGGTCGAAGCGGACCTGCCCGACCGGCTCGCCGGCGAGCTCGCAGATCAGCAGATGGCGGTCCGGGTCCCCCAGCACCTCCGCCAGCCAGGCAGCATGCTCTTCGGCGCCCACCTCGGCAGTGATGCGAGAGGCGGCACGGGCATCGGGGTCGTTGCGCCATTCCCGCAGCCGCTGAGCGTCGGCGTCAGACGCGGGGCGAAAGAGCAGATCGGGAATCTCGTCGGGCATCGGTCAGCGATTAGCGGGGCGGAGCCACGATAGCCTGTGTGCGTGGCCACGCTGACTCGCCGGGTTGGCGCTCCCTCGCTCGATTTCTTCGTCGTCGGCGCCGCGAAGGCCAGCACAACCGCGCTCTTCCCCCACCCCGAGCTCTGCCTGCCGGAGGACAAGGAGCTGCCGTACTTCGTGATCCCCAAGCATTCCTATTACGAGTCCCCTGCGGAGTTCTTCGCCGACGACAAAGCCGAGGCTGAGCTTATAGCCCGATCGGTTAGCGCACCCTGCCGAAGCGGATTATGGCGCTGTGCCAGAGCGAGCCGGTGTCCTCCTCCTGCACCTCGTAGTCGGCGGCGAGGACGAGGGCTCGCATCGTCTCCGGGTCGTTCTCGGAGAACCCCTTGTTTGCCTTGGCGAGCGGCTTCGTCTTGTCTGAATACTGGATGACCACAATTGCGCCGGGCGCCAGCACTCGCCTCAGATTGGCCAGGTAGCGCTCGATGATGTCCACGTCGAGGTGCACAAAAGCCCCGAAGGAGAAGACGAAGTCGATGCTCGCGTCGGGCACACCCGGGAAGTCGTCTCCGTTGTTGAGGATCGGATGGAGGTTGCTGCCCCTCACGTAACGGTGAAGCTCGCCCAGAAGCTCCTGGTGGTAGTCAACGGCATATATGGTTCCAGCCCCCATCATGTACCGGGTCCAACGCCCCCCTCCGGGACCGATCTCGAGCACCGTCTTCGATCGGTCGATGTAGGGCAGGAGGTAGTGCTCCCGGACGTATATCAGGGGCGGCAGCGTCTCCGGATCGCCCCACTCCATGCCGTAGATGCCGTTTCCCTGGACGAGGGCGCGCGCCGCCTTCCGCACACGGCTTCGCAGCGACCGTGGCCCGCGGCCGCTCGCGAGCATCCGGGTGTGCATATCGGTGTCGAGGCCAGGCATTGCGAGTCGTCCCTAATGGTACGCCCTATCGGCTCATCGGAGCCTATCGCAGCTCCCGAGGGGCGCGCGGCGCGGGGGGAGGGCGGTTCAGTCTTCGTCGAAGGCCTAGAGCACGAGCACTTCAACGCCGTCTTCATCCGGGCGGGAGACTCACCCCGGATTTGCTGCGCTCGGAGTGGCGCGCGTACCACTTGAGTCCATAGCCCCAGTGCGTTTCGCTGTTGAAGAGTCGACTCTCCTTGATCTGGGACGTTGAGATCGAGGTGCGGCGTGAGCCACGATATCCTGTGTGCGTGCAGGCCCGGATTGGGCTAACGCCGCCAGACCATGCCCGCTACAGACCCGAGTTCAGATATGGCCACGCTTGCCCGATCGGGCAGCGAGCCTGGGCTCGATTTCTTTGTCGTCGGCGCCGCGAAGGCCGGCACAACCGCCCTCTTCAACCTGCTCCGCACCCACCCCGAGCTCTGCCTGCCGGAGGACAAGGAGCTGCCGTACTTCGTGATCCCCAAGCATTCCTATTACGAGTCCCCTGCGGAGTTCTTCGCCGACGCCTTCCAGCGTCGCAGCGAGGGGCAGCTGTGCGGGACCGTGACCCCTCAGTACCTCTACGGCGCGCTGCTGGGGGCCGAGAGAACGGCTACGCCCCCCCGCTCGCCGGAGACGACGATCCCAGGCCGCATTCACGACGCCTATCCCGACGCAAGGCTGATCGCGATCCTTCGCGACCCGGTGGCGCGGGCTCGCTCACATCACCGCATGTCGGCGATGAGGGGTTTCGAGCGTCGCCCGTTCGACGTCGCCGCCGACGAGCTGCTCAGGCCAGATGCCCTCGCCGAGTCCCGCGCGTGGCCGAACGAGACCAACAGCTACGTCGTGCTTGGCGAGTACGCCCGCCTGCTGCAGGGCTACTTCGACGTCTTTCCACGCGAGCAGATGCTCGTCCTCTTCCAAGACCAGCTGGAGCGCGACCCCGCCGCGGTCTGCGCAACCGTCTTCGCCTTCCTCGGAGTCGACTCCGAATTCCGCCCGCCAAACCTCGGCCGCCGCTACCACGACGGTGGCAGCCGCCGCCGCTTCGCCTGGCTGGACCTGACGACATGGCAGCGCGCCGCCACACGCTCCGCGGCGCTGAAAGGGCTCTGGCGGCGGGTGCCGCGCTCGCTGCGTCTGCGCATCCTGAGGCGGTTCAACCTCGCCCTCCGGCGGCTCTTTCTGTGGAACCGCGTTCCCATCGACGCCCGGGTGGATCCCGATCCCGCCGGCAGGGAAACACTTGCAAGACTTGCAAGTGCAAGGCTGCGGGCCCACTATCGCGAAGACGGACAGAGGCTGCGAGCGCTGCTGGGTGTCACTCCGCCCTGGGAACAGCCCGAACGGAAGACCGGCTCCGGGCCTATCGGGGACCGGTGAACACGCTGTCAGCCGGAAGCGTGGGCACGTGGCCATCGCCCGCGAGCGAGCGCAAGGTAGCAACGTCCGTCCAAGGGACGAAGTGCGGCCCGCTCGCCTTCGGGAGCAACAGGTAGTTGGCGATTCCGTCTGGGCTCGAGCGCACGCTGTCGACCCGCAGCGCGCCGCGCTGGCCTATCAGGTAGATCGCGTAGCCAAGCTCCTCCGCCAGCTCCTCGATCTCGCCCTCCTGGCTGGGGAACCGCTCGATCGAGAGTGGTCGCAGCACGGTGAACACCTCCCAGTCGACGATCTCGCAGATCACCGCCGGCCGATCTCGTTCGATCGTCTTGCGGGCACCGCGGAGAACCGCAAGCTCATGTCCCTCGACATCGATCTTGAGCAGCCGCAGCGGTCCCGAGGAGCGTGACCCCAACAGCGTGTCGAGGGTCGTGCAGCGCACCTGCTGCTGCCCGTACTCAAGGTCATAGTGGGCTTCGCTGAAAGGGCGCATCAGAGAGGCAACGTCGGAGATGTCTCCGCGAGCAGGCAATGTAAGTTGCGTTGTGCCTTCTCTGCCCTCGTCGTCGCTGAGGGCCAGTTCTGCGACCTCGACCTCGGCCCCCGGGTTGAGAGAGAGGTTGTGTAGCAGGCGGGCCGCGTTGCGAGGATGCGGCTCAACTGCGACGACCGTGCAGGCGGGGCCCGCGCGGGCCGCGATCAGCGAGTACAAGCCAGTGTAAGCACCGACATCGACCACCGTGCCCTGCTTGGGCAGCAAGGCCGCCCAAGCAGCGAGGCTGCCCGTCTCCCACGGACGCCCATAATAGAGGCTGTTGAGAATGTGATCGTCGGCTGCGCCGAAGCAGCGCAGTTCGACATCGGCGAGCTTCAGCCGCACTTCGCCCGATACCGGCCAGCGCCCTATGACCTTGGTCACCGCCCGGAAAGCGGCGCGGATGACGGAACGACCGATCCAATTGACGCCGGGGCGGTTGCGTACGCGCTTCAGCACTGAGCCAGGGTTGTTCCGAGCTGGCTTCAAGACGGGCTAGATTATCGCAGCCCGCCCCGCCCCGCTCATGCTTGGGCGGGCTCCAGCCGGGTTCGTTGAGCGCCTGCGGCAGTCTCGGCAGAGCGATTGCGCTCAGCGGGTTTCCACAGAGCGACGACGATGCAGATGAAGAGCGACACGATCTGCATCCGGTAGCGGAACGCGGTACCGGCGTTCCCCGCGCTCAGCGAGTAGGCGATCAGCAGGAAGATGGCCAGGTAGACGAGGGGCCCGGCGCGGGCCATGATGCTTCCACGACTCCGGTACATCGTCCTGACGAGGAAGAAGAGGGCGAGATAGGCCGCAGCGGTGCCGAGCAGGCCGAGGCCCTGACTGATGTTCCCGAGCTGCCAGGGGAAGGGGCGGAAGAGGACAGCAAAGGTGCGCCGGGGGAGGTTCCTGACGATCGCGCCGCGGGTCGAGAAGTCGACCTGTTCGAGCTTCAGGTTCGAGCTGTCCGACGCGTTCGCTTCCTGGGACCTCTGGAGGTTCCGTTCGAGGCTTTCGTTGGTCGAGGCCTTGAACACGGTGGGCGCCGCGATCGCGGCGAAGAGGGCGACGAGAGAGACGAGGCCGAGCGAACCGACCCCCGCGCGATTCTCCGCCCGCAAGCCCGCGTGCAGCACGATGGCGGCGCTGGCGGCGATCAGGAACCAGCCGGCGTAGTGGCGCGTGGCGACGGCGATCAGGCAGCCGACGACGATCGCGACCAGGTAGCGCGGTTCCCCGCGCTTCCAGATCTTCGCTCCGCCGAGGGCGACGAGCCCGATCGCCAGCAGCATGTTCGCCTCCTTGTGCAGGAGGCTGGAGAAGAAGATGCTGGCCGGCTCGAAGGCGAGGAGCCACATCGCCAGCACGGACGCCCTCGGCCCGGCCAGCTCATAGACGGCGGCCGCCAGCAGCACCAGCCCGATGACGGCGATCCCGACCTGGGTCACGCGCATCGCCAGTTCCGGCGAGTCGAACAGGTAACGCTGAATCGCGAGGGTGTAGACGTGGAGTTCGCGCAATAGCGCGTGCGTCCACTCGCCGGAGCCCAGGGGGGTTTCCGCGATCATCTTCGCCCTGCCCAGGAAGGTGAGCTCGTCGCCGCCGCGCAGGGTTCGCGCCACCGGCGTGAGCGAGATGAGACCGGAGGCGACGACACGCAGGCCGAAAGCGACCGTGGCTGCCGGGCCGATGGCGAACCCCGGCCTCGAGCGACCCAAACGGCTGACCAGCAAGGCGACCGCGCCACCCAGAAAAGCGATCGTCACAAGCGTCACCAGCGTGGCGTGAAGGCTCTGGTCGGTGGTAGGGGGCATCCTGCACGAGGACGATAGCCGCTGCCCGCGATCAATATAATCTGCTGTCGGTGACCGAGCCACGACAGGATGGACTCGACATCCGCCAGTGGGGGCGGCTGATGTGGCGGCGCAAATGGCTGCTGCTGGCGATCGTCATCGTGATCCCGGCCGCCGTCTATGTCGGATCGTCGCTGCTGCCGAAGACCTACCAGTCCAAGGCGACGATCGACGTGCAGGCGACCGCGGACGCGTCGACCCTGTTCTCGAGCCAGATCAGGTCAAGCTCGGGCATAGCCGAAGCGGAGACCCTGATCAAGACGACCCTGGTGGGCCGCCGGGCGGCTCGCCTGCTGGGGATGCCGCCCTCGGCTGCCAGGGGGCTGGTGGGCCACGTCTCGGTGGCGCCGACGAATCCCGCCGACACCAAAGGCGAATTCCTCACGATCACCGCTCGGGGCTCGAACCCGAACGAAGCCGCGCGCATCGCCAACGCCTTCGCCCGGGCCATCGCGGGGACCCGCACGTCCAGCGCCACCCGCCAGATCGAGCGGACGATCGCAACGCTGATGACCCAGAGCGCACCCGGCGCCGACGGCGAATCGTCCCGCGAAGCCCTGGCCCTGCAGCTGCAGCAGCTGCGCCTGCTCAAGGCGGGCCAAACCGGGACGACGCCGGTCATCGAAGCGGCGGTTCCCGCCGCGGCTCCGATCTCGCCGCAACCGAAGCGCAACACCGTGATCGCGCTGATCCTGGCCCTCCTGATCGCGGCCGCGATCGCCCCGCTGCTCGACCGCCTCGACCGCCGTATCCGCGAGCCCGGCGAGCTCGAGGAGCTGCTCGAGGCGCCGGTGCTGGCGATGATCCCCGACGACGCCTTCCCGGGCCACCCCCCGGGCCAGCACGTGCGCGAGTCGTTCCAGACGCTGCGCGCGAGCCTCACCTACTTCAACGTCGACCGCTCGCTCTCGAGTCTGGTCGTGGCCAGCCCCGTACAGCAGGACGGGAAGACGACGGTCGCGATCAACCTGGCGCTCGCCTACGCGATGGACGAACGCGACGTGATCCTGATCGACGGCGACCTGCGCCGCCCCCAGGTGGCGACCCGGCTGGGCAAGGAGGCCAGCGTCGGGCTCGACTCGGTGCTGGTCGGCGAGAAGACGCTGGACGAGGCATTCGTCTACGTCGACACCGGCGCCGGACGCCTGCGAATCCTCCCCGGAGCGACGCCGCCGCCGAACCCGGCCGTCCTGCTCGGATCGCAGCGGATGCGCAACCTGCTCGCCGAGCTGACCGAGGAGGTCGACATGGTGGTGATCGACACTCCCGGCCTGCTCGCCGTCAGCGACGCGATCCCGCTGTTCAACCAGGTCGCCGGGAGCGTGCTCGTCGCGCGCCTGAACCGGACCCCGAAGGAGGCCGTGCGGCGCGCCAAGCAGGTGATCGACTCGGCCGGGGGGACCGTGCTGGGCAGCGTCGCCACCGGAGCCCAGGCGGGCGGCATCTACGGCTATTACGGCTATTACGGCTATTACGGCGGCGAGAACGGCGGCGGCGAGGGCGAGTCGAAGAACGGCTCCGGGAGGCTGCGCGGCCTCGCGTCCGGCGGCTTCCGCCGGTCCAGCTAGAGCCTATTCCGGCCGCTGGGTCGAGCGCCGCGCCGCCACCAGCTCCCTGTACAGCGCATCGACGTCGCTCAGCAGCCGCTCGGCGCCGTAGCGGTCGATCGCGTGACACCGGGCGGCGCGGCCGCAGCTCTGCCGCCGCCCGGCGTCGCCCGCCATGAGCAGCAGGGCGCTCGCCAACGCCGAGGCGTCGCCCCGCGGCACCAGGATGCCCGTCTCCTCGCCGACGACCTCTCGCACCCCGCCCACGTCGGTTGCGACGGCGGGCAGCCCCGCCGCCGCCGCTTCGATCAGGGAAACGGGCGTGCCCTCGTTGTCGGAGGAGAGGACGGCGACGTCCGCGGCCGCGAAGAGCGGCCGCAGCTCGCGGCGATAGCCGAGGAAGCGCACGTCGGCGGCGATGCCGAGTTCGGCGGCCTGGCGCTCGAGTCGCGGGCGTTCCTCGCCGTCGCCGATCAGCGCCAGCCGCAGGCGCGGCTCGGTCTGCCTGGCCAGCGCCAGCGCCCGCAGGAGCAGGTCGAGGCGCTTGATCGGAACGACGCGGCCGACGAAGACGAGGAGGATCTCGTCCGCGCCGATCCGCAATTGGCCGCGGCACTCGCGCCTCAGCTCGTCATCGGGCTCGGCAAGGGGGTCGAGGTCGAGCCCGAGGGGAAGGACCCTGAACTTCGCCGGCGGGGCGACCCCGAGGCGCACGAGGTCGTCGACCGTCGCCTCGCTGACCCCGATCAGGCAGTCGCTGACCCGGGCCAGGGCGCGCTCCAGCCCGAGGTAGAGCCTGGACTTCGCCGGGCCGAAGTAGCCCTCGAGGATGTGGCCATGGTAGGTGTGGACGATCGCCGGGCGCGGGCGGACCGCGAGCGCCGCCTGGCGCCCGAGAAAGCCCGCCTTCGCGGTGTGCGTGTGGACGACGTCCGGCTTGAAGGCCCGCGCCAGGCGGATCAGCTCGAGCAGCGCCCGCGCGTCGCGACGGGGGTCGACCGGCTGCTGCAGGTCGCCGAGGAAGCGCATCGTCGCGCCCTCCTCCTCCGCCAGGTCGGCCAGCGACGCCTCGCCCGGGGCGAGGCTGCCGTGGACGAGCAGGGTGTCGTAGCGGTCGGGGGCGAAGCGCCTGCCGCCGAGCAGGGCGGCCACGTGGGCCGGCCCCCCCATGTTGAGGCGGCCGATGATCTGCAGGACGCGCAGGCGCCCGGAGGCGCTTGGCGTCCAGGACGCTAGGTCGAGGTCTCGGTTGCCGCTGGGGCCCATTCGGGGGACTCGAGCAGCGCCACGACGGCGACGCCCGTGGCGATCAGGGTAAGCGATCCCGCCAGCGCGATCGAGGGCAAGAATTCGTAGAGAACCGCGCCGGCGCCGACGACGAAGGCCTGCCCGGTGGCGAGAGCCAGGGCGACGCGGCGGGCGGAGCCGAGGCGGGCGCGCAGGCGGTGGGTCAGGTGGTCGCGGCCGCCGGTGAACACGCCGGCGCCGCGGCGGCGGCGCGAGACGATCACCAGGGCGGTGTCGAGGGCCGGCAGGCCGACCAGCAGCACGGCGAGCGGGATCAGCGCCCAGCCGAGGCGCCCGCCGTCCGGCAGGGCCATGATCGTCGCCGCGAGGACGAAGCCGATCGGCACGCTGCCGCCGTCGCCGAGGAAGATCCGCGAGGGCGAGGCCAGGTTGAAGGGGAGGAAACCCGCGCACGCCCCCGCCAGGGCGAGGGCGATCGCCCCCAGCCCGGCGTTCCCGTGCACCGCGGCGAGCAGGCCCAGCACGGCGGCAGAGACGAGGGCGACCGCGCCGGTCGCGCCGTCCATGTTGTCCATCAGGTTGTAGGCGTTGACGACGCCGGCCACAAAGACGATCGTGAAGGCCAGGTTGAGCGCTTCGCTGCCGAAGACCGACCAGCCGATCCCGGCGGCGAAGAGGGCGCCGCCGGCCGCGACCTCGATCGCCAGCCGCGGCAGCGGCCCGAGCCCGTAGCGGTCGTCGACCGTGCCGAGCGCCCAGAGGACGAGGGCGCCGGCGGCGATCGGCCAGAAGGCGGTGGCGGCGCGGCCGAAGAGCGCCGCCGAGATCAGCAGCGCGGCCACCACGGCGGTCCCGCCCAGGTAGGGGGTGGGGCGGAGATGGCCCTTGTAGCCGACCGGATGGTCGTAGAAGCCGCTGCGGCGGGCGAGGGCGATCGCCGCCGGGGTCAGCAGCAGGGCCGCGCCGCAGGCGAGGAGGAAGGCGAGCTCCAGGCGCAGGCTCCAGGACACGGTCGCGGCCTAGCCGTCGAGGGCGGGATCGGCGGCGGCGCGCTGCTCCCTCACCGCGCCGGCATCGCTGTCGGGCTCGGCCGGCCGAGCCCGCAGGCGCTCGAAGGCGGCGACGTCATCGATCGCCTCCTCCACCCCGCGGGTCGAGCTCCATCCCGTCATCTGCTCGAGCGCCGAGGTGTCGGGGCGGCGGCGGCCGAGCTCCTCGAAGCCCTCGCCGTAGGCCTCCTCGTAGGGCACCATGCGGATGCCCGAGCTGGAACCGGTTCGCTCGATCACCGTCCGGGCGAGCTCGAGGATCGTGATCTCCGACGAGCGGCCGACGTTGAAGGCGGTGCCGCGCGCGCCCTCCTCGTCCATCAGCATGACCAGAGCGCGGGTCGAGTCATGGACGTGGGCGAAGCAGCGGGACTGGCTGCCGTCGCCGTACACGGTCAGGTCCTCCCCCGCGATCGCCTGCCCGACGAAGCGCGGCAGCACCATCCCGTAGGCGCCGGTCTGCCGCGGCCCGACGGTGTTGAAGAGGCGGGCGACGACGTTGTCGGAGTCGCGCTCGCGGTGGTAGCCGAGCGAGATCGCCTCGCCGAAGGCCTTGGCGGTCGAGTAGGACCAGCGGGCGATCGAGGGCGGGCCGAGGACCCGGTCGGAGTGCTCGTTCAGGGCGTCGCTGCCGTTCTTGCCGTAGATCTCCGAGGTCGAGGCGAAGAGCAGGCGCCGGCCGAGCCGGTGGGCGCCCTCGGTGACGATCTGCGCGCCGCGCACGCTGCGGCCCAGCGATTCGACCGAGCGGTCGACGATCAGCTTGACGCCGACGGCGGAGGCGAGATGAAAGCAGGCGTCCGCCCGCTGCATGCAGTCGTCCACCAGCTCCTCGTCGCAAGCGGAGCCCTCGACGAGCTCCGCCCTGCCGGAGGCGATCGCTTCGACGACGTTCTCGAGGCTGCCGGTGCTGAGGTCGTCGAGGATGAGGACGCTGTCCCCGCGCGCGACCAGGGCGTCGGCCAAGTGCGAGCCGATGAACCCCGCCCCCCCCGTGATCAGGTACCGCACCTAGGTTCCTCCGTGTCCCGTCGACGGCCTTCGGCCCGTAACCCTTATTTGGGTACTGGCGTGTAGAAAATAAACACGCCGGTGCGTCAATGGGCAAGATTAAGACACATGACACGACCCGGTGTCAAGTCCTGCCGCTTTTTGCCCGCAAACCGCGCATAGGGCGCGCGGGGGCCAGTGGCGCTTTTGCGGCTTCGCAAGTTGCGCCCAGGGGAGCAGGGCGGCGGGAACGACGCTCGCTACATCTGGGTGGCGATGACGCCGAGGAAGCCGACCACAAGCGTGGCGATCGCCCCGCCGCCGAGCTGGAGCAGCGTGCGGTGAAGGTCGTCGATGCGGCTCTCGACGCGCTCGAAACGGGAGCTCATCTCACCGCGAACCGACGCGAATTCGGCCTTCGTCTCCTCGCGCAGCGCGCGCAGGTCGGCGTCGACGCGGTTGAAGCCGTTGTCCACCCGACGCTCGAGCGTGTCGAAGCGCCTGTCGGTGTGGGCGACGAAGGCGTCAAGGCGGGCATCGGTCCAGCTCTCTCGCATGGCGTCCATCATTGCACCGTAAAGGCTTCGGCCGCACGTGTGGCGCGCAGAACGTAAATTTTCTGCAACGCCGCCGTTCAGCCTTCGAACTTGTAGCCGACGCCGCGCACGGTCAGGACCAGCTCGGGGTGCTGGGGGTCGCGCTCGACCTTCTGGCGCAGGTTGGAGATGTGGACGTCGCAGGCGCGCTCGTCGCCGTCGAACTCGGTCTGCCACAGCTCCTCCATGATCTGACGGCGGGGGAAGACCTCGCCGGCGCGGCCGACCAGGAGGCGGAGCAGCTGGAACTCCGAGCGGGTCAGGTTGACCGGCTCGCCGCGCACCGTGGCGACGTGGCGGACGAGGTCGATCGCCACCGGGCCGGCTTCGACCCTGACCGCCTGGGAGAGCGGCGCGCGGTCGAGCTCGCGGCGGCGCAGCTGGGCGCGGACGCGGCCGAGCAGCTCGCGCACCGAGAAGGGCTTGGTGACGTAGTCGTCGGCGCCGACCTCGAGCCCGACCACCTTGTCGACCTCGGCGTCCTTGGCGGTCAGGAGGATGATCGGCACGGGGCTGCGGGAGCGCACCTCGCGGCAGATGTCGAGCCCGCTCGGCCCGGGCATCATGATGTCGAGGATCAGCAGGTCGAAGGGGATGCCGTCGGCGAGCTGCGCGGCCGCCTCGTCGCCGTCGGCGGCGCCGGTCACCTCGAAGCCCTCCTGCGCCAGCGCGTAGCCGACCGAGTCGCGGACCGAGGGCTCGTCGTCGGCGATCAGGATGCGGCCGCTGCTCACAAGACAACCTTCCGCTGCTCCTTGGCGGCGCATGACAGGGCAAAGGCACAGCGGACGCTCGTCGGGAGGCTGCGCCTACCGCGCCTATGTGGAGCGCCGCTGCTCATGCGACCGGCGTGGGACTGGGTTGGGCGACGGGCAGGCGGACCCAGAAGGTGCTGCCCTGGCCCTCGACGGAGCGGGCGCCGATCTCGCCGCCCATCACGCTGACCATGCGGCGGGCGATCGCCAGGCCGAGGCCGAAGCCCTCCTGCTTGCGCGACTCGTCGCGGCGGTAGAAGCGCTCGAAGACGCGCTCCAGCTCCGCCTCCGGAATCCCGGTTCCCGTGTCGATCACCTCCAAGACCACCTCCGTCTCGCCGTCGCGACGGCCGCGAACGGTAACGCGCCCGGGCAGCGGCGTGTGCTTGAAGGCGTTGGTCAGCAGCCCGACCAGCACCTGGCGCAGCAGGGTCGGGTCGCCCTTGGCGGCCAGGTCCGGCTCGACCTCGACGCCGACCCGGATGTGCGCCGGCGCCTCGACCGCGGCGACCGAGTCGTCGACCGCGGCGACGACGTCGACAACCTCGGTCTCCCCCGCGCCGATCGACTCGACCCGCGCCAGGGTGAGCAGCGATTTGGTCAGCCGGTTCATCCGCTCGGTGTCCTCGGCGAGGCGGCCGAGGAAGTGGTCGAGCGCCTGCGGGTCGTCCTTGGCGCCCTCCTGGAGGACCTCGATCGCGCTGGAGATCCCGGCCAGCGGGTTGCGCAGCTCGTGCGCCGCGTTGGAGATGAAGTCGGCTTCGGCCAGCTCGCGGCGCATCTCGTCGGTGCGGTCGCGGGCGAGGACGAGCACGGCGCGCTCTTTCGGCAGGGCGCGGGCGGACATCGCGTAGGCGCGGTCGCCGATCCGCAGCGCCGGGTGGGCGGCGAAGCCGAGGTCGGCCGCGCGCTTCAGGTGGGGCAGCATCGGGTCGGGCGGCAGGCCGGCCGGGTCGAGCAGCTTCGCAGCGGCGCGGTTGGAGAAGCGCAGGGCGCCGTCCTCGTCGACGACGATCACCGCGTCGGTGAGGCCGTCGAAGATCGCTTTCAGCTTGTTGCGGTCGGCGGTGAGGACGCCGAAGCTCTCCTTCAGCGAGGCGCGCATCGAGTCGAGGGCGCGGGCGAGGTCGCCGATCTCGTCGCGGCCGCCGGTCTCGAGCGGGGTGTCGAAGGCGCCGGCGGCGAGCTGCCCGGCGGCGCGGGAGAGGCGGGTGACCCGGTGGGAGATGGCGACGGCGATGAGGAAGCCGGAGAGTCCGCCGAGGGCGATCGCGCCGAGCACCGCCCGGGGCCGGTCGCCGAACAGGGAGACGACGCCGGCCGTGATCAGGCAGACGGCGAGGAAGGCGCCGACCAGCCAGAGTCTGATCCCGATCCGTCTCATGAAGGTTTACTAACACAATGGCGCCCGCGGCTCCACGCCCGGCGCGGCGTCGCCAGACGGCATGGGAGAATCGGCGCGTGAGCACGCTGGTCTTCATCCCGGCCTGGAACGAGGCCGGCTCGGTCGCCGAGGTGATCGCGGGGGTGCGCGAGTGCCTGCCCGGGGCCGACGTGCTGGTGGTCGACGACGGCTCGACCGATGCCACCGCGGCGAGCGCCCGGGCGGCGGGGGCGACCGTCGCCTCGCTGCCGTTCAACCAGGGCCTGGGGGCGGCGCTGCAGACCGGCTACCTCTTCGCGCTGCGCGAGGGCTACGACTACTGCGCCCATCTCGACGCCGACGGCCAGCACCCGCCGGCCGAGGTGGTGCGGCTGCTGGCGGAGGTCTACGCCGACCGCGCCGACCTGGTGATCGGCTCGCGCTACCGCGAGCGGGGCACGGCGCACGGCGATGCGCCCGGCGGCTCGGGCGACGACTACAAGGCGACGATCTCGCGGCGGATCGGCATCAGCGTCTTCCGCTTCTTCCTGACGCTGGCGACGCGGCAGCGCTTCACCGACACGACCAGCGGCATGCGGGCCGCGAACCGCCGCGTGATGGAGCTGTTCAGCGAGAACTACTCGCCGGACTTCGCCGAGATCGAGTCGCTTCAACTCGCGGTGCGCCAGGGCCTGCGGGTCGAGGAGGTGCCGGTGCGGATGCTCGAGCGGGCCGGCGGCAGCTCCTTCCTGACGCCGCTGCGCTCCGCCTTCTTCATCTTCAAGGGGCTGATCGTGCTGCTGGTCGGCCAGTTCCGGCCGCGCAAGGCGAGGGCGGCGCGGTGAGCGGGCTGGCGCTCGCCGCGCAGGGCCCGGCGGTCCACCTGACCGCGCAGACGCGGATCATCGCCGCGGCGATCGCCGTCGCCTTCATGGTCTTCATCCTCGAGCTGATCCGCCGCAACAGCCTGCAGGAGCGCTACAGCGTGATCTGGCTGCTCGCCGGGCTGGCGATGCTGGCCGGCGTCGCCTTCCCCGGCCTGCTCGGGGTCGTCGCCAACCTGATGGGCGTGCGCAACACCAACGTCGCCCTGTTCTCGATCATGCTGCTGCTGCTGCTCGGCCTGGCGCTCAACTTCAGCGTGATCATGTCGCGCCAGGCGGCCCAGATAACCAGGCTGGCCCAGGAGCGAGCCCTGGAGAAGGCCCGCGAGCAGGCCGCCGGCCAGGAGCGCGACGGGGAACGTGCCGGTAGTTAGACCCCCTATACGGGCACTGAATCACCGGCACGTCAGGCGAGCAGGCGGTGGAGGCGGACGAGGAGAGCTTCGAGGGCCAGCTCCTCGGAGACGTTGAGGTCGAGGCGGCGGCGGGTGTCCTGGACCAGCTCGGCGGCAGCGCGGGGGCGGCTCGGGTCGAGGCCGGCGGCCTGGGACCGCAGGCGGTCGAGGCGGTCGCGGTTGTAGGCGACGTCGGGGGCGCCGGCGGCGACCGCGGCGAGGTCGCGGAACCAGAGGGCGGTGAGGGACAGGCCGAGGTCGAGCAGCTCGGTGCGGCGGCGGCGGCCGGCGCGTTTGGCCTCGTCGGCGAGGTCGCGGGCGGAGCGCTTGACGCCGGCCTCCTTCTCGGCTTCGAGCGCCTCGCGGGCGGCGGCTTCGGCGTCCTCGCCGGCCTGCTCGGCGGCGGTGAGGAGCGATTTCCAGGGCGGGACGGCGGCGGCCTCGGCGTCGCCGCCACCGAACGCCGCGGCGGCGAGCCGCTCGGCCTGGGCTCGGACCTCCCTCCCCGGCTCGCTCAGCAGCAACCGCGCCAACTCGACATCGCCTGCCGCGAGGCGCGCCGCGGCGGCGATCTCGCCGGGGTCGCCCTCGCCAAGCGCCGCTTCGACCGCCTCGACCGGCAGCGGCGCGAAGTCGATCGGCTGGCAACGCGAGGAGATCGTCTCCAGCAGGCCGGCGGGCTCGGAGCTGAGCAGGATCAGGTGGACGAACTCGGGCGGCTCCTCGAGCGTCTTCAGCAGCGCGTTCTGGCTCTCGTCGCGCATCGCCTCGGCCGCCTCGACGACGAAGACCCGCTTGCCGCCCTCGTACGGCCGGTAGGAGGCGGCGCGAATAACCCGCTCGCGCACATCCTCGACCAGATGCTGCGCCCCGCTGGGCGTCAGCCAGACCAGGTCGGGGTGGGGCGAGGGGTCCAGCAGCGCTCGCCGCCGCGCGTCCTCCGGCTCCTCCGCGGCGCTCGCGAGCAGCTCCGCCGCAAAGGCCCGCGCCGCCGCCCGCTTACCAGCTCCCCGAGGTCCCCGGAACAGGTACGCATGCGAAGGCCCGCTCTCCAGCGCTGCTTCCAAAGCAGCTTGCGCGCGTGCCTGGTGAGCCAAGGTCGATTGCAGCATTGTCCCCTTCATAGTGGGGAAAAGGCATCAATCGGCATCGGGGACTCGCTGACGGACGGCGTCCATCACGCGGGCGTGGACCTCGTCGACCGTCCCGGACGCATCGACGACGGCGACGCGATCGCTCGCGATCTGCGCTATCTCGTCGTAGGCCTCGGCGACCGCGCGCTGCAGCTCCAGGCCCTCGGCCTCGAAGCGGTCCATGCCGTCGGCGCGGCCGAGGCCCACCTCGGGGTCGATCCGCAGGTACACGGTCAGATCCGGCCAGAGGCCGTCGATCGTCGTGTCGACCAGCGAGAGGACATGGCTGGCACCGAGCCCGCGGGCGCCGCCCTGGTAGGCGACGCTGGAGTCGGCGAAGCGGTCGGCGACGACGATGCCGCCGCCCTCCAGCGCCGGCCGCACGACGCGGGCGAGCAGATCGGCGCGGGCGGCCGAGAAGAGCAGCAGCTCGGCGAGCGGGTCGATCTCCAGCGCCGGGTCGGCGAGCAGGTCGCGGATCCGCTCCGCGGCATCGGTCCCCCCCGGCTCGCGGATCAGCAGCGTCTCCGGGCCGAGCGCCTCGGCGAGCAGCTTCGCCTGCGTGCTCTTGCCGGAGCCGTCGACCCCCTCCAGCGAAACGAACACGTCAGCCCCCGTTCCGCTGTTCCCTTGGTCCCCCATGGAGGGATAAGGCACAGCGGAGCACGGGGGTCATCTCATTTGGCGCTGGCGGCTCGGGGGCGTTTGCGGCGGCGGGTGCCGGTGTCGGCTTTGCTCGCCTTGCCGTTCCCCGCGCCGTCCGGCGGCGGCTGCTTCTCGATCGCCGCCTTCGCCGCCTTCGCCGCTTCGCGCTCGGCGCGGCGTTTCTTCATCTCCTGCATCGACTCGCAGTCGTCGTTGAGGCAGAGGTTCCAGGAGCGGCCGCGGAAGGGGACGACTTTGAGCCGCGGCGTCTGGCCGCAGATCGAGCAACGGTCCTCGAGCCGGAAGACGTCGCCGCGCTGCGGCAGCGGGAAGGTCTGGTCGCAGGACTCGGGGTCGTCGGCGGTCCAGCCGCTGCAGCCGACGAAGCGTTTGCCCGATTTTTTCGCCCGGATGATCCGCAGCATGTTGGGCGAGCCGTCCTCCTTGGTCCGGCCGGCTTCCTCGCAGACCTTGCAGGGACCGAGGATGCGGTCCTCGTCCATCCCCTTCCAGACGACCTTGGCGAGGTCTTCGCGGCTCTCCTCGATCTCCGACCAGGTCCGGTGCAGGAGGTCGCGGCTGTCGCCGACCACCTTGCCCTTGGTCATCTCGCCGCCGGCGATCTGGTCCATCTCCTCCTCGAGCTGGGCGGTCATCTCCGCCGTCGCCATCCGCGGCACGTACGTCTTGAACGCCTCGTACATCGCGACGCCGGTCTCCGAGGGGATCGGCGGGTTGGAGTAGACGTAGCCGCGGTCGTAGAGCTTCTGGATGATGTCGGCGCGGGTCGCCTTGGTGCCGAGCCCGAGCTCCTCCATCATCTCGATCAGCTTGCCCTGCGAGATCCGCGACGGCGGCTGGGTCTCCTTGTCGACCAGCCACGGCTCGCCGTCGAGGTCGAGCTTCTGGCCCTCCTCCAGCTTCGGGATCTCCTCGTCGGCCGAGCGGGCGTAGGTGTAGATCGCCGCGTAGCCGGGGTCGACGACGACCGAGCCGCGGACGAAGTAGGACTGCGAGCCGGCCTCGATGTCGGCCCGGGTCGACTCGGTGATCATCGGCGGGCTGAAGGTGGCGAGGAAGCGGCGCACGACCAGTTCGTAGACGCGTTTCTTCGGCCCCTCCAGCGCGCCCGGGTGGATCGCCTGGGTCGGGTAGATCGGCGGGTGGTCGGTCGTCTCTTTCTTGCCCCGGGTCGCTTTCAGCTGCGGCTGGTCGAGCAGGCCGGAGGCGGCGGAGAACTCCTTCACGCGGACCAGCGAGGAGACCAGCTCGCGGACCGGCAGCGAGGGCGGGTAGACGGTGTTGTCGGTGCGCGGGTAGGAGATGAAGCCGTCCATGTAGAGGTCCTCGGCGACCCGCATCGCGCTGGCCGGGGTGATGCCGAGGCGGCTCGAGGCGTCGGTGGTGAAGGCGGTGGTGTTGAGCGGGGTCGGCGGCCTGCGCGTGTTCTTGCGCGCGGTGACCGCGGTGACCGTGCCGGGGCTGGAGGTGCCGGCGAGCGCCGCGTCCGCCTCGGCCTTCTCCCAGAACTTGTCGGTCGCGTGGTGGGCCTCGAAGCTGCCGTCGGGGTGCTGGAACTTGGCGAGCAGTTCCCAGAAGGGCTTGGCGACGTGCGCGCGGCGCTCGATCTCGCGCTCGACGATCAGCCCCAGGCTCGGGCTCTGGACGCGGCCGACCGAGAGGAAGTTGGAGCCG
Source organism: uncultured Solirubrobacterales bacterium (assembly GCA_963695835.1). GTDB lineage: Bacteria > Actinomycetota > Thermoleophilia > Solirubrobacterales > 70-9 > VRUE01. Next base: position 354,173 of record CAVOHR010000001.1, read on the forward strand.
AAGCGGCGGGTGGCGAGCGAGACCGCGCGGGTCAGCGTCGCCCCCCAGAGCAGGTCGATGTCCTGGCGGGCGGCGCCGGCGTTGGCCAGCGGGTAGGAAAGCTCGTCGAGGTCGCCGAAGGCGCGCTCGATCTCCTCCCTGGTCAGCGCCGAGTAGCGGGCGCGCTTGACCTTCAGGCTGCCGTCGCGGGTCCCCTCGCGCGAGCCGAGGTCGGGATTGGCGTCGAGCATCTCCTCCAGCGCCTCGAGGCCGATCAGCTCGCCCTCGCGGTCGAAGTCGGTGGCGATCACCAGCTCGCCGGCCTCCTTGGCGACTTTCTTGATCGCCTTGACGACGTTCTTGTCGGTCGGCTCCTTGATCAGCTCGGCGTCGATCAGCTCGTGCAGGTCGGTCTTCTGCCAGTTCGAGTAGCCCTCCGGGAAGGCCGGGCCGAGCACGTGGCCCTTGAGGCCGATCGTCATCTGCTCGCGGCCGTCGGCGTCGGTCCAGGTGTAGAAGGGGACTTTGAAGGTCTTGTCCGCCTTCGCTTCGCCGCGGCCGAGGATGTCGGCGATCTTCTTGGCGCTGTTGTTCTTCTCGGTGACGATCAGTCGCATAGCTGAGGCGGAGCGGTCCCGTGTCGCAATCCGATTCTTCACGGGGCCGCGAAGAGGAAGCTCTTGATTCGGGGCGGCGAGGGTAGCAGGGGCGTTCGGCCGCTCCGCTCGGCCCCGGTCCGCCGATCCTTTTAGGATCGGCGCGCCCATGCGGACTCTGGTCACCGGCGGCGCCGGCTTCATCGGCTCGAACCTGGTCGACGCGCTGCTCGCGCGCGGCGACGAGGTGACGGTCGTCGACGACCTCTCGACCGGGCGGCGCCAGAACCTCGACGGCGCGCTGGCGGCGGGCGCGGAGCTGGTCGAGCTGGACATCCGCGAGGCGGACGCGCTGGCGGGCGTCGTCGCGGCGAGGCGGCCCGAGGCCGTCTTCCACCTGGCGGCGCAGATCGACGTCCGCAGGTCGCTCGCCGACCCCGCCTTCGACGCCGCGATCAACGTCGGCGGCACCGCCAACGTGCTCGAGGCGGCGCGGGGCGGCGGCGCGGGGCGGGTCGTCTTCGCCTCCACCGGCGGGGCGATCTACGGTGAGGGCGAGGGCAAGGCGCTGCCGCTCGGCGAGGACGCGCCGATCGAACCGTTCTCCGCCTACGGCCAGAGCAAGTTCGCGGCCGAGGGCTACCTGGCGCTGTACGAGCGCCTCTACGCCCTCTGCGGGGTGAGCCTGCGGCTCGGCAACGTCTACGGGCCGCGCCAGGACCCGCTCGGCGAGGCGGGCGTGATCGCGATCTTCTGCGGCAAGCTGCGGGCCGGCGGGCGGCCGACCGTCTACGGCGACGGCAGGCAGACCCGCGACTACATATATGTGGGTGACGTGGTGGCGGCGATGCTGGCCGCGGCGGGATCGCGGGCCGGCGGCGCGATCAACGTCGGCACCGGGCTGGAGACCGACGTGCTGGAGCTGGCGGCTCGGCTCGGCGAGCTGGGCGGCGCCGAGGACTTCGAGCCCGAGTCCGCGCCGCCGCGGACCGGCGAGGTGCAGCGGATCTCGATCGACCCCGCGCGGGCGGAGCGCGAGCTGGGCTGGCGGGCGGAGGTCGGGCTTGCGGAGGGGCTGCGGCTGACGCTGGACTCCCTCTAACCTTCGTCTCCCGATGCCCGTCCAGGCCTACGCCGGCAAGGAGTGCGTCTGCCAGCTCCGCAAGGGGATCTGCGACCAGTCATGCGTGCGCGACATGCTGGAGACCCCCTTCTACATCGCCTGCCTGAAGACGGCGGGGCGGCGCTGCCTGGTGATCGGCGGCGGCGATGTCGGCCTCGAGAAGGTCGAGGGGCTGCTCGCCTGCGACGCCGACGTGCGGCTGATCGCACCGGTGGCCCACCCGGAGCTGGAGTCGCTGGCGGCGGAGGGGTCGATCGAGTGGGAGAAGCGGGCCTACGCCGGCGCCGCCGACCTGGAGGGCGCCTTCATGGCGATCGCCGCGACCGACGACAGCGAGGTCAACATCGGCGTCTTCGACGACGCCGAGCGGCGGGCGATGCTGGTCAACGTGGTCGACGTGCCGCCGCTCTGCAACTTCATCCTGCCGGCGATCGTCCGCAGCGGGCCGCTGGCGATCGCGATCTCGACCGCCGGCGCCTCGCCCGCCCTGGCGAAGCGGATGAAGCGCGAGATCGCAGAGCTGTTCGGCGAGGAGTACGCGCGCCTGGCGGTGATCCTCAACGAAGCCCGCGGCTGGGCGAAGGGGACGCTGCCGACCTACCGGGACCGCAAGGAGTTCTTCGAGGGGATCGTCAACGGCGACCCCGACCCGGTGGCGCTGCTGCGGGCCGGCGAGGAGACGCGGGTGCTGGCGCTGATCGAGGCGGCGAAGGAGCGCGCGGCGGCGGCACTCGCCTGATCGGGTCGACTTATTCGGCCATAGCCCGATTAAGTCGACCGTTAGCCCTGGCCGAGCTGGTAGCCGCCGCTTAGCGCGGCTTAGCGCGATCGGGTCAGGCCGCCGGCAGCGCGAAGAACGCGATTGCTGAGAAGTGGGCTGCGGCGGCGGCTATGACGAGGGCGTGGAAGATCTCGTGGTAGCCGAAGACTCGCGGGTTGGGGTTGGGGCGCTGGGTCGCGTAGACGACCGCGCCGGCCGTGTAGAAGAGGCCGCCGGCGGCGACCAGCAGGGTGCCGGCGACGCCCATGTCGACCCACAGCTCCGGGAAGGCGGCGACGGCGACCCAGCCGAGCGACATGTAGATCAGCGCCGCGACCCATTTCGGGTGGTCGATCCAGATCGTCTCGACCACGGCGCCGGCGATCGCCCCGATCCAGACGACGACGAGGATCGCGTCGGCGAGCGGGCCGCTGAGGACGAGCAGGGCGAACGGCGTGTAGGTGCCGGCGATGAGGAAGAAGATCATCGAGTGATCGAGGCGGCGCATCCACTGCCGCACTTCCGGCCGCTTCCAGTTGACCCGGTGGTAGAGGGCGCTGGTGCCGAGCAGGGCCGAGAGGCTGACCGCGTAGATCGCGACCGCCAGCGTCGCCTTCGGCGTCTTCGCGACGACGATCAGGCCGGCGCCGAGGAAGAGCGAGGCGACGAAGGCCCACTGGTGCGAGACGCCGCGCAGCTTCGGCTTGACCGCGGCGACCGCCTCGCTTGCAGCTTCCTTTGCAGATTCCGCTCTTTTCGCCGCCTGCGCCCGCATCGTTCCCTTGTCACCATAGAGGGCGAAGACCCGAGACTCGTGAAATTCGCGGCTTTTGCGGGGTCGCGCGACACGAAGTACGTCCGAACCGTTGACGATCCTGGGCAGCTCCCCCTTAAAGCCGCCCGAGAGGAGAAGTTCGATGTCCCAGACCGCAGCCAGCACCAGTAGAAACGGTCTCGAGGGCCTCGCCGTCGAACGCCGTTTCTCCTCGCCCGGGACCCATCCCTTCGACGAGGTCGAGTGGGAGATCCGCGACGCCGTGATCGGCGATCCCGCCGACCCGGTGTTCGAGCAGCGCGGGGTCGAGTTCCCGAAGAGCTGGTCGCAGAACGCGACCAACATCGTCGCCCAGAAGTACTTCCGCGGGCAGCTCGGCAGCGAGGAGCGCGAGCGATCCGTGAAACAGATGGTTGGGCGGGTTGCCGGGCGCATCGCAGAGGCGGGCCGGGAGGCGGGCTACTTCGCCTCCGGGGAGGACGCCGAGACCTTCGAGGCTGAGCTGGCGTCGATCCTGGTCAACCAGCGTGCCGCCTTCAACAGCCCCGTCTGGTTCAACATCGGCTGGAGAAAGCCGGGGGAGGAGCAGGCCTCGGCCTGCTTCATTCTCAGCGTCGAGGACAACATGGAGTCGATCCTCAACTGGAACACCAAGGAGGGGATCATCTTCAAGGGTGGCTCCGGATCGGGGATCAATCTTTCGAAGATCCGCGGTTCGATGGAGCATCTATCCAAAGGCGGGATCGCCTCTGGTCCGGTCAGCTTCATGCGCGGCGCCGACTCCTGGGCTGGCGCGATCAAGTCCGGCGGAGGCACCCGGCGAGCGGCAAAGATGGTCGTGCTCGACGTCGACCATCCCGACATCGAGGACTTCATCTGGTGCAAGGCACGGGAGGAGGAGAAGGCGCTGGCGCTACGCGAAGCCGGCTTTGACATGCGCCTCGACTCGGAGGCATTCGCCTCGGTCCAGTACCAGAACGCCAACAACTCGGTGCGGGTGACCGACGAGTTCATGGAGGCGGTCGAGAGCGGCGAGGACTGGGATCTGACCGGTCGCGTCGACGGTCGCGTGATCAAGACCGTCAAAGCCCGCGAGCTGATGAACGAGATCGCCGACGCCGCCTGGCGCTGCGCCGACCCCGGCGTCCAGTACGACACGATCATCAACCGCTGGCACACCTGCCCGGAGTCCGGTCGAATTAATGCGTCTAATCCCTGCTCCGAGTACATGCACGTCGACGACTCGGCCTGCAACCTCGCCTCGCTCAACCTGATGAAGTTCCGCCGCCCCGACGGCAGCTTCGACGTCGAGGACTTCGAGCACGCGGTCGACGTCCTCTTCCTCGCCCAGGAGATCGTCGTCGGCTTCTCCTCGTATCCGACCGAGGAGATCGCCGCCAACGCCAACGCCTTCCGCCAGCTCGGCCTCGGCTACGCCAACCTCGGCGCGCTGCTGATGTCCGACGGGCTGCCCTACGACTCCGGCGAGGGCCGCAACGTCGCCGCCGCGATCACCGCGCTGATGACCGGCCGCGCCTACCGCCAGTCGGCGCAGATCGCCGCCGGGGCGACCGGGCCCTACGACGAGTACGCGCGCAACCGCGACGCCCACAACGGGGTCATGCGGATGCACCGCGACGCCGCCTACGACGTCGACGGGAGCGGGGTCAAGGGCGAGCTGCTGGAGGCCGCGCGGCGGGCCTGGGACGAGGCGGTCGAGCTGGGCGAGGAGCACGGCTACCGCAACGCGCAGGCGACGGTGCTGGCGCCGACCGGGACGATCAGCTTCCTGATGGACTGCGACACGACCGGGATCGAGCCCGACTTCTCGCTGGTCAAGTTCAAGGAGCTGGTCGGCGGCGGGAAGATGACGATCGTCAACCGCTCGGTGCCGCTGGCGCTGCGCACGCTCGGCTACGGCGACGCCGAGGTCGACCAGATCGACGCCTACGTCGCCGAGAACGCGACGATCATCGGCGCGCCGGGGCTGAAGGACGAGCACCTGCCGGTCTTCGACGTCGCGGTCGGCGAGCGGGCGATCTCCCACACCGGCCACATCGACATGATGGCGGCGACGCAGCCGTTCATCTCAGGGGCGATCTCGAAGACGGTCAACCTGCCGCAGAGCGCCACCGTCGAGGACATCGCCGACGCCTACACGCGCGGCTGGAAGGGCGGCCTGAAGGCGCTGGCGATCTACCGCGACGGCTCGAAGACGGCGCAGGCGCTGCGCACCGAAGCCCGGGAGGAGAAGCGGGCCGAGGCCGCCGAGGAGGCGCCCGCCGGCCCGGTGCGCAAGAAGATGCCGCGCGAGCGCGAGTCGATCACCCACAAGTTCTCGATCGCCGGCCACGAGGGCTACATCACCGCCGGCAAGTACGAGGACGGCTCGGTCGGCGAGATCTTCCTCACCGACATCGGCAAGGAGGGCTCGACGATGCGGGGGCTGATGAACGCCTTCGCGACGGGGATCTCGATCGGCCTCCAGTACGGCGTGCCGCTCGAGGTCTTCGTGCGCAAGTTCAGCTACATGCGCTTCGAGCCGGAGGGGATCACCGGCAACCCGGAGATCCCGTTCGCCAAATCGCTGCCCGACTACATCATGCGCTGGCTGGCCAGCCGCTTCATCGACGACACCGACACGCTCGAGGACCTCGGGATCCTCACCACCGAGGTGCGGGCGAAGCGCGAGGCGGAGACGACCCAGCTCGGCCTCGGGATCGCCACCGGCGACACCGCCGGCCCGGCGAACGGCGGCAACGGCGTCGAGAAGGCGAAGGCGTCCGGCGGCGAGGGCGTCCCGGCTGGAGAGGCCTTCACCGAAACCCCGCCGGTCGTCCCGGCGAAGATGTCAGGCCTCGACCTCGGCCCGGCCTGCGAGCAGTGCGGCGGCATGATGCAGCGCACGGGCTCCTGCTACACGTGCAGCAGCTGCGGCAACAACACCGGCTGCGGCTGAGCGGGATCGGGGGGTCGCCGCGATCGGCCGGTGCGGCCGGCTCGGTGGCAACTTCGCCGTGGGCGAGACCTGGTCGTGCTCGATACGGCTGACCGCGGGCCGGCTGGTCCCTCGTGGCGTGCCTTGCACGCGAGCGGGCGAGGACGCAGATATGCGCCGCGCCGCGCCGCGCCTCGGCTTACTCGTAGTGCAGCGAGTCGAGCACGTCGAGCCGGGACGCGCGCCGCGCCGGCGCGATCGCCGCGACGACGCCGGCCAGTCCGGCGAGGATCAGCAGGATCGCCAGGGAGCCGATCGGGTAGGACAGCGTGAAGCCTTCGTCCTTCAAGGGCTGTGAGATCAGCGCCGCGAAGATCACTCCCAGCACCATGCCGAGAATGGCCCCGATCAGCGCCGTGATCACCGCCTCGTAGCGGATCATCGTCCGCACCTGGCGGCGCGACATCCCGATCGCCCGCAGCATCCCCAGCTCGCGCGTCCGCTCGTGGATCGAGAGCGCCAGCGTGTTGGCGATCCCGAAGAGGGAGATCACGATCGCCATCGCCAGCAGCGCGTAGACGAGGTTGACGAGCTGGTCGACCTGTTCTTCGCGGCTTTCCTTCAGTTCCTGCTGGTTGAGCACTTCCGCGGTCGGGAAGGCGCGTTCGGCGCCCGCCGTCAGCAGCGCCTGGACCTTGGCGGCGTTCGCCCCCGGTTCGGTCTCGACGAAGTCGATCGTGTCCTCGGTCTGGCCGAACCGGCGGGCCATCGCCGCCTGGGTGACGAGGATGCTGCCGAAGACGCCGAGCTTGGCGGAGAAGGTGCCGGCGACGGTGAAGGCGGGGCGCGCCCCGGTCTGGCTGAGGAGGCGGAAGCGCTCGCCGACTTCGAGGCCGTGTTCGGAGGCGAAGGAGTCGGAGAGAACCGCCTGGCCGTCGGCGAGGCTGCGCAGGGTCGCGGGCCCGCCCTGCTTCCATTCGATCTTCACCGCGTCGCCGATCCCGCGGCTCGGCGCCGAGACGCGGGCGCCGGCGCCGCTGCCGAGCAGCTTCGCCTGCGCCGAGCGGATCGTCGCCACGGATTCGACCCCGGGCAGCTTGCGCGCCGCCGCCGCCGCACCGGCCGGGATCGGCGAGAAGCCGTCGCTGTTCTCGATCACCAGCCCGCCGGCGAAGTTCTCGTCGACGACCCGGGCGACCGAGCTCTTCAGGCCGGCGGCGAAGACGGTGACGAAGGCGACCAGGGCGAGGCCGATCATCAGCGCCGCGGCGGTGACCGCGGTGCGGCTCGGGTTGCGCTGCGCGTTCTCCCGCGCCAGCCGGCCGATCAGCCGCCGCAGCCGCTCCAGCGGCCAGCCGGCGACCGTCGCCAGCGGCGGGACGAGGCGCGGGCTGAAGAGCGAGACGGCGAAGACGATGACCACCGCTCCGCCGCCCATCAGCGCCGCGGCGGTCCCGGCTTCGGCCCCGCCGAAGAGCCCGATCAGGACCGCCGCCAGGCCGGCGACGCCGAGCAGCAGCGAGGCGACGAGCACGGCGGCGCGGCGGCGGCGGGTGACGGGCGGCGCGAAGGCCTGGAGGGCGGCGATCGGCGGCACCCGGGTCGAGCGCAGGGCCGGCACCAGCGAGGAGAGGACGGTGACGACGATGCCGACGAGCAGGCCGACGACGACCGTGCGCGACTCCATCACCAGGCCGGTGGTCGGCAGGTCGACTTCGAACAGTTCGAGCAGGCCGTTGAGCAGGAGGGCGGCGACGAAGCCGCCGGCGATGCCGATCAGCGCCCCGAGTAGGCCGATCGCCAGCGCCTCGACGACGACGGCGGCGAGGATCTGCCGCCGCGAGGCGCCGAGCGTCCGCAGCATCCCGAACTCGGACACCCGCTGGGCGACGGTGATCGAGAAGGTGTTGAAGATCAGAAAGGAGCCGACGAGGATCGCGACGAAGCCGAAGACGAGCAGGAAGGTCTGCAGGAAGCCGAGGCTTTCGCGGATTTCCTCCGAGCTGCGGTCGGCGCTCTCCTGAGCGGTCTCGACCCTGATCCCGGCCGGCATCTCGCGCCCGATGCGCCGTTTCAGCGCCGTCGCCGAGACCCCGCCGGCGGCGGCGACCGAGATCTGGTCGAAGCGGCCGCGCTTGTGAGTGAGCCGCTGCGCTGCCGGCAGCGTCACCTGGGCGATGCTGGCGCCGCCGAAGGAGGCACCGCCGAGGCGGGTGAAGCCGACCAGGCGGAACGAGCGGGCGCTGCCCTGGCCGATCAGCCTGATCCGTTCGCCGAGCCGCAGGCCGGAGCTTTCGGCCGCCGCCTTGTCGAGCGAGGCCTCGGCCGGGCCGCGCGGCGGGTGCCCTTCCAGGTAGGTGAGCGACTCGAGCCCGTCGGGCAGGGTCGAGGAGATGAACTTGGGCGCGAACTTGTTGCCGATCTTGTCTCCTTCGGCGTCGAAGAAGCCACCCGGGGTGAAGATCGCGCCGGCGGCCAGCCGCACTCCCGGCGTCCTCTGCACCCGCGGCAGCAGCGAGGCCGCGATCGTCGGCACTTCGCCGTTCTCCTGCTCGACCGGGTTCTCGGCGGTGACGACGACGCTGGTCCCGGTCAGCGACTCGCTGAAGATTTCGTCGAAGGCGGCGAAGATCGTGTCGGTGAGGACGTAGGAGCCGGCGACGAAGGCGACGCCGAGGACGACGGCGAAGGTCGTCGCCAGGGCGCGGAACCTGCGCGCCCAGAGGCTCTTGAGGGCGAGGCCCGTCACCGGTGCCCCGCCTCAGTCGATCCGCTTCATCAGCTCGATCACGTCGTCGGCCGAGCCCGGGACCGCGTCGTGGACGACCCGGCCGTCGCGCAGGGTGATCAGCCGGTCGGCGTGCGCGGCGGCGGCCGGGTCGTGGGTGACCATGATCACCGTCTGGCCGAACTCGTCGACCGCCTGGCGCAGCAGCCGCAGGACGTCGCCGCTGGACTTCGAGTCGAGGTTGCCGGTCGGCTCGTCGGCGAAGACGACGGCCGGTTTGGAGACCAGCGCGCGGGCGACCGCGACGCGCTGCTGCTGGCCGCCGGAGAGCTCGGCGGGCCGGTGGGTGCGGCGGTCCTCGAGGCCGACGGTGGCGATCAACTGCTGGAGCCACTCGCGGTCGGGCTTGCGGCCGGCGATCGAGAGCGGCAGCACCAGGTTCTCCTCGGCGGTGAGGACCGGCAGCAGGTTGAAGAACTGGAAGACGAAGCCGAGCTTGTCGCGGCGCAGCCTGGTCAGCTCGGCGTCGTCGAGGCCGGTGATCTCCTCGCCGTCGAGCAGGACGCTGCCGGCGGTCGGCCGGTCGAGGCCGGCGAGGATGTGCATCAGGGTCGACTTGCCCGAGCCGGAAGGGCCCATGATCGCGGTGAAGCGACCGCGGTCGAAGGCGGCGCTGACGTCGATCAGAGCGTCGACCGCCGCCTCGCCTTCGCCGTAGCGGCGCGAGACGCCCTCGGCGATGACCACCTGCCCGTTCGCGCTCACGGCTCGCACCGTATCGACCCCATTGGTTGAAGGGCCTATCCCGGTAGGGGTTCCACTTAACTTTTTCGAGCCGCGTCCCTGGCTACCGACGATAGTCCGCCGCGAAAAAGTACAAGACATTCCACCCCTACCGGGATAGGCCCTGGTGCAACGGTCTCCTAATAGCCTGGGCGTCCGGATGGCGCTGGCGGACGAATTCGACGGGTTTCTGATCGACCTCGACGGGGTCGTCTGGGTCGGGCGGGAGATGGTTCCCGGCTCGGCCGAGGCGCTGCGCTCGCTGCTGGAGGCCGGCAAGGAGATCGTCTTCGTCACCAACAACCCCGGCAAGTCGCCGTCGGCCTACGCGGAGCGCCTGCGCCAGGCCGGGGTGGCGGTGGGCGACGATCGGGTCGTCACCGCCGGCGAGGCGACGGCGCGGCTCGCGGCCGAGCGGGTCGGCTCGGGCGCCACCGCCTTCGCGATCGGCGCCCCGGCCTTCCACGAGAGCATCGCCGCCACGGGGCTGGAGCTCGTCGAAGGCGAGGAGGCCCGCGCGGCCGGGCTCGTGATCGTCTCCGGGCACCGCGGCTTCGACTACGAGGAGCTGCTGACCGCGACGCTGGCGCTGCAGCGCGGGGCGGCGCTGTTCGCGACCAGCCGCGACCCGACGATGCCGATGCCGGGTGGCGCCTGGCCGGGGACCGGGTCGGTGCTGGCCGCGGTCGAGACGGCGAGTGGCGCCACAGCCGAGATCGGCGGCAAGCCGGAGCGCTACCTGTTCGAGACGGCGCGTGAGCGGATCGCCGCCGCCGAGCGGGTGGCGATGGTCGGGGATCGGGTCTCCTCCGACGTCGAGGGCGGCCGGCGAGCGGGGCTGGAGACGATCCTGGCGCTGAGCGGGGCGACCTCGCGCGAGCAGGCCGAGGGCGCGGCCCCGCCACCCGATTACGTGGTCGAGAGCCTCGCCGAGCTGGCGCGGCAATGAGCCGCCCCGTCTCAGCTCCCACTGTTCCCTTGCCCCGCTATTCCTCGAAAGGGAACAGCGGAGCGGGGGTGCTCCTATGAGCGTCACGTCCGCGGCGAGGCCCGCCGTGGAGCGGCCAGGCGTCGCCTTCGCCGGGGTGTTCGCGGTGACCTTCTCGGCGCTGGTCGCCGTCGGCGCGGTGCTGCCGGTGCTGCCGCGCTACGTGCACGGCCCGCTCGGCGCCGGCAACGTCGCGGTCGGCGTGGTGATCGGCGCCTACGCGGTGACCGGCCTGCTGCTGCGCCCGTTCGCCGGTCGCCTGGCCGACCGGCGCGGGCGCAAGCCGGCGGTGCTGCTGGGCGCGCTCGGCGTCGCCGCCTCCGGTCTCCTCTACCTGCTGCCGCTCGGGATCGGCGGGCTGATCCTGGCGCGCCTTGTCCTCGGCGCCGGCGAGGGCACGGTCTTCACCGCGGGATCGGCCTGGATCGTCGACCTGGCGCCGCCGGGGCGGCGCGGGCGGGTGATCGGCCTCTACGGGCTCGCGGTCTGGGCCGGGCTGAGCATCGGCCCGCTGGTCGGCGAGCTGCTCCTCCACGCCTCCGGCTACACGCTCGTCTGGCTCTTCGCCGCCGCCTCGCCGCTGGCCGGGGCGCTGATCGCCTCGCGCCTACCCGACCCCTTCCACCCGGTCGCCCACGAGGACGAGCACCATCCGCTGATCGCCCCCGAGGCGGTGCGCCCGGGTACCGCCCTCGCCCTCGCCTCGCTCGGCTACGCGACGGTCGCCGCCTTCGTCGTCCTGCACCTCGAAGCGCGCGGCGTCGGCCACGGCGCGACCGTCTTCGGCGCCTTCGCGACGATGGTCGTGCTGACGCGGCTGATCGGCGGCGATCTCCCGGACCGGATCGGCCCGGCCCGCGTCGCGGCCGTGGCGGCGCTGGGCGAGGCGGCCGGCCTGGCGCTGATCGGGATCGCGCACAGCCTGGTCGCGGCCCTGGTCGGGGCGTTGGCGATGGGTGCCGCCTTCTCGCTGCTCTACCCCTCGCTCTCGCTGATCGTCGTCGAGCGCATCCCGGAGACGCGGCGCGGCGCCGCCCTCGGCACCTTCACCGCCTTCTTCGACGCCGGCGTCGGCGTCGGCGCCCCGCTCGCCGGCCTGGCGGCGGCCCTCACCGGCTACGAGGGCGCCTTCCTCTTTGCGGCGGCGATCGCCGTCGTCTCCTCTGCCACCACCGCCCTCGCGATCTCCACCCCCGGCCGATCCCTCGTGGGACGTGCCGGTAGTTAGGGGCCCTATATGGGCACTGAATCACCGGCACGTCCGGGACGGAGCTGACGTGCCCAGGGTTGACCACCCATGGTGGCGGTCAAGTCTGGGCACGTCGCTTTGTCAGTCGCGTTCGGCGATCAGGAGCGCCTGGGCGGCGCGGCCGATGCGGCCGCGCTGGTCGAAGAGGACGGACTCGGCGGTGCCGACGCCGGTGGCCTGCGGCAGGGTGACCGCGTCGACGCAGACCCACTCGCCCTCGGGCATCCGCTCCAGGTGGACGCTGAGGTCGACGTTGATGAAGAGATAGCGGCGCCAGTCGAGCACCGCGCTGATCCCGTTCCCCACGTCCGCGGCAACCAGCGTCCGCTGCAAGGGCGTCGGCTCCTCCCCGGCCACAAGCTCACATCCCATCCGCATCCAAACCGTCGCCGGCCCCGGCTCGAGGAACCCGCCGCCGGCCGATCGCCATTCCATCGCCGTGTGGTACCCGACCGACTGCCCGGTTTCGAAGAACTCGGGCTGGGCCCCCTCCTCCGGCCCGGGCGGCGCCTGCGGCGTGGAGAGCACATCGTCCGGAATCTCGACCGGATGGGTCCGCAGCCGCCAGGCCCGAGCCTTCATCACCTCCTCGCCGCCCGCCGACAGCGAAGCCTCGATCATCTGCACGCTCCGCCCCGGCCGCACCACCTCGGCCTCGACCCGCACAGGCCCGATCGGCACCGGCCGCAGGATCTCGAACACGACCCGCCCGATCTGAAACCCCTCGCCCCCCGGCACCCGCTCGATAGCCCGCCCCAGCAACCCCGAAGGCGGCCCAGCATGCTGAGCCCCGGGATCCCAAGGCCCCCGCGTCAGCTCGGTGGCCACGAACCCCCCATCAGCTACCTCGTAAAACGCTTCTGACATCCGCGGCATCGTAAGGGCGTCGGGAGTCGTCTCCTCAGTGCCTCGCGAAGCGGGCGCCGCAGAGTGACTCCTGCCGCGAAGCGGCACATCATCAACCCCGCCGAAGGCGGGGTTTGGGCACTGAGGAGACGACCCCCGACGCCCTCTACCCTTGACCCATGGAGAAGATCGAGAAGACCGACGAGGAGTGGCGCGAGCAGCTGACCCCGGAGCAGTACGAGGTGACGCGCAAGGCCGGCACCGAGCGCGCCTTCGCCGGGCCCTACGTCGACGAGAAGAGCGAGGGGATGTACCGCTGCGTCTGCTGCGGCGCCGAGCTGTTCTCCTCCGAGACGAAGTTCGACTCCGGCACCGGCTGGCCCAGCTTCACCGAGCCGGCCAACCTCGAGCACGTCGAGCTGCGCCCCGACAACAGCCTCTTCACGCGCCGCACCGAGGTCGTCTGCAAGCACTGCGACGCCCACCTCGGGCACGTCTTCGACGACGGCCCCGGTCCGACCGGACAGCGCTACTGCATCAACGGCTGCGCGCTGGAGCTCCAGCCGCCCCCGGACGCGTGAGCGGGACCCCTCCAGATCTGATTCTCCGGGTCCCGCGAGAGCCGGGGAGGCGGTTGCCTATGCCCGCCCGCCGGCGCCCAGATAGCTGAATTTGACGGCCAGCGCCACCGCCTCGGTGCGGGTGTCGACCTCGAGCTTTTTGATCGCGTTGCGGACGTGGGTGTGGACGGTCGCCGGACTGAGCGCGAGCCGTTCGGCGATCTCTTTCACCCGCAGGCCCTCGGCCAGCAGCTCGAGGATCTGGCGCTCGCGCGGCGAGAGCAGCAGCAGCTTCTCGACCTCCGAGGGCTTGCCGCCGGCGAAGTCGCCGCCGAGGAAGGTGCCGCCGGCGGTGACCGCCTTGACCGCGCGGGCGATGTCCTCGGCCGGGGCCGACTTCAGCACGTAGCCGGAGGCGCCGGCCCGCAGCGCCAGGGCGAGCAGGTCGGGCTGGGCGTGGGCGGTGAAGACGATCACCTTGGTCCGCGGCCGGGCCTTGAGCACCGCCTTGGTCGCCTCGATGCCGTCGAGCTTGGGCAGCTCGACGTCGATGATCAGGACGTCGGGTTCGAGCTCCTTGACGACGTCGACCACGCCGCGGCCGTCGGCCGCCTCGCCGACGATCTGCAGCGAGTTGGTGTTCGCCACCCGCGCCTTGATCGCCTCGCGGACGATCTCGTGGTCGTCGCAGAGGACGACCCGCCTCGCCTCGCGCACACTGGAGCTCATGGTCCAATCCTCTCAGGGGCGCCGTAGGGATGCAAAGTTTTGGGTAGCGTGAACCCGCCGTCCCGCTGCTGGCGATTCTCGATCAGCGCGATCATCGTCCTTCCCACGGCCACCGCGGTTCCGTTCAGCGTATGCACTGGCTGCGGTGCTTCGTTATCGGCAGGCCGGTACCTACAACTGAGGCGTCGCGCCTGGTAGTCGGTCGTGTTCGAGCACGAGGTCAGCTCGCGGTAGCGGCCCTGGCTCGGGATCCACGCCTCGCAGTCGTACTTCTTCGCGGCCGGAGCGCCGAGGTCGCCGGCGGCGACGTTGACGACCCGGTAGGGGATCTCGAGCTCGCCGAGGATGCGCTCCTCGATCGCCAGCAGGCGCTCGTGCTCGGCCGCCGACCGCGACGGCTCGACGAACGAGAACATCTCGACCTTGTCGAACTGGTGGACGCGGAAGATGCCGCGGGTGTCGCGGCCGGCGGCGCCGGCCTCGCGGCGGAAGCAGGTGGAGAAGCCGGCGTAGCGCAGCGGCAGCCGCTCCGCCTCGAGGATCTGGTCGGCGTGCAGGGCGGCGAGCGCGACCTCCGAGGTGCCGACGAGGAACAGCTCGTCCTTCGGGACTTCGTAGATCTGGTCGCGGTCGCCGGGCAGGAAGCCGGTCCCGTAGAGCGCCTCCTCGCGGACCAGGACCGGGGGGACGACCGGCTCGTGGCCCTCGGCGCGGACCAGGTCGAGGGCGAAGCGGACCAGGGCCAGCTCGAGCAGCACCAGGTCGCCCTTGATGTAGGCGAAGCGCGAGCCGGAGAGGCGCGCCCCGGCCTCCATCTCGATCAACCCCAGCTCGCCGCAGATCTCGAGGTGGTCGCGCGGCTCGAAGTCGAAGCTCGGCTTCTCCCCCACCTCGCGGACGACGACCGCGTCCTCCTCGGTCATCCCGTCGGCGGCGTCGGGATCGGGCAGGTTGGGGAGCGCCGCGGCGACTCGCTCGAGCTCGGCCTCGACCTTCTCCAGCTCGGCTTTGCCGGCCTCGATCGTCTCCTTCAGGGCCTGGACGGCGCGCATCGGCTCCTCGGCCCCCTCGCCCCGCTGCTTCGCTTCGCCGATCTGCTTGGAGAGCGTCTTGCGCTCGGCCTGAGCGCCCTCGATCCGGGGCAGCAGCTCGCGGCGGCGGGCGTCGAGCGCGAGCAGCTCGTCGACTTCGCCGGCGGCGCCGCGGCGCGCCAGCGCCGCCTTGACCCGCTCGGGGTCGGAGCGGATCAGCTTCAGGTCGAGCATCGCGAGGGGGAGTTAGGGCGATTCCTGTTCGGGGCGCGGCGATTCTTCGGCTTCTTCGCCGGCGTACTTGGCGACGAAGCGCGCCACCGCTTCGGCTTCGGAGCCGACGACGATGTTCTGGGGCATGATCGCGCCGGAGAAGCCGCCGTTCTGGATCGCGAAGAGAGCATCTGCGTAGGTCTCCCTTCGCTGGTTGAGGCTCGGCCCCTGCGTCCTGACGCTGCGGTTGCCGGTCCCCTGGGCGCCGGCGGCGTCCAGCGTGTGGCAGCCCGAGCAGTGGGTCGCGAAGAGGACGGCCCCGTTGTAGTCGGGGTTGCCCTTGGAGATCGAGATCCCCTCTTCGCCGAAGCCGCAGGCGGCAAGGGAGAGGGCGGCCGCGACGGCCAGGCCTATGGCAATTGCAGGTCGCACGCGGCGCGCATCATATTGTCCAGGGTCGATGAGTGACCCCGACCCCGACCGTTTCCGCGCCGCGATGGGGATGCTGCCCACCGGCGTCACCGTGGTCGCCGCTGCCGGCCCGGACGGGCCGGCCGGCGCAACCGCCAACGCGGTCAGCTCACTGTCGATCGAGCCGATGCTGATGCTGGCCTGCCTCGACCGCGGCTCGCGCACCCTGCTGGCGGTGCAGGCGGCCAACCGCTTCGGGGTCAGCGTCCTGCACGCCGGCCAGGAGCCGATCGCCCGCGCCTTCGCGACCAAGGCGCCGGTGGCGGACAAGTGGCAGGGGATCGGCTGGAGCGAGCGCGACGGCATCCCGGCGATCGACGGCGCCCTCGTCTTCGCCGCCTGCGAGCTGCGCGACGTGATCGCCGGCGGCGACCATGTGATCGTCACCGGCGAGGTCACCGCCCTGGAGACGGCCGAGGGCGACCCGCTCGTCTTCCACGCCGGCGAGTACCGGCCGCTGGGCTGAGCGCCGAATTGCCACTGGGCGCCTGGCGCCGGACTGAGCTCGAATGGCGAATTGATGACCCTATAGGGGTGAAAAATCGCCAGTCGAGGCCGGCTAGAAGTGGCCGCCGGTGGTGGCGGCTCGCAGCGCCAGGAAGAAGATCACCCAGCAGCTGACGGCCATGATCCCCATCTCGCGGCGGACTATCGCCAGGGCGAGGGACTGCTGCTCCTCGCCCGGCAGGGATTCGAAGTCGAGGTCGCCGAGCTCGCGCTGGGCGGCGCCGGCGCGGGCGCCCTCGGCGAGGAAGGAGACGAAGAGGGGCAGGAGGCCGTAGAGGTAGTGCAGCTCTTCGTGGGCCTTGTGACCGGTGAAGAGCAGCAGGGCGCCGAGCAGCGCCTGCAGGAAGACGGAGACCTGAGCGGCGCGGAGCAGGTACCAGAAGGGGATCGAGGGGCGACCGCGGAGCCAGGTGACGCCGCCGACCGCTCCGGCGGCGAGGTTGAGGGCGATCAGCGCGCAGCCGACGACCAGGTGGACTCCGGCCATCGCTCTATATCCGCCCGAAAGAGTCGGGATTCGGCTTGCTGATGCGGAAAATCACTATGTAGCAAGTTGTCACAATGTGGTTGTATACAGCGCTGCGCGCGGGTAGCGGCGGGCCGTACGGCCGGAGAGCGGCCCCGCGCAATGCGTCCAGATGCTGAAGAGCTACCTCCCGATACTCGTCTTCGCCCTCCTCGGGCTGGGGGTGGGCAGCGCCTTCGTCATGCTCAACCACCTGATCGGCCCGAAGCGGCCGCAGAAGCCGACGGCGGCGAGCGAGCGCCAGGGGGCGCCGTACGAGTCCGGGATCCCGGTCGAGCCGGCGCGCGGGATGCGCTTCGGCGTCAGCTTCTACCTGGTCGCGATGCTGTTCATCCTGTTCGACATCGAGGTCGTCTTCCTCTACCCGATCGGGGTGGTCCTGAAGGCGGACGACAGCGTCTTCGTGCTCGGCGAGCTGATCACCTTCGTCGTCCTCCTGCTCGTCGCCTTCGTCTACGTCTGGCGCAAGGGGGCGCTGAATTGGAGGTAGAGCGGCAGACGATGCGCGACCGCCAGCTGCGCGCCCGCGACATGCTGCGCGGCGACCTCGAGGGCGAGGAGCTGGAGCGCTACGTCGAGGAGAAGGTGGTGATGACCAGGTTCGACGAGATGCTCAACTGGGCGCGGGCGAACTCGATGTTCCCGCTCACCTTCGGCCTCGCCTGCTGCGCGATCGAAGCGCCGATCACGATGGTCACGGCGCGCTACGACATAGCTCGCTTCGGCGCCGAGGTGGGACGCGCCTCGCCGCGCCAGGCCGACTTCATCATCCTCTCCGGCCGCGTCTCGATCAAGATGGCGCCGATCGTCCGCCGCCTCTACGACCAGATGCTGGAGCCGAAGTGGGCGATCTCGATGGGCGCCTGCTCCTCCAGCGGCGGCATGTTCGCCAACTACGCCGTCGTCCAGGGCGCCGACAAGTTCATGCCGATCGACGTCCACATCCCCGGCTGCCCGCCCCGCCCCGAGGCCGTCTTCTACGGCTTCAACAAGCTGCAGCACAAGATCCAGGGCAACCCGGACCCGGGCTGGCGGCAGCGCTACAACGCCTCCGGCACCGAGGAGTGGGCACGCGGCGGGCCGCGCAGCACGCCCAGCCCCGAGGCGGCCGAGGCCTACGAGACGGCGCGGGGGCTGATCGGTGCCTGACGCCCCCGGCCTCGAGCTGATCCGTGGCGAGATCGAGCAGGACCACCCGGGCGCGGTCCTGGACACCGGCTTCGACCGCGGCCAGCCGGCACTGGTCGTCGACCCCGGCCAGGTCCTCGCGGTGCTCTCCTGGCTGCGCGACGCGCCGGGCCAGGGCTACCGCTTCCTCTCCAGCCTGCACGTCGCCGACTACCTGCCGGCCGAGCCGCGCTTCGCCGTCCACTACGAGCTGCTGAACCGCGATCGGGTCGAGCGGGTCCGGGTCAAGGCGATGCTGGCCGACCCCGGCGTCGACTCGCTGCCGGAGATCGACTCCTGCGTGGAGCTTTTTCCGACGGCCGAGTTCCAGGAGCGAGAGGCCTATGACTTCTTCGGGATCGTGTTTCGGGGGCATCCCGACCTGACCCGCATCCTGCTGCCCGAGGACTACGCCGGCTGGCCGCAGCGGCGCGACTTCCCGATCGGCGGCGAGCCGGTCACCTTCACCTACAACGAGCGCAACCATGGCTGACACCCGGGACGTGCCGTCGATTCGCAGCCCATATGGGCACTCTTCCGACGGCACGTCCGACGGGACGACCGAGGTGATGACGATCAACGTCGGGCCGCACCACCCGGCGACGCACGGGGTGCTGCGGCTCGTCGTCGACCTCGAAGGCGAGGTCGTGCGCGACCTGCGGCCGGTGATCGGCTACGTCCACACCGGGATCGAAAAGTCCTGCGAGGACAAGAGCTACTGGAAGGTCATCCCCTTCGTCGAGCGGATGGACTACGTCTCCTACTTCTTCCAGATGGAGGCCTTCTGCGGTGCGGTCGAGCGGCTGATCGAGCTGGAGATCCCGCCGCGGGCGAAGTACCTGCGGACGATCTTCCTCGAGCTGAACCGGATCCACTCCCACCTCGTCTGGCTGGGGACGACGGCGCTCGACCTCGGCGCGATCTCGATGCTCTGGTACTGCTTCCGCGAGCGCGACCGGATCCTCGACCTGTTCGAGATGGCCTGCGGGCAGCGGATGCACACCCGCTACTTCCAGGTCGGCGGCGTGATCGAGGACATCCCGCGCGGCTTCGAGGCGAAGCTGCGCTCCTTCCTCGCCGAGATGCCCGTGCGGGTCGGCCAGTACCAGGCGCTGCTCGACCGCAACGAGGTCTTCCTCTCGCGGACCAAGGGAACCGGGATCGTCCCCCGCGAGCGGCTGCTGGAGCTGGGCGTGACCGGGCCGCTGCTGCGCGCCGCCGGCGAGCCCTGGGACCTGCGCAAGGCATTCGACTACCTCGCCTACCCGGAGCTCGACTTCAAGATCCCGGTCGGCACAGTCGGCGACAACTACGACCGCTACCGGGTGCGGGTCGCGGAGATGGTCGAGTCGACGCGGATCGTCGAGCAGGCGCTCGACGCGCTGCCCGAGGGGCCGCACATCGCCGACGACCGCAAGTACGTGCTGCCGCCGCGCTCGGAGCTGTCGACCTCGATGGAGTCGCTGATCCACCACTTCAAGCTGGTCACCGAGGGCTACCGGGTGGCGCCCGGCGAGGTCTACTACTCGATCGAGTGTCCGCGGGGCGAGCTCGGCTGCTTCGTCCTCGCCGACGGCTCCTCGAAGCCGGCGCGGGTGCATTTCCGCGACCCCTCGTTCGTCAACCTGCAGGCGTTCCGGGAAATGTCGGTGGGCGGGTACGTGGCCGACATGATCGCCAGCCTCGGGATGCTCGATCCGATTCTCGGTGGGGTGGATCGGTGAGCGAGTTCCCGGTCGATCCAGCCGTCAGCGACGGTCGGGTGCCCGAGCGCAGCCCCGAGGGGATTCCTGAGCTGCATGAAGTCGATTGCCCGCCCGAGCTGCGCGAGCAGATCGAGACCCTGATGGGGCGCTACCCGGACCGGCACTCGGCTTCGATTCCGGCGCTCTGGGCTGTGCAGCGGTTGTATGGGTGGTGCACGCCGGAGGGGATCCGGCAGGCCGCCGCCGTGATGCGGGTGACGCCGGCGTATCTGGAGTCGGTGGCGAGCTTCTACGACCTGCTGCACACGGAGCCGGTGGGGAGCCACAAGGTGGCTGTGTGTACGAACATCTCCTGCTGGATGCGGGGCGGGGACGAGCTGCTGGAGGCGTTCCGGGCCGCCGCCGAGGGCGAGGACGTGTTCGTGACCAGGTTCGAGTGCCTGGGGGCCTGCGACATCGCTCCCATGGCCTCGATCGACGAACGGTACTTCGGGCCGCTGGAGGCGGCCGACGCGACGGCCGCGATCGGGCAGCTGCGCGACGGTGGCGAGGTGCTGCCCGAAAAGGCGCTGGAGCGGCGACCGCTAGCCGGCGACACGCCGGCACCGGGCAAATGGAAGGCTTTGGGGGTCCATAGCCCCCCAAATCCTTCCTTCTCGGGAGGGGACGGCGATGCCTGAGACTCGCCTCCTGCTGAAGCACGCCGAGGACCCGGCGCTGCGCACCGTCGCCGGCTACGAGGGCTACGGCGGCTACGCGACGCTGGAGATGGCCTACCGCGGGATGGAGGCCGAGGAGATCCTCAAGGAGCTCGAAGACTCGGGCCTGCGAGGGCGCGGCGGCGCCGGCTTCTCGATGGGAAAAAAGGCCTCCTTCCTGCCGCGGGGAGAGATGGCGAAGTACCTCTGCTGCAACGCCGACGAGTCCGAGCCGGGCGCCTTCAAGGACCGCGAGCTGATGCAGCGCAACCCGCACCAGCTGATCGAGGGGATCGCGATCGCCGCGATCGCCGCCGACGCCGGCCGCGCCTTCATCTTCATCCGCGGCGAGTACCACGACCAGGCCGACATCCTCGAGGCCGCGGTCGCCGAAGCGTACGAGGCGGGCTACCTCGGCAAGGACATCCTCGGCTCCCATCGCGACCTGGAGCTGGTCGTGCACCGGGGGGCGGGCGCCTACATCTGCGGCGAGGAGACGGCGCTGCTCGACGCGCTCGAAGGCAAGCGCGGCAACCCGCGGCTGAAGCCGCCGTTCCCGGCGGTGCAGGGCCTCTACGGCGGGCCAACCCTGATCAACAACGTCGAGACGCTCTCCAACGTGCCGCGGATCGTCGCCCACGGCGCCGAGTGGTTCCGCGGCTACGGCACCGAGCAGTCGCCCGGGACCAAGGTCGTCTCGATCTCCGGCTGCGTGCGGCGGCCCGGCAACTACGAGGTCGAGCTGGGGGTGCCGCTGCGGGAGCTGATCTACGACCTCGCCGGCGGCCCGCTCGACGGGCGCGAGGTCAAGGCCTTCTACCCGGGCGGCTCCTCCTCCCCGGTGCTCACCGCCGAGGAAGGGCTCGACCTCCCCTACAGCTTCGAGGACATGGCGGCGGCCGGCTCGATGCTCGGCTCGGGCTCGGTTATCGTCGCCGACGACCGCGTCTCGATCCCGCAGATGGCGCTGCGCACGGCGCGCTTCTACCACCACGAGTCCTGCGGCAAGTGCACCCCATGCAGGGAGGGGACCAACTGGACGGTGAAGATGCTGGAACGGGTGGTGCGCGGCGAGGCGACGCCGATCGACCTCGACATCGTCGCCTCGGTGCAGGAGAACATCATCGGCCACTGCCTCTGCGTGCTCGGCGACTCGATGGCGATGCCGGTCGGCGCGATGGTCCGCAAGTTCAGGCCGGAGTTCGAGGCCGCACTCGAATCTGCTCAGGCGGTGGCGGCGTGAGCCGCGAGGTGACGATCATCGTCGACGGCCGCGAGGTGAGCGCGACCGAGGGCGAGCTGCTGCACGACGCCGCGACCCGCGGCGACATCGAGATCCCGGTCTTCTGCTACGAGCCGAAACTGGGCGACCCGGTCGGCGCCTGCCGGATGTGCCTGGTCGAGATCGAGGGGATGCCGAAACTGCAGACCTCCTGCTCGACCCCGGTCCGCGACGGGATGGTGATCCACACCCGCACCGACCAGGTCAAGCAGGCGCAGAGCGCGGTGGTCGAGTTCCTGCTCGTCAACCACCCGCTCGACTGCCCCGTCTGCGACAAGGGCGGCGAGTGCCCGCTGCAGGACATCTCGATGGGCTGGGGCCCGGGCAAGAGCCGGGTGACCGACCCCAAGCGGCACTTCCAGAAGCCGGTCGAGCTGTCGCCGCTGGTGGCGATCGACCGCGAGCGCTGCATCCTCTGCTACCGCTGCGTGCGCTTCAGCCAGGAGGTCTCCGAGGACTCCCAGCTGCAGCTGCTGGAGCGCGGCGACCGCACCTTCGTCGGCACCTTCGACGACCGCCCCTACGTCGCCCCCTTCCACGGCAACATCACCGACCTCTGCCCGGTCGGCGCGCTGACCAGCTACACCTACCGCTTCCGCGCCCGGCCCTGGGACATCGAGCAGGCGGGCTCGGTCTGCACCCTCTGCCCGAGCCAGTGCAACGTCAGCTTCACGATCCGCGACGAGCAGGTGAAGCGGGTTGTCGCGCGCGACAACCCCGACGTCGACGACGGCTGGCTCTGCGACCGCGGCCGCTACGGCTTCGAGATGTTCGCCGCCGAGCAGCGGGTGGCCGGGCCGCGGCTGCGCGGCGGCGCGGCCGGCTGGGACGAGGCGATCGCCAAGGCGGCCGAGGGGCTGAAGGCGGCCGGTGCCGCGAGTGCGGCGATCGTCGGCGACGCCTCCAACGAGGAGGGCTACCTGGTCCAGCGGATCATCCGCGAGGCGCTCGGCTCGCCGCACGTCGAGTCGCGGCCGGCCGGCGGGCCGAGGCGCGAGACGCTGGTGCGGCTCGCCCGGCCCGAGCTGTCGTCCCGCGTCCGCGACATCGACGACGCCGAGGCGATCCTCGTCGTCGGCAGCGACCCGCTCCACGCCTCGCCGATCCTCGACCTGCGGATCCGCAAGGCGATGCGCCGCAAGGGCGCCAGGCTCGCCCTCGCAACCGACCGCCCGACCTCGCTCGACGGCGGCGCCGAGGCGGTCACCCGCTACGCCCCGGGCGGCGCCACCCTCTTCCTCTCCGAGCTGGCCGCCTGCCTCCGACTGGGCACCGAGCACGGCGCCGCCTCCCCGGTCGCCAATGTCCTCCGCAACTCCGAGCGCGTGGTGGTCGTCTGGGGCGACCGCATCGGCCGCGAGGGCGAGGGCGCCCTGACGGCCCTCCTCGACGTAGCCGCGGCGCTCGATCTGGCCGGCAAGGGCGGCTCCGGCCTGCTGGAGATCCCGGACCTCACCAACGCCCGCGGCCTGAGGGAGTCAGGCTGCCTCCCGGATGCCGGCCCGGGCCTGAGCGAGACGAGTGCTCCGTTGAGTGGACTATCGACACCTAACGGAGCACTCGCAGGAAAGGGCACCGAGGAGATCCGCGCCGCCCTCGAGTCCGGCGAGCTCAGCTCCATCCTCCTCTTCGGCGTCGACCCCCTTCGGGACTTCCCGGGTACCGCAGCTTGGAGACGCGCGCTGGCGGCCGCAGACCACGTCGTCGCCTTCTCGATGTTCGAGACCGAGACGACCGCGATGGCAGACGTGGTCTTCCCGCTCGAGACGCACGCGGAGAAAGACGGCACGATCACGCACCCGGATGGACGTTTGCAGCGAGTAAGACCCAGTGCATCCCGCCCGGGAGACATTCGACCGAATTGGGGCGTACTCGCCGAGCTTGCTCAAGCTCTGGGGCATGACACCGGCGTTTCGTCCCAACCTTCCGCCTTCGCAGCTCTCACCGAAGCCGTCCCCTTCTACGCCGGCATCGACGCCGCGGCCATCGCTGGCCGCGGCGTGCGCTGGCAGGATCGCGACGCAGCTGCGTCCTTCCCAGCTGCCGCGAACGCATCGGGGGCGAGCGACGTCGGCAGCCCCTCCGAACGTCTTGCGCGGGAGGAGCGGGAAGCTAGAGGCGACAGCGGCTCCACTCTCCATCGACGAGTTGCGAGTGAGGAGGGGCTGCCGGCGGCGCCCCTCACCCTCGGCACGTATCGCGACCTGTGGGCCGGCCCGATCACGGAGCTGAACCCGCCTTTGAAGTTCCTGGAGCCACGTCAGACCGTCGAGCTATCGATCGGAGACGCCGAGCGGCTGAAGCTGAAGAGCGGCGACGAGGTGAGCGTGGCCCAGAACGGGACCAGCGTCCGGGCGCGAGTGGCGATCAGGGAGCGGATGCAGGACGGGGCGTGCTTCCTGATCGAGGGGACCGCCGAGGACAACGCGAACGGGTTGCTGAACGGCGGTCCGGTCGCGGTCGAGATCCGGAAGGTGGAGAGCTGATGCTGCCCGTCGCCGACACCCAGTTCGTCGAAGCGACCTGGATCATGTTCGTCAAGTCGCTGGTCATCTTCGCGGTGATCTTCGCGATCCTGCCGCTGATGACGGTCCTGGAGCGCAAGCTGATCGGCCGCTTCCAGCACCGCTACGGACCCAACCGCGTCGGCCCGTACGGCATCTTGCAGCCGCTCGCCGACGTCGGCAAGCTGCTCGGCAAGCAGGCCTTCCGGCCGGCCAACGCGATCCCGACCCTGTTCGTGCTGGGGCCGCTGCTGCCGGTCCTCTCCGGCGTCCTCGCGCTGGCGATCATCCCCTGGGGCGACGTCCAGGACGGCGTCGGCCTCTACGGAATCGACGTGCCGATCGGCATCCTCTACTTCTTCGCCGTCGGCTCGATCGCCTTCTACGGGGTGCTGCTGGGCGGCTGGTCCTCGGGCTCGAAATACAGCCTGCTGGGGGCGATGCGCGGCGCCGCGCAGCTGATCTCCTACGAGGTCTCGATGGGCCTGGCGCTGCTCGGCGCGATCATGATGGCCGGCTCGCTCTCGCTGGTCGACGTGGTCGAGGCTCAGGGGACGATCTGGTTCATCGTCCCCCAGTTCGTCGGCTTCCTGATCTTCATGCTGGCCGGCTTCGCCGAGACCAACCGCACCCCGTTCGACATGCCCGAGGCCGACGCCGAGCTGGTCCAGGGCTTCATGACCGAGTACGGCGGCATGCGCTTCGGCAGCTTCCTGCTGGTCGAGTACATGGAGATCATCGTCGTCAGCGGGATCGCCGCGGCGATCTTCCTCGGCGGCTGGATGGGCCCCGGGCCGGGCTGGCTCGACCCGATCTGGATGCTGGCGAAGATGCTCGGCCTGGTCCTGCTCTTCATCTGGGTGCGGGCGACGCTGCCGCGGCTGCGCTACGACCAGCTGATGAGCCTCGGCTGGAAGATCCTGCTGCCGTTGGCGACGCTCAACGTCCTCGTCACCGCGGTTCTGGTGGTGGTCACGTGAGGCGGCGGGGCGCCTTAATCGGGATATACCCGAATAAAGCGACCCGCAGGGGGCGCGCCAGTGGCTGAGTTCCCGTATCTCAGCGACCAGGACGTGGTCGAGGTGCAGAGGGGTCCCGACCCCGGCGGGGTCGGCGGCGCCTACCGCGCCTTCGGCGAGACGCTGCGGGGGTTGAAGACGACGATGGCGCGGCTGATCGAGGGGCCGCTGACGATCCAGTACCCGGAGGAGAAAACGCCGGTCTACCCGCGCTTCCGCGGGCGGCACAAACTGCACCGCTTCGAGGACACCGGACTGGAGAAATGCGTCGGCTGCTCGCTCTGCGCCGCCGCCTGCCCGGCCGACTGCATCCGCGTCGTCGCGGCGGAGAACATCCCCGGCGAGCGGGTCTCGGCCGGCGAGCGCTACGCGGCGGTCTACGAGATCAACCTCTCGCGCTGCATCTTCTGCGGCTACTGCGAGATCGCCTGCCCGTTCGACGCGATCACGATGGGCCACGACTACGAGATCGCCGACTACGACCGCGAGAACCTGATCTTCACCAAGGAGATGCTGCTCGCCGAGTCGCTCGAGCGGACGCCGCTACACCGGGAGGGGGAGTGACTGTGCAGACGGGCAGGAACCCGGCCGCCCCCGGACGCGGGAGTGAAGGCCCATCCATATCTGATTCCCTGGGCCTTCACGGAAGCAGAGGAGGCGGCCGGTAATGGTGCCGGTCCTCTTCTTCCTCGCGGCAATCGGCGCCCTCGGCGGGGCGATCGGGGTCGTCGCGATGCGCAACCCCTTCTACGGCGTCCTCGCGCTGGTCGTCCACCTGTTCTCGCTGGCCGTTCTCTTCCTGCTGCTGACGGCCGCCTTCGTCGCCGCCGCGCAGGTCGTCGTCTACGCCGGCGCGATCGTCGTCCTCTACGTCTTCGTCGCCGCCTACGTCGGCGGCGGCACCGAGTCGGCCTGGGAGCCGATCCCCGGCCAGCGCTTCCTCGCGCCGCTGCTCGGCATCGCCCTCTTCGTGGAGCTGTCGATAGCCGTCCTGGCCTCCTCCCTGCGCGCCCTCGGCACCGACGGCCCCGGCGTCCACGCCGGCTTCGGCGACCCCGCCGCGATCGGCAACCTGCTTCTGGAACGCTTCCTGATCCCCTTCGAGGCCTCCTCGATCCTCCTAATGCTCGCCGCAGTCGGCGCAGTGGTCCTCGCCAGCCGCCGCGCAACTCTCGGACCCGAAGAGGGGGGCGGGGTGTCCTCCGAACGTCTTGCGCGGGAGGAGCCGGGCGCTGGCGGCGACAGCGGTTCCACTCTCCATCGACGAGTTGCGAGTGAGGAGGGGTCCCCGACCCCATCGCCCTCAGGAGGCCGGGCATGAGCGTCGACTGGTACATCGTGTTGTCGGCCCTCCTCTTCGCCACCGGCGCGATGGGGGTCCTCCTGCGCCGCAGCCCGATCGTCATCCTGCTCTGCCTCGAGCTGATGCTGAACGCCGGCAACCTGGCGCTGATCGCCTTCAGCCGCATGGTCGGCAACGGGCAGGGGCAGGTCTTCGCGCTGGTGGTGATGGTCGTCGCGGCCTGCGAGGTCGTCGTCGGCCTCGGCCTGATCGTCGCGATCTTCCGCCGCAGGCTGCCGCTCGACGTCGACGAGCTGAGGGAGCTGCGGGGATGAGCGCCACCTCGTGGGCCTGGCTGGTCCTACTGCTGCCGCTGCTCGGCTCGATCGTCGTCGCGCTCGGCTTCCGGGCGCTGCCGGCGCGGCTCGCCGGCGCGATCGGCACGCTCTCGATCGGCCTCGCCTTCGCCTGCGCGCTCGGCGTCCTCTTCAACCTGCTCGGCCAGGACCCCGACGCCCGCCACCACGCCTCCTCGCTCTGGACCTACGCCGGCGCCGCCGGCCTCGACATCAAGCTCGGCATCTACGTCGACCAGCTCTCGGCCTTCATGATGCTCGTCGTCACCGGGGTCTCGGCGCTGATCCACCTCTACTCGTTCGGCTACATGAAGTCCGACGAGGGCTACCACCGCTTCTTCAGCTACCTCAACTTCTTCGTCTTCTCGATGCTCTTGCTGGTCCTCGCCGGCAACTTCGTCCTGCTGATCGTCGGCTGGGCCTTCGTCGGCTTCGCCTCCTACGCGCTGATCAGCTTCTGGTACCGGCGCACGACCGCCACCAGGGCGGGGATGAAGGCGTTCGTGATCAACGTCGTCGGCGACATCGGCCTCGTCCTCGCCGCCTTCCTGATCTTTCGCGAGCTGGGGACGTTCGAATACACCGCGGTCTTCGCCAAGGCGCCGCACGTCTTCGACCGCGGCAGCTGGACGGTGACCGCGATCTGCCTGCTGCTGCTGCTCGGCGCCTTCGCCAAGTCGGCGCAGATCCCCTTCCACACCTGGCTGCCCGACGCGATGGAGGGCCCGACGCCGGTCTCCTCGCTGATCCACGCGGCGACGATGGTGACCGCCGGCGTCTACCTGATCGCCCGCACCCACGTCCTCTTCTACCTCGCCCCGACCGCCGCCGACATCGCCGCCTTCGTCGGCCTGGCGACGCTGCTGGTCGCCGGCACGATCGCGATCGCGATGACCGACCTGAAGCGGGCGATCGCCTACTCGACGATGAGCCAGATCGGCTACATGATCATGGGGGTCTCGATCGGCGCCTACGCGCAGGGCCTCTTCCACCTGATGACCCACGCCTTCTTCAAGGCGCTGCTGTTCATGGCGGCCGGCTCGTTCATCGCGGCGATGGCCAACCGCCAGGACATCGACCGGATGAGCGGCTTCTGGAAGGCGATGCGCTTCACCTCGGTGCTGTTCCTGATCGGCGGCCTGGCGCTGGCCGCCTTCCCGCTCACCTCGGGCTTCTTCTCCAAGGACTCGATCCTCGCCTACGCCGAGGCGCGCGGCGGGATCTACACGTGGATGGCGGTCGGCGGCTACGTCGGCGCCTTCCTCACCGCGCTCTACACCTTCCGGCTGATCTTCCGCGTGCTGCCGGGCGAGCCCTGCAAGGAGGCGCAGGAGCTGATTGAGACCGGCCACCTGCACCACGGCACGCCGATCAACCCGGCCAACGAAGAGCTCGAGGACTCAGAGGTCGGCTTCCCCGGCGGCGAACACCACATCGCCGAGCAGTCCTGGCCGATGGCGGTGGCGATGGCCGCGCTCGGCTTCGGCGCCCTGTTCGCCGGGCTGATCCAGGTGCCGGGCGTCGACAACGTCCTCTTCGGCTTCCTCGACCCGGCCTTCGCCGACTCGCCGCTCGCCGCGATCCACCCGACGGTCGGCGCCGAGTGGCGTGGCCTGGCGATCGGCGGCGCGATCTCGGTGATCGGGATCGCCACCGCCTGGGTGCTGTGGGCGGCGCGGCCGGAGCTGCCGGCGCTGTTCCGGGCGCGGCTGCGCCCGGTCTATGAGCTGTGCGTCAACAAGTGGTACTTCGACGAGGCGATCGACCTGCTGATCGTCCGCCCGGCGCTCGCCATAGGCCGCTTCGCGAACAGCACCTTCGAGCGCCTCGTCGTCGACGGCATCGTCAGCGGCACCGCCGACACGGTGCGCGGCGCCGGCGGCATCGTCCGCGTCGTCCAGAGCGGCTTCGTGCGCAGCTACGCGCTGCTGCTGCTCGCCGGCTTCGCCGGCCTCGCCCTCTACTTCCTGCTGAGCAGCCAATGAGCGCGGAGCTCGCAAGCGTGCATCTCCGGTTCTTCGCGCCGCGAGCTCCGCGGGAGGCGATGTGATGATCAACTCGCTGCTCTGGACCCCGCTCGCCTTCGGCCTGATCGGCCTCTTCCTGCCGAAGCGGCTGACCGGCTGGTGGGCGGTGCTGGGGACGGCGGCGACGCTGGGGCTGGCGATCGCCCTGCTGGCCGGCTTCGACTCCGGCGCCTCCGGCCTCCAGGACACCGTCGACGTCAGCTGGATCCCCGGCCTCGGCGTCGACTACAGCCTCGGGATCGACGGGCTCAACGTCTTCCTCGTCCTCCTGACCGCGGTGCTGTGGACGGGGGCGACGGCCTTCGCCGCCTTCCGCGAGCAGGAGCGGCCGCAGCTCTTCTTCCTGATGATGCTGCTGGCCGAGACGGCGACGCTGGGCTCCTTCGTCGCCCAGGACCTGCTGCTCTTCGTCCTCTTCTTCGACCTGATGCTGGTCCCGTTCTACTTCCTCTTCGGCGCCTGGGGGAGCGACCGCGAGGACGGCCCGACCGCCGCTTCGGCGACGCTGAAGATGATCGTCTACACGCTGGTCGGCTCGCTCTTGATGCTGGTCGGGGCGATCGCCACCGCGATCATCGCCGCCGACGGGGGGCACATCAGCTTCTCGATCGCCGAACTGGCCAAGCACCCGGTCGCGACCGGCAGCCAGCGCTGGATCTTCTGGTTCTTCGCCGCCGCCTTCCTGGTCAAGATGCCGGCCTTCCTCCTGCACGGCTGGATGCCCGACGCCTACCGCGCCGCGCCGCTGCCGGTGCTGGCGGTCTTCTCCGGGGTGCTGGCGAAGGTCGGCGCCTACGGCTTCCTGCGGGTCGTGCTGCCGCTGTTCCCGGCGGCGACCGTGCAGTTCCAGACCGTGGTCCTGCTGATCGCGCTCGCCTCGATCCTCTACGGCTCGGTGATGGCCTTCACGCAGACCAACGTGCGGCTGGTCGGCGGCTACTCCTCGGTCGCCCAGCTCGGCTTCATCACCGCCGGGATCTTCGCCCTGCGCGCCGACGGGGCCGACGGGGCGATCCTGCAGATGGTCAACCACGGGCTGGTCGTGGCGCCGCTGTTCATCATCGTCGCGATCCTCGCCGAGCGCTCGGGGACCGAGGACCTGCGCGAGATGGGCGGGATGGCGATGCGCGCCCCGGTGCTGGCGGCGCTGTTCCTGATCGTCACCCTGGCGACCCTGGCGATGCCCGGCTCGGCCAACTTCGTCGGCGAGTTCTACATCCTCAACGGCCTCTTCCAGGCGAAGATCGTGTTCGCCTTCGTCGCGATCTCCGGCGTCGCGATGTCGGCCTACTACGCGCTGCGCCTCTACCAGCGGACGATGCACAACCGCAAGCCGGAGGGGATCGCGAGCCGCGAGATCGGCCTCCGCGACGGCCTCGTCCTCGCCCCGCTCGTCCTCTGCATCGTCGGCCTCGCCCTCTACCCGCAGCTGATCCTCCACCGCGCCGACAGCTCGGTCGAGCGGAGCGTGGCGGCGACGGCGCACCCCACGCAGATCGCGGAGGCCCGACGATGACGAGCCTCCGCTGTTCCTTGCCCTCGCCATATGCCGCCAAAGAACAGCGGAGCGTGTTGCTGTGAGCTTCGTGGCGCCGCACATCGACTACGCCGGCATCTCGCCGCTGATCGCGCTGACCGCCGGCATCTGCGTCGTGCTGTTGAGCGCGGTGTTCGGGCGAATCTCCGGGCGCGGTCGAGGTTTGAGTCGGATAGCGGTTCAAACCTCGACCGCGGGCGCACTGACCCTGCTGGCCCTGGCGGCGACGGCCGGCCTGCTGATCTGGCAGTGGAACGACCCGCACGACCTGGTCGCCGGAGCGCTGCGGCTCGACGACCTGGCGATCGCGATTTCGCTGATCGCCGTCTTCAGCGCCGCCTTCGCGGTGCTGCTCTCCTTCGGCGAGCCGGCCGCCGAGGAGGCCGGCCATGGCGAGTACCACGCGCTGCTGCTCGGCTCGGTCCTCGGCATGACCCTGCTCGCCCAGGCGCAGAACCTGATCACCTTCTTCGTCGCGATCGAGACCCTCTCGATCCCCCTCTACATCCTCTGCGCGACCAACCTGCGCCACGAGCGCTCGCTCGAGTCGGGGCTCAAGTACCTGATCGTCGGCTCGCTCGGCTCGGCGACGCTGCTCTACGGGATGGCCTTCCTCTACGGCGGCTCCGGCTCGACCGGCTTCGCCGGGATCGCCGCCGGGATCGGGCGCGAAGGGCTGCTCTCGGACCCGCTGATCCTGGTCGGGATCGGGATGGCGGCGGTCGGGCTCGCCTTCAAGACCTCGATCGCCCCCTTCCACCAGTGGACGCCGGACGTCTACGAGGGGGCGCCGAGCCCGGTCACCGCCTTCATGGCGGTGGCGACCAAGGCGGCGGCGTTCGCCGTCTTCGTCCGCTTCTTCGACGTCGCGCTGCTGCCGCAGGCGGGCGACTGGCAGCCGGCGCTGGCGGTGCTCGCGGCGGTCTCGATCGTCGTCGGCAACGCCGGCGCGCTCGGCCAGGACTCGCTGAAGCGCCTGCTGGGCTACTCGGGGATCGCCCAGGCCGGCTACATCCTCGGCGGCATCGTCGTCGCCGACAGGGCCGGCGTCGAGGCGCTCGTCTTCTACCTCGCCGGCTACGCCCTGATGAACCTCGCCGCCTTCGCGGTGGTCGTGGCGCGCGAGCGGGAGACGAGCTGGGGCGACGGGATCGACGCGGTGCGCGGCCTCGGCCGCGAGCGGCCGCTGCTCGCCTGGCCGCTGACGATCTCGATGCTGGGCCTGGCCGGGCTGCCGGCGACGGTCGGCTTCGTCGGCAAGCTCTACCTGATCGAGGCGCTGGTCGAAGGCGACTACACCTGGCTGGCGGTCTTCATCGCGGTCGGGACGATGATCTCGCTCGCCTACTACCTGCGGGTGGTGGCGGCGATGTGGATGCGGCCCGGCGGCGAGGAGTCGCGCTCGGCCACCCCCGCGATCGCCGGCGCCTCGCCCGAGGCCGACCCGATCGACCCGGGGGCGGGACGGCGCGTCTACCTCGTCGCCCCGGCGCTGCTGGCCGCGGCGGGCACGATCTTCTTCGGCGTCATCCCGCAACCCCTGGTCGAGTTCGCCCAGCAGGCCGGCTCCGCGCTGTTCTGACGGCGCCGGACGCTGCGCGGGGCGGCGTCCTCGGTCGCTCGCGTGCGGAGCACGCCACGCTCCCCGCGTCCTACCCCCGCTTGGTCCGACACCGTCAGACTCAGCGCGGATGACCGTTGTACTCATATCGGCGACGATCGCCGCCGCGGTCGCGGTCGGCGTCTGGGCGGAGCGGCGGCGGCCGCGCGCGGCGGCGCTGGCCGCGCGCCGCTCGCTGACGCTGATGCTCTACGTGCTGCTGCCGCCGGTGATCTTCTTCAACCTGGCGTCCACCCACATCGACCTCGGCCATGGCATCGGGCTGGGCCTCGGCCTGATCGCCTCGGCGCTGGGAGCGACGACCGCCTACCTGCTGGCGAGCCGCGTCCTGCGCCTCTCGCGGCCCCGCACCGGCGCCGTCGTCTGCACCGTGCTCAGCGTCAACACCGGCTACCTCGGCTACCCGTTGACCGTGGCGCTGCTCGGCCGCGACCAGCTCCCGACCGCCGTCCTCTACGACGTCCTGGTCACCGGACCGTCGCTGCTGCTCGGCGCCTTCGCGGTCGGCGCCGCGCTGGGGACGAAAGCGGGCGAAGGCCCGCGCGAGCGGGTGCGCGCCTTCTTCACCCGCAACCCACCGCTCTACGCGGCGATCGCCGGCCTGCTGGCCCCCGGCGCCCTCGCGCCGCAGGCGCTGGTCGACGCCTCGCAGGCGCTGGTCGTGCTGATCCTCCCGATCGGCTTCTTCGCGGTCGGAGCGACCCTGGCCGAGAACGCCGAGCGCGGCAACCTGCCGATGCCGCCGCCGCTGACCAGGCCGGTCGCGCTCGCCGTCGGCACCCGCCTGCTCCTCGTCCCGGCCCTGCTGATGCTGATCGCCGCGCCGCTGATCCACCTCCCGGCTCCCTACCGCCTGCTGGCGGCGATGCCCTCCGGCATCAACTCGATGGTCGTCGCCCACGCCTACGGCCTCGACATGGAGATAACCGCCGAGGCGGTCACCTGGTCGACGACGATCGTCGTCCTCGCCGCCCTCGTCTCGCTGCTGTTCTGAGCACGCTCCTATGCCGGGCGGCATGCTCCGGCACGTCACGCTCGAGGTCTCACCCGAGGACGTCGAGCGCTCGGGCCGTGGAACGTCTCCGCGAGGCGCTCAGAGAGTCGTCGCCAGGACCGTGAGGAAGCCGACGAACATGGTCCCGATCATCGCGAAGATGAGCTGGACGATGGTCGAACTGAAGGCGGCGAAGTTCTGGTTGAGCTGGTCGAACTGCGACTCCAGCCGAGACATTCGCCGATTCACGTCGTCAAAGCGCTCGTCGATGCGCTTCTCCGCCTGGTCAAAGCGTTCATCGACATGCTTGAAGCGCGCGTCTACCTGCATGAACCCGTCGTCGACACGACGGTTCAGGTAGTCGAGACGGTCGTCGGTCCAGTTCTCTCTCATCGCCTCCATCCTGGCATTGTCTCAGACAATATGTCACAAGTGAGAGGCGAAAGTGTAAATTCTCTGCAGCGAACGGCGTCGTCCCCGCAGTGCCGGCGGGGCCGTGTCGGAGGCCGCGGCTACGATGCGTCGGTGCGCTACCCGGTCGAGTCGTTCACCGCCGAGGAGCGAGCGCTGCTCGCTCCCCATTTCACCAATCTCGACCGTCCCGTGTTCGCGCTGGTCAACCTGCCGGAGACCGTCAAGGGGGCGCTTTTTGCCCGCTATTCGCGCTATTCCGGGACCGTGCGGCGGCTCTTCCTGGAGGAGTTCGCGGGCGACACGCCGGGCGGCGAGCGGCCCTTCGACGGGGCCGAGGGCAAGCGCGCGGCGGAGCTCTACGAGCGGATCTTCGTCGGCTACGGCGACGACTCGATCGCCCAGGTCGGCGGCGCCCACGTCGCCTGCGAGTGGGTCTCCAACGTCCTCACCAAGGTGCTTCAGCGCGGCCGGCTCGCCGCCTACCTCGAGCAATCGACCCGCTACATCCCCTACGACAGGCCGCTGCCCGAGGACGCCGGCGGCGGCTACCGCTACTACCGCGGCGCGGAGCTCGGCCCCGAGTTCGGCGCGGCGATGGACGAGCTGTTCGCGATCTACTCGCGCTCGCTCGGCCGGGTCGAGGAGTGGGCGGCGGAGCGCTGGCCGCGCGACGGCGAGCCGGAGGGCGCCTGGCGGCGCTCGATCCGCGCCAAGGCGCTCGACCTGCTGCGCGGGCTGCTGCCGGCGGCGACCCTGAGTCACGTCGGCATCTACGCCAGCGGCCAGGCCTACGAGCAGCTGCTGCTGCGGCTGATGGCCTCGCCGCTGCCGGAGGCGCGCGAGTACGGGGCGATGATCCTGCGCGAGCTGAAGCAGACGATGCCGAGCTTCGTCTCGCGGGTCGAGCGGCCCGACCGCGGCGGCGAGTGGGTCTCCTTCCTTCGGCGGCGGCGCGAGGCGACCGAGAGCTGGGTGGCGCGGCTCGGGCTCGATCGCCGCGGCGGCGGCGACGGCACGCCGTCGGTCGAGCTGCTCCACGTCGACGGCAACGAAGAGGATCTGCTCGCGGCCTGCCTGTTCGAGTCCGCCTCGGCCTCGGAGACCGAGGTTCGCGGCCGCGTCGACGTGCTCGACCGCGAGGAGCGGGCCGGGCTGCTGGCGGCGCTGGTCGGCGAGCGGGCCAACCGCCGCCACCGCCCGGGCCGCGGCTTCGAGGCGCTGCGCTACCGCTTCGAGATCGTCTCCGACTACGGCGCCTTCCGCGACCTCCAGCGCCACCGGATGCTGACCTGCCAGTGGCAGCACCTCGGCCCCGACCTCGGCGCCGAGGTGCCGGAGGAGGCGCGCGAGGCGGGGGTCGGCGAGGAGTTCGACCGCGCCCTGGAGATCTCCCGCACCGAGCACGACCGGCTGCGCGACGCCGGCCTCGCCGAGCAGGCGCCCTACGCGCTCTGCCTCGCCTACCGGATCCGCTACGTGCTCGACCTCAACGCGCGCGAGGCGATGCACCTGATCGAGCTGCGCTCCGGCCGCGAGGGCCATCCCGCCTACCGCGCCGTCGCCCAGGCGATGCACGAGCGGATCGCCGCGGTCCATCCCGCCGTCGCCGCGGCGATGAGCCACGTCGACTCCTCGCAGGAGCCGCGGTTGGAGCGGATTCTCAGCGAGATCAGGACGCAGCGGAAGCGGGCCGCGACGGGGAAGTCCGGGTAGGGGTTCCCCTGTGGAGAGCTTCAGGCGGCCCGCTCGCGGACCACCTGGGCGATGTCCAGCTTCTTTACGGCTCGCAGGCCGGGGCGCTCGGAGAGCAGGGAGACGGCGAGGATCGCGAGGGCTGAGAGGGCCAGCGTCGAGGCGCGGATCTGGAGGTCGAAGGTGAAGGAGTCGCTGGCGAAGGAGGCGAGAAAGACGCGCGCCACCTCGACGCCGACGACCAGGCCGGGGACGATGCCGATCGCGGTGACGAGGACGTTCTCGGCGGTGATCATCCGCGAGAGGGTGCGGAAGCGGATGCCGGCCGCGCGCAGCGTCGCCACCTCGACCGCCCGTTCGGCGAGGTTGGCCTGGATCGAGTTGTAGAGGAGGGCGAAGGCCATCGCCGCGCCGAACAGCAGCATGATGCCGACGAAGGCGTAGAAGAGGCCGAGGTATTCGTCGACCATGCTCTTCAGGGCCATCGAGTCGGCGAAGGCGACGACGCCCGGCAGGGCGCTGAGCCGGCGCCGCATCGCTTCGCGGTCGGCCCCGGGCGCGTAGCGGACCAGGGCGACGTTTCCGAGCCCCAACCGCGGTCCGGCGAGGCGGCGGATCGGCCCCAGCGGCGCGTAGACGTAGGTGCCCAGCGGCTCGTCGAGGAAGCCCTCGACCGGCGCCGGCGCCGAGACCCCGGTCCCCGGCGCGCTCACCCGGACGACGTCCCCGCTGCCGATGTCGAGTTTCTCGCGCAGCGCCTTGCCGGCGAGCAGGCCAGCCGCGGGCAGCGTCGTCGTGCCGCCGCCGTCGAGTAGGAAGCCGTGCATCTTCGTGCCGCGCCGGAGGCCGACCAGGGCCGTCTGGTAGCGGCGTCCGTCCGCCCGCAGCGAGACCGGCAGTTCGACCCCGGGCTCGACTTCCGCGACCCCGTTCGCGGCGCGCACCCGGCGCAGCTCGGAGCGCCCCAGCGCCCCCCGGAAGTACAGCTCGGCGTCCTGGCGGTCGACCTCGCCGTACTGACGGTCGACCAGGATCTTGGTCGTGTCGATCATCCCCCAGGAGACGATGATCAGGGTCAGGGCGAGGACGACGCCGATGATCGTCGAGAGCGAGCGGCGCGGGTTGCGGCCGACCGCGCGGATCGTCATCCGCCAGCGCACCGGCAGGCGCCGCAGCGGCGGCAGCAGCCGCTCGGCGAGGCTGAGGCCGCCGGTCCCCGAGGGGGCGAAGCGCCGCATCGCCTCGGCCGGCGGCACCCGCGCCGCGGCGGCGGCCGGCAGCGCCGCGGCGATCGCCCCGGTCAGCAGGCCGAAGGCGATCCCGACCAGCGCGGTCAGCGGCGAGATCGAGGTCAGCGTTACCGGGATCGAGAGCTGTTCGGTGTAGGCGCCGGTGACGACGCCGGCGAGGCCCAGCCCGGCCGCCGCGCCAAGCACGCCGCCGGCGAGGCCGCAGGCGACGCCGAAGGTGAGGTAATGGAGGACGACCTGGCGCCGGGAGTAGCCGCAGGCGCGCAGCATGCCGACGATCGGCCGCTGCGCGGTGACCAGCCGCCGCATCAGCACGCCGGTGGCGAGCGCCGCCGCCGACAGGAAGAGCAGCGGGAAGAGGATCGCCAGCTCGCGGAAGCTGGTGACGTCCTGCTGCAGGGCGCTGTTGGAGGGCTGGTCGGCGCGGGTGAGCACGTCGGCGGCGGCGAGCCCGCCGGCGGCGCGGCTCAGCTTCGCGGTCAGGGCGGGATCCTCGCGGCCGCCGTCGTAGTAGATCGCCGCCTGGTTCGGCGCCGCGGCGCCGGCCAGCCGCCGCGCCAGCGCCTCCGGCGCGAAGAGGACGCCGAAGGACTTCGGCGCCGGCAGGATGTCCTGGCGGCTGCGGGCCGGCCAGAAGTACTCGGGCGAGGAGGCGAGGCCGAGGATGCGCACCGGTACCGGCCCGCCCGCGCCGACCGCGGTCACTTCGTCGCCGACCTCGAGGTCGAACGTTTCGGCCATGTGCTTCTCGACCAGCACGCCGCGGGGATCGCCCGGACGCAGGTAGGTCCCGCCTTCGACCTCGACCCGGTCGACCGCCGGCCGGCGCCCGGCGGGCAAGCCGACCACCCGGCCGAGGAACTTGTCGCGCCCGACGCGCAGCGGCAGGTCGGCCTGGGTTCGCGCCTGCACCGACTCGACCCCCGGCGTGCCCCGCGCCCTCCGCGCCAGCTCGCCGGTCCTCCCTCCCGTCACCGTCAGGTTGGCGAAGCGGTAGCGGGTGAAGGCGCGCTGGTAGGAGGCGTCGAGGTTGCGGTAGGCGTCGTAGCTGGCGCCGAACAGGCAGACGCCGAGGAAGATCGTCACCGCGATCGCCAGGAAGGAGGCGCGCTGGCGCCGCATGTCGCGCCGCGCCTTGGTCCGCAGGACCCTGGAGCCCACCGGCCTCCTCACCACTCGAGCTGCTCGGCCGGCGCCGGGGCGTCGTTGAGCTCGTCGGCGACGATCCGCCCGTCGCGCATCCGCAGCACCCGGTCGGCCATGCGGCCGATCGAGGCGTTGTGGGTGACCAGCAGCACGGTCTGGTGCAGCTCGTGGCTCAGCTCGTGCAGCAGCGCCAGCACGGTGCGGCCGGTCTCGAGGTCGAGCGCCCCGGTCGGCTCGTCGCCGAGCAGGACGCGGGGGCCGCCGGCGAGGGCGCGGGCGACGGCGACCCGCTGCTGCTCGCCGCCGGAGAGCTGGGCCGGGAAGTGGTTGACGCGGTCGCCGAGGCCGACCCGCTCGAGCATCTCCGCCGCCCGCCCGGCTCCGCCCGGGCCCAGCTCGGCGACCAGCTCGACGTTCTCCAGTGCGGTCAGGGTGGGGATCAGGTTGAAGAACTGGAAGATGAAGCCCACGGTCTCGCGGCGGAACCGCGTCCGTCCCTCCTCGTCGAGTCCGGTGACGTCGCTGCCGGCGACCTCGATCTCGCCCGCGCCGGCCGGCTCGATGCCGCCGATCAGGTTGAGCAGCGTCGTCTTGCCGGAGCCGCTGGGGCCGAGCAGGACGACGAACTCCTCCGGCCAGATCTCGAGGTCGACGTCGCGCAGCGCCCGCACCGCGACCTCCCCCTTGCCGTAGGTCTTGCGGACCCCGTCCAGCGAGATCGCCGGCTCGCCAACCCGGGGGGTCGCGGCGTGAGCTTGCCCGGTCTCGACCGACATCCGGGCCCGATCAGGCGCGCCGCTTGCGCTTCCGCCTGTCGTCGCCGGGCTCATCGGGCGAGTCCGGCTCCGCCTCGCCGTCCCGGTCCCCGTCCTCGCCGCCGAGCTCGGCGCTCGCCTTCTCCCCCGGCGTCGGCCAGGGCATCGCCTCCCCGGACGCCCAGGCGGGCGGGCGGCCGCGCGGCAGCCAGCCGGCGGCCAGCAGGCCGAAGTAGATGAACCAGACCAGCGTGAACTGGATCAGCAGCAGCAGCGCGGCGGCGCCGACCGCGATCCCCAGCGCGCCCCAGAAGCGGGTCAGCAGGCCGACCCGCATCGCGAAGAGGCAGGTGTAGACGAGGGCGAAGGCGAGGCCCAGCCGGCCGCCGAGGCCGAAGCCGGTGGCGAGCCCGCGCAGCGAGGCGCCGCTGACCGCTTCCGCCGCCGCTTCGTCGGCGACTTCTTCGCGCGCGCAGCGGCGGATCGCGCCGGCGCCGCGGCCGAATTCGTCGCCGAAGCCGGAGGCGTCTTCCCTGCGCTCTCCTTCGCAGCTCTCGCTCGCCTTCTCGACCGTCAGGCCGGTGGTCGCCTTGCCGGCGACGAATTCGTCGGCCGCTTCGGTGGTTGCGACGCCGTTGAGCACGGCCGCGACGCAGAGGAAGAGCGGCGCCGCGACGACCACGCCGACGAACTGGCGGCGGATCCGGTCGCTGCGCACCCGGGTGGCGCGGAAGAGGAAGTAGAGCGGCGCGGCGAGCAGGCCGATGCCGATCGCCTGCAGGGCGCTGGAGAGGGTCAGGTCGGAGGCGTGTTCGTGGGCGGAGCGCAGCAGCGCGGCTTCGCCGCTGCCGCCGATCGAGCCGGCGACCGCCGCCGAGACGACGACGAGGACGACCGCGGCGAGGGTCGCCAGCCCGACCGGGAGCGACCAGCGGCCCTCCCAGGCCAGCGCCTCCGCCCTGTCCGGCCGCAACCCTCTCAGCCCCGCTCGTGGAAGTAGAACTGCGGCAGGGCGCCTTCGATCACCTCGGCGGTCATCTTCTGCGCGACCTCGAGGTTGCCGGTCCGCACCGCGATGTCGTCGAGCGTGACGATCCCGGCGAGGCCGCCGCCCTCGATTACCGGCAGGCGCCGCACCCGGTGCTGGACCATCAGCGCCGCCGCCTCGTCGAGCCCCATCTCGGGGTCGCCGCAGATCAGCGGCCGCGAGGCGCGCTCGCCGACCGCGGTCTCGGGGTCGACCCCCTCGGCGAAGACCCGCACCGCGAGGTCGCGGTCGGTGACCATCGCCACCGGCGAGCCGGCGGGGTCGACGACCACCACCGAGCCGACCCTGCTGTCGCGCATCTGCCGCGCGACCGAGACGACGCTCGCCTCGGGCGCGGCGGTGACGACGCCGGCGGTCATGATCTCGCGCAGCTGCACGGCGCGTACGCTACCGCCCATGAGTGCGGAGCGAGCAAACGTCACTATCCGGTTCTTCGTGCGGCGAGCGAAGCGGGAATGCCTGCGATGAGTGCAAGGCAGCGGACCCCCGTCGTCCCGCTCGAGGCCGGCGCCGGGCCCGACAACCCGCCCTGCCCCGCCTGCGGCGAGCCGCTGTTCGGCTGGATCGGCGCGCGCCGGGGGCTGGCGGGGCCGGTCAGCCGCTGCGAGAGCTGCGGGCTCGGCGCGGCCGGCGGCCCGGGCAGCGCCGCGGAGGCGCTGCGAGAGCTCGACCGGCTGGCGGCGGGCGGGCGGCTGCGGATCGTCAACCGCGACAGCTTCTCGGCCTGGATCGGCGGTGCCGGCTGGGCCGGCCTCGCCCCCGGCGTCCGCTACCTGTTCACGGTCGAGGCGGTGCGCCGCCTGGTCGCCGGGCGCGACCAGGTCGTCAGGCGCGCCCGCTGGTCGCCGGGCGCCGGCATCGCGACGATGTGGCAGACGATCCTCAACAGCGCGACCTTCGGCCACAACGTCGTCCTCGGTCCCTCCGTGCGGGCGAAGAAGCCATGGCAGCGCCGGATCGACTGGCTGACCGTCGCCGTGCTCGCGATCCCGGCGATCGTCATCGCCCTCCCCCTGGAGTCGCTCGGCGCCGCCCTGCGCCGCGGCAGCGCAACCAAGCTCGAGCTCGAGCTCCTCTAGTTCGCGGCAGCTTTTTCCCACCTATAGGTGGGACAACCCTGGCACGTTCTACGAGAGGCCTTCGCGGGCCTCGCGGACCAAGGTGACGGCCTCGGGGAAGAGGATGCGGATCGCGTCGCGGACCTGCATCGCCTGCTCGTCGCTGCTGCCGGAGAGCTCGAGGCGCTCGATCGAGGCGACGGTCAGCTCGACCGCGAGCCGGATCGCGTTGTCGGCCCAGGCGACCCGCTGGGAGGACTGCATCTGCTCGCTCAGCTCCTCCATCCGGGAACGGAACTCGTCCGGGTCGCCGAAGAGGTTGAAGCCACCGCCCTCCATCGACC
The DNA here is from genome assembly GCA_963695835.1 of uncultured Solirubrobacterales bacterium. Lineage (GTDB taxonomy): Bacteria > Actinomycetota > Thermoleophilia > Solirubrobacterales > 70-9 > VRUE01. Next base: position 394,875 of record CAVOHR010000001.1, read on the forward strand.
ACATGTTCGCAGACCGCGCGATTGGCGGCGCTGAAATGTTCCGATCTGCGCGCCACGCGCGCGCCGCCTCGCTCTAGCCTCGCCGCCATGCGGGGCTCGGATCGCAGAACGAGACAGGCGGCGGCGCGGCGAGACGGCGAGCGGGGCTCGGCCAGCGTCGAGCAGGCCGCCCTGGCGGCGCTGATCGCACTGCTGCTGCTGGCCGCGATCTCGGCGCTCGCGGCAGGCGGCGAGATCGACCCGCGCCACAGCCTGGCGGGAGCGATCGGCCGCCGCCTCGTCTGCGCGCCGCGCGTCCCCGACGCCTGCCGCCACCACCCGCTGGTACCCGCCTACGGCTGGCCGCTGGCCCGCCTCGCGCGGGCGCTCGCGCCGCCGCCCGTCGCACGCCCCGGCCCCGAAGGCCTGCCCCTCGTCCCGGTCGACTTCCGCCGCTGCCGGCGGCCGAGCTGCGCGGTGCCGCGCCCCGGCGCCGCCGGCGCCCACCTGACGACCGCCGGCCGCCGCACCACCGCCTTCACCCAGCTCGACGACCGCCGCCGCAGCCTCGGCTGGGTCGAGCTGACCTACTGGCTCTACCGCCCCGGCCTCGGCTGGGAGCGGGTGGTGCGGCGCGCGGGCCGGGCGCAGATCGAAGCCGCCGCGCACGTCCGCGTCCTGCTGAAGGACGACCCGGCGCTGGTCCCGCTCGAGACCCTCCCCGGCCGCGACCAGTACGACTTCCCGCCTGCGGAGCGACCCCCCTGGCAGTGGAAGGTGACTCCGCGCTACCCCGGCTGATCCAGCTGACGTCTGGGGCCGTCAGCAGCGGCCTCGTCGCGGTCGACTTCGGCCTGCTGGATCAGGCCGCGCCAGTCAGCGGTGCGGAAGACGAGCAGCAGCGCGGCGAAGCCGAGGGCGACCGACCAGGCGGCCATCGCGATCTGCGTCCCGACCGAGAAGGAGAGGACCGCGGTGCGCGAGGGGCCGTTCAGCGTCGCGACCAGCAACGCCTGCTGGGCGCCGGCGCCGCCCGGGGTGAGGGCGAAGGCTTCGACGCTCGATGCGAAGTCGGCAAGGGACATCGCAGTTACACTAGCCCGCTCGTGTCAGAGCCCCGGACCGCCAGCACCGCCCCATCCGCCCGCCCCGATCCGGCCGACGAAGCGATGTGCGCGCGGGCCCGCGAGCGCTTCACCGGCGACCGCCGCAGCCGCCTCCGGCGCCGCCGCAAGCGCCACGCCGAGCTGCCCAACCTGATCATCGTCGGCGGCCTGAAGTGCGGCACGACCAGCATCCACCACTACCTCGGCCTGCATCCCGAAGTGCAGATGTCGAAGCCGAAGGAGCTGAACTTCTTCGTCGAGGAGCTGAACTGGGACCTCGGCCTCGACTGGTACGCGAGCCGCTTCGACGACCGCTTCGCGGTGCGCGGCGAGTCCTCCCCGCACTACACGAACCTGCCCCGCTTCCAGGGGGTCCCGGCGCGGATCAGGGAGCACTGCCCCGACGCCCGCCTGATCTACATGGTCCGCGACCCGATCAAGCGCATCCTCTCCCACTGGGTGCACGCGGCGGGCGCCGGCTACGAGACCCGCGAGCTGGTCCCGACCCTGACCGAGCCCGACACCTCCTACATGCACCGCTCGATGTACTGGATGCAGCTTCAGCCCTACCTGGAGCTGTTCGACCGCGCCCAGATCGAGGTGATAACGCAGGAGGAGCTTCAGCGCGAGCGCGAACAGACGATGCGCAGGGCCTTCGCCTTCGCCGGCGTCGACGAGTCCTTCACCTCGGAGCAGTTCGGCCGCGAGTGGGAGAAGTCGAGCGCCAAGCAGGGCGACAAATACCAGGTGATGGAGAGGCTGGTGAAACTGCCGGGGCTGCGCTCCTTCGACCGCAACTTCGACCGCCTGCCGGAGTCGCTGCGCTGGATCGTCGAGAAGGTCGTCCACGAGCCGGAGAGGCCGCCGGCGCCGAAGCCGGAGCTGCCCGACGACCTGTTCGAGACGATCCGGGGCCGCTTCGGCGCCGATGTCGCCGCCCTGCAGGAGCTCGCCGGCCGGGAATTCCAGGGCTGGAACGACTACTCGTAGCGACCGCGGTCGCACTAGGCTCCGACGCGTGCAGCGACTGCTCCCCGATCCCGGCGAGACGACGGTCGAGGGGCAGCTCGAGGCCTACCGGCCCTGGGAGCACCCCCACGACGACCGCCCGTACCTGGCCGTCAACTTCGCCGCGACGGTCGACGGGCGGGCGGCGATCGGCGGCGTCTCGGGGCCGATCGGCTCGGCCGCCGACACCGCGATGCTGGCGGGGCTGCGGAGCCGCTTCGACGCGGTGATGATCGGCGCCGGGACGATGCGGGCCGAGCGCTACGGGCGCCCCGTCCCCAGCCAGGAGAAGCGCGAACGGCGCGAGCGGCTCGGCCTCCCGCACGACCCGCTGATGGTGATCGTCAGCGGCCGCCTCGACCTGCCCTGGGACGCGCCGCTGTTCGCCGAAGGCGGCCGGGTGCTGGTCTTCACCGCCTCGGAGGCCGAGCCGCCGGAGACCGCGACCTCGCTGCGGGTCGTGCGCCACGAGGGCGCGGTCGACCTCCCCGCGGCCCTGCACCACCTGCGCCGGGAGCGAGGAGTCCGCGCCCTGCTCTGCGAGGGCGGCCCGACCCTGCACGGCCGGCTCCAGGCCGGGGGCCTGGTCGACGACCTCTTCCTGACGATCGCCCCGCGGCTGAGCGGCGGCGGCGCCCCGCGGATCGTCGAGGGCGCGCTGCCCCGCGTCGAGGAGCTCGAGCTGGCCTGGCTGCTGGAGCAGGGCGGCGAGCTGTTCGCCCGCTACCGGGTCAGCTGACAGCGGACAATCTGTGAACGGACGGGGGGGCCGATTGGAATCCCCCGCAGCACGCTAGCGTTCCGGCCACCAGCCCCGAGGAGAGGAACGCAGCGATGGACTTCAAGCCCAGCCCCCAAGTCGAGACTCTGCGCGAGCGCATCCTCGACTTCAGCGACGATCGCATATACCCGCAGGAGCGGGAGATCATGGCGGCGATCGACGCCGAGGTCGGGCCGGGCGTGCCCTACCCGAAGATCCTGGTCGAGGTCCGCGAGCGGGCGAAGGCGGAGGGGCTGTGGAACCTGTTCATGCCGGACGAGCGCTTCGGCCCCGGGCTGACCAACTGGGAGTACGGGCTGCTCTGCGAGGAGATGGGGCGCAGCCCGGCGGCGGCGCCGATGGCCTTCAACTGCGCGGCGCCGGACACCGGCAACATGGAGATCCTCGCCGAGCACGGGACGGAGGAGCAGCGCGAGCGCTGGCTGGAGCCGCTGCTGGAGGGACGGATCCGCTCCTGCTTCTCGATGACCGAGCCGGAGGTCTCGGGCTCGGACCCGACCCTGCTCCAGGCGCGCGGGGTGCGCGACGGCGAGGAGTGGGTGATCGACGGCCACAAGTGGTTCACCTCGGGCGCGGTCGGCGCCGAGCTGGCGATCGCGATGGTCGTCACCGACCCCGACGCGCCCCCCTACTCGCGGGCGTCGATGATCTGCGTTCCCACCGACAACCCGGGCTTCAACCTGGTGCGGGCGGTCCCGGTGATGGGACACGCCGGCGGCCCCGGGCACTGCGAGATCCGCTACGAAGGGTGCCGCGTGCCGGCCGCCAACCTGCTCGGCGAGCAGGGGGCGGGCTTCGCGATCGCCCAGGACCGGCTCGGCCCGGGGCGCATCCACCACTGCATGCGGGCGATCGGCACGGCGGAGCGGGCGCACGAGATGATGTGCCGCCGCGCCAACGAGCGCCAGGCCTTCGGCGGGCCGCTGGCCGACAAGCAGTTCGTGCAGGAGGCGATCGCCGCCTCGCGGATGGAAATCGACCAGGCGCGGCTGCTGACCATGTACGCGGCCTGGAAGATGGACACCGACGGCAAGCGCGCCGCCCGCCAGGCGATCTCGGCGATCAAGGTCGTCGCCGCCAACATGGTGATGGAGGTGCTCGACCGGGCGATCCAGATCCACGGCTCGCTCGGCATGACCGACGACACGCCGCTCGCCGCCCTCTGGCGCTTCAGCCGCATGCTGCGTCTCGCCGATGGCCCCGACGAGGTCCACAAGATGGTCCTCGCCCGCCGCGAGCTGAACCGCTGGGCGAAGCGCGCCGCGGCCGAAGCGGAGGGTGCGCTGGAGCCCCGGCACGCGCCGCGGCCGATCTGAGCCCAACTTGGGTGCCCCCGGCGTTGCATTTAGTGCATGTTCAGCGTTGCAATTCTGGCATTATAAATATCAAATCTGATAATTTACCTCCGTGCCTCACAGGCCCACCGAGACGGGAGTAGCGGATCGGGATCCGCAATTCGTAGCTCTATTGGAGTCGGCCGCACATCTGCAGCGACTGGTTCCCGGCGCGGTCTTGGTAGGTGGCACAGCGGCGATCCTCTACGCGGGCCATCGCGAATCGAGCGACCACGATCACGTCCTCGCCGATCTCGCCGACCGCTTCGAGATGGTGCTCGAAGCGGTCGAGGGCGATGAGGGCTGGGCAACGAACCGAGTCACCCCGGGAAAGGTGATCCTGGGGAACCTCGACGGGATCGAGGCCGGGGTCCGGCAGATGATCCGCAAGGTCCCCCTGGAGATCACCACGGTCATCCTCCCGTCGGGCGCCGAGGTGACGGTGCCAACCATCGAGGAGACCCTGCGCATCAAGGCGTTCCTGATCGTGCGTCGCAACCAGACCCGCGATTACCTCGACCTCGCCGCCCTGTCCGAGCACCTCGGGGTCGATCGAGCGGCCAACGTGCTGGCGAGAATCGACGACTACTACGCCGACCAGCACGAGGAAGGCGAGGGCGTCGCGTCCCAGCTGGTGCGGCAGCTTTCCGATCCACGACCCGCCGATCGATCGGTCATCGATCAGCTCTCCTCCTACCGGCGCCTGCGCAAGCACTGGAGCGATTGGGACGCGGTCACGGAGGTCCTGGGTGCCGTCGCCGCGCGGATGGTGAGCCCGTGAGAGCGCTCGCCTTCCGCAACGTCGACGCCTCGCCGGACGACCCGGTCTCGGAGTGGCCGCAGGAGGCGATCCAGACCGCACTCGATCGCGGCGGGCTCGAACACTGGCGGCGGCTGGGCAAGGCGATCCGGGCCGAGCCCTGGGGGCCGGTTGCCCGCCGGGTTGAGGAGGTGCTCACCTACAGCCGTCCCTACGGCGTCGCGAAGGCGATGGAGCGAGTGATCGGGCAGGCGCGCGAGGAGACCGAGAAAGCGGAGCGCGACACGGTTGCCGCCGAGATCGACGCGCTGGTGCGCGAATCGGGTCTCTCCCGAGCCGAGTTCGCATCCCGGATCGGCACCTCGGCGTCTCGCCTATCCACCTATGCGACCGGCAAGGTCACCCCATCGGCTGCACTCCTGGTGCGGATGCGCCGCATGGCTGTACCTCGGAATCGCATTCACAGATTGACCCGGCGGAGAGGCTAGCTCCCAATTCGAAAGCGGGCTGCTCCCAATTTGTAGCAATTGTAATCCCAATCTGTCAGACTGCTAATCCCAATCTGTCAGAGAGAAGATGCGCCTGATTCCTCGTCACATCCGCCCGCAGCTGGTCGGCGCCCTTGCCGAGGCCCGCGTCGTCTGCCTGCTCGGCGCTCGCCAAGCGGGAAAGAGCACGCTGGTCCAAGAAGTGGCCGTCGATGAGCACCCGGCCCGCTACTTGACGCTGGACGATCCGGCAACGCTCGAACTGGCGCGAGAAGACCCCGCCGGCTTCGTCGCCGGATCGGAGCGGTTGGCGATAGATGAGATTCAGCGTGTGCCCGACCTGCTGTTGGCGATCAAGCGGGTCGTGGACACCGAGCAGACGCGCGGGCGCTTCCTCATCACGGGCTCGGCGAACATCATCACGCACCCCCGGATTGCCGATGCGTTGCCGGGCCGCGTCGACTACATGACCCTCTGGCCGTTCTCCCAGGGCGAGCTGGCCGAACGCGTGCCTTCGTTCCTGGAGGATGTCTTCGACGGGAAGAGACCAGAGGTCGAGGATCCGCCCATCGGCCGGGCGGGCTACGCGGAGCTGGTCGTTCGAGGTGGATTTCCCGAGGCCGTGCGAACTGACGCAGCCCGCAGGCAACGCTTCTTCGGCAGCTACGTCGGTTCGATCCTGGGCCGCGAGATAGGCGAGCTCGGATCGGTTCGCGACACCGAGGCGGCCGCCCGCGTCTTGCGCCTCGCAGCTGCACGCTCCGCTGCCCTCACGAACCTATCGGCGATCGGGCGGGAGCTCGGCATCGACCACAAGACCGTCGCCAACCATCTACGTAGCCTCGAACAGCTCTTCATGGTGGTTCGCCTTCCGGCCTGGCACGCGAACCTCGGTCACCGGGTGATCCGGACCCCCAAGCTGCACATCGCCGACACGGGGCTGCTCTGCTCGCTCATCGGGGCGGATGCCGAGCGCCTGGTGGCCGACGGAGCGATCGCCGGCAGCGTCTTCGAGACGTTCGCCGTCACCGAGGTGATCCGGCAAGCGAGCGTCAGCGACCTCTCCCCCAAGCTATCCCTCCACCACTACCGAGATCAGCCGGGAAACGAGGTAGATCTGGTTCTGGAACTCTTCAGCGGCGAGGTCGTCGGCATCGAGGTCAAGGCCTCCGCGAGCCCCCGGCCTCGTGACGCAGCGGGCCTCAAGCTGCTGCGCGATCGGCTTGGCGACCGGTTCCGCCAGGGAATCCTGCTTCACCTCGGGGCGCAGACCATTCCCATAGGCGACCGGATTTCGGCCGTCCCACTCGCCGGCCTATGGAGCCCAGACCCGGAGCGTCGCCGCGCGGGCCAGGGCCTTCTCTCGGCAAAGCCTCCACCCGGGGTGGGTCCGGAGCCGGATTGGGAGAAGCAAAAGCGCGAGATCTGAGCCCTCCGGCGGTCCAACTCAGCGTTGCATTGACGCATTCTCGGCCGTCTTACAAGTGATGCACTGGTGATGGTCAGCATTCAGTCCAGCACGACTTGGACACATGAGCAGTATGATCTGGACACATGAGTCGAGGACTCGCCGAGACCGCCGAGACGCTTCGCTGCAGTGAGCGCACGCTGCGCCGCTACGCGAATGAGGGCCTGGTGCGCGGGGAGCGTCGCGGCCGGCGGGAACTCTGGCTGCCGTACGGCGAGGAGCGCTACCTGCGGCGGCACTGGGCGTTGCTGAGCGGCCTGCGCCGCGCGCTGCGCACTGAGCACGGCGTCCGCCTCGCAGTCCTCTTCGGCTCCACCGCTACTGGGGAGGATCTCCCCCACTCGGACGTGGACCTGCTGATCGAGCACGTGACCGGCGACCTCGAACAGCTCGTAGAGCTTCGACGGCGCCTTCAATCGCGAATCGACAGGCCGATCCATCTCGTCCTTCTCAAGGATGCCGAGCAGTCTCCGTCTTTGCTGGCCGATGTCCTGCTCGAGGGTAGGGTGATCGTCGACCGGGACGATGCCTGGCGCGGGCTCGAACGTGGGCGGCAGCGGGTGTCGCGCCAGGCCGCCGCAGCGGAAGAGGCGACCCACGTCGCCGCGCGCAGGGCAATTGCCGATGCCCGAGGGAGGCTCCACGCCTGATGGGAGGGAACGCGAGCGCCGGCGGGCCGGCGCGGAGGACGAAAGGCCAGAAGCGCCTCGAGCACGTTCTTCGAGCGGATCCCTGTCGCCCGCGAGCAGCTCCTGGCGGCCATCGACGATCTTGCTCCGCGTTTCACCGTCGCCGCCATCCAGGAGGCGGCGCAGTCCGGCGACCCGCGCGAGCGGAACAAGGTTGCGGTGATCGAGCGCGAGCTGGACGTGCTGATCGCTCACCTGGATGAGCTCGCCTCGAGGGGGCTTGCCGAGGCTCAGCGTCTCGATGTGGCCGCACGAGGCGCGGGCTCCCCTTGGGAGCGCCTCGCCGAGCTTCGGGTTATCTCGAAGGCCGCCGCCACCCGGCTTCAGAACGTCAAGGACATGCGCAACGAGCTCGCCCACGCCTATCCGCCTGTCTCGTGGCGAGCCCTCCACCGGGCCGTCGAGGCTCTGCTGGCGGAGCTCGACAGCTACAAGGTCAAGGTCACGGACTGGCTCGCCGAGAGCGGAGTCCTGCCCGAGCGGGAGGGTCCCGACGAGTAGCTTTTATCGCATCTGATAATCTGGAACCGTGCCGACGGCCGAGGAGCGATGTCGCGGCGCGGATGGTGAGCTTGTGAGCGCGCTCGCCTTCCGCAACGTCGATGTCTCTCCGGACGACCCGGTCTCGGACTGGCCGCTCGAGGCGATCCAGACGGCGCTGGAGCGCGGCAGCCTCGAACACTGGCACCGCCTGAGCGAGCAGATTCGGGGGGATCCGTGGGGACCGGTTGCACGCGGAGTGGAAGAGGTGCTGACCTACAGCAGGCCCTACGGAGTGGCCGACCTGATGGAAAGCGTGGTCATGCGGGCGCGCGAAGCAGCCGAAGGGTCCGAGCGCGAGGCGGTTGCAGCCGAGGTCGACGCACTCGTACGGGCATCGGGCCTCTCCCGAGCGGAATTCGCCTCACGGATTGGCACCTCGGGCTCCCGTCTATCCACCTACGTCACCGGCAAGGTCACGCCATCGGCGGCGTTGCTGGTCCGAATGCGCCGCGTGGCCTGACCGACGACGCCCCGCCCGCCGCCCTCTGGCGCTTCAGCCGCATGCTCCGCCTCGCCGACGGCCCCGACCAGGTTGACAAGATGGTCCTCGCCCGCCGCGCGCTGAACCGCTGGTCGAAGCGTGCCGAGGCCGAGGCGGAAGGCACGCTGGAGCCCCGGCACGCGCCGCGGCCGATCTGAGCCTCCACTGCGATCGAGGCGAAGGACGCCCGCATCCTGATCAGCGCGGTTGTCGTCTGGGAGGTCGCGATCAAGCGCAGGCTGGGCAAGCTGGAGGCGCCGGCCGACCTTCTCGAGCAATTGGAACGGGCGAGGGTCGAGCTGCTGTCGATCACCGCCCGCCACGCCGACCGAGTCGGCACGCTGCCCATGCACCACCGCGATCCCTTCGACCGCCTGCTCATCGCTCAAGCCGATATCGACGGTCTCACCCTCGTTACGGCCGACAGTGGGATGAGCGACTACGGGATAGACGTGGTCTGGTGACCGGGCGATCGTCCGCCAGCACCCCCAAAAGACGGCGCACCCAGCAATCATCTGAGAAGGACCGGGGCTCCCCCCGGTCCTTCTCTCGCTATCCCGGAGGGCTCTCAGCCGTTCAGGCAGTAGGCCAGCACCGTGATTTCGTGTGCCGCGCCGGTTGCGTTCGTTGCCTCAACGAACACCGCCTGGAGGAAATGGAACTGGTTCTGGATGTACAGACCCGCCGCATTTGGCAAGGTCCAGATGTAGCCGCTGTCGAGCAGCACCTCTCCGGCGTTACATCCCGCGCCGACCAACTTTTGGCTGCCTGCCGCGACTTCTTCTTTGTTTTCGCGGATGCTGATCGAGCCGAGCTTCGACGCCGTGACCGAACCGCTGGCCAGCTTGGTGGCCGTTACAGCGCTGTTCCCGAGCTTCGGGTTGGTGACCGCCAGTTCGCCTAGCTGACCGGTCGTAACGCCGAGGTCCGCAAGCTGCCCCGTGCCGACGGCTTTGTCGCCGAGCTTCGCCGTGGTGACTGCCTTTTCGCCAAGCTGGCCCGTCGTGACAGCTTTGTCGCCTAGTTTGGCCGTGGTGACCGCTTTGTCGCCCAGCTTCCCGCTCGTGACGGCGCCGTCGGCGATCTTTTCCTCGAGCACCGCAGCGGCGGCCAGCTTCGTTGCGGTCACGGAACCGTCCTTGATCTTCGCCGCGTTAACCGCGTTCTTCTTGATTTTCGCAGTGGTAACCGCGTTCTTCTTCAGCTGCGTGGTGCCGACCGTGTTCTTGCCCAGGTGGCCAGCGGCGAAGGCGGTGGCGCCGCCGACGACCAGGAACACTGCGATGGACGACATCACGTTGGCGTACGTGAGCCGCTTGCGGATCTGATTCAAGAGAGCTCTCCTTGGGTCGCGGGAAGGGAGGAGCTCAGGGACGAGCCTCCCGGCCCAGTTGCAGGATGCCGGGCAGGATCACAGGTCGGTCGGTTCCCGTCAAGCCCCTTGACCGGTCTCTGCCGGCGGCACCCTCCAGCCGGCCGAGGCGCGCCGAGGCCGAGGCGGAAGGCAGCCTCGAGCCCCGGCGCGCGGCCGGCCGAGAACCGGCCCTACGGGCCGCTGACCTTTCCCGCCTCGGCGCAGATCGCGAGAGCGACGATGAATGCATCTTCGCCGCTTTCGTTGTTGACGTAGCCGGCCCAGCCGGTGTTGCCGAATTTGCCGCTGCCGCCTCTATTGACGGGATAGGAGCTGTTGATGTTCTGTCCCAGTTCTTCTTCGGTGCTGTAGATGCCGCCGCCGGTCACGTGATACGCGCCTGGGCAGTCGGCCTCGACGTAGCTCTGTTCGCCGTTCGGATTTTCTTCGCTTTCCGTCACATAGATCAATTCTCCGAACGCGTCCTTGCCGGCCGGTCCGGCGGGACCTGCGGGGCCGGTGAGGCCTCGCGGCCCAGCGGGAAGCTGCCCCGCCTTGAAGTCGGCGGCCTGAAGCGAGTGGTTCTTGATTTTCGCCGTGGTAACCGCGTTCTTCTTCAGCTGCGTGGTGCCGACCGTGTTCTTGCCGAGGGCGGCGAAGGCGGTGGCGCCGCCGACGACCAGGAACACCGCGATGGACGACATCACGTTCGCGTACGTGAGTCGCTTGCGTATCTGTTTCAAGAAATTCTCCTTGGGTCGCGGGAAGGGAGGAGCTCACGGACGAGCCTCCCGGCCCAGTTGCAGGATGCCGGCACAATTTCACGGGCGGCTCCACCCGTCAAGTTGGTTCAACTGGTCGGCGAGGCAATCGGAATCGTTCATGGCCAGACCACATGCGCGACAAAGGAGCCTCCCTCTCTCGCTCGGGAGCGACCGGAGGCGGAGCGCAAGCCCCGCCTCCGGTCTGCCGTGAGGCTAGGCGATCTTCTCGAGGATCCCTGAGAAGAAGCACTGGCCACCGTGGTTGGCCAGGTTGACGCCAACCGCCTGGTTGTCGAAGGCGATGACGGTGCCGTCGGGTGCGACGGCGGTGAATTCGCCGGATCCGGCCTCAATGTTGGGTTCGCCGGTCGTTTCCGACTCGCTGATCAGCTCCGCGATGTCGCCGACGTTGAACACGGCGAACTCATCGCCACTGTTGTCGTCCATCGCGGAATTGTTCTCCGAGGTGTAGAGCTGGAGTTCGGCAATGTCTTTGCCGGCGACGTTAATTTCGCAGCTGGCTTTGATCGTGAACGGGCCGACCTTGGCGACATCGCGGAGGCCCGCGCCGGTGAAGAGAGCGAACGGGGTGCGGCCGGAGAGGTTGCTCGCGGTCCCGGCGGTCGTCGCGTCGGTGGCGTGTGCCGCATTGGTGGCGTTGACCGCATTGGTGGCGCTCGGCACCGTGCCGAGCGACGACAGCTTGATCTTTGCTCCGGTCACCGCTTCCTTCTTGATTTTCGCCGTGGTCACCGCGTTCTTCTTGATTTTGGCCGTCGCCACGGCGTTCTTCTTCAGCTGCTTGGTGCCGACCGTGTTCTTGCCCAGGTGGCCGGCGGCGAAGGCGGTAGCGCCGCCGACGACCAGGAAGACTGCGATCGACGACATCACGTTCGCGTACGTGAGTCGCTTGCGTATCTGGTTCACGAGGGATCTCCTTTTGTAGTGGCAGGGGCCCGTTGGAGGGCCGCTCGGCCCGGTTGAGGGTAAGGCCACAGTGGCAGGTCCCCGTCCTCCCCGTCAACTCCGTGATGGACAACCGGTCGAACCGCCCTTGCCCAGCGAGCCACACAGTGCTCGTGGGGGCTCAGCCCTGCCGCTCGGCCTCCTCGGCGGCCTCGGCCAGGCGCTCGACCAGGCGGGCGAAGTGCTCGATGCCGGGGTCGACCTTGCCGTACTGGCCGGCGGCGTAGCGGGCGTAGACGCCCTCGAGGATGATCGCCAGCTTCCAGTAGCCGAGGGCGACGAAGAAGTCGAGCTGGGAGAGGTCGCGGCCGGAGCGCTCGGCGTAGCGGTCGCGCAGCTCGTCGCGGCTCGGGAAGCCGGGCGCGAGGTTGGCCGGCTGGCCGAGGGCGATCGTCTCCTCGCCGCGCTCGGGCCAGTAGACCATCAGCAGGCCGACGTCGGCGAGCGGGTCGCCGAGCGTGCAGAGCTCCCAGTCGACCACGGCCGCGACCTCCCCGGCCGGGGTGAGGATCATGTTGTCGAGCCGGTAGTCGCCGTGGACGATCGTCGCCGGACCCTGCTCGGGGATGCGCGCGGCGAGCCGCTCGTGGACCGCGTCGATCGCCGCCAGCTCGCGCGTCTTCGACTTCTCCCACTGACCGTGCCAGCGGCGCAGCTGGCGGGCCACGTAGTCCTCCTTGCGGCCGAGGTCGCCGAGCCCGACCGCGTCGGGATCGACGGCGTGGATCGCGACCAGGGTGTCGGCGACGCGCTCGCCGATCGCCCGCCGGTCGGCCTCCTCGGGGAAGGCCTCGGCCTCGGCGAGCCCGCGCAGGATCGGCCCCTCGACGAACTCCATCACGTAGAAGGGCGCTCCGTTGACGCTCTCGTCCTCGCAGAGGCCGACCACCGGCGCGACCGGCACCTCGGTCGGTCCCAGCGCCGAGACGACCTTGTGCTCGCGGGCCATGTCGTGGGCCGAGCCGAGCCGCCTGCCGAGCGGCGGCCGGCGCAGCGCCCAGCGGCGTCCGGCCGAGTCGGTGACGCGGTAGGTGAGGTTCGAATGGCCGCCGGAGATCCGCTCGAAGGCGAGCGGCGGCGCGGCGCCCTCGACGTGCTCGCCGAACCAGCCCTCGACGCCGGCCCGGTCGATCCCCTCCGGCGTCGCCGCGACGCCGTCGGCGGCGCCTGTAGCCTCGTCGCCCATAGCCGAGCAAGCATATTCCCGACGACGTTCAAGGCTGAGCCCTTCGCTCGCGGAGAAGCCCGGACGGGGCGGAGCTACGCAGGCCCCGCCCGCCAGAGGCGATCTACGGGTAGGGCGTGAAGGCGATCGTCGTGGGTAAAGGCGTGGCGGCCGAGGTGCAGGACGACGCCGCCCAGGAACCGCTCGCCGAGCGCGTCGCGCAGCTTTCGCAGACTGCGGAACTGCGGTTCCCGCACGCGCTCACCGGCCTTGACCTCGATCGCGGCGACCGCTCCGTCATCCCGTTCGAGGATCAGATCGACCTCGTCGCCATCGTGAGTGCACCAGTGCCCGGGCTGTGCAGGGGTCTCCATCCAGCCGGCCTGCTTGAGCACCTCCGCGACGCAGAACGTCTTCAGCAGATGCCCGAGCTCGGTCATCGCCTGTGGTTGAGCTGCTGCGAGCCGCGGGCCCGAGACCCGCAACATCCGCCCGGCTACGCCCGAGTCGACGAGGTGGAGCTTCGGCTTCGGCGATGCGCGGGCCCGCAGCGTCGTGCCCCAAGCCGGGAGCCTGTGGATCACGAAGGCCGCCTCGAGCAGCTGGACGTAATGCTCGGCGGTCGCGCGCTCGAGCCCGACCTCGGCGGCCACGCGACTGACGTTGAGCACCTGAGCGGTCTGGCCGCAGAGGTGAGCGACCAGGCGGGGCATCTTCTCCCGCTGCCTGATGCTCGACAGCTCTGCGACGTCGCGGTCGAGCACAAGGTTGAGGTAGTCGTCGAACCAGCGGTTGCGGCCAGCGCCCCCCCTGCGGGATACCGCGAGCGGGAAGCCGCCTCGCAGCAGGCGGTCCACGTACTCCTCCCGCGAGGTGACAGACGCGGCGGGTGTGACCAGGGTCGCCGGATCGGTCAGTAGCCGCTCGACGAATCGCTCCTCGGCCCCGTCGATCTCCCCCTGCGAGAGCGGCCAGAGGGTAACCACGTGCAGGCGGCCGGTCAGCGACTGCGCCGCCGTCGGGAGGCTCGAGTAGCGGGTAGATCCGGTCAAGACGAAGCGCCCCGGCCTCAGATCGCGGTTGAGCTCCGCCTTGATCGCGTCGAGGATCGCGGGGACGTGCTGGTACTCGTCGAAGAAGACAGGCGGCTCGGCGGCGGCGAAAGCCGACGGGCTGGCGTCCACCGCGTCGCGCGTCTCAGGATCGTCGAGGTCGACGATCGAGTGCCCTGCCGACGCTGCCAGAGACCGCACCATGGTCGACTTGCCGACGGTCCTGGCCCCGTGGACGGCGACGACGGGCTCCTCGACCATGAGGCGCTCCACCAGGGGTTCGAGACGGCGCGCAAAGGGCTGCGAACGAGGATGCGACACCGCCTCAGCATGACATAAACCTAAAAATGGAGAGGCTTGGAACTTGAAACTGGAGAAGCTCTAACCTGCGAAATGGAGCAGCCGGGGCGCGCCGCGGCGATGCTTCCCTCTGCGCCTGTAGCCTCGTCGCCCACGGCAAAGCACAACTGTCGCGACTTCCTCGTCTCCAGGAATCTCCGCTTGTATAGGAAAAACGAGATACGACCGCATGACGCTTAAGCGACGACATCTCAGGTTGAGCCCGTCGCTCGCCAACCGGCTGACGATCGGCTTCGCGATCGCCTTCGCGCTGCTCACCGGCCTCGCCGTGATCGGCGTCGCCCGCTTCATCCAGCAGCGCCAGGACTTCGAGGACGCGACCGCGCGCTCCTACCAGCGCGAGATCGAGGCCCGCACCCGGCTCTCGGAAGGCGTGCATCCCGCCGCGGCGCGGGCGACGATCGCCGCCCAGCAGCAGCGCCGTCAGACGCTTCGCGACGAGATCTCCAACCAGACCCGCGACACGGCGCTGCTGGTCGGCGCCGGGCTGATCGCCGGCCTCACGGGGGCGGCGCTGCTGTTCAGCGGCCTGATCTCCTCGATGCGCCGGCCGCTCGAGGACCTGGTCGCGGCATCCGAACGGCTCGCCGGCGGCGACCTGGAAGCGCGGGTCAAGGTCGGCGGGCTCTCCGAGACGGCGTCGCTCGGCCGCGCCTTCAACGAGATGGCCGAGGAGCTGCAGCGCCGGGCCGGCGAACGCGACCAGCTCGCCCGGATGAAAGACGAGTTCGTGCTGACCGCATCGCACGAGCTGCGCAGCCCGCTGACCTCGGTGCAGGGGTTCGCCGAGATCCTGATGCTGGAGCGCGAGAAGCTGAGCCCGAAGCAGGCCGACACGGTCGAGATCATCCTCGACAACAGCCGCCACCTGGTCCGCCTGCTCAACGACCTGCTCGACCTCGCTCGCAGCGACGCCGGGCAGCTGAAGATCGAGCCGGCGCCGACCGAGCCGGCGACGCTGGTCGCCGACGCCGTGCGGGCGATCCGCAGTCAGGTCGAGGCCCGCGGCCAGACGCTGAGCGAGGAGGTCGAGCCCGGCCTGCCCAACGTCGCGGCCGACCGCGACCGGATTCGCCAGGTAATGGTCAACCTGCTTGCGAATGCGAACGAGTACTGCCCGGAAGGAGCGGAGATCGGGGTAAGGGCGAGGCGCGTCGCCGACGAAGTGGAGATCAGCGTGATCGACGACGGACAGGGCATCCCCGAGGGCCAGCTGGAGCACATCTTCGATCGCTTCACGCGCGGCGACGCCGGCATGACCCAGCGCGTCGGCGGGACCGGGCTGGGCCTGGCGATCTCCAAGTCCCTGGTCGAGCTGCACGGCGGCACGATCGCCGCCGAGTCGACCCCCGGCAGCGGCTCCAGCTTCAGCTTCCGCCTGCCCGCGGCTCGTGCTGCGAGCGCTGCGCCGGCCGAGCCGGCAGAGGCGGAGGCGCGGTGATGGCGCGCGTCCTCGTCGCCGACGACTCGGAGACGATCCTGCTGCTGATGCGGACGCGCCTGGAGATGGAGGGCCACGAGGTCGAGACCGCCGCCGACGGCCAGGAGGTGATGGACGCGCTGCGCGCCGACGGCGGGCCGAAGCCCGACCTGCTGCTGCTCGACGCGATGATGCCGCAGGTGTCCGGGATCGACGCCCTGCGCGAGCTGCGCGCCGCCGGAGTCGAGACGCCGGCGCTGATCGTCAGCGCCCACAAGGAGGCGAACGGCGACGGCGACGAGACGCTGGGGATCAGCGGCTACGTCAGCAAGCCGATCGACTTCGAGGCGCTGTTCGAGCGAATCGCCGAGCTGACCGGCGACTAGCTCTTCGCGACCTCGAGCCGGATCTCCTTGCCCTTCAGCTTGGTGCCGTCGAGGAACTCGACCGTGCGGTCGGCCTCGCCGGAGGCGACCTCGACGAAGGAGAAGCGGTGCAGGACGCGGATGTCGTGGATCGCCTCGTCGCCGAGCACCGCGCCCTCGCGCAGCGCCCAGCGCAGGTCCTCCTCGGTGATGCCGCTGCGCTCGCCGCGGTTGACGAACAGCTTCACCCAGTCGCCCGCCTCCTGCTTGCCTTCCGCGGCGCCGTCGCCGTTCGCGCGGACGGGCCGCTCGCGCGCAGGCTTCCGCTCGCGGCGGCGCGGCCGGGGCGCGTGTTCGAGCCGGTCCTCGGGGCTCTCCCACTCGCCGATCGAGGTCTTCACGTCGCGCTCGATCCGGCCGATCTCCTCGCGCTGGGCGGGCGTCACCAGGGTGATCGCGCGGCCGGTGCGCCCGACCCGGCCGGTGCGCCCGATGCGGTGCACGTAGACCTCCGAGGAGGCGGGGACGTCGTAGTTGATGACGTGGGTGACGTGCTCGATGTCGAGCCCGCGGGCGGCGATGTCGGTGGCGACCAGCAGCTTCACCCGGTGGTCCTTGAAGGCGATCATCACCCCGTCGCGCGAGCCCTGGCTCATGTCGCCGTGCAGCGCCTTGACGTCGAGCCCTTTGTCGCTCAGCGTCCTTTCCAGCTTCGAGGCGCCGATTTTGGTCCGGCAGAAGATGATCGCCTGCTCCGGTTCCTCGGTCTTCAGCAGCTCGACCAGGCGCGCCGCCTTCTCCTTCGCCGGCACCTCGAGGAAGGCCTGTTCGATCGCGTCGACGGTCAGCTTCTTCGGCGTGATTTTGATCGTCGTCGGCTCGTACATGTGGCTCTCGGCGAGCCGTTTGACCGGCGGCGGCATCGTCGCCGAGAAGAGCGCCGTCTGGCGCCCGCTCGGGCACAGCCGCAGGATCTTCTCGACGTCCTCGATGAAGCCGAGGTCGAGCATCTCGTCGGCCTCGTCGAGGACCACGTAGCGGGCCGCGGTGAGGACCAGCGAGCGGCGCGACATCAGGTCCATCATCCGCCCCACGGTGGCGACGACGACGTGGGCGCCGGCCCGCAGCTGCGACTGCTGGGAGCGGATCGGGGCGCCACCGAAGATGGCGACGATCTCTACGTCCAGGTGCTCGGCGTAGGCCCGCAGGGCCTGCGTCACCTGGATGCAGAGCTCACGGGTCGGGGTGAGGACGACCGCCTGCACCTCGTCGTCGGCCGGGTCGAGGTACTGGAGCAGCGGCAGGCCGAAGGCGGCGGTCTTGCCGGTCCCGGTCTGGGCCTGGCCGATCACGTCGTGGCCGGCGAGCAGCTCGGGGATCGCCTGTTCCTGGATCGGCGTCGGCTCGGTGTAGCCGAGCTCGTCCAGCACCTGCTGGATCTCCGGCGCCAGCCCGAGGTCCTCGAAGGCGCTCACAGGAGAACCTTCCCCTGTGCCTTGCCGGCACATGGCGGGGGAAAGGAACAGGGGAGGCTCACTTCGACGGGTCCAGGAGGAGCTTGCCGGTGGTGCGCCGGGCGATCAGGTCCTGGTGGGCGCGCGCCGCCTCCGACATCGGGTAGACGTCGCCGACCGTGACCTCCAGCTCGCCGCCGGCGACAGCCTCGAACAGCTCGCCGATCATCGGCGCGACAATCTGGCGCTGAAGTAGCAGGTGGACGAGCCAGAAGCCGATCACGGCCTTGGAGCCGCGCAGCAGGGCGGCGGTGGAGACGTCGCGCTGCTCGCGCGAAGCGACCCCGAAGACGACCATCCGCCCGAACGGGGCCAGGGCGGAGAACTCGGCGTCGAAGGCCGCGCCGCCGCTCATGTGAAGGATCGCGTCGACCTTCTCGCCGCCGTTGGCCTCGAGGATCGCCTCCTTCAGGTCGCCGGCCCGGGAGTCGACCGTCGCATCCGCGCCAAGCCGCTCCACCGACTCCCGCTTCTCCGCGCTGGAGGCAAGCCCGATCACCCTCGCCCCGGCCCGCTTCCCAAGCTGCACCGAAAGCGACCCGGTCCCGCCGGCGGCAGCCTCCACGACCAGAGTCTCGCCCGGCTCGACCCGAGCGCAGCGCCGCACCAGCGCCATCGCGGTCAGTCCCTGCAGCAGCAGCGCCGCGGCCCGGTCGTCGTCGACCTCGTCGGGGACGGGAATCAGCATGCTCTCGGGCACCGCCACCTTCTCCGCGTACCCGCCGCCGCCGAGCATTGCCGCCACCCGCCTCCCATCCGGCGTCCGCCCGCTCACCTCAGCCCCCGGGATCAGCGGCAGCTGCTGCTCGGCCAGATAGTCGTTCCGGGTCGCATGCGTATCGGCAAAGTTGACCCCGCTCCGAGCAACCTCGACCAGCACCTCCCCCTCGCCGGGCTCGGGGTCGGGCAGCTCAACATGCCGCAGCACCTCGGGCCCACCGAACTCCTGAATCTGAATCGCCTTCACGGCGGAGAACCATAGTCGGCGCCGGAGATCCCCGATACCCTGCTGCCCATGTCCCTGACCGTAGTCGGCTCGATCGCCTTCGATTCGGTAAAGACGCCCTTCGGCGAGCGCGACCGGATGCTGGGCGGCACCGCCGTCCACTTCTCGCTGGCCGCCAGCTTCTTCACCGAGGTCCGCCCGGTCGGCCCGGTCGGCGAGGACTTCGGCGCCGCCGAGTTCGAGGTGCTGGAGAGCCGTGGCGTCCTCACCGACGACATCGAGCGCGTCGCGGGCGGCCGGTCGTTCTTCTGGCGCGGCCGCTACGAGTACGACCTCAACGTCGCCCACACCGAGGACACCCAGCTCGGCGTCTTCGGCGAGTTCGAGCCGAAGCTCTCCCGTGCCTCCAAGGACGCCGACGTCCTCTTCCTCGCCAACATCCAGCCCGACCTGCAGCGCCAGGTGCGCGCCCAGTGCGGCGAGGCCCACTTCTGCGCGCTGGACTCGATGAACCTCTGGATCGACACCGCCAGGGACTCGCTGCTGGCGGCGATCGCCGAGGTCGACTGCGTGATCGTCAACGACGCCGAGATCCGCCAGCTGACCGGCGAGTCGAACCTGGCCCGGGCCGCGCGGGCGGTGATGGAGCGCGGGCCGCGGGCCGTCGTCGCCAAGCAGGGCGAGTACGGGGCGGCACTGTTCACCGAGGAGGGCTTCTTCGCCCTGCCCGGCTTCCCGCTGGAGGACGTGCGCGACCCGACCGGCGCCGGCGACAGCTTCGCCGGCGGCTTCCTCGGCTATCTCGACAGCCACGACGGCGATCTCGACGAGGCCAGCCTGCGACGGGCGATGGGCTACGGCACCGTGCTCGCCTCCTTCAACGTCGAGGAGTTCGGCTGCGAGCGGGTGGCGCGGCTGAGCCGCGACGAGATCGACGAGCGCTTCGCCGACCTGGTCGGGATGACCCGCTTCGAGCCGCTGGCGGCCGGCGCCGCCGAGTAGCGGACGGGCCCGGCCCGGCTTCTCGGGACGGTCACAAGCCGGCAATCCAAACTGCGATACTGGCTCCGAGTAGATAGACCCAAGCCCGAGGAGGGGCGATGGCCACCGAGCAGCAGACGAGAAACGCAGCCGCCGACGGGAGGGCCGGCACCGGTTCGGAGACCCTCACCGTCACCGACAACCGCACCGGCAAGACCTACGAGGTGCCGGTGACCGACGGCACGGTGCAGGCGATGGACCTGCGCCAGATCAAGGTCAACGAGGACGAATTCGGGATGCTGTCCTACGACCCGGCTTTCACCAACACCGCAGCCTGCCGCTCGGCGATCACCTTCATCGACGGCGAAGCGGGCGTGCTCGAACACCGCGGCTACTCGATCGAGCAGCTCTGCGAGAGCTCCAGCTTCCTCGAGGTCGCATACCTGTTGATCTTCGGCGAGCTGCCGACCGGGCCGCAGCTCGACCGCTGGGTCTACGACATCACCCACCACACCTTCGTCCACGAGGACCTGAAGCAGTTCTTCGAGGGCTTCCGCTACGACGCACACCCGATGGGGATGCTGCTGGCGGGCGTCGGCGCGCTATCCACCTTCTACCCCGACGCGAAGCAGATCGACGACCCCGAAGAGCGCTACATGGCGGCGGTGCGGCTGATCGCCAAGGTGCCGACGCTGGCCGCCTTCTCCTACCGCCACAACATGGGCCTGCCGTACGTCTACCCGGACAACGACCTCAACTTCGCCGAGAACTTCCTCTCGATGATGTTCAAGAAGACGGAAGTGAAGCACGTGCCGAAGCCGGCCCTCTCGAAGGCGCTCGACGTGCTCTTCATCCTCCACGCCGACCACGAACAGAACTGCTCGACCAGCGCCGTGCGCGGCGTCGGCTCCTCCGACGTCGACCCCTACTCGGCGGTCGCGGCCGGGGTCGCGGCGCTCTACGGGCCGCTGCACGGCGGCGCCAACGAGGCGGTGCTGCGGATGCTGCGGCGGATCGAGTCGGTCGAGAACATCCCCGACTTCCTCGAGCGGGTCAAGGAGCGCGAAGAGAAACTGATGGGCTTCGGCCACCGCGTCTACAAGAACTACGACCCGCGAGCGCGAATCATCCAGCAGCACATGGGCGAGGTCTTCGAGGCGACCGAGTACAACCCGCTGGTCGAGGTCGCCCGCGAGCTCGAGAAACGGGCGCTCGAGGACGAGTACTTCACCTCGCGCAAGCTCTACCCGAACGTCGACTACTACTCGGGGATCATCTACGAGGCGCTGGAGATCCCGGCCGAGATGTTCACCGTGATCTTCGCCATCCCCCGCACCGCCGGCTGGGTCGCGCAGTGGATGGAGATGCACGAAGACCCCGAGCAGAAGATCGCCCGCCCGCGGCAGATCTACACCGGGGCGCGGGAGCTGGAGTACGTGGCCGTCGAGCAGCGGGAGGGGCCCGACAAAATCGTCGGGCCGCCGGCGCGGCGGCCGAAACGGCCAAGGCGCGGGGCGTAGGCGCTACCTGGCCGGCGTGAGGGTCCCCTCGCACGCGTACGCTGCTCGCGTTAGCTTCCGTCCCGCGAAACGCCTTTCCAGGTTCCGTACGCTGCCGCCCATGGGTGCTTGGAAGCTGACGGTTCGGCACGGGTCGGATGTCTCGCATGCGGGCTTCGACGACCTGGGGGAAGCAGTAGCTGCCATGCGGGAGCGGGCCTTGGCTATCCGGGCCGAGGGGCCGGCCAGGCCGGTCTCCGCGTTGCGGAAGTTCGGGCCGAAGCAGCAGGTTCATGCTCGCTTGCAGCTGAGCGGGAAGGGCTTGGTTCGGAAACCGGTAGCCGGAATCGACGTACGCGGCGACGGTACGTTCATGCCCTACCGGGGCGGGATCCAGCGCGAGGAGCTCGACCCGAGCGCTTACGAGACGCCGTTCGACCTGGTGCGCGAGACTCTGGAAGCAGAATGACTGGCGCCTTTATGCCGGTATGCGGAAGAAATGCGCCAGACAGGCGATGAGCGAGAGCGAGATACCCAAGGGCAGCTATGCGGCCGGGCGGCGGGTGAAGCTGCCGGCCGGGGCGGAAGCTCCCTACGCGGTCTTCGTCAACGGGGTCGAGCAGCGCGCGGGGGTCGACTACGAGATGCGGGCCGGCGAGATCGTCTTCCGCCGCGAGATCGTCAAGGAGAAGGTCGGCACCGGCCGCTGGCTGGCGATGTACCTGGGGCTGTTCGGCACCTACCGCAAGGACGAGACGATCGACCTCCAGTTCCAGCGCGAAGGCAAGACCGAGCTGCGCTCCGACCTGCCCGTATCCTGAGCCCCGATGAAGATCGGGTTCCTGCTGCTCGCCGACCACAGCGAGGCCGTCAACGGCAAGCTCTACATGACCGGCGGCGGCTGGAACGTGCTGACCCTGCCCGAGCTGCCGCACGAATGGGGCTTCCACATCGCGCTCGGCGTCGACGTCGCCTGGGACGAGACCAACACCCGCCACAGCCTCACCCTCAACATCCACGACCCCGACGGGGTCGAACTGGGCGAGGGCTTCCAGGCCGAGTTCGAGACCGGCCGCCCGCCCGGCATGCCGCCCGGCCAGGAGCAGCGCCTGGTGATGTCGATCGGCGCCACGACCACCTTCTCCACCGCCGGCCCCCACGCCGCCGTCGTCCAGGTCAACGAGGAAGAGCTCGGCCGCGCCCGCTTCTACCTGATCGAGGGCCAGCCGCAAGCGCCCGAGATGGGGGCCGGCTGAGAGCCGGTTCCCGGCGCGGTCTCTACTTGAAGACGTAGAGGAGGAGGAAGGCGACGAGGACGAAGCTGGCGCCGCCGAGGATCATGCCCTTGTCTTCGGCGACGATCGCGGCGGTGGAGCGGTCGTCGGCGCGGTCGTAGATCAGGTAGAGGTAGCGGAAGATGCAGTACAGCGCCGAGGGGATCGTCAGCATCATCCGGCTGCCGATCAGCGGCGAGTTGACGGTGTAGATCGCGTAGCTGATCACCGTGCCGGTGGTGACCAGGGAGACCATCTGGTCGAGGAACGGCAGCGAGTAGTGCTCGAGCACCGGCCGGCTGCTTGCCCCCTGGTGCAGCTCGGAGACCGCCTCCTGGCGCCGCTTGGTGACGCCGAGGAAGAGGGCCAGCATCCCGGTGCAGAGCAGCAGCCACTCCGAGGCCTGCGCTTCGACCGCGCTGGCGCCGGCCGCGACGCGCAGGATGAACAGCCCGGCGAGGGTCATCACGTCGACGATCACGACCTGCTTGAGGCCGAGGCTGTAGGCCATCTGGGCGATCCCGTAGCCGACCACCATCAAGCCGACCTGCCAGTTGACGGTGGCGAAGGCGAGGGCGATCGCGGCGGCGGCGAGCAGCGGCGCGATCGTCTTCGCCGCCCCCTCGGAGAGCTCGCCCGCGGCGAGCGGCCGGAACCGCTTCCTCGGGTGCCTGCGGTCGAGCTCGACGTCGATCAGGTCGTTGACGAAGTAGCCGGCGCTGGAGATGCCGCAGAAGGCGACGAAGGTCAGCGTCGCCTCGAGAACGTCGTGCCCGTGGGTGAACTTGCCGGAGAAGAGCAGCCCGGCGAAGACGAAGAGGTTCTTGATCCACTCGTGCGGGCGGCCGGTCTTGATCGCCGCCCGCAGCGGCGAGCGCGAGGGCACGACGGGCTCGTCCATCGAGGGATCGGCGGATCCGCCGGCGGCCGGCGCCGTCGGATGTTCCGAGGCGATCGTTTCCATCGTCGCGGGAGGGTAGCGCCGCCGGCACGCGGGAATGACCGGCCGACGTTCCCGGGCGCGCCTGACCAGGCAGATCGGTGGGCGCAGGAAGGCTGATGAAGGCAGCGGCGTCCTGTTCTTCGCACAGACCGCTCGGCGAGAGACGCCCCCGCGCGAGGCGAGAAACCCAGCAACGGGGGGACACCCCTGTCCCTCCCCTGCCCCTACGGGTCGATCAGGACGCCGGGGTTGAGGATGGAAGCGGGGTCGAGCTCGCGCTTCGCCGCCCGCAACGCTGCCGCGAACGGGGCGGGGCGCTGGCGGTCATACCAGGGGCGGTGGTCGCGGCCGACCGCATGGTGGTGGGTGATCGTGCCGCCATTTTCGATCACCGCCTCCGCGGCCGCCGCCTTGATCTCGTCCCACTGCTCGACCTCGCCGCCGCGAACGGCCGGCGCCATCACGGTGAAGTAGGGGGCGGGACCGCCGGGGTAGACGTGGGTGAAGCGGCAGCTGACGCGCGGGGCGCCGGGGCCGTCCGCCGGAGCGTCGCAGACCTCGGCGACCCTGGCCCGCACGGCGTCCATCGTCGTCGCGTGAAAATCCTCGAAGCGATCCCAGACGATCGCCGTCTCGAAGGTCTCCGAGAGAACGCCGCAGGCGACAAAGGTGTCACGAAGATAGGGGGCGAGGAGGAATGCGCTGCGCCAGGCGTTGACAGGGGAGGGAGGATGGTCCGCTCGACCTCGGGTCGGTCCGTGACCCGAGGGGGGCGACTCAGGGTGGCTGCCGGAGCCACCGTGCTCGCGGGCGATCTCCAGGGCGATGGCCATCTGGTCGTCGACCGGGTGGTGGGCCGACTCGAAGCCGAGCACCAGGAGGTTCTTCTCGCCGCTGCCCGCGCCCGTCGTGCCGGCCTCGAGGGCGTCGAGCAGGCGGCAGTTCGACGGGTAGAGGCCCGATTGCGAGATCTCGCGCACTGCACCGGCCGCGGCGAGGAAGTCGTCGAACTCGACTCCGCAGGAGACCTTGAACTGCGGGCGCGGCCGCACCCGCACCCAGGACTCGGCGATCACACCGAGGATGCCCTCGGAGCCGATCAGCGCCCGGTCGGGGGAGGGACCGGCGCCGGAGCCGGGCAGCCGCCGGCTCTCCCAGGTTCCGCGCGGGGTGATCGCCCGCACCGACTCGACCAGGTCGTCGATGTGCGTGAAGAGGGTTGCGAAATGGCCGCCGGCCCGGGTCGCGATCCAGCCCCCCAGGGTCGAGTACTCGAACGACTGCGGGAAGTGGCGCAGGGTGAGGCCGTGCTCGCGCAGCTGCGCCTCGAGCACCGGTCCGGTCGCCCCCGCCTGGATCCGCGCCGCCATCGAGACGGCGTCGACCTCGAGCACCCGGTCGAGCTTCCGCAGGTCCAGCGAGACCACCGGCCGGTCGCCGGCGCGGGCCTCGACCCCACCGACCACGCTGGTCCCGCCCCCGAACGGCACGACCGCCGCCCCCTCGGACTCAGCCCAACTCAGCACCGCCTCGATCTCAGACTCGTCCCGCGGCAGCGCCACCAGGTCCGGCGGGTTCTCGAATTCCCCCCGAAACCCCCGCACCACATCCCGATACGCCTTCCCCAAGGCCCGCGAAACCCGCTCGTACCTTCCATCCGCAAACAGATCCCCCAACCCCGCCGGCGCCTTCAAGCGAGACGCCCGAACTTCCACAGCGTCCAGCGGCACAGCCTCCTCCGGCTCCCCCCCAAACCCAAACCGCTCTCGAATCCCGGCAGCAGCCTCCCGCAGCTCCTTCCCGGAGGGCGCCTGATCCTCATACCCCCACCCCCAGTGCTTCAGCCTGCGCTCGCTCATCGGCGGCAATCGTAAGCCTCGCCTCTCGACCGCAGCCTTTTCAGGCCTATGACCCGGAAAATGCTGCGATCGTCCGGGTGAGGGCGTCGAGTGGGGCGAGAGTCGCCGCGCGGGTGCCTCGCGAAGCGGGCACCGCAGGCGGCTGACGAGGGGGCAGGGGGCCCCCCACCGCGACCGACCTACCAGTGCACGCCTTTCATCAGGTGCGCGAAGGCGACCGCCTCGGTGGTCGGCGCCTTGTCGGGCGCCTCGTCGGTCTTCCCCTTCGCCGCCTGCGACTCGGGAAACAGGTTGTAGGCGACGTTGAGGATCCTGTCGCTGACGTGGGGCGCGACCGCGTAGAGCAGCTCGCCGAAGGTGCCGAGCCGCGTCGCCACCTTCTTCGGCCGCGAGATCATCGCCTTGGCGATCATCTCCGCCGCCTCCTCGGGCGTTGCCGCCGGGAACATGTCGTACATCCGGGTCGGGGCGATCATCGGCGTCCGCACCAGCGGCATGTGGATCGTCGTGATCTGGACGCCGTCGCCGAACACCTCCGAGGCGACCACCCGCCCGAAGGCGTCGAGCGCCGCCTTCGATGCCACGTAGGCGGAGAAGCGCGGCGGGTTGGTCTGGGTGCCGATCGTGCTGACGTCGATGATGTGGCCCGACTTGTGGGCGCGCATCGAGGGCAGCAGGGCGAGGATCAGCCGCACCGCGCCGAAGTAGTTGACCTGCATCGTCCGCTCGTAGTCGTGGAAGCGGTCGTAGGAGAGGCCGACCGAACGGCGGATCGAGCGGCCGGCGTTGTTGACGAGGATGTCGACCCGGCCGTGGTAGGCGAGCGCCTCCTCGGCCATCCGCGCGACGTCGTCCATGTCGGACATGTCGCAGCGGTGGATGTGGGCGACGCCGCCCGCCGTCTCGATCTCCCGCTTCGTCTCCTCGAGCTTCTCGACCGAGCGGGCGACCAGCAGCACGGTCGCGCCGGCGTCGGCGACCTTGACCGCGGTCGCTTTGCCGATCCCCGACGAGGCGCCGGTGATCAGCACCACCTTGCCGCGCACCGCGGCCGCCAGGGTGCGGTCCTTGAACAGGCCGGGATCGAGGTTGCGCTCCCAGTAGTCCCAGACCCGGTCGGCGTAGGTCTCCAGCGGCGGCACCGCGATCCCCGAACCCTCCAGCGCCGCCTGCGTCGCGGTCGAGTCGAAGTGGGTCGGGTAGTTGACGTAGTTGAGGACGCCGGCCGGGATGCCGGCCTCGTCCAGCGCCGCCTCCGCGACGCGCCGGGCCGGCGGGAAGAAGCGCAGGCCGGTGCGGGCCAGGCTCGTCGCCGGGCCGGTCACGTCGGAGTCGAGCCGCAGCGCCGCCTGCGGCGCGCCGGCGGCACGGGCGAAGAGGTTGATCGCCTCGCCCGCCGACCTCGGGTTGGGGTCGGTCAGGTGGAAGGCCTGGCCGTCGAGGCCCGGCTGGTGGGCGATGTGGTCGAGCGCCGCGGCGACGAAGTCGACCGGGACGATGTTGATCTCGCCGCCCTCGACGCCGACGGTCGGCAGCCAGGATGGCAGCACTCGCCGCGCCCGCTGCAGCAGCTTGAAGAAGTAGTAGGGCCCGTCGACCTTGTCGATCTCGCCGGTCCGCGAGTCGCCGACGACGATCCCCGGCCGGTAGACGCGCCAGGGCCGGCCGCATTCCTCGCGAACCACCCGCTCGGACTCGTGCTTGGTGCGGAAGTAGGGGTGGGTGTCGAGGTTTTCCGCCTGCTCGAACATGTCCTCGCGCCAGGTGCCCTCGTAGAGGCCGGCGGCGGCGATCGAGCTGACCTGGTGGAAGCAGCCGGCCTCGATCGCCCCGGCCAGTTCGACCGCGTGGCGGGTGCCCTCGACGTTGGCCACCTCCTGCGCCTCGGCGCCGGCCGCCATGTCGTAGATCGCCGCCAGGTGGAAGAAGTGGTCGACGCCGCCGCGCAGGGTCAGCAGGTCCTCCTCGGAGACGCCGAGCCCCGGCTGGGAGAGGTCGCCGGAGATCGGCACGACGCGGGCGCCGTCGGCGCCCCAGGCGGTGCGCAACTCCTCCAGCCGGCCCCGCGAGCCGGCCCGGACCAGCGCGTAGACCGTTCCCTCGCGCTGCAGCAGCCGCTGGACCAGGTTGCGGCCGATGAAGCCCGTCGCGCCGGTGACGAAGTAGTTCATCACCTTCAGCCTAGCCCCCACACCGCTCCGCTGTTCCTCTGCCCGATATTGCAGCGCGAAGGAACAGCGGAAGCTCGGATGGCGGGTTTCATAGACTGCAAGGAAGAGATGGCAGAGACGGCGACCGTCCAGATCCAGATGCCCGAGATGGGCGAGTCGGTCACCGAGGGCATCGTGCTCGAGTGGCACGTCGCCGAGGGGGACTTCGTCAACGAGGGCGACACGGTGGTCGAGGTCTCGACCGACAAGGTCGACGCCGAG
Organism: uncultured Solirubrobacterales bacterium; assembly: GCA_963695835.1. GTDB lineage: Bacteria > Actinomycetota > Thermoleophilia > Solirubrobacterales > 70-9 > VRUE01. The sequence goes on from CAVOHR010000001.1 coordinate 422,406, forward strand.
GTGCCGGCGCCGGCGGACGGCGTCATCACGAAGCTCGTTGCGCAGGTTGACGAGGAGGTTCCGGTCGGGGCGCCGCTGGCGGAGATGGAGCCGGGAGAGGGTTCAAGCGGCTCGGCCGCGGGTCCTGTCGCGGGGGAAGCCCCTCCCCCCTCGCAAGCAGCGGAGGGAGGGCCGGCCCCCACGCCACCCGCGGAAGGAGCGGTTGGAGCTGTCCCTGCCGGGGCCAACGGAGCCGACGAAGTACGAGCGACCCCGGTCGCCAGGCGCGTAGCTGCGGAGCATGGCGTCGACCTGGGGGCCGTCAGCGGTTCGGGACCGGGCGCGAAGGTCACCAAGGAGGACGTGCTGGCGGCCGGCGGCGGCGATGGAGCCGGGCCTGCGGCGCGCGGCGCCGGCGAGGAGAAGCAGCTGCGGGGGCCGGCGGCGATGCTGGCTCAGGCCATGGCGGAGAGCCGGGAGGTTCCTACGGCCACCTCGTTCCGGACGGTTGCCGTGGACACGCTCGATGCGAAGCGCAAGGCGCTGAACGGGTTGTTGAAGGAGCGCGGGCTGAAGGTGTCGTTCACGCATCTGATCGCCTGGGCGATCGTGCAGGCCGCGAAGGAGTGGCCGGTGATGGTGCGCAGCTTCGCCGAGCGGGAGGGCAAGCCGTTCGCAGTCGAGAACGGCCCGGTCAACCTCGGGATCGCGGTCGACGTCGAGCGCAAGGACGGCTCGCGCAGCCTGATGGTGCCGGCGATCAAGGGCGCCGACGGGCTCGACTTCGCCGCCTTCCACTCCTGCTACGAGGACCTGATCACGAAGACGCGCGAGAACAAGCTCACCGCCGACGACTTCCAGGGCACGAACATCTCGCTCACCAACCCCGGCGGGATCGGCACCGCCGCCTCGGTGCCGCGGCTGATGAAGGGCCAGAGCGCGATCGTCGCCGCCGGCGCGATCGCCTACCCGCCCGAGTGGGCGCACGCCTCGCCCGAGCGGCTGCGGCAGCTCGGCGTCTCGAAGACGATGACGCTGACCTCGACCTACGACCACCGGGTCATCCAGGGGGCCGAGTCGGGCGCCTTCCTGCGCCGGATCGAACAGCTGCTGGAAGCGAACGACGGCTTCTACGACTCGGTCGCCGCCGACCTCGGCATCGACCCGGCGCCGCTCGCCGCCGCTCATCCCGCCTCGGCCTCCGCCCCGCCGCTCGGCGCCCCGAGCGCCCCGGCCGTCCCCGGCCGGCCCGACGAGGAGTTGCTCGGCGCGGTCCAGGCGGCGACCTCGCTGCTCAAGGGCTACCGCACCCACGGCCACCTCGCCGCCCGGCTTGACCCGCTCGGCCGCGAGCCGCAGGGCGACCCGGCGATCCAGCCCGAGAGCCTCAACCTGACCCCCGAGCTGATGGCGAGGATCCCGGCCTCGATCCTCCGCATCGGCGTACCCGGGGAGACGCTGCTCGACGCCCTGCCGCGGATGCGCGAGGCCTACTGCGGCACGATCGCCTATCAGTTCGAGCACCTCTCCTCCCACCAGCAGCGCACCTGGCTGCAGGAGATGGTCGAGACCGGCGCTCACCGCCAGCCGCTCGAAGACGACGAGAAACGGCGGCTGCTGAACCGCCTGATCGACGTCTTCGAGTTCGAGCGCTTCATCGAGAAGGCGTATCTGGGCCAGAAGATCTTCTCGGTCGAGGGGCTCGACGCGGTGGTGCCGATGCTCGACGAGCTGGTCACTCTCGCCTGCCGCGGCGGCGCCGAGGAGGTGGCCTTCGGGATGGCCCATCGCGGCCGGCTCAGCGTCCTCGCCCACAACCTCGGCCGCTCGGTCGAGTCGATCCTCGCCGAGTTCGAGGGCGCCAAGCAGATCGAGCAGGTGAAGGCCGTCGCCGCGATCCCCCACGGCGGCACCGGCGACGTCAAGTACCACTACGGCCACCAGGGGACCTACGAGACCGGCGAGGGCGAGCAGATCGCCGTCCGCCTCTACCCCAACCCGAGCCACCTCGAGTTCGTCGACCCGGTGGTCGAGGGCGCGACCCGCTTCCTGCAATCCGAGCTGGAGGGAGCGAAGATCGAGCACCACCCGAAGCGGGCGGTGCCGGTGCTGCTGCACGGCGACGCCGCCTTCCCCGGCCAGGGGGTCGTCGCCGAGACCCTCAACCTGCAGTCGCTGCGCGGCTACACCACCGGCGGCACGATCCACATCATCCAGAACAACCAGGTGGGCTTCACCACCGACCCCGAGGACGCCCGCTCCACCCCGTACGCCGCCGACATGGCGAAGGGCTTCAACGTGCCGATCGTCCACGTCAACGCCGACGACGTCGAGGCCTGCTCGGCGGCGATCCGCCTGGCGATGGCCTACCGCGAGCGCTGGGGCCGCGACATCGTCATCGACCTGATCGGCTACCGCCGCTACGGCCACAACGAGACCGACGAGCCCGCCTACACCCAGCCGGCGATCACGGCGAAGATCAAGGCTCACCCGCCGGTCTCGGAGATCTACGCGAAGAAGCTGGCCGACGAGGGCACGGTCTCCGAGGAGGACGTCGAGAAGGCGAAGGCGGAACGCCACGACGAGATGTCGGCGGCGCTCAAGGACCTGCGCAAGAAGATGGAGCTGGGCGAGTACGAAGACCCGACCGTGACCACCTCGAGCACCGGCGAGCTCGACCGCAGCGCCAGCCCGCCGGTCGACACAGCGGTCCCGGCCGGGAAGCTGCGCGAGCTGAACGGCGCCCTGCTCGAGGTACCGGAGAGCTTCACGATCCACCGCAAGCTGCGCAAGCCGCTCGGCAAGCGCGGCGAGTCGCTTGAGCGCGGCGCGATCGACTTCGGCCACGCCGAGTCGCTCGCCTTCGCCTCGCTGCTGACCGAGGGGGTCCACATCCGCCTCACCGGCCAGGACACCGAGCGCGGCACCTTCTCCCACCGCCACCTCGTCCTCCACGACGAGAAGACCGGCCTGCCCTACTGTCCGATGCAGAACCTCGACGGCGCCAGGGCCCCGTTCGAGCTGTACAACAGCCCGCTCTCGGAGATGGCCTGCCTCGGCTTCGAGTACGGCTACTCGGCCGCGACCCCCAACGCGCTCGTCCTCTGGGAGGCGCAGTTCGGCGACTTCGCCAACGCGGGCCAGGTGATCATCGACAGCTTCATCGCCTCCGGCGAGGCGAAGTGGGGGCAGACCAGCCGCCTGACGCTGCTCCTCCCCCACGGCTACGAGGGCTCCGGCCCGGAGCACTCCAGCGCCCGCATCGAGCGCTTCCTGGCGCTCGCCGCCGAGGGCAACATCCGCATCGCCAACCCCAGCACCGCCGACCAGTACTTCCACCTGCTGCGCCGCCAGGCGCTGATCCGCAAGCCGCGGCCGCTGATCGCCTTCACGCCGAAGGGGCTGCTGCGCCTCGACCGCGCCGCGGCCTCGATCGAGCAGCTGACCGGCGGGCAGTTCCACTTCATCCTCGACGACCCGCGGGCGGCCGAGCGGCGCGAGAAGGTCGAGCGGCTGGTGCTCTGCACCGGCAAGGTCTACTTCGACATCGACGCCAGCGAGCGGCGCGAGGCGGCCGAGAGCGTGGCGATCGCCCGGGTCGAGATGCTCTACCCGTTCGCCAGGGAGCAGCTCAGCGAGCTGATCGCCTCCTACCCCAACCTGAAGGAAATCGTCTGGACCCAGGAGGAGCCGCGCAACATGGGCGGCTGGAAGGTGATGTCGCGCCGGCTGCCCGACCTGATCCCCGAGGGCGTCGAGCTCGGCTACGTCGGACGGCCGACCCGGGCCAGCCCGGGCGAGGGGTACTCGGTGGCGCATGCGCGCGAGCAGGAGCGGGTCGTGCTGACCGCCTTGACACCCGGCGCCTGATGCGCAAGCCGGTTCCTGGACGGTTGTTCGTCTGGGTCAAGCGCCTTTCTTGGGTCGAGCTGGGGATCTTCTCGGCGCTGATCGCGTTCTGGCTGCTGCCCGGGTTCGACACGGAGACGATGGTCTTCGGGTGGGCGCACGGCTTGGGGTTCGTGGCGCTTTGCGTCTTCATCTGGGTCGCCTGCGGGAAGCGCGAGGCGCCCTATACGCTGCTGGCGGCGACGCTCACCCCGGTCGGCCCGGTCGGCAGCGTGATCGGGATCGAATTGATCGAGCGACGTGGCTGGGGCATCGCGGAATCGCCGCAAAACGCCACGGAGAGCCCGTAGATCCGCTAAAGGCAGCTTGACCTCAGCCCGTTGAGGCGCTATAGGTAATCGTGGCTGTTCCCTGTTGGGCAGTCCCAGCCTGGGGGAACAGGCGCGTCGGCATCCCTCCCTGGCTACCGACGCAGGTGCAGCGAGGGTCGCGCGGACCCCCTGCCTCCCGCGGCCCTCCTGTACCACCTTGCGATTAATTTCTTAGATTCCTCAAGACGGTCTGCAAGATGCCGCCGTTCTGGAAGTACGTGACCTCGTTGGGGGTGTCGAGGCGGACGGTTGCCTCGAACTTCGTATCGCCTGCGGCGACCGAGACGGTTTTTGCCCGGCCGCCTTCCAGGTCGCCTATGTCGACTACCTCTTCGCCCGTCAGACCCAGGGAGTCGACGCTCTCTCCGGCGGGGAACTGGAGGGGGAGGACGCCCATGCCGATCAGGTTGGAGCGGTGGATTCGCTCGAAGGACTCGGCGACGACGGCGCGGACGCCGAGCAGCTTGGTGCCCTTCGCGGCCCAGTCGCGGGAGGAGCCGGAGCCGTACTCCTTGCCGGCGAGGACGACCAGGGGGACGCCTTCCCCGGCGTAGGCCGTCGCCGCCTCGAAGATCGTCGTCTCCCCGCCATCCGGGAAGTGGCGGGTGAAGCCGCCGGCGCGGTCGACGAGGCGGTTGCGGAGGCGGATGTTGGCGAAGGTGCCCCGGATCATCACCTCGTGGTTGCCGCGGCGGGAGCCGTAGGAGTTGAAGTCGCGCGGCTCGACCCCGTTCCCGGTCAGCCAGCGGCCGGCCGGGCTGTCTTGCTTGATCGCCCCGGCGGGCGAGATGTGGTCGGTGGTGATCGAGTCGCCGAGCAGGGCGAGGACGCGGGCGCCGGCGACCGGCTCGACCGGCGGCGGCTCGACCGGCATCCCCTCGAAGAAGCTCGGCCGGCGCACGTAGGTCGAATCGGGCCAGGTGTAGCGGTCGCCCGCCGGCACCTCGACCGCGTTCCAGTTCTCGTCGCCCTTCAGCACCTCGCCGTAGTTGCGGGTGAACATCTCCGAGGCGATCGAGCGGCCGATCAGCTCCTTCACCTCGGCCGGGTCGGGCCAGAGGTCGCGCAGGTAGACCGGCTCGCCGTCGGCCCCCTCGCCGAGCGGATCGCCGGTCAGATCGACGTCCATCCGCCCGGCCAGCGCGTAGGCGACGACCAGCGGCGGGCTGGCCAGGTAGTTCGCCTTCACGTCCTGGTTGATCCGCCCCTCGAAGTTGCGGTTGCCGGAGAGCACCGCGCAGACGGTCAGGTCCTTCTCTTCGACCGCGGCCGAGATCTCGGGCGGCAGCGGCCCGGAGTTGCCGATGCAGGTGGTGCAGCCGTAGCCGACCAGGTTGAACTGGAGGGCGTCGAGGTACTCGGTCAGGCCGGCCCGCCCGAGGTAGTCGGTGACGACGGTCGAGCCCGGCGCCAGCGAGGTCTTCACCCACGGCTTGCGGCTCAGGCCGCGCCGCACCGCGTTGCGGGCGAGCAGGCCGGCGCCGATCATCACCGAGGGATTGGAGGTGTTGGTGCAGCTGGTGATCGCCGCGATCACCACCCGCCCGTGGTCGAGCTCGAAGCTCGTGCCGTCCTCGAGCGTCACCTCGATCTGGTCGCCGCTGGGCGCGCGCTCGGCGGTCGCCGTGCCGCCGGCGAGGGCCGGTCGCGGCCTGCCGCTGTCGCCGTCGTGGTCCTCGGCCGGCGGGTCGGAGGCCGGGAACGACTGTTCGCTCGCCTCGTCGACGCCGTTGCCCATCCGCTCGGCGGCGCCGGGGGCGAACTCGGCCATCGCCTCGAGGAAGGCCTCCTTCGCCTGCGCCAGCGGCACCCGGTCCTGCGGCCGTTTCGGCCCGGCGATGCTCGGCTCGACGTCGCCGAGGTCGAGCTCCAGGGTGGCGGAGAAGACCGGGTCCGGGCTGGACTCCCGGTGGAACATGCCCTGCTCGCGGGCGTAGGCGTCGACCAGCTCGATCGTCGCGGTCGGCCGCCCGGTCAGCTCCAGGTAGCGCAGCGTCTCGGCGTCGACCGGGAAGATCGCGCAGGTCGAGCCGAACTCGGGCGACATGTTGCCGATCGTCGCCCGGTCGGCGAGGCCGAGCGTCGGCAGGCCCGGCCCGAAGAACTCGACGAACTTGGAGACGACACCGTGCTCGCGCAGCAGCTCGGTCACGGTCAGCACCAGGTCGGTTGCCGTCGCCCCGTCGGGCAGCTCGCCGTCGAGCTTGAAGCCGACCACCTGCGGCAGCAGCATCGAGACCGGCTGGCCGAGCATCGCCGCCTCGGCCTCGATCCCGCCGACGCCCCAGCCGAGCACGCCGAGCCCGTTGACCATCGTCGTGTGCGAGTCGGTGCCGACCAGCGTGTCGGGATAGGCCTGCACGGTCCCGTCGCGCTCGCGGCTGTAGACGACCCGGGAGATGTGCTCGAGGTTGACCTGGTGGCAGATCCCGGTCGCCGGCGGCACGACGCTGAAGTTGTCGAGGGCCTCGCGGCCCCACTTGAGGAAGGAGTAGCGCTCGCGGTTGCGCTCGAACTCGCGCTCGGCGTTGAGCGCGAAGGCGCGCGCGCTGCCGAAGGCGTCGACCTGGACCGAGTGGTCGATCACCAGGTCGACGTCGACCAGCGGGTTGATCCGCTCGGGGTCGCCGCCGATCGCGGCCATCGCGTCGCGCATCGCCGCCAGGTCGACCACCGCGGGGACGCCGGTGAAGTCCTGCATCAGCACCCGCGCCGGCTGGTAGGGGATCTCGACCGCCGGCTCGGCGGCCGCGTCCCAGCCGGCGATCGCCTCGACGTCGGCGGCGACGACCGAGCGCCCGTCCTCGAGCCGCAGCACGTTCTCCAGCAGCACCTTCAGCGAGTAGGGCAGCCGCGCTACGTCGAAGCGCGACTGCAGCGCGTCGAGGCGGAAGACCTCGTAGGAGCGGCCACCGACCTCGAGCGTGGAACGGGCGCCGAAGGAGTCGGGGTGGCTCATGGCCCCATCCTACGAATCGACAGCTCCAACCGTCCCCCACCCCCTCCTTCCGCTGTGCCTTGTCGATACATACCGGGGCAGAGGAACAGCGGAGCTTGGGGGCGCGGCTGACGGCTAGCGCTTGCCGGACTGGCCTTCGGCGACTGTCGCCGCGGCCTTTTGGCCGGCCTCGCCGCCGGCGACCTTGACGGAGACGCCGGGGCTGACGAGGGCGAAGTGGGCCAGCAGGCGCTGCTGGATCGGAGCGACCGCGATCTCGACCTTGTTGCGCTCGATCGCCCGCACCACCGCGGCGGCGACCTGCTGCGGCGAGCCGGTCCCCAGGCCGGGGATCGGCGGCGCGCCCGAGTCCGCGTACATGCCGGCCTCGCGGATCGTCCCCGGCGAGACGATCGAGACGCCGATCCCCAGCGGGTCGAGGTCCGCCCGCAGCCCCAGCGCGAAGCCGCGCAGCCCGAACTTGGTCGCGTTGTAGACGGAGGAGAGCGGCGTCGCCGACTTGCCCGAGAGCGAGGAGACGAAGACCATGTGGCCGGAGCCGCGCTCCAGCATCGCCGGCTCGAGGGCGCGGGCGAGCAGCATCGGCGCCTCGAGGTTTACCCGGAGAACCCGTATCACCTGCTCCGGGGTGAGGTCGCCGAGGCGGCCGGTGCCGGGAAGCCCGGCGTTGGCGACGAGGATGTCGACCGCCCCCGCTTCGGCGGCCAGCTTCTCGGCCGCGCCGGGCTCGGCCAGGTCGGCCGGCAGCACTCGGTGATCGCCCCCCGGCAGCTCGGCGGCGAGCGCCTCCAGCGCCTCGGCCCTGCGCCCGCTCAGCGTCAGCTTCGCGCCCCGCGCGGCCAGGGCGGCGGCGATCGCCCGCCCGAGGCCGCCGGTGGCGCCGGTGAGCAGGGCTGAGCGGCCGGCAAGTTCCATCGCAAAGCGCAAGCTAGCAGCCGTCCGGCCGAGAGGAATTGGGGATGAAAGTGCGAATGGCGACTAAATGTTTGCTTTCTGTAAGCATCCAGCCGGGCAATCGTCTACACTGCCCGCCGTTCCGAACAACCGAAACGCCGAATCCCGCCCGCAGGAGGCGCCGCGGGAACGGGGGAACCACGTTTTCGGGGCTAACCCGCCCACGTAGGGCGGGGGCGCAGGCTCCTTTCGCGCCAGCCCGACAGCTAACCCCGTAGGCAGACGAAGGAGATCGGTTTGCTTACGAACAGTTCAAAGAGTTCAAAGTTCAGGCTCGGGTTGGCAGCGGTGGCGGCTCTCGTCTCGCTCGCTCTCCTGGCACCAGCCGGCGCTTCCGCCAACTGCGACAGCGGTGGCCTGACGCCGGCCGAAATCGACATCTGCACCCCGACCCCGAAAGCGCGCCTGCTGAAGAACGGCATGCTGATCCCGCCGAAATCGGCGCCGGGGCGGGTCAAGCGAGTGATCGCATTCGCCAACCGGATCCGCACCAAGCCCTACATCTGGGGCGGCGGCCACGGCCGCTGGTGGGACCAGGGCTATGACTGCTCGGGCTCGGTCAGCTACGCCCTGCACGGCGGCGAATTCATCGAAAGCCCGCTGCCCTCAGGCCCGATGGAGCAGTGGGGCCTGGCGGGCGAAGGCCGCTGGATCACCGTCTACGCCAACGCCGGCCACGCCTACGCGGTGATCGCCGGCTACCGCTGGGACACCTCCGGCGACGCCGAAGGCACCGGCCCGCGCTGGCACGAGGAACTGCTCAGCAACATCGGCTTCGTACCCCGGCACCCGCCGGGCTTCTGAACTAGTCGCGCGAGCACACGCCTGAGCCTTACGCCGCCCCGGCCAACCGGCCGGGGCGGTTTTGTGCTTGCTTTCCTCGACCCCTCGGCTAACTTCTCCGTGTAGCTGCTCCACCCGACATCCGCCTGGCGAACCTCAGCAAGCGTTACGGCGAGGTGGAGGCGGTCGCGGGCATCGACCTGGAGATCGAGGCGGGCGAGTTCTTCACCCTGCTCGGGCCGTCCGGGTCGGGCAAGACGACGACGCTGCGGATGATCGCCGGCTTCGAGGACCCCAGCGGCGGCACGATCGAGCTGGCCGGACGCGACGTGTCCGGGGTGCCGCCCTACGACCGCGCCGTCAACACCGTGTTCCAGGACTACGCGCTGTTCCCGCACATGACGGTCGGCGAGAACGTCGCCTACGGCCTGCGGGTCGCCGGCGTCGGCAGGGCCGAGCGGGCGCGCCGCCGCGACGAGGCGCTGGAGATGGTCCGCCTGCCCGGCTACGGCGAGCGCAGGCCGGGCGAGCTCTCGGGCGGCCAGCGGCAGCGCGTCGCGCTCGCCCGGGCGATCGTCAACCGGCCCCGGGTGCTGCTGCTCGACGAGCCGCTCGGCGCCCTCGACCTGAAGCTGCGCGAGCAGATGCAGAGCGAGCTGAAGACGATCCAGGGGGAGGTCGGGATCACCTTCGTCTACGTCACCCACGACCAGGACGAGGCGCTGACGATGAGCGACCGGATCGCCGTCTTCAACCAGGGGCGGATCGAGCAGGTCAGCGAGCCGGTCGCGCTCTACGAGCACCCGGCGACCGAGTTCGTCGCCGGCTTCGTCGGCGTCTCCAACATGCTGGAGCGCGGGGGGGATCGCTTCACGATCCGCCCGGAGAAGATCCGGCTGCTCGACGCCGACCACGCCCCGAACGGCCTCCGCACCGAGCGCGGCCGGATCGCCGAGGTCACCTACGCGGGGATGATCACCCGCTACACGGTCGCGCTCGAGGACGGCGGAGAGCTTCAGCTCGTTCGGCAGAACGTGGAGGGAACGGCACTCGACGTCGCCTCTGAGCAGGGGAGGGAGGTCCTGGTGGGCTGGCGCCCAGAGCACACGGTCGCGGTCCGTGGCAAATCCAAGAAAGAGGAGGAATCACTGTGAGGACTCAGGACGCACATCCAGCACGCACGGCGTGGCTCGTCGTCGCCGGCCTGCTCGCCTTCATGCTGCTGCTGGCCGGCTGCGGCGGCGGCGGCGGCGAATCGAGCGGCGGCGAAGAACTGACCAAGGTCGGCAAGGGAGAGGGGCAGCTCAACCTGATCTCCTGGGCCGGCTACGTCGAAGAAGAATGGGTGAAGCCGTTCGAACAGAAGACCGGCTGCAAGGTGAGCAGCAAGGTCGCCGGGACCTCGGACGAAATGGTGCAGCTGATGCGCAGCGGCCAGTACGACGGCGTCTCCGCCTCCGGCAACGCCACCGCCCGCCTGGTCGACGGCGGCGACGTCGCCCCGGTCAACGTCAGCCTCGTCCCCAACTACGAAACGATCTTCCCCGACCTCAAGAACCAGCCCTACAACACCTTCGACGGCACCCACTACGGCATCCCGCACGGGCGCGGCGCCAACCTGCTGATGTGGAACAACGAAGACGTCACGCCCGCCCCGGATTCCTGGGACGTGATGTTCGAACCGAAGCTGGCGGCGAAGTACAAGGGCAAGATCAGCCAGTACGACGACCCGATGTCCATCGCCGAAGCGGCGGTCTACCTGAAGTTCCACGAACCGAAGCTGGAAATCGAAAACCCCTACGAGCTGAACGAAGAACAGTTCGAAGCCGCGGTCGACCTGCTGAAGGAACAGCGGCCCAACGTCGGCGAATACTGGTCCGAAGCGGCCAAGCAGATCCAGGCCTTCGGCAGCGGCGACAACGTGGTCGGCACGACCTGGCAGTACCAGTACTTCGCGCTCAAAGCCGAAGGCAAGCCGATGGCGGCCAGCCCTGCCAGCCAGGGCTTCCTGCCGAAGGAGGGCGCGACCGGCTGGTCGGACACCTGGATGATCAGCTCCGAAGCCAAGCATCCCAACTGCATGTACATGTGGATGAATTGGATCGTCTCGCCGACCGCGAACGCCGAGGTCGCCGAATACTTCGGCGAGGCACCGGCCCAGAGCCTGGCCTGCGAACACACCGCGGAAAAGGACTTCTGCGCCAAATACCACGCCGAAAACCCGGGGTTCTGGAAACGCGTCTACTACTGGGAGACGCCCGTCGCCGACTGCGGCAACGGAGAAAGCGACTGCATGGACTACAACAAGTGGGTCCAGGCCTGGACCTCGATCAAGGGCTGATCGCCCGAGCCTGAGCCGATGGCCGGCGAAGCGGTCGTGGAGAGGAGGTCGGCGGGTCGCAGGCTCGCCGGCCTCTTCCACGGCCGCCCGCGCATCCAGGTCGGTGCCCTGCTCGCCGGCCCGCTCGGCTGGCTGGTCGTCGGCTACCTCGGCTCGCTCGCGGTCCTGCTGATCGCCGCCTTCTGGTCGGTCGATCCGCTCAGCGGCGAAGTCGTCCGTGGTTTTGGCCTCGAAAACTTCGAAACCCTCGTCGACGAACCGGTCTACCGCACGATCGCCGAGCGGACGATCGTGATCGCCGCCCTCGTCACCGTGACCGACGCCGTGCTCGCCTTCCCGATCGCCTTCTACATGGCGAAGCTGGCGAGCCGGCGCGGCAAAGCGCTGCTCGTCGTCGCCGTCCTGCTGCCGCTCTGGTCGAGCTACCTGGTCAAGGTCTACTCCTGGCGGACGATGCTCTCCGCCGACGGGGTGCTGAACTGGGCGCTGGCGCCGCTCGGCCTGCACGGCCCGGGCTTCGGCAACGTCGCCGTCTGGCTGGTCATGAGCTACCTCTGGCTGCCCTACATGATCCTGCCGATCTACGCCGGCCTGGAGCGGATCCCGGACTCGCTGATCAGCGCCTCCGAGGACCTCGGCGCCGCGCCGTTCACCACCTTTCGCCGGGTGATCCTGCCGCTCGCCTTCCCGGCGGTGGTCGCCGGCTCGATCTTCACCTTCTCGCTCACCCTCGGCGACTACATCACGCCGCGGCTGGTCTCCAACAACCAGTTCATCGGCAACGTCGTCTTCAACAACATCGTCAACAACCTGCCGCTGGCCTCGGCCTTCGCCCTGGTGCCGATCATGGTGATGATCGCCTACCTGCTGGTCGCCCGCAAGCTGGGCGCCTTCGAGCACATCTGATGGCCGGCGCCTCGACACACCCGGTGGTCGCGTGAGGCTCTCCCGCCGCTCGGCGCTGCTGCTCCGCCTCGCGGTGGCGGTCGGCCTCGCCTTCATCTACATCCCGCTGATCGTGATCGCCATCTATGCCTTCAACGCGAGCAACGTCCTGCAGTGGCCCCCGCCCGGGCTGACCCTGGACTGGTTCCCGAAGGCGATCGAAGACGAATTCGCCCGCGAAGCCCTGCTCACCTCGCTCAAGGCGGGCCTGGCGGCGACCGCGATCGCCCTCGTCCTCGGCACCCTCGCCTCGCTGGCCGTCGCCCGCCACCGCTTCTTCGGCCGCGAGACCGTCTCCTTCCTGGTGATCCTGCCGATCGCCCTGCCGGGGATCGTCACCGGCGTCGCGATCAGCAACACCTTCACCCAGGTGCTCGGCGTCAGCCTCGGCCTGCTGACCGTGATCATCGGCCACGCCACCTTCTGCATCGTCGTCGTCTACAACAACGTCGTCGCCCGCCTGCGCCGCGTCTCGACCTCCTTCGAGGAGGCCTCGGCCGACCTCGGCGCCCACACCTGGCAGACCTTCCGCTACGTCACCCTGCCCAACCTGAAGACCGCGCTCGCTGCCGGCGCGCTGCTCGCCTTCGCGCTCTCCTTCGACGAGATCATCGTCACCACGTTCACGATCGGGGCGGGGCGGGAAACGCTGCCGATCTGGATCTTCCGCAACCTCTTCCGCCCGAACCAGCTGCCGATCGTCAACGTCGTCGCCGTCCTCGTCGTGCTGATCTCGATCGTCCCGGTCTACCTCGCCCACCGGCTGACCCGGGAGGAAGGCGGGCCCGCAGCCGGCCGCGGCGTCCGCGGCGGCCGGATCGAGGGCGGCGGCGTCGAGACCGAGGCGACGGCCGTCCCATAGAGCCCATCCCGGTAGGGGTGGAACGTCTTGTACTTTTTGGCAACTAGGTAGGCAGAGCACGTACATTTCTGGCCCACTTCCGGCCTAGCCTTTCCGTCGTCAACCGAGAAGCGGCCGGGGCACCGCTGGAACGGCCCCCGGCCCGGCACAGGAAAGGTGGCCTTTCCCATGCAGCACAAGGCTAATGGCGTGCGCCCAAAGCGCTCCAATCACGCTCAGGACGTAAAGGACCAGGGGATCGTGCTGATGCACGTCCTGGCGCTCCACCCAACGAATCTGATCGTCCCGGACCTCGTACGGGAGATCACCAGCGGCTCTGACGAGTTCGCCGAGGGCGACTCGGTAGAGCGAGCGATCAGGGACCTAACCGGAGTGGGGCTGCTTCACTGCCCCGGCGGCTTAGTCGTGCCGACGCGGGCGGCACTGCGGTTCATCGAGATTCTGAATGGGGGTGCCTGAACTTAATCCCGCGGCGGTCTCGGATCGTCGTAGATGGTCCCGCCTCCTCGACGCTGCTTGGGACCTACCCTAAGGACATAGATGACCTTGATCTCCAAGTCGACTTCCCAAATGACGCGATACCGATCTCGGCCTACATGGATGCCGTAGCAGCCGCCCCACGGCTCTCGCAGGGCCTCGGCCTTTACCGGCCAAGGCCCTGACTGGAGACCTTCGAGAAACTTGACTACGTCCTGATAGGCAGCCCTGTTGTTTCCTTTAAGACGCCTAAGGTCTTCCCGCGCAACGGAAGACCGCGCTATCCCCCAGCGCCGCTCTTTCCGCTCTCCTCGTCCTCGTCCTCGATGCCCCAGTGGACCTCTCCTTCTTTCACTTGCTGGCGAGACTTCGCAAGCCTTGCCGCATCTTTGGGGTCAGAATTAATCCCATCGGAGATGGGAGCGTTTCCGCGAGAAAGGCGAAAGAAATCAGAACGCGACCAGCCCTCCTCACGCTCTAGCTGTCGCTCGCGCAGCAGGCGCCCTTGGCGCGTAGCCACTTGCGATTTGTCTGATTCAAGTTCGCCCGTTGGCCAGTTCATTCTTCGGAACCCCCTTCCTCTATGGGAATAGCTTTGCTGAAAACTTTTGAAGATCGTTTTGCACGAATGCGCAGGCTATTTTGACCTGTTCCTCGATTACGTCAAGGTCAGAGCCTGGGCGAGGAGGCTCGGGGTCACGGAACATCATCCCCGCGAACAGGCTCAGCGAGTTGCCCCCGGGGTTGGGGTCTATTGCCGCGTGCCACCCGACATTCTCGGTGCTGCCGTCTAGTTTCAGGCCCGCTCCCGAGAGTCCCGGCAGCGCTTCCCGATCCTCCGATTTGATGCTCCGCAAGAGCCTTTTTTGGACGACATCAGCGATGTTGCGTCGTCCTACCTCGGGGACCTCAGCAAAGACTCTGATCTCCTCTGCGTAAAAGGCAACACGGCGTTGGGGGGAGACTGCCCTAGAGCCATCGAGCAGTTTCCGAATATGAGCATGCAAATGCTCGTGGTGAGGAAAGCCAAAGCAACGGATTCTGAGCGTCGAGCCGTTCAGGTCATACGTCCAGTACTCCCCTTGAAAGGTGGCGCCAGAAGGACGCAGTTCGCACGAGGTAAACAGCTCGTCCTCATTGAGGTGCCCGAATAGCTGGCTCAAAATGCCATCAGCAATATCGCCAGCCGGGGGCCAGAGATTTGCTTCAACAACAACTCGTTTGAATGAGAAATGCTCGTATTTCAGCGCCATCAGGGCCTCCTCTCCTAGGGAGAAGTCTATAGCCGATCCCTGTCGGCTCCGGCCGTCAGTAGCATTGGGAAAGTGAGCCCAAGCCGCAAGCGCCCGGAAAAACGTGGCCCGGTGCCGCCCGGACGCGACGTGAAGCAAGACCCCGACCACTCGGAGGCCGACTTCTTCCGCGATCTGAAAAAGGCGACCTCGGACAAGGCTAGGAAGAGGCTCCGGCTCCCCGGCGCTGGACGCGACTGAGCATCGCCCAGAACATCGGCTGATCCGAATTGCGGCGGTTGTAGCGGAAGGCGTACTCGTCCACGTAGTTCTGGAGGTACTCGGCGCTGATTGCGTGGTAGACGCCCCGGACCCCGTTCTTGAACAGGCCGAAGAAGCCCTCGATCGTGTTCGTGTAGTTGTCGCCTTCGACGTAGATTTTGGAGCGATGCCGGATACGGCAGTGGCTCTTGTATTCGCGCCCGATGGCTTTGTAGGCATGCCACTCGTCGGTGAAGATCATCGACTCCGGCATGACGAACTCCTTGACGACCTTGGAGAGGGTCGAATGCGTAGCGTCGCCCACGACGCGGGTGCGAATCTCGCCGCCGCGCTCGACCATGCCGACGACGCTCGGCCGGTACTTGCGACGTAGGTGGCCGCGCTTGTTGCGCTTCTCTGCCGCGCGCGGCTTGCCGCCGTAGAAGGTCTCGTCAATCTCAACCTTGCCGCTCAGCGGCCCCTCGCCGTCGTCGGAGAGCAGCGTCCGGATCTGCTTGAACATCCGATGCGCGGTCTTGTAGGTCACGCCGATTTCGCGCTCTAGCTGCTTGGCGCTGATCCCGCAGCGCGTCGAGGACATCAGGTAGATCGCGTAGAACCAAAGCTGGAGGCTCACCGTCGACTTGTGGAAGATGGTGCCGGCAGTTGGGTAGACGTGGTTGCCGCAGAACTGGCAGCTATACGCCGAGCGCCCCGTGATCCGGTGGAACTTGCTCGCCTTGCCGCACTTGGGGCACTCCGTCCCGTCCGGGAAGAAGCGCTCTTTCAGGTACTCCAGGCAGGCGTCGTTGTCGGGGAACAGCTCCATGAACCGCGAGTAGGTCATCTGACTTTCGCTCGACGGCGACGGCGCTACTGAGTTGCGGTTCCTCGCTGCCATTCCCACAATGATACCAGATACACGTAACATGCGTCGGGTTCATCCCTTTTTGGGCATCCGGTACGGCAAGAGTCATTTCAAGGTAAAGGAGCGGGTTCGTGCCAACCGATGTCTCTGTCGTGCAACCAGTCGGCTACCTAGAGACGGGCGTCCTCTATTGCGACGACAACCTTGAACGACTGACGCAGTTTCCATCTGACTGCGTCGATCTGGTCTATCTCGACCCGCCCTTCTTCTCCAATCGAAACTACGAAGTCATCTGGGGCGACGAGGCCGAGGTCCGATCCTTTGAGGACCGATGGGACGGGGGCATCAATCACTACATCGCTTGGATGAAGGAGCGGATGATCGAGGTCCACCGGGTCCTCAAGGACACCGGCTCGGTCTACCTGCATTGCGACTGGCACGCCTCGCATTACCTCAAGGTGATGATGGACGATGTCTTCGCTGCCGGAGAACTTCAGAACGAGGTCGTCTGGTACTACCGAGGCGCTGGCGTTTCGCCCCGGCGCTGGGGCCGTCGCCACGACACGATCCTCTTCTACACCAAAGGCAAGGACGAGTGGACCTTCAACCCCGACCCCGTCCGAGGCGAGTATGCGGAGGCGACCAAGGAGCGCTTCAAGCACTACATCGGAAATGTGCGGAAAGGGGGCGACTTCGGCGAGCAGAGCCTCAATCCCGAGGGTAAGCACCCCGACGACGTTTGGGAGATCTCCATCGTGGCTCCATCGGCCAAGGCCCGTCTCGGCTATCCGACCCAGAAGCCCGAGGAGCTTCTTGAGCGGATCATCCTTGCGTCATCCAGCCCGGACGACATCGTTTTGGACCCATTCGCCGGATGCGGGACGACCCAGGTTGTCGCTGAGCGTCTCGGCCGTCAATGGATTGGGATCGATATCAGCCCGACCGCAGTCAATCTCATGCGTCGTCGCCTCTTGACTGCGACGAATGGGGTGGCCGACGTGAAGCTCATCGGGATGCCGACCAGCGAGGCCGACCTCAAGACGCTCAAGCCCTTCGAGTTCCAAAACTGGGTCATGCAACAAACGAGCGCGGCCGCGTCTCCTCGCAAATCGGGGGATATGGGCATCGATGGGCTTTCGTTCATGTACCACGAGCCAATCCAGGTCAAGCAGTCCGAGAGCGTCGGACGCAACGTCGTTGACAACTTCGAGACGGCCGTCGAGCGGAGCGGCAAGGACACCGGCTACCTCATTGCGTTCAGCTTCACCAAGGGCGCTCGGGAGGAGGCCGCTCGCGCCAAGGCGGCTGGGAAGGTCAGCATCGTCTTGATAACGGTCGAGGAGCTGCTTCTCGCGACCAATGCGCTAACCAGGCCCAAGGAGTCGCCGATAGCTGAGGAATTGACTCCCCCGACGCCACGGCGCTGGCGTGGTCCGACCCGAGACCATAAACGCCTCCTCGCGGCTCTCGTGGAATCGGCCCATCAGCCGCCCATCGTTGCCCCGAAACGCAACGCCAAGCCATCGGGCCAAGACCTCGTGGATAGCGAGCGGGCATAGGCTTCACGCCTGTACGTGCTTTTTCCGCGGCGACGTTGGCGGACAGCCGCCCACTGTCTTCGGAAAAAGTTAAGTGGAACCCCTACCGGGATGGGCTCTGAGCGCTACCGGCGGGCGAGGCGCTCGGCTTCCTCGGCGCCGACGTAGGGCGCCAGGGTCAGCTCGACCAGGTCGGGCAGCAGCTCCTCCAGCTTCTCCGCCCGCCCGGCGCTGATTTCCCGCACGATCAGCGAGACGACGCCGCCGACCAGGGTCTCCTCGGTCGCCGCGGGCAGCGGCCGGGCGCCGGCGTGCTCGGGCCGGCCCGCCTTGAGGATCTCGACCAGGCTCTGCATCGAGGCGCGGTGGCGGGCGGCGATCTCCCCGCCCGCGGCGATCGGCTCGATCATGCAGAGGCGGGCCAGCTCCGGCTCGCCGGCGAGGAAGCGCAGCATCGTCGCCAGCGCCGCGCGGACCTTCTGCGGCCAGTCCTCGAAGGACTCGGCGGCGGCCCGCATCGAGGCCGCGATGTGCTCGGCGACCATCTCGTAGGCGGCGAGGAAGCAGGCTTCCTTGTCGGCGAAGTGCTCGTAGAAGGTGCGGCGCGAGACCGAGGCCGCTTTGGTGATGTGGGCGACCGTGGTGGCGTTGTAGCCGTGCTCGGCGACGGTGTCGACCAGCGCGGTGACGATCCGCTCGCGCTGGTTCTGCTCGATGAACTCACGCGGCAGGCCGTGCCGCCCGGCGGGAAGTCGCGGTGAGGCCACGGGGCGACGATACCCGAGGGGCTCACCTCAACGGCTGCACCGCCAGCTCGTCCTCGGCGGTGCGCGATCCGAGGTAGGGCATCACCGCCATGTAGACGAGCTCGGGGAGGAATTCCTCGCCGCGCTCGATCGAGCCGGCGGCGATCTTGGCGAGCAGGGCGCTGTAGACGGCGCCGGCGGCGATCTCGGCGGTGCAACCCGACATCGCGCCGGGCCGCTCGCCGTCTCCCCGGCCGCCGTCGAGCAACTCGGCGAGGCCGCTGAGGATGCGGCCGCGGCGCCGCACCGAGCCGCCGTCGCCGCCGGCGGCCTCCTCGAGCAGCAGCCGCGCCCGCGCCGGATCCTCGCGGAAGTAGCGCATCGCCGCCCAGCCGGCCGCCCAGATCCCGTCGTGCCAGCCCGGCGGGCCGGCGAAGGCCGCCCTCACCCGGCCGCAGAGCTCCGCCATCGCCTCCTCGTCGAGGTCGCGTCTGCGCGGCGCGCTCACATCGCCCCGGCCCGGCTCCCCGCGCTTACGTTCGCCCCCCGGCCGACCACTACGCCGCGGCCCGCGCCTGGGCGGCCTCCGCGGCCCGCGCCGCCTCGACCTCCCCGACGTACGGCGTCAGCGTCACCTGCAGCATCTCCGGCAGCAGCCCCTTCAGCTCGTCGGCCTGGCCGGACACCAACCGCTGGTGGACCAGCCAGGCGAGGCCGCCGGCGATCGCCGGCTCGAGTCCCTCGGGCAGCCGGCTCGCCCGCGGGTTGAGCGCCCGCCCCTCGCGCAGCTTCGGCGCCACCTGCTCGAGCATGCCCTGGTAGCGGGCGAGCGCCGCGGCTCCCGCCGCCTGCGACTCGACCAGGCAGAGCTTGGCGCGGGCCGGCTCGGCGGCGACCATCTCGAGCAGGACCTCGAGGCCGGAGGCGATCTGCTCCGGCCAGGGCCGCTCCTCGTCGATCAGCTCGGCGAGCACCTGCGCCGCCGCCGCGACGCTCTCGTCGAAGGCGGCGAGGAAGCACTCCTCCTTGCTCGCGAAGTGCTCGTAGAAGGTGACCAGGGCGACCCGCGCGGTCTTCGCGATCAGCTCGATCGTCATCTTCTGGTAGCCGCGCTCGGCGACCAGCTCGGCGGTCGCCAGCAGCATCCGCTCGCGCTGGTTCTGGGTGACGAAGTCGCGCGGGATCAGATGGCGGCCCGGCGGCAGCTTCGAGAGGCGCTCCGAGATCGACCGGGAGTCGGCCATGCCAGAAAGGTACCAAAACATACATCTGATGTCTACCCCCCTTTTCTCCAAAAATATGGCCCTTTTGGCCACCGGAGTTTCTGAAAGCTGCTATATCTAGACAAAAGGAGCATGTTTTCAAGCGACGCCATCTCGGTGATGCCCTTCCCGGGGCCGCGGTCCCGGCCGGCGCGCGAGCGGCTGCTCGAGGCGATGCTGGTCGTCAGCGGCGAACTGGGATACGAGCACGTCGCGGTGAGGAACGTGATCGAGCGGGCGAAGACCAGCCGCGCCACCTTCTACAAGCACTTCGACGACCGCGAGGACTGCTTCGCGCAGGCGCAGCACGACGCGGGCGAGTGGCTCTACCGGCGCCTGATCGGCGCCGGCAGGCGCCAGCCGGGCTGGCGGGAGGGGCTGCGCGCGGCGCTCGCCGAGCTGCTCGAGTTCTGCGCCAACCAGCCGGCGGTCGCCAGAGCGCTGCTGGTCGAGCCGCACGCCGCGGGCGAGCGGGCGATGGCCCAGCGTCGCGATCTGATGGAGCGCCTCTCCCACGCACTCGACGGCGCGCGCCGCGAGATTCCCTCTCGCCAAGCTCCACCTCCTGTTACGTCCTCCTTCATAGTAGGGGCGATCGACTCGCTCGTGTCGGCGAAGCTGATGGACGGCGACGCCGAGCGGGCGCCGGAGATGCTGCCCGGCCTCCTCTACTTCGTCGTCATGCAGTACTTCGGCGAGAGCGCCGCCTGGGAGGAGATGTCGGCCGCGCCCCTCGCCACCTGGGACGCCCGCCGCGAGCGCGCTGCCAACATCCCCCACGAGCGATAGGGGCGCTCAGAGCGGGATGTTGCCGTGCTTGCGCTTCGGCTGGTCGACTCGCTTCGACTGCAGCATGCGCAGCGCCCTGATCAGCTTGGGGCGCGTCTCCCTGGGCTCGATCACGTCGTCGATGTAGCCGCGCTCGGCCGCCGAGTAGGGGTTGGCGAAGTGAGCCTTGTAGTCGTCGATCAGCTTCTGGCGGCGCTCGTCGGGGGTCGGCGAGGAGGCGATGTCCCTGCGGTAGATGATGTTGACCGCCCCCTCGGGACCCATCACCGCGACCTCGGCGGTCGGCCAGGCGACGTTGAAGTCGGCCAGCATGTGCTTCGAGCTCATCACGTCGTAGGCGCCACCGTAGGCCTTGCGGGTGACGACGGTGAGCTTCGGCACGGTCGCCTCGGTGAAGGCGTAGAGCAGCTTGGCGCCGTGGCGGATGATCCCGTTCCACTCCTGGTCGGTACCGGGCAGGAAGCCGGGCACGTCGGTGAAGGTGAGGATCGGGACGTTGTAGGCGTCGCAGGTGCGGACGAAGCGGGCCGCCTTCTCGGAGGCCTCGATGTCGAGCACGCCGGCGAGGAAGGCCGGCTGGTTGCCGACGATGCCGATCGGGAAGCCGTCGAGGCGCGAGAAGCCGCAGACGATGTTCTTGGCGAAGTGCTCGTGGACCTCGAAGAACTCGCCGTCGTCGACGACGCGGGAGATCACCTCGCGCATGTCGTAGGGCTTGGAGGGATCGTCGGGGACGAGCGTGTCGAGCTCGGGGTCTTCGCGGTCGGGGTCGTCCTCGGGGGCGAAGCGGGGCGGCGCCTCGAGGTTGTTCGACGGCAGGAAGCCGAGCAGGTAGCGCACGTCCTCGAGGCAGCTCTCCTCGTCCTCGGCGGCGAAGTGGGCGACACCGGACTTCGAGTTGTGGCTCATCGCCCCGCCCAGCTCCTCGAACTCGACCTCCTCGCCGGTCACCGTCTTGATCACTTCGGGGCCGGTGATGAACATGTGCGAGGTCTCCTTGACCATGAAGATGAAGTCGGTCATCGCCGGCGAGTAGACGGCGCCGCCGGCGCAGGGGCCCATGATCAGGCTGATCTGCGGGATCACCCCCGAGCACTGCACGTTGCGGACGAAGACGTCGCCGTAGGCGCCGAGCGAGACGACCCCCTCCTGGATGCGGGCGCCGCCGGAGTCGTTGATGCCGATCACCGGCGCCCCGACCTGGGCGGCGAGATCCATCACCTTGCACATCTTCTCCGCCATCACCTCGCCGAGGCTGCCGCCGAAGACGGTGAAGTCCTGGGAGAAGACGAAGACGGTGCGGCCGTCGATCGTGCCGTGGCCGGTGACGACGGCGTCGCCCCAGGGCCGCCGTTTCTGCATCTCGAAGTCGTAGGTGCGGTGGCGGACGAAGGTGTCGAGCTCCTCGAAGGAGCCGGGGTCGAGCAGCTTCTCGACTCGCTCGCGGGCGGTCAGCTTGCCCTTCGCGTGCTGCTTCTCGACCGCCTCCTCGGAGGCCGAGTGGACCGCCGCCTCGCGCAGCTCGCGCAGGTAGGCGAGCTTCTCCTCGTGGCTGACCGGATTCCTCTCGCGCATCGCGGCGCGGGAGTCTATTTAAGAGGCTCGCCGAGGGGGCCTATCCCGGTAGGGGATCCACTTAACTTTTCCCGAAGACAGTTGTCAGCTGTCCGCCGATGCCGCCGCGGAAAAAGTACAAGACGTTCCACCCCTACCGGGATAGGCCCTGAGCGCAAACTCAGAATTCGGCGCAGATGGCGTAGGCCTCGACCGACCAACTCGAAGCCCCTCCGCCACTCTCCTCGCGTGCGACGGCGTTCCAGGCGGTCCGTTTCCCGTCGGCGTTGACCGGCGTCGGAACCGACTCGGTGACCGCAACCAGGATCGTGCCACCGATGACTTTGGCGCCGCCGCCGACGACCTGATTGCCGGCCGGGCAGGTGGCGGTGGTGGTCTTGGTCGATTCGGTGATGTTGCTGGCGCTCGCCGAGGTGACGTAGGAGACGTTCTTGACCAGCTGCGCGAGGAAGCTCGCGGACAGTTTGGCGCTGGTCACCGCTCCGTCCTGGATCTTGCCGTTCGTCACGGCGTTGGCGCCGAGCTTCGAGTTGGTGACGGCGCTGTTGAGGATCTTGGACTCGCTGACCGCTCCGTCCTTCAGCTTGCCGCTGGTCACGACCCCGCCGCCGAGCTGGGCGGAGCGGATCGAGCCGTTCGCCAGCTGGCTCGCGCCGATCGTGCCCGGGGCGATCTTGGCGCCGGTCACGGCGCCGTTGCGCAGCTTCAGGTTGGTCACCGAGCCGCCGCGCAGCTTGAGCGTCGTCACCGAGCCGTTGGCGAGGTTCTGGGTCTTCACGGCCTTCTTGCCGAGCGTCGTCTTGGCCGCGTACGCCGCGCCGCTGAGCGCGACGAAGAGGGCGATGCAGGAGATCGCGTTGGCGAAGGTCAGGTGCCTGCGCAGCTGCTTCAACTCGGTTCCTCTCCTCGGGGTTTCAAGCGCCTTCGAAAGGCTGCTTCTGCGGCTCGGCGAGGCGGTCGAGCAGGCGCTCCAGGTCGGCCTCCTCTACACCGGCGCTCTCGTCGGCGCGGAGCTCGACCCGGGTGCCGAAGCCCTTTTCGGCCATCGTCACCTCGACGCCCTCGACCTCGGCGACCAGCTCGGCCAGCTCCGGCTCGGACTTCATCAGCGTCCGCGATACCTCGATCATGCCGCCCGCTTCAACCCCAGCGAGGCCGTTCCTCCTCCCAAATTGCGGTGAACGAGACTCTTCAGGGGGGAGAAAGGGCGCGCATCCGACATTAACCCACTTCAGGTGTGGTCAATGTCGGATGCGCGCGACTACAAGCGGAGTAGGCAGGCTTGGGGGCTGGCGAGGCGGCAGCATGGGGTCGTGGCGCGGCGGCAGTTGTTGGCGCTGGGGTTCAATGCGCGGGAAATCGAGCATCGCGTAGCCCGGGGACGACTGCACCTGGTGATGCGTGGCGTCTACGCGGTGGGGTGGCCGCGCCTCACGCCAGAGCGGCGCTGGATGGCGGCGGTGCTCGCCTGCGGAGATGACGCGATGCTGAGCCACCGCAGCGCAGCGGCTCTTTGGAAGATTGGGACGGAGAGGCGGGGAACGGTCGACGTCAGCGTGACGCGCCGCTGCGAACTCAAGCGACCAGGCTTGCGAGTTCGCGGCCGCCCGACGCTCTCAGCAAGGGACATCGTGTCCCGGGACGGCATTCCGGTCACAAACCCGGTTCAAACCCTGGTCGATATCGCCACCGAGCTCGGCCCGCTCGGCGTCGAGCGGGCGGCGAACGAGGCGGACAAGCGAGACCTGATCGATCCTGAGACGTTGCGGCTTGCCCTCGACGACTACGCCGGGCAACCGGGCGCTCCGCTCCTACGCCGCCTCCTGGACAAGCGCACTTTCCGCCTCTCCGACTCCGATCTGGAGATCTTCTTTCGCCCGATTGCGACTGCGGCCAAGCTGCCTCCGCCGCTCAGCAAACAGGTGGTCAACGGCTTCGAAGTCGACTTCTTCTTTCCAGATCTGGGCCTCGTGGTCGAGACAGACGGCTTGCGTTACCACCGCACTCCCTCGACCCAGGCACGCGACGCGCAGCGAGACCGCGCCCACGTCCTGGCCGGGATGACCCCGCTCCGCTTCACCCACTACGAGATCAAGCACGAGCGCACTCGCGTCCTAATCGAGTTGCGGCGCGCCGCGGCGATGCTCCGCAAGCGCATCCGACATTGACCACACCTGAAGTGGGTCAATGTCGGATGCGCGCCGCCCGAGGGACCGGCGCGGCCTAGAAGAAGGCGCCGCCCTTGTACTCGCCGAAGACGTCTCGCATCGCGCCGCAGACCTCGCCGATCGAGGCATTCGCCGCCAGGGCAGCGCGGATCGGGTGCAGCAGGTTGCCGTCGCCGCGGGAGACGGCGCGAAGCTCGTCCAGCTTCTCTTCGACGCCTGCCTGATCCCGGTTCCGCTTGAACTCAGCCAGGCGCGCCAGCTGGCGCTGCTCGGACTCGGGGTCGACGCGGAGGATGTCGACGTCGTCGACCTGGTCGGTGACGTACCTGTTGACGCCGACGACGACGTCCTGGCCGGAGCGGTAGCGCTCGTGGTAGGAGGCCGCCGACTCCTCGATCTCCCTCTGCATGAACTCCAGCGCCTCGACCGATCCGCCCAGCTCCTCGACCTTGCCGATCAGCTCCCAGCCGCGCGCTTCGATCTCGTCGGTCAGCGACTCGACGAAGTAGGAGCCGGCGAAGGGGTCGACGGTGTCGGCGACGCCGGACTCGTGCGCCAGCACCTGCTGGGTCCGCAGGGCGATCCGCGCCGAGCGCTCGGTCGGCAGCGCCAGCGCCTCGTCGAAGCCGTTGGTGTGCAGCGACTGGGTGCCGCCGGCGACCGCGGCGAAGCCCTGCAGGGCGACGCGGACGATGTTGACCTCGGGCTGCTGGGCCTGGAGCGTCACGCCGCCGGTTTGGGTGTGGAAGCGGATCTTCATCGAGTTCGGGTCCTTGGCCCCGAACCGCTCGGCGACGATCTTCGCCCACATCCGCCGCACGGCGCGGAACTTCGCGACCTCCTGGAAGACGTTGTTGTGGCAGTTGAAGAAGAAGGCGAGGCGAGGCGCGAACTCGTCGATCTCGAGGCCCCGGTCGAGCGCCGCTTCGACGTAGGCGATCGCGTTGGAGAGGGTGAAGGCGACCTCCTGCACGGCCGAGCAACCCTTCTCGCGGATGTGGTAGCCGGAGATCGAGATCGTGTTCCATTTCGGCACCTTCTCGCGGCAGTACTCGAAGATGTCGGTGGTCAGCCGCATCGTCGGCTCGGGCGGGTAGATGTAGTTGCCGCGCGCCATGTACTCCTTCAGGACGTCGTTCTGGACCGTGCCGCGCAGCTTCTCGGAGGGGACCCCCTGCTCCTCGCCGACCAGCTCGTAGAGCAGCAGCAGGATCGCCGCCGGGGCGTTGATCGTCATCGAGGTCGAGACCCCGTCGAGCGGGATCCGCTCGAAGCAGATCCGCATGTCCTCGATCGTGTCGATCGGGACGCCGGTGCGGCCGACCTCGCCGTGGCAGAGCGGGTCGTCGGAGTCGCGCCCGAGCTGGGTCGGCAGGTCGAAGGCCATCGAGAGGCCGGTCGAGCCGTGCTCGATCAGGTAGCGGTAGCGCTCGTTGGTGTCTTCCGGGGTGGCGAAGCCGGCGTACTGGCGCATCGTCCAGAGCCGGTCGCGGTACATCCCCTCGTGGATGCCGCGGGTGAAGGGAGGCTCGCCGGGCGTGCCGAGCCGCTCCTCGAGGCCCGGGGCGACGTCGTCGTCGGTGTAGAGGCGCTCGATCTCGATCCCCGAGTCGGTGAAGACCCGCTCGTCGTCGGGCCCGACCAGGGGCGCGATCGTGCGGGCAGCGTCCTCGACGGCGGGCTTGTCGGTCTTGCCGGCCATTGGGCGGAGGATATTGGGAGCCGCGGGGCGGGGCTCAGTCCGAGGCGCCGGCGAGTCGCTCGACGCCGGCCTGCTCGATCGTGCGACGCAGACCGTCGCCGAGCTCGATCTGCGGCTCCCAGCCGAGCAGGTCGCGGGCGCGGGAGATGTCCGGCCTGCGTTGCTGCGGGTCGTCGACCGGCAGCGGCTCGTAGACGATCTCCGAGCGCGACTCGGTCACCTCGATCACGGTCTTGGCGAGTTCCAGCAGCGTGAACTCGTCGGGGTTGCCGACGTTGACCGGCATGTGCACGTCGGACTCGGCGAGGGCGACGATGCCGCGGATCAGATCGTCGACGTAGCAGAAGCTGCGCGTCTGGCTGCCGTTACCGAACACGGTCAGCTGCTGGTCCTGCAGCGCCTGCCGGAGGAAGGTCGGGATCGCGCGCCCGTCGTGGGCACGCATGCGCGGGCCGTAGGTGTTGAAGATCCGCACGATCGAGGTGTCGACGCCCTGCTGGCGGTGGTAGGCCATGGTCAGCGCCTCGGCGTAGCGCTTCGCCTCGTCGTAGACGCCGCGCGGCCCGATCGGGTTGACGTGGCCCCAGTAGTCCTCGGTCTGGGGATGGACCTGGGGGTCGCCGTAGACCTCGCTGGTCGAGGCGATCAGGAAGCGGGCGCGCTTGAACTTGGCCAGGCCGAGCATGTGATGGGTGCCGTGCGAGCCGACCTTGAGCGTGTGCAGCGGCAGCCGCAGGTAGTCGATCGGGCTGGCCGGCGAGGCGAGGTGGTAGACGAAGTCGACGGCCTCGGGGATCTCGACCTGCTCGGTGATGTCGATGTTGCGGAAGTCGAAGGCGTCGTCGCGGATGTGCTCGATGTTCTGCAGCGACCCCGTCTCGAGGTTGTCGACGCAGACCACCCGATGCTCCTTCCCGAGCAGGTGCTCGCAGAGATGGGAGCCGAGGAAGCCGGCACCGCCGGTGACCACGCATGTGCTCATGGCGCCGATGCTACCGGTGGCCGGCGGCGGGCGCGCCCCGGCGCGAGTTCCTGCAATTTGCGGACTTCCTGCCCGTCCAAGCGTCCAGAGGGGGGAAGAAACCGGCCCTGCTGCGGGCTTTACCTGGCATGTTCGCGCGGCGGGAATGAACCGGTGCAGGGAGGCGCAGCGGGTGACGATGGCGGCTGAGAGGACGGCGGGGCGCAAGCGGGCGGCGGTCGAGCTGATCGCCCGCGAGGGCGCCGCGCTGCGCAAGACGGCGCTGCGCTTCTCGCTCTGCGTCGAGGACGCCGAGGACGCCTACCAGCGGGCGATGGAGATCCTGCTGCTGAAAGCCCCCAGCGAGCGGCCGCGCGAGCTGGCCCGCTGGACGCAGACGGTGGTCAAGCACGAGGCGCTGGCGATCCGCGCCAACCGCGAACGGCTGCTCGGAAAGCCCTCGGACGAGGGGGTGCCGGCGGACCGGGTGGCGCTGATCCCGGCGTCCGGCGACGGCCCGGACGTGCGAACCGAGCGGCGCGAGCGGATTGCCCGCAGCCGCGAGGCGCTACAGGCACTGAAGCCGGCGGAGCTGCGGGCCCTGACCCTGCTCGCCGCCGGCTACTCCTACGCGGAGATCGGCGAGCTCACCGGGTTCAGCCGGACGAAGATCAACCGCTGCCTGGCCGAGGGTCGCGAGCGCTTCCGCCGGATCGTCGCCGGCAGCGAGGACGGCAGCCGCTGCACCGAGCTCGCCCCGCTGCTCTCCGCCTTTTGCGACGGCGAGGCGGGGTCCGCCGAGGAGGCCGCGGTGCGCGAGCACCTGCGAGCCTGCGCCGCCTGCCGAGCGACCATGCGCTCCTACCGGACGGCGCCGGCCACGGTGGCGGCGCTTGCGCCCGCCCTGCCGGCCTCGCGCTCGCTGCTGGAGCGGGGCCAGGATCTGCTCGCCGGCCTCTACGCGCGGCTCCCGGGCGCCGGCGGCGCGGCGGAACCCTCGCTCGGCCAGGTCGCGGCCACGGGCGGGACGCGAGGCGCGGGGATGGCGGCCCTGGCGAAGCTGCTCGCGGTCTGCGCCGGCACGGTGGGAGGCGCGGCCGCCTGCGTCGCCACCGGGGTCGTGCCGGCGCCGCTCGACCTGACGCCGGATCGGACGCCGGCACCGAAGGTCGAACGGGCGTCCGAGCGGACGCCGGCGGAAGCGGCCCCGCCGGTGGTCGAATACCAGCCGGCGCCCGAACCGTCGCCGCAGCCGGAACCCGAACAGAAGCACGTAGGAGAGCAGGCGACGGCGCCGGTCGGCGAAGACGGGCCGGCGACGAGCGAAGCGTCCGCCGGCGCGGTCGAATACAGCCCACCGCCGGCGCCGGTCGAAGAAGCACCGCGCAGCGAACCGTCGAGGGCAACGAGCGGCAGCGCCGCGGGAGAGTTCGGGCCGTGAGCGCACGGGGCGCCTTCTTCGGCCTATGCCCGATTAAAGCGACCCGGCTGGCCGCGGTGGGCCTGGTGGCCGCGGCTGCGGCGTCGCCGGCTCTCGCAGCCCCCGCCGTCGCCGCTCTGCCGCCGCCCTCTGAACTCGAAGTCCAGGGCGGCGAGGACGCCTGGCATCCCAACCGGAGCTTCCGCCTGGACTGGCGCAACCCGAACGGCGTCGCCGCCGTCCACTACCTCGTTCGCGACCCGCTGGGGTCGGTCGTGGTCGGGGAGCAGAGGATCGGCGGGGCGGCAAGGGTAATCGACCCGGTCGTGGTCCCGGCGGTTCCCGGCGCGTACCGCGCCGAGGTCTGGCTGGAGAACGCAGCCGGCGAGCAGGGGGCGGCGGCGGAAGCGAGGCTGCGCTTCGACAACGCCCGGCCCGCGGCGGTCGAGCCGCAGCCGGCGGCGGCCTGGGTGGGACGAACCGGCTTCCCTCTCGCGATCCACCTTGCCCACTCTGCCGCGAGCGTGCCGCTTTCCGGGCTGCGCGGCTTCGCCGTCTCGGTCGACGACGAACCCGGCGGCGAGCCCTGCGCGGCGGCCGATCGCTGCAGCGACGGCGAGACCGACCTGCACGGCGCCGGCAACGACACGTTCACGATCGCCGACCTCCCGGAAGGGACCAGCTACGTCCGCGCCGTCGCCGTCTCCGGCGCGGGGATCAGGTCGGCGACGACCGGCGGCGCCGTTCTCGAGGTCGACAAGACGGACCCGGTCGTGAGCCTGAGCGGCGCGCCGCCCGGCTGGTCCGACCGGCCGCTGACTCTCGTCGCCACCGCGAGCGACGCCGGGTCCGGCATGCGGCCCGGCGAGAACGGCGCATTCCCCTACACCGCGATCCGGATCGACGGCGGCAAGCCGACCGTCGCCGCGGGAGACTCCGTCTCCGCCAGCCTGATCGCAGAGGGGATCCACAGCGTCGCCTACTACGCCCGCGACCTGGCCGGCAACGTCGCCGACGGCGGCAGCATCGACGGGGTCCCTCAGGCGCAGCCGGCGACCGCCACGGTGCGGATCGACCGCACGCCGCCGCAGGTCTCCTTCGCCAATGCCCAGGATCCGCTCGAACCGGAGTCGATCCGCGCCCGCGTCGCCGACGACCGCTCCGGTCCCGACACCGCCCGCGGCTGGATCGGCATCCGCCGGGCCGGCTCGGGCGACGCCTTCGCGCCGCTGCCGGCGGGCGCGCCGGCGAACGGCGAGTTGCGCGCCCGCTGGGACTCCGACTTCTACCCGCCGGGCGACTACGAATTCGAGGCGACCGGGTACGACCGGGCGGGCAACGCCGCAGTGTCCTCCCACCGCCGCGACGGCGCCGCGATGGTCCTCTCCAACCCGCTGAAGGCGACGACCGCGGTGAGCGCCGCCTTCGGCGGCCGCTCGCTTACGCGCCGGCGCTGCACGCGCCGTCGCGGCCGGCGGCGCTGCCGGCGGCAGACGATCGACGAGCTGAGCCTGCGGCCGGCGCGCCGGACCGTTCCCTACGGGCGGCGCATCCTGCTGAGCGGCCGCCTGGGGGACGCCGCCGGATCGTCCCTCGGCGGGCGCAGGCCGGTGCAGGTGATCGAGAGCTTCGCCGCCGGCGGTCCGCCATCGCGGACGTCGACGGCCTGGACGGACGCGAGCGGCGCCTTCGCCGTCCGCCTTCCGCCGGGCCCGAGCCGCGCGGTCCGGGTGGCGTTCGCGGGCTCGCCGACCCTGACCCGCGCGGAGAGCCGGCCGCTCGATCTCAGGGTGCGGAGCGTGGTGCGGCTGCGTGCGTCCGCGGCGGTGGCCCGGATCGGCGGCGCCCCGCTCCTCTTCAGCGGCCGGATCGAGGCCGCGCCCGGCACGATCCCGGTCGCGGGCGAGGCGGTGGAACTGCAGTTCCGGCTGCCCGGCCTGCCCTGGAGCGAGTTCCGCACCGTCCTGACCAACCGCCACGGCCGCTTCCGCTACGCCTACCGGTTCAGCGACGACGACAGTCGCGGCGCGCGCTTCGAGTTCCGCGCCTACGCGCCCGCACGGGACGGCTGGCCCTACGAGCCGGCCGGCTCGCTGCCAGTACTCGTACGTGGTGCCTGAGGACTACGGCCTCAGGACGCCTACCTGATCGACGAGCTGCCGGCCGCGCGAGGTCTGCTCTTCGACCGCCTTGCGGACGCGCTGCTCGACCTCGGTGCGGTTGCGCTTCAGCGTCGTCTCGACGCGGCGCTGCCGTTTGCGCGCCTCGCGCTCGACCCGGTTGCGCGTCTTGCGCGCTTCGGTCGTCGCCTTGCGGCGAGCCGAGGCGCCGCGGCGCTCGCTGCGCCTGACGGCGCGGCGAATCCGGGTGCCGTAGGACTTGAGCTGCCTTTCGGCGGCGTCGCGGCCGCTGAACGGTTCGACCAGCTCGGCGACGCGGTCGCTCACCTCGAGGACGGCGCCGACCGGGAGGTCGACGGCGCTCTCGGCGACCGAGCGGGCATGCTCGGCACGGGTCGGGGTCGGAGTGGGTTTCGCCTGGCTTTTCGCCTGGCTTTTCGGTTTAGCCTGCGACTTCGGTTTGCTGCCGCTGCTCGATTTGCTGCTCTGGGTGGCCATTGCGTTTCGATCCCTTCGAGAATTTGGTGCTGGCAGGGGGAGTTCGCGAGTGTAGCGAACATACGTTCTTCCGAACACCTGTTCTAAACCCGGCGATGCCCGAGCGTTACCGCTGGATCGCCTTCAGCCCTCGCGGCCCCGCTGCGGCGACCATCGTGTAGCGCAGCTCGAGGTCGAGGCCGGCCCGGTCCAGTGCGAGGTCGCCGAAGGCGACGACCCCGCCGGCCTCGCGGACGATCAGCTGGGCGGCGGCGGCATCGACCGAGCGGCACGGCCGCGGGCTGACCATCCCGTCGAGCCGCCCGGCCGCCACGTAGGCGGCGGTGATCGCGATCGAACCCACCACCCTGAACCGGTAGACGCTGCCGTCCAGCGTCTCGGCCAGCCGTCGCAGGCGGCCCGGCGAGGCCGCCTCGACACCGAGCAGCTCCAGCTTCTCGCCGTCCTCTGCAACCGCGATCGGGCCTCCGTCCAGAGTCGCCCCCTCGCCGCGCCTGGCGGCGAACTCCTCGCCGGCGCCGAAGTCGTAGACGTAGCCGAGCTCGACGTCCGCCATCGAGGGCCCCGAGGCGACGGCGATGCTGAGGCTGTGGGCGGGGAGCGTGCGGCGGGTATTGAGCGAGCCGTCGATCGGGTCGATCACCACCCGCGCGTCCCCCCCGCCCCCGAACGCGACTTCTCCGCGCTCCTCCGAGACGGCGACGAACGAAGCGCCGGCGGCGGCCAGCCGCTCGAGCTCGGCGAAGACGGCGTCCTCGCATTCGCGGTCGATGACGAGCGTGCGGTCGCCGCCCTCGCCGATCCCGTCGTAGACGGTGCGCTCGGCGCTGCCCGGCGTCCGCGCGAAGATCGCCTCCTGCACGGCGACGATCCGGCGGCAGATCCCCGGCCAGTCTGCGGAGAAAACGTCCATCGAGGCCATCCTATGGACGATGGCCGCGCAGCCGTCCAGGTAGCGTTGGAACATGCTCGCCCTCGCCGAGGCCCAGGAGCGCGCCGTCCGCCACGGCGACGGCCCGCTGCTCTTGCTCGGCGAGGCGGGAACCGGGAAGACGGAGGCGCTGGCGCGGCGCCTGGCACGTCTCGCGGCATCGGGAACCGAGCCCGAGCGCGTGCTGGTCGTCGCCTCCACCGCGGCGACCGCGCAGCGGCTCCGCGAGCGGGCCGAAGCGCTGATCGGCGGCGCCTACGAAGAGCTCTGGATCGGCGCCTGGGGGACGCTCGGCGAGCGGCTGCTGCGCGAGCACGCGACCGCCGCCGGCCTCGACCCCTTCTTCGATGTCCTCGGCCCGGCCGAGCGGCTGGCGATGCTGCTCGATCGACTCGACGACCTGCCCCTGCGCCACCACGACATCCGCGGCAACCCGGCCGGCCTCCTCGCCCGCCTCCTGCAGCAGATCGACGCCCTCAAGGCCGGCTCGGAGCCCGCCGAGCCCGAGCTGGCCGAGCTGGTGGCCGCCCACGACAAGATCCTCGCCGCCGCCGGCTCCCTGGACCGCGGCGACGTCTTCCTCGTCCTGAGCAAGCTCCTCGACGAGCGCCCCGAGATCCGGGTCCAAATCGCGACCCGCTTCACCTACTTGATGGTCGACGAGCTGGAGGACACCACCCCAGCTCAAAGGGCGATCCTCGCGGCGCTGGCCCAAGAGAACCCGAACCAGCTTCTCGCTCTGGAGGAGCGGCCCGGAGACCCAAGCGCCTCTCCCGCGGGTGGCGACAGGACCCGCGGGCCACGCGCATGGTCCCTCGCCATCCACCCCGACGCCGAGGTGATCGAGTTAGAGAGCCAGTTCCGCGATCCCCCCGTCCGCTTCTGGCGCTGTGCCAACGAGCGCGCCCAGGCGCAGGCGGTCGCCCGCGAGACCGAGCACCTGCTGGCCGGCGGCACGGCGCCGGAGGCGATCTGCGTGCTGGTCGACGACCCGAGCGAGCGCGGCGGCACGGTCGCCGCGACGATGGAGGAGCGCGGCATCCCCTTCCACCTCTCCGGCCCGGCGGCGCTCTTCCGGCGGCCCGAGGTGCGCGACGCGATCGCCTGGCTGCGGATCCTCGCCGACCCCGCCGACCCGGCGGCGGCGGCGCGGGCGCTGACCCGGCCGCCGGTCGAGCTGCGCTCCGCCGACCTGGCCCGCCTGGCGACGATCTCGCGCCGCCGCAAGCTCGACATGGTCTCGGCCTGCGAGGCGGCGCTCGAGAGCCCGCAGATTCCGCCCGAGGCGCGCGAGCGGATTCACGCCTTCCTGAAGCTCTACGGCACCGCCTCGGCGGCGCTGGAGGAGCGCCGCGCCGACGTCTTCGTGCGCCGCCTGGTCGAGGCGGTGGGACTGCGCCGCCAGCGCCTCTTCGCCGCCCAGCCCGAGGTCGCCGAGCGGTTGCTCGGCCTCGCCCGGCTGGCCGAGCTCGCCGCCGCCTGGGCGCGGCGCGAGCCGCACGGGTCGACGCGTGACTTCATCCGCCACCTGAGCGCGGTCGCCGACGCCGGTGTCGAACCGGCCGGGATCGCCGAGCCGCCGGCGCCGGGGGCGGTGCTGGGACTCGCCCGCGACGCCGTGAAAGGGATGGAGTTCGAGCACGTCTTCGTGCTCGGGATGGAGCGCGGCGCCGGCGCCGAGCGGATCGGCCGCCCGGCGCGCTCGGGCCTGGTCCTCGCCCGGGTCGAGCGCGTCGCGGAGGGCGACTCCCGTCCCTCGGCGCCCTACGCCCGGGCCCTGGCCGCGGCCGGCGGTCGGGAGGAGGCCCACGGGGAGGAGCTGTTCGGCCCCGCCGAGGGCCTTCACGCCAGCTACCGGATGCTGCGCGAGGAGGTGCTGGAGGCGTCCTGGCGGGCGGGCCGCGAGCTCTCCGAGCCACGGCTCGACACGACGGTCGACGTCAACCGGGCGATCGCCCGCTACCTGGAGCTGCTGAAGCTGGCGGCGCTCGCGCAGCGCCCCGGCGAGGAGGCGACCGAGGAGGCGATCGAGGCCGTCAACGGGCTGCTGCGCCAGGTCGCGACCCCCGAGCAGCAGGCCGAGCTCGACGCCTCCTCGCTCGACGCCTACCTGCTCGACTCCGAGCGCGAGGGCGAGGCCCGCCGCCGCCTGATCGCCGCCCGCCGCGAGCCCTCGCTGGAGGGCTTCCTGCCGCGCCGCGCCGACGGCGCGCTGAGCCTCTCGGCCTCCGACCTCGACCTCTACCTGATCTGCCCGCTGAAGTACAAGTTCGCGCGGGTCTTCGGCATCCCGCAGGAGCCGACGATCAACCAGCGCTTCGGGATCCTGATCCACAACGTGCTCGAGCGCTTCCACAAGGAGGCGATCGGCGGCGAGGAGGACAGCCTCGAGCGGCTGATGGAGCTGTTCGAGGCGGGCTGGCGGCGGACCGGCTTCGGCACCAGCGACGACGAGCTGCAGTTCCGCGACCGGGCGCGGAAGGCGATGCGCCTTTACTGGGAGCGGGAGCGGGAGGCCGACGGCGAGCCGGTCTGGCTGGAGCGCAAGTTCGACATGCGGATCGGCGAGCACCACGTCCGCGGCCGGGTCGACCGGGTCGACCGGCTGCCGGGCGGCGGCCACGAGCTGATCGACTACAAGACCGGCGAGCGCAAGAGCGAGGCCGACCTGGAGAGCGACCTGCAGCTGGCGCTCTACCGGCTGGCGGCGCGCGAGGCCTGGGGCCTGGAGGCGGGGACCGGCAGCTACTACTACGTGCTCGACGCGGACAAGGTCGCGGCGCCGGTCAGGCCCGACGACGCCGAGCGGGTCGAGCGCACCGTCCTCCAGGTCGGCGAGGGCATCCTCGGCCAGGACTTCGAGCCGCGCCCGTCGCCGGCGGTATGCGGCTGGTGCGACTACCGCCTCGTCTGCCCCGCGGCAGAGGGCTGAGACGGCTTCAAACCGGCGCCTGGCGTTGTCCTCGGTCGCCCGGTTTGCTCACGCACAAAAGTGCGCTCGCTGCACCGGACTCCCTGCGTCCTAGCCAGGGCTTGATTTTCGCCGTCTCAGCCCCCCTGCTGTCGTAAGAACCTTTGGAACTCGCTGGCGATCGAGTCGGCCGAGGGCAGGTCGGCTTGATCGCCGCCGAGCTGCTCTTCCTGCTCGGCCTCGATCCGCTCGACCAGTTCGGCGATCTCCGGGTTGGCGGCGACGGCGCGGCCGATCTGCTCTTCGTAGCTGGCCGTTTCCTCCTCCAGCTCGGTCGCGTCGACGGCGATCCCGGTCAATCCCTCGAGCCGGCGCAGCAGCGCCAGGGCGGCCTTCGGATTGGGCACGGCGGCGACGTAGTGCGGCACGGCGGCCCAGAGCGAGGCCGAGGCGATGCCGAGGCTGCGGCAGCAGTCGTGGACGACGCCGACGATGCCGGTCGGCCCTTCGTAGCTGGAGCGCTGCAGGTCGAGCTCCTCGACCAGCTCCTCGTCGGAGGCGAGTCCGGTGATCGGCACCGGCAGCGTGTGGGAGACCTCGGCGACGAGCGCGCCGAGGGTAACGACCATCTCCACGCCGAGCGCGTCGGCGGCGGTCGCAATCGTCTCCGCGAAGGTGCGCCAGCGCAGGTTGGGCTCGGTGCCGTCGAAGAGGACCAGGTCGCGGTCGGCGCCGGGCACGCGGACGGCGGCGAGGTCGTTCTGCGGCCAGTCGATGCGCCGGGTCTGGCCTTCGGTGAGGACGATCGTCGGCCGGGTCGCCTGGAAGTCGAAGTAGTCCTCGGGGTCGACCTCGGCGAGCGGCTCGGCGTCGAAGGAGTCGGCGACCGCGGTGAGCGCCGCCGAGGCCGAGGAGGCGGCGTCGTTCCAGCCGCGAAAGGCGCAGACCAGGACCGGGGCGCGAAGCTGCGGCAGGTCGGTGTGCCAGGTGAGCGAATCCACAGAATCAGCGTAGACGATGGGGCGTGCGCCGCCCGGTCGGCTCTACGCCGGCGAGGAGAGCGCCCTACGTACCAGTTCGTAGGCGACGTAGAGGACCAGGGCGGCGAAGGAGAGTTCGAGCACCCGGTG
This sequence comes from uncultured Solirubrobacterales bacterium, assembly GCA_963695835.1. Taxonomy (GTDB): domain Bacteria; phylum Actinomycetota; class Thermoleophilia; order Solirubrobacterales; family 70-9; genus VRUE01. The sequence goes on from CAVOHR010000001.1 coordinate 458,038, forward strand.
CGGGATCTCGTTGGCGACGACGACGCCGGCCAGCACGCCGAGCGGCGAGAGCAGGCCGATCACCGCCGCGTCGCGCAGGGCGAGGTTGCCGTAGCGGTTCTGACGGTAGGCGCCGACCAGGGCGACGACGACGATCACCAGCAGCGAGGTCGACTCGCCCTCGACCTGGCTGAGGCCGATGAAGACGGTCAGCGCCGGCACGAACAGGACTCCTCCGCCGACGCCGACCAGGCCGCCGGCGAGGCCGCCGGCCACGGCGAGCAGCACCGCCAGGACCTCATTCACGGTTCGCGCTCACCGGAGAGCCTCCCCTGTTCCCTGTCGGCACATGGCAGCGGAAAGGAACATCGGAAGCTCACCTGACGATCAGCTCGGCGGCGACGGCGACCAGCAGCGCCGCGAAGAGGAGGGAGACGGCTCGCTGCGGGATCCGCTGCTGGATCTCGATGCCGATGACGACGCCGACTATCGCCGGGATCGAGAGCAGCAGGCCGGTGAGGAGGTGGACGTTGCCGTAGAGGCCGCCCTGGGCGATCACGCCGATCAGCCCGATGAGGACGATCGCGCCGAGGCTGGTGCCGGTCGCCAGCCGCTCGCCGTAGCCGAGCCAGAAGATCAGCAGCGGCACGATCACGGTCCCGCCGCCGACCCCGAAGAGCCCGCTGAAGACGCCGGCCGCGGTGCCGATCGCAGCGAGCTTCAGGGTGTGGCCGGAGACTGCGGAAGCCATCGCGCGATACTAGTGCCGTGTCTCCCGAACCCGGGACAGGGGCGCGCTTGGCGGGGCTGGGGCCGCTGGAGCGGCTGCGTGAAGCGCCTGCCCGCGCCGCCGTGCTCACCGACGTCGACGGGACGCTGGCGCCGATCGTCTCGCGGCCGGAGCAGGCCGCGGTGCCGGGCCGCGCGAGCGCGGCGCTGCGGCGGCTGAGCAAGCGCTACGGTCTGGTCGGCTGCGTCTCCGGGCGGCAGGCGGTGGAGGCGCGGCGCCTGGTCGGCGTCGAGGGCATCGCCTACGCCGGCAACCACGGGCTGGAGCTGCTGCTGCCGGGCGAGGCGGCGCCGCGGCTCGATCCCTCGCTGGAGGGGCGGGAGAACGGAGCCGCCGAGTTCGTCGCTGCACTGGACGCCGGCGCGCTGGCCGAGGCCGGCCTGCGGCTGGAGGACAAGGGACCGATCCAGGCGCTGCACTGGCGCGGCGCCGGCGACGAGCGGACCGCCGAGGCACGTGCCCGCGAGGTCGCGGTCGAGGCGGGGCATGCCGGGCTGGAGGCGCGCTGGGGGCGCAAGGTGCTCGAGCTGCGCCCGGTCGGCGGTGGCGGCAAGGACGCGGCGGTGGCGGCACTGCTCGCCGCCGACGGAATCGACGCCGCGGTCTACGCCGGCGACGACCGCACCGACCTCGACGCCTTCCGGCGGCTGCGGGAGCTGCGGGAGGAGGGCGAGCTGGAGGCGGCGTTCTGCGTCGGCATCGTCTCCGCGGAGGCGCCGCCGGAGCTGGCCGAGGAGTCCGACCTGCGGGTCGAGGGACCCGAGGGCTGGCTGGCGATGCTCGAGGCGCTGGCGGAGTAGGGCGCCGGCGATGCCCTACACGGATCTGCTGCGCATCACCGTCCTCCTGACCGGCGCCGAGGCGACCGCGCTGGGGGCGATCACGGCGATCGCCGCCGGGCGCGACGAAGACGGCGCCACCGTGCTGGTCGCCGCCGCCTGGTGGCTGATCTCGCTGATCCTCGGCCTCTACCTCGGCCGGCCCTCGCGCGCCGCCGACGGCGTCCGCGACGCGCTCGCCGGCGCCCGCACCGCCACCTCCCTGCCCGACGAGACCCCGGCCCGGATCGCCTTCGGCCGCCTCTGGCCGATAGCCCTGACCGCGATCGCCGCCGGCGTGCTCGGCGTCCTCTTCCCCGGCGTCGCCGCAATCGGCGCCGGCTACGCCCTGCTCGTCGCCCTGGCGATGCGAACCCGCGAGGCCGCCGTGCTCGGGATCGAGCAGCGCGACGGCGTCAAGTTCTACGTCGTCCCCAACTCCGCCCTGCGCCCGGTGGAACTGGTCCGCACCCCGGGCCTGCGCAGCGACCGGCTGCGCGCGCCGTGAAAAGCAGACGACCCGCCGAAACGGGCCGTCTGCAAACCTAGAAAAGCCGGTGGACGCCGGTTACTTCCAGTCTCGCGTTGCCGAGTATAGCGCCCCCGGAGGGAATCGAACCCTCTCTTTTCCAGTTGCGAGACTGGAAGCCGACGTCCATCGGCGGGGGCGACCGCCGCTCTCGCGGCAGTCCGAAGGCTACGCTGATTGCAGACATATGTCTGTGACAAAAGTGAAACTTTTGTGCAACAACTTGCCGGTTACGCAAGCAACCGCTTGAACTCGCGCCAGCCGCGGGCGTTGGCCACGTCGGGGGCGGTCAGCCAGGCGCGGCGGGCGGTGGCCACCGCGTAGGCCATGTTGCCGAGGGTGTCGACGCCGTGGGCGTCGGTGTCGAGGACGATCGTGACGCCGGCTTCGGAGGCGAGGCGGGCGTGGTGCTCGTTGAGGTCGCGGCGGTCGGGGTTGCCGTTGATCTCCAGCATCGTGCCGGTGCGAGCCGCGGCCTCGACCACCGCCTCGATGTCGACTCCGTAGGGCTCGCGGCGGCCGATCAGGCGTCCGGTGAGGTGGCCGATGCAGTCGACGCTCGGGTTCTCGATCGCGGTCAGGACGCGCTCGGTCATCGCTGCTTCGGAGATCGCGAAGGAGGTGTGGACGCTGGCGACGATCCAGTCGAGCGCCTCGACCAGGTCGTCCGGGTAGTCGAGCCCGCCGTCGAGGCCGATGTTGACCTCCGAGCCGGCGAGCAGGCGGAGGCCGCGTTTACCCCTGTTCCACTCGCGAATCTCGTCGATCCGCTGCCAGAGCCGCTCGGCGGTGACGTGGTCGCCGAAGCCGTGGCTGGCCGAGTGGTCGGTGATCGCCAGGTAGGCGTAGCCACGCTTGCGGGCTGCCGCCGCCATCTCCTCCAGCGTGTTGCGGCCGTCGGAGAGGGTGGTGTGGGAGTGGAGGTCGCCGCGGATGTCATCGAGCGAGACGAGGTCCGGCAGCGCGCCCTCGCGGGCCGCCTTCAGCTCGCCGCGGCCCTCGCGCAGCTCCGGCTCGATGTAGGCGTAGCCGAGCCGCTCGTAGACCTCGGCCTCGCTCTCGCAGAGGGTGACCTCGCCGCTCTCGGTCTCGGTGATGCCGTGCTCGGAGACGGAGAGGCCGCGCTTGACCGCGTCCTCGCGCAGCTGCACGTTGTGGGCCTGGGAGCCGGTGAAGTGCTGGAGCAGGTTGCCGAAGGCCTGCGGCGGGACGATCCGCAGGTCGACCCCGATCCCGTTGTGGGTCTGGGCGCGGAGGCCGTTCGGACCCGGGTTGCCGGCGGCGGCGATCAGCTCGTGGCCGGCGAGGTAGGTGGCCAGCTCGGTCGGCTCCTCCGCGGTCGCGATCAGGTCGATGTCCTTGCAGGTCTCGGCCCAGCGCCGCACCGAGCCGGCGACCTCGACCCGGTCGGAGGCCGGGTGCTCGCGCAGGGCTGCCGCGAGATTCTCGGCGGTCGGCCGCACCGCCGAGAGCAGCAGCCGCCCCGGGCCCTCCCCCGGCTCGCCGAGCCGCTCCAGCGCCGCCAGGATGTTGTCCTCGGCTTTCGGTCCGAGGCCCTTGACGTCGCGCACCCGTTCCGTCTCGGCCGCCGCCTTCAGGTCCTCCAGCGAGGCGACTCCGAGCTCGTCGAAGAGGTGCCTGGCGGTTCTGGCGCCGACGCCGGGCACCCGCGTCACCTCGACCAGGGTCGGCGGGAACTTCGCCTTCAGCTTGACCGCCGCCGGGATCTCGCCGCTCTCGATCAGGGCGTCGATCTTCTCCGCCAGCGTCTTGCCGACCCCGGGGATCTCGGTCGCGCGCCCCTCCGCCGCCAGCTCGGCGACCGAGACCGGGCTTTCGCGGATCGCCTTGGCGGCGGTCGAGTAGGCGAGCACCCTGTACTTGACGGCGCCGTCGAGCTCGTAGAGGATTCCCAGCTCTTCCAGCGCCGCGGCGATCTCGGCGTTGGTCACGTCCGGCAAGCTAGACGATCGACGCCGTCCCGCAGGCCCCTCGCTATACTTTCTGAAGTATTGAGAGCTGAACCTCGACTCTTGGGAGACAGATACCAGTGACCGGCAAGCTCAGCGACGTCACCGACGCGACCTTCAAATCCGACGTGCTGGAGGCCGATGGCCCAGTCCTCGTCGACTTCTGGGCACCCTGGTGCGGCCCCTGCCGCGTCGTCCACCCCGTGCTCGAGGAGATCGACGCCGAGCGGGAGGACCTGAAGATCGTCAGCCTCAACGTCGACGAGAACCAGCAGACGGCGGCTCAGTACGAAGTCCTCTCGATCCCCACCCTGCTCCTCTTCAAGGACGGGGCGATCGCCAAGAAAGTCGTCGGGGCGATGCCGAAGCGGCGCCTCGAGGCCGAGCTGGAGCCGGCGCTCGCCTAGCGGGCCGCTCCGCGTCCCCGGCACCGAGCCGATGCCGTTCGTCCACATCCACTGGTTCGAGGGTCGTAGCGACGAGCAGAAGGCCGAGATCGCGAAGCGGATCGAAGCGGCGCTGGTCGAGGTGGCCGGCGCCGCCCCCGAGCACTGCTGGGTGAAGTTCTCCGACTCGCCGAAGACCGACTTCATCATCGGCAAGGCCGCGGCCGAGTCCGAGTCCGAGTAGACGTGCCCGGAGTTGACCGCCAGTATGGGTGGTCAACCCCGGGCACGCCCGGTAGGCACGACTGCGATGCGTAGTTCGCGGCCGTCGATCCTCGCCTCCGCGCCGTTCGCGGCGTCGTAGGCGATCTCCGTAGCCAGCACCTCGCCGCTGACGTACCCCTCGTGCTCGCGCGCGGCCTCCAGCAGCGCATCGTCTCCTCCCAAGCCCAGCGCGATCCGGTCGGTGATCTCCAGACCCGCCTCTTTGCGGGCGTTCTGGACGGCGTGGACGACCTCGCGGGCGAGGCCCTCGCGGCGCAGCTCGTCGTCCAGCTCGAGTTGCAGAGCGACGGCGTGGCCGGCCTCTGCCTCGACCTCGTATCCGTCCAGCGGCTGCAGCGACAGGCTGACCTCGTCGGCACCGATCGCGTGCTCGTCGCCGTCGACGTTGATCCCGACCTCTCCCCCGCCGGCCATCACCCGGGCGACGTGGACCGGGTCGAGCGCCTCGATCGCCGCCGCCACCTGCGGCATCCGCCTGCCGAAGCGGGGGCCGAGCGAGCGGTAGTTGGGCTTGACCGCGTAGCTGACCAGCTCCGACTCCTCCTCGACGAAGTCCAGCTCCTTGACGTTCAGCTCGGCCCGGACCAGGTCGGCGCGGGCGGAGATCGCGGCACGCTCGGCCTCGTTGGCGACGATCACCGCGCGGCGCAGCGGCTGGCGCACCTTCGCCTTCGCCTGGGCGCGGGCGGCGCGGCCGAGCTCGACCGTGAGCCGGACCGCCTCCATCGCGGCCTCCAGGTCGGGGTCGGCGAGCGCCGGGTCGGGCGCGGGGAAGTTGCGCAGGTGGACCGAGTCGGGCAGCTCGCTGAAGCTCTCACCCTCGCCGGCGGCCAGGTTGAGGTGGATCTCGTCGGCGAGGAAGGGGGTGAAGGGGGCGAGCAGGGCGGCGGTCTCCAGCAGGCAGTGGCGCAGGGTCGCGAAGGCGGCCCGGTCGCCCTCCCAGAAGCGGCGCCGCGAGAGCCGCACGTACCAGTTGGACAGCTCCTCGACGAACTCGGAGATCTCCCGGCCGGCGGCGGTGCAGTCGAACTCGTCCATCCGCTCGCGAACGGTGGAGATCGTGGCCTGGAGTCGGGAGAGAACCCAGCGATCCAGGTCCCCACCCACGCTCCGCTGTTCCCTTGCCCCGTCATCCGCGGCAACGGCACAGCGGAACCGGTGGGGGGGGTCGAAGTCGCTTGGGCCGAGGTTCTCCGCGTTGGCGTAGAGGACCCAGAACGAGTAGGTGTTCCACAGCGTCAGCAGGAACTGGCGCACCGATTCGCCGACCGTGTCGAGCGAGAAGCGGTAGCCCGACCAGGGTTGCTGGGAGGTCAGGTAGTACCAGCGGAAGGCGTCGGCGCCGTGGGCGGCGATCACGTCCCAGGGCTCGACCACGTTGCCGCGGCTCTTCGACATCTTCTGCCCCTCGGGGTCGAGGATCAGTCCGAGGCAGACGCAGTTGCGGTAGCTGGAGGTGTCGAACAGCAGGGTCGACTCGGCGAGCAGGGTGTAGAACCAGCCGCGCGTCTGGTCGATCGCCTCGCAGATGAAGTCGGCCGGGAAGCGCTCCTCGAAGGCCTCCTCGTTCTCGAACGGGTAGTGGAACTGGGCGAACGGCATCGCGCCGCTGTCGTACCAGGTGTCGATCACCGACTCGACCCGGCGCATCTCGCCGCCGCAGCGCTCGCACGCAACGGTCACCTCGTCGATGTAGGGGCGGTGCAGGTCGTCGGGGACCTCGCCGCGGGCGCGCTCGCGCAGCTCGGCGACCGAGCCGGCGCAGAAGCGACCGTCGCAGCCGGCGATCGGCGCACTCCCAGATCGGCAGCGGCGTCCCCCAGTAGCGGTCGCGCGAGAGCGCCCAGTCGACGTTGCTCTCCAGCCACTTGCCGAAGCGGCCGTGCTTGATGTGCTCGGGATGCCAGCCGATCTCCTCGTTGTTGGCGAGCAGCTCCTCGCGGGCGCGCGAGGTGGCGACGTACCAGCTCGACTTGGCGTAGTAGAGGAGCGGCGTGCCGCAGCGCCAGCAGTGCGGGTAGGCGTGCTCGTAGACCTGCTCGCGGAACAGCAGGCCGCGCTCGCGCAGGTCGGCGATCAGCGCCGCGGTCGTCTCGGGGTCCTTGACGAAGCGATCCTCGAAGCCGGCGACCTGCGAGGTGAACTTGCCGTCCGCGCCCACCGGGTTGTAGAGGGTGCCGTGGCTGGTCGGGTCGAAGAGGCCGTTCTCGGCGGCGACCGCGTAGTCGTCCTCGCCGAAGGCCGGGGCGATGTGGACCAGGCCGGTGCCGTCCCCGGTGGTGACGAACTCGCCGGCGATCACCGGGAAGCCGCCGGGCTCGCGGTCGGTCAGCGAGAAGACCGGCCCCTCGTACCGGCGGCCGACCAGCTCGCTCCCCCTTACCCGCCCGAGGATCTCGGCCTCCTCGCCGAGCACCCGCTCGAGCAGCGGCTCGGCGAGGATCAGCACCTCGTCCTCGACCCTGGCGCGAACGTAGCCGACGTCCGGCGCGACGGCCACCGCGACGTTGCCGGGCAGCGTCCAGGGCGTCGTCGTCCAGACCAGCAGGTACTCCGCCAACCCGCCCGTCTCCGACCGCGGGAGTGACGCCGGATCCATATCTGATTTCTCCGGCGTCGCGGCAGCGGAGGAGACGAGCGGAATCTTTATGTAGATCGAGGGGTCCTCGACGTCCTCGTAGCCGAGCGCGACCTCGTGCGAGGAGAGCGCCGTGCCGCAGCGCGGGCAGTAGGGGACGACCTTGTGGCCCTCGTAGAGCCGCTGCTCGTCCCAGAGCCTGCGCAGCGACCACCAGACCGACTCGATGTAGTCGTTCTCCAGGGTCACGTAGGGGTCGTCGAGGTCGATCCAGAAGCCGATCCGCTCGGTCAGGCGGTTCCACTCCTCGACGTACTCGAAGACCGACTCGCGGCAGCGCTGGTTGAACTCGGCGATCCCGTACTCCTCGATCTCCCGCTTGGAGGAGATGCCGAGCTCCTTCTCCACCTCGAGCTCGACCGGCAGGCCGTGGCAGTCCCAGCCGGCCTTGCGCGGGACGCTGTAACCGCGCATCGTCCTGTAGCGCGGGTAGACGTCCTTGAAGACCCGCGAGAGGACGTGGTGGGAGCCGGGCTTTCCGTTCGCCGTGGGCGGGCCCTCGTAGAAGCTCCAGACCTCGGCGCCCTCGCGGGCGGCCAGCGAGCGGTCGAAGACGTCGCGCTCGCGCCAGCGGGCGAGGATGCGCTCCTCCAGCTCGGGGAAGGACTGCCTCGGGTCGACGGGTCTGAAGCCTGCGGGCATGGCCGCTGATTCTAGGAGCGGGTACGCTGCCGACCGCATGCCCGTCTTCGACCTGAACGGAAAGGTGGCGCTGGTGACCGGCGCCGCGCGCGGGATCGGCTTCGAGACCGCCCGTCAGATCCACATGCGCGGCGGCTCGGTCGCCGTGGTCGACCTCGACCCCGAGCAGGCCGGCGAGGCGGCCGAGCGGATCGGCCCGCGGGCGCTCGGGATCGGCGCCGACGTCACCGACCAGGCGGCGATCATGCGCGCCGTCGCCGAGACCGTCGAGCGCTTCGGCGGCCTCGACGTCGTCGTCGCCAACGCCGGCATCGCCCAGCCGAACGTGGCAACCGCGCGGGGGATCGGCGCCGAGGAGTGGGAGCGCGTCTTCGAGGTCGACATGATCGGCGTCTGGCGCACGGTGCGCGCGGCGCTGCCCCAGATCGTCGCGCGCCGCGGCCACGTCGTCGTCACCTCCTCCGTCTACGCCTTCGTCAACGGCGTCCTCAACAGCCCCTACGCGGTCGCCAAGTCCGGGGTCGAGTCGCTGGGCCGCTCGCTGCGGGCCGAGCTGATGCCGCTCGGCGCCAGCGCCGGCGTCGCCTACTTCGGCTGGGTCGACACCAAGCTGGTCCAGGACGCCTTCGAGCGGCCCCACTCCAACCGCATGCAGGAAAACCTGCCGGGCTTCCTCAGCAAGCGGATCGAGCCGGACGAGGCCGGCGCCGCGGTCGTCCGCGGGATCGAGGAACGCACACCGCGGATCTTCGCGCCGAAGTGGTGGCGCTACGTCTCCGCCCTGCGCGGCATCCTCAACCCGCTGCTCGACCGCCGCTTCGAACGCGACCGGACGATGATCGAGACGATCCGCGAGGTCGAGTCGGCCGCCGACGAGCAGGGCGCGACTGCGGTCGCGGCCGTTCGCGATTGAAGCTTTTGGGGGTCCATGGACCCCCAGATGCTTCATTTCACCGCGTCAGTCGCTCTAAGAGGAAGACGAAGGACTCGTAGGGCTCACCGGTGGCGCGGCTGAGGCCGATCTCGCAGGTGCGGTTGCTGGAGAGGTGGGCGTCGAAGCTGCGCGGCCGGCGAGCTCCTCGGCCTGGGGACGGGTCGCCGCCGCGGTCAGCTCGGGGTGGGAGAAGCCGCGGTCGCCGGCGAAGCCGCAGCAGGTCGCCGAGGGGGCGACGAAGACGTCGTCGGCGAGGGCGTCGGCGAGCCGGCGCAGTCGCGGCACGAGGCCGAGGTGGCGGGTGGCGCAGGTCGGGTGGACGGTCGCCGAGGCCGACCTTGCCGGTCACCTCGAGCTGCGGCAGCAGCCGGTCGTGCGCCCAGGCGACCGAGTCGAGGACCTGCAGCGCCGCGAGCCGCTCCGCGTTCTCCTCGCTGAGCGTCCCCTCGCCCGGCACGGCGACCGCGTGAGTGCAGGAGGCGGCGTCGATCACCACCGGCAGCTCGCCCTCGCCGCTCCAGCGCCACAGCCGCGCGACCATCTCGTTCGCCTTGTGGCGGTGGGCGGGACCGAAGCCCTTCGAGCTCCAGGGCAGCCCGCAGCAGCTCCCGGCGACCTCTTCCGGGATCCAGACCGGCAGGCCCGCGCGGCGCGAGACCTCGACCAGGGCGGCGGCCAGGCTCGCTGGTTCCGCCTCGTCACGGCGCGATGCGGTCGACCGCTCGGCACCGGCCCCGAGCGGGGCATCGACCCCGTTACCCCGCCGGCCGGCGCCGGCCGCAGCCCGTCCGAAGATCCGGTTGGTGCAGGAGGGGAAGTAGACCGCCGCGGCGCTCTCCCGAGCGGTGGCCGGCGGCCGCGCCGGCGCCGGGCCGGGCAGGCCCTTGCCGCGCTTCGTCCGGCGCGCGACCGGGCCGCCGCCGCGAAGCGCCGCGCGCGAGGCCCTCTCGACCGCGCCCCAGCGCTTCGCCGCCGCCAGCGCCAGGCGCTCGGCCCGCTCGCCGTGGCGCTCGCCGCGCAGCTCCTTGACCAGCTCGCCGGTGTCGATCCCGAGCGGGCAGGCGAGCCGGCAGGAGCCGTCGGCGGCGCAGGTGTCGAGCCCGTCGTAGGCGTACTCCTCGAGCAGCGCCCGCCGCAGCGGCGAGCCCTCGGGCTGGCGGGCGATCTCGCGCCGCAGGACGATCCGCTGCCGCGGCGTCGTCGTCAGGTCGCGGCTCGGGCAGACCGGCTCGCAGAAGCCGCACTCGACGCAGGCGGTGACCGACTCCTCGATCTCCGGCGTCGTTTTCAGGTTGCGCAGGTGGGCGCCGGGGTCGCGGTTGAGGACGACGCCGGGGGCGAGCACGCCGTCGGGGTCGGCGAGCCGCTTCACCCGCCACATCAGCTCGGTCGCCTTCTCCCCCCACTCGCGCTCGACGTACGGGGCCATGTTGATCCCGGTCCCGTGCTCGGCCTTGAGCGAGCCGTCGTACTTGTCGACGACCAGCTCGACCAGCTTCGACATGAACGCCTCGTAGCGGTCGAGGTCCTCCTGCTTGGCGAAGTCGGGCGTCAGCATGAAGTGCAGGTTGCCGGCCGAGGCGTGGCCGGCGACGCCGGGCAGGAAGCCGTGCTCGCCGAGCAGCGCCTGCAGGTCGCGGGCGCCCTCGGCGATCCGCTCCGGCGGCACGCAGACGTCCTCGACGATCAGCGCGGTCCCCGGCAGGCGCAGGCGGCCGACCAGCCCGTGCAGACCCTCGCGCACCCGCCAGGCCAGCTCGATCTGCTCGGCGTCGCGGGTGAAGTCGATCGGGCGGATCGTCTCGTGGCCGGCGAGGATCTCGCCGGCGCTGGCGACGTAGGAGTCCAGCTCGCCGTCGCCGGCGGCGCCGAACTCGACCAGCAGCACCGCCGACTCCGGCGGCAGCTCCTTCCACTCCTCGGGCGCGCCGGGCATGTTCCAGGCGGCGGTGATCAGCGCCGGGGCGACCATCAGCTCGACCGCGCTGGCGCCGCAGCCGACCAGGTCGCGGACCGGCGCGATCGCCTCCTCGACGCCGGGGAAGTGGACCCAGGCGGTGGTCGTGCTGCCCGGCAGCGGCACGGTCTCGAAGACCGCCTCGGCGACGAAGCCGAGCGTGCCCTCGGAGCCGACCAGCAGGCGGCGGAAGATCTCCAGCGGCTCGTCGGCGTCGAGGAAGGCGCAGAGCCGGTAGCCGGTCGTGTTCTTGATCGCGAACTTGCGGCGGACGCGCTCGCTCAGCTCGGCGTCGGCGCGGATCTCGTCGCGGATCTCCGCCAGGCCGGCGGCCAGCTCGGGCTCCTCGGCGGCGAAGCGCTCGGCGGCGCCCGCGGCGGCGCTGTCGATCGTCGTCCCGGAGGGCAGGACGAAGGTCAGCGAGCGCACGGTCGAGTAGGAGTCGCGGACGACGCCGCAGCGCATCCCGCCCGAGTTGTTGGCGATCACCCCGCCGACGGTGGCGATGTCGGTGCTGGCCGGATCGGGGCCGAGCTTGCGCCCGTGCGGGGCGAGGACGCGGTTGGCGTGGCCGAGCACGGTGCCCGGCTTGATCCGGGCGCGCGTGCCGCCGTCCTCGACCGCGACGCCGCCGAAGTGGCGCCGCACGTCGACCAGGATGCCGTCGCTCTGTCCCTGGCCGTTGAGGCTGGTACCGCCCGCGCGGAAGACGACCGGGACGTCGTCGGCGCGGCCGTAGGCGAGGACCTTGGCGACATCGCCGGCGTCACGGGCCATCACCACCGCCCGCGGCAGCAGCCGGTAGGGGCTGGCGTCGGAGGCGTAGCGGACGATGTCGCTCGCCCGGCCGAGCACCCGGTCGGCGCCGAGCAGCGCCTCCAGCTCGGCCCGCAGCGGCCGGGGGGTCCCTGCCGCGAGCGAATCGGGGGCGCGGTCGGGGGCGGCGGCGGTCATCGACTCTGGAACCTAGAACAGGGACATGCCCGGCGCCACCGGGACTTCGACCAGCTCGGGCTGCGAGGAGGCGAGCGCCTTGGCGAGCGCGTCGCGGACCTCGTCACGGCCCGTCGCCACCTGCGAGCTGACGCCGTAGCCGCGGGCGACCGCGGCGACGTCGAGCCCCGGCAGGTCGAGGCCGGGCGCGCCCTGCACCGACTCGACCTCGGCGAACCACTTGAGGATCGCGTACTCGTCGTTGCGCAGCACCAGGAAGCTGACCGGCACGTCGTAGGCGGCGGCGCTCCAGAAGGCGGTGACCGCGTACTGGACCGAGCCCTCGCCGATCACGCAGACGACCGGGCGGTCGGGCTGGGCGAGCTGGACGCCGACCGAGGCGGCGAGGCCGAAGCCGAGGCCGCCGCCGGCGCTGAAGTAGTAGCTGCCGGGTCGCGAGAGGCGAAGCTGGTTGCGCAGGGCGAGGGTGCTGGAGGGCGACTCGAGGACGACGATCCCGTCCTCGGGGAAGACCTCGGCCAGCGCCGAGTGCACGGTCGAGGAGTCGAGCGGGTCGTCGGCGGGGATCTCGGTCGGGCCGGGGCTCGGCTCCGGCGCCGGGCGCGAGGACTCGGGCACGGCGGCGAGCAGCGCCTCGAGGGTGAGCTTGACGTCGGCGACGATCGCGTCGCCCATCGGGGCGCGGGCGGCCTCGTCGGGATCGCTGGTGATCGCCGTCAGCCTCGCCCCCTCGGGCAGCAGCGGACCTGGGATGTGGGGGTAGTAGGGGAAGACCGAGCTGCCGGCGACGAGGATCAGGTCGTGGCCCTCGAGGGTCTGGGCGACGGGGCCGATCGCCGGCGGCAGGACGCCGCGGAAGTTCGGATGGCCCTCCGGGAAGCCGAGCTTGCCGCCGCCCGGCGCCGGGGTCGCCCAGACCGGCAGCCGCTGGCGCTCGGCCAGCGCCACCGCCGCCTCCCAGCCGCCGCTCGCGTCGATGTCGGGGCCGGCGACGAGGACGGGGTTGGCCGCGGCGTCGAGCGACTCGGCCAGCGCCCGCACCGCCTCGGGGTCGGCGGTCGCCCGGCCGCTGACCCGGCGGGAGATCGCCTCGCGGGCGTCGGCCTCGTCGACCTCGACCGCCCAGTCGTCCATCGGCAGCGAGACGAAGACGGGGCCCTGCGGCGGCAGCGAGGCGAGGTGGGCGCCGTGGGCGAGGGCGAGCGGCACGTCCTCGGCGCGCGGCGGCTCGTAAGCCCACTTGACCAGCGGGTGCGGCATGCGGGTCGCGTCGCGGTTGGTCAGGTTGGCCTGGAGGGTCATCTGCGCCCGCGCCTGCTGACCGGCGGTGACGAGCAGCGGCGTGTGGTTGGCCTGCGCGTTGAAGATCGCCCCCATCGCGTTGCCGACCCCGGGGGCGGTGTGCAGGTTGGCGATCGCGGTGCGGCGCGAGGCCTGGGCGAAGCCGTCGGCCATCCCGACCACGACCGCCTCCTGCAGGCCGAGGACGAAGCGGAAGTCGTCAGGGAAGTCGGCGAGCATCGGCAGCTCGGTCGAGCCCGGGTTGCCGAAGATCGTCGTCATCCCCTGGGCGCGAAAGAGGTCGAAGCTGGCGTCGCGCACGGTCGGCATCCGCGCAAGCCTACCCCGCCCCACCCGCCGCGCTGTTCCTTTGCCCTGCCATGCGCGGGAAACGAACAGCGGAGCTGGTTGCGGAACTCAAGCTGGGGCTCCACCCGTCGATACGCGGAGGGTGACGGCGAGCTGCAGCGGACGGTGCGCCAGGGGAGCGACCGGGCTCCTTCTCTGCGTCGCGCTCGCATGCCTGGCGACCGCGCCGGCGGGTGCCGCACCGATCCCGACCCGGATCGTCCACGCCGCCGGGCGGATCGTGCCGATCCCGGCTGCGGTGCCGCACGAAGCCGGTGACATGGTCGACCGCCGCATCGTCGCCGACCTGCGCCGGCTCGCCAAGCTCTACCCGATCTTCGTCACCGACGGCTACTCCGGCCCGCTGCCGAACGGCGCCCGGGTCGGCTGCGACGGCTGTCACGTCAAGGGCTCGGACCACTACAACGGGCTCGCGGTCGACATCGTGCCGCTCGGCGGCGGCAACGGGTGCGACGCGAGTTGGCGGCCGATCACCCGCCTCGCCCACTGGGCCGAGCCACGGCAGAACCATCCCCGCCCGCCCTTCCGCTGGGTCGGCTACGACGGCGACGCCGGCCACGGCTGCGGCAACCACCTCCACCTCTCCTGGGAACACGCGATCGCGCCGATGTTCCAGCTCGCCGAATGGGTCGAGGTCTTCCCGGTGAGCGCCGGGAACGTGGCAGCGCATCCGCAGCCGCAAGGGCCGCGGGGCGGGGCGAAACCGGAAGCGGCACCGCCGCCGGGCGGCAGCCGGCCCGGCGCGGATCCTCCGAAGGGGCCGCAGGGCGGCATCTCGACGGTCCAGGCCGGCGGCGTCTCTCCACGCGGCGACTGAGCCGACGCTGCCGTGACGTGCCGTCCACTTAGGATGCGGCCGTGCGCCGCTCTCTTGCGATCGTCGTCCTCGCCGGCGGGCTTGCCGCCACCGGCTGCGGCGGGCCGAGCGACTCGACCCCGGTCGCCTGCCTGGAAGGGACGCACGCCTATCTGACCGCGCTGGAAAAGGCGCCCGGCGAGGTACGTCTCAGCGGCGAGACGCCGATCTCCGACTGCCTGGCGCAGAACCAGAAGGGAGGCGACCTGGCGACGGTCGGGGTGGCGATGGTGACCGCCGCGACCAAGCTCGACGGCGAAGCCCGGGCCAGGCCGGGGGGAGCGGCGAACGTCCAGCTCGGCTACCTGCTGGGCGCGGCGACGCGGGGCGCCGAGGACACCGAAGGCATCCACGCCGACCTGCTCCGCCGCCTCGTCGCCGCCGCCCGCTACAGCCCCGACAACCGCCCCCCGTCGCCGGCCTTCCGGCGGGCCTACCGCCGTGGCTTCGACGCCGGCTCGGCCCGCGGCTGAATACGCTGCGGGAACCACGACTCGCTGAGGAACCACGACTTCGATGGAGGCACGATCTTGACTGAACAGCTCTGGGGTGGCGAGACCACCAAAGCCGTCGACAACTTCCCCGTCTCGGGCGAGCATGTGCCCGTGCCGGTCGTCCGCTGGCTCGGCCGCCTGAAGGCCGCCGCGGCGCGGGTCAACGGCGAGCTGGGTCGGCTCGACGCCGACCTCGCCGCCTCGATCGCCGATGCGGGCGATGCGGTGGCCGGAGGCGAGCACGACGACCAGTTCCCGGTCGACGTCTTCCAGACCGGCTCCGGCACTTCCTCGAATATGAACGCCAACGAGGTGATCGCCAACCTGGCCGGCGACGCGGCGCATCCCAACGACCACGTCAACATGGGCCAGTCCTCCAACGACGTCTTCCCCTCCGCCGTCCACCTGGCGGCGCTCGACGAGACGACCCACGAGCTGCTGCCGGCGATGAACGGGCTGCAGGCGGCGCTGGCCGAGAAGGAGGAGCGCTTCGCCGACGTGGTCAAGGCCGGCCGCACGCACCTGATGGACGCGGTGCCGGTGACGCTCGGCCAGGAGTTCGGCGGCTACGCGGCGCAGGTCAGCCTCGGCATCCAGCGGGTCGAGGGCACGCTGCGCCGGGTCGGCCAGATCCCGCTCGGCGGCACGGCGACCGGGACCGGGCTCAACACCCACCCCGAGTTCGCCGCCAAGGTGCGCGAGAGGCTCGCCGCCGACACCGGCCTGGCGATCTCCGAGCCGCTCGACAGCTTCGAGGCGCAGGGCAACCGCGACGCGCTGGTCGAGCTGTCGGGGGCGCTCAAGGTCTACGCCGTCTCGCTCAACAAGATCGCCAACGACCTGGCGCTGATGGGCTCCGGCCCGCGCACCGGGCTCGCCGAGCTGCGCCTGCCGGAGCTGCAGAAGGGCTCCTCGATCATGCCCGGCAAGGTCAACCCGGTTATCCCCGAGGTGGTGATCCAGGTCGCCGCCCAGGCGGTCGGCAACGACATGGCGATCACGATGGCCGGCAGCCAGGGCCAGTTCGAGCTGAACGTGCGGGTGCCGCTGATCGCCCGCAACCTGCTCGACTCGATCAAGCTGCTCGCCTCGGTCTCGCGCCTGCTGAACGAGAAGTGCGTCGCCGGGATCGAGGCCAACGAGGAGATGACCGAGCGCCACGCCGAGGCGACGCTGGCGAGCGCCACCGCCCTCAACCCCCACATCGGCTACGACCGCGCCGCCGACATCGTCAAGGCCGCGGCCGAGTCGGGCCGCTCGCTGCGCGAGGTCGCGCTCGAGCAGGGCGTCGAGCCGGCGGTGCTGGAGGAGGCGCTGGACCACCGCCGCATGGCCCGGCCGCACGAGTAGCGCGTCGCATCCGACTTTCACCCCACTGGGGTGGGGCAAAGGTCGGATGCGGTTCAGCCCTGGAGGGTGACGAAGCGCTCCTCGGTCAGCTCGAGGACGGCGTAGGCGGGACCCTCGCGGGTGTTGCCGGAGTCCTTGACGCCGCCGTAGGGCTGCTGGTCGGCGCGGAAGGTCGGGACCTCGTTGATCAGCACGCCGCCGAACTCGAGCGTCTCCGCGGCCTCGAGGCCGCGGCCCATGTCGCGGGTGAAGACGCCGGCCTGGAGGCCGAACTTGGAGTCGTTGGCCATCCGCAGCGCCTCGCCGAAGTCGCGGTAGCGGTCGATCGTCGCCACCGGGCCGAAGATCTCCTCGCACCAGACCCTGGCCTCGCGCGGCGGCGCGCCGAGCAGGGTCGGCGCCAGGCAGCGGCCCTCGTCGAGCAGCTCGCCGCCGCACAGCAGCTCGGCGCCGGCCGACACCGCCTCGTCGATCCAGTCCTTGACCCGGTCGCGGTCTCCCGGCGAGATCAGCGGCCCGACGTCGGTCTCGGGATCGAGCGGATCGCCGACCGTCAGCGCCTCGGCGTTGGCGACCAGGCGCTCGACGAAGGCATCGGCGACGTCCTCCTGGACGAGGATCCGCTGGATCGAGATGCAGCTCTGGCCGGCGTGGGAGAAGGCGTGCAGCTTCGCCTTGTCGGCCGCCGTCTCCCAGTCGCCGTCGGAGTGGACGATCAGCGGCGCGTTGGAGCCCAGCTCGAGGTTGACCTTCTTGTGCGGGACGCGGCTGCGGATGCCCCAGCCGACCGCGGCCGAGCCGGTGAAGCTGAGGGCGCCGGTCAGCTCGTGCTCGACGATCGCGTTGCCGACCTCCGAGCCGGGGCCGGGGACGACGCTGAGCCAGCCCTCGGGCAGGCCCGCCTCGACCAGGATCTCGGCCAGCTTCAGGGCCGAGATCGGCGTCTGCCCGGCCGGCTTGAGGACGACGGCGTTGCCGGCGGCGATCGCCGGCCCGAGCTTGTGGGCGACCAGGTTGAGGGGGAAGTTGAAGGGGCTGATTGCGCCGACCACGCCATAGGGGACGCGCATCGTCACGCCGAGCTTGCCCGCCCCGGAGGAGGAGGCGTCCATCGGCACGGTGCCGCCGGTCAGCTTGCGCGCCTCGACCGCGGAGAAGGTGAGGGTGTCGACGCAGCGGCCGGCCTCCGCCTGGGCCGTCTTCAGCGGCTTGCCGGCCTCGGCGGCGATCGTCAGCGCCAGGTCGTCGAGCCGTTCGCCGACCAGCTGGGCGGCGCGGTCGAGCACCGCCGCGCGCTCGTGCCGGGCGAAGTCGCCCGACTCGAAGGCGGCGCGGGCGGCGATCGCCGCCCGGTCGACCAGCGCCGCGTCGCCGCGGGCGACCCGGCCGACGGCCGTTCCGTCGTAGGGGCTGGCCACCTCGTCCCACTCGCCGGTCGCCACCCACTCGCCGGCGAGGAGAAGCTCGTGGTCGACCGGTTGCAGCGTCTCCGTCGCCATCCAGACAAGGGTAGTGGAGGCCGAGACTCCCCTTTCCCGAATCTGTTGACCGAGAGATGCGCCTCCGCCTCACAGCCCTGCCGCTGCTCCTGTCGCTCTGCTTCGCGCCCGGCGCCGCGGCGAGCGTCCAGTGGGTCGTGGCCGGCCACGGTTTCGGCCACGGCGTCGGGATGAGCCAGTACGGCGCCTACGGCTACGCCGAGCACGGCAAGGGCTACCGCTTCATCCTCGGGCACTACTACTCGGGGACGACGGTCGGCGACCTTGCCGGGCCGCGGGTGGTCCGCGTCCTGATCCTGGTCGAGAGCGGCGACGTCGGCTTCAGCGGCGCGACCGGCGCCTGCGGCCGCAGCCTCGCCCCCGGCCGCAGCTACGCGGCCCGCCGGGTGGGCCGCAGCGTGCAGCTGCGCACCTCGGGCGGCAAGGTGCTGGCCAACTGCGGCCGCAAGCTGCGCGCCGCCGGTCACGGCTCGGTGCGGATCGGAGGCAGCGCCTACCGCGGCGCGCTCGAGGTGGCGCCGACCGAAAGCGACGGCGGCTCGCTCAACGCGGTCGACGCGGTGCCGGTCGACCAGTACGTGAAGGGCGTGATCGCGAACGAGTCGCCTCCCTCATGGCCGCAGGCCGAGTTGCGCGCACAGGCGGTCGCGGCTCGCTCCTTCGCCCTCACCGGGGGCGTCGGCGGCAACGGCTTCGACCTCTACAGCGACACCCGCAGCCAGGTCTACAAGGGCCTGTCCAGCGAGACGGCGGCGACCAACCAGGCAGCCGACGCGACCAAGGGCCAGGTCGTGACGTACGGCGGCAGGATCGCCGAGACCTTCTTCTCAGCCTGCTCCGGGGGCCGCACCGAGAGCGTCCAGAACGTCTTCTTCGGCCCCCCGATCCCCTACCTGGTCGGCGTGCCGGATCCCTACGACGGCGCCTGTCCCCTGCACAGCTGGAAGCTGAAGTTCTCCGAGCGCGACATCAGCTCCAGGCTGGGGAGCTACCTCGACGGCGCCCTGAAGCGCATCGCGGTCACCCAGCGCGGCAGCTCGCCACGAATCGTCTGGGCGAAGCTCTACGGCACCGGTGGGATCACGAAGGTCAGGGGCGACCAGCTCGAGTCGGCGCTCGGCGCCTACAGCACCTGGATGAGCTTCCGCAAGCTGGTCGACGGCAAGCCGGTCGGCGGGGGCAACCCCGGGCAGGAAAGCCCATCGCCCACTCCCCCTCCCAGTCCCGGTCCCGCCGGCGGGGTCTCGGGGTGAGGAGGGCGGGGGTCGTCTCCCGGGTGCCTCGCGAAGCGGGCACCGCAGAGTGATTCTCTGCCGCGAAGCGGCATCCAGGCTTCACCGCCGAAGGCGGTGATGGGCACCCGGGAGACGACCCCCGCCCTCCCCCTCAGCCGTCCGGGTAGGGCTGGATCGGGATGCCGTGGTCCGTCTCGCGCATGCCGAACTCGTAGGCGGCTCCGGCGGAGAGGGAGAGCCGGCGAGGGGTCTGGCCGGGTCGTTCAACGGTCAGCTCGAGGTCCGAGACCGAGCAGTTGATCGTGTTGTGCTCGGGGCCCTTGGGGTCGGCGTAGATCCAGCCTACGAAGTCCTTGGTCGGCGCGGAGACCCTGCCGCGAACGACGATGTCCTTGCCCGGAAGCACGAAGCTGCAGGCGCCCGGGGTCGCGTCTATCGAAGCCGAGCGGACCTTGCCGATGCCGCCCAGGCGGTGCGGCTCGCCTTCGAGCATCAGCATCCCCGAGGGAACCCAGGGGGTGGTCCAGGACCCCAGCTTGATCCGGGCTGCGCCGGCGTCGAAGTAGGTGCCGGGCGCGTCGGCGAAGCCGGTGCCCTCCAGCCAGACCCAGCGCTCGGCGTGCTCGCTGCCCCAGTTGTGGCCGATCATCCCCGGCCAGGAGGCGATCTCGATCTCCTCGCCGCCGACCTCCAGCCGCCCGTCGAATCGCGCGTCGGGGAAGGGGGCGACGAACTTGGTCCGGGGCAGCCGCGCCTCGTAGAGCCAGTCGGCGGGCAGGTACTTGCAGGGCGCCGCGTCGCCGGCGAAGCTCAGCTCCCAGGAGACCGTCCCGCCCTCGGTTCCGGTGTTCCTCTTGTCCGCATGGCGTTGAAAAGGAACACCGGAAGCGCGAGCGCAACCGGGGCCGATCTCGGCGCCGGCGACGCGGATCCAGGAGCCGACCGGGGCCGAGAGCTCGGTCGCCGGCACGGTCACCTTGGTCGCCCGCGGGGCGCCCGAATCGCGGTCGAAGAGGACGAACCAGATCGAGGCGTTCGGCTCCGCGCCCGGCCGCTTGTGCACCGTGTGGCGGATCCAGACGCCCTGTCCCCCGCCCGGCCGGCAGGCCTTCACGTAGAAGCTCTCGTAGTGGCCCGCCTTGGCGGCGACCCGCGGGAACCTTGGTCCCTGATCCATTTTCAGAACATTAGAGCCCGAAAACCAAGCAGGTCGGGGGACCGAGGACCCCGAGATGCGCCGGTTTGCAGGGCTCTAGACCTTGATCGTGATCACGTCGCCGTCCTGGACTACGTAGTCGCGGCCCTCGATGCGGAGCAGGCCGCGGTCGCGGGCGGGCGCGTAGCCGCCGCACTCGACCAGCTCGCGCCAGCCGATCGCCTCGGCTTTGACGAACGCCTCCTGGATCTCGGTGTGGATCGTCCCCGCCGCCTCGAGGGCGGTGGCGCCGCGCGGCAGCGGCCGGGCGACCGCTTCCTTGCCCTCGCCGGCGGTGAAGAAGGTGATCAGCTCGAGCAGGTCGTAGGCGGCGCGGACCAGGCGGGCCAGGCCGGAGCCCTCGACGCCGTAAGACTCGCGCATCTCCTCGGCTTCGGCGGGGTCGAGCTCTGCCAGCTCGCCCTCGATCCGGGCGCTGACCGCGACCACGCCGGCGCCGATCGCGGCGGCATGCTCGGCAACCGCCGCGGGCGGGTCGGCGTCGCCCTCGTCGACGTTGGCGACGTAGAGGATCGGCTTCGTGGTCAGCGCCTGGAGGTTGCGGGCGGCGCCGGGGGCAGCGTCGGGCAGCGGCACCGTGCGGGCCGGGCGGCCGGCGGCGAGCGCCTCGCGTACCGCCTCCAGCCAGCCCTGCTCGGCGATCGCCTCGGCGTCGCCCGACTTCGCCTGCTTGGCGACCCGCGGCAGCCGCCGCTCGACCTGCTCGAAGTCGGAGAGGACCAGCTCGGTCTCGATCGTCTCGATGTCGGCCAGCGGGTCGATGCGGCCGTCGGGGTGCGGGACGCCGGCGTCGGCGTGGCAGCGGACGACGTGGCAGATCGCGTCGGTCTCGCGGATCGAGGCGAGGAAGCGGTTGCCGAGGCCCTCGCCTTCGGAGGCGCCCTTGACCAGCCCGGCGATGTCGTGGAAGGAGATCGTCGCCGGCACCAGCTCGGAGCTCCGCACAGTCGCCGCCACCCGCTCGAGCCGCTCGTCGGGCACCTGGGCGATCGCCACGTTCGGCTCGATCGTCGTGAACGGGTAGTCGCCGGTCTGCGCCCCACCCTTGGTCAGGGCGTTGAACAGCGTCGACTTGCCGGCATTTGGCAGCCCGACGATCCCGACCTTCACAGGACCCCGTCCTTCATAGAGACAGCGGCACGATCAGCCCAAGGAGGACGCCGAGCAGCGCCCCGGCGAGGACGTCGGACGGGTAGTGCATGCCGAGATAGGGACGGCCGAGCGAGAGGAGGAAGGCGACGAAGAGGGCGCCGGCCGTCGCCGGGTCGACCCGGAACATCGCCGTCGCCACCGCGAACGAGGAGAGGGCGTGGGCCGAGGGGAAGCTGAGCGAGCTGGGGGCGCCGCCGAGCGGTGGCAGCCCCTCGAGCACGGGCCGCGGCCGCCGGACAACCAGCTTGATCCCGTAGTTGACGACGATCGCGATCGGCCCCAGCGCAGCGCAGATCAACCACGCTTCGCGCCGCGACGGGTCGAGCAGCGCGAGCGCCACCCCGAGCACAACCCAGACCAGCGCGTTGTTCCCGGCCTTGCCCAAAGCTTTTGCAGCTCCCTCCACCCCGGGCGAGTGCCCCCGAGTCCGCAACAAGCGCAGCATCCTGAGATCGAGGTTCTCCATCGGCGGCGCAGGATATTGGGCGTCGGGGGTCGTCTCGCCGGAGCCTCGCGAAGCGGGCACCGCAGAGTGATTCCCTGCCGCGAAGCGGCATCGAGATTTCACCGCCGAAGGCGGTGATGGGCACCGGCGAGACGACCCCCGACGCCCCTCACCCTCCACGTCATTCAGAATCAAGACCCCATGCCCTTCGTCCCCAACTACACCCACAAGCCCGGCCACCACTGCGGCTCGACCGCGCTGCGCAACCTGCTGAGCCACCACGGGGTGGAGATCAGCGAGGAGATGGCTTTCGGCCTCGGCGCCGGCGCCTGCTTCTACTACGTGACGATCGAGGGTGCTTCGCCGAGCCGCTGGTTCAACGGGCGGACGGCGCGGCTCGAGGAGAGCTTCGCCGAGCTGACCGGGGCGGCGCTGCGGCTGCGCACCTTCGAGCCGGAAGACGACGGCGCCTGGGAGGCGGCGCGGGCCGAGGTCGACGCCGGCAACCCGGTGCTGATGCTGACCGACCTCTACTACCTGGACCACTACGGCAACTCGGCCCACTTCCCCGGCCACGCCGTCGTCCTCGCCGGCTACGACGACGAGCTGGCGCACCTCTCCGATACGGCCTTCGAGCAGCTGCAGACGACCCGGCTGGAGAACCTCGAGCGGGCGCGCCACAGCGACCACCCGGCCTACCCGCTCTCCGGGCACATGTTCACCGTCACCGGAGAGATCTCGCCCGAGCGGCTGCGGGAGTCGATCCCGGCGGCGATCGAGCGCGCCGCGCGGGCGATGGTCGAACCGGAGTTCCGCGACTTCTCCGGCCTCGACGCTGTGCGGCGCCTCGCCGCCGAGGCGGGCTCCTGGCCCGAGACGGCCGAGGACTGGCAGTGGTGCGCGCGCTTCGGCTACCAGGTGATCGAGCGCCGCGGCACCGGCGGCGGCGCCTTCCGCCTGATGTACTCGCGCTTCCTCGAGCAGGCGGGACGGCCCGAGGCGCCGCTCGCCGCCGACGCCGCCGCTGCCTGGACCGAGCTGGCCGACGCGTTCCGCGCCGCCAGCGAGGAGGACGATCCGGATCCCGGTCTGTGGCGCCGGATCGACGTAGCGGCCAACCGCGTAGCCACGGCGGAGGAGCGTCTCTGGACCTCTTTGGCCAATCCGTAGTTGTTCCCGATGGCCAAAGCGGCCGGCATGGTGTACCGTTTTCAACTGCGGGAGGCGGGTAATTCGATTTTGAACCCGTCTTGGAGGAGAATCGTATGAGAGTCCTGGCACGCCCGATCGGCCTGCTCACGCTCACCGCCGCATTGCTCGTTCTCGTCTTCGGTGTCGCCGCCGCCCAGGCCGATACCGGCGACATCATCGAACCGCAGAACGAACCGCCGACCGCCGCGGATGGCTGGCAGGCGTCCAACTGCACCTCGGACGAACCGACGCAGTGCTCGCCAGCAACGCCGGAACTCCTTTTCAAGCAGGCCGCCGGCCACCCGCAGATCGGCTTTACGCAGTACATCATCCAGCACGAACCGTTTTCGCCGCTGCCCTCGCCGCCGTTTCCGCCGGGAAGCGTGACCGCGCCGATCATCGAACCGATCGAAGGCCGGACGATCAAGACGCTGAGGGTCGACCTCCCGGCCGGGACGATCGTCAACCCGCAGGCGACCGACGAAAAATGCTCGCTCGCCGACTTCGAAAACACGTTCGGCGAATTCCACGTGCCACTGTGCGAACCGAGCACGAAAGTCGGACGCGAGGAAGTAACCCTCGTCACCAACGTCGCAGGCTATGAATCCTTGCCGAAAGGCTTCGTGATCCCTCCCCTGGCCGAAAAAGGGACCAAAGTCCCCCTATACAACATCGAGCCCAAAGAAGGCGAACCCGCCCTGTTCGGATTCGTGGTCGCCGGCAAAGAGGAGGTCTTCCTCGAAACCGAAGTGGCCTGGCAGAACGACTACCACCAGAGCTTCACGATCCGCCTGCCCAGCTCGTCGCCGCCGTTCTCGACCCTGAAGAGCCGGCTGGTCAGCTTCGGGCGGGCGGGGAACGGCACCTACATCACCAACCCGACCACCTGCTTCGACCCCGAAGAAGCGGAGTTCGAACAAACCTACTCGACGTTCTTCCGGGCCGAGTCCTACGAAGAACCGGATCCGAACTTCCCCAGCGGCTCGACTCCGTTCGAGGCGCCGCTCCCCGAAGGGGAACAGCTCGAAGAATGCGACGAAGTTCCCTTCGAACCGTCGCTCGACGTGAAACCGGGAACCGACAAGGTCGACTCTCCGGCGGCGCCGACCGTGACGGCCGAACTGCCGTTCGAACCACCGCTCGAACCAGAAGAAGGAGGAGCGTTGGAACAGTCCCACGTCCGCAACGCCTCGTTCACCCTTCCGGAAGGGATGGGCCTGAACCCGTCGGCGGCGAACGGGCTGCAGGCATGCACCGAAGAACAGTTCGGGAAGGGCACCAGGAACGACATCGCCTGCCCGGACCCGTCGATAATCGGCACGGCCGAAGTCGAGACCCAGGTGCTGCCGCCGGGCTCGCTGAAGGGGAACGTCTACCTCGCCCAGCAGAAGGGCTTCGACCCCGAATCGGGCGAAATGTTCCGCATCTTCATCGATGCCGGATCGTCCAAGTACGGCGTCGACGTGCGGCTGGTCGGCAACGTCCACGCCAACGCGAAGACCGGGCAGCTGACGACGACGCTGACCGAAACCCCGCAGGCGCCGTTCGAATCGGTCAAGCTGCATTTCGACGAGGCCAAAGGCGTGCTGACCAGCCCGCCGACCTGCGGGCCGAACGAGACCACGACGACGCTCGAACCTTGGTCGACCGCGGCCAAGACCAAACACCCGTCGAGCAAATTCTCGCTGACGACGTCGCCCGGTGGCGGCGGCTGCCCGGCGAAGCTCGGCGAGCGGCCGTTCGGCCCTGCCTTCCACGCCGGGCCGCAGCAGAGCGGAGCGGGCAAGTACAGCCCGTTCGACCTGCACATCCAGCGGCCGGACGGCGCTCAGGAGATCCGTCAGGTCAACGTCAACCTGCCGCCCGGGATGGTCGCCAAGCTGAAGGGCACTGAATATTGTTCCCAGGCGGGGATCAACGCAGCTTCGGCCAATAGCGGCGCGGCTGAGCAGGCCTCGCCGAGCTGCCCGGCCAACAGTCTGGTGGGCACTGTCAACATCGCCGTCGGCTCGGGTCCGGTCCCGTTCCACACCCCCGGCAAGGTCTACCTTGCCGGCCCCTACAAAGGCGCCCCGATCAGCTTCGCCTTCGTGGTGCCGGCCGTCGCGGGACCGTTCGACCTGGGGACCGACGTGGTCCGCGCGGCGCTGAACATCGATCCCGAAACGGCCGAAGTCCACGCCGTCTCGGATCCGATTCCGTACATATTCGGCGGCGTGAAGCTCGATATCCGCTCGATCGACGTCTCGATCGAGCGGTCGAACTTCACGCTCAACCCGACCACCTGCCGCAGCTCCTTCCTGATCGGAGGGACGATCTTCGGCGGTGGCGAAGACCCCGCCAATCCGGCGACCTGGTTCCAGTCGCACAACGGCGTGCCGTTCCAGGCGACGAACTGCAAGGCGCTGCAGTTCAAGCCGAAGTTCTACGCGCGGATCTTCGGCGGCAAGAAGCAGACGCAGCGGGCGCAGAACCCGAAGTTCCGCGCGATCGTCGAAGCCCGCAAGGGCGACGCGAACGTGCGGCGTGCGGCGTTCATCCTGCCGCGGGCGACGATCCTCGACCAGGGTCACATCAAGACCATCTGCACGAGGGTCCAGCTGGCCGCCGACAACTGCCCGAAGAACGCGATCTACGGGCACGCCAAGGCGACCTCGCCGTTGCTGGAAAAGCCCCTCGAAGGGCCGGTCTACCTGACCTCCTCCAGCCACGAACTGCCGGATCTGCTGGCCGACCTGCACGGCCAGGTCCCGATCCGGCTGCGCGGCGTGATCAGCGGCGTCCATGCCCGCCTGAAAACCGTGTTCAACAACACGCCCGACGTCGCGGTGAGCAAGTTCGAACTCACCATGAAGGGCGGCAGCAAGGGCCTGCTGGTCAACTCGAGGAACCTCTGCTCGGGGCAGACCACCGGCTACCTCAACCTGCTGGCGCAGAACAGCAGGCGGATGAAGAGCAAGAACCTGCGGCTCAACATCCCCGCCTGCCGCTAGGAGCAGCGGAAGCGCCCGGGGCGGGCCACACGCCCGCCCCGGGGCTACCGCGTCAACCGGGCGAAGTAGCCGAACCAGTTGCCGGAGTGGCTCTCGTAGCGCAGGCCTGCTTCGGCAGCCTCACGCTTCAGGGCGGCGAGGGTGGTGAAGTGGGGGTCGCCGAACAGCTCGCCCACCACCAGGCGGCCGTCGGGCCTGAGGACGCGGGCGATCTCGCGCAGGGCGCGCACCGGGTCGGGGATCTCGCCGAGGACGGCGGTGAGGACCACGGCGTCGACCGAGCCGTCCTCGTAGGGGAGGGCGGTGGCGTCGCCCCGGGTCGGCTCGACGTTGGTCAGGCCGCGCTCGGCGGCGCGGCGGCCGACGTGGTCGAGGAACTGCTGCTGGAGGTCGAAGATCTCGACCGTGCCGCCCGGGCCGACCCATTCGGCCATGTCGAGCGTGTAGTAGCCGGTACCCGGGCCGATCTCGAGGATCCGCTCGCCCGGCTCGGGGCGCAGCACCTCGCGCAGCCGCTCGCGGGTGATGATCGGGTGCGGCGCCTCGACCCAGAAGCGCTGGCCGTAGGGGCAGGCCGAGGGGTTCTTGCGCCACCAGAGCGCGGCGCCCACGGCGGCGACACCACACAACCCGATTGTCGCTCTAGCGCGCATCTGAGTGTGTGTGGCCAAGCAGATCAAGGACGCAGGGAGCGTGGCGTGCTCTGCACGCGAGCGACCGAGGACGCAGATATGCGCCGGTCACACACACTCAGAAGCCCACGCGGTGCTCGCCCGAGTCGATGCGCAGGAAGGCGACCTTGCCGGCGTAGACGGAGAGGACGCCGTCCTCGGTCTTGACGTCGTGCCAGCCGCCCTTCTCGACCTGCTTGCGGAGGTCCTTCAGCTCGTCCTGGGTGAGCCGAACCGCGATCACCTGGCCACCCTCGAAGCCGATCTCCACCCTCTGCGCGTCCGCCATCAGTGTCCTTTCCGGTCATTGGCTTCGCGCTCGCTCGGTCGCGAGGAATCAGGTCGTGACACTCCTTCGCTCCCACTCGCCGCCGGTTCGACGATCTCGGTCAGCACGCCGCCGGTCGAGCGCGGGTGCAGGAAGGCGACACGGCTCCCGCGGATCCCCACCCGCGCCTCGCGGTCGATCAGCTCGAGGCCGGCGGCGCTCAGCCTGGCGAGCGTCGCGTCGACGTCCTCGACGGCGTAGGCGACGTGGTGCAGGCCCGGGCCCTTGCGGGCGAGGAACTTGCCGACCGCGGTCTCGGGGCCGAGTGGACGCAGCAGCTCGACGTGCCCCTCGCCGACGTCGAGCAGCACCGCCTCGACGCCCTGCGACTCGACCGTCTCGCGGTGGGCCAGCTCCATCTCGAAGGACTGCCGGTAGAGCTCGATCGCCGCGTCGATGTCCTCGACGGCGACGCCGATGTGGTCGATCCTTCCGAACATCGGCGCCAGTCTACGCAGACCCGGCTCCGCTGTTCCCTTCCCCGGCGATTCGCGGAGAAGGAACAGCGGAGCTTAGGAGTTGCCCTCCACCCGGAGGATCTCGGCCAGCGCCGCGACCCCCACCTGCATCTGCTCGGGGGTCGGCTCCCTGGTCGCCAGCCGGCGCTGGATCTCGCGGCCGGGGGTGTGGAAGGCTTCGGCCAGCGGGTCGCCGTGATGGCGGTCGCTCCAGGCGAACATCTCGACCGCCAGCGAGGCGCCGCCGAGGCCGACCGCGGCGCGGGCCAGCGGGCTCGGCCGCTCGACCAGACGCTCCAGCGCCACCGTGCCGCCGGCCGAGAGCAGCATCATCGGCGCGATCAGGTTGGAGCCGCAGCGGTCGTGCTCCTTCGGCACGCTCGCGGGGTCGTCCACTCCCTGCTCGTATGCGGCGATCGCCTTGTGCTCGACTCCGTGGTAGGCGGCGAGGTCGCGGTCGCTCAGCGCCACCACTGCGGGCATGGCGCCGATCGCCTGCACCAGCCCCTCGCGCAGCGCCGAGGAGCCGAGCCTGCGGCGCAGCGCGCCGGTCGCGACCAGGGTCGCCCCGATCGCCGCGATCGTCCGCCAGTCCTCGAACGGCAGCCGCGCCGCCGGCAGCCTGCGCCGGACCAGCGGCAACACCGCCATCGCCTCGGCCAGTTTCAGCGGCCCGCGCAGCCCCGGCAGGCGGGCGGTGAGCTTCGGCGCCAGCTCCGGTTTGCGCTCGGAGGCAACCACCACCTCGCCGTCCTTGTCGCGCACCGCGGCAGCCCAATGGGTCGGCCCATGGATCAGCAGCCCATTCCGAAGGGCCATCCCACCGAGTCGCAGCTTCTCGGACATCGGCTCGGACGATAGAGGAGGCCGGGGGTCGCCCTCACACCCGACGACCGCGCAGCGTGCGCGGTCGTCGGATTCCCCCCTGCCTCCCCTTCTCAGTCCCGGCCGGAGACCCCCAGTCCAGGCCTCCGGCCGGTATTCGGCTCTCCCTGGCTCTAGCTTGGAAAGCCGACCCTTGAAACACGCCCTCTCAGAGGAAGTTGCGCATGCGACTAAGCCCCGCGAATCTTCTTGCGGAGGGCCTCCAGACGGCGACCCAGCTCGGCCTCGAAGCCGCGCTCGGTCGGCGCGTAGAAGCGCAGGTCCTCGAGCCCCGGCGGCATCAGCGGCTGGTCGCTGACGGCCCCCGGCTCGTCGTGCGCGTAGCGGTAGCCCTCGCCGCGGCCGAGCTCGCCGGCGCCGGGATAGTGGGCGTCGCGCAGGTAGTCGGGCGGGGTCTTGGCGCCGTTGGCGCGGACCTCGGCGCGGGCGGCGCCGAGCGCTTTGTAGGAGGCGTTCGACTTCGGCGCCAGCGCCAGGTAGACGGCGGCCTGGGCGAGGTTGAGCGCGCACTCCGGCAGGCCCACCCGGTCGACGGCACGGGCCGCGGCGTCGGCGACGAGCAGCGCCTGCGGGTCGGCGTTGCCGACGTCCTCGGAGGCGAGGATGACCATCCGGCGGGCGATGAAGCGCGGGTCCTCGCCGCCCTCCAGCATCACCGCCAGGTAGTAGAGCGACGCGTCGACATCCGAGCCCCGCGTCGCCTTGATCCAGGCCGAGACGAAGTCGTAGTGGCGGTCGCCCTGGCGGTCGTATTCGAGCGCCTTGCGCTGCATCGCGTCCTCGACCGCGGCGACGTCCACCGCTGCCGACTTTGACCCCACCCCAGTGTGGTCAAAGTCGGCAGCGCGCGCGACCGCGCGCTCCAGGGCGGAGAGGGCGACGCGGGCGTCGCCACCGGAGCGGTGCGCCAGCATCGCCAGCGCCTCCTCGGCGACCGGCGGAGGGTCGGGAAGGCCCCGGTCCCGGTCGGAGAGCGCCCGCCGCAGGAGCTCCTCCACCTGCGCCGCCGCCAGCGGCCGCAGCTCATAGATCTGGCAGCGCGACAGCAGCGCCGAGTTGACCTCGAAGTAGGGGTTCTCGGTGGTGGCCCCGATCAGCGTCAGCAGCCCCTCCTCGACCGCCGGCAAGAGCGCGTCCTGCTGAGCCTTGTTGAAGCGATGGATCTCGTCCAGAAAGAGCACCGTGTGCCGCCCGCTGCCGCCGCGCCGCTCCCGAGCGCGAGCAATCACGGCCCGGATCTCCGCCCGCCCGGCATTGACAGCCGACTCCTCCTCGAACGCCCCATCCGCTCCGGCAGCGGCGATCCGCGCCAGCGTGGTCTTCCCCGACCCCGGCGGCCCGTACAAGATCGAGCTGTGAGGCCGCCCACCCTCGATCGCGACACGCAGGGCCGAACCCGGACCCAGGATGTGCTCCTGCCCCACCAACTCATCCAGGGACAGGGGCCGCATCCGCACGGCCAACGGCGCATCGGCAGCTGCCCCAGCAGGAAGGGGTCCAGCTTCGCCCGCGTCAAATAGCCGTTCTTCCACAACGGCTGAGTATGAGGGTGCAGGTGGTTGCTTCGGGTTGGAGCAGCTCCGGCGATGACGGCGGCCGGCAGGGAGCGCGGGGGAGGGGTCGGGGGAGCCTCGCGAAGCGGGCACCGCAGAGTGATTCTCTGCCGCGAAGCGGCATCCAGGTTCCACCGCCGGAGGTGGTGGTGGGCTCCACCGACCCCTCCCCCGCGCTCCCCCCAACCACCTACAATCGACCACCATGGAGATCGCCACGCAGCCCCCCGCCACCCAGTCCACCCTCGAGAGCTTCAACCCAGCCACCGGAGACCTGGTCGGCTCGGTAGCAACCATCACCCCCGACGAAGTCCAGGCGGTGGTAGACGACGTAGCCCGCATCCAACCCGCCTGGGCCGAACTGGGCCTGAAGACCCGCGCCACCTACATGCGCCGCGCCGCCGACGCGCTGCTCGACGAGATCGACGAGATCGCCGAGCTGCTGGTCTCGGAGCAGGGCAAGCCGCGCGTCGAGGCCTACACGATGGAGCTGCTGCCGACGGTCGACGCGCTGCACTGGTGCGCCAAGGCGGGCCCGAAGATCCTCGCCGAGGAGAAGGTGCGGATGACCCAGGCGTTCACGCTGAGCAAGAAAGCGCACTTCTCGTATGAGCCGATCGGCGTGGTCGGGGTGATCGCGCCCTGGAACTACCCCTGGTCGATCCCCTTCGGCGAGGTGGCGATCGCGCTGATGGCGGGCAACGGCGTGGTGCTGAAGCCGGCCAGCCTGACGCCGCTGCTCGGCGAGGCGATCCGCCGCGTCTTCGAGAAGGGCGGCCTGCCCGAGGGGCTGATCCGGGTCGTCCACGGCGGCGGCGCGGTCGGCGACGCGCTGGCGAAGTCGAGCGTCGGCAAGGTCTTCTTCACCGGCTCGGTCGAGGTCGGCCGCAAGGTCGGCGCGGTCTGCGCCGAGCGGCTCAAGGGCTCGGTCCTGGAGCTGGGCGGCAAGGACCCGATGATCGTCTGCGCCGACGCCGACCTCGACAACGCCGTCAGCGGCGCGATCTGGGGCGGCTTCGCCAACGCCGGCCAGACCTGCTCGGGGATCGAGCGCGTCTACGTGATGCGCGAGGTCGCCGACCGCTTCGTCGAGGGCGTCGCTCGCGAGGCTCGCAAGCTGCGGCTCGGCGACCCGATGCAGTGGGAGACCGAGATCGGCCCGATGACCTCCGACGGCCAGTACGAGATCGTCCGCGAGCTGGTCGACGACGCGGTCGACTCCGGCGCGACGCTGCTCTGCGGCGGCCCGACCGAGGTCGCCGGCCTCTCCGGCAAGTTCGTCGCCCCGACCGTCCTCACCGGCGTCACCCACGAGATGCGGATCATGAAGGAGGAGATCTTCGGCCCGGTGCTGCCGATCGTCGTCGTCGACTCCGAGCAGGAAGCGATCGACCTCGCCAACGACTCCGAGTTCGGGCTCGGCGCCTCGGTCTGGACCAGGGACCGCCAGAAGGGCGAACGGATCGCGCGGCGGATCGAGTCGGGGATGGTCTGGATCAACGACCATTCCTTCAGCCACGGCGCCTGCCAGTGCGCGTGGGGCGGCATCAAGGACTCCGGGGTCGGCCGCTCGCACTCCAAATTCGGCTTCTACGAGTGTGTCAACGTCAAGATGAACGCCTGGGAGCCGGGGATGGCCCGCGACTTCTGGTGGCACCCCTACGACCGCACGCTGGGCGAAGCGGTGCGCGCCTCGGCGAAGCTGCTCTACGGCAAGGGGGCGACGCGGACCAGGGCCCTGCGCGAGGGCGCCGTCCCGCTGCTCAAGGTCGGCGGCCGCACCCTGAAGAAGAAGCGCGGCTGAAGCCGGTCTGTCCAACGAGTGGTCAGTTGATGACCCTATGGGGGTGTCAACTGACCAGTCGTCGCTCACCCAGGGGAGAATCTGCCGCGTGAGCACGGCGATCGAGCTGCGGGGCCTGCGGCGCGACTTCGGCGAGCGGACGGCCCTGGACGGGGTCGACCTCTCGCTGGCCGCGGGCGAGTCGCTGCTCGTGCTGGGCCCGAACGGGGCGGGCAAGACGACGCTGCTGCGGATCCTGGCGACGCTGCTGCGGCCCAGCGCCGGCGAGGTGCGGGTGCTGGGCGCCAGCCTGCCCGGCGAGGCCTGGAAGGCGCGCGGCCGGATCGGCTTCCTCGGCCACGAGCCGCTGCTGTACCGCGACCTCAGCGGCGGCGAGAACCTGCGCTTCCACGCCCGCCTGCACGGCTTGCGCGGCGAGGCGGCCGAGGCGCGGATCGCCGCGCTGCTGGCGGCGGTCGGGATGGCGCGCCGCGCCGACCAGCGGGTCGCCGAGCTGTCGGCGGGGATGCGGCAGCGGCTGGCGATCTGCCGCTGCGTCCTCCACGACCCCGAGCTGCTGCTGCTCGACGAGCCCGACTCGAACCTCGACGCCGAGGGGCGCGAGCTGGCGCGCGAGCTGATCGGCCCGGCCGGGGGTCGTACCCGGATCCTCGTCACCCACGACCCCGAGCGCGCCCTCGCCGATGCCGACCGGGCGATCGTGCTGGGACGGGAGGGGCGGGTCGTACGGGACCGCCCGGCCGCGGACCTCGATCCCGGGGAAGCCCGGTCGGCGATCGCCGGGACGGCCCGGTGACTCCCTCGCGCACCGCCTTCGCGGCGATCCTCGGCAAGGACCTGCGAGCCGAGCTGCGGACCCTGCAGTCGCTGCCGGCGATGGCGCTCTTCGCCGTCACCACCTTCGTCATCTTCCGCTTCGGCCTCGACCGCACCAGCCTCGCCGGCAGCCTCGGCGCCGGGGTGCTCTGGGCGACTCTGCTGTTCGCCGCGATCCTCGGCATCAACCGGCTCTTCGTCGCCGAGCGCGAGGAGGGCGGGTTCGACGCGATCCGCCTGGCGCCGATCGACCGCACCGCCCTGTTCGCCGCCAAGGCGGCGGCCCTGCTCGTCTACCTGCTGGCGCTGGAGCTGGTGGTCGTCCCCGTCTTCGCCATCTTCTTCCTGGACAGCGCCGCCGCCCTGCCGCCGCTCGCCGCCGCGCTGGTCCTCGCCGACCTCGGCCTCGCCGCGACCGGCACGCTGATCTCCTCGATGGCGGTCAACTCGCGCGCCCGCGACCTGCTCGTCCCGCTCGTCCTGCTGCCGCTCGCGGTACCGCTCTCGATCGCCGTCACCGGCGCCCTGGAGCCGCTGCTCGCCGTGGGCGGTCCCGGTTACCACCGCTTCGGCACCTGGCTGGCGGTGCTCGGGCTATACGATTCGATCTTCCTCCTCGTCGGATACGGGGTATTCGATTTCCTTGTGGAGGACTGAGGCTCACCCTTCCCCAACGCGCCAAGCACATGTACGGCAAAGGCCCCGAGACACAAGAACTTCGCCTCCACCGAACGACGGGAATCAGACCGTGACGTCGTTCGGTTCCGGTCTCAGACCCCTCTCGATCGCGACCGTCGCGGCGCTCGCCGTGTCGCTTTCGCTGGTCTTCTTCTACGCCCCGCTCGACGCCGACCAGGGCTTCATCCAGAAGATCTTCTACCTGCACGTGCCGCTGTCGATCGTCGCGCTGGTCGGCTTCGCGATCGGCGCCGTCTTCGCGATCCTCCACCTGCGCAGCGGCGATTCGCGCTGGGACGCCTACTCCTACGTCTCGATCCACATGTCGGTGATCTTCGGCGTCGCCGTGCTCGCCACCGGCTCGATCTGGGCGAAGGCATCCTGGGGGCACTGGTGGGTCTGGAACGAGCCGACCCTGGTCAGCTTCCTGATCGTCTTCCTGATGTACGCGACCTATTACCCGTTCCGCTACGCGATCGAAGACCGCGAGCGCCAGGGCCGCTACGCGTCGGTCTTCGCGATCGTCGCCGGTGCCTTCGTGCCGCTCAACTTCATCGCGGTGCGGATGGCCCAGAGCCTCGTCCACCCGCGCGTGTTCGCGACGACCGACGGCGGGCTGCCCGGCTCGATGATGCTCACCTTCCTCGCCTGCCTGGCGGCGATCGGCCTGCTCTGGGTGACCCTGGTCAAGTTCGAGCTGACCGCGAAGAGCGCTTCCGGGCAGCTGAAGCGGCTTCGCCGCGCCCTCGACGCGCCGCGCACGGGCGGGCGCTCGCGGGTCGCGCCGGAGGTCGGCTGATGCTGCCGCCGATCGCCAGCGCGCCGGCGCTGCCGCTCGACGAGGCCGGCAAGTACGTCGCCGGCGCCTACGTCGTCTTCCTCGTCCTGATCGTCGTCTACGTGGCGATCATGGCCGCCAAGCTCCAGCGGATCGAGCGCGAGCTGCGCGAGCTCGCCGGCTTCGCCGAGACCCGGGCGGCCGGCGACCAGGCCGCGCCGCAGCACGAGGAGGTCGGCGTCTGATGTCCGAGCTTCTCGCCCTCGGCGTCTCCCACAAAACCGCCCCGCTGGACCTGCGCGAGCGGCTCTCCCTGACCGAGGGCAGCGCCGCCAGGGCGCTGCGCGAGCTGACCCCCTCGGAGGGGATCCACGAGGCGGCGGCGATCTCGACCTGCAACCGCACCGAGCTCTACCTGATCGTCTCCGACCCGGTCGAAGCCGAGTCGACAGCGCTCGGCGTGCTCACCCGCCAGGCTGAGATCCGCCCGACCGAGCTGCTCGGCCACCTCTACTCGCTGCGCTCCGGCGAGGCCGCGGCTCACCTCTTCCGGGTCACCGCCGGACTCGACTCGATGATCGTCGGCGAGGCCGAGATCCAGGGCCAGGTCAAACGCGCCTACGAGCTGGCGCTGGTCGAGAACGCCACCGGCCCGATCCTCAACCGCCTCTTCCGCGGCGCCCTCGCCGCCGGCGGCCGCGTTCGCGCGGAGACCGCGGTCGGCGAGAAGGGCGTCTCGATCCCCTCCGTCGCGGTCGAGCTGGCGCGGCGCACGCTCGGCAACCTCGGCGAACGGCGGGTGCTGGTGATCGGCGCCGGCGAGACCGCCGAGCTGGTCGCCAGGGCGCTGGTCGCTCGCGGCGCCGCCGCCGTCTTCATCGCCAACCGTCACTACGACCGGGCGATCGGCCTGGCGGAGCGCTTCGGCGGCGGCGCGGTCCGCTTCGAGGAGCTGCCCGAGCAGCTCGAGGCGGCCGACATCGTCGTCTCGGCGACCAACTCGCCCCACCACATCGTCGAGCACGACGGGCTGGCGCAGGTGATGGCGAGTCGCGGCGGCCGGCCGCTGCTGCTGGTCGACATCGCCGTGCCGCGCGACATCGAGCCGGAGTGCCGCGAGATCGACGGGGTCAGCCTGCACGACATCGACGACGTGCAGCAGATCGTCGAGCGCAACGCCGGCAGTCGCGAGGCCGAGGCGCGCCGGGCCGGGCCGATCCTCGCCGCCGAGCTGGACCGCTTCGAACGCTGGCTCGCCTCGCTCGAGGTGGTGCCGACGATCGCCTCGCTGCGCGAGCGCGCCGACGAGGTGGTGCGCCGCGTCCTCGCCGAGAACGACGGCCGCTGGGAGAACCTCGGCGAGGCCGACCGCGAACGTCTGAACGCGATGTCGAAGGCGATCGCGGCGCGGCTGCTGCACGAGCCGACCCTGCGGATGAAGCGCTCCGCCGGCGGCGACGACGCCTACCTCTACGTCAGCGCACTGCGCGAGCTGTTCGGCCTCGACGCCGAGACCGAGCCGGAGGGCGAGGCGCCCGGCAAAGTGACCGAGCTACGAAGGGCCTCTCCCGGTAGGGGTTCCTCGTGACGAAATTGCCGTGGACCTATTCCGGCAGGGGTTCCACTTAACTTTTTGCGAAGACAGATTGCTGCTGTCCGCGGGCCTCAGCCCGCAAAAAGTACAAGACGTTCCACCCCTACCGGAATAGGTTCGACCACACGTCGCGATGATTCGAATTGCCACCCGCAGCAGTGCATTGGCCCTCGCCCAGGCGGGGCAGGTGGCCGAGCTGCTCGGCGGGGCCGAGCTGGTCGAGTGCTCCTCGAATGGCGAGCCGGGCGACAAGGCGCGCTTCGTGCGTGGGGTCGAGCGAGCGCTGCTCGACGGCGAGGCGGAGATCGGTGTCCACTCGGCGAAGGACCTGCCTGCTGAGATGCCCGACGGCCTGACGATCGCCGCGGTGCCGGCTCGCGAGGACCCGGCCGACGTCTGGATCGGGATCGGGTCGTCGCTCGGTGACGTCCCCGAGGGCGCCCGGGTCGGCACCGCCAGTCTGCGGCGCCGCGCCCAGCTGCTGGCGGCGCGTCCCGACCTGCGGGTGGCCGAGCTGCACGGCAACGTCGACACCCGGCTGCGCAAGCTCGCCGGGGGCGAGCTGGACGCGATCGTCCTCGCCGCCGCCGGCCTGCGGCGGCTGGGTCGCGAGGACGAGGCGAGCTTCGCCCTGCCGGCCGAGACCATGACCCCGGCGGCCGGCCAGGGCGCGCTGGTCCTGCAGGCCCGCGCCGACGACGCCGCCTCGATCGCCCTGGCCGGCTCGATCGGCAGCGAGACCGCGCTGCGCGAGCTGACCGCGGAGCGCGCCGCGGTGGCTCTGCTGGAGGCGACCTGCGCGACGCCGATCGGCGTCCACGCCCGAGTGGGGCCCGCCACGACCGTGGGCGATTCCGCGGGGGACGCCCCTCGCCGAACCGCCGGCGCGCTCGGCCTCCAGGAGGAATTCGAGTTCCTCGTCGTCGAGGCCTTCGTCGGGCTTCCCGACGGCAGCGAGTGGGTCCGGGACCGAGTCGAGGACAAGGCGTCGGAGCCGGCGACGGTGGGCTCGGCGCTCGCCGAGCGCCTGCTCGCCGCCGGGGCCCGCGACATCCTCGACCGCGCCGAGGGGTGGAGCTGACGTGTCGGAGCCTTACCCCCCCGTGGGGAGGTCAATGTCGGACACGGCCTCCGCGGGTCGCGTATGAGCGCCCGGCCGGGGGTCGTCTACCTGGTCGGCGCGGGTCCTGGCGACCCGGGCTTGATGACGGTTCGCTCGCTGGAGCTGATCGCCGACGCCGACGCGATCTTCTACGACCGCCTGATTCCCCCCGGCGCCCTCGACGGCGCCCGCGAGGACGTCGAGCTGATCTACGTCGGCAAGCACGCCGCCCACCGGACGACGAGCCGACCCGGAGGCAACTCTTCGTCGCGTCGATCCACTGTTCCGCAGGAGGAGACGAACGCGCGGTTGGTCGAGGCGGCGCGCGAAGGCAAGAGCGTCGTCCGGCTGAAGGGCGGTGACCCGTTCGTCTTCGGCCGCGGCGGCGAGGAGGGCGAGGCGCTGCGCGAGGCGGGGGTCGAGTTCGAGGTCGTGCCGGGTGTGACCGCGGGGCTCGCGGCTACCGCCTACGCCGGCATTCCGGTCACCCACCGCGACGACGCCTCGGCGGTGGCCTTCGTCACCGGGCACGAGGATCCCGAGAAGGCCGACACGGCTCTCGACTGGGAGGCGCTGGCACGCTTCCCCGGCACGCTCGTCTTCTTCATGGGCGTCAAGCGGCTGGCCGGGAACGCGGCGGCGCTGATCGCCGCCGGCCGCGATCCCGAGGAGCCCGCTGCGGCGGTCGAGCGCGGGACGATGGCGGGGCAGCGAACGGTGGCCGCGACGCTCGGCACGCTGGCCGAAGCGGTCCAGCGCGAGGGGGTCGGCGCCCCGGCGCTGGTCGTCGTCGGCCCGGTGGTCGAGCGGCGCGAGGCGCTGGCCTGGCTCGAGCGCCGCCCGCTGCACGGCCGCCGCGTCGCCGTCACCCGCGCCCGTGCCCAGACGAGCGGCCTCGCCGCGACGCTGCGCGGCCTCGGCGCCGAGGTGGTCGAGCTGCCGGCGATCCGGATCGAGCCGCGGCTCGACAGCGAGGAGGTACGGCGGGCGGTCGCGCGGATCGGCGAGTACTCGCTGGTCTGCCTGACCAGCCCCAACGGGGTGCGGCTGCTGTTCGAGGCACTTGCTGCGGCCGGCCTCGATGCTCGAGCGTTTGGCGAAGCGCCGAAGAGCGAGCACGTAGGAGGGGGGGAAGGGCCGAGTGGCGCCGTGAATGGCTCGGCGGGGTCGGGGAAGGGCGCCGGCACGGAGGCCTCGGCTGCGGATGGAACGACAATCGCCGCGATCGGTCCGGGCACCGCCCGCGCCCTCGCCGAGCACGGAGTCTCGGCCGATGTCGTCCCCGAGCGCTTCGTCGCCGAGGCGCTGGTCGAAGCGCTCGCGCCCGTCGAGGTCGATGGACGGCGCGTGCTCGTCGCCCGTGCCGCCGAGGCGCGCGACGTCCTCCCCGACGCGCTGCGGGAGCGCGGCGCCGAGGTCGACGTCGTCGCCCTCTACGAGACGGTCCGCGAGGCGCCCGAGCCTGACGCGGTCGAGGCTGCGCAGGGCGCCGATTACGTCACCTTCACCTCCTCCTCGACCGTGCGCAACCTGACCGAGGCGCTGGGCGACCGCTTCCCGCGCGACGCCCGTATCGCCTCGATCGGCCCGATCACCAGCGAGGCGGCCCGCGCCGCCGGCCTCGAGGTCGCGGTCGAGGCCGAGCGCCACGACATCGACGGCCTGGTCGCCGCCCTCCTCGCCGACACGGCTCACTGATTGCTGCTTTTTCCCCAGCCTCATGTGGAAAATCCAGCGATCGAAGGCCTGAGATGAGTTTCGGGGTCCCGCATAGGCATTACCGCCTTACCGACTCGACCAACGCCCGCGCGCGCGAGCTGGCCGAGGCGGGGGCGCCGCACGGCACGGTCGTCACCGCCGCCGAGCAGACCGCGGGGCGCGGGCGGCAGGGCCGCAGCTGGACGGCGCCGCCGGGCAAGGCGCTGCTCTACTCGGCGGTGCTGCGGCCGCTCGACGAGCGCCATCTGCTGCTGCCGCTCGCCGTGCCGCTGGCGGTCTGCGAGGCGGCCGAGGAGCTGCAACCGGGGATCGAGTGCGCGATCAAGTGGCCGAACGACATCTGGGTCGACGGGCGCAAGCTGGCCGGCGTTCTCATAGAGGCCAAGCCCCGGGACGGCTGGGCGGTGATCGGCGTCGGCCTCAACCTGACGATCGAGCCGCACGAGTTCCCGCCAGAGCTGCGCGACTTCGCCGTCTCGCTCCTGACCGCAACCCCCGACGACCGCGTCGCTGTTCCTTTGCCGCGACATGCGCGGACAAGGAACAGCGCAGCAAGGGGAGTGCTCGACCGGGCCCTCGACCGCTGGGTCGCCGCCGGCCGCGGCGACGTGCTCTCCGCCTGGCGCTCGCGCGACGCGCTGCGCGGCCGCGAGGTCTCCTGGGACGGGGGGGCCGGCGTCGCCGACGGGATCGAGGACTCGGGCGACCTAGTCGTCGTCGCTGCCGGCGGCGACCGCGTCGTCCTCGGCGCCGGCGAGGTTCACCTCAGGCTCTGAGCCGTTGGCGCCGTTCTTGCCGGCTTTGGCGGCCTTCCTGTCCATCCGCGGCGCCCTCTCCGACGGCTTGGCGCCGTTCTCGCCCTCGCCGCCCTTCGCCTTCTTGCGCTTGCGCCGGCGTTTGCCGCCTTTGGGGAAGTTGCGCAGCAGTTCGCGCGCCGTCGCCGACGGTTTCCGCGCCATCCGCATCCGCGCGCCGCGCAGCACCTCCTCGCCTTCGGGGGTGTGGGAGACAGCGCCGGCCAGCAGCGCGACCGCCAGGCGGCGGTCCTGTTTGCGCGCCGCGTGGACGAGGCGCCGCGCGTTGCGACCGTGTGCGCGGCCGGAGGAGTTGACCAGCAGGCCGAGCAGGCGCTTGGTCTCCGGCCAGCGCTGCACGGCGTACTCTTCGTGCAGCTCGCGCGTGTAGGAGGCGAGCCGCCAGACCCACGCCTGCGCCTGGTCGCGGCGGCCGATCCGTTTGTCGACCAGCGCCTGCAGCAACGTCTTCGTCCCGGCCCGCTTGTCGTCGCGGCTCCAGCTGCCGACGATTTCGATCGCGTCGTCGAACGCCTCGGCATCGCCCAGGTCGGCGATCTCGGCCAGCGCTTTCAGCCGCAGCTGCGAGTTGCGGTTGCGCTGCACGCAGGTCAGCAGGAAGCGGCGGCGCAGCTCCTTCGTCTGGTCGTTCTGCAGCATCGAGCGCGCCCGGCGCCAGTTCTGCGGGTTGACCCGCGCCCCGGCAAGCGCCGCCCAGGCGTGCTGCTCGGGGTAGTCGAGGTTCTCGACCGCGATCCGCCACAGCTCGCGTTCGAGCACCTGGGTGCGCTTTTCGGAGTCCTCGGAGACGGGGACGATCCGCCGCTCGACCCGCACCCGCCGGCCGCGGCCGCGCCGCACCGGGCCGACGACGATCGCGCCGCCACGGTAGACGTCGCGGTCGAGCAGGCTGTGCAGGGTGACGATCGTCTCGTCGTGGGTGGTCGCCGGGTGGACGAAGTCGATCACCAGGCCGGCCTCCTTGCCCGGCGCCCGCCGGGTGACGCGGCCGACCCGCTGCTGGTAGATCCGCCGCGAGGCGGTCGGCGCCAGGTGCATGCAGATCGTCGCCCGCGGCGAGTTCCAGCCCTCGGCGAGCAGCATCGCGTTGCAGAGCACGTCGACCTCCCCCCGCTCGAAGGCGGCGAGGATCTCGGCCAGTTCGCGCTTCGGCGTCTCGCCGGAGACGGCGCGGGCGAGGATGCCCGCTTTCTGGAGCGCCTTGGCGACGTTCTTGGCGTGCTGGACGCCGGCCGTGTAGAGCACGCCCGGGGTCTTGCTGAAGCGCGTCTTGTAGAGATCGGCGATCGCCACGTTGAACGGCTCCTGGTCGAGCAGCGCGGCCAGCTCCTCCTGGTCGAAGTCCTGGTCGACCTCGCCTTTGCGCAGCGGCACCTTGGCGATCGTCCGCACCCCGGGCCCGGGCGGGATGCGGAGGCAGCGCAGCGGCGCGATCACCCCGCGGCGTGCCGCCTGGGCGAGGTCGAAGCGCGAGGTCTGGGTCGGGAAGAGGTCGGCGACGTGGCGGGCGATCAGCGCCCCGGTCGCGGTCATGCCGATGAACACCGGGCCGGTCCAGGCGCGGATGCAGGCGCTGGTTTTCTCGCCGAGGGCGGTGTGCGCCTCGTCGCAGATCACGATCGAGTAGGCGTCGGAGACCCGCTTGTGGTTGCGGACGAACCACTGGTAGGTCTCGACCGTGACCGGGCCTTCGGCGTCGTCGCGGTCGCCGAGCAGCGGCGGGCGCAGGCGCTCCTTGTAGCCGCGGTCGGAGATCTCGCCGATGAACTGGTCGACCAGGTTGCGGCGGTGGGTGAGGATGAGGACGCCGCCGGTGCGGGTGGCGTCGATGAAGCCGACCGCGGCGACGGTCTTGCCGGCGCCGGTCGCGTGCTCGAACCAGAAGCGCCGGGCGGCGCCCGGGTCCTCGACGGCCTCGGCCTCCGGCGGCTCCTCCTCGTCCTCCTCGGCAGGCTCTTCCTCCCAGTCCTGAGGCTCCTCGTCGGGGGCGAGATCCTCCGGCTCCTCGTCCTCGCCCGCCGGCCGGCCGTCGGACGCGGCGGTCTCGGCTACGTCCTCGGCGCCGGGCTCGGCGCCGTTTTCGGCCGCCGTCTGCTGCTCGGCCATCAGCTCGGTCAGGGTGCCGGAGAGCGCGTCCACCTGGTGCGGGTTGAGCTCGGCGCCGTCGCGCAGCTTCGGCGGTTCGTCGGCCAGCAGGCGCTCCAGCCCGAGCAGCAGCGAGAAGTCGCGGCGCCACTGGATCGAGGGCTCGGTCGCGCCCTCGTCAAGCTCCTTCAGCGCCGCGTCGAGCGCGCGGCGGCGGGCGGTACCGGGGGCCAGCGCCTCGGGCCCCTCGCCGTCGAGCAGCAGGGGCTCGCGGGCAAAGGCGGCTGCCCGCTCTATGTCGGCGCCTGAGGGAACTGCCGCCGGCGCGGCAACTTCGCTGGTCTTGGCCATGAAGGCTTCCGGTTCTCTCCCGCGGCGATGCGTACGTCGCTGGGAAGACGTGGGACGAGGATGCCGGGAATCAGCGCTTACTTCCCCCCGGCGCTCTCGTGCGGCTCGCATACGGCGAACCGAATGGACCGTATTGTAGTCGAGAGACGAGATGAGTGATTCCAAGGCTCGCATCGCCCCGATCGTCGCCGTCGTCGCACTCGCGCTCGGTGGGTGCGGATCTTCGCAGGGCGGCGACTACGGCGGCCGGCACCCCGACTACAAGAAGGCGCTGGCCGGCTCGCCGGCGCCGCTCGCCGCCCTGCACCGGCAGGGAGACCGGCTGCTCTCCGGCGGCCAGGGCGCCTACGAAGCGCGGCTGGCGAAGCTGCGCGGCTACCCGGTCGTGGTCAACGTCTGGGCCTCCTGGTGCGGACCGTGCCGATTCGAGTTCCCGCTCTTCCAGCGGGCCGCGGCGGCGGACGGCAGGCGGGTCGCCTTCCTCGGCCTCGACAGCCAGGACTCCGACGACGCGGCGCGCACCTTCCTCGCGGAGGCCCCGGTCCCCTATCCCAGCTACACCGACCCCGGCAAAGGGCTCGCCGAAAGCGTCGGCGCCGACCTCGGCCTGCCCGACACCGCCTTCTACGACCGGCACGGCAAGCTGACCTACCTCAAGCAGGGCCCCTACCACGACGTCGCCGAACTGCGCGCCGACGTCGCCCGCTACGGGCTCGCCGGCGAATCGGAAAGCGGATAATCGGCGCATGGACGTCTTCGTGGTCGTCGCGCTGATCGGGGTCGCCCTGCTACTCGCCGAGCTGCTGCTCTCGACCGGCGGCGTCCTGGCGGCGCTCGGCGCCGCCGCGCTGATCGCCGGCGGCGTGCTGGCGCTGACCGCCGACTTCGAGCTCGAGCGCCAGCGAGTGGGCCGGCCCGGCGCTGATCACCCTTGGGGTGCTCTCGATCGTCAGCTTCTACGTCGTCACCCGGAAAGTGCTCGAGGCCCACCGCGAGCCACGGGTGCGAACCGGCAGCGAGGAGCTGGTCGGGTCGAGCGCCGAGGCACGCACCTCGCTCGACCCCGACGGCC
Source organism: uncultured Solirubrobacterales bacterium (assembly GCA_963695835.1). GTDB lineage: Bacteria > Actinomycetota > Thermoleophilia > Solirubrobacterales > 70-9 > VRUE01. Next base: position 500,710 of record CAVOHR010000001.1, read on the forward strand.
AGGTCGCGATCGCCGGCGCGATCTGGCGGGCGCGCCTCGCCGGCGACGGAGGGCCGCTGCGCCCGGGGGATAGAGTCACTGTCGAGGCGGTCGACGGTCTGACCCTGGTGGTGCGGCCCGAGCCGCCGTCCCAATCCCCGGCGGAAGGAGCGGTCTGATGGCAGCGTTGGTGGTCCTGGCCGTCCTGGCGATCTTCGCGGCGATCGTGCTGGGGATGTCGGTGCGCGTCCTGCGCGAGTACGAGCGCGGCGTGATCTTCCGGCTCGGGCGGCTGATCGCGCAGAAGGGGCCGGGCCTGATCCTCTTGATCCCGATGATCGACCGGATGGTGCGGGTCGACCTGCGAACGGTGACGCTCACCATCCCGCCGCAGGAGGTAATCACCCGCGACAACGTCCCGGCCGGCGTCAACGCGGTCGCCTACTTCCGCGTGATCGACTCGCGCAAGGCGATCGTCGAGGTCGAAAACTATCTGCTCGCCACCTCGCAGATCTCGCAGACGGCGCTGCGCTCGGTGCTCGGCAAGGCCGAGTTCGACCAGCTGCTCTCCGAGCGCGAGCGGCTGAACGAGGAGCTGCAGAAGATCATCGACGAGTCGACCGAGCCGTGGGGCGTAAAGGTGACCGCAGTCGAGATCAAGGACGTCGAGATCCCCGAACAGATGCAGCGGGCGATCGCCCGCCAGGCCGAGGCCGAGCGCGAGCGGCGGGCGAAGATCATCAACTCCGAGGGCGAGTACCAGGCGGCGCAGAAGCTCACCGACGCGGCCGACATCATCAGCACCAACCCGGCCTCGCTGCAGCTCCGCTACCTGCAGACGCTGCTGGAAATCGGCAGCAACCAGAACACGACGGTCGTCTTCCCGCTGCCGATGGATGTCCTGAAGCCCTTCCTGGGCGCCCGGGAGGCCAGGCCGCGCAAACCGCCGCCGTCCGCGCCGCCGTCCGCGCCCGCTCCCGACGTCGACGACCTACCCCCTTCGCGGTCCTGAGCGCGCCCGAGCTACGCATAGACCAGCTCACCGGGCTGCGCACGATCCTCGCCCCCGGCCGCGCCGGCCGGCCGCACGACACCCGCTCCGCTGTTCCCTCTCCCGACATAGCGAGGGGAAGGAACAGCGGAGCGGGGGAGGATGCCGGCAGCTGCCCGTTCTGCGAGGGGCACGAGGAGCGGACGCCGCCCGAGGCGTACGCGGTGCGGCCCGGCGGCGGCGAGCCCGACACGCCGGGCTGGACGAGCCGGGTGGTGCCGAACCTCTATCCGGCGCTGGCCGGAGAGGACGGCGCGGCGGACCCGTCGGGAGCCGGCGCACCGAGCGCGACCGGCGGCGAGGCCGGCGCCTTCGCCAGCGCCGGGGACCCGCTGCTGGAGTCGCGGCGGGCGGGCGAGCCGAACCTGTTCGCCTCGCGCCCGGCGGTCGGCAGCCACGAGGTGATCGTCAACGCGCCGGAGCACGTAACGGCGATGGCCGAGCTGAGCGAAGAGCGCTTCGCCGGCGCGGTCGCGACCTGGCGCGAGCGGATGCGGGTCCACGCCGGCGCCGCCTACGCGCAGCTGGTGGTCAACGAGGGCTCGGGGGCGGGCGCTTCCCTCCCCCACACCCACGCTCAGCTCTACGCTCTGCCCTTCGTCCCGCCGGCGATCGCCCGCGAGCGCGAGCGGGCCGGCGCCTACGGCGAACGGACCGCGGGGGGCGACCTGCTCGGCGACGTCCTGGTCGAGGAGGTGCGGCGCCGCGAGCGGCTGGTGGCGATCGACGACGAGGCGGCGCTGATCTGCCCCTGGGCCTCGCGGACCCCCTACGAGCTGCGGGTGGTGCCGCGGCGCGAGGAGCCGAGCTTCGCCGAGAGCGCTTCCGGGGCGGCGATGATCCGCACCGCGATGCGCGCCCTGGCCGAGCGCTTCGACGGCCCGCCCGAGCTGAACCTCTGGGTGGTGACGGCGCCGCGCGGCGCCGCGCAGTTCCACTGGCACGTCGACATCGCGCCGCGGCTGAGCGTCAGGGCCGGGTTCGAGCTCGGCACCGGCGTCGACATCAACATCTACCCCCCGGAGCGGGCGGCGGTCGACCTGCGAGAGGAGCTGGAGTGAGATGTCGATCGGGCCGGGTGGGGCGGGGGCCCCTCCCATAGGCTCCCGTCCGTGCCGCCCAACCCCCGTCCGATTCCGAGGTTCGTCGCCGACACCAGCCAGGAGGGAATCCCGCATGGGCGGTTTGCCGAGAGGCTCGCCGGCGAGTTTCGGAAAGCTTGCTCCGGGATCGAGGAGCTGCCGGACGGGGTCGAGGTTCCCGAGGGGGTGGAGTGGTATCCGGAGCGTGCTTGGGGTGGGCGGGTCTGGGTGCCGGGGACGGCGCGCACGGACGGGCCGGAGGGAACGCTGGAGCTGTTCGGCCACGTCTCCTACGTGCTGCCGGAGGGAGGCGAGCCGCGGAGCTTCGAGGCGAAGGCCGACTTCACCGACGTGCTGGCCGAGGACAACCCGGGTTGGAAGATCGACCTGAACGACGACGTGATCGGCCACTGGCGCGGCGAGGACGGCCGCGCCGGCGACGTCACCCTGGTCTGGGGCCGCCCACTGGTCCGCGGCGCGGTCGCCGCCACGGCGGAGCTCGAGTTGGAGGCGGTCGACCAGGAAGTCGTCTCGCAGGAACGCTTCACGCTGATCGCCCTCGACGCCCTCAAGGGCTACGGCGACGACGTCTTCATGCAGGTGAAGCTGTGGAGCAAACGCGCCCAGGAGCTGGCCTCGGAGAGCCTCTACGCCTGAGCGGTGCTAGCCGCCGAGGAGCTGCTCGTAGCGCTCCTCCCTTTGGCCCCGGCGCCGCTGGAGGCGTTCGACGTGTCCGCGCTCGACCAGCCGCTCGAGCGCGTCGTCCACCGCGGCGAGGTCGGCGAAGCGGTGCAGGCGGTCGGTGCGCTGCTTCAGCTCGCCCGGCGTCTGTGCGCCGCGCAGCATCAGCACCGCGAGCAGCGACAGCTCGGCGTCGTCGAGGCCGAGCGCGTCGTCGAGCAGCTGCCGGTACTTGCGCGCCCGGCTGCCGGCACCGCTGGCGAGCCGTGTCCAGCCGCGCAGCGCCAGCCGCCGCAGCGCCTCGACCACCGTCTGCTCGTCGTAGTCGACGACCGGGTCGCGGTTCGTCGCCTGGTTGCAGGCCAGCCGCAGCGCGTTCAGCGACAGCGGGTAGGCGCCGGGGGAAGTCCGCTGCTTCTCCAGCAGGCAACCGACCACCCGGATCTCGACCGCGTCTGGCTCCACCCCCGCAATGCTATGTGTACATTCGCCGCATGGCAGATCGTATCCCTATAAAGCCTGATAAGCCACGGATCGACTCGATTACGCATGATTGATGTCGATTTGGGCAGCGCTGCCCATTGAGGCCGAGGTCTTCGCCGCTCCGCTACCGTGTTGGCTATGGAGTCCATCCAGCGGGCGCGCAAGCCGTCGAAAGACGCCGCGGCCGAGGCCGAGGCGGTCCGGTTGCACCGACTGCGTGAGGACGCACAACGCCCCATGAGCGTGAACCTGGCCGAGACGATCGCGCTGAGCCATGCGCTGCTGAAGATGGCAGACGCCGCCCGGCGGCGATGACCGGAGCTGCCTTCGACGAGATCCTGCGGAGGCTGGTGGACGCGGGGGCCGAGTTCGTGGTGATCGGCGGGCTCGCCCTGGGGGCGAAAGGGGTCATACGCGCAACCAAGGACATCGACATCGTTGTCTCGCGCGACGCCAAGAACCTGAAGGTGGTCGCCGAGGTAGCCGTGGCCGCCGGTGGCCACGTTCAAAGGGGCGAGGCGTTCCTTGGAACTCCCTTCTCGATCGCGGCTGAGTTGGCCAATGGAGAGCAGATGGCGATCGATACCGACCTCGGTCGTCTCGACATCGTGCAAGGGCTGGACGGCGTCCCAAGCTTCGAGCAGCTTCGCTCTCGTGCAAGCGACGCCGAAGTGCTCGGAGTCGACGTCGCGGTCTGCTCAGTCGAGGATCTACGAGCGATGAAGCGCGCTGCCGGCCGCGGTCAAGACCTCGTCGACCTGGAAAGCCTCGACGCCGCCGAAAGCTGAGGCACGCATGAATACGCGAGACCACAGCCTCTACGCTGTGCAAACCCGCCCCGATAGCTCAGCTGGATAGAGCGACTCCCTCCTAAGCGAAGTCTGAGGGTCGTGCTTTTCGCCGCCGCAGAGCCGAATGCACCACGCACCCTGCAAGCCGAGATTCACTTCGATTGCGCGCGATCGACCTGGATTTGGGCAGCCGCTGCCCAATGGATTGCCTTGTCGGCGGTGTGCTCCGCTACCGTGTCGCCATGGCATCTCGCGAGTCGATTGACAAAGCCGGGGCCGCACTGGCAGAGGCGGCCGGAACCGATGCGAAGGTCATCTTGTTCGGCTCCTATGCACGTGGGGAGGAGAGGTCCGACAGCGACGTCGACTTCCTCGTCATCGAGCCGGAGGTCGAGGATCACTTTGGCGAGTCGGTACGGCTCGCGAGACTGGTCGGTGAACTTGGCGTGCCAGCTGACGTGGTGGTCGCCAGCGAAGACCACGTACGTGAATGGGGAGGCCTTTCGGGCACGATGATCCACGACGCCCTGTCTGAGGGGAGGGTCGTTGGCGGCAGAGCCACGTAGCGGCGGCGAACTCGCTCAGCTGCTGATGGAAAAGGCAGCCGGCGACGAAAAGATCCTCTTCCGCCTGATCGACGACGAGGACATCCCCGACGACGGCCTTGGGTTTCACGCCCAGCAGGCCGTCGAGAAGATGCTCAAGGCAGTCCTCGCGCGCAACGAAGTCTCTTTCGAGCGCACGCACAACATTGCGTATCTGCTCACCCTGCTGGACGGCGCAAGCATTCCGAAACCCGAACAGGCAGCCGATCTTCCGAACCTGAGCCCCTGGGCCGCAGAGCTGCGCTATGCGCGCAAGCCAGAGGCCGTCCCCGATCGAAGCGAAATGCGGACTCTGGTCGAGCAAACCAAAGCATGGGCCGATGCGCAACTAACAACCGCGCCGGAGCCAGAGGACGACCACGAAGCCAGCAGCGGTGAGTAGCCGAAACTTGGCCCCTGACGAACCTCCTTCCCCAGATTCCGACACCTCGTTCGAGGCGATTCGCAAGCGCCTTGGCACCGAGCCGGGGACCTGGGCTGACTTCGAAGCCGAGTACGGCCCTATCCGCCTGCCTGATGGCGATCAAGGTCTACGCTGTTTGCAACCCGGCCCCGATAGCTCAGCTGGATAGAGCGACTCCCTCCTAATCGACTCGATGGAGTCGGGAGTTTCGGCTTTGCGGTGCCGAATGCGATGCATCTCGCCGGTCTTTGGATTCCGGCGGATTAGGCGCGATTCGATCTGGTTTGGGCAGCGAGAAGGCGCTGCTGCCCAAAGGGGCATTCCGTCCGACGTTCTCGGTTGCATCGCTATGGTGATTGGAGGAACATGGCGAAGCCGCCGGAATGAGGAGCTGATGGCAGTCCAGGATCAAGAGAGCTTCCGCGAGGCCCAGTCCAAGCTCGATGCGAAGGAGGATCTTGCCCCGTATATGGGCAAGTGGGTCGCGCTTCGCAATGGCAAAGTCGTTGCCAGTGATCTCAGCGCCAAGGCGCTGCGAGATCATGACGAGGTCAGGCCCACGGACGCGATCGTTCCCGTTCCTCGCTCCCGCGCCGGCTACTTCATCGCCTGAGCTGTGGAGCGCCAAGGGAGCCTCGTCGCTCCGTATAAGCGTGGACCCGACGGACAGCTGCGCCCGTACCTTCTACTGACGTTGCTCGGGGTCAAACCTGGTCTGGAGGTCGAAATCCTTGGTTTGGTCGACACAGGGGCAGACAGGTCGGTGCTGCCGATCGACTTCGCGGAGGAACTCGGATACACGGTTGACGACCTGGAACCGAGGGAGGTGAGCCAGGTGGAGGGCTCGGCATCGGCCTGGGTAGCCAAGAAGCCTTGCCAGGCATTCGTCGACGGTCTCCCTGACACAAGGTTCGAGATCGAGCCAGTCTTCGTCGCCGGCCTCAACGCCCTCTGGGGACGCGCCGACCTGATGGTGAACTTCACGATAGGAGTGTCGGAGAGGGACCGGCAGCTGACCCTGGAGCCGAATTGACCCGCGCGCTCTACGATTGGCCAACCCGCCCCGATAGCTCAGCTGGATAGAGCGACTCCCTCCTAAGGAGTAGGCCGCAGGTTCGAATCCTGCTCGGGGCACCTTGATCATCTTCTCGACGGCCTGCTGGGCATGAAACCCCAGGCCGTCAGGCACTACGGTGCTGGTCGACGCGGAGCGCGAAGGAGCCGGAGCGCTCAACGTAGGGCGAGGACCAACGAGAGGGCGTCGTCCACATCGCGCATCTCGCTCGCGCTCAGGCGCCCCGCAAAGTCATCGAGTCGCCGCACGTCGAGGGCGCGCAGCTGCTCAACCATTACCCGCGTGCGCTCAGCGGCGATCTCGACCTCGGGTCGAAAGGTGGCCGCCCGCACGCTACGCGAAGTGGGCGCGACGAGCACGGTCGAGAGCCCCAGGAGCTCGTCGGCCTGAACGAGCACGGCGTAGCGAGAACCGTGCTGCTCATGGCCGCGGCGCGACGGCAGCCGGACGCGGTAGACATCGCCGCGCGTCACTCAGGCCACTCGGCGGCGATCGCGTCCATGTCGGCCATGACACGCGCGCGCTCCGCGCGGTCGACGGGATCGGCTGCCAGCCGGGCGACCTCCGCGGCGAGCCCCGACCGCCTCCTCTCACGCTCGGCCGTCTCGGCAATCGCCTGGCGAGCCGCCTCCGCGCGGGTGAGACCGCGCTTGCGGGCGATGTCCTCCAGCGCCCGCCGGCCGTCGGCGCCGAGGCGAAGCGAGAGCGGATGGGAGGCAGAACTCACCCGTCCAGTGTAGCGCAATTTGAGCTACGATTCCCGCCACTCAGCGCCAAGGCGACTCCGGCACGGGTACGGCGATCGCCGCGAGACCATCGATGCCATCGAAGTCGGCAGGGTTGCACGTGTAGACGGACAGGCCGTTGTGGCTACTTGTGGTGGCGGCGGGGCTTGGAGTGGTCGAGGCGGGCAGGGCTTCGGTCTGTGGGGTCGAGGTCGGTGGAGGCGGCGTCGGTTGGCGGGGCGATCATCGCTTCGATGGCGGCGAGGAAGCGCTCGGCGGCGTCCAGCAGTTCGCGGGCCAGCTCCGGCGTGAGGGGCTTGGCCTGGTAATCGCCTTCCTGGCGGGCCTCCTGGGCGCGACCGGTAAAGCCATACAGCTCCCGATCGAAGGCGCCGGTTGCGACGAAGCGCTCGCTGAACAGGGTCCACGTCCCACTGTGGGTCTTGGCGTAGGAGTCGCGCTCGGAGAGAGCGGCCCGCGCGGCGTAGAGCATCGCGTAATAGGCGGCGCTGACGATGAGTGCGGGGTGCGCCACGTCGAAGATCTTCTGCGCATCCGAGAGGCGCTCGCGCGCCATGTCCATGAACTCCTGCGAGCGCGGACTCACAGCTCGCTCCCGGCGAGGACGATCTTGTCGCGGTCGACCTCCTGGATGAAGAAGGACTCGATCTCGCGGCGGCGGCGCAGCCAGTCGAGATCCTCGACCTTGACGGAGAAGTAGAAGGGGCTGGCGCCTTCCGCTTCGACGACCTTGAAGCGCAGCTTGTTCACCGCGGCGCCGTAGCGCCGGTCGCCGCCGTCGGCGATCACCAGCAGGTCGACGTCGGACTCCGGATGAGGAGTCTCGCCACGAGCGCGGGAGCCGTAGAGCCAGACGGCGCGCAAGTCGTCGCCCAGCTCCTCGCGCAGACGGGCGACGAGGCGCTCAACGATGCGGCGCTCCGCCTCGGAGAGGGTGGCGGCGGCGAGGCGGTTCTCCAGCTGCGTGGCGATAACCAACAGGATAGGAGGAGACGCGGGCGGCAGCCGCGACTTGACCGGCTCGTCGGGGTGCTTCATGCCTGCCTGAGAAATCTGGTCGCGAAGCCGTTTCCCCATCGCGGCCTTGCGCCGGTCGGCTCTCGTCATCCCTGCCCGCTGCCTCGACGAGAACAGCCATCATAAACGTCGGTGTCTTTGCCGCGCAAGGGCGGACACCGGGAGTGACCACCGCCTTCAGTGGCAAGGGTGTGGTGCTTACGGATGAACTACGTGTCGATACCGGGGATCGGGTCGATCGGCAGCTCGCCGTTGGCGTTTTCGAGCTTTTCGAGGTCGACGCGGTCCAGGCCGCGGTTGGCGAGGCGCTTGAAGCCGACAACGCTGCGCAGCGCGGCGACGCGAAACGGGCTGCCGCGCCACGTGCCCTCCACGGCGCGAGCGGCGATGGTGTCGTAGTCCAGCGGCGGCAGGCCGCCGCGCATGATGTCGATAACGCCGTGGCGGCTGTCCACACGCAGGTGGTGCGCGTCCGCCACGTCGTCGGCGGTCAGAGCCTTGCCATCGCTGAATCGGGTCGCACCGATCATCTCAAAGAAGCGCAGGATCGCCGCCTCGGTCTCGGCGCCATCGGGAACCAGCAGATCCGAGTCCTTGGTGGCGCGGAAGTAGCCGTGGGCGATGACGGCGAAGCCGCCGATCACAACGTGTTCGAGCCCCGCCTTGTTCGCGTCAGCAACGACGCCGGCCAGGTCAGGCCCGCGGATCTCGCTGGGGACCATGGCCGGAGGCACGAACGGCGTTGTAGAAGTCGAACGCGTGGTCGCAGAGCTTCTGGCCGAACTCCAAGCGCTCCGGAATCGACAGTGAGGCGGCGAACTCGGCTTCCTGGCGCTCCTCTTCCTCGTTGATCTGCGCCCACTCGGCCTCGTTGCCAGGGGCGAGAAGGGGCTTCTGTCGTGATGTGGCCATCGGGAGAGATAGTACGCCAGGCGTGGGCGGCGCTGGACAATCGCAAGAAACCTTCGCGGTCGCGCTCATAGGGGAACGCGGACGTCGACGAGGTCCTCGACGATCTGGAAGTCCCCTGCGTTGTAGGTCAGCAGCGGCACGCCGTGAGCGTTGGCGGTGGCGGCGATCGCCAGGTCGAATGCGCGCCGGCGGGGCTGGCCGCCGCGTTGGGCGACCGCCGCGTACAGCCTGCCGCACTCGCGCGCGGCCGGGGGGTCGAAGGGCAGGGGGTCGAAGCGGCCCTCGACGACGCCGAGGCGGCGCATGCGACGACCGCGGGTGTCGTCGTCGGGAGCGACGAGGACCCCGAAGTGAAGGTTGCTCGAGGGTGAATGCAGCCTCGCTGGAGCTATTCGCCGCTGAATACCTGTTCGACGAAGAAGCGGGCGGCGGGGTCGAGTCTGTCGCCGTAGGTCCGCTCGGCGATCGCAAGAACCTCGTCGGCTCCTTCGAGGCCCAGCTCGCCGGCGAGCAGGCGCAGGTCGGCCTCGTCCTCACCGACCCGATGCGCCAGCACCTTGAGCGCGAGCAGGGTCTCGGGGGAAGCCGTGAGGCAGCGCAGCCCCGGCAGGTCGAGGACGGGTGCCGCAGCCGGATCGTCTCCCTCAAGGAAGCCCTTGACGGCGTCGTTGAGCCAACCTCCCGGCAGCTCGAGCTGCTCGGCGACGACCGCGGCCGCCTCGTAGACGACGTTCTTCGGCTCAAATACCGCGTCGATGTCGCGGGTTGCCCTTCGCTCGTCGAAGGCGAGGGCGATCGCCGCGCCGCCGACGACATACATCTCGGCGCTTACGCCTCGCCGCTCCAGCTCCGCGGCGAGCGCCGTCAGCGCGCGGGTGATCTCAGCGCGGTCCATCGCTCAGACGCGGTGCAGGGAGCGCTCGGGCACGAAGACGCCGCGGCGCCGGAAGGCGGCCGGGGCCTGGGCGATCGCCACCGCGCGGAAGCCGGGTACATCGCTGACGAACCAGAAGCGGTCCAGAAAGCGCCCGGGCTCGACCGACCACCCCGGCCGGCTCAGGCCGTGAACCGCCGCGAGGTGCTCCGCCAGCGCGCCGAGGTAGGCGTCGTGGCGGCGCTTGCCGGTGTCCGCGGGCCGCTCCGCGATCGCTTTGGCCCGCGAGCGATCGTCGCCTCGCAGCGCGAACTCGTCGAGGAACTCGCGCACGGCGTGGTGGAACTCCTCGCCGGCACGGACACGCCCGGCTACGCCGGCGAGGGTGGCGGTCAGCCGTCCCGGAGGGGGGGGGTTGGCCGCAAGCCACTCAGAGGGCGTCGTTAGCGAGGTAGCCATGCTTCGGCGAATGGTACGCAGCGCGCCGGGTAGAGCAGTGGCAATCGACTCCCTCGTGTCGGCGAAGCTGATGGAGGGCGACGCCGAGCGCGCGCCGGAGATGCTGCCCGGCCCGAGATCAGAGCGGTACGACGGCGAGGCCGGGAACCCGCTGGAACTCGTCTGACTAACCGTGGCGGCGCTTTTTCGCCTTCGCCACGGCGGAGAACTCCCTGGCGACCTCGGTGGCATTCAGGCGCGTCATCAATCTGAAGCCTCGCCGAGCATCGCCTCGACGGCGGCGAGGAACTCGGCGGCTCCCTCGACGTAGCGCTCGGCCTCGGCCGCGGGCGGCGTCTTGGCTTCGTAGTCGGCGCCCTCCCGAGCTTCCTGCGCCTGCTGAGCGAGCGCGTGCAAGTGCTGGTCGAAGGCCCCGTTGGCAACGAAGCGGCGGTGGAAGAGACCCCAAGTCCCCCCGTGGCGCCGGGCGTGTTCATCCTTCTCCGAGAGGGCGCCGCGGGCCGCGTAGAGCATCGCGTAGTAGGCGGCGCTGACCGCAAGGTCGAGGTCGCCGGCGCTGAGCGCGTGGCGAGCACCGGTCAACCTGGCCCGGGCGGAGTCGATGAGCTCTTCGGAGCGTGGGCTCACCTGTACTCGTCTCCCTCCAGGTCGCCACCGGCGAGGATCAGCTTGTCGCGGTCGACCTCCTGGAAGAAGAAGCTGCGGATCCGGCGGCGGTTGCGCAGCCACTCGGCGTCGTAGATGTGGAGGGAGTAGAAGGGCGGGGAGTCGCCCTCCACTTCGACCGCCTCGATCAGCTTTGGCGTGAAGTCCCACTTGAACGCGCCGGCATCGCGCCGGGGATCGACGATCGCCATCATGTCGATGTCCGAGCGGCGGTCGAAGTCGGTCTCGGTCGGATCCGCCTCGCCGCGGGCGCGAGAGCCGTAGAGCCAGACCGCCAGCAGATCGTCGCCCAGCGCATCCCGCAGCTGGGCGACGATGCGCTCCACCACGCGGCGCTCGGTGTCGTTGAGCGCGACTCCCGAGAGGACGTTGTCGAGCTGGATCGGCACTCCGCAAAGGATAGGCGGACTCACGGGCATCTCTTTCTGTCGAGCATGTCGGCCATCGCCCGCCGCCGGGCGCATGTCCTCCGCTCCCGCGAGGCCGCGCTCATCACAACCGGAGATCTCGCGACCTCGCTCCCGCGTCCGGGCATGCTTGTCGACCGCCTACCTGTCGGCGTTCAGCATCTGCTCTACGGCCGCGAGGAAGTCGGCGGCGCCCTCCACGTAGCGGCGGGCGTCCTCCTCGCTGGGCGTGACGGCCGCGTAATCGCCCCCCTCGCGGGCGACTTGGGCGTGCTGAGCGAGGGTGAAGAGGGCGGCGTCGAAGGCGTCGGTGGTCACGTACTTGATCCGGAACACGTTCCAGGTGCCACGGTGGGTGCGGGCGTTCTCGTCGTCCTCGGAGAGCGAGGCCCGAGCCGCGTAGAGCATCGAGTAGTAGGCGACGCTGACGGCGACGGCGCGGTGGCCGGCGGCGAGCGCTTCGCGCGCGGCGCCAAGTCGCTCGCGCGCCTGGTCGATGAACTCCTCCGAGCGCGGGCTCATCCCTCTCCCTCCGTCGCTCCACGGTATTCGGGCAGGGCGTCGCCGTGGAGGATGAGCTTGTCGCGGTCGACCTCCTGGAAGAAGAAGTCGCGAATCGCGCGGCGCTCGCGGAGGAACTCGGCGTCGTAGAAGCGCAGGGAGTAGTAGACGGGGCTGTCGCCCTCGGCGTCGGCGATCGCTTCAAGTTGCGGTTGCGCCTCCCAAGCGACGTCGGAGGCGCCGCGCCCGGGGGCCACGACCGCTATCAGGTCGACGTCGGAGCGGCGGTCGGGGTCTGTCTCGGCCGGGTCGGCCTCGCCGCGAGCGCGGGAGCCGTAGAGCCAGACCGCCAGCAGATCGCCGCCGAGCGTCTCGCGCAGGCGGGCCACCAGGCGCTCGACGATGCGGCGCTCGGCATCGTTGAGCGCGGCTTGGGAGAGGGCGTCGTCGAGTTGCGTTGCCACTCCCGAGAGGATAGGCGGCATCACGGGCATCTCCACCTGTTGAGCATGTCGGCCATCGCCTGCCGATTTGGCCGACACGCGCAGACAGGGGCCAGAGGAACGTTGTACTTAACGCTGCCGGAGAACGTCGTGGGGCGCTTAATGCTTCTTCTTGGCGGGCTTGGCGGGCTTCAGCTTGACCGTGGAAGCGGTAATCCCGGTCCCGCTCAGCTTCGCCTTGACCGTCTTGCCCTTGGCCAGTTCCTGCTTGGCCGGACCGGAGAGCTTGACGCTGAGCGTCGTGGAGGCGCCCGTGGCGAGGCCGAAGGAGGCCTTGCCGATGACGACGTTCTTGGTCTTCTTGCCCTGCTTGACCTTGGCGGTGAGCTTGAGCGTGCCCTTGCAGGCGCCGCCGGAGCAGCTGAGCTTGAGCGCAGCCTTGCCGCCGCTGACGGGAGCGGAGGCGGCGGCCTTGGCGGTGCCTTCTGCGGGGGGCGGGCAAAGCGACGGGTCGGTGGCGCAGGTGGGCGCCGGATTGGCGGTGAAGGTCGCCGTCACCGTGGTGTCGGCTTCGATCGTGAAGGTGCAGGGCGTGCTCGAGCAGCTGGCGGCCGAGCCGCTGGCGGCGCTGAAGCCGGCGAAGCTGGAGCCGGAGGCCGCCGAGGCTGCCAGGGTTACTTTGGTGCCGTTGGCGTAGGTCGAAGCGCAGCTAGTGCCGTTGCAGGTCACCGAGCCTGAACCGCTGCCCGTTTTGTTGACGGTGAGGGTGTGGGTGATCGGCAGGGTCGTGAACGGCTCAGAGGAGCCGTTCACGGGGCCGCCGCCGGCGTTGGTGGCGCGGACGCGGTAGATGTAGGCGGTGTTGGCGGTGAGGCTGGTTGCGGTGGCCGTGACGGCGGTGTTGGAGGTGCCCGTCACCGGGGTCGTGGCGCAGGGCACCGTGGTGGCTGAGGCGTAGGTCGGGTCGGTGGCCAGGGTCACCTGGAAGGAGCAGGCCGAGCCGAGCGATGCGCCTTCGTTGTCGACGTGGCCGTTCAGGACCGCAGTGGTCTGGGTGACCGTGCCCTCGGGGTCGGTGGTGACAACCGGGGCGATGGGCAGGGTCGTGAACGGCTCAGAGGAGCCGTTCACGGGGCCGCCGCCGGCGTTGGTGGCGCGGACGCGGTAGATGTAGGGGGTGTTGGCGGTGAGGCTGGTTGCGGTGGCCGTGACGGCGGTGTTGGAGGTGCCCGTCACCGGGGTCGTGGTGCAGGGCACCGTGGTGGCTGAGGCGTAGGTCGGGTCGGTGGCCAGGGTCACCTGGAAGGAGCAGGCCGAGCCGAGCGATGCGCCTTCGTTGTCGACGTGGCCGTTCAGGACCGCAGTGGTCTGGGTGACCGTGCCCTCGGGGTCGGTGGTGACAACCGGGGCGTTGGGCAGGGTCGTGAACGGCTCAGAGGAGCCGTTCACGGGGCCGCCGCCGGCGTTGGTGGCGCGGACGCGGTAGATGTAGGGGGTGTTGGCGGTGAGGCTGGTTGCGGTGGCCGTGACGGCGGTGTTGGAGGTGCCCGTCACCGGGGTCGTGGTGCAGGGCACCGTGGTGGCTGAGGCGTAGGTCGGGTCGGTGGCCAGGGTCACCTGGAAGGAGCAGGCCGAGCCGAGCGATGCGCCTTCGTTGTCGACGTGGCCGTTCAGGACCGCAGTGGTCTGGGTGACCGTGCCCTCGGGGTCGGTGGTGACAACCGGGGCGTTGGGCAGGGTCGTGAACGGCTCAGAGGAGCCGTTCGCGGGGCCGCCGCCGGCGTTGGTGGCGCGGACGCGGTAGATGTAGGCGGTGTTGGCGGTGAGGCTGGTTGCGGTGGCCGTGACGGCGGTGTTGGAGGTGCCCGTCACCGGGGTCGTGGTGCAGGGCACCGTGGTGGCTGAGGCGTAGGTCGGGTCGGTGGCCAGGGTCACCTGGAAGGAGCAGGCCGAGCCGAGCGATGCGCCTTCGTTGTCGACGTGGCCGTTCAGGACCGCAGTGGTCTGGGTGACCGTGCCCTCGGGGTCGGTGGTGACAACCGGGGCGTTGGGCAGGGTCGTGAACGGCTCAGAGGAGCCGTTCACGGGGCCGCCGCCGGCGTTGGTGGCGCGGACGCGGTAGATGTAGGCGGTGTTGGCGGTGAGGCTGGTTGCGGTGGCCGTGACGGCGGTGTTGGAGGTGCCCGTCACCGGGGTCGTGGTGCAGGGCACCGTGGTGGCTGAGGCGTAGGTCGGGTCGGTGGCCAGGGTCACCTGGAAGGAGCAGGCCGAGCCGAGCGATGCGCCTTCGTTGTCGACGTGGCCGTTCAGGACCGCAGTGGTCTGGGTGACCGTGCCCTCGGGGTCGGTGGTGACAACCGGGGGCGGCGGCATCGGGCCGAATTCGGCCGTAACCGACTTCGGTTCGTCCATTTTCACTTTGCAGTTGCCGCCCGGTTCGGAGTCGCAACCGGTCCATTCGACGAATTCGTTGCCGAGGTCCGGGGTCGCGGTGAGGGTGACTTCGGTGTTTTCGACGTATTCGTCGGAGCAGACGCCGCTGCCTTCGCGGCAGTTGACGATCGCCCCGGAGTTGGCGCTGACTTTGCCTTCGCCGGTGACGGTGACTTCGAGTTCGAATTCTTCGGGCGGCGGCATCGGGGCGAATTCGGCCGTAACCGACTTCGGTTCGTCCATTTTCACTTTGCAGTTGCCGCCCGGTTCGGAGTCGCAGCCGGTCCATTCGACGAATTCGTTGCCGAGGTCGGGGGTCGCGGTGAGGGTGACTTCGGTGTTTTCGACGTATTCGTCGGAGCAGACGCCGCTGCCTTCGCGGCAGTTGACGATCGCCCCGGAGTTGGCGTCGACTTTGCCTTCGCCGGTGACCGAGACTTCGAGTTCGAATTCTGTCAGCGGTCCGCCTTCGAAGATCGCTTCGACCGTCCTTTCTTCGGTCATTTCGACTTCGCATTCGTTGCCGACGACGTTGTCGCAGCCGGTCCATTCGACGAATTCGTTGCCGAGGTCGGGGGTCGCGGTGAGGGTGACTTCGGTGTTTTCGACGTATTCGTCGGAGCAGACGCCGCTGCCTTCGCGGCAGTTGACGATCGCCCCGGAGTTGGCGTCGACTTTGCCTTCGCCGGTGACCGAGACTTCGAGTTCGAATTCTTCCGCTTTGAATTTAAAGAAGGCTTCGACCGTCTTTTCTTCGGTCATTTCGACTTCGCATTCGTTGCCGACGACATTGTCGCAGCCGGTCCATTCGACGAATTCGGAGCCTTCTTCGGGTTCGGCATAGAGGCGCACTTCGGTCCCGTAGGGGTATATTTCGCTTATCCAGCAGGGTTCGATGAACCCACCGTCGACTTCGCATTCGACGAAGCCTTCGCCTTCGCCGTTGGTCCAAACCGTAAGTTCGAATTCTTCGTGTTCGAAGAACGCGATGACTTCGTGTTCTTCGTTCATGGTCAGTTCGCATTCCACTTCGATGCCAAAGCATTCGTCTCCGCCCCATTCGACGAATTCGGAGCCTTCTTCATTTTCGGCGTACAGGGTCACTTCGGTTTCGTAGGGATACAGTTCGCTTTCCGGGCAGAGTTCCCAGGTTCCTTTGTTGATCTGGCATTCGACCAAGCCTTCGCCTTCGCCTTCGGTTTCGACCCTGAGTTCGAATTCTTCGAGTTCGAAGGTGGCTGTGACGATTTGGTCTTCGTTCATTTCCAACTCGCAGACTGCGGGGCCGCAGGGACCCGAGAAATCAACGAATACGGAGCCTTCTTCGGGTTCGGCGTAAATGGCCAGTTCGGCGCCTGCGGGGAATTCATCCCCCGATTCGCATGCTTCGGGCGTGCTTTCGTCGACTTCGCATTCGAACGTGCCGGCGCCGTTGCCTTCGATGTCGAACGTCAGTTCGAAGTCCGCCGAAGCGGCAGCCGGGATGGCCAGGGCGAGAGCGAGGGCGATCAGGGTCGCGAGGAGCGAGGCGAGGGCGAGGTGGGTGCTGCGTGGACGCGCCGGGGACATCGTTCTCCTTCTCATCGGTGGGTCGCCTTGCGGTGGCTCTTGCCCTTGCCGTGGCGGTGGTGGCTGGCCTGCTTCTTGCGCTTTGGCTTCCTGCACTTGACCGCCCGCACCGCGGGGGCCAGCTTGTCGGCCCTGCCGTTGTGGGCGCTCAGGTTCGCGGTGGCGCGGTGGACCCCGGCGCAGAGGTTGGTGCTGTTGACGATCAGGCCCTTCTTGCCACCTTCCATTTCGAGGATCACTTCGCTCAGGGGAGCGTCGGGGATCGATTCGAAGCTGGTGCGGATGCCGCCCTTGGCAGAGTCGATCCTCCCCACCGCTTCGATCTGGATCGGCAGCGAGGGAGGCCCGTGCAGGGCGGCGACCAGGTCGGGCAGGTTGTGGGAGGAGGAGCGCAGGTAGACCGGGCCTTCCAGCGGCTGGTCGAACAGCGGCGTGTAGGCGGTGACGTGGCCGTAGGCCGAGGCGGGCGGGCAGCCGGCGCCGTTGCCGCCGGCGGCCGCGTACTGCACGCGGGTGCAGACCGTCCCGATGTGGGCCTGGTCGAGGAACTCCGAATGGGGCAGGGTGACCTGGGCCCGAGCGATGTTGGCGTCGCCGGGCCGTGCCTTCAGGGTCGCCTGCAGCTTCGGGTGGGAGCCGCGGCGGGTGGCGCCGAAGAGCCGCAGGCCAAGTTTCGGCTTGAAGCCGAGGCCGCGGCAGCCGCCCACCTGGAAGCGCGCTTCAAGCGGCGCGCTCGCTCCCTGCCCGGAGCCGGCCGTGCCGGCGAAGGACATCGGCTCGCAGCTGGTCGGGTTGAGGGTGAAGCCGGGGCGGTCGAGCAGGACCCGCACGTCGCGCAGGTCGAGCGGGATGCCGTGCAGGATCCTCGGCAGGCCCGAGACGGCGGTCACCTGGGCGGTTTCGGGATTGACCCGCAGGGCCGCCCGGACCACCACGTCGCCGAGGTCGAAGGGACCGGCCAGCGCGGGGGCGACGACCACCAGGGAGAGCGGGGCGCCGTTGTAGGGGCCGGCTAGGTAGGCCCTGCCGGTGTCGACGTAGAAGGGGGTGGGCCCCGCCCCCGCTCCGGCCACGACCGTTCCCACCTGGCTGGCCGCGGGGCAGGAGGGGCTTGAGGTCTCCCCCGCCCCCTGGCCGAGGCCGCTGCGCGCTTCGGCGGCTTCGATCGCGCCCTGCGGGCAGGGGGGGATGCCGGCCAGCTTGCCGGTCAGGCCGGGTGGCAGGGTGACGCTGAGCCCGGCGAGGCGCCCGGTGCCGTCTTTGCGGGTGAGGCGCAACACGAGGGGGCTGTAGCGGCCGGCGAGGGGGTTGGTGGCCCCGGCTTCGAGGCTCGGGTCGAACTGCCCGGAGGGACAGGGGCCGCCTTCGGGGCCCGAGTCGATCGCGAAGACGCTGGTCGAGCTGACCGTCTCTGCCGGGGTGGGGTTTTCAGGGTCGGTGGCCGACCAGGGCGAGAGCTTGGATTCGATCCCGTAGGAGTCGCAGGTCGGCGGGGTGATCAGCACCCCGTGCGCGCCGACCTTGAAGTGCAGCTTCACTTCGTCGAAGGGCTGCTGGGGGTTCTCGTCGAAGGTAGCGGTGATGCGACCGGTCTGGGGATCCGTGTCGAAGCGCCCGGCGAGCTTGATCGTCGCCCCCTGGCCCTGGGCGACCAGGTAGCCGGCGAGCAGGGTGTGGAAGGGGTTGGCCTCGGGGCTGGCGATGTAGAGGGAGCCCTGGATCGGTTCGGGCAGGAGCGGGGTCTTGATCTCCGCGCTGCCGACCTTGGCGGAGTCCGGGCAGGTGGGCTGGGTGGCGTTGAAGCGGATGGGCGGACCCTCTTCCTTGAGGCCGATCTGGGCCTCGCTGCAGGCGCCCAGGCCATTGGCCGCCGCGGGGTTGAGGGTCATCCCTTCGGGCAGTCTGGTGACGACCTTCTTCAGGTTGGCCTCGGCGAGCAGGTTGGGGTGGACGAGGCCCTCCTGGGGCAGGGAGAGGGTGACGTCCATGCCCGAGGGGGAGTCGGCCTGCCTGGTGGTCGGCAGCAGGGAGATCTGTGGCCTGAAGTCGAGCAGGCCGCAGCCGGTGATCGCGGGGAGCTCCGTGGTGGCGGTGCGGGGCTGGTCGGGAAGCTCGTAGCTGGCGGCAGTCATGGTCAGCTGCTTGGCGTCGGCGCAGTTAGTCGGGTTGGTCATGAAGGGAACGGGCAGGAGGTCGCTGTGGCGGGGCAGGCCGCCCGGGGCGGTGCAGGGGTCGTTGCTGCATCTGAGCGCCTCGTAGGGGGTGATGCGAAGAGAGTCGTGGTTGGGGTCGGCCGGCACCCCCCAGAGGGTCGTGGTCGAGGACCCGACGATCTCCGCGGAGGAGAGGCCCTCCAGGCTGGCGGTGAGGCCGTAGCCCGTTTCGGGGTCGAGGCGGATGTCGATGAAGGTCGGGATGAATGCCGCGACGAAGCCGAGCCTGGCGACGACGTCGTCGCCCGGGGAGGGCATGTTGTAGATCGGCTCGATCATGCTCGAAGCCGGCGCCGCCCAGCAGGCTGAAGATCTCGACCTCCGCGACGCCGACCTGGGAGTCGATCGGGCAGACGTTCTGCTCGACCCCCGCCAAGAACTGGGCGGTGGTCGTGAGCTGGAGGGCGCTGCAGGTGGGGAAGGCGGCCGGGTTGCCGACGAGGCCCGGGGGGAGGTCGAAGGCGAGGCTTCGGCTCGGCGCCCAGGGTCGGCCGCTGGGGTCCTTGTTGAGGGCGAAGGTGGTGGTGAAGTCGGGGTGGGCGCCGGCCTGGGGGCTGGAGAGCGAGGCGCCGAAGGAGTCGATCCCGTAGTCGGCGGGGGCGGCCTGGGCAGGAGCGGCGGCGGTCGCGGCAAGAGCGGCCGTGGCGAGCAGTGCGGCGAGGCGCCTCATCGTGCCGCCCTCCTATGGTGGTGCTTTTTGTGACGCTTGGTCACGCAGCGCGCCTTGCCGCTGCGCACGACGCGATGCTTGCCCTTGGCGCAGCGGGGTCGGGGCTCGAGGTTGCCGGGGCCGCTGAGGCCGGCGCTGGCGGCGCCCGGGGGGGCGGGCGGGGCGCTCGCCTGGCCCTGGCAGGCGTCGCCTACGCAGGGGGGCGTGGTCGATTCGGTCGCGAAGCCGCCCCCGAGGTGGGCGTCATAGATCGAGGGGACGCCGCCGTCGGTGTCGGAGGGGAGGAGGCTGTCGGTGGTGCGGAAGAAGACGTCTGAGCCGTCGGGGGTCACCGCGTAGAGGTAGTTGGGGGTGGCGCTCTGCCCGGAGGAGATCAGCGCGATGCAGCCGGCGGGCCGCGTGCAACCGCCGGTTCCCTCGGCCTTCCACTCATAGACGTCGGAGAGCCCGTCGGTGTCGCCGGTGACAAGGCGATCATCGCTCTCGAAGAAGACACTGTTGCCGTCGGCGGCGAGGTTGGCGACGGGCGTGGTCGGCGACAGCGGAGCGAAGGGGGTGTCCGGATTCGACGCGACGCTCTGAAGCCGGGCGTCGGAGCCGGCGGGGGTCCCGGTCGGGTTGCAGGAGACGCAGGTCGGGCCCGGATCGCCGGCGTGGTAGCGGTAGATCTCGGTGTGGCCGGCGTTGTCGTAGGCGGTGAGCCGGGCCTTCGACTCGAAGACCAGGGCCGTGCCGTCGGGGGTCGAGCGGGAGGAATCGAGCGCCGAGTTGGAGTGTGAGGCGGCGAAGCCGACCCAGCGGGCGAGGCTCGGCAGCTCGCCTCCGCCGGGACCGTAGGCGAGGGCTACGTCGGCGGGGTCGAGCGTGGCGATGAACTTGATGGTCGAGCCGTCCCAGAGGTAGAGGTTGGGCTGAGCGGCGACACCGGCCTGCCCATCGAGCTGGGAGGGGGAGGTGAAGTAGACGTGGGAGCCGTCGGCGGAGATGTTGACGGGGGTGATGTCGCCCGTGGTGGTGATCTGGTCGTCGGCCTGGGTGCCGGTGTCGAAGGCGTGGAGGTTGCCGTTCAGCATGTAGAAGACCCTGTCGCCGTTCTGCGAGGCGCCCGCCGGTTGCACGGTCACGTTGCGGCTTTTCGGGGTGATGGTGGGAGCGGCGGGGCTAGGGGCGGGGCTGGTGTCGAGCTTGCCCGAGGCGATGCTGAGACCGCCACCTGCGTTGGTGCCGGTGATCCTGCACTGGAAGGTTGCCGGGGCGGTGAGGCTGCCCGCCGTGACGGTGAAGGTCGAGAGAGTGGCGCCGGGGATGGCGACGCCGCTCTTGTACCACTGGTAGGCGAAGGTGGGGCTGCCCCCCCAGCTGCCGGGGACGCAGGTCAGGGTCCGGTCGGCCGCCGGCCCCGGAACGCTGAGGCTGCCGCTCGTGCTCGGCGCGGCGTACGGCCGCGGCGGCGCGGTCGGGGGCGAGGCCGCGGCCGGGGTCAAAGGGACATAGTCGCCGACCTCGGTGGCGCCGGCGTTCGGATTGACGTTGAAGAGCTGGCACTGGACCACGGTGCCGGCGTCGGCCGCGGTGGTCGTGTAGGTGGAGAGGGTGGCGCCGGGAATCGGGGTGCCGTTTCTGAGCCACTGGAAGCTTTCGGTGGCGGAGTCGGTGGTCCCGTCTTCGCAGCTGAAGGTGGCGGAGCCGGCGGCGGAGGAGCCGGCGGCGAGCTGGTAGGTGTCGGCGTTGTCGACGCGGGCGTAGAGGGGAGTCGAGCCGTCGTCTATGCCGAGGCGGAACAGCACGACCGTGCCGTCGGCGGAGGCACCCTGGTATCTGGCGTTTCGGCCAGCGGCCGGAGTGAGGTTGCCGGGGAGCAGCGAGACGGTGTGGAGGCCGGCGGGGGTGCGATCATAGAGCGCATCGGTGCCGGTCGGCGGGGCGTCGGCCCTGAGCTGTGGGGCCGAGCTAGAGACAGTACCGCCGGTCCTGAAGATCGTGTGGCCGGCACCGGCGGTGATCCAGAGCGGCTCCGTGCCCGGGTCGTCCTCGAACCCCGGGTCGGCTCGGCCGACGAGCTCGAAGCTGCCGTCGGGGGTGCGGACGTAGTTGCTGGCGCCGCTGATGCCGCCGATGTCGAGGCTGCCGCCACGCGGAGCAGCGACCTCCCAGAGCAGGTAGGCGTGGTCGGGCGAGGCGGCGAGCGCCTCGGGATACCTCGCCTGGGCGCCCGAGGGGCTGACGTTCTGGCTTGCCCAGCCGCCGGCGCCGCGCTGGGCTCGGTAGGCGTCGAATTTGCCGTTGCCCCCGGGCCCGGGGAGGGCGCCATTATCGCTGGCGAAGAGGAGGCTCCCCCCGCCCGGGGCGGCAAGCGAGATATCGATGTTTCCAGTCGTCGCCCAGAGCGGCACCATGCCGTTGGAATCGGGCGGGGTGACCAGCTCGTAGGCGCGGCAGTCGGGAAGGTAGGCCGAGGGGCCGGTGCGGAAGGCCGCGTTGGGGCAGCCCGGCGAGAGCTGGGGCTCGGGGTAGGTGGCAAAGCTGGTGTCGGGACCCTCGGTCGTGCACTCCTGGCCGGGGTCGAGGAGGGGGTTGCAGTGGTTGGTGGCGACGAGGCGGAAGTGGTAGGTGGTGTCGGGCTGGAGGCCGGCGATCGGCGCGGAGACGGCGGTGGCGGGCGGCTGATCGGCGCCGAGCTGGCCGTCAGGGATCGGGACGCTGGTGGCGTTGGCCCAGGCGTTGGCCTGGAAGTCGGCGTCGTCGGTGTACTCGAAGCGGTAGGCGGTGTCGGCGCCGTTCGCGGTGAGGGTGCCCTCGAGGGTGGCGGTGGTCGTGGAGATCCGGGAGGTGGCCTGGCCGGAGACCGCGGGGGGGTGGATGTCGAGCGGGGCGAAGGCGAAGGCGTGGGCGCCGGAGGTGACGCCGGAGGTGACGTAGAGGTAGCCCTGGTTGGGCGAGGCGGTGGAGCCGTCGAGGGCGAGGTCGGAGGCGTCGTTGGCGTTGCGGAAGGGGTCATAGGCGATCCTGCCGATCAGGTCGCCGGCGGCGCTGAACTGGTTGACGCGACGCTGTTGGGCGATCTCTCCGACGTAGAAGTCGCCGTTTGCCTGGTCGACGGCGATCGAGGCGTAGGGATAGGCCTGCGTATCGGTGGTGGCGCCGGTGACGGTGCGGACGAGGTGGTGATCGACGCCGTCATAGACGCGGGCGGTACCGGAGCTGTCGACGGTGTAGATGTCGAAGTTGGCGCCTCGGTGCCAGACGGCGACGTCGGTCCCGCTGCCGGCGAGGGTGGCGAGGAGGTTGCCGGCCGGGTCGTACTCCCTCACCCCGCCGGGGGTTGCGACGTAGACGTAGTCGTTGGTCGGGTCGATCGCGACCCCGGTAGCGCCGCCGCCGCCGCTTGCGAAATCAACCGCGGCGCCGTAGTCGCTGCCGGGGGTGGGAGGGTATGAGCCCGGGGCCGGGGTGTAGCGGATGACCTTTTCTCCGACCTTGGTCGCATAGATGCGGCCCTGGGAGTCGACGGCGAGGCGGCAGACCTGATCCTCGCTCCCGGCAATCTCCGTGACGAAGTGGCCGGAGGGGTCGAAGACGTCGATGCGGTCGTCGACGACGAAGGGGGCGCCGGCGCTGGCGACGTAGATGTAGCCGAGGGGGTCGGTGGCGACGCCGCAGGCGTCGTTGAAGGCCTTGGGCTGGTGGTCGGCGGGGTAGGGGCAGCCGGGGTCGGGGACCGAGTCGGCGGTCGAGGTGGTGCAGTTGCCGGTGAGCGAGAGGCCGGCGTCGAAGACGTGCTGGTCGGCGGCCTGGGCAGAGGTCGCCGCTGGCCCGACGAGGATGCCGAGGGTCAACACGAGGAGGGCAAGTGGCGCGACGGCTCGGCTGAAGGCGCCGGTCAGTGGCTTTCGCGTTCTAGTCACGAGCGTTCCCAGTTCGGCGTTGTGGTGAGTTCTCGGCATTCGGTCGTGGTGTGGTGTGGTGTGGTGTGGTTGTCGATAACGGTTTGCGTTGCTGTGGATCTTGTGTTGTCCCGAAACCCCACCCCGGGCGGCTCGCTGTGAGCCGCCCGGGCTTTGGATCGGATGGGGTCGGTTACCCAGCCGGAGCTATTCGGCGGTCACCGCCCAGGAGCCCCTGGCGACTCCACCTGGTGTTTCGGCGAGAGCGAAGGGCAGCACAGCGCCGCTCTCCGGGTCGGGGCTTTTCACCGACGCTTTCCTAGATCCAAGGAGGAGTCCTGTCGCGTCAAAATGCGCCTTTTCTTCGATTTCCGCGTACACGCAGAGGTTGCCCGGTTCAGCTATCGGTTCCGCCGGAGAGCCGCTCGGGGGACAGTTCGCTTCTAGTTCGGTTTCGACCGCGGGAAATGTGGCCACTCCCGTTTCGGGGTTGATGAGTACCCCTTCTGAATAGCCACCTGTTGAGATGTAGTTGACGGTCGGGAAGGGCGCAACCCGAATCGGGTACGAGATCGAAACGAACGGGTCGACGCTGCTGCTTATCGCGCCGCCGATAGCCCACACGCCGGTCAGCGACTGGCCACTTGGAAGCGGTTCGGTACTGAAGGTGCCGTCTTTGCCAGGAGCGCCGGTGTCCCCTTTTGGCCCTTTTTCGCCCGGTGCGCCTTTTTCGCCTTTTTCACCGGGGGCGCCGTTCGTCCCGTTCGTCCCATTCGTGCCTGCGGGCCCCACGGGACCGGTCGGGCCGGGCACCTTGAGCTGTTTGAGCACGCTGGGCTTGATCTGCTTGGTCGAGGTGACGATGTAGTGGCTGGCAGCCCAGGCGCCGCCGGTCATTGCGAGGACGAGGGCGATCACCGAGACGATCCCGGGGATCCCGAAGCGTTTGCGTAGTAGCGAGAACATCGCGTATCTCCTTCTCCTTGAGCCCCTCGCCGCGGCTCGCTCCCTTTCCTAGCTGTGCGAGCCCCCTGGCCGGGCGGTGTCTTGTTTGTCTTCTCTCCCTGCGCCCGCCTCCTGGCTGCGGGTCCTTCTCATTCGGTGCTTCTGCCCAGTCCTCCGATCGCGCCCCCCTGGTCGCGAGGCTGCCGCGGGGGGATCTGGTCCCCCCGCGGCAGTCGAGGTCGGGTTGCTTCTTTGGCTTTGTCTTGGTCTCTATGCCTCGCTTATTTGAATTCCGCCGAGACCGTTTTGTTGGAGCTCGTCGCCACCAGGCACCGTTTTGGTTTGCCTTCTTCGAGGGGAGCGGGTTCTGAGTCACAACCCGTCCAGCCGCCGAACGCGTAGCCCGTCGGCACGGTTGCGGTCAGCGTGACTTCGTCGGTCGAGAAGAACGACTCGGTCTGGGTGGAGCAGCCCGAGCCGCAGCTGATCGCCGCGCCGAGCAGGCCTTTGACGATGCCTTTGCCGGCCACTTTGCCTTTGTAGGCGCCGTAGCCGGTCAGGTTGACGGTCAGGGTTTTGGTCGGGATCGGGTTGAATTTCACTTTCACCGAGCTGTCTGCGGAGATCGGGAAGGTGCAGGGACCCGCGCTTTCGCCTTCACAGACGCCGACCGCAGCCGAGCCTTCGCCTTCGAGGAAGACGGCGGCTTCGGAGCCTTTGGCGGCCGTGGTTTTGACCAGCACGACGGTGCTGGATTTGATCGCTGCCGATGCTTTGGAGCAGCTTTCGTCGCAGCTAATGCCCGTCGCGCTGACTTTGCCCGCTCCCGAGCCGGCCTTTTCGATCGAGAAGGACGGGATCGCGAGGAACGAGACTTTGACTTCTTTGGGTTTTTCCGTCGTCCCTTTGTCCATTTCCACCGTGCAGGTGAGCGCGGTGGGTTTGGCTTTGCAACCCGACCAGCTGTTGATCGTGTAGCCGGCTGCCGGGCTGGCGGTGAGGGTCACCGTGCTGGCTTTTTTGAACGGCGCTTGGCATTCGGAGCCGCAGTTGATCCCGGCGGAGGAGGTACTGACGACGGTTCCGCTGCCGGCGGTTTTTACGACCTTGAGGACGTAGCTTGG
The DNA here is from genome assembly GCA_963695835.1 of uncultured Solirubrobacterales bacterium. Taxonomy (GTDB): domain Bacteria; phylum Actinomycetota; class Thermoleophilia; order Solirubrobacterales; family 70-9; genus VRUE01. The sequence continues at coordinate 525,723 of CAVOHR010000001.1, forward strand.
TTCGAATTGGGCTTCGACTTCTTTGGCTGCGCTCATCGTCACTTCGCAGGTGCCGGTGCCCGAGCAGCCGCTGCCCGACCAACCGGTGAAGACGGAGCCGCCCGCCGCGCTGGCGGTCAGGGTGACCGGGGTGCCTTCTTCGTATTCCTCTTCGCAGTCGCCGCCGCAGGTGATTCCGGCCGGTGAGCTGGTCACTTCGCCGGTGCCGGCACCGGTGTCTGAAACCGTGAGGGTCTGCTTGGGGGGTGCGGTGCCGATCCGGCCGATCGCCGCGGTGGTGCCCTCGTCGGTGAACCAGAGGTTGCCGTCGGGGCCGGGGGCGATGGAACTCGGTTTGCTGCCGTTGCTCGCCTGGAGGCCGGTGCTGTACTCGGTGATCGTGCCGGAGGGGGTGATGCGGCCAATCGCCTTGGTCACGCCTTCGTCGGTGAACCAGAGGTTGCCGTCGGGGCCGAGGGCGATCTCCGCCGGTTTGGCAGCGGCATTGAGGCCGGTGCTGTACTCGGTGATCGTGCCGGAGGGGGTGATGCGGCCGATCTTGTTGGTGACCCCGGATATTGGCGTTGCGACCGTGCAGGTGGCGCCAGCCGGTGTAAGGCTTCCAGCGCCGCAGGTCATCACTTCGACGTCGGTGCTGGCGAGGGCGCCCTGGAAGGTGACCGAGTAGGTCTTGGGGTTGGATCCCGCCACGGAAACTTTCACGTTGCCGGTGCCGATCGTCGAAAGGGCTTCGAGGGCACTCTTCACTGTCGTAGTCGTGGCAGTAGCCGAAATAGCGGAAGTGGTCTGTCCTTTGAAGGTAAGCGTGAACGTGCCGCCGAGTGTGCCGGAGCCTTCGAGCGTGACCGTCTGTTTCTCGTTAACGCCGCTCTGCTCGGCGAACCAGACGTTGCCGTCGGGGCCAGGAGCGATCCCCTCGGGGGGGTTGTTGAACGTGTGGTTGTCGCCGGGAATGACACCGGCGGGGACTGAGAACTCGGTGATCACGCCGGAGGGGGTGATGCGGCCGATCTTGTTGGTGCTGCCAGCGTAGAAGCCGCCCTGGTCGGTGAACCAGAGGTTGCCGTCGGGGCCGGCGGCGATCCCCAGCGGAACGCTATTCGACTGGAGTCCGGTGCTGAACAAGGTGACCGTGCCGGAGGGGGTCATGCGGCCGATCGCAGTTTCGCCGGTGGTTGCCACGCCAGCCGGATCGGTGAACCAGAGGTTGCCGTCGGGGCCGGCGGCGATCCCCAGCGGAGCGCTATTTTCCGGAAGGCCCACCGCGAGGGGTGGGAATTTGCCGAACTCGGTGATTACGCCGGCGGGGGTAACGCGGCCGAACATCGGCCAACCGGGGTTAACTATGCCGCCCGGGTCGGTGAACCAAACGTTGCCGTCGGAGCCCGGGGCGATCCCCAGCGGTTCGACGTTGTTTCCTTCACCGCCAGGCTGTTCACCGGCGGCGAGCTCGGTGATCGTGCCGGAGGGGGTGATGCGGCCGATCGCCCTGGAGGTGCCCCTGTCGGTGAACCAGAGGTTGCCGTCGGGGCCGAGGGCGATCCCCAGCGGTTTGGCACCGACATTGAGGCCGGTGCTGTACTCGGTGATTTCACCGAGCGGGTCGGCTGAGGCGGCGGCCGGGATGGCCAGGAGGAGGACGATCGCCGCCGCGAAGAGGGCGGTGATCGCGCTTCGCCTGCGTGGCTTGGTGGACATCGCCAAACTCGATCTCGCAGGCGATGCGTTGGCTTTCCTATTCACGTGCTCTCTCCTTGTCCCTTGAGCCCCTGCCGAACCGCTCCCATGCGGCCCCTTTGGCGACTCGGTTTCCCTGTGTTGCAAACCAGGAACGCAGACATCTGCGTCTCTGGATCGCTGGGGTAATTGGACCAGATGCGGGGCGCGATGTCAATCCAACCTGTGTTTTCCCTGCAAATTGGCAGTTTTTGATACCCTGCAACAGGGTTATGAACGCGCGGGCGAGGGCGGCGACACCGCATTGCGAGGTGGGGATACAGGGGTCGGCGGTAGAGTCGATGACACCGATGTTTTCGATCCGTGGCAGTCATTTCGAGCGCGACCCAGGCGGGTCGGATGCGGTTGCACGGAGCGCTGTCGGGGTGTGCGGATTTCGGCGCGAGATGGCCTGGTTAGAGCGAGCCTGCCGGTGACCCCCAGCCCCACCGCCTGCCCGGAATGACCGTCTTCTTCGACCCCGCCGACTACCTGGAGCGCGATCCCGAGACGACCGGGAGCGCCGCCGAGGAGAGGCGGCTGACGCAGATCGCGGCGCAACGCGGATTCGAAGCGGCCACCGCACAACAGGTCTTCCTGCGGGCGGAGCTCGGGAGTGGGACCTTCTACAGGCTCTAGCTCCTCGCGGGCCTCGCCGGCGAGGCGCCAGGCGGTGAGGGCGATGCGATCGGTCGAGGGGCTGAGCGGCCAGAGCTTCTGTCTCGGTCTAAGCGAGGACGTGAGCGTGGGCGAAGCGGTCGGTGCGGCGGTAGCGGAACTCGGGCTTGGCCGGCTCGGGCCAACGACCGGAGGATCGGGTGATCAGGCGCCGGGGCCGTGCCGGTCAGCCGCGGTCGGGGCGCTCGGGGTACAGATCGTCAATCGTGACGAGGGCGCTGTAGGGAGCCTCGGCGGCGGCTTCGATCCGCTCGCCGCCGCCGGTGAGGCGGTCGACCACGGCGATCACGGCGGCGACCTCGAGGCCCTGCTCGCGGATCCGCTCTATCGCCTTGACGGTCGAGCCGCCGGTGGTGACCGTGTCCTCGACGACGAGGCAGCGGTCGCCGGGCTCGACCGGGCCCTCGACCCAGCGCTGGAGGCCGTGCGCCTTGCGCTCGCCGCGGACGAAGAAGCCGACCAGGCGGTCGCCGGCCGGAACGGCGAGGGCGGCGCAGGCGGGCGGGATCGCCGCCGTCGCCGGCCCGCCGACCGCGCTCGCGCCGGCCTCGACCGCCGCCGCCGCGATCAGCTCGCCGGCGGCGCGGAAGCCTGCCGGCCGCAGCAGCGCCCGCCGGGCGTCGACGTAGTACTGCGCCACCGTCCCGCCGGCCAGCGTCACCTCGCCGATCACCAGCGAGTGCTCGCGGAGCTCGGCGAGCAGCGTCCGCTTGGCGGCGTCGAGGTCGGGCATGGCGCGCATCCTACGGCGCGGCGGCTCAGAAGACGAAGATCGGCTCGCCGTACTTCAGCTGGTCGTAGATGCGCGGCTGATCGGCGATGTAGGTACGGATGCAGCCGTGGCTGGCGGCGTAGTCGGGCACTTCGGCGTAGCCGTGGACGGCGTAGCCGTTGTGCCAGTAGAACGAGTAGTACATGCCCTCCGAGTTGTAGCCCGGTTCGCGCCGGTAGAGGCTGTACTCGCCGGTCACCGTCGGGGTCGAGGGCTTGCCGGTGGAGACCGGGTAGATCGCGAACGGCCGGTCGCCCTTGGCGAGCACCAGCACCTGCTTGTCGAGCGGCACCTCGGCGTGCTCGCCGGCGGCGGGGTGGCGGACCCGGTAGCCGCCGCGGCCACCGAAGACGCGCTTGACGACTCCCGCCCCGGCGTGCTCGTCGCGGGACATGCCGTTGACCTTGCGGTAGGCGAGCACCTCGCGGCCGGTGCGGCCGTCGAAGCAGCGGCCGCCGCCGGAGACGTAGCCGATCTTCGCCAGCGCCCGTTTGAAGCCCTTGACGACGCGGCCGCACTGCCCCTGGCGCAGCGACGGGAAGCCGACCCGCCAGCTCTTGCGCACGGTGGTGTCGCCGCGCAGCCCGGGGCTCGCCGGCAGGTGCGCGCTCGCCGCGTACTTTCCGTCCTTGCGGACGACGATCGAGGCCTTGAACGCCCCGGCGACGCCCCTGCCCTGGCCGACAGCGACCCTGCGGCCGAGCAGCCGGTGGCCGTTGAGGTAGAAGGTCACCTCGACCCGCTGCCCGGGCGCGAACGGCTCGACCGTCCCGGTCACCGGCACGGTGCTGTAGATCTCGGCCCGGCCCTTGCGCAGATGCCCGACCCGGATCCTCACGGTCGACTGTTCGGGTCCCCTGGGCTTGGCGGCGCCCTTCTGCGACCCGCCCGGCTGCTTCGCCGGCGACGCGGCCGCCGCCGCCGGCAGGGCCAGCAGAGCGACGAGGACCAGCGCGCGGGCGAGGTGGCGAGTCATGGGCTGGGGATTCTTGCGGACGCCCCGGCCGGCCGGTTTGTGAGGACCCTGTGACAGAACAGTCAATTGTCTGTAAAAAGAGTGGAACATGGCTTGAAATAGGGGATTTCGCAGCTACGGTTGCGGGCAGCGGAGGGTGAAGCCGCCAGGTGGCAGCGACTGATTGATAACCAGGAGTTCGGGCCTCACCGTCCGAATGGGGTTCGAGTCCCCCGCCCTCCGCCATGTGTTGTCTGAGTACGCGAAGGCTGAATTGAGGTGCGACATCATGCGGCCTACGGGTGGTGCCCGTCTTGCGAGCCAGCCTTCGCGCCTCAGTGAGCTGCTAGCCTGTTGCTTGGTTATCAATCAGTTGCTGCACCTGACGGCTCGCCTTGGCGGGCCGCTTCTTTGCCCTGATCCGTCTGCCGCTACTGCCCGAGCAGGGCGACCGAGTTGTTCAGCATGTGCAGCAGTATCCCCGGCACGATCGAGCCGGTCTTCTCGTAGAGCAGGGCGAGGATGAAGCCGAAGGCGATCAGCGGCGGCACCGCGCCGAGGCCGGTGAGGGCGTGCAGGCCGCCGAAGATCAGGGCGCTGACCAGGGCCGCGACCAGGCGGGGCATGCGGGTGCGCAGGCCGCCGAACAGCATGCCGCGGAAGCAGACCTCCTCGCTGATCGGGGCGGCGACGACGATCAGCAGGATCTGCACCGGCACCGCGCCGAACGATTCGGCGATGTCCTTCTGGTGCGGCGAGCCGAAGATCGCGGTGTAGACGGCGGCGAACAGCAGGTAGGCGCCGACCGCCGCCGCCATCCACTTCAGCGCCGCAGGCCGGAAGCTGCGCACCCCGAGCCGCGCCAGCGCCTGGCCGACCGAGGACTCCCCCCAGCGACTCGCCACCGCGATCGGCACCAGCAGGAACCCGACCGCCGTCGCCATCTGCACGGCCGCGTTGGCCGCATCGCTGAGATTCCCGTTGACCGGGTGGTCGATGACGATCGCCGGAATCCCCAGCAGGATCCCCACCCCGAGCGCCAGCAGCACCCCGCCGATCGCCATCTGCACGCCCCAGGTGGCGTAGGGGAAGCGTGGCCCGGCCGGTGCCGCGAGCTCAGGCTCCTGCACAGGTAGGTTTGCCTCCATGACGCCGCCAGTCTCACAGGTCTCGCGGTCCACCCGGACCCGCTTGCGCTTCCTGCGGCGGCTGATCGTCGTGGTCGTCCTCGTCGTCCTGGCAGCGATCGCGATCGCCCAGTTCACCGAGCTGAAACGGCTCGCCACCGGCATCCTCGCCTCGACCGCGGTGCTCGCCGCGATCATCGGCTTCGCCGCCCAGCACACGCTCGGCAACATGGTCGCCGGCGTGCAGATCGCGATCTCGCAGCCGATCAAGATCGGCGACCGGGTCGCCTTCGAAGAGGTGACCGGGCGGGTCGTCGACATCACCCTCTCCTACACCTACGTCGACCCCGGCGACGGCACCGCGGTCGTCATCCCCAACCAGCTCCTGGTCGAAGGGATCGTCCACAACCTCTCGACCGAAGACACGCAGGCCTGAGCCCCCGCCCGGCGGAAGTACGCTTGCAGCGATGACGCAGCGCGATCGGCGACATCGCCGGCGCCGGGGCGGCGCCGGCGGCAAGCTGCTGTTCGTCGGCCTCGGAGTCGCGGTCCTGATCGCGATCGCGGCGGTCGCCGTCGCCTCCTGGGTGCTGGGCGTCGCCGCCGACGCCCCCTCGCTCGCCGCCTGCAAGCCGGTCGAGCGCCGCGGCAACTCGACCCTCTACGCGGCCGACGGCAGCAAGCTCGGCGTCGTCGCCTCCGAAGAAGCGCGCGCACCGGTCTCGATCGACCGCATCCCGAAGAGCGTCCGGCACGCCACCGTGGCGATCGAGGACCAGCGCTTCTACGAGCACGGCGGCATCGACCCGGAGGGGATCGCCCGGGCTGCGCTGAAGGACCTCGAAGCGGGCAAGCCGGTCGAGGGCGGCTCGACGATCACCCAGCAGCTCGTCCGCAACCTCTGCATCTCCCACCCGGAACGCAGCATCGAGCGCAAGATCGTCGAGGCGAAGCTGGCGATCGAGTACGCCGAACGCCACTCGCGGCCCGAAATCCTCGGCCAGTACCTCGACACCGCCTCCTACGGGACGATCGAGGGCGCGACCGCGGTCGGCGTCGGCGCCGCCGCGAGGATCTTCTTCTCCAAGCCGGTATGGAAGCTGAACCTGGCGCAGGCGGCGCTGCTCGCCGGGCTGCCGCAGGCGCCCACCGAATACAACCCGGTGCTGAACCCGAAGGGCGCGCTGGCCCGCCGCAACGAGGTGCTGGCGAAGATGGCGAGCCTCGGCTTCGTCTCCGCGGCGCGCACCCGCCAGGCGCGGCGCCGCGGCCTCCAGCTGAACCTCGGCAGGGGCTACTTCGACCATCGCCAGCCCTACTTCTTCGACTACGTCGAGCAGAAGCTGATCGAAGCCTACGGGGTGAACACGGTGCGCAAGGGCGGCCTCGACGTCTACACGACGATCGACCCCCGCCTTCAGGAGATCGGCCTGGAAGCGATGCGCTCGGCCCTCCCCTATCCCGAAGACCCCGCCTCGGCGCTGGTCTCGATCGACCCGCGCGACGGCCACATCCGGGCGATGGTCTCCAGCACCCGCTACGCGCAGAGCAAGTTCAACCTCGCCGCGCAGGGACACCGCCAGCCCGGCTCGACCTTCAAGGCGTTCGTGCTGACGACCGCGATCAAGCAGGGGATCGACCCCTACACGACCTACTACACCTCCAAGCACCTCGACCTCGACCTGCCGCACTGGGGCCACTGGGAAGTCAGCACCGCCGACCTCGGCTACCTGGGGCGGGTCAACCTGGAGCAGGCGACGGTCGCCTCGGACAACACCGTCTTCGCCCAGCTCGACCTCGACGTCGGGCCGAAGAACGTCGCCGCGACGGCGAAGTCGATGGGGATCGTCAGCCCGCTCGACGGGATCCCCGCGGAGGGGATCGGCGGCCTGCGGATCGGCGTCTCGCCGCTGGAGATGGCCGACGCCTACGCGACGCTCGCCTCCGGCGGCATCCACCGCAACCCGATCGCGATCCGCCGCGTCGTCTTCCCGAGCGGCCGGATCGACCGGCCGGAGAAGCCCGAACCGCGGCGGGTGATCTCGAAGGCGGTCGCCTACCAGGTCTGGCGCCTGCTGAACGACAACATCACCGAAGGGACCGGCACCGCCGCCTACACCGGCTGTCCCGGCCAGGGCGGCAAGACCGGGACGACCGACAACTTCACCGACGCCTGGTTCGGCGGCATCCAACCGAACCTGGCGACCGCGGTCTGGGTCGGCTATCCCCAGTCGAACGCGATCGAAATGACCAGCGTCCACGGCGAGACCGTCTACGGCGGCACCTTCCCGGCCGAGATCTGGCACTCGCTCTACGCCAACGCCGAAGTCCCCTGCGAGGAGCTCGCCGAACCGGCGCAGAAGATCAGCTGGGCGCCGTTCTACGGGCATTTCAGCGCCCCGGCGCCAAGCAGCGGCGACTCATCCGGCCCGCAGGCGAGCGGGGAAGAAAGCGAAGCCGAACGGCTGGGGCGAGAAGCGACCGGCGGCTACGACCCCAACGCCTACGCGCCGGGGGTCGGCCAGGAACCGACCCACGTGCCGCCGTACGAGCCGCCCCCGCCGGCACCGGCGCCCAGCGCTCCGTCGTCCAACTCGCCCGCCGAAACCGGCGGCGGCGAAGAAGGCGGCGGGAATGCCGGCGGCGGCGGTGAAGCGGGCGGCGGCGGATGACGGCCACGGACGGCATCGCCGACGGTGATTGACCGGCACGCCCGGCGCCTGGTCTGGGTCGCGATATTCGTCCTGGTCGCCGGCTTCGCCGCCGCCCCGCCGCTCTTCTCACACGATATCTACAGCTACGTCGACTACGCCCGGCTCGGCGTCCTGCACGGTCTCGACCCCTACGTGTACCGGCCGGACGCGTTCCCGCGGGACCCCGCCTACGCGCACGTCACCTGGACCGGCGTGACCAGCGCCTACGGCCCGCTGTTCACCCTCGCCACCTACCCGCTCGCCTGGCTCCCCGTCTGGACGGCGGTCGCGGCGCTGAAGGCCGCCGCGGGCGCCGCGGTGCTGGGCATCGCCGCGCTCGTCGCCCGGCTCGCTCCGGCCCGCGGCGTCAGTCCCATCGCCGCCGCCGCTTTCGTCGCCCTCAACCCGGTCGTCCTCCTCCAGGTGGTCGGCGGCGGCCACAACGACGCGCTCGCGATGCTGGCCGCCACGGCCGGCGTCGCCGCGACGCTCTCGGCCCGAGAGGCTACGGCCGGCGCAGCCTTCGTCACCGCCTTCGCCCTCAAGCCCCCGGCCGCAATCGCCGCCCCGTTCGCCCTCCTCGCCGCACGATTGCAGCCTTTTCCGCCCTCCAGTGGGGAAAAGGCTGCAATCGAGCTGACCAGCAGGCCCGCTGCGCGGCTGCTGGCCGGCGCGGCCATCGCGGCCCTGACGCTCGGCGCGGTCGCGTACGCCGCCTTCGGCTGGCACTGGCTGCACGCGATCGAGCTGATCGGCAGCCACCAGGGCAAGACCACGCACATGAGCATTCCGACCACCTTCGCCCGCCTCACCGGCCTGGGCGAGGTCGCGGTCCGGGCAGCGGCCCTCGCCCTTTACGCGGTCCTCGTCATCTACCTGCTGATCCAAACCTGGCGCGGCAAGGACTGGCTCCGCATGGCCGCCTGGGCATCCCTCGGCCTCCTCCTGGCCACCGCCTGGCTCCTCCCCTGGTACCTGATCTGGGCCTTACCCCTGGTAGCCCTCTCCCGCGACCGTCCCTTACAGCTGCTGACCCTCGCCCTGACGGCCTTCCAGCTCTTCGCCCGCGTCCCGCTGTAGACGCTTCGTGAGGGGGCCCTACAGCACCTCAGGCGAGTGGATCGAGGTCTCCTGGCCGGCAGCCTCGGCGCTCCGCTCCTCAGCCGACGGATGCAGCACCCCGGTCGGGATCGACCAGCCCTCGCGCCGCCCCATCGCGGTGACGATCGCGACATAGAGCAGCTCGACGATCGTCAGCACGCCGCGCACCGCGATCGCGATCAGCGAGCCGACCGCGAAGCTCTTGCCCGGCACCGCGCCCTTCACCGCCCAGGCGAAAGCGGCGTCGCGGATCCCCAACCCGGCCGGGAAGACGAGGGTGAGCAGGGCGGCGACGTAGCCGACAGCCTGGGCCGAGCCGACCACCGGGATGTCGGAGAGCGGAATGTCGGAGACCGAGCGGGCGACGCAGTAGATGCCGACCGCGACGACCGCCCAGTTGAAGGCGTAGAAGAGCAGCAGGACGATCACCCCGGTCAGGGAGACGACGACCGGCAGCGGCTCGCGACCGAAGGCGCGCAGGACGCGATCGGCGAGCGGGCCGAAGACGCGCGGGTGCAGCAGCGCGACCCCGGCCGGGACCAGCAGCAGGACCGCCCAGCGCAGCGGCTGCCCCTGCAGGTCGGGGTGGCTGATGAAGAAGTAGGCGGCGACGCCGACCGCCGAGATCGCCGAGATCGCCTGCTCGTAGACGATGCTGGCGAGCGTGATCCGCCGCGGCACGCCGGCGCGCTCGGAGAGCAGCACCCGCCCGAGCACGTAGAGGACGCTGCCCGGCACGTAGCGGGCGAGCAGCGGCTGGCCCCAGGCGACCTGCGCTCGCCCCAGCCCGATCCGGTAGCCGAGGAAGCGCAGGATCAGGTCCCAACCCAGTGCGCTGAGCGCGTAGAAGAGCGGCAGAACGACGAAGGCCGGGATCAGCCAGAGGACGTGGAAGTGGACGCCCTTGTCCTTGATCTCCGACCACTGGTTGACCACGGTGAGGACGAGGAAGCCGAAGACGAGGATCGCGATCCCGAGCTGGATCGCCAGCCGGACCCGCTTGCTGCGCGGCGGCTGCGTTCCGAAGCGAGCGGCCGCCTCGCCAATCCGATGTAAGAGTGGCTGCCCTTTGCCCACGTCGCCCGCACCTTAGTGGCGCCGCCCGCCCCGGTGGGGGAGAATCGAAGGGTGGGCGAGTTCGAGCTCCTGGCGAAGATGAGAGACCGGCTGCCGCCACCCGGTCCCCGCGTGCACCTGGGCAGCGGCGACGACGCGGCGGTCGTCGTGCCGGGCGGCGCCACCGCGACCTCGGTCGACGCGCTCGTCGACGGCGTCCACTTCCGCCGCGAGCAGTTCTCCCTGACGCAGATCGGCGCCAAGGCGCTCGCGGTCTCCCTCTCCGACCTGGCGGCGATGGGCGCCGAGCCGGGCGAGGCCTACGTCGTCCTCGGCGTCCCCGACGACCTCGACGAGGACGGCTGCCTGGAGCTGCTCGACGGGATCGCGAGCGTCGCCGAGCGGACCGGCACGACCCTGGCCGGCGGCGACGTCACCCGCGCTCCGGCGCTGACCCTGGCGACGACCGTCGTCGGTCACGCACCTGCGCCCGGCGACCTGGTGACGCGCGACGGCGCCCGCCCCGGCGACGTGCTGGCCGTGACCGGCGAGCTGGGCGGCGCGGCCGCCGGCCTGCTGCTGCTCGAGCGCAACGACCAAGCCTCGGCAGGCCTCGGGGGCGCGCAGGCCTCGCTGCTCGCACGGCAGCTGGAGCCGCAACCGCGGCTGGACGAGGGACGAGCGCTGGCGATCGCCGGGGCGACGGCGATGATCGACCTCAGCGACGGGCTCGGCGGCGACGCCGGCCATCTCGCCGCGGCGAGCGGGGTGAGGCTGGAGATCGATGCCGGCGCCCTCCCCCTCGCACCGGGCCTCGCCGAGGTCGCCGTCGCGGCCGGCCGCGACCCGCTGCGGCTCGCGGTCTCCGGCGGCGAAGACTACGAGCTGCTCGTGGCGCTGCCCGCCGAGCGCTTCGAAGGCGCCAAGGCGGCGCTGGCGGCTCCCGCCGGCCCGGGGCTGACCCGGATCGGCGTCGCGGTCGCGGGCGGGGGGGTCGAAATCAGGCGGCCTGGCGGCGGGACGCTGGAACCCGATGGATTCGACCAGCTTCGCCGATCGCCGGGCTCCCGGTGAGCAGCTCGCGCAGCCCGCGGCGACGCAGCATCGCCTGCGCGATCTGTGCCGGCTCGGGCCGGTAGCCGCCCGCCTCGATCAAGGTCTTCAGCTGTCGCCGCTCCATCTTCGCTTCCTATCGGCGACCCGCCAGGGACCCTTAGTATTTGGTACTCACACATACGTCCACGGATCGCAAATTCCGCCCATCTGCTCACCCTCGCGTCCGCCATGCGCGAGCCCCGGTGGGAACGGGGATACCCTTCTATCCATGCCGAACGGGTCCACACGGATCCTGCTCGTCGACGACGAGGAGTCGATACAGACCCTGCTCGGCTACCCCCTGCGCAAGGACGGCTACTCGGTCACCCCGGCGCTCGACGGGCGCGAAGCGCTGGAGCGCTTCGGCGAGTCCCGCTTCGACCTGGTGATCCTCGACGTGATGCTGCCGAAGCTCGACGGCGTCGAAGTATGCCGCCAGATGCGCCGGAGCAGCCAGGTGCCGATCATCATGCTGACCGCGAAGGGCAGCGAGACCGACAAGGTCGCCGGCCTCGAGGTGGGCGCCGACGACTACATCACCAAGCCGTTCTCGATGCGCGAGTTCCGCAGTCGCGTCAAGGCGGCGCTGCGGCGCTCGCGGATGGCGATCGCGGTGCCCGACGACGAGCCGCTCGAGGTCGGCGAGCTGTGCATCGACCCGGGGCGGCGGCTGGTGACGCTGCAGGGCAAGGAGGTCGCGGTCACCTACGTCGAGTTCGAGATCCTCAGCTCGCTCGCCCGCTCGCCCGGCCGGGTGCTGACCCGCGAGACCCTGCTCGAGCACGTCTGGGGCGACTCCGAGTTCCGCGATCCGCGCACCGTCGACGTCCACATCCGCCACCTGCGCGAGAAGCTGGAGAGCGACCCGAAGGAACCGGAGTTCCTCTTCACCGTGCGTGGAGTCGGCTACCGCTTCCGGGAATGAGGAAGCCCCACCTCAATCCGCTCGGCAGCATGATCACCACGGTCTCGCTGGCGATCGGCGCGGGGACCGCGGTCATCATCTACGTCTGGGTGGTGGCGATCGCCGGCCACGAGAAGGCGGCCGCCTCGATCGTCGTCGGCGGCCTGCTCGCGATGCTGCTCGCGCTGACGATCGGCTTCTACTTCGCCCGGCTCGTCGCCAAGCGCGTACGGCAGATCGAGGACGCCGCCCGCAAGATCGCCGACGGCGATTTCGCGACCCAGATCCCGGTCGACAATTCCGGCCAGCTCGGCCAGCTCGCCCGCACCTTCAACGAGATGCAGCGGCGGCTCGCCGAGCTCGACAGCGCCCGCAAGAAGTTCATCGCCAACGCCTCGCACGAGCTGCGCACGCCGATCTTCAGCCTCGGCGGCTTCATCGAGCTACTCGAGGAGGAGGACCCGAGCCCCGAGGAGCGGGCCGAGTTCGTGCGGACGATGCGCGAGCAGATCGAGCGCCTGACCAAGCTCACCTCCGACCTGCTCAAGCTCTCCCAGCTCGACGCCGGCGGAGTCGTCCTGAAGACACGCATCATCGACCTCAGCTCGCTGGCGCGTGACGTGGCGCGCGAGTTCGGCCCGCGCGCGGACCTCCGCGGCTCGCGGCTCGAACTGCGCACACCCGAGCGCCCGGTGCAAACCCTCGCGGACCCGGGTCGGGTGCGGCAGATCATCCGTATCCTGCTCGATAACGCCCTCACCCACACCCCGGAGGGCACCAGCGTCACCGTGACCACCTACACCGTCGACCGCCGCGCCGAGCTGACCGTCTCCGATGACGGCCCGGGCATCCCCCAGCGCGTCCAGGGGCGTGTCTTCGAGCGCTTCTACACCGCCGACTCCTCGGGCGGATCCGGCCTCGGGCTGGCGATCGCCTACGAGCTGGCACAGCGCATGGAGGGCCGTGTCGCGATCTCCTCCAGCCGCCGCTTCACCGCCTTCACGCTCGATATGCCGCCGCCGGCGCCGGCGGATCCGCCGCCGCAGGCGAGTCCCGCGAAGGCGACGGCGTGAGCCGCCGGGCGGCCGCCCCGCTGGTGCTGGCGGGGCTGCTCGCGGCGCTGCTCGCCGGCTGCGGCGGCAGCGCAGGGGACTCGCCGGCGTCGGGCACGGCGGAAGCGGCGAAGACGACGACGCAGGTCGTGGTCCAGACCGCCGAAACCGGCTTCGACGCGAGCAAGGTCTACCGCGAGGCCTCGCCCGGCGTGGTCACGATCCGCTCGATCTTCGACAGCGGCGGCGCCGAAGGCTCCGGCTTCGTGCTCGACACCGGCGGCCTCGTCGTCACCAACGCCCACGTCGTCACCGACGGCGCAGGCGGCAGCCGCAAGGAGGCGCAGGCGGTCTACGTCGAGTTCCCCAACCGCAACGTCCTGCGGGCCAGGATCCTCGGCTTCGACCCGTTCGCCGACGTCGCCCTGCTGGAGGTGAAGTCCCCGGGCTTCGAGCTCCACCCCCTGGAGCTCGGCAACGACGGCGAACTGGTGGTCGGCCAGCCGGTGGCGGCGATCGGCAACCCGTTCGGCGAGGAAGAGTCGCTCTCGGTCGGCGTCGTCTCGGCGATCGACCGCTCGGTCAGCTCGCTCACCCAGTTCCAGATCGAGGGGGCGATCCAGACCGACGCCTCGATCAACCCCGGCAACTCGGGCGGCCCGCTGCTCGACGCCGGCGCCCGGGTGATCGGCATCAACCAGCAGATCGAGACCAGCTCCGGCGCCAACGACGGCGTCGGCTTCGCGATCCCGATCTCGGCGGTGAAGCGCTCGCTCGCCCAGCTGAAGGAGAAGGGCGAAGCCGAGTACGCCTACATCGGCGTCTCCACCCAGGCCCTCTACCCGCAGCTTGCCCGGAAGCTCGGGCTCGACGCCGAGTTCGGCGGCCTGATCGCCGAAGTCGTGCCGGGCGGCCCGGCCGACAAGGCGGGCCTCGAGGGCGGCGACGAAAAGCTCGACTTCCAGGGGGTTCCCTACCGGGCGGGCGGCGACACGATCCTCGCCGTCGACGGCCGCGAGGTCGTCCGCCCCGACGACCTCGCCCGCTACATCGCCGACTTCCCGCCGGGCCACCAGGTGACGCTCGAAATCCTCCACGCGGACAACAGCGGGGACAGCGTCCAGGTCACGCTCGGCATGCGGCCGGCGCCGGGTTCGAGCGGCTGAGTCGGACCGCCCCGCCGCCCGGCCGCGCCAGCCTGTAGAAATCCGCCGGTGCTTCAAGAAGTCACCCTCGGCCAGAAGTCCCTCTCCGACTACACCCACATCGCCGGCAAGGCGCTGGCCGAGCAGATCCGCGAGCTGGCCAAGCCGCTGCAGGGGCAGCGCATCCTGCACGTCAGCGCGACCGCCTTCGGCGGCGGCGTCTCGGAGATCCTCTACACGCTGGTGCCGCTGATGCGCGACGCCGGGCTCGACGCCCACTGGCACGTCATCTACGGAAAGGAAGAGTTCTACAACGCGACCAAGCTGCTGCACAACTCCCTACAGGGCTCCGAGCAGACGCTGACCGACGAGCAGTGGGCGCTGTTCGACGAGGTCAACGCGCTCAACGCCGAGGACCTGCACGGCGGCTGGGACACGATCATCGTCCACGACCCGCAGCCGATCGGTCTGCGCCGCGGCGCGCCGGAGAAGAGCCGCAACTGGGTCTGGCGCTGCCACATCGACCTCTCCGAGCCCAACCCGGCGCCGATCGCCCGCCTGCAGCCGCTGATCGAGGAATACGACGCGACCGTCTGGCACATGCCGACCTACGTCCCGGCCGGGGTCGACGGCGCCGACGGGGTGCGGATCGTGCCGCCGGCGATCGACCCGCTCTCGCCGAAGAACATGGCGTTCTCCCCCGACGACGCCTCCTTCGTCTGCCACCAGTTCGGGATCGACGTCGACCGGCCGCTGCTCACCCAGGTCTCCCGCTTCGACCCCTGGAAGGACCCGATCGGCGTGATCGACGCCTACCGGGCGGTGACCGAGCGGCTGCCCGACGTACAGCTGGCGCTGGTCGGCTCGATGGCCAGCGACGACCCGGAGGGCTGGGAGTTCTTCCAGCAGACGGTCGAATACGCCGACAGCGACCCCGACATCAAGATCCTCAACAACCTCAACAACGTCGGCGCGATCGAGGTCAACGCCTTCCAGTCGCAATCGGACGTCTGCCTGCAGAAGTCGATCCGCGAGGGCTTCGGGCTGACCGTCACCGAGGCGCTCTGGAAGGGGCGGCCGACGGTCGCCGGCAACGTCGGCGGCATCCCCCTGCAGATCGAGGACGGCCTTTCCGGCTACCTGGTCGACTCGCCGCAGCAGTGCGCCGAGCGCTGCCTGGAGATCCTCGCCGATCCCGAGCTGGGCAAGCGCTTGGGCCGCAACGGCAAGGAACACGCCCGGCGCGAGTTCCTCTCGCCGCGCCTGCTGCGCGACTGGCTCGAGCTGTTCACCGAGCTCGACGGCACGTCGGGGTAAGGTCAGCGTGTGCCCGGTGAAGCCGATCCGCTGATCATCGTCTCCAACCGCGGCCCCGCCCAGTTCGAGCGCGACGAGACCGGCGAGCGGACCGTGCGGCGCGGTGGCGGCGGGCTGGTGACCGCGCTCTCCGGGCTGGTCTCCCACCGCGAGGCGCTGTGGATCGCCTCGGCGATGACCGACGAGGACGTCGCCGTCTCCGAGGAGGAGGGCGGCCCGGTCGAGCTGTCGATCGACGGGATCGACTACCGGGTGCTGCTGGTCGAGAGCGACCCGGAAGCCTACGACCGCTTCTACAACACGATCGCCAACCCGATCCTCTGGTTCATCCAGCACTACCTCTGGGACCTCTCCAACGCGCCCGACATCCGCCAGGAGGAGCTCGACGCCTGGGACTACGGCTACCAGGCGGTCAACCGCGACATCGCCCGCGCCGTGCTGGGGCAGATCGAGGACCGCGAGCGGCCGCTGGTGATGCTGCACGACTACCACCTCTACACCGCCCCGGGGATGATCCGCGCCCAGCGGCCCGACGCCTTCCTCCACCACTTCGTCCACATCCCCTGGGCGCAGCCGGACAGCTGGCGGGTGCTGCCGGGGCGGATCCGCGAGGCGATCTTCCGCGGCATGCTCGCCAACGACATCATCGGCTTCCACACCCACGCCCACTGCATGAACTTCCTCCGCTGCTGCGACGAACTGCTGGAGGCCGACGTCGACTACGAGCAGGTCGTCGTCCGCCATGCGGGCGGCGAGACCCGGGCGCGGGCCTACCCGCTCTCGATCGACGCCGAACGGCTGCGGCGGGTGGCGGAAACCGCCGAGGTCGCCGAGTACGAGCGCGAGGTGCAGCGGCGGCGGCGCGAGCACCTGATCCTCCGCGTCGACCGCGCCGACCTGTCGAAGAACGTGCTGCGCGGCTTCACCGCCTTCGACGTCTTCCTCCAGCAGCACCCCGAGTTCCGCGAGAAGGTGACCTTCATCGCCCACCTGCAGCCCTCGCGCCAGGACGTGCCCGAGTACGCCGAGTACCTGGAGCGGATCGACGCCCTGGCCGCGGTCGTCAACCACCGCCACGGGACCACCGACTGGATGCCGATCGACCTGAAGATCTACGAGAACTTCCCCGAGGCGGTCGCCCGCTACAAGCACTTCGACCTGCTGATGGTCAACTCGATCTTCGACGGCATGAACCTCGTCGCCAAGGAGGCGCCGGCTGTCAACACCCGCGACGGCGTTCTGATGCTCTCCGAGAACACCGGCTCGCACGAGGAGCTGGCCGACTGCGCCCTCTCGGTCAACCCGTTCGACATCCAGGAGCAGGCCGACGCGATCTACCGGGCGCTGACGATGGAGCCCGAGGAGCGGCGGCTGCGGGCGCAGCATCTGAAGGAGATCATCTTCGCGCGGAATCCCGGGGATTGGGTGGACGAGCAGCTGAAGGACATCGCGGAGTTGCGCGAGAGCGTGGTGTAGAGGGGTTGGGGGTGTCCCCCAACCCCTCTCCCGACAGCTTCCCGGGGGAGAACTTCGCCGGCCCACAGCTTGAGTACCCATGGGATTGCGCGTTCGCTGGGTTGCCGCTGGGAAAGGTGCTGCGCTCGTTTTGGGTGGGCTGCTTGCGTTGCAGGTGGTGCCAGCTTTGCTGAAGCCGCCCGAGCCGCCGCCGCTGCCTGCCGATGTGGGGCTGCCGCGGGTGGTGAAGCCTGTTCAGGCTGTGCCGCAGCTCGGGCGGGTGGTGTCGGGTGGGGGTGTCCGCCGCAGCGCGAAGTCTGCGGCGGACAGGGTCGGTCCCGCCAAGCGACACCATCCCTCCGCCCGGAGCAGATCGAAGCGCGAGGAGGGCACCCCCACCCGGCGCCAGGACCCGCCCGCCCCGGCGCCGGTTCCGGAACCGGCCCCTCCGCCCCCCTCGGCGCCTGCCCCGGAACCGCCACCCGAACCCGCGTCGGCGCCACCGACACCGGCTCCGGCGCCCGACGATGGATCGATGGAGTTCGCGCCGCGCTGAATGGGGCCGCTACCGTGCCGCCGCTATAGTGCGACGCCGTTTTGGCCGCGCAGCGCGAATACGAGCTGGTCCTGATGCTCGACCCCGGGCGGGATGCCCCCGGGCGGGACGCGGTCGCCCAGGAAGCGAAGTCGCAGATCGAGGCCGGCGGGGCCCTGAAGCACGAGAGCAACTGGGGACTGCGCAAGCTGGCGTATGAGATCGCGCAGCGCAACGAGGCCGACTACCGCTGGTACCGCTTCGAAGCGCCGGCCGAGCTGCTCGAGCAGCTCAACCACAACCTGCGGATCGCCGAGGGCGTGCTGCGCTTCCGGATCTTCAAAGTCGGCGCCTCGGCGCCGGTGATTGCGCCGCCGGCGACCAGCGCCCCGGGCCCCGGCGCCTCGCGCGAGCGGCCCGCCGCCACCCAGGCCGAGGGCGCCGCCGAGTCCGAGTCCGAGTCCGCGCCGGAGCCTGCCGCAGCCGAGCCCGAGCCCGCCGAGGCAGCCGCTCCCACGGCCGTCGCCGAGCCTGCCGCGGAGGCCGCGCCCGCGGCTCCCGAGCCGCCCGCCGAGGGCGGCGAGGACGAGCCCGCCCCCGGCGACGAGTAGCGGTCTTTTCGCGCAGATTCCGCCTTCGGGGGGGAGAGTTTCGCCGCCTGCGCTCTTAGACTGGTACCTCGACAAACGATCTGGAGGAGTGAGAGCCGTGGCGGCTTCGAACATCAACGTGGTGGTCATCACCGGGAACCTGACCCGCGATCCGGAGTTGCGCAGCACGCCGGGCGGCACCTCCGTCTGCAAGCTGCGGGTGGCGGTCAACAGCCGGCGCAAGGACGGGCAGACCGGCGAATGGGTCGACAAGCCCAACTACTTCGATGTCACCGTCTGGGGCGCGCAGGGCGCGAACTGCGCCAACTACCTCTCCAAGGGCCGCCCGGTGGCGGTCGAAGGCCGGCTCGACTGGCGCGAGTGGGAGGGCAAAGAGGGCGGCAAACGGCAGAGCGTCGAAATCATCGCCAATTCGGTCCAGTTCCTCGGCTCGCGCGACGGCGGCGGCAACAGCAACGGCTTCACCCCGAGCAGCGACACGCCGGCCGACACCTCCGACTTCGAGGGCGCCCCGGCAGGTGCGGGCGCCGGGGCTGGTGGAGGCGGAGGCGGCGCCGACGACGACATTCCCTTCTGACGAGTCGCGCCCAGGCGCCGCCAGGCAAGAACGCAGGGAGGCCGGCAAGGGGAGCGCACTCAAGTGCGTGACCCGCAGCCGGCCGACTGAGGACGCCGCATGGCGGCGCCTGGGCGCGACTCTGTAGCATCCCGGCTCGCTTATGGCTAGACCCAGAGAGAGCAGCTCGGCGCCGCCGCGCCGCGGACGGCGCGGCGCCGACCGGACGCGTCCGCGCAAATACACCCGGATCAACTCCGAGGCGGTCGACTACAAGGACCTGAACCTGCTGCGGCGCTTCCTCTCCGACAAGGGGAAGACCCGCGGCAGGCGCGTCACGGGCCTCTCGCGCAAGCACCAGCGACAGCTCTCGGTGGCGGTGAAACGGGCACGCGAGATCGGCCTGCTGCCCTACGTCGGAGAGCGCTAGGCCCGTGGCGCAGGCCATCCTCCTCGAGGACGTCGAGACCCTCGGCCGGCGCGGCGAACCGGTCGACGTCGCGCCGGGCTACCTGCGGAACTACCTGATCCCGCGCAAGCTGGCGACGCCGGCCACGACCGGGGCGCTGGAGGAGGCGCAGCGACGCCAGGCGGCGACCGAGAAGGCCGAACGCCTGCGCGCCGAGCGGGAAGAGCAGGCGGCGGCGCTGCTCTCGAAGACCGTCCTCACGATCCAGCAGCGCGCCGACGACGGCGGCCGGCTGTTCGGCTCGGTCGGCGCCAAGGAGATCGTCGACGCGATCCGCGATGCGCGCGACCTGCGGATCGACCGCCGCAAAGTCCGCCTCGAGCAGCCGATCCGCGAGGTCGGCACCCACATGGTGGAGATCGAGCTGAGCGATGGCACGGTCGCCACCGTGAAGACGATCGTCGCCGAGGAGAGCTAACCGCTGAGCGGTCATCCGACCCGCCTGACTCGCCGCGCCAGGGCGAGGACGCGGTTCGGCTGGGCCCGCTCAGAGCGGGCGACGGTGGGGCTCGCCGCGGTTGCGCTCGCCGGCGCCGGCACGGTCCTGGCGGGCCAGTTCGCCCGGATGCTGCGCCGCCGCACGCGCGAGCGCCGGGCCGGCGAGGGCGTGGTCGAGGCGGCGGCGCTGGACACGGTGAGCGTGGCCGTCAGCGGCTACGCGGCGGCTCCGCGCAGCGAGACGGTCCTCTTCAACCTCCTGGCCGGCTTCCTCGGCGCCTTCGCGCTGGTGCGGATCTCGACCTGGGGCCTCCGCGACCGCTGGTGGCCCTTCCGGGAGGTCCACCTCGGTGGCCGCCACATCCATCACTTCGTGCCGGGCATCGTGCTCGCCTTCGCCGCCGGCACGGCGGCCCTCCTGGCCGACGACGACGCGCTCGAAGACCGCCTCGCGGTCCCGCTGGGGGTAGGCATGGGCCTGACCTTCGACGAGGCGGCGCTGCTGCTCGACCTGCGCGACGTCTACTGGACCCGCGAGGGCCTGCTCAGCGTCCAGCTCAGCCTCGGCGCGACGGCGATCCTCAGCATCGCCATCCTCACCCGACGGATGCTGCGTCGCGGCGAGCGCCGCCAGGAGCAGGCGGGCCAGATCCCGCCCGCCCCCGACCGCCTCGCGGCCGGCGCCGGCGCCCTCGGCTGAGCTGCGAACTTCTTTCGCCCGTATTTGCACGGAGGCCGCCCTGCGGCGGCGCGGGCTCTGGTTTGCTAGGCGTCCGGGGTCGGCGGGGGGGCGAATCCGCCGCTCCCGGCCCTTAACTAAGTGTCGATGCCGCAGCCTTCCGCAACCCACGTCCCGCCGCAGAACATCGAGGCCGAGGAATCCGTGCTGGGCGCGATGCTGGTCGCCGACCCGGCGCTGAGCCGGGTGATCGACGAGGTGAAGCTGAACGCCGGGGACTTCTACCTCGAGAAGCACGCGCTGATCTTCGGCGCCGTCCACGACCTCTACGCGGCGTCGAAGCCGGTCGACGAGCTCAGCGTCGCCGAGGCGCTGGTCCAGCGCAACGAGATCGACGGGGCGGGCGGCAAGCACTACGTCTCCGAGCTGGCGGCCAAGGTGCCGGCGGCCGGCAACGCCAAGCACTACGCCGAGATCGTCCAGCAGAACTCGCTGCTGCGGCGGCTGCTCGGCGCCGGACAGGAGATCCAGGGCTGGGTGCATGAGCGCGACGGCGAACCGCGCGAGCTCTCCGAGCGGGCCGAGAAGCTGCTCTTCGACGTCGCCCACAGGGAGCAGGCGAGCGACTTCCGCCTGCTCTCGGAGATCCTCCACGACGAGGTCGACCGGCTCGAGAAGCTCTCGACCGGCGAGCTCGAGCTGACCGGGACGCCGTCCGGCTTCCGCGACATCGACGCGATCACGGGGGGCTTCCAGCCGGGCAACCTGATCATCGTGGCTGCACGGCCCGCTATGGGAAAGTCGGCGATTGTTGCAAATATTGCTGAGCAAGTTGCCGTGAAGCGGAGTATGCCGGTCGCCTTCTTCTCGCTGGAGATGTCGGAGGTCGAGCTGGCGCAGCGCTTCATCGCCTGCCGGGCGCGGATCTCGGGCGACAAGCTGCGCAAGGGCCAGGTCGCGCAGAAGGACTGGCCGAAGGTGGTCCGCGCCTGCAACGAGCTGGAGGAGGCGCCGCTCTGGTTCGACGACTCCTCCGACCTCGGCCTGCTCGACCTGCGAGCGAAGGCGCGGCGCCTGCACGCGCAGACGCAGGACCAGGGTGGGCTGGGGCTGGTGATCGTCGACTACCTGCAGCTGATGCGGGCCGACGACCCGCGGGCGAACCGGGTCGAGCAGGTCGGCCAGATGAGCCGCGGCCTGAAGATCCTCGCCCGCGAGCTCGAGGTGCCCGTGCTGGCGATCTCCCAGCTCTCCCGCGCCCCCGAGCAGCGCCACCCGCCGAAGCCGATGCTCTCCGATCTGAGAGAGAGCGGCTGCCTCACGGGAGATTCGCTGGTTTATCTGCCAAGGGACGGCATCCGGCGACCTATCCGCGAGCTTGTCGGACAGACGAAATTCGAAGTCTTGGCGATGGATCCGGAGAGCTGGAAGCTTCGCCCTGCTCTGGCGACTCGTGCCTTCCCGACCGGGCACAAGCAAGTCTTCCGGCTGACCACCCGCCTCGGCAGGACGGTCCGCGCGACCGCCAACCACAAGTTCCTGACGATCTCCGGTTGGCGGCGCCTCGACGAGTTGGCTGAGGGGGACCCGATCGCAGTTCCGGGAGCCCTGCCCGACGCCGGCAGACCGACGATGACGGAGGACGAATTGGCGCTTCTCGGGCACCTGATCGGCGACGGCTGCACCCTCCCGCGTCACGTCATGCAGTACACGAGCAACGAGCTCAAGCTGGCCAGCCTGGTGGCGGACCTCTCGCTTCGAGTGTTCGGCCGATCGGTTCGACCGCGGGTCAATCGCGAGCGGCGCTGGTACCAAGTCTATCTGTCAGCGGCAGAGCGGCTCACCCACAGGAAGCGCAACCCGATAGCCGCCTGGCTGGACGAACTTGGGGTTTTCGGTCTACGTTCCCACGAGAAGCGCGTGCCCGACACCGTCTTCGCGCAACCGGCCTGGGCAATCGCCACATTCCTGCGGCACCTTTGGGCCACGGACGGCAGCGTCTGGTTGGGAGGCCCTACCCAGAAGGTGAACGTCTACTACGCGACCAGTAGCCCGCGCCTCGCCTTCGACGTCCAGACCCTCTTGCTCCGCCTCGACATCACCGCCCGAGTGACTCGACATGAGAATCCTGCCAAGGGAAGGCCTCAGTTTCAGGTCACCGTGAGCGGTGGCAACGACATCGTTCGCTTCCTCGAGGTCATCGGCGCTCTCGGCGCCGACAAGCGCCGCAACGCAAGCGCGATCCTCGAGCACTTCGACGGCCGCTCGCGGAACCCGAACCGGGGCGTGATTCCGAAGGAGGCCTGGAGGGAGCTGGTCGTCCCCGCCATGCAACAAGCTGGCGTGACCAGCCGGCAGATGCAGGCGGCGATCGACACCAAGTACTGCGGCACGGCGCTCTACAAGAGCGGAATCAGTACGGAGCGCGCGATGCGGGTGGCCGCCGCGGTGCGCTCCGAGGAGCTCGTCGACCTCGCCCTCGGCGATGCCTATTGGGACCCGATCGTCTCGATCGAGCCCGACGGCGTCGAGGAAGTCTTCGACCTCACCGTCGACGGATTGCACAATTTCGTCGCCGACAACGTCGTCGTCCACAACTCGATCGAGCAGGACGCGGACGTGGTCGCCTTCCTCTACCGCGAGGACTACTACCGCGATCCCGAAGACGAGCCGGACGGGCTGGCGGACGTGATCATCGCCAAGCACAGGAACGGGCCGATCGGCTCGCCGAAGCTGGTCTTCCTCGACCGCTTCCCCAAATTCGCCGACTTCTCCGGCCACGAGCGGCCGGTCGAGCAGCCGGCCGGCGAAGGGCCGCCGCTGGAGGACGCGGCGAGCGCGGGGCCTGAGTTCTGATGCCGGCGATCCCGCGCAGCGAGCCGTTCGCCGAGCGGGCCTGCCCGCTCGGCGTCTGCGACGGCTCCGGCTGGATCCTCGGCCCCGAGGACGTGGCGCGGCCCTGCGAGTGCCGCGAGCAGCGGCTCAAGCGCGGCCGGGTGCGCGGCGTCGCCTCGGCGATCCCGCCGCGCTACCGCGGCGTCTCCTTCGACCGCCCGCCGGTCAGCGACATGGCGCGCCAGATCGAGACGAAGGAGGCAGTCAAGAGGGTCGGGGCCTTCATCGACGGTCTGGATTCGAACCTGGAGATGGGCCGAGGGCTGTGGCTATTCGGAGATACCGGGACCGGAAAGACCACTCTCGCGATGCTCGTGTCAAAGGCGGCCACGGAGAGGGGTCAGTCGGTAGCGATCTACTCCCTGCCGAAGCTGCTTGCGCGCATCCGGCGCACCTACGACGAAGAGGCCGGTAGTGACTCATATGGCGCCTTTTTCGAGCGTCTCACGTCGGTGGACTTGCTTCACATCGACGATTTCGGCGCTGAGAAACGCTCCGACTGGGTCCTGGAGCAGCTCTACGCGCTCGTGAACGAGCGATACGAAGACGAGCGCTCGATCATGCTGACGACCAACCTCACCGTGGACAAGCTCGAGGATCAGATCGGCAACCGGACTGTGTCTCGACTGACCGAGACCTGTGAGCAGGTGCCCCTGTTTGGGGCAGATCGACGGCTGGACAAGGCTCCCTACTGAGGAGCCATCAGTCACAATCCCTCTCGTTATGCCAGGCGTAGTCATAGTCGGCGCCCAGTGGGGCGACGAGGGGAAGGGCAAGGTCACCGACCTGCTCGCCGAGCGGGCCGAGGCGATCGTCCGCTTCCAGGGCGGCAACAACGCCGGCCACACGATCGTCCGCGACGGCGAGGAGTTCAAGTTCCACCTGATCCCCTCCGGCATCCTCTACCCGGACAAGGCCTGCGTGATCGGCAACGGCGTGGTGCTCGACCCGCGCGTCCTGCTGGGCGAGATCGAGGGCCTGCGGCGGCGCGGGATCGACGTCGCCAACCTGCGGATCTCCGCCAACGCGCACCTGATCATGCCCTACCACGTGCTGCTCGACACGGCCGGCGAGATGAAGCTGGGCAAGCTCTCGATCGGCACGACGCGGCGCGGCATCGGCCCCTGTTACGCAGACAAGGCGCTGCGGCTCGGCATCCGCGTCCAGGACCTGCTCGACGAGAAGATCCTGCGCAAGAAGATCATGGCGGCGCTGGAGCCGAAGCAGCAGGCCCTGCGCGAACTCTCCGTGCAGCGGCGCAAGCTGCGCAAGGAGGCCGGCGAGGGCTCGCGCGAGAGCGGCGCCCAGACGGTCGCCGACGCGCCCGACCCGCGGCTCGACCTGCACACGATGACCGAGGAGTTCGCCGGCTACGGCCACCGGCTCGAGCCGCACATCGCCGACACCGCGCGGCTCTGCTGGGACATTCTCGACCGCGGCGGCACCGTGCTGTTCGAGGGCGCCCAGGCGACCCTGCTCGACCTCGACCACGGCACCTACCCCTTCGTCACCTCCTCCAACCCGATCGCCGGCGCGGCCTGCGTCGGCGCCGGGGTCGGGCCGACAGACATCGGCGAGGTCTGGGGGATCGCCAAGGCATACGCGACCCGGGTCGGCGCCGGGCCCTTTCCGACCGAGCTCGACGACGCGGCCGGGCGCCACATGCTGGAACGCGGGCACGAGTACGGCACCACCACCGGCCGCGAGCGGCGCTGCGGCTGGATGGACCTGGTTGCCCTGCGCTACGCGGTGCGGCTCAACCGGATGAGCGCCCTGACGATCACCAAGCTCGACGTGCTGAGCGGGATCGACCCGCTGCGCGTCGCGGTCCGCTACCGCTCGCGCGAGGGCGCGGTCTTCGAGGAGTTCCCCTACCACCAGTCGATCCTCCACTCGGCCCAGCCCGAGTACGAGGAGCTGCCGGGCTTCGACGCCGACCTCGGCGCCTGCCGCAACGAGGCCAACCTGCCGCCGCAGGCTCGCGCCTACCTCGACTTCGTCAGCGATTTCGCCGGCGTCCCGATCCGCCTCGTCGGCGTCGGCCCGCGACGCGACCAGGTCGTCTGGATCGGCGAGCGCCCTGACGCCGGGCACAAGGAACCCGGCGTGCTCTAGAGTCTGGACGTGGCTTCTGGTAGACGCACTGCCAAACTTGGCGAGCGGCTGCCGAGGGGTCGTCACGGGCTGCCGCGGGAGGCGGTGACGGAGTCCCAGCGGCGCCGCATCCTGCAGGCGATGATCGAGGTCGTCGCCGAGCGCGGCTACCCCGAGACGCGGGTGGTCGACGTGATCGGCGTCGCCGGCGTTTCGAGAAAGACGTTCTACGAGCTGTTCGCGAGCAAGGAGGACTGCTTCCTCGCCGCCTACGACGTGCTGCTCGGCAACCTGCTCGGCGACACCGCGAAGGGCTTCGAGTCGAAGCCCGGCGCGCCCTGGGCCGAGCGCGTCGCCGCCGGCCTCTACGCGCTGCTGAAACACCTCGCCGACCATCCCGACGAGGGCCGCTTCGCGATCGTCGAGGTGCTCGCCGCCGGACCCAAGGCGCTGGCCCGACGCGACGCGGCGCTGCGCCAGTTCACAGGCTTCCTCGACGCCGGCCGCGCCGAGACATCGGTCGAGCTGCCGGGCATCACCTCGCTCTCGCTGGCCGGCGGCGTCAACGAGCTGCTCTACAGCGAGATCCTGCACGGCGCCTCGGCCCGCCTGCCGAGCCGCCTGCCGGACCTGATGTTCTGGATCACGCTGCCGTTCCTCGGACCCGACGGGGCGGCGGCAGAGCGCGAGCGGACCCGGCTCTCGATGCTCGAGAGCTGAGAGGAAGCGCGTGTTAAGCCGCTCTTTTGCGTGACCGCGCGGGTTCCCCGAAGGCCAGGGCTGGTAATTTCTGCCAGCGGAGGGATCGATCAAGGCTCATATGGCCGGGGCTCTCACGGGCAGGCCGGAAAAAGGAGAGAGAAACCGATATGCGTAGAAAACTGCTTGTGGTGCTCGGTCTGAGCGCCGTGCTGACCCTCGGGGTCGCGGCGGTGGCGTATGCGACGCAGATCACCCTGCGCGCGGGCGACCTGGTAGTGACCTTCGGGGGCAGCACCTCTCCGAAGGCGCTGCCGAAGACCGAGTACACGCCGGTCACGACGACCATCTTCGGCAAAGTGAAAACCACCGACGGCACCCATCCGTCGGCCTTCCGCGAAGCGCTCGTCAACATCGACAAGGACGTGAAGGTCAACGTCAAGGGCTATCCGGTCTGCACGAGCGGGCAGCTGCAGGCGACCGATACCGCGGCCGCCAAGAAGGCCTGCAGCAGCGCGATCCTCGGCGAAGGCAAGGCCGATGCCGAGATCGCCTTCCCCGAACAGCCTTCGATCAAGGTCCCAAGCCCGCTGCTCGTCTTCAACGGCGGCGAAAAGGGCGGCAAGGTGACGCTCTTCATCCACACCTTCATCACGAAGCCGGTCCCGGCGGCGATCGTCACCACGGTGACGATCAAGCGGAGCGGCAGCGGGATCAAGTCGGTCGCCAAAATCCCGCAGATCGTCGGCGGCAGCGGCTCGGTGCTCGATTTCAACTTCAAGCTCGGGAAGACCTATTCCTACAAGGGCAAGAAGGTCGGCTACTTCGAAGCCAAATGCCCGGACGGGGTCTTCAAGGTGAGCACCCCGAAAGTGCTGTTCAAAAACGAAGCGCACGAGCCGGGGGTCGAAGCGACGACGACGCTGAAGGGCAGCCTGGCGGTGCCCTGCACGCCGAAGGGCTAGCAACAGCTACACACCCCGGGCGATCGGCCGGCCCGAGGCCGGTAGGAGCACCGAGGCGGTTCCGCGGAACCGCCTCGGTGCTCCGTTTGGGGTCGATACACCCCGAAACGGAGCATTCGTGCCACTACCGGCGGGTCGGGGCTGGCGCCCGGCGCTTCTAGGGCTGTTCGAAGGTGTGCTGGTAGAGCGTCGCCGGGCCGGTCCCGTAGATCGGTTCGAGCGGCGCCTGCGGGCTGCAGCCCGGGGCGGGGATCGTCGCCGAGCTTTCCTGGTCGCCGTAGGCGTAGTGCTTCAGCCGTTCGAAGAATTCGGTCGCTTTCTTGACGTCGCCTTCGGTGCGCTGGTTGAAGGCCGCTTCGTTCGGGGCGTTCGAGTCGAGCGTCGCGGTGACGCCGGCGCTGCACTGGCTGGTGTGGAAGTTGAGCAGTCCCTTGGCCAGGCGCTTGGCGGAGAGCGGGTGACTGTAGGCGCTGTTGCGGTTGGTCGTCGTGCGGCGGGGGAAGGTCGCCAGCGATTCCGGCCCGAACGGCCCGAGCGCCCGCAGGAAGTGGATCTGGGTACCCGCCGCGCTCAGGTGCACCGCGTTCGAGGCGGTGCCCACGTTGGCCATCACCGAGGTGACCTCGTGCTTGTAGAGGCCGAGGCCGGTGACGATCGGGTTGAGGTTGCGCAGGAAGGGATCGAGCGAGCGCAGCAGCGGCGGGAACTGGTCGCGGAACAGCCTGCGCACGGCGGGGAAGCCGGTCGGGGCGCGGTCGATCACCGGTTCGAGGCCTTCGAAGAAGCCCTTCGCCTGCGGCGCCAGGCGCGAGAAGGCGACCAGCGTCGGCGAGAGCTGTTCGGCCGCCGGCACCAGCTGCTTCATCAGCGGATCGGTGTTGAGCGCGAATTCCCTCAGCCGGTCGAGGGTCAGGCGTGACTCGTCCTCGAAGGTCGGGAAGGCGCGGAACAGCGCTTCGATGTCCTTGTCGCGCGCCGCGGTCGTCTGGAAGACCGCGTTGGAGTTGCGGATCAGGTCGGCGAGCTGCCCTTCGCGCCCGCGCAGGGCGCGGAAGGTGACGGCCCCGTTGCGGAACAGCTGCTTGACCGCCAGCCGCTGCGTGTCGAGCACGCGGAAGAGCCTGTCGAATTCGGAGAAGGTCGGGTCGAGCTCGGCGAACGCCGTCGAGAGGCTCTGGCCCTGACCCTCGATCGCCAGCGCCGATTCCTGCAGCCATTCCTGGAAGGCCGAGCGGGTGCGGGCGTCGAAGGTGCGGAAGATCTCGTCGAGCTGGGCCGATTCCGCCACCTGGGCGATCGGCAGGGTGTCGCCGTCGTGGAGCTGCGGCCCCTTCGAGTTGCCGGGCGTCAGCTCGACGTAGGTCTCGCCGAGCAGCGTCTTGGTGCGGAGGATCGCCCGCGTCCCGGCGGGGATCGGCGCGTACTTGTCTTCGACGTCGATCGTCGCCAGCGCGCGCTTGCCGTTGGGCGACTCTTCGATCGTCTGCACCTTGCCGACCGAGACGCCGGAGATCCGCACGTCGGACTGTTCGGCGAGCTGGGTCGCCTCGTTGAAGGGGATCTGAATCTCATACGGCTTCGCCTTGAACGGCGTCGGCCCGCCGAAGGTGATCCAGAGGAAGAGCAGGATCCCGAAGCAGGACAGGGCGAAGCCGACGATGACCAGGAGCTGCGCGGTGCTGGGGGCCTTCTTGCTCATTGGGGGCCGCAGCTGATGCCGAGGTTCTTGGGATCTTCGGGAATCGGCGGGAGTTCGGTCGGGACCGGGATGCGCACCGCCTGCAGGACCGTCTTCAAGTACGGCTTCAGCGGCGTCACCGCCTGGGCGAGGTAGGCGCCGTTGCAGGAGAGCAGCGCCTGGCTGCGGAAGACCGGCCCTCCGCCGTCGGTGAGGTTGAAGCTGGCGTTCAGGTCGTGGTTCAGCCAGGGCAGGTAGAAGAGCAGGCTCTGGCGCGAGCCCTTCGGCTTGTAGGCGAGTTCGTTGAGGAAGCTGTTGAGGCCGCCGAGGGCGTTGCCGAAGCTGTTCACGGTCGTCTTCAGGTCGGAGGCGCCCTGCTTGGTGTGGACGAGGACCGGGCGAACCTGGCGGGTGAACGGCCGGATCTGGTCGCGGATCGGCACGGTGGTCTGCTTGAACAGCCGCTCGCTCGCCTTGAAGGCCGGCCCGAGGGCCTGCGCCTGCGGGATCAGGCCGAGCAGCGCCGGCCGGGCGACGGTCGAGAAGCGGTCGGAGCTGGCCAGGGCCGAGCGCAGCGCGGTCAGCGTCGAGGGGAACTCGACCAGCGATTCCTGGATCGACTGCTGCTGGTTGGCGAAGTTGCCGAGCGCGTCCTTGGAGGAGGTGACGAAACGTTCCAACTCGCGGTCGTGGCGCCCCAGTTCGGTCGTCAACAGGCCGAAGTCGTGGATCACCAGGGCCAGCGCGAGGCGGCGCTGGGCTACGGCTCCGTTGAGCCTGGCGATGTAGTGGGAGAACGGCTCGAGGCGGCGGAAGGCCCCGGAGAGCTGCCGGCCGCGGCCGCCGATCCCCTGGGCGCCGCCGGCGAGCAGCAGCTGCAGGTACTGCTGGGTATCGGTGTCGAGGGTCGAGAGGAGGGCTTCGAAGGGGATGCTCGGTTCGGTCCGCGAGAGCGGGAAGTTGTGTCCGGCTTCGACGTGTCCGGGACCGCCTCCGGGGCTGACCTCCACCACCATGTCGTTGAGGTTGGTTTTCGGCCGCAGCAGCAGGGTCGCGTCGGAGTGAATCAGGTCGAGGTACTTCGGCTCGATGTCCATCCCGACCACTGCGTGGCCGTCTTCGAGGTCGACGGAGGAGATCTTGCCGACCTGGATGCCGGCGATCACCACCGCCTGGCCCTGTCCCGGCGTCACCGCCTGGGCGTTGCTGAAGTCCGCGGTCAGGTGGACGAAGTCTTCGCCGACGAACGGCGCCCACGACGGCAGCGAGGCTTTCTGCTGGGTGAAGATCCACAGCGTCATCGCGATCGCGGCGACGGTGAGGACGGCGATCGCGATCGAGTCTTTGCCGCGGCCGCGCGCCTGGCGCGAGAGCGCGGCGCGGAAGTGCCTGTAGCGGCTGCTCTTGGGGGTCTGCTCGCTCATGGCGTCAGGGCGGGCGCGCCGACCTGGCCGAGCGCGCCGTTGAGGTCGGGGACGGGGTTGCTGTCGCAGCGGACCTCCGGCTTGCTCGGCGGGCGGCCGCCGAGCTGGGGTTGCAAGCCGAGCGGCAGGGTGGCGGAGTGGCTCCACTCCTGCTTGTCGACCGTGAACTGTCCCTGCGGGTTTTCGAGGTGCAGCAGCTTGTCGCCGGCGTTCGGCACCGTCCGCAGGTAGTTGCCGTTGCCGTCGAAGTTCTGGATCGAGCCGGCGAAGTTCGCCAGTGCGTAGAAGAACTCGCGGTAGTTGGGGCCGCCGGTGCTGAAGCGATCGGCGATCGTCTGGTTGCCGGTCGGGACGAAGACCCTGCTCGTGCAGAGGCTGATCCGGTTGATCTGCGGCAGCGTGTTCGCCTTGCCCGCCTGCGCGGCGCCGGCGAGGCCGGGGGTCGCTTCGGCCAGCAGCCTCGCCGCGCCGCCGGCCTCCTTGCCGGAAAGCAGCGGCCGCGCCTGCGCCAGCCACGGTTCCGCGGCGGCGATCATTCCCGGCAGCTCGGCGATCGCGGGGCGGAGCTGGATCGCATAGGCCCGCAGCGGCGGCAGGGTCGCGTTGAGGCTGACCAGCGACTTGCGCGCCGTCTCCAGGGTCGGCGCGAGGCGGTGGACGGTGGTCGAGAGGTTGGTCGACTGGGCGGCGAGCGCGCCGGTGAAGGTGTCGAAGTTGACGATCAGGCCTTCGAGGTCGGCCTCGCGCCGGGCGAGGGCGCCGAAGGTGCGGCCGGCGCCGGCGACCAGGCGCGAGAGGTCGCCCGGGCTGGTGCCGAGGAGGGCGGCGGTTACCTGGGCGCTGTAGCGGCCGGCCGGGCCGCCGTACTTGAAGGCGCCGTTGAGCCCTTCGGCGCCGGTCTTGCCTTTCACCTCCGGAAGCTGGGTCGCGTCTTCGGCTGCGGTCGGCTTGTGGGTCAGCGCTTCGCCGTAGCTCTCCAGCAGGCGGCTGAGGTCGGCCCGCACGGGCGACTGGAGAGCGCTGAGGATCTGGTCGAACTGGACCCCGGTCGAGGTGTGGCTGACCGGGATCGTCGCGCCGCTGTCGAGCTCCGGAGCGCTGGGACTGCCGGGGTCGAGTTCGACCAGGAAGTTGCCCTCGAGGAAGATCCGCGGGCGGATCTCCGCGAAGGCGTCGTCGTGGATCGGCCGGCCCTTGCCTTCGACGGTGAAGGTGACCGTGGTCGCGTCGCCGTCGCGTTCGGTCCCGATCACCTTGCCGATGTCGACGCCGGCGATCCGCACCGGCGAGTTGGCCGAGATGTTGGCGGCGTTGGAGAAGGTCGCCTTCAGCGTGTAGCCGTAGCCGGTGAAGGGGACGTGTTTGGTGAACGCCAGGTAGGGGCCGATCGTGAAGATGAGGATGAAGATCACCGCGATCGCCGCGTTGCTGGGCCGCCAGCTGAAGCGGCTGTCGGTGGCTCCGGCCCTGGTGTCGCGCTCGGGAAGGCGGCTCATTCTTCTTCGTGCTCGGTCGTCTTGGAGTAGGTTTCCGGCGCCGGCCCGATCACGGTCTTCCCCACCGCGTAGCGCTCGTTGCCGGCTTCGCAGCCCCGGCTCTGGCCGGGTGCGGCGGTGCTCGGGTACGGGTTGAAGTGGAGGTGGTTCTTGACGCCGGGCCCGTTTGCCGGCGCCGAGGCGGGCGCTCCCTCCGCGTTCGGGCCGTCGGGCGGCTCGAAGCCGATCGCTCCCAGCCAGTTGGCGGTCGCGTTGTGTTCGCTGAACGCGTCGGCCAGGTTGCGGAAGGTGAGGGTGAGGTAGTTGCAGCCGGCCTGCGCCGGGGCGATGAACTCGATCGCCGGGTCGAGCAGGTTGTTGGTGTCGGTCAGCAGGCCGAGGCCGGTGAAGACGCCCGGCGCTTCCTGGAAGGCGAGCAGCGCTTCGGCGGTCGGCGTCAACTGGGCATAGAGCGCCGGCGTGCGGTTGAGGGCCGGGATGCCGGCGCGCAGCGCCGCGTCGATCGTCGGCGAGGTTTCGCCCAGCGCCTTCGCCCCCGGCTTCAGCGCGGTGAAGAAGCGGGCCGAGTCATGGAGGAAGGGCCGCAGCTGCGGCAGGTCGGCGTTGACCGCGTCGAGGGTCGGCGGTCCCTTGACGATCGTTTCCTGGATGAACGGCCGCGAGACGCGGGCGAAGGCGGCGAAGGTGCGATCGAGGGCGACGAACATGCTCGCCTGCGTCTCGGCGACCGGCGCGACCGTCGCCGAGAGTTCCTCCAGGGATCGCCAGAACTCGCCGAAGCGGGTGCCGGGGGCGACGATCGTCCGCAGCGTCGGCTGCGCGTGTTCGACCAGCTGCCGCAGGGCGCCGAAGGCCGCGTTCAGCTGCGGGCCACGGCCGGCGAGGGCGTTGCCGAATCCGGCCTGGTTGCGCTGGATCGCCGTCCGCGTCGGTTCGTTGAACATGTCGAAGAACTGGTCGATGTCGACCGGTTCGGGTCGGGCGGCGGAGAGCGGGATCGTCTCGCCGGCCTGGAGACCGGTGGACGAGCTGCCCGGCACGATCTGCAGGTACTTGAGGCCGAGCGGCGATTTCGGCCGGATGATGATCGTCGAGTTGGCGGGGATCGGTTCGGCGCTCTTGTCCAGCTGCAGGTCGAGCTCCGCCGCGACGCCGCCGTCGCCGGTCTGCACCGGCTTCACCGCCGAGACGACGCCGACCCGCGAGCCGCCGATCCGCACCTCGTTGCCTTTGACCAGCGCGTCGGCGTTCGGCACCAGCGCCTTGAGGTCGTAGGTGGAGACGAACGGCAGCCCGTTGTTGGCGTTGTAGGCGAGGAAGACGGCGACGATCACGACCAGCACCGTGACCGCGCCGACGATCGCCGGGCTGCTCGCCACCCCCTGTATGCCGCCGCGCCGCCTCATGGCGCCAGGAGGTAGTCGAGGAGGGCCTGCCGCGGGCCCGCCGGCCTTGCCTTGGCGCCGAGCTGCCTGCTTTCGTCGAGCGAGGGCGACTGGGGCTTGCCGGACGCGGGCGGGGACGAAGAAGCTTCGCCCAGCGGAGGAGAGGTCCCGCCGGCCAGCCTTTCCTGCATCTCCTGCACCCGCTTGAGGAAGGCGGTGCTGCTGAATGCCGACGCTTCTTCCCTGCTGCCGGGGCCGTTGAAGTTCGCCGAGCAGCCACTGGTCGCGGCGACCACGTAGTCCGTGCAGTTGGTCAGCGCCACGACCGCGCGGCCGAAGTGGCCGTACTGATCGAATTCGTTGTTGGCGCCGGTGCTGTTGTAGATCAGTTCGGAGAGGCCCTCGAAGCCCTTGGTCTTCTCCGTGCTGACCAGGAACCTCGCCAGTTCGGTGGTCGGGGCGGCGCCGGAGGTGGCCAGGTCACGAGCCTTGCGGACGATCGGATCGGCGGCGCGCAGCTTCGGGCCGGCGACTTCGCCGGCCGCGCCGAGCGACTTCAGCGAGACCGTCGAGGCGGCGGAGAACGGGGTCAGGGCGCGGGTTGCGCTGGTCAGCGACGGAGCGGCCTTGCCGAGGTCGGCGAAGACCGGCGTCGCCGCATCGGAGAATTCCTTCAGGCTGCCCATCGTCTTCCGCAGTTCGCGCAGGAAGGTGGGGAACTTGCGCAGCGAGGCTTCCAGGGCGGCACCGCGTTCGGAGCTGGCCTGGGCGGCGGCGCCGGCGTTGGCGAAGAAGCCGGCGACGTGACCGCGCTCGCGCGCCAGCGGCCCGAGGATCTGCTCGGAGTCGGAGGCGAGCTTGGCGAGCTGGTCGCGCTGCGCGGAGAGGATGCCGAAGAGGCGATCGGTGTCGCGCAGCACCGGGTTGGCCCGCTTGACGACTTCCTCGATGTCTTCGCCGCGCCCGGCGAAGCCGGCCCCGAGCTCGTTGAGGATCAGGCGGAAGCGCTGCGCGTAGGGGAGCTGCTGGATGTTGTTGATCAGATCGGGGTCGACGCTGGTGCTGTTGCTCTCCAGCGGCAGCAGGTACTGGCCGGCGCCCGGTTCGCCGTCGGGGATCTGCTCCAGCGAGGGCGGCGGCGCAGATCCCGGCGCCCGCGGCAGGGTCGGGCGGCAATCGACGAACTTCTCGCCGATCAGCGACTGCGGCCGGATCAGGCAGCCCGCGTCGCGGCGGAAGTCCTGGAAACCGGGGTCGGTGATCTTCATCGCGATCACCGCCTTGCCGGGGATCGCCTGCGGCTTGCCGTCCTTGTAGCTGTCGACCTCCCCCGGCTGGGTCACGTCGACCGATTCGATTTCGCCGACGTTGGCGCCGGCCACCCGCACCAGCTCCCCCTTGACCATGAAGGAGCCGTTGTCGAAGATCGCCCGGACGACGTAGCCGCCGCTGCCGCTGCCGCCGGCGAGCAGGAGGAAGACCACGACGATCGCCGCGATGACCCCGGCCGCTATCAACAGCCTCCTCATGGTCCCGGTGGCGCGTCGGCCGGGTTGCATTCCGAGGACGGGTGGACGCCGGCGCCCGCGAAGGGCGGTTCGGTGAACGGGTTGGAGCCGGGCGAGGACTGGGTGCCGCCGCCCGGGCAGGATCTCCTCACTGCGGCGGATTCGCCGAACGGTTCGAACTGCTGACTGGGCGGGATCGCTTCCAGCTTCCCTTCTTCGCCGTCGTACTTGAAGATGTTGAGGTCGCTGAACTGGACGCGGGCGTAGTGGCCGTTGGCGTCGTAGTAGCCGGTGACCTGCCCGAGCTTGCCGAAGCCGTTGAAGATATCCGGCGTGTAGGCGCGGGCGAAGGCGAGGTTCGGCTGGAAGGCCGCGACCGCCTGTTCGGCGTGGGGGAACGCCCTGCCGGCGCGCTGTTCGACCGCCGGCAGCGTGGCGAGCAGTTCGGCGCTGTCGTTGGCGAAGCCCTCGCGGCTGACGCTGAGCCGGAGGTTCTTGAACACCGGCACCGCCTTGGAGAGCACCGGGCGCAGTTCGGCCAGGAACGGCGCCAGGTTCTTGGTCGCCGGCTTCGCCGTTTCGACCAGCGGGTCGAGGTCGTCGAGCGCGGCGCGCAGGTTGACGAAGGTCGTGTTGCTCTGGCGGAAGACCGGCGGCAGCAGCCGCAGGGTCTGGTCGAAGGCGACGTTCTGACTGGCGATCGCGGCGAAGGCGGTGCTGGCGTTGGAGATCGCGCTGGAGAGCCGGTTGCCGCGCTGGGCGACCGCGGTGGTCAGCTTGCTGGAGCTGACCACGAAGCGCCGGAGCAGGTTCTGGTCGGCGTTCAGTTCTTCCAGGAAGGCGCCGGTGCGGTTCAGCGCCGGGCCGAAGTACTTGAAGGTCTGGTTGGCGTCCTGGCCACGGCCCGAGTAGATCGCGGCGTTGCCGCGCACGAACTGGCCGAGCCCGCGGCGCACCGGTTTCGGGAAGGCGTTGAGGAACTGGTCGAGGTCGACCGGCGTGGTGGTCGCGGCGAGGCCGAGGGTGGCGCCTTCTTCGAGCGCCGGGTTGCTGTTCGGGCCGGGGCCGATCGAGACGTAGTGGTTGGCGACCCCGGCGAGGCCGGTGGCGCGGATCGTCGCCGTGGTCCCTTCGTGCAGCTCCTGTTCGACGCTGACCGTGACCTTGGCGAGGTTGTTCTCGGTCAGGTCGATGCTTTCCACCGAGCCGACCGGATGGCCGCCGATCAGCACCTGGTTGTCGGGCACGAGCTGGCTGGCGTTCTGGAAGATCAGGCTGTACCTGTGGCCGCCGTTGCCGCTGAAGAAGACGACATAGCCGAGGGCGACGACGAGCGCCGCGAGGCCGGCGATCGCGGCGATTCTGGCTGGGGTCGCTACCCGGGCTTTTGCCGGGCCTTTCTCCTCACCTAAGGAATTGGCAGCCACGGATAATCGCTCTCGGCTCCCCGCCTCCAAACCCAGAGGAACAAAGCCCGTCGAATCGTATCCGAGCCGTCACTCGGTACGCATTCGGGCGTGCCTGGCTTAACTCGAAGTCAATGCGTTTCGATCCCCCGGCAGCAGCTCAAACGTTGAGCCGCGGCAGCCAGCGGGCCAGCGGGCGCGGCAGCCACCAGACCCGGTCGCCGAGCAGCAGCATCAGCGCCGGCAGCAGGACGATCCGCACCACCGTCGCGTCCAGCAGCACCGCGACGGTGAGGCCGACGCCGAGCTGGCTGATCGTGGCGATCGAGGCACCGGCGAAGGCGACGAAGACCGCCATCATGATCGCCGCCGCGCCGGTGATCACCCGCGCGGTCCGCTGCAGGCCGAACTCGACCGCCGCCGCGTTGTCTCCGTGGCGGTCGTAGTGCTCGCGCATCCGCACCAGCAGGAACACCGCGTAGTCGATCGAGAGCCCGAAGACGACGCCGAAGATCGCCGTCGCCCCGACCGCGTCCACGTACGTGTGCCCCCCCAGCGGCCAGTCTTCGGGCAGGTTGAAGAGCAGCGTGAGAACGCCGAAGGCGACCGCGACCGTGGCCAGGTTGAGCCCGACGGCGATCGCCGCCAGCGGCAGCGCGCGCAGGACGAGGACCAGGACGAGGAAGGTCGCGAGGGTGATCGCGGCGATCACGAAGGGGATGCGGGCCCGGGTGACGCGGCTGTAGTCGTTGAGCTGGGCGGCGCCGCCGGCGACCCCGGTGGAGAGTCGCGCTTCGCGGCCGAGCTCGGCCGCGTCGGCGCGGAGCCGCTCGTTGAGCGCGATCGAGCCCGGCGAGTTGAAGGTGTAGCGGGAGATGACCAGCATCGCCGCCGCCTGGCCGCCGCCGTTCAGGTCGATCGTTTCGCCCGCTCCCTCGCGCACCCGGGGCCGGGCCCCGTCGAGCGCGGAGAGGACGAAGTAGCCGGAGTCGAACAGGCCCGGCGTCGTCCGCTGCAGGCGGCGGGCCTGGCGGGTCAGCCTGGCGTCGCTTGAGAGGACCTGCACGGTGGCGCGGCGCAAGCCGGCCTGCAGGGGCGCCGAGCGGCGGTGGCCCGCGGCGAGGTTCTCCGCCAGCGCGCCGGCGCCGCCGCCGAGCTGGGAGATGCCGCCGGCGAGCGCGACCGCGCCGGCTTCCAGCCTCGACAGGCCGCCGCCGAGCCGGGAGGCCGCTCGCGCCAGGCGGGCGGAGCCGTGGGCGAGCTTCTTGCCCGCCCCTGCGAGCTTGTTGAGCCCGTCGGAGAGGCGTTTCGACCCCGAGTAGAGCCGCTTGATCGCGACGATCCCGGAGACCAGCCAGTCGGTCACCGTCTTCGCTTCTTCGGCGTCCTTCACCAGGCGGGCCTGGAGCGCCTCCAGCTCGGCCGGCAGGCCGGCGTATTCGGGGGCGTAGGGAGCGCCGGTGACCGGGTCGACGCCGCTGACCGCGGCCAGGGCCCGGCGTACGGCGGCGAGCGCGGCAGCGTAGGCGGGGTCGCTCTTGCCGGCGGTCATCGCTTCGAGCTGCCCCAGCGCCGCCCTCGTCTGCGCTTCGGCTTCCTGCGCCGGCGCCAGCAGCTGCGGCAGCTTGGTGTGGGCGTCGTGTTCGAGCGACTTGCGCTGCTGCCGCGAGCGCCGCAGCGCGTTGCGCCGCAGGTTGGGAGCGAGGCTCTGCAGGCCGAACTTGAGGTTCAGGGCGGCGAGCGCGGCGCGGTGCTGGGCGCCGGCGAGGCGGCGGGTCCCGTGGGCGAACGTCCGCAGGGCCGCCACCGCCCGTTCGCTGCCGGCGGCCGCCTGCTCGAGGCCGGAGGCGATCGCCCGGGCGCCCTCCTCGGCCCGGCCGGACCCCTCGGCGAGCAACCCGGCGCCGTAGCCGGCCTTGGCGATGCCCGCGCGCAGCTGGGCGACCCCGGCGGCGGCGCGGCCCAGGTTGCGGCCCAGCTTGCCCAGTTCGGCCAGCGGGCCGGCTTCGGCGCCGGCGGCGAGCAGGTTGCCGGCTTCGCGCAGCGGCGACGCCACCGCCCGCGATACCTGGTCCGGGCCGACCACCGCCTGGACGCCCGGCTGGCGGGCGATCCTGTGCTGCCAGCGGCTCAGCGCCCGCAGGCGCCCCGGTTCGGTCACCGTGCCCCTGTCGGCGGCGGCGACGATCACGAAGGGCGCGTCGAAGCCGGGGCCGATTTCCCGCTCGATCAGCTCGAAGTCCTTGCGGACAGGATCGTCGTGGGAGAGCTGCGTCTGGCTGGGCGGCCCGGTCTTCAGCCCGACCGCCGGGACCGCCAGCACCCCGACGATCGCCCCGATGGCGAGCGCGGCGGCAGCCGGGCGGCGCAGGGCGGCGCCGACCATGGCCATCAGGCGGGAGGAGCCGTCGGCCGGCGCCGCCGGCCCGATCCGCCAGCGGTCGAGGTTCGGCCCGAGCAGGGTCAGCACCGCGGGGGCGAGCAGGACCGCGACCAGGACGCTGAGGGCGACGACGAGGAGGAGCGTCGCCGCCAGGGAGCCGAGCAGCGAGCCGGGGACGATGAAGAACGCGACCAGCATCGAGAGCATCAGGGTGCTGCCGGCGAAGACCGTCGTGCGCCCGGCACTGCGGCGAGTGGCCCGCGCGGCCTCGAGCGGCTCGGCCCCGCTCGCAAGCTCTTCGCGGAAGCGCGAGACCATCAGCAGCGCGTAGTCGACGCCGAGCGCCAGCCCCATCATCGTGCAGACCGTGAGCGCGAAGGCGTCGACGCTGAACCAGTTGGTGAGGACCGAGAGCAGGCCGCGCGAGGCGAGCACCGTGACCGCGCCGAAGGCGAGCGGCACCGCGGCGGCTATCGGCGAGCGGAAGACCAGCAGGAGCACGATGAGCAGGACCGGCAGGGCGATCAGCTCGCCGCGCCGGGTGGCCGCGATCGAGTCCTCCTGGATCGCCCGCGAGAGCGTCGCGAAGCCGGTCTGCGTGGCGCGGACCGGCGGCTGGATCCTCGCCGCCAGCGTCCGGTTCAGCTTCGGGACGGTTCCGTCGACGGCCCGGTCGATGCCGACGTGGAAGTCGACGATCAGGATCGCCCGGCGCGGGCTCGGGCGCAGGCGCTGCACCGTGCCGCGGTCCCAGGGGGAGAGCGTGGTGACCCCGGGGTCGCGGCGCAGGGCGCGGATCAGCTCCGGCCCCTGGCGGTCGAGCGCCCTCGCCGGCCCGCGCAGCAGGATCACGAACGGGGCGCTGCGGCCGAAGTGCTCCTGCAGCAGCCGGTTGGCCTGCGAGGAGGGAGTGCCGGGGATGTTGAGGCTGGTCGGGCTGAGCTTCCCCTCGACGCCGGCGCCGAGGGCGCCGAGCGCGACGAGGACGAGCAGGGCGGCGAGGAGAACGCGGCGCGGGTGACGGAGGATCGCCGAGCCGCGCGGCTCGCTGCGATCGCGCACGCTCTCCCCACGGCCCCTGCTCCTCCTCAACCCCACCGTGCTAGTTTGGCGGTCGGGGACTACGGAGGGGCGTGAACGTGCGGAAGATCCTGTTAAGAACGCTTGTCGTGGCCGCGCTGGCGGCGCTGCTGACGGCGGGTGTCGCGCAGGCGATCAAGCTTCAGATCGGCAACATCGTGATCGTCGCCGACGGCGGCTTCACCCCGAAGACGCTGCCGAAGCACGAAAACGCGCCGATCGAGCTGCACGGCTCTGCCACCTTCAAGACCAGAGACGGAACCCGCCCCTCGCCGCTGCGCACGCTGACGATCGAATTCGACAAGCACGGCGCGGTCGATACCGAAGGCCTGCCGAAATGCACGATGGCCAAGCTGGTCGCGACGACGACCAAGGTGGCGCGCAAGCTCTGCCCGGGCGCGATCGTCGGCAAGGGGTTCGGAACCGCGCTGGTGCAGCTGCCCGAACAGGGGCCGATCAAGGCCTCCTCGCCGCTGACCCTCTTCAACGGCCCGGAGAAGCACGGCAACCCGACCGTGCTCGGCCACGCCCACATCGACTACCCCGGCCCGACCACCTACGTGATCTCGATCGAGATCGAACGGATCCACCACGGCCGCTACGGCTTCAGGACCGTCGCCCACTTCCCGCGGATCGTCAACGACTACGGCTCGCCGATCTCCGGCCACCTGGCGATCGGCCGCGAATGGAAGTACAAGGGCAGGACGCACAGCTACGCCAGCGCCCACTGCGCCGACGGCCGCTTGCAGGCCAAGGCCGAATTCAGCTTCAAGGACGGCAGCTTCGTCGAGGGCACCGTGTTCAAGCCGTGCAAGGTGCGCAAGTAGGGCGAGTGGCGCTACTCGGGCACGGCGCCGGGTATCTATAGGCGATGGGACGGATTCGGCTTGCGATCGCGCTGGCGGCCTTCGGGGCGATCGTCGCGCTGGCCGCCGGCTCGGCCGGGGCCGCGACCGTCCGCATCGGCAAGCTCGTCCTGCGCGCCGACGGGGGATTCGAGCCGCATGCGCTGCCGCGGCACGGGTACGCGCCGATCGACTTCCAGGGTCACGCCGACATCGAGACGACCGACGGCTCGATGCCGCCGGCGCTGCAGCACATCCAGCTCGAATTCGACCACGACGGCAAGCTGACCACCGCCGGCCTGCCCGTCTGCGCGCCGAGCCGGATCGAAGGCGCCACTCCGCAGCAGGCCCGCAGCCGCTGCCGCGCGGCGATCGTCGGCAGCGGCCACCTCGGCGCGGCGATCGCGCTCCCCGGACACAGCCGCGTGGACATCAGCGCCCCGTTGACCCTCTTCAACGGGCCCCGCCAGGAAGGCGACCCGACCGTCCTCATCCACACCCAGGCGACCTACCCGGCGGTCGAGACCTTCGTCGTCCCGGTGCGGATCGAAAGGCGCCACGGCCGCTACGGCTACCGCACCGACTTCGAAGTCCCCGAGCTCGCCGGCGGCTACGGCGCCCTCACCCACGCCGACGTCAAGATCGGCCGCCGCTTCCGCTCCCACGGCGCCGAGCGCAGCTACGTCTCGGCCCGCTGCTCCGACTACATCCTCCAGACCCGCGGCCTCTTCTCCTTCGCCGGCGGCACGATCGTCAGCGGCAGCGTCTTCCGGTCCTGCCGCCCCCTCTAGCTTCCTATACTCCCCGACCCGGGGCCGTTAGCTCAGTTGGTAGAGCAGGAGACTCTTAATCTCAAGGTCGAAGGTTCGAATCCTTCACGGCCCATTTTTGGGCATCGATCAGAAGTGGCGTGCTGCGTCTACCCGCCGGGGGAGACGCTGCCGCCGCCCAGGCCGCTGAACGGGCTGGTGAGCTTTTCCTTGCCCGCTTCCTTTTCGGCCTTCTCCAGTTCCTTCTTCTGCTTTTCGAATTCTTCGCCGCGTTTGCGGTATTCGCCGAGCTGGTTTTCGACCGTCTTGCCTTCCGCCTTGGAGGAGGCTTTCGCCGCAGCCCGCTTGGTCGTCTTGCCGGCAGCGGCGGGTTCGCCGTTGAAGTTCTGGTAGATCGCCAGCGTGCTGAGCGAGCCCAGGGTCGGCTGCTGTTCGGCGGCGAGCTTCTGCGCTGCGGTGGCCTTGGCGACGTTTTCCACGGCTTCGCCGATGCCGGTGCTGCTTTCGGCCAGCCTGAAGAAGGTCTGCGCGACGAGCTGGGCCGCGGTGGCGCTGGGTTCGGCGCCGGCCTGCTTCAGATAGCGGTTCCAGGATTCTTCCGCCGCTTCGAAGTCGTGGCGGGCTTCGATCGGCACCGTCGTCGTGCCGCTCGAGGGTTCCGTTTCGACCTTGGCGTTGCCGGCGCCGATCCGGGCCCGCGTCAGCGACAGCAGCAGGCCTTCGTCGGTCGGGTCCTTGGCCAGCCGCGATTCGATCCGTTCCGCCTGTTCTTCGTAGACCTTGGCGGCGCTGCCGCTCGTG
The DNA here is from genome assembly GCA_963695835.1 of uncultured Solirubrobacterales bacterium. Classification (GTDB taxonomy): domain Bacteria; phylum Actinomycetota; class Thermoleophilia; order Solirubrobacterales; family 70-9; genus VRUE01. Next base: position 567,506 of record CAVOHR010000001.1, read on the forward strand.
CTCTGGTTGCCGATCAGCGAGCCGATGTTGACCGGGCCGACGACGAGGAAGAGGCTGGCGCCCATCAGGATCGCGAGGATCGCGTAGACGACCCGGATCACGTGCTTGCGCCGTCCACGGGTGTCGAAGACCATCCTCCGCTCGCCGCTCGATGCCATCTCTCGTCCTACTCCTGGGTTGAGGGTTTGCCCACGCCTCCCGCCGCCTTCGGCCTGAAGGCGCGGGCAAGCAAGATACTCAACTCGTACAGAGCAAGGAGCGGCACCATCTCGATCAGCATCGAGATCGGGTCGATCCCGGGCAGCGCCGCGGCGACTATCGCGATCAGCAGGTAGGCGTAGCGGCGGTTGGCGCTGAGCTGCTCGATGCTGACGATCCCGAGCCGGGTGACCGCGAGGATCGCCAGCGGAAGCTGGAAGACGATGCCGCCGGCCAGCATCGTCGTCGAGAAGAAGCTGTAGTAGTCGCGGGCCCGGACCTGGACGTTGAACTGGCTGTCGTTGAAGTTGAGCAGGAACTTGACCGCGGCCGGCATCACGACGAAGTAGGCGAAGGCGACGCCGGCCAGGAACAGCACCGGCGCCAGCAGCATGATCGGCAGCGCGACCCGCCGCTCGGCGCCGCTGAAGGCCGGCAGCACGTAGGCGTAGAGCTGGTACAGGATGACCGGCAGCGAGAGGACGATCGCCCCGTAGGCGGCGACCGTCAGCGTCGTCGTGAAGGGCTCGGTGACGCCGAAGGTGATCAGCTGCCTGTGGCTGCCCGGCAGCGGTCCGCCGGCGATTTCCAGCAGCAGGTGGTTCTGCCAGAAGCAGAGGGCCAGGGCGACGCCGAAGGCGGCGGCGGAGACGATCAGCCGGTTGCGCAGCTCGTCCAGGTGCTCTACGAGGGTCAGCCGGTCTTCGTGGGAGACCGGCCTGACGCGGCGGGGCATCCCCGGCCTCGGTTACGGCCGCTTGTGGGCGACCGGCTCCTCGTGCGCGGCGGACTGCTCGCGCTCGCCGGCCGCGATCTCGGCCGGCGGCGGCTCGTCGTCGTCACCGCTCAGCGAGCCTTTGAACCCGCGGATGCCCTTGCCGAGAGAGCTTCCCAGCTCCGGCAGCCGTTTCGGGCCGAAGACGATCAGGGCGATGATCAGGACGACGACTATCTCTAGGGGACCGATGTTTCCAAGCATCGTCCCATGGTAACGGGCGCCGGGCGCGAGCGGATCGATTCGATTTGAGTGCGCTCGCCTACCCGGTTTTGGGGCTTTCTGAAGATCTCGCGGAAAAGTGCGGATTGAAACGCGCCCTGGCGTGTTCGATGGTTAGGACATGGGCAACGCGGGCCGCACAGGTACGAAGGCAGATTCCGGACTCCACGTCTGCCCCGAATGCGGCTCGAAGCTGGTGCAGCCGGTCCGCTGGGAGCAGACCACGAGCCGCGGGCACTGGCGCCTCTGGCGGCGCTGTCCCGAGTGCGAGTGGCGCACCGACGGCATCCACGGCGAGCGCGAGATCGACGCCTACGACGAGCAACTCGACGACGGCACCGAGATCCTGGCCGGGAAGCTGGAGGAGCTCGAACGCGAGAGCATGCGCCACGTCGTCGAGACCTTCGCCACCGCCCTCGGCGCCGATCTGATCACCGCCGACGACTTCTCATAAGTTCCGCCCATGTGCTCCGGCATGGCGGGTCAGCTGTACCTCTGGACCACGCCGTCGGCGACCAGGTCGAGGAGGCGGCGCCGTTCCGGCTCGAGGCCGGCCGAGCCGAGCCGCCGCTTGGCTTCCGCGACGATCTCCAGCGCCTGCGCGCGGACGCGCTCCAGCGCTCCCGTCGCGGCGATCCGCTCGCAGAGCGCCGCGGCGCCCGCCGGGTCGAGAGCGCGAAGGTCGGTCGAGCGAATGTCCGGGTCGGAGCCGGCGGCGAGGATCAGCGGCAAGGTGACGGTGCCGTCGAGCAGGTCGGTGCCGCGCGCCTTGCCGGTCCGCTCCGGCGGGCCGGCGACATCGAGCACGTCGTCGAGCAGCTGGAAGGCGAGGCCGATCGCGGCGCCGAACTCCCCCAGCGCGTCCTCGTCGCGGCCGAGGCGGCAGGCGCATTCGAACAGGGTCGCGGTCTTCAGCCGGCAGCGCTCGACGTATCGCTGCTCGCCGATCGAGCTGTCGTAGGCGTCCTGGCGCTGCGCCAGCTCGCCCCGCGCGAGCGCCACCGAGGCGGCGGAGAGCAGCTCGATCGCCCGCAGGTCGCCCGCTCCGGCGAGCAGCGCGAAGGCGCGGGAGAAGAGCAGGTCGCCGGTCGCGGTGGCGCGCCCGCGCCCGGAGGCGGCGGCCACCGTCGGCCGGCCGCGGCGCAGCGGCGCCGCGTCGAGCACGTCGTCGTGGACGAGGGTCGCCATGTGCACCAGCTCGATCGCGCTCGCCGCCCGCACCGCGGCCTCGCCCCCGTCCTCACCGGCGCAGAGCAGGACCAGCATCGGGCGCAGCCGCTTGCCGCCGGCCTCCAGCGTCATCTCGGCGTCGGCGGCGAGCACCTCGCCGTGGCCGCGGCTCTGCTCCCTCAGCACCTCCTCGACCCGGCCGAGCTGCGCCGGCAGCCAGCGGCTGGAGGCGTCCAGCACCGCGGTCACCGGCGGCGGGACCGCCGAATGGCGCGTCATGCCTTGACGCCGCGGTGGATCGCCAGGATTCCTCCGGCGAGGATGAGCCACCGGATCCGCTCGAAGCCCGCAGCGTCCATCTTGGTGGCCAGGCCCTGCGGGTCGGGGAAGCTGTGGACCGACTCGGTCAGGTACGAGTAGGCCTCCGGGTTATCGGTGAGACGCCCGAGAACCGGCACGATGCGATCGAACCAGAGCGAGTAGAAGGTCGAGAAGGGAGGTCGACGAGGCTCGGTGAACTCGAGGATGACCAGTCTCCTCCCGGCTTCAGCACGCGCGCCATCTCGCGCAGGCCCCGGTCGCGATCGGCGAAGTTGCGAACGCCGAAGCCGACCGTCGCAGCGTCGAAGCGACCGTCGGCGTACGGCAACTGCAATGCATCCGCCCACTCGAATCGCACGGACTCCGCCGGCCGCTTCGCAGCCTTTTCCCGCGCCTGGTCGAGCATCTGCTCGGAGAAATCGCAACCGACCACATGCCCGCCGGGGGATACGCGGCGCGCCAGCTCGAAGGCCAGGTCGCCGGTTCCACAGCAGACATCCAGAACGGAATCCCCGGGCGAGACCTCGGCTCGATCGGCTGCCCGTTCCCTCCAGGCGTGGTGGAGGCCGGCCGTCATCAACGAGTTGAGCAGGTCGTAACGCCCGGCAATCCGATCGAACATGCTCTGGATCTGCTCAGAGAACTGAGCCGATTCCCGCGAAGGCTGAGGCCGGGTGTCAGGATTCATCTGCGTGGCCGGCGCGCGCCGGGGCGCCAAGGTGGGCACGGAGTCCTAGTCGAGCGATGAGAGGAAGTCTGCCAACTCGTTGAGCTTCTTCGGCGGCAGTTCGCGGAAGGACGGCATGATGCCCACGCCGATCTCGACCGAGCGGATGATCGCCGCGCGTGGGACTCGCGCGGCGATATGGGTCAGCTCCGGCCCGGGCCCGTTGTTGCCGTTGTCGCCCAGCTTGTGGCAGGCCAGGCAGCCCGCGCCGGCGACCACCTCCTTGCCCGCCTCGTACTGCGGCGCGACCTTCATGTCGATTTCGGTGGGCGAGCCGGCGACCGCGCCGGCGTAGGTCAGGTAGGCCATCGCGGCGATCGTCATCAGGCCGGCGGTCGCGGCGATCGGCCGCCGCGCCGGGTTGCGCTCCGGGCCGCGGTCGTAGAAGGGCAGCAGCAGGAGCAGCACCATGCAGATCGTCGGGATGCCGATCGTCGCGATCGGGACCAGCTCCGGCGGTTTCAGCACCCGCAGGACCTCGAAGAGGAAGAAGAAGTACCACTCGGGCCGCGGCACGTAGGTGGTCGAGGTCGGGTCGGCCTTGGGACCCTGCTCGGCGCCGAAGACGATCGACATCGCGACGATCACGCCGACGACCAGCAGCGCCATCGCCGTGTCCTTCAGCACCGCGTAGGGGAAGAAGGGCTTGCCCTTCTTCTTCAGCAGCTCGTACTCCTCGAGGTAGGCCTGCTTGTCGGAGGGCTTCACCGGCTCTGCCCCCCTCCGTTGCCCTCGGCGCCCGCCTCGAGCTGGGCGACCGGCGCGGCGACTTTCGGCTTCTGGGCGTGGGCCCAGGGCGGCGCGGTGGTGCCGAGCTTGACGACCAGGTACAGGTGGGCGCCGATCAGGGCGATGATCGCGCCGGGCACGAGCAGCATGTGGATCGAGTAGAAGCGCGACAGGGTGGTCGCGCCCAGCTCCGGCCCGGCGCGCAGGAAGTCGCTCAGGTAGGGGCCGATGATCGGCCCGGTGCCGTTGATGTTGATGCCGACCACCGAGGCCCAGAAGGAGCGCTGGTCGAAGGGCAGCAGGTAGCCGGTGAAGGCCATCGTCATCGTCAGGATCAAGAGCACGACGCCGATCACCCAGTTGAGCTCGCGCGGGTACTTGTAGGCGCCGAAGAAGAAGGTGCGGCCCATGTGCAGGAAGACGAGGATGACCATCACGCTCGATCCCCACTTGTGCATCCCGTGCACGAACTGGCCGAGCGGGACGTCGTTATTGATGTGGGCGATCGAGGCGTAGGCCTGGGTCGTCGACGGCGTGTAGAACATCGCCAGGAAGACGCCGGTGACCGCCTGCGCGATGAAGGCGAAGAGCGTCGCCGAGCCGAGCGTGTAGAACCAGTTGGTCCCCTTCGGCACCTTGCGGTAGAGCATCCCGGTGAGGAAGCCGGAGGCGGCGGTCCGCTGGTCGACCCAGGCGAGGACGTCGGCGGGCGTGTCTCTTGCCCGCGCGCCGGCCCGCTGCGCGTCGGAGGGGCGCTCGGGCGGCGACGTCTTCAGGTCGGCCGGCGCCGGGCCCTTGGCGCCGCTGCCCTGGCCCGGCTTGGCCGGCTTGCGAAGCGGGGCGGGGATGAGGGAGTCGAGTTTCATCGCTCAGCCGGGCTCAGCTGCCTGGCGGGGGGAAGGTGTCGGGGCGGGGCGGGTAGAGGTATTCCCAGACGCCGCCGGTGAACTCGCCAGGGTCGCGCGCCCGCACGGGTTCGAGCTGGTTGGTGACGCTGTAGCGGGGGCCGAGCTCGACCTGGCCGTTGCGAATTCGCGCCTGGAAGTGGTCGAGCGGGCGCACCGGCGGGCCGCCGATCCGCTCGCCCTGGAAGTTGTAGACGCCGCCATGGCAGGGGCAGATGAAGTTGCCGGCGGCCTGGACGAAGCGGACCGGGCAGCCGAGATGGGCGCAGCGGTTCGACACCGCGATCATTTCCTTCGGGTTCTCGCCGAGCTGCTTCGAGCCTTTGCGCACGTAGGCGATGGCCTTGCCGGCGTCGCCGATCCCCGGCGTTTCGGTGAAGACGACCTGCCGGTAGGTATCCTCGACGAAGTCGTCGACCGGGCCGACCGCCTCCCAGCGTTCCTTGCCGCGGTGGAAGATCGGCGCCACGGCGAAGCCGACGGCCGGCAGGACGATCGCCGCGCCGGCGACGCCGCCGAGGCCCTGGACGGCGATCGTGAAGGCGCGACGGCGAGTCATCGACTCGCCGTCGAAGTAGCCGGGGGGGTCCGGTTGCGCCCGCTTGGCGGGACTCGTCTCGGCCCCCTTTTGCTTGTCTGCTTCGTCAGCCAAAGTTCCGGAGGTGCTGCGGGCGGGAGAGTTTATTGCCTTGGCCGTCCGTTAGCTTTGACCGCGTGACGCTGCGTCATCCGGGGAGGGTGCTGGTCGTCGCGATCATGGCGATCGCGGTGCTCGGCGTGCTCGGGCGCGGAGTCGAGGGGGAGCTGCGGCCGACCTCGCTCAGCGTGCCCGGGACCGAATCCGCGCGTGCCGGCTCGCTGCTCCACCGCTACTTCGGCGACAGCGCGCCCTTCGCGATCCTCCTGCAGGGCCCGCCGGCCGAGCTCGACAAGCAGGGCCCGGAGCTGATCCGCGCGCTGCGCTCCGACCCGGCGGTCTCGACGATCTCGCCCTGGGACAAGGGCAGCGTCGCCCGCCTGAGGCCGGGACCCCGAAAGGCGCTGATCCTGGTCGATTTCCACGTCGGCGCCGAGACGGCGGTCCGCGACACGGTCCCCTACCTGGACCGGACGCTGCGCGAACGGGTAGCGCCGCCGGTGACCGCGGTCGAGTCCGGCTACGCCAGCCTCGCGCGGGCGATCCAGGACGAGTCGGTGCACTCCACCGACGTGGCCGAGCTGGTCGCGATCCCCTTCCTGCTGCTCGTCCTGCTGCTCGTCTTCCGCTCGCCGGTCGCCGCGGCGATCCCGCTCGCCTTCGGCGCGGTGACGGTGATCTCCGCGCGCGGCGTGCTGGCGATCGCCGCCAACTGGATCGCGATCGACGGCTTCGCGCTGACCGTCTGCTCGATGATGGGCCTGGCGCTGGGGGTCGACTACGCGCTGCTGATGGTCTCGCGCTTCCGCGAGGAGCTGTCCAGCGGCGAGGCGCCGCTGGAGGCGGCGCGGATGACCCGCCGCACCGCCGGCCGGACCACCGCCTTCGCCGGCTCGACCCTCTTCCTGGCGATGCTGGTGACGCTGTTCGTGATGCCGGGGAACCTGCTCCTCTCGCTGGCCGGCACGGCGATCGTCGTCACCGCGATCAGCGTCCTCGTCGCCGCCTTCGTCGGCCCGGCGCTGCTCGTCCTGCTCGGCCCCAACGTCAACCGCTGGCGGATCGGCGGCGACGGCGACGGCCGCGGCGTGATGACGCTGGTCACGGGAGCGCTCAGCCGGCCGCGGCTCGCAATCTTCCTGATCGGCGCCCTGGTGCTGGTCCTGGCGGCACCGGTGCTCGCTTTGAAGACCGGGCCGCCGAGCGCCGAACAGCTCCCCACCTCGGACCCCGCCCGGCAGGAAGCCGAGCTGATCGCCGCCGCGGTCGGCCCCGGCTACGAAGCGCCGTTCGTCCTCGTCGCGGTCACCCCGAAGGGGACGATCGCCGACCCCGGGAACCTGGCGGCGCTGAGCCGCTGGCAGAAGCGGATCGCCAGGGACCCGGGCGTGCAGACGGTGATCGGGCCGGCGCAGGTGAAGCGCCGGGTCGAACCGCTGCGGAAGAGCGGCGACGAACTGCTCGCCGGCGAAGGCGAAGCCAACCCGGCGAAGCTGCAGAAGCTGGGCCGGAGGCTCGGGAGCGCCGCCGACGGCGTCGGTCAGCTCCGCTCCGGGCTCTCGAAGGCCGCCTACGGCGCCGGCCTGCTCGCGACCGGCTCCGGGCGGGCGGAGGACGGGGCCAGGCAGATCGAAGGGGGCCTGTCGCGGGCGGCGTCGGGCGCCGAAGAAGCGGTCGGGGCCACTCGGAAGCTGGCCGAAGGGTCGGGAAAGCTGGCCGAAGGGCAGCGCGAAGCGCAGCTCGGCGCCTTCTCGGTCAAGGGGGCCTCCAGCGACCTGCTGGGCAACCTTCGCGGCAACAGCCTCTCGCGGGCCCGCAAGCTGCGCGGCGAACTGCAGCAGCTGGCGGCGAGCGACCCCTCGCTCGCCGGCCAGGCGCGCGAAGCGGAACGTCTGGTCGAAGCCCTCTCGATCGCCCGCAACGAAGCGACCCGGCTCGGCAACCAGTCGGACCGGCTCTACGAAGGCCAGAGGAAGCTCGCCGGCGGCGGCGCCGAACTGCACAAGGGCGCGCAGCGGCTGGCCGACGCCGCCGGCTCGCTGCCCGGCGGCCTCGGACGGCTGGAGGACGGGACCTCGCAGCTGGCCGACGGGCTCGCCCAACTCGAAGGGGGCGCCAACTCGCTCGGAGAAAAGCTGGCGGAAGGCTCCCGGCGCTCCCAGCCGCTGCAGGCGGGACTGCACGAAGCCCACGTCCGGGTCGCCGTCAGCGCCGGCGACTTCGAACGCAAGGTCGACCGCCTGCGCCGCTCCTCGCCGGGCATCTTCGACTCCGGCTACTTCGTGCTCTCCAGCCTGCAGGGAACGAGGCGCGAAGACAGGCAGCGCGCCGGGCGGGTCGTCGACCTCGAAAACGGCGGCCAGGCTGCCCAGATCGTCGTCTTCCCGCGCTACACCTTCAACACGGCGGGGTCGAAGGCGCTGAACGAGCGGCTGAAGGACGACGCCGGCAATCTCGCCGCCGCCACCGGCACGACCACCGGGGTGACCGGCAGCGCCGCCGAACTGATCGATTACACCAACGTGATCTCGGAACGGATCCCGATCATGATCGCGGTGATCACGATCGCGACCTTCCTGATCCTCGTGGTGATCCTGCGGGCGCTGCCGCTGGCGGCGATCGCCGTCGGGCTCAACCTGGTCACCGTCGCGGTCGCCTTCGGCGTCCTGACGCTGCTGTTCGACGTGCCGGCGGGCTGGCCGCTGGGCGGGCACAGCTATGTCGACGCGATCGGGGCCGCGGGGATCTTCGGGATCATCTTCGGCCTCTCGATCGACTACGCGGTCTTCCTGCTGATGCGGATGCGCGAGCACTACGAGAACGGGGCCTCCAACAAGGAGGCGATCGAGTTCGGCCTGCAGCGCACGGCTCGGGTGATCACCGGCGCCGCGGCGATCATGATGGCCGTCTTCGTCGCCTTCGCCGGCGCCGACATCGCCACCGTCAGCCAGCTCGGCACCGGCCTCGCCATCGCCGTGCTGCTCGACGCGACCGTGATCCGGATCGTCCTGCTGCCGGCGCTGATGCTGCTGCTCGGAGATCGCGTCTGGTGGCTGCCCCGGCCCCTGCAGCGGATCCTCCCCGAGATCGATCTTCACGGCTCGCGGGCGGGTTAGTAAATGCGAACTACATAGAAGCCTGTGTATTTTCTGTCGCGGGTTTGACAGGGGGCTGCCGGCGCGCGCATCGCGCAGCGGCTGCCATCGGAGCGGACAGGAGGATCGATCGAAGTGGGAAGCTCGTTGAGGAAGTCGTCGCTGTCGCTGCTGGCCTTGGCCTTGGCCTTGGCGGTCAGCCTTGCGGTCTCGGTCCCGGTCGCGCCGGCGATCGAAGCCGAACCCACGCGGGAGGAATACGTCGCCAAGGTCGAGCCGATCTGCAAGCAGAGCTCGGAGGCGAACTCGCGCATCCTCAAGGGCGTCAAACAGCAAGTCAAGAGCGACGCGCTGGTCCCGGCCGGCAAGCGCTTCATCCGCGCCTCCTCGGCGCTGGCGAAGACGGTGCGCCAGATCGGCGCCGTGCCGCAGCCAGCGGCCGACACGGCCAAGCTGACGCGGTGGATCGGCTACCTGAAGAAGGAGCAGGCCTACCTGCAGAAGATCGGCGGCTTCCTCAAGTCGAAGGACAAGTACCAGGCCCAGAAGCAGGCGGTCGAACTGAACCGCAACAACAACAAGGCCAACAACACGGTGATCAGCTTCGGCTTCCACGAGTGCCGGATCGACTCCTCGAGGTTCCTCTAGGTCTATGAGGCCCGCCGGCCCGATCGCGGCGGCGCTCCTGCTGCTGCTGCTCGGCGGCGGCACGGTCGCGCGGGGCGAGGTCGAACAGAGCGGCAACCTGATCGTCTCCTTCGACGGCGGGATCTCCCCGCACGCCCTGCCGCGCAGCGAACCGGCGCCGGTGGCGGTCAGCATCGACAGCGGCTTCAGGACCTCGGACGGCTCCGATCCGCCGCCGCAGCTGCGGCAGATCTCGATCGCGATCAACCGCGACGGCAAGATCTACGACCGCGGCCTGCCGACCTGCCGGATCCGCAAGATCCAGCCGGCGACGATCGCCGCCGCGCGGCGGATCTGCGGCGGGGCGATCGTCGGCAGCGGCCACGTGCAGGTGCGAGTCGAGCTCACCAACCAGCCGCCGTTCGACTTCAAGGGGCCGCTGCTGGTCTTCAACGCGAAGCGCTCCGGGGGCCACCGGCGGATCCTCGCCCAGGTCTACGGCACCAAGCCGCCCTCGGCCTTCGTGCTCACCTTCAAGGTCCTCAAGCAGAAGGGCACCTTCGGGACGGTGATCAGGACTTCGCTGCCGGCGGCCGCCCGCGAGTGGGCCTACGTCACCCACTTCGAAATGCGGCTGCGCCGCATCTACACCTACAACGGCCAGCGGCACAGCTTCATCAGCGCCGCCTGCGCCGCTCCGGCCGGCTTCCCCGGCGCCGTCTACCCCTTCGCCCGCGGCACCTTCAAGTTCGCCGCAGGGCTGCGAATCAGCTCGACCTTGGTCCGCGACTGTGATGTCCGGAAGGTATCCGGGTAGGGGTCCACTTAACTTTTTCTGAAAACAGGCTCAGGCTGTCCGCGCGGGCCATCGCAGAAAAAGTACAAGACGTTCCACCCCTACCCGGATACCTTCTGCACTGCCCCCTTCCAAACCTCCGAAACCTCGTCCTCGCGGCCTTCGACGTGAAGTTGAGCTGAGGTGCTGATCAGGTCGGCGAGGACGAGGACGGCCTCGGTGTCGCCGAGGGCGGCGAGGCGCTCGATGCCGAGCGCGTAGAGGTAGTCGCCGGCGAGCAGCGCGAGGTCGGCGTCGTGACCGGCCAGCAGCCGCGGCTCGGCGTAGTGCAGCAGGTAGCCCTCGCGCACCGACTCGACCACGAGCGCGTACTCGCCGGGCAGGCAGATCGGCTCCTCGCGCGGCGCGCCGACGTGCGGCGAGATCGGGGTGCCCTCGTCGCGAAGCTGCGCCGCGAGGACCTGAAGACCGCTGTCCGGGCTCGCGTTCACCCGCCCGCGTGGCGCTTTTCTGCCGCATACCGGTAGAAAGGCGCCACCCCCCTCACCGGATCGCCTCGCTCAACGACTCGGCCGCCGCTTCGAGCGTGCGGTCGATCGCTTCCTCGCCGTGGGCCAGCGAGACGAACCAGGCCTCGAACTGCGAGGGCGGCGGGTAGACGCCGCGCTCCAGCATCGCCCGGCAGAAGCGCCCGTGCGCCTCCAGATCGCAGGCCGAGGCGCCGGCGAAGTCCTCGACCGGCTCGGCGCTGAAGAAGAGGGTGGCGAGGCCGGGGGCGGACGCGACCTGGAGCGGTCGGTCTGCCGCCAGCTCGGCGAGGCCGCCGGCCAGCCGCTCGGTCAGCTCGGCGAGCCGGCGGTAGGCGGCGTCGTCCAGCTCGCGCAGCGTCGCCAGGCCGGCCGCCATCGCCAGCGGGTTGCCGGAGAGGGTGCCGGCCTGGTAGACGTCGCCAGCCGGGGCGATCCGTCCCATCGCCGCCGCGGCGCCGCCGAAGCCCGCCGCGGGCAGGCCGCCGCCGATCACCTTGCCGAACACGGTCAGGTCGGGCTCCACCCCGTACAGCCGCTGGGCGCCGCCGGCGTCGACGCGGAAGCCGCTGATCACCTCGTCGAAGACGAGCAGCGCGCCGGCGTCGCGGGTCGCGGCCCGGAGGAAGTCGAGGAAGCCGTCCGCGGGCGGGACGACGCCCATGTTGGCGGCGACCGGCTCGGCGAGCAGGGCGGCGACCCGGTGCTCGGCGAGCGCCCGCGTGACGGCCTCGCGGTCGTTCCAGGGCACGACGACGGTGCCGGCGGCCTGTGCGGCGGTCACGCCCGGGCTGCCGGGGATGGCCAGGGTCGCGATGCCCGAGCCGGCGTCGGCGAGCAGGCCGTCGGAATGGCCGTGGTAGGCGCCGGCGAACTTGACGACGACCTCGCGGCCGGTGATCGCGCGGGCAAGCCGCACGGCGCCCATCGCCGCCTCCGTCCCGGAGCTGGTCATCCGCACCATCTCGATCGAGGGGACGCGCGAGACGACCTGCTCGGCCAGCTCGACCTCGGCGGCCGTGGCCGCGCCGTAGCTGGTGCCGCGGGCCGCGGCTTCGCCGATCGCCGCGACGACGGCCGGGTGGGCGTGGCCGAGGATCAGCGGGCCCCAGGAGCAGACCCAGTCGAGGTAGCGGTTGCCGTCGACGTCGACCAGCTCGCAGCCCTCGCCCCGCTCGATGAAGATCGGCTCGCGGCCGATCTGCCGCATCGCCCGCACGGGGCTGTTCACCCCTCCGGGGAGAACCTTCAGCGCCCGCTGGTACAGCTCGGCGGATCGGGACACTAAGTGCCTATCCCGGTAGGGGTGGAACGTCTTGTACTTTTCCCGCGGCGCGGCCGGCGGACAGCCTGCAACTGCCTTCGGGAAAAGTTAAGTGGAACCCCTGCCGGGATAGGCACTACGAGTGCTCTGCGTCCCACTTGGCGTACTCGTCGGTGAAGTAATGGAGGCGGATCTTCTTGTACTCGGTCGAGGAGTACAGGGTGGCGCGGTCGTCGGGGCCGATCCCGCACTCCGCCGCGATCGAGTCGAGGATCGCGTCGCACTCCTCCTGCGAGCGCCCGTGGGCCATGGTGAAGACGCTGTAGGGCCAGTCCTCGTAGGTCGGCCGCTGGTAGCAGTGGGAGATGCCGCGGAAGGAGGCCATCCGCCGGCCGGTCTCGAGGATCTCGTCCTCGGGCACCTTCCAGACTCCCATGCCGTTGGCCGAGAAGCCGGCGCGGCGGTGGTAGAGGAGCGCCGCGACGCGGCGCAGCAGCTTGCGGTCGACCATCCCGCGCAGCCGCTCGAGCAGCGCCTCGGTCGGGATCCCCAGCTCCTCGGCCGCCGCGTCGAAGGGGCGTTCGACCGCCGCCATCGGCCCCTGCGAGGCGCGGATCGTCGCGATGTCGTCCTCGTCGTAGGGCCGGCACTCCAGCTCGCGCGGGGGCGCCGCCTCGACCGCGGCGGCGAGCGCGTCGGTGCCCTTCTCCATCTCCAGATTCATGTCGATCTTGAACAGGGTCAGGGTCGGGAGCTGGCGCATCGAGGAGGCGCCGGTCTCCTCCGTCAGCGCCTCCAGGGTCCCCTCCATCCCCAGCTCGGAGTCGGGCGGGACGGCGATCGTGAACCAGAGGTTGAAGTCGTGGGTGCGCAGGTAGTTGTGCGAGACGCCGGGGTGGGCGTTGACCGCCACGGCCGCCCGCTGCGGGTGCTCGGCATCGACCTTGGCCGCCACCAGCATCGACTCGTAGCCGAGCGTCCGGGTGTCGAAGATCGGCGTGATCTCACGGATGATCCGCCCGTCGAGCAGCCGGCGGGCACGGGCGAGCGTGTCGTCGAGCTCCAGCTCGACCTCGGCGGCCACCGCGGCGAACGGCTCGGGGTCGAGCGGGAAGCTCGACTGCAGCAGGTTCATCAGGCGCTTGTCGGCGTCGTCGAGCGGGATCGCCGCCCCGTTCTTGCGGGAGCGCGCCTTCGACTGCGGGACCTTCACCGGAGCCACCCTGCGGCCTCCTTCGCGTAGTAGGTGACGATCGCGTCGGCGCCGGCGCGGCGGATCGCGGTCAGCGTCTCCAGCACCGCGGCGCGCTCGTCGATCCAGCCGTTGGCGGCGGCGGCCTTCAGCATCGAGTACTCGCCCGAGACATGGTAGGCGGCGAGCGGGGCGCCGGTCTCCTGCTTGATCCGCCGCACGACGTCAAGGTAGGGGACCGCGGGCTTGACCATCAGCATGTCGGCGCCCTCTTCGAGGTCGAGCTTGGCCTCGCGGACCGCCTCGGCGGCGTTGGCGGGGTCGAGCTGGTAGCCGCGGCGGTCGCCGAACTCGGGCGTCGACTCGGCGGCCTCGCGGAACGGGCCGTAGAAGGCCGAGGCGTACTTGGCGCTGTAGGCGACGATCGGCGTACCGGCGTGGCCCTCCTCGTCGAGCTGGTGGCGGATCGTGCCCACCCGGCCGTCCATCATGTCGCTCGGCGCGACCGCGTCGGCGCCGGCCTCGGCGTGGGAGATCGCCGCCTTCGCCAGCAGCTCGACCGTCAGGTCGTTGTCCACCTCGCCGTCGCGGACGAATCCGCAGTGGCCGTGCGAGGTGTACCCGCAGAGGCAGACGTCGGTGATCACGGTCAGCTCGGGGTGGGCCTCCTTCAGCGCCCGCACCGCCATCTGCACGACGCCCTCGTCGTCGTAGGCGCCCGAGCCCGACTCGTCCTTGGCCGCCGGAACGCCGAAGAGCAGTACCGCGGCGATCCCGGCGGCGGCGATCTCGGTCGCCTCGGCGACCAGCTCGGAGATCGAGAAGCGCTCGATGCCGGGCATCGACTCGACCTCTTCGCGGACGTTCTCGCCGGCGACCACGAAGGCGGGCTGGATCAGGTGCGCCGGGGACAGCTCGGTCTCGCGGACCAGGCCGCGCAGGGTCTCGCTGCGGCGCAGGCGTCGCAGGCGGGTGCTCGGGAAAGGCATCGAGAGCGATTCTAGGGGTGGTTGGGCGGGTGGGGAGGCCCTCCGCCTGTGCCTATGTTCGCTTCGCTCACCAATGAGGAGCCGCTTCGCGGCAAGAAGCACTCTGCGGTGCCCGCTTCGCGAGGCACACGCAGAGGGCCTCCCCACCCGCCTGCCCGCCGCCCACGCCGCCTGACCACGCGAGCAGTAGCGTTCCCGCCGTGGAGGCACGGGGGCTGAGCAAGCGCTACGGGGAACGGGAAGCTTTGCGGGGAGTCGATCTCTCCGTTAAAGCTGGGGAGCTTCTGGCGGTTATCGGGCCGAACGGGGCCGGCAAGACGACGCTGCTCTCGATCCTGGCGGGGATCGTCAAAGCCGATGAGGGACAGGTGCGCTCGCCGAATGGGGAGGTCGGGTGGGTGCCTCAGCAGGCTGGGTTGTATCGGCGGTTGACGGTCGAGGAGAACCTGTTGCTGTTTGCCCGGCTGGAGGGGCACGGGGATCCGCGGGGGGCGGTGGAGGAGATGCTGAAGCTGACCGGGTTGGGCGAGCGGCGGGGCGAGACGGTGGCGCGGTTGTCGGGGGGGAACCAGCAGCGGATCAACATCGCCATCGGGCTGCTGGCGCGGCCCGCGGTGCTGCTGCTCGACGAGCCGAGCGTCGGCCTCGACCCGCGCCAGCGCGCGCGGCTGTGGGAGTTCGTCTCGGCCCTGGCCGGGCGCGGCACGACGGTGATCTTCTCCACCCACGACATCCAGGAGGCCGAGCGCTACGGGCGGCGGCTGCTCGTCCTCGCCGACGGCGAGGCCCTCTTCGACGGGACCCCCGAGCAGCTGCGGGAGGCGGTGCGGGGCGAGGCACCCGGGGCCGCCGGCAGCGACTTCGAGACCGCCTTCGTCGCCTTCCTCCAGCACCGCGGGCACTAGGGCGATGCGCTGGCTGCTGCTCAAGGACCTGCAGATCCTCCGCCGCTCTCCCCTGCAGGCTGTGCTGCTGGTCGCCTACCCGGTGCTGATCGCGCTGCTGATCGGCTTCGCGATCTCACGCGAGCCGGGCAAGCCGAGGGTCGCCTTCCTGAACGAAATCCCGTCCGGCGCGCGGGTCGCTGCGGGCGGTTCGAAGCTGCAGCCGGTCGGCGTCGACAAGCGGATCTGCGGCAAGGTCGACTGCGTCCGGGTCGGCAGCCGCGACGCGGCGCTCGGCAAGGTCCGCTCGGGCGAGGTGCTGGCGGCGCTGATCCTCCCTGCCGACCTGATCGACCGGCTCAACTCGCTCTCGACGCTCAACCCGCAGACGCCGGAGGTGGAGGTGATCGTCAACGAGGAAGACCCGCTGAAGGCGCAGGTCGTCGACGACCGGATCGAATCGCTGCTCGGCCAGGCAAACCTGTTCATCGCCAAGCAGATCGCCGCCGAAGGCGGCCGCTACCTCGACCTGATCGTCGACGGCGGCGACTTCGACGTGCTCGGCCAGCCGGTCGAAATCCTCGGCCTGCGGGCGGTGGCGAAGATCCTTCAGGGAATGCGCCCGGCGCTGCCGCCGGCGCAGCGACCGGCGCTCGACCGGGTGATCCGCTTCGCCGCCCTGGCCCGCGACAACCTCGACGTCGCCTCGCCGCTGATCGCCCGCCTCGCGCAGCCGGTCGTCGTCGACAAGCAAACCGTCAGCGCCCCGACCCCGCCGCTGGAAATCTTCGCGATCGCCGCCGCGGCGGCGCTGACGATGACCTTCGTGACCCTGCTCCTGGTCGCCGGCTCGCTCGCCCTCGAGCGCGAGGAGAACACCTTTGCCCGCCTCACCCGCGGCCTCGTCTCGGGCTCCGCCCTGCTCGTCGAGAAGGTCGGCCTGGGGATCGTCGCGGGGCTGGCGGTGACGCTGCTGATGCTGGCCGGGGTGCAGATCTTCGTCCCCCTCGACTGGAGCCGCTTCGGCCTCTGGCTGGTCGCGATTCTCGCCTCGGGCGCGGCATTCGGCGCGGCCGGGGCGGCGCTCGGCGCGGCCGCGCGCGACGTGCGCGCCGTCTCGCTGCTCGCCTTCATGGTCTCGCTGCCGATCGCCCTGCTCTCGCTCGTCCCCGCCGGTGCCGTCGGCTCCGGCGTCTACGACGCGATCCGGATCGTCACCGCCCTGTTCCCGTTCAAGCCGGCGCTGCAGGCGATGACCGCGGCGCTCGACTCGGCCGGGCCCGGTATCGGCGGGCCGTTGCTGCACCTGGCGATCCTGATCGTCGCCTACGGCCTGATCGCCCGCTTCGCCCTGCGCCGGTTCGCGTCGGTTTAGGCTTCCGGCCACCCTTCCCCTGCATCGAGGATAGGGTCACCGTTTCATGCGAATTCTGTTCATCGGAGACGTCGTCGGCGGACCGGGCCGTCGCGGCCTGAAGGCGGCGATGCCGGAGCTGCGCGAGCGGCACCGGCCGGATCTGACGATCGTCAACGGCGAGAACTCGGCCGGCGGGATGGGCATCACCGAGAAGACGGCACGGGCGCTGTTCGACGCCGGGGCAGGCGTGATCACCAGCGGCAACCACGTCTACCGCCACCGCGAGGCCTACGACTTCCTCGATCGCGAGGAGAGGGTGATCCGCCCCGCCAACTACCCGCACGCCAACCCCGGCCGCGGCCACGTCGTGGTCGAGGCGGGCGGGATGCGGGTCGGGGTGATCAACCTCAGCGGCGCGGTCGGCCTCAGGGTCGCCCGCTTGCCCTTCCACGAGGTCGACGGCATCCTCGAGCGGATCGAGTGCGACTGCGCCGTCGTCGACTTCCACGCCGAGGTGACCAGCGAGAAGGTGGCGATGGGCTGGTACCTCGACGGACGGGTCGCGGCGGTGTTCGGAACCCACACCCACGTGCCGACGGCCGACGCGCGGGTGCTGCCGCAGGGCACCGCCTACATCTCCGACGTCGGCATGACGGGGTCGCGGACCAGCGTGCTGGGGGTGAAGCCGGAGCAGGTGCTGGAGGGGCTGATCACCCAGATGCCGGTCAAGTTCGAGACGGCGGCCGAGGACGTTTGGGTGATGGGGGCGGTGGTCGAGGTCAACGAGAGAGGTCTCGCCGACTCGATCGAGCAGGTGATGGTGCCGGCTCCCTTGGGTGCTTAGCCGCCGGCCTGGTCTCCCTCGATCTCAAGCTTCGCCCGGTTCCGCCGTTACCGGCAGGAAGGCCTCGATGACGTGCTTGCTCGGGGCGTATCCGCCCCCTTCCCGCCGGACCAATTCCATCTCCAGAAGGGCGTTGACGTCCCTGCTGAGCGTCTTGTCGGTCTTGCCGTGATATAGCTCGACCAACCCCGGGCTCAAGGTGCGCAGCTCGGTCTTTGAAAAGGGGCCGTCCGCCTTCGACATCTCCAGAACGAGCTGGCGCTGCCGCATCCGGGCGGGCGTGGTGGTTCGGCCGAACCGCTGGTAGATGTGCTGCTCCCATCGATCGGCGAACTGCTGGGAGCGGATCGTCTCCAACTGCTCGCGCAAGCCGTCGACAAAGCCCTGCAGGGCGTAGCGAGCAAACGGGAGCACGCCCCCGTCGACCCGGCTCGCGTTACGCAACTGCCGGTAGTACTCGCTGCGGGTTTGGTTGTAGTGATTGCTGAGGAGATGGGTCGCGGGCGTCGGCACTCCCGCCTCGAGCAGTATCCGCAGCTCCATCAGCCGGGCGGTGCGGCCGTTCCCGTCCCCGAACGGGTGGATCCAGGCGATGTACAGGTGGGCGACGATCGCCTTGACGATCGCCATCGGCAACTCCCAGCCGGGACCCCGCGGTGCGAAGTCGGGGCCGTTGAGCCAATCCGAAAGTCGATCCAACAGAAATTCGCAGTCCTCTCGCGGAGCGCCGAGGTACCCGCCGACAGCGACCGGATGCGGTGGGATCTCCCCGGGCACCACACCCTCTTCGAGCTCGAGGCCGTCGAGGATCAGGCGGTTGTAGTTTGCGATGGTCGCCCGACTCATCGGCGGCGCGACGCCCGCCACGAGCTCATCTTTGATCTCGTTGTAGGCGGCGACGACGTTGTCGATCTCCAGTCCCAGGTACTCCCGGGAGGGCGGCAGCTCGAGTTCTTTCGCGATTCTGCGCCGAGCCTCCTCCTCCGAGAGGGTGTTCCCCTCGATCGCGGTGGTCGCGAGGGCGCCCTTGGCCAGGTAGACGCTGTGCATCTCACGCGCCACGTCCGGGTCGAGCAGCGAGCCCGCGATGTGGGCGATCTTCGACCTCGCCTCGCCGAGCAGCATCCAGAGCTCCGGCGAAGCCGGTCTCAGATCGACCCTGAAGTCAATCCAGGGATGGGTTTCCTGGTACGTCCGACCGACAGTCGGAATGAGCGTCTGCCGAGGGGGCATCTATTCCCCATGATAGCCGGGTTCCCACATTTCGACCACGAAAACTGTCCATCTGACTGTCCCGGCTGAAGGCCATGGCGATCAGCAGCAGCGGGTAAAACCAGACTATGTAGAGGTAGAACCAGTGCTGGGCGGTCAGCTGGAGGGCGATGAGCAGAGCTGCTCCCAGGGCGGCTACTTGCGTTAGCGACTTGACCCTGGGCCAGAAGGCGAATGCGATCGCCATCGCTCCCGCGCCTGCGAGGATCGCGATTCGTAGCGGCTCCAGGCCGGGGACCTGGCCCCAGATGCTGAAGGGGGAGTTGCGGTCGGCCTGGTAGGCGATGGTGCGGTTGTAGACGGTGTGGAGACCGGGGTCGAGCGCGGGCCAGAGGAGCAGGGCGGCGGTCGTGGCGGCGAAGCCGAGGGCGAAGATCGCCGTCTTGCGCGCGGTTCGGTCGTAGGTGGCGAGCATCGGCGCCAGCACGACCGGAGCGAACTTCGTCAACGACGCGAGCGCGGCAAGCGTTCCCCGCATGGCTGGGCGAGAGAGCGCCAGCAGGGTGGCTACGAGCAGCGCCGCTACGAGCGTGTCGTTGGAGTTGGACTCGAGGGCGTAGGCGGTGTAGGGGTAGGCGGCCCAGCCGAAGGCCAGGGTCGCGGCGAGCTTGCGGCCGTCGGGGCCCGGGCGGATGCGGAGGCCGAGCCAGATCAGCAGGGCGAACGTCGCCAGGTCGAAGGCGACCGCGGCGGCGTGGGCGGCGGGCAGGTCGTTCCAGGCGCCGGACCAGGGCCAGATCCGCTCGAAGGGGACGTAGGCGAGGTAGCTGACCGGCCCGTAGGTGTCGCCCTGCGAGACGTCGCTCGGAAAGTTGTCGTAGAGCGGTTCTCCGTGGGCGATCCGGTCGGCGCCGACCACGCCCGCGTAGCCGACGTCGATCGCGCCCGAATCGGCGACATCGAGGCCGACCCGGAAGCCGACCAGGAAGAGCGCGACGACGAGCAGCCAGGACGCCGGCCAGACCGGCCGGATCCCCTCCCCCCTTCCCCGCAGCCCGATCCACAGAGCCCTGGCCAGCAGGTAGAGGAGCACCGGGTACTGGAGCGGGACCGAGACGCCGATCTCGGCCCGGTTGAAGAAGTAGTTGGAGACGCCGAAGCCGAGCAGGACGAGGAGGTCGAGGCTGGCGGCGCGCCAGGGCCGACGCCAGTCGACCAGCCCGAGCAGGAAGAGGGTGCAGAGCGGCAGGAAGACGTAGGGGGCGTTGAGCTTGTGCCCGAACGCTCCCGAGTACCCGCGCGCCATCTTCCACGCCACCTGGTACCCGGTCCACGACTCGCGCACCCGGCCGCTGACCGGATCGACGAGGACCAGCGCCACCTCCCTGCCGCCCGAGAAGTACGCGACCTCCCAGTGCCCTTCGACCCTCGAGGCGCTGTGCGTCAGCCCGCCGTTCTCCCGCCGCTCGTTCCCAACCTTGGGATCGTGGTCTGCAACCCCGACGGCCCGCTGCTCGCTCAGCTCGGCCATCGCCGCGGACGGGAAAAAGACCAGCAGGACGAGCGGGATGGCGGCAAGGACGAGCATCCCCCGACTGCTCTTCACGGCCCCAGCCCGAAGTGCTCCAGGACGACGGGAGCGACATCACGGAGCGCCCATTGATCGCGCGTGCTTGTGTCCTCCGGGCCGCAGCCGACGAATAGCAGGGGTCCGAGCGAATCGCCCGCGTGCAGGGAGCCGTGGCTACCGCCGCCGGCGTGGCTGACGCCGCCCCAGTCGACCGCCTCGTAGCCCGGCGCGAGCGAGACGATGAAGTCGCCTGCGTTGGGGGCGGTCAGAGCCGCGTAGACGCGGGCGAGCGGGTCGGGGTAGGCGTCGCTGGTCAGGCGACCGCCGTTGACGGTCGCCTCCAGCGCGCCGAGGTCGCCCTCGAGATCCCAGCTCTGGCCGCGCAGGTCGGCGACCTCGCGTCCGGGGCGGAAGCGCAGCCGCCGGCCGCGCCGCTGGACCACGGCGCCGGGCGCCTCCCCCGCCGGCAGGCCGCAGTCGTGCCGGACCAGCGGCCGCCCGGTCTCGTCCTCCAGGGAGCAGACCAGGTCGAGGCCTTCGGTCTCGGCCAGCTGCCGGCCGACGGCGCTCGGGCGCGCCCGCGGCGGCTCGCCCGGCAGCAGGTAGACGTGCGCCGCGCGGCCCGTTGGGCTGACCGCCAGCTGCGCCTGCCCGGGCCGGTCGTCGGAGGGGGCGAGCACGTCCCAGTCGCGGGCCAGCAGCTCGGCCAGCGGCAGGCCACGGCTGACCGCGGTCTGGGCGTGGTCGGCGAGCAAGATCAGAGCGTGGTCGGCGAGGAACTCGTCCAGCCCGCCACCCGCCTCGACCAGCTTGGCGACGCAATGGTCGGCCTTGGCAATCGACTCGACGCTGGCCTCGGGCCCGTAGCGGTGCGAGTAGTTGTCGTTGTCGGGCAGCGCGAGCAGCAGGAAGTCGTAAGCGCCGGCCCGCTCCAGCTCGGCGGCGCAGCAGGCCGAGTAGCCGTCACGGCTGCCGGGGATCGAGGTCGACTTGCAGGGCACCTCGCGGCTCGCGTAGAGCTCGCCGTAGAACAGCTCGGCCGGGCCCCAGGTGTGATGGCGGAACTTCAGCCGCGTCGTCTCGACGGCGCGTCTCAGCAACCCCTCGAGCGAGACCTGGTGGCGGTGACGGCCGCGGTAGATCAGGAAGGGCGTGCAGGCGGTGCGCACTCCCGCGTCGTCGAGCCGCTCGAACAGGGTCTCGACCTCGGGGCTGAGATGAGCCAGGTTCATGTTGTAGACGAGGTCGTAGAGCGCCCGGAAGACGCCGACCGTGCGGGTCGCGTCGAGCGAGGAGCCGTACTCGACGTAGCGCCGCTCCAGCCGGTGGTACCAGTTCATGCCGCTGATCCAGTGCCGGTCCGCAGCGACACCGGTGATCATCTCGGCACAGGCGACCGGGGTCACCGAGGGGAAGCTGGAGACGCAGTCCGGAACCAGGGTCCCGCGCTCGAGCAGCGCGGCGAAGGTCGGCGCCCTGCCCTCGGCAACCGCCCGTTCGAGCATGTCGGTGCGCAGCGAGTCGACGTAGGTGAGGACCAGCTTCTTGCGGCCTGGCTTGGTCGCGGACATCGCCCCGGAATGATGAAGCTCGGGGCCGACCGGCTAGCGGAGGACGCGCAGGCCGGCGTGTTTGCGCTGGGCGCGGCGGTGGCGGGCGAAGCCGAGCCAGGCGAGGGCGAGCACTACCAGCAGGGTGATCGCGGGAACCAGCAGCGCCGCGGCTACGACGACCAGCGCCGCAAGCGAGACGAGGAAGCCCAGCGCCCCGCTGCCGCCTCCACCCTGCCGGCGGCCGGCGCCGCTGACCACGTCGCTGATCGTCAGGCAGGCGACGACCGCCCCGGCCATGCAGAAGAGCGCCGCGAGCAGCTCGCCGATTTCGGCGGCGCCGGAGAGCAGGAAACCGACGACGAGGCCGATGATCGCGGCGAGCAGCGTCATCCGGCCGCGCGCCGAGCCGCGCGTCCCGGTGGTGCCCGCCAGCATCCCGATCGCGATGCCGATGCCGAGCTCGAGTCCGGCTCCTTCGAGGAAGCTCACGCGGAAAACCTACACTCCAGGGATGCCCGAGACGCCCCACCGGCGGCGCGCCCACACCCGCACCCGCGATCTGGAGCGCTACGCGGGCCTGTTCGCCGAGCGCACCGGCGTGATGCGCTCGTCGGCGATGCGCGACCTGATGGCGATCACCGCACGGCCGGAGGTGATCTCGCTGGCCGGCGGGCTGCCCGACACCTCGACCTTCCCCGCCGCCGCCTTCGCCGCACAGATGACCAGGATCGCCCAGGAGTCGGCGGCCGAGGCGCTCCAGTACGGGCCGACCGAGGGCTTCGCCGAGACGGTCGACTGCATCCTCGAGGTGATGGGCGCCGAGGGGATGCTGCCCGACCACGACGACGTGATCGTCACCACCGGCGGCCAGCAGGCGATCGACCTGATCTGCAAGACGCTGGTCGACCCGGGCGACGTGGTCGTCTGCGAGGCTCCCACCTACCCTGGCGCGGTGCCGGTCTTCTGCAGCTACCAGGCCGAGGTGGTGCAGATCGACTGCGACGCCGACGGGATGCGGGTCGAAGACCTGGAAGAGGTGCTGGAGCGCCTCGACCGCGAGGGGCGGCGGCCCAAATTCGTCTACTCGGTGCCGACCTTCCAGAACCCGGCCGGGGTCACGCTCTCGCTGGCGCGCCGGCAGCGGCTGGTCGAGCTGGCGCGCCGGCGCGAGCTGCTGCTGGTCGAGGACAACCCCTACGGCCTGCTGCGCTTCTCCGGCGAGCCGCTGCCGCCGCTCTACCAGCTCGACGGCGGCGACTTCGTGATCTACGTCGGCACCCTCTCGAAGATCCTCTCTCCCGGGATCCGGCTCGGCTGGGCGGTCGCGCCGCCGCCGGTGATGGAGAAGATCGTGCTCGGCAAGCAGGCGGCCGACCTCTGCACCTCGACCCTGACCCAGCACTTCGTCCGCGAGTACTTCGCCGAAGGCAACTGGCGCGAGTACGTCGACAGCCTGGTCGAGATCTACCGCGGCCGCCGCGACACGATGGTCGAGGCGCTGCGTGAGCACTTCCCCGCCCAGGCGACCTGGACCGAGCCGCTGGGCGGCCTCTTCATCTGGGCGACCCTGCCCGAGTACATCGACACCGGCGACCTGCTGGCGAAGGCGCTGCGCGAGAACGTCGCCTTCGTCCCCGGCCAGGCGGCCTACGCCGACGAGAGCCGCGGCCGCAGCTCGATGCGGCTCAACTTCTCCGGCGTCGGCGAGGAGGAGATCCGCGAGGGAGTGCGCCGGATCGGCAAGGCGATCGCCGAGCAGGTCGAGCTGTACGGGGCGCTGACCGGCGAACAGCCGATGCCGGAAGAGCGAGCTCGGCCCGACGAGGTCGACCGTGCCGACGTGCTTCCGTTCCGTAAGGCGGGCGAGAGTTGAGGGTCGCCGTCCTCAAGGGCGGCCGCTCGCTCGAGCGCGGGGTCTCGCTGCGCTCCGGCGCCCGGGTCGAGGACGCGCTGGAGAGGCTCGGGCACGAGCCGCTGCCAATCGACGCCGGCGGCGACCTGGTCGAGCGACTGCTCGCCGAGCGCCCCGACGTCGCCTTCGTCGCGATGCACGGTCAGGGCGGCGAGGACGGCACCGCGCAGGAGCTGCTCGAGATCCTCGGCATCCCCTTTACCGGCCCCGGCGTCGCCGCCTGCGCCCGCTGCATGGACAAGGTCCTCGCCAAGCACGAGCTGCGCGCCGCCGGCGTCCCGACCCCCGACTGGTTCGCCTTCAACGAGACCGCCTTCCGCGAGTTCGGCGCCGCCGACGCGCTCGGCGGGCTCGAGCAGCGGCTCGGGTTTCCGCTCGTCGTCAAGCCGAGCCGCGGCGGCTCTGCCCTCGGCGTGAAGTTCGCCGCCGGCCGGCTCGAGGTTCCGGAGGCGCTGGTCTCGGCCTTCAGCTACGACGACCGCGTCCTGCTCGAGCGCTTCGTCGAGGGCCGCGAGCTGGCGGTCAGCGTGCTCGGCTCCGAGCCGCTGCCGGTGGTCGAGGCGATCCCGAGCGGCGGCGACCGCTACGACTTCGAAGCCCGCTACGAGATCGGCCGCACCGAGTTCGTCTGTCCCGCCGGGCTGGGCGAGGAGGAGGCAGCCGCGGTCACCCGGGTCGCGCTCGACGCCTACGAGGCGCTCGGCTGCTCGGGCTTCTCGCGGGTCGACCTGATCCTCGCCGCCGACGGCCCCCAGGTGCTCGAGGTCAACGCGATCCCCGGCCTCACCGACACCAGCCTGCTCCCCCAGGCGGCCGAGGCGGCGGGGATGTCGTTCGAGCAGCTGGTGGACAGGATCCTCGACCTGGCGCTGAAGCCGGCCGCTGCCTGAGAAAACGCCCGCTGTTCCTTGGCACCGCTATCCGGGGTCAAGGAACAGCGCGGGGACGATCAGGGCTCGCCCTGGGCGAAGTCGTCGGGCGTGACCTCGTCGAGGAACTCTTTGAACTTGTCGACGACCTCCTCGGTGTCCTCGACCTCGTGCTCGAACTCGATCGCCGACTCCTCGATCACCTCCTCGGCCGCGAAGATCGGCGCCGAGACACGCACCGCCAGGGCGAGCGCGTCGGAGGGGCGCGAGTCGATCTCCAGCTCGGAGCCGTTGACCGAGACCGTGATCGAGGCGTAGAAGGTGTTGTCGCGCAGTTCGGTGACGGCGACCCGCTTGCACTTGGCGTCGAGCTGCTCGAGCACGTCGGAGAGCAGGTCGTGGGTCATCGGCCGCGGCGTCGAGGCGCCCTGCAGCTTCATCAGGATCGCCGCCGCCTCCGGGTGCCCGATCCAGATCGGCAGGAACCGGTTGCCGTCGACGGTCTTCAGCAAGACGATCGGCTGCTTGCCGACCATGTCGAAGCTGACCCCGTAGATCTGCATCTGCTGCAAAATTCGCTCCGGGTCGAGGTGGACGGCCCATTATAGGTCGGCGGCTGCACCGCTCGACCGGGCAACGGCGTCGCTGCGGCAGTGGGCGATCCTGGATTCGAACCAGGGACCTCGTCCTTATCAGAGACGCGCTCTAACCAACTGAGCTAATCGCCCGTTCTTGGCTCTGCTCTGCGCTTTCCTGCCTCCTGCCATACCACCGACAAGCCGCCTGGCGGAACATCCATAGAACACGTTGCGTCGTCGGTGGAACAGAGAGGGCCAAGGAAGCGCTGCATCGCACCGGCCATGGTACCGACCCGCAACCGGCGCCGCGACAGGCGAAGCCTGCCGCAAGCGCCCGGGTCGCGAGCCTGCCTGCTCGCTTCACTTTCCAGCCATGGTCAGGAACGAGTTGTGGGCATGGACGATCCCCGCAGTTGCCCAACCCGCCTGCCGACCAGCTCAGGCAACTCAGGCGGGAGGCCGTCGATTTCGCCGGCCGCAGCCGATACTGCCGCAGGCAACCGGTCGAGAGAGTCGAAGACGGCCTCCTCGGCGCTCCTTCTCGACAGCCCCCACCGCATCGCCTCGTTGACGATGCGCGCGGCGGTCACCCGGTCGGCCTTCTGCACGCTGTCCACGTACATGGCGAGCCTGTCGTCGAGGGGATACAGCCTCGTCGACAACAGGTCGTAGAGCGGGGCCAGGCGGAGGATGCCGGACTCGGTGTGCAGCAGGGAGAAGTTCTTGCCGTGCGCATCGCAGTTGCCGACGGCCACGTTGAGGGTGAGCGCGCGCAACAGCGTTGCAGGCGCGGAGGGGTCGGCGACGTCTTGAAGGACACGCGCAACGCGGGCCAGCGTCGGGCCGCCATCCTGCTCATACTTCCTGTCCGGCGGCACCCCCAGTGCCTGACAGAAGTCCTCCTGGTGGACTCGATGAATCGTCCCGTCAGGATCGACACTGCGGTCGAACCGCTCCACGACCAGAACCGGGCGCTCGTCGACAAGGATCGTTTCGACCCGTGCGACGGCGAGTCCAAGGTGGCCGGCGACGCGCATGCAGAATGCCTCGTTCTCGACGGTGCTCCGAAATCGCTCGATCTCGGGCTTGAGGATGTGGGTCGACGGCGTGCCGCCGACAGGGCGACCCCAGGTGCCGTCGGGCAATCGCGTGAGCAGGAGCTTCTCCTGGACGCCGGCGAGCGACAGACGGACGTTGCGGTCGATGCCCAGGGGCGCGCTGCGGAGATTGGCGACGAGCTCCCCAAGGTCGTCCGCGCTGAGCGGCTCGGCAGTCCGCGTCGTGGGCACCGGCGGCGGGTCGCCCTCCGGCAGGACGACGAGGGCGCCCGCACAGTCCTGGCCGAGAGCGGCGAGAAGCCCGAAGACGTCGTTCGCGGGCAGGTCAAGGTCCTCCGCGATCGCCCTGCGAGGCTCGCCCTCCGGCAGAAGGCCGTCGAGAAAGGCGCGGGTCACGCCGTTGGGGTACCGATCGCGCGTCAGCGGGAACGCCAGCGAGAGAAGCGGCGTGCCGCCCTCATAGCTGGCCAGGGCCTCCTCGGTGTAGGAGAGGCGCAGGCGGTTCTTCCGCTCCTTCTCCACCACGGCGACCTGGTGGCCGTAGAGCCAGATCGTCAGCCGCGCCGCCACTACCAGTCCGCCTTCTGCAGGGTCGCCCGGACGCCGAGGAGCTTGAGGACCCGCAGGATGCGGCGCACCTGCTCCGTCTCCTTGCCCTGCTCCAGATCCGAGAGGTAGGTCCGATTGAGGCCGGCCATCTCGGCGAGCTGGCTCTGAGTCAGACCAGCTTCTTCGCGGTAGCGACGGATGGCTGGACCGATCGAGGCGGCGCTGTAGAGGCGGAAGGGCTGATCGGAGCGAGGGGTTCCCCCGCGGGAAGCGTGGCTGTCAGACGTCTGCATATGCGGACAATATAACAAGTCATGTCTAATACCTATATTTTCGGACATTACCCCCCTTCTGTAGTATGTCCGGATATTCGGACAGATCGTTCGCGAGCACTGCCCAGCCGGCGTGACGAGCCTGGGGGGAGGCTTCGCGCGGCGTGCTCAGCCTTGGCGGCGGGCGAGGCGGCGGGCGAGGGCGAGGGCTTCGGCGAGGTCGTCGAAGCGGATCTCGACGGCGACCTCCTCCCCCTTCGGGCGCACCTTTACCTCGTGGCCGAGGGCCGACTCGAGGCGGTCGGCGGCGTCGCGCATCGCCTCGGCCTGCTCGGCGCCGAGGCGCCGCCGCGACCCCCCACCTCGCTTTGGCTGGCTGGCCAGCTTAACCCTGTCCTCGGTCTCGCGCACCGACCAGCCGCCTTTCGCCGCGGCGCGGGCCAAGCGCCGCCGGACGTCGTTCCCGGGGACGCCGAGCAGGGCTCGCCCGTGACCCTCGCTCAGCTCGCCCGACTCGAGCAGGGTGAGCGCCTCGTCCGGCAGGTCGAGCAGGCGGATCAGGTTGGAGACGGCGGGCCGGCTGCGGCCGATGCGGCGGGCGAGATCCTCTTTCGAGAGGCCGAGGTCGTCGACCAGGGCGGCGCAGGCGCGCGCCTCGTCGACCGGGTTGAGATCCTCGCGGACCATGTTCTCGATCAGCGCCACCTGGAGCCGTTCGGCCTGCTCGGAGTCGCGGACGATCGCCGGCACCTTCTCGAGCCCGGCCTGCTTCGCTGCACGCCAGCGCCGCTCGCCGGCGATCAGCTCGTAGCCGCCGTCGCGAAGGGAGCGGACCAGCAGCGGCTGGACGACGCCGCTCTCTTCGATCGAGGAGGCGAGACCGGCCAGCGCGTCGGGGTCGAACTTGGTGCGGGGCTGACTCGGGTTCGGCACGATCGTCTCGACCGGCAGCTCCCGCAGCTCGCCGACGTGCTCGGCCGCTGCCGCTTCCGGCAGGATCGCCGCGAGTCCGCGCCCCATACCACGCTTCTTGGCGCTGCTAGCCACGCTCGGCGAGCTCCAGGGCGAGGGCGCGGTAAGCGTCGGAGCCGCGCGAGGAGGGGGCGTGCTCGGTCACCGGCAGGCCGTAGCTGGGCGCCTCGGCGACCCTGACGCTGCGCGGTATGACCGTTCGGAAGACCATCTCGGGAAAGTGCTCGCGCAGCTCCCGCTCGACATCCTGGGCGAGCCGGGTGCGCTCGTCGTGCATGGTGATCAACAGCCCCGACACATTCAGCGCCGGGTTCAACTCGCGGCGGATCATCCCAAGCGTGTCGAGGAACTGAACCAAGCCCTCGAGAGCCAGGTACTCGGCCTGCACCGGGACGATCACCCGGTCGGCGGCGACCAGCGCGTTGACGCTGATCGGACCCAGCGAGGGTGGGCAGTCGAGCAGCGTGAAGGCGAACCGCTCGCGCACCGGCCCGAGGCTCTCGCGCAGCCGCGTCTCGGAGCCGTCAAGCCGTGGCAACTCGACCGCGGCGCCGGCCAGATCGACCGCGGCGGGGACGAGCCAGAGGTTGTCGGGGCCGGCGGGCCGGGCCGCCTCGGCGACCGAGACCCCGCCGATCAGGCAGTCGTAGGAGGAGGGGTGCATGTCGCGCTCGCAGCCGAGGGCGACGGTGGCGTTGCACTGGGGGTCGAGGTCGACCAGGAGGGTCTGGGCGGCACTTGCGGCGACGCAGGAGGCGAGGTTGACCGCGGTGGTCGTCTTGCCGACGCCGCCCTTCTGGTTCGCTACCGCGTAGACGAGGCCCATGGGGAGACCAGACTATTCGGGACGGGCGAGGGGAGCCCGGGGGTCGCCTCGCCGGAGCCTATGTTCGCTTCGCTCACCAATCTGGAGCCGCTTCGCGGCAAGAATCACTCTGCGGTGCCCGCTTCGCGAGGCTCCATCGAGACGACCCCCGGGCTCCTCTCCCCGAGCCGCGATTCGGCTACCCACGGGGGCGCTTCTTCGCCATCCCGGCTCGGCGAGGGAGGTCGCCAGGGGTGGGGCCGATCTTGCGGATCAGGTGCAGGTGGCGGTGAGTGCTGCCGGCGCGGTCGCCGACGTCGAGGATCCGCTCGGGTCGCATCGCCAGCTGCTCCGACGCCCGCTCGAGCTGTGCCTCCTCGCCGGGATCGCGTTTGCCCTTCCAGGCTACGAGGACGCCGTTCTCGCGCAGCAGCGGGGAGGCGAGCTCGGCGAGGGTCGAGAGGCGGCCTACGGCGCGGGCGGTCGCGGCTTCGTAGGACTCGCGGGCCTCGCCGGCCGCGATCTTCTCCGACCGCGCGTTGAGCACGGTTGCGTTCTCGATGCCCGCGGCGTCGACAGCTCGTCGCATGAATTCGCACTTGCGGCCTACGGACTCGATCAGCTCAACCTGTGCTCGAGGTAGAGCTACGGCGAGGGCGAGGCCGGGAAAGCCTGCTCCAGGGCCGATGTCGGCTATGCGCCGCGCTTCGCGCAGCTGCTCGAACTCAAGTCCGGTGAGGCTGTCCTCGACGTGGACTCTCCAGGCGCGCTCGGGGTCGGTGACCGAGCTGACCGAGGCTCGCTCGGCCCCAAGCAGCTCGAGCACGCGCGCGATCATCGCCCGCTGCGCCCGGTCGAGGGAGTCTTCGGGGAGGGGCGGAACGTCTTGTACTTTTTCCGGAACCACGATCTCGGACGGCCGCTGCCTGTCTTCGGAAAAAGTTAAGTGGAGCCCCTCCCCGAAGACTCCCCTACTCCGACACCAACGGAGCGACGATCACGCAACGGCGCGGCTCGTCACCTTCGCTGAAGGTCTCGACCCCGGCCCGCTCCTTGAGGTGCTCGTGGACGACCCGCCGTTCCTGGGCGCTCATCGGGTCCATCTCGACGCCGGCGTTGCGCTCCAGCGCCTGCTCGGCGGCGCGGTCGGCGCGCTGCGTGAGTACCTCCCGCCGGCGCTCGCGATAACCGGCCGCGTCGAGCACGACCCGCTTCCGATCCTGCATCCCGCGAAAAGCAGCCTGGTAGCAGAGCAGCTGCACCGCATCGATCGTCTGCCCCCGTTTGCCGATCAGCAGCCCGTAGTCGTCATCCCCGACAACCACAGCGTCGATCCGCTCCTCGTCCTCCGAGACCTCCACATCTCCCTCCAGGTCGAGCCCATCCAGCACAGCCTCGACAAGCTCGCGCACCCGCTCAGCGGGCTCCTCCGGCCAGTCTCCACCAGCGCTCATACCGGCACCCTATTCGAGCCAACGAAAGCCGTGGGGATCGGGGGCTCTCTCCTGTGATCCCATGTTCGCTCCGCTGGCGCTCCGCTCACCAATTTCCTGCCCCTTCGGGGCAAACACCTCTCTGCGGTGCCCGCTTCGCGAGGATCACAGGAGAGAGCCCCCGATCCCACCAGCTCCGCGAGAGACGCTGCGATCCGGCTGGGGTGGAGGAGCTTCTAGCGCCGCCGCTTCTTCTTTTTCGGCGGCGGAGGCGGTGGTTTTGCTGCCGCGACTTCCTCGGGAGTAGCCACCTGGGGGGCCGGGATCAGGCGCTGGATCGTGTACTGCTGGCCGATCGTCCAGACGTTGGTCGTGATCCAGTAGAGGACGAGGCCGGCGGGGAAGCTGATCACGAAGGGGACGAAGACGAACGGCAGCACGAACATCATCATGCGCTGGCTTTTGTCGGCGGTCACCGACATCACCAGGCCGGAGATCAGCTGCGTGCCCACGTAGAGGACGAGCAGCACGATCAGTTCCGCGCCGATCGCCTTCGCGGTCAGGTCGTTGATGAAGAGGAACGACGCTTCGCTGCCGCATTCGCCGGCCTTGCAGCCGATGTCCGCGGGCAGCTCGTGGCGGAGAACGTAGAAGAGGGTGATGAAGATCGGCAGCTGCGCGATCAGCGGGATGCAGGAGGCGAAGGGGTTGACTTTGTTCTCTTTGTAGAACGCCATCATCTCCTGCTGCATGCGCTGTTTGTCGTTCTTGTACTTCGCCTGGATTTCTTTGATCCGCGGCTGCAACGCCTGCATCGCGCGCATGCCTTTGAGCGATTTGTAGGTCAGCGGGATCAGCAGCGCGCGGGCGACGATGGTCAGCGCGATGATCGACATCCCCCAGCTCAGCCCGGCGTTGTCGTGGAAGAACTGCAGGACCGAGTTGGCGATGTCGATCAGGGGCTGCAGGACGTTGGCGGCGGGGATCACGTGCGCGCCTCACGGTGCCGGTGGTACTCGCTCGGATCGACCGGACCCACCCTGAGGGTGAAGCGGTCGGGGACCGGATCGAAGCCGCCATGGCTGAGCGGGTTGCAGCGCAGCAGGCGCCAAGCGGCAAGGACGGCGCCGCGCAGGCCGAAGCGGCGGATCGACTGCGCAGCGTAAGCCGAGCAGGTCGGCTCGTAGCGGCAGCGGCGGGGCAGCGAGGGCGAGATCCAGCGCTGGTAGGCGGCGAGCGGCGCCAGCAGGACGCGTTTCACGTGGAACGCTCCCGGCCCGAGCTCGCTGCCAGCGCCTCTTCGACGCTCTTGCGCACTCCGTCGGCGCCCTCGCGCTCGACCAGCGTCCCGATCTCGGGGCGGGCGACGAGGACGAAGTCGTGGCGCGGGGGCAGCCGGTCGGCCAGCGCCCAGAACGCCTCGCGCAGCGTCCGCTTGACGCGGTTGCGCTCGACCGCACCGCCAACCTTGCGGCTCACCGAGACGCCCAGCCGCACGTCGCGCTGCCCCTCGTCCTTGCGGGGAAAGCTGTAGAGCACCAGGTATCTGGTCGCATGGGAAGAGCCGTCGCGGTAGACGCGGTCGAACTCGCCGCTGCGCGAGAGGCGGCGTCGCTTCGGCATCTCTACGGAGTCAGGCGCTTCCGGCCTTTGCGGCGTCGCCGCTTCAGGATCGCCCGGCCGCCAGACGTCCGCATCCTCGCCCGGAAACCGTGGGTCTTTGCCCGCTTTCGCCGCTTGGGCTGATAGGTCCGCTTCATCGAGCGTCGCAGTATACGGGCGCGCCTCCGATCCCGGCGGCGAGTCGCGCGGTCGGCCGGGAATCTTTCCTCGGGATTTGCGACCCGCCCCCGTGCCGGCCTCACGACCGCCGCTATGGTCGCTCGCCGGGTGCCAGACGACCTCGCCGGACAGAACCTCGAAGCCCTCTGGGAGGATGTCCGACGACGCCTGCGCAGCGCGGTTCCGGAGTCGACCTTCGAGATCTGGCTGGCGCCGCTGCGGCCGGTCGGCGCGCAGGGGTCGACCCTCTACCTGGCGGCGCCGGACGGGATCCGCACCTGGGTCGAGCGGCGCTACTCCTCGCTGCTGCGCGAAGCGATCGGCGCGGTCGACGGCCCGCTGACCGAGGTCGACTTCGCCGCGACCGGCGAGACACCGGCTGCCGACCGCGATTTCGGCGCGGTCGAGCTCAATCCCAACTACACCTTCGAGCGCTTCGTGATCGGCGAGGGCAACCGGATGGCGCACGCCGCCGCCCTGGCGGTCGCCGAGACGCCTTCGGAGGCCTACAACCCCCTCTTTCTCCACGGCCCGCCCGGTCTCGGAAAGACGCACCTGCTGGGCGCGGTCGCCAACTACCTGCGTCTCAACGCCCCCGGGCTCAGCGTCCGCTACACCACCGCCGAGGGCTTTACCAACGAGTTCGTCGCCGCCCTGCGCTCGAGCGGCTCGGAGCGCTTCAAGGCGCGCTACCGCGACCTCGACGTGCTGCTGGTCGACGACGTCCAGTTCCTGCAGGGCAAGCAGCACACCGAGGAGGAGTTCTTCCACACCTTCAACGCCCTCTACGAGGGCGGCAGCCAGCTGGTCCTCTCCGCCGACCGCCTGCCGAGCGAGCTCTCGACGCTCGCCTCGCGCCTGCGAGACCGCTTCGAGTGGGGCCTGACGATTCCCGTCGACCCCCCCGACCTCCCGACCCGGATGACGGTCCTGCAGCGGCTGGCGCGCGAGGCGGGGCTCGATTCCGCCGATCGGGACGCCCTCTCCGAGCTGGCTCAGCGGATCGACGCCAACGTGCGCCGCCTCCACGGCGCCCTGACCAAGGTGATCGCCCACGCCTCGCTGACCGCCAAGCCGCTCAGCGCCGAGCTGATTGCCGAGCTGATCCCCAATCGCCAGGCGCGGGCTCAGCCGACCGCGATCGAAGCGATCCAGGAACGAGTCGCGACCGCGTTCGGAATCTCCCGCGCCGAGCTGGTCGGCAGCAGCCGCGCCGCCACTCCGCTGCGAGCCAGGCAGGTCGCGATCCTCCTCACCCGCGAGTCGAGCGATCTCTCGCTGCCTCAGATCGGCCGCCTCTACGGCGGTCGCGACCACTCCACCGTCCTCAACGCGCTGAAACGGGTCGAGGCGACCCTCGCCGCCGACCCCGAGCTGGCGGCGAGGGTCTCCGAGTTGCGCACCGCTATCCACAACCCGGCCGGGGATCGCCGCTGACAACCGACGGGACTGTAAGAATCGACGCTTTCCCACAACCCGACCCACAGCTTGCATTCCGCATGAGCAGGCCAAATCCACATGATCTCGGCAGTTTCCACAGGAACTAATCCAACTCAAGAGGGAATCAGTCATTTGAAGCTGACCATCAAACGCAACGAGCTTGTCTCCAAGCTCTCGGTCGTCTCCCGCGCCGTCTCCACCCGCGCCGCGACCCAGGCGCTCTCCGGGATCCTTCTGACCGCGGACGACAGCGGTGCCGTCCTGGCGGCCACCGACGGCGAGATGGGCCTGCGGACCGCGCTCGAGGCCGAGGTGTCGAGCGGCGGCACGGCGCTGCTGCCGGGCAGGCTGTTCTCCGAGCTGGCCCGCTCGCTGGGCGAGGCGAGCGTCGGGCTCGAGCTGCGCGAGGCCGAGCGCGACGTCGAGATCCGCAGCGGTGGCTCGAGCTTCCACCTGCGGCTGCTGCCGGCCGAGGACTTCCCGAAGCTGCCCGAGCAGGCCTCCGAGCCGCTGAAGATCCCCGCCCCCGCTCTGGCGGAGACGGTCGACCTGGTCGCCCGCGCAGCTTCGCGCGACGACATGCGGCCCGTCCTGACGGGCGTGCTCGTCACCGCAGCGGGCGCGGAGATGACGATGGTCGCCACGGACTCCTACCGCCTGGCGGTCAAGCGCACCGAGCTGGAGAGCGCGATCGGAGGCGAGCTGGAGGCGAACATCCCAGCCCGCGCCCTGCGCGAGCTTGGGCGGATAGTCGCGGCCGAGGGCGTCGACGAGGTCGCGGTCGGCCTGCTGCCGAACCAGGCGGTTTTCGGCGCCGGGACGATCCTCCTCAACACGAGGCTGATCGACGGCCAGTTCCCCAACTTTCGACAGCTCCTGCCGGAGTCCTACGAGCACGACGTGCGGCTGCCGCGCTCCGAGCTGCTCGAGGTGGTTCGGCGGGTCAGTCAGCTGGCGCAGCGCAACGCGCCGCTGCGGCTCTCGTTCTCCGCGGGGGAGCTGAAGGTCTCCGCTTCGACTCCCGACGTCGGCGATGCGGAGGAGGCGATGCCCGCCGCCTTCGAGGGCGAGCCGCTGGAGATCGGCTTCAACCCCGAGTTCCTCCGCGACGGGATCGAAAGCGTCGCCGGCGACGAGGTGATGCTGCGGCTGATCTCGCCCCTGCGGCCCGGTCTCCTACAGCCCGTCGACAACGAAGACTTCCGCTACCTGGTGATGCCGATCCGCCTCAACGTCTAGGAGGGCCCGGTGCTGGTCGCCTCCGTCGAAGCGAGGCCGCTGCGCAGCCTCGAGGACCTGCGGATCGAGCTCGGACCGGGAATCGTCAGCCTGGTCGGGCCGAACGGCGCCGGCAAGACCAACCTGCTGGAGGCGCTCTACTTCGCCCTGACCGGCCGTTCGTTCCGCACCGCCGATCGCCGTGAGCTGATCCCCTTCGGCGCACCGCTCGCCCGGGCGGAGGCGACCGTCCGCGACGAGGACGGGATCGAGCACCGGCTGCTGGCTTCGGTCAGCCGCAGGGAAGGGCGCCGCCACCTGCTCGACGGCAACCCGGCGGACCCGGCGACGATGGTCCGGCACCGCCCGCCGGTCGCGGTCTTCTCGCCCGACCGGCTCGTCCTGGTCAAGGGCCCGCCGGCGGAGCGCCGTGCGCACCTCGACCGCTACGTCGCCGCTCGCTGGCCGTCGCGGTCGGGCCTGCGGCAGGGCTACGGGCAGGCGCTGGCGCAGCGCAACGCCCTGATCGCCCGCCTGGCTGCGGGTCGTGGGGGAGGCGACCTCGAGATCTGGGACAGTGCCCTGGCCGAGGCGGCCGAGGCGCTGGTCGCGGCCCGCGCCGAGGCGGTCGCCGAGCTGGCGCCGCCGTTCGCCGCCGCCGCCGCGGATCTGGGCCTCGAAGGCGCCGCGGCGCTCGGGTACGCGCCGCGCGCGGCCGGCTCCGCCGAGGAGATCCGCAGCGGACTCGCCGAGCGGCGGGAAGCGGATCTGCGGCTGGGGCGCACCTCCTGGGGGCCGCACCTCGACGAGCTGAAGATCGAGACGGCGGGCCGGGCGCTGCGGCGCTACGGCTCGCAAGGCCAGCAGCGGGCGGCGCTCCTCGCCCTGCTCTTCGCCGAGCGCGAGGCGCTCCTCGCCGCCCACCGGGTCGCCCCGCTGCTGCTGCTCGACGACGTGATGAGCGAGCTCGACCCGGAGCGCCGCGAGCGCCTGGTCGGCCGCCTGGCCGCCGGCGGCCAGGCGCTGGTCACCGCCGCCGCCGCCGAGTCGGTGCCGGCCCGCGCGCTGGAGCGGACGCTGCACATGCCACGCGAGGCGACGATCCGCGCCGCCGCGGCATGAGCCACCGCCGCGCTCCCCGCCCGGCGTCGAGCGCGCTGCGCGCAGCGCTCGAGCGAGCGGCGCCGCGGACCCCGCTGGCGGCGGTTCAGGCGGCCTGGGCGGAGACGGTCGGCGAGCGGGTCGCGGCGGCGGCGCAGCCGGTCTCCGAACGGGACGGAGCGGTCGTCATCGAGTGCACCGACCCGGTTTGGGCGGAGGAGCTGGACCTGATGCAGGCCGATCTCGTCGGGCGTCTCCGCGACCGCTTGGGGGAGCAGGCGCCGCGGAGTTTGCGCTTTCGTGCGAAAGACGCCTGAACCGCGTCATATTTTAGCGTGTTTTGCAGGGATTTCTTAATTGCCGCCGCGGTTTTCGCGGGGGCCGAACTGGTATCCTTATGTCAACTCGCGTTTCCACCCCGATCCGGCGCGGCGAGGCTTTCCCGGATCGGGGTTTTCTCTGAGAACCGGAAGGGACCAATTGCCTGAGACGAACAAGAACGGCGGCGCCGGGAAGGACTCGGCGGACTCCTACGGCGCCAAGGACATCACCGTCCTCGAGGGCCTGGAAGCGGTCCGCAAGCGCCCCGGCATGTACATCGGCTCGACCGGGCCGCGCGGCCTGCACCACCTCGTCTACGAGGTCGTCGACAACTCGGTCGACGAGGCGCTCGCCGGTCATTGCAGCGAAGTCCGCGTCGTGCTCCACCCGGACGACAGCTGCACGGTCTTCGACGACGGCCGCGGCATCCCGGTCGAAGAGCTGAAGAAGGAGAAGCGGCCGGCGGCCGAGGTCGTGCTGACCACCCTGCATGCCGGCGGCAAGTTCGGCGACGGCGGTGGCTACAAAGTCTCGGGCGGCCTGCACGGCGTCGGCGTCTCGGTCGTCAACGCGCTCTCCGAGCACCTCGAGCTGCGGATCAGCCGTGACGGCCACGTCTGGGAGCAGGACTACGAGCGCGGCAAGCCGCGGGGACCGCTGAGCAAGGGGAAGGCGACGGAGGCGACCGGCACCACGCTGACCTTCCAGCCCGATCCCGAGGTCTTCGAGGAGGTCGAGTTCGACTTCCAGACGCTGGCCGAGCGCCTGCGCGAGACCGCCTTCCTCACCCGCAGCCTGAAGATCGAGCTGATCGACGAGCGCGGCCAGACCAACAGCGTCGCCTTCCAGTACGAGGGCGGCATCGAGGACTTCGTCCGCCACCTGAACGAGAACAAGGACGTCCTGCACCGCAAGACGATCTTCTTCGCCGGCGACGAGGAGGAGGAGGGCCAGGTCGAGGTCGCGATGCAGTGGAACGCCTCCTACCAGGAGTCGATCTTCAGCTTCGCCAACAACATCAACACGCACGAGGGCGGTTCGCACCTGTCGGGCTTCCGCTCGGCGCTGACCCGCACTCTGAACGCCTACGCCCGCAGCAAAGGCCTGCTGAAGGAGAAGGACGGCAACCTCGGCGGCGAGGACGTGCGCGAGGGGCTGACCGCGGTGATCTCGGTCAAGCTGCACGACCCCCAGTTCGAGGGCCAGACCAAGACCAAGCTCGGCAATCCGCCGGTTCGCGGCCTGGTCGAGGAGACGGTCAACCGCAAGCTGGCCGAGTACCTCGAGGAGAACCCCGGCGACGCGCGGCGGATCATCACCAAGGCGATCGACGCTTCCCGCGCCCGCGACGCGGCCCGCAAGGCGCGCGACCTGACCCGGCGCAAGTCGGCGCTGGAGAACTCGACCCTGCCCGGGAAGCTCGCCGACTGCACGGTCAAGGACCCGCGCGACGCCGAGATATTCGTGGTCGAGGGCGACTCCGCCGGCGGCTCCGCCAAGCAGGCGCGCGACCGCTCGACCCAGGCGGTGCTGCCGCTACGCGGCAAGATCATCAACGTCGAGAAGAACCGGATCGACAAGGTCCTCGCCAACAACGAGGTACAGGCGCTGATCACGGCGATCGGCACCGGCGTCCACGAAGAGTTCAACCTGGAGGACGCCAGGTACCACAAAATCGTCATGGCGACGGACGCCGACGTCGACGGCGCCCACATCCGCACTCTGGTCCTCACCTTCCTCTACCGGCAGATGCCCGAGCTGATCGACGCCGGCTACGTCTACATCGCCAAACCGCCGCTCTACCGGGTCAAGCAGGGCAACCAGGAGACCTACCTGGAGCGGGAGTCCGAACTGGAAGAGCTGCTGCTGCGCGACAAGCTCGAGGACTTCGAGCTGCACAGCGCCGACGGCGAGACGCGCAAGTTGACGAAAAGCCGCTGGCAGAGCTACATCCGCCGCGCCAAAGAGTACGAGGGCTGGGGCTCCTCGCTGCAGGCCGAGTTCGGCCACGACACGGTGCGCTTCCTCGAGGAGTCGAGCCTGCTCGACGAGGAGGTCGTGAGCGTTGCCGGGGCTCGCAAGGTGCTCGGCCGCGAGGCCGCCGAGGGCGAGCCGTTCGAGACCGAGATCGTCAGCGACTCCGACGACGGCCTGACGGTCAAGGCGATCGAGCGTAAGAGCGGCCTCGCCCGCACCCACAAGCTGCCGCGCGAGCTGTTCGAGCACTACGACTACCGCAAGTTCGCCGAAGTCCACACGGCGCTGATCAAGCAGGTCGGCAGGCCGCCCTTCGAGGCGAGCCTCGGTGGCCGCAGCGCCGAGGCGCTCTCCTTCCAGGCACTGCGCGGCGCCGTGCTCGAGCTGGCTCGCCACGGGGTGCAGCTGACCCGCTTCAAGGGGCTCGGCGAGATGAACGCCGACCAGCTGCGCGAGACGACGATGGACCCCGCGACCCGCACCCTCGCCCGCGTTACCCTCGACGACGCGACCGCCGCCGACCAGATCTTCTCGATGCTGATGGGGGATCAAGTCGGGCCGCGCCGCGAGTTCATCGAGTCGAACGCCAAGGAGGTGAAGTTCCTCGATGTCTGAGGAAGCCGCCTGATGGCACTGGAGGCCTTGACCGGCCGGATCGAGGAGCGCGAGCTCGAGAAGGAGATGCGCTCGTCCTACCTCGACTACGCGATGAGCGTGATCGTCGGCCGGGCGCTGCCGGATGTCCGCGACGGCCTCAAGCCGGTCCACCGCCGGGTGCTCTACGCGATGCACGACATCGGCCTGCAGCCGACCCGCGCCTACCGCAAGTGCGCCTTCATCGTCGGCGAGGTGATGGGCAAGTACCACCCGCACGGCGACTCGGCGATCTACGACACCCTCGTCCGCATGGCGCAGGAGTTCTCGCTGCGCTACATGCTGGTCGACGGCCAGGGCAACTTCGGCTCGATCGACGACGACCCGGCAGCGGCGATGAGGTACTGCGTCACCGGCGACACCCGGGTGGCCACCACCCGCGGGACGGTTCGGATCGACTCCCTGTTCCCCGATGCCGAGCCGGAGTCCGACAACGACGTCGACCTCGAGGTTCTCGACCGTCTCGGCCGTCCAGTCCACGTATCGAAGCTCTTTCACTCGGGCGAGCACCCGACGCTTCGCCTTCGCACCTCGCACGGCCACGAGCTGACGGGAACCCACAACCATCCGGTCCTCTGCCTGGTCGACATGGCAGGCGTCCCACTGCTCCTCTGGAAGCTGCTGGAGGAGATCGAGCCGGGCGATCGGGTGCTCCAGCTTCGTTCTCAGCTTCCTCCGCTTCCTCACCAAGATCCGGCCGAGCTAATCGGCGGGTATCTGCGGTCCGAGGGCGACCCGAGCTCGGGTCGCTCGGGCGGCGGCACG
This sequence comes from uncultured Solirubrobacterales bacterium, assembly GCA_963695835.1. GTDB lineage: Bacteria > Actinomycetota > Thermoleophilia > Solirubrobacterales > 70-9 > VRUE01. The sequence continues at coordinate 606,806 of CAVOHR010000001.1, forward strand.
GCGATCATGGAGCGGATCGAGTCGGAAGAGGTTCGCGACGTCGTCGAGCCCCTGGTCAGCGGCGACTACTTCTACGCCGAGGTGGAGTCGGTGGAGCCCGCCGCGGTCCAGCCGGTCTACTCGCTGCGTGTCGACACGGACGATCACTCGTTCCTGACCAACGGCTTCGTCAGCCACAACACCGAGGCGCGGCTGGCGCGGCTGGCGACCGAGCTGCTGCGCGACATCGACGCCGACACGGTCGACTTCGGGCCGAACTACGACGAATCGACCCAGGAGCCGCTGATCCTGCCGGCGCGGTTCCCGAACCTGCTGGTCAACGGGTCGTCGGGGATCGCGGTGGGGATGGCGACCAACATCCCGCCGCACAACCTGCGCGAGGTCGCCGCCGCGGTCGACGCCTACATCGACGACCCGGGCATCGATCTCGCCGGGTTGATGGAGCACGTCAAGGCCCCCGACTTCCCCGGCGGCGGGATCATGAGCCTGGAGGGGATTCGCGACGCCTACGCATCCGGCCGCGGCTCGGTCAAGGTGCGGGCCCGCGCCCACGTCGAGCCGCTGAAGGGCGGCAAGGACGCGATCGTCGTCACCGAGCTGCCGTTCATGGTCAAGAAGGGCGGCGACACCGGGCTGATCACGAAGATCGCCGACCTCGTCCACGACAAGAAGCTGGAGGGGATCTCCGACCTGCGCGACGAGTCCGATCGCTCCGGCATGCGGCTGGTGATCGAGCTGAAGCGCGGCGGCCAGCCGGCCAAAGTCGTGCTCAACAACCTCTACAAGAAAACCGCGATGCAGACCAGCTTCGGGATCAACATGGTGGCGCTGGTTGACGGCGTGCCGCGCACCCTCAGCCTGCTCGAGATGGTCCACTACTACGTCGAGCACCAGCGCGAGGTCGTCACCCGGCGCACCCAGTACGAACTGCGCCGCGCCGAGGCTCGCGCGCACATCCTCGAGGGGCTGCTGATCGCGCTCGACAACCTCGACGCGGTGATCAAGCTGATCCGCGGTTCGGCCGATCCCGACGCCGCCCGCGAGGGCCTGCTCTCCCAGTTCGAGCTCTCGCGCGAGCAGGCGCAGGCGATCCTCGACATGCGCCTGCAGCGCCTGACCGCGCTGGAGTCCGACAAGGTGCGGGCCGAGCACGCCGACCTGGTCGAGCGGATCGGCGAGCTGCGCGCGATCCTCGGCGACGAGGCGAGAGTGCTCGGCCTGGTCAAGGAGGAGCTGGCGGAGATCGTCGAGTCCTACGGCGACGAGCGCCGGACCGAACTCGCCCACTTCGCGGGCGACGTCGGGATCGAGGACATGATCGCCGACCAGCAGATGGTGATCTCGCTGACCGCCTCGGGCTACGTCAAGCGCCTGCCGCTCGCCACCTACCGCCAGCAGCACCGCGGCGGCGTCGGCGTGATGGGGATGAACATGAAGGAGGACGACTACATCGCCCACCTCCACATCTGCTCGACCCACGACTACCTGCTCTTCTTCACCAACAAGGGCAAGGTCTACCGGCTGAAGGTCTACGAGCTGCCGGAGGGCTCGCGGACCGCGAAAGGGAGCGCCCTGGTCAACCTGCTGCCGCTGCGCGAAGGCGAGCGGGTGATGGCGGTGATCCCGACCCGCGACTTCAAGGAGAACAAGTACCTCGCCTTCGCCACCGCCCGGGGCCAGTTCAAGAAGACCGAGTTCCTCGCCTACAACACGCCGATCCGCGCCGACGGGATCATCGCGATCAAGGTGCGCGACGGCGACGAGCTGGTCCAGGTGCGGCTGACCTCGGGTGAGGAGGACATCCTGATGGTCTCCCACTCGGGGCACGCCGTGCGCTTCGCCGAGAAGGAGGCCCGGCCGATGGGGCGCGACACCTCCGGGGTGAAAGGCATGAACGTCAGCGCCAAGGTCGGCCGCGAGGCCAACCGGGTGCTGGCGATGGACGTTGCCCGCGACGACACCGAGCTGTTCGTCGTCACCGAGAACGGCTACGGCAAGCGCACCTCGATCTCCGAGTACCCGCGCAAGGGCCGCGGCACGAAAGGGGTGCTCACGGCGAAGCTGACCGCGAAGAAGGGCGGCCTCGCCGGCGCCCTGATCGTCCGCGAGCACCAGGACCTGCTGTTCATCTCCCAGAACGGGATGGTCCAGCGCACCTCGGTCAGCGGCATCTCGCGGATGGGCCGGCCGACCCAGGGGGTGCGGGTGATGAACATCAAGGACGACGACCGGGTAAGCGCCGTCGCCCTCGTTGTCGAGTCGGAGGAGGCGTCGGCCAACGACGCGCCGCCGCAGGACGAGTTGCCTGAGGCCGCCGAAGACGGGGCGGGCGGGTAGGGGTCCGCATCGGCGCTTCTGTGGATCGGGTTCCTTGCGCACGAGCCGAGCTCAACCGGCGGTGGATCCGTGAGCTTGGGGCCTGCTCGTTTTGGAAGTAAGAATGGCTGAGCCACTGGCCATTTCCGCTCCGTCCGCGATACCTGCAATGGTTGCAGGAGCCTAACCAGAAACGGCGAAGCCAAGCTATTAAAACTAACATCTGGGTCGTAGACGCAACCAATTAGAGGTTGCGCGATAGGTAAACACGTGGTATTACCCACGTGTGTCGTCGACCCTTGACTTCAAAGGCAGGAGGTTGGCTCTAGCCAACGTCTTCCGTGACTGGCGCACTGCGAATGAGGCTGCGGGCGAGCTGGGAACGGAGACGGGGTCGATCTTTGGCCTGGTCAAGCGGATGCACGCCGAGCGCATCCTCGAAGCCGATTCCGACCCAGGCCCCCCGACCCGAGGGACGCAGTACAGGCTCTCGCACGAGGCTCGCGTCGCTCTCGAGGACGCTGACAAGATCCTCGCATCGGAGGAAGAAGTTGGTCATCTGGTCGATGGTCAGCGTCTTCTGATCGTACGTGGAGAGGCGGTCACGGCCTTCGAGGAGGCCATGTCTGACCGCAGCCTTTCATCCACTGTCTCCTGGGTGTCTTGGTTGGGGGCGGGGTGGCTTCTCGCGATGCAGACCGACAGCGATGGCCATGCTTTGCGAAGGCTGGCGACCGTCTTGGAGGGGGCCGGCTACACGTGTGAAAGGGGACGTGTTGACGAGTTGCTGCCCGCTAGACGGTTACGTCGTCAGTCCGCCTCAAATCTGGAACGCGCAGGGGCGATTGAGTGACCGGCCCGAAAAGTCCGCGCACGCGAGGGGACGGCCTGGCGAGAATTGCTCTCGGCGTTATGGGGGTCGCTCTCGCCGGCACCGGGGCGGCCATCATCTGGGCCGCGACGATCCATTGGCCGGCTGGTTTGTTCGCCGACCCGCCGAGCCTTGCCCTCATCGGCTACGGCGTGACGCTGCTGTTTGCCTGTGCCTTTTACGACGAGGTGGAGATCAGTGCCGGTCCCTTCGGCATTCCCGTAGTCAGGCGGACCCGCCGACCGCCGGAGTAGGCACGACGCAAGCAGGAATTGAGCCCTGCTATCTAGCTAGTGCGTACCGGGTTGGCTCCAAATAGCTAGGCAGCCTGCGGTAAGTACTGCTGCCAGGCTGGGGGGATGCTCGGGCTGGCTACCTGGATGAAGATGCTGGGGCCCGGGGCCTTCGGCGACCTCTTCGGATGCATCTGGATCTCGCGCGGCAGGCGGTTGCCCTTGCGGCGGTTGCAGCTGGCGCAGGCGGCGACGATGTTCTCCCAGACCGACTTGCCGCCGCGGCTGCGCGGGATCACGTGGTCGACGGTCAGCCCGGACTTGGTCGAGCCGCAGTACTGGCAGGTCCAGGCGTCGCGGGCCAGCACCGCCCGCCGCGTGATCTTGCGCCGGTGCGCCTCGCGCGGCACCCGTACGTAGCTGACCAGGCGGATCACGTCGGGGCGGTCGAGCGCCATGTGCTCGGAGTGGATCGCCCCCTCGCGCCGCTCCAGCAGCTCGGCTTTCTCCTTCAGCAGCAGCACAGCAGCCCGCCTCAGCGTGCAGACGTTGATCGGCTCATACGTAGCGTTGAGTACGAGAACCCGTGCCATGCTGCCCCGGAATTCTACGCAGCCCGTCCCCCCAAGCTTGCAAAGCGCCTGGGTCGGTGCGCTCGATCCTTCCCTCACCCGATCGGATACGAACCGAGGATCCGCACCGATTCGGCCTTCTGGCGCAGCGCCTCGATCGCCGCGGCGACGACCTCGTCGTTGAGCGACCCTTCGAGGTCGCAGAAGAACATGTAGCGGCCGAGGCCCCGGCGCAGCGGGCGCGACTCGATCCGGCTCAGGTTGATCTCACGGTTGGAGAACTCCTGGAGGGCGTCGACGAGCGCCCCGGGGTGGTCCTGGCCGAGCTCCGAGAAGACCAGTGAGGTTCGGGCCGTGGCGCCGGCCGGCGGCGGTTCGCCGCTCGCCGCGATCCAGACGAAGCGGGTGACGTTGTCGGCCTCGTCCTCGATCCCCCCGCGCAGGATGACGCAGCCGTAGAGGTCGGCCGCCGAGCGGGCACCGATCGCCGCCCAGGGGCGGACCGACTCGCCGACCATCCGCACCGCCTCGGCGGTGCTGCTGACGCTGCGCCGTTCGACCCCCGGCAGGTTCTCGCGCAGGAAGCCGGCGCACTGGGCGAGCGGCTGCGGGTGGGAGAGGACCGCGGCGACCTCTCCCAGCTCGACGCCCTCGCGGGCGATCAGGTGGGCGCGCACCCGGAAGTCGTGCTCGCCGACGATCGTCGCCGCCTCGGTCTCGAAGGCGAGCGTGTCGAGCGTGCTGCGCACCGATCCCTCGATCGAGTTCTCGAACGGCACCAGCGCCCGCTCCGCCTCGCCCCGCTCGACCGCCAGAATCGCGTCATGCACCGTAGGCGTCCGCAACGCCTCCACCTCGACTCCAGCCGGAGCAGCCTCCTTCAAAGCATCTTCAGTAAACGTCCCAGCCGGCCCAAGAAACGAAATCCTCATCAGCTCATCCGGTGCAGGCTCACCGAGTGCAGGGCGGGGTGCGGGGGTCCTGAGGGAGCCTCGCGAAGCGGGCACCGCAGAGTGATTCCTGCCGCGAAGCGGCACCAAATTCGTGAGCGAAGCGCAAGCGAAGCGAACATAGGCTCCATCAGGATCCCCGCACCCCGCCCGTCATTCGAAGATGACGGAATACGTCGCTTCGTTGTTTTCAGAGACCTGCTCGCCAGGCACCGGTTCCGCTTCGACTTCCAGCGTCGCTTCGCCCGTCGGCGCCGGCGTCAACGGGATCGTCACCGTTTCGGCCGCACCGGCTTCGATGCTGCTGATCTCCCCCTGCACCGGGCTGCCGCCGTTGACCCTGACCGAGACGGTGACGCCGTTCTCGGTCGATTCGCCCTGGTTCTGGACTTCGACTTCGACTTCCGGCGTTTCTTCCGCCGCGATCGCGTTCGGCACTTCGGCGCTCAGTTCGACTCCGTTGACGCTGGTCGAGATCAGGCCGAGGCCGTGGACGCCCGGGGTCGCCCCGGCGGTCGCGCCGCTGACCGACCCGAGCGCGCCGCTGACCGTGCTTTCGTCGAGCCACCTGGTCCCTTCGGGGAGGAATTCGCTCTCCGGCACGTCGTCGCCTTCGATCCCGTTGTCGGCCAGCACGCCGTCGATTTCGGGCTTCGCGACGGAGCGGTAGAGGACGTCGCCGGCGAGCAGCACCTGCATCTGCCCGGCGATCGCTTCGGTCGCCTTCTTCGAGCCGGCGTCGCCCAGCGCGGTGCTCATCTTGTCGGCGATTTCGGTCATCGCCGCGCCGCGCAGCTCGTAGACCAGCTTCAGCGCCCTCTGCGCGCTGCTCATGTCGCCCGGCGTGTCGAGCCCGTCGATCCGCGAGACGTAGTTGTCCATCGCGCTGCGGTCGGCGTCGACCTGGGCGACGAATTCGGTGACCGAGAGGCCGCCGGGGTCCGACAGCTTGCCGAAGAAGCTCTTGCTGGTCCGCTGGGTCTCGTCGACGATCTGGCTGACGTTGCGCGCGTAGTCGCTCAGCGCCCGGTGCTTGCGCGCGTTGAGGCAGCCGCGCACGCCGAGCACGATCAGGATCAGGATCAGCAGGCCGGCGCCCAGCGCCAGCCCCCGGCGGATCAGTATCTGCTGCCGTTCGGGACGGCGCGGCGGGCGCCGCCGCCGGCCCGCCCGGGATGCGAGGGAATCCTCCAAGGGGGGGAGTATGTCGCAGGAGGAAGCGGATTCGCGGCGAAGTCGGGGGGGCTTTGGTCGGCTCGCTCGTGCTCAACCGCTTCCTGATCGAGCGCCGCATCGGCAGCGGCGGCTTCGGCGTGGTCTACGAAGCCTGGGACGGCCGCCTCGAGCGCACCGTCGCGGTCAAGACGATCGAGTCGCGCGGTGCCGATGATTGCCGCCGGGTGATGCGCGAGGCGCAGGCGGCGGCGCGGCTCAACCACCCCGGCATCGTCACCCTCTACGAGATGGGGGAGGAGGACGGCAAAGCCCTGCTCGTCACCGAGCTGGTCGACGGCTCGACCCTGGCCGAGCTGAGCACCGAAGGGGCGCTCGGCGATCGCGAGATCGGCGAGATCGGCGCCGACCTCTGCGAGGCGCTCGACCACGCCCACGCCCGCGGCGTCGTCCACCGCGACGTCAAGCCGCAGAACGTGCTGGTCGGAAACGATGACGAGGCGGGCGCCAAGCTGATGGACTTCGGCGTCGCCCGCCTCGCCGGCGCCGCCGCGCTGACGGCGCCGGGCGACGTCGTCGGCACCCTCGCCTACATGTCGCCCGAGCAGGCGGAGGGCCGCGCCGCCGGCCCCGAGGCCGACGTCTACTCGCTGGCCCTGACGCTGTACGAGTGCTGGAGCGGCGAGAACCCGAACCGCCGGGCGACCCCGGCGGCGACCGCGCGGGCGATCGGCGGGCGACCGCGCTCGCTGCGCCGGCTCCGCCCCGACCTGCCGCGCGAGCTGAGCGAGACGATCGACGCTGCCCTCTCGCCGCGCCCGTCTCGCCGGCCGGCGCTGGAGGAGCTGGGTGCCGCGATCGAGGACTCGCTCGACCGGCTGGCCGCCGAGCCGGCCGGCTCGGCGACCCCGCTCGGGATGCGGCTCGGCGCCCTCGCCGCCGCGGCCGTGCTCGGCGCGTGGCTGGCGGTCGGCCACGGAGCCTTCCTACCGTAGGATTTTCCGATCGGCGTCCTGCGCAACCTCAAGAGTCGCATCGAAGGCCTGGTCGAGGGGGTGTTCAGCCGCGCCTTCAGCTCCGAGGTGCAGCCGGTCGAGCTGGCCCGCAAGCTGGCCAAGGAGATGGACTCGCACAAGACGGCGGGCGTGGCCCGCGTCTACGTCCCCAACGAGTACACGGTCTACCTCTCGGGCAAGGACCGCACTCGGCTGGAGGGCTACGAGCGCGGCCTTGAGCAGGAGCTGGCGGGCTACCTGCTGGAGCACGCGCGGCGGCGGAGCTACGACCTCCTCACCCGGCCGACGGTCGCCTTCGAGACCGACGAGCGGCTGCGGCTGGGTGAGTTCGGGATCCAGGCGCGGCTGGTCAAGCCGCCCGCCCACGAGGGCGCGCCCCCGAGCCAGGGGGAGGAGGGCCACACGATGGTCTACACGGCGCCGCGCGAGGCGCCGCCGAAGCAGAGCCCGCCGCAGCGCGCCGAGGTGGCGACCCGCGCGGTGGTCACCGTCGACGAGCGCCGCTACGTGCTCGAGGGGCCGCGGGCGACGATCGGCCGCTCCAAGGAAGCCGACTGCGTCCTGCGCGACCCCAACGTCTCCCGCCACCACGCCGAGCTGCGTCGTTCGCCGCAGGGAGATTGGACGATCGCCGACCTCGGCTCGACCAACGGGGTCAAGGTCAACGGCCGCCGCGTCGGCTCGACCCGGCTCTCCTCCGGCGACGAGGTGACACTCGGCACGACCAGCTTCAGGTTCGACATCGAGCAGTAGCCGTAGGGTGCAGGCGTGGCGTATGACCCGATCTCCGTCGCTCTCAAGTTCGGCTTCCTCGCCGTCCTCTACCTGTTCCTGCTCTGGATCGCCCGCAGCGCCCTGAAGGACCTGCGCGGCACGGTCGCGCCGGCCCCCGACGCCACCGGGTTCCACCCGCAGCCGGCCTTCGCGCACCCGGCACCCGGCGGCGATACCTGGCTGGTCGCGCTGCGCGGCGGCGGCCTCCGCGAGGGCGAGCGCTTCGACCTGATCGGCGGTCTCTCGATCGGCCGCTCGCAGGAGGCCGACCTGCGCATCGAGGATCGATACGCCTCCGGCCTGCACGCCAGGATCTTCTCCCGCGAGGGGCGCAGCTACGTCGAAGACATGAGCTCAACCAACGGGACCCTGCTGAACGACGCCGGCCTGCACGGCGAGGCGGAGCTGATCGACGGCGACGTGATCCGGATCGGCGACACCGAGCTCGGCTATGAGGCGCATGCGTAGCGACCGTGCATATCCGATTCCTCGGGAGCGGAGCATGCGCCGGATCCTCGATCGGAAGGGGGGGTGACGGAGTGCTTCGGGTCGACGATCAGGCGTTCCGCACCGACACGGGCCGGCAGCGCAGCGAGAACGAGGACTCGCTGTTCGTGCGGACGCCGATCTTCGTCGTCGCCGACGGGATGGGAGGCGCGCAGGCGGGCGAGGTCGCCTCGAAGGCGGCGGCCGAGTCGTTCGACCGCGATCTTCCCGACGCGCCGCCCGAGCCGGTCCTGCGCGAGACGATCGAAGCGGCGAACCGCAAGATCCACCAGCTCGCCCGCGCCGACCCCTCGCGGGCCGGGATGGGGACGACGATCACCGCGGCGATCGTCGACGCGCGCAGCGAAGAGGTCGCGATCGGCCACGTCGGCGACAGCCGCGCCTACCGGCTGCGCGGCGGCAGGCTCGAGCGGCTGACCCGCGACCACTCCCTGGTCGAGGAGATGCGGCGCAAGGGCCAGATCACCGACGAGCAGGCCGAGGACCATCCGCAGCGCTCGATCATCACCCGCGCGCTCGGCCCCGAGCCCGACGTCGAGGTCGACGTGCAGACCGTGCCGGCGGCGCCCGGCGACGTCTTCCTGCTCTGCTCCGACGGCCTCACGACGATGGTCGACGAGGAGCGGATCGCCGCGGTCCTCTCCGCCGCCGGCTCGATGCGCGAGGCGGTGCGGCAGCTCGTCGACGAGGCCAACGCGGCGGGCGGCCGCGACAACATCACCGCCCTCGCCTTCCGGCTGGAGGACGCGACGGCGCCCCTGCGCGACGCGGCCGGCGACGCGACCCTTGTCGGCGCTGCGGCCGAGGAGGCCGGCCTGACCGCGACCGAGGTGCGCCGGCGGGCGGCGTCGGCGGCGGCGAAGGAACGTCGCGAGCAGCTCGCCGCGAAACGCTCGCGCCGCGGCCTGCGCAGCGCCGCCAAGGCCCTCGCCGTCATCGTGGTCCTCGCCGCGCTCGCCTTCGGCGCCTGGTACGGCAACCGCCAGGTCTGGTTCCTCGCCACCGACGGCGGCGGCCGGGTCGCCCTCTACCGCGGCCTTCCCTACGAGCTTCCCTTCGGGATCGCGCTCTACAGCGAGGAATACCCGAGCCCGATCCAGACCACCTCGCTGCCGGCCCGCCGCCGCGACGCGGTCACCGGCCACGACGTCCGCTCGCGCTCCGACGCCGTCTCGCTGATCGAGGAAATCGAACGCAGCCAGGGGGTTCCTCGCGTGAGCGCCAGATGATGAGCGCGCGGAACCGGGAGCTGATCGCCCTCGTCCCGGTCGCCCTGCTGCTCAGCGCCGGCTTCGCGGCGGTCTTCGCCCAGGAGAACGCGCGCCTCGGCAACCTCAGCCTCGTCTACGGCGCCTACTTCCTCGGCGTCTGCCTCGCCACCCACGCCTACCTGCGGCGGCGGCTCCCCGACGCCGATCCCTACCTGTTCCCGCTGGTCGCCCTGCTGACCGCCTTCGGTCTGGTGATGGTCTACCGGATCGATCCCGACCTGGCCCGCGACCAGGCCAACTGGTTCGTCCTCGGCCTCGTCCTCTTCGCCGCGACGGTTCACTTCCTGCGCGACTACGACGTGCTCGAGCGCTACCGCTACACGATCGCCGGCGGCGGCCTGCTGCTGCTGCTGGCGCCGCGCCTGCCGGGAATCGGCGAGCAGGTCAACGGCGCCTACCTCGGGGTGAAGATCGGCCCGCTCGCCTTCCAGCCGGCCGAGTTCTCGAAGATCTGCATCGTCGTCTTCCTCGCCAGTTACCTGCGCGAGCACCGCGAGGTGCTGATCGTCGGCGCCCGGCGGGTGCTCGGCGTCACCCTGCCGCCGCTCAAGCACCTCGGCCCGCTGCTGGTCGTCTGGGGAGCGTCGATGTTCATGCTCGTCTTCATCCGCGATCTCGGCAGCTCGCTGATGTTCTTCACCGCCTTCCTCGCCCTGCTCTACGTGGCGACCGGCCGCTTCTCCTTCGTCGTCATCGGGATGGCGATGTTCCTGCTCGGCGCCTGGTTCTTCGCCGCGACCGTGCCGCACGTCCACGACCGGGTCGAGATCTGGCTCAACCCGTACAACGACCCGACCGGCAACGGGTACCAGATCCTCCAGTCGATCTTCGCCCAGGCCGACGGCGGCCTCTTCGGCAAGGGCTTCGGCCAGGCGCTGATCACGATCCCCGGCACCCACGCGGCCCTGCTGCCGGCGGCCCAGACCGACACGATCTACTCGCTTATCGTCAACGAGCTGGGTCTGTTCGGCGCCTGCGCGGTGATCCTCATCTACCTGCTGGTCGCGGCGCGGGGCTTCAAAGTCGCGCTGCTCGCCGACGACGGCTTCTCGAAGCTGCTGGCGACGGGACTCACCGCGGTCTTCGCGATCCAGGCCTTCGTCATCGTCGGCGGGGTGACGAGGGTGATCCCGCTGACCGGCGTCACCCTGCCCTTCATCAGCTACGGCGGCAGCTCGATCGTCGCCAACTTCGTCCTGCTGGCGCTGCTGCTGCTGATCTCCGACCGGGCGCGGCGGGAGGCGCTGGGGCGCGAACGCGAGGTTGACCGGTGAACCGGCAGATCGTCCAGCTGTTCGGCCTGATCGCCGTCCTCTTCGCGGTGCTGATCGGCTTCACCTCGTACTGGGCGGTCTTCGACGCGCAGGCGCTGAAGGGCAAGGAAGCGAACAAGCGGCCGCTGCTCGAGCAGCAGCAGATCCGCCGCGGCCGGATCCTCGCCGACGACGGCACGGTGCTCGCCCGCTCGCTGCCGAAGGGGCGCGGCTCGTCGCGGCGCTACGTGCGCCGCTACCCGGAAGGGGCGCTGTACGGGCACCCGATCGGCTACAGCTTCGTCCGCCAGGGCGACAGCGAGTTCGAGAAGTACCACAACGACGAGCTGATCGGCGACGAATCCGAATTCGGCTCGATCCTCGACCAGCTGCGGGGTCGCGAGCAGGAAGGCGACGACGTCGTCACCAGCATCGACCCGGAAGCGCAGCGGGTGGCGCTGGGTGACCTCGAAGCGGCCGGCTACGGCGCCGTGGTGGCGATCGAACCGAGCAGCGGCCGCGTGCGGGCGCTCGCCTCCAACCCGCCGTACGACCCGAACCGCGTCCCCGAGCACCTCTCCTCGCTCAACCGCGACGCCAGCTCGCCGCTGCTCGACCGGGCGACCCAGGGCCAGTACCCGCCCGGCTCGACCTTCAAGGTGGTGACCGCCGCCGCCGGCCTCGACAGCGGCACGATCACCCCGGAATCGACGATCGACGCGCCCGGCGAGCTCGAAGTCCAGGGGCAGCCGCTGCAGAACGACTTCACCCAGAGCTTCGGCCCGATCGCGCTCGACCAGGCCCTCACCTACTCGGTCAACACCTGGTTCGCGCAGCTCGGCCAGATGCTGGGCGAGGACACGCTGTTCGAATACATGGACGCCTTCGGCTTCAACTCGACCCCGGCGATCGACCTGCCCGCCGACCAGGTCTACAAGAGCGGCGTCTTCAGCGAAGGCGAACTGCTCGGCCCCAACGACCCGGTCGACCTGGCGCGCGTAGCGCTCGGCCAGGAGCGGCTGGCGGTGACGCCGCTGCAGATGGCCGAGGTGGCGGCCGCGGTGGCCAACGGCGGCAGCCTGATGAAGCCGCAGATCTGGAGCCGCGTCGTCAATCCCGACGGGCGCGTGGTCAAGAGGCTCGAACCCTCGCAGTACAGCCGCCCGATCGACGAACAGACCGCGGCCGAGCTGACCACGGCGATGGAAGGCGTGGTCAGCACCGGCACCGGCACCAACGCGGCGATCCCCGGCGTCCCGGTGGCCGGCAAGACCGGCACCGCGGAAACGCCCTTCAACGAAACCTGCGGCGGTGGCAGCGAAGAGAACCAGGCGTGGTTCATCGGCTTCGCTCCGGCCGACGAACCGAAGATCGCGATCGCGGCGACGGTCGAGTGCACGACCCAGTTCGGCAACGACGTCGCGGCGCCGATCTTCCGCGACGTGGCGGAAACGATCCTCGACGGTGAATGAGATAGAACAGCCGCCGATGGGCCGAAAAGTCGACTCTGGATTGGCAAGTCGGCCCGGCGGCGGCGAGAGCGGAGGGCAGCGTGGCTGAAGTCGGCGAGGGAAGCACGGTCGACGGGCGCTACCGGCTGCTGCGGCGGATCGGCTCCGGCGGCATGGCCGATGTCTGGCTGGCCGAGGACGCGCATCTCCAGCGCCGGGTCGCGCTGAAGATCCTCCACGGCCGCTTCGCCCAGGATCGCGAGTTCGTCGAACGCTTCCGCCGCGAGGCCGAGGCGGCGGCCGGGTTACAGCACCCGAACGTCGTCGCCGTCTTCGACCGCGGCGACGTCGACGGCACCTACTACATCGCGATGCAGCTGCTCGAGGGCCGCTCGCTGAAGGCGCTGATCGACCAGGGGCTGACCCCGGAGCAGGCGGTGGCGCTGATCCGCCAGGTGCTCGAGGGGGCCGGCTTCGGTCACCGCCACGGCGTCGTCCACCGCGACCTGAAGCCGCAGAACGTCATCGTCGACGACGAGGGGGCGGTGACGGTGACCGACTTCGGCATCGCCCGCGCCGGCGCCTCGGAAATCACCCAGGCCGGCTCGGTGATGGGCACGCCGCACTACCTCTCGCCCGAGCAGGCGCAGGGGCAGGAGGTGACCGCCGTCTCCGACCTCTACTCGATCGGGGTGATGCTCTACGAGGCGCTCGCCGGCCGGGTCCCGTTCGAGGCCGACTCCGCGGTGGCGATCGCGATGAAGCAGGTCTCGCACATGCCGCAGCGACCCAGCTCGGTCAACCCGCAGGTCTCACCGGCGCTCGACGCGGTCGTGATGCGGGCGCTGGAGAAGGATCCCGGGCAGCGCTTCCAGAGCGCCGAGGCGTTCATCTCGGCGCTCGACGCGGCGATGCGCGAACCCGGCGCCGAGCACGGCGGCACCGCCGCCTTCGCGCCGCTGCCGCCGCCGGTGGTCGGTCCGGAGGAGGCCGCCGCCGAGCCCGAACCGGAGGAGGGGGAGGCGCGCCGCAAGCGGCGCCGGCGGATCTGGATCGCCGTCGCCGTCGCGGCGCTGATCGGCCTGCTGATCGGCTTTGCCCTGACCCGCGACATCACGACCGAGGTGCCCGACGTGACCGGCAACCAGCTCGGCGTGGCGATCGCCCTGCTCGAACAGAACGGCTTCACGGTCGGCGACGTCAACCGGGTGCAGCGCGAAGTCGCCGCCAACACCGTGCTCGAGCAGGACCCGGCCGCATCGCCCCCGGCGGCCGAAGCGAACCTCGACTGCGCCTTCCTCAGCTTCTTCTGCTCGAAGCCGAAGGTGGCGCTGACGGTCAGCGCCGGCCCTGGCAGCGCCAGGGTGCCGGGGACCGCCGGCCTGAGCCGGGAAGAAGCGGTCGCGCAGCTGGACGGAGCGGGCTTCGAAGCGCAGGTCGAACAGGTCAACTCGGAAAGGGTCGAAGCCGGCCAGGTGATCCACTCCGAACCGTCCGGCGGGCAGACTGCGACCCGCGGCTCGACCGTCGTCCTCTTCGTCTCCAAGGGCCAGAGGCTGGTCAGGGTGCCGGTCCTGGTCGGCACCCAGCGGGCGGTCGCGGTGCAGCAGATCCGCGGTCTCGGCCTCGTGCCCGGCGTCGAAGAAGAAGAAAGCGCCAAGCCGGCCGGCGAGGTGATCCGCCAGGCACCGAGCGCCGGCTCGGAGCTGCCGCGCGGGTCGGGCGTCGCGGTCGTCGTCTCCGCGGGGGAACGCAAGGCGAAGGTGCCGAACGTGATCGGCAGGGAACGGCGCGAAGCGGTGGAGACGCTGCGCCAGGCCGGGCTCGACCCGAGCGTGCGCGAAGAAGCGACCGAAGTGCCGTCGCAGGTCGGCCGGGTGACCGACCAGTTCCCGCCGCCCGGCTCGGAAGTGGAAGCCGGCAGCGCGGTGGCCGTGGTGGTCGGCAAGGCGGCGCCGGAAGCCGCGGAAGCGGAATCCGAATGAGGGTCGCGGTGCTGAGCGGCGGCCGCTCCTCCGAGCACGAGGTCTCGCTGCGCTCGGGCGAGGCGGTCGCCCGCGGCCTCGAGCGGGCCGGCCACGAGGCGCTGCGGGTGACGATCGCGCGCGACGGCTCCTGGGCCTTCCACGGAGCTCCGGTCGAGCTGGTACCGGCCGCCGGCCTGGCCGGCGCCGATGTCGCCTTCCCCGCCCTGCACGGCCCGTTCGGCGAGGACGGCAGCGTCCAGGGAGTGCTCGAGTGGCTCGACCTCCCCTACGTCGGCTCCGACGTGCTCGCCTCGGCCGTCTGCATGGACAAGCTGACCCTGAAGCGGCTGTTCGCCGAGCGCGGCCTGCCACAGGTCGACTTCGCCGCCGCCGGCGAGGACGGCTGGCGCGAGCGCTGCGAGGCGATGGGCCTGCCGCTCTGGGTGAAGCCCTCGCGGCTCGGCTCGAGCGTCGGGATCAGCCGCGTCGACGCGCTCGCCGACCTCGACGCGGCGGTCGAGCTGGCCCGCCGCCACGACCCGCGGGTGATCGTCGAGGCCCACGCCCGCGGGCGCGAGGTCGAGTGCTCGCTGCTCGGCAACGAGCGGGTCGAGGCCTCGCTGCCGGGCGAGGTGATCGCCCACGGCGACTGGTACGACTACGAGACCAAGTACAGCGACGGCGGCATGGAGCTGGTCGTCCCGGCGCCGATCCCCGCCGAGCAGGCCTCCCGCCTGCGCGAGCTGGCGATCCGCGCCTTCGAGCTGGGCGGCTGCGCCGGCCTCGCCCGCTGCGACTTCTTCGTCGAGCCCGGCGGCGAGGTCCTCGTCAACGAGGTCAACACGATGCCCGGCTTCACCGAGACCAGCGTCTACGCCAAGCTCTGGGAGGCGAGCGGCATCCCCTACCCCGACCTCTGCGACCGCCTCGTCCACCTGGCCGTAGAGCGCCACGAGAAATCCCGCTCCTACGAGTTCTGAGGCGAGAACCCCCCGCGCGAAAGGTCAGCCGAGCAGTTCGATGTCGCTGATCTCTACCTGGTAGCCGCCGTACTGGTCCTGGGCTTCGGAGGCCTTGGTGAACCAGAGGAGGAAGTAGGTGGACGGGCGGGTGACATCGAGGTCGATCTCCTGGTTCGTCGCGGCGTCTTCGACCTCGCCGGCCGGTTCGTCCCAGCCGGAGAGGTCCGAGGGGGGCCCGGCGGGGGCGGCGAAGACCTGGGCGTCCCAGCCGGGGGTGGGGCTGCGGACGATCATCCTCGACGGGGTGGCCGGCGAGGTGGTGGTGACGTAGACGCCAACCCCCGGGTCGGGGCCGGTCTTCGTCCCGGCGAAGGTCGGCGAGTCGTAGTGCTCCGTTTCCCACGAGGTCCCGGTCGGGTCGCCGTCGATCGCCAGCCGGACCTTGCTGCCGACCTCTTCTCCGTCGCCCTGCGGGTCGTAGTCGGTGGCCGAGGAGATCGCCGCCGGCGGTCCCTTGCCCCTGTTGGCGCCGCCGCCGCCGATCCCGCTGGAGATCAGCTGCACGGCGAGCAGGGCGCCGCCGCCGAGCAGCAGCAGGACGACGATCGCCGCCCACGACCAGCGCGCCCGCCCGGAGAGCTTGCGCTTCGGCGGCGGCACCGCGTCGAGCACGCTGGTCGCCTCGCCGCTGGTCGAGCCGGCCCGCGCCGCCTCGACCTCGAGCGCCGTCTCGAGGTCGTCGATCATCTCGCCGATCGACTGGTAGCGATCGGCCGGGTTCTTGGTGGTCGCCCGCTCGACCACCAGCGCCACCGCGGCCGAGACCTCGGGCCGGCGGCGCTGCACGTCGGGCAGCTCCTCGTTGACGTGTTTCATCGCCACCCCGACCTGGCTGTCGGCGTGGAAGGGGACCTGGCCGACCAGCATCTCGTAGAGGACGACGCCGAGCGAGTAGATGTCGGAGCGCGGGTCGACGCCGCGGCCCATCGCCTGCTCGGGGGCGACGTAGTCGGTCGTGCCGAGCACCCGCCCGGTGGCGGTGACGCCGTCCTGTTCGAGCTGGCGGGAGATCCCGAAGTCGGTCAGCTTGGCGCGGCCCTCCTCGTCGATCAGGACGTTCTGCGGCTTGATGTCGCGGTGGACCATGTTGCGGGAGTGGGCGACGCTGAGGCCGCGCGCGACCTCGATCGCGTAGGCGATCGCGTCCTGGGTGTCGAGCGCGCCGATCCGCCCGATCCGCTGCTTCAGCGTCTCGCCCTTGACGTACTCGAAGACGATGTAGGGGTAGCCGCCGTCCTCGCCGGCGTCGATCACCGAGACGACGTTGGGATGGGAGAGCTTGGCGACCGCCCGCGCCTCCTGGCGGAAGCGCTGCAGCTGATCCTCCTGCTCGGACATCTCGCGGTGCATCACCTTGACCGCGACCGGCCGGTCGAGCGTCTCGTCGCGGGCCAGGTAGACGGTCGACATGCCGCCGCTGCCCAGCTTCGCCTCCAGCCGGTAGCGGCCGGACAGCACGGTGCCGATCATCGAGCTCGAGGGGCGGGCGGTCATCTACGTCGTACGGATGATCCTTCTACCGCACGTCCGATCCTCTTCGCCGCCGGGTGGCGCCGGCGCATCGACTCGACCACGGCGTCCTCGTCGGCGGGAGCGACGACGACGCAGAAGCCACAACCCATGTTGAAGACGTCGTGCATCTCCTCGTCGGAGACGCCGCCGCGCTCGCGGATCAGCTCGAAGACCGGCGGCACGGGAAGGGGGTCGTCGATCTCGTAGCCGCCCTCGGCGGCGAGGCGGAGCAGGTTGCCGAGGCCGCCGGAGGTGATGTGGGCGAGGCCGCGCACCTCGACCTCGGAGCGCAGCAGCTCGAGCGCCGGCTTGACGTAGATCTCGGTCGGCTCGAGCAGCTCCTCGCCGAGCGGGCGGCCGAGCCGGCCTTCGGGGTCCTCGCCGAGCGGCAGGCCGTCGAGCGCCGCGCGGGCGAGGGTGTAGCCGTTGGAGTGCAGGCCGGAGGAGGGGAGGCCGATCACCGGGTCGCCGGGCTCGACCGCCGAGCCGTCGACGATCTCGTCCAGGGCGACGGTGCCGAAGCAGGCGCCGGAGACGTCGACGCCGCGGACCATCTCGCCGAGTTGCGCCAGCTCGCCGCCGGGGATCTCGATCCCCGCCAGCTCCGCTCCCCGCGCCAGGCCGGCCCCGACTTCCTCGCAGACCGCCGGGTCGGCGCGGTCGACCGCGATGTAGTCGAGCATCGCCAGCGGCTCGGCGCCGACGCAGATCACGTCGTTGACGTTCATCGCCACGCAGTCGATCCCGACCGTGTCGAAGCGCCCGAGCTGCTCGGCGACCAGCAGCTTGGTCCCGACCCCGTCGGTGGAGAGCGCGATCCCGGTCCGCTCGTCGAGCCGGACCACGCTCGCGTAGTGGCCGGGCAGCGGCACCTGCCGCGACGGCCGCCCCGGGTCGATCCCCCCCAGCGCCCGGACCAGCCCGGCGACGGCGGAGTCCGCCGCCCCCTGGTCGACCCCGGCCCGCGCGTAGGCGTCGTCGCTCACAACCAATCCCCCCCCTGTTCCTTATCGGCAAATAATGAGGAAAGGGAACAGCGGAGGGTTGCTTGGGGGAGTCTCACCGGCGCAGCTTCGCAAGAACGGCGGCGGCGAGGGCGGCTCGGTAGGCGGCGTAGGGCCAGAGCGCGCGGTCGCGCTCGACCAGCCCGATCAGGCGCTGCGAGGCGAGGGTCGAGGCGAAGGAGGCGGCGACGCCGATCGCCATCGAGCGGCGCAGGGAGGGGGAGGCGCCGCGGCGCCGCAGGCGCACTCCCTTGAGGATCGTCGCGCCGACGATGATCGGCAGGGCGATCGTGCGCGAGAGCAGGTTCGCCTGGTCGCGGGAGAAGCGCCGCCAGCGGGCCGCCGCCAGGGTGACGCCGTTGCGCGAGACGCCCGGGGCCAGCGCCGCCGCCTGGGCGACGCCCAGGGCCAGGCCATCGGCGGCCGTCGCGTCGCCGCGGCCGCGCTGCTGCGGCCTCCTGTCTGCGATCAGCATTGCCACCGCGCCCGCCAGCAGCCCCAGCGCCGTCGCCAGCGGGCCGCCGAGCCGCCGCTCGATCGGCCGCTCCAGCGTGTAGCCGACCGCCGCCGCCGGCAGGAAGGAGAGGCCGAGGACGACCGCCCGCCGGCCGTCGAAGGAGCGCAGCTCCTCGGCGATCGTCCGCCGCTGGCCGATCAGCAGCGCCGCGGCGGCGCCGGCGTGCAGCGCCACCTCGAAGCTCTTGCGCACCTCCGGGTCGAGCTTCTCCCAGTCCCAGCCGGCGAGCCAGGGAAGCAGCACGATGTGGGCCGAGCTGGAGACCGGCAGCAGCTCCGCCGGGCCCTGGACGATCCCCAGCGCGAGCGCCCGGCGCGCCGGGATCCTGCCCTCGGGCTCCGCGCTCAAGGAGCCGGCTCGGCCTCGACTGCCCGCTCGTCCTCCGCGGTCCCCGCGCCGGCGCCGCCGCCGCGCCGCCGCCGGGTCAGCAGGTAGACGATCCCGGCGACGACCGCCGCCAGCACCGCGTAGTCGAGGTAGCCGAGGTTGTGCCGCCAGTGCTCCCAGTTGTCGCCGACGCTGCGGCCGACCAGGGCCAGCATCAGCACCCAGGGGAGCGAGCCGGCCAGGGTGAAGACGGTGAAGCGCCAGAACGGCATCCGCGCGACGCCCGCCGGCAGCGAGATGAAGGTGCGGATGATCGGCAGCATGCGGGTGAAGAAGACGGTCGCGTCGCCGTAGCGCTTGAACCAGTCGTCGGCCCATTTCAGGTGCTTGGGACTGATGTGGATCAGCCGGTTGCGTTCGAGCAGGTCGAGCCGGGCGAAGTAGCCGACGGCGTAGGCGATCCACGAGCCGGCCAGGTTGCCGAGCACGCCGGCGGCGACGATCCCGAACAGCGTCAGTTCGCCTTTGTGGACGCTGAAGCCGGCGAACAGCATGATCGCCTCGCTCGGCACCGGGATGCAGGCCGACTCGAGCGTCATCAGCACGAAGACGCCGGCGACGCCGGCCGAGCCGATGAATTCGGTGGCGACGTCGACCACCGGTTCGACGACCTTGTCGGAGATGCTGGCCAGGAAGAGGAAGCTCTGCATGCGCGAAGCCGGGATTGTAGGTGGGACGGTGACCAGCAACTAAACTCGGCAGGTCGTGATGCACCGGTTGAACCACCCCGTCTACCGCAACCGGGTCCTCCAGATGGCCGCCGACGCGCTCCTCGTGTCGCTCGCCTTCTACCTGGCGTTCCGGCTGCGCTTCCTCGACGAAGGCCTGCCGCACCGCTACCAGGTCCTCTTCCTCCAGGCGGTCGCCTTCGTCGCCGCCGGCAAGGTCGCGGTCTTCGCCGCCTTCGGCCTCTACCAGAAGTGGTGGCGCTACGTCAGCGGCCGCGACTTCCTCACCATCGTCCGCGCGGTCGCCGTCGCCAGCGCGATTCTGATCGTCGTCTCCTCCGTCTTCAAGCCCTTCCACCACGCGGTGCCGCGCTCGGTCGAGGTGATGGACTTCATCCTCACCATGCTGCTGGTCGCCGGCGCCCGGCTGGCGGTGCGGCTGATCGTCGAGCGCCCCAGCCACGGCCACCGCCTGCCCAAGCACGAGGTGCTGGTGATCGGCGCCGGCTCCGGCGGCCAGATGGTGGTCCGCGAGATGCAGCTCAACCCCAACCTCGGCGCCACCGCGATCGGCTTCGTCGACGACGACGCACGCAAGCGGGGGATGCGGATGCTCGGCCTCAAGGTGCTGGGGACAACCGCGCAGATCGAGACGATCCTCGACGAGACCGAGCCCGACGAGGTGGTGATCGCGATCCCCTCGGCGCCGGGGACGCTGCGCGCCAGGGTCGTCGTCGCCTGCCGCGAGCGCGAGATCCGCGTCCGCACCCTGCCGACCGTGTTCGAGCTGCTGCGCGGCGGCGTCCAGCTCAACAAGCAGCTGCGCGACGTCCAGGTCGAGGACGTGCTCGGCCGCGACCCGATCGTCGTCGAGCTCGACCGGGTCGGCGCCTACCTGCGCGACCGCATCGTCCTCGTCACCGGCGCCGGCGGCTCGATCGGCGCCGAGCTCTGCCGCCAGATCGCCCGCGTCAACCCGCGCCTGCTGGTGATGCTCGACCACGCCGAGGACAACCTGTTCGAGATCGAGCGCGAGATGGTCGACGAGCGCCACTTCAGCAACGTCGAGGCGGTGCTCGCCGACTGCAAGGAGCCGCACCGGATGCTGGAGACGATGCAGCGCTTCAAGCCCGGGGTCGTCTTCCACGCGGCCGCCTACAAGCACGTGCCGCTGATGGAGGCCAACCCGCTGGAGGCGGTGCGCAACAACGCGCTCGCGACCCGGATCACCGCCGACACCGCGGCCGCTTCGCAGGTCGAGCGCTTCGTCCTGATCTCGACCGACAAGGCGGTCAACCCGAAGACCGTGATGGGCGCCTCGAAGGCGATGGCCGAGTGGATCGTCGAGGCCGCCGGCCACAAGCACCCCGGCACCCGCTTCGCCAGCGTCCGCTTCGGCAACGTGCTCGCCTCCTCGGGCAGCGTCGTGCCGATCTTCCGTGGCCAGATCGAGCGCGGCGGGCCGGTCACCGTCACCCACCCGGAGATGTCCCGCTACTTCATGACGATCCCCGAGGCGGTGCAGCTGGTGATCCGCGCCGGCGACATCGGCGCCGGCAGGGGCGAGGTCTTCGTGCTCGACATGGGCGAGCCGGTGAAGATCGTCGACCTCGCCCGGAACATGATCCGCCTCGCCGGCTACGAGCCGGGGGCGGAGATCGCGATCGAGTTCACCCAGCCGCGGCCGGGGGAGAAGCTGCACGAGCAGCTGTTCGGCACGGCAGAGGAGCCGCGGCCGACCGCCGCCAAGCGGATCCACCGCGCGGTGCGGGCGACGCCGCTCGATCCCGAGTGGGTCGAGGCGACGCTGAATTCGCTCGAGCACCTGGTGATGGCCGGCGACGAGGCCAACTTGGCGGAACGGGTGGTCGAGCTGACCACCGACGGGGTCTCCGCGCCCGATCCCGGCGCGATCGAGCACCGCCCCCCGGCCAGGTAGCGCTGCAACCCGGCCGTTCGGCCGGCGCTCTCCGGCTCGGCCTCAGACGCCGAAACGCTCGTCGGAGCCGCCATCCCCAATATCCTGCGGCGGCTCGTGGAACTCATCAAGGAAATCGGGGCCTTCGCCGGCCTGGTCGCATTCCTCGGCCTCGCCGTCCTCGCTCTGCTGTCGTTCGCGCAGGGGCGCGACATCCGCCGCCTGCGCGAGTGGGCGGGCTCGGCGCCGGAGCGAGACGCGGAGCGCAAGGAGTCGACCTCGGCCGCCGCCCAGGAACGGGCGGAGGAGATGCGCAAGCTGGACGAGGCGCGCGAAGCGGAGCGGCGGGCGGCGGACCTGCGCGAGCAGCGGCGCGAGCGGCGCGAGGCCGGCCTACCCGAACTGACCCGGGGCGAGCGCTTCCGCGACCGCTTCGGGGCCGCCGGCGAGGGTGGAGGCGGGTTCGCCGCCCGGCTCGGCCGGCCGCGCTACCTGGTCGCGATCTTCGTCGTCCTGCTGCTGATCGCCGGCGGGGTCGCCTTCGCGACTCTGCACGGGTCGGGCGGCGAGGGCGGCGGCAAGGACGGCAAGCAGGCCGCCCATGCCGTCAAGGCGAGCGAAATCGAGGTCTCGGTCCTCAACGGCACCGCCGTGCCGGGGCTGGCGGCCACCTTCGGCGACAGAGTCGAGCGCCACGGCTTCCGGCTCGGCGCCGTCACCAACAGCAGCTCCAGCTTCGCCGAAAGCATCGTCATGTTCGACCGGGGTCGGGGCCGTGAGGCGCACCGGGTGGCCGCAGCGCTGGAAATCCCGCTGGTGCGCCCGATGTCGCCGGACATCTCCTCCGCGTCGGCCGGCGCCCCGGTTGCGGTCGTGATCGGCGAGGACAATGCCTCGTCGGCGGGTTGAGGGAACCCCTAACGTCGCCGCGGTCGTCTTCGCGCTGCTCGTCGTCGCCACGGCCGCCGCCTTCGCCTGGTCGCAGCGGCTCAAGCGCGACCCGCTGGTGCTCGACAAAGTCGGCTTCGTCGCGGTTCCGCGCGTCCATCGGCACGTCCCTGTGGTCCGCAGCTTCACGCCGAACGGCGACTGCCGCTTCGACAGGGAGCGGATCCGCTTCCGCGTGACCGTGTCCGATCACGGCGACGTTCAGATCGTCAAGCCGGGCGGGGGGCTGGTGGTCACCCTCGCCCGCGACGCCTACCTGAAGCGCTACACGTTCTTCACCTTCTACTGGGACGGTCGCACGCGCGACGACGGCACCGCGCCGCCCGGCCGCTACAAGCTGCGGGTCAAGCTGCTCGGGGAGGAACGGACGCTGGTCCCCGGCGGCGTTATGCGCCTGCACCGGTCGCCGCGCCGCCGGGCGCCGGGGTGCCCAAGATGAGCGCCCGTGTCGCCTTTGTATCGCTATGCGGCGAACAGGCGACACGGCCGAGAGGCGCCGCGCCTTGAGCGGCGTCTTGGGAGGAGCGGGGGTGCTGGTCGCAGCCGCCGCCGCAGCCGCCGCGATCGTGCTGCCGGCAGGCCGTGCCCGGGCGGCGGCGATGCTCGCCGCGCTCGCCCTCTTCCCGGTCCTGATCCTCGGCGACCAGTGGCACTCGCCCCAGATCGTCGACCTGCGCGACACGCCGATGAGGATGATCGCGCTCGGGGCCGCGGCGGTAGCCGGCGCCGGCGCCCTCGCTTACCTCTTCCGCCGTTGGCCGACCCTCCTGCCGCTGGCGATCGTGGCTGTGCTGCCGTTCCGCATTCCGTTGCACGCCGGCGGCGACACCGCGAACCTCCTTGTTCCGCTCTACGTCGTGATCGCCGGGGGTGTCCTCGCAACCGCTTGGGAGGAGTTGGTCGGCCGCTCGGCCGCTCGGCCGCGCCTACTGTCCCTCGTCCTGGCCGCTGTAGTCGTCCTCTACGCGCTGCAGACGCTTTACTCGCCGGATTTCTCCAAGAGTCTCCAGAACGTCTGCTTCTTCTTCGTGCCGTTCTCGCTGGTCTATGCGTTGTTGCGAGACTTCGCCTGGTCTCGCAAGCTGCTGAGCCTTGTGTTGTGGGTGATTGCCATCGAGGCTGTGGCGTTCGTAGTCGTGGGGTCCATCGAGTACGTCAGCCGCGACCTGTTCTGGAATTCCCAGGTCATCCGCTCCAACGATTTCCACACGTACTTCCGCGTCAACTCGATCTTCTGGGACCCGAACATCTACGGGCGCTACCTGGCGCTTGTGATCGTGATTGCGATGGCGGCGCTGATGTGGGCGAAGGAGAGGAAGACGCTTGCCCTGCTCAGCGGCTTGGTCGCGGTTCTCTGGATCGGCCTGGTCCCGACGTTCTCCCAATCCAGCCTCGCGGCGCTGCTGGCAGGCCTGGCCGTCCTCGCCGCTCTCCGCTGGAGCTGGCGCTGGACGCTGGGTGCTGTGGGAGTTGTCGTGGTGTTCGGCGTCCTCGTGGTCCTCTTTGCCGGCGGCATCTCAAAGCTCAGCCCCGAACGCCTCAACGTGGAGACGGGCGGCCGCGCCAACCTCGTCTCAGGCGGCGTAGAGCTCTTCGGCCAACGCCCCGTCTGGGGCTACGGAGCCGGCGGCTTCCCAGCCGCATACAGACAACGCATCGCCACCAAGAAGACCCCGGTCTCCGTCTCCCACGCGGAGCCGATCACCGTGGCGGCGGAGCAAGGCTTGGTTGGCCTCGTCGCCTACGCAGCTCTGTTGGTGACTGCGCTGTGGACGATGTCGTCTGGCCTGTTCGCTTCTCGCGCGGGGCCCGCGCGAGAAGCGATCGGTCGAGCGGCCGTCCTCGCCGCCTTCGTCGCCCTGCTCGTCCACACCATGGCCTACGCCGGCTTCTACGAGGACCCGATCGCCTGGGTGCTCCTCGCCGCAGGCGCCTCGCTGGCGGCGACCCCGGTCCGCACCGAAACGTAGGCTCGACGGCGTGTCGGGCTACCTCCGCCGCCTCGCGACCACCGGCGCCGCCTACACCGCGGCGAGCGTTCTCTCGAAGCTGATCGCGGTTGCCCTGCTGCCTCTCTACACGCGCTACCTGACCCCGGCCGACTACGGCGCCGCCGAGGTGATGTTCGCCGCCGTCGTCTCGGCCAGCATCGTCGTCCGGCTCGGCACGATCGAGGCCCTGCTGCGCTTCTACTACAAGGACGGCGAGGACCCGGGGGAGGTCGTCGCATCCTCCTTCGCGGCGCTCTTCTGGCTCGCGACCGCGGCGGCGCTGATCGCCCTTCCCTTCGCCGGCCCGATCTCCGAAGCGCTGCTCGACCGCTCGGCGCCGGACCTGGCGCGGATCGCGATCGGCGGCCTCTGGGTGCTGACCCTGAACGAGTACCTGCTGACCCTGTTCCGGCTCGAGGAGCGCGCCCGCGCCTTCTTCCTCACCACGCTGATCAACGTGATCGCGGCGATCGGCCTCACCGTCGTCCTCGTGGTCGGCGAGGGGGAGGGTGCCCGCGGCCTGCTGCTCGGCAGCTACGCCAGCGGCGCCGCGGTCGTGCTGGCGCTGATCGTCGTCCACCGGCGGAGCCTCTCGCTGCGCTTCGACCCGCCGCTGCTGCGGCGGATGGCGCGCTTCGGCCTGCCGACGATGCCGGCCGAGCTGTCGCTCTACCTGCTCAACTTCGTCGACCGGATCGTCATCGTCCGCTCCGCCGGCCTCGCCGAGGCGGGCCTGTATTCGCTCGCGGTCAAGTTCGCACAGGCAATCAACGTCATCGTCCGCGGCTTCCAGCTCGCCTGGCCGCCGCTCGCCTACTCGATCCGCGACGACGGCGAGGCCCGCCGCGCCTACGCGGCGATCGTCACCTGGTTCGTCGCCGGCTGCGCCTTCGTCGTCGCCGGCATGTGGCTGTTCTCGCGCTGGATCGTGCAGGCCCTGGCGGCGCCGGAATTCTTCGGCTCCTACGAAGCGATCGGCCTGATCGCCACCGGCGTCACCCTCTACGCCCTCTACATGGTCCTGGTCGTGATCCTCGGCCGCACCGGGCGGACCGAGCTCAACTTCCCGGCGACGATCGCGGCGCTGGTCGCCAACCTGGTGCTGAACATCGTCCTGGTTCCGCCGCTCGGCATCGTCGGCGCCGGCCTCGCCCTGGTCGCCTCCTACCTGGTCGTCGTGGCGCTGATGTATGGGTTCACGCAGCGCCTCTTCCCGGTCCCCTACGAATGGGGCCGCCTGGCCCGGGTCGTGCTGATAACGGCCGCGATCGTCGGCCTCGGCGAACTGCTGCTGCCGACCGCGGGCCTCGCCGGCCTCGCCGCCCGGATCGCCCTCTGGCTCGCCTACCCGCTGGTCCTCCTCGCCGCAGGCTTCTTCAGCGACGAGGAGCGCAGCTGGCTGGCACGGCTCCGCCACCCGGCCGAGCTGGTCGCGAGCATGCGCGTACTGGCCGCCCGTCCCGCCGCGGTCGACGGCGTAGTCCCCGAGGTCTACGAAGCGGAGCGAATCGACGAGGACTCGCGTCTGTAGAAGGCCATTCCGGTAGGGGTTCCGCTTAACTTTTTTTGAAGACAGAGAGCCGCCCGTCCGAGGGCGTTGCCGCAAAAAAAGTACAAGACGCTCCACCCCTACCGGAATGGCCTCCCCCCATCCGCCTGGTCCCGAAGGCTTTCGCCACGCCGGGGGAGGAGCGCCTGGCGGGCGTGGGCGCGGTAGATGCGGGCCGTCGGTCGGCGCAGGAGCGTGGCCGCGAGAGCCCGCACCGCGTATGACCAGGCGGTGAGAGCGCGGACCGCCAGCGCTGCCGCGCGCGAGTGGTGCTTGCGCATGTAGAGGTCGCGGTTGCGGTGGAATTCGACGATCCGGGGCAGGCCGGCGGCGAGGTCGGTCGATAGCTGATCGTGATGGATCGCCGCGGCGCCGGGGACGAACAGGGTGCGCCGGCCGGCGTCGGCGAGGCGCTTGCAGAAGTCGCACTCGTCGTAGTAGACGAAGAAGTCGGGGTCGAGGTAGCCGACCTCGGCGGCCGCCTCGCGGCGGACGAGGAGGGCGCTCGACTGCGCCCAGTCGACCCGGCGGGTCCAGTCGCCCTTGCTCTGCACGGTCAGCCACCGGTGCAGGAAGAGCGCCCCGGCCAGCGCAGTGCCGACCCCGGGGAAGCGCCAGGCGCAGGGGACCGGCTTGCCGCCGGAGTCGAGCAGCCGGGCGCCGGCCGCGCCGGCCTCTGGATCGGCGTCCAGCGCTGCTACCAGCGCCGCGGCTGCGCCCGGGCGCAGCTCGGAGTCCTCGTTCAGCAGCAGGCAGTAGCGACCGTGCGCCTCGCGCATCAGGGTCGAGTCGTTCTCCGCCTTGCCGGCGCGGCGCTCCAGGGCGATCAGGCGGATCTCGCCGCCGCGCCCCCGCACCGCCTCGGCCGAGCCGTCGCCGGAGGCGTTGTCGAGGACGAGGATCTCGCGCTCGACCCCGGCCGGATGGGTGCGCTCGATCGCGTCGAGGCAGGCGAGCAGGTGCTCGCGGCCGTTCGTGTTCACGACGCAGTAGGAGAGCGTGGGCGCCACGGCGGTCACCATAATCGCCCGCTATGCGCGTACAGCTGGTCGACCCCTCGGCCTTCACGCCGCCCTACGACCGCGCCCTGGCGGCGGCGCTGGCGCGCCGGGGCGTCGAGGTCGAGCTGCTGACCAGCCGCTTCCTCTACGGGCCGGTGCCCGCGCCCGAGGGGTACGGGGTCGAGGAGTGCTTCTACCGGCGAAGCTCCGCCCGCGGCCTCGACGCGCCTGTTCGCCGCGCCTTCAAGGCTGCCGAGCACCTCGGCGACATGCTGCGCTTTCGCCGCAGGGTCGACGCCGATGTCGACGTCGTCCACTACCAGTGGCTGACGTCCCCCTGGTTCGACGCCGCCGTGCTGCCGCCGCTGCGCCCCCGCGTGATGACGGCCCACTACGTGATACCTCCCCATCCGAGCGGCTTCCAGCTGGCGAGCGCCCGGCGCGCCTTCGGCGCCATGGACGCCGTCGTCGCCCACTCCGAGCACGGGGCGCGCCGGTTGCGCGATCTGGTCGGCCTCGACCCCGACCGGGTCCGCGTCATCCATCACGGCGCCTTCGACTACCTGACCCGGCTGCCGGAGGAGAAGCCGCTGCCCCCGGAGCTGGAGGGCGCCGAGGGGCCCGTGATCCTCTTCTTCGGCCTGCTCCGCCCCTACAAGGGCATCGACACCCTGCTCGAAGCGTTCCGCAAGATCGAGGGCGCCGAGCTGTGGGTCGTCGGCAAGCCGCGGATGGACGTCGAGCCGCTGCGCCGGCTCGCCGCCGAGGCGCCGGGCCGCGTCCGCTTCCTCACCCGCTTCGTCGAGGACGCCGAGATCCCGCCGATCCTCCGCCGTGCTGGCATCGTCGTCCTCCCCTACCGCGACGTCGAGCACTCCGGCGTCCTCTACGCCGCCCTCGCTTTCGCCAAGCCGCTGGTCCTCAGCGCCGTAGGCGGCTTCCCCGAGGTGGCGGACCAGGGCGCCGCCCGCCTCGTCCCCCCCGAGGACCCGCAGGCTCTCGCCGGAACCCTCTCCGAGCTACTCACCGACGAAGCCGCCCGCTCCGACCTAGCCCAGGCCGCCACCCGCGCCGCGACCGGCCCCTACTCCTGGGACGCCGCCGCGACCGCGACCCTAACCCTCTATCGCGAGCTGCTCGAGAGGAGGGGATAGGGGCACCCCTATCCCCTCCCCCCACCAGACCCCAGATAATCCCCCGATGCTCGCCGCCGCGCTCGTCTTCTGGCTCGCCGCCGGCCTGATCGTCTATACGCACCTGGGCTACCCGCTCGTGCTCCGCGCGCTGCTGGCCCTGCGCCGCCGCCCGACCCTTCGCCCGGGAACCTGGGAGGAGCCGCCGCGCGTTTCGCTGATCGTCGCTGCCTACGACGAGGAGGAGGTGATCGCGGCGAAGGTCGCCAACGCGCTCGCCCTCGACTACCCGCGCGAGCGCCTCGAGCTGATCGTCGCCTCCGACGGCTCCGCGGACGCGACCGTCGAGCGCGCCCGCGCCGCCGGGGCCGACTTGGTGCTCGACCTGCCGCGCGGCGGCAAGGTCGCCGCCCAGAACGCCGCCGCGGAGCGGGCCTCGGGCGAGATCCTCGCCTTCTCCGACGCCAACAGCACCTGGGAGCCGGACGCCCTCCGCCACCTGGTCGAGCCCTTCGCCGACCCGGCGGTCGGCTACGCCTGCGGCCAGGTCCGCTTCACCGACCCCGGCGGCGGCAACCTCGAGGGCGCCTACTGGCGCTACGAGATGGCGGTGCGGGAGATGGAGTCGGCGCTGGCCGGGATCACGGCCGGCAACGGCGCGATCTACGCGGTGCGCCGCGGCGCCTACCTGCCGCTGCCGCCGTCGGGCAGCCACGACCTCTCCTTCCCCTTCCTGCTGGCGAAGCGAGGCCGCCGCTCGCTCTACGTTCCCTGGGCGCGGGCCGAGGAGAAGATGGCGCCGACGCTGAAGGGCGAGTTCGCCCGCAAACGGCGAATGATGGTCGGCCTCTGGGACATCGTCGCCGGCGAAGGCATGCTGCGGCCCGGCGGCTACCCGCCGCTCTACGCCTTCGAGCTCGCCTCGCACCGGCTGCTGCGCTATGCGACCCCGCTGCTGCACCTGGCCGCCTTCGCAGCCAACCTCGCCCTGCTCGGCCAGGGCTGGGTCTACCTCGCGACGCTCGCCGCCCAGCTCGCCCTCCTCGCGGCGGCGCTGCTCGGCAAGCGGCTGCCGTTCGCCCCGTTCCGGATCGCGCGCTACTACGCGATGACGACCGCCTCGATCGCCGTCGGCCTCTGGGACCGGCTCCGCCACGGAGCGCCAGGCGCCTGGGAGAAGACCGAGGGGACCCGGTAGCGGTGCCGCGCGCCTTCGACATCGCCGTCGCCGCACTCGCTCTGGTCGCCCTCTCGCCGGTGCTCTTGATCGCCGCGGTCGCGGTCAAGCTCGGCAGTCGGGGTCCGGTCATCTACCGCCAGCGCCGGGTGGGCAAGGACGGCGCCGAGTTCGAGCTGCTGAAGATGCGGACGATGGTCGAGGGCTCCGATCCGGTCGGGGTCGGCGCCGTCGTCACCCGCGACGACCCGCGCGTCACCCGCGCCGGCCGCTTCCTGCGCCGCAGCTCGCTCGACGAGCTGCCCAACCTGGTCAACGTCCTGCGTGGCGAGATGGCGATCGTCGGCCCGCGCCCCACCATCCCCGCCCAGGTCGCCGGCTACACGCCCCGCCAGCACCGCCGCCACGAGGTGCGCCCCGGGATCACCGGCTGGGCCCAGGTCCGCGGCCGCGCCGGCATCCCCTGGGAGGAGCGGATCGAGCTGGACGTCTGGTACATCGACCACCGCAGCCCCTGGCTCGACCTGCGCATCCTCGCCAGGACGGTCTGGCTGCTCGTCACGGGTCGCGGTCTCGCCCCCGAGTAGGCGGCTGGGCCGGATCGGGGTCGATCGGTCACTTGGTCACAGCATGGTGTACTCAAGTGACCGATCGTTGCCGTGCCCAGGCCAGCGCGTAGGGTTCTCCGCATGTCCGACCGGCCCAGGGTCAGCCTGCGACCGTTCGAGCCCGGCGACGCCGCCGCGGTCCACCGCTGGTTCAACAATCCGGAGGCGACGAAGACGCTGATGGAGCAGCGGGACAGCTTCTCGCTCGAAGAGGCCGAGGCCTGGGTCGGCCGGGCGATCGACGAGTCGGGCGAGGACCGCAAGTACGCGATCGTCGTCGAGGGTTACGACGAGCCGGTCGGCTTTACCGCCCTCTACGGCCTCTTCCGCCAGACCGCGCCGGAGCTGGGGGCGCTGATCGGCGACGACGTGCGCGGCAAGGGCGTCGGCCGCCGCGCCGAGGCGCTGACGATCGCCAGGGCCTTCGACGAGTTCGGCGCCCACCGCGTCTACGGCCGTATCCCGGCCCGCAACGAGGTGGCGAAGAAGACCGTCGCCGGGCTTGGCTGGAAGCACGAGGGGACGATGCGAGCGCACCTGAAGCGGCCCGACGGCGTCGACGACTGCGAGGTCTGGGGCGTCCTGCCGGACGAGTTCCGCGCCGCCGCCGCGGATCTACTGCGGTGACCCACTCCAAATCACTCCGCTGTTCCTTTGCCTCGCCATTCGCCGAGAAGGAACAGCGGAGCGGGGTGTCATGACGGCGACGGCCGAGCTGATCGCCGACCGCGGCGCCGCGGTCGAGAGCGAGGAGTTCTTCCGCTCCCGCCCCTTCCTCGACGCCGAGGGCGTCACCCACACGCTGCGCATCGCCGGCCTCGGGGGGGGCGGCGAGCTGCTGGCGCCGCTGCTCGTCCGCGAGATCCCCGGGACCGACCTGCGCGATGCGATCTCCCCCTACGGCTACCCCGGGATCTGCGCCGCTGCCGACCTCGACCACCCTGGGGCAGGGTCGAAGTCGGCTACGGCGATCGACCCGGCGGCGGTTGATTTCTCCGCGACGGGCCTCGTCTCGGTCTTCGTCCGCCACACGCTCGGCGAACCGCCGCTGGCCGGGGCCGCCGAGCGCAACGTCGTCCAGGTCGCCGATCCGGAGCTGCCGCCGAAGAGCCGCTCCAGCGATCGCAACCGGATCAACAAGAACCGCCGCGCGGGCTACGGGGTCGACATCGTCCCCGGGCCGGAGACGACCGCCGCGCAGCGCGCCGGCTTCCTGACGGTCTACGAGCAGACGATGCGCCGCACCGGCGCCGGCGAGCGCTACTTCTTCGCCGCTACCTGGTTCGACCGCGTCCTCGAGTCGCCGCTCACCTGGCTCGCTCTCGCCACCGCGCCGGCCGGCGAGGTCGCCGCCGCCTCGATCGCGGTCCGCAGCGACGGCTTCCTCCACTACTTCCTCAGCGGCAGCGCCGACGCGCAGCTGCGCGACTCGCCGATGAAGAACGTGGTCGCGGCGCTGGTCGAGCTCGCCGCCGGGCAGGGACTGCCGCTCAACCTCGGCGGCGGCCTCTCCAGAGGCGACGCGCTGGAGGAGTTCAAGCGCGGCTTCGCCAACCGCGAGCAGCCCTGGCACGTATCGGAGATCGTCTGCGACCGGAGCGCCTATGACCGCCTCTGCGCCGGCCGCGGCCCAGGCGGCTTCTTCCCGGTGTACCGCTCCGCCTGACGGCCAAGCGGATCAGGATCTCGCCGGCGCTCGCACGCGCCTCCCTCCCCGCGGTTCGCGGACCTCCCCCTACTTCCCCAGCGGGGACCCCGCGCGGTGGCCGTTCCCGTTCGGCGTGGCGGTCTTCAGCGGCCTCGTCGGCGACCAGACCTCGTCGAGGAAGAGCGAGAGCTCGTCGGTCAGCCGCTGCGGCGCGAGCCGCCACTCGAGGATCGATTGCGCCTCGACCAGCCGCGCCTGCGGCAGCTCCTCGACCAGCATCCCCGAGTCGCTGAAGGGGTGCAGCGGGTCGCGCGGGTGGCCGACCACCAGCGCCGGCAGGCGGATGCCGCGGCGCTGCTCGCGCCCCGGCGCCGTCTCGCCCAGCAGCAGCCCCTCGAGCACGGCGATCGACGGGCCGGGCCGGCGGCGCAGCCAGTCGAGCCCGATGTCGAGCAGGAAGTTGGTCCGCGGCAGCAGCGAGGCGAGCCGCGAGGAGACCTCGACGACCGGGCGGCCGACCCGCAGCCCGAGCAGCACCGGCGCGAAGATCGCCGCGACCGCGGCCAGCGCGTTGTCGAGCACCGGCATCTCGATGAACAACCCCTCGGCCCGGTCGGGATGCCCGACCGCCAGCTCGAGCGCCACGTTGGCCCCCAGCGAGGTGCCGCCGACCACCGCGGTCGGCAGCTCCAGATGGTCCAGCAGGGCGACGACCTGGGCGGCGAACAGCGGCATCGAGTAGAGCCGCAGGTCCTCCGGCTGGTCGGAGCCACCGTGGCCCAGCAGGTCGATGCAGATCGCCCGGTTGCCGCGCTCGGCCAGCGCCGGCCCGAGCCGCTCGAACATGCGGCCGTTCATCAGCAGGCCGTGGATCAGGACGATCGCCCGCCCGCCCTCGCCGTATTCGTCGAAGCCGATCCGGTGACCCTGGTATTCGAACTCCGCCATCGTGGTCAACCAGTCTAATTAGTCCAGCCCAGCGCATCGCGTTTTCCATCCATGGCGTGGAAAACGCGATGCGCTGGGGCTAACCGGCCGGAGCGAAGCGGGCGCCCAGCGCCGGCCCCCGGGTCCGCTCCCAGGGCCGCGAGGCCTGTAGCGCCCCGAGCACCGCCCGCGTCGCCGGCGCGCGGTTGAGCGCGTAGAAGTGGATGCCCGGGGCGCCGGCGATCAGCAGCTCCGCGCACTGCTGCGAGGCGTAGGCGACGCCCAGCTCGAACTCCGCCCGCTCGTCGCCTTCCGTCGCCCGGAACGCCCGCTCCAGCCGCGGCGGGATCGAGGCGTCGCAGAGCTCGCAGATCCGCTTCGTCTGCGCGAAGCTCGCCACCGGGATCACCCCGGCGAGGATCGGCACCTCGATCCCCGCCTCGCGCGCCGCCGCGACGAAGTCGAAGTAGACCCGGTTGTCGAAGAAGAGCTGGGTGATCAGGAAGGAGGCGCCGGCCTCCACCTTCGACCTCAGGTAGGCGAGGTCGGTGGCGAGGTCGGGCGCCTCGGGATGGACCTCGGGGAAGCAGGCGCCGCCGATCGTGAGGTCCCAGCCGGCGCCGATGAAGGCGGCCAGCTCGGCGGCGCTGCCGAGCCCGCCCTCGGGCTGCACGAAGTCCGCCTGCCCGCGCGGCGGGTCGCCGCGCAGCGCGAAGACGTTCTCGATCCCCGCCGCCGCGATCCGGTCGAGGGTCGCCGCCAGCCCCTCGGTCGTCTCGCCGACGCAGCTCAGGTGGGCCATCGTCTCGAAGCCGAGCTCGTCCTTCAGCGTCCGCGTGATCTCCACCGTGCCCTCGCGGGTCGAGCCGCCCGCCCCGTAGGTGACAGAGACGAAGTCGGGCCCCAGCTCGCGCAGCGAGCGCGCCGTCGCGAACAGCTGCTCCGTCGCCTGCTCGGTCTTCGGCGGGAAGAACTCGACCGAGAAGACCGGCCGCTTCGAGGCGAGGATCTCGTCGATTCGCATCCGGGCAGCGTAACCCGTGCGCGTCTCGGGCCCTGCTCCCAGAGCGCTACGTTTCTCCACCGTTCCTGTGCGAGGATGCGCCGCAGCATGAGCGAGGAGCTTCGCTACGAGCGGGTCGGCGCCGCCGCGGTACTGACGATCGACCGGCCCGAGCGGCGCAACGCGGTCGATGACGCCACCGCCCGGCTCTTCCGCCAGGGGCTGCGGGATTTCGAGGCGGACGAGGACGCCCGCGTGCTCGTGCTCGCCGGCGCCGGCGGCGAGGCGTTCTGTGCCGGCGCCGACCTGAAGGCGCTCGACCTCGACGTCGATCATCCCGACGGCCCGATGGGCCCGACCCGGCTGACGCCGGCCAAGCCGGCGATCGCCGCGGTCGACGGCTGGTGCCTGGCCGGCGGGGTCGAGCTGGCGCTCTGGTGCGACCTGCGGGTCGCCACCCCGGAATCGACCTTCGGGCTCTTCGAGCGCCGCTGGGGCGTGCCGCTGGTCGACGGCGGCACCCAGCGCCTGCCGCGGACGATTGGCATCGGACGCGCGCTGGAGCTGATCCTCACCGGGCGGCCGGTGGAGGCCGAGGAGGCGCTGCGGATCGGCCTCGTCAACGAGGTCGTCGCGCCGGGCGCCCACCTCGAGCGGGCGCTGGAGCTGGCCGAGCGGATCGCCGCCTTCCCGCAGGAGACGATGCTGGCCGACCGCCAAGCAGCCCTCCAAGGCTTCGGCCAACCCCTATCCGACGGCCTGGCCCTGGAGCACCAGCTAGGCCGCAAAGTGCTCGACGTCGCCGTGCGAGGAGCAGCCCGCTTCTCCTCAGGAGAGGGCCGCCACGGGGAGGGCGTGTAGCCAGAACGGCTTCGTGTAGCGGGACTTGGGGTAGGGGTGGAGCGTCTTGTACTTTTTTTGAAGTCCGGCCCTCGGACGGCGGCATCCTGTCTTCAAAAAAAGTTAAGCGGAACCCCTACCCCAAGTCCCGCTCCCGCTTACCCTGGCAGTCACCCTTCCCGCGTAACCCGCCGCATCTCGTCTTCGGCCGCTTCCGGCCCCAGATAGGGCATCAGGACCGCGAACACCAGGTCCGGCAGGATCCGCTTCAGCTCCGGCCCGCGCCCGGCGCGAACCTCGTCGAAGATCATCGACGTCGCACCGCCGACCGCGAAGCGGGCGGTGTCGGCGGGCAGTTCGTCGCCCTGCCCGGAGTAGGTGCGCCCCTCCTCGAGGAAGGGCGTGAAGCGCGCCAGCGCCGCCCGGTAGCGCTCGCGGGCATCGTCGCCGGCGGCGGTCACCTCGACCATCGCCATCCGCGCGATGTCGGCCTCGATCGACAGCAGCTCGACCAGGGCGCCGAGCCCCGCGGCGATCCGCTCCGGCCAGCGCTCGCCGGAGGCGGCCTCGAAGGCGGCGGTGACGTGGGCGACGAGGACGTCGAAGACCGCGTCGTAGGCCTCGAGGAAGCAGGCCTCCTTGCCGTCGAACATCTCGTCGAAGGTCGCCCGTGAGACGCCGGCGTACTCGACCACGTCGGTCACCGTTGTCGCTTCGTAGCCTTTCGCCGCCGCGACCCTGATCGTCGCCTCCAGCAGCCGCTCCCGTTGCGAGCGCACTGCGTATGCCCGTGGCAATCCTCGTCGTCCGGATCGGGTGCTCTGTGGATCCGAGGTGGATGGCGAATCCATCGCAACCAATGTAGGGCAGGAATCGCACGCTGTCCAACCCAGCGAAGTACCCAGATGCCTCTAGACTGCCGCCGATGAAGATCGGGATCGTCGGGCTCGGCTACGTCGGCCTACCGCTTGCCGCCGCCTTCGCCGCGGCGGAGCACGACGTGGTCGGCCTCGAGGCCGACCCGGCCAAGGTGGGGGCGCTGAACGAGGGGCGCAGCTACGTCGAGGACGTCCCCGACTCGGCGCTGGCGCCGCTCGGCGGGCGCCTGCGCGCCACCACCGAGGCCGCCGAGCTGGCGCCCTGCGAGGCGATCGTGATCTGCGTCCCGACGCCGCTCACCGGCTCGCGCGAGCCCGACCTCGCCTACCTCACCGACGCCGCCTCCAGGCTCGCCGCAGTCCTCAGCAAGGGCCAGCTCGTCGTGCTGGAGTCGACCACCTACCCCGGCACCACGCGCGAGCGCCTGGCGCCGCTGCTCGAGCAGGGCTCCGGTCTCAGCGCCGGCGCCGACTTCCACCTCGCCTTCTCCCCGGAGCGGATCGACCCCGGCCGCACCGACTACACCCTCGCCAGCACCCCGAAGCTCCTCGGCGGCCTGACCGAGGCCTGCGCGGAGCGCGCGCGCGAGCTCTACTCGCTGATCTGCGAGCGGGTGATCGTCCTCTCCTCGCCGGAGGCCGCCGAGCTGGCAAAGCTCCTGGAGAACATCTTCCGCTCGGTCAACATCGCTCTGGTCAACGAGCTCTCCCAGCTCTGCGACCGGCTCGGGATCGACGTCTGGGAGGTGATCGAGGGGGCGGCCAGCAAGCCGTTCGGCTTCATGCGCTTCGACCCGGGCCCCGGCATGGGCGGCCACTGCCTGCCGGTCGACCCCTTCTACCTCGCCTTCAAGGCCCGCGAGCACGACTTCTACCCGGAGTTCATCGAGCTGGCGGGCAAGGTCAACCGAGCCCAGCCCGGCTACTGCGTGGAACGCATAGCCCGCGCCCTCAACGAAGCCGAAAAGCCCGTAAAGGGCTCGGGCATCCTCCTGCTCGGCGTCAGCTACAAGCCGGGAGTGGGAGACATCCGCGAGTCCCCCGCCCTGGAGATAATCGCCCTCCTGCAAGAGCTGGGCGCCAGGGTCAGCTACCACGACCCCCACGTCCCCAAGCTCCCCGACCTGAACCTGGCCTCCGCGGATCTAAACCAGGGTCTAGCCGACGCCGACATAGCCGCAATCGTCACGGCCCACCCCCAGCTCGACTACGGAGAGGTGCTGTCCCAAGCCGCCCAGGTGATCGACTTCCGCGGCGTGACCAGGGACCTTGACGCGTCCAACCTGGTCCGCCTCTGATCAGGCTCTTGCAGCCTGCATCTCCGCGGTAGCGGCCTCCGCCCCGAAGTAAGGCAGCACCGCGAAGTACATGAACTCGGGCAGCAGCTCCCGGAACCCCTCGCTCGCCCCGGTGGACAACCGCGAGTGGATCACCGCATGGATCCCGGCCACGATCCCCTCCGGCGCGATCCGCGGCGGCGACTCCGCCTCGCCCGACTCGAGCCGCGCCAGATCGATGAAATCGGCTGCTCTTTTCATCGCTTCGGCCCGTCTTCCGAGCGCCTCCGGGCCCGCCGCGTGCACCTCGACGAGCAGCGCCCGGCCGATGTCTGCTTCGGAATCGAGGAAGTCGAGGATCGCGCCGAGCCCGGCCCGCAGCTTCCCTTTCCAGCTCTCCTTGCTCGTTGCCGCGGCGCCGGCGAGCGATTCGAGTCGCTCCACGCCGATCTCGAAAGCGCTGCGATAGCATTCGTCCTTGTCGGCGAAGTTGTCGTAGAAGGCCTGCCGGTACAGCCTCGTCCTGGCCAGGACCGTGCGTACGGAGGTCGCCTCGTAGCCGGCCGCGCCGACCTCCTCCAGCATCCCGGTGAGGATCTTTTCCCGCTTCGACGAGTCCACGATTACGAGTTTGGGCATTGGCGGGACAGTGTCGAAATCCCGAGTCGAGCCGGTCCCCTCAGCCCCTGCCTGGACCTTGGTTGCGGCCTGCTTCCCCGCTGCTACCCCTTCCTTCGTGATCAAGGGAACAGGTTGTCTGGACTCCGGTACTGTAGCGGTATTTGGCCGATCCGTCCAGCTTGAAACTCGCGGGTCGGCGAGTAGCCTCAGTCTTGTGGCTGAGCGTGTCCCGCAGGCGATCAAATTGCCGCCCGGAAGGCATCCGCTTCCGCGCGAGTTCATCACCCAGCACCAGCGCGCTCGGATCATCGCCGCGCTGGCCGAGGAGACCGTCGAGAAGGGCTACCGCTCGGTCACCGTCGCCGACATCGTGCGCCGCGCCGGGATCGCCCGCAACACCTTCTACGAGAACTTCTCCTCCAAGGAGGACTGCTTTCTCGCCGCTTCCGAGTTCGCGGTCAAGGAGGCGCTGAGGCGGGTCGTCGACGCCGCCAGCAAGGTCGACAGCTGGCCCGCTCGGGTCAACGCCGGCCTCGCCGCCTTCCTCCACTACGTGTCCACCGAGCCCGCCCTGGCCCGCACCTGCATCGTCGAGGCGCTCTCCGCGGGCCCGGCCGCGGTGGAGCGCTACGAAGGCTCGATCCAGGCCTTCGTGCCGCTCTTCCGCATGGGCCGCAAGGTCTCGCCGACCGGCGAGGACCTGCCCGACACACTCGAGGAGACGATCGTCGGCGGCATCTTCTGGATCCTCTACCAGCGCATAGTGATGGGACAGGTGGAGGAGATCGAGGAGCTGCTGCCGGAGCTGGTCGAGTTCTCCCTCACGCCGTACCTCGGCGCCGAGGCCGCGAAGCGGACCGCCGCCGAGGCCCCGTCCGGGACCGACGGGTAGCTACAGGAAGGCAGGGATCGGGGGTCCCATGCACTAGTGCTCGATACCGAGACCCGCGACCGCGCCGGCAGCTCCGAGCGCACCCGGATCGTCGAGGCCGTGATCGAAGTCGCCGCCGAGCGCGGCTACGGCGAAACGACCGTCGACCTGGTGCTCGAACGCGCCGGGCTCGACCGTCCCGCCTTCGACCGCCACTTCCGCGGCAAGTACGACTGCTTCCTCTCCGCCTGGCAGGACGTCAGCGAGGAGTGCCTGGGGACGATGGTCCGGGCCTACGAGAGCTGTGAGGAGTGGCCCGACCGGCTGCGCGCCGTCGCCGAGCAGATCGTCAGCGGCCTGCGCGACGACCCCAGCCGGGCCTCGTTCGGGGTCGAGGTGCTGGCCGCCGGCGACGCGGCCCGCGCCCGCCGCGACATGACGATGCGCGTGGTCGCCGGGCTGATCGACGCCGGTCGCCAGCTGATGGACGATCCCGAAGCCGTTCCCCACACGACCGCCGAGGCGCTCGCCGGCTCCGCCTACGGGCAGATCTACTCGCGGGTGGTGCAGGGCGCGGTCGACGAGCTGCCCGGCCTGATCCCGCAGTTGATGTCCGCTGCGGTGATGCCCTATCTGGGCGTCGAGGCGGCGATGGAGGAGCTGAGCCGCGATTCCGGGGCGCCGGAGCGATATGGTCGCGGTGTGGCACGCAAGCGCAGTACCAAAACCGGCAAGGCTCCTGCGACCGCAGCCGAGGACTATCCGCCCGAGCTGGCCCGCCTGCCGCCAGGCCGTCACGGCCTGCCGCGCGAGTTCGTCACCCACAACCAGCGCGAGCGGCTGATCGCCG
Source organism: uncultured Solirubrobacterales bacterium (assembly GCA_963695835.1). Classification (GTDB taxonomy): domain Bacteria; phylum Actinomycetota; class Thermoleophilia; order Solirubrobacterales; family 70-9; genus VRUE01. Next base: position 645,510 of record CAVOHR010000001.1, read on the forward strand.
GGATCGCCGAGGCGATCGCCGAGCACGGCTACTCGGGGACGACGATCGCCCACATCACCCGCTCGGCGGCGGTCTCCCGTCGCACCTTCTACGAGCACTTCGAAAGCAAGGACGAATGCTTCGTCGCCGCCTACGACGCGGTGATGGGCGATCTGCGCGAGCGCGTCTCGGCCGCCTTCGACGAGCAGGAGGACTGGCCGCAGGCGATCAAGGCCGGGATCGCGGCGATGCTCGAGTTCCTCGCCGCCAACCCGAGCCTGGCCCGCCTCTGCATGGTCGAGGCGCTGGTCGCCGGCCCGGCCGTCGTCGAGCGCTACGACGCCGCGATCCAGAGCTTCGTCCCCTACTTCCAGAAGGGCCGCGAGGGCCGCCCGCCCGAGGTCCTCGCCCGCCTCTCGGCGACCACCGAGGAAGCCCTCGTCGGCGGCATGGTCTCGCTGATCTCCCGCCGCGTCATCGCCGGCAAGGCCGAGCAGCTCGAAGAGCTCCTCCCCGACCTGGTCGAGTTCACCCTGACGCCGTACCTCGGCAGCGCCGAGGCCTCGAAGGTCGCCAAGAAGGGCTGAGACGGCTCAGCGCCAAGCGCCGCCATGCAACGCCTGATGGTCCAGTTCTGCGCCGTCGCCATCGCTGCCCTGATCGGTTTGATCGCCACCCAGTTGTAGATTGTAGATCGCCGCGAAGGGAATCTTTCGTAGCTTGATTTTGCTCGGACCTTCCTCTCCGGACTCCCTCTCACGGCGGCCGCCGACCGGCTGGGTCTGCCGCAGCGTGAGGCCGCCGCCCTGGTCGAGACGCTGAGGCGGCTGGGGATCGGGACGCTGGGGGAGCTGGCGGCGCTCCCCGCCGATCGGGTCGCCGACCGCTTCGGGCCGCCGGGGTTGCGGGCGCTGCGGCTGGCCCGGGGTGAGGACGAGCTGCTGGTCGTCCGTCGCCGCGGCGCCTGGGAGGAGCTGGCGGAGGAGGTCGAGCTGCCGGAGGGGACCGCCGGCGACCGGCTCGAACGGGCGCTGGAGAGGCGCAAGCGGCAGCGCGAGGACCCCGGTTTCGAGATCCACGAGCACCCGCGGCTGGAGCCGGTGCTGCGGGATACGCTCGGGACGATCGTCTACCAGGAGCAGGTGATCGAGGTGGCGATGGCGCTGTCGGGCTTCAGCTCGGCCGAGGCGGAGGGGCTGCGGCGGGCGATGAGCCGCAAGCGCTCGGCGGAGGCGCTGGAGGCGAACCACCGGCGCTTCGTCGCCGGCGCGGTCGCGCGCGAGGTGCCGGCGCAGACGGCGGAGCGGGTCTGGCAGCAGATCCAGGGCTTCTCCGGTTTCGGCTTCCCGAAGGCGCACTCGGCCGCCTTCGGCCTGCTTGCCTACCAGTCGGCCTGGCTGCGGATCCACCACCCGCCGGAGTTCCTCTGCGCGCTGCTGAACGAGCAGCCGATGGGCTTCTACCCGCCCGACGCGCTGATCCACGAGGCGCAGCGCCGCGGCGTGCGGCTGGCCGGCCCCGACGCCAACCGCAGCCGAGTCCTCTGCCACGTCGAAACCCCCCGCCGGCGAGACGAAAACCGACGCATAGCGACGGAAATAGCCCCGTCGGCGGGGGAAGTGCGGGGCGGGCCGGCGGTGCGGATCGGGCTCGGCTACGTGAAGGGGGTGCGTGAGGGTGAGATGGAGAGCCTGGTCGCCGCGCGCGAGCGCGACGGCGCCTACCGGGGGATCGCCGACCTCGCCTCGCGCAGCGGCGCCGGCCGCGACGGCCTCGCCTGGGCCGGCGCCCTCGACGAGCTGGCGGAGGACGTGCCCAGGGGTGACCGCCAGTATGGGTGGTCAACCCTGGGCACGTCGTCGACGGGTGGAAGACGGGGGGCGCTTTGGGAGGCCGGGACGGTGGGGACGGGGGTGCGGCATGGGGACGGGACTCAGATGGCGCTGCCGTTGGAGACTCCGGGAGCGCCGGGGCTGGAGCCGCTCAGCGCTTGGGACGAGGCGATCGCCGACTACCGCTCGATCGGGATGACCCTCGGCGAGCACCCGATGGCGATGCTGCGCGACGGGCTCGACCGGGAGCTGCTGCGCAGCGCCGACCTGGAGCGGGTCGAGCACGGCGCCCAGGTCGAGGTGGCCGGCATGGTCGTCGCCCGCCAGCGCCCCGAGACCGCCAAGGGGATCGTCTTCATGCTGCTCGAAGACGAGCGCGGCACCGTCAACCCGCCCGTCTACGACCGCCACCGGGCCGAGGTTCGCACCTCGTCCCTGGTCCGCGCCAGGGGGCGCCGCGAGCGCCGCGAAGGCACGACCAACGTCGTCGTCGACGAGGTCCGCGAGCTGGAGCGGACAGGGCCGGCGCCCTCGCTTCGCGCCGGCTCGTCCGCGGCACGCCGGGCCGAGGCCCACGAGAAGGCCAGGCGGATCGCCCGCGCGTGCGAGGCTCGCCGCCGCGCCGTCGCCCAGCTGCGCACAGTCGCTCCCGCCGGCCACAGCTTCGGCCGCCGCGGCCGCTGAACCCCTCTGCGCGCCTCACGTCGCAAAGCGGCTCCAGACATCTCACATCCGCGCGCCACACGCGCGGCGACCACTCCTACAGTCGGGGGGATGCTTCCGTTTGCTCTTCCGGAGTTGCCAACCGCCGGTCTCCTGATCCATTTCGTCTCAGGCGCGGTGGCGATCCTCGTAGGTCCTACCGGCATTTGCGGCGGAGCCGCTCACTACGGCGCGATTCTCTTTCGAGCCCAGCAGCGCGACGTCGACCGCCTCACCGGAGGGGGGTTCTTCGTCGGCTTTGCGTTCGACGTCGGCATTCTTTGACCGAAGCCCTATTCTGACTCCATGGCGCTCCGAATCGCATTCTTCGTCGGTCCGCTCCTCTTCGGGATGGGGTCGGCTCTGCTGCTGAATGCGGCCGGCGCGGGCCCTGTGCTCGCGATCGCCGTCTACGCGGGCATCGCCGCCATACTGGGCGTGGCGATAGCGGTCTTGGGGAGCCAGATCCCCGAGCTGCTCAGATGGCCGAGGAACCTCGCGCGCGGGGTTTCTCACAAGTCCTAGGCGTCTGTCTTTTCCGTTCATCCTCTCCGGTTTGCGACTGCTCTGACATCGGGGGCATACCGCTGTTTCCTCCCTCGGCTTTGTCCCGATGCGAAGCGGTGGACGCCCGGCGTCCACCGCAACCGGGACTCTCAGCCGCCGAGCGAGGCCGACAGCCAGGGGCCGATCAGCGACACGGTCGCCAGGGCGAGGCCGAGGCCGAGGACGAGCGAGCCGCCGAGGGTCACCACGCGCAGGCCCGAGCCGGCGAGCCGCGCCTCGCGGCCGCCGGCTCGGCGCCAGTCGGGTGCCGCCAGCTCCGGGACCTCCAGCACGTGGCCGAGCACGTGCACCGCCATCAGCACGAACCAGAGGATGAAGCTTGCCTTGTGGAGGAGCTTGAGCGTCGGGTGCTCGGGGCCGGCGATCGCCAGGGCGACGCCGCTGGCGAACAGGGCCAGCGTGGTGAGGACGACCCCGGGCGCCAGCACGCGCATGATCAGGTTCGGGGGACCCTTGCGCACGTAGGACGGCGCGCGCAGGTAGTAGCGGGCGAAGCGCCAGCCGGTGCTGCCCAGCTTCAACGCCACCGGCGGCAGCAGCAGCATGCCGATGAAGATGTGCGGGCCGGCGAGGCTGCCGATGAACGGGATCGTCGCTCCCTCCAGGGCCAGCAGGACGAGCAGGATCGCCGCCGCCTCGCCGGTCAGCCGTGCGTTGCCGACGACGCCGGCGCGCCTAACCGCCTGGGCTTGGGCGTCGTTGTACACCGGCGCGATGCTGCCCGTGGGCGCTCAGCGCCGCCTAACGCTCAGGTGAGAGGTTTCTCATCGGCTCTCATCGGCGAGAAGCCGCCCAGCTCGACGCAGAGGCGGGCGCCGCCCAGCGGCGAGTCCTCGACCCGGATGCGGCCGCCGTGCAGCTCGACGATCGAGCGGGCGATCGCCAGGCCGAGCCCGCTGCCGCCGGAGTCGCGGTCGCGCGCCGCCTCGCTGCGGTGGAAGCGGTCGAAGACCCGCTCGCGCTCGCCCGGCGGGATCCCCGGGCCGTCGTCGTCGACCAGGATCGCCAAGCGCCCGCCTCGGGCCTCGGCCGAGACCTCGACCCGCCCGCCCGCCCCGGCGTGGCGCCGCGCGTTGGCGGCCAGGTTGCGCAGCACCTGGGTCAGCTGGTCCGGATCGGCCGTCAGCATCCCCGCCGGCGACTCGCCGAGGACGGCGGCCGCCCCCGCCTCGCTCTCGGCGAAGCCGCCCAGGAACGGGGTCAGCTCGAAGCGCTGCGGCCGCAGCGGCGCCGCCTCGTCGAGTCGCGCCAGCATCAGCAGGTCGTCGACCAGCCGCTCGATCCGCGCCATCTCGGCGCCGACCACGCCCTCGACCCGCCGCACCTCCTCGGTGTCCGGGCTCGGCTGCCGCGCCAGCACCTCGAGCTGTCCGCGGATCGCCGTCAGCGGCGTGCGCAGCTCGTGCGAGGCGTCGGAGACGAAGCGGCGCTGCCGCGAGAACGCTTCCCCGAGCCGGTCGAGCATGTGGTCGAAGGCCTCGGCGAGGACCCGCACCTCGACCGCAGCCGAGCGCTCCTCGCCGATCCGCGGCGTCAGGTCGCCGCCGCCGACCGTGGCGGCGGCGGCGGCCATGCGCCGCAGCGGCGCCGCGGTCCGCGCGGCGAGCAGGTAGCCGGCCAGCAGCGCCGCCGCGAGGGTGAGCGCGCCGGCGAGCAGGAAGGTCCGCTCGACCTCCGACTGGGCGTCCTCGACCGGGGCGAGCAGGCTGCCGCCGCGCCGCTCGTCGTCGCCCGCCACCGGCCCGCGGCCGCGCGTCTCGCGGCCCTCCTCGCGCTTGATCACCGCCGACTCGTCGTGCATCTCGTGCCGCACGGCGAAGTAGACGACGGCGAACGCGGCGACCACGATCGCGCCGATCGAGATCGCCAGCCGGCCGCGCAGCCCGAGGCGCGACCAGGCGCCGCTCATCGCTCCGCGAGGCGGTAGCCGACCGAGCGCACGGTCTCGATCGGCGCCGGGGAGTCGGGCAGCGCCAGGCGGCGCCGCAGGTAGCCGATGTAGACCTGGACGACGTTGGTCCCCGGGTCGTGGTCGTAGCCCCAGACCGAGGAGAGCAGGTCGGCGTGGCTGCAGACCTGGCCCGGGCGGCGCATCAGGTAGGCGAGCAGTTCCGCCTCGCGCTCGGGCAGCCGCACCGATTGCCCGCCGCGCTCGACCCGCCGCGAGACCAGGTCGAGCCGCATCCCCGCCGCCTTCAATGTCGCCACCGCCGCTTCGCCCTCCGGCCGCCGCAGGTGCGCCCGCACCCGCGCCGCCAGCTCCTCGAAGGAGAACGGCTTGGTCAGATAGTCGGTCGCGCCGGCGTCGAGGCCCTCGATCCGGTCGGCGACCTCGCCCTTCGCGGTCAGCAGGATCACCGGCAGCGCCGGCTTCGCCCGCCGCACCGCGGCCAGCACCCCCATCCCGTCCTTGCCGGGCAGCATCCGGTCGAGGATCACCAGGTCGACGCCCTCGCTCAGCGCCAGCCGCTCGCCCTCGACGCCGTCGGCCGCGGTCAGCACCGTGTGGCCCTCGCCCTCGAGACCGCGCGCGAGGAAGTCGGAGATCGCCGCCTCGTCCTCGACCACCAAGATCTCCACCCGGCGGATGCTAGCCGGGGGCGCGGCCCGCCCGGCTCAGCCGGCGGCTTCGGCGCGGCGCAGGCCGCCGCGCGCCCAGAGCGCGAAGAGCAGCGGCAGGGCGACCGCGACCGCGAAGGCGAGGGCGACGACGGTCGGCTCACCGGAGATGAAGCCGCGGCCGGCCTCGAGCAGCGCGGTGACCGGGTTGACGGAGGCGACCGCGTGGATCCAGCCGCTGAGCAGGCTGAGCGGCACGTAGACCGGGGCGAGGAAGAGGACGAGGAATGCCGGGAACTGCATCAGCGGCCCGCCCTGGATCGAGCGCACCCGCATCGCCACGCCGGCCGCCCAGAGCGTCGCCGCGACGTTGACCAGCACCGCGAGCCCGTAGAGACCGAGCAGGTCGACCCCGCTGCCGCCGACTTCCATCCCGGCGACCAGCGCCACCGCGGTCAGCACCACCCAGGTGACCGCGGCGCGGACCAGCGCCGCGATCGCGTAGCCGGCGACGATCGCCCGCCGGTCGGTCGCCGCCAGCAGGTAGCGGCGGGCGAAGCCGGTCTCGAAGTCGCGGGCGATGCCGAAGCCGGTGAAGACGCCGCCGAAGGCCGCCGACTGGACGAGGACGAAGACGAACTGGAAGGCCGTGTAGCCGCTGGGGAATTCGAAGCCGGGGACGTTGCCGATCGCCGAGAGGCCACCGGCGAAGGCGGTGAAGAAGAACAGCGGGAAGGCGATCGAGGGCAGCAGGAAGGCCGGGTTGGTGAGGTAGTTGTGGACGCTGCGCCAGGCCACGGCAAGCGCGATCTGGCGGCTCACGTCCTCACCAGCCTCGACTTGAGCGCGGTCGCGGCGGCGAACATGCCGATCGCCAGGACCGCGACGGCGATCCCGAAGCCGAGCGCCAGGGCGCCGAGGTTCCAGCCTTCGATCAAGAGCGAGCGGAAGGCCGCCAGCAGGTAGGAGATCGGGTTGGCGCTGGCGACGTCGTGGAACCACCGGGTCTGGATCAGGTCGAGTGGCAGCGCCATCGAGGAGATGAAGAGGAAGACGAAGAAGACCGGGAAGAGGCTCTGCACCGCCTCGCCGGAGCCGGTGCGCAGCGCCGCGAACAGGCCGACCGAGCCGAAGGCGACGGTGATCGTCACCGAGAGCGCGACGATGACCAGCGCGCCGCCGGCCCCGGCGGCGAGCTCGGCGCCGGCGATCAGCCCGACCGTGAGGTAGGTCGCCGCCTGGAGCAGGCCGAGCACGACGGCGCCGGCGAGCAGGCCGCTGAGCAGTGCCGCTCCGCGCAGCGGGGTCAGCGCCAGGCGGTTGAGGAAGCCGGTCTCGATGTCGCGCGCCAGGTCGGTGCCGGCGTTCATCACCGAGAACAGCGCCCCCTGCATGAACGGCACCGCGAGGGCGAAGGTGAGGTAGGAGTCGGTCGGGAAGCCGGGCAGGTCGGTCGCGTCTTTGAGCCCGCCCGAGTTGACCGCGAGCAGGAACATCGGGAAGACCAGCGCGGGCACGATCTGGGCCGGCTGGCGCATGGTGCGCAGGACCGAGCGGCGGGCGAGCTGGCCGACCTGGGTGGGGAGGGTGGAGCTCACGCTCCGACCGCCTCCGCCGGCTCGACCTCGCCGCCCGCCCCGCCCTCCTCCTCGGCGCCCTCCAGCGAGCGGCCGGTCTTGGCGAGGAAGACGTCGTCGAGCGAGGGGGCGTGGAGCTGGAGCTGCTCGATCGCGATCCCCTCCGAGTCGAGCGCCCGAACCACCTCGGCGAGCCGCGACTCGCCGCCCTCGAGCAGGACCGAGGCGCCGCGGCGCCGCGAGGCCTCGCCCGGCTCGCCGAAGCGCGCCAGCACCGCGGCGACCCGCTCGCGTTCGTCCGGCTCGCGCGGCACCGCCTCGACGGTCGGGCGGCCGATCTCGGCCTTCAGCGCGGCCGGCGTGCCCTCGGCGACGATCCGCCCGTGGTCGATGATCCCCACCCGGTCGGCGAGCGCGTCGGCCTCCTCCAGGTACTGGGTGGTGAGGAAGACGGTGACGCCGTCCTCGGCGGCGAGCCGCGCCACCTCGTCCCAGAGCGCCGTGCGGCTCTGGATGTCGAGGCCGGTGGTCGGCTCGTCGAGGAAGAGGATCCGCGGGCTGTGGACCAGCGCCAGCGCCAGGTCGAGCCGCCGTTTCATCCCGCCCGAGTAGCCGCCGACCTTGCGGTCCGCCGCCTGCGAGAGGCCGACCCGGGCCAGCAGCTCGGCGCCGCGCGCTTCCCGCTCGGCCTTCGGCAGCCCGTGCAGCGCCGTCTGCAGGCGCATGTGCTCGCTGCCGGTCAGCAGCGGGTCGAGCGCCGCTTCCTGCAGCGCCGCGCCGATCGCTCCCCGCACCCGCGGTCCTTCGGTGGCGATGTCGAAGCCGCCGACCCGCGCCGTGCCGGCAGTCGGCGGCAGCAGCGTGGTCAGCATCAGCACCGTGGTCGACTTGCCGGCGCCGTTCGGCCCGAGGAAGCCGTAGATCTCCCCCGGCGCGACCCGCAGGTCGATCCCGTCGACCGCCCGCGGCCCGTTCTTGAACTCGCGTACCAGCCCTTCGACTTCGATCCCGGCCGCCATCCCGCCAAGCGTACGCGACGAATCCGCCCACCCCGACGTGCCGTCGGTTCGGTGCCCAATATGGCACCTGACCGCCGGCATGTCTGTGCTTGAGGGTTCCCGGTACGGCCGGCGACGCTGGAGGAGCGGATGGACGACGTCCGCGCGGTGATGGACGCGGCGGGCTGCGAGCGAGCCGCCCTGCTCGGCATGTCGGAGGGGTCGACGATGTGCATGCTGTTCGCCGCGACCTACCCGGCGCGCACCTCCGCCCTGGTGCTCTGGGGCGCGATGGCGAGGTCGACCGAAGCGGACGACTATCCCTGGGCGCCGCCGAGAGAGGCGCTCGTTGAGGCCAACGAGGAGCTGGTCGCTCCCCTCTGGGGGCAGGGAGCGACGATCGACATCTTCTCGCCGAGCCTTGCCGACAACCCGCGCGCCCGCGAGTTCCAGGCCCGCTTCGAGCGCCAGGCCGCCAGCCCGAGGCGCGTCTGGCAGCTGGTCGAGAGGAGTTCCTCACCGGAGTGCGACCCGGGCCGGCGCCGGAGCGGGTGCTGGCGACGGTGCTGCTCACCGACATCGTCGACTCGACCAAGCTCGCAACGGAGATGGGCGACCGCCGCTGGCGCGACCTGCTCGAGGAGCACCAGGCGCTGGTGCGCGAGCAGCTCGAGCGCTTCGAGGGGCGCGAGATCAAGACCACCGGCGACGGCTTCCTGGCGGTCTTCGACGGGCCGACCCGGGCGGCCGAGTGCGCGCGGGCGATCGCCGACGAGATGCCCTCGCTGGGGATCGAGGTGCGGGCCGGCCTGCACACCGGCGAGGTCGAGCTGATCGGCGAGGACGTCGGCGGCATCGCGGTCCACATCGCCGCCCGGATCTCGGCCCTGGCCGGCCCCGGCGAGGTGCTGGCCTCGCGCACCGTCCGCGACCTGGCCGCCGGCTCGGGGGTCGACTTCGAGCCCCTCGGCCGCCACGAGCTGAAGGGCGTCCCCGACGAGTGGGCGAAGGTCTGGCTCAACGTCGCCTTCAAGGGTGACGCGGCGACCGTGCCCCCGGCCGAGATAACTTTGAAGCGCGCCGCGGGCAAGAAGCATCGTTAGAAGGAACGTGCCCCGAGTTGACCGCCACTATGGGTGGTCAACTCGGGGCACGTCGTGGCGCCGGGGGCGGGTCAGCCCTAAGGACGGGTTGAGAGGCCTCTCACCGCGACGCTACCCACCTTCGACTTCGCGGTAATGGTCGCGCCAGATCGCCCGGTGGACGCCGAGATGCCGGGGCAGCGTCCTCAGCCCGGGGATGAAGGGGATGCAGATGAAGGCGAGGCTGAGCACCCCCATCAGGGCGAAGATCAGCGCGTCGGCGTTGGCCGATTCCTTGAACGGTTCGATCTGGTACCAGACGGTGTAGAGCCAGAGCCAGACCTGCCCCGGGTAGCTGCCGGTCTCGTTCATCATCCCCCACTGTTCGCCGAGCAGGTGCTGACCTTCGGCCCGTTCCTCGAAGTAGCCGCCGCCGGAGAGGAAGAGCAGCGGCTTGGTGTAGTTGGTCTGGTAGAAGCGGTGTTCGCCGACCAGCAGGTCGCCGTCGAGGCCGCCGCTATGCGCCAGTCCGAGCAGCGCCGCCATCATCGGCGCGACCGGCCCGTAGCGACCGGCCGGCAGGAGGACCGCCGCGCCGCCGGGGAAGCGGGCGCGTTCCAGGGCCGCTTCGTAGTTTTCGGCCCAGGCGCTCTGCAGCGCCGGCGGCGCCGCTTCGTAGGCGCGGATCGCCAGCTTCAGGCGCGGATCGCCGGGGATCGAGCGCAGCGGTTCGATCACGAAGTCCTTCGCCGTGTCGATCGGGATGCGGACCCCGGGCGTGCTCTGGAGGTCGAGCGGACCGATCTTCTGCGTCGCTTCCGGGGTGTGGTTGTACGGCGGTCCGTATTCGGCCACCTCGCTGGTCCCGTCGAGCTCGGTGACGGCGGTGGCGACGAAGTCGGCGGGGTCGGCCTTGGCCCAGCTCTGGATCGTCGTCGGCGGGTCGTCGGGCGAGGTGAAGAGGACCGTCAGCAGGACCGTCAGCCCGGCGATCACCGCCAGCGAGACGGCCAGCTCCTTGACCAGGTCGTAGCGGAGGAACGGACCGGGCCAGGGCGCGGCCGGATCGGGCGCGGCGGGTGGGGTGGCGCTCACGGCGCCGACCCCTCGCTCGCCGCCGGCGTCTGCGCCTTGGCGGCGGCCCGCGCCGGATAGGGCGGCACGATGCCGGTGCGGCGCACCAGCAGCACGTGCCAGGCCACCAGCGCGACCACTGCGACCGGCAGCAGGATGACGTGGAAGGTGTACATCTGGCCGAAGTCGGCGACGTTGAAGAAGGCGCCGATGCCGACCGAGTTGAGCCCGTCCTTGCCCTCGCTGGCGATCCACTGCGAGTCGAAGTTCTGCTGCGAGAGGTAGCCGGTGAAGGCGGCGCCGATCGCGACCAGGAAGGTGATCGCCCCGGTCACCCAGGTGCGGCCGCGGCCGCCGCGCCAGGCCCCCATGAAGAACTTGCCCCAGAGGTGGACGACCATGGTGAAGAAGAACAGCTCCACGCCCCAGAGGTGGATGCCGTTGAAGAAGCGCCCGAGGCTGGAGAGGTGCCACCATTCCGGCCCCTTCAGGCCGAGGATCGCGCCGGAGAGGACGACGACGATCAGCGCGGCGATCGCGGCGGCGCCGAAGACGTAGATCCAGGAGGAGACGTAGGAGGGCTGGCGGTCGGGGAGGAGCTTCTCCGGCGGCAGCGCGCCGACCGCCCGCTCGCGCACCCAGGTCGTCCACATCTGCCGCTCCTCGCGCGACACGTCGCCCGGCGCCTCCTCGCTCAAGGCGTGCGCTCCCGCTTCGGGAACGGGATCAGGATCGCGGCGACGAAGACGGCGATCATCAGCAGGATGACGACCACGTTCGCCACCGACATCTGGAAGAAATGCCAGTGCAGGTATTCGGCCGGTTGGCTGAGGTCGAAAAGCGCGCCTAGAACAGGGGCGATCACAGTCATATCGTCTTCACATGGACCCTCACTGGTGGGAAGACTCTATCCCGATGACCCGCCTTGTCAAGGTGAGAGTTCTGCCAGGCTCGTCGCTCGAGGCGACGTTGCGCCTGCGGGAGAGGGAGCGGGCGGGCTATGTCGCGGCGGCAGCTCACGGGGGCCGCCAGCGACGCCCGGCTCCCGGCAAGGCGCCCCGGTCGCGGGCCTGGACGGGCAGGCGCTCCCAGGCCGACGGAGACGCTAGGGAGAGGATCGGACGCCGCCCGCGGGCACGAAAAAAACGACCGGCGGCGACGTTCGTAGCCTGCCTCGCGCGTAGCCTTCGCGCTTAGAAGCTCGTTACGCCGCCTTCGAGAGGGGTTCCGGTGGGCTTCCTCGGTTCCTCTCTCTCCCGGTCGCAAAGCGAACCTAGCGCCTCCGCCCGCCCGGCGCCAGGGGTACCGCAGCGGCGTTTCCGCAAACTGCGGAAATATGTGCCTCAGATGAGGGCCGGCTGGCGGAAAAGCTCGGCCGAGGGGATGCCGATCAGCTCGCCCTGGAAGCGCTTCTGGCGCCCGTAGACGACCCAGGTGGTGTCGATTTCGCCGATCTCGAGGTCGAGCCGCAGCTCGCCCGGGTGCTTCTCGAGGTGCTCGAGGTGGGTCAGGCCGGCGTCGTAGTCGCCGCGCAGCAGCGCCTCGGCGATGATCGGCTTGGAGATCTGCGGGATCACCTCCTCCCACTCGGAGAGGTCGACGTAGCCCTCGGTCGCCGGCACGATCCCCAGCGAGCGCGGCTGCTCGACGTCGCGCCGGCTCAGCACCGCCAGCGCCTTGGTCGGGTAGACGAAGGTGTCGACGACGAAGACCTCGGTCCAGTGTGTCTCGGTGATCTCGTGGACCTTCGGGTGGGCGCTGCACTGGACGAGAAAGGCGCCGGGGGTCTCGCGGACCGTCTCCAGCCCGGCGAAGAAGTCGGTGGTCAGGACGATCTCGAAGTCCTCGACCTCCTGGAACTCCATGTAGCGCTTGACCGCCCGCTCGTGGCAGGTCCCCTCCGGCCCGAGGGTGATCAGCGTGATCCGGTCCTGGTGTTCCTCGCCTGGCGCCACGGATAACAGGCTAGTCGACTAAACAATAATCGTCAAGCAAAACTCGCCCCGGTCCACCCGGGCTACTCGCCCATCTGCCACCTGACCCTGAAGCCGTCCGGCCTGACGCAGGTGACCGTGCCGGTGTTCGCGTTCGCCTTGCAGTGGAAGAGGCCGACGTCGCAGGCATGGCCGAACGAGCAGTCGCCGCCCGCGTCGTACCAGGACTTGGCGGTCGCCTTGCCGCTGCCGCAGCCCGGCCCCGCCACCTCCAGGTTGAAGAAGCCGACGCCGCGGTAGGAGAAGTCGTGGCAACTCTCCTGCAGGTACCCGCAACCGCCGCCGCCGACCCCGATGTAGACGATCCGCTTCGATTCCTTCGCGATCCGGATCCTGCCGTCCCAGAGGACGGCGGTCCAGCCCGCGGCGACGGTGCCTTCGACGCAGCTCCGGGCGATGTTGCGCGCCGGCTCGCAGTCGATCCCGGTCGCTCGGATCTTGTGCGCGCCGCCGCTGCCCTCGGGCTTGAAGTTGACGACGACATCGCCGCATTTCTGGGCCGAGGCGCTCTTGCCCGCCGCCCCGGGCGTCCAGATCGCCGCGGTCAGGGCGGCCAGCGCCAGCAAGGCGACGAGGCCGGTCGGCAGTCGGTTCGGGCGTGGCTTGGCGTTCACGGGCTGCACCTCCGCTTCGGAGTCGAGCATTAGGCCACCCCAGCCTCGCGATCGCGAGCGGCCGCGTCATCGGTGGAAACGCCCCGTCGCGGACGCGGTGGACTACGGAGCCGGCAGCGCCGCCTCGACCCGCCGCGCCGGCATCAGCAGGGCCGAGAGGCAGACCATCGCGAAGGCGGTCGCCTGTAGGGCGATCCCCAGCGGCGTCGGCGAGAGCGGGTCGCCGAAGACGAGCACGCCGCCGGCGATCTGGGTGGCGTTGGCGATCAGGCCCATCAGGCCGATCGTCTCGATCGCGCCGCCGCGCTGAAGCGCCGCCACCGCGGCGTACTGGGCGAGGCCGCCGCAGAGCAGGATCAGCGCCACCCAGGGGGCGACGATCGCGATCGAGAGCCCGCCGCCTCCGGTCAGTCCCTTGATCGCGATCCCGGCCAGGGCGAAGAGGATCCCGGCGAGCGCGGCGAGCAGGACGCCGCGGCGAGCGGCGAGGCGCTCGGAGCGGTGGCCCAGGGCGAGGCCGCAGGCGAGCAGGACGAGACCGCCCTCGAAGCCGAGGATGCCGGCGGGCGAGAAGTCCGAGTGGCTGCCGTGGAAGTGCGGCAGGGTCAGCGCCAGCAGGACGAGCCCGCAGCCGCCGAGCACGAGCGCCAGCCACTGGCGCCGCTCGACCGGGTCGCCGAAGATCCGCTGCGACATCACCGCCAGGGTGACGGCGCCGCCCGCGAGCACCGCCTGAACGAGCGAGATCGGCGCCATCGAGAGGGCGGTGACGTGGACCAGCCAGGCGACCGCGGCGAGTCCCCAGCCGGCGGCGAACCAGGGCGAGGCGAGGAGTGTGCGGGCGCTGCGCAGCGGCTGCCGGATGCGGACCGGCTCGGCCCGCCGGCAGCCGCGGTGCTTGAGCAGCGCCGCCAGGTTGGTCATCAGTCCCGCGACCAGAGCCAGTGCGATGCCGAGCTCCATGGCCGCTCGCCCTCCCGGCCTAGCGCCGGTCGAACTCTCCGGCGAGGCCGAGGTCGCGGGCGATCTTGCGCATGTCCTTCGCCTGGTCGCCGAGCACGAAGCTGATCCCGGTGCCGGTCCGCCCGGCCCGGCCGGTGCGGCCGATCCGGTGCACGTAGGCGTCGCGGTCGCCGGGGACGTCGAAGTTGACGACGTGGGTGATGTCGGCGACGTCGATCCCGCGGGCGGCGACGTCGGTCGCGACCAGCACGCCGACGCGGCCGTCCTCGAAGCGGGCAAGCGCCCGTTCGCGCTGGCCCTGGCTCTTGTCGCCGTGCATCGCGACCGCCTCGACCCGGTGCTTGCGCAGCCGCTTGACCAGCCGGTCGGCGCCGCGCTTGGTGCGGACGAAGACCAGCGTGCGGTCCTCGTCGTCCTCGCTCAGCTGCTCGACCAGGTGGTCGAGCTTGGCGCTCGGCGAGTCGACGTGGAGGAAGCGGTGCTCGATGTCGCGCGCCTCGTCCTTGGCCGGCGCCTGGGTGTGGCGGCGCGGCTCGCGCGTGTAGCCGGCGGCGACCTTGCCGGTCGCGCCCTCCAGGGTCGCCGAGAAGAACAGGGTCTGGCGCTGCTCGGGGGTCTGGCGGACGATCCGGTCGACCGCCGGCTTGAAGCCCATGTCGAGCATCCGGTCGGCCTCGTCGAGGACGAGGATGCGGATCCGCTTCAGCGAGAGGACGCCGCGCCCGATCAGGTCCTCGAGCCGGCCCGGGGTGGCGACGAGGATGTCGGCTCGCCGCGCCGCGGCGCTCTGCTTGCCGAAACCGACGCCGCCGTAGACGGCGGCGATGCCGAGCCGGCGGGCGCGGGCGACCGAGTCGAGCTCGTCGACGATCTGGCTCGCCAGCTCGCGGGTCGGGGCGAGGACGAGCGCCGAGGCGCCCCTGGCGCCGGGCTCGACCCGGTCGACCAGCGGCAGCCCGAAGGCGAGCGTCTTGCCGGACCCGGTCGGGGCCTGGACCAGCAGGTCGTGACCGGCGAGCGCGTCGCGGATCACCATCCGCTGGATCGGGAAGGGCTGTGAGATGCCGCGCTGCGAGAGTGCGCGCACGACAGGGTTGGATATGCCGATATCGGCAAACGACTTGATGATGTGGCTCCTTTTCGAGCGACTTAGGGGAGATCCAGCGACCCCAAAGCGCTAAGCAGCACACGGAGGAAACGGAACCTCTCGCCCGGCGTCGGTGCCGGACGACCCGACCACGGTAGCAGCCGCGGGGCTCTACGATCCGCCGCATGTCCCCTGCAGGCGACCGTGCTTTCCGGCTGCGGGCCGGCGAGGCGCCGAGCGACGGCATGCGGCGGATCGCGCTGGCCCGGGCCGACAGCGCCCTGGAACGGCTGCGCGAAGCCGAGCGGATCGACGACCCGGCGGCCCGCATCCACGGGGCCCGCAAGGACCTGAAGAAGCTGCGGGCGGCGGTGCGGCTGCTGCGCCGCGAGCTCGGCGACGGCCTCTACCGGGCCGAAAACCGCCGCTACCGCGACGCCGGCCGCCAGCTCTCCGCGGCCCGCGACGCCGAGGTCAAGCTGCGGACGCTGG
Organism: uncultured Solirubrobacterales bacterium; assembly: GCA_963695835.1. Classification (GTDB taxonomy): domain Bacteria; phylum Actinomycetota; class Thermoleophilia; order Solirubrobacterales; family 70-9; genus VRUE01. The sequence continues at coordinate 661,030 of CAVOHR010000001.1, forward strand.
AGGCGCTCCGCGAGCGCTTCCCGGAGCGGCTGACGCCGGAGGCGGTCGGCGAGTGGCGCGGGGAGCTCGAGGCCGAGCGCGAGCGGGCGGTCGCCGACGCCCACGGCGGCGCCTCGATCGCGATCGCCCGCGACGCGGTCGAGGCGGGTCGCGCCCGGATCGCCGCCTGGCCGCTGCGGACCGATTCCTGGAAGCTGGTCGGCCCGGGAGTCGAGCGCTCCTACCGCCGCGGCCGCAGGGCGATGCGCCGCGCCGCCGAGAGCCCCGGCGGCGAGAACCTGCACGAGTGGCGCAAACGGGCCAAGGACCTCTGGTACCACCTGCGCATCCTCGAAGGCGCCCTGCCCGGCTCCCTCGCCGGCGCGGTCGACCGAGCGGACGAGCTGGCCGCCGCCCTCGGCGACCACCACGACCTCACCGTCCTCCGCGAAGACCTCTTGGCCCGCGACCTCCCGATCCCCCACCGTCCCGTCCTCGCGGAGGCGATCGAAGAGCGCCAGGACGAGCTGACAGCAGCCGCCTTCGAGCTGGGCGAGACCCTCTACGCGAAGCGGCCGAGGGCGTTCCGCCGCAAGTTGCGCAGGGGCTGGAAGCGGTGGCGGTCCGACCGATGAGGCCTCACTCGGCGAAGGTGAGGACGGGCGGCCCGGTAGCCGACTACCGGCCGTCCAGCAGGCCGGCGACCCCGGCGGCGTCCGGCAGGATGTGCGAGAGAGAGGGGACATCGGCGAAGCCGCTATCGGCAGAGACCAGCGCGGTTGCGCCTTCGGCGATCACGGCCGCCGCGAGAACCGCGTCGAACGCGCCGAGGGTTTCGATCCGCTCGAATAGCCTCAGCCCCTTCTGCAGATGCTCGGACGTTACGCCGAGGAGGGGCGAGAGCAACTCGGCGTAGTCGCCGCCCAGCTTCGCTGCGTCTTCGCGATCACGGCGGCGAGCGCGGACATGGACGAACTCCTGAATCACCTCGACCGAGGTGGTGGCCTCGACCTCACCCGTGGCGACCGCGTCGATCAGGGCGCGGCAGGGCTCTCGTAGCGGGTGATCGGTGCCCTTCGCGTAGACGAGCACCGTCGTATCGAGCACGATCATGCGCGTCGGCCGCGCAGCGCTTCGAGCTCGTCCTTGAGCTTGGACGGCTCGGGAACCGGCATGTCCGGTGCGTCCAGCAGCCGTCGACCTGCCGCCCGGCGACGACCGGCGGAACCGGCGAGACCGCGGTCGATCGCCTCGCGCACGACCGTCGCGACCGATACGCCGCGCTCGCGCGCCGCGGAGGTGATCCGGGAGTGACGCTCGTCGTCGAGCAGAATCTGTAGCCGGTGCTCAAGTGGCATGCACATACATTAGCATGATGATGTAACGCCGACCGGCCGGCCCGGGGCCGGCGAGTGCCACTACCCTGTCGGAATCTCCCTGCGAGCGGGAAAAGGAAGCGCGCCTGCGTCGCTTGCCGCTGCGGTCATCGCGGTCGCGCTCCTGCTTGCGAGCGCGGCTCCCGCCGCCGCCTCGATGCCCTGGGCGAACGGCTGCGATCCCGCTCTGCCGGGTCACCCGAGGACCAGTGTCACCTGCGGCGCGATGCTCGTCCACGGTCGCGCCGTGCCGCCGCCCCACGCGCCTCCCGCGGTGAAGGAGGTCATCGCCGCGGCCAACCAGATCGACGGCCGGCCCTACGTGTGGGGCGGGGGCCACCTCGGCTGGCGGTCCCGCGGCTACGACTGCTCGGGCGCCGTCGGCTACGCGCTGCACGCCGCCGGGATGCTCGACGCGACGATGGTCTCCGGCCAGCTCGCGAGCTGGGGAGTCGGCGGCCACGGCCGCTGGATCACCGTCTACGCCAACGCCGAGCACGTCTACATGGTGATCGCCGGCCTGCGCTTCGACACCCGCGACGACCTGCCCGGCGTCAGCGGCCCCCGCTGGCACGAGGAACTGGCCGAGGGACTCGACTTCGTCGCCCGCCACCCCACCGGGCTCTGACCCGGCGGTCGGGAACGCTCAGCCCTCGGAGGGCCGCGGACGTGCAGCCGCCGGCTTGCCGGCGCGGCGCCGCCGCGGCCGGTAGCGCAGTGCCAGCAGCACCAGGATCGGCACCGCGGTGGCAAAGACGAGGACCGTGAACCAGGCGCCGGCGCCGTCGGTGCCCGAGCCGAGCGAGTGGAGGACGGCAAGGACGTAGACCGCGACGGTCGCCTGGTGGATGCGCCGCCAGCGCCGCGTGCCGATGAACCGTCGCCGGACGAAGTAGGTCGGGCCGAGCAGCGCCGCCAGGTAGCCGCCGAAGATGCCGAGGCCGACCCAGACGGGGCGGTAGGAGATCGCGAAGGGAACGGCGATGCCGGCGATGCCGGGCTTCAGCCACTTGTCGCCGAGCAGGAGGACGCCGTGCAGGCCGATCATCGTCAGGCCGGCGAGTGCCAGGTGCTGGTGGACCTTGAGCAGGTCGCGCTTCAGACCCGGGCGCCGGTAGATGCCGGACGCCATGAAGAGCCCCAGCGTCACCGAGGCGGCGATCAGCAGGAAGGCGACTATCCCCGCCGAGCGAGAGGCCAGCCACCACGGGTAGTTGGCGGGGTCCGGCTCAATCACGCCGCTCACCTCCGCCCTGCTCGGGCTCCTCGCCCGGCCGCTGCGGGGCGCTGCGCGACGGCGCCCGCGGCTGGGACGGCACGCGGTAGGTGGTCGGGCCGGAGAACAGCGCGTAGTAGGCGAGGACCGCGAGCCCGATCAGGACCAGGGCGGCGCCGGCGCGCGTTCGCGCCCCGGCCCGTCGCATTGCCGGATGGGTCACGGCGCTCACGGTGGCGGCGCCGGCGAGGTCCGGGTGGCGATCGAGGTTGCCTGTGACTGGGCGGCGGCACCCTTGGCGCCCGCCTTGCCGACGACCTGGATCACCGGCCCCGGCCCGAGCGCCGGGTCGCGGCCGATGCGCACCTGGATCGCCAGCAGGGTGAGGACGACGAGGAACAGCCCGAGCGTGGCGACGATCACCGCCAGCGGGCTCGGCAGCGGACGCCGCGGCGGGCGTGGCTTCGGTGTGGGCGGGCCCTGCGGCGGTGCCGGCTTGACGCCCTCCGCCCCCGTCTCGCCGCCGTCCGTGGGAGTGGGGTCGTCGTTCATCTGCTCAATCCCCTCCGCAGACCCGCCAGCCGTAGCCGCGGGCGAACGCCGACAGCGCCCGGCTGAGGTTGTCGAATTCCGCCCGCAGAGCGCGCAGCCGGGACACGTCGGTAGCCGCGAGGGCAGTCCGGATCCTGGCGCGGAGAGCGAGCTGCCTGCGGATCGGCTCGAAGACGTTGGCCCGCAGCAGCGCCGCGTCGCCGGGCGGCGGCGGTACCGCTTCGATCTGCCGCAGCTCGTCGGTGCCGAGCGCCGTGTCCGCGTCGTAGGCGCGGATCGCGCCCTGGATGTCGGCCGACTCCCCCGCGCGCTTGCGCTCGCCGGCCCGCTCGGGGTCGAAGCGGCGGCAGATCCGGTCGGTGCGAGCGACGTAGGCGCGGCGCCGCGGATCGGTCACGCGGGCGACCGGGGCGCGCCGAGCCCCTCCGGTGAGCGCCCGGGCCGCCGGGGGCGGAGCGGCCGCCGTCTCGGTCTCGGTCTCGGCGCGGCGCGTTTCGCCGCCGCAGCCGCCCAGCGCGACCAGCGCGAGCGGAATGCCGAGGATGACCATCTGGAGAGGTCGCACCCGCTCAACCTAAGCCCGCTCGCCGCGGCGATCATCGGCAGTGTCCCGTCAGCGGGCTGGGTGGTTTCCCGCAGCCGCCCGAGCCGGTGGCGCCCCGCGACCGGCTCTTCAGCTCGATCGACTCGGTTCCGCGGAACCGCTTCGAGGAGCGGTGGACGAGCTTGCCGTCGCGGATTCGCGCCGTGCCGTGTTCGGGTCCGGCGGCGACCCGCCATCACCGGCACGTCCCCGCACCCGCGCATAGGATTGGCGCGTGAAGCCCGTCACCGTCTCGGCGACCACGCGCGTCGAGTCCGAGCCGACCCGGATCGTCGAGGAGGGCATCGGCAACAACGGCAAGCGCCGCACCCGCGGCACCTACAGCTTGGAGGAGCTGCCGGAGGGCGGCACGCGGATCTTCTTCGAGCTCGCCTGGATCGAGGCCTCCAAAGCCGAACGCCTGATCCCGCCGATGACCCGCGAGTTCGTGCGCCGCGCCAACCGCAAAGCCGTCCGGCGGCTCGTCAAGCAGCTCGACGGGCTCAGTCCTGGCGGGCGGCCTTGACCAGGCCCTGGCCTGGCTCGACCCCCCCGACCCCCGCTTCCGCTACCGCGGCTCGCGGAGGTCCACCCGCTGGATCAGCTCGCCCCGGAAGGTGAGGACGTGCCGCATCCGCTGATGGGCGAGCGGCTTGCCGCCGCCGTCGCGGATCGTCTGGTAGGCGTCGACGACGATCCGGCCCCGGTGGTCGGCCTGGATGCTCAGGGGCATCAGGCGGCAGTCGAACAGTTCCGTGGCCTGGGCCCAGAAGCGGCGGACGGAGGCGTGGCCGCGCTCGCGCCCTCCCTTCAGCGGATTGGCCCAGTCCACGTCGGGGCACAGCAGGGCGATCATGCCCTCGATGTCGCCGTCGTTGAAGGCCTTGTAGACCCGGCGGGACGACTCCAGCCGCGTTGCGACGACCATCGACTCGAACTCGTATCGTCCCATAAACACGCTAGTTTGTTAGCTGTAAACGCACAATGACGTTTTTCAATCCGCGGTGGCGATACTACTTATAGGTATGTAGACCGTCAAGTAGCGGAGAGGGACCTTTCTTCGCTGTGGAAGGCGATCTCCAACGCTTCATCGGCCGCAACCTGCGGGCATATAGAAAAGCTCGCGGGCTCAGCCAGGAGGCGTTCGCCGACGTCCTCGGCTTCCACCGCACCTACATGGGCGGGGTCGAGCGCGGCGAGCGCAACCTCACCCTGAAGAGCCTGGAGCGCATCGCCGCCCGCATCGACATCGATCCGCTCGTCCTGCTGCAACCCGTGCCGGACCCCGAGGATTCCTGAGCGGTTTCCCCTACACGCCGGCCGGCACCCTAGGTGAAGACGATCTGGCCGCCGGCCGCCAGGCCGTAGAACTCGCCGACGGTGATGATGTCCTCGACCTGGGGGATGAAGTCGTCCTCGCCGAGGCCGAAGAGGTCGACCGACGCCTTGCAGGCGTAGAGCGGCGCGCCGGAGTCGGCGATCATCTCGACGAACTCGGGGATCGGCGGGATGTCGAGCTTCTCCATCTCCCGCGCGAGCTTGCGCGTGACCAGCGAGGAGACGCCGGGGATGCCGCCGGCCCAGGTGGCCAGGTGCAGGCCGGGGTTGCCGACCGTCGCCACCTTGACGTGCTCGTGCCGGGCCTTGTTGATCGCGTCGAGGCCGAAGAATGTGAAGAAGACGTTGGCCTCGATGCCCTCCATGCGGGCGCCGTTGGCCATGATCAGCCCCGGGTAGACGCCCTCGAGGGAGCCCTTGGAGATGATGATCGAGACCTTCTCGATCGCCGCCGGCTCGGCGGCCGCCGGCTCGGCCTGTGCGTTCGCCTCGGTCATCGCGCCTCCCTTCCTAGACGCAGCCGCGGGGCTTGGGGATGCCGGCGATCTTGGCGGCGAGCTTCGCCGGGCCTTTCGGGAACAGCTGGTACAGCTCCTTGATCGGCACGCCGGAGGCTTTGCCGAGGGTGCGGATCGAGGGCGCCGCGCCGTTCTCGAGGTAGGCGTTGCGCATGAAGTCGATCACGAGCCAGTGGCGGTCGGTCAGCCGGTCGATGCCGTTCTCGGCGGCGATCTGCTCGCCGATCTCCCGGGTCCACTGCTCGGGCTGGGCGAGGAAGCCCTCGCCGTCGACCTCGACCGGCGTACCGGCGTAGGTGATGGTGCTCATCGGTTCTCTCCTTGTGCGGTCGGGACCTGCTTGCCCGCCATCGACATCTGGGCGCCGACGCCGGGGATGTCGCGGCCGGGCAGGAGGACGTGCCAGTAGAGCGGCTCGAAGGCGAGCTTGCCGAGGTGGTTGATGCGCGACTCGCGCAGCAGCGGCAGCGGCCCGACGTGGGGCTCGGGGTAGCGGCCGGGCAGCGGCTCGACCTCGTAGTTGAAGTCGATCAGCAGCGCCTTGTGGAAGCCGCTCTCGACGAAGCAGTTGACGTGGCCGTCGTAGCTGCCCACGAGATCCTCGCCGGCGAAGAAGCGCTCGATGTTGGCGACCAGCGTCTCGCCCTCGAAGTGGGTCGCCGAGCCGGCCTTGGAGGTCGGCAGGTTGGCCGCGTCGCCGAAGGCGAAGACGTTGTCCGCCGCCCTGGCCTGCAGCGTGTTCTGGTCGGTGGGGATGAAGCCCAGCTCGTCGCCGAGGCCGGGCGAGCGGGCGACGAACCCGGCGCCGCCGTGCAGCGGGATCGTGACCAGCAGGTCGAACGGGACCTCGCGCTCGTCCCAGCTGACCAGGCGGCCGTTCTCGCCGTCGACCCGGCCGGTGGCGAACTCGGCCTCGACGCGGATGCCCCGCTGCTCCAGCATGCCGCCGAGGTGCTCGGCGGCGATCGGCCTGGTGAAGGCCGAGTCGAGCGGGGTGACGTAGGTGAGCTCGACGTCGTCGCGGATGCCGCGCTCGCGCAGGAACCAGTCGGCGAGGAAGCTGAACTCGAGTGGCGCGACCGGGCATTTGATCGGCAGGTCGATCATGTTGACGACGAGCCGGCCGCGCTCGAAGGAGTCGAGCGCGTCGCGCAGCGCCTTCGCCGTCTCCAGCGTGTAGAAGGTGTGGACGGTCTCGCCCCAGCCGGGGCCGGTGAGGCCCTCGGTCTCCTCGAGCAGCAGCGCGGCGCCGGTGGCGATCACCAGCACGTCGTAGTCGAGCGTCGAGCCGTCGGTCAGGTGTACCCGGCTCGCTCCGGTCTCGACGTGGTCGACCTCGGCGAGGCGGAACTCGATCCCCTCCCGAAGCTGCTTGCGGCGCGAGCGCACGATCGCCTCCGGCTCGACCAGCCCGAAGGGCACGAAGAGCAAGCCGGGCTGGTAGAGATGCCGGTCGTCGCGGTCGACGACCACGATCTCGGCCTCCTCGCCGTAGTGCCTGCGCAGCCGGTTCGCGGCCAGCGTCCCGCCGGTCCCCGCCCCGAGGATGACGATGCGGTTGCTCATCACAACAGATGATGCTGGCCCCGGGCCACGACTTCATCCGTACAAACTGCCGAAATGGCCTGCGGCCGGACTGTTCTGCAACTTCCGCCGCAACCTTGGCTAGCGTGACGCGTTAAAGTGGAACCGATAGGGAACCGATAGATAGCCATGAAGGTGCCATTACGGGAGCGGCACCGACTGAAATTGGAGACCGATATGGCAACTGCATTGCGTGATCCGATCGAAAGGGCGCACGAGCTGGCCGTCGAGCGAGAGCCGGCCGGTATCGCCGCCGAGTTGCAGGAGCTGCTTGGGCAGAAGCTGGTCGCCTTCGCCCTCGGCGACCGTCATCCCAAGACGATCGGCCGCTACGCTCGGGGGGAGCGCAGCCCGGAGGACGATGCCCTGGCGCGCCTGACGGACCTCTACGCGGTGGTGATGATTCTCAGAGAAGGTCGCGCAGCGCCCGGCCCGTGGATCAAGAAGTGGATGCTGGGCAGCAACATGCGCCTCAACGGCAAGGCCCCCGTTCAGGTCTTCCACGACGGCCGCGCATACCAGGTGATGGGTGCGGCGAAGTCGTTCGTCAGCGGTCGTTAGAAGACAATTCGGCTGCACCCGAGCGCTATGGGTGCCCTGAGTTCTCATAGGCTGCCCGGATGGCGCTTGGGGGTTTCGAGAGGTTCACGCTCGTCGGCCTGCCGCTGGGCGGGGTCTGGCGGGTCAGCGATTGGGATGAGCCACTGGACCCTCCGCCTCCACCGGACCCGGCGTGGGATACCGCGCCCGGAACCGATGCGGCCCGGAGATGGGACGACCCCGCGGGCGAGTTTCGAACCCTGTACTGCGCAACCGATGCCGAGGGGGCTCTCGGGGAGAAGCTCGGGTCCTTTGCGCTGCGGCCCAGCGTGGTCCGCGAGATAGAGGCTTACTTCGTCGAAGATCCGGACGATGAGTTCATCGATGACGATCTTGCCGGCGGTCTCGATTGCAGGGACATCGAAGACCTCGCCTGGAAGTTGGCCTGGGCGCCGATCGATCCCGAGGTCCAGGCGATAGACATCGCCGCTCCGCGCACGATGATCGCTGCCCTGCCGGGAGTCCGTGCCTTGCTGCGCGGTTACGGCATCCCCAGCTTCGACCGAGCCGCACTGCTCAGCACGAAACGCGGCTTTACCCGCCGGGTCGCCGGCTACATACGCGAACAGGCGACCGATGGCAACGGCACGCTTCGGGCCGTGGGCTTGCGCTATGAAAGCCGACTGCCGCCGAGCTGGGAGTGCTGGGCGCTATGGGAGCCGCTGCCGATAGCGCAAGAGCAGGCATCCGTCGAGACGGTCTCGATCGATCACCAGGCTCTTCGCTCTGCGGCTGCGATGCTGGGCGTTCCCCTCCTCGATTTCTAGCCTTTGGTGGACTCGACCAGCTGTCGGGAAGAGAGAGACGATCGATGCGCAGGCACGACATCTGGCGTTCATTTGGCGAGCAGCTGTAGGTACGGCGTTGGTGATCGTCCTTGGTGCCGCCGAAGGGGTATCGCCGGCAAGTCCCCTGCGCTCCGACGGGGGGACGCCGGTCGGCGCCGGGCGCGAACCGGTCGGCTGCACCTCGAGTCCGGGCGCCGTCGCCAGCCGCGGCGCGCGCTCGCGGCGCGCCGTCGCGCTCAGCTTCGACGACGGGCCGAGCCCTGCCCAGACGCCGGCGATCCTCGCCACGCTCGACCGGCTGCACGCGCACGCGACCTTCTTCGAGGAGGGCCGTCACGTGCTGGGCCGCGAAGCGCTGATGCGCCAGATCCTCGCCGGCGGCGACGAGATCGGCAACCACTCCTTCGATCACCGCCGCGATCCAGGCTACGGCGAGCTTGCGGCCACCGACCGCCTGATCCGCGAGGCGACCGGCTTCGAGCCGTGCCTCTTCCGCCCGCCCTACGGGCTGATCGGCGGCCGGGTCGCGGGGGCGGCGCGCCGGACCGGCCTCGAGACGGTCCTCTGGACCCTCGACTCCGGCGACGACCGCCACCCCGGCGTCGCGGCGATCCGTGCCAACGTCGTCCGCCGCGCCAAGCCCGGCGCGATCGTCCTCATGCACGACGGCGGTCACCACCCGCAGACCGTCGAAGCGCTGCCCGGGATCATCCGCGGCCTGCGCGCCCGCGGCTACCGTCTCGACACCGTGACCGAACTGCTCGGCGGGCGGATGCTGTTCGGCTGAGAACGACCTGGACCGAGATCTGCGCCTACACCATCGCCGATCGCGCGAGCTCGGCGGGCGGAGGCTGTGTGTCCGCTCTTGACGACGAGTGGCGGTGACCAGGCACTGTGAGCCATTCCCGCTTCGCGCGATGAGCAGGGCCGAAGCAGCGGGGGGAGCTTCAATCTGGCAGCAACTCGAAGCCCGCGCGAGCGAAGTCGTCGTCGAGCGCGAGAGCCGTGCGGAGATCGAGGCGGCGCATCAGCTCGAAGCTGACGTGGTCGACCAGGGAGGAGCGCCGTCGCAGCGCCCCGAGATGAGCGCCAACCGCCGCGTCGTGGAGGTTTGCGTCGACCCAGGCAACCTCAAGGGCAGGCACCACGTCCTCGAGCAGTGCCCGCACTGCGCGCCCCCCAAGGCGCCGGTGCGCCAGCGCCTCGGTCTCGACCAGAACGTAGTTGTGGGTGATCGCGTCGCGGTCACGAAGCACCTGGGCCATGCTCTCGCGGACGCGCCCATGCTGCTCGGCATCCCGGTCGAGGAAGGCAAGAAGGGCCGATGTATCGAGGAAGGTCAACGAGCGGGGCGTTCGGCCAGGTAGGCATCGTGGCGTTCGGCGAGATCGCTCACGCCAGAGGCCCCCGAGCCAGCGGCTCCAAGCGCTTTCTCCACGGCGGTGTCACCGCCCTCTCGAGCCAATAGCGGCTTCAGCGCTTCGCGGACGACAGCTGCCTTGGAGACTCCGCGTCGCCGTGCCTCCTGCGCGAGCGCGGCGGCCTGATCCTCGGGCAGCTGGACGATGGTGCGGACCATGGATAGATGATATCGCAGGGTGCTTGACTGATGACATAGCCGATCTAGTGCCGCTCTGCGCGATATGCAAGCGTCTCGATGCATCGGGCTCGCTCCCGGTCCGGACGAGGAGCAATAGCGATGGCGCGCACTGAGCTGACGCCTCCTATCGCGTGAAGCGGGTGCCTTACGCGGCGTGGGCCGATCCGCAAGAGGCTCCGAGCGCCCTTTCTGCGGGCGGCGACTTGTATGCGCGATACGGTGACGCAATGGCCGCCGAGGTCCGGATCGAGCCGGTCGAGGCCGCGCAGCTGGACGCCCTGCTGCCGCTGATCGCCGCCTACCAGCGCTTCTACGAGGTCGCCGACGTCGACGACGAGCGCAACCGCGCCTTCTTCGCCCGCTTCCTCGCCCCCAGCGAAGACGGGATGCTGCTCGGCACCCGGCGGGACGACACCCTGATTGGCTACGCCTCTACGAGACGACCGGCGCCGAGTCCGAGCCGTCGATCGAGTACGAGCTGCGGCTCTAGGCCGCCTGAGCCGGCGGCGGCAACCGGCCGATCCGCTTCCAGAGCTCCCGGCGAAACGCCTTCGACTCTTCCCGGGCGGACTCCGTTGCTGCCGTCAGGTCGTCTATCTCGGCCATGCGACGGCGGCATGATTCCGCAAGGTCGAGAAGCATCGCATCGATGCGTTCGTCGCTCTGCCGTATCTCGTCTCTGACGACCTGCCACTCGTCGTATGACTCCGACAATTCAAGTCGGCCCATTGGGCGCATTGTGCCACATCCTCAGGATCGTTACGAGCCCTGCAGGCGGTTGATCGCGGCAAGGAGGCCTTCGCGCTGCGCCCGCGATGGCCTCACCACCGTGACGAACGAGGTCTTGGACGACCTTCTCGTTTCGGCGAGTCATGTCGCGGATGAAGATCGTGTTCTCCTCGAACATCCGCTCGTGACGATCCAGCGCCGCCAGCAGTCGCTCGAACGCCTGCGTATTTCGTTCAGACGCGGTCCGATTGAACTCCATCAACTCCTCGCCGCGATCGAGGTGGCGCTCCAACCTCACAGACAGGTCCTCTCCGGCCAGGACCCTGACAGGCCCGCCCGCACGAGTGGCGCGCCGTCTGAGCCAATTCAGAACCAACTTCGTCAAGACTTTGCGCAACCAAGGCGGTTCCGCAGAACCGGTACCGCTGGAAGTTCCTGCCGATCTTCGCCCTGACCGCGATCCTGATCGATTCCCTGATCATCTACGGTCTCAGCAGCCCGGAGTGATCTCGCCGCCCTGGCGGTAGAGCGCCGAGCGGTCCAGGGCCGCAAGCGACGTCTGCCCGGTGAGGCCGAGGGCGGTGTCGATGTCTGCCTTCATGATCGCGAGTACGTGGCGGACGCCGGCCTCGCCCCGGGCCGCCACCGCCCACGCCCACGGACGTCCGATCAGCACCGCGCGGGCACCGAGCGCGACCATCTTCACCACGTCGAGCCCGGTGCGCACGCCGCCGTCGGCCAGCACCTCGACGCGGTCGCCGACCGCGTCGACGATCTCGGGCAAGGCCCGCGCCGTCGAGGGCACCGAGTCGAGTTGCCGGCCGCCGTGGTTCGAGACTACGATCCCGTCGACCCCGGCGTCGACCGCACGGCGGGCGTCATCCGGGTCGAGCACCCCCTTGACCACGAGCCGGCCCCTCCAGTTGTCGCGAACCCAGGCGATGTCCTCCCAGGTGACGCTGGGATCGAACTGCGAGTCGACCCAAGCTTTGAAGGCGGCCGGCGAGCGAGTCCCCGGGACCGCCTTCTCGAGGTTGCCGAAGGTGAGCGGCCGGCCACCGAGCGCCACCGTCGCGATCCAACGCGGATGGGAGAGCAGGTCGAGTCCGCGACGAAGCTTCGCCCACGTGCGCGGCTCGCCGACGACGGCGTTGCGCGTGTCGCGGTGGCGCGCGCCGACGACCGCCAGGTCGATGGTCAGGATCAGCACCGGCGAGCCGACCGCCTCGGCCCGCGCCATCAGATCCTCTGCGTAGGCGCGGTCGCGCATCACATAGAGCTGGAACCAGGGCGGTACGGCGGTCGCCTTCGCCACCTCCTCGATGGCGCAGATCGAGACCGTCGAGTCGACGAACGGCACGCCGGCCGCCTCGGAGGCACGCGCGGCCTGCACCTCGGCTCGCGCCGCGAACATCCCGGCGAGGCCGACCGGCGCCAGGACGATTGGGAGTGCCAGCCGCTGACCCAGCACCTCGACCGCGGGATCGCGGACGCTGACGTCGCGCATCACGGTCTGGCGCAGCAACACGGCCTCGAGATCGGCGACGTTGGCCCGCATCGTCGCCTCCTCGTACGCGCCGCCGTCGATGTAGTCGAACAGCTGACGTGGCAGCCGGCGGCGCGCCAGCTCGCGGTAGTCGAGCACCGTCGCGGGGGCAACGCCAAGCGGACGATCGGCGGCGTAGCGCATCGGCAGTCGATCCTGCCACAAGGAGCGGGTCCGTGAGCGGGTCGCCCTTCGCTCTCGCAACCGCGTGGTTGCGAGCGCGTCGGCGGATGTTGCGGGGCGAGCTACGGGATCGGTCGCATCGCGTCGCGCACGAGCGGCGCGAGCTGGCGGGGCGTAGTGCCGGCGCTGAAGCTGAGGATCCAGTCGGCGAGGTCGGGGTCAGACGCTTCGACGCGGTAGTCGTTCAGTTCCAAGAACGTCAGCATCGCGACGAGCGCCAAGCGCTTGTTGGCGTCGATGAACGCCTGGCTCTCGCCGATCTACCGTGGAGTGCGCTCGGAGCCGGGGTCGTGCTCGGCGAGGATCTTCAACGCCTCCGGGTGCTCGGCGACCACGCGCTCGCCGATGGTGCGGATCCGTTCACGTAGCTGCTCAGTCGGCATGATTCGAAGCTCGCCGCCGTCGAGCTCCTCGACGAGCACGGACGTGCCCGGCACGTAACCAGGCGGAGCGAGAGCCCCGGGTCCAAGCCTGGGCCCGAGGCCCAGACGAGCGCGTGTCGTCCTTTGCGAGCGTCTTCCGCTGGCTGTCGAGGCGTTCGCAAATCGCGCATTGCGATAGCGAGCCGACATCGGCGAGCCACGCTCGCCGCTTGACGCGCAACCTATCGCCGCCGATCGGCGCTTAGCGCCTTCGAGGCCCGCGCGCCGTTCTTCGCGAGCTCGTCGGCAACTCCGTTCTGCGCCCTGGAAATCCGAGCGAACCTGACTCCCCCTGGATACCGGGCCTTCTGCGCTTCGACCTCCTTCTTCAGCTGGATCAGGTGGTCGGCCCGCGCACGCGATGCCCCAGTGAGGTGGCCGACGATCACCGCCGAGTCCATCCGCACGTAAGCCGACGTCGCGCCGGCGTCGGCCGCGGCCCGCAGCGCGTTCCGAACCGCGATGTACTCGGCAACGTTGTTCGTCCTGTCGCCGAGCGGTTCCGAGCCGAGCAAGTGCACGCCGCCCATGCCCACGACGACGTACCCCGCCCCGGCGGGACCGCCGTTCGGCATGGCAGCGCCGTCGCTCCAGATGTAGACCCTCATTTCTGTCTCCATTCGATCGTCACGCGATCGGGGCAGAACCTACCGGTAGGGCTCAGTGGACATTCGCGAACGCTGGCCCAGACGGCGTTCTGGCCCTGCTCTCCAAAGTCGTCCGGAGCGGGCATCTCTTGCGCGCCTGAGGAGACGCTCGCTTCCGCGTGCTTGCGAGCGCGTCGGTGATGTCGCCCGCACTCTCGCTCCGGACGAGTTGCGAGCGCGTCGACGAACGCCACTCACGCTCCTGCATCGGACGAGGGTGAGGCGATCGGCGCTGGGGCTGGGTCACGCTCGCTTCCGTATGGATTGGGGGAGCGCGCCCGCCGTCTGGCGACGAGGGCGGCTCCCAACCGGCCCTACAGCCGGTGTCAGTCCGGCGGTGGAGACTCCCAGGTCTCGAAGTCAAGCGGCTCGACGGCCGAGTCGGGCAGGAGCCTGTCGATGAAGACAGCGATCACCTCGCCCGTCCCGGTGGCCGAGGGCGCCTTGATCGCCTCGCGGCCGAGGTGCTCTGCCGCTTCGCCGAGGGCCTGCGTGGCGTGTCGGTCGGAGCCCTGGAAGTCCAGTTCCGCCAGCGCCTGCGGCAGCTGGTCCCTCTCCCCCGTCAGGTCGAGGACGGCTTGCAGGTCGAGGCGATAGCGATAGAGGCGGCGCGGGACGAAGTCCTCGGGGGAGCGTCCGACCCGGTCCGCCATGCGGCGAAACTCGGCGGCGGCCGTCGGCTTCTCGAGCGCCAGGTAGAGCGTCGCGAAGCTCTCCGGCGGGTTCCAGCGCCCGCCCTGGATCCGGCCGCCGCCGCCCGAGAGCGGGTGCCAGCGAGGCGCGAGGTGGCGGTAGGCCTCGCCCCGGTAGGGTGCGGCGAGGGCATCGTCCGCGCTAGACGAAGACGCCCTCGGCCATCGCGTCGACGGCGCCGAGCACCTTGCGGTACTCACCACCGCGAAGCAACTCGACGGGCTTGTCGTGGTCGAGCAGCGGGTTCGGGGAGAAGAGCCAGTCGTGTGCGCCGTCGGGCCGCAGCACGTCGGAGAGTCGATCGAGCACGGCGAGCAGCTCGAGGACGCGCTCGCGGGCATCGGGCCGGGGCGAGGATTCGCGATGCAGCCAGCGGGCGATGGTGCGCCGGTTCGTGTCCAGCACCCGCGCCAGGTCAGCTTGGTCGAGCTCGGCAAGCTCGCTCGCGTGACCGAGTCGGTCCGCGAGGTCCCTTGTCAGTGTTGTCGCTCCGTTTGCCATCTATTTCGCCACCCATTCTGTCATATGTGGCGGTCGGTTGCATGCTGAGCGCTTTGGAGAGGACCGCGGAGGAAGCGAGCAGGACCGCGGTCAGTTCGGGAGGACCAGTTGTGGGAGCTGCTCGATGTCAGAAGGAGGGCAGGTCCGGGGGCAGCTTGAATGGCTGCCGGTCGTCCGACGCGGAAGGTCTTGGCGACGAGCAAGGTCCGCGGGTGAGCGTCACCACAGCGCCGCATTCGACCCCGTCGCCGACCTCTCGACCTGGGAGCATCGCGGAAGGTCCCGTAACCGACGAAGGAGAGACCAGCGCTATGAGCGACCTTGCAGCGACGTTTGACGCCCACGTGCAGGCGGAGTTCCAAGATCTCGATCTCGAGGCGACGATGGCCACGATGACGGACGACCCCTACGTCCACCACGTACCCACGATCACCGGCGGCAATGGAACCGCCGGCGTGCGCGACTTCTACGGCCACCACTTCATCGGCCAGTGGCCGGATGACACGGAGACGCGACAGGTCTCGAGGACCGTCGGTGAGACACAGGTCGTCGACGAGCTCATGATGACCTTCACCCACGATCGCCCGCTCGACATCATGCTTCCCGGGATTCCGCCGACGGGGCGCCGGATAACGGTCCCGGTTGTCGTGGTGGTCGGTTTCGAAGACGGCAAGGTCAGCCATGAGCACATCTACTGGGACCAGGCGACCGTGCTGGTACAGGCCGGCCTGCTCGATCCGAGCGGTCTACCCGTCGTCGGGTCCGAACAGGCTGAGGCCCTGCTCGATCAGCAGCACCCCAAGAACGAGCTGTTCGACAGCGGCGCCTGACTCGCGCGAGCATTGCCGGGCCAGGGTGGCCCCGTCGGGAACATGGGAGATCTGGACCAGCCTGGGTCGGCCTGCTCAACCTCGGCATCTACCCACCGTGCAAGGAGGAGCTTGACCTCCCGCTTCTCCTCCTCGTCCGAAGCGGGCATGTCTCGACTCGCCGTCAACGCGCTCGCAACCACGCGGAAACGACAGCCGCAGCCAGATCCGGCTGCTTACTGGTTTACTTCCACCTCCCGACTCGAAACGTCACCGTAGTGAATGTTCTTCCGATATGGCAACTGGCTCTTCGTGGTGATCTGCTCAAGCTCCATATGCTGGTACTTTCTAGCCACCACGGTGTCGGCGGACAGAAGGAAGCCCTGAAGCTTGGTCAAGTTATCCTCTCGCGGCGTAAAGATAAATACAAAGCGCACCTCAATATCCTCGTACCCAGCGCCGAGTCGATCTTTGAGATAGTCGATAAGTTGACTAAACGTTCGCTGAGTGCCAACGATGTCATCCATAACGAGCACACGAAGCGCCCGGTCGCCGTTCGCTCCACTATCGGCTTGAAGTTTGTCGAAGACGGTCGGCGAAATCATCGCGTCATTGATTGCGTTGGCGAAATACTGGTCCTTGCTACGCTGCGCCCAAAGACAGATGATCGGGATGTTATTTCCATAGACGATTCGTAGGCAGGTGTCTGCCAGAAACAATCCACCATTGGAGACACCAATCAGCACATCAGGGGAGTACGCACCGGTGTTGTGTAGCTGGGCGAGCTCGTGCTCAATGTGGTTGGTTCGTTGCCAATATTCCTCCCAGGTAACGTCCGTCGATACTGCGGGGGCCTCCTCGGTGAGTCCGGGTCCGGACACCTTCAATTCCGGTAGGGCCTGGAAGATGAGGCTGTCGGTCGTTGGCGCGCTGCGCGCCCCAAGCGTCTTGAGCGCCATGGCAATGGCACTCGTTAGCCGTTCGATTGAAAGCGCAATTCCGTCGAATTGCGCGTCGTACTCGACGACACGGAACTGCTGAATATTAAACGGTACTTCTGCACGGTTCTGCGTAAGGAGAATCGTGCCGTTTCGCTTGAGTGCAAATCGTACGCCTAGCTCGAAAAATACGTTTGGATTGCGACCCGTCAAGTCGATGATCGTAATATGTGAATGAGCGAGGTGACGGATGATACTCTGCGTGATGTCGCCGGAGTCCACAGTCTCAAGCTCCCTGCAGACCTCGAGGACGTTGTCTTGCGTATCCCCATGCGTCTTTTGGAACTGCTCTGCCGCGGCAGCAGCGGCGGGTGTGATGATGCTGTCGAAGATGAAAGTCGACTCACGCTCCCTGCCCGCATACTCCGGACCTTCACCAAATGGCATCGCGACAAAACACAACTTTCCAGCCACTGGGTTCTCTCCCTGTCGAACTAGATTGCGCTGAGATTAGCACGGCTGTAAGCAAGCTCGCATCGGTCCGCTTTGTGTGGAGTCTGTAATCGAGCGATTCGTTTCTTGTTGGGTCGGTCTTGTCTAGAGAGGTATCACTCGCATACTGGCGGATCAGCTTCGTGCCTGCGACTCTCGCTTTGCGCGATACGCAAGAGCCCGTGCCGGGTGCGATCGTCAGGCGATCTGTGGTAGCTCGCCCCAACGCTGAACCAGAAGGTCGGAGTGAGGGTCGGGGCGCTCGTCGGTAAGGCCGATACGGTCGCACAGCGCCAGGCTGCGCCGATTGCGGCGGTCGACCCGGACGAAGGTGCGTGGGTGTCGACCGAGGGCGATCATCTGCTTGAAGATCGCAAGGAGCATCAACTCTCCCAGCGAGACCTCCCGTCCCTCGGGCAACTGCACGAGCGTGCCGCGGGCTCGCAGAGAG
Source organism: uncultured Solirubrobacterales bacterium (assembly GCA_963695835.1). GTDB lineage: Bacteria > Actinomycetota > Thermoleophilia > Solirubrobacterales > 70-9 > VRUE01. Next base: position 678,575 of record CAVOHR010000001.1, read on the forward strand.
ACTGCCACGACCTCCGTATAGCCGACGTCGGGCTCAAGAGTCGGCTCGATGTGATGGGCGCCGATGACGAGGACGTTCCCCGTCTCCGCCGGCCCCAATCAGCATTCTGCCGTCGAAGCGCGGCGGCGAGGCCAGGTAGCGCTGCGGCAGGGGACCGCGGATCTGCGCCTCAACCGCGTCCTCCCACGGTGTCCCCGTGCTGCATCGAAAGGCGTCGAGTGGGGGTAGATCGCCTGCCGTGAGGGCCCTGATCAGGACCTCGTCGGACTTCACTTAACGTCGGGAATGCCGTCCGGGATTGAGATCGTGGGCGCGCCAGTCACAGACAGCGCCTGGGGGTCGACGTCGGCGAGCACCTTCCCCCAGGCCGTTCCGTAGATGTCAGAGGGCGTGGCCCCGGCGCGGGCGCCAGCGACCAGCGCGAGGGCGTCGGCGGCCTCCTCCTCGCTCATCTCGGAAACGACCCGCTGCAGGCGTTCCTTGACGGTCATAACAGCATTCTACCGGGACGGGGCGCGGGTCCGAGCCCTTCCCGCCGCCAAAGGTCTCCCATGACGAGGGGCCCAGCCCAATTGCATTGTCGCGGCCATTTCTTCAGCGATCAGGCAGTGATCCTGTGGCCTCCGATCTGCTCAAACCAATCCGAGGAGGAGACCATGAACCCCGTTACTCAACTTGACGCCGCAGGCCGTCGACGCTCGCCAGCCACACTCCCTGGCTACCACACCGGTCGCGCTCCGCAGAACAAGGGCCGCAGTTACCCCGCCGATCCAGCCGGTTGGTGCGCTTTTCTGTGTGGTCAGCGGGCCCACGGCGGGAAGGCCGTGGTCGGCCGCCGCGGCACGAACGCAATTCCGGCGCCTGGCGCGCCGGGCCGGTGTCCGCCGCCGCTTCGCGCCGCACCAGCTGCCCCGGTGATACCTGCGGCCATTGCGCTGGGCCCGTAGACGACGCGCTGGCCACTGGCGCTCGGCAGCACCCGTCTCACGCGGAAGGGTCGGCGAACTCCTGGGCAAGGTATGCCTTACGCCTCATAGGTTGTTGCTTTCTCAGTACGTGGATAAGCTGCCGTCTATGTCCTCCTCCCCGTCGGGTTTCGCGCAAGTGTTTGGAGTCGGAGCCATGATCGCAGCGCTGTTGCTGCTAGCCGCCCCCAGTTCAGCCCAAGCGCAACCGCATCGGTGCGGATCGCTGGTGATCGGAACGGTTGTCGGTCCGAGGCGCTTGTACTTCAAGGCCACTACCGGCGTTCGCTGCCGCACGGCCCACCGGTTAATCCGCACCTATTTCCAGCGGGCGAAGAAGGGACTCTGCGTTGGTTCGGGGTGCTTCATATACATCCGCGGTTGGGAATGCCACAGCGCGCCAGCCGCCGTCGAAGTGAAGTACGGGTCGGCCACTTCATGCTCCAACCACGGCCGCTGGATACTCACCTCTCGTTACCGGCGACGCGGTTTCCATCCTCAAGGCTAGCCGGCGCGTCAATCGCCGCAAGAGGATCGGCCTCGGCTACGGCTGCTGCAAGTCGGGGCCACGATTCTGGGTCTGCTCCTGCTCTGCGCGAATTCCGAGCGCGACCCGGTAGCCCGGTTCCCATCGCTGAGCTACTCGTCGTCCCCGTCCTCGGGGTAGCTCAAGCCCGACCCGCATTCGCCCGCCCGATCGGCTGAGCTGCTCATTCTTCGTAGGGCGCGCGCCGGAAGCGCCACTCGCGGTCGACGAAGCCGTCGTACCGGGCGGGGTGTAGGTAACGGCCCTGGTGTCCGGGGGAGGCGGGGGGCGAGCCGGAGTCGCAGTAGTAGGTGAGGAAGCAGTGGTGTTCGCCCCAGGGCCCGTCGAAGGCGTTCCAGAGCGCCGGCTCGCGCCCGGCGTCGTGGGTGGGGAGCATCTGCAGGCAGCTGGAGCGGCCGCAGGCGCCGCTGTCGTTGCCGACCCAGCCGAAGTCGCCCCGGTGCGGCCCGTCGTTGAGCTCCGCGGCGGCGACCTGGCTGCAGTTGCCGCAGGGGATCGGGTAGGTGGAGTGGGTGCCTTCGGCGATGAAGGCCAGCGGCCGGGTGGAGGCGTCGCTCACCCCCGCGAGGAGCTCGGCGATCTTCGGGTTGCCGTCCCAGCGTTCGCGCAGCTGCCGCCAGTCGTAGCGCACCACGTCGCCGTGCTGGGCGTAATGCACGGCGACGACCCTGGGCTCGGCCTTGCTGCGGTCGACGACCACGGTCAGTCCCTCCCAGTCGGACTGGTGGTTGTCGCAGGTGACGCCGGCGATCACCAGCCCGGCGCCGCAGAGGGCGCCGTCGCCGACGGCGACCGGGTTATCGGTCAGGTACCACCAGTAGTCGAGGTAGAGCAGGTGCCTTTCGTCGCGCACGGTCGAGCTCGGATGGACGTAGATCGCGGTCCCCGCGCCGGGCGGGGGCCCGGGCGCGCCGGTCGGCGCCGTGCCGGGCGGCGGGGTTCCTTCCGGAGCGGCGCCGGGCGCGCCTTCGGCGGGCACGGCGGGACTTTCCGTGGCCGCCGTCTGCTCGCGCTGCGCCATGAGCTCCCGCCGGGCAAGCCTCCTCAGCTGCGTGGAGCCGAGCAGTTCCAGGCGCAGATGCGTGCCGCCGCTTTCGAGCTCACGCGGACGCCGGGTCGGCTCGGCGTCGCAGTCGGTCCCGGTGACGTTCAGGTCGTGGCAGAGGCGGACCTGGCCTGCGGCGAACAGCGAGGCGATCGAAAGCGGCCACGGGTCGGGCTCCTCGCGATCGAACAGCAGCACCGGCCGGTACTCCATCGCGAGCGAGAAGTCGGCCCGCGAGGTCGGCGCGGCGACCGCCAGCCGCACCGCCGCGTCGGCCACCGTCCGGCTTTCGAGCGCCTGGATCGAGACCGCTTCGCCCTGGCCCGCGAAGCGCCTCGTCCAGCGAGCGAGCCGGCGCTTGCCGGTGGTCTGCAGCAGGGCGAAGGTGGGGGTGCCCGGAGCCGCCGCCGCGGTCGCGATCCGCTGCCAGCGCTCGATCTCACCCTGCTCTTCCGGCAGGTTCGGCAGCTCGGCCGGGGTCTCGACGACCGGCGCAGTGCCGTCGACGAGCAGCAGCAGGACGGAGTCGGCGCCGGGGCGCGGGGTCGGCGCTTCGGCTTCGGCTCGCCGCGCCCTCCCTTCGGCGATCGCCCGCATGGCCTCGCCGCGGCTTTCGCCACCGGCGAGCGTCCAGCGGACGCCGCCGCCGCCGGCGAAGCCGACCGAGTAGCCGACGTCGAATTCCTCCAGCGAGGGGTCGGGCGGCAGTTCCGGCGGAGCGGCCCGGGGCCGGCCGCCGGTGACGACGAGGACGTCGAGCTTCGATGCGACCGGTTCGGGCTGGGGAACGACGCTGCTCTTCGTCGTCAGCACGCCGACGAGGATCGGCGTCGCGAGGAGGACGAGGATCGCCAGCCCCGCGGCCGCGATCAGGGAGGGGAGCTTGCCGTACGGCGCTCTGCGCAGGGACCAGTAGACGACCGCGGCGAACACCAGCAGCGCCAGGATCAGCCCGGCCAGGATCGGAAGCCGCGGCAGGTCGAGGGTGTGAACGACGAGGTGGAGGACGACGTTGGCGCCCACCAGAGCCAGGACCGCGAGCAGGAGGGCGCCGGCGCCTCGCACCGCCGCGAGGTCGACTCTCGGCAGCCGTCGCCAGCGGGGCCACGCCGCGAGCAGGGCGACCAGCCCGGCGGCGACGGCGATCCTGACGTCGACCGCGTCGGCGAGGCCGAGCAGGCCGAGGAGGACGGCCAGGGAAACCCCCACCCTCGGAGCCCACCGCTTCACCGGGTCCGGAAGCACACCCACACCATACGATAGTTACCCGAGCATTCATGTACAGTTGGCCCGACGATGTGGGCCGACCTGCACGCGCACTACCCGATGCACGTGGTCAGCGACGCGACGCCGGGCTCCACGGTGAACCTGATGCGCACGGTGCGCCATCGCCCGACCCTCCGGGACAGGATTCAGGCGGCGGTCCTCTGGCTGGCGATGAAGATCGGCAGCGACGAGACGCTGACCAGCGGTCCCCGCATCTCGGTCGAGAAGATGGCCGCTGGGAACGTCGGCCTGGCGATGTCGGTCCTCTACCGCGCCTTCGAGGAGATCGACCTGAGCAAGCCCTACGCCGCGCCGCCCGCACCCGACTACTTCCCGGGGCTGCTCGAGGACCTGGCCGCGGTCGAAGCAGAGGTCGAGACGCACGGCGGGTCCACGATCCGGATCGTCACCGGCCTCGAGCAGCTCGACCGCTGCCTGGCCGACGGGGCGATCGCGCTCGTCCACGCGGTCGAGGGCGGCTTCCACCTCGGCGACGGCGACGAGGAAATCGGCCGCAACTGCGCCACGCTGGCGGAAAAAGGGGTGGCCTACGTCACCGTCGCCCACCTCTTCTTCCGCCAGGTCGCGACCAACGCGCCGGCCCTGCCGTTCCTGCCGGACCCCCTCTACCGGCTCGTCTTCCCCCAGCACCGCAGGGACAGCCTCACCCCGCGCGGGAGGGCGGTCGTGCGCGGGCTGGTCCGCAACCGGATCCTGATCGACGTCTGCCACATGGACCCGCCGGCGATCCACGCGGTGTTCGACCTGCTCGACCGCGAGCTCGACCCGGACCGCGAGCTCCCGGTCGTCTCCACCCACTCCGGCTATCGCTTCGGCAAGCAGCAGTACATGCCCGACGAGCCGATCCTCCGCAGGATCAGGGAGCGCAACGGGGTGGTCGGCCTGATCATGGCCCAGCACCAGCTCAACGACGGCATCCGCGACAGCTACACCGAGTCGCTCGAGGAGTCGCTCGAGGTCATCTTCAAGCACATCCGGAAGATCGCCGCGATCACCGGCGGCTACGAGCACATCGCCCTCGGCACCGACTTCGACGGCTTCGTCAAACCGACGATGAAGGGCCTGGAGACGATGGCCGACCTGCCGAAGCTGGAGGAAGCGATGGCGGCGGAGTTCGGCGCGGAGGCAACCGAGCTGATGACCTCGAAGAACGCCCTGCGCGTGCTGCGGACCCTCTGGTCGAGGCCGCCGCAAGGGTGAGCGCCTACGGAGTCGACGCGCGGCAGTCGCGCTTGTAGGCCTCCCAGTCTCACTCGCGCAGAAACGCCTCCGCAGCCTCTTCGCCGCCGGCGAGGACGGCGGCGCGCCCGCCGGGAGCTCGGGGATGAGCGCGAGCGCCTCGCCCGGCCGGGACCTACTCAGGCACGGGCACGGCGATCACCTCGAGCCCGTCGATGCCGCCGAAGTCGTCCGGGTTGCACGTATAGATGGGCAGATCGTTGGCCAACGCCGTCGCGGCGATCATCGCGTCATAGGCGCGGGCGGCAGCCTTTCGGCCCGCGCGCCGCAGCGATGCGGCGACCCCTCCGAACGCGCGGGCGGCGGCGTCGTCGAAGGGGAGCGGGGCAAAATCGGCCTCGGCCTGCTGCAGATGGGCCTGACGGGTGGCGCGCTCCTCGTCCCCCTCGGCCACGAGCGGGCCGACCGCGAGCTCGGCCAGGGTGATGGCCGTGATCAGTGGCTCGGCGGGCAGCGCGCCCGCGTCCGTGATGCGCTGGAGGAGGACGACCGTCGAAGTGTCGAGGACACCCCGCGTCGGAGCCTCAGCCCCTTCGCTCACAGGCGCGGGTCGAGCAGCCGGTCGACATCCGCGCGCAAGGCGGCCGGATCTACCGCGGGTAGCCGGCGCCAGCGACTCAGCAGCGCTTCGGCCGAGAGCGGCGGACGTAGCGGCCGCAGCTCGGCAACCGCCCTGCCGGAACGCGTGATCGTGATCTGCTCTCCGCGCGCGGCGCGATCGACCACCTCGCCGCCGTGGTTGCGCAGATCGCGAATGCTGACCTTGGCCATGGCATTAATGTATCACCTGTGATACGAGTAATGAAAGCTTCCGAGGAGGCTTGAACGCATGACCGAACCCGATCCGCCGGCGCCAGCACCGACAGAACACCGGGCAGCGGGGCGATCGCACGGGCCTGGCGCCAGGCGCTCACGCGGGGGTTGCTGCCACGCGGTTCAGGGCTGTGGTTGACGAAACGGCCGATGAGCGAGTCCTGGGTTGAGCCCCGGCCGTGACCCGATCAACGACAGAGGAGGCCGCCGCGCGAAGCTCGTGCGGGCGATCGGTGCCGATCGCATCGGGAGCGAACTCGAGCACCCGGCTTAGGAGCTCCGGGTGGTTCACAGTGCCGGCGTTGACGCTCAGCCCGGCGTCCCGAAGCACCCCGACCAACCGCTCGGAGAGCAGGAAGTGCTCGACCGAGATCCCGTTCACTCCGCTCCGGAGAGCCCAGGAAGCGAGTGCCTCGAGCGCGTAGTCGGCCCAGATCACGAGGCGGGACGGGATCCCGTTTGCGGAGGCGACAGCGCACGCCTCGCCATGAAAGCTGATCACCTCGACTCGGTCGCGGATCGGCTCCCCCCGAAGCCGCTCGCAGAGCGTCTCGGCGGTGCGGCGGGCAAGGGCCGGGTCGGCGTGCGCCTTGACCTCGAGCTGGAGGCTGACCGCTTCCGGCACCAGGTCGATCAGCTCCTCGAGCAGGAGCGGGTGCTCCGCCGTCGGCTCTCCCGCGGAGTCACGGATGAGCGCCGATCGGATCTCCTCAGCGGTCCTCTGGCGCGCCCAGCCATCAAGCGTGGTGCCGAGCGTGAGCAGCGGATCGTGCAGCAGGACCAGCCGATCGTCGGCGGTCAGGCATACATCGGTCTCGAGGCCCTCGACCGGGCCGGTCAGGGTATGGCGAAGGGCGGCCGCCGAGGAGTCCGGGCCGTAGTGGCGGCCGAGCCGGTGTGCATATAGCGGGGGCAGTGCCAAGGCCATCTCCGATCCACCCCGAATCGGACCACGAAACCCCTCCGGAGTTGTTAAGGCCCTGGAAAGCAGATGTTTTGCTGTATTGCTCGCGTGGATGAACCGCCGCCCGCCGCTCTGGGGCCGCGATCAGTCGAGCGGGCCGGAGCGAAGCGCCCCGAGCACACGCGGATGGCCGTCGATCACCGGCGTGTCGATCAGCTCGAAGCCCTCGAAGCCTGCATGGCGAGCCATCGCGTCCAGGCCGGCGGGGGTGAAGCCCCAGTACACGAAGTCATCATGGGCATAGACCTCTCCCGGCGCGGGGATGTGGACCGCCGCGGAATCGAGAGTCCGATCCGCCGCCCCGTGGGTCTCGAGCAGCACCCGCCCGCCGGCCGCGAGGCGCCGTCGAATGATCTTCAGCAGCCCCAGCGGGTTCTCCACCCGGTGCAGGATCCCGAAGCAGAGGATGAAGTCGAACGTCTCGCCGAGCTCGTCCAGATCGAATGCGTCGATGCGTTGGTAGTCGACCTCGGAGTCGAGCAGTTCCCGGATCGCGGCGAACCCCTCGCCTCCCCGCAACTCGACACCCCAGCGCGAGCTGACCCACTCCCTGTACTGCTCGTTGTCGATTGCAACGACCCGCCCCGCCCCGCGCGCCTCCGCGAGGAACGCGTAGAAGCCGTCGAAGGTGCCGATGTCGAGCACGCTCATGCCGCCAAAATCCTCGGGCAAGGCGGGGACCCGGTAGCGGTGATCGCGGGCGACGCCGTGGGTGTAGAGCTCCCTGGAGCGGTCGAGCGAGAACGTGTGAAACCAGAGTGGCACCCGATCGAGGACGGCTGCGGCCGTCTCCGGGTCCGTCTCGATCTGGATCAGATCGGCCACCTGACGCTCTGCGGCAGTTGGTTCGGGAGGGGCTTCCAGGGGTGCCAGGCTCTCGTTTGCACCGGTCAGGCTCCCGCGGGCGCTGTCCGATTCCTGCGGCGCGGAGTCCTGTCGCTGGGGCGTGAGATTGTCGCTTGGCGTGATGTTGTCTCCTCTGGTCGGTTGCCTCCGACACTATCGGTGCGTCCCGTTGAGCTCAAGCCGCTTACCTGCGGACGACCACCGGCAGCGCCGCGACCCGCGGAGCCACTTGCGCTTTGCACGGAGCGACTCTCCCGTCCGGCTGAAGCGGCCCCTTCGTCGGCTTGCGGGCGCGGATGATCGCCGACGCAGCTTTTTCGTGAACGCGGTGGGTCTCGGTGATCTCGACGAGCCGCCCCTGCCAGCACCGCCGGCTTGTCACCCGAAAGGTTGATCACACAGTTCGAGATCACCACGCAGCTCGGCGACCGCAGTCGGATTGCCGCACCCGAGCGAGGCCATCGTCGCGGTGTCGGGAAGCTCGGCATGGGCGTCGTCGCCGTAGAGGCCCGCCCCGAACACCCTGGTCTGCTCGTCGGACAGGGGGTTCTCCGCCGCGCAGCACGACCCACCCGCCTCGCCGCCGCTGACGCTGGCCGCGGCGGCCCCGTAGCGGGCACGAACGGCCTCGCGGATCTCCTCAGCGTCGGTCATCTCAGCCATGCGGAGAACTCCTCGAGCGCGTCGGGGACCACGTAGTAATAGGCCCACAGACCAGGTCGCTCGGAGCCCACGATCCCGGCGTCGCGCAGCACCTTGAGGTGGTGGGAGACGGTGGGCTGAGAGAGGTCGAACAGCGGGACCAGCTCGCAGACGCAGACCTTGCCGGCGTGCTTGCGCAGGACGTCGACCAGCTGCAGGCGCACCGGATCGCCGAGCGCCTTGGCGACCGCCGCCATCCGCGCGGCTTCCCGGCGCTCGACGTCGGGATAGACGACGGGCTCGCAACAGGGCTCACCCGCAGGGCGCTTGGTCTTGGGGGTCAGCTCCAAATCGACGGGCATCTATTTATGTATATCTATTGAAATCACATTTGTCAATGTTAGGATCAGCGCGATGCGTGAGGAGAGGAGTGGAGACATGACGGCTGAGACCTGCGACGAGCCGGCGCCGCGGGGGTGACCGACGCGCCCCTACCCCGGCGTCTCTTCGCCGAGTTCCTCGGCTCGGCCTTCCTCGCCGCGACCGTGGTCGGATCGGGTATCGCGGCGGCGCAGCTCTCGCCGGGCGACACCGGGCTGCAGCTGTTCGAGAACGCGGCGGCGACCGCCGCCGGCCTGTTCACCTTCATCCTCATGTTCGGCCCCGTCTCGGGGGCCCACTTCAACCCGGTCGTTTCCCTGGTCGACGCCGGCTTCGGCGGCCTGCGCTGGCGCCACGCCTTCGCCTACATCCCGGCCCAGGTTCTCGGCTGCATCGCCGGCGCCGTCGCCGCCAACGCGATGTTCGCCCTCGCGGCGATCAGCATCTCGACCAACCACCGCGCCTCGGCCTCGCACCTGTTCGCCGAGGTGGTGGCGACTCTCGGTCTGCTCCTGGTGATCTTCTCGCTGGCGCGGACCCGGCGCGGCAACCTGGCGCCGGCCGCGGTCGGTGCATATATCGGCGCCGCCTACTTCTTCACCAGCTCGACCAGCTTCGCCAATCCCGCGATCGACATCGGGCGCATGTTCTCCGACACCTTCGCGGGCATCGCCCCGGCCTCGGTTCCCGCCTTCATCGTCGCCCAGCTCGCCGGCGGGGTCGTGGCGGTCGCCGTGCTCCGCACCCTCTATCCCGACATCACCCCCGACGAGGCGGCGGAGATCATGGTCCCGCACGAAGCCGACAGCTCGCCGCCGTCGACGACCTCCGCAGTGGGGAAGTAGCGTCAGGCGGCGGGCATTCAGCCGTCTCTCGGGTATCCCGTTTTCAGGCGCTCCCGTGCTCGCGCCCAGCCCTGCCGCAGTGCTCCTCGACTGCTTCTCGCACCCAGGCGGGCTGATCGTCGAGGCGGACTTCGTATAACGGCTCGTTGCCGATCCGCTCTCCGGTCCTCCGGATGACGCCATATTCGTCGAGCGGATCGAGCAGGTAGGCGACGGCGGTCGGGGACTTCCCGGTCTTCTCGCTCAGGCCATCCACTGTCATCGGCCCTTCGGTCTTCAGACAGCAAAGAAGGTCCAGCCGGCCTTCGTGCTTGAGTACTCCGCGGAGCGGGTCGCTCACCTCCCCCGTCCCTCCCCCTGCCCGCGCCTCTGCGCCCCCGCTCTTGGTGGAAGGTCTCTCATGGCATTGCGAGCAGCTCCGCGGCCCGGACCGCGGCGTGTGTCGGTTCCACGACCTCGCCGGCACGCCTGAGCACGCCGGAGCCGCAGAGGCCGCCGATCGCCTGGCAAACCGCATCGCGCTCGAGCCCTCTCTCCCCGGCGATCTTCGTGGCCAGCTCGGAGCCGGTCAGGCGTTCGGGGTGGAGGTCGAGGACCATGACGAAGACTGCATGTTCGAGGAGCCGGTCTTCCTCGGCCACCAAGACGGGCAAGGGTGTCTAACGGGGCGTTCGCTTGGGCGTCTTCTCGCCCGCCGATTTGCGGTTGCCTCGAGGCCGGCCCTTGGGCCAGAGCTTCTCTTCGTCGGACTCTTGAGTCCGGCTCAGCACGCCCCGGAGCCAGGCGACGTCCTCGACGTTGGAGGCGTAGAAGTGCTCCATCGCGCCGCGAACTTGCCTTTCGCCGACGCGCTCGATGGCGTTGTAGCCGGACAGCACCGTCACGTGGTAGCTGACGCTGCTCAATTTCTCGCCGACCGCACCTCCCAGCCCCAGCTCCCTCTCGATCTGGATCGGGCTGACGGACTCGCCGGACGAATGCAGGAGACGCAGGACCTGACGCCGGAGCGGATGGTTGATGGCCTTGAGAAGCCCCTCCTCCGCGTAGGGCTTGCCGCCGTTTGAGCCGCCCCCGGCCGCCCGGGAGCCCTTCTTCGCCTTGCTCTGCCGACCAGACTTTCCCATTGTGCGATTCCTCTCTCTCGAAGCCACTCTGCTGAGCTATTAGGAACTAGTGCGGCAGTGTAGGAATACTGAGCGCGGCATTCACACGGACTTTTGAAAATGAAGGTAGCCTCACCTATGGAACCCGGGGCAGTGCCGGAGCCGCACCGCGTCCCGATCGCGGCCCCGGCCCGTGACCCGGCGTTCTAGCCGCCCTTCGAAACCGACAGCGCAGGCGTCGTCATGCTGACAGCTGCGATCTTCATTTCGTCACCCCCTCCCCTGCGTGAATTTGCTCAATAAAAAATGAGCATTAGAGATTCAGCTGCGACCGCGCTGCGGATCGAAGTGTTCCCAGTCAAGACTTCTCTAGACTCGAAAGCACAGCGCGGTAGCCCCCAATGGAGGAGAGACAGTTGGCGTACTTCGTTAACGAGCCCTGCGGAATGGTCGACTCGTTGCGGTGCCTTCGCCGCATGGCCAGGGTGCTGTCCGCTCCGCTGCGGACCAAGATCATGATCGCGGCGAGCGTTCGGCCGATGAGCTCGACGACGTTCCAGGAAGAGCACGGAGGCGGCGCGATTTCGAGGATCACCGACAACTTCAAGGAGCTTTCGCGACACGGCTGGCTCGTGCCCGTGGAAACCAGGACGGGGGGAAAGCGACGCGGCGGGGTCGAGCGCCTCTATCGCGCCGTCCAGTTACCGATGTTCGACAGCAACACCTGGCCTGCCCTGCCGAGAGCGATGCGGGAACTGTACAGTTGGGGGGCGTATATCACCTTGGCCGAAGAGGCCGAAGGAGCCTTGGTGGCCGGCACCATGGACGCTCGCCCCGATCGCCGCTTGGCTTGCCTGCCCTGCCTCGCCGATCGGCTCGCCTGGGATCGCATCCTCGAGCGGACCGACGGTCTGTTCGGGTTCATGTTGGAAGAGCTGAAGAGAGCGGACTCCCGCCTCGCCATCTCCGCCGAGCAGCCGATTCCGGCGACGGCCGCACTCGCAGTTTTCGAATCGCCGCCAGATCCATTTACGCCAGATCATCTTCGCGGGGAGCTCGTCAAGGCGGGTGCGCCTCGGGCCTCGGCGTATCCGTACTACATACGCATGGCGAAAGCGATGATCGACCCGCTGCGCATCCTGATCCTGGCGGAACTCGGCACTCGTGCGATGAGCGCGAAGCAGTTCTACGAGGAGTTCGGCGGCGGCGACATCACCAAAGCCAAGGTCTACCGCGCTTTCAGGGTCCTCAGGGAGTTCGACTGGCTCGTCGCGGTCGACACGAAGGTGGGAGGCAAGCGGCGAGGCGGAAAGGAGCGCTTCTACCAGGCCGCGCGCCCGCCGGTTCTCGATGGTGCGAACTGGCCCGCCCTGTCGCGGTCGTCCAAGGACACCGACAGCGGGGCAATCTTCGAGTCCGTGTTCGCAAGCGCAGGCGAGGCCATCGAGGCCGGAACGATGGACGCGCGCACCGACCGTCACCTCACGTGGATTCCCCTCGTCCTCGACCAGCTCGGCTGGGACCGCATCATCGAGAGGATCGACGCCCTGTTCGAGTTCGTCGGCGAGGAGTTGAAAAGGGCGGAGGCCCGGCTGGCGAAGTCCGGCGAGGAGCCGATCCCGATGACCGTCGCCCTCATAGCCTTCGAATCGCCGCCCGCTTCGGGGCGGCTGCACTGAACCTGGATCTGAGCGCCGCTGATATTCGGCCTCCCGCTCACCCCCCTTTGTGCCGTATGGCCCGATCGCACGCCCGACGCTCGTTGCGAGCACCGAAATAGCGGCAGTCAAGTCGTAGCCGGCGGTGCGGAAGCACAGGGGAGCATCGCTGCCGGAGTCCGGCTGGAGTAACCCCTGAGAGCTACACTGTGTTGGCCATGCCTTCCAAGCACCCACGAATCGCCGTTACCGCCGACCCCGAACTGGGGGAGGCGCTGGCGCGGGTGCGCGCCGCCACCGGCACCCGCGAGGCCGATGCGACGCTGCTGCGCCGCCTCGCCGTCGAGGGGGCGGAGGCCGAGCTGGAGGCCGGACGCAACCGCCGTGTCGCCGCCGAGGCCCTGTTCGAGGCGATGGATGCTGGGCAGTTCGAACTCGACCTCGCCGCGGTCGATCGCCTGAACGCACCGCCCGCGGCCTGATGTCGATCCGGCTCTGGGACGGCGCCGGCCCCGTACTCGCAGATACCTCCGCCTGGATGCAGGCTCGCCGGGACAGCGGCGCTCGCGATCTGCTGCTCGGAGCGATCGAGCGCGGCGACGTCTGCTGGTGCTGGCCGGTGCGCTACGAGCTGATGGTCGATGCACGAGGGTCCGAGGGGATCGCTGCCGTCGAGCGCACGCTGGAGGGCCTGCGAGAGGTTCCGATGGATCGCAGCGTGCAGCGCGCGGCCCTGGCGACGATGCGCGAGTTGGCAGCGGGCGGCTCCCACGGCGCCCATCGCTTCCCTCTCGCCGACCTGGCGGTAGCCGCCGCTGCCCAGGACGCGGGCATTGGAATCTTGCACTTCGACCAGCACTTAGAGCGCCTCGGCAACCATCTCGACGTTGGGTCCCGCTGGATCTCAGACCCTTCGTGAGAATGGCGATTGATCACGACGTATATGCGATATCGGCAGAAATTTCGCCAGTCGAGCTGCCAATCGAGACGATTCCGTTTTCTGGATTGGCTTTTTCGTCCTGCATGCGCTTGGCGCGGCGCTTGGCTTCTTGTCCGGTTCAGGTGACGAATTTGGAGAGATCATCGTCTTTTGGGGCGGCGTCGCAATCGTCGTGACCCTGATCGTTCTTGTGCAGGACATCGGTGCCCGGGTAGACGTATGGATCGTCGCTCACACGCGCCGCGACGCGCCGTTCGCAGCCGCCGCGGAGGGGAGCAAGCCCTCAAGCGACTCCCCGGCAAGAAGGCGATCACCTCGTCGATCGCGATCACGCGAACGGAGATCTCGCCCAGCGCCAGCTCGATCGTCGCGACCCGTCCGTAGCGCAGTGAAGACTCTCGCTCGCGATGGTGACCAAGTTCCTCCGACGGGCCCCGAAGAGCGCCCCCCGAGCGTCTGCCGCTCCGCGTCGCCATCGCTCCTACTACCTGGTCGGGGGCGTGGCGCTGGACCAGGAGCTCGAACGGCTGCGGACGCTGCCGCTCTTCGCCGGCGGCCCGCTCGCGAAACGCAAGCCGGCGCTCAAGGTGCGGCGAGCCGGCAAGCGCCCGAGCCGCCTCGGCTTCGCCATCCCCACCGAGTTTCGCCTCTCCGTCACCGCCTATCCCGGAATCCGCCCCGGGGACATCCTGGAGACGCTCCTCCACGAGCTGGTCCACCTCCACGTGGGCCGCGCCGCCGAGCCCCACGCCTGGCACGGCCACACCTTCAAGCAAGCCCTGGCAACGGCGATGAAGCAGGCCTACGGAATCGCCATCCGCCCCCCATCGAGCACCCGCCACGGCGCCTATGCCGAGGCGATCGAGGGTCCGAGTGCCGAGAGCACGATCGCGGCGAGCCGCCGCGATCGTCAGCCGCTGGGGCAGCAGTTGCCTTCGATCCGGCAGCAGATCGGGGTCCCGTTGCAGCCCTGGCAGAAGGCGTAGGCCGTGTTGCAGCAGTAGGTGCCGCAAAGCAGGTAGCCCGCTTCGCAGCCGCCGCTTCCGCCCGTCCCGCCGCCGCCGGTTTCTCCCGACGGCTGGTTCGACGCTTCACACTTGGCATCGCCTTCGGCTCGGTCCGACAGGAAGGACTTGTTACAGAATCCCATGTCATTCAGGGCTGCCTTTCGCCGCCGGCTCTGGAAATCGATGACCTTCAGCAGGCGCCTGCGCTCCGCCGCCTTCTTCGCACCCCGCAGCTGCTTCCTTGCTTGGTCGATGAAGTCTGAGGCTGCTTCGAATTCCGCCAGGGGAGTCTTGACGCAGGCCTGGAAATCGCCATAGGCCGTCTCGTTGCTTTCCGACTTGCATTCCGCTAGCCGCGTCGTTGCGGCGCCGGCGATCGACGGTTCCAGCAGCCGCATTGGCGCGAAGAGGGCAACGGCTCCCGCTCCCGCGGCCGTCCGCAGCGCGGTCCGGCGGGTCGTGCCGTCTGCGACCGCCGAGACGTCCCCGTCGCGGGACACGGGCGGGCGGGCGCCGCCGCGGCCACGAGCCGACCAGCGAGCGAGCGAGTCAAGCCACCGGTATCCCTCTTTCGACCCGGGGTTCACGCGAGCACCTGATCGAGGCGGTTTTCGAGGCGCAGGTATTCCTCGATTCGCTGGCCGGCGGAGCGAGCCGAATCAGCTGCCAGACTGGGGTCGACGAGCGACAGCGCCTGGCGCTGGAGGTCCAGGGCGGCGATCAGAGCCTTCAGCCACCTCTCTGCGAGATTCCTGCCGGGCGCACCAGAGGTCACGGTCCTGACCCTGTGCAGAGCGTGCTGCGCGTCGCGGCGCCAACGAGCCAATGCCTTCAGCGCCGCCTTGTCCTGCGGTGAGGTCTGGTTGAAGGAGCCGCTGTTCTCGGCGTTGGATTTCGCGAGCGCAAGCAGAGCCACGGTGAAGTCCCTTGCGTCGTCGGCCAGGCGGGTGCGGTAGGGGTCGATCGCGGCCGAAACCGCCGCCGTCTTGACTCCCACGGTGCTTTCGGCAGGGCTCATCGGGCTGCGAGCCCCACCGACTCATGGGGCGGTTCCGGTGCAGTGCCGAGAGCCACCTCACGGACCGCGTCGATGCCAAGGGCGGCGGGCCTCGAGAGGGATCCTTGCTCGTCGATCTGGACGACGCCGGGAACTCCATAGACGCGGTAGGCGTCGAAGAGCGACTCGTCGTCCTGGGGAACGACACGATCCAACGCGAACTCAGCCGCCTTCTCCTTGATGCGATCGATACTACCGCTGCTGATCACGGCCAGCGTCAGCTCGCCCGCGCGGTCGCGCTGGGCCCGCCCGACCGTGTCGAGGGCCGACTCGCAGGCCCCGCAGCCGGGATCGGTGAAGAAGAGCGCGACCGGGCGACCCGGCGCGAGCAGCGAGTCGAGCGAGATCGGTGCGCCCTGAAGATCCCGGCCGGCGAAGCGGGGAGCGGCCGTCCCTGGCTCGAGCGGTGGCAGCGCCTTTGCGCCCGTCTTCGGGAGGGCTGCACCGGGGCCCTCGGACTCGAGGTGCAGGAGCAGCCTGCCGTTCTGCCGCAACAACTGCCAGCAGAACCACCCGAGGCCGGCTAGACACGCGACCATGAAGACGATGCCCGGGCGATCCCTTGCCGCCGGAACGGTGACCCAGCGGAATGCGCTCACTGGCTGTCCGCCCAGCGCGACGAACGCCGCGAGGCCGCCGAGCAGCAGGTTGCGAATCAGCGTTCCGCGCCCCACCTCGGTCTGGGTGAGCCCTCCGAAGCAGTTGCAGTCGGGTGCGGACCCCGCCCGCAGAGTGCGGGCTATCGCAATGCTGAAGATCGCCAGAAGCGCCACCGCCCCCAGCGCGGCCCAGCGGGCCGTGGCGGCCGGAATCAGCGCCGCGGCGATCACGAGCTCCGCGATCGGCAGCAGCAGCGCGCCCGCGGGGGCCAGGCTCGGCGGCACCCCGAACGCCTCGATCGCTCGTCGGGTGCCGGAGCGGTCCGCCAGCTTGGCGACTCCGGCCACCGCGAACACCACGCACAGGAGCAGTTGCGAAAGCGAGACCGCGAAAGACACTCGATTCCTTCCTGTTGCGTCCCGGGCTGGGAAGCACTTCGCATTGGGTGCTGCCGCTGCGCAAGGCATGACCCCGCGCCCGCAAGACTTTGCCGAGCACAGCGCATCCTCGCCGCCGATGTTAGCCAGCCCGGCTTCGCATGTCGAATCCCGCTGAAGATCGGGCTTGCAGGCAGGCATTCCCTCCCAGAAGGGTCGGTCGAAAGCCAGTCCGATGCAGATCGAGCTCGAGAGTTCCCGGGTAGCGAGGGCCCGTACTTCTTGGGAGTCCATTCAACGACGCCGGTAGGCGTCAGCGCGATGGGCGACGGCGAGCACCGTGACCATATGTGCCTTCTCGTCCAGCGCGTAGATCACGCGATAGGGACCTCGACGGGCCGCCCAGCGGCCCTCCAGCTCGAATCGCAGCGGCTTGCCGAGGCGTTTCGGGTTGGCCGCGATCGCCGGCAGCAACTCGACGACCGCCGCCGCGTAGCGCTCCGGTAGTCGGCGAAGCTGGCGGCGGGCGGTGGGCATCACGCGTATGCGCCAAGGCGCTTCGCTCACGCCGCGGCGTCGCGACTGCCTAGCTCAGCCTTCAGCTCCTCGAGCGTGATGCCCTCCTCGCCGCGCTCCAACTCAGCTTCGCTCTCGCGTATCTGTCGCATCAGCTCAGGGTCCGAGAGGACCGCCAGCGTCTCTTCGAGGCTCTCCAGGTCCTCGGGGCTCACGAGTACCGCGGCGGGGCGCCCCTTGCGCGTCACCACGATCCGGTCATGCTGACCCTCGACCCGGTCGGTGATCTCCGAGAGGTGCGCCTTGACGTGCGACAGCGGCAGGGTTTCCATGACCAGAATTATAGTCACATCTGATCTCGCACGCCAAGCCGAGATCTCCACCAGCAAGCAACCAAGCGATGGAGCTAGCCGGACTCGAACCGGCGACCTCCTGGGTGCGATGACTCGGCTCTGGCCGGCGATTTGGCGTTAGAAGGTGCGAATTAGCAGGGGATTCATGAACGGCGGCCTTCCCGCGAATCCCGTCAGCCTCGGCAGGCTGGCAGCAGAGCTTGTACTTCCTGCCGCTGCCGCACGGACACGGCGCATTGCGGCTCAGGCGTGTCATCGCCGTCACCATAGGGACGAGGACGGACCAACTTTCGCTGTCGATTCCGGCAGACTGGGTGCGTGCCGGTAGATCTGTCCTCTACGTCGGTCGAGCGGGCGCTCGCGCTGCTGGGTGAGCATGACTTGGAGGCGCCCGGGGACGTCGAAGGAGCGCTTGAGCTGATCGCCGGCCGGGAGCACGCGGACGCGCCGGTGGAGATCAGCCGCTACGACCTGCAGCTGTACCTCTGGTACCAGCTTCCCTGCAAGCTGCTCGCCTCACTTGAGGTGAAGCGGGCGGTGGCGGAGCGACTCGGGCGCTTTCTGGAACTCGCCGGCGACGGCGCGACGGCCTACGCGGAGATCTGCACCTCCGAGCAGACGATGGCGATGCTGGAGGCGTGGGAGGTTGAAGAGCCGGACACAGTTGAGCGATTGCGCGAGGCGCTCGAGGCCTCGGGGCTCGAGCCGCCCGATACGGATGCCCTCCGCTGGCGCTCGATGATGGGCTTCGAGGAGGCGCGCTTGCGCGATCGGGTGGCGCGCGAGCTGGAGCAGTGGGTCGAGGACGAGGGAGTCGATCCCGGGGCGCGAGGGTTCAAGCGCCGGCAAACGGCGCTCGTCACCGAGTTTCTGCAGCGACCCCAAGCGGAGCTGGACGGCCGGATGCCGCTTGACGTCATCGTCGAGGAGCGGCTCGAGAGCTGGGCACGGGATGGCGGAGGGGCGCGTCGGGAGTTCGTCGCCCCGGTTGTGCCGATCCTGAAGACGCCCGCGGCGCCGGAGCCGCCGCCGGATGCAGACGGTCTGTTGAGGACGCTGATCTGGTTGCTCGCGCAAGGCGAAGAGGGCATCGGCCTGACCCAGACCGGGGCACTCAATCGGGCCCTGGTGCGTGCCTCCGTTGAGCGCTTTCCGGCCTGGTGGCGTATGGAGATGGGGCCGCCGCACCGCGAAGACGAAGTAACAGGGCTGTGCGAAGTGCACGACTTGGCGCGGCGGACGAGGCTGCTGCGCAGGACCGGCCGCACGCTGGCGACGACCAAGCGCGGCCGCTCGCTGTTGCGCGATCCGGTGGCTCTCCGCGCAGCTGTCGCCCCCCATCTCCTCACACCGGACGGCTTTGCCGGCGCCGTGCAGGAGCTTGCCGCTGCCGCGCTGCTCGACGGCGGGCCGGTCGTCGACCGCGACGAGTTCCTCGCACGCGTTCACGCTGCGATCGTGGCCGATGGCTGGAACGCCGCCGGGGAGCCGCCGGACGTTCGCGACGTGCACGTCTACGCCTGGAACGCCATCCGGCCGGCCGAGGCGCTGGAGTTGCTGACGTACGAGCACGAATACGACCGCGAGACGCACATCTCCCGAGGCGAGCTGACGGTGACGCCGGCAGGCCGCGAGGCGCTGCGGCTGGCGCTACGTGCCCGGGCGGTCGACTGAGGGACGGGTGGAGGACGGCGACCGGAAACGTCAGTCGAAGTCCGAGATCGTCGTCGTCTCGGCACTCAAGGACTGGAGCTGCGCCGAGTGCGGCGGCGGCGGGAGCCTGCTGACGATGGACGACAAAGGACCGTTGTGCCTGAGCTGTGCCGACATGGATCACCTTGTCTTCCTGCCAGCCGGCGAGGCGGCCCTGACCCGGCGGGCGAGGAAGGCGAGCGGCCTTTCAGCCGTGGTCGTCCGCTTCAGCCGGGCGCGGAAGCGCTACGAGCGTCAGGGCATCCTGGTCGAGGAGGAGGGGCTCGACCAGGCGGAGGCCGAGTGCCTCGCCGACGCCGACGCTCGGGAGAGGCGCCGCGAGCGAGAGCGCTCTCGTCGTGCCGAACACGACCTCGCCTTTCAGGCTGAGATGGCAGCGGAGATCGTTCGCATTTTTCCGGGCTGTCCCCGGGATCGGGCCGATGAGGTCGCTCGCCACACGGGCGCGCGTGGCAGCGGCAGAGTCGGCCGCAGCGCCGCCGGCCGGGCCTTCGACCCCGGAGCGCTCAGGCTCGCCGTCGCCGCGTCGGTTCGCCACCGCGATACCGGCTACGACGAGCTGCTCATGTCGGGTGTGAATAGGGCAGAAGCCCGGCTTCTGGTCCGCGACGAGGTGGAGCGGATTCTGGAGGACTGGGGCAATCCATAGGCCGAGAGCCGCCCTCAAGCTGCTCGAACCCGGCTCGACGACGGGAGCATAGGCGCTACCATTTTGCTACCATTTTGGGATGAGCAAGCAGATCGCGGTGCGTCTCCCAGACGATCTCGTTGACTTCGTCGACGAGATCGTCGACTCCGGCACCGAGCGCAGCCGGGCCGCTGTCGTGACCCGGGCACTCGAGCGCGAGCGTCGTCGCGAGCTCGCAGAACGCGATGCCCGGATCCTCGCCCGCACCGGCCCGGACCCGGAGCTCGCAGGGCTCGCCGAGCACGCGGCTGGCCTGCCGCGTGACCTGGCCTGATGCGGCCGATCCACGTCGCGCAGCTCGACAAGGCGCGGCCTGTGTTGATCCTCACGCGTGCGCTTGTACGGCCGCACCTCAGAACGGTAACCGTCGCGCCGATCACCACAACCATCCGCGGGCTCTCCAGCGAGGTGGGTGTCGATTCTGCAAATGGCCTCACTGAGCCCTCGGTCGTCAGCTGCGACAACATCACCACGATTCCCACCGATGCCCTGGGAGAGCAGATCGGCGTCCTGCTCGACAGTCAAGAGCCAGCGCTCAGCGAAGCGATCATGGCCGCTTTCGACCTCGACTGATGGCTCGCGCTGCGCGCGAGTGTGGTCGGGGGCGAGTAGGTCGCAACCGGCGCTGAGCTAGCCAGCCCGCTGTGCCTCAGGAGCGGGCAAGGAAGTGAACCGCGTCGGCGAGCGCCTCGCGCCCGGGGCGCTGCGCGCAGAGCTCGACGAGCGAGTCCACGAGAACCTCATAGCCCGCAGGGGTGCGCGAGAAGCGCGAAGAGAGCGCGACCACGATTCCGGCGTGCCGGCGGCCAGCGGCTCCCCACTCGCCGTAGAGGCGCATGAAGTCGGCGACGTTCTCGCTGACGAGCGCCCGTTCCTCGCGAGCGGCGACCGCCAGCAGCTCTTCGTCGGCGAGCCCGCGCAACGGAGCGCGCTCGTCGACACCCTCGGCGTCCTCGCCCCGCTCGCGCAGCGCTCGCGCCAGGCGGGCGGGGTACATCTCGTCCAGCAGCAGTTTCACACGCCGAGCTGGGTGGCTCAGTTGCCGGCGAGCGAGTCGTAGTGGGCGGTTTCGCGCTCGTGCAACTCGATCCTGGCCTCGATCTCCTCCGGGAACTCGGCCGCGTAGCGGAACGCCACCGCAACCCGATCGGGGGTGAGCGAGAGCTCCTCGGCGAGCCGCTCGGCAACCTGCTTCCCGCCCCCGACCTGGCGTGCCGCCATACAGATCTCCCAGATGTCGGGGCCGCCGGCGAGGGCGGCGCGGCGTCCCGTCGGCCCCGGGCGAAAGACGATCCCCGGGTGGGTCTCGGCGCGGTCTCCCTCCTCGGCATAGCGGCGCACGGCATCGGAGAGTCGCTCGCCGCGCGCCTCGGCACGGGCGCGAATTCGCGCCGCCGTCTCCCGATTCATGCGCACCGATATGTTGGCCGTCTCAGCCATCTGTTGACAACGTAGCACAACGTCCGCAGCTAGCGATTGTCGGCGTTTCGGGCGCTCCTGGCGGCGAGTGCCCGAAGGGATGGAATAGCACGAAATGTTCTGTTTCATCCATCGGAGGGCAGCTCCTCAACGTCCTAACAGTTAGGAGGTTGAGGCTGCGCAACTTCAGCCTTCGCCGGCTGCGCCAATCTCACCGTCGGCCCCTGGCGGCGAGCATCTTGCGGAGCCGCCTCAGCTGCGGACCGCGAACGAGGCCGCGGCGCCGAGCCGTGTCGATCGCCTGGCGCAGCAGGTCCGCTCGGACGCCGGCCTCGATCCCCTCGGCGATCGCGCGATAAGGCGTGATGATCGGAATGCCTTCGTAGAAGGTCCGCTCGCCTCCTTCGAGATCTTCGCGGTGGATTCGGTAGAGCTTCGGCACCGGCTTCTGGAGCCGGTACGCGGTAGGAATAGTGACGTGGATCTGAGCAGGGTTGATGTCGCAAAGCTCATGCAGATCGAGGGCCGTATCGTGGGAAAGAGTCCCGCGTCGATTCGCCCAGAGCGTCGCCTCGGCCAGCTGGCCGAGTTCCGGATCGGGCTCGAGGAGCGGGAAGCGATAGACGCCTCGAGCCACCCGCTCGATCGTTCCCCGGCGCTCCATGTCGACCAGACGATGAGGATCGAGCCCGGCCTCACGAGCATCGGCAGGCGTGACCAGGCCCTGCTGCTCCGCAGCGATCGTCGCGAGCGTGTTGTAGTTGCGTCCGGGCATGGCGCTTCTTAAAACGTTGCTTTTTGCAACTCAACCAGCGCACTAGCCTAGCATGACCTCCGATGCATAAGTTGCATTTTGCAACATTTCAAGTCAAGTTAACGCCGATGAGATCGTGCCCTCCCTGGCGCCGAGTGCCTCGTCTTGTGGATGCACCCGGCGCGCCTCAATCATGTTGTCCGCGAAAACAAAGCTATACTTTGCTTATGCATGACAAACCTGACCTGCGGGGACTCGAGGCGATCGCCTATCAACAGCATGGCTACTTCACCACGAACCAGGCCCGCGAGCGTGGAATCAGCAGCCAGCTCCTGAGCCACTACGTGCGCCGGAACCGGTTCGAGCGGGTGCGGCGCGGGCTCTATCGCCTGCCCGGCTTCCCCCGCCCGGAAGACGATGAGATGCGTGAGAAGTGGATGGCGGTCGGCGTCGAGAAGGCCATCCTCTCGCACCAAAGCGCGCTCGCCCTGCTCGATCTCAGCGACATCATTCCCGACGCGGTCCACCTGCTCCTCGCACGCAGATACCGCGGCCTGCGCCGTCCAGCCGGCGTCACCATCCACACCCGCCCCAACGAGGAAGAGGTCGACACGGTCTGGCGCGAAGGGCTCCCCCTGACCGCTCCGGCGCGAACGCTCATCGACGTAGCCGGGGAACTGCAGCCCGAGCAGCTGGAGATGGCCCTGCGGCAGGCGCTCGGCCGCGGGCTGCTCACGACGCGGGAACTCGAAGAGGAAGCACGAAGGCGCGGTCGCCACGACGCGGTGAGTGGCGCCCTCGCGGCGGTGACCTCGTGAGATACAAGAGCGCTGCCGCGTTTCGCATGGCCCTGGAGCAGCGGCTGAAGACGGAGGCCGAGAGGACCGGGCTCAGCCTCGCGCGACTTCGCAAGCGAGTCGCCTTCGAGCTGTTCCTGCGCCGCCTCGTGCAGGTGGCGCCGGATCGCTGGGTGCTGAAGGGGGCCCTGGCGCTCGACTTCCGGTTGGGCGGCGCTTCGCGGCCAACCAAAGACATCGACCTCGGGCGCGACGACGACAAGGAGGCCGCGATCGAGGACATCGCCGCAGCTCAGCGGCTCCGCCTCGATGACTTCTTCAACTTCATGGCCAGCAGAACCGACGCGTTCGATGAGGTCGATGAGTTTCAGGCGATTCGCTTTCGGGTCCGCGCCGAGCTGGCGGAGCGCGTCTTCGAGCAGTTCGTCGTTGACATCGGCTTCGCGAGGCCGGCCCTCTTGAAGCCGGACAGGGTGCGCACGTCGGACTTTCTCTCCTTCGCTGGCATCGAGCCGCTTGAGCTTCCCGCGATACCCCTTGTCCAGCACCTGGCCGAGAAGGTCCACGCCTACACGCGGAGCTACGGCACGGCGACCAGGCCCAGCACGCGGCCCAAGGACTTGATCGACATCCTGCTCATCGCGGACTCTCAGACGCTCAAAGCCGCCGCACTGCGCGAGGCGCTGAAGGACACCTTCGAGGCCCGCGCCCACCAGGCGCTTCCTCGAAGCCTGCCGCCCCCACCGCCCGAGTGGGCGCCGGCCTACGGCCGCCTCGCCGAGGAGGTTGGTCTCGAGCCCGACCTGGCAGCAGCCTTCGATCGTGCCGCAGCCTTCCTCGATCCTGTGCTCTCCGGCGAGGCACACGGCAACTGGGATGCAGCAGTCAGCACGTGGGTCGTGTCGGATGACGCAGGGTAGCCAGAGCCACCGGGTCCCTTCTAACCCCGATCGAGATCGACAGCTACCTCTCCTGGTGCACCGAGCACGACCGCGACCCCGAGGAATCCGACAGCCGGGCCGCCTACGCAACTGAGCTCCTCGAAGATGGCCTTGCACACCCCTGGCCGCCGGGGCGCAACCAGCCATGTTGGTGCGGCAGTGAGAAGAAGTACAAGAAGTGCTGTCAACGAGCGGCATGACGCTGCGCCCGGCTACACCGATCAGCCGCGGAGGGCGCGAAAACCCCGAAACTCGCAAGGCAAAGGGCGAGAAAAAGGTCCTAAGTTCGGAGTCAAGCTCCCCCTTAGACCTTCAAGCCGCCTAGACCCTGTAGTCGGCGCCCAACTGGCAGACTGCCGCCAAATCATGGACGAAAAGCTGGACACTTCCGCCCAACGTCCACCAACCGGGCTGAATCGCGGCGCCAGAGAGATGATCTTGGAGATCATTCAGGAAGTGCATGCCGTTGGAGTACAGGGCATCGTCGAGGCCCTGTTCACGAAGCGATACAGCAGCCGACAAGATTACTATGAAGCCCTAGAGCAGGTATGGGGGGAGGACATTCGGGCGGCATGCACTCGGGAGGTCAACGAAGCAGAATCCAGGGCGGGAGTGGAAGCCAATTCGACGGGGCTGCTGAGGCGAGTCTTTGGGTCTAGGCCGCACCGAGCAGGCGCATGGGCGCTCTTGATCTCTATGCCCGAGTCGGATTTTCGCCTCGCAGTTGAGTCGGTCGTCATTGCTCAGAAGTTCAAGAGAGGCCGGGCTGCGAGGCGGATCACTGAGGTTTGTGAGCGCCGCGGAAGCCCGTGGGTTTTCCGCAAAAAGGAGGGGTTTGTTTGGGTGGGTGAGCGCTTGGTCGAGGAGCAGCTCTTGCGTCCCGCTGCAACGATCCTTGCCGATCCCCGCTTCGCGGGGGGAGTCAAGATGGAGTTCGAAGCCGCTCGGAACGAGCTCGGTGTGGGAACGCCGACCGCCCGCAAGCAAGCCGTGCACGAGGCGGCAAACTCGGTCGAGAGCGCTCTTAAGGTCCTTCTCACTCTACATGGCATTCAGTACGAGGATCGTGACGGAGCTCAACGGCTTTTCGAGCGCTTGGTGGCAGCAGCGGTGGTCCCGCAACACATGGAACGGTTGGTCCTCGCGGCCGCTCAGTCGCGAAATAAGACTGGTGGTCATGGCGCGGGTGCAGTAGCTCACGACGTCTCCGTTGAGCAGGCTGAGGCTGTGGTCGCGGCAGCGGCGGGAGCGATCACCTTCCTAGGACGCCTGTTTCCACCATAAGTGCCACGCCGCGAAGCCGACCAAAATCTCTTATCTACTTGCCAACTATTCGAGCTACTTGAAGGCAAGCGGTGTTTGATCGACCTCCTGGCGAACGAGATTTATGTCGTCGCGATCACGATCCCGGTCGACCTGCGCACGCATTACGCCGGACCGATAGCTGCCTTGACCAGCCCATAGCCGAGCCAGCGCACCGGCAGACCGCCTGGCCAGCCACAGCTGTTGATCGGGAAGCGGCCCAACGACTTTCAGATGGGACGCACTGAACGAAAGGAAACGGAGCAAGCTCTCCGTCTGGAGGATGCCCATGATCAGGTTCCGATATTGACAGCCAACGGTATGGGTTGCGCCAGACGACGCAAGGAAAGAATCCGGGGCCCAGATTGCCCGGCCGCGTCGAGAGCCGAAGACGATGTGATCTCGCGGTCGGATTCCACGACCCGCGACGCGTGACGACGCCAGGTCTGTCAACTCATCGCTTTCCCACGATGAAGAGAAGCTAGTGACTGCCTGCAGCATCCGATGAACTTCTTCATGTGCCGGGTCAAAGAGTTCTCGCGGGCCATGCGCGCGGACGGTCGCGTGAATCGAACAAGGTTCATCACCCCAGGGCTTTCCTGGCACCGAGCCGAAGGCCTCCTTAGTTAGTTGGTCGAGGACAGACTCCGCGTGGTGTGCGAGGGGTGCAGTAGTCCGTTCTGGGTTCCGGTGATAACGGGCCTCGGTCAACTCATACGGCCCTTCTCTTAGAGCAAGAGAAGCTTGCGCCAGGTGACTGAAGGACCGAAGGGGATAGCGATGAATGACTGAGATCGCGACCCCCAACCCCCACGGCCAGATCAATGCCTGAGTGCTCACAATCGAATCGTCGAGGGGTGCTCGCAGTCTTACCGGTGAAGCCATTCGAACAGGCACCAGCTGCCTGAAAGCCTCATTGCCTGATACGTCCCCCAGAGGACGCCCAAAGCCGATCTCATCTTGGAGGTAACGCTCCCAGAAGCCCTGCTCCGCGTGGGCTGGCCAGGGTGGGCTGAGGTCTCCTGGGCTCGGATGCTCCTCCCCGCCGTCACGTCGAACGCCTTCGAACCACGCAGCATAGGCGTCTCGGTCTCTCAGGTAGGCAAGTGGGGCCCGTCCGTCCTTGCCGTCCGTCGTAACGATGCCGTGCGTTCGTCCGAAAATGAAGGTCAGTCGGAACTCTTGGACGCTCATCTCGGCCATAGGCTAGAATCTACTTTGAATCGGATCTAGCATTAGACGCGTTCACGCGCGTTGATGCGATTGTCCTCCCGGCTTGGGAGCAAGGGACAAGATCAGGTGGTCGCCACGGGCAGGCCATGCCATTACCCCCGATGGACGATGACGCGGGGACCCTCTTCATCGTTGAGCGCCTTGGTGTCCAGCAACCGTGGACCCGGGAGGTCGCCGGTGCTCGGTGGGTCCCAGTTGACTTCAAGTTCGCCCTTTCGTTTCCCTCGTTTCAGCAGTCGGGCGAGCTTGCGAGCGTCGGGCGCCTCGTCGAGAAGTCGATTGAGCTTTCCCTTCAGCGGTTCTCTTTCCTCGCCGATCCATTCAAATTTAATGCCAGGCGAAAGCCACGACGTCTCCCGGGTTTCATCAGGACGGTGGAGCAGGTAGAGAATTGGTGCATTTGACTCAGCGCCCACACGGTAGCGTTCACATCGAGCGGTCAAGCCCTGCCTATGCAGCCTCCGAAGAGCCGTCAATGGGTCGTCCGTGGTCGCCGGAGTTCGAGCAGCATGTCGGTAATTTCGTGCTCCAATGAGCACTAGGTAGCCTATGACACCTGCGAAGAGTGACCCCAGCCAAACCCACAACAAAACACTCAGCGAATAGGAATTCAGCAGATCCACACCAACTAGCTGCGCCAAAAAGGCAGCCACTATCGACAGGGTTACGGATCCCGCCCAGAACTCCGCACCCGGAACGGCAATCGGAAACTCATCCTGATCCCACCACTGTCGCGCCAGTCTCAGGCGCCAGAGTGCGCTTGCCGTCACGATGAGGAGAAACCCTGGAACAAGCACGAGTCCCGGAATACCCAGAGCGACTAGCAGCGCCTGTTGCGCCGGGGGTTCAATGTGAACTGGCTCAGCTACTCCTGCCTCTAGCCAGCTCTTCCCATGCGCGTTTCCAATGGTCACGCGAAAGATCACGCTTGAGTCCTGCGGCGCGGTGCCGTCCCCGGCGCGAATGTCAACAGCAAAAACCGCTTGCGATCCCGGCCGAATTACTAAGCCGTGATCTTTCACGTTGACTTCCAGTCCGTCAGGGGCTTCGACTCGAACGCCGTCAGCTCGAAGGGGTCGTGCGAGGTGATTCTCGAGCACCAAAGCAATCACTGAAGAGTTGGCACCCGAGCGAAGGTCGAGCACGCGGGGTACTACGGTCAAGTGAAGCGGCGATTTCTTGCTCGGCTGATCTGTGGAGGCCCGCGCTACAGCAGTGATTGGCGCTTGCCCGACACCAGGAATTAGCATCAAAACGCCCATCGCAAACGATCCTGCCGCGAGCCTCATCATTCTGGCGAGCTTGCACTGGCGAAACCATCGCCGACGCCTGTCCGGTCGGGTCGGCCAGGTTGCAAGATCCATCATGGTTTTTCAGGATAGTCGGCGCGAGTCGAAAGGTGTGTGGCACAAGAAGTCTGCCTCAGTGAGTTCTGCGGGACTTCGGAGGGGAGTCGCCTATGTTTCGCTTTGCGGTGCTGCGAGTTGATGAACGCCCTCCACGCTTCCGCCACGGAGCTACTGGAGGGGGATCGGGTCGGCCGTGGCCGATTGCTCGTGATTCTCAAAGTCGAACTCAACTTGGTAGCCCGCGTCGTATTCGAACTCGACGGTGCCGGGCGTCCACGTCACTCCGGCAAGCAGCTCATCGAGGGTGACCGAGAGACCGCCGGCCAGCGGGACGTAGCTGTCGAGCGGGCCGACGACGCTGCCATTCTCCAGTTTGCTGATCCGGTCGACGGTGACCAGCGCGCGCTGGCTGAGCGCCTCCTGGCTGTAGCTGGCCTGCCTACGGATCAGCAAGGCATTGTCGGCGATCCGGGCCCTGGCCTGGTAAGGCAGCCTTCTGGCCTCGATCAAGCCGCTCATTTCCGGCGCCTCCGAGGCTTTTCCTCGCGCAGCGCAGCGGCCTTTGCAGCGAGCTCGGGGTCGCTCGGCACCTGAAAGTCGCCGGGCACCATGACCACCTCGGCTGGCGTCCAGATGATCCCGGCGGTCAGCTCGCCCGGCGTGGCCCGTAGCGCGCCGGCCACCCGAATGAAGGTTTCGATCCGGGGCATCGTCTGCCCCAGCTCCATCGGCGAGATCGCATTGTGGTGGACTTCGGCGCGGTAGCCCACCTCGTGCTGGCTGATCCCGAGCCGTTCGCGGTGCTTGCGCATGTTCATGCCGAGCCGCGCGCGCAGCTCGTCGGTCGGCGGCAGCGGCTCTCGCCGGCGCCAGGTCATGTGCCGGCAGCCTTTTCATCGGCGGAGGGCGATTTCTCGATGTAGAACTCGCCCTCTACGTAATAGCCCGCTCGCCAGCGCAGCCCGGCCATGAGCTCACAAGGCGAGGCTTGCACGCCAGCCGAGACCTTCAAGATCGTGTCCAGGCGCGGAGAGCGCTCGCCCCGCTCGATCGCGCCGATGTCTACCCGGTGAAGTTCGGTCAGCTTGCCGAGTTCATCCTGGCTCAATCCCACCTGTTTGCGCCGACGCAGGAGGCTACGCCCGAAGTGATCTGCGGGCAGCGAGACCATCAGGGCGCCTCCTCGTAGTAGCCGGTGCGCCCAATGTCCTTCGGTGGCAGCCAATCCATCCCGACCAGCAATTCGCACGGTTCGACCCCCAAGGCGCCGGCCAGCTTCACGATCGTGTCGATGCGCGGCATTCGCAGGGCGCGCTCGATCAAGCTGATCTCGGTGATGTGCAGACTGGCGCGCTCCGCCGTCATTGCCTGCGAGAGACCGGCGCGGTCGCGCAACAGGATCGCGTTCTCGGCGAAGCGTCGCTGCAGTTCGATCTCTGCCCGGCCCTTGGGGGTCGCCATCGCCGGGGCCTCAGCTGGGCTCGTGGCCCGCGTCCGGAGGACAGGCGGGGACGATCAGCCCGTCGCACTCGGGCGGCGGACCGGGGTGGACCAGGGCGGCGACGATCACCCCGCGCTTGCTGGTCCGCCCGTCGGAGATCATCCACCGCTCGCTGAGCTGTCCGGCGACCAGGACCGAGCCGCCCCCTTGCAGCTCGCGGATGTCGTGCTGCTCGGCCAAGGTCTCGGAGACTTCGACGTCGCAGCTCGCCCAGGTCCACAGCAGCTTCGGATGCTCGGGGTCGGCGACCGGGAACTCGACCCTCAGGAAGGTGACCGGCTCCCCTACCGGGTTTCGGCCCGGCCGCGGATCGTCGATCAGCGTGCCGGTCACAACCGCGTGGTTGAGGCCCGGTGGCTTGGACTCCGGGAGGCGCAGCCGGCGCCTGCTGCGCCTTCCTGCTCGATGCGCGCACATGGCTACTTCGCCGCCTTCAGCGCGTAGGCGCGCGGCTTGCGCTTGGCCTGGCGCACCGTCTTCTCCTTCGCCAGCCGCGCGTGGCAGTTGGCGACGGCGCCGGAGGAGCGCCCGATGCCCTTGCCGATCGCGCTGGCGGTGAGCGGGCCGTCGCCTTTGTGCTCGTTCAGGTAGGCGAGCACGAGCTCATCCAGCTCGCCGGGGCGCAGGCGCTTGGCCTTCGTTTTGGCCGCGGTCATGCTCGCTCACCCTCTCGCTCGTCGAGGCCGACGAGCACTTCCTCGCAGGTGTCCAGGCCGAGCTGAAGTCGAGCGTTGGTCTCAGTGTCGGCTTCCCGCGACTCGCGCTCGGTGCCCGACTCGAGAGGACCCGTTCGGCTTCGTCGTGCAGCCGTTTCAGCACTTCCATCAGGTCGTGCGGTGGCATCGTCAGCTCGAAGCACTCGCGCGCTGCTCGTCCTCGCCCCAGCCGATGTCCTCCAGCAGCTCGAAGTCTTCGCTGAACTCCAAGCCGAGCCGGGTGGCCTTGGCGAAGTCCCTGGTTTGCTCCAGTGCGACCCATAGGTCGCCCACGGAGCCGAGGTGATTGCGGACGAACTCGTAGAGTCCGTCTCGCTGCGCGCGGGCGATAGTGATCGTCGTCTCGGGCACGGTGCCCCTCCTCTCGGTCGGGCACCGAAGGCCGCTGCGATGCCTCGCCGAAGCACTTCGGCGAGTAGCGTTCTCCTTGCATCGAAGTTCAGGCTTCGGTGCCGGCCCCGGGGCGTTTGCGCGCCGCCGGGGCGCTTTGCTTATGTCGTCGGCGAACTTAGCTCCGCCGCCCTTGAAAAGCGAGGCGGAATAGTCCGAAATCGCCGCTAATCCCCGCGCATCGGCGCGATCCGAGGCACTAGTAGTGCCTCAAACAGAGCGCGAAATCAGGCCCGGTTGGAAAAGACCTGGATATGCAGAAGTTCCCCGCTTGCGGGGAACTTCTGCATATGAGGTCTTCACGTTTGCCACCAGCCGCATACCGATGCGGATTCCGCGGACAGTCTTCGCAGCGACCACACGTTAAGCGGCGCGGGGCCACACCGGCGCGTGCTCAGCGGCCGCGTCGTTCGCCGCGACGGCGCGGCTCGGCAGGCGCCCAGCCCTCGGCCTGCTCGGCGACCTCGAGGGAGAGCGCCTCGAGCTCGGCAGTGAGCGCGCGCAGGCGCCTGCGGTTCTCAAACCAAGGGCGATAGCGCTCCAGCTGCTCGGCTGAGAGGCGGCGGGTGACGGTCTTGCCCTCGACCTTGCGCGTCCAGGTGACGTAGGGGCCGTGCAGCTTGGGCGGGTCGGCCTTGCAGGCGCAGTTGGGCTTGCCGCAGCGGTTCATCGCCACGTTGATCGTCCCCGGCAGGGCGAAGTCGATCTCGGCGAGCTCGGCGGCGAGCGCGCGCAGGCGGGCCTCGGGGCTCTCGTTCATGGGTGACTTGCGATCCTACGTCGGTCTGTCCGATAGTAATTCTACTGTCGGATACCATGAGTCCCCGAGAGGGCGACCTCGCAGCAGCGGCGATCGCCGCCTACGCCCCCGCCTCGCTCTCCCCCGAGGCGGGGGCCTTCGCCCGTGCGGCGGTGAGGCGGGCTGCTCCGCGCCGGCGCGAACGGGCCAAGGCGCTGCTCTACGCCGCCGGGCGGCTGGCCGCCTTCGGCAAGTCGGTGGGGATGGAGCTCTCCGCCGAGGCGCTGCTGGCGGAGGCGACGATCGAGCGCTTCGTCCTCACGGGTTGCCCGGCGGTCTCCGCGGCGACGCGACGCACCCTGCGCACCAACCTGCGGGCGCTGGCCCGTGTCCATCGGGCTCATCCCTCCCCGCAGCTGGCGCCGCTGCCGCGCGAGCGCGCCAAGTCCCCCTACGGGGAGGCGGAGATCGAGGGCTTCCTGCGCCTCGCCGCTGCGCAGCCGACCGAGGCACGGCGGATGCGCGCCACCGCGCTTGTCTGTCTGGGGGCGGGGGCGGGACTGATCGGGGCCGAGCTTCGCCACGTGCGCGGGCGCGACGTCATCCGGCGCTCGGGGGGGCTCGTGGTCTGCGTCTCGGGGCGCAGGGAGCGGGCGGTGCCTGTGCTGGCCCACTTCCACTCGCCCCTGGAGGAAGCCGCCCGCTTCGCCGGGCGGGGCTACCTGCTCGGCGGCGAGAGCTCGG
This sequence comes from uncultured Solirubrobacterales bacterium, assembly GCA_963695835.1. Lineage (GTDB taxonomy): Bacteria > Actinomycetota > Thermoleophilia > Solirubrobacterales > 70-9 > VRUE01. Next base: position 710,046 of record CAVOHR010000001.1, read on the forward strand.
GGCGGCGCAACCTCAGCGACGCCTTGAACGCCGCGCTTGGCAAGGACGCCTCGCTGCCGCGCCTGGAGGCCGGGCGGCTGCGGGCGAGCTGGCTTTGCGAGTGCGCCGAGCTGATCGGCCTGCGGGCGTTCATGGACGCGGCCGGGCTGCGCTGCTCCCAGCGGCTCGGCGACTTGGTGGCCGAGCTGCCCGAGACCGAGGAGGAGACCGCCGTCGCATTGCTCGGAGGAGGCCATGGAGGCTGAGGCGAAGCTTGAGCGATTGGAGGGAGTCGTCGAGCGCTCGGGCATCGCCCCGCGGATCGAGGCGATGCTGCCGGTCGGGGCGCGGCGGCGCCAGCTCTCGGTGCGCACGCTGCTCGTGGGGATGCTCTTGGTCGCCGTCGACGGGCGCCCCGCGCACCTGAGCCGGGTGCACGAGGCGCTCTGCGCGCTGCCCCAGGCAGATCAGAGGCGGCTCGGGGTGATCGCCGAGTGGAAGGACGGCCCCCACCGGCTCACCTACCGCCAGGTGGAGCGCACCTTCGGGCTCGTGGCGAGGGTACTGGCCAAGGCCGAGCCCGACGGGGAGCCCTGCGAGGAGCTCTCGGAGATCCTCGACGCCCTGCTGGAGGCGAGCGTCGAGCTCTGCGGGAAGCCCGAGACGAGCTCCTACGCCGTCGACTGGACCGACCTGGAGACGTTCTCCTGCCCACCGCCGAAGGGCGGCGAGCGCTGCGCTGACCCCGAGGCCACCTGGGGACACCGGCGCGGCAACTCGCCCGGCGAGCGCGACGAGGCCTTCTACGGCTACTACCTGCAGGTCGTCACGGCCGTCAAGGAGGAGCGCGGCCCCGCCGTCGCGGAGCTGGTGCGCCGCATCGGGCTCACGAGCTGCGGGGTCGACCCGCCGCCGGCGCTCGTGCCGGTGCTGGAGCGGATGGCCGCCGCCGGGATCGAGGTCGGCGACGTCCTCGCCGATTCGGGCTATGCCCACCGGGTGGCGGAGACGTGGGCGCTGCCGCTGCGGCGCCTGGGGGCAAATCTCGTCCAGGACCTGCATCCCCATGACCGTGGGCCGAAGGGAACCCACATGGGAGCAACCCTCGCCAACGGGGCGCTCTACTGCCCGGCGACGCCGACCACGCTGCTGGAACTGGGACCGCTCGCCCGCGGCGCTACGGAGGCCGAGACTGCCGCCCACGACCGCAAGGCCGCAGAGCTCGCCAAGCACAAGCTGGCGCCGCTCGCGGGCTATGACGCAGACGGCTACCACCGCGTCGGCTGCCCCGCCGCCCAGGGCAAGCTGCGCTGCCCCTTGCGGCCTGAGTCGATGCAGCTCGGCCACACCCGTCCGGAGGTCATCTCCCCGCCCGAGCACCCGCCTACCTGCTGCGCCCAGCGCACGATCACGGTGCCTGCCTCGGTCAACGCCAAGACCGCACAGAAACACGACTACCCCTCTGCGGAGCACCGCCGCTCCTACGCGCGGCGCTCCGCCGCCGAGCGCGCCTACGCCACGGTCAAGGACCCGGCCTCCAACGACATCTCAAAGGGCTGGTGCCGGTTGACGGGTCTGGCGCCGATCGCGCTGTTCGCCGCCAGCGTCTTCGTCGCCCGCAACCTGCGCGTCGCCGACGCCTTCGCGGCTCGCCAGGCCGAGGATGAGCGGCGTGCCGCCGAAGGGCTGGCGCCCAAGCGGCGCAGGCGGCGCCGGACCGCGGACGACCTGATCGGCGCGGCAAGCGCGCCGACCTGACTTCGCCTCGCCGGGACGGTCGCCGAGGGAGAAAGCGTGGGGAGAACCGATGGCCACCGGTGGGGAGAAACGGTGGCCGTGGGCGGGGAAGTTGAATGGCCGCTCCCGGAGGAGTCGATGGACATCGGACGCCACCGCGAATCGCGGTTCGTCCGGTTCAAACGTGAAGATAGGTGGAGGTCAAAGGTGAAGACCTCCATATGGAGCTAGCCGGACTCGAACCGGCGACCTCCTGGGTGCGATCCAGGCGCTCTGCCAACTGAGCTATAGCCCCGCGTGCGTGGCTGGGAGGATCGTCCCAAAGGCCTCGCATGGGCAAGGATAACCGCATAGTCTTTAGCTTCCCGGAGCAACTATGGGCATTCTCGACGACGCGATCAAAGAGCATCTGGAGCTGAAGCGCCAGCATGGGGCCGGCGAAGACGAGCTGAGGAAGCTCGAGGACGAGGCTTTTGGCGCTTCGGAGCGGCCCGGGGCCGAGGATTCGGCCGCGGAGGCGCCTACCGAATTCATGGCGCAGCCCGACATGGAGGAGGCTCCTGCCGAGGTGCGGCGGCCACGTCCCGACATCGCCGATCTTCAGGAGGCGCCGCCGGCCGCGCCCGAGGCGGAGCGCGAGGAGTCGCCCGCCGAGGAGGAGGCGCCTGCAATCGAACAGGCGATCCCCGAGCTCGCGCCGGAGCCCGAGCCCCCCGCCGAGCCCGAGCCGGAGGCCCCCGCCGGCCCCTCCACCGAGGAGCGCGAGGCGATCGCCGAGCAGCCGACCGAGATGTACGACGTCGAGGAGGAGCTGGGCGGCTCGCAGGCGCCGGCGCCCTCCGAGGAGGAGCTGGTCGAGGAAGAGATGCAGGAGCCGCGTCTCGCCCCGGTCGACCCGCTCTCCGGTGTCGCCGACGCCGAGGAGGAGGAAGAGGGCGACGCCGAGCAGGATGCCGACGACTTCTTCGACGAGAAGCGACTCTCCGACGAGCTGGACCAGGCGCTGGAGGGCCCCGCTGCGGCGGAGACGGAGGCAGAGGAGGACGCCGAGTTCGCCGAGGAGGAGCCCGGGGACGAGGAGGAGCCCGGGGACGAGGAGGAGCCCGGGGACGAGGAGGAGTTGGACGAGGAGGAGCCGGGGGACGAGCCTCCCGAGGAGGATGTCCTCGAGGAGACGCCCGACTTCCTCGAGGAGGCCCCCGAGGACGACCAGCTCTGGTTCGAGCAGAAGCCCCCGAAGGACTTCGACTTCGACGACTGATCCGCGAGTTCGCGGATCAGTCGCACAATTGGCACACTTCCGTGTCCCACGTGTGACACTTGTCTGAGTACGCTAGGCGGAGATGGCTCCGCTGAAGCGAAAAGGGGATTTGGCCGAGCTCAAGGTCGCTGCCGACTTGGTCGAGCGGGGCTGCTCGATCTCATTCCCCTTCGGCGAGGATTGCGACTACGACTTGATCGCCGACTTCGAGGGGGTTCTCCATCGGGTGCAGGTCAAGTACACGGAGTCCGACGGCCGGATCGTGCTCGTGCGCTGCCGTTCGCATTCCCTGACCAAGGGAAAGGTCCGACATACGAAGCACTACACGGCGAAGACGGTCGATTGGATCGCGGTGTATGACCGAACGTCAGATTGCTGCTACTACCTTCCGTCCAGCGAGCTGGGGCCCGCCGGGCGTAGTGAGGCATCGCTCCGATTGATGCCCGCCCGAAATGGACAGCACATCGGAATTCGTTTCGCGTCCGACTACACAGAGCCGACCCTCTCCGACACGCCGGTAGAAGTGGAGCCAGCGGGGCTCGAACCCGCGACCTCGGCGTTGCAAACGCCGCGCTCTTCCAGCTGAGCTATGGCCCCTCGAAGCGATTGTAGGCGCCGATCGCTCGGCTGTGGCTAGCCTGCCGCCGCCCGCTCGGGCACGTGCTGGTCCGCGTGGTAGCTGCTGCGCACCAGCGGGCCCGACGCCACCGACTCGAAGCCGAGGTCGTAGGCGGCGCGCTCCAGCGCCTCGAACTCCTCCGGGTGCCAGTAGCGGTCGACCGGGAGGTGGTTCTCGGTCGGGCGCAGGTACTGGCCGACGGTCAGCACCTGGACGCGGTGCTCGCGGAGGACGCCGAAGGTCTCGACCAGCTCCTCGAAGGACTCGCCGAGGCCGACCATCAGGCCGGACTTGGTGACGACGCCGGCGCCGCCCATCTCCTTCGCCGTCCTCAGCACCCGGGCCGAGCGCAGGAACTTGGAGCCGCGGCGAGCCTTCGGGTAGAGGCGCGGCACCGTCTCGACGTTGTGGTTGAAGACGTCGGGCCGCTCGTGGATCACCTTGGCCAAGGGCATCTCCTGGCCGCGGAAGTCGGGCGTCAGCACCTCGACCTTGCAGTCCGGCGCCTGCATGCGGATCGAGCGGAGCGTGCCGACGAAGGCGCCCGCCCCGTAGTCGGGCAGGTCGTCGCGGTCGACCGAGGTGACGACGGCGTGGCGCAGCCCCATCCGCTTCACCTGGTTGGCGACTCGCAGCGGCTCCAGCGGGTCGTTCCAGCTCGGCACCCCCGTCTTCACGTTGCAGAAGCCGCAGCGGCGGGTGCAGACGTCGCCGAGGATCATGAAGGTCGCCGTGCCGCGCTCCCAGCACTCGCCGACGTTGGGGCAGTTCGCCTCCTCGCAGACGGTGTGCAGGTTGTCGCTGCCGATCGACGCCTTCAGCCGCCGGTAGGCCGGCCCGCCCGGCGCCGGCACCTTCAGCCACGGCGGCTTGCGGGCGCGGCGGAAGGGGACGGCGCCGCCGGACTCCGGCGCGACCCCGCCCGGCTTGGCGCGGGAGCGGGTGACGTGGACGCGCTCGGCCTCGGGCGCCCGCCCTGCGGTCTCTGCGACAGGCTCGCTCACGTGACTCCGAGCCTACCGGCGCTGCCGAGTCCCAGGGCCGCCGCGTCGGCAGGCACCGGCGCGCGGTCATAGACCGCGCCGAAGCGCTCCGCGACCGTCTCCGCGAAGGCGTCGAGGTCCTGCTCGGCCCCCAGCTCCCGCCCCAGCGAGGTCGGTCGCGCCCCCTCGATCCCGCAGGCCACGACCCAGTCGAATGGCTGCAGGTCGTTGTTGACGTTGATCGCCAGTCCGTGCGTGGTGACGCCGCGGCTGACGTGCACCCCGATCGAGCCGATCTTGCGCGCCTCCTCGCCCGCCGGCGGGCCGAACTGTCGCGCCATGGGCGGCTTACCGTCCCGCCGGCCCCCGGGCGCGCCGGGCGGCTCGCCCTTCGTCCAGACGCCGGTCAGGCCCTCGATCGTCCCGGCCTCGACGCCGTGCCCGGCCAGCGCGCCGATCGCCACCCGCTCCAGCCGCCGCACGTACTCGTGGACGTCGTCGCCGTAGGGCTTCAGCGAGACGATCGGGTAGGCGACCAGCTGTCCCGGCCCGTGATAGGTGACCCGCCCGCCGCGGTCGGTCTCGTGGACTTCGATCCCCTGCGCTTCGTACCACTCGGTGCGCATCGGCAGCTCCTCCTCGCCGGCGCGCCGCCCGCGCGTGTAGACCGGCGGGTGCTCGAGCAGCCAGAGCACGTCGGGGATCTCGCCCTCCTGCCGCGCTCCCTCCAGCCGGCGCTGCCCCGCCAGCGCCTCCTCGTAGGGGACGAGGCCGCTGCGGACAACCAGGATTTCCTTACGCATCATTGAAATCGTTGCAGGCCGCAGCTCTATCCTCTACTGCGGCCCCCGCCCATGCCCCAGTCAAAGCCCCTCCGACCAGATTGGCTTCCGGCTGTCGCGCTGAGCGCGGTGCTCGCCGCCGCGATGCTGGCCTGGGCGCCGCCGGTCGGCGATCTCGCCGCGCAGGTCTTCCGCACCGAGCTGTTCCAGCGCATCGGCCTCGGCATCTGGAACGGCAGCTGGTACGGCGGCCACTACACCCTCACCTACAGCGTCCTCTTCCCGCCGCTGGCGGCGCTGCTCGGGCCGCGCCTGGTCGGCACCCTCGCCGTCGTCGTCTCCTCCTACTTCTTCGACCGCCTGGTCCGCGACCGCTGGGGAGAGGCGGCGCGCTGGGCGACCCTCTGGTTCGCCGCGGGCGTGGTGACGCTGCTCGCCGACGGCCAGCTGACCTTCGCCCTCGGCGTCGCCTTCGCCCTGGCGGCGCTGCGCTTCCTGCAGATCCGCCGCCGCGGGCCGGCCTTCGCCGCCGCCGCGGCCTGCGCGCTGTCGAGCCCGGTGGCCGCCGTCTTCCTCGCCGGGGTGCTGCTGGCCGGCTCGGCCCAGCGCTCGGGCCGCGCCGAGCGGACCGCGGTCTGGGCCGCCTGCCTCGCCCTCGGCCTGGTCATCGTCCCCAACCTCGCCTTCCCCGAGTCGGGCCAGTTCCCCTTCGCCTTCTCCTCTTACATCGCGATCCCGCTGTGGTGCGGCGGCGCGCTGTTCGTCACCCGCGGCCTCGCCGGCGAGGAGCGCCAGCTGCGCCGGGTGATCGCCGCCTACCTGCTCGCCTCGACCGTGCTCTGGCTGGCGCCCAACCCGCTCGGCGGCAACGCGGTGCGGCTGGGGGCGCTGTTCGGCGGTCCGGTCCTCGCCGCGGTGGTGCTGGCGCGGCGGCCGCACCTCTCGCGCGTCACCATCCTCGCCCTGGCGGTGACGATGGCCGGCGGCCTCTACTGGCAGCTGACCGCCAGCGTCAGCCAGATCGCCCGCAGCGTCGACGACCCCTCGACCTCCGCCGCCTACTTCCGGCCGCTGGCCTCCTGGCTGCGCGACCACGGCGGCCGCGCCGCCCGGATCGAGGTGCCGCCGACGGCCAACCACTGGGAGGCGGCCTACCTGGCGCCCGGCTTCGAACTGGCGCGCGGCTGGCTGCGGCAGCTCGACACCACCCGCGACCGCATCTTCTACGGTGACGACGGCCTGCTGACCGCCCGCGCCTACCGTCACTGGCTGCGCGAAAACGCGGTCCGCTACGTGGCCCTGCCCGATGCCCCGCTCGACTACTCCTCGGAAGCCGAGCGCCGCCTGATCCTCAACCGGCCCTCCTATCTCGTGCCGCGCTGGAGCGGCGCCCACTGGCTGATCTACGAAGTGCGTGACCCGGCGCCGCTGGTGCAGTCGCTGGGCGGCGGCGAGGCGACGGTCCGCCGCGCCGGCCAGAACGGCTTCCTGCTCGACGTCACCCGCCCCGGCGAGTTCCTCGTCCGCCTCGCCTTCACCCCCTACTGGTCGATCGCCCGTGGCCAGGGCTGCCTGGTCCGCCACGGCGACTGGACGATGGCCCGGGCGAGCCATCCCGGCGTCTTCCGCGTAGCCGCCGACTTCTCCCTCGGCCGCGCCTGGAACGCTGTTACGGGGGCGAGAAAGACCTGCTGACGGGCGTGTGGCGCGGCGCATATCGGCGTCCTCGCTCGCTCGCGTGCAGAGCACGCCACGCTCCCTGCGTCCTTGATCTGCTTGGCCACACACCCGTCAGAGGGCGAGTGAAAGCGGCTCCTCCAGCAACGCTTTGATTTTGGCCAGGAACTCGGCCGCGGGGGCGCCGTAGAGGATGCGGTGGTCGCAGGCGAGGTCGACGGTCATCAGCTGGGCGGTGGCGATCTCGCCGTTGCGGACGGCCGGCTGCTCCTCGATCGCGCCGACCGCCAGGATCGCCGCCTGCGGCGGGTTGATCACGGCCGAGAAGCTGTCGATCCCGTACATCCCAAGATTGGAGACGGTGAAGGTCGCTCCCGAGAGCTCCGGCGGCGTGATCTGCTCGTCGCGCACCCGCTGCGCCAGCGCCCGCGACTCCGAGGCGATCTGCCGCAGGCCCTTGCGGTCGGCGTCGAACACCGTCGGCACGACCAGCGCGTCCCGCGCCGCCACCCCGACCCCGACGTTCACCCGCGAGTAGAGCTCGAACCGCCCATCCCGGTAAGCCCCGTTGGCCCGAGGATGCTCCCGCAGCGCCAGCGCACAGGCCTTGACCACCATGTCGTTGAAGGAGGGCACGACCTCGCCCTCCTGCGCAGCCTCCTTGACCATCGCCCGCCCCTCCACGGCCCGGCTCATATCCACCGTCGCCCGCAGATAGAAATGAGGCGCCGTAGCCTTCGACTCCGCCATCCGCCGCGCCACGGTCGACTGCAACTTCGACGGCTCCTCGTAGCTGACCGTTCCCTTGGCGGTTTCGGGGGTAGGTATCTCGCCGGCCGGCGGTGGAGCTGCGACCGCCGGTGCAGTAGCTGGCGCGCCCTCGGCTTTCTCGACATCGGCCTTGACGATCCTTCCTCCGGGCCCGGACCCGCGCAGCCCCGTCAAGTCAAGTCCGCGCTCCTTGGCAAGCCGCCGCGCCAGTGGCGACGCCTTGGGTCGCTCGCCGTCACCGGAGGTACCCTTGGCCTCTTCCGCGACAGGACCCGCGGCCGAGCGCTCGGTCCCTGCCCCGTCAGCCTCACCGACCCGCGCAATCGGCGCCCCGATCGGAACCGTCTCGCCCTCACCGACCAGGATCTCGCTCAGCGTCCCGGCCACGTCGCTTTCGTAGGCCATGTTGGCCTTGTCCGTCTCGATCTCGACCAGCTCATCGCCCACCGCCACCTCATCGCCCGGCTGCTTCAGCCACTGCAAGATCGTCCCCTCCTCCATCGAGTCCGACAACCTCGGCATCACCACGTCGGCCATCAGATCGATCCCTCGAGCGCCGCCAGGGCCGCGTGCACCACGTGCTCCTCATGCGGCATCGCCGCCTGCTCGAGCCGTTTCGAGTACGGCATGTGGACGTCGGCGCCGGTCACCCGCTGCACCGGCGCGTCGAGGAAATCGAAGGCCTGCTCGGTGATCAGCGTCGCCAGGTTGGCGCCGACGCCGCCGTGCGGCCAGCCCTCCTCGACGATCACCGCGCGGTTGGTCTTGCGGACCGAGGCGAGGATCGTGTCGAGGTCGAGCGGGCGCAGGGTGCGCGGGTCGATCACCTCGGCCTCGGCCCCGTGCTCGTGCGAGAGCGCCCGCGCCGCGTCCTCGGCGACCTGCGCCATCTTGAGGATGCCGACGATCGTCACGTCGGAGCCCTCCCGCCGCACCGCGGCCTCGCCGAAGCGCAGCACCTCGCCGCCGTCCTCGGCGACCTCGCCGCGCACCCCGTAGAGGCTCTCGTGCTCGATGAAGATCACCGGGTTGTCGTCGCGGATCGCCGCCTTCAAGAGCGCCTTGCCGTCGGCCGGGGTCGAGGGGCAGGCGACCAGCAGCCCGGGCACCTGCAGGAAGAGCGCCTCGAAGCTGTGCGAGTGGGTCGGGCCGAGCTGGTGCCCGCCGCCGCCCGGCATGCGGACCACCAGCGGCACCCGCGCCTGGCCGGCGAACATGTAGGGGATCGCGGCGGCGTGGTTGACGATCTGGTCGAGCGCCAGCAGCGAGAAGTTGACGGTCATCAGCTCGACCACCGGCCGCAGCCCGCCCATCGCCGCGCCGACACCGGCGCCGACGATCGTGTTCTCGGAGATCGGCGTGTCGCGTACCCGCCGCTCGCCGAACTCCGCCAGCAGCCCTTCGGTCACCTTGAACGCGCCTTCGAACACGCCGACGTCCTCGCCCATCACGAAGACCGCCTCGTCGCGGCGCATCTCCTCGGCCATCGCGTCGCGCAGCGCCTCCCGCATCCGCAGCGTCGCCACTAGTCCTCGACCTCCTCGTGCTCGGGGGCGACCTCGGGCTCCATGCCCTCCACCGGATCGCCCTCGACGGCCGGGTTGGGACGGGGCGCGGCCGGCTGCCCGGCGTAGGCGGCGCCGGCCTCGGCCAGCTCGCGCGCCGCCTCGGGCATCGCCGCATCCTCGCGCTCGCCGCGGTGCGGCTCCGGGCTGCGCTCGTCGACCGCGTACCAGCCCGTATCGCTGTCGAGGACGTAGAGGTTCTCGTAGAGGCTGTCGAGCGCCGGCTCGGGCGAGGCGTCGGCGAACTCGACCGCCTCCCGCACCTGCGCCTCGGCCTTGTCGCGCACCTCCTGCACCTCGCGCTCGCCGAGCACGCCGGCGTCGACGCAGCGCCGCGCGAAGACCTCGATCGGGTCTTTGCGCCGCCACTCCTCGACCTCCTCGCGCTCGCGGTAGACCTCCGGGTCAGCGGCGGAGTGGCCGCGGTAGCGGTAGGTGAGCACCTCGAGGATGGTCGGGCGGCGCTCCTCGCGCGCCCGGCGGATCCCCTCGGCGACGCCCTCGCGCACCGCGATCACGTCCATCCCGTCGATCCGCTCGCCGGGGATGCCGTAGCCCTCCGCCTTCCTGGCGAGGTCGGTCTGCGCCGAGTGGCGCTCGACCGCCGTCCCCATCCCGTAGAGGTTGTTCTCGACCAGGAAGAAGACCGGCAGGCGCCAGAGCGCCGCCAGGTTCATCGTCTCGCCGAAGTTGCCGGTGTTGGAGGCGCCGTCGCCGAACATGCAGACGGTGACCGCGTCCTCGCCCTTGTACTCGGAGGAGAGGGCGAGGCCGGCGGCGATCGGCAGGTTGCCGCCGACGATCCCGTAGCCGCCCATGAAGCGGTGCTCGCGGTCGAAGATGTGCATCGAGCCGCCGCGGCCGCCGCTGGTCCCGTCGACGCGGCCGAACAGCTCCGCCATCACCCGCTTCGGGTCGGTGCCGCGGGCGATCGCGTGGCCGTGGGTGCGGTAGGTGCCGATCAGGTAGTCCTCGTCGCGCATCACCGAGGCGGTGCCGACGATCGTCGCCTCCTCGCCGATCGCCAGGTGCAGGAAGCCGCCGGCTTTCGCGCGCTGGTACTGGCGCCCCGCCTCCTCCTCGAAGCGCCGTATCAGTGCCATCCGCGCGAGCAGCTCGTAACAGGCGCCGGCGTCGGGGAGGTCGGCCATCGAGGCCACCTTAGCTCGCAGCCGCGACCGCCTCCTCGAGGCGGTCGTCGCCCCAGAAGACCAGCTCGCCGACCCGCAGCGAGGGGACCCCGATCACGCCCAGGTCGCCGGCCCGCTCGGTCGCCTCGCGCAGCGCGCCCTTCACCGCTCCGGTGCCCGCCGCCTTCAGCACCGCGTTGGGGTGCAGCTCGCACGCCGCGGCGGCGATCAGCACGTTGTCGTGCTCGCTCAGGTCGCGACCGGCGGCGAACGCCTGGCGGAAGGCGGCGAGGGCGAAGGAGACGGTGCGGCCGGTCTGCTTGGCGAAGGTCGCGGCGCGCATCGCGAACAGGCCGTCAGGCGGCCAGGGCTCCGGCCAGGCGATCCGCGGCAGCCCGTAGTCGGCGGCGCGCCGCTCGACCTCCGCGATCCCGTCCTCGCGCCCCGGACCGCTGCCCCACGAGTCCCGGCCGAAGCGCTGGAACAGCCCCCCGAGCAGGACCGGCTGCCACTCCGGCTGCTCCAGCTCGGCGTCGGTGAAGAGGCCGCTGATCCGCTCCGCGGCCAGGTAGGCGTAGGGGGACCCGAGGTCGAAGTAGAAGGTCGACCGCTCAGTCACCGTTGCCGCCCTCGGCGAGCGCGATGTAGGCGCCCCGCCCATGACCGTGCAATTCGATCAGACCCTCCCGCTCCAGCGTCTTCTCCAGCGCAAGCACCTGCTGGCGGTTGTAGCCGGAGAAGTCGCGTATCTCAGCGTTGGTCAGGCGCCCCCGCTCGCGCAGCAGCTCCAGGACCCTAAGGCGGACGCCCTCCGCTTCAAGCGGATGATCGGCGTCGGTGAGACCGCGGCCCCGGAGTCGTTCCGAGAGCGGCCGGCTGAGCTCGTACCGGGTGCCACGCCCCCTGCCACGAACGACCAACAGGCCCTCACGCCGCATCGCCGTCAGCCGCTCGGCGGCCTGGTCATCGTTCAGCTGTAGGCACTTGGCCGCCGCCCAACGGTCCAGCGAGCCGACGTCGACGAGCCGGCGCAGCAAGATCAGTCGATCGAGGTCGAGCTCTCCGTGCTCGGCCTCGCGCTCCACCACCCAGGCCGCAAACTCATCGCTGCCGCCCAGGGGAAGGGAGAGAGAGACGGAGCTCTCGTCTGCACTGTAGGTCGGCAGGCGCGCGCCAAGGCGCAGGAGCCTCTCGTAGATCCTGTCTACGCCAACGCCAGCCCGGTCCACGAAGCCGAGCTGCTGGAAGGTTTCCGCCAGCAGTTCGTTGCGATGGACCGGCGCGTGGCGCAAGATGTTGGCCGGGGTAACTCCTCCTACGAAGCCCCCCGGGCTGGAGACCTCTACCCGATCTTTGTGCAGCGCCAGGATGATGGCCTGCCTGAGGAAGTAGTCGCGGTGCGCGACCGCGTTCAGCGTCGCCTCCCTCGCCACTTCCCAGTCGATCGTAGGCAGCTCCAGCTGAGCAAAGCCCCTCGGCTGGACGGTCCGCAATGAGCTGACGGCCGCCAGCTCGTCCTCGATGCGGGTCAGGTCGAGCAGCAGTGGCCCACGCAGATCGAGCCGCCGGTCGAAACGAGTGCTGCTCGTGTAGCGAAGGACGGTGATCTCATGCTGAGGGAGGAATTGCGCGACCGCGTCCGGCTTGCCGAAGAGCAGCATGGCTGCCTGGGTGAGCTCGGATCCGGTCATCAGCCGCAGCCCCCTCAGCAAGGTCCCGTCGTCCTCCCCGGCCAGGCTTGCGAGGCCTGGACGTCTGCGAAGGTAGTCGCGACCCCTTTGCAGGGCCTCTGGGGATAGATCGCCGAGCGTGGCGCCCTCGGCGGGCGCGGCACTTAGATCGAGTGCGCCCGAAGAGGAGATCATCCGCGCGATTGCGGACCCGGTCAGCGGCACGCAGCCATCGTCGATGCGAATCCACGCTTTACCGGAGCTGGTGGTGTGCGGCGGTATTCCCTTTGGGACGTGGGCCGCGAGGAGAACCGCCTCCGGCGCGTGCAGCTCCTCCAGCTCGATCAGTATGTGAGGGTCGGTTGCATCGTAGACATCCCGTTCCAGGCCCCGATAGGAGACGTCTCCTATCCCAGTAATTGCTTTCTCCCGTCCCTTCGTGCGGTCAGCGATACCGACGAGAACGCAACCGCCGCGCTGGTTTGCGAGGCAAACGGCATTCCTGATCAACCAGTCCTTCAGCTCGCTGCGATCGCTCGGCGTTCTCTTGATCTCGAGAACCTCGTTCTCGAGATCTTCGGCTGCTTCCTTGTCCAGCCGACCGAGTTGTTCCAGCAATTCCTTGGATTTCCATCTCATCAGAAATGCAAGTTAGCAATTAGCAATTGCTGCTTCAAGCATTTATTTTGGCCTCATGCATTCATTTACGATCCTTCGAACAGGAGGATCGCAATTCGCCGGCAAATGCCGGCGGATGGGAACACGGGCCTCAAAAGGAGCCCGACCTCAAGCGTGCGTGGCCCAGCCATCGACCGCCCGCGCCGCGTCGAGGATCGCCTCGGAGATCGTCGGGTGGGGGTGGACGATCCGCGCCAGCTCCTGGTAGCCGCCCTCCAGCGCCATCGTCGCGACCAGCTCGGCGATCATGTCGCAGGCCCGGTTGCCGACGATGTGGGCGCCGAGGATCTCGCCGTACTTGGAGTCGACGACCAGCTTGACGAGCCCGTCCTTGTCGTCGTAGACGGTCGCCGCCCCGACCCCTCCGAGCTTCAGCTTGCCGACCTTGACGTCGTGCCCGGCCTCCTTGGCGGCGGCCTCGGTCAGCCCGACGCTCGCCACCTGCGGGTGGCAGAAGGTGGCGCCGGCGACCAGGTTCTGGTCGACCGGGTGGGTCTCCGCCCCGGCGGCGCGCTCGGCCGCGACGACGCCCTCCTCGGACGCCTTGTGGGCGAGCGCCTTGGCGTTGACCAGGTCGCCGATCGCGAAGACCTTCGGGTTCGAGGTCCGCCCGTACTCGTCGACCTTGACCTTGCCGTGCTCCTCCAGCTCGACCCCGGCCTCGGCCAGGCCGAGCCCCTCGACGTCGGTCGAGCGGCCGCCGGCGACGCAGAGGTAGTCGACCTCCGCGGTCTCGCCGCCGTAGGAGAACTTCACCGACTCGCCGCCGGCCTCGACGTCCTCGACCGGGGCGCCGGTGGAGATCGCGATGTTCTGCTTCTTGAAGGCGCGCTCGACGACCCGCGCCATGTCCTTGTCCTCGGCGGGGAGGATCTGGTCGAGCATCTCGATCAGCAGCACCTCGGTGCCGAAGCGGCCGTAGGCGGAGGCGATCTCGCAGCCGGACGCCCCGGCGCCGACCACGGCGATCTTCTTCGGCTGCTCGGGCAGCGACCAGGCGCCCCAGGTGTCGAGCACGCGGTCGCCGAACTCCACGCCGGGGATCGGCAGCGCGACCGAGCCGGTGGCAAGGATCGCGGCGCCGGCCTCGTAGACCTCGTCGCCGACCTTGACGTTCGCCTCGGCGGTGAGCGAGCCGTCGCCCTCGATCATCGTCACCTTGTTCTTGTCCCAGAGCATCTTCACGCCGCCCGAGAGCGATTCGGAGACGGCGGCGCGGCGCTTGCCCAGCGCCTCCCAGTCGAGCTCGACGTCCTTGGCGACGACGCCCAGCTCGGCGCCGTTGCGGGCCTGGTCGTACAGCTCGGCGGTGTGGAGGACGGTCTTCGCCGGGATGCAGGCGTAGTTGAGGCAGCGCCCGCCCGGCTTGTCGCGCTCGACCACCGCGGTCCTCTTGCCGAGCTGCGCGGCGCGGATCGCGGCGACGTACCCGCCAGGGCCCCCGCCGATGACGATCACGTCGTACGAATCCGCCACGGACGTGAGCCTATAGAACAGCCAACAACCGCTCCGCTGTTCCCTTCCCCCCGATGCGCGGGAGAAGACACAACGGAGCGGGGAGTGGCCGGCGTCCGGTCAGTGGCGGGGGGCGCGGTCGGGCATCTGGATCCGGGCCATCGCCTTGACCATGAAGAAGAAGAAGGTGCCGGAGACGGCGAGCAGGCCGAGGGTGGCGGCGAACTGGGCGACGCTGGCCGCCTGCACGGCGAGGCCGATCACGGCGCTGAAGATCAGGAAGACGAGCAGCAGCTGGAAGCCGAGCACGGCCCAGTAGCGAGCGCGCCACATGCCCCAGGCCATGATCCCCATCAGCAGGGCCGGCGCCAGCACCTGGGCGAGGTGCGGTTTGCGGCCTTCGACCTGGACTCCGGCGAGGTAGCCGGCGAGGATCGAGACGCAGATCAGGGCGGCGATCACGGCGCCGATCGTCACCACCAGCGGCCGCTTGCCCTCGGCCAGCGGCTCGAGGCTCTCGCGCACCTCCTGGTTGCGCTGCTCGGCGCGGGCGTAGCCGCGCTCCATCCGCTCGCGCGGGGGCGGCGCCACGCCACGCTGCTTGCGCTTGCGGGGGGCGCCGGCGTCAGGCACCGGGGGCGGCCTCTCCGAGCGCCGCGAGCGCGCCGCGCAGCGCTTCGGCGACGGCGGTCGGATCCTCCGCGTCGCGGATCGCCCGCACGACGCCGAGCCGCCGCGCCCCCGCCTCGACTACCTGCGCGGCGTTCGACGGGTCGATGCCGCCGATCGCGAAGAAGGGGTGGGGCGTATGTGCCGCGGCGTGCTCGACCAGGCCGAGCCCGACCCCGGGCCGGCCCTGCTTGGTCGGCGTCTCCCAGATCGGCCCGACGCTCACGTAGTCGACAGGCTGGCCGGCCGTGGCCGCGAGCTGCTCCTCGGAGTGGGTCGACAGCCCGACGATCGCCTCGGGACCCAGCGCCTCGCGCGCCTCGGCCGCGGCGACGTCGTCCTGGCCGACGTGGACTCCGTCGGCGCCGCATGACTGCGCCAGCCAGGGATCGTCGTTGACGATGAACAGGGCGCTGTAGGTGTCGCAGAGGCGGCGGAAGGTCTGCGCCGAGCGTTCGATCTGCTCGCGGTCGAGCTCCTTCTCGCGCAGCTGGACGATGTCGACGCCGCCGTTCAGCGCCGCGCGCAGCAGCGCTTCCGGCTCCTCCCCGCGCGGCAGCGCCTCGCAGACGAAGTAGAGGCGGGCGGTGCGCAGCCGCTCGCGCCGCAGCGGGCCGTGGGCCTCGGGGGGTGCCAAGCTCATCCTTCGATTATTGCTTGTGCGCTGCGCCGAAGGGGTAGCATCGGAGCTGAACGGGAGCCGATGGCGCCGATCGGGCGCCGTGGCTGAGAGGGCGGCATCGAGGCCGCCGACCGTCTGAACCTGATCCGGGTAATGCCGGCGGAGGCAAGCGTGACCAGCAGCTCCAATCGCAGTTTCGACGTGGTGATCGTTGGCGGCGGCGTCATCGGCCTCTGCTGCGCCTGGCGGCTGAGCCGGCGCGGCGCCGAGGTGGCGGTGGTCGAGAAGTCGACCCCGCCGGCCGGCGCGACGCGGGTCGCCGCGGGGATGCTGGCGCCGGTCGGCGAGCTGGCCTTCGGCGAGCCCGAGCTGCTGAAGATGACCCTGGCCGCCGCCGAGCTGTACCCGGAGTTCGTCGCCGAGCTGGAGGCGGCCAGCGGCCGGTCGACCGGCTACGCCGCGCGAGGCGCCCTCCACGTCGCGCTCGACCGCGACGAGGCGGCGGAGCTGCGGCGGGTTCACGAGCTGCAGCGCTCGCTCCGGCTCGGCGCCGAGTGGCTGCCGCCGGGCCGCTGTCGCGAGCTGGAGCCGGGCCTGACGCCGTCCCTCAACGGCGGCGTCTACGCGCCGGGCGAGGCCGCGGTCGACCCCCGGGCGCTGAGCGAGGCGCTGCTTGCCGCGCTGGACGCCGAGGGAGTCGACGTGCGGACCGAGACCGAGGTCGACGCGGGGCTGCCCGAAGGCGAGCGGCTCGCCGGGGTCCGCATCGCCACCGGCGAGGAGCTGCGAGCGCCGACCGTCGTCCTCGCCACCGGCGCCTGGTCCGGCCAGGCCGCGTGGCTGCCGGAGCGCGCCCGCCCGCCGGTCCGGCCGGTCAGGGGCCAGTTCGTCGAGCTGCGCGCCCGCGACGGCGAGGCGCCCTGCGCGCGGATCGTCGCCTCCGCGCGCGTCTACCTGGCGCCCCGCCCCGACGGCCGCCTGATCGCCGGCGCGACGGTCGAGGAGCAGGGCTTCGACACGACGGCCACCGCGGGCGGCGTCCACGAGCTGCTGCGCGAGGCCTACCGCCTGCTGCCCGACGTCGCCGAGATGGAGCTGGTCGAGGCGGCCGCCGGGCTGCGCCCGGCGACCCCGGACAACCTGCCGCTGATCGGCCCCGGCGGCGTCGACGGCCTGCTCTGGGCGACCGGCCACTACCGCAACGGGATCCTGCTGGCGCCGCTGACGGCCGACGCGGTCGCCGACCTGGTCGAGGGCCGGTCCCTGCCCGCCGCCGTCGCCGCGGCGCACCCGGCGCGATCGACTTTTGGACCGCATAGCGGTTCAAAGCTCGACCGCGCTACCGAGGGGGCGCGGTGAGGGTCGAGCTGAACGGGGCGCCACGCGAGCTGCCCGACGGCGCGACCCTGGCCGACGCGGTGCGCGAGAGCGGCGCTCGGGGCGAGGGCCGCGGCGTCGCCGTCGCGCTCGACGGCGTGGTCGTGCCACGCGCCGAGTGGGACTCGACGCAGCTCGCCGAGGGGCGCAGCGTCGAGGTGCTGGCGGCGATCCAGGGCGGCGCCGGCGACACGACCGGCTTCCTCCCCGCCCCCTCGTGAAGGGCCAGACGATGACGCTCGACCGTTCCGAGTCGCAGTGGGAGCTGGGCGGCCGCCAGTGGTCCTCGCGCTTGATCGCCGGCAGCGGCGGCTTCCGCTCGCTGGCGCAGATGGAGGAGGCGCTCGCCGCCTCCGGCGCGGAGATCGTCACCGTCGCCCTGCGCCGCGTCGACCCCGAGGCGAAGGGCTCGGTGCTCGATGTGGTCGAGCGGCTCGGCCTCTTCGCGCTGCCCAACACCGCCGGCTGCTTCACCGCGCGCGACGCCGTCCGCACCGCGCGGCTCGCCCGCGAGGCGTTCCAGACCGACTGGATCAAGCTCGAGGTGATCGGCGACGACCGCACCCTCTACCCCGACGCGGTCGAGCTGCTCGACGCCGCCGAGACCCTGGTCGGCGAGGGCTTCACCGTCCTCCCCTACACCAACGACGATCCGATCCTCGCCCGCCGCCTCGAGCAGGCCGGCTGCGCCGCGGTGATGCCGCTCGGCTCGCCGATCGGCTCCGGCGCCGGCATCCGCAACCCCTACAACATCCAGATCATCACCGAGCGGGCCGGGGTGCCGGTGATCCTCGACGCGGGCATCGGCACCGCCTCCGACGCCGCCCTGGCGCTCGAGCTGGGCTGCGACGCCGTCCTCGCCGCCAGCTCGATCTTCGGTGCCGAGGACCCGCCGCGGATGGCCCGCGCCCTGCGCGGCGCCGTCGAGGCCGGCCACGCCGCCCGCCAGGCCGGCCGCATCCCGAAGCGCACCCACGCCGAGGCCTCGACCCCGGAGGAGGGCCTGCCCGAGCTCTCCTGATCGGACTACCATGGTCCCCGCGCCCCTGTAGCTCAGTTGGTTAGAGCGGCGGCCTTTTAAGCCGCGCGGCCCGGGTTCGAATCCCGGCGGGGGCATGAAACGCAAATGGCCCGCCGAAGCGGGCCGTCTGCGAACACGGACCCCACCATCACGTCCAACCATCGTATCTGCGAGGCGTCAGCTATGTAGGAGCGGAACGTCGAGCCGGTGTGTGCGTCCGATGCGCTCGATGTCATGCTGCGCCACTCCCGCCTCCGCCGCGTGGGCCGGCCAGTTCGAGACGGCCTCCCGCACCTCCTCGAGGATCGCACCGGCCCGTCCTCGCTTCATCGAGGCGCTCGCGGCGCAGCGCTCGAAGTCTTCGGGCGTGAAGTCGTCGCGCTTGCCGTTGATCGTCATCTGGTGGCGGTTCGTCCATCGGCCGCTCGGCTGGTACGCATAGGTCATGTCGAAGGCGGGGGACAGCGACCAGCGTCCGGTCCGGTCCATCAGGAAGGCGATGTTCTTGACGTGGTCGTCCTGGTTGCGGGCGATCGCGTTGAAGGCCATCCGCCGGAACTGCTGCTCGACGTCGCGCATCGGCAAGCCGAGCCGCCGGATCGTTATCAGGGCCTGCTCGTAGGAATGGGCGCCGGCCTGGTTGAAGTCGAGGTGGGCGAGTGCCGCCAGCGATTGCATATGCAGCTTGCTCCCGGTCGGCGGGCGATCGAAGCGCCGGGTCATGAAGTGCCGGCGGCCGTTCTCCTCCAGCAGCCTGCATTCGGTCATCACGACCCCGGCCGCCTTCGCCATCAGCGAGTAGGCGTACTCGATCGCTCCATATCCCCGCGGGTCTTCGAGCTGCTCTTTGTCGCGATTGCCGCGGACGCCGTCGAACTTCAGCAGCCAGTGCTCGAAGCCGTCGCCGGGATCGACCTGGCCGGAGCGGACCTCCTCGGTGCTCGGGTTCCAGGCGATCACCGCCTTGGCGCGCGCGCCGCCCGCGGAGGTGCCGACGCTGAGGATGTCCCTCAGCGCCTGCTCACGCTCGGGCTCCACAAAGGAGACGGCGAGCTGCCTGCGCTTGGTCAGCACTTCGGAGGCAAGCTCGACGAGCTCTCCAATCTCGAGCTCTCTGCCCGCCGAGAGCTCGGGGCCGAGCGCCGGGACGAACTCGAGCGCGCCCATCCCACGCCCGCCGATGTAGCAGAGGCGCTCGACCGCGTCGAAGCTGTCCGGGGCGCGCCCCTGAGATGCCAGCCAGGAGTCGATCAGCGCCTCGCCGTAGCGGTCGGGGAGGGAGTCTGCGAGCAATCCGGGGAGGCCTTTGAAGGCATCGCGCGCAAGCCCCGGAAACGTGTACGGGCCCTCGCGGAGGGGCATCGAGATCGGCGAGACCTCGATTCCGCTGTCGACGAAGGCGGGCTCGTACTCGAAGATCGCCGCGTCGCTCCCCTCGGCGAGGAAGACGGCGCCGATACGCCGACCCCAGAGACGCACTTCCGCCGGTGGGCTCATCACCCGGCGTCGGCCCCGGGCGGATCGGCCCAGGTCCAGGTCCGTTCGCTCTCGCTCGGCCGGTCGCCACCTCGCCTGCGCCCGCTTGCCCTTTTGCGCCGCCGTCCACTCGTTTTCAGCCGCTCGATCGGGCTGGGAAGGGGCTCGGGCACGAGCCGATCGAGGTTGTCGAGCAGGCCGAGCGCGCGCAAGACCCGCACGAAGCTCGACATCTTCACCGGCTCGCCCGCCTCGAGGCGCTCGATCGTGCGCTTCGACAGCCCGGCTTCGACCGCCAGCCGGCGCTGGTCCATGTTGCGCTCCAGCCGCGCGCGCGCGAGCCGGTTCCCGAGCTCGGCGAGGACAACATCGTCGGTGTTCTCAGTTCTCAGCTTCATTAAATCGTCTTATCTGTAGAGTAAGAGCATTTCTAGGATGTAAATCGCCTTTTAGGCCGAGTTACATCGTAGCACTGTCAATCTAGATTGCTCGCTAACTCACCTTAAGTGACGAGCAACCGGCAATTTGGCGATTAAATCGACAGATAAGGCGAATTAGTAGAGGGCGCCCTAGTGCCGGAAATGGCGGTGCTTGGTGAAGACCATCGCCACGCCGGCGGCTTCGCAGGCCTCGATCACCTCGGCGTCGCGTTTGGAGCCGCCGGGCTCGATCACCGCGGTGGCGCCGGCCTCGATCGCCGCTTCGGGGCCGTCGGCGAAGGGGAAGAAGGCGTCCGAGGCGACGGCGGAGCCGGCGAGCAGGGCGTCCGCCTCCTCGCCGCGGGCGTCGCGGCACTTCCCGACCGCGAGGCGGACCGAGTCGACCCGGCTCATCTGGCCGGCGCCGATCCCCAGGGTCGCGCCGTCCCTGGCGATCACGATCGCGTTGGAGCGGACGTGGCGGACCACGGTCCAGGCGAACAGCATGTCGCGCCACTGCGCCTCGTCCGGCTCGGTCCTCGTCACCACCTCCATCAGCTGGCGCGGCTCGGGTTCGCCGTCGCGGTCCTGGATCAGCAGGCCGCCGCACACCCGCCTGACGTCGCGCTCGGCCGGGTCGGCCTGGCGCCGCTCCTCGTCGCAGAGGATGCGGATCGCCTCCTTCTGCTGCAGGATCTCCAGCGCCCCGTCCTCGAAGCCGGGCGCGATCAGCACCTCGACGAAGTTCCGGTGCAGCGCCTCGGCCAGCTCGACGCCGATCGGGCGGTTGATCGCGATCACGCTGCCGTAGGCGGAGACCGGATCGCAGGCGAGCGCCTTGCGGTAGGCGTCGAGCGCGTCCTCGCCGACCGCCACCCCGCAGGGGTTGTTGTGCTTGACGATCGTGCAGGCGGGGTGCTCGAAGTCGCCGTTCAGCCGCCGCGCCGAGTCGAGGTCGAGCACGTTGTTGAAGGAGAGCGCCTTGCCGTGCAGCTTCGCCACCCCGGCGAGGACGTGGCTGCGCAGCCCCGCTTCGGAGTAGAGCGCCGCCCGCTGGTGCGGGTTCTCGCCGTAGGAGAGGTCGAGCTCCTTCTCGTAGGTGACCGTGAGGTGCTCGGGGAAGTCCTCGTAGGAGGTCGAGAACCAGCGGCTGATCGCGGCGTCGTAGCGCGCCGTCTGGGCAAAGGCCTCGTTGGCGAGCCAGTGCCGGGTCGAGCCGGAGAGCTCGCCGCCCGACTCCTCCAGCTCGGCGCAGACCGCGTCGTAGGACTCGGGCTTGACGACGACCGCGACGCTCTCGTGGTTCTTGGCGGCGGCGCGGATCATCGTCGGCCCGCCGATGTCGATGTTCTCCACCGCGACCTCCGGGTCGACCTCGTGCCCGGCGACGGCCTGCTCGAACGGATAGAGGTTGACGCAGACCAGGTCGATCGGCTCGATCCCCTCCGCCTCCAGGACGGCCATGTGCTCGGGGTCCGCACGCCGCGCCAGCAGCGCCGCGTGCAGCCGCGGGTGCAGCGTCTTCACCCGGCCGCCGAGGATCTCCTCCTGGCCGGTGAACTCCGAGACGTCGGTCACCTCCAGCCCCGCCTCGCGCAGCGCGCTCGCGGTGCCGCCGGTGGAGAGCAGCTCGACCCCGAGGCCGGCGAGCGTCTTGGCGAAGTCGGCGACGCCGGTCTTGTCGGAGACCGAGATCAGCGCCCGGCGCACCCGGATCGCCCCGTCGCTGACGGCTTCTGCTCGGGTGTCGGCTGGCGCCTCACTCATCGGCAACGACGACGCGCTGGTCGTTCGCTTCGATCCTAACCCTGCCGGTCGCGATCATGCGGATCGCCTCCGGGTACAGCTCGTGCTCGACCGCGTGGATCGCCTCCTCGAGCCGCTCGCGGTCGCGGCCGGCCGGCACAGGGACCTCGCGCTGGAGGATCGGCGGACCGGTGTCGACCCCCTCGTCGATGAGGTGGACGGTGACTCCGGTCACCTCGACCCCGGCATCCAGCGCCTGCCCGATCGCGTCGAGCCCGGGGAAGGAGGGCAGCAGCGCCGGGTGGATGTTGACGACGCGGTTGCGGAAGCGGGCGACGAAGGCGGGGGAGAGCAGCTGCATGTAGCCGGCGAGGACGACCAGGTCGGCGCCGCGCGACTCGATCCAGTCCGCCAGCGCCGCGTCGCGCGCCTCGCGGTCCTCGTAGTCGTCACGCGCGAAGACGCCGGTCTCGACCCGGGCGCCACGCGCCCGCTCGAGCGCCCGCGCGTCCGGCTTGTCGGAACCCACCCCGACCACCTCGATCCCCTCCCGCCCGTGCAGCGTGTCAAGGATCGCCTGCAGGTTCGTGCCGGACCCCGACGCCAGGACGACCAGACGAAACGTGGCACTGCGCATCTCTACGTCCTCGGTCGCTCGCGTGCAGAGCACGCCACGCTCCCTGCGTCCTTGATCTGCTTGGCCACGTTTCGTCTGGTCAAGGACTTGCGACGACCTCCAACGCGAATTTCCCGTTTGCCTCGTCGTGGTCGCCGAGCGGGTAGCGGCCGCTGAAGCAGGCGTCGCAGTGGTCCTCGGGGGGCGTGCCGATCGCCTCGTAGACGCCCTCCATCGAGAGGTAGGCGAGCGAGTCGGCGCCGAGCTCGTCGGCGATCTCCTCGACGGTGCGGCCGTGGGCGATCATCTCCTCGCGGGTCGACATGTCGACCCCGTAGTGGCACGGGTGGCGGATCGGCGGCGCCGAGATCCGCAGGTGCACCTCGCTCGCCCCCGCCTCGCGCAGCATGCCGACGATCTGCCGGGTCGTGTTGCCGCGCACGATCGAGTCGTCGACGACGACGATCCGCTTGCCGGCGACGATCTCCGGCAGCGGGTTGAACTTCAGCCGCAGGCCGTGCTTGCGCAGCTCCTGACCGGGCTGGATGAAGGTCCGCGCCACGTAGCGGTTCTTGATCAGGCCGTCGTCGCGGGGCAGTCCCGAGGCGCGGGCGAAGCCGGCCGCCGCCGGGTTGCCCGAGTCGGGCACCGAGATCACCAGGTCGGCCTCGACCGGCGCCTGGCGCCAGAGGATCTCGCCCATCCGCCCGCGCACCTGCTGCAGCACCTTGCCCTCGAGCCGGCTGTCGGGACGGGAGAAGTAGATGTGCTCGAAGACGCAGTGCGCCGGCCGCCGCGCCCTGACCACCTGCCGCGTCTCGAGGCCGCGCTCGGTCAGCGCGACCATCTCGCCGGGATGCACCTCGCGCAGCAGCTCGGCGCCGATGATGTCGAACGCGCAGCTCTCCGAGGCGACGACGAAGCGGTCCTCGAGCTTGCCGAGCGAGAGCGGCCGCACCCCGTGCGGGTCGCGGAAGGCGACGATCGCGTGGTTGGTCATCGCCACGGTCGAGTAGGCGCCCTGGAGGCGCGGCATCACCTCGGCGACGACGTCCTCGACGATGCGGCCGTCGCTGGAGGAGAGCAGCGCCGCGATGATCTCCGAGTCGGAGCTGCCGCGGAAGGCGATCCCACACTCTTTCAGCTCGTTCCACAGCTCGACCGCGTTGGTCAGGTTGCCGTTGTGGGCCAGCGCCAGCTCGCGACCGTCGTCGCGCCAGACCGGCTGCGCGTTCTCCCAGGAGCCGCCGCCGGTGGTCGAGTAGCGGACGTGGCCGATCGCCATGTCACCCTCCAGCGCCCGCAGCTTCTCCTCGTCGAAGACCTGCGAGACGAGGCCGGAGTCGCGCATGGTGGTGATGTGGCCGCCCTCGCAGGTGGCGATCCCGGCCGACTCCTGGCCGCGGTGCTGCAGCGCGAAGAGCCCGAAGTAGGCGAGCCGGGCGACATCGTGGCCGGGTGCGAATACGCCGAAGACGCCGCATTCCTCGCGCGGCGCATCGCGATCTATCGGCTGCCCATGAGGCGGAGTCAAAGCGCGCGCTTTCCTCGCGTTGAGAAGGACGTGACGCGCAGGCGGTCTGCCTACCCACGCAGGGTACCAGCGCCCGGGGACCCGCCTGCCGAGCGCGAGCAGGAGTCGAGGGCGCGGTGGGTGCGCAACGCACTCGTCCGCGGGGGACGCTTGCGCAGCTGCTTTCGCGGCGGCTGTCGCGACGGCCGACTGGCGCCTCGAGACGGCGACCCCGAGCAGTTCGGGTCGATGGCGCTACGGTGCCTCGATCCGCAAGCGGGCGATCATCCACGGGCGCGTGCAGGGTGTCTTCTTCCGCGACACGACCCGGCGCGAGGCGGCCGCGCACGGTGCCGCCGGCTGGGTTCGCAATCGCCCCGACGGCACGGTCGAGGCGGTCTTCGAGGGGAGCTCAAAGGCAGTTGAGGCGATGCTCGCCTTCTGCCGGGAGGGACCGCGCGGCGCTACGGTCGACCGCATCGAGGTCTACGAAGAGGACCCCGAGGGATTGACCTCGTTCGAGGTCCGCTGACACCGATCCCCTGACCCGCCCTCATCCGGAAGTCAGCGCCTGGTAGTGCTCGGTGCCGGATGCGCGCTGCGCGTTGCCTGGTGCGGGGCTGACGGTGCATGCTCATCGCGCCGCCCCGGCGCAATCCGGTAGGGGTTCGATCCCTTGGAGTGCGGCCCTTTTGGCCGGGTCGCTGGCCCTGGCGCTCGCCCTTCGGGACTACCTGCTCGGGCTACTCGATCAGCGGCGTCGTCCAGTTGTGGGTTTGCAGTCGGGTGTCCAGCTCTCGCTGCTGCCGCGCCAGATCGTCGATCTGCGACTGAAGCTCGCTGACCGAGATCTGGCGCACCATGCGGATCTCCGAGCGGCTGTAGCGCAGGAGACCCTGCGAGCCGTCTTTGGTCGCCGCACGCACCGCCGATCGCAAGCCAGCCTGCCGGACCCCGAGCACGTCCCGCCGCGCGAGCGCCTCGGTCACGGTCTGCCCGTCGGTGAGGCTGCTGTCGGCATTGGTGTGGTTGATCTGGGCGATCAGCCGCTGCAGCTCGTCGCAGACCGAGCCGAACTCGGCCAGCAGCTCCTCCGGGCTCTCGGGCGGCTCGTCGCCCTCCTGTACGAGCACGCTTCTCCGCAGTCGCTCCTGCAGCTGCTCGACTCGCTTCTGAAGATCCGAACGACGTGTGAGTGCTTCTCCGACGATCATGCCGAAAGAGTTTAGCAGACAAAATCATTCGCAGACAAAACACGCTGCCACCGCGGCCCTGCGCCGCCACCTGCGTCAGTCGCGTGCTTCGACCTGAGCCGCCAGGGAGCGCCAGGCGCCTGCGGCGGTGGCGAGGTCGACGTTGAGGCTGCGGTCGCCGGCGGCGATCTCGATCGTCTTGCCGCCGACCTCGCCGAGCAGGGTCGCTCCGATGCCCTCGAGGGCGGCGGCGTCGCCGCTCAGCAGGAAGCCGCCGCTGCCCTCGCCGAACAGCGCCTCCTCGGGGGAGCAGCCGTGGCTGCGCAGGGGCTGCACGTCGACCCGGCAGCCGAGGCCGGCGCCGATCGCGGACTCGGCGAGCGCGCAGGCGAGGCCGCCGTCGCTGACGTCGTGGGCGGAGGAGAGCCGGCCGGCGCGGACCGCAGCGCGGACCGCCTCGCAGGCGGCGGCTACAGCGGCGACGCCGGGCTGGGGGAGACCCATCTCGAGCTCTCCCCGCAGCTTCGCCAGCTCCGAGCCGGCGAGCTCGGGTGCGAACGGCCCCAGCAGGGCGATCGCGTCGCCCTCGCGGGCGAAGCCGCTCGGTACGGTCGCGGCCGGGTCGGGCAGCTCGCCGACCATCCCCACCACCGGGGTCGGGTAGATCGGGCCTTCTGGGCCCTCGTTGTAGAGGGAGACGTTGCCGCCGACGACCGGGACGCCGAGCGCCTCGCAGGCGTCGGCGAGGCCGCTCACCGCGCGGTCGAGCTGCCAGGCGGGGACCGGCTTCTCCGGGTTGCCGAAGTTGAGGCAGTTGGTCAGGCCGAGCGGCTCGGCGCCGGCGCAGGCGAGGTTCTGGGCGCACTCGAGCACCGCCTCGACCGTGCCCGCGTAGGGGTCGCAGGCGACCCGCCGCCCGTTGCCGTCGATCGAGACTGCGATCGCGTTGCCGGCCTCGGGGATCGCCAGCACCGCGGCGTCGGCCGACTCCGGCCGCCGGGCGGTGCGCGAGCCGACGATCGAGTCGTACTGCTCGAAGGCCCAGCGCTTCGAGGCGAGGCTGGGGGAGGCGAGCAGGGCGAGCAGGATCGCTCCTGGGTCCGAGGGGTCGGCGTCCGAGCCGGTCGCCGCAGCGACCCGCTCGGCGAGCACGTCCTCGTTGCCGTAGATCCAGCCCTGCGGCGCCGCCGGCGAGAGGTCGTAGAGCGGGCAGCCGTCGACCAGCGCCTCGACCGGCATCTCGCCCACGGTCTCGTCGCCGCGCAGGACCCGCACCTGGCCGCTGCCGGTCACGACCCCGATCTCCGCCGCGCCGGTCTGCCATTTCTCGCAGACCGCGAGCACCTCGGGCACTCGCGCCGGCTCGACCACGGCGAGCATCCGCTCCTGCGACTCGGAGACCATGATCTCGAACGGCTCCATGTCGGCCTCGCGCAGCGGCACCCGCCCCACGTCGATCTCGATCCCGACCCCGCCGGCCGATGCCATCTCGCCGGCCGAGGAGGTGAGCCCGGCGGCGCCGAGGTCCTGCAGCGAGACCAGCAGGCCCTTCTCCAGCAGCTCCAGGCAGCACTCGAGCAGCTTCGACTCCTCGAAGGGGTCGCCGATCTGCACGGTCGGCCGCTTCGCCTCGTCGCCCTCGCCGAGCTCGGCCGAGGCCAGCACCGAGGCGCCGCCGATCCCGTCGCGCCCGGTCGAGGCGCCCATCAGGACAACCGCGTTGCCGACGCCCGCCGCCGCGGCGCGCACCATGTCGGCCTGTTCGGCGATCCCCACGCACATCGCGTTGACCAGGCAGTTGTGCTCGTAGGGCGCCTCGAAGTAGATCTCGCCGCCGACCGTCGCCACCCCGATCGAGTTGCCGTAGTGGCCGATCCCGCGCACGGCGCCGTCGAGCAGGTGGCGCGAGCGGACCGAGTCGAGCTCGCCGAAGCGCAGCGAGTCGAGGATCGCGATCGGCCGCGCGCCGAGCGCGAAGACGTCGCGGAGGATGCCGCCGACCCCGGTCGCCGCCCCCTGGAAGGGCTCGACCGCGCTCGGGTGGTTGTGCGACTCGACCTTGAAGGCGACCGCGTAGCCGCCGCCGACGTCGACCGCGCCGGCGTTCTCGCCCGGCCCCATCACCACCCGCTCGCCCTCGGTCGGCAGCCGCCGCAGCAGCTTGCGCGAGTGCTTGTAGGCGCAGTGCTCGGACCAGAGCAGGCTGAACATCGCCAGCTCGACCCGGTTCGGCTCGCGACCCAGCATCTCGCAGATCAGCTCGAACTCGGCGTCGGTCAGCCCCAGCTCGCGGTGCTTGGCGGTCTCGACGGTCACGCCGCGACTCCCGCCACGCTCTCGAACACCCGCAGCCCGTCGGTAGATCCCGTCATCGCATCCACCGCGTGCTCGGGGTGGGGCATCAGGCCGAGCACGTTGCCGGCCTCGTTGGTCACGGCGGCGATGTCCCGGACCGAGCCGTTCGGGTTCTGGCCGGGCGCGTAGCGGAAGGCGACCTGGCCGTTTGCCTCGATCTCGTCGAGCAGCTCCTCGGGCGCCCAGAAGCGCCCTTCGCCGTGCTTGACCGGGATCGAGAGCCGCTCACCCGGCTCGATCCCGGCGAGGAACGGACAGTGGCTGAAGCTTTGACCACCCTCTGGTGTGGTCAAAGCTTCAGTCGGCGATCCGCCTGCGACCAGGTCGACCTGCCGGCAGACGAAGCGCAGGTCCTCGTTGCGCAGCAGCGCCCCGGGCAGCAGGCCCGCTTCGCAGAGGACCTGGAAGCCGTTGCAGATTCCCAGCACCGGGCCGCCGCCGGCCGCGAACTCGGCCACCGCCTCCATCGCCGGCGAGAAGCGGGCGATCGCGCCGGCCCGCAGGTAGTCGCCGTAGGAGAAGCCGCCGGGGACGACAACCGCGTCGACCTCGCCCAGCTCTCGCTCCTCGTGCCAGATCAGCCGCGCCTCGCCGACCAGGCCGCAGGCGTGCAGGGCGTCCCGCTCGTCGCAGGAGCCGGGGAACTGAAGAACCCCCCAACGCATCAGGCGCCGTCGATGCTCTCGATCTCGAAGTCCTCGATCAGCGGGTTGGCGAGCAGCTTCTCGCAGAGCTCCGGCAGCCGCGCCGGGTCCTCGGCCTCGAGCTCGACCATGCGCCCGACCCGCACGTGCCCGATCCCCTCGAAGCCGAGCGCCGGCAGCGCCCGCTCGACCGCCTTGCCCTGCGGGTCGAGGATTCCCTCCTTCGGCCGGATCAGGACCCGCGCTTTTGCCACTAGAAGGAGCGCTCCGTAATCCGCTCGTAGGCCTCGACGTACTTCGCCCGCGTCTGCTCGATCACGTCGGGCGGCAGCTCGGGCGCCGGCGGCTTGTGGTCCCAGCCTGCGGCGTCGGCCCAGTCGCGCACGAACTGCTTGTCGAAGGAGGGCTGCGTCCTGCCGGGCTCGTAGCGGTCGGCCGGCCAGAAGCGCGAGGAGTCGGGGGTCAGCACCTCGTCGGCGAGGACGACCTCGGCGCCGGCGTGGCGGCCGAACTCGAACTTGGTGTCGGCGAGGACGATCCCGCGCTCGGCCGCGTGCTCGGCGCCGCGCCTGTAGACGTCGATCGAGATTCGCCGCAGCTCCTCCATCAGCGCCCGGTCGCCGACGATCTCCGCCGCCCGCTCGAAGTCGACGTTCTCGTCGTGATCGCCGATCTCGGCCTTGGTCGCCGGGGTGAAGATCGGCTCCGGCAGCCGATCGGACTCGAGCAGGTTGGGCGGCAGCTCGATCCCGCAGACCGCGCCGCCCGCCCTGTATTCCTTCCAGCCCGAGCCGGAGAGGTAGCCGCGCACGACGCACTCGACCGGGTACATCTCCAGCCGCCGCACCCGCATCGCCCGTTCGGCGACGTCCTCCGGAACGTCCGCCGAGAGGAAGTGATTGGGGACGATGTCGCCGGTCAGCTCGAACCAGAATTCCGACATCCGGTTAAGCACCTTGCCCTTGTCGGGGATCGGCGTCGGCATCACGACGTCATAGATCGAGATCCGATCCGAGGCGACCATCAGCAAATCGCCTCCCCACTCGTAGATCTCGCGCACCTTCCCTGACGAGTGCAGCTTCAGATCTGCCACGGCCGTGGACACGAGCCCGATGCTAGCTGGCCCCGGGGCGGAGGGTGTGGGGGGTGTCCCTGCCGCAGCGGCGTCCTCTTTCTCGCCCCGCCGACGATCTCGGACGGCCGGGCCGCCCCGGGCGAGAAACCCAGCCAGGGAGGGACACCCCCCACACCCTCCATCTGCGACGCTATGCGCCCGTGTTGCCTCCGGAACCGAAGAGCAGTCCGCTCATCCAGACTTTGCGCTGGAGCTTCCGGCCGCTCCCCTTCATGCAGGAGTGCCGGGAGAGGCTCGGCGACAGCTTCAGCGTCAGGTTCCTCGGATTCGAGCGGCCGATGGTGATGATCTCCGACCCGGGGGCGATCAAGGCCCTCTACACCGAGCGCGCCCACGGCCTGCCGCCGGGCCGCAACATCGTGCTCGAGCCGATCCTCGGCTCGCGCTCGCTGCTGCTGCTCGAGGGCGCCGAGCACCTGGCGCGCCGCAAGGTGATGCTGCCCCCCTTCCACGGCGAGCGGATGCGCTCCTACGAGCCGATCCTCGACGAGATCGCCGCCGCCGAGATCGACTCCTGGCCGCTTGGCGAGCAGTTCGCGATCCACCCGCGGATGCAGTCGATCACCCTCGAGCTGATCCTCCGCGTCGTCTTCGGCGTCGCCGACGGGCCGCGGCTGGAGCGGCTGCGCGGGATGCTCGGCCGGGTGCTGGCGGAGACCGCCTCGCCCTGGACGCAGCTGATCGGGCTCGCCTCGCGGCGCTTCGGCGGCCGCGGCCCGTGGGCCAAGTTCGAGGGCCAGCTGAAGGAAGTCGACGACCTGCTCTACGCCGAGATCGCCGAGCGCCGCGCCGCCGGCGGGCTGGAGGAGCGCGACGACATCCTCTCGGCGCTGATGCTCGCCCGCTTCGAGGACGGCGAGGCGATGAGCGACACCGAGCTGCGCGACCAGCTGCTGACCCTGCTGCTCGCCGGTCACGAGACGACCGCGACGGCGCTCGCCTGGAGCTTCGACCTGCTGCTGCGCCACCCGCGCGAGCTGGGCCGCCTGCGCGACTCGCTCGAGGCCGGCGAGGACGACTACCTGCGGGCGACGATCACCGAGTCGCTGCGGTTGCGCCCGGTGGTGCCGCTGGCCGGCCGCCGGCTCGCCGGGGAGCTGGTCGCCGACGGCCTGACGCTGCCGGCCGGCAGCGACGTCACCCCGGCGATCTGGCTGACCCACACCCGCGCCGACGTCTATCCCGAGCCCTTCGCCTTCCGGCCCGAGCGATTCCTCGAGGAGGGGCCGGACACCTACGCCTGGATCCCCTTCGGCGGCGGCATCCGCCGCTGCCTCGGCGCCTCCTTCGCCGAGTTCGAGATGCGGATCGTCCTGCGCGAGGTGCTGACTCGCTGCGAGCTGCGCAAGGCCGATCCGGCGCCGGAGAAGATCGGCCGCCGCAACATCACCCTCTCACCCAAGCACGGCACTCCCGTGGTTGTCACGGCCCGCCACCCCGCCCGCGAGCTGGTTGCAGCCTAGAGCCCATCCCGGTAGGGGTGGAACGTCTTGTACTTTTTTTGCGCCGACGCTCTCGGGACGGCCGCCAGCGGTCTTCAAAAAAAGTTAAGTGGAACCCCTACCGGGATGGGCTCTTCGCAGCCGGATGCTCCCGCGCCCAGCGGGCGATCGTGCCCGACCCCGAGACGACCTCGCCGTCGTCGAGCACCAGGATCGGGACATCGTTGCTGCCGCTCAGCTTGCGGACCTCGGCCCGCTCCTCGTCCCGGCTGCCCCAGGTCCAGGGCATCAGGCGGTAACCGCCGACCGTGCGCATCTCGTAGCTGTAGCCGGCGGCGTCGAGCGCCTTCCCCGCCTTCGCGCAGGGATGCATGAAGGCCGGCCCGTGCGTCTTCTGCCCGCAGGTGTAGAGGGTCACGCCGGGGAACCCTACTCCGCTCCGCTGTTCCTTTGCCCGACATAGCGCCGCAAAGGAACAGCGGAGCGTTGTTTCAGCGCAGCGCTTCGAGGCGCTCGAAGACCGTCGGGACGTGGGTCAGGTAGGCGTCGAAGTCGAAGACGGCATCCAGGTCCAGGTCCGGGGCGGCCACGGCGAGGAGGTCGCGGAAGTTCGTGCCGGTGTCCCAGGCCCGCTGGGCGTTCTCCTGGACGATGCGGTAGGCGTCGTCGCGGGTCAGGCCGGACTCGACCAGCGCCGTCAGGGCGCGCTGGCTGAACAGGGCGCCGTGGGTCAGCTCGAGGTTCTCGCGCATGCGGTCGGCGCGGATCGTCATCTCGGCGGCGACTCCCGTCGCCAGGCCCTGCATGTAGTCGAGGAGGATCGTCGCGTCGGGGAGGATCACCCGCTCGGCGCCGGAGTGGGAGATGTCGCGCTCGTGCCAGAGGGCGACGTTCTCGAGGCCGGTCTGCGCGTAGCCGCGCAGCACCCGGGCGAGGCCGGTGATCCGCTCGGTGCGGATCGGGTTGCGCTTGTGCGGCATCGCCGAGGAGCCCTTCTGGCCGGCGGCGAACGGCTCCTCGACCTCGCGCACCTCGGTCCGCTGCAGGTTGCGCACCTCGGTGGCGAAGCGCTCCAGGCCGGCGCCGGCGATCGCGACGCGCGAGGTCAGCACCGCGTGGCGGTCGCGCGGAACCACCTGGGTGGCGACGTCCTCGCGCTGCAGCCCGAGCCGCTCCATCACCCGCGCCTCGACCGCCGGCGGCACCGAGGCGTAGGTGCCGACCGCGCCGGAGAACTTGCCGAAGCGCAGCTGCTCGAAGGCGTCGGTGAGGCGGGCCAGGTTGCGGTCGGCCTCGAAGGCGAAGCCGGCGAGGCGCAGGCCGAAGGTCGTCGGCTCGGCGTGGACGCCGTGGGTGCGGCCGACGCAGAGCGTGTCGCGCTGCTCCAGCGCCCGCTCGACCAGCGCGTCGCGGTAGGCGCGCGCCCCGGCGACGACGATCTCGCCCGCCTGGCGCAGCTGCAGCGCCAGCGCCGTGTCGAGCACGTCGGAGGAGGTCAGCCCGTAGTGGATCCAGCGCCCGTGCTCGCCGACCGAGCCGGCGATCACGTCGACGAAGGCGGCGACATCGTGGTCGGTGACTCGCTCGCGCTCCCCGACCGCCGCGACCGTGAAGGCCGCGCCGCCGCGGCACGCCGCCGCGGCCTCCGCCGGCACGACGCCTTCCTCGGCCCAGGCCTCCGTCGCCGCCAGCTCGACCTCGAGCCAACCCTCCAGCTTGCGCTGCTGGGACCAGACCGCCCCGATCTCGGGCCTGGTGTAGCGCACGATCATGCGTGAAGGATCCGCACCGCGAGCAGGCCCGCGTTCTTCGCCCCGTCGACCGCGACGCAGGCGACGGGAACCCCCGGCGGCATCTGCACCGCGGAGAGCAGGGCGTCGAGGCCGCCGAGGCTGCTGCCGAGGATCGGCACGCCGATCACCGGCAGGTCGGTGTGGGCCGCGGCGACGCCGGGCAGAGCCGCCGACATCCCCGCCCCGGCGATGATCGCCCGCAGCCCGCGCATGCGGGCGCCGTGGCAGTACTCGCGGACCAGCTCGGGGTCGCGGTGGGCGCTCATCACCCGCACCTCGTAGCGGATGCCCGCCTCGTGCAGGGCGGCGCCGGCCGGCTGCATCTTCGGCTTGTCGTTCTTCGAGCCCATGATGATCCCGACATGGGGCTCGTCGACCTCGATCTCCTCGAACGCCTCCTCGACGGCGGGCATCGTCGCC
Organism: uncultured Solirubrobacterales bacterium; assembly: GCA_963695835.1. Classification (GTDB taxonomy): domain Bacteria; phylum Actinomycetota; class Thermoleophilia; order Solirubrobacterales; family 70-9; genus VRUE01. Next base: position 742,794 of record CAVOHR010000001.1, read on the forward strand.
GGCGCGGTCGGCTCGACCGCAGGGGTCGGATCGGTCGGCTGCGGTTCGTCTGAGATCTCGCTCATCTCTTCCTCTCTCGGGGTCTACAGGGTGGGTACCCGCTCGACCGCGCGGGCGGCGATGTCGGAGCGGATCTGCATTCCGTCGAACTCGATCCGGCGAGCCGCATCGTACGCGCGATCGCGCGCCTCGGCCGGGGTCGCCCCCAGCGCGGTGACGTTGAGCACCCGGCCTCCGGCGGTGACGATCTCGCCGTCGCGCTCGGCCGTCCCGGCGTGGGTCAGCTCGGCCAGCGCCGCCGCCTCGTCCAGGCCGCGGATCACGTCCCCCCGCGAGGAGGACTCCGGGTAGCCGGCCGAGGCCAGCACCAGGGTCACCGCCCACTCCTCGCCGAACTCGGCCTCGACCCCGGCCAGCCCGCCCGGCTCGCGCGCCGCCGGCATCAGCCCGGCGAGGTCGGAGCGCAGCCGCGGCAGCACCGCCTGCGTCTCCGGGTCGCCGAAGCGGACGTTGAACTCGAGCACCTTCGGGCCCTCGGGGCCGACCATCAGCCCGGCGTAGAGGACGCCGTGGAAGGGAGCCCCGCGGCGCGCCATCGCCGCGACCACCGGCCGGTGCACCGCGTCGACGATCTCCTCGACCTCGGTCGGGCCGAAGCCCGGGACCGGCGAGTAGCTGCCCATGCCGCCGGTGTTCGGCCCACGGTCGCCGTCGAAGATCCGCTTGTAGTCCTGGGCGGGCGCGAGCGGGACGACGTTCTCGCCGTCGCAGAGGGCGAGCAGCGAGAGCTCCTCGCCCTCGAGGAGCTCCTCCAGCACCACGGTCGTCTCGCCGAAGCGCCGCTCGGTGAAGAAGACGTCGGCGGCGGCGCGCGCCTCGGCTTCGGTCGCGCAGATCAGCACCCCCTTGCCGGCCGCCAGCCCGTCGGCCTTCAGCACCGCCGGGTAGGGGGCGCAGGCGAGGTGCTCGATCGCCTCGGCGCGGCTGCGCAGCAGCACGTGCGAGGCGGTCGGCACGCCGGCCTCCTTCATCAGCTCCTTGGCGAAGGCCTTCGATCCCTCCAGCTCGGCGGCGGCGGCGCTCGGCCCGAAGGCGGGAACCCCGGCGGCCTCCAAGGCGTCGACGACCCCGGCGACCAGCGGCGCCTCCGGCCCGACCGCGACCAGGTCGACCTCCCGCTCGCGCGCCGCGGCGACGATCGCCTCGACGTCCTCGGCGCCGACCTCCGGCAGGCACCCGGCGTCGGCGGCGATGCCGACGTTGCCGGGTGCGCAGAGCAGCTCGGGAGACTGAGGCGAGCGCGCCAGCGCCCGCACGATCGCGTGCTCGCGCCCGCCGCCTCCTACGACCAGGATCCGCAAGCCTTCGTCCCTAGAGCGCGTCGGCGAGCTCGTCGCCCGGCATCGCCGCCAGCGTCTGGCTGGTCATCGTCCCGCGCGAGCCCAGCTCGACCGAGACCTTGGCCATCGTCTTCTCGTCGGGCGCTTCGACGATCGTCACGAAGTCGTACTGGCCCAGGGTCGCGTACTGCTGCAGGACCTTGGCGCCGATCTGTTCGACCTCCTTGTTGACCTCGGCGACCCGTCCCGGGTTGTTCTTCAGGGTGCGGACGCCGTCGGCGGTGAGGTTGGTGAGCATCACATAGGTGGGCATGTCCCTCTCCTCTCGAAGGTTGGGACAAGACTAGACCCCTGTTGGGCTCGCCGGCGGCCGGGCTGTCCAGACGGATCAGAGGCCGAGCGTCTGCAGCAGCGAGAACATCTGCAGGCCCCCCTGGGTGACCTTGCCCTCGAAGTATTCAGCGTGGCTGAGCGGCACCCCGGAGCTGTCGGCGAGGCCGGTCTCGATCGAGCCGCCCGGCCGGAAGCCGGCGATCTGCTGTCCGGCGGCGACGGTCTGTCCCGGCTGCACGGTCGCGTCGACCCCCTCGTAGACGAAGATCGACTGGCCCTTCAGCGGGCCGTCCAGCAACTGGTAGAGGACGCCGCCGCCTTCCGGCCAGCCGGGAGCGCCGACCTGCAGCACGAGCGCCTTGCCGATCGCGACGATCGGGCCTTCGCCGGTGAAGTCGACCCCCTGGTCGATCCGCCCCGTGACCAGGTTGGCGCTCAGCGAGAAGGGGTTGACGTAGCTGCCGGACGCTTCCGGCAGGGCGACCGACCAGTCGATGAAATTGGCGCGGCACCTGCCCTTGAGCTTTTCGGCCTCGCTCAGCACCGCCTGCTCGTACCAGGCCGCCTGGTTGTGGGCGAAGATGCCGGCCCTCAGGCTGCCGTGCGACCAGAGCAGCCGCGCCAGGGTCGCCGCCGAGTCGGCGGGATCGGCGTGGCGGATGCGGCCGTCTTCGTCGCCGTCGACGGCGAAGCGCTTCCACTCGCCCGGTTCGAGCCCGAGCGGCCCGGCGTGGTTCAGTTCGTGCTTGCTCATGCCGCGGCCGAAGTTCGACTCCATGCGGGCGATCGCCGCCAGCGCCCAGACTCCGCGGCCGCCCAGCTCGTAGCGCGCCGCGGCATCCTCGAAGGCGGCGAGGTATTCGGCCGGGACCCTGCGGCGCCAGGGCCGCCCCGGGCGGCAGCTCAGCACCTGCAGCTGCGGCGTCGCCATCGGCACGCTCGCGCTGCCGCCGAGCTGCGGCGCGTAGCAGTTGGCGTTGGCGAGCACCTCGGCGACGTACCAGTCGGCATGGTTGTAGGCGTAGATCGCGCCGTAGGTGTCGGCCGGCATGCCGGCCGCGTGCAGGTAGCTCGCCGCGGCGTAGATCGCGTCTTCGGGGTTGTAGGGGTCCCTGACCCCATCGCCGTTGGCGTCGACGCCGTAGGTCGTCCAGGTCGAGGGCATGAACTGCATCCAGCCCTCCGCTCCGGCCGAGGAGACGTTGAGGTTGGTGCCGAACGCCGTCTCGACCTCGTTGATCCCGGCGAGCACGGCGGCTCCCTGCGGCCCGAGGCCGTAGGCGGTCGCCGCCCGCTGGTAGATCGGGATCAGCACCGGGGGGACGCCGGCCGCGGCGCAGCCGGAGCTGGGGATCGAGGGGATCGCGAAGGTCTGCGCCGGCGGCGAGGCCGGGGCGGTGGTGGCGGACGTGGCGCCGCCGGCGTGCGGTTCCGCTTCCGGTTCGCGCGTCTTCTTCGCCGCGGTGCCGCCGCCCTGCTGCTTCGGCGCCTTCGGCTCGCTGACGGCGGGCGGCGCCTCGATCGTCGTCCCCTGCTGGAGCCCGGGCGAGACCGGGGCGGGGACCTTCGTCGTGCTGGCCGGAGCCGGCGTCGACGGTTCGACGGCGGGCGTCGAGGGACTGGCGGGCGCCGGCGCTTCGTCCGCCGAGGCGCTCGACACCGTCAGAACGGCCCCGATCGTCGCTGCAGCCAGAGTGTTGCGGAAGCGCCCCATGTCTCAGCCCAGGATCTCGGACACTCTCCAGCCGTCGGCTTTGCTGTGCTGGAGGCTGATCCGCAGCTCGCTGGTCAGGCCGACGCGCAGCAGCGAGACGCTCACCGTGTAGGCCTTGCCGTGTCGCGGGCCGGGCACCAGGTTGACCACCTTCGCCTTCGGCACCTTCGCGTTGGCGGGCAGCCGCGGCGGCCGTTCGGCCAGCGCTTCGGTGAGCTGCGGGGTCGCCGTTTCGCCGAACACGGTCTTGGCGCGGACCGAATGCTTGCCGATCTCGTAGAAGACGAAGGCCTCGGAGAAGCGCCGCGCCACCTTCATCGCTGCCGGTCCGGCCGGAGCCGGCTTCGCCTTCGAGGCCGTCGCGGCGGCGCCTTCCTCGCCGGCGGCGCCGGCGCTCGCTGCGGCTCCCGCACCGTTCGCTTCCTCGCCGGCTTCGGGCGCGGTGGAGCTCGCGGCGGCTTCGTCCTTCGCGCTCGCCGTCCCGCCGTCCCGCTTCGCCACCCCGACGCCCTTGCCGACGCCGAACGAGGGCGCCACGCCCTGCAGGGTCGGCCCCTGCGGCTCTTCGGCGGCCGGTTCGGCGGGCGCCGGCGCGACCGCCACCCGCGCCGGCGCGGCGATCCGCTCGGTTCCGCTCTTGCCGTTGCCGCCCGAAAGCAGCAGGCCGGCCAGGACCGCGGCGACCGCGACCGCACCCAGCGCGCCGGCGCCGGCGGCGTGGCGGGGCAGGCCCCAGCCGGCGGCCCGCTCGCGCAGCGGCCAGACGGCCCGCCGCTCCACACCCCAGGCGATCCGCTCGAACGGCCAGCGCGCGGGGTCGGCCGCGCGCCGGAGCAGAGCGCCTCCTCGCCAGAGGCCGTCCTCGACGGCCCAGCTGACGCGGCGCAGCGGCGCTGCCGCAGCCGACAGCGCCGAGCGCAGTCGGCGCGCCCTCGGATCGGCATTGATTTGACGTCGTCTCAACATCTGTATGAAGACCACACAAGCTTACGTCGGATTCCGCTCCCCGTTCCTGAAGTCCCGCTCGGCGGGTTGCGAATCCCAAATTGCACCGCCCTGGGTACCAGGCCGCCCTCAGCGGCACTTAAAGAAACCGTAGCGACAGTCCGGCGATGCGGTCGTCGCTAGGCGGCCGCGGCGGCGGTCTCGCCCGCCTTCTCGAAGGCCAGCTCGCCGTCGGCGGCGTCGACCCGCACCGCGTCGCCCTCGCCGAACTCGCCCTCGAGGATCTTCAGCGCCAGCTTGTCGACCAGCTGCTTCTGGATCGTCCGCTTCAGCGGCCGGGCTCCGTAGGTCGGATCGTAGCCGAGGTTGCCGAGCAGGGCCCGGGCGTCGCCCGTCAGCTCGACCTCGATGCCGCGCTCGCGCACCCGGCCGACCAGCAGGCCGACCTGGAGCTCGACGATCCGGCCGATGTCGTCCTTCGAGAGGCGGTGGAAGATCACCGTGTCGTCGATCCGGTTGAGGAACTCCGGCTTGAAGGTCGCCGCCAGCACCTCTTCGATCTGCTCGCGGATCCTCTCGTCGACCGACTCGCCGACGATCCGGTCGCTGCCGACGTTCGAGGTCATGATCAGCACCGTGTTGGTGAAGCTGACGGTGCGGCCCTGGCCGTCGGTCAGCCGTCCGTCGTCCATGATCTGCAGCAGCGTGTTGAAGACGTCGGGGTGGGCCTTCTCGATCTCGTCGAGCAGCACCACCGCGTAGGGCCGCCGCCGCACCGCCTCGGTCAGCTGGCCGCCCTCCTCGTAGCCGACGTAGCCGGGCGGGGCGCCGATCAGCCGCGCCACCGTGTGCTTCTCCATGTACTCGGACATGTCGAGGCGGACGATCGCCTGCTCGGAGTCGAACATCAGCTCGGTCAAGGCTTTTGCCAGCTCGGTCTTGCCGACCCCGGTCGGGCCGAGGAAGAGGAAGGAGCCGATCGGCCGGTTCGGGTCGGAGAGGCCGGCGCGCGAGCGGCGCAGCGCATTGGAGACGGCGGCGATCGCCTCGTCCTGGCCGATCACCCGCTCGTGCAGGCGGTCCTCCATCCGGATCAGCTTCTCGACCTCGCCCTCCATCAGGCGGCTGACCGGGATCCCGGTCCATTTGGCGACCACCTCGGCGACGTCCTCCTCGGTCACCTCGTCGGCCAGCATCGAGCCGCTCTCGGCGTGCAGCTCGCTCAGCCGCGCCTCCTGCTCGGCGACCGTCTTCTCCAGCTCGGGGATCTCGCCGTAGCGCAGCTTCGCGGCGAGCTCCAGGTCTGCTTCGCGCTCGGCCCGCTCGGCCTCCTGAGAGGCTTCCTCGAGCCGTGCCTTCGCCGTCTTGATCGCCTCGATCGCCCGCTTCTCGTTCTGCCAGCGCGCCTGCATCTCGTTCGAGCTCTCGCGCAGCTCGGCCAGCTCGGCCTCGAGCGCTTCGAGCCGGCCCCTGGAGGCCTCGTCGGTCTCCTTCTTCAGCGCCTCGCGCTCGATCTCGAGCTGCTTGACGCGCCGCTCGACCTCGTCGATCTCGGTCGGCATCGAGTCGATCTCGATCTTCAGCCGGGAGGCGGCCTCGTCGATCAGGTCGATCGCCTTGTCGGGGAGGAAGCGGTCGGCGATGTAGCGCTCCGACAGGGCCGCCGCGGCGACGATCGCCGAGTCGGCGATCCGCACCCCGTGATGTCCCTCGTAGCGACCCTTCAGCCCGCGCAGGATCGCGATCGTGTCGGCGATGTCTGGCTCGCCGACCAGCACCGGCTGGAAGCGCCGCTCCAGCGCCGCGTCCTTCTCGACGTGCTTGCGGTACTCGTCGAGCGTGGTCGCGCCGACCGCGCGCAGCTCGCCCCGCGCCAGCATCGGCTTCAGCAGGTTGGCGGCGTCGACCGCGCCTTCGGCCGCGCCGGCGCCGACGATCGTGTGCAGCTCGTCGAGGAAGAGGACGATCTGCCCTTCGGCTTCCTGCACCTCGGAGAGCACCGCTTTCAGCCGCTCCTCGAACTCGCCGCGGTATTTCGAGCCGGCCAGCAGCGAGCCGATGTCGAGCGCGATCACCCGTCGGTCGCGCAGGCTCTCCGGCACGTCGCCGTCGACGATCCGCTGCGCCAGCCCCTCGGCAATCGCCGTCTTGCCGACTCCCGGGTCGCCGATCAGCACCGGGTTGTTCTTGGTCCGGCGGGAGAGGACCTGGATCACCCGGCGGATCTCCTCGTCGCGGCCGATCACCGGATCGAGCTTGCCGTCGCGCGCCTCGGCGGTCAGGTCGCGGCCGAATTTCTCCAGCGCCTGCGCGGTCGCCTCCGGTTCGGGCGAGGTGGCCGCGTGCGGGCGCACCGCGGCGATCGCCTCCTCCAGCGCACCGCGGTCGGGGAGCAGGTCGGCGACGCCGGAGCTGCTGTCGGTCAGGGCCAGCAGGAAGTGGTCGGTGGAGATGTACTCGTCGCCGGCCTTCCTCTTCATCTCCTCCTCGGCCCGCCGCAGCACCTCGCGCAGGGCGGAGGAGGGCTGCGGCTCGACCCGCTCCTCGCCCGCCAGCTTCGGCAGCTCCTGGACCGCCTGCTCGGCGCGCGCCCGGACCGCGGCCGGGTCGGCGCCGACCCGCTGCAGGATCGGCACGGTCAGCCCGTCGTCCTGGGCGAGCAGGGCGATCAGCAGGTGGGCCGGGGCGGCCTCGGGGTTGCGCAGCCGCGCGGCGAGCTGCAGCGCGTCGGCAATTGCTTCCTGGGACTTGACGGTGAACCGGTCCGGCTGCATCAGCCCTGCCTCCTCTTCGAGATCCGACCTTCGAGTTCGACGGCGCGGCGCCGCATCCGCTCCAGCTCGCCCCGCATCCGCTCGACCCGCTCCTCCATCTTCAGCAGCGCCCCGACGCCCGCCAGGTTGAGCCCCTGCTCGGAGGTCATCCGCTGGATGCGGCGCAGGCGCTCGACGTCGCGCTGCGAGTAGAGGCGGGTGTTCTTCGGCGAGCGCTGCGGCTCGATCAGCCCGCGCGCCTCGTACATCCGCAGCGTCTGCGGGTGCATGTGCGCCAGTTCGGCGGCGACCGAGATCATGAAGACCCCGCGCTCGGCGTCGATCGACGCCGCGATCGCTTCCCGCCGCGCGCTCATCGTCGCACCACCGCATCCGACCTTTTCCCCACTCGGGTGGGGTGAATGTCGGATGCGTTCATCGTGCCGCCCTCCGAAGGAGGTCGGCACGGGGGTCGGCGCCGTTGAGCGTCTCGGCCAGCTTCTCGACCGCCTCGCGCTGCTCGTCGCTCAGCTCCTGCGGCAGCTCGATCTCGAGCCGGTAGCGGACGTCGCCGCGGCCCCTGCCGCGCGGCTTCGGCGCGCCCTCGCCGCGCAGGCGCTGGATCGTCCCGTGCCCGGTCCCGGCCGGGACCTTGATCTTCTTGCTGCCGTCCAGGGTCGGCACCTCGATCGTCGCCCCCCGCAGAGCCTCGACGACGGTGATCGGCACGGTCACCTCGAGGTTGCCGCCGTCGAGCCGCTTGAAGACGGGCGAGGCGGCGACCCGGGTGGTGACGAAGAGGTCGCCGGGTGGGCCGCCGCGCGGCCCCGCCTCGCCTTTGCCTCTGAGGCGGATGCGGGCGCCGTCCTTGACTCCGGCGGGGATGTTCGCCCTGTAGCGCTTGGTCTGGCGGGTGAGGCCGGAGCCGCCGCAGGCCGGGCAGGGGTCCTCGATGATCTGGCCGGCGCCGCCGCACTGCGGGCAGGGCTGGCTGATCGAGAAGAAGCCCTGGCTCTGGGCGTCGATGCCGCGGCCTTCGCAGCGCGGGCAGGTGACCGGGCCGGTGCCCGGCTTGGCGCCGCTGCCATGGCAGGCCGGGCAGCGTTCCTCCTTCGGCACGTTGACGCTCACCTGGGCGCCGCCGATCGCCTGGTCGAAGCTGAGGCTGACTTCGGTTTCGAGGTCGCGGCCGCGCTGCTGCTGCGACTGCGCGCGGCCGCCGCCGCGGTTGAACAGGTTGGAGAGGATGTCGCCGAAGTCGGGGGCGCCGAAGCCGCCGCCTTCGGTGCCGCCGAAGGGCGGACCGCCGAAGCCGCCGGTCGCGCCGCCGAAGCCGCCGAAGCGCCCGCCGGCGTCGTACTCGTTGCGCTTCTCCTCGTCGGAGAGGACGTCGTAGGCGCCCTGGACCTCCTTGAACTTCTCCTCGGCGGCGGGATCGTCGGGATTGCGGTCCGGATGGTATTTCCGGGCCAGCTTCCGGTAGGCCTTCTTGATCTCGTCGTCGGAGGCCTTCTTGGCGACGCCCAGCACCTTGTAGAGGTCCTCAGCCAAGAGCGCCCCTCACTCGGCCACCACGACCCGGGCCGGCCGCACGAGCTGATCGCCGAGCCGGTACCCCTTCTGCATCGTCTCGACGACAGTCCCCGACTCCGCTCGGTCGGCGGCGACCGTCGAGAGCGCCTCGTGCAGGTTCGGGTCGAACTTCTCCCCGGTCGGATCCACAGCCTCGACCCCGTTCCGAGTCAAGGTCTCCCGCAGGCTGCGAAGCACCAGCAGCACCCCATGCGCCAACCCGTCCGGCGAGTCCCCCTCCGGATCGAGGCCCGCCGCCTGAATGGCCCGCTCGAGGTCGTCGAGAACCGGCAAGACCTCCCGAACCACCTCGGCTTTCCCCCGAGTCCCGGCGGCCTGAACCTCCGCGCTCATCCGCCGCCGGTAGTTCTCGAAGTCGGCTTTCGTCCGCTTGGCGAGGTCCAGATACTCGTCCCGCTCGGTCAAGAGCGCTTGCAGATCCTGCTCGACCTGGGTCTCCTCTCCAGCTCCCTCGGCAGGCTTCTCTTCCGTGGGTGGCGTGGGGGTTGGCCCTCCCTCCGCTGCTTGCGAGGGGGGAGGGTCTTCCCCCGCGACAGGACCCGCGGCCGAGTGGTCGGTCCTGCGGCCCTGCCCCGCGACAGGACCCGCGGGCCGGGACGCCTCGGTCGGACCGTCGTCCTGAGCGAACGTCATTTCTCGTCGCCCTCGTCGACGACCTCGGCATCCACGACCTCCTCCTCGTCGGCCGTGGAACCCTCAGCCGCCGCCCCGTCGCCGGACGCCGCCGCCTGCTCCTGCGCGGCCGCGTAGATCTGCTCGGACACCTTGGTCATCGCCGCGTTCAGCGCCTCGGCCTTCGCCTGCACCTCCTCGACGCTGCCGGACTCGAGCGACTCGCGCACCTCCTTGATCGCCGCCTCGGCCGCCTCCTTGTCGCCGGAGTCGACTTTGTCGCCCGCCTCCTCGAGCGCTTTCTCCGCCTGGTAGGCCGCGTTCTCGGCGACGTTGCGGGCCTCCGCCAGCTCGCGCTGCTTGCGGTCCTCCTCGGCGTGCGCCTCGGCGTCGGAGACCATGCTCTGGATTTCCTCGTCGGAGAGGCCGGAGCCGGATTTGATCTCGATTTTCTGCTCCTTGCCGGTCCCCAGGTCCTTGGCGGTGACGTGGAGGATGCCGTTGGCATCGATGTCGAAGGTGACCTCGATCTGCGGCAGCCCGCGCGGCGCCGACGGGATGCCGGTCAGCTGGAACTTGCCGAGACTCTTGTTGCCGCTCGCCATCTCGCGCTCGCCCTGGAGCACGTGGATCTCGACCGAGGGCTGGTTGTCGTCGGCGGTCGAGAAGGTCTCCGACTTCTTCGTCGGGATCGTCGTGTTGCGTTCGATCAGCTTCGTCATCACGCCGCCTTTGGTCTCGATCCCGAGGGTCAGCGGGGTGACGTCGAGCAGCAGCACGTCCTTGACGTCGCCGGCCAGCACGCCGGCCTGGATCGCGGCACCGACCGCGACGACCTCGTCGGGGTTGACCCCCTGGTGCGGGTCCTTGCCGGTCAGCTCCTTGACCCTGTCGCGGACCGCCGGCATCCGGGTCATGCCGCCGACCAGGACGACGTGGTCGATCGTCGCGTCGGCGTCGTCCAGCGCCCGTTTGACCGGGCCGACGACGCGGTCCAGCAGGCCGGCGGTCAGCTCGTTCAGCTTCGAGCGCGAGAGCTTCATGTCGAGGTGCTTCGGCTGGCCCTCGACCGCGGTGATGAAGGGCAGGTTGATCTGCGTCTCCTGCGCCGAGGAGAGCTCGATCTTCGCCTTCTCGGCCGCCTCGTAGAGGCGCTGGAGCGAGTTCTTGTCGGCGGCCAGGTCGACCCCCTGGTCCTTCTTGAACTCGGCGACCAGCCACTCGACGATCGCCTTGTCCCAGTTGTCGCCGCCGAGGTGGTTGTCGCCGGCGGTCGACTTCACCTCGAAGACGCCGTCGCCGATTTCCAGCACCGAGACGTCGAAGGTGCCGCCGCCGAGGTCGAAGACGAGGATCGTGTGGTCGGCTTTCTCTTTCTCGAGGCCGTAGGCGAGCGAGGCGGCGGTCGGCTCGTTGATGATTCGCTTGACCTTGAGCCCGGCGATCTTGCCGGCGTCCGTGGTCGCCTGCCGCTGGTCGTCGTTGAAGTAGGCGGGGACGGTGATCACCGCGCTGTCGACCGCTTCGCCGAGCTTCGCTTCGGCGTCGGTCTTCAGCTTCTGGAGGATCATCGCGCTGATCTCGGGCGGGCTGTACTGCTTGCCCTGCGCTTCGACCCGCACGTCGCCGCCGGGCCCGGGGACGACCTTGTAGGGGACGATCGTCTCCTCCTCTTTGACTTCCGCCTCCTTGCGGCCCATGAAGCGCTTGATCGAGAAGATCGTGTTCTCGGGGTTCATCACCGCCTGCCGTTTGGCGACGGTGCCGACGAGCCGGTCGCCGGAGTCGGTGAAGGCGACTACGGAGGGAGTCGTGCGCCCCCCCTCGGCGTTCTCGAGGACGGTCGGCTCGCCGCCCTCCATCACGGCGACGCAGGAGTTGGTCGTGCCCAGGTCGATCCCGATCGTCTTTGCCACTTCTTCAGTACCTCCAAAAGGTCGTCTCGTCTGACTGGTCTGGGAGTCAATTTTGAAGACTCCGAAAATCTAAGTCTCAGTATGGCAGATCCATTTTGGATCTCAAGTCGGCTTGCCTATAGTGGCTTCCGTGTAGTGGAGCCGGGCAGCCGAGGCTAGCGCTGTCCGACGGGAGGCGCCTCAACCAATCCGATCCCGCCGCTGCGGGATCGCGGAAGAGGAGGAATCCACCTTGAGTCACGCCCACAGACCCGGTCTCCGCTCGTCGCCGGCGGCGATCGTCTCAGCCCTGGCCCTGATTCTGCTGCTGCCCGGGGCCGCCCTCGCGCACTCCGGGGGGGAGCGCGGCCACGGCCACCACGCCGGCCACGGCCACCACGCCGGCCCCGGCATCGGCAAGACCGCCAACGTGATGACGCGCAACCTCTACCTCGGCGCCGACCTGGCGCCGGCGATCGGCGCGCCGAGCCTGGGAGCGTTCGTCGCCGCCAACGGGCAGATCCTGCGCGAAGTCAGCGCCAACGACTTCCCGGTCCGGGCCAAGGGCCTGGCGCACGAGATCCTCGAACAGCGGCCCGACCTGGTCGGCCTGCAGGAGGTGGCGCTGTGGCGCACCGCGCCGGTCAATTTCGAAGTCCTCTCGAAAGGGCCGAGCGCGACCACGGTTCGCTACGACTACCTGCAGGAACTGCTCGGCGAGCTGAACAAGTACGGGCCGCAGTACGAAGTCGTCGTCTCCCAGGACGAGTTCGACTTCGAGGCGCCGGCCGACGAGGACGAAAATCCCGCGAGCGGCCCCTTCGGCGCCGACATCAACGGCCGCCTGACGATGCGCGACGCGATTCTCGCCCGCCACGGCGCCGGCGTGCAGACCGCCAACCCGAACGCGGGGCACTTCGCCAACCTGCTGCCGGTCAACATCCTCGGCTCGCAGGTGCCGGTCACCCGTGGCTGGGTCAGCACTGACGCGAAGGTCCGCGGCAGCCACTGGTTCCGCCTCGTCGACACCCACCTGGAGGCGTTCGACCCGGCGGCCCTGGTGCCGAGCTTCCGCGCCAAGCAGGCGGCCGAGCTGGTCGCGCCGGGCGGCCCGGCGACGAGCGGCCTGCCCGTCGTCCTGGTCGGCGACCTCAACTCCGACGACGACACGGTCGAACCGGGCGATCGCCAGGCCTATGAAACGCTGGTCGCGGCGGGGATGGTGGAGCGCAGCACCGGCAGCCCGCTCGGCTGCTGCCTCGACTCGAGCCTGCTGGCCGAAGGCGCAGGCGGCAGCGTCGCCGACTTCGACCACCAGGTCGACCACGTGATGACGCGCGACCCCGAAGAAATCACCCTCCAGAGCTCAGCCGTCACCGGCCTGCTGCCGGTCAACGGCTTCTGGGACTCCGACCACGCCGGCCTGTTCAGCGCCCTGAGGTTCGCCCGCTAACACAGCTCACATAAAGCCCATCCCCGGTAGGGGTGGAACGTCTTGTACTTTTTCCGCAGCGAGGCCGGCGGACAGCCGCAAACGGCCTTCGGAAAAAGTTAAGTGGAACCCCTACCGGGGATGGGCCCCTGCTACCCCTCGCCGGCGGTACGGGCGACGAATTCGGCGACGACTTCGGCCTGCTGTTCGTTGAGGATGCCGCCGGGCATCCGGCCCGGGGTGGTGCTGCTGTCGACCCCGTTGTCGATCGCGTTGAGGACGCGGCCTTCGGTCGCTTCGATCGTCTGCTGGGCATTGGGCCCTTCGGGCAGCCCGTTCGGCGCCAGCAGCTCGTCGAGGTCCGGCGCGAAGTTGCCGTCGGTGCCGGCCGCGTAGAGCGCGTGGCAGGTGCCGCAATTGGTCTGGAAGAGGCTCTGGCCGGCTTCCAGCTCGGCCGGCACATCCTGGGCCCCGGCCGCGGCGTCGCCCTTGGAGCGGAACGCCAGCCAGGGGATCAGAACCGCGAGGAAGACGACCAGGAGGCCGAATATGACGAAGGTCTTGCGGCTCATTTGCGCTCGGCACGGTACCAGGGACACATTCGGCGCAGCGCACACTCGCCGCAGCGCGGTTTCGGGCGGCAGACCTCGCGCCCGTGGCGGATCAGGTTCATGTGCAGCTCGTAGGCGTCCTCGGGGTCGACGACCGCCAGCATCTCGTCGTGGGCGCGCTCGAAGGAGGCGTCCTCGGGGAAGAGGCCGAGCCGGCCGCCGACCCGGTGGATGTGGACGTCGACGGGGATCTCGGGGATGCCCCAGGTGAAGATCAGCACGCAGGCCGCCGTTTTGCGCCCCACCCCGGGCAGCGACAGCAGGAACTCCAGCGACTCCTCGCGCGGCGCGTCCTCGGTCCAGTCCAAGTCCGGCGGCTCCCCCAGCCGCTCGAGAATCGCCTGGATCCGCGGCGCCTTCTGGCGCGCCAGCCCGCCCGGCCGGATCGCCTCCTCGAGCTCCCCGACCGGCGCATCCCGCACCTCCTCCCAGGTCGGATAGCGCTCCCGGAGCTGAGCGACCGACCGATCCCGATTCCGATCGTTCGTGTGCTGAGAGAGCACCGTCTTGACCAGCTCCCCGACCGGATTCCCGTGCGGCTCATTGACCGGCCGCCCGTACATCTCCCGCAACCGATCCCGAACCGCCCTGACCCTCTGCTTACGCGGTCTCTCCCAAGCCATCCGGCCCGGCACCCTAAGCTCTGCGAAAGGGGATGGGAGCCCCCATCCCCAAGCAAGTCGTTAACGGCCGGATTACAATCACCAGATGTCTCGTGCACTTGCCGCGATCGGCTCGCGCCTGCCCCGGGGCTGGGGAGACGCCGGCCGCCAGCTCGGCATCCTGGTCCTGGTCGACGTCGCCTACGAGCTGGTGCGTGGACTCGCCGACGGCGAGCGCTCGGTGGCGATCGCCCACGGCCGGCAGGTGATCGACCTGGAGCGCTCCACGCACACCTTCTTCGAACCTTCCCTGCAGGCGTTCTTCCTGCCGGCGCACTGGCTGATCGACTTCGCCAACCAGGTCTACCTCAACAGCCAGTTCTCGATCACCCTGGCCTTCCTGATCTGGCTCTACCTGTTCCGCAACGAGTCCTATTACTTCGTGCGCAACATGTTCGTCGTCGCGATGGGGCTGGCGCTGGTCGGCTACACGCTCTACCCGACCGCGCCGCCACGGATGTTCCCGGAGCGCGGCTTCGTCGACACGATCACCGACTTCTCCAACGTCAACCACGACTCGACGCTGGCGAAGATCTTCATCAACCCCTATGCGGCGGTGCCGAGCATGCACTGCGCCTTCGCGCTGATGATCGGCGGGGCCGGGGTGCGGGTGGCCCGCCACCGCGTCACCAAGGCCTTCTGGGTCGCCTGGCCGCTGCTGGTCGCCTGGGTCGTGATCGTCACCGCCAACCACTACTGGTTCGACATCGGGCTCGGCTGGATGGTCGCCGCCACTTCGGCTCTAGTCGCCCACCGGCTGCTGGCCCGAGCTCGCCCCGAGGCCTGGTCGTGGCGGACGGGTCAGCCGCAAGAGGCTGAGGCCTAGAGGGATGCCCTCTTGGGTTAGCCTCACGCCAATGGATTCGTCGGCTCCTTCCCGGGCCCGGGGCGGCCGCCGCAACGGGCGTCAACCCCGCAACGGCCAGGAGCTCCGCAGCTACGCCCGCGAGCGGCTTATCGAGTCGCGGCTGACCCCGAACGCGATCTCGGTCGCCGGCCTGGTCGGCAACCTGATCGCCGCGGTGCTGGTCACCCAGCACCTCTTCTTCCTCGCCGGGGTCGCCTTCGTCCTCGGCTCGACGTTGGACACGCTCGACGGCCGCTACTCGCGGATGTCGGGCAAGGGGACGCTGTTCGGCGCCTTCCTCGACTCGACCCTGGACCGGATCGAGGAGGGGATCGTGCTCGCCGCCGTCGCCGGCTACTTCGCCGCCACGGGCCAGGATTTCGCCGCCGCGATGTGCGTCGTCGCGGTGCTCGGCTCGCTGATGGTCTCCTACACCCGCGCCCGCGCCGAGGCGCTCGGTGTCGAGTGCAAGGTGGGATTGGCCACGCGGCCCGTGCGGGTAGTCATACTCTCGATTGGTCTGGTCTTCGCCAAGGGCGCCGGGCTCGGCGACTTCGAGTTGCTGGCGCCCGCGGTCTACACGATCGCGGCGCTGACCATCGTCACGACGATCCAGCGCGTATGGCACGTCCGGAACGAGCTATCCAGAGAAGCCCAGGGGCCGAACGGCCTGTAACCGCAGGGGGCCGCGGGTTTGCTTTGCCAGCCAGTCAGTCAGATCGAGAGAGGACTTAGAGCTTGATGAGTGAGACCAACGGCAGCAACGGGTCCGTGCAGGCCGACGACAAGGTCCGCGTCGCGATTGTCGGCGTCGGCAACTGCGCCAACTCCTTCATCCAGGGTGTCCACTACTACAGGGACGCCGACCCCGGCGAGGAAGTGCCCGGCCTGATGCACGTCGACCTCGGCGGCTACCACGTCCGCGACATCGAGTTCGTTGCCGCCTTCGACATCGACTCCGAGAAGGTCGGCAAGGACCTCTCCGAGGCGATCTGGTCCGGCCAGAACAACACGATCAAGTTCGCCGACGTCCCTGAGCTCGGCGTCAGGGTCGAGCGCGGGATGACCCACGACGGCCTCGGCAAGTACCTCAAGGAGAAGATCACCAAAGCGCCGGGCGAGACCGCCGACATCGTCGGCATCCTCAAGGAGACGAAGGCCGACGTGCTGGTCTGCTACCTGCCGGTCGGCTCCGAGCAGGCGACCAAGTGGTACGTCGAGCAGGCGCTGAAGGCCGGCGTCGGCTTCGTCAACTGCCTGCCGGTCTTCATCGCCCGCGAGGACTACTGGGACAAGCGCTTCGAGGAGGCCGGGCTGCCGATCGTCGGCGACGACATCAAGTCGCAGGTCGGGGCGACGATCGTCCACCGCCAGCTCGCCCGCCTCTTCCACGACCGCGGCGTGCGGATGGAGCGCACCTCGCAGCTCAACGTCGGCGGCAACATGGACTTCTACAACATGCTCGAGCGCGAGCGGCTCGACTCGAAGAAGATCTCGAAGACCAACGCGGTCACCTCGATCATGGGCCACGAGCTGCCGGCCGAGGACGTCCACGTCGGTCCCTCCGACTACGTCCCCTGGCTTACCGATCGTAAGTGGGCGCACATCCGCCTCGAGGGCAAGGCCTTCGGCGATGTGCCGCTCAACGTCGAGCTGAAGCTCGAGGTCTGGGACTCGCCGAACTCGGCCGGCGTCGTCATCGACGCCGTGCGGATTCTCAAGCTGGCGCTCAACAACGGGATCGCCGGACAGCTCGACGGGCCCTCCAGCTACCTGATGAAGTCGCCGCACAGCCAGCGGCCGGACGACGAGGCGCGCGAGCAGACCGAGGAGTTCATCGCCAAGCACGCGCGCGGCAAGGGCTTGGCGGCCGGCGCCACGAAGGCGGCCGGCGCCGAGACGAAGGCCGGGACCTGAGGTAGGAGCCCGCCTGGCGCGGGCTCTTATCCTCCATCCTCGTGTCGGCCAAGCCCCTCTCGATAGCCCAGGTCACGCCCCACCGGCGGGGCACCCGCAACCGGGTCAACGAGTTCGTCCGGCGGCTCTCCGAGCAGCTCGAGCGGCGCGGCCACGAGGTGCTGACGGTTGCCGCCGGCGAGTCGGTCAAGCGGCGGCTGGGCGCCAACTCGCTCGACATCGTCCACGTCCACGAGCCCTTCGCCCCCAGCGTCTCCTCGGCGGCGCTGCGCCACTCCTTCGCCCTCAACGTCGCCACCTTCCACAAACCGCAGGAGCGGGTCCTCTCGACCCAGGTGGCGCGGCCGCTGGTCGAGCTCTTCTTCGGCCGGCTCGACGCGCGGACCGTGACGTCGCCGGCAACCAGGGCCTTGCTGGAGCGCTACTTCCCCGGCCCCTACGAGCTGGTCGAACCGGCCGCCGGCGGGCGCGACTGGTCCGCGGTCGCGGACGAGTTCGAAGCGATCTACCGCCGCCTCGTCGCCCGCCGCCACGATCCCGCCGGCAACGCCGCGGTGCGGCGGCGGATCGCCGAGCGGCCGCTGATCGAGGTCGACCTGCACATGCACACCGACCACTCGCCGGACTGCGCGACCCCGGTCGAGGTGCTGCTGGAGACGGCCCGTGACCGCGGCCTCGGCGCGATCGCGATCACCGACCACAACGAGGTCTCCGGGGCGCTGGAGGCGCAGCGGATCGCCGCCGAGATGGGCGACGTCAGGGTGATCGTCGCCGAGGAGGTGAAGACCGCCGAGCAGGGCGAGGTGATCGGCCTCTTCCTCGAGCAGAAGATCCCGCGCGGGATGACGATGGCCGAGACGATCGCCGCGATCCGCCGCCAGGGCGGCCTCGTCTACGTGCCGCACCCGTTCGACCGCTTCCACTCGGTCCCCGACTACGAGCACCTGCTCGACATCGTCGAGGAGATCGACATCATCGAGGTCTTCAACCCGCGGGTGGCGCTGACCGCCTTCAACGAGGAGGCCGAGCGCTTCGCCCGCAAGTACCGGATCGTGCCGGGCGCCGGCTCCGACAGCCACGTCGCCCAGGGGCTGGGCAGCGTGCGGGTGCGGATCCACGACTTCGACGGGCCGGCCGAGTTCCTCGAGGCGATGCGCGACGCCGACATCACCCGCAAGCACAAGAACCTGGTCTACGTGCAGGCGCTGAAGCTGCTGCAGACGGCGGGGCGGCCGAAGGCGCCGAAGCGCAGCGTCCCCGACGCCAAGCCGGTCCGCGGCGGGCGGCCGCGGAAGCGGCGCTCGGTCGGCGGTATCTCCGGCAAGACCACCGGCAAGAGCTGATGCAGCCGAGCCGCGCGAAAGGAGCCGCGGCCGGTTCGTCAAAGAGAGCGGCCAGCGTGCCGGCCACCGACGACGAGATCAAGGAGAAGTACCTCGAGCGGGCGATCCGCGAGCTCAACCAGCTGAACCACGAGCTACAGGACTGCCCGCACTGCCCGCGCGGCAAGCTGATGCCGGTGCTCGGCTCGGGCCACCCGCAGGCCGACGTCTTGATGGTCAAGCACGCCCCGGGCGTCGCCGAGATCGAAGAGGGCGTCGCCTTCTACGGGCGGGCCGGCAACGCGCTGATGAAAAGCTTCAAGCGGCTGGGGATCGACCCGCTGGTCGTCTACGGAACGCTCTGCGTCAAGTGCCCGATCGCCGAGCCCGACCTGGCGGCCGAGGAGTGCCTGCGGCGGCTGCTCACCGAGCTGGCGGTCGTGCAGCCGAAGATCGTCGTCGTGATGGGCGAGCCGGCGCTGCGCGTCCTCAACGGCCTCGAGGCGCCGCTCTCGCGCCCGGTCGAGCCGCGGGCCGGCGAGATCCAGGCCTTCACGCCGACGATCGACGCCCTCTACACCCCCGACATCGACGAGTCGCTCGACGAAGAGAGCGCCAAGCAGCGCTTCTGGCGGGCCTTCCGCATGCTCGGCACCTGGTACGAGGACCTGCCGCCCTACTGAGGTGGGGGAGGGCACCCCGGTCCCTCCTCTACGGGTTAGGGGGCGGCGGACTCGGCTAGGGCGAGCATCGGCTCGACCTTGGCGCTTGCGAGACCTCGGACTACGACCGTATCGAGGGCGGTGTAGGCCGCCAGGGACTTCTGGGCGGTGCCGGCGTCCGGGGCCGCTACGCCCACCGTGCCCTCGGGCTCGGCGAGGCGGTCGAAGTGGTTGCGGTAGCCGGCGTGGAGGTCGCGGTAGAAGGACTCCTCCCTGGCGAGGCGCTCGGCGGCGTCGGGGCCGACGGCGGTGCGGACGTAGCCGAAGACGGGGGGCGTCTCACGGCCGGTCTCTTCGGCACCGGCCTCGACCCGGCGGTGGGCGCGGGCGGCGAACTCGGGGGTCATCCAGTTGAAGAAGGCGCCGTCGAAGGCGGCGCCGGCCAGGGCGCACATCTTCGGGCCCATCGCCGCCAGGACGAGGCGGACGCCCGGCAGCTGCTCCCGCAGCTCCGGCAGCGACTCGCGCATCCGCGTCAGCGGCTTCTCCGAGAAGCCGGCGCCGACGCCGAGCCAGAGCCGCGCCGGGTCGAGGCCGGTGCGCTCGAGGTCGGCGGCGATCTGCTCGGGCGGGGTGCGGTCGAGGGCGATCACGGCGACGCCGAGGTCGACCTCGGGCGCCGCGGCGGCGAACTCGGCCAGCGTCTCCAGCCCCTTGGCGCCGGGATGGTCGTTCGACCACATCGAGTCGTAGCCGAGCTCGGCGCAGCGGGCCGCCAGCGGGCGCGCCACGTCTGGATCGAGCCCGGCCGCTACTCCAAATCCCCGGCTCATCGGCCTCCTCCGCCTTCCGGCATCACGTTTTCCACGGAATACATGGAAAACGTGTTACTCCCTGCTCCGCTCGAGCAATGCCACGCACTCGATGTGGGGGGTCTGGGGAAACATGTCGACCGGTCGCACGCGGGTCAGCCTATAGCCGGCCTCGACCATCTGCGCCGCGTTCGGGGCGAGTGTGGTCGGGTTGCAGGAGACGTAGACGATCCGCTGCGCTTCGCACTCGAGCACCCGCCGCACGATCTTCTGCGAGAGGCCGGCGCGGGGCGGGTCGAGCAGGATCACGTCGGGCCTGCCGGCCCGCTCGACCAGCGGCCGCAGGCCGGTGCGGGCGCTGCCGGCGAGGAAGTGGGCGTTCTCGATCCCGTTGCGCTCGGCGTTGCGCTCGGCGTCGGCGATCGCCTGCGGGATCAACTCCAGCCCCCAGACCTCGCCGGCCCGCGCGGCCATCGTCAGGCCGATCGTGCCGATCCCGCAGTAGAGGTCGAAGAGCCGCTCGCCGCCGCTCAGCGCGGCGTAGGAGGCGGTGACCCCGTAGAGCTTCTCGGCCATCTCGGTGTTGGTCTGGAAGAAGGCGTTGTGGGAGATCTCGAAGTCGAGTCCGCAGAGCTTCTCGTGCAGGGTCTCCTCGCCGAGCGCGCCGGTCGGCCCGTCGCTGCCGCCGGCGCCGGGCTCGATCACGGTGTGGAGGTCGACCGGCGGCTTCGGGAAGCGCGACGGTGTGGTGACGAGGCGGGTCTGGATCTGCCCGGTGCGCCGCCCCTCGCGCACCACCAGGTTGCAGAGCACGCCCTCGCCGCTCGGCCGGTCGTAGGGCGCGACCGCTTCGGCGCACGCCCATTCGCGCACCTCGTTGCGCGCCGCGTTGCCGCGCTCGGAGGCGAGCAGGCAGTCCTCGACGCCGACGATCAGGTCCCAGCGGCCCGGCGCGTGGAAGCCGAGGATCGTCTCGCCCGCGCGCGCGCCCCAGGAGTATTCGAGCTTGTTGCGGTAGCGCCACTGCTCCAGCGCCGGCTCGATCTCCTCCAGCTCGAAGCCGTCGAGGGCGCCGATCCGCCGCAGCGCCTCGTCGACCTGGTCGCGCTTGTGGACGAGCTGCTGCTCGTAGTCGAGACCCTGCCACGGCGCGCCCGGGCAGGGCTCGCCTTCGTGGGTGCAGCGGTCGGCGACCCGGTCGGCGCCGCCGTGCAGCAGCTCGACCGTCCGTGCCTCGGCGAAGCGGCGCTTCGCCTTGGTGACCTCGGCGCGGACCCGGTCGCCGGGCAGGCCGCCGGCGACGAAGACGACGAAGCCGCCGCTGCGGGCGACGCCCCGCCCGCCGAAGGCAAGCGAATCGACCTCGAGGTCGAGCAGCTCGCCACGGCGCGGCCGGGCCGCGGTCTCGCCGCCCGCCTCCATCTACCCCAGTTTCTTCCGCGCCCGCCGCGCCGCCTGGGTCGCCTGCTTGCGCACCGGCGCGGTCCGCCCGCCGACCTCTTTGCGCGCCTGTTTGACCAGCCGTTCGAGCTCTTTCAGCAGGCTGTCGGTCTGCCGGCGACCTCGTTTGACCAGGTCGGCGACCATCTTTTCGGCGTCGCCGCGGGTCATCCGGCCGCGCTTCACCGCGTCGTCGACGACCTCCTGCAGGCGGTCGCGGCTGAGCGTGACGCTGTGTTCGAGGCTCTCGCGGAACTGCTCGACGCTCTTGTCGAGGCCGGTGACGGGGGCGCCGCGGCCAGTCGACCTTTTCGCCGCTTTCGCTTTCGCTTTCGGTTTGGCTTTTTTCGCCGCTTTGCGCGCAGAGGTTTTCCTGGCGCCGGCTTTCGTTTTTTTCGCCGCTTTGCCGGATGCCTGTTTTTTCTCCGCCATGCTCTGTCGCCTCCTGGGTCGGTGGAAGGGTGGATGGTGCTGGAGCTGTGAACTGTGACTATCTCACCACTGTCGACGCCGGGCAGTCAAATACCACCTCGACCGGGGCGTGATCGGAGAGACGCAGGGCGAGCCCGTCGCGATGCAGCTCGCGCCGTTGGGGCGGCCACTGCGCCGGCGGCTCGACGGTCTCCAGGCCGCGCACCAGCAGGTGGTCGACCGCATTCGGCCCGGTTGGAGCGGCGAGCCCGAAGCGCTCGCGGAGCCGCTCGAAGACCCCGGGGCTCTCCGCCGGGCGCAGGTTGAGGTCGCCGCCGAGCAGCAGCGGCGCCTCGCCGGCCCACTCCGAGGCGGCGCTCGCCGCCGCCAGCACGTCCTCCACCGCGAGCGCCGGACGGTCGTCGGTGGCGTGGAGGTTGGCGACGCAGACGCCGGCCCCGGTGCGGGTGAAGGCCATCGCCCGGCGCTCCGGCCGGCCGGCGTGGATCGTCAGCTCGCGCCGCTCGACGATCGCCCCCACCCCGCTGCGGATCAAGGTGAGGTTCGAGCCGCCCTCGCCGGAGGCGACCAGGTCGGGGTTGAGTCGCGCCGCCAGGGCGCGCACCGAGCCGAGCGAGTTGCGCGAGGTCAGCGCCCGGTGCGGCTCGGCGCCGCAGGCGCGGGCGAGCGGCGCGGCGAAGCGCGGCGGGCACTCCTGCAGCAGCGCCACGTCCCACTCCGCACCGGCCAGCAGCTCGGCGAACGCAGACAGCAGGTCGCGGTTGACCTGGACGTGGGTCGCGCTGCGCTCGGTCACGCGCAGCAGGCGCGAGCGCCAGGTGAACAGGGCCGGGTCGGGCGGGAAGTCGCGGCCATGGAAGAGGTTCCAGGACAGGGCGGTCAGTCGCACGGCGCGTAGTATCCGCCGCTTGACCAAGCGCGACTTCCTCACCGGCCAGGAGCTGGGCGCCTTCGAGCTGTCCCGGCTGCTCGACCTGGCGGCGGAGCTGAAAGCGGCGCGCCGGAAGGGCGCCGACGGCGAGCGGCCGCTGGCGGGCCGCAGCGTCGCCCTGGTCTTCGAAAGGCCCTCGACCCGGACCCGGGTCTCGCTCGAGGTCGGGGTGGCCGAGCTGGGGGCGACGCCGATCGTCCTCCGCGGCGACGAAATGCAGCTGACCCGCGGCGAGTCGGTCATCGACACGGCGCGGGTGCTCTCCCGCTACGTCGACGCGATCGCGATCCGTTCCGGCTCCCACGAGGCGGTGGCGGAGCTGGCCGCGGCGGCCGAGGTGCCGGTGGTCAACGCCCTCACCCCGCTGCACCATCCCTGCCAGGCGCTCGCCGACCTGCTGACGCTGCGCGAGCGCTTCGGCGACCTGAACGGCCTGCGGCTCGCCTACGTCGGCGACGGCAACAACGTCGCCCGCTCGCTGACGATCGCCGGCGAGCTGGCCGGAGTCGAGGTGGTCGTCGCGGCGCCCGCGGGCTACCAGCTCGAGCAGGGCCACGGCGCCGAGCTGACCGACGACCCGCGGGATGCGGTCTCCGGCGCCGACGCGATCTACACCGACGTCTGGGTCAGCATGGGCGACGGGGACGCGGAGGAGCGGCGCCGCGCGCTCGCCCCCTACCGCCTCGACGGCGATCTGCTCGCGGCGGCGAGCGACGGCGCGATCGTCCTCCACTGCCTGCCCGCCCACCCCGGCGAGGAGATCACGGCCGAGGTCCTCTACGGGCCGCGCTCGGCCGTCTGGGACCAGGCGGAGAACCGCCTCCACGCGCAGAAGGCGCTGCTGCGTACGCTGCTCGAGGACTAGGCGATGTATCCCGAGATCCAGATCGGCCCGCTGACGCTGCAGACCTTCGGCCTGATGTTCGCGCTCGCCTTTCTCGCCGCCGGGGCGCTGATCTGGAAGCGGCTGGGGGAGCTGGGCAGGCCGGCCGACTGGGCCTACGAGATGGGCTTCGCGGCGCTGGTCGGCGGCGTGGTCGGCTCGCGCGTCTACTTCGTCGTCCAGAACTACGACAGCGTCAAGCACGACCTGCTCGGCAGCCTCCTCTCGGGCTCGGGGCTGGTCTGGTACGGCGGCGCGATCGGCGGCGCCCTCGCCGTCCTGGCCTGGGCCCGGTACCGCGACTTCCTCGGCCTGGCGCTGCTCGACCTGGCCGCGCCGGCGCTGGCGCTCGGCTACGCGATCGGCCGCTGCGGCTGCCAGCTCTCCGGCGACGGCGACTACGGCAGGCCCTGGAACGGACCGTGGGCGATGTCCTACCCGCACGGCACCGTGCCGACCGACCGCACCGTGCAGCCGACGCCGATCTACGAGACGCTGGCGATGGGGCTGGGGGCGTGGATCCTCTGGCAGCTTCGCGACCGCTACCGGGCCGGCGTCCTGTTCGCGATCTACCTGATCTACGCCGGCGCGGAGCGCTTCCTGGTCGAGTTCGTCCGCCGCAACCACGATGTCGCGCTGGGGCTTACCGCCGCCCAACTGGAGAGCCTTGCAATGATGCTCGTTGGCGTGGCGGGTGTCTACGCCGTCAGGCGACGGCATGGCGGCGTAGCTCGCGATGCTGCTGTTAACCTTGCACAAAATTCTTTGAGGGAAACCTAGGGAGGCGACTACAAGTGGGCGCAGTGGAAACCGGCAGCGAGGGTGGCGCGGGGGCGATGACCGTCAACCAGCTGCTCGAGGCGGCGACCGAGAAGATCGCCGCGGCGGGCTGCGACGAGCCCCGCGCCGACGCCGAGGCGCTGGTCGGCGACGCGCTCGGCATCAGCGCCGAGGAGCTCTCGCGCGACGGCGCCGGCGAACCGTCGCCGGAGGTCGCGGCGGCGATCGAAGCGGCGGTGGCGCGCCGCGCCGAGCACGAGCCGCTCGCCTACGTCCTCGGCCGCGCCCCGTTCCGCCAGCTGGAGGTCGCGGTCGACTCGCGCGTGCTCTGGCCGCGCCGCGAGACCGAGCTGCTGGTCGAGGTCGGCGTCGAATTGCCCGAGGGCGCGCGCGTGCACGAGGTCGGCACCGGCTCCGGCGCGATCGCCCTCGCCCTGCTCTCCGAGCGTCCCGACCTGCGGGTGACCGCCTCCGACCTCTCGCCGGAAGCGGCCGAAGCGGCGCGCGAGAACGCCGAGCGGCTCGGGCTGCCGCTCGAGGTCGGCGTCTCCAGGGGCCTGCCGGAGGGGCTCGAAGGCATCGACCTGGTGATCGCCAACCTGCCCTACGTCACCGACGAGACGATCTACGACCGCTCGCCGGAGATCCGGCGCGAGCCGCGGATCGCCGTCACCGGCGACTGCGGGGCCGACGGGCTCGGCGTGATCCGCGGCCTGATCGAGGAAACGCCGGGCGGCTGGCGGATGGCGATGGAGCACGACACCCACCACGGGCCGGAGATGAGGGAGATGCTGCGCGACGCGACTACCATGCGCGACTACATGGGTGGTGAGCGAGTAACCGTCGGCGTCGCCCCTTGAGCGACGCGGAGCGCCTGGCAAAGGTCGAGCGGCTGCGGGCGGAAGGGATCGACCCGTATCCCTTCTCCTTCCCGGATCGCAATCGGATAGCCGAGATTCTCGAGGCGCACGACCCCGAGCAGCTCGGGGCGGGCGAGCATCCGGACTTCTCCTACCGGATCGCCGGCCGGGTGGTCGGCCGGCGCGGCCACGGCAAGACGGCCTTCTTCGACGTCCGCGACCTGAGCGGGACGATCCAGGCCTACGCGCGGGTCGACGCGCTCGGCCAGGAGGCGTTCGACCGGATCGAAGACCTCGACATCGGCGACCTGGTCGGCGTCGAGGGCGACCTCTACGTGACCAAGCGCGGCCAGCTCGCGGTCGAGGTGCGCGAGTGCACGCTGCTCGCCAAGGCGCTGCGCGACCCGCCCGACCTCTTCCACGGCATCTCCGACCCGGAGGTCCGCTACCGCCGGCGCGAGCTCGACCTGATGGCGAACGAGCGCTCGCGGGAGACCTTCGCGCTGCGGGCGAAGGTGGTGGCGGCGATCCGCGACCATCTCAACGAGCGCGGCTACGTCGAGATGGAAACGCCGATCCTTCAGCGGATGACCGGCGGCGCCGCGGCGCGGCCGTTCAAAACCCACCACCACGCGCTCGACCGCCACCTCTACCTGCGGATCGCCACCGAGCTGTACCTGAAGCGGGCGATCGTCGGCGGCTTCGAGAACGTCTACGAGCTCGGCAAGTTCTTCCGCAACGAGGGGATGTCGCCGCAGCACAACCCGGAGTTCACGATGCTCGAGTGGTTCGTCAGCGGCGCCGACTACCACGGCGTGATGGACGTCGCCGAGGGGATCGTCTCCGACGTCGCGATGCGGGTGCTGGGGACGACCAAGGTCGAGCGCGACGGGGTGGAGATCGACCTGGCGCCGCCCTGGCCGCGGGTGCGGCTGCGCGACGCGCTGCTCGAGGAGACCGGCGTCGACATCGTCAAGGCGAGCCGCGACGAGCTGGCCGAGATCGCCGGCGACGACGCCGACCCCGGCGACGACTGGGCCGGCCTGGTCGACACCCTTCAGGGCAAGCTGATCGAGCCGAAGCTGACCCAGCCGACCTTCCTGATCGACCTGCCGCTGGCGATCTGGCCGCTGGTCAAGCCGGTCCCCGAGCACCCGCAGCTGCTCGCCGCCGCGTTCGACGGGATCGTCGCCGGGATGGAGATCAGTGGCGGCGGCACCGACGTCAACGACCCGATCGAACAGCGGCGCCACTTCGTCGAACAGCGCGAACGGCAGGAAGCGGGGGCGGAGCCGACGCCGCACGAGCACGACGAGGAGTTCGTGCGGGCGCTCGAATACGGGATGCTGACGGCGAGCGGCGCGGGCCTCGGCGTCGACCGCCTGATGATGGTCCTCAGCGGCGCCAAGACCCTCCGCGACGTGATCCTCTTCCCGTCGATGCGCGAGGCGCCCGGCGACTAGCTTTGAATCTGGACCAGGTGCTCCGGCTCGTGCTCGACCTGGAGAGTGGTGTGGTGGATCCCGAACTCGCGCTCGATCAGCTCCGCGAGCTCGAGCCTCGTGCGGTGACAGTCGCTGTCCGACTCGACCGTGACGTGGGCGGAGAGGGCGGGGAATTCGGAGGTGACCTCCCAGACGTGCAGGTCGTGGACCTCGACGACGCCGGCCTGTTCGGCCATCCGGCGGCCGATCCGCTGCGGGTCCATCCCCTTCGGCGAGGCCTCGAGGAAGATCCGCCCGGAGTCGCGCAGCAGGCCGTAGGCGGAGCGCAGCATCAGCCCGGCGACCAGCAGCGAGGCGATCGCGTCGGCGCGGTCGAAGCCGGTCAGCAGGATCACCGCGGCGGCGATCGCGGTGCCGACGAAGGCGAAGAGGTCGGTGAGGATGTGCTGGAAGCTGCCCTCGACGTTGAGGCTCTGGCGGTTGGCGCGGGCGAGGGTCGCGGTGGCGGCGAGGTTGAAGACGATGCCGGCCAGGGCGACGACGAGGATCAGGCCGCCGTCGACGGTGGGGGGCGAGACCAGCCGGCTGACCGCCTCGATCGCGATGATCGCGGCGAGGATCAGCAGGGTGATCCCGTTCGCCTGGGCGGAGAGGACCTCGACCCGTTTGAGCCCGAAGGTCATCTCGCCCTCGGCCGGCCGGGCGGCGAGCTTGATCACGACCAGCGAGAAGCCGATCGCCGCCGCGTCGGTGAGCATGTGGGCGGCGTCGGAGAGCAGCGCCAGAGAGTTGGCGACGATCCCGGTGACCACCTCGGTGGCCATGAAGCCGAGGATCAGGACGAGCGCGATCGTCAGCTTGCCGCGGTCGGCGTCGGCGCTGGCGGCGCCGTGGCTGTGGCCGGCGTGGGAGTGGCTCATCGCCCTCTCATCGATACCACGTCAGGATTTCAGAACGCCGAGTGGAGCAGGCCGCCGTCTCAGATCCATGCGGGGGAAGAATGCTCGGAGGCCTTCACGCCGATAAAGTTAGCGACCAGGGCGCCCGTAGCTCAGTGGTCAACGGTCCCTTTACGGGGACCAAAGAGCGTCGGTCTTTCAAGCCGAAGGTCGCGAGTTCGATTCTCGTCGGGCGCATTCCGCAGGGTTCCAGGGGAGACCGGGTTCTTCCCATCGCAGAGCCGAATGCTCGGCTCGCGCCTCGAATCCCGTTCCGCGTCCTGCCGAGACAGGGCTTGCAAAGGTTGCTCCCCGGAGCCTCCAACACCGCCAACCGGGATCGCTGGCGTCCGTCAGTAGCAGGCGTACGATGGGGGGTCATGAGGCAGTCGCGGACAGCAAGCGGTACCCCGTCCGTGCGGGAGTCGCGGGAGGAGATTGCCCGCATCGCATCGGCCCATGGCGCGCGGAACGTGCGCATGTTCGGCTCCGCGGGACGCGGCGATGCCGGCGCTGCCAGCGACCTCGATCTCTTGGTCGAGATGCCTGAGGGGCGCAACCTTCTCGATCTGATCTCTCTCTCCAATGAGCTGGAGGACGCGCTCGGAGTTGAGGTCGATGTCGTCACCGAGGGCGGGCTGTCTCCCTATCTACGCGAGCGGATTCTTTCCGAGGCGGTTGCGCTCTGAAGGACGAGCGCGTCTATCTCCTGCACATTCGGGACGCCGTCGACGCGGTGCCGGCCGGCATCTAACTCGCGCCGGCCGCATCGGCCGGTGTGAATCTCGATTCACTACGATCCCCGGCGATGCTTGAGCTGAGCGGGGTCAGCAAGTCCTACGCGATCGGGGACGACCTGGTCGAGGTGCTTCACGAGGTCTCGCTGAAGGTCGATCCCGGCCGGCTGGTGGCGATCGTCGGCCCGCCGCGCGCTGCGCGACCCGGCGGCGCCGGCCGCCCCGACCGTGTTCGCCTTCGTCTCCTTTCGCGGGCGGAAGATCGAACTGCGCGCGACCGACCCGCGCGGCCGCAACGGCATCCTCGGCCGCGGCATCGGCCTGCCGAGCGCGCTGCCGGAGCTGCGCCGCCACCCGCGCGGCATCCTCGTCTCGCGGGTGATGGCGGCCGGCCTCGGCCTCGCCCCGGGCGAGACGATCGAGCTGCGCACCGCCGCCGGCCCCCGCCGGTTGCGGATCCTCGACGAAGTCGAGGACTTCGCCTGGCCGTCGGGCACCATCTACATGGACATCCGCCGCTACCGGCGGCTCTTCCGCAGCAGCGCGATCAACGTGCTCGGCGTGCGGCGGCGGCGGATGATCGACGCGCCGGCGCTCGCGCGGCTGCGCCCCCTGCACACCCTCTCCGGCAGCGAAGTCGTGGGCAGGATCGAAGCGCAGATGGACAAGAGCACGCAGGGACTGCTGGCGATGCGTGGGCTGACCCTGCTCGCGGCGCTGGTCGCGGTCGCCGGCATCCTCGCCACCGCGGTCTTCGCGCGGCGGCGCGAATGGGCGGTGCTGCGGGCGATGGGGATGCGCAGCGGCGGCCTCTTCGCCGCGCTGGCGATGGAGACGCTGCTGGTGATGGCGCTCGGCGGGATCGCCGGCGCGATCGGGGGGATCGTCTCCTACCGCGGCCCGACGCTCGGCTTCCTCGAGGCGCAGGGCTACGTGGTGGGACACGGCATCGCGCCGCTCACCGTCGCCGCCGTCTTCGCCGGCGCGGTGGCGATCGGGACCGTCGCCACCGCCCTGCCCGCCTGGCTGACGGCCCGCGCGCCGCTGGCCGATGCGCTCTCCTACGAGTGAGCGCGATGGCGCCGAAGCGCGGAGAAGCCGGGAGCGCTCCGACCCGTGGCTCGCGGGCGGACGCGACGAGGGCGCGCCTGCTGGGCGCGGCGATCGAGCTGCTCGAGGAGGGTGGCTACGCGGCCGCGACGGTCGCGGCGATCACGGCCCGCGCCGGCGTTGCGACGGGGGCGTTGTACCGGCACTTCCCGTCCAAGGCGGAACTCTTCGTCGAGGTCTTCCGCGCCGCCGCCGAGCGGGAGCTCGACGCGCTGTACGAGGCGAGCGCCGGGCCGGGGACGGTCGCCGAGAAGCTCGACGCGGTCGTGCGCGAGTTCACGAGCAGCGCCCTGGCCAAGCCCCGCCTTGCCTGGGCGCTCGGCTACGAGCCGGTCGATCCGCTGGTCGACGCCGAGCGGCTCGCCTACCGCCAGACCTACCGCGAGCGCCTCGCCGGCCTCCTGCGGCGCGGCATCGCCGCCGGCGAGCTGCCCGCGCAGGACGCCGACCTGACCGCCACCGCCCTGATCGGCGCGATCGGCGAGGCGCTGGTCGGCCCGCTCTCGCCGGTCCCCGGCGCCGGCGTGCCGGCCGAGCGGCTGATCGCCTCGCTGTCGAGCTTCTGCCGCCGGGCCACCGGAGCGGCCGGCGGCGCCTGACCCCCGGCGCCCCGTCGCCGGCGCCTCGATCCTCCCGAGCTGCCCGAGCGTCAACCCGCAGGTCTCGATCGTGGCGATCGCCGCGGGGGTGGGGGAGGCGGCGGCTCGCAAAGCCTGAACTCGCCGTTCGCCGACAGCCGGACCCGCCCGCCGGCGCCCTCGGCGCCGAGCAGCGCGTCCGTCGTCTCGCGATCGGCGCTGCTCGCCAGCGCCCGGCTGCCGTCCGCCAGCAGGCAGCTGACGATCGACCGCGACGGTGTCCCGTCGCGGTCGAACACCGCGGTGTAGGACTCGATCGAAGCCTCGGTCTCGACCGCGGCTGCGATCCGGCGCCGCGGCAGCGCATCGACCTCCGCCTGGGCGTCGAGGTGGGCGTACGGGCCGCTCGGCGGGCTGGCGCACAGCACGGCGCTGGCGTGCTTGGTCATGTACCAGCCGACCCCGGTGACCAGCCCGTAGGTGCCCGCATCCTCGCGCAGGCGCTCGCTCATCGCCGCCAGCGAGTGCGTCGCGTAGTTGCTCCCCGGCCCGCCGGCGAAGCTCAGCCCGCCGGTGACGGTCGGCGGGCGGCTGTCGCCGGCGAGGTCGATCCCGAGCTCGGCGGCGGCGATCTGCACGGCCGAGGGAAAGCACGAGTAGAGGTCGAGGTGGGCGACGTCGTCGATGCCGATCCCTGCATGGGCCAGGGAGCCGCCGGCGCCGGCCGCGATCGCCGGCGAGCGGTGCAGGTCGCGGCGCGAGGCGGCGAACCAGTGGTCGTGCGCGGCGGCGCTGGCGTGCATGAAGACCCAGCGGTCGCGCTCGATCCCCGCGTCCGCGGCGGCCCGGGCGCTGCAGAGCAGCAGCGCGGCACCCTGGTCGACCTGGATGTTCGCCGTCATCAGCTTGGTGTAGGGGTAGGCCGCCATCCGGTTGCCCGGGCTCGGCGTGAGGATCTCCTCCGCCGAGGGCGCCTCCCGCGTCCACGCGTGGGGGTTCGAGCGCGCGACCCGGGCGAACCGCTCCCACAGCAGCGCCAGCCGGCGCCGATGCTCGTCCGGCGTCCTTCCGGCGGCCGCGCGCAGCGCGTTCTCGAACCACGGGTAGTAGTGGAGCGGGGCGAGCAGGCCGGCGGCCAGCTCGGCCTCGTGGCTCGCCGCCCGATCGGCGCCGAGCAGGCGCGTCGGCGCGCTCGCGGGGGGCTGCTCGGGCCATCCGGTCGAGCGCCCCTCCCGCGTTGCCCGCATGAACGGGCCGATCGCCTCGGCGCCGGCGATCAGCGCCACGTCCAGCCGACCTGCCTGGATCCGGGCGCAGGCGTCGGCCAGCAGCTCGATCGGCCCCGTCCCGCCGGTCAGCGTCCGCACGGTCTCCGCCGGCCGCAGGCCCAGCGCGTCCGCGACGAACGCGCCGGGATCCGCGACCGGCCAGGACAGGCAATC
This sequence comes from uncultured Solirubrobacterales bacterium, assembly GCA_963695835.1. Taxonomy (GTDB): domain Bacteria; phylum Actinomycetota; class Thermoleophilia; order Solirubrobacterales; family 70-9; genus VRUE01. The sequence continues at coordinate 773,820 of CAVOHR010000001.1, forward strand.
GACGATCCCCACCGACTCGGTGCGCTCCAGCAGCCTCCGCGCGGCGGGATCCCCAGCCGCCTGGCGCGCGGCGCGCGCCATCAACTCCAGCGGCGAGAGCTCCCGGCTGCGGTCGCGCCGGCTGATCTGCCCGGCGCCGATCAGCACCGGCGCGTGGGGGTCGACCGGCGAGCGCGGGTTCACAGACCGCGAGCTTATCCGCGAGGGCCCGCTCTCAGCGGGCGTCCCACCGGCCTTGCCGCCTCCTTTGCCGGCATCCCGCGCTGCGAAGGGCAGGCCGCCGTGACGGGAGCCTGCCCCGCGGCCTCGCGGGTAGGCCGGGTCGTGGCAGCGGTCGGCCCCGGCGGTCGAATGCTCTTTGACCTCTGGCCCGCCTATCCTCACTGTGTGACTTCCCCGTTAGACGTTGTCCTCTCCGGCGCCGCGCTTTCCGAACGCGAGCGCCGCATCGTCGAGCGCTTGGTCGGGGCCCTGCGTGCGGAGCTCGGGGCCGACTTGCTCGCCGTCTGGCTCTACGGCTCGCGGGCCCGCGGCGAGGCCGATCCCTCGGAGACCGATCCCGATCGCCGCTCGGACGTGGACCTGATCGCGATCGTCGATCCGGCTCGCGACGCCACCGAGATCGGCTGGGATTTCGCGCCGCGCCTCGAAGCGATCGTCGACCGCGAGGGCGACAGCCCCGTGTACTACTCGTTGCGCGTCTACGATGCCGAGCACCTACGCGAACGTCGATGGATCCGCTCCTTCTTCTTCCAGGAGGTCGACCGCGACAAGCTCGTCCTTCACGGCACCGCACTTGCCGAGCGCAAGGCGACCGAGCGCAAGGCAGCGTGAGCCCGCGCTCCGAAGAGTTCTTGGACCAGGCCCGCGACCGCCTGGCGATCTCCCGCGTCCCCGACGACGTCTACCGGGTCGCCAGGGTCCGCGCCGCCGAAGAGGGCAGCTCGCTCAGCGCCCTCGTCGCCGGCTACCTGCGCTCGCTCGGCGGGGGGCAGGCGGAGCTCTCCCGCCTCGAGGCGAAGCAGAGCGACGTCCTCGGCGAGATCGACCGCTTCAGGGCTCGCGATCGGCTCGACCGCGAGCAGCTCCACCGGCGTGCGGTTCGCTGACACCAACATCCTCCTCTACGCGGTCTCCCGCGACCCGGAGGAGCGGCACAAGGCAGAGCGCGCCCGCGGCATCCTGGCCGAGCGGGATCTGGCGCTCTCGGTCCAGGTGCTGCAGGAGTTCTACGTCCAGGCGACCCGCGAGGGCCGCCCCGACCCGCTCACCCACGAGCAGGCGACGAAGCTGGTCGAGTCCTTCCTGCGCTTCCCGCTGGCGGTCGTGACGCGCGAGACGATGCTCGCCGCGATGGCGACGCGCCACCGCTTCCGCATCTCCTGCTGGGATGCCGCGATCCTCGAGGCGGCCCGCTCGCTCGGCTGCGACACGGTCCTCTCCGAGGATCTGAGCGACGGCCAAGACTATGCCGGGGTGCGGGTGGAGAACCCGTTCCGGTAGGGGCCGTGGCCCGCTGCCGGCGACGTTCCGGCCGGAGGTCGAGAGGACGGCCGCTCGGCCCGAGCGGCGATCAGCGCGGCACGCCGGCGAACGGGCGCGGCAGCCGCGCGCAGAGCGCCGCGAAGATGCCGATCGCGATCAGGGCGCCCAGCCAGTGCAGGCCGACGATCACGAAGAGCGCGCTGACGACGCCGGCCAGCACCGCCCGGACCAGCACCGGCGCGACCGGCAGTCCGACGACCCGGCCGGTGACCCAGGCGCAGAGCATCCAGGCCAGCGGGCCGACCAGCCAGCCCCAGCTTTCAAAGAAGCTGTGGGAGAAGACGATCACGAGCACGATCGAAAGGACGAACACCGCCAGGACCTGCACCACGGCCACGCGCCAGAGGATCGCCGAATCCATGCCCTCCATTCTCCCAATCCGGCCGCCGGGCCGCCCAGGCGCCATAATCGAGATCTCCCGGGCGGTTAGCTCAGTTGGGAGAGCACCTGCCTTACAAGCAGGGGGTCGGCGGTTCGAGCCCGTCACCGCCCATCTGCCGAAGTTGGCCCCCGTGCTAGTATTGTCCGACAGAATAGTTAGCCTGCTCGCGTGAAACTGAAGTGGGCTCGTGCCGCGACCAAGCATCGGATATCCCGTGAACGCTCTCGCTATGTCATCGAGCATTGCGGTCTGCGCTTCGAGGAGAAGCCGACCGCCGACGCGCCGGCTGGCGCCAGCACGCGGCTTGTCTTCCTCGGCGACGATGCGCAGGGAACCGCGCTGGAGGTGATGGCGGTCGAGCTAGAGGACGGAAGCCTGCTGGTGATACACGCGATGCCGCTGCGTGATCGCTACCGGAAGCAATACGAGGAGGTGAAGAATGGCGATGCTCAAGAAGAATCCAAGGACTAAGGCCGGAGAGGAAATCACTCCCGAGATCGCCGCCGCCCTTGCGGCGGAGGCAGAGCGCGGCTATGACCTGTCGAAGGCGAAGCGCCGCCGGGTCGGCCGGCCTTCGCTGGCAGGCCAGGGCACCTCTCCTCGGATGAGCTTTCGCACCACCCCGGATCTATACCGGGCCGCGCAGAAGCGCGCCAAGAAAGAAGGGCGGTCCGTGAGCGACCTCGCCCGCGAGGCCGTGGCCCGCTTCGTGAAGTCTTAGACGCGAGCGGCGACAAACACCGAGTGGGTGTTGTCAGGTGTCTACTGCACGAACGCCGCCAGGGCGACCCCCGCCTCAGCCGTGCTCCACGGCTCGAAGCGAAGCGTCCAACCGCCGTCCAGCTCCTGACGCAGCGAGCACTACGCCCCGCTTGAGCCTTCGGCATGCCGCTCGGCCCGCTCGTATGGCCACCCCGCCCGTCGGTCAGGCAGCCTCAGGAAGCCGGCTTGCCTGCTGGCAGGCGCGCATCGTGGAGAACTCCTCAAGCGAAACGACTACGGCCCGCATTTGCCCATGCTGCGGGAAGAATGCGCAACCGAGGAGGCGTGAATGGCGGATCGCCGGTCAGGTAAGGGCCCCTCGTGCCCGACGAGGGTGGCGGCAAGCAGCCGCGCAGCCGCACGAAAAAAGGCAACTGGCGCAAGAAGCGCAGCGATGCCGGGAAACGGCACAAGCGATAACACGATCGAATCTTCAAAGGAGGCCCAGCATGACCCTTATGACAATCGGTGCCCCAGCGGCAGACGAGGCGTTCGCCTCTCTCGACGTCTCGCTCGACCTGAGCGACGTCCGGATGAAGCTAGCCGACGCCGACGAGGGCCCCGGCCTCAACGAGGCGCAGATCGACCTGATGGAGGGCGAGTACCGCAAGTTCCTCGCCCTCCAGCTCGCCCATCCCGAGGCGACGATCGTCCCCTGCAAGATCGTCGACGAGATCTGGCACCGCCATATCCTTGATACGGCCGCTTACCGCCGCGACTGCGAGGCGATCTTCGGCCGCTTCGTTGACCACTACCCCTACTTCGGCATGCGCAGCGAGGCCGAAGCGGAGGAACTGAACGACGCTTACGTCGGGACCCTCGGTCTCTACCGTGACGCCTTCGGCGAGCCGCCGCCCGATACTTGGGTCTCCGAGGACCCGGCTCGCTGCCGTAAGCCAACGTGCCGCAGATGAGCTGCCGCTGATCGTCGCCGGCGTCGAATTACGCTGGCGTCCTCGCGCCGATTCCTGGGGGTCGATGAGGCCAGCCTGGTCCTACGACCGGGCGATGCGGAACATCGTGGCGGCGGGTCCTGGCAGCGGGGAGAGCTGCCGCAACGTCCTCGATGCGCCTCCGAGAACTTCGACTGGACCAGCTGCGCCGTTCACGCCAGCTGAGCCGTCGTCATCGCGGTTGGGCACTCGGCCATACGAGTGCAGCCATTAGGGCATTGCTTGAGCCAATCGCTAACGACTCCGACTACGCTTCCGATAAAAGCTACAAGTCAAATAGCAATTACAGAACCGCTAATTGCTACGATTAGGAAAGCGATTACGGAACCGGATAGGAGCACCGATGGCTGTAGCAGCACCGCCTCGCCCCTCGACGATCACGATCAAGGACGCAGCCAAGAGGCTGGGGGTCCACGAGAACACGATCCGCAACTGGATCGACCGTCAGATCCTGGGCTCCTACCGCTTGCCGAGCGGACAGCGGCGGCTGCCGCTCTCTGAGGTCGACCGCGTCGAGGAGGAGATCTTTGGCGTCCCGACGTCTCTTCCCGAGGTCGAGACGACCAAGGCGCCGCAGGCCAAGGCGGCCGAGCCGCTCACCGGCAAGCTTCCCTAGCCTCGGGCGGTGGATGGTCGCCGTTGGTGGGCATATATTGGCCCGCCATGCCACCGATCGACCCCACCGAGTACTACGCCGAGCGCAATGTCGAGCACTCCGCGCAGGGCGACATTCACCTCGACCTTTCATTCGCCGTGGCAACCGTGGCTGGAGAGGACGCGCCCCCGCGGGGGGGAGCCCGCAAGCGCCCAGGCGACGAGGATGGCGACGCCATTCGCCCTCCGCTGCTGGCGCCGGGGATCGTATGCAGCTACACCTGCGGCTTCACGGCCCAGCCGCCAGGCCAGCGGGGCTACTCCCATCCCTTCCGCCTCGTGGCACCGATCATGAGCCTCACCGCCTTGAAGGCGCTCGGCGTCAAGGCAAACGAGTTGCGCAAGCTGAAGGACTCAGGCTTCCTGCAGGGCTTGATGTATCTGCCTCAGACCGATCGGCTGCGACTCGATGAGCCGGTCGATGACGAGGAGTTCGAAGGCGCTGCGGGCACCCGATTTGTCAGATAGCTGGAGCGGATAGCACCGAAGGCGGCCAGTCGCAAAAGCACAGGGCGTTTTCGCAGAAATCACGAAATCTGCCTATACAAACCAGGGGGCTATGCGCCAGGCACGCACTACGTCGATCCTCGGCAGCGCGTTTGGGCACTCGGCCCAGGAGTGCCCGAAACGGGCCAAATCGGCGCATATCCCCGCGCATTCGGCCCGAACCGCAGTCCCGGCCCACCGCACGAATCCCCTGCACACAGGCCGATTCCAGCCGCCCTTCTAGAATCCACCAGAGCGCCTTACAAGCAGGAGGTCACTGGTTCGAGCCCGTCACCGCCCATCGCCGGAACGCCCCCGGGCGCCGGCGAGGCTCTTGTCGTTCGGGCCTCGCTAGCCTTGCCCGGTGGCCGATCCCGCTCTTGCTTCCGAGGAGCACCCGGGTCTCACGCCGGCGATCGAGCGGGCGCTGGGACTTTTCGAGGCGCCCCTGCGGCCCGGGGAGGTGGACGTCGCGCACGGCTATCTCGACCTGCTGGGGCGGCGAGACCCCACGGGGTCGCACCCCGGCCAGCGACTGATGCTCAGCCGGGCGCTGCCGCTGATCTACCAGCGCTTCTGGCGGCCGCTCGGCGCGCGCCTGCTGATGGGGCTGACCGGGCCGGGCACCGCCGAGGAGCACCGGATCGCGCTGGAGGCGCTGTCGGTCGCGCCCGGCGATCGGGTGCTCGACGTCGCCTGCGGTCCCGGCAACTTCACCCGCGACTTCGCCGCCGCGGCAGGTGAGGGACTCGTCGTCGGCCTCGATGCCTCGGAGTCGATGCTGGCCACCGCCGTGCGCGAGACCGGCGCCGCCGGCGTCGCCTACCTGCGGGGCGACGCCTCGGCGCTGCCCTTCCGCGACGGCAGCTTCGATGCCGTCTGCTGCTTCGCCGCCCTCTACCTGATCGAGGATCCGATGCGAGCGGTCGAGGAGATCGTCCGCGTGCTCGCCCCGGGCGGCCGGGTGGCGCTGCTCACCAGCTGCAACAGGGGACTCCTGCCCGCCCGCGCGACCAACGCGGTCGTGCGCGGGCTGACCGGCGTACGGATCTTCGGGCGCGAGGAGCTGACCGGCGCGCTGCACGGCGCCGGCCTGGTCGACGTCGAGCAGCGGGTGGCCGGCCTCGGGCAGTTCGTCTCGGGGCGCAGGCCGGGGGTGGCCTAGATGGCGCACATGGGCGGCGCCGCCAGCGCCGAGATCGACGCGCCGATCGCCGAGGTCTGGGCGCTGGTGGAGGACGTGACGATCGCGCCGGACTGGCAGGGCGGCCTGGTCGCGATCACGCCGCTCGACCGCGACCCCGAGGGGCGCCCGACCCTGGTCGAGAGCGAGAGCGACGTCAAGGTGAGGCGGGTCAAGACGCGGGTGCGGTTCCGCTACGAGCCCCCCACGCGGCTTTCCTGGACGCAGGAGAAGGGCGACCTCAAGTCGGTCGAGGGATCCTGGACGCTGGAGGATCTCGGCGGGGAGCGGACGCGAGCGACCTACGCGCTCGACAGCGACCCGGGGCGGGTGCTCGGGATGCTGCTCCGCGGGCCGGTCGAAGCCGCCGTCGTGGCGATGCTGGTCAACGCCCGCCCGGGCGAGCTGAAGGCGCGCGTCGAGGGCAGCTGACCCCGAGGCCGGAGCGTGGCGCGGCGGCGGCTACTCGGGAAGCCGGCCGCCCCGTCAGTCGCGCCGCGAGAGCCGCGCGCGCAGCCGCCGCCACGGCGAGGGCGGCCGAGGCTGGGTGCGGCGCCACTCTTCCTCGCTGGGCAGGCGGCCGGCCTTGCGCGCGGCGAGCACGCAGGCGGTATGGGCGTGGCGGCGGCGTTCCATGTCGCCCTCGGGGGCGATCAGCACGTGCTCGCTCAGCGCCGGCAGGTGGTTGCCGCAGAGCGGGCAGCGGTAGGTCGCCGGCTTGCGGTTCTGCGCCGGCCGCATCGACCACCAGCGGACCTGCCGGCTCCTCGCGGCCATCCTGCCCGCGATGCTACTCGGGCTTCGGCGGCTCCGAGGAGAGGACGACGGCCGCCTCGGCCGCGGCGCTCGCCCGCTTGCTCTGGCGCAGCTCGTGGGCGGCGAAGATCTCGTCGAGGTCCTCGCGGGTCAGCGTCTCGCGCTCCAGCGCGTTGGCCGCCAAGTCGTCGAGGCACTCCCGGTTGCCGGCGAGCAGCGCCCGCGCCCGCCGGAAGGCCTCGCGGGCCAGCGTCATCGCCGCCACGTCGACATCGCGGCGGGTGCGGTCGGAGAGCGCGTAGTCGCCGGTCGGCAGCGCGATCGGCGGCGCCCCGTCGGCGTCCAGCGGCACCCCCATGCCGAACTCGGCGACCATCTGCTTGCAGACCATGTGCACCCGGGCGAGGTCGTCGCCGGCGCCCGAGTAGGACGCGTCGAACACCTCTTCCTCGGCGGCGCGTCCCCCCAGCAGGGTGACCAGCTCGTCGAGCAGCTCTTCGCGCGACTTCATGTAGGTGTCCTCCTGCGGCGAGTGGCCGACGAAGCCGAGCGCCGGCCCGCGCGGGACGATGCTGAGGATCTCCGGCGGGTCGAGGCCGAGCAGCCGCCGGCAGAGTGCGTGGCCGGCCTCGTGGTAGGCGACGATCCGCCGCTCCTTCTGGCTCAGCCGCCGCGCCTGCTGCGAGCCGACCGACTGCCGCAGCAGCGCCTCGTCGAGGTCCTCGCGGGCCATCGCCTTGCGCCCCGCCCGCCCGGCGATGATCGCCGCCTCGTTGAGCGCGTTGGCGAGTTGGGCGCCGGTCATCCCGGTCGTCTTGCGGGCGACGTCGGTCAGGTCGAGGTCGGGGCCGAGCGGCTTGCCCTTGGCGTGGGCGCGGAGGATCGCCTCGCGGCCGTCGCGGTCGGGCGGGGAGACCAGCACCTGGCGGTCGAAGCGGCCGGGCCGCAGCAGCGCCCGGTCGAGCTTGTCGACGTGGTTGGAGGCGGCGATCACGATCACCGTGCCGGGGTCGCGCTCGAATCCGTCGAGCTCGACCAGAAGCTGGTTCAGCGCCTGCTCGCGCTCGCTCGTGCCGCCGTCGCCACCACCGCCGCTGCGCGCGCCGCCGACCGCGTCGAGCTCGTCGATGAAGATCACCGCGCGGCCCGACTTGCGCGCCTCCTTGAACAGGCGGCGGATCCGCGCCGCGCCGCGGCCGACGAACATCTCGACGAACGACGAGCCCGAGGCGGAGAAGAAGTCGACCCCGGCCTGGGCGGCGACCGCGCGCGCCAGCATCGTCTTGCCGGTCCCCGGCGGCCCGAACAGCAGCACGCCGCGCGGCGGCTGCGCCCCGAGCGCCGCGAAGCGGTCGGGGTCGCGCAGCCACTCGGCGACGTCCATCAGCTCGTCCTTGGCGGCGTCGACTCCCTGCACCTCCTCCCACAGCACCGGCTCGGTCTTGCTCGCCTTCACCGTCTCCGGCTTGGTCGAGCCGACCGTGCTGCGCAGCAGCGTCAGGAAGACGAGCAGCAGGCAGAACATGAAGACGACCCCGAAGACCGGGTACCAGTCGAAGAAGAATTCCTTGATTTCGCTCGCCTGGAACGCCAGGACTATGTGCATCGGACCCCCCGGTCATCCGCCAGTCTGCGGGCAAAGGCCCGTTTCTCCAATCGCACATACGTCCGCTAGGCGCGGACTACCTGGGAGCCGCCGACTATCGCCTCGGTGCCGTCGTCGCCGAAGACGATCCAGGCCTTGTTGCCGCCGTCGTAGTCGGGCGCCCAGAGCTTCAGCGTCGCCGGGCGGTCCCAGACGGTGCACTGCTCGTCGCTCACCTCGTCGAGGCCGCGCCAGATCCGCACGAACGGGTTCCCCTCCCACTCCTCGCCGATCGTCGTCGGCTCGCGGTGGCCGGGATGGACGCGGGTCTCGGGCGGCAGCTCCATCAACCGCATCACCGACGCCTTGAGATCGGCGAAGCCGCCGGCGCCGGGCGCCATCGTGCCGCCGACCGTGCCCTTGAAGAGGACGTCGGCGGTGAAGACGTCGCTGCCGTCGACGAGGAAGGCGAGGTGGCCGGCGGCGTGGCCGGGAGTGGAGATCGCCTCGATCTCGAGCCCGCCGGTGCTCAGCCTGCCGCCGTCCTCGATCGTCTCCGTCACCTCCTCGTCGAGCTCCGCCGCCGCGTCCGGGTGGGCGACCAGCGGCGGGCCGCCGAGCTGCTGCCGCGCCTCGGCCAGGCCGGCGACGTGGTCGCCGTGGGGATGGGTGACGAGGACGTGGGTGATCTCGATCCCGTCGCGCTCGGCGCGCTCCAGCAGCGGGTCGACCAGGTCGTTGCCGTCGATCAGCACGCCCTTGCCGCCCGGCCCCTCGGCGACGAGGTAGGCGTTCGACAGCCACATCGGGTTCTCGGTCCGCTCGACGATCACCGGCGCCCCGAGTATGCCGGTTTCGCGATCTCCGTCAGCCGTAGGGCCGGTAGACCAGCCGGTGGCCGAGCAGCCGGCTGACGGTCGCGAAGCTGTAGCCGCGGGCCCGCAGCGTGTCGATCACATGCCGCAGCGCCGCCAGGGTGCCGCTGCGGTCGCCGCCGCCGTCGTGCATGAGGATGATCGAGCCCGGCTGCGCGGCGCCGACGATGCGGCTGTAGACGGCGGCGCTGCCCGGGGCCGCCCAGTCGGTCGGGTCGACGTCCCAGAGGATCGTCTCCATCCCCAGGCCGCCGGCGGTGGCGACGACCGAGGAGTCGACCGCGCCGCCCGGCGGGCGGAACAGGCAGGGCTCGAAGTGGGTGTAGGCCCGGATCCGGGCGGCGGCGCCGGCGATCTGCGAGTAGCCCGGGTATTCGACGTGGTTCATCGTGTGGTCGCCGATCTCGCTGCCTTCGCGGAGGATGCGGCGCATCGTGTCCTCGCGGCCCGGCATCTCCTGGCCGACCTCGAAGAAGGTGCCGTGGGCGTGCTCGCGCCGCAGCACGTCGAGGAAGCCTTCGGTGTATTCGCTCGGCCCGTCGTCGAAGGTCAGCGCCACCACCTTGCGGGCGCGCGAGCCGTACCGGACCTCCTGCGCTCCGCCGCCGGTGCAGCCCACCGGCCGCACCGGCCGCAGGCGGTAGCTGCGCGAGCCCTGTGCCGGCAGGGTCGCCTGGCAGCGGCTCGCGGCGCAGCCGCCGCGGTTCTCCAGCACCCGCCAGCGGTAGCGATGGGGGCCCAGCCCGGCCGCTTCGGGCAGCAGGGTGACTGCGAGCTTGTGCGGGTCGGGCCGCTTCACGCGCGCCGCGATCGTCGACTTGGCGGTGACCTTGCCGGCGGCGTTGAGCCAGCTCGAGCCCGGCCCGGCGATGGGCGCCGCCTTCGCCCCCGAGGCAGATGCGGCGCTCGCCGGCGCCCCCGGCGCGGCTCAGGGCGAGGCAGAGGTAGGGCGACCCGGCGCCGCGGGCGTCCGGCAGGCGGTCGAGCTTGGCGAGCCCGACGGGACGGGCGGTGCGGAGGGCGAAGATCAGGCTCTGCCCGGCCTGGGAGAGCTCCGCGCGCAGCAGGTCGCCGGCTTCGGCCGGAGGCTCGCCGGCCGCGGTTGCGGCGACGGCGCCGACCAGGGCGAGGGCGAGGGGGGCGGCCGCGCCGCTGAGCAGGATCTTGCGAGTTCGGGAGATGAGGGGCTCCGCGATGGCCGAATCGACGCGTCGCCGCATACTAGCCGCGTGCCGGATCGCCACCTTCCAGACATCGGCATCCGAACTCGGTACACGAGTGGGAGACGGCATTTCCCACAGAAGCGGTCGCCGGAGCTAGCGTGTCAGCGGCTGAGTTTTCCACTCCTCGATGGCTTCGACCCCACACATTTCGACCTTCGATCCGGTGCGCCCGGGCTGGGCGGGTCGCCGATCGAAGCGAGGGGACGGCGTCGCGTCGAGCCGCGCGATTCCGCCGCGCCGTCCCCTTTCCGCCTCGCTGCCGGCGAAGGCCTATGAGATAGATCCGGGACCCGCCCCTTGAGCAAGCGCCCGGCGGGGGCGCTTGCGGGCATGGCCATGATCCTTCTCCTCGCCGCTCCGGCGGCGGCGGGGGTGCGGCGCGATGTCATCGCCGGCCCGCCGGACGCCGCGGCGGCGCGGATCTCGGCGGGCGCGTCGGAAGCGCGATATCCGGTAAACGACGGCAGCGGCGCGACGGTGGCGATCTCGGTCACCGCGGCGTGCGAAGCGAGTTGCACGGCGGCCGAACCGCAGTCGATCGCCGACTTCCTCGGCACCCTGATCCACGGCGTCGAGATGGAACTGCTGACCGTGCAACTCGACACGCCCTACCAGATCGACTACGACTGCGGCTACGGCGCCGACGCCTGCTACTACCCGAGCGAGAGCAAGGTCGTGCTCAGCGGCGACGCCACTCCGTCGCCCGACGGGGCGAGCCGCGAATTCGTCCTCGCCCACGAGTACGGGCACCACGTCGCCAACCACCGGCTCAGCCCGGCGCCGTTCCCGGCGGCGATCGACTGGGGGACGCCGCGCTGGGCGACCCGGGAGCGCGTCTGCCGGCGCTCGCGGGCCGGCGCCGTCTTCCCGGGCGACGAGGGCGTCCACTACTTCCGCGATCCCGGCGAGGCCTTCGCCGAGGCCTTCGCCCGCTACCGCTTCCCGGATTCCGGCCTGCGCTGGAAGTACCTGGCGGCGCTGAAGCCGGACGCGGCGGCCTTCGCAGCGATCCGCGAGGACACGCTGGAACCGTGGCTCGGCCGCTCCAGCTTCCTGCTCGCCGGGCGCGTCCCGCCCCGCCAGGACGGCACCGTCGTCAAGTCGTTCCGCACACCGCTGGACGGCGCGGTCAGCCTGCGGCCCGCCCGCTTCCGCCATCGCTACCGGCTCAGCGTCCTCAGCCCGGCCGGCCGCGTCCTGCGCAGCACCCGGCGCGGCCTCAGCTTCCGCCACCGCCTCAGCCTCACCGTCTGCGGCCAGCACCGCCTCCGCCTCCAGCTCCGCTCGACCCGCCCCACCGGCGAGGGCTTCAAGCTCCAAGTGCAGCGACCCTGAGATAATCCCCACCCCGGGCGAAGTCGAGCCCACGAGGGGGCGTAGCTCAGCTGGTTAGAGCGCCGGCCTGTCACGCCGGAGGTCGCGGGTTCGAGTCCCGTCGCTCCCGCTCGTTGAAGTGCCTGCAACTCGGCGGGTTTCGGGTCCGTCGAGAGCCGGTGTCTTGTCCTCCTGACCTCCGGCTGTAGCGCCCTCAGCGCCCGATAGTGCCCAATCGTCGTCCCCCAGCAGCCCTCCCATGCTGGTCTGGGGACGCAGTCCGGTCACGTCCGTGTAGACGCGGAGCGTCATGCGGGGATCGCGGTGGCCCATCTGCGCTGCGGTAATCGCTGGGTGCTCGCCAAGCTCGGCGCGCAGCGCGGCGTAGGTGCGGCGCAACGCGTGGAAGGTGATGCCATCGGGCAGCGGAGGGCGGTCTTCCTTCGCCAGCAGCTCGTTCGCCTTCTCGATTGCTCCGTAGAGGACGCGAGTTCGGACGCTGTTGCGCTCGCGCGGCTTCTCTCGGATGCGGCCGGCGAACACGAAGTCGTCGGGTTGGCTCCACTTCGACGCGATCTTGTGCTCGCGGAGCAGCTGCACTAGCTCGGGGTCGAGGACGACCTGGCGGACGCCGGCGGCGGTCTTGGAGACGGCGACGTTGAGCACGCCCTCTTGGAGATCGACGTCACGCCACCGCAGGTGCGTCAGCTCCGACACGCGAAGGCCGCCGGCCATGATCGCCGTGGCGAGCAGCGTGCGGTTGGAGCCGGATGCGCGCAGGAGAACCTGGACCTGCTCACCCGTCAGCCGCGCCCGCTTTGGCTCGGCCTCCTTCAGCTTCTCGACGCGCCTCTTGACCGGGTTGTGCTCGACCAGCTCGTAGCGGACCGCGGCGTCGAGGATCTGGCCGAGCCTCGTCAGCGTCTTGTTGATCGTCCGGTTCGACAGTGGCCGCTTGACCTTGTTCAGCTCGCGTTCGCGGACCTTGGCGGCCTTGTAGCGGTCGACCTCCTGCGCGGTGATCTCCGAGAGCCTGTGGTCTTTGAAGAAGGGCAGCAGGTGGTGGGTCAGAGCCAGCTCGTAGTCCTCGACCGTCCGCGCCGCGAACTCGTGTCGCCGCGTCTCGAGCCACTCGGAGGCGAACTCATGGAAGGTCGGCTCGAGGGTGGGTTCGACCGCCTCCTGGGCCTCGCTCGGCTTCCAGATGCCCCTCCGCACGTCAGCGAGGACGTTGGCGAGTTCCTCCTCGGCCTTGTCGCGGTTCCAGCCCTCACCGCTCGTGCCGAGCGTCAGGTAGCGGCGCCTGCCGTAGGCGCGAAAGCGGAGGGCGAAGGTGCGGCCTCCCTGCCGCTCCAACTCGACCACCTGCCCTGTCGATCTCCGTGCCATCTCGCCTCCCTGGATGAGACTACGCCGGAGGTCAACTCGCCCCGCCGCCCTTGATCGGAAGCAGCCGTACCTGGCCTTCAGCCCTCCGCGGCCGACGCGCCCGCTTACCCGAGCGGGCGGGCGGGTCGGCCGCCGGTCCCTCACCACTCCTGTGCAGCACCCGAGCCGCGATCTCCGGATCGAAGCGGAGACGAGGCTTGCGTCCCGAGCCGAGCTTGACCGCCTCCAGCTCGATCGCGTGCGTGTAGACCCACGAGCGCTCGATTCCCAGCCGTCGCGCCAGCTCCGCGGCATCGACCAGCTCCGGCTTTTCCGCCTGCGCCTGCCGCTCCAGCAACTCGACGACCCGGCGTGCGATCGCCTCGATTGTCTGGGGATCGAGCTTGATGCGCGTGGATGCCATCTCACCCCTATGTCCGCTGCTCAACCGAAATGCATCGGCCGGACCCCGAAAGGGGGGTTCGTAGTGTGTCGGGGTGCGGGGTTGGGGCTGCTGAGACGCTCTGAGTGACGGCAGATGCACCTCGATGAGGTTGACCCTTTGGTCCTTGATGATCTGGGGCGCTTCGGTGGTCGTCTGGCTGGCTCGTTCGTTGACTTCGACTTTGGGTTGAAGCTGGCGGCATCTCAGCCTGAATGTCGATATCGCCGCCGCGCTGCGCCACGATCGCGCCGCCGCGCGCGTGGCCGCACTTGCAAGTGCAAGTGTGTGAGCGGGGGAGGCGGTGGCGTCAGAGAGCGGCCAGGAGGGCACCGGAAAGGCTGGTTCTGAGGCGGCTCGCTGGGGCTTTCTGGAGCGTGGGTGTGGACTCGAAATGCTGGGACTGAAGGAGGGGTCGTGAGAGGGGGTCAGGGTCATGAGCTGGCAGGTGGCCAAGATCGACGGGGACCCCGCGACGGGGACTGCGACGGGACGATCAAGGTCTGGCTAGACGGCGCCGTGTACATAGGGCTCGTCCCGAAGTAGGCGATGTAGGGTTGGCGACGTGATACGGGGGGCTTGCCTGGCGCTGGGGATCGCCGCTGTGGCGGTGGTTTCGGGCTGTGGCGGTGGAGTCGACAGCAACGAATCGGTCGCTGGCGTCCTCGAACACTTCTGCCAATACGAAGCCAACACCGAAGGTCAGGTGCAGCAGTGCTTTGAAGCCGGCTCGGAGAAGATGCTGCACCGGGAAGAATGGGGTCCCCGCGCGCAGGCGACGCTCTACGCGCTTGGCGAAATTAAGGGCTGCCTCTCGAAGGCTGGGAACGAATGTGAGCCCGCCACGTGGACAGTAGATCGCCGCTCCAGCTTGCTGGTAGAGCGGTACTGCGCCTACGGCTCGAAGTCGGGAGCGCAGGAGGTCGGATGCATCAACCACGTCCGCCCGCCAGAAGTCTTTTCCTACGCTCGCCGCAGCTACCCGACGAACGCGGCCATCTACGCCATCGGAAGCCGCACAAGCTGCGGATACGACTCCGGCCCCTTCTGCGAATAGCACAAGTAATCAGGACGAATCCCGCTCTATACGGGGGTTCCGTCATGTCTCTCAGGTAGACATCCACCTGCAGCAACTTGTTGAGCCCTCTGACGGCCCGCCTGTACCTGGCCTAACCAACCGGGTGGCGGGTCGTCGTCGTTTTTCCATCCGGGCTCGCTGGTTTCATCCGTAGCGAACCTGGGTGTGGTGCCCTTGTTCGGGCTCTAACAAGATCGATTTTGCTGCGAAAGGAATTTATGTCGACCAGTCCCGCAGTTCAGAGACGAGCATCGAGTTCCCCTGCTGACGCGGCGCTCGGTGAAATCCTCAAAGAGATCTCGGTCCCGATGCCGGTGCTCGAAGAGGCGCGCAGGCGACGCGATCGGGTTTTGGCGATTGCCGAGGAACACGACGCCGCGCGCGATGGCGCCGGATTCGCATCGGGAAGCGTTGCGCACGGAACCACCAATCGCCCGCTTGAGGACGCCGACTGCGGCATCAAGGTCAACCGTCGCTTCGAGGCGTTCCGCGTTTTCGGTCCGGACGCCGCCGAGGACCGCGGTCCCGAGGCGTTCATCAAGCTCTTCTCGGCGTTCGTCCTGCCGCGTCTTCGGCACCGCTACCCCAACGCCGAGGTCGATCTAAGCGGTAATCGCGCCATCAAGTTCCTCATCAACCAGACCGTCGAGATCGACGAGTTGGGCGCAGTTGATCCCTACGTCGAGCTGATCGTCGGCCTCGATCGGGCGGACGGCCCGGGCATCTGGATACCTAACCGACGCCGTCGCGGATGGGACCCGGCCGATCCTGAGCTCCACACGGAGATGATGGTGATGCGTCACCCCGAAGCGCTGCGTGTCCTTCGAGCCCACCTCTTGCGGCTTAGCAAGCGAGCCGTGAAGCGCGATGCGGCGAACGAGGGTGTTGCCGTGATGTGCTCCTGGAACTTGAGCGCCCTTGCGCTCGAGCTCCTCACCGAGACGGCTCCGCTCGCGTCGGCATTGCACGCCTTCCTCAGTGGCGCTTCCAGCGGCATCGCCGCCGGGCTCACCGAGGATCCGGCGCCGGCCGTGACCGAGCCCATCAAGCTGCCCGATGGCGTTAGCCGCGAGCAAGCCTCCCGCCGCTTGGGCGAGATGGCAGCGATCGTCGAGGCCGCTCTTGGCGCTCGCTCCAAGGAGGGCGCCCGCGCCCACCTTGAAGAGCTCTTCGGGCCTGAGATCAAAGGAATTCTCGCTCGTGAGCGCCGTGCGCTCCAGCAGGGCTTGCGGGGCGGCAACGGCGCTGCCCTGGCAACTGGCCTCGGGGTCCAGAGCGTCCCGAAGACGACGCGCTCTGGCGGCGCGTAGTGATCCGTTTACATCAACACGCGCGGGCCGGCGATCTCATCCACGACATCGCCGGCCAGCTCCTGCTCGAAGCTGACGCTCGCCGAGATGCGATGGCGATCGAGCGGGAGTTCGCCAACGGCGTCCTGAGCTACCACTTTGCCGTGGGGGTGCCGGCCAGCAGCGAGGAGCGATCCCTTCGGGCAGAGTTCTTCGCTGGTGCCGCCAACCCCGCTGTCTTCGCCGACGGCCCCCGTTGTCTACGTCACCGCTGGGCCAATGACTCTCTCTGCATGTGGGACCCCGATGCGCCCGCGAGCGAGCGCTGGGTTTGCGGCGACGGCTTGCCGGCGCTCGCTGCCCACGCTCGACTGCATCTCCACTGCGAGGCGGAGTGCCGAGCCGGCCGCCCTTGGCCGAAGGCAGAGATGGCCGGGAAGCACCCCCGGAAACCGCAGTGTCCTAGCTGCCGCGGGCGCGGTCGGTGATTGACCTCGCCACGGTCAGTCCGGTAATTGCCGGCGCGAGCATCGGCGCTGTCGTCAGCTTCTTTGGCATCCTGGTCGGTCTCTGGGTGAACGGTGATCGCGCCGAGCGCCAGCGACGCCGCGACCTGCACGCTCGCGCCCTCGCGGCTGCTCTCTCCTATGGCGAGATGCCCTTCATGATCCGCAGGCGGCGCTGGGAGGAGGATGCGCAAAGCGGCGAGCGGGTCCGTCTTTCCGATCACTTCTCAGCTGTCAAAGCGGAGCTTTCAACGTGCCAGGTGCTGCTGGCGGCTGATGGCGATCAACGTCTATCGCGAGCCTACGGCCGGCTCGTCCAGGCCGCCCGCTCGACTGCTGGGACGGAGTCTCACAACGCCTGGCAGGAGCCTGCGATCAGATCCGATGCCGAGATGAACATGGGCCCTCTCTTTGACCGCCTTGCCGACTTTCGCCGTGAGCTCCTTGCCTTCGAGCAAGCGCTGAGTCGGGCAACGCTGCCGCGCCGCCTGCGGGTGTGGCGGCGCATCCGTCGGGCGGACTGAAGAGATGTGAGGAGAGGTCGGGGCCGGATCGGCTAGTACTGGCCGGTCTCGACCCAGCCGACGATGTCGCTTCCCTCGCTGAGGATGGCGACCATGAAGGGGTCGAGCAACGCTCGCGTCGCGTCGCGCGGGTCCTCGGCGAGCTCGCGCGTCGGGAATACGTCGCCGGCCAAGTAGAGGTTCTCGGTCACCTTGGGGGCGCCGGAATCGAACGCGATGCCCCCTGACGCCTGCCAGGAAACCGCCTCCAGCAGACCGCCCAGCTCGAGGTCGACGCGCAGTAGCGCGGCCTCCGGATGCGAGGCGTAGAAGTGCCCGGCGACGCTCAGCAACGTCATCACCTCGATCGCCCAGTGGTGCTCGTGGGCGCAGATAGCACCCGCCCCCGCATCCGGTTCGAGTCCCTCTGCCAGGTCGATCGTCACCGTGAACGAGAACCCTGTCCCGTAGCGGTACATCGCGCCGACCATCACCGACAGGGGTGCCCCGCCCTGTAGGAACCTTCCAGCCCGCCAGCCATAGGTCCCAGCGGGCTCCCAGCATCGCAGCAGGTCAAGCGACTTCGGATGGAATTCGCTGCGCATCAGCTTGCTAACCGTCGATTCGGCCCGCGCCACCGCCTCGCGCAGTGGTTCTCCGAGGTGAGGCTCCTGCGGCGGGCGCACGTTCCCCGGCGGGCGCACGTGCATCCGCACCATTCCGACCGCCGCTCCGCCCAGGTCCAGCCGCACTCCTGGCGGCATCTGGTGTCCCTCCAATCCAGCTTGCAACCCGCCCTGCTGGCGCAGCTCCCAACGACGCGCGTATAGCGCCTCCACCTCTCGCTCGTTGAGATACCGAGTCGTCGCGCCGGCCCGCGCCGGGAAGCGGCCGTCGTATTCGTGCGGCGCCGACCATGACGCCGGTACCGAGATCATCAGCACGCCCTTCTCGTCACCCCCGTTCTCACGCAACGGCGTCACCTCGACCGCAAGCGCCGGCTCGACGTTCGCCTCGATCACCTACTGCACGCGCTCCATCGTGCCCGCCAGCTCGATCGGGGTGATCGCCGAGGCAACACCATCCTCCTCGTCGACTCCCACCAGGATCACCCCGCCGCCGACGCTCATTGCCGCGGCGTCCTTGGCTAGATCGCGGAGCTTGCCCTTCGGCGGCAGGGCCGACTTGAAATCGAGGCCCGCGCTCTCGACCTGCACGCCGACTGCGAGCTCGAGCTCGGCCCATGTCCGCGGAACCCACACAGCAGCGAGGGTAGTGGCTCGCATCGCTCCGAGCTTCTTCTAGGCTCCTTCTCCGCTGCCCCTTCTCCCCAGGTTGCGCGCCTCCCCCGGAGGCAGGCCCTTGCGGGACTCCCAGATCTCCACGTAGCCGAAGATCTCCTCGGTCGCTTTGATCATCGCCCCCAGCGCTTCGGCCAGCATCGACACCGGGATCTGCTCCGCGCGAATCGGAATCGCTCCGGCCAGCTTCTTCATGCCTTCCTCGCCATCCTTCACCTGCCAGCTTGCGACCACGTGCACGGGGGAAAAGTGCACCCATCCCGATGTCGCCTCATAGACATCCTTGATCCACGGATGCGTCGCCTTCGCGTGCTCGATCAGACGCGCGTCGCTCAATGGTTTTCCTTCGCCGTCGGTCAGCTTGCGGAATTCGCCGCCCTTGATTACGTACTCCGCTACCTCGTCCGCCCGCGGCGCGTTCGCCATGTAGGCGAGGCGAGTGAGGCTGTCGAGCTGCATCCTCAACACCGGCGCCGCGACGATCAGGTTCCAGCCGTCGAAGGCGCTGATGAAGCCCTCGACCAGAGAGTAGGAACGGGTCAGCACCGCCGCGACGACGATGTCGACCGAATAGATCGCTCCCCCGGTCTGCAGAAAGCGCTTGGCGAGGTCGAGGTGATGCACCCGCAGGCGATCCAGGTGTCGCCTCCCAGTGAGGAGCTCTTCGGGATGCATGAGCGCCGGCGAGCCCGGATCGGGCTCGCGCGGATCGCGAACCGATGTCTCTCCGCTCATCGTCCGCAGGATGCCACACGCCCATCACTTCCAAGTGATCGCTTCGGGGCTGCGGCCGGAGACTCGCGAGGTCACTTCAGCTTGCCCCGTGGACGGCGCTCGGTGTCGGCAAGGCTTCCAGAATGCTCGCGGGCAGGCGGGTGCTCGCGTCCCAGACCTCGATCGCGACGAGCTTGTGGCTGGCGCGGTCGTAGTCGCGAAGACCATCCGGCACGCGCTCGCTGACGACATCATCGGACGCGCTGGTCGGGAACCAGGCGATGTCGGCATCCGAGTCGTAGTAGGCGAACATTGTTCCGCGAGCGTAGCGCTGACCGGCTATGAGTCTTGCTCCGAAGATCGTTTCGGAAGTCGGGCTATTTCCGAAACGTTCTGCTAGCCTCTTCTCATGTCCTCTCGCCCGGCCCCAACGCAGCTGCGACGCCGTGCCGCGCTTGCGCGCCTGGAGGCCGAAGAGCTGGCCGACGCGGTTTCCGAGTTGCGCTCCGCCTCGCGCTCGAAGTCCGAGTTCGAGCGAGCGGTGGAGCGAGTGGAGGAGCTGAGCGCTCGGGTTCAGAAGACGCTCGACTTGCCCGGCGGCCTGACGGTTGCCCAGGCAGCCGAGCGGCTGGAGGTGAGCGAGCCGACAGTCCGCAAGTGGCTCGCCGAGGGGCTGCTGGAACGAGTGGCCGGGCGCAAGCCGGTGGAGATGACCCAGCGCAGCGTGATCGACGTCGAGCGCGTACTGGGCGCCGTTCGCGAGAGCTACCCGGCCCGGCGCTGGAGCGAAGCCCTGGCCGCCTTCCTGCACGACCGCGACCTGCTCGGGCAGGCCTGGGCGCGTGAGGGCATTGAGCAGCTGCGCCGCGGCGAACTCGTCGAGCGCTGAATAAGGTCCCGCTGTGATGGCGGGCAAGGACTTCGCGGTGCGGGCGACGCCGGCGGCGGCGGCCGCGATCGACGGACTGCGTGGCAGGGCGCGCAAGAGCTACGAGGCTTTCGAGGACGAACTGCGAAAACAGGGCTGCAAGGTCGCCGGCTACCGGTTGCTCGCCGAGGACGGCGAGTACTCGGAGTACTGCTGCAAGCGGCTGGTCGAAGATTGGCGGGTGATCGTCACCTTCGAGCCCGGAGTCGCCATCGTCGTCGCAGTTGGCCGTCACGATGATCGCGCCTTCTACGCCGACCTTGCGATGACGATTGAGGTCGGCCCGATCGGCCAGCGACGTAAGGAGAAGCCGGACTGCTGCGGACAGGGCGGCTGGCCGAGCATCGGCTCTGTGCCCGTCGGGCGGAAGGGCGGCGAGAGGGCAAAAAGAAACCCGGCCCGCGAAGGGGCCGGGTGAGTGAACGCAGCATAGTCGCTGGAGCCGCAGTGGTCGATCCATTGGGCACTGGTGCCCAAACGGCGTCGAATCGGACGCAATTTACGGCTATTCCGAAAGCCGCGGCCGAGTCGCCGGCGCCGGCCTCAATCCCCATCAAATAGCGAAATCTGGCCGTTCGGAGGCTCCTCCAAGTCGCTCCTGTCACGCCGGAGGTCGCGGGTTCGAGTCCCGTCGCTCCCATTTTGAGGTCTTCACCTTTGACCTCCACCTATCTTCACGTTTGAACCGGACGAACCGCGATTCGCGGTGGCGTCCGATGTCCATCGACTCCTCCGGGAGCGGCCATTCAACTTCCCCGCCCACGGCCACCGTTTCTCCCCACCGGTGGCCATCGGTTCTCCCCACGCTTTCTCCCTCGGCGACCGTCCCGGCGAGGCGAAGTCAGGTCGGCGCGCTTGCCGCGCCGATCAGGTCGTCCGCGGTCCGGCGCCGCCTGCGCCGCTTGGGCGCCAGCCCTTCGGCGGCACGCCGCTCATCCTCGGCCTGGCGAGCCGCGAAGGCGTCGGCGACGCGCAGGTTGCGGGCGACGAAGACGCTGGCGGCGAACAGCGCGATCGGCGCCAGACCCGTCAACCGGCACCAGCCCTTTGAGATGTCGTTGGAGGCCGGGTCCTTGACCGTGGCGTAGGCGCGCTCGGCGGCGGAGCGCCGCGCGTAGGAGCGGCGGTGCTCCGCAGAGGGGTAGTCGTGTTTCTGTGCGGTCTTGGCGTTGACCGAGGCAGGCACCGTGATCGTGCGCTGGGCGCAGCAGGTAGGCGGGTGCTCGGGCGGGGAGATGACCTCCGGACGGGTGTGGCCGAGCTGCATCGACTCAGGCCGCAAGGGGCAGCGCAGCTTGCCCTGGGCGGCGGGGCAGCCGACGCGGTGGTAGCCGTCTGCGTCATAGCCCGCGAGCGGCGCCAGCTTGTGCTTGGCGAGCTCTGCGGCCTTGCGGTCGTGGGCGGCAGTCTCGGCCTCCGTAGCGCCGCGGGCGAGCGGTCCCAGTTCCAGCAGCGTGGTCGGCGTCGCCGGGCAGTAGAGCGCCCCGTTGGCGAGGGTTGCTCCCATGTGGGTTCCCTTCGGCCCACGGTCATGGGGATGCAGGTCCTGGACGAGATTTGCCCCCAGGCGCCGCAGCGGCAGCGCCCACGTCTCCGCCACCCGGTGGGCATAGCCCGAATCGGCGAGGACGTCGCCGACCTCGATCCCGGCGGCGGCCATCCGCTCCAGCACCGGCACGAGCGCCGGCGGCGGGTCGACCCCGCAGCTCGTGAGCCCGATGCGGCGCACCAGCTCCGCGACGGCGGGGCCGCGCTCCTCCTTGACGGCCGTGACGACCTGCAGGTAGTAGCCGTAGAAGGCCTCGTCGCGCTCGCCGGGCGAGTTGCCGCGCCGGTGTCCCCAGGTGGCCTCGGGGTCAGCGCAGCGCTCGCCGCCCTTCGGCGGTGGGCAGGAGAACGTCTCCAGGTCGGTCCAGTCGACGGCGTAGGAGCTCGTCTCGGGCTTCCCGCAGAGCTCGACGCTCGCCTCCAGCAGGGCGTCGAGGATCTCCGAGAGCTCCTCGCAGGGCTCCCCGTCGGGCTCGGCCTTGGCCAGTACCCTCGCCACGAGCCCGAAGGTGCGCTCCACCTGGCGGTAGGTGAGCCGGTGGGGGCCGTCCTTCCACTCGGCGATCACCCCGAGCCGCCTCTGATCTGCCTGGGGCAGCGCGCAGAGCGCCTCGTGCACCCGGCTCAGGTGCGCGGGGCGCCCGTCGACGGCGACCAAGAGCATCCCCACGAGCAGCGTGCGCACCGAGAGCTGGCGCCGCCGCGCCCCGACCGGCAGCATCGCCTCGATCCGCGGGGCGATGCCCGAGCGCTCGACGACTCCCTCCAATCGCTCAAGCTTCGCCTCAGCCTCCATGGCCTCCTCCGAGCAATGCGACGGCGGTCTCCTCCTCGGTCTCGGGCAGCTCGGCCACCAAGTCGCCGAGCCGCTGGGAGCAGCGCAGCCCGGCCGCGTCCATGAACGCCCGCAGGCCGATCAGCTCGGCGCACTCGCAAAGCCAGCTCGCCCGCAGCCGCCCGGCCTCCAGGCGCGGCAGCGAGGCGTCCTTGCCAAGCGCGGCGTTCAAGGCGTCGCTGAGGTTGCGCCGCCCCGAGCTCTCGCCGCCGAGCAGGTAGCCCCGCCCGGCGAAGCGGGCGGCTTCCTCCAGGGGCGAGTGGAAGTGGGCCAGCACAGGCACCGCCCGCTCCCTGCGCCCCGAGACGCAGACCACGAGCCCCCCCGAGCGCCGGATGACGTCGCGCCCGCGCACGTGGCGAAGCTCGGCCCCGATCAGTCCCGCCCCCGCCCCCAGACAGACAAGCGCGGTGGCGCGCATCCGCCGTGCCTCGGTCGGCTGCGCAGCGGCGAGGCGCAGGAAGCCCTCGATCTCCGCCTCCCCGTAGGGGGACTTGGCGCGCTCGCGCGGCAGCGGCGCCAGCTGCGGGGAGGGATGAGCCCGATGGACACGGGCCAGCGCCCGCAGGTTGGTGCGCAGGGTGCGTCGCGTCGCCGCGGAGACCGCCGGGCAACCCGTGAGGACGAAGCGCTCGATCGTCGCCTCCGCCAGCAGCGCCTCGGCGGAGAGCTCCATCCCCACCGACTTGCCGAAGGCGGCCAGCCGCCCGGCGGCGTAGAGCAGCGCCTTGGCCCGTTCGCGCCGGCGCGGAGCAGCCCGCCTCACCGCCGCACGGGCGAAGGCCCCCGCCTCGGGGGAGAGCGAGGCGGGGGCGTAGGCGGCGATCGCCGCTGCTGCGAGGTCGCCCTCTCGGGGACTCATGGTATCCGACAGTAGAATTACTATCGGACAGACCGACGTAGGATCGCAAGTCACCCATGAACGAGAGCCCCGAGGCCCGCCTGCGCGCGCTCGCCGCCGAGCTCGCCGAGATCGACTTCGCCCTGCCGGGGACGATCAACGTGGCGATGAACCGCTGCGGCAAGCCCAACTGCGCCTGCAAGGCCGACCCGCCCAAGCTGCACGGCCCCTACGTCACCTGGACGCGCAAGGTCGAGGGCAAGACCGTCACCCGCCGCCTCTCAGCCGAGCAGCTGGAGCGCTATCGCCCTTGGTTTGAGAACCGCAGGCGCCTGCGCGCGCTCACTGCCGAGCTCGAGGCGCTCTCCCTCGAGGTCGCCGAGCAGGCCGAGGGCTGGGCGCCTGCCGAGCCGCGCCGTCGCGGCGAACGACGCGGCCGCTGAGCACGCGCCGGTGTGGCCCCGCGCCGCTTAACGTGTGGTCGCTGCGAAGACTGTCCGCGGAATCCGCATCGGTATGCGGCTGGTGGCAAACGTGAAGACCTCGCTTTTGACACCTGCCGCATTCCCATGCGGTTTGCTGCGTTTTTTGCGGGATTGACCACCCCCACCCTTGTCCCCGCGATTGCCACCCGTGCGTAGCTGGGCGACCTCGTCGGCGAGCTGGAAGTAGCGCAGGAACGGCTCGCGCGGCTTGACCGCGACGATCCGGCCCTCGTCCTGCCAGACGCGGTCGAAGAGCGAGGCGATCAGCTTGCGCCGCTCGGCGGCCTTCGGCTCGACCTCCCAGAAGCGGGCGAAGTCGCGCAGGATCGCGTCGGCGCGCTCGATCTGGGGGTCGAGCGGCGGGCCGATCCGCTCCAGCTCCTCCGCGATCGCCTGGCAGCGCATCTCGTATTCGTCTTTGGTCAGGTCGCCCATTACATAGAGCTCGCGCAGTCTCTCGTGCTGGCCGCCGAGCTCCTTGCGGCGCGCGCCGTCGCCGCCCTCACGCTTGGCGGCTTGGCGCAGCGAGGCGAGCACCACGGCCCGCAGCTCCTCGTCGGGCTGGAAGCCGCGCAGCCACTCGACGATCTGCGCCTCCAACGGTTCGGCCTTGGTGATCGGCTGCTCGCAATCGCCGCCGTAGCGGCGGGTCGAGCACATGTAGCGGCGCACCTGTGGAGTCGAGCCCTTCTGACCGTGCATGCGGGCGTCGCAGCGCTCGCAGTAGAGGAGCTTGCGCAGCAGGTACTCCTCCGAGGGCCGGCCCGGTTTAACGACCCGCGCCCGCCAGGTCCGCATCTGCTGGACCCGGTCGAACAGCTCCTCGGAGACGAGCGGCTCGTGCAGCCCCTTGATCGAGCGGTCCTTGCTGCGCATGCCCGTGACAAAGCCGCAGTAGGCGGCGTTCAAGAGCATGTCCCGCACGGTGTCCTTCCCGAAAGCTCGCCCGCGGCTCGTTCGTGCGCCCTTGGCATTGAGCCAGGCGGCCATCGTGCGGTCGGATTCCTGCCCGGTCGAGTAGCGCTCGAACAGCTCGCGCACCATCGGCGCCCGCTCGGAATCGGGGACGGCGATGCCGGAGTCGGGGTCGCGCACGTAGCCCCAGGGGAGCTGGCCGAGGAGGTGGCCCTGGCGGGCCTTCTCGCGCAGCCCGGTGCGGGTCCAGAAGGAGAGCGAGACCGAGTAGTACTCGTCGAACATCTCGTGGATCGACTCGGCGAGGAAGGCCGAGGGGTCGGTCGGATCCTCGCCCATCGGCTGGGTGACCGAGACGACGCGAATGCCGAGCCGCTCGCGCAGCAGCTGCTTGTAGCGACGGGCCTCGACCTGGTTTCGGGCGAAGCGGGAGGTGTGGTAGACGAGGACGACGTCGAAGCGCTGCTGGGCGGCGTCGGACATCAGCCGCTGGAACTGCGGCCGGGCGTCGGCCTTGCGCCAGCCGGAATGGAAGTCGGAGTACTCCTCACCCAGCGCGAGGCCGTTCTCGGCGGCGAACTTGCGGATCTGCTCGCGCTGGGCGTCGGGCGAGAAGCCTTGGCCCTGCTCCTCGGTCGACTCGCGGATGTAGGCGACCGCGCGCGGTAGCGGCGTCTCAGTCTCCGTCGCCGGCACTTTGCCTTCCGCGTCGCAGCCACCAGTCGCAGAACCAGCGCGCGAACGCCTCGATCTCGGGGTGGAGTGGGGAGTTGTCGCCATGATCGCCTCCTCGGTTCGTGGTCCGCCCGGGTCGTCGGCCGCTGCCCGCCCGCGATCCCGGCTCCGTCGTCCGGACATGTCTAGCTCCACGCGCCTGAGATCTCAATAGGGTCGGCCGGTCGGCCTGCGGGGACGGGCGGGAGGCGCCGGTCATCGCTGCTCCCCCTCGGCCTGTCGGCCCTCACCGCCGAGCCAATCGACCGCGCGTCCCGGGTCACGGACGCCACGGAAGATCGGCGCGAAGGGTCCCTGCGTCCACAGGTCCTCCAGCAGGCAAATCGAGATCGACACCCTTGCGCGCGACACGCGGGGATCGCTTCGCAGCAGCGCGAGCACCGTGGAGCGACGGCGCTCGAGCGCCGCCCGTCCTCCGCCCGCCAGCACGCAGTGGACCGGCGGGAAGAGCGGGTAGAGCGAGCGCCACAGCGGTTCTCCGCCCTTCCTCGCCCGAGCCCCGTGCAGCTCCGCGTAGCGGGCCAGCTCGCCGGCGAGCCGGTCGACCGAGAGCGTTGCCCGGTCGAGCTCGAGGAAGCGCTGCTCGATCGCTACGCCCTGCTCGGCGACGCGCAGGTAGGTGAGGATTGCGTCAGCGATCAGCGTGCGCCGTCGCCGTCCCCGCCCGCGCGAGAGGAGGTGGGAGACCTCGTGGTGCCAGGCGAAGGGGCCGAAATCATCGCCGCGCGCCCGCGCGTCTTGCAGAAAGCAGATCATGGCGTCGTTGACCGCCAGCGTGTGGGCCTGTAGCGGCCCGGCCGCTCCCTCGGTGCCGATCAGGCGCGGTTCGCCGTGCAGCACCCCGGCTTCCCGCGCCAGCCCTCGCGCCCAGCTCGGTCGCGTGCCAGAGGCGGCCGTGGGAGCGGGGGGACTCCACGTAGCCGACGAGGCCCGCCGTCGAGAGCCGCACGAGCAGGCGCTGCGCCCAGCGCTCGCTGTGGCCGGGGAGGTGCAGCACGCGCACCTGCTCGGTGGAGAGCACGCGGTGCTGTGCGAGCGAGGCGGCCACCTCGATCCCCGTCTCGGTGAGGGCGTGCTTTCGGGTCGCCGGCCCGCTCATTGCCCCTGCCTCGCGCTGCCCGGCACCCAGAGCCCGCTTTCCTCGCCCGTCGCTTCGCCCGCACCCGCCAGGGGCGAGTCGGGGGAGGGGGGCGTCGCCGGGTCGCCGGCACTACCCGCGTCGCCGGGTCTCTCCAACTCGGCCAGGATGCGCTCGTCGAGTCCCTCCAGGTGCCGCAAAGCGGTGGCCAGGGCCTTGAAGGGAAGGGGAGTGCTGGATCGCGATCCGGCAGTCATCGGCCAGCCCGGGCCTCGGCCGGGGCAGGACGATCCCCCGAGGCCTCCTCGGAACTCGCCGGCGCTTTCCCGTCGGGGTCGATGACCTCCCACGACCCCGGCACGACGATCTCATAGCCCGGCCGCCACTCCATGCCGGCGATGAGATCGTCGAGCGAGATGCCGAGGCTGCCGGCGATCCGAAGCGCCGTGTCGACCCGTGGCATCCGCGCCCCGCGCTCCAGCAGGCTCACCTCGGTGCGGTGGATCGAGGCGCGGAAGCTCAACTCCTCCTGGGAGATGTCGGCACGGTCGCGGCAACGAGCCAGGTTCTCGCCGAAGCGGACCTTCATCTCCGGCGTGGGCGGGGCCGAGGTCGGCCCGCGTGGCGTCACTCCCCGCCCCCGATCACGAACAGGTCCGGCTGCTCGGGTGGAGGCCCTGCCTTGACCAACGTGGCGACGATCACGCCGCGCCGGCTCGTGTGGCCGTCCTCGATCATCCAGCGGTCGCTGAGCTGGCCGGCGGCGAGGACCGAAGCGCCGCCGTGCAGCTCCTCGATCTCTCGCCTTGCCCGATCCCCCGGCACTTCGACCAGGCAGCTCGCCCAGGTCCAGGGCGCCTGCGGGTGGTCGGGGTCGGCGACCGGGAACTCGACTCTCAGCAGGGTCACGCGCCCGCCCAGCGGGCTGCGCGTCTCCTGGGGCTCGGCAGTGAGCTGCCCGGTGAGGACGGCATGGTTGATCTGCGGTGGGGTCGAGGCGGGGAACAGGCCCCGCCTATTCCCCGTTCGACTTGACCGGCCGCTCATTTCGGTTTTGCCTCGGTGATGGCGAAGGTCCGCGGCC
Source organism: uncultured Solirubrobacterales bacterium (assembly GCA_963695835.1). Lineage (GTDB taxonomy): Bacteria > Actinomycetota > Thermoleophilia > Solirubrobacterales > 70-9 > VRUE01. Next base: position 801,188 of record CAVOHR010000001.1, read on the forward strand.
GCTTCTTGACCTGTCGGACCTTCTTCTCCTTCGCCAGCCGCGCGAGGCAGTTGGCGACCGCGCCGGCCGAGCGTTCGATCCCCTTGCCGATCGCCGTCGCGGTCAGCGGCTCGTCGTCCTTGTGCTCGGCCATGTAGGCGAGGACGAGGCCGTCCAGCTCCCCGGGGCGCAGGCGCTTGGTCTTCGCCGCGGTCATGCTCGCTCACCCTCTTGCACGTCGAGGTCGACGAGAACTTCCTCGCAGGTGTCGAGGCCGAGCTGGAAGCGCTCGTTGGTCTCGCGGTCGTTTTCGCGCGCCTCGCGCTCGGTTCCCGATCCCAGCAGCACCCGTTCGGCTTCGCCGTGCAGGCGCTTCAGCGCTTCCATCAGGTCGTGGGCCGGCATCGTCAGCTCAAAGGACTCGCGATCATCCTTCGGCTGCCAGCCGATGTCTGCCAGCAGGCGGAAGTCTTCGCCGAACTCGATGCCGAGCCGCTCGGCAGTGGCGAAGTTCCCGTTCTCCTCCAGCGCGATCCACACATCGCCGATCCCGCCGAGGTGGTTGCGGATCAGCTCGTAGAGACCGTCGCGCTGGTCGCGGTCGATCGTCGCGGTGATGCTGGGCATGGCGCCCCCTTTCGGTAGGGCACCGAAGAGCCGCCTCAGATTGGGCCATCGATCTACCCGAGCACCGAAGTGCTCTGGGAGAATCGGTCGCGCATCGAAGGCGAGTACTTCGGTGCCGGGCCCCGGGGCGTTAGCGCGCCGCCGGGGCCGTTATGTCTTGGTCGCGGCTGAACATAGCTCCGCTGTGCGGAGGAAGCGAGCCGATTGGCGGGGATGCGCGGGGATTCCTCGCGAGCCCCACCTGGGGCCGCCGCTCGCCCTGCTGGACTCACATCCGGACCTGCTGACCTTGACGGTTCCGGAGCGACCCCAGATCAGGGCCTATAGGGTCACTCAACCAAGACCGAAAGTGTCCATCGTGGATGCGCTCGGGCAACGGCTATCAGATTGCAATGGCAGCACCGCTAGCAAAGGGAGAGTACATCGAGGATCGCTCGATCGATGACGCGAGCGAGGACTCCTTTCGCCACGCGGATGTCGTCGCCGAGCTCGCCGACCTAGCCCTCAAAGGCCCGGCACCGAGCAACATCGCACTCTTCGCCCCGTGGGGCACGGGCAAGTCGGGGATCGCAAAACTCCTCGAACCACGAATCGAGAAAGCCGACCAGCGCTTCGTCTACTTCGATGCCTTCAAGCATCGTAAAACGCCACTACGACGCAGTTTCTTGCGGACCGTCGTCCGCAAGCTCGACCCTGGCTCACTTGCTTCGGTCGACACGAAGCTCTACGGCGAGCGCACCACCCAAACCCTCAACAAATCCGACAAGAAGAGGCTCTTCTGGATGATCGTCGGCGGGGTGCTCGGCGCCCTTGTGATCGCTGGGCTTGTGAGCCTGGGCCTTAGCAAGCTTCACCCCGGGCCGTTCGACGAGGACTTCCCCGGTCTCTTCGCCAAGACCAGCGGGGTTCTCGCTCTCGTCGGTGGCTTGATTGGTGTTGCCCTCACCTCCCTTGTCAACGGCTACTCGGTCACGAGGACGAGCACGCCCGTCGCCGAGGACGATGAGTTCGAGCGCGAGTTCAAGAGTCTCGTCGATGGGCCAAAGCGGGTGGTGGCGTTTGTTGACGAGCTGGATCGCTGTTCGGCCGATGACGTGGTCGAGGCCCTAGAGACGATGCGGATCTTCCTCGAGACGACGAACTGCGTCTTCGTTGTCGCGATTGACCAGCAATCCCTCGAGCAGGCGCTGCGCCGAAAGGCTCGCCAGGAGACTCCCGTCGATGAGACCCATCCCTACTTCAGCTCGGCGGGCTCCTACATCGACAAGATCTTCCAGTACCAGGTTGCGCTCCCGCCCCTGCGCTCGCGTGACATGGAGGGCTTCGTAAGAGAGCTCGTTGCTGATCGGCCGGGTCTGTGGAAAGACCTAGGGGATCGGGATGAACTACAGGATGTGATCGGGGCACTGGCTCCGACCCACGTCACGAGCCCTCGCCGAATCAAGGTGCTTCTTAACTCGTTTGTGATGGCCTACCACCTCGCCGCGAAGCGAATCGCCGCAGACGAGATGAGCCCGCTCGATGGTCGTGCCGCCGCACTCGCGAAGCTTGTCTGCCTGCGTACCGAGTTCCCGCTTTTCGCTGAAGAGCTTGACCGTTACCCGCAGTTGCCCAAGGCGATCCTCGCTCAGGATCGCGAGGAGGAGGACGACGGCCTTGTCCGCAAGGCGCCGGAAACCTGGAAGCGTGCAACCGAATTCCGGGAAGGGAAGCTGCCGTTGGTTCCGTTGTTGTTTCGCCCGAGTGCTGTGGCTAGCGTCGACGGCCAGGGCGCTGATGTTCAGAAGGTTGAGAAAACGGTCAAAGACAAGCATCTCGACAACTTGCTCGGTTACCTGCGGCGAGTCGAGCCGCTACCCGGGGTCACCCGGGATCTCGTTTATCTCCATAGCGCAGCTCCCTCGGGCATCAACCTGGAGCCGCTGACTGCTGACCGGGTTGAAGAAGCGGCCCGCGATGGCTCAGCTGAGCGGATCAAAGAACTGCTTAAAGACGCAGACAAAGCAGCGGGTGACGTGATCCGGCTGCTGACCTCGATCCTTACCGCGGCCGAGCCCGGATCCCTTGGCGCGACTAACGCGACCCACGTCCTATTGGAAGCCTGTGAGCTCACTCCAAAGCTCGACCCCGCTCGCATTGATGATGCGGCGGACGAGATCATTCGCCAGCGCGGCGGTCGAGACCTAGACGATCGGGATCTGGCCCAAGCAGTCGGACTCTCCGTCCGGGCGAGCGCCCGGCGCGGGGCCTCCCTGATCGAGCTCGTGGCGAAAAACAAGAATCTCCTCCTCACCCCGCTGGCGAGGATCCGGCTGATCCGAGAGTTCGCGAAACTCCAAAGCGCCGCTCGCTCGCTCGCCTCACAAGCGGCAAGCAGGGCGATAAGAGACGAACAGAAAGATGCACTAACCGAGGTCGTCGAGCTTGACGGCGCCGTTCAGACCGAACTGATGGAAGCGGCCAGCCCGGCAATCAAGCAGCTATTCGAGCAAGAGGTTGCAAGGGCAAAAACCGAAACCGAGGAGAGTGCGGAGGCGCAGGAGGGGGAGCCGCAGCCTCAAGTCGACCCAGCGAACGAGGTCGCAGCGCTGTGGAAGCCGCCCCTGGAATCAGCTCTCGATCTGTTTGTCGAGCGTGCACCTCTGGCAGCTTCCCAGCTTGCATCTGCGGGCTTGACCTTGAACCGTCGGGATCTCAGCGACGCTGTGGGAGAGCGGCTCGACGTCCTCGCTCCCGTCGACGGGCGACTCCGCCGCCTAGCGCTAATGAAGGCGAGCGATCGTCAGCTCGCTCGACGTTGTAGCTGGTTGGCCCCGCTAGCCGCCGGGGAGATGGATGCGCGTACGACGCAGCAGCTGAGTGCAGTCGCCACCGTGACCTGGACCGACGCCGTCGAGGAGAACCTTGAGGACGCCGAGAGCCTTGATGCTGTACTTGAGGAGATCGAGCGTCTGGCCTCACCTGAGGACTCGATAGACACTGCCTCGCTCGACAAGGCAATCGCTGAGTCTCTTCAAGGCGAGGCAGTGGATGAACCGGCTTCGCAGCGGTTGGAGCTTGCCGCGAAAATCGCCGCTCGCCTCGTCCGGGGCGGCCTCGCCGACCAGGAGAAGACTGCCTCGCAGTTGGCGAGCGCCTTTGCCGGCGCGCTCTCTGTCGTTCCCGGCGGCGACGCGAACGGTCGGCCCAACCTTTCACGAGCATTGGCGGTAATCGGCCCGCAACTACGAGAGGCTGATAAAGACTCGCTTCGCTCGCTGCTTCAGTACGCAGAAAGTTCAGCCTCCGAAACACTTGGTCCGCTCCGGGTCGAAGCGATGGTTGTCGCGGCTAGCGCCCTCCACGAGCAGGGCGTCGAGCTTGACCCTGACCCAGTTCAGGAAGCTGTTGTCGCGCAGATCGACTCCACCCCGGAACGCGCGACCGATGCCGTGGTTGCCTGGATAAGCAGCGGCGTGCCCGTTGCGCGCCAGCTTTGGGCGCTGCTCGGGCCGTACTGGTCGGGTGAGATCCCAGCGACGGTGCGCCAGGCGGCTATGGCCGCGGCGCAGACGCTCGGCGACGATGAACACCAGGAGCTCGCCGGCCTTGCCTTCGACCGCGTCTTTGCCGACGGTGTGCCGGCACCTTCTAACTGGGAGGCAATCGACCTGCGGGGCCTGCCGGCGGGCTGGGTTATCGACGAGCTTGCAGAGCGGTCGAAGAGGGAAGGCTTCGACGAAGCTAGCTGGCGGGTGATCCTTGAGATCTGTAAGCAATTGACGAGCGGTATCGCTGAGATCCAGCGGCGAATCGGCGAGGAGCTCCTACTACCGCTTGCCTCCCGCGACGACGATGGCTTCCGGTTGGCTGTCGATCACCTCGGTTTGGTCGGCAAGGGAAAAAATGGTCAGGCGATCATCGAGTCACTCTCTGAGCTAGCCAATACCGACGAGCGGAAGCAACTTCTGAGCCGCCAGCTCGGTGAAGATGAGGGCCTAGTCAAGTCACTCGCGAAGAGCCTGCGCAAGACGATCTTCGGGAGTTCGTCGATGCCGCCGAAACCCGACGCAAAACCCCAGGAACCCGAGCGCAAGCCTCCGGGCATAGAGCTGCAGGAATTGCTGGAGACCACGGTCGCCCAGGTAAAAGATGCTCCCGACGTGGAGGAGAAGGTGACGCTCATTAAGCCGCTTTTGCACAAACGGGTGGAAGACCTGCACGAAAAAGGCCAGACAACGCCCCAGTGGCCCGAATTGATTGATCCATTCCCATCGGGCGGCGGAGTCCGCAATGCGCTGACGAAAGCGTTTCGAGACCTCAGGCAAAGTGAGGAGATTGCTTGCACCGTCGATCCAGAGCCGGGGCCGGACGAAGGGTTCGGGGGCGGAAAGATCATCCGCTTGGAGTCCTGATTTGTTCGACCTCGCGGAAGAGCTTTGCGATTCGGGGGTTCGCGGTCTCTTCGTTGACCCTGACGTAGTACGTGTGCCCAGCCCGAACATTGATCGGGGGCTCGGCGTAGATAACATCGAAGCAGCCTTTGAACGGGCTTTTAGCCGAGAGGACTTCGTACCAGCACTTCGTGAGCTGGTGCAGGCGCTGGAACTCGGTCTTGGTAATGCGGATCGTGAGGCGCTGGCCCTCCATCTTGACGCTGCCGCGCTCGAGGGCCCGACTCGTACGCTTGCGTCGTGTCCGGGCAGGGGTCAGCTGCCGATCTGGAGCGGTCCTGGCGGCCTGCTTGGCGAGCTTGTCGACGGCCTTGGTTCGCGGGCTCTTCTTTCCCTTGACCCAGCGGATCTCGACGCGCTTTCCCCGTCGGTCGGCTTTGAGGACGAGACGAACGAGATCCTTCCACTGAGCGGCGTTCTCGACCGGAGCGCCGTTTCGCTTCGCCCAGCCGTTCTTTGACCAAGTGAAGAGCGCGGTTGGGTAGTTGTCGGCGACGTAGAGGGAGTCGCTGAAGATGATGATCTTGCGGTAGCGGCGGGGGTCGAAGTGGGGACCCTGGGCGGTGGCCGAACGAAGCGCTTCAACGCAAGCCTGCAGCTCCATCTGGTTGTTGGTCGCGCCCATGAAGCCGGACGTGGGCGGTTCGTAGGTCTCTTCCTCCCCGTCGGAATTGAGCAGGACGAAGATGATTCCCGTGCCACCACGGCGGGGGCCGGGAAGCATCGAGCCGTCGGTGTAAATGTTGAGCGCCCCTTCCTCGGGATACTCCACAGCAGCAGACTGTACGCCTGATGCATCGCCTTGGCCCCCGACAGCCGCCGCTGAGCAGCCTCAGGGCTAATGGTTCTCGGCTCGGGGATCACCCGGGAGTGACTCCCAGCTCTGCTCTTCGATCAGCACCGGCTGTTCGCCTTCCGGCAGCCGGTCTTCGAAGATCGCCAGGGTCTCGCCGAGGCCACCGGCGGCCGGGGCGATGATGCCGTGTAGGCCGAGCTCGCTTGAGGCTTCGCCGATGCGATGGCATGTCCCGTAGTCGCCCACCGCGCTGCACAAGTCGGTGGTCGTTAGGCCGACCGCGTCGCAGCTCGCGCCATCGCGCAGGTCCAGCACGTTGTTGATCTTGATCTCGCAGGTCACCAGGCGACGTGGGCCGACCATCTGCGGCTGCATGCCCGCCACCGTCTCGACCAGGTGGCGGTAAGCCTCGACGATCACCGAGTCGGTTGGCCGCCCCAGGTACAGGACGGGATAGGTGCCCTCCGCACCCCAACGGCCCCCGGAGCGGCTCCCACGCAGCGGCTCTTGGCGCGGTGAGACGTGGCGCTGAAAGCGGCCCGCTACCGTGGCCGTGCCTGCACGCGACACCGCGGCGGCGATGTCGCGTGCCACTCCTACATCGCCCCTGCGCTGAGGCGCTCGACGGCGGCGAGCACTCGCTCGAACTGGCCCGCGGCGAGCAGGTCGATCGGCTTCTTGCCGCCCAGGTCGCGGTTGCGACCGTGAATCCAGATGTCGGCGCCCTCGGCGGTGTAGACGTCGCGCAGCCGCTCCAAGATGTAGTGCAGCTCCAGCAGCCGGTCTTTCGCCTCGCCCTGGGGCCGGTGCGTGCCGGCGGCCCAGTGCTGGACCTGTCGGGTCTTGACGCCGGTGATTGTCGCCAGCTCGGCGTTGTTCAAGACGCCGCCTCGCAGATCGTCAACGAGGTGGGCGTAGAGGCCAGCGGCAGGGGGTGCTTGGGTTGCGTGCATGACACCCGCATCATAGCGGATAATGGCATGCTAAACGACGCCTTAAACGACATGCCTTTCAGAGCTGACACCCATCCACTTCGTCCACTTACGATCATCGGCTCATGGAAACGTCTGAACGCCATAGATCCAATCGAACCGAAGCCCGGGCGCCGTGACGACGAGCGCCAGCGGGCGTTCGTCGGTCAGCCGGCGATTGCGCTTGACCAGGAAGAGGCTGCCCGCTTCCTCAAGGCGCTTGAGCGGCCCGATGATCGCACGGTCGCCAAGCTCGCAGACCTGCGCCGCCGAGCGTAGTCGGGAGTTGCTTTCAGCCCCGCGCATCTCGATCTGGGAGTCCTTGCTGGACTTTATCCCCGTCGCGCTTCGAGTCCGGTGAGCTCAACCGTGATGGCGCGGCGGCGGAACCTCGTTCAAAATTGGGGCGCTCCCGCCCCCACCGGGCGAGGGGTCGGTTACGGTCTGCGCCGTGGGCACGGCAGGGCGAACGGCGCGGATGCTGAGGATCACTACGACCCTGGTCTTTGTGCTGTTGGGACTCGGCGCCTATCTGCTGGCGGCGGCGGTCAGCGGCGGCACGGCGAGGGTGGTGCTGCAGAGCGTTGGCGGCTTCCTGCTCGGCACGGTGGTGGTCGGCTACGCCTATCAGTACTTCCTCGGTGAGGAGACCGAGAACCGCACGGTGGCAAAGCTCGACGAGGTGCTCGGGCGGCGGGTCGATGAGATCTATCCCGGCGCCCAACGCTACGGCTTCAGCGGCTTTGCCAAGGAGATCCCGCGCTCGGTCTTCGATCGCCTTGGCGCCGGCGAGGAACTGCTCTGGCTCGACACCTACAGCCCCGACTTGCGGCTCTTTGTGCGGCCGATGCGCGAGGCGCTTGGGCGGGGGGCGCGGCTGCGAATGCTGGTCATTGACCCCGAAGCGGCGACCACGGCGCTACGCGCGGAAGAGATCACCGAGGCGGGCTATGAGGTCGAGAGCTTTCGCGAGGACACCCGTGACTTCCTCGCGGTGCTGGCCAAGGAGGCGGCCGAGCTAGCCGAGGCACCTGGTTCGCTGCAGCTCCGCCGCTACGCCGATCTGCCCTGCATCCCGATGTACCTGCGGCTGCGCGACGGTCAGCTGGTCAGCGGCATCACCGGCTACTTCCTCTCCGAGCCCTCCTTCGACACGGTGCACATCAGGTGGTCAAATACTCCGACAGGGATGCTGGCTGGCTTTCAGCGCTACTTCGAGCGCAAGTGGGGCCAGGCCGAGTCGCTCTCGGTCGCGGCGCTGCCGGACAGCCTGGACGGCGCCTGAGGTCGTGCGGCGATGCGGGCAGCGCTCTATTACCCAGGCTGGGGTGTCGCCGATCCGCACTTTATGTTCGAGTCGCTGCTCTACTGGGATCGGCTTGCCTGCATCGTCCCCTACGACGAATTTCCGCCGAGCGCACAGTGGCCGCCTGGCTTCGAGCGCGAGGCGCAGCTCCTGCACGAGCGCTTCGTCAGCGGCATCGAGCCGAGCGAGGATGCAAAGGACGCCGTCCATGAGCGCCTGGCGGAGGTGTTCGAAACCGAGGCGCCAGCCTGGTGTCGGCCTGAGCGGCTGAATCCTGGCAGCGATGCTGTCCTTTCGGTGCGCAAGCTCAGTGCGCGGACGATCAACATGCTGAGTGAGCGCGGCTGGCTGGCCGGCGAGGAGGGCAACCCGGATGTGCGGATCGCAGAGGCCGCAGCCGGGATTGTGCTCGGCGCCCTGGCCGCAGAGGTCGGCTCGAACTCGATGCCGACAGTGACCGACGATCGGGAGGTCTACATGGCGAGCTGCAACGGCCTGCTGCGCGAACTGCAATCAGCCAAGGGCATCGAGCTGGACCGGCGAGGCGCGTTGCGTGGTATCGGCGAAGGCGATTGGGTCAGCGAGGCCGAGGTGGCGATAGTGCTGAGGCGGATCGTGAAACTCGGGATCGAGCCCACCGAGCTGACTCCGGCAGCGCTTGAGCAGTTGCGCCGGCTGCGCGAAGACAGCGGCTTTGACGAGCAGCGACAGCGCTTCTGCGCCCAACTCGAGCGCTACCTCGATGAGCTGCGTACCAGGCCGGTGAGTGAGCACGGGCTCTTGTACGACCATTGGGAAAAGGAGCTGCGCGCCGACCGACGGGCCCTCGTGCGCGAGCTGCGCAGCGCCGGCCTGAGGAGCATCACCGAAAAGGACGGTGCGGTCGCACTCGCGGCGGGCGCCGCCGTGGGGGTGGGAGCGACGGCGAGTGGTGGGCCACTTGGTCTCGTGCTCGGCCTGGGCATCGCGGGAGCCGGCAGCCTGCGAAGCGTCAGGAAGCGACGCGCGGAAGTCGTAGAAAAGCACTGGACAGCCTGGCTGGCGGCGGCCTCACACCGCTGAGGCCGGTTTGTTCGATCCATTTCGCAACGTCGGTCGTCAGAGGCGTTGGCTGCCCGCACAGAACAGTTGTATGGGGTCCAGAGTGTCGCCCTCACCCCCGAATCTCAATCCGGTGTCCTTTGAGGACTCCTGCCCCGTCGCTCCCGCTCGTTGAAGTGCCTGCATCTGAGCGTGCTTCTAGCTCGTTTTCCGGCGGTGTCTTGTCCACCTTGCCGGAGCCCAAATCGGCGTTTCTGCCCATTTCTGCCTTCGCCGGAGGCTCAGACGGCACGGGAACGTGAGCGGATCAAGCGCCTGGCTTAGTGCTCCCCGCCAGAAATCCTTACTCGCTTGAAGGAGCCTCGGCGAGCGCGGCGAATTCTGGGGCGATGCCGGGACGCAGCCCCCACGAGATCGCGCTCAGCGATGAGGAGCGCGCCGAGCTCGAGCACCGCGCCGCCTGCTACACCCGCCCCCACCGCGAGGTGCTGCGAGCCAAGATCGTCCTGATGGCGGCCGAAGGCGCCACCAACACCGAGATCGGCGAGCGGCTGGGGATGACGCGCAAGTCGGTCGGACGCTGGCGAAAACGCTTCTGCGAAGAGAGGATCGAGGGGATTGAGGATCTGAAGCGCACGGGCCGCCCGCGCCGTTTTCCCCCCGGAGGAGATCGCCCAGGTCAAGGCGGTCGCCTGCGATCTGCCGCGCGCCCAGGGCGTCCCGCTCTCGCGCTTTAGCCGCGCCGAGCTGCACCGCCTGGTCATCGAGCGCGGCGTCACAGAGGCCTCGGCGGCGACGATCGCCCGCTGGCTGGCCGAGGACTCGCTGCGCCCCTGGCAGCACCGCTCCTGGATCTTTCCCACCGACCCGGACTTTCTCGCCAAGGCCGGGCCCGTGCTCGACCTCTACCAGGGAAGGTGGGAAGGCGAGCTGCTTCACCCCGGCGACTTCGTGATCAGCGCTGACGAGAAGCCCTCGATCCAGGCGCGCTCGCGCATCCACCCGACGCTCGGGCCAACGTCAGGCTCCCGCGGCCAGCGCGTCGAGCACACCTACAAGCGCCGGGGCGCGCTCACCTACCTCGCCGCTCTGGACATCGGGCGTCGCGGTGGCCGCCCGCCACATGTCTTCGGCCGCTCCGAGTGCAAAGGCGGAATCGAATCCTTCGATCGCCTCGTCCACCAGGTGATGGCCAGGGAGCCCTACGCCTCCGCCCGCAACGTCTTTTGGATCGTCGACAACGGCTCCTCCCACCGCGGGCAGCGCTCAATCGAACGCCTGGAGGGACGATGGAAGAACCTGACCCTGGTTCACCTGCCGACCCACGCGAGCTGGTTGAACCAGATCGAGATCTACTTCTCGATCATCCAGCGCAAGGTCCTCACCCCCAACGACTTCGATGACCTCGGCCTGCTTGCCCGGACCCTGAACAAGTTCGAGCACCACTGGAACGAGATGGCCGAGCCCTTCGAGTGGAACTTCACCCGCGACAAGCTCGCCGAGCTGATGGAGCGGCTGGGCGCCCGCGAGCCCGAGCTGCGCCTGGCCGCGTGACCCGAGGCGGAACGAAGCGGCGGTCCGGGGTCGCATCCGACATTCACCCCACCCCACTGTGGTCAATGTCGGATGCGTGCGATTCGCGGCCCATTCGCGGCGGAACTTATGACCAGGAGCACTTAGCCTCGCTCGTGGCGGACCTTCACTTAGCGCCTCTCTGCGACCGCAACCTTCAGCCGCTGTCTTGTCTGGCTGTCCGGGCTGAATGTGAGGCTGCTTGCCCGTGCCGTATGAGCGGACAATAGATATCGGGATCATCGAGGGGGTTCTCGTGCGGTTCAGCCAGTCAGGCAGGCCAATCGAGCGGTACTCGGCGATCCTGCTGGCATTTGAGGAGGGCGATTGGTAGACCATCCGCGTCTACGACAATCATCTGGGCACGCATCACATGCACCGCTACACTCGGAAGGGCGGAAGGCAGCCAGAGGCCGCATTCCACGCCGGTCCGACAAATGAGGCCATTCCAGCGGCAATCGACCATCTCAAGACCCATTGGGAAGCGATAATCGAGTCATGGAGAAGCTAGCTCGCAGCAAGAACACGCCTGGCACGGATGCCGCCTTTGACCGCCTGGGTCAAATCGCTGTCGACCCCGATAGCGGCGAGCGCTACCCGGATGGGACCGTGTTGATCCCAGCCGATTCGCGGGATGCCTCGGGGCTGATGTCGCGGGCCATTGACGAGCGCAAGCCGATTGCCATCGTCTTCCCGGACGGATCGGATGTGGTTGCTCGTCCTCCGGCAGCCTCCGGCCCTGCGCTCTTGGTCGTAGTCGGCCTTCTCTGGCTGGCCGACCACATCAGGCGCAAGCGCGACCGGCCGACCTTCGTTCCCCGCGAGTGGGTGACGGAGTTCCATGCAGTCCGTAGCACCGGCGAGCCAAAGCTCGCCGCGTAGCGCCGTTACCTCTCGCCATTGGCGACGCTTGGCGCTGGCAGCGCTTCGAGAATGCTCGCTGGCAGGCGGGTGCTGGCGTCCCAGATCTCGACGGCGACAAGTTCGCGGCTGGTGCGACCCGGAGGGCGACGAAAAGGGTAAGTAAGGTTGCTTGCTTCGCTCAGCTGTGGGCGGGGCCTGCGTAGCTGGCGGCTGGCGATCAAGCCAGCCACGTCGGCGGCTCCGTATGACGTGTGGGAATGATCTCCTCTACTTGTCGAGGTCCTCGTACCTTTCATCCTCCGAGGGGCGGAGGATGTCGTGGGAGGAGATCGCTTCGCGGTTTGGCTATAGCACCACTTCTAGCGATACGCCCAGGTTCGGATTCCCCGTATCGGGTTTGCAGCCAATGAACGCGTTGCAGATCGTCGGCTGCCCCGCGTCGATCATCGCCTTGATGCGCGGCCCGAACTTCACCGCGTTCTGCCGGGACAGATAGCCGACACATTTTCCCTCGACCTTGACCATGATCGCGTTTGGATCGTGGGGGTTCGTCGGCTCGGGCACAAGCTCGGCTAGGCATTCATGAGCGACATCCTGACCAGGCGAGCTGCCCGTGATGGCCAGCAGCGCTGGCTGGTAGTGCGACTCGCCGACGACCGGAAGACGAGGCTCGATGATGGTGGCCCTAACAGGAGACCTGGGTGGCTCTAGCTTCGTCGGGAGATTGAGAAGACGGCGAAGGACGCTCATCGATCAGAGGAACCTATTCGATCAAGTGGCTATGACACAAGGGGATTCCGCTGAAGAATGGTCTTCGACGGCATTGCTTCCTTGCGAAGGTCGATGGGGTCGAGCCGGGTCTTCTTGGCGAGCTTCTCGAGGAACTGATCTGGGTGATGGCCTCCGCCGGTGCGGCCCGCGAGTCGCCAGACCTGGGGCTTGCGAGGTGTGGTGCGAGCAGCGATGTCAACGCCAACAACAGCTCCCAATCGTCGAATTCCGGCAAACGAGGGTCGATGTCGCCGATGAAGACCAGCTCGACGCCTGAGAGATACGGCTTCGCCTGCTCGATGATCGGCGCGGGGTAGTTGTGGTCGAGCGCGAACAGGGCCACGTCGCTCGCCTCCGCCGCCTACGCCGCAGCGGCTACCGGTTCCAGGTTTCTCGCGAGCTGGTTCTCTAGATCAAGCGCCTGATTGATCGCCGCTCGGTCGAAGCTCGGATAGAGCCGGTAGACCTTCTCTTTGCTGATCCGTAACTGTTCAGGTGGTGCCGGCCCAGCAACCAACCCAGCGCCGGTATGGGGCGAGCAGGCGCGATGTGGCCTTGATCGTCTGCGATCAGCTCACGCCGAATCTCGAAGATGGACTCATGGGCAATCGTCGCCGTTTTGAGTGAAGTAGCGCAGGAAGGGCTCGCGCGGCTTCACCGCGACGATCAGGCCGTCGGGCTCGCATACCGCCGTCTTGTCATCGGGCGGATGCTGCCATGCCCAGATAACCCGCGAGTGCTACAAACTGTCGGCCTGAATCCCGTACAATGTCCGGGTCATGGAGCCAGCCACAACTCCCAAGACTCGGAGAATCGAAGTTAGGCTCAGCGACGAGGAGCGCGAGCTCGATGCCGCTGCCGCTTCCGCGCTCGGTGAGAGCCTGAGCGATTTCTTCCGCCGCGCCGCCCAGGCGCGGGCCCAGGAGGTGCTCGCCGATCAGCGCACGATTGCGCTCAGCGACGAGGAGGCGACGCGCTTCCTCCAGGCGCTTGAGGCGCCCGACGAGGGCACGGTCGCCCGGCTCGAAGATCTCCGCCGCCGCGCGTGAGCGAAGAGGCCGCGCTCACCGAGCGCTACGACCCAGCGCGCCACGACGTGGCGGGCTTTGCCTGCGGCAAGGAGGCGCTCGACCGCTGGCTGCACCGTTACGCAGGCCAGGGTGAGCGACGCGACGCGACACGGACTTTCGTCGCGACCAATGAGCGCGACGCGGTGCGTGGCTACTACACGCTCGTGGCCGGTCAGCTTGAGCACGAGAAGGCGACCGAGGCCGTCCGCAAGGGCCTCTCCCGGCACTTTCCGATTCCAGCGGCGATCCTCGCCCGCCTCGCCGTCGACGCGCGTAGCCAGGGACAGGGACTCGGCACGAGCCTGCTCGACGACGCGCTGGAGCGGGTATGTCGAGCCGCGCGGGAGGTCGCTGTGCGAGCGGTGATCGTGCACGCGATCGACGACGCGGCGGCGGGCTTCTACGAGCGCTTCGGCTTTCGCAGCGTCAGCGCGGCGCCCCGGAGCCTGATGGTGACGCCGGCCGAGCTCCGCGAGGCCGGCTACGGGCGATAGACGTGGCTGTGCCGCTCGGCCTTGCGCGCTGGCTGACGGGCGAGCGTTGCGGTCCTGTGTCGCCGCTACTGTGCGCCTTTCATGCCTGGCGCGATCGACGAATTGAGCGAGATCGATCTGTCGGAGGTCAGAGAAGAGGTCGGGTCGAGGTCGTTCGACCGCGGGCGCACCTACGCTCGCGCCCAGCGGGTCGTCGCCGTCGATTGGGACCCAAGCGATCTGACGCTGAGGGGCACGGTCGTCGGCACCGCGCCCTACGTCACGACCGCCTACCTCGCCGAGGTCGACCGGGGCCTCGTCTTCGACGGCGGGGAATGCACGTGCCCGGTGGGATACGACTGCAAGCACGTCGCCGCGATCGTGATCGCGGTGGCCGAGGAACGCGTCTCCATCCCGGGCGCCCGGAGCGCCGCCCGGTCCCGCCCGACCTCGTCCGGCGCCCCGCTGTGGGAGCTGTCGCTGCGGGAGCTGATCGACGCACCCGCGCTGGCGGGCAAGCGGCCGCTCGCCGTCGAGCTCTCCCTGCGGTCGGGTCACAGCGGGCCGCAGCTGATGGCGCGTCTGATGCGCCCCGGAGCGCGCGGCGGCTGGGTCAACGGCTCGCTCTCCTGGAACGGGCTCGACTCGTGGCAGGTTCGCGACGGCGAGTTCCGCTCCGACCACCTGGCGCTCGCCCGCGAGTTGCACGCCGTTTACCGAGCCCACGCGGGCTCCTACTACAACTACGGCTACAACGGCGACCGCGCGATCGACCTGAGCGCCTTCGACAGCCCCCAGCTGTGGTCGCTGCTCGACGAGGCGGCGCGGATCGAGCTGCGGCTCATCCACGACCTGCCGGGTTTCGGCGAGCTGCCGCCCTACGAGCGCGGCGAGCTGGTCCTCGACGTGAGCCGCGACGGCAAGCGGGGCTCGGTCGCGACCGCGGTGATCCGCCTCGGCGGCGAAGAGGACGCAGCCAGGCTTGAGCCGCTGCTCTTCCTCGGCTCAGGCGGGCACGGCGTCCTCTGCGCCGAGCGCGGCGAGGGCGTCGAGACGGCCGAGGGCCCCGATCGAGACGATCCCGAGTTCGCGCGGCGGCGACTGCGCCTCGTGCGCCTCGCAAGGTCCGCTCCGCCGCAGCTGCAGCGGATGGTGCTCGACGGCGAGCGGCTCGAGATCCCGGCTAGCGAGCTCGACCGGTTCGCCGTCGAGATCTGCCCCGCGCTGCGCCACGTCGCCACGGTCTCCTCGTCAGACGGGTCGTTCGCGCCGCCCGAGATCTCGGAGCCGGCGCTCGTGCTGCGGGCAAGCTACGACGCCGGGCACGCCCTCGAGCTCGACTGGGCGTGGGCCTACCGGATCGGCTCGCAGACGCGACAGGTGCCGCTCGGGATCGGCACGGCCGCCCCCGGCTTCCGCGATCGCCGCGCCGAGCGCGCGATCCTTGCCGAGACCGTGCTCACCGGGACCGGCCTCGAGCGCCTCGGCCTCCTCGATGCGGCGGCCCGGCCGGCGGAGGCGCCCGCGGTCTCGCTCGCCGGGATCGAGACGATGCGCCTGACGACCGAGGTGCTGCCGCGGCTGGAGGAACACGGAGTCGCCGTCGAGGTCGTGGGAGAGCCGGCCGACTACCGCGACGTCAGCGACTCGCTGACGATCGGTGTCTCGACCGCCGAGATCGCCGGCGAGAGCGACTGGTTCGACCTCGGCGTGACGATCGGCGTCGACGGCCGCGAGCTGCGGTTCGCCGACGTGTTCGTCGCCCTGGCGAGTGGCGAGTCGCACCTGTTGCTCGACGACGGCGCCCACCTCTCACTCGAGGATCCCCGTCTCGAGTCGTTGCGGCAGCTGATCGTGGAGGCGCAGGCGCTCGCCGACTCCCCGTCGGCGCCGCTGCGGATCAGCCGCTACCAGGCCGGGCTGTGGGCCGAGCTCGCCGCGCTCGGCGTCGTCACCGAGCAGGCCGAGGCCTGGCGGCGCCAGGCCGGCGCGCTGCTCGAGCTCGACGAGGTCGCCGGCCACGACCCGCCGGCCGCGCTGGAGGCCGAGCTGCGTCCGTACCAGCGCGACGGGTTCGGCTGGCTGGCGTCGCTGTGGGAGCTGGGGCTTGGCGGCATCCTCGCCGACGACATGGGGCTCGGCAAGACGCTGCAGGCGCTGGCGATGGTCTGCCACGCTCGCGAGCGCGATCCCGGCGTCGGCCCGTTCCTGGTCGTCGCGCCGACGAGCGTCGTCTCGAACTGGGTCGGCGAGGCGGCGAGATTCACCCCCGAGCTCGCGGTCAGCGCGGTCACCGACACGCTGAGGAAGTCCGGCCGCTCGATCGACGACCTCGCGGCCGCCGACGTCGTGGTGACGACGTACACGCAGTTCCGGCTCGACGTGGAGGCCTATCGCGAGGTGGAGTGGGCGGGCCTCGTCCTCGACGAGGCGCAGGCTGTCAAGAACCACCAGTCGAAGACGTACAAGTGCGTCCGCGAGCTGGCGGCGCCGTTCAAGCTCGCCGTCACCGGAACGCCGATGGAGAACAACCTGACCGAGCTGTGGTCGCTGCTCTCGATCACGGCGCCGGGGCTCTTCCCGGACCCGAAGCGGTTCGCCGAGCAGTACGCGCGGCCGATCGAACGCGAGGGCGACGGCGAGCGGCTCGCGCGCCTGCGGCGCAGGATCAAGCCCCTGATCAAGCGCCGCACCAAGGAGCTCGTCGCTGCCGACCTGCCGCCGAAGCAGGAGCAGACGCTCGAGGTCGATCTCCACGCGCGTCACCGCAAGCTCTACGAGACTCGGTTGCAGCGCGAGCGGCAGAAGATCCTCGGCCTGGTCGACGACTTCGACCGTAACCGGTTCACGATCCTGCGCTCGATCACGCTCCTGCGCCAGCTCAGCATCGATCCCAGCCTCGTCGACGAGGCTCACGACGACGTTCCCTGCGCGAAGCTCGCCGCGCTGGTCGAGCAGCTCGGCGAGGTGATCGGCGGCGGCCACCGAGCGCTCGTCTTCAGCCAGTTCACGAGCTTCCTGGCCAAGGTCCGCGACCGTCTCGACCGTGAGGGGATCGACTACTGCTACCTCGACGGGCGCACGCGCAAGCGCGACCAGGTGATCGAGCGGTTCAAGCAGGGCACCGACCCGGTCTTCCTGATCAGCCTCAAGGCGGGCGGCTTCGGCCTCAACCTGACCGAGGCCGATTACTGCTTCCTGCTTGACCCGTGGTGGAATCCGGCAGCCGAGACGCAGGCGATCGATCGCGCTCACCGGATCGGGCAGACCCGCCCGGTGATCGCCTACCGGATGATCGCCCGTGACACGATCGAGGAGAAGGTCGTCGCCCTCGCCCGCCGCAAGGCGGAGCTGTTCAGCGGCGTCATGGACGACGGCGACCTGTTCGCCGGCAGCCTTACGGCCGACGACGTCCGCGGGCTCCTGGAGGAGCCGGCGCGCGAGCATCGCGGGCAGGCAGGCGAGGCGCTTGCCGAAGCGGCGTAACGCGGGGGCGCTGGGATTCGGGAGCTGAAGGCCGGCCTGAGCGCGGGAGCCGATGAGCCCGGGTCCTACGCCTGGAACCTCAATCTGCTCTCCTCGTTGGATCGATTCCTACATGCCGACTCGGTCGGGCTGATCTGACCGACCCTCCCAAGGCAGCGTGGATCTGACTTGTACAACTAGTGGTACTCTTGCCGTATGGCAGCGGCCCGAGGCAAGAACCCGACAGCGCTGGGCACGAGCGAGGCGCGACGCAGTTTGCCGCAGCTCGTCAAGAAGGCGTCCTCGCGGCGCAAGCCTTCACTCGACCCCGAGAGCAACGCGATCCGAATTACGACCAGGGGACAGGAGGGATCGGCGTCGCTGGTCCCCACGGTGGATCTGGTTGCCGCGAAGGATCGGATCGAGGAGCTGGAAGAGGATCTCGAGAACGCCGGCTTGGCGCTTTTCCTGCAGGAGCGCCTCGAGAAGAGCGACGGCGAGCGGCTGAGCGCCGGCGATTTCCTGACGGAGATCGGGATGGGCGAGTTCGTTGAGCAGCTCCCCGGAGGCTGAGCACAAGGTCGAAGCTCTGGCGGAGGCCACGGCCGACGCCAATCGACTGGACGAAGCCCTGAAGCGTCAGGTCGCGCGCATCGTGGTCGAGCTGCACGGCAACCCGCATCACGGCGAGCTGATGGGGGACAAGCCTCCCCGCGTGCTGAAAGGCTGCCGCAAGGTCCGCTTCGACGAGCCCGGGTGGAAGAGCAAGCCGCGCTACCGCTTCGTCTACCGCAACGAGCCCGCCGACGGCGCTCCCGCAACGAGCGTCGTCCTGGCAATCGGCCGCCGCGACCGGATGATCGCCTACGCCAAGGCCGCTCGCCGCGTCAAGGAGCAGGCGGCGCAGGAAGGCCAATCTGGGTAGCAGCCAGCGCCGCCAGCTCAGCCCCGAATCTCGATCCGGTGTCCTTGGCGGACTTCTTTCCCGTATCAGCGGAAACCGCATTGTAGCGCGGTTTCCAGTGTATTTCAGCGCCCTTCACCTCGCCGCGTTTCTCGCCTTGGGTACCGCGTTTGGGTACCAACCGTCTGTCAAAGTCGCCTCGGAGACCCTTTGAGAGACGTGGCAACAGCGCGCCCGTCTACGGTCTTGGCGGAGATCATCACGTTGCTTGAACGGCCGGAAGCCCTGATTTACAAGGTGCCCGACCCGGTTGCCGACCGGGACGTGCTCACGACGCTGAACAGCCCCGTCGATGCGGATGGCCAGCAGTTTGCCGGACGGTTTCATCGACACCAGGAATGGCGCCGCTCTCCCTTGGGCGATCTCTTGCCCGGGCTCGCCCTGGCAGACCGCTCGTCGTTCGCCGGGTCGCTCAACGTTCGCGCGCGAAAGGCTCTGCACGAGCGTCAACGTCGGTAGCTGGTCGGCACTCTCTCGTTTGACGCCCGGCGAGCTTCTCCATGTATCCGGCATCGGTGTTGGAACCGCCGAGGAAATCTTGCGCGTTGCACGCCGGCTACCACTTTCTGGACGTTCTCCAACAGCAGCTTTGCTGGAGTCGCACGCGATCGGGCAGATGGCCGAGATCTCCGAGCCCTCCGGTGCCCCCGGCAGGCTCGGCGCAAAGCTCCTGGCGGCCGCGCGGGAGACGATCGCCACCCACGCCGCTACCTTCAAGACGGCCACGACCTCGCCTGGCTGGCGGCCGAGCTTGCCCGCTGCGCGAGCGCATCCGAGGACTGCTTGAGCAGGGCGCCCGCGGTCGCTGGGTAGAGCGCATCTTCTCGGTCCGCGAGACCTGCCGCCCGCAGGAGCGCTCGGCGCTCGCCTACCTGATCGAGGCGGCGAGCGCCGCCCACCACGGCCAGCCTGCGCCGTCGCTCGTTCCACCGTAGAGCGCCGTTACTCCCTCAGGCCCGGCGCGACCCCGTGAACGGGTACGAAAACGGGAGCACCATCGGCTGCATGTAGAGCACGAGGTCATTCTTGAATGTGCGTTCTTGATCGCGGCGCCTCGCATCTTCAAGGCTGAGCTTGCTAAAGCCCAGCGTGACCAGCACCTCCCATGAAGCAACACCTGGACGAACACTGGTAGGAAAGGTCGTCTGTTCATCCAACCTACGAGCTGGGGGGCCGATAAACGACATATCGCCCCACAGCACATTGAGCAAGCTAGGAGACATGAAAAGAGGGAATTTCGTCGGAAAGCACAACAGACCAAAAGACTTCCCGTACCTTCCCTGTCTCTGTAGACGAATGAGCAGAGGCTCCCTGGGGTGAGCAACCTTTGCCACCAAGGCTACGAGCAAGAAAACAGGTGCCATAGCCGATCAGGAAAAAGAACGCGCTGCCGATGTCTAGCAGTCGCAGAAGAACAGGCCACCAGCGAGCCTCCTTGCCTAGACCAGCTCGGACTGCCGCAATCGACCGCGCTGCTCGCGGAAGGCCGACGGCATAGCGCATGGCGCTGAGCGGCTTACCGTCGAGAGTTTCAAGCTCTGCGAGCCAGTCCTGCTCGTAGTCCGCCGCCAGATCGTCGGGAAGAAGACGCGCGGCATCTTTCACCCTGCGAATCGTGTAGTCGGGGATCGAGCCCTTGACTTGCTGACCAACAAGCATCCCTATCGCTTGCTTGAGGAACCACAGAAGAACTGCCCCGAGGACTAGAAGGGGAAGACTCACGGAAAAGCCCCCCCGGGGTGGAGAACGGGCTTCACCGCCGTTAGCTTCTTCTCTGATCGGCCGTGAGCGGCGAGTACCTTCTGCGCTTCCGACTGTCCTACCCCGGTGAGCCAATACAGACGGCGACGCGGTCGTCCCTCCTCGCTCGGATCAATCTCCTCCCGTGCCGAGCCTAGCCAACCCTCTGCTTGTAGCCGGTGCAGCAGGGGGTAGATCGTGCCGCTGCGCAATTCGGCGCGGCTCATTAGCTCAAGCCCGTACCACCTGCCCTCTGGCACGGCTACCAGAACCTCAAGAAGCCGAATGGTCTGCTTGGTGATTCGCTGTGGCATGATCTTATTCTACATAGCTATGTCGAACAAGCAAGTCCTCTGCCAGAGAAGTTGGACAGCCCAAAATGACACTCAGTCGGAGCGCTGATCGCGGCGCGTGGACGACTCCCGCCTATGCAGTCGTCGATGGGCGATCTCGTAGACGCTTGGCTTCCAAGATGCTTCGGGGTGGCGCCTGCCAATAGCGAGCAAGAACAGCGTTGGCCCGTTATCCGCGAAACCGCCGAGAAACACGGCGCCCCATTGACCGGCTGACTGCGGGATGTAAAGCTTCACGCACCCCGGCAGACGCGTTCCGTCGCGTGCCTCAGCATCGCACTTCTTCAGCCATGCCACCGGAGCGCCATCGGTCTTGAGGCGTTTGATCATCGGCTCGATGGCCGCGCGTCCAGTCTCACTCGCGTGAGCAAGGTCCTCAGCCAGCTCTCGCTCGTCTACGTGGACCGGAAAGGCCAGCCCCGGAGACTGCGACGACATCTACCCCTCGCCGTCGGTGGGCAAGTCGCCAAAGTGCTTGTCGAACTCCTCGGGAGACATTCGCTCCGCCCCTGCGCGCTCCAAGATCGCGTCGGCAGAAGTCTCCTTCGAGGGCCACTCCGGCGCAACCACAAACCGACCGTCGGCCAAAGCCTCCTCGATCACAAAGGACCCCTCGACATCGCCGCTGAGCCTGACGTGGCGCTGCTCCATGCAGAAATCATGGCAGAGCCAGCGGTCAAGCTGAGCCGCATCTTGCAACTGGCGGGGTCAACATGAAGCGGATCTGGTGCTTGGAGGTCCGCCGTCCCGGGATCACTTGTCGATCGAAACATGCCTACAAGCGGGGCGGATGGCCCGCCCGGAGCAAGAAATTGGCCGTAAATGCAGGGTAAGGGGGGCGAATACGCCACCTCGGCGGTCAAACTGGTATTGGAGGTGGAGAGTCGCCGAATCGGAGTCTCCCCCCGGTGAAAAGGCGACCTCGGTGTGGCAGCACCGAGAGGCCAGTTGCTAGGTCACACTCCGCCTCCCAACTTATCGCCCCACCTGACGGCCGTGGCAAATCCGCCGCTTTGTGCGGACGTTTTTTGACCGTCGCGCAAGCTCGGGAAGTTGGGCACCAGTGCCCAAGGCGGGCACTATCGACCGCAAACTGCGGCAATCTGACGGCTCAGAGAATTGGCGGCGGTAGGTGTCGCATTCCGCTTAGGAATGCGAGTTTGCTGCCGCTTTTCGGCCCCTCGGAAGCGGGCCTCACGCGCGAGAGGTCGCTGGTTCGAACACTGTCCCGTCGCTCCAGCTATTGACACCTGCCTGGTCGTCGCCGGGAGCGGTTCCGGGCTCTTGGCGTAGCCTTCGCCCGGTGGAGGGTCGATCGCGTGTGCGGCTGCGTCAGGCGGTGCTGGTGGCGGCCGAGCTGGAGCCGGTCGAGACGGCGCTGCGCGAGGCCCTCGGCCTCGCCGAGCCGTTCCGCGATCCCGGGGTCGCCGAGTTCGGCCTGGTCAACGCCGTCTTCGCGCTGGGCGACTGCTTCCTGGAGGTGATCTCCCCGGCGCGGGCGGAAACGGCCGCCGGGCGCTACCTGGACCGCCACGGCGGCGGCGGCTACATGGCGATCTTCGACCTCGAGGATCTCGACGGCGCGAGGGCCCGTGCGCAGCAGCTGGGGATCCGCGTGGTCTGGCGGATCGACCTTCCCGACATCTCCGGCACCCATCTGCACCCGGCCGACATGCGCGGGGCGATCGTCTCGCTCGATCAATCGCGGCCGTACGGGAGTTGGCGCTGGGGTGGGCCCGAGTGGACCGGCCAAGTCGGTGACGGCGCCCCGGGGCGCCTGGCCGGGATCACGGTGGCGGTCGACGATCCGGCGGCCGTCGCGACGCGCTGGGCGCAGGTGCTCGGCGTCTCCGCACAAGAGGACGGCGAGCCGCTGCTGGCGCTCGACGGCGCCGAGCTGTGCTTCGCCGCGGCCCCCGACGCGCGCGGCGAAGGGCTGGTCGAGATCGCCGTCGAGCTGCCCCCGGCGCGGCGCGGCGCGCGCGCGGCGGTCGAGGTGGGCGGTGTGCGCCTGCGCCTGCTCGATCCGACCTGAGCAGCCTCCTCGGGTCCTACGCCGAGCCGCCGAGCGGGGCGAAGCGCGGCTCGCGCCGCTCGAGGAAGCTCGCCACCCCCTCCGTGAAGTCGGGCTCGGTGAAGGACTCGCCCATCAGCCGGTTGGCCTCCGCCAGCGCCTCGGGAAGCTCGCGAGTGAGATCGGCGTAAACCTGGCGCTTCATCGTCGCCATGCTCGCCGGCGAGGAGTGGACCGCAAGCTCGCGCGCGTAAGCCAGCGTCCGATCGAGCAGCACCTCGGGCTCCACCACACGGTTGACCAGGCCCAGCTCCGCCGCCTCCTCTCCCAGCACGATGCGACCGGAGAGCAGCAGGTCGAGCGCCCGCGCCGGCCCCACCAGGCGCGGCAGGATCCACGAGATGCCGTGCTCGGCGACCAGGCCGCGGCGCGAGAAGGCGGTCGTCAGCTTGGCGCCCGCGGCGGCGAAGCGGATGTCGCACATCAGCGCCTGCACCAGCCCGAGCCCGGCGCAGGCGCCGTTGATCGCGGCGAGGATCGGCTTGGAGATCGACAGCGGGAAGGTCTGCGGCCGCGCATCGGGCACCACCGACGCCGCCTCGAGGTCGCCCTCCCCGAGCGCCTTCAGCTCCTGCATGTCGGCGCCCGCGCAGAACCCCTTGCCGGCGCCGGTCACCACGATCGCCCTCACCTGCGTCGAGGCACCGCACTCCTCCAGCGCATCGAAGTAGGCATGCCCCATCTCCGCCGTCCAGGCGTTCAGCCGCTCGGGCCGGTTGAGGGTGATCAGCGCCACCCCGTCCTTGATCGTCTTCAGTACCACCTTGCTCATATCTGCTCCCTTCCGGCCGGATCGGCCTTTGCGCGGCGCCGGACCTGCCGCCGATTATCGCCCCTTTCGCACCCCCCGGCATTCCGCAGCTCGAGGGCACGGTACGCTGCGCGCGCAACTCTGGAAGGAGGTCCCTGGCGGCCGGCGATCAGAGCTTGTGCCAGCGGGCGCCGGGGCCTGAGCCCTCGGGCTTGATCTTCCCGGCGTCACGCAGGTCGTTGAGGACGAGTCGTATCGTCGCCAGGCTGATCCCGGGGAGGGCGCGCTCGACGTCGCGCCGCCGGAATATCGCGGGCGCCTGGTCCAGGATGTAGCCGCGGACCCTGTCCTGCTTGCTGCCGGTCCTCTCGCCCGCGGCGACCACCCGCTGCTCGAAGTCCTCGTAAGCGCCGGCGAGGATGCGGGCGAGATAGGAGATCCACGGCCAGGCGTCGTGCTTGCCCTCGTGCCAGTCTCGCTGCGACTCGTAGAGGCCTGCGTAGTAGCTGTTCTTCGATTCGAAGATGCGCTGCTCGATGCTTACGTAACGCGCCACGCCGTACCCCTGAGAGAGCAACTCGTACATAGTGAGAAGCCGGGCCAAGCGGCCGTTGCCGTCGGCGACCGGGTGGATGGCGAGGAAGTCCAGGATCAACGCGCCGATCAGGACAAGCGGGTGCGTGCGGCCCTCGCGCTTGGCGGCTTCGTAGCGGGCCAGCAGCTCGCCGAGGAGGAACTCGGTCTCCTCGGGAGGGGGAGGGGTGAAGACGACCTCCCGCCGCCCGCTCTCATAGGAGACGATCAGGTTCTGGTCGGTCTTCAGGTGGCCGCCGTTGCCATCGGTGTGGTCGAAGAGCAGCCGGTGCAGACGCAGGACGAAGGGAATGCTCAGCGGCTCGTATGAGTCGAGGCGCATGAGCATGTCCGTCGCGTCGCGGTAGCCGGCGAACTCGCGCTCGTTGCGATTGCGATAACGACGTGCGCCCTCGGCGATTCGCTCTGCGCGCTCGCTGTCGACCACCACGCCCTCGATCGCGTTGGAGGCGGTGATCGAAGCGATGCGCGCGTGCTCGGCGAGTTGCCCCAGAAGCTCGGGGACCTGGTCCTCGAAGAGTCGCTCCCGACCCTTCCCGGTGTCGATTCCAGCCAGGATGGGGCCGAGGTCGCGAGGCTGCCCGCCGAAGGTCTTGTCGAGGTCGACGAAGCTCCGCATAAGGGCAATCATGCCATAGTCGCGCTAGTTTGACCTCCGATTAGCCCAATTATTGAGGCATTGGCACCACTACAACGTGAGGCCATCCGGCATCGGCGGCCGATCGGAACCGGCGCTGGGAGGCCGGCGTACCGGGCTCCACCGACCCGCGCAGCGGCGATAGCCTTACCCGATGGCCGACCCCGTCCTCGCGCATCTCGTGTCAGGACGCAAGCGGGTGTGAACGCCTTGCCCCGGGGCCGATGAGCAAGCGCGTCGCGGTCATCGGGGGAGGAGCCGCCGGGCTCGCCGCCGGCCACTTCCTGCGACGGGACTTCGAGCTGACGTTGTTCGAGAAGGACTCGCGCCTGGGCGGCAACGCCTACACCTTGACGGCGCGCGACGGGCAGGAGGTCGACATCGCCGCCGCCGCCTTCGGCCGTGCGGGGTACGAGAACTTCTTCCGGCTGCTCGACGAGCTGGGCATCGCCACTCGGCCCTCGGCGGGCGCCTTCCTGAGCATCCACGATCTCGACAGCCGGCAGGGCATCTACGCCACGCCGAGCCTGCGGGGGCTCCGCGCCCAGCGCTTCCGGCTGCTGTGGCCCTCGCAGCTGCGGCCCTTCTGGGAGCTCTCGCGCGGGCTGGCCGCGGCGCGGAGGATCCAGCGGGCGGGCGGGTTCGACGACCTCACCGTGCGCGAGGGCCTGCGCCTCCTGCCGCGCATCGCCGGCGACGCGGAGACGATCTTCCTCTGCGGGCTCTGCCTCCTCTCCTCGATGAGCGCCGAGGAAGTGCTGGAGGCGCCGGCCCGGTTCTTCTTCGAGAAGATCGCGGTCCACAACGACGTGATGTCGCCGAGGGCGGTCTACTCGGTGCGCACCCTCCCCGGGGGGACGAGAAGCTACGTGTCCGCCCTGGCGCGGGCCTTCGGGGAGCGGATCGTGCGCAACGCGCGTATCCGGGCCGTGCTCCGCGACGACGACCGGGTTCGCGTCGTCTCCGACCGCGGCGAGGAGGCCTTCGACAAGGCGATCTTCGCCTGCAACGCCGACCAGGCGCTCGATCTGCTCGAGGCGCCGACACCGCTCGAGCGGGAGCTGCTCTCCGCCTGGCGCTACAAGGAAGGCCGGCTGGTGGTGCACCGCGACTACGCCGCCTTCCCGAGGCGGGAGCTGATGCAGGCCTACACCTTCCTCTACCGGCGGCGGGACGGCGTCCTCTCGACCTCGGTGAACGGGAGCCTGTGGTTCGAGTCGGGGGTGCCGCGCTCCTGCGACCTGATCGCCTCGCAGCACCCGAACTTCCCGATCCGCGAGGATCGGATCGAGCTCGACACCGTGCTGCGCACCCCGATCTTCGATTTCCGCTCCTGCGCCACCACCGCCCGGCTGCCGGCACTGAACGGGGTGCAGAACACCTACTACTGCGGCAGCCACTTCGGCCACGGCCTGCACGAGGACGCGATCCGCTCCGCGGCGGATGTGGCCCGGGCGCTGGGTGTCGAGCCCTGGCGATAGAGCGGGCGAGCGCCCTCATCGTCCCGGCTATGGCGGGGGCTGGGCAGCCGCCAGCAGCCGTCGCAGGCGCAGGCCGAACAGCGGATGGCGGGCGAGGCCGCGCACCCGCACCTTGCCGCGCCGCAGCGCGCCGAGGTCGTGCTCGCCGCCGCCGAGCCGCGCGAGCACGAGCGCCTCGCCCTCGATCGCCAGCCAGGCGCCATCGTCGCGCGTGCCGTCGATCGCCACGCGCGAGCCCTCGAAGCGGATCGTCACCCCGGTCCTGTAATCGGTCGCCCACATCGTGAACGACCCCCTGATCCGGCGGGCAAGCTCGGGCGCGGCCGAGACCGCCTTCTCCATCAGCGAGGCGGAGATGTAGGCCATCCCGGCCGAGCCGGGGTCGTCCACCACCACCGGCGGGGCGTCCATCTCTACTCCCATTTCCACCATGGCTCCAGGTCGATGTCGGCGGCGATCGTCTGCAGCGCGTTGTAGCCGGGCGCGAAGGTGATGAAGCCGTGCGGGTGCTGGCTCGACCCGCACATGTAGAGCCGCTCCACCGGCGTCCGGTAATCGGACAGCTCCGGCAGCGGCCGGCGGTCGAGCAGGTTGTCGAGGCTTATCTCTCCCATCATCCAGTCTCCGTTGACCATGTTGACCAGCTTTCGCGAGATGTCGGTGGGCGTGTCTATGGCGGAGGCGAGCACCGCGTCGCCGAGGTTGGGCGCCGCGGCCTGCCAGGCCTCGACGCAGCGCCGCGCGTAGTCCTCCTTGGCGGCGTCCCAGGACTCCGCCGGCCCGCCGCCGGGCGCGACCGGCACGATCTGGCGGAGCAGCCCTGTGAAGCGGCCGGGCGGGGCGTCGAACGGGTCGAAGAGACTGTTGACAGCCGCGTTGGGGCGCGGATCGGGCAGCCGCCCCTCGCGCACCGCCGCCCAGTCCGAGAGCAGGTCGCCGAGGCTCGAGTAGCCGAGGTTCATCACCCAGGCGCGGTCCACGTCGGGGTCGAAGGACGCGGCCTCGTAGCGTGGCGCCTCGGCGAGCGCGAGGTGCACCGAGAACAGGCTCCAGGGCGGGTGGCGCACCTCGCCGAGCCGGGCACGGATCGGCTCCGCCGCGGGCTCGGCGGCCAGCAGGCGGCCGAAGGTGTGCTCGGGGTCGATGCTCGAGGCGACCAGCCTGCGGGCCTCGACCGTGCGGCCGTCCACCAGCTCGACGCCGACCGCGCGGCCCCCGTCGGTGAGGATGCGGGTCACCTCCGACTGCACGAAGACCAGTCCGCCGTGGCCGACGAGGTCGCGCCAGAGCGCGTGGGCGACCCGGTGCGAGCCGCCCAGGCAGACCTGCCAGTTGTCGATCTTCCCGACCAGCAGGGGGTATCCGACCGCAAGGCCCTTCTGGTCGGTGGCGTAGCCGCACAGCGCCCCGTGGAAGGCAAGGTGCGCCTTCACCTGGTCGGACTCGAAGTGACGATCTAGGAACTGCTCGATCGTCGAGCCCCGCAGCTTCGCCTCGAGGAACTCCGAGCGCCCCTCCAGCCCGAACGTGACCAGGGCCTTGGTGAGGTCGTTGATCCCCACCGGCGGCCCGTACATGAACGTCTCGAGCATCAGGTCGACGTACTGGCGCGCCTCCGTCTTGAAGCGGGCGAAGGTCTCCGCGTCGCGCTCGGAGAAGCGGGCGATCGAGGCGCAGGTGCGCTCGATGTCGGTGTGCACGCAGAGCGCCCGCCCGTCGTCGAACACGCTCGCCATCTGCACCTCGGGGCGGGCGTACTCGACGCCCTGCTCGAGGATGCCGAGGTGGCGGAAGGCCGGCGCCAGCCCGACGAAGGTGTGGTAGTTGGCGTGGACGTTGTGGAGGAACCCGGGCAGGGTCAGCTCCTCGGTGCAGAGGCCGCCGCCCTCCTCGCCGCGGCGCTCGAAGACGCCGACCGAGAGCCCGCTGCGCGCCAGGTAGGCGGCGAGCGTCAGGCCGTTGTGGCCGGCACCGACGATCACCGCGTCGAAGCTCGACGGCGAGGCCGGCTCGGGCGCCGGCTCGGTCACGCCCCGTCCCCGTAGGGCGGCTGCCCGCGCGGCCACTCGGTCTCCAGGCGGCCGACGTAGAGGTCGACGATCTCCTTCACCAGCTCCGCGTTGCGGAGCAGGAACGCCATGTCGCCGGCGATCTTGATCTCACCCGCGAGGCCCGCGTCGACCGGATCGCGAAGGCCCGCGGCGACTTCCTCGAAGACCCCGGCCGGCCCCGAGAAGCGAAAGTCCAGCTCGCGCGGCCCGGGCGCGGCGTCGGTGCGCTCGAGCCGCGTACAGCGCCCGTCCTCGAGCTGGAGCATCAGGTGCATGGTCTCCCCGGCCGGCACGTAGGGCGAGACGCCGTCGCCCTCGCCGCGGATGTAGATGCGCCAGACACCGGCGGGGGCGCGCTCCGGCAGCGACTCGTCGGAGTTGATCAGCGCGGCCCACTGCCCGAGCCACTCGGGGGAGAACACTTCGTGTGCCATCAGTAGATCCTTCCCTCCTGGAACGGCGCCGGCAGGTCGTGGTCCGCGGCGATCGCCTTGTAGGCGTTGTAGCCGCAGCCCGCGTGCACGCCGCCGCCGGGGTGGCTCGAGGCGCCGCAGAGGTAGAGGCCCTCGATCTCGGTGCGGTACTGCGCGGCCTCGGGGAACGGGCGCGAGGAGTTGAGCTGGTCGAGCGCGAAGGCGCCGTTGGAGAAGTCGCCGAAGCGCATCTTGTTCTTCGAGTCCATCTGGTCGGGCGTGTAGAGGCGCTCGGCGAGCACGTTGCCGGCCGTCATGTTGGGCGCGAAGCGCTGCCAGGTCTCGAGGAAGCGAGCGTTGTAGGTGCGCCGCACCTCCTCCCACTCCCGCTCGCTGAGCCGGTCGGCCGGCGGGAAGAAGAACCACCCGGTCGCCGAGTGCATGCCGGGCGGGGCCTGGCTGGGATCGTGGAGCGTGTTCACCCAGACGCCGGCGGCGTGCTGCGGCAGATGCCCGCCGTAGGCGGCGCGGATGTAGTCGATCGTGTCCTCGGGCCCGTCGAAGCCGACCATCACGTAGAAGCAGCGGTCGATCTCGGGATCGACCTCGGCGGAGCGGTAATGGGGCGCTTCGCGCAGGCACCAGACGGTCGTCGCCAGGACGTGGCTGGGCCCGTAGCGGAAGGCCTGGGCCCGCCGCCGCCACAGCTCCGAGAGGTTCTCCTCGCCGACCATCCCCAGCAGCGTCTGCCCGACGTCGGCGTTGGAGGCGACGACGTGGCGGGCGCCGAACTCGCGGCCGTCGGCGGTGCGCACCCCCACCGCGCGCCGGCCGTCGAGGACCACCTCCGAGACCTCGGAGGACTCGAGAAACGCGACGCCCTCGTGCAGGCAGGCCTGCGTCATCGCGTGGGCGAGGGTGTGGGTGCCGCCGACCATCAGCTTCCAGATGCCGGAGAACCAGAGCACCGACATCACGAAGGCGACGCCGCCCATCTCCATGTCGACCGGCGTTCCCCACTCGACGCACTCGCGGTAGAGCAGTGCGCGCAGCTCCGGGGTCTCGAACAGCTCGTCGATGATCACCTTCGGCGACTTCAGCAGGCAGCTCTTGTCGAGCCCGAGGTGGGAGAAGATCGGGTCGATCAGCGGGTTGTCGAGCGGGTTGTCGATCCCCCCCTCGGGCACGGGCGGCGGCGGCGTGTACAGCGCCGCGGCGAGGATCTGGTCGATCTGCATCGTCCGGCGCTTCAGCTCGCAGAAGGTGTCCGCGTCCGCCTTCGAGTAGCGGGCGATGCTCTTCCAGGTGCGGTCGAGCAGGTCGGGCCGGTGGATGATCAGCGGCGGCCGGCCGTCGGCGAAGGCGATCCCGCACTGCGCCTCTGGATACACCCAGCGGGCCCCCATCCGCTCCAGGTCGAAGTCCTTGTAGACCGGCATGTAGTCGAGGAACTCCATGAACTGGGCGTGCATGTTGTGGTAGTAGCCGGGGATGCAGGGCTCCTCGGTGTTGAGTCCCCCGCCCTCCTCGTGGCGGCGCTCCAGCACCGCCGTCGACCAGCCGGCGCGCGCCAGGTAGGCGGCGAGGCAGAGGCCGTTGTGGCCGCCACCGACCACCAGCGCGTCGAACTCGCGTTCCGCCGTCATCTGCCCAGCGTCATCCTCGGATTGCGGGCAATCCGGCGGTCCGCCCGGCAGGTCCGGCACCGATTCGGCGTCCGGGGTTGGAGGCGCCCGGTGTCGCGCATCGGCCTCGCGACGCCGGTCCCCTGCATGTAGCCCACCCCGGAGAGGAGCACGAAGGTCACCCTAACAACGGTGCTGTCGGGTTTGGCCAGGGTTTTCCCGTTCCAGCAGGGGGACTTCCCCTCTCCCGGAACGGGTCGGCCGGCGGACTCGGCAGCAATCCCCGGGGCGCGCTGGGCGGCACTATGGTTCACCCATGGGTGACAGGGACCTCTCCGTCGTCGTCTTCGGCGCCACGGGCGTCACCGGCCGCCGCGCCGCCGCCTACCTCGCGGAGCGGGCCGGAGAGACCGGGACCCGCTGGGCAGCGGCCGGCAGGGATGCCGCCAAGCTCGAGCGCATCCTCGGCGAGGTCGGCGTCACCGCGCCGGAGGCGATCGTCGCCGATGTCGACGACCCCGGGTCGCTGGCGGCGCTTGCGTCGAGGACCCGCGTCGTCCTCAACTTCGTCGGCCCCTACACGCTCTACGGCGAGCCGGTGGTCGAGGCCTGCGTCGCCAGCGGCGCCCACTACGCCGACCTGACCGGCGAGATGCCGTTCGTCCGGCGCACGATCGATGCCTTCCACGACCGCGCCGCCGCCGCGGGTCTGAAGGTGGTCCAGGCGAGCGGCTTCGAGGCGCTGCCGCCCGATCTGGCGGTCCTGCTCGCCGCCGAGACCGCGCGGGAGCGCTGGGACGAGGACCTGGCCGAGGTCGACGTCGAGGTCGCCCTGCAGCAGCCCGCAGGACGTCTCGCGCCGGCCGACGTGGTCTCCGGCGGGACGATGCAGGGCACGGCCGAGGTGCTCGGCGGGGAGGGGGCCGCGGCGATCGCCGACCCGGCGGTGCTGATCGCCGACCCCGAGGCCGCGGCCGAGGTTCGGCGGCGCAGCCCGATCTCGCTCGTCCCTCGCCTCAACGCCCGCGGCGACGTGGTCGCCCCGATGACGCCCGCCGCGTTCATCAACCCCGCCGTGATCCAGCGGACCGCGGCGCTGATCGCCGCCGAGCAGGGCCGCCGGGCAGCGCCCGTTCGCTACCGCGAGGGGCTCGCGATCGCCGGCCGGCCCGCCACCCTGCCGCTGCGCTACGCGGCCGCCGCGGCGCTCGGGGCGACCCAGGCCGGCTTCCGCCTGCTGACCCGCGCCCGGCCGTCCGTCCGGCGGCGGGCGGCCGGCATCCTGCGCAGGATGCTCCCGTCGTCGGGCTTCGGCCCTTCCGGCAACCGCCTCGACGAGTGGTCGTGGCAGGTCGCCGTCGACGCCCGCACCGCCGCCGGCCACCATGTCCGCGTCGACGTCGACGCGGACGGGCACCCGGGATACCTGGCCACCGCCAGGATGCTCGGCGAGGTCGGCCTGCTGCTGGCCGAGGATGGCGCCACGCCGGAGCGGGCCGGCTGCCTGACGCCGGCCGTCGGGCTCGGCACGGCGCACCTGGACCGCTTCGAGCGGGCCGGGGTGCGCTTCGCGGTCTCTTCCTGAGCCGCCGTGGCCGCGGGTTCGGCCCGCCGCGCGCGGTTCAGGCCCGGCGCGAGATGTAGACGACCTTGGTGTGGACCAGTTCCTCGACCGGCTGCTTCAGCACCGCGTCGAAGCCGTGGCCGTAGACGTCGAGGCACTCCAGGCCGGCCTCCTCCAGCGTCGCCAGCACCACCTCTTCCGGGAAGTGGCGCTGGCGGTGGACGTGCTTCTCGACGTCGGACTCGCCGCCGCCCGGCATCTCGGCTTCGAAGTGGGACTTCGTAGATCCCGCCCGGCTGGGCGTCCCTCGGGGCCTGCCCCCGCCAGACGAGCCTGCGGCCGCCGCGTTCGACGAACTCGGTTTCGGCGAAGAAGGAGCGGTAGGCCTGGAGGGTGTTGACATCGAACAGCAACAGCCCGTCGGGGGCCAGGTTGGCCCGCATCGCGCGCAGCGCTTCCCCCAACTCCTCGACGCTGAGCAGGTAGTTGACCGCGTCGTCGAGACACCAGACGAGGTCGAACTCGCCGAACACCGGCAGCGTTCGCATGTCCGCCACGGAGAGCTCCACCGCATCCCCGGCCTTGGTTCTCGCCAGCTCGAGCATCGACGGCGAGATGTCGCACGCCGTCACCTCCCAACCCTGCTCGAGCATCGGCAGGAAGCTCTTCCCGGTACCGCAGCCGACGTCGAGCAGGCGGTCCCTGCTCAACCCGTGGCCTTCGAGCCTGGGAAGGAGTTCGCCCAGCCACAATCCGTAGTCGTGGTGTGCGGTGAAGTCGTCGTAGACGGGGGCGAGCGCCTCGTAGGCCTGCTCGGCCATCTCGCTCCCCGACGGGACTGCTGCTTTCGCCTCCATCTGGCCCCCGAGACCAGGCGATTGTCGGCCACGGTTTCGCGGCGTTCAAATTAATTCCCCACTGATCCAAATAATCTGATAAGTTCTCCGCCGTCATGGACATTCGGCACGTCGATCAGCGAGCGAATCGGGGAGGAAAGGGCGACGACGACGGCTGGGAATGGGACGAAGCGCGGCGGCTCTGCGTGCGCTACGCCTACCGCTACTCGAAGAATCCCAGCGAAGCCGAGGACATCGCCCAGGAGGCGCTCCTGCGCGCCTGGCGCCGGCGCTCGACTCTGCGCGACGCGGGCAGCCGCAGGGGATGGCTGGCGGTCATCGTCCGCAACGAGGCCTTCCGCCAGCACGCTCGCCGGCGCCCCGATCCGGTCGCCACTCTGGAGGCCGAACACGGGGCGGACGACGAGCGGGTCCTGAAGACGGTCGAACGGGCCGACATCCACGCCGCGATCAGCCGGCTCGACGAGCGAGACCGGCAGCTGGTGCGCCTGCGCTACGACGAGGATCTGACGCAGACGGCGATCGCCCACCGGCTCGGCGTCCCGGAGGGCACGATCAAGGTTCGACTGCATCGCGTGCGCGCCAAGCTGCGCCGCGAGATCGGCTCGATCTAGACGGGCAAGGGGAAGGGAGCAGTGGGCGCGCGGCCGTCAGCCGGCCGCCGCCCTGCGCATTTCCTCGGTCGCGGCGCCGGGGCCGATGTAGGGGACGAGCAGCGCGAAGAGCAGGTCGGGGAGGAGTTTCGGCAGCCGCTCGGCCCGGCCGGTCAGCAGCTCGTCGAAGATCAGGCCGGAAACCGCGCCGGCGGCCATCAGGGCGATGTTCTCGGGCAGTTCGCGGTCGCCGGCCACCGCCTTGCCGTCCTCGAGGAACTCGGTGAAGCGGTTGACCGCGTTCCAGTGCCGCTGGCGCGCTTCGGCCCCGGCCGCCTCGACCTCGACGATCGCGGTCCGGGCGAGCTCCGGGTCGAGGGCGAACATCTCGATGATCGTGGTGAGGCCGATCCGCACCCGGTCGAGCCATTCTTCGGTGCCCTCGCACTTGGCGATCACCTCGGCGACCACCCGGTCCACCACCATGTCGTAAGCGGCGAGGAAGCAGTCGTGCTTGTCCGCGAAGTACTTGTAGAAGGTGGTGCGGGAGGTGTTCGCCTCGGCGATCACGTCGGCTACCGAGGTCGCCTTGTAGCCCTTTCTCCCGACGACGCGGACCGTCGCCTCCAGGATCGCTTGACGCCGCGTTTCCGTGCTTGCCATCGGCCAGACCACCAGGTGAGAACTCTCCGGTATATGGATCATAGCGGCATCGTGTACGTAGGCGTTTATCGTGTTAGTTCGCCCACCTCCCTGGCAGCCGCCTCCGGGCCGATATACGGCACTAGCGTCGCAAAAAGAACGTCGGAAAGCAAGCCGGGGAGCTCGGCGGCGCGGTCCATCAGCAGCTCGTCGGAGATCAGCCCGGTGACCCCGCCGATCGCCATCCGCGAGGTGTTCGGCGGCAGGTTGCGGCCATCCGGCGCGAAATCGCGGCCCTCGTCGAAGAGCGGGGTCAGCCGCTGCACCGCGGTGCGGTAGCGGCGCTGCGCGGCCGGCCCGGCAGAGCCGATGTCGACCAGCGAGAGGCGGGCCAGCGCCGGCTCTTCGGCCAGCACCGCCAGCAGCGCTTCGAGCCCGGCCCGCGCCCGGTCGGGCCAGCGCTGCTCGGACTCGTACGCGGCGAGGACCCGGCGGACCAGGGTGTCGACCGCGTTGTCGTAGGCCATCAGGAAGCAGGCTTCCTTGTCCTCGAACAGCTCGTAGAAGGTGGTCCGGGAGACGCCGGCCTCGCCGGTCAGGTCGCCGACCGTCGCCGCCGCGTAGCCCTTCTCGGCGACCACCCGCACCGCCGCCTCGAGCAGCCGCTCGCGCTGCGAGCGGGCGATCACCTCAGGGGGCAGGCGGTGGCGCCCGCGCGGGGGGCGCCACCGCTCTCTCCCCCCCGCGCGCTCCACCCCGGTCAGCCTCCGGGGGAGCTGAGGAGCTTCTCGGCCTCTCTGGACTGGCGCAGCGCCTCGTCCTGTCCGAGGTAGGGGACGGTGGTGATGTAGACGATGTCGGGGAGCAGCTCCCGCAGCCGCTCGGCGTTGCCGGCGAGGATCTGGCCGACGATCAGCGACTCGGCGCCGGACAGCGCCGCGCGGCCGGCGCTGGAGGGGATCGCTTCCTCCTCGACCGGGTCGTCGCGGCCGCGGTCGAGCAGCGACTGCAGGACGCGCTTGCCGGAGGCGTAGAGCTGGAAGGCGCGCTCGCCGGAGGCGGGCGCCTCGACCAGCGCCATGCGGGCGAAGGCCGGCCGGCTCGCCAGCAGGTCGAGGAAGGCGGCGGCGGCGTCGCGGACGGTGGTCGCCCAGGGCTTGTCGGGCGAGTAGACGGCGACGATCCGCCCCATCGCGTCGGCGAGCGAGACCTCCATCGCCGCGTGGAAGCAGTCCTCCTTGCCCTTGAACAGCTGGTAGAAGGTGGCGCGCGAGACCCCGGCCGGCTCGCAGATGTCGGCGATCGTCGTCGCGTTGTAGCCCTTGCTCGCGCAGGCGTCGGCGATCGCGACCAGGATCCGTTCTCGCTGGGAGTGGGCGATCAGCGGCTCGGCGAGGGCCTCACGCCCGGCCGGGAGCCGCTCCTGCTCGATCAGCCCGCTGAGGTCTTGCGTTGCCGTTGCGCTGCGATTGGCGGGTGCGGGTGGGGACATGCCGATCTCCTCTGCGGACAGCCAAGTTTCGGTAAACGCGATTGTACACCCCGAACGGCATTCTGTGGACGAATCAGTACCGAGTTAACAATGCGTCGCCGGCTGGGAACGCGGCGGGGTCTCGCTCAGCAGATCCGTCGCCTGCCGCCCTGCGCCTGGGCCTGCGCGGCGGGCGAGGCCTTGCCGCTCATCTTGCCGAGCGCCGCCTCGATGTCCTCGCCGAGCATTTCGGCCATGTCGCGGCTGAAGTTCTCCTTGACGACCATCCGCAGGACCGAGATCGACTCGGCGTCCGGTGGCAGCGGATATGCCGGGACGATCCAGCCGCGCTCGCGCAGCCGTTCGGAGAGCTCGAAGACGTCGACGCCGCCGTCCTTCCCGGTCGGCCGCACGACGACCACCGGCAGGTAGCGCGAGTCGTTCAGCAGCTCGAAGCGGCCGCTGCCGGTCAGCGTCTTCTCCAGGTAGCCGGCGTTCTCCATCAGGTTGGCGGCGATCCGCTCGTAGCCTTCCTGGCCGAGCCGCAGGAAGTTGTAGTACTGGAGCAGCACCGCGTTGCTGGCGCGGCTGAAGTTGAGGCTGTAGTTGGGCATCTCGCCGCCCAGGTAGGTGATCTTGAAGACCAGCTCGTCGGGCACCGCTTCCATGTCGCGGAAGACGACCGTGCCCATCCCCGGGTAGACGAGGCCGAACTTGTGGTTGGAGACGTTGATCGAGCGCACCTGCTCGAGCCGGAAGTCCCACTTGACCTCGGGGTAGGCGAAGGGGGCGATGAAGCCGCCGCTGGCGGCGTCGACGTGGATCGGGATGTCCCAGCCCTTCTCCTGCTTGACCCGCCGCAGCAGCTCGTCGATCCCCTCGATCTCGTCGATCTGGCCGGTGAAGGTGGTGCCGAGGATCGCGCCGACGGCGATCGTGTTCTCGTCGAGCAGCGGCTCGACCTCGTCCGGGCCGATCGTGTGGCGCTCGGTGGTCAGCGGGATCACCCGCTGCTCGACGTCGAAGTATTTGGTGAACTTCTCCCAGCAGGTGTGGACGTCGGCGCCGAAGACGACGTTCGGCCTGGCGCCGTCGTCGCCACGGCGCTCGCGCCAGCGCCACTTGTGGGCGAGCAGGCCGAGCATGATCGCCTCCGAGGAGCCGATCGTCGCCGTCCCGCACGGTTCGCCGCTCGAGGGCGCGTTGAACAGGCCGCCGATCATGCTGATCGTGCGCTGGTGGATCTGCTCGGTCTGCGGGTACTCGTCCTGGTCGACGAAGTTGCGGTTGAGCGTCTCGGTCGCCAGCTGCTCGGCCTCCGGCTCCATCCAGGTGGTGACGAAGGAGGCGAGGTTGAGCGCCGGGTTGCCGTCGAGGTTGAGCTCGTCGTGGATCAGCTGGTAGGCGGCACGCGCCGGCATCGACTGCGCCGGGATCGCCTGCTCGGGGATCTCGTCGGTGAAGTAGCGGCTGCTGTAGGTCGTGTTGGTGAGCCGCCCCGCCTCGCTTCGGACATTGCGCATCGCGCGCACTGTACACGCGGGCGGGGGCGCTACCGAAAACTTCGGACCGCTGTACAACGACGCCGGCGGCGCCTCGCCGGTCAGAGCGCCGGCGCGATGTGCTGGTTCGAGGCGGGGATCACCAAGTCCTCGGGCAGGCCCGAACCGGGCGCCGGCCTCGGCCTGGTCGCCGGCAGCCTCTGCGCCCACTACAACAACGAACCCGACCGCCGCGCCGCCTACCTCGACGCGGTCGCGGACGGGATGCCCGACGGCTATGGCCTCGACGACTACGCCGGCCTGATCTGGGAGGGCACAGGCTCCCCCTCGGCCGTCACCGCCCAGCGCGGCGCCCGCGCCTACCGGGTCGCCAAGGGCGAGTCAGGGGTGGTCGAGTCGCCGCTGCCGGCCCGCTTCCTCCCCGCCCCAGCTCCCGCGGCGCTGCGGGAGGACATCGCCGAGTTTCGCCGCATCACCGCGATGCGCAAAAAAGCGGGCTGGTTGGGATAGGAGGGCGGAGTCGCCTCGACGATGCCTCGCGAAGCGGCCCCGGCTGGGTGATCTTGGCCGCGAAGCGGCACTGAATTCCACCGCCCGAAGGGTGGTGGTGGGCACTCGGCGAGGCGACTCCGCCCTCCTACCCCCCCGAGCCAGCGGCCGGAGGCGCGGTCGGGTCGCCGGCCCCTCCGCCGGGGTTCTCGCGCGCGATGTAGTCCTCGGCCAGCAGCAGGTTGTCCTTCGAGCGCTCGACCACGTTGAGCAGGTCCCCCATCAGCGCGACCTCCTCGACCTGCTCCTTGACGAACCACTGGATGAACTGCTCGGCCCGGTAGTCCTTGACCTCGCGGGCCAGCTCGAACAGCGCGTAGATCTCCTCGCCGACCCGCTTCTCCTGTTCGAGCGCCATCCGCACCGGCGCGCCCCCGTCGTCGTAGCTGGTCTGCTGCGACCTGATGTCGGGGATCTGGACCTCCGCCCCGACGTCGAGCAGGTACTGGACCATCATCATCGCGTGCTCGCGCTCCTCCAGCGCCTGCCGGTAGAAGAAGGCGGCGAGGCGGGGCAGCGTCTCGGCGTCGTAGTAGACGGCCGCTCCCACGTACTGCTGCGAGGCGGCGAACTCGTTGGCGATCTGCTCGTTGAGGGCGTCGGAAAAGCCTTTTTCGGCCATGGCACTCCTTCGTCGGGGGCGGTAGGCGGACCGTAGCCGAATCGTGGAATTTGGTTGGCCGAAGAGGGATCGACACCCGATCCCTCTACTCCGCCCACCTGAACCCGGTGGGCGCCAGCTCAGGCAGAAGCGGGCTGGCCGGCAGCCCGGCGGGGGGATCCGCCTCGTTGTACCCGCGCGGCGCCGTGTCATTCGGCGTCTCGGGGTGGAAGAGCGAGGCGAGGGCCTGGATCTGGCCGCGGCCGGCGCCGAGCTCCCACTGGCCGCCGCCGTAGGCGCCGATGCCGTGCTCGGCGCAGTGGTCGTAGGTCTCGCAGAGGTCGCGCAGGCCGCCGACCCGGGAGGGCTTGACGTTGACCATCTTCGGCGGCCAGGGCAGCGCCTCGATGTCGGCGATCGAGTGGATCGGCGCGTCCCAGGTGAGGCGGTCGCGGACCGGCTCGAGGATCGGCCGCGTGTCCTCGTTCACGTCGGGGTCCTCCAGCCAGGCGTCGGGGAAGGCCGCGACCAGCTTCGCGTACAGCTCCGGGTCGGTCTCCACGTCGACCGAGGTGCCTTTGTAGAAGCCCTTCAGGTCGAGCGAGTCGACGGCGCCGGTCGCGACCAGGGCGGCGATCAGCTCGTCGGTCCAGTCGTTGGTCGGGTCGAGCTTGAAGCGCAGGCCGGGGTAGGGGTCGAGCTTGCGCCGCAGCGTCTCGATCGACGACGGCTCGTCGGGGCCGGGCGCGAGCCGCATCGAGCAGACGAAGGTGACCGGCCGGGGCTCGCGGCCGAGTGCCGTCGCGATCCCGATCCCCGCCTGGCGCAGCGCCAGGTCGAGCGCCGCCGACTCGAAGGCCCAGCGGCGGTAGCGGCGCGAGACGTCGCGCTGCGGCTCGGCCGGGAAGGTGTCGACCTCGCCGATGAACTCGCAGAACTCGCCCAGCGTCGCGTAGCCGGTCAGGTCGAGGACCGCGCCGGCGTCCTGGAGGGCGATGTGGTCGAGCGCGTCGTAGGTGACGTCTTCGCCGAGGCCGTCCTCGCCGCCCCCCCAGAGATGGATCGTCGTCGTCAGCCGTTCGAAGCCGGGGATCTTGTGCTCGAGGCCCTGGAGCTCGTAGCCGTCGATCTCGAGCGGCAGGTCGGCGATCAGGTCGAAGGTGGGCATCCACGGGAAGTCTAGGCGCGCAAGACATCGCCCTGGCAGACTGGCTCCACGCCATGCAGCACACCGCGCACGGTTACTGGCTGGAGGAGACGGGGCCGACCATGGCTTTGCCCGAGCTGGTGGGGGAGCGGAGCGTGGACGTGGTGGTGATCGGCGGCGGATACACCGGCCTGTGGGCTGCCTGGCACATCAAGGCGTTGGAGCCGGGAGCGAGCGTCGTCTTGCTCGAGGCGGATGTCTGCGGGCACGGGCCGAGTGGGCGGAACGGGGGGTTCTGCAATGTGATGTGGTTCTCGCTGCCGAACATGCGGGCGCGGTGGGGGGATGCGGCGGCGCTGGCGGTGGCTCGGGCGTCGAGCGAGGCGGTCGCCGGGATCGAGGGATTCTGCCGGGACGAGGGCGTCGACGCCTGGTTCCGGCGCGGTGGGTATCTGCAGGTATCGACGGCTGCTGCTCACGACGGGGCTTGGGACGAGACGGTCGCGGCTTGCCGGGAGCTGGGTCAGGTCGATGCCGTGCGGCCGCTCACGCCGGGCGACGTGGCCGAGCACTGCGCCTCGCCCGCCTTTCGCGGCGGCGCGTTCTTTCCCGATGCCGGGACCGTGCAGCCGGCTCGCCTGGCCCTGGGGTTGCGACAGCGGCTGACGGAGGTCGGGGTGGAGATCTTCGAGCGCTCCCCGGTGCGGCGGCTTGAGGGCTCGGCCGGCGGGGTCGTGGCGCGGACGACCGGCGGTGGGTCGGGGGTCGGGGGGCGAGTGGCGCCGGCCGGGGGTGGAGGGGTTGTCCGGGCGGGCGCGGCGGTCGTCGCGATCGGCGGCGCGGCCAAGGCGCCGCGGGCCCCGCTGCGCAACGCGCTCACCATCACCTCCTCGCACATCGTGCTGACCGAGCCCGTCCCGGACGTGCTGGAGGAGCTCGGCTGGGTCGGCGGTGAGTGCATCACCGACAGCCGTTCGCTGATCGACTACTTCCGCACCACCCCGGACGGCCGGATCGCCTTCGGCTGGGGCGGCGGGCGGATCGCGCCGGGGGCACGGCTACGGGGGCGCGCGGAGATCGACCGCGAAGCGGTGGATGCCGCCGCGGCCCGGCTGCACGAGTACTTCCCGACGCTCGCCGGTAGGCGCATCGCCCACGCCTGGGGCGGCCCGATCGACGTCTCGCCCACCCACATCCCGATGGTGGTGCCGCTGCGAGGCAGCCGCGCCTTCGCCGCCGCCGGCTACACCGGCAACGGCGTAGGCCCGTCCCACATGGTCGGCCGCGCCCTCGCCTCCCTGGCCCTGGACCGGCGCGACGCCCCGTCCCGCCTCCCCTTCGTAGACCCGTCTCCCCAACGAGTCCCCCCCGAGCCCCTCCACTGGCTGGGTGGCGAGACGATCCGCCGAGCCCTGACGAGCAAGGAGAACGCCGAGCTATCAGCCCGCGCCCCGAACCCCCTCAGCTCCCTGATCTCCCGCGTCCCCGAGCTGATCGGCTTCCACATCGGCCGATAGCTGGACGTGCCGTCGGCGGGGGTCATGCCGCCTCGGCGGCGCCGAGCGGGATCGGCGCTCGCTCCTGCTCCGGGCGCATCGAGGCGAGCTTCTCGGCCCGGCGCTGCTGCCAGACGGTGAAGCCCATCGCGCAGACCGTCACCCCGAAGATGATCATCGCGATCACGTTGACCTCGACCGGGATGCCGCGCTGGGCGGCGCCGTAGATGTAGAGCGGGAAGGTCACCGTCGTCCCCGAGTTGAAGTTGGAGATGACGAAGTCGTCGATCGAGAGGGCGAAGGCGAGCAGGGCGGCGCCGACGATCCCCGGCATGATCAGCGGCAGCGTCACCAGGCGGAAGGTCTCGAGGGAGCTGGCGCCGAGGTCCTGCGCCGCCTCCTCGAGGTTGCGGTCGAAGCCGATCAGCCGCGAGCGCACGACGACCACGACGAAGCTGATGCAGAACATCACGTGGGCGATCAGCAGCGTCTGGAAGCCGAGCTGCGGCTGGCTGAGGATGAGGAAGAAGGAGAGCAGCGCGGCGCCCATGACGATCTCCGGCGTCGCCATCGGGATCACGATCAGGAAGTTCGCGGCGCGGCGCCCGAAGAACCGGTGGCGGACCAGCCCCAGCGCCATCAGGGTCCCGATCGCGGTCGAGACGACCGTCGCCAGCACCGCCAGTTTGAGGCTGGTCAGCAGGGCGCTGTTCAGTTCGGGGATGCCGAAGGCGTTGCCCCAGTGCTTCAGGGTGAAGCCGACCCAGGTGAAGTTGTACTTGCCTGCCGGGTCGTTGAAGGAGAAGACGAGGATGACGGCGATCGGGATCAGCATGTAGGCGACGACCAGCCCGGCGACGATGTTCACCGCGTGCTCGCGCAGCCAGCGCCAGGTTCCGCTCATTTCGCCTCCTCGCCCATCAGCGCCTCGGAGCCGGCGAAGCGGATGTAGACGATCACCGCGGCCATGAGCAGCGCCATCAGCACGAACGACAGCGCCGACGCGGCCGGGTAGTCGAGCTGCGTCTTGTACAGCGACTGGATCACGTTGCCGATCATCTGGTTGCCGGCGCTGCCGAGGAACTGGGCGTTGACGTAGTCGCCGGCGGCGGGGATGAAGGTGAGCAGCGTGCCGGCGACGATCCCCGGTGCCGAGAGCGGCAGCGTCACCCGCCAGAAGGCGGCCCCGGAGGACGAGTAGAGGTCCTTCGCCGCCTCGATCAGCCGCTCGTCGATCTGCTCGAGGCTGGCGTAGATCGGCAGCAGCATGAAGGGCAGGAAGTTGTAGGTGAGGCCGGCGATCACGGCGCTGCCCGTGGCCAGCACGTGGCCGTTCTGCGGCACCGCGCCGATGAAGCGCAGCACTTCGACCACCGGGCTCTGGTCGGAGAGGATCGTCTCCCAGGCGAGGGTGCGGATCAGGTAGGTGGTGAAGAACGGCGCGACCACCGCGAACAGCAGCGCGTTGCGCCACCTGCCGGCGCGGAAGGCGATCGTGTAGGCGAGCGGGTAGGCGACGACGAGGCAGGTCAGCGTCGCCGCCCCGGCGTAGAGGAAGGAGCGCACGAACTGGGTGTCGTAGAGCGACAGCGCTTCGGAGTAGTTGCCCCAATTCCAGTTGAAGCGCAGGCTGCCGACCACGCCCGACTCGAGCGAGAGGTAGCCCATGTAGAAGAGGGGTAGGACGAAGAACACGACCAGCCAGATCGTCCCCGGCCCGAGCAGGAAGTAGGGGACGATCCGGCGGCGTGCGGTCATCTCAGCCGTTCAAGACCGCGGCGAACGCCCGAGTGATGTTCTGCGTTTCCTCTGCGGAGAGCTTCGGCTGGGTGAAGCAGTTCCTGGTGAACTGCGCGCTGGGGAAGATCAGCTGGTTCTTCGTGAGTTCCGGTTCGCGCTGGGCGAGGATCCGCTTGACCCCTTCCACCGGGGTCACGTAGTTGACGTATTCGGCGATGTTCGCCTGCACCTTCGGCTCGTAGACGTAGTTCATCCACGCCTCCGCCGCGGTCGGGTTCGGAGCGCCGACCGGGATCACCATGTTGTCCGACCAGAGGCTGCAGCCCTCGGTCGGCATTCGCCATTCGATGTTCGGGTTGTCGGCCTGGAGCTGCACCGCGTCGCCCGACCAGCCGATCACCGCGACCGCGTCGCCGCTGGTCAGGTCGCGGGCGTAGTCGTTGCCGGTGAAGCGCCGGATCTGGCCGGACTGGACCGCGCCCTTGATTTTTTCGATCGCCTTCATCCAGTCCGCTTCCGATGCAGTGTCGGGGTTGATCCCCATGCAGGCCATCACCAGTGGCACCGTTTCGATGTATTCGTTGAGGAAGTCGACCTTGCCCTTGTACTTGGGGTCGAAGAGGTCGCAGACCGAGTGCACTTCGGGCGCCAGGTCGGTCCGCACGATCACGCCGCCCATGCCGGTCTGCCAGGGGACGCTGAATTCGCGGTTGGGGTCGAAGGACGGGTGGCGCAGCGACTGCGCGAG
This sequence comes from uncultured Solirubrobacterales bacterium, assembly GCA_963695835.1. Lineage (GTDB taxonomy): Bacteria > Actinomycetota > Thermoleophilia > Solirubrobacterales > 70-9 > VRUE01. The sequence goes on from CAVOHR010000001.1 coordinate 844,149, forward strand.
GTTGGCCTCGACGTTGGGGATGCCTTCCTTGTCGAAGGTCTGGAGATAGCCGAGTTCGTGCATCTTGTTCGCCATCCAGTCGGTGACGACGAAAAGGCTGCGGCCGCCGGATTCGCCGTTTTCGAGCAATGGCTGCACCTTGCCGAAGAATTCGTCGTTCGAGTTCACGTCCTCGATGTACTTGACCTTGATCCCGGTCGCCTTTTCGAAGCTGGCCACCGTCCCTTCGTTGCCCGGGTCGATGTAGAGCGGCCAGTTGGAGATCGTCAGGCTGCCCGAGGGCTTGCCTTCGAGCTTCACCGTCCCGCCTTCTCCGCCACCGCCGCTCCCGCAGGCCGTCAGGCCCAGCGCGAGCGCCGCCACCGTGACGGCCATCGCCGCCAGCGTCCTTCTGTCGTTCGCCTTCCGGCTCACCATCTGACTCACCCTCTCGTCGTCGTTTCCAACTCGGTCGCTTCTCCCGCGTCCTGCTCCGGCCGGCCCGTGCCCGCGCTGCCCCGCGGCGACTCACGCACGAGGTGCATGTGCTCGGCCTCCCAGCTCAGCGCAACCCGCGCTCCGCCGCCCGGCAGCCGCTGTCGCTGCGCCTCGTCGGCGTTCGGCACCAGGACCGTCATCCGCACGCCGTCTCCCAGGTCGACGGCGATCTGGGTGGAGGTGCCGAGGTAGAGCGAGCTCTCGACCACCCCCTCGACCCGCGGCCGGCCGTTGCTCGCGGCGCCCCGGCCGCTCCCCGCGTCGACCGTCTCGACCCGCAGCTTCTCCGGCCGCACCACCGCGTGGCAGCGCTCGCCTGCGGAGAAGCCGGCGGCGTCGGCGACGACGGTCTGCCCGCCCTCGAGCCGCACCTCACGCGGCCCGCTCACGGTGGCGGGCATCAGATTGGAGACGCCGATGAAGCCGGCGACGAAGGTGGTGGCGGGGTGCTCGTAGACCTGCTCGGGGTCGCCGACCTGCTCGACCCGGCCGCGGTTCATCACCGCGATCCGGTCGCTCATGGTCAGCGCCTCCTCCTGGTCGTGGGTGACGTAGACGAAGGTGATCCCGACCTCGCGCTGGATCTTCTTCAGCTCGACCTGCAGGCCCTTGCGCAGCTTCAGGTCGAGGGCGCCGAGCGGCTCGTCGAGCAGCAGCACCTTCGGCAGGTTGACCAGGGCCCGGGCCAGCGCCACCCGCTGCTGCATGCCGCCGGAGAGCTGCGCCGGGCGGCGGTTCGCCTCGGCGGCGAGCCCGACCCGCTCCAGCTCGGCGGCCACCCGCCGCCGGCTCTCCTCCCTCGGCGTCCGCTTGCGCCGCAGCCCGAAGGCGACGTTGTCGCCGACGCTCAGGTGGGGGAAGAGCGCGTAGCTCTGGAAGACGGTGTTGGTGGGGCGCCGGTGGGGCGGCAGCTCGGCGACGTCCTCGCCCTCGATCCGGATCGCGCCCTCGCTCGGCCGCTCGAAGCCGGCGATCATCCGCAGGGTGGTCGTCTTGCCGCAGCCGCTCGGCCCGAGCAGGGTGAAGAACTCGCCGCCGGCCAGCTCGAGGCTGAGGTCGTCCACCGCCAGCAACCGGTCGAACCGCTTGCTGACCCGGTGAAGCTCGACGCTCGGGACCCTGGCTGCTTCCATCCTCCTCCTCGAAACTCGACGTGCCCGGGTGGAGTTACCCGAAAAGACGGTATGTCCAAGCTGGAGTCTTTACAAGGGCGGGCGCGCAAGAATCGAGGTCGCCAACTTGTACGATCTGTATATGACGTTGCCAAGACCTCGACTCGATGACCATTGCAATGCGTCCATATCGGCTCTAGCTTTGTCCAGAACGTCGTAACCACGAGAGGAGCGGTTCGCATGGAGATTGCCTCGCAGACCACCGAGACGGTAGGCGCCGAGCTCCAGGAGCAGGCGATGCGGCACCTCTGGATGCACTTCTCGCGGATGGGGTCCTACGGACCGGGCCACGAGATCCCGATCATCTCCCGCGGCGAGGGCTGCTACGTCTACGACGACCACGGCAACCGCTATCTCGACGGCCTCTCGGCGCTGTTCTGCGTCAACGCCGGCCACGGCCGCGCCGAGCTGGGCGAGGCGGCGGCGCGCCAGGTCGAAGAGCTCGACTTCTACACCCTGTGGAGCTACGCCCATCCGCGGGCGATCGAACTGGCGGCGCGGATCGCCTCGCTCGCCCCCGGCGACCTCAACCGCGTCTTCTTCACGTCGGGCGGCTCGGAGGCGGTCGAGTCGGCGCTGAAGCTGGCCCGCAACTACCACCGGATGCGCGGCAACGGTCAGAAGTACAAGACGATCGCCCGCGAGATCGCCTACCACGGCACCTCGCTCGGGGCCCTCTCGGCGACCGGCATCACCGAGCTGCGCTCCCAGTTCGAGCCGCTCGCCCCCGGCGGCTGCCACGTCCCCAACACCAACCTCTACCGCTGGCCCGAGGACCGCCACCCGCTCTGGGCGGCGACGGCGATCGAGGAGCGGATCCAGTTCGAGGGGCCGGAGACGGTCGCGGCGGTGATCCTCGAGCCGGTCCAGAACGCCGGCGGCTGCTTCGTCCCGCCCGAGGGCTACTTCGAGCGGGTGCGCGAGATCTGCGATCGCTACGACGTGCTGATGATCTCCGACGAGGTGATCTGCGCCTTCGGCCGGCTCGGCCACTTCTTCGGCAACGAACGCTTCGGCTACGTCCCCGACATCGTCACGATGGCTAAGGCGCTGACCTCGGCCTACGCCCCGATGGGCGCCGTGATCGCCTCCGATCGCGTCGCCGAGCCGTTCATGCAGGGCGACGCCTCCTTCGCCCACGGCTTCACCTTCGCCGGCCATCCGGTCGCCGCGGCGGTCGCGATGGCCAACCTCGACGTCTTCGAGCGCGAGGGCCTCTGCGACCACGTGCTCGCCAAGGAGGGCGAGTTCCGCCAGATGCTCGAGACCCTGCACGAGCTGCCGATCGTCGGCGACGTGCGCGGCGCCGGCTTCTTCCAGGCGATCGAGCTGGTCAAGGACAAGGAGACGAAGGAGAGCTTCGACCACGGGGAGGCGGAGGACCTGCTGCGCGGCTTCCTCTCCGGCGAGCTCTACCGGCGCGGGCTGATCTGCCGCGCCGACGACCGCGGCGATCCGGTGATCCAGCTCGCCCCACCACTGATCTGCGACACCGAGCAGTTCGAAGAGATGCACGACGTGCTCCGCGGGGTTCTCTCCGACGCCTGGGAGCGGATCCAGAGATAGGAACGCGATGCTGACCGTCCAGAGCCTGCTCGACGAGCTCGGCCTCGATCTCGCGGCGGGAACCCGGGCGGCCGAGGCGCCGGTCCGCTGGATCCACATCTCCGAGCTGCAGGACCCGACCCCGTGGCTCTCCGGCGGCGAGCTGATGCTGACCACCGGCATCCCGCTCGACAGCGCCGCCAAGCAGCGCGCCTACATCCGCCTGCTGGCCGAGCACAACCTCGCCGGGCTCGGCTTCGGCACCGGCTTCAGCCACAAGAAACTGCCGAAAGCGCTGCTCGACGAGGCGGTCAAACGCGATTTCCCGCTGTTCGAGGTGCCCTACTCGACCCCGTTCATAGCGATCACCGAGAAGGCCTTCGCCCGCCTCGTCAACGAGCAGTACGAGGTGCTGCAACGCGGGATCGCGGTGCAGCGGCGGCTCGAGCGGCTGGTCCTCGAAGAGCGCGGGCTGGAGGAGATCGTGGCGACGATCGCCTCTGCCGTCGGTGGCACCGTCGCGATCCTCAACGGTCGCGGCGAGCGGCTCGCCGGCCGCGGCTTCCGCCGCGAGCTCTCGGCCGAGGCGGTGACCGCGATCCGCGACGAAGCGCTCGCCCACACCGTCGACGGCCACCCCTTCGTCCCGACCCATCCGTCGGTCGCGGGCCGGGCGCTCGCCCACCCGGTGATCTCGCCGGGCGGCGGGCCGCCGCAGGCCTGGGTGGTGATCGTCCGCGACTCGGGCGGGCTCGGCGACTTCGAGCGGCTGATCCTCCAGCAGGCCGTCGCGGTGGTGGCGCTGGAGCTGATGCGCCGCCGGGTCGCCCGCGAGACCGAGCGGCGCCTCGCCGGCGACGTCCTCGCCGGCGCCCTCGGAGGCCGCCTCGACCCCTCCGAGCTGCGCCGCCGCCTGGAGCCGTTCGGGATCGGCGACGAGGCCGCCGTCCTCGTCTTCGACCTCGACGACCCCTCCGCCGCCGAGCCGGCGCTGGAGCGGGCGCTCGCCGCCGACGCCTGCCCGGCGGTCGTCGCGCCGCACGCCAGCGGCGGCCACGAGCTGCTCTGCGCCGTGGTCGACGCGGCCGACCGCGACCCCGTCGACCTCGCCTCCGAAGCTCGCAAGGCGCTGATCAAGGAGCGCGGCGCGGTTCGCGCCGCGGCCAGCCGCCCGGCCCCGCCCGAGGAGCTGCGCCACTCCTTCCACGAGGCGCGCTGCGCGCTCGAGGCGACCGCCTTCTCTCGCAACGGCGGCGAGCCCGAGGTTGCGTCCTGGCGCGACCTCGGCGCCTTCACCCTGCTGCTCTCGATCCAGGACGACGAGGCGCTGAAGCTCTACTGCGACAGCGTCCTCGGCCCGATCGAGGAGGGCGACGAGGAGTACGGCGGCGAGCTGCTGCGCTCGCTGGAGGCGTTCATCGAACAGAACGGCCAGTGGGAGCGCGCCGCCCGCGAGGTCTACTGCCACCGCCACACGCTGCGCTACCGGATGCGCAAGGTCGAAGAGCTGACCGGGCGCGACCTCTCGCGCGCCCACAACCGGATCGAGTTCTGGCTTGCCCTGCGAGCGAGGGAGCTGGTGGGAACGTGAAGGTAGGCGTCCCAAGCGAGACCAAGCCCGACGAGTACCGGGTCGCGATCACCCCCGCCGGGGTGCGGGAAATGGCCGACCACGGACACGACGTCCTGATCGAGGCCGGCGCCGGCGCGGGCAGCGCGATCTCCGACGTCGAATTCGAGTCGCAGGGCGCGCGCATCGTCGCCGGCGCGGAGACCGTCTTCGCCGAGGCGGAGATGGTGCTGAAGGTGAAGGAGCCGCAGCCGGACGAAGTCGAGATGCTGCGCCGCGGCCAGCTCCTCTTCACCTACCTCCACCTGGCGCCCGATCCCGAGCTGACCCGCGGCCTGTGTGGCTCCGGCGCCATCTGCATCGGCTACGAGACGGTCGAGGACGCCCGCGGGCGCCTGCCGCTGCTGGCGCCGATGAGCGAGATCGCCGGCAAGATCGCCACCCAGGCCGGGGCCTTCATGCTGGAGAAGCCGCTCGGCGGGCGCGGGATCCTGCTCGGCGGGGTGCCCGGCGTCGCCGCCGCCAACGTGATCGTGATCGGCGGCGGCGTGGTCGGCATGAACGCCGCCTTCATCGCGATCGGCATGGAGGCCGACGTCTTCGTCTTCGACAAGTCGATCGACCGGCTGCGCGAGCTCGAGGTGGGCTTCGCCGGGCGCTGCTCGACCGTCTACTCGACCACGCTGGCGATCGAGGAGATGCTGTCCCGGGCCGACCTGGTGATCGGCGCCGTCCTCGTCCACGGCGCCCGCGCCCCCTTCGTCGTGCGGCGCGAGCAGCTGGCGCTGATGAAGCCCGGCGCGGTGCTGGTCGACGTCGCGATCGACCAGGGGGGCTGCTTCGAGACCTCGCGCCCGACCACCCACCGGGAGCCGACCTTCGAGGTCGACGGGATCACCCACTACTGCGTCGCCAACATGCCCGGCGCGGTGCCGATCACCTCGACCCATGCCCTGACCAACGCGACGCTGCCCTACGCGATCACGCTCGCCGATCGCGGCCTCGAGGGGGCGATCCGCCACGACCCCGGCCTGCGGCCCGGCGTCAACGTGGCCGCCGGCCAGGTCACCCACCCGGCGGTGGCGGAGGCGGTGGGAACGACCTGCGTCCCGGTCGAGCAGGCGCTGGCAATGGCCTCGAACCCCAACCCAGCATGAAAACCCCGCTCCGCTGTTCCTTTGCCGATTTAACGGTGCAAGGGCACAGCGGAAGCTGAGATAGGAGGCAGCGGTGGCTGTAGCCGGCAAGACCAGACTCAGGAACTTCATCGGCGGCAAGGCGGTCGACCCGGTCGAGGGCGGCATGGAGGACGTCGTCAACCCGGCCACCGCCGAGGCGATCGCCTCGGCGCCGCTGTCGACCAAGGCCGACGTCGACGCGGCGGTCGCGGCGGCGAAGGGCGCCTTCGAGGGCTGGGCGGCGACGCCGCCGGGCGAACGGGCGCGGGCGCTGCTGCGGATCGCCGACATGATCGAGGAGCGCGGCGAGGAGATCGCCGACCTCGAGGCGGCCGACGCCGGCAAGCCGCGCGCCGCGGTGCTCGAGGACGAGGTGCCGGTGATGGCCGACAACCTGCGCTTCTTCGCCGGCGCCGCCCGCTGCCTGGAGGGTCGCGCGGCGGGCGAGTACATGGAGGGCCACACCTCCTTCGTCCGCCGCGAGCCGGTCGGAGTGGTCGGCCAGATCACCCCCTGGAACTACCCGCTGATGATGGCGATCTGGAAGATCGGCCCGGCGCTCGGCGCCGGCAACACGGTCGTCCTCAAGCCGGCCGAGACGACGCCGCTGACGACGCTGCTGTTCGCCGAGTGGTGCGCCGACCTGCTGCCGCCCGGCGTGCTCAACGCGATCGGCGGCCACGGCGAGCCGACCGGGGTCGAGCTGGTCAACCACCCCGACGTCGAGATGGTCAGCCTGACCGGCTCGCCGCCGACCGGCCGGGGAATCGCCCGGGCCGCGGCCGACACTCTGAAGAGGGTCCACCTCGAGCTCGGCGGCAAGGCCCCGGTGGTCGTCTTCGACGACGTCGAGATGGAGACGGCGCTGGAGACGATCGCCGGCACCGGCTATTACAACTGCGGCCAGGACTGCACCGCCGCCTGCCGGGTGCTGGCCGCGAGCGGCGTCTACGACGACGTCGTCAGCGGCCTCGCCGGGGAGGCGCGCAAGCTCGTCCTCGGCGACACGCTGTCGGCCGAGACGACGCTGGGCCCGCTCAACTCGCAGCGCCAGCGCGAGCGGGTCGAGGGCTTCCTCGAGCGCAGGCCGGAGCGGGTCGAGGTCGTCACCGGCGGCGGCGAGCCCGAGCGTCCGGGCTACTTCCTCGAGCCGACGGTGATCGCCGGCGTCGAGCAGGACGACGAGATGGTCCAGAAGGAGATCTTCGGCCCGGTGATCACCGTGCAGCCGTTCGGCGACGAGCAGAAGGCGATCGAGTGGGCCAACGGGACCCGCTACGGGCTCGCCTCCTCGGTCTGGACGCGCGACGTCGGCCGCGCGATGCGCGTCGCCAACGCGCTGCGCTTCGGCTGCGTCTGGATCAACGACCACATCCCGCTCGTCTCCGAGATGCCCCACGGCGGCTACAAGGAATCCGGCTACGGCAAGGATCTCTCGATCTACGCCTTGGAGGATTACACCGAGATCAAGCACGTGATGGTGAACCTCACCTGAGGGGCGGTACGCTGCGGCTCGTGAAGCGCTTGGGCAGGGGGTGCGTGGTCGCGGTGGCGGCGCTCGGCGCCGTGCTCGCGCTGGGGATCGGCGCGGGCGAAGAAGAAGAAACGCCGCGCTGCCACGGCCGGCGGGCGACGATCGTCGGCACCGACGGGCCCGACGTGCTGCGCGGGACGCCGGGCCGCGACGTGGTCTGGGGCGGTCGGGGCGACGACGAGATCTTCGGCAGCCTCGGCAACGACCTGATCTGCGGCGGGCCGGGCAACGACCTGGTCCACGGCGGCCGCGGCAACGACATCGTCGACGGCGGGCCGGGCACGGACCGCGTCTACGGCGACCTCGGCGACGACAAGGCCGTCGGCGGATCGGGCGACGGCGACGAGGTCGGCGGCGGCCTCGGCATCGACACGCTCAGCGGCGGGCCGGGCGACCTCGACCTCGTCCACGGCGACTACGGCTACGACCGCATGGACGGCGGCCCCGGCCACGGCGACATCGCCTCGTTCGCCACCGACGTCGGCGCGGGTCACCGCGGCGGCGGTGGGGTCTGGGTCTCGCTCAGGGCGCACCGGGCGCGCGGCGACGGCCACGACCGGCTCTTCCGCTTCGACTCGATCGAAGGCTCGGCCTTCGCCGACACGCTGATCGGCAACGGGCGGGCGAACCCCATCGACGGCGGTCCGGGCAACGATCGCATCCGCGGCGGCGGCGGCGCCGACGAACTGAACGGCGGCCAGGGCAGCGACCGCTGCCATGGCGGAGGCCGCATCGTCTCCTGCGGCCGGGAAGCGCCGCCGAAGGGCTCGGCCTACGTCACCCTCGACCGGGTCGGCGGCGGTGGCGCCGGGCTGGAGATAGTCGGCGGTCCCGGCGGCGACCACTTCACGGCCGTCGCCTTCGATCCGGAATCCGACAGCTTCGGCGTCGGCTCGACCGAGGGCATCGCGCTGGGCCCCGGCTGCACCCGGCCGGCAGGCGGCGATTCGAAGCAGGCCGTGTGTGCGGTCGAAGGCCCGGCACGCTGGCTGATGGCCGACCTCGGGCCCGGAAACGACAGCCTCCAGGTCGAAGGCTCGCCGGCGGAAGTCGGCTTCGTGCGCCTCGCCGGCGGCCCCGGCGACGACGTCATCCACGGCGGGCCGGAGGAAGACCTGATCGAGTCCGGCCCGGGGAGCGACCACATCTACGGCGGCGCCGGCGCCGACGGCCTGACCGGCGGCCTGCCCGGCCCGACCTATCTCTACGGCGGCGAAGACGGCGACCTGCTGGCGGCCGGGGGCGGCTGCGCCGGCGGGGCCCTGGTCGGCGGCCCCGGTCGCGACGACGCCTCCTTCGCCGAGACCCAGGCGCACCCCGGACTGCTCTACGTCTCGCTGGCCGCCCACGCCGCCTGGATCGACGCGATCAAGGGCTGCCACCACGTCCGCCTCGCGCCCAGCGACGAGGACATCGAGGGCTCCTTCGACTACGACGTGCTGATCGGCGACAGCGGCCCCAACGCGATGCTCGGCCAGCCGGGCAGGGACCGCTTCTTCGGCAACGGCGGCGAAGACGTGATCGACGCCCGCGACGGCGTCCGCGACCTCAGCATCCAGTGCGGCCGCAAGGGCCACCCGGAAGGCCGCGCCCTCACCGACCCCTTCGACCCGCAGCCCCTCGACTGCGCCGACCACACCAACGGAACCCCGGTGGCCGGCCTCAACAACGGCGGCTAGCCGCGGTAGGGGTGGTGGCCAAGCAGATCAAGGATCTCGCTGGCGCTCGCACGCGCCTTCGGCGCTGGAGCGTGGCGTGCTCTGCACGCGAGCGACCGAGGACGCCGATATGCGCCGCGCCACCGCCCCTACCGTAGTTCGGTGAAGCCGGCGGCGGCGAAGTCGCCGTCGAAGGCGAGTACCTCGCCGATCCCTTTGGCCCGCATGTAGGCGAAGCTGGTGGCGTCGACGAACGAGTAGACGCGCTCGTCGTGGCGGCGCAGCCAGCGCAGGGCCTCGTCCTCCAGCTCTCCAGGGACGCGGGCGACCTCGATATATCCTTGCTCGCTTCCGACGCTGTCGAGGAACGCGACGGCTTTCGCGTGCCAGGTCTTGGAACGCAGCCAGGTCCACGTCTCGCCGCGGACGTGATTGGTGATCGCGACGCGCTGGTTGGAAACCCGCTCGTAGAGCCTGAGGGCCGCCTCGTGGTTGCGGTCGCGCTCGATCATGTAGGCGACCAAGAAGGACGAGTCGGCGAAGATCACGGGTAGTCCCGGTCCAGCCCGTAGACCACCTCGTTGATGGTCATGCTGCTGTCCGGATCGCCCTCGACCGTTCCCGCCAACTTGAAGAAGGGGTCCTCCTCGATGGGAGGCAGTGGCTTGACTCGTTCCCGCACGCAACGTCTGATCACCTCCGCCTTCGAGAGCCCTTCTTCCTCGGCGCGTCGCTCGACCGCCGCGTCCAGCTCGGGCTCGATCGATATCTGCAGTCGCTTCATGCGGGCCACGTTACATCACCTCCGGCTATGTAATGTAACAATTCTCAGACAAAAGTGTCAAACTTGATTGCGGGGCCGGCAACGAGGCCCGGATTGCGCAGTGGATTAGGCTTTGAGCATGCCCCCGAGTCCGAGCGCAGAGGAGGCGGCGGCGATCGCCGCGGCGGTCGAGCGGTTCGTCGCCGAGACGGCGGCGCCGGCGGGCGGCGAGGGGGAGGCAACCGGCCCGTGGCAGCGGGCCGCGCTGGTCGAGGGGGTCGGCGCGAAGGGGACCGTCCAGGACCACCTAGAAGGAGGAGGAGTGAGATGGCTGTCGTGAAAATCATCGAGCTGGTCGGCAGCTCCAAGACGTCCACCGACGACGCCGCGAAACAGGCGCTCGCCCAGGCGCAGGGCACGCTGCGAAACATCCGCGCCGTCGACATCGTCTCGACCGGAATCCGCGGCGAGAGCCTCGACGAGTACCGCGCGCACGTGCGGATCGCGTTCCTGGTCGAGGGCACCGAGGTCGATTAGCGAGGCGGGGGAGGGGCGGGGATACCCCTGCCCGGACTCGCTCGCTTCGCTCGCTCTGAGTATCCGCCCGTTCAGGGGTATCCCCGCCCCTCCCTGACGTAGCGCTAGATTTCGCCCATGGAGCCGATTGCCCCCAAGCTGGTCGACAAGGACGCGCAGCTGGTGGACGTGCGCGCGGAGCACGAGTGGGACGCTGGAAGGATCGGTGGTGCCGTTCATTTGCCGCTTGCCGAGTTGAGCGAGCGGATCGGGGAACTCGACAAGGATCGTCCCGTCGTCGTCTACTGCCTCGGGGACAACCGCGCCGAGATGGCGGCCGAGGCGCTGGCCGGCGCGGGGTTTGACGTGTCTCCCCTGGACGGAGGCATACGCGCTTGGGTCGAGGCCGGTCTGCCGCTGGAGCCGGAGGGCGGCTACGTGGCCGAGTCCGGCGAGGCGGCGGCGATCCTCGAGGCGCGGAAAAGGGGCTCCCGGGGTTAAATACCCTAATCCCTGTCAGGTTTTGCTATTTTTCTGGGCGTGGAGGTCGTCGTCGATCAGGACAAGCGGCAGCGTGGCAAGGGCCGCCCCGGCACCCTGGAGAACCCGGAGAGCTACGAGAACGTCCCCGGCCACGTCATCCCGATCATCGAGCGCGAGTTCGACGACTTCGACAGCAAGGCCGAGGAGTTCCTCTCCGGCCGCCTGGCCGAAGACCAGTTCATCGGCTTCCGCCTGAAGCAGGGCGTCTACGGTCAGCGCCAGCCCGACGTGCAGATGGCCCGCGTGAAGCTGCCGTTCGGCGGCGTCACCCCGGAGCAGATGGACGCCTTCGCCGACGTGGTCGAGCGCTACGCGCCGCTCGACAAGGGCCACATCACGACCCGCCAGAACATCCAGATCCACCACGTGCCGCTGCGCGACATGGAGGCGCTGATCCGCGAGATCTCCGCCGTCGGCCTCTCCTCGCGCGAGGGCTGCGGCAACACGGTGCGCAACGTCACCGGCGACCCCTGGGCCGGCGTCGCCGCCGACGAGGTCTTCGACCCGACGCCGTACGCCGGCGCCTACATCCGCTACTTCGTCCGCCACCCGACGACCCAGCTGATGCCGCGCAAGATCAAGACCGCCTTCACCGGCTCCGACGAGGACCGGGCGATCACCGGCATCCACGACATCGCCTTCATCAGCCGCGAACGCGACGGCGTCAAGGGCTTCGAGGTGCGGGTCGGCGGCGGCACCTCGATCATGGCCCGCGTCGCCCCGACGCTTTACGAGTTCGTCGAGGCCGACAACGGCGACTACCTCAAGGTCTCCGAGGCGGCGCTGCGGATCTTCGACCGCCAGGAGTGGCTGCGGGCCAACCGCGCCCGCGCCCGGATCAAGGTGCTGATCGACAAGATCGGGATCGACGCCTTCCGCGAACAGGTCGAGGAGGAGCTGCGCGGCGGCTGGGTGCGGGAACGCGACTTCGACGTCGAGCGGCTGCGCTTCGATGTCGACGAGGAGGCGAACGCGCCCGAGCCGCCGGCAACGGCAGCCTCGCCGGGCAGCGACCGCAGCGAGTTCGACCGCTTCCTCGGAGGCAACGTGCAGCCGCAGCGCCAGGAGGGGTTCACGGCGGTCGAGGTGAAGGTCGAGCGCGGTGACCTGACGTCCGAGCAGTTCCGCGGCCTGGCGGCGATCATGCGCGAGTTCACCGGCGGCTACGCCCGCAGCACCGTGCAGCAGAACCTCGTCCTGCGCTGGGTGCGCGACGAGGCGCTGTACGAAGTCTGGGAGCGGCTCAAGGCGCTCGGCCTCGGCGAGCCAGGCGCCCGCGAGATCACCGACACGGTCAGCTGCCCCGGTACCGACAGCTGCAAACTCGGCATCACCAGCTCGATGGGGCTGAACCGGGCGATCAAGCGGCGGGTCGAGGAGATGGAGATCGACGACGAGCTGACCCGGAAGGTCCAGGTCAAGATGAGCGGCTGCCCGAACGGCTGCAGCCAGCACCACATCGCCAACATCGGCTTCTACGGCGCCTCGCTGAAGGTCGGCGGCCGCCAGATGCCCGCCTACATCCCCCACCTCGGCGGCAACTACGAGGGCGGCGAGGTGATCTTCGGCACCCGGCTGAAGTCGCGCCTGCCGGCCAAGCGGGTGCCCGAGGCGGTCGGGCGCTGGATTAGACTGTATGAGGACGAGCGGGCCGACGGCGAGGAGTTCAACGCCTTCGTCGAGCGGGCCGGCACCGGCCGCTTCGAAGCGGAGATCAAGGACCTCACCCTGCCTACCGAGTTCAGCCTGGAGACGATGCGGCAGTTCATCGACTGGAACCGCTCCAGTCCCTACAAAGTGGAGCGGGGCGAGGGCGAGTGCGCGATATGAACCCGGTGGCGACAGCCCCGGAGATGGATGTCGAGGAGGTCGCCGCAGAGCTGGAGGGCAGGACGGCGGCCGAGGCGATCGAGTGGATGTTCGACGCCTTCGGCGAGCGCCACTACGTCGCCTGCTCGTTTCAGAAGACCAGCTCGGTCACGGCGCACCTGGCCAGCCGGGTCAACCCCGCGGCGCGCTTCTTCTACCTCGACACCGACCTCCTCTTCCCGGAGACCTACGAGACGCGCGACAGGCTCGCCGAGCGCCTCGGGGTCGAGTTCGAGCGCTTCCACAACCTGACCCTGGAGGAGCAGGCGGCCACACACGGCGAGGCGCTGTGGAGCCGCGATCCCGATGCCTGCTGCGGGCTGCGCAAGATCGAGCCGATGCGCCGCGCCCTGTCTTCCGTAGACTGCTGGGCCGCCGGCGTCCGCCGCGAGGACTCCGCGAATCGCGCCAACACCCCCAAGTTCGGCTGGGACAAGCGATTCGGGCTGTGGAAGCTGAACCCCCTCGCGGACTGGACCGAGCGCGATGTCTGGAACTACATCCGTGAGCACCATCTCCCGTATAACCCGCTTCACGATCGCGGCTATCCGTCGATCGGTTGCACCCACTGCACCAAGCCGGTGGGGCCAGGCGGCTCTCCCCGAGCCGGGCGCTGGGCGGGCCTCGAAAAGACCGAGTGCGGGATCAACTAGCGGCTCTCTGGCGAGCCCTTAGGAATACTCCCCTCCCCCAATCTGACGAGGAACCCATGAGCGAGACGATGACCGAGCTTTCCCTGACCCTTTCCGAGCGCCACACGGCCGACTTCGAGATGATCGCCAACGGCGGCTTCGCGCCGCTGAACGGCTTCCAGGGCGCCGCCGACTGGGAGCGCGTCTGCGCCGAGATGCGCACCGCGGCCGGCGAGTACTGGCCGATCCCGATCACCCTGGCCGGCGATCTCGACTGCGCCGCCGGCGACGTCGTCTCGCTGCTCAGCGACGAAGGCAAGCCGCTCGGCCGGCTCACCGTCGAGGAGATCTTCGAGCGCGACCCTAAGCGCGAGGCCGAGCAGGTCTACGGCACCGCCGACGAGGCCCACCCGGGCGTCGCGGCGATCTACGAGGAGGGCGCCCGCTGCATCGCCGGCCCGATCGAGGCCGACGCGCTGCCCGACCATGAGGACGCCTTCATGCGCCGCTACCTCACCCCGGAGGAGTCGCGCAAGGCGTTCGCCGAGCGCGGCTGGAAGCGCGTCGTCGCCTTCCAGACCCGCAACCCGATCCACCGCGCCCACGAGTACCTGACCAAGGCGGCGCTGGAGACCACCGACGGGCTCTTCATCCACCCGCTGATCGGCAAGACCAAGGCCGGCGACATCCCCGCCGACGTGCGGATGCGCTGCTACGAGGTTCTGATGGAGAACTACTACCCGCAGGACCGCGTCATCCTCGGCGTCTTCCCCTCGAAGATGCACTACGCCGGCCCGCGCGAGGCGATCCTCCACGCGATCGCCCGCCGCAACTACGGTGCCACCCACTTCATCGTCGGCCGCGACCACGCCGGGGTCGGCGACTACTACGGCACCTACGACGCGCAGAAGATCTTCGACGAGATCGACACCGAGGAGCTGGGCATCGAACCGCTTTTCTTCGAGCACAGCTTCTGGTGCAACGAGTGCGAGGGGATGGCCTCGGGCAAGACCTGCCCGCACGAGGTCTCGGCGCACGTGTTCCTCAGCGGCACCAAGGTCCGCGAGATGCTCGGCAACGGCGAACGCCCGCCGCAGGAGTTCTCGCGCAACGAGGTCGCCGACATCCTGATTGACGCCTACAAGGAGGACTAGACAAGCATGGCTGGCGAGAAGGGATTCACCCTCTGGTTCACCGGGCTCTCCGGTGCCGGCAAGACGACGATCTCGAGGCTGCTCGAGGGACACCTGCGCGAGCGCGGCTCGAAGCTGGAGATCCTCGACGGCGACATCGTGCGCGAAAACCTCTCCAAGGGTCTCGGCTTCTCGAAAGAGGACCGCGACACCAACATCCGCCGGATCGCCTTCGTCGCCGACCTGCTCAGCCGCAACGGCGTGCCGGTGATCACCGCGGCGATCTCCCCCTACGCGGAGATCCGCGCCGAGGCGCGCGAGCTGATGGGCGAGCGCTTCATCGAGGTCTTCGTCAAGGCCTCGGTCGACACCTGCGCCGAGCGCGACGTCAAGGGGCTCTACGCGAAAGCGTTCGCCGGCGAGATCAAGGAATTCACCGGCGTGTCGGACCCCTACGAGGCGCCCGACAACCCCGAGGTCACCTGCGACACCGAAGCGGAAACCGCCGAGGAGTCGACGCAGAGGCTGATCGAGTACCTCGAGTCGCGCGACCTGATCCCGGCGGCTGCCGTCACTGCTTAGAGCGCTGGGGTGGGGGAGGGCTGCCCGTGTCCCTCCTACGACAGGGGTCGAAGTGCGGCAGCCGCCGGGCTTGGGCGCGTTAGCTTGCCGGCTGGGAAAGTGTTCGGTTCAATTAGATAGCTGCCGAGCGAACACTTTCTAAGTTGTTCGGTACAATTAGCTTGTGGCTGAGCCGAACAAATCTAAGAGAACCCGGCGCGGGAGGCCTTCTCGGGCTGCCGTCTATGAGCGACTGCGGGTGCAGATCGGGGAGCTTCGGGAGAAGCTGGGCGGTTTGCCCTCCCCCGAGGAGGCTGAGGGGATCTGGCGGGGGATCTGGTTGGAGGAGGCGCATCACTCGACCGCGATCGAGGGGAACACGCTTGTGCTCAAGCAGGTCGAGGTGCTGCTCGAGGAGGGTCGCGCGGTTGGGAACAAAGAGCTTGGCGAATACCTGGAGGTGCGCGGCTATGCGGATGCCGCTACCTGGGTCTACGGGCATGGGATACGGCCGGGCGATTGGCAGGATGGCGCCCTGATCAGTTTGGCCGAGTTGCGCCAGGTCTACACGCTCGCGATGACGCCCGTGTGGGACGTCGCGCCGCATCCGCAGGCCACTCCGCGCGAGCGCCCCGGCTCCTTTCGTGAGCACGACATCGAGCCGTTCCCCGGTGGGATGCGGCCGCCCGAGTGGACCGAGGTTCCGGTGCTGGTTCAGGACTGGCTCCGCGACGCTCAGAGGCTGCAAGAAGCCGACGAGGAGGCAATCCCCGAGGATCTCGCTCGCCTGCACGCCCGCTTCGAGCAGGTTCACCCGTTCCTCGACGGCAACGGGCGCACCGGGCGGCTGATCCTCAACCTGCTGCTGGTCCGGCTCGGATATCCCCCCGCAATCGTCTACAAGCGCGACCGCGGGCGTTACCTCGCGGTGCTCCGTCGTGCCGACGGCGGCGACGCGGGGCCGCTTGGCGAGTTCCTGGCCCGGGCCGTGCTCGACAACCTCTACAAGTTCGTCGTGCCCGCGGTCGCGGGCCCGGCTCGCCTGGTGCCTCTGCCGGCCCTGGCGACAAAGGAGCTGTCGGCGAACGCCCTGCGCGTCGCGGCGGTGCGCGGCAGGCTCAAGGCCTCGAAGGCGGCCGATGGAACCTGGCGAAGCTCGGCTGCCTGGGTGAAGGAGTACGTCGCCAGCCGCTACAGGCGGGGGACCTGAGGCTCGGCGAGGCCGTAGGTGTCGTAGGCGCCGAAGCGGGCGAAGGTCTTATGGGTCGGGCCGTGGTAGTCGCTCGAGGCGGTGGGGATGAGGTCGAGCTCGTCGCACAGCTCGAGCAGGTGGGCGGTCTGCTCCTTGGAGTGGGTCGGGTAGAAGGTCTCGACGCCGTCGACGTCGAGGGCCCGGATCAGCTCGTCGACCTCGGCCGGCGCGGAGATGTCCCAGTAGGGGTGGGCGACGACGGCGACGCCGCCGGCCTCCTTGATCGTCTCCACCGCCTGCTCGGCGGTCGGCCAGCGCCGCGGCACGAACGCCTTCGCCCCCGGCACCAGGTACTCCTCGAAGAAGGGGCCCAGATCCCCGGTCGCCCCCGCCGCCCGCGCGATATGCGGCCGCCCGATCGAGAGCGCGTCGCCGGCCTCCCGCACCGCATCCTCGAGGTGCAGCTCGAACCCCTCCCCCCGCAACCTCTCGACGATCTCCCCGGCCCGCGCCACCCGCTCGTGCTGAGCCCGCTCGCAAGCGGGAGCGATCGCCCCCAGATCCACCCAGTACCCGCACACATGCAGGTCTTCCGCGTACTCGTGAACGCACGACATCTCGATAGCGGGCACCAGCTCGATCCCAGCTTCCGCAGCTGCCTCAGCAGCCTCGGCGACCCCGGCAATGGCGTCATGGTCGGTCAGGGCCAGCGTGGTGACCCCAGCTATCGCAGCTTCCGCGACGACATCCGCCGGTGCCAGCTGCCCGTCGGAGACGGTCGAGTGGCTCTGCAGCTCGATCAACAGGCCGCGCAGCCTATTGCGGCCCGGGGTTGAACGGTGGCCGGGAGGATGCCCGCCAAGCTCCAGCCCGAAATACCACGGGGACCGCGATCCGCTTGTGGAGGGTGATGGGGACACCCCTGAACGGGCGGATACTCAAAATGCCGGCCTCATTGGGCCGGCATTTGTCCGGGCAGGGGTGTCCCCATCGCCCCGCCCCGCCCGTGAATAGACTGCGCCGCCGTGTTCGAGAAGGTGCTGATAGCCAACCGCGGCGAGATCGCGATTCGGGTCGCGCGGACGCTGAAGGAGATGGGGATCGGCTCGGTCGCGGTCTACTCGGAGATCGACCGCGACGCCCCGCACGTGCGCGAGGCCGACGAAGCCTTCCTGATCGGCCCCGCGGTCCCCGCCGAGAGCTACCTGAACATCCTCAAGATCATCGACACCGCCAAGCAGGCGGGCGCCGGGGCGATCCATCCCGGCTACGGCTTCCTCGCCGAGAACGCCGATTTCGCCCGCGCCTGCGCCGAGGCCGGGATCGTCTTCGTCGGCCCGCCGGCCGAGGCGATCGAGGCGATGGGGTCGAAGACCCGGGCGCGGGAGATCATGGCCGAGGCCGGGGTGCCGATCGTGCCCGGCGCCACCGCGCCGGCCAAGGACGTCGGGGAGGCGCGCGAACAGGCCGAGGAGGCCGGCTACCCGGTCGCCTGCAAGGCGGCGGGCGGCGGCGGCGGCAAGGGATTCCGCGTCGCGATGAGCGCCGACGACCTGCAGGCGGCCTTCGAAGGCGCCGCCCGCGAGGGCGAGAAGTTCTTCTCCGACTCGCGCGTCTACGTCGAGCGCTACCTGGAGGACCCGCGCCACGTCGAGGTCCAGGTGCTGGCCGACTCGCACGGCAACGTGGTCCACCTCGGCGAGCGCGACTGTTCGATCCAGCGCCGCCACCAGAAGCTGATCGAGGAGGCGCCCGGGCCGCGCGTCGACGCCGAGATGCGCGAGCGGATCGGCGAGATCGCCACCGAGGCGGCCCGCGCCGTCGGCTACCGCTCGGCCGGGACGGTGGAGGGCCTGCAGGTGGACGGCGAGTACTTCTTCCTCGAGATGAACACGCGGGTGCAGGTGGAGCACTGCGTCACCGAGATGGTCACCGGGATCGACATCGTCCGCGAGCAGATCCTGGTCGCGGCGGGCGAGCCGCTCTCGGTGTCCCAGGAGGACGTCGAGCTGCGCGGCCACGCGATCGAGTGCCGGGTCAACGCCGAGGCCGCGCACAAGAAATTCGCGCCGTCGCCGGGGACGATCGCCTCCTACCGCGAGCCCGCGGGCCCCGGCGTCCGGGTCGACTCGGGCGTCGAGGCCGGCTCCGAGGTGACGCCGACGTACGACCCGATGGTCGCCAAGCTGATCGTCTGGGACGTCGACCGCGAGCACGCGACGCGGCGGATGCTGCGGGCGCTGGGCGAGTACGAGGTCGGCGGCCTGACCACGCTGATCCCGTTTCACAAGGCGATCCTCGCCACCGAGCAATGGGCGAACGGGGAGACCTGCCGCGAGCTGATGGAAGACCGCGACTGGCTTAAGTCGACCGCTCCGGAGGAGGTCGCCGCGCCCGCGCCCGAGGAGGGCGGCGAGGTGATCGCCCGCGACTACAAGGTCGAGGTCTCCGGCAGGCTGTTCGAGGTCAAGGTGGTCGGCGAGGCGGTCGCCGGTGCGGCTGCCGCCGCCGCGGGCGGAAGGCGGCCGCCGAAACGGGAGCGCAAGGCCGGCAGCGCCGCGAGCGCATCGAGCGAGTCGCTGCCCTCGCCGCTTCAGGGCACGGTGCTCAAGGTCGCGGTCGAGCAGGGCGCCATGGTCGAGCAGGGCGACCTGGTCTGCGTGATCGAGGCGATGAAGATGGAGAACGAGATCGCCGCCCACCGCTCCGGCAAGGTGACCAAGCTAAACGTTACGCAAGGGGCCGCGGTGTCCAGCGGGGACACCCTGGCCGTCATCGAGTAGCGACGTCGGCACTCCCCCGTTCGGACAATCGCCGGTCTAATTAGACCGGCGATTTGAGTATCCGCCCGCCCGGGGGAGTGCCGACGTCGCTACCCCTTGGCGTGCTGCTTTTCTCGGCGTTCCTGGGCGCGTTTGCGCTGCAGTTCCTTGCGGGTGAGTGGGATTTCCGTAGCGTCTTCGGCGCAGCTTCGGCCGGAGCATTCCTCCAGCCGCTTCATTTCCCGGTCGAGGAAGTTGCGGACCGGGAAGTAGTCGGGGATCTTGACCAGGTTGTTGAGCTCGTTCGGGTCCTTGGTGATGTCGTAGAGCTCCTTCTCGCCGGTCGGCCAGGCGATGTACTTGTAGGGACCGAGGCGGACGCCCTCGTAGTCCCTGGGCGGAGCGAGGATCGAGGCCTTGGCCGGACGCTTGTAGCCGCGGGCGGGACGCTGGTTGACGCTCGACCCGCCGCTCGCCGAGGTGGTCGGCGTGGCGGCTGGGCCGCCGCCGTTCTCTTCGACGTCGCTGGTCTCGACGAAGGACTCGAAGAGGATCGGCCGGCGGCTGCGCAGCGCGGGGTCGCTCAGGTAGGGGGTCAGCGAGCGGCCGTCGACGCTCATGTCCGGTTCGACCCCGGCCAGTTCGGCGACGGTCGGCGCGATGTCGGTGTTGGCGGCCAGCTCGCCGGTCGAGCTGCCGGGTTTGATCCCCGGGCCGCGGATCAGCAGCGGCATGTGGGTCGAGGGCTCGTAGGCGAGGAACTTGCCGCCGGCCAGCCGGTGCTCGCCGAAGAAGAAGCCGTTGTCGGAGGTGAAGACGATGTAGGTGTTGCGCAGCCGGTGCAGCGCCCCGAGCGTGTCGACGATCTGCTTGACGCCGTCGTCGACCCCGCGCAGCGCCTCGAGCTGCTTCTGCCAGTAGACGCGATAGGTGTGCAGTTCGGTCGGCGAGAGCGCCGCCGCTTCGCCGATGAAGCGCGGCTTGTCGGAGACGTTGCCCTCGTTGAGGCCTTCGGAGGAGTCGTGCGGCGGCGGCGCGCCGTGGAACCAGTCGTAGTAGCGCGGCGGCGGCTCCGGCCCGGCCGGGCGGCGGAAGTCGCCGTGCGGAGCCGTGTAGTCGACCTGCATGTAGAAGGGCCGGGTCGGGGGCGTGCCGGCCAGCTCCTGAGCGGCCATCGAGCTGAAGACGTCGGTCTCGTAGTTGCAGGGCAGGCCGTTGGCCGGCGCCAGCGGGCAGCCGATGTCGTCGCGGATCCCGTATTCGCGCGTTTCCCAGCTGCCCGAATCCCCGTAGGGCGGCGAGAGCACGCCGTCGTTGTTGAGCGTGTAGCCGTAGTAGTAGTGGTCGGTGTCGGCCTTGAGCAAGGTGTGCCAGGCGTCCCAGCCGGGCGGCACGGTCTGGCCGTTGTCGAACGGTTCGTCGCCGTAGCCGTTGAGGAACTTGCCGATGTGGATCGTCCGGTAGCCGGCGCCCTGCAGCCAGGTGGCGATGTTGTGGCTGTAGGCGTTGCGGATCGAGAAGCCGGTGTAGCCGCCTTCCGGCGGGACGTTGCCGCGGACGTTGTGGTTGTGGGCGTAGCGGCCGGTCAGCAGGGTGACCCGCGACGGGCAGCAGAGCGAGTAGGAGACGTAGTAGCGGTTGAAGGTCATACCGCGGTTGGCGATCAGGTTGAGCGTGTTGGGCATCGCCCGGGTCGCCGGCGCCCCCGGGTAGGCGCTGTAGGCGGCGTAGAGGCTGTCGAGCGTCTGGTCGTCGGTCTGGATGACGACGAAGCTGGGCCGCTGTTCGGCCGCCGCCGCGCCGCTCGGGTGCTCGGCGGCGGCGAGCGACAGCACGCAGGCCAGGGCAAGCAGTCCGGCCGCGATCGCCGGCAGGGCGCGGAGATGAAGCCGGGTTTGGCTGCTGAGATCCATCGAATCCGTTTGCCGGGGCGACCTACAGGTTTCGAAACCGGCCACTGCGGCGAAGTTGCGAAACGCTAGAAGACGGGCAGGACGTGGTGACGCGGCAGGCGGCGATTGCTACGAGGCGCCGAGCTTCTTCGCCGCATCGCGGAAGTTTTTCACCGTTGCGCTGGGAGCTTTGCGGCCGTCGAGCTTCTCGTTGTGACGATTGACCCAGATCACCGGCACCTTCATCTTCAGCAGCGCCGCGACGTCGGTCTCATAGTTAGAGGCGATGTGGACCCAGCCTTTCTTGCCGCCGATTCGCCGCGCGCACTCTTTGAAGTGCACCGGGTCGGGCTTGTAGCTGCGAACCTGCTGGGCGGTGACCACGAGGTCGAGTTCGGTCCGCAGGTGGCGGCGCGAGATGCCGAGCAGCTTGTCGTCGATGTTGGAGACGATCCCGATCTCGTAGCGCTTGCCGAGCCGGTCCATCGCCGCGTTGGCCTCGCGGAAGGGCAGCCAGTAGGCGACGCTGTCGGGCAGGAACTGAGCCCGCGAGGGCTCGATCTCCCAGCCGATTTCGCGCGCGATCTTGACGATCGTGCGGCGCAGCACCTCGGCATACAGTTCGTAGGAGCCGGCCATGATCTCGGCCTGGACCTCGAAGAAGCGGGCCAGGAACGGTCCCTCCTCGAAGCTGAAGCCGTCCTTCTCGGCCTCCTTCCTGCAGGCCTCGATGATCCCCTTCTCCCAATCGATCAGGGTGCCGTAGCAGTCGGTGGTCACCCACTTGATGGATTTGAGACTCGGCAGCGCCATGGAAGCGCGGCATCTTATAGGCTGCCGCCGCGCCCCAGCAGTGCGCATCGAACATGGACCTCCTCGAGTACCAGGGCAAGCAGCTTTTCGCCGCGCACGGCATCGCCGTGCCGAGCGGCGAGGTCGCCGAGACCGTCGCGGAGGCGGTCGCCGCCGCCGAGCGGATCGGCTACCCCTGCGCGATCAAGGCGCAGGTGCTGATCGGCGGCCGCGGCAAGGCGGGCGGGATCAAGATCGCCGCCGGCGCCGGCGAGGCGCGCGAGCACGCCGAGGCGATCATCGGCATGGACATCCGCGGCCCGCGCGGCGAGGGCCCGTTCCGGGTCGAGCGCGTCTGGGTCGAGGGCGGCTCCGAGATCGCCGCCGAGTACTACGCCTCGGTGATCCTCGACCGCGGCGAGAAGAAGCTGCTGGCGATGGTCTCCGCCAGGGGGGGGATGGACATCGAGGCGGTCGCCGAGGAGGACCCCGGCGCACTGGTCAAGGAGCACATCGACCCGATCCGTCCCTTCAGCGCCGCCGCGGCGCGGCCGATCGTCGACGCCGCCGGGCTCGACGAGGCCGCCCGCGAGGCCGCCGCCGAGATCCTCGCCAAGCTGGCCGAGACGGCGATGGCCGAGGACGCCAGCCTGATCGAGGTCAACCCGCTGATCCTCACCGCGGGGGGAGAGGTCGTCGCGCTCGACGCCAAGGTGACGATCGACAACAACGCCCTCTACCGCCACGAGGGGCTGGCGGAGCTCGACGCCGAGGCGGTCGAGGACCCGCAGGAGGCGATGGCGCGCGAGAGGGGCCTCACCTACGTCAAGCTCGACGGCAACGTCGGCATCCTCGCCAACGGCGCCGGGCTCTGCATGTCGACCCTCGACGTCGTCGCCCAGGCCGGTGGCGCCCCGGCCAACTTCCTCGACGCCGGCGGCGGCTCCAAGGCGGAGGCGATCGTCGACGCGCTGACCGTGATCACCTCCGACGAGAAGGTCACCGCGATCCTCTTCAACATCTTCGGCGGGATCACCCGCTGCGACGAGATCGCCAAGGGCATCGTCGAGGCCTCCGGGCAGCTCGACCTGCAGGTGCCGCTGGTTGTGCGGCTCGACGGCACGAACTCCGAGGAGGGGCTGGAGATCCTCGCCGGGGCGGGCCTCCCCAACCTGCACCAGGAGACGACGATGCTCGGCGGCGCGCAGAAGGTCGTCGAGCTGGCGGGCGCGGCATGAGCATCGTCGTCGACAACGAGACGAAGCTCGTCGTCTCCGGGCTGACCGGGCGCGAGGGCTCCTTCCACGGGCTGCGCAACCGCGCCTACGGCACCTACCTGGCGGCCGGCGTCACCCCCGGCAAGGGCGGCCAGGACGTCGAGGGGGTGCCGATCTTCGACTCGATCCGCGAAGCGGTCGAGCAGGAGGGCGCCAACACCTCGATGATCTTCGTCCCGGCACGGTTCGCGGCGCCGGCGATCGACGAGGCGATCGAGTCCGGCGTCGAGACGGTGATCGCGATCACCGAGGGGATCCCGGTGCTCGACATGCTGAAGACCTACTGGAAGGCAAAGGAGGCGGGGGTGCGGCTGATCGGGCCGAACTGCCCCGGCGTGCTCTCGCCCGGCAAGGCCAACGTGGGCATCATTCCCGCCCAGTTCTTCGACCCGGGCAAGATCGGCGTCGTCTCCAAGTCGGGCACCCTGACCTACCAGATCGGCAACGAGCTGAAGCAGGCGGGCGAGGGCAACTCCTCGATCGTCGGGATCGGCGGCGACCCGATCGTCGGCTCGGACTTCATCGACATCCTGAAGCTGTTCGAGGCCGACCCGGAGACCGAGACGATCGTCATGGTCGGCGAGATCGGCGGCGACGCCGAGGAGCGGGCGGCCGAGTTCATCGCCGCCGAGATCTCCAAGCCGGTGGTCGCCTACATCGCCGGCTTCACGGCGCCGCCGGGCAAGCAGATGGGGCATGCCGGGGCGATCATCTCCGGGTCCTCGGGTACGGCGCAGGCGAAGAAGGAGGCGCTCGAGGCGAAGGGCGTTCGGGTCGGCGAAAGTCCCACCCAGACCGCTTCGATTGCCGTCGAGGTGTTGAGGGGACTGGGTGGGGGTTCCGCTTAACTTTTTTTGAAGACAGAATGCTGCCATCCGAGGGCCGCGCTTCAAAAAAAGTACAAGACGCTCCACCCCCACCCAGTCCCCTCTTTCAGCCTCGACTGCAACTCTGTGCGAGCTGATGTGTCACAAAGAGGGACCGGTCGCAAGCAAGCGAAGGAGGTTGCGTGGTTAGGCGCGGGATATTCGCCGCATTCGTGGCAGCTGTGGGCGTTCTGGCGCTCAGCGGAACTGCCTTGGCGCGCGATGCGTTTGTCACGAACTCCGGTAGCGGGACGGTTTCCGTCATCGACACGACCACGAACGCGGTGGTCGCGAACGTGGTGGTCGGGGGCGAACCGGTGGACGTGGCGATTACGCCTGACGGGACGCGGGCCTATGTGGTCAACAAAGGCTCGAACTCCGTTTCCGTGATCGGCGTCGCGACGCTGTCGGTGATCGCCAACATCGAGGTCGGCAAGGAACCCGACGGGATCGCGATCGCGCCCGGCGGTCAGTACGCGCTCGTCTCCAACTTCGGCGGCGACAGCGTCTCGATGATCGACACCGCCAGCCAGACGGTCCCGATCGGGCCGATCCAGGTCGGGAAGGAACCGGAAGGGGTGGCGATCGCGCCCGACTCGCGCTTCGCCTACGTCGCCCAGCGCAGCGGCGGCATCTCGGTGATCGATACCAACGGCTTCTCCGCGGTCGGCGCGATCAACGCCGACCCCCTGCCGCACTCGCGGCTGGCGATCGGGCCGCGCGGCGGCCGCGCCTTCGTCACCAACCCCGAATCCGCGTCGGTCACCGCCTTCAACCCGGCCACCCGCGACCTGGTCGGCCCGCCGATCGGGATCGGCGCCGATCCGGCCGGGATCGCGATCGGGCCGGACGGCGCCACGGCGTACGCGGCGAGCCCGGCCAGCGGCGCGATCACGCCGATCGACACCTCGCTCGACCTGCCGCTCAGCAACCCGATCGGCGGCTTCCCGGGCGCGACCGGCGTGGCGATCGCTCCGAACGGGCTGCAGGGCTACGTCAGCGACGGCGGCGGCTCGTCCGTCACCGTGCTCGACGCGACCCGCAACGCGGCGGTCGGGTCGACCGGGGTCGGCTCCAAGCCGACCGGCGTCGCCGTGGTCCCCGACCAGGGGCCGGTGGCCTCCTTCTGGATCTCACCGGACCTGAAGATGAAGAAGAGGAAGCTCACCATCCACGGCGCGGGCTCGCTCGACCCCGACGGCCAGATCGCCAACTACGTCTGGAGCTTCGGCGACGGCGGCCACCTCGAAGGCTCCGCTGCGACGCGCATTCACCGCTACCGCAGGCCGGGGGAATACCTGGTCACCCTGGCCGTCACCGATGACGAAGGCTGCTCGACCGAACAGGTCTACACCGGCCAGACGGCCTCCTGCAACGGGTCGCCGGCGGCCGTCTTCAGCAGCCTGATCACCGTGGTCAACAACCGCGGCCCGGCTCTGCGGCTGGCCGGCGGCAAGCGGCAGCGGCTGAGCGGCCGCGTCAACGTGCTCGCCCGCTGCCCGCGCGAAGCGTGTGGCGTGATCGCCCACGGCGCCCTGGTGACCGCCTTCGAACGGTACGGCGAAAGGAAGCGGCGCCGGTTGCGGCTGCCCGGCATCCGGATGACGCGACCCTCGCTGAGCTGGCGCAAGCTCGGCGCGAAGCTGCCGCGCGGGCGGCGGCGGGCGGCGATGCGCGCGCTGCGGCTGGGCGGCGAAGCGGAGGTGCAGGTGGCGATCGTCGCCCGCGCCGAATCCGGGCTGCGCACCCTGCACTCGCGCACCGTGAAGCTGGTCATACCGCACTGATCCCGCACGTCCGGGGAGTGCGGCCGTTGCTAGGCTCGGCGGCGATGGCGGCTGAGACGATCTCCTTCGCGCGCGGCGCTCCTAGCGCCGACATCCTGCCCCGCGAGGCGGTGCGGGAGGCGGCGGGCGTCGCCCTCGCCGAGGACTGGGAGCGGGCGCTCTCCTACGGGACCGGGATCGGCCATCCCGCCCTCTGCCAGTGGGTCGCGGAGCGCCACGGCAGCCTCGATCCAGGGCAGGTGATGATCGCCAACGGCTCGCTGGAGGCGGGCTGGATGCTGTTCGACCACCTGCTCGAGCCGGGCGACCGGGTCGCCGTCGAGCAGCCGACCTACGATCGCACGCTGCTGATGCTGCAGCGGCTCGGGGTCGAGCTGGTGCCGGTGCGGCTGGAGGCCGACGGGCTCGACCTCGCCCAGCTCGAAGCGGCGCTGGACGAGGGGCCGCTGAAGCTCGCCCACGTGATCCCCAACTTCCACAACCCGGCCGGCTGCACGCTCTCGGCCGGGAAGCGGGTGCGGCTGGTCGAGCTGGCCGCCGAGCACGGCTTCTGGATCTTCGAGGACGACCCCTACCGCGAGCTGCCCTTCGAGGGCGAGGCGCTGGAGACGATGCTCTCGATCGACTCCGCCGAGCGGGTCGTCCACGCCTCGTCCTTCTCGAAGACGGTCAGTCCCGGCGTGCGGACCGGCTACCTCGCCGGCCCGGCGGCGGAGATCGCCAAGCTCGCCAGGCGCGCCAACGAGACCTACATCTCGCCCAACATGCTGGCCGAGGCGGTGGTGCTCGAGCTCTGCCGCTCCGGCGCGCTCGACCGCAACATCGAGTTCGTCAAGGGCGCCCTGCGCGAGCGCCGCGACGCCCTGGTCGAGGCGCTGCGCGAGCAACTCCCCGAGGCCGAGTTCGTCGTCCCCGGCGGCGGCTACTTCCTCTGGCTCGACCTCGCCGAGGGGGCCGACACGCCGGCGCTGCTGGCCGAGGCGAAGGGGGAGGGCGCCGCCTTCGTCGCCGGCCCCGACTTCATGATCGCGGGAGGCGAGAACAGCCTCCGCCTCTCCTTCGCCAGCGTGCCGCCGGAGCGGATCCCGGAGGGCGTGTCACGTTTGTCCAAGGCATTGGAACGGATCAGGGAGACGGCGAAAATCGAGACTGGCTAGGACGCAGGGAGGTCGGCAAGGGGAGCGCACTTTTGTGCGTGACCCGCAGACGGCCGACTGAGGACAACGCCAGGCGAAGATTTGCAGCCGTCTCAGCGGCCGTAGCGGTCGCTGGAGAGAACCAGCTGCTCCGGGATCGCCGCCCGCGGCGGCGGCGCCGGGTCGGCGCGGACCGAGACGGTCTCGGCGACGCTGCGCGAGACCCGGTGGGCGCCGGAGGCGGAGGCGATCGTCACGCCCTCCTCGTCGGAGCCCTCGACCTCGCCCTCCAGACCGGGCTCGAGCCCGGTCGCTTTGAGGTAGTGCAGCAGCTCCTCGGCCTCGTTCTCGAAGCGCAGGACGACGATCTTGGCGCCCGGCTCGACGTCGGCCAGCAGGGCGCCGCGCTCGCGGGCGCCCTCGACGATCGGGTGCCCGTGCGGGCAGGTGGTCGCGCCGCCGATCGCCGCCCGCATCCGCTCCTCCAGCACCGGCGACATCGCGTGCTCGATCCGCTCCGCCTCCTCGTGGACCTCGTCCCAGGGGATGCCGAGGACGTCGGTGAGGAAGCGCTCGATCATCCGGTGGCGGCGGACGATGTGGCTGGCGTGCTCGCGGCCGGACTCGGTGAAGCCGAGCGATTTGTCGGCGTTGCGCTCGACGTAGCCGTCCTCGACCAGGCGGCCGACCATCTCGTGCACCGTGGGGGGCGAGAGCTGCATCGCGCGGGCGATGTTGGCGCCGGTCATCGGCAGTCCGGCCTCCTCGAGCCAGAACATGCTCTCCAGGTACTCCTGCTCCGCGACCGTCGCCTGCTCCACCCGGTCGATACTAGCCGCGCTCCATCAGCGTCGAGACGACCGCCTCGTAGAAGCCGTCTCCCATGGCGCCCTCGGTGACGGTGACGTTGTCCCAGCCGGCGAGCGCGGCGCGCAGGCCGGGATCGCGCTCGGGCCCGTTGGCGACGACGAAGAGGCGGCCGACCGCGGCGGCGACCTCGAGGTCCTCGACCGAGTCGCCGACGGCGATGCACTCGGCCGGGTCGTAGCCGCGGGCGCGGGCGTGGGCGGCGACCGCGTTCGCCTTGCTGACCAGCCTCGGCACCAGGTGGTAGGCGTGGGTGGGCCCCTCGATCGCCGCCATCTCGCGGCCGATCGCGCCGTTGTCGAGCAGCCGCAGGTCGGTGTGGCCGTGGGTCTCGAGCAGCTGGTTGGCCGCGGCGACGTCGACCTTGCCGCGGAACAGGTGGGAGAGGACGCGGCCGTGGTGCCAGGGCGCGTGGTACTCGAGCCGCCCCTCGAAGTGCTCGAACAGCAGCTTCGGGATGCCGCGCCGCTCGATCTTCTCGTAGACGGTCCCCTCCTCGTCGGGGACGAGGTCGCCGGTCAGCAGGGTCGTCTCGCCGTCGATCGCGAAGGCGCAGCCGGCCTCGTAGATGTAGGAGGACTGGCCCATCAGGCGGGCCGCCTCGTGGACCTGCGGCTCGCGGCGGCCGGACATGACCACGACCTCGACGCCGGCCCGGTGGCAGGCCTCGAGGCCGCGCGACTGGGCGAGCGAGAAGCCGCCCGCGGCGTCGCGGAACAGCGAGCTGCCCCGCCCGAGCAGGGTGCCGTCGAGGTCGGTGTAGACGCATCGCAGCGGCATCGTCGCGGTCGCTACGGTAGCCGGATGCCGTGGCGACTCGCCGATCGAACGCTCGACCTCGCCCGTCCGCTGGCGGCGGGGATCGTCAACGTCACCGCCGACTCGATGTTCGAGGGGGCGCGCAGCGGAACCGCGGAGCGGGCCGTAGAGGACGGGCTGGAGCTGGTCGAGGCGGGCTTCGACATGCTCGACGTCGGGGCGGTGGCGGCGCGCAGCGGGCCACCGGTCGAGGCCGAGGCAGAGGCGGCGGCGCTGATCCCGGCGATCGAGGGGCTGGCGGCGACGGGCGTGCCGGTCTCGGCCGACACCTTCTCGGTCGAAGTGGCGCGGCGGGCGCTCGACGCCGGCGCGGTGGCGATCAACGACATCTCGGGCGGGTCGGAGGAGATGTTCGAGCTGGTCGCCGAGCGCGGTTGCGGCTACGTGCTGATGCATATCGAGGGGCCGCCGCGGGTCGCGCGGCCGCCGCGCCGCTACGACGACGTCGTCGACCACCTGAAGTCGTGGCTGGGGGGGAGAGTCGAGGTTGCCTCGCGGCTTGGAGTAGATGTGGAGCAGATCGCGATCGACCCGGGACTGGACTTCGACCTGACCGTCGAGCAGGACCTGGAGCTGCTGCGGCGGCTGCCCGAGCTGCGTTCGCTGGGGCTGCCGCTGTACGTCTCGCTGTCCCGCAAGGACTTCGTCGGCGTGGTGCTCGGCGGCTCCTGGGAGGGGCGAGTGCCGGCCGGCGAGCGCGAGTGGGGGACGGTCGCGGCGGTCGCGCTGGCGGTGCGGGCGGGCGCCGACGCACTGCGCATCCACGACCGCAGCTCGCTGCAGGCGGTGCGGGTGGCGGGTCGGATCGTGCGCCGGGGCGGCGTCTGTGACGACTTGTTCTCGCATAGCGAGAACAAGTCGTCACAGGGGAGTCCGGGATAGTGGCGAAGAGCCTGCTGGAGACTCCCTGGGCGATCGCGATCGACCCGGCGCGGCGGGACGGGCGGATCGTCGCCGAGTCCTCCGAGGACGCGCGTCCCTCGAAGCCGGTGGCGATGCCGCGCTCGCTCGACCCGGGCCTGGTCGAGGCGCTGCGCCGAGCGGGGATCGAGCGCCTCTACTCGCACCAGCGCGAGGCGCTGCGCGCCGCCGCCGCCTCGAACCTGGCGATCACCAGCGGCACCGCCTCGGGCAAGAGCCTCGCCTTCAACCTGCCGGTGCTCGACGGGATCGCCCGCGACCCCAAGCGCCGCGCCCTCTACCTCTACCCGACCAAGGCGCTGGCCCAGGACCAGGCGCGCAAGCTCGCCGCGCTGCGCCCGCCGGGACTGCGCGAGGCGATCTACGACGGCGACACGCCGCGCGAGGAGCGGCCGGCGATCCGCCGCCGCAACAACCTCGTCCTCACCAACCCCGACATGCTGCACGTCGGCCTGCTGCCGAACCACAAGAGCTGGGGCGACTTCCTCGCCAACCTCGGCTGGGTCGTGGTCGACGAGGCGCACACCTACCGCGGCGTCTTCGGCTCGCACGTCGCCAACGTGCTGCGGCGGCTGCGGCGGGTGGCGCGGGCCTACGGCGCCGAGCCGCGCTTCCTGCTCGCCTCGGCGACGATCGCCAACCCGCTCGAGCTGGCCGAGGGCTTGGTCGGCGAGCCGTTCGAGCTGATCGACGACGACGGCGCGCCGCGGGCGGGGCGCGAGATCGCGATGTGGAACCCGCCGCTGATCGACAAGGCCAGCGGCACGCGGCGCTCGGCGCTCTCGGAGGCGGCGGACCTGCTCGCCGAGCTGGTCTCCCAGGGCGTGCGGACGATCTGCTTCCTCAAAAGCCGCCGCGGGATCGAGCTGATCCAGCGCTTCGCCGGGGAGTCGCTTCAGCGCCGCGGCAAGCCCGAGCTGGCGGAGCGGATCGCCCCCTACCGCGGCGGCTACACGCCGCAGCAGCGGCGCGAGATCGAGGCGCGCCTGGCGGCCGGCGAGCTGCTCGCGGTGGTGGCGACCGACGCGCTCGAGCTGGGAATCGACATCGGCGAGCTGGACGCGGCGATCTGCGTCACCTTCCCGGGCACCGTCGCCAGCCTGCGGCAGATGTGGGGACGGGCCGGGCGGCAGCGGCGCGGCCTCGCCGTCTACGTCGCCGGCGCCGACGCGCTCGACCAGTTCTTCTGCCGCCACCCGGACGAGTTCGTCGGCCGGCCGGTCGAGGCGGCGATCCTCGACCCCGAAAGCGAGCAGATCGCGGCGCGGCATCTGCTCGCGGCGGCCTACGAGCTGCCGCTGAGCGCCGAGGACGACGAGGTGCTCGGGCCAGGCTGGCGCGAGCGGGCGGAGCGGCTGGTCGGCGCCGGCGAGCTGCGGCGGGCCGGCGGCCGGCTGCTGCCACGCAGCAGCGAGTTCGTCGCCGCGAAGGTGCCGCTGCGCTCGGCCTCGGCCGACTCGGTTGCGGTGATCGAGCGCGACTCGGGCGAGATGCTCGGCCTGGTCGAGGCCGAGCGCGCCTTCACGACGATCCACCCGGGCGCGGTCTACCTCCACCTCGGGCGCTCCTACGAGGTCGAGCAGCTCGACGTCGAGGGGCGGCGGGCGATCGTCTCCCGCTTCGACGGCGACTGGTACACGCGGCCGAGGAAGGAGACGGAGATCTACATCGAGCGGGTGCGCGAGCAGCGGACTACCGCGGGGGTCGAGCTGCACTTCGGCGAGGTCTCGGTGACCGAGCAGGTGATCGCCTTCCAGCGGGTCTCGATCTCCGAGCAGGAGCCGATCGACGTGGTCGCGCTGGAGCTGCCCGAGCAGAGCTACCTGACGCAGGCGCTCTGGTACGTGCTGCCGCCGGCGCTGAGCGGGGCGCTGCCGCCCGACGTCCTGCTCGGCGCCCTGCACGCGACCGAGCACGGCCAGATCGCGGTGCTGCCGCTGATCGCGATGTGCGACCGCTGGGACATCGGCGGCCTCTCGACCAACGTCCACTTCCAGACCGGCCGCCCGACGATCTTCGTCTACGACGGCCATCCCGGCGGGGTGGGGATAACGCTGCGCGGCTACGAGCAGTTCGAGCGCCTGCTCGGCGACGCCGAGCGGCTGATCGCCGAGTGCCCCTGCGAGTCCGGCTGCCCCTCCTGCGTGCAGAGCCCGAAGTGCGGCAACCTGAACGAACCGCTGCACAAGGCGGGCGCGCTCGAGTTGATGCGCTCGATGCAAGACTCCGCGCCGTGATGAGCGAGGGGCGGCGACAGGTCTCGGTGATCGGCGCGGGGGACTGCGAGCAGGACTCGGACGTGGCGCGGCTCGCCGAGGAGATCGGGAGGCGCCTGGCCGGGGAGGGCGTGACGGTCGTCTGCGGCGGCCTGACCGGCGTCATGGAGGCGGCGTCGCGCGGCGCCGCCGAGGCGGGCGGGACGGTGATCGGGATCGTGCCCTGGGACTCGCCGGCCGAGGCGAACCCGCACTGCACCTACGTCGTCTCGACCGGCATCGGCTACGCCCGCAACCTGGCGGTCGTCGCCAGCGGCGAGGCGGTGATCGCGGTCGGCGGCGAGTGGGGGACGCTGTCGGAGATCGGTCACGCCCGCCAGCTCGGCCGCACCGTCGTCGCCCTCGACAGCTGGACGCTGAAGGGTGAGGGCTCGATGGAATCGGCGCCGGGCATCGTCGCGGCCGGGAGCCCCGGAGAGGCAGTCGCGGCGGCCCTCGCGGCGATCGATTCCTGACTTTCGCGCGGAAGCCCGCTGCAACTTTTTACATTCGCTGACCACAAGTTACATTCGCCCCCGTAGTCTGGCAACATGTACGACGTGAGGGAGAGCTGGACAGACGAGCGACTGGACGACTTCGCCGCCCATGTCGACCAGCGGTTCGACGCGGTCGACAAGCGATTCGACGAAGTCGATAGGCGCTTCGACAAGGTCGAACGTCGCATGGAGGACGGCTTCTCGCGCCTCAACAACCGGTTCGACGCGATGCAGCACACGATGATGGCGGTCGGGGGCGGCGTCATCGTCGCTCTGCTCGGGATCGTCGCGACGCAGCTCTAGTCCAGGTCGCGGATCCCGCGCGGGCACCTGGGACGGGCCAGAGCTCTCGCAGGGCGAGGATCGCGAAGGCGTGCGACCAGGCGAGCGGCGTGGTCGACCGCGGGACGCCGGTGTGCGCGTCGACCCTCTCGGGGAGGAGGCCCGCGGGCGTTGCGGCGTGCCGCAGATCGCCCATCAGCCGCAGCGCCGCGCGCCGGTCCCGCAAGGCGGTTCCGCGGAACCGCCCTGGCTCGGCGGCCGAGAGCGCCGCGAGGCTCCACGCCGTCCAGGCGGTCGGCGCGGTCCAGGGATCGTCGCCGCCGCTCCAGTCTTCGGAGGGGACGATGCCGTAGCGGGTGGCGTGGGCGGCCGGCCGCAGGAGGGTGCGGCGGGCGAGCGGAAAGAGCGCCTGGAGCCGGAAGGGCCGTACCGCCCAGGCGGCGGCCGAGTCGAGGCCCGAGCTCCGGTTGCCGGCAACCCGAACCAGCTCGCCGCCGCCGCCAAACGCCGTCGCAATCCCCCGTTCCTCCCGCCGGCGGGCCGTTGAGGCGATCGCGTTGGCGAGATAGTCGCCGGCGTCACCCTCCTGGTAGTCGGCTCGGTCTCGCCAGGCGTAGTCGGCGCGAGGCGGCGGCAGGCCGGCGGCACGCGCGGCCGCCGCAACCCAGCCGGCCGCGTCGCCCTGGGCCGCGCGTCCCGGTACCGGCTCGCCGGTTCCGCGGAACCGCGCGGCGGCGGAGAGGTCCAGCCCGAGCAGGAACCGGGCGACGCGACGAGCCTCGCCGCGGTAGCCGGCGGAGGCGAACGCCATCGCCACGGCGCTCGCGTCGCGCGGCCAGACGTAGGCCCAGCCTTCGCGCGCTCCGGCGGCGACGGCGCCCGTCCTCCGATCGGTCAGCGCCCGCAGCACGAGCAGCGAACGCCGGTACATCGCCCGCGCCCAGCGTGGCGCGGCGGCGCCCAGCGGTCGCGCTCGCGCGAGCCAGCGGCGGTCGGCGGTCGGCGCTCCCGACCCGCCGATCGATCGCACGACCACCTTCGTCCTTCCTCGCAGGTGCGCCACGGTCCGCAGCACGTTGGTCCCGGGCAGGTAGCTCTGAGTGACGGATTCCGCCCGCCAGAGCGGGATCGATCGACCTTCGATCCGCATTCGAGCGACGATCCCGGTGTCCGACGGCACGCTGCCGGCCGCCTGCCCGGCGGACGGGTTGAAGATCAGCGAGCGGCCGGCCGGGCCCGGTGCCCAGCGACCGACCACGTCGCCGTAGGCGTCGACCGCGCCGGTCCGACCGCCGTCGCCGACCACGGCCGTGCCAAGGAACGGCGGCGGCAGCCCGGGCAGCGCCGGCGGCGTCCGCGGATCGGCCCGCGTGCCGCCCGACAGCAGAACCAGAGCGACCAAGCCGACCGTCCCGAGGGCGACGCCTGCACGAGTCCAAGCCACGAGCCAATCCAAGCAGCCCCACGGACGCCCCGGCCGCTAGCCTTCGCCTGCGCGGCCACCCGCGCCCTCATCCGAGGCGAGGTAGCTCAGTTGGTAGAGCACACGACTGAAAATCGTGTGGCGTTTCGACGCAAGTGCGGTTTCGGGAGCCGCGCAAACCGCTCTGGCAAGCGGTTTACGCCCAGATACCTCCAGCGTCGTTTTGGGCGATTTCGGTGGTTTTCCGGGGTCATAGCCACTTCATAGCCACTTCGAGGGCCTTTATGTGCAGGTAGGGCAGGTTATTGCTATGGTGAAGCCAGATGAAGACCCTGCACTTGGACCCTACGGCCGGCGATCAAGCCGCCCTCGTCACGGAGGAGGTCGACAGGCTGCTGCGTGAGGGCAAGCGGGTCGCCGTCACCGTGGCCGAGGAGCAGGAGCTGCTTTCGCCCCAGCAGGCCGCCGAGCGGCTCGGCTTCTCCCGCCAGCACGTGATGCGCCTGATCGGCTACGGCGAGTTGTCCGCGCAGCAGCTGCCAGGTTCGAGCTACTGGAAGGTTCAGCTCGGCTCGGTGCTCGCTTTCGAGGAGCGCCGCGCCGAAGGCGACCACATCGCAGCCGAGTGGTCACGAGACCTCGACGCGATGGGCGCACCGCCCGAGTGAGCCGTACAGACCCGCCGCGCGCGGTCCTCGACACCGACATCATCTTCTCGCGCGTCCTGCATGATCTGATCGGGCGCGTCGCCAAACGCCTGCGGCTGCTCGACCTCGTCTGGAGCGAGGAGCTGCTGGCCGAGGCAAAGCGGTCGCTGATCGAGAAGAAGGGGCTGGCGGAGGAGGCCGCGGCACGCTGGGTCGACTACCTGCCGCAGAACTTCCCCGCCGGCCGCGTTGACATCTCCGCGGTCCCCGATGACCTTGAGGTTGCATCTCTGACGCGAAACCCCGACGATATCCACGTCTGCGCCCTGGCGATAGCCGGTGGCGCTGACCTCCTCTTTACCTTCGACCGCGGTTATCTGAAGGAGCCGCTGCAGCTTCATGGCGTCGAAGTTCCCAGTCTCGACCAGTTCCTCGTCGAGCAATGCGAAGAGCAGCCGGAGGCTTTCAGGCGGATCGTCGAAAGTCAGGCCGAAGTTTGGGCGGGGGGTCAACCGGTTGACGAGCTGCTGGCGGCGCTCACGCGAGCAAACGTGCCGAATTTCGCTGCTGTCCTTGGTCCTTGACCGACCTTTCGCGGTAACGGGCTTCGATATGCGGATCTGACTGGCGAACCGGCGTGGTTGGTCCCTACCGCCGCTTTGACTTGACTCGCTGGGTTTTGGGCTTGATCGCCGCCGCATCGCCACTCCGGGATTCGTCAGGGACGGCGAGCGGAAGCCCCTTGACCTGCTCGCGCGCCTTGCGGACGAGACGATCGAAGCTCTTGCCGTGGGAACGATTGACCCGCTGCTCCAGCTGCGCGTAGACATCCATGGTCATGGACGAGTCGGCGTGGCCGACCTGGGCCATGACGAATTTGACATCGAATTCGTTGGCGAGCAGGGCGATCGAGATGTAGGTGCGCCGCAGGGTGTGGGGAGTCACGTTGGGAAGCGGCGGCAGTCCCTTCTCCGCCAGACGCTCGCTTGCCAGGGTCGCAGCTTTCGTGATGATCTGTGCGACCCGCCAGCGCGACATCCGCCCGCCGCGCAGGTTCGGAACGAGGTAGGCGTTCGGTCCGGTTGGCAGTCCCGCGCGCCGCAGCCGGTCGATGTGCTCGATCACGACCTCGACCAGGTCGGGGCTCATCTCGACCTCGCGGACGCCGGTCTCGGTCTTCGCGTCGGGGATGCGAAATACGCTCTCGCCGAGATGAGCCCCGACCTGGCGACCTCCCAGATCGGCTACGGGGAGGCGGACGCGAGCAGCGAAGGTCGAGGCGGTTTTGCCTTCTCTGAGTGGGCTTCCCCGGACTCCTACTTCCTCGGTGTCGCCGACAAGCGGCTGCTCGTGCTCGCCACCAAGAACAACAGGCTGGTCGAGACCTCCTTCAACCTCGGCAACCACCACCGCGGCTCCGTAAGGAACGCGAGCATCTCCGGCTGGACCCTGACGGACGCCTACCTCGGCTCGGACGGCCACATCTACGCCTTGCTCGGGCGGGACAACCCGAAGCAGAGCAAGACCCGCGTGGTCATCGAGGTCCGGCAGTACGACCAGAATCTGCACCTCCTCGGCGTGGCGAAAGTGACCGGAGGCATCGACGAAATAGGCGTCTACGACGGTGTGGGCGACTCCGCTCCGGACATGGCCCTCTCCGGGACGACCCTCATCGTGCACATGTCCAGGCTGATCTTTCACATCAAGAATGACTGGGCCGATCATCACGAGGTCAATCTCTCCCTCGCCGTAGACACCACGA
This sequence comes from uncultured Solirubrobacterales bacterium, assembly GCA_963695835.1. Taxonomy (GTDB): domain Bacteria; phylum Actinomycetota; class Thermoleophilia; order Solirubrobacterales; family 70-9; genus VRUE01. Next base: position 880,477 of record CAVOHR010000001.1, read on the forward strand.
CGATGACCGCGAGCGAAATCCCCGACAGCCCCTACGCGTCGCACTCCTTCCGTGAGTACATCGGCATCTCGGGAAACGACGTCTTCTTCATCGACCACGGCGACGCGTATCCGCGCGGCGTGCAACTCGGCGTCATGCCCGGCTATCTCGCTCCTGAACACGGCCGATTCTGGGACACCGTGGATTGTGGACCGACGGTCGGCACGCCTACCGACCCGGCGACCAGCGAACCACTGGGCGAGGACCCCTCCGATTGTTGGGCGGAACCGCGGCAGAGCGACTACATGACCTTCACCGTGCCAAAGGACAACGCCGCCCTGGCCCACCACGACATGTCCAGCGTCAACTACACCGGAGTCACGGTGAACGGCTTCGCGGCGACCGAAGCCGATGCGCTGATGGTCGGCCTGTCGGTCCCGAACGGCCACAAGGTAGACGGCGTGGCCTCGCACAGCTCGACCCTGATGGGAAACGTCTACCTCACGTCCACCGACACGACGACCGGTGCCACCAGGCTGGTGTGGCTGACCAAGCGCGAGCCCAAGACGAAGAAATTCCTCGAGGAGCAGCCTGCCCTGGTGGACCTCGGCAACGGTGACTTCGCGGTGCTCTGGGATGAGTTGCACGGCAAGCAGGTCACGATGAACTACCGGCTGGTGGACGAGACGGGCGAGATCCTAGCCAGCAAACACTGGACCGGGCACGCCTTCGCCGCGGTCGCGCAGCCCGTGCTGGCCGGAAACCAGATTTTCTGGGTCGGGGAGGGGTCGACCAAGGACAGCTATGACGTCGCGAACTACCTGTACGGCCTCGATGTCAAGAAACCGACCAAACCCGTGCTTCTGTCGCCGGAGGCCGCCCCGCTTCGTAGGCTCGCCGACCGGTGGCGTCCGTGGGTGACCAGCTGGGTCAGACCGCCCGTCGGGCGGTCTTTCAACAGGAGGACTGGACCAGTCAACCGCCGTCTTGTCCGGGGATCATCGGCACCGCCGACGGGAATACGGACGATCTGAGGGCGCCGCTGGCATGAGCGATCGTCAGATGTTCGTTGCTGGTCTCAGGTTCGATCGTCAATATCACCTGGCTCCAGTCATCGGGGACACCGTGCGGATGCCTGGGAGAGAAGTATTCGGTCAAGTAGAGCCAACCTTCGGCTTCTTCGGATTCCTCCGGTTCGAGCCAGCCGCCAGCGCCGAAGAGAATGAGACCTTCGGTGCCAGATGTGTCGGGGTCTCCTGAAAGTGACCAGCTACCTGGTGACAGGAGTTCCTGCTCTCGCCGCTGGTAGGCTGCGGCGCGCACGATGGGCCGGCGGATATATTCGCGGATGTCGAACGGCGAAGCGAGGGGACCTCGTTCCGCTCTCCCGATGCCCAAGGCCAGAAACCCATTCCGCAGCTCGGCCAGCCTGAGGCGCCATCTCGTCCGGCTATGTGTGGTGGCCGCCGGCACCTTGGGACTCTACACGGGTATCAGCACGACAGCCGGTGCTGACGTTCCGGGCCCGGTGCGCGCCGACGTCCTCTGCGGCGGTGCGAACTCCCTCGTGTATCGGTTCAGGCCTCGGGCCTGCGACTTCCACGACCGCAGGGATCCCATCAGCGGGCAGGCGGGATACACGCTGACCAGACGTCTGCGGTGGTTGCACTGGGGGCCTCGTTCCGCGACGGCGAGTGGGGAAATCGAGTACCCGATGGCGGGCTGGTATCGAGTCCGGATCCGCCTCTCCGATCCACGCGCCGGTTGCGGGCGCACGGTGTTCACGAAGGCAAAGCTTCGCGTGCCCGGCCGAGCGCCGGGTGGGCTCAAGATCCCTCTGGACCGATGCCCCCTGACCGCAGGATGATCTCGATGCCTCGCAGCCACCGTCATCACGTCGTCGTCCTCGTAGGGCTCGCCTGCCTTTGTCTCGCCGCTCCGGCCGCCGCAAGCCCGTCGGCCGGAGGCCACGCCGCGGGCCTGTGGTATTCCAAAGGGCGCGCCTACGGCCGAAACTTCGCGGGCTGTATTCCTCCGGCCGTCGGCTGGGAAGGTCGCCAGATCACCGCCTCCGCGCCGCCGAGATGGACCTGTGGGCGACTGCGGAGGCTGTGGCATCACGCCGACGGGACCGATGGCGTGTTCTTCACCTTCCGTCTGTTCGGCCACCGATGGCAATGCCCGATAGTCGCTCGTCCCGACCACAGGCGCCACACCACGCTCGGTTGCTTTCATGTCCACTGGAAGTCCGACTTCGAAGGCAAACGACCACCCGGGAAGCCGGTGGTCCGCTTCTTCCTTCCGTTCCCCGCCGGCTGAGCGTGCACTTGCCAGACTGACCGCGGCCACCGATCCCGATCGTTTCGCATGGCGATTTTGGGTCCGGTCGAGGCCGCGCGATGGCCGGGGCCCCGACCGCGAGCGTCGGCGGTACCGAGAGCGCGATCGTTAGGCTGCTCGAGTTCTACCGCTTTGCGCGGAGGCTGTCGCACAAAGCCTTCCGCGGAAAGCTGCGCCGCGGTGGCTGCAATGCACCTTGGAGCTGGTGAGAGAGCGGACGCCGGGCTGAGCGTGGCGAGCCGAGCGATCGAGTTGCAGCTTTTCGGAACCCACCTTTAGAAAGGCTCCAGCGAGGCCGTCGGGGGTTTGTGCGACAGCCTCCGTCCATTGCAGGAGCGCGGGCGCGGTGGTTGATGCGCTCGCAACCACGCGAAGGCAACAGCCCGCCGATCACTCGACCGCCACCAACGACGACTACGACGGCTTATCGTTCGAGGCGTTGTTCGACCCCCTAACGCCCTATTCGGGCCGGTCCCCGTGGGGGTTGAGGCGACGGGCTAGGATGTCGAATACAGGAATCGGTGGTCTTCAAGGTCTACAGCGACGGGAGCGGCATGACTGGCGGCCCTGCCGGCATCGGTTTCGTCGCTTACGTGGACGGCGAGTTCCTGCTCAAAGGGAACCGCGCCGTGGCGAGGGCGACCAACCACCAGGCCGAGCTCCGCGCGGCCGTGTTCGCGCTTGAGTCGATCCCCGAGGGGCAGGACGTCGAGCTCCTCAGCGACAGCAAGTACGTCGTCGACGGCTACAACACGTACCTCCCGAAGTGGCGCGAGCGCGGGTGGCCCGACAGCGGCGTCGGCTCCGTCGTCAACCGCGCCCTCTGGAAGCAGCTCATCGTCGCCGCCAAGCGTCACCGCGACGTCCGCTTCAGGTGGACGAAGGGGCACGATGGCACCGAGGGCAACGAGCACGCCCACCGGCTGGCCACTCAGGCGCGGCGGGTGGCCGAGGGCCTCGAGTGGCTCGATGTCGTCCCGGCGGAGGAGCCTCCAACGCTCCCCTGACCTCGCGGACACAGGCGCGAAAGTTGCCCAGATCGCGGGTGTGATGCGGAGAGGTGATTCGGGCCACGGGTCGCACCGGTACGGCCAGCTACCCGCTACCGCTCCGCGCGCAAAGCGGGAGCAGACCCCAGGCAGCACCTAGCTCCTCCTGTCGACGAGCATCCGCGTCACGCCCGCCTCGCGGGCCACCTCGACGAGCTCATCGTCGGGTCGCTCGCAGAGAAAGAGATGCGTGTGGGAGTCGATCAATCGACTCCCACACTATCCCCGACGCAGGCTCGCGACACTCGCGGATAGCCTTTGCCGCGCATGGGAGATTTCGCCGAATACTACCGGCAGATCTACGCCCGCGGCCTGGGCGGCGAGGCGCCGGCGATCCCGATGGCGCTCTGCGGATTGGCCCGACTCGAGGAGATCGGCCCGGGCCTGTTCGCCACCTAACGACGGGAGACGTGCCGGCGTCGGCCCCGGTGACGCCGATGCTTGGCCGAGACCCAAGCGGCGGACCCCGCCACGTGCACCCAGCCGATCTGGACCTTGCGAATGCGGTTGATCTGCACTACCTGCTTGCAGCTGTCGAGGCGACGCCCGCTGAAACCGAGCAGCAGCTCCGCCGACTCACCTGGGATCACCCGCCGCACGACCTGCCGCGGCAACCGAAAGCGCAGGAGCGACGTGCGCCCGACTCGCGTCGCCCGGCGCCCCGGCCGCCCGAGCTTCAGTTTGCGCGAGTAGCGCTTGTGGGCCTTCCAGTAGATGAGCGTGGCTCGCTTCAGCTTCACCTTCGCCTTCTGCTTCAGCGCCATCTTCTCTTCGATTCCCAAGACCCGGCGCCGGTCCTTGCCCCGGCGCTTGCGGGCCACCGATTTGATCGTGCGCAAGGCAAGCGGGCGACAGGCGTGCTTGCTCTCGCGCTTGGCGGCTCGTCCGTATCCGTCGGGCTGGAAGTAGAACGACCATTCCTTGCTCAGCGGGGCAGCCGGGATCGTTGCGCCGCCGTATGTCCAGTCGGGACCCGGAGTCCATTCCGCCCGCACGTCGTAGGTCTGGCCCTGGACGAGCGGTTCGCCGAGGATGAACATCCCGGCTTCGCCTCCGTTGACGTCATAGTCGGAAAGCAGACAACCGGGCAAGACCGCGGCGCTTCCTCGCTTGCGCACTTCGATCTTCTGGACGGAAGCTTCTTCCGTCGGCTCGGACCCAAGCGGCGTGTAGAGCGTGACCGCGATGCCGATCGGATATTCGATCGGTTGGCCACTCTGCTTGCATGCCGCGACCGGATCGGGAATCTCGCCGCCGAAGCCGTCTTCACCCCGCCAGCGGCCCACGGGATAGCCGAAGGGCTCGATCAGCCGGTTCTGGGCTTCCTTGATGTCCGCGACCGCCCAGCCGCCGCTGACTTCCGCGGCACCAACCACCCCGGATGCGGGCGAGCCGAGCAGCGGCCGATGGTAGACGGTTGCCAGCCAGCCACCCACCGGGTCCGCGACGCCGGGTGAATACATCACCTCGCCATCGCAGCTGGTTCCTACCGCTTCGCAGCGGTCCCAGGGCTCAGTTCCGGTGAAACCCGCTTTGCCTTCTCGCTCGTTGTGCGCGGAGAGCCCTTCGAGTTCGTCGGGATGCAGGGCCGTGTAGGCGGAATGGTTGCGCGCAGCTTGGCTGATGAGGGCATCGCCGGTGAGTGGCGGCAGACCCGCGTCAGCGCGAAATTCGTCCGCCCGGCCGATCAGCTCTTTCGTGTCGGCTTGGAGGTTGCCGATTTCGGTCGGCGCCGGCGGCAAGTCGGTGCTGTGCAGGTAGATCGCGTGCTGGTCCCACGCAACCAGGTCGGCACCGCCGTCAACCACCCAGTTCGTCGGCACGCCCGAGGGCCATTCAAGGCCCGAGCGGCGAAAGAGAAAGGGCGAGTAGCGCGTCCAGATCCCGTAGCCGAACGACATGAAGCGAGGGGCGCCCTGGCCTGGGGCCGTTTCCACCACCGGGGTGAAAGCGGGCGACCAGTGCGCGCCGCCGTCCCATGAGTCGCGGCCCGATTCGTTCGAGATCAGGAGATCGCCTTCGGCCAGCGTCACCGGGTACACCTCCGCCGGCAGCAACTGCCCGCCTTCGCCGAGCTTGTACGTGCCGCGCAACGGCACCCCGCTTGCCGAGCCTTCGTTGCCGTAGCGGATCAAACGCATGCCGAGGACCGTCCGCTTGACCCCCCAGCCGACCGTTCCAGGGATTTCCGGCATTGTGACCGTGGTGGTGCTTCCGCCCGCAGCGACGATCTTCAGCGCGAACTTCCCTTCGGCTTCCAGCGAAACCCAGGTCGTGCCATCGTCAGACACCGCGACTCCGTTGGAATACGGAACGGTCCCTTCGAAAGTCGGACTCAGGGGTTCCGATTCTCCCTCTGGCCCGACCCGGAATACCCGGTTGAGCGGCTCTTCGCCATATTCAGTGTGGGTGGCGAGCACTCTGAACGAGCCGTCCGTCGCGGCGCCCGCCACGCGAGCCCGCTCGTAGCCCGCGAGCTGGACCAAGTGCCAGCTGCCACCGCCATCGTCGGTGACGCTGAGGCCGCCCATAGCCTGATCGAGCCAGGTTTTTGCATCGGCAACCGTGAGCGAATACACCTGGTCGCCTGGCGCGGGCACGACTCGCCAATCGGCCCGCGCAACGGCTGCCGTCCCGAGCAGAGCGACGGCGGTCGCGAGGAAGGCGGCCCGCGCCGCCGCGATCCGGTTCCCGCCCCTCATCGGCTCGCCAGCCCTATGCCGGAGCCTCGATCTTGGGGAAGAGCGGCGGGACGCGTTTGACCGCCTGGCCGCCGGGGCGAGAGCCCAGTTCGGCGAGCCCGCGCGACTCCTCGCCCAGCGCCGCCAGCAGGCGATCACTGGTTTGCGGCAGGTAGGGGACGAGGGGCAGCGTCGTCACCCGCAGGCCCTCGGCGAGGTTGTAGAGGACCTCGTCGAGGCGCTCTGGGTCGGCCTCGTCCCTGGCCAGCTCCCAGGGACGCGTCTCCTCGACGTAGCGGTTGAGCCGCCGCACCAGCCGCCAGGTTTCCTCCACCCCTTGCCCATCTTGACCCTGAGGAGTTCCAGAGGCTTAGGACGCGCGCGGAGGACAGCGTCACATCCGGCCTTCGTCGGACCGGGGTCGCCGACGGCACCGGGAGGTGAAGTCACCACCACAAGCAAGTCCAAACACCGCTATCGGAACTAAAAAGAGAGGCGTCAACCAGTGGCGCATACCGCTGCCTTCCCTGATGAATCGACGATCGCTGCGCTGGGACCTTAACAGCAGCGGGTCGACCACCACGCCGCGCATCGGATCGACATATGAACGCTCTTGTTGAGGCATCGACCGGAGCTACGGACCTGCTAAGGCTCTCGGTGGTCTTGTCTCCTTTCGTGTCGTTCGGAGCGCCTCAGCAACGCCACCCATGCTCTCGCTCCGGACGAGAGGGAGAAGTCTGGACCAATCTGCAGCTCGCCATCACTCGCGTGGGTGAGGAGCTGCGGTCGAGACCTCGTAGAAGCCGACCGGGACCAACGGCCCCCGGTGTCAGGCAGCTCCGCCCCGCAGCGCCGCCCGACCCTCGGCGGCGGACCGGTTCACCTTGGTCTGGCGTCAAATGTTTGGGCCGATCCTGATTTCGAGCGGGCAGTAGCTGGGATCCGCGTGGAGCACCTTCCGTGGGGAAGGATCCTGGCTCCGAGGGTGATCTACACAACGCAACCCAGGGAGCCTGACTCCAGAATCCCGACTCCAGTTTGTTGGGGGTAGATTACGGTCTCCGTCAAGCCCGGCCTGGTTCAAATCGGGGTTGAACGGACATTCGAATGGAAGCCGGGCGGTGATCTGTCCGTAACGTGCGAATGAGCATGCACGGCTGCACGCCACGGTCAGTGAGGCAACCGGCGCGACCCGCGAGGTTCCAGGATCGTCTCGTCAACCCACCCGAGGGGCGCCGCAGCGTTCTTGTTGATGCTTCCTCCGCTTCCGCGCTCGCATGAGGGCTCGCTTCCGTGCGCGACCGTGCTTGTGCCTCGCGGCGCGTGCAGCGCGCCCGTAGGCCTTCTGCGCCGCCTGCATACACCCGCCGTACGACTGCGCACCGCCGGCGCTTTCGGCCTGGCTCGAGCTCGTTCCCGAGGGAGGCGTCGTGCGCGTGAAGGGGCTGCCGGTGGCCGTCGGCGTGGATTCGAAGGAGGCGTAGACCGTCCTGTCGGCAACCAGCGGCATTCGACAGACCCCGTTGCCGGAGCAGTAGCACCCGCTGAACGTGGAGCCGGGAGCCGGGGAGGCCGTGAAGACGAGTTCGGTGCCTTCGTCGCCGACCCCCGAGCAGCTCGATTCACATTCGAGCCCCAGCGGCGAGACACTGACCTGGCCGTGACCGGAGCCAGTGATCACGACCGACAGGCGATGCGTCGGCGTAACGAAGTTGAAGGTGTCGGCGGGGGAGGTGGTGCTGCTGACCCCTTCCGATGCGATGATGACCACGTCGACCTGCCCGGGCGGGTGCTCCTCGGTCACCACGATGATTTCGTCTTCGGTGACGCTCTCCAGGTACCCATAGCTTGAGCCGAACTTGACTTCCTCGACTTCGGCGAGATTCGAGCCGTGGATGGTCACGAGCGTGCCGCCGCCGGTCGGCCCTTCGTCGGGTTCGATCGAGGTGACGACAGGCTGGGGAGTTATGTATTCGTACCGATCGGCAGCCGAGGTCGCGCTGCGCACGCCGTTCGATGCCGTCACGGTGACGTCGACCACCCCGGGCTCAAAGACGGAGGGCGCTTCGACCGTGATCGAGTCTTCTTCGTCCTCGATGATGTCAGCGCTGGTATCGCCGAAGCGGACCGCGAGTGCCCCGGAGAGGTTCGAACCGGAGATCGTCACCAATCCTCCCCCGGCCCTCGGGCCCAGGGACGGAGAGACGCCGGTCACCACCGGTCGCGCCACCACCGAGTCGACTTCGAAGGCGCTGGTGCCTGCCGGAGACCCGATCCCCGTCGGCCCGTCGTAGCCCTGACCGGCGACGCAGATCGCCGCCCCCGAGCACCTCACACCCCCGCTCCCCCCAGTCGATCCGGAGAGGACGTCGTAGATTCCGCCGTCCGTGCGGTGCGAGTAGAGGGTCCGCGCGGGGTATTCGACGCCGTGGGCCCCACCAGCGAGGGCGAAGATCGAGGCGATGATCGGCGAGGAGAGGCTCGTGCCCCCGAAGGTCACCCAGCCGTGGTAGGTGGTCGAGTCATAGATGGCGATGCCTGAGTAGGGATCACCGTCGGCGGATACATCTGCCTCCGAGCGCCCCGTGCCGCAGCCGACCTGCGACCAGTTCGGCAACGAGGTCTGCCAGGACGGCGCCGCCACCGACGCGCAACCACTCCCGCCTTCGCTCCAGGCCGTCTCCGAGATCCGTTCGCCTCCCGAGAGGGCGAGGTGGGTGCCTCCGACCGCGACCACTGAGGAATAGCCGGCGGGATAGTTCGCTCCTTCGCCGTAGGAGGGCTCCAGCCAGTTGTCGTAGCCCCAGTCACCGGTGCTCGCGGTGATCGCCACGCCCGGATGGTTGTAGGCGCCGCTCTCACTGCCGCCGGTGCCGCCGTAGGAGTTCGATACCTCGTCTGCGCCTTCGGAGACGGCCCTGTCCTCGGCCACCGCCAGGTCGTAGTCGGAATTCGAAGCGGCCTCGACCAGGAGGACCTGACAGTTCTGACAGAGCGCGCGGGCGGTCTGGACGTCGAGGGAGATCTCTCCGGCCCATCCGGAGTCCACGCTCGGCAACGGCGAGGACTGTCCGTACTCGTTGATCTTGCGGAAGCAGTGGTTGGTGCTCGTGCATTCCGGCAGGCCGAACGCTTCGTCATAGACCTTGAGGTCAGATTCGGCCGTAGGGTCGTCGTAGGCGTCGACGATGGCGATCGTCTGCGGTTCCGGCGCATGCGTCGGCAAGGTGTAGGCCTGGTGCAGGTCGACCGGACGAAGGCCGTAGGCACCCGCCGCCGGGCCCGGACCTGCTTCCGATCGCGCCACGGTCATCCCCACCGGGCGCGAGCGGGCTCTCGCAGCGGCGGTCTGCGGCACAAGTCTTTCCGCCAGACAGCTCGCGTGACCCAAAAGCGGAACTCCGCAGACAGGTTCGACGGAATAGTCGGATGCGGGCAGCGGACGGACCGCTTCGGCCGCCATTGCCGCCTTGGGCACGGTCCATCCCGCGACGAGGAGCAGCGCAGCTCCGATCGCCGTAGCCGTCTTCATCCGACGCTCAACGTGCGATCTGGAACTCCCCGACGGCGAAACCCGCCGGGTCGCTGGCCGTGATCTCGATCGAGGCGACGGTCTGGGTGCCCGTCCCGTAGAAGCCGAAGTAGCGAGCCCCGGCGTATCCCTGGATGTCGACCGGCTCCGAGGAGGTGCCGTCCTGGGCGATGGCCTCGACGGTGAAGCTGTCGAAGGTGTTCGGCTCCGCGTAGAAGGCGAAGGCCTTGGTCCCTGCCGGGAGCGTCATCGTGACCGTGGACTCTGTTTCGGTGAAGTAGACGTCGCCGGTGTAGCCGTGGCTCCAGGTCGCCCAGCTGTTGGGCACGCGGCGATGGCTGAGATCGGGCGAGAACCCGATCGTCCCGGCCGGGTCGCTGACCCCGTCGACGGATTCCCCTTCGGGCCTGGAGTCCGGGCCGAACGCCGTCATCGTGTACGGGCCGAGCGTGGCGGGCGGCGGTCCGGTCCCGGGTGAGCCGTCAAAGGAGAGGTTGTCGCAGGCGACGGCGGCTTGGGCGTCGACGATCGGCAAACTGTTGGCCGGATAGCTGACCTGGGGTGAAAATTTGGTGGGGAACGGGAACGAGCTGCGACTCGCCACCATGCCGGTGTTCGTGCCGGCATCGCCGACGATGCAGCCAGCGGCCCGACTGGCGCCATAGTCGGGGTGTGTCGAGCGGACCAAGGCGGCGATCCCGGCCACCGCGGGAGCCGCCATCGACGTGCCCATGATCGGCCACCCGTCGGGCAGGTTCGCCGCGTAGGAACCGCAGTGAAAGAACTTGTAACAGGATTCGACCGTGGTGCTCCAGATGCCGACCGTCCCGTCGCCGATCGGGCTGACGCTGACGCCACCGGGCGCCGCCACCTCCACGCCAGGGCCGAAGTCGGAGAAGCGCGCCAGCGAGCCATCCGAGTTGGTGGCCGCGACGGTGATCACGTTGCCGAGATCGGAGTTGAGGCCCATGCCGCTGGGAACGCCGGCCGCACAGTTGTTCCCTGCCGAGATCGTCCAGACGATGTCGCGGCCGATCGGGCCGCGGAAGAGCTCGCGGAAGGGGGTTTTGTATTCGGCAGCCTGCGCCAGCAGTTCGTTCTGCTGCGCGGTGGTCGCGCAACCGGCATGATTCCGCCCCAGCGACATGTTGATCACGCCGACGCCGGGCTGCTCGGCGACCGCAGTCGCCGCGGCGAGCCACGACTTTTCCGAGGTGTCGGCGATGCCCGAGGTGGTTATCGGGCACCCCCAGGCGAAGCCGACCACGCCGATCCCGTTCGCCTTCGCACAGGCGATCCCGGCGACGTGGGTGGCATGGAGCGCCGGTCCACGCGAGCCGAGCTTCTTGGTGACGTTGAGATCCTCGTGGCCACCGAAGACCTGCCCTTCGTCCACGATCCCGACCCCTACATCAGAGCCCGTGGAGGTGTCCCAGGCCTGCGGCGCGCGCACCTGGGTGAAGGACCAGGTCGCCTGCGGACCGTCGTCGGACCAGTCGCCGGGTGGGACCGCGTCGGTCCCCACATCATCCACGGTGGAGTCACTGACCGCGGTGACACCGGAACGACCGAGCAACTCCTGCTTGATCTGTTCGAGGTCCTGCGGGGCTTCCCAGCGGAACTCGTAGACCCCGATCGCTTCGATCCCGCCCGACACCACCGCGCCGACTTCTTCCGCCGCCTCTTCGGCCTCGCTCCGATCGCCCGGGGCGTCGGGCGTCCCGAAGGTGACCAGCAGCTCGTCGCGCAGCCGAACGCCGCCGGTCGGCAGGTCTTCCCCTTCGGCGATCCGATCCGGCGAGGCGGTGGTGAAGCTGTCGACCTCTCCGGGCGGCGCCGCCAGTTCACCGACCGTGAGCGGCACGCGCAGGACGAATTCGCGTTCGCATTCAGCGCCCGCACAGCCGACGCCGGTGACCGTGAGCGTCTGCGCCTGCGGCGAGACCTCCGCATCGGCGGCGATCTGAACCCCTTCTTCGAAGGCGCTCGCGGTGACTCCAGCGGGCGCACCGCTGACGGTGCTCACGGCCGAGACCTGCGTCAGTGGTCCCGGCAGTTCGACCGGCACCGTCGAGCCCGGGGCGATTTCGAGAGCCCGAGCAGTGAGTTCCAGCGGCGGGGCCGGATCAGTTCGATCTTCGGCTGGCGCGGGGGTGGTCCCGGGACCCGGTCCAGGCCCCGGGCCGGAACCGTTCGATCGGGCGCCGATCGTCACCACTTTGCTCACCGAACGCTGCCGGTGCCGCTTTCCGGTTACCACGAGTTTCGCCGTGTAGGTGCCGGAACGAGTGTAGACGTGGCTCACCGGGTGCTTCAGGAGCGAGCGACCCCTCAGTACGGCGCTGCCGTCCCCGAAGTTCAGGCTGACCGACACGATCGGGCCGAATCTCTTGCCGGGCCGTGCCTTCGCCCGCAGGCCGATCGGCTCCCCTTCGGTCCCACCGCCCGGGCTCGTCAGGGAGAGCTGAAGCGACTTGCCCGATCGCGCGTGGCCACTGGCATGCGCGCTACCTGCCGTCGCGGCAAATATGAGACAAACGAGACATGTGACCGTTAGACCTGCGCCGTGCCATTTCATTCTCGCCACTCCGTTAAGGCTCGCTGGTTGCAGGGCGCGACACCTTATTTAAATCGAGCGTTCCGCGGAGGCACCGTCGCCCAGCGACGGCGAATGGTAAGGAAGGGGTCACGAGTTCGAGTCTCGTCGGAGCTTTGGGGAAAGCGAGCACGAGGCGATCTGGATCGTGATCGCCGTGCGGAGGTACCGCGGCATTCAGCGGCAGGTGGCCAATGGAATGACCCACCGCACCTGCTCTCGCAACTGAGCGAGCGTCTCTCCGACCGTACGTGAGACGCCCGCCTTGGACGATTTGCGAGCGTCTGCTCATCCGACCACAAGTCGGCCGGGCCGCATCACCTCTGGGCGTGTGTCGCCCATCACGGTTCTCAGGGGGAGGCCACCCCGCTACGGGAATGCCGTCGCGGTCCTCTTCATCGACCTCGACGAGTTCAAGCTCGTCAACGACACGCTGGGCCACGGCGCCGGCGACGCGCTGCTCGTCGCGGTCGCCGAGCGGCTGAGCGGAGTGGTGCGCGAGGCCGACACGCTGGGGCGCCTGGGGGGCGATGAGTTCGTCGTCCTCGCCGAGTGCCCGCCGGCAGAGAGCGGGCCGGGGGAGATCGCCGCGCGCGTCACCGGCGCGTTTACCGAGCCGTTCGCCGTGGAGCGCCTGCCCGAACCGCTGCGCCTCAGCGCCAGCATTGGGGTTGCGAGTTCCGCGGCGGGGTCCTCAGCAGAGCAACTGCTCTGCGACGCCGACATCGCGATGTACAGCGCCAAGGGTCAGGTCGGAGGCTGCGCGCGGTATGAGCCGGGGATGGAGCAGGCGCTGGTGGGACGAAGCCTCCGCTGGCATGACGGGCCCGCGGGCAGCGCCGGAGACGGCGCTCAAGGCGTTGGCACCACCTCGACCCCGTAGCGTTGGGCAGCGGCAGCCAGCGTGGCCTCGTCCACTGGGTAGGTCGAGAGCACCGGTAGATCCTGCTCGCCAGCCGGGTTGAAAAGCGCGATGCCGACCAAGGTAGCGGCTGGGTCGTTTCGCAGCAGGTAGCGCACCCCGTCGAGGCCAGCCTCGTGGAACCAGGCGGCGAAACGTTGCGTGTGCGCATAGTCGGGGCTGGCGCTGAGCGAGAGGTCGATGCCGAAGCGCCGGCCCACGGGGCTCGTGCCCACCGACTACTGGCTCTCCAACCTGCCCGCCGACACCGAGCCCGAGCGCTTGGCACGCCTCGCCCGCCTGCGCTGGAAGATCGAGCTCGACTACCGCCAGCTCAAGGGCGAGCTCGGGCTCGACCACTACGAGGGTCGGTCCTACCTTGGCTGGCACCACCACACCGCCCTGGTCAGCGCTGCCCACGGCTTCCTCCGACCCTGGAGCGCATTCACCCTTTAGCCCGACGGCCTTCGCCTGAATCTGTCTGAAACGGGTTTTATACGAGAGCTAGATCGATCTCGACGCGGCGCTTGCCCATGCGTACTCTTAGCACTGCCACGTCCACCGGGTCACCCGCCTTGAGTCCGGCGATCTTGCCGCGATCCGCTGCGCTCATCTTGCGGCTGGAGACCAATCCGGTGAGGCCGTAGCGCAGGCGAACGAAGGCGCCGAGGTCGACCACGGCATCGATCGTCCCGCGCTCAGACGCTCCCTCCGGATATGCTTCGCGCACCTGATTGAGAAGCGACGGCAGCTCGAAGTCGGGCATGCCCAGGTTGACTTCGAGCTTGCCCTTCTTGCTGCGTGCGATGCCGTTGATCCGGCCGCTCAGCTCCTGCCCGATCGAGAACAGTCGACGTGGGTCGAGCACCCGACCGCCACTCCCGATCGCCGTCTTGTGGACGAGGCCCACGGCATCGCCAAGATCAACGAAGACGCCGAACTCGACTACGTTGCCGACGGTTCCCTCGAAGGGCTCGCCCTCAGTGAGGCTGCGACGCGCCGCTTCCAGCTCAAGGTCTACACCCGGTATGGCGAGTTGAATCTGGCTGCGCCCGCGCTTTGCTTCAGTTGCCTTGACCTCGGCCTCGATCTCATCGCCGATGGCGAAGAAGCGCGACGGATCGGCGACGCCGAAGTCGCCGATTGAACTCTTGTGGAGCAGCGCTGTTCGCTTCACCTTGTCGAGCTGCACGATGACGCCGAAATTCTGCACGTCGGTGACTGTTCCTGTCACCTGACTGCCCTCGGCGGGCAGCGCCGGCCGGGCGAGGTCGTTCGGGGCATCCAAGTGCTGCACCCTCGACACGCCGAGGGCGTTGGTCTGCCTCCAGACCTTGGCGATAATGCCGCGCCAGGTGTCGTCGTCGTAGAGAGCGAGCAGACTATCCCTGAGGACAAGGGACATCAGCGGCGCTGCACGCAGCAGGGTCTCCTGACCCTGGATGAAGACCAAGCCGTCCCCGAGCAACTCGTCGAGTCCATCCGGAGCCTCCGCCACCTGTCGTTGGACCCACCCGTCGGAGCCGATTGAGGCAAGGCCGCCGCCGTTGCTTTCCTGCCACAGGTTGTAGGCCGTGCCTTGCCAGATCTGGGTGTCGGCAAGTGCGAGCAGCTGGTCGCGCAGCTCCTCGCTCATGTTGGGGCCCGCCAGCAGCTGGGCAGGCCGGGGTTCCTGGTAGGCCAGGGTGCTGGCATCGCAGAGTTCGGCCAGGCCGGTGGGGACACTGGTAATTCCCTGCTCGAACCAACCGTTGGCGTCGGGCGCCACGTCTCTCTCACCAGTCACCTTCCGCCATAGGCCGTCAATCAGACCCTGCCAGTAACTGCTGTCGTTCAGCTGGAGCAGCTGGTCGCGCAGCTCCTCGCTCAGCTCGGCCGTCGCCTTTAGGCGTCCGGGCTGTCCGGACTCCAGCTGCAAGAGGTCGTCGTCACAGAGTTCGGCGAGGCCGGGGGGAGCCTTCGAGATGGGCTTGATCACCCAGCCGTCGATTTTGCCGCGTCCTCCGTCGGCCTGGGTGCTGGAGTGCCACAGTTCGTTCACCGCTCGTCGCCAGGCTTTGCCGTCGCTTAGCGCCAGCAGCTTTTCGTGGGTCGCCTTGGACATGTCGGGGCTGGCTCTGAGGATCGTGGGACTGCCCTGCTGGGCGGTCAGCCGCTCTCCATCGCATAGCTCCTCCAGCCCGTCGGGCAGATGGCTGAGGCGTCGCTCGATCCAGCCCGAGGCCTCCTCCGAGACCTCGGGCTTGAGCTGCACGAGCAGCGGCGTTCTCTCCGCTGTCCGAATCTTGCCGCGCTGGAGCGCCCTCATCGGCACGGTGAACTGGTGCACCAAACCGCGCGACTCGTCGCCATGCTCGAGACGGACCTCAACGGCACGGCCGTTGTCGCTCTTGCCGAACACGCGTGCGGGGTAGAAAGGAGCAGCCCCCTCCACGGGCGCGACCGACTCCGCCTCTTCGAGATGGCGTTGGAGCTCGGGCAAGCGGGAGGCCGCGATCGCGGCGTGGGCCTCGCGCAGATGCAGTGGCTTGACCTCAAGTGACGTCCCCGCTTCGAACTGACGCGTCGCCTCCTCATCGTCCCCCCTGAGCGTCAGCTCGTCGGCCGCCACGCAGACGTCGAGCCCGCTCTCGGTGTCCTGCGCGACTAGGAACGGTGCCCCCCAACCGGCGACGGGCTCAAGCGTGCGGGCACGACGCTCTTCTCCTGCCTCGATCGCCTCCGCCAAACCCGAGTCGAGCTCGCCGTCGCCCGGTTCGGCGACGGCGCGGACGACCCGGTCCTCACCGAGGCCTTCGTAGCCGACCACCCTGAGCAGCAGATCGCCTTCGCTCGGGCTCTCGTCCCAGTCGAGACTCAGCTGCGGGCGGGACTCAAGGGACCCTGGCTCGAGGGGAAAGGGCGGTCCTTCATCAATCGCTCGATCGGCGCTGTCGCTCGTCTGCGTCCCTTTCTCCTTATCCCCACTCCCCTCGTTGGCCTCGAGTTCTTCTAGGTCTTGGAACTGCGCCTCCATCTCGGGGTTGACGAGCGCGTCGCCTGGCTCTTGCAGCACCCCCACCAAATCGCCGGGACGCTGCTCCGCAGTCGGGGCACTCTCCATCGTTCCGGCCTCGGTCGGCTCGCCGTCGGGATCAAGCTCGGACTCTTCGACATCCTGTACCGCCAGCGGATCCGGCGGCGGCGGCGAGACCAGCTCGGCGGCCGTCATCGTCCCTTTGGCGTCGAAAGCGCAGCGGACCCGGGCTCCAACCGGCCAGTCGTCCTGGAAGATCAGGGTCTCCGCGGTTGTCGGACCGGGGAGACCCCCGTCCGCCCCCCGCAGACGGTGCGAGACCTCAAGCGCAAGCTCGGTCCAGCTGCCGGCATTCGCAGCCCACTCGAATGAGGCAACCAGGCCGGAGAGAAGTCCTCCTCCCCCCGCTGCCCGTCGGCGCAGGGCGACGACGCGGTTGCACTGCTCGAGCCACGAGCAGTTCGCGAGCCGGTAGGTGACGTTGTCCGGCGATTCGGCTGCGACCCATCGGCTGCCGCTTCTGACGAAGGTGTAGTCGACCAGGGCGCGAGAAAGCACCGCTCGCACCCGCGGCGCTAGCTCCAGACGCATCGGCTCGGAGACCGGGGACTTGCGACCGGGAGAGAGGAATTCAAGCCGCTCACCACAGGTCGCGCTGATGCCGACGAGCAGGTCGTGGTTGACGCAGTTGGCGTTGGCCCAGGCCTCTTTGCGATCTCCAGCGCGCTCCCAGGCAGCGTAAAGCTTGAGTGCCAGGTCAAGCTCATCCCTGCACCCGAGCGTGATCGCTTCGTGGCAGCGCCTGGCGACATTCCGCGCGGTCGGCGTCCACCTCTCGTCGAAAAGCAGGACGCCTTTCGGCCCGATCAGGGTCGAGCCGCTGAGCAACGTGATCGCCGTCACCGCCTCGACCGCGCAGGAGAGTTCGTCGGCTCCCGCGATCGCGCCCGCCTCGGCCGGGGAGCCGCTAAAGCCGAGCAGCTCGTTGCCCCAATCGGTGACGTCGCCCTCGGCGTCGAGCGCTCCTCGGCGTTCCAGCGCCGTGACCGAGCGTTTGAGCTCACCTTCGAAGGCGTCGCGGAACTGCGCCGCCTTCTCGTTCTTCTCGTTGACCCCCGGGCGTTTGAACGCGGCCGGCCAGTCGAAATCATTCGGGTTGTCGATCCCCGCCGCCTTCGCGGTAAGCACGAGCGACTCAAGGTCGTCGCGGACCGCCTCTGGCGGGGTGTGATCGAGGAACTCCTCGAACTGGCCGCGGGTGTAGAGCGGGAATACCCAACCCGGCGCCTTCCTGCCGACCCGCCCCCAGCGCTGGCGCACCCCGTCCTTGCTGTGGGGAATGGCCAGGACGCTCTTGGAGGCCGTCGCCACATCCCACTTGCTCTGGTTGATTAGACCCGAGTCGACGACGTAGGTGACACCGTCGATCGTTAGCGAGGTCTCGGCAATGTTTGTCGAGATCACGATGCGTCGTTTGTCACCCTGCTGGCGTGCGCAGCGCGCGTCGCGCTGCTCGTCTTCGGGCGTGCTCCTCAACAGCCCGTAGACATCCCAACACTTCGCGATGCCCGCCTCGACTAGTTGCTTCTCGATCATGCTCACCGCCGCGTCGATTGCGGCTTTACCTGGAAGAAACCCCAGGACATCACCCCAATCGGTGCCTCTGGCAATTTTCACCGCTTGCTCGGCCACGAGCTGCGGCATCTGATCGCGCCAGCTGGCTACCGAGATCTCGCGTCCCTTCAGGACTCGAAGGGTGGCCAGGTGTTCTGCGATGTCTCGCAGTGGCTTCCCGCGGAACTCCTTGTCGTCCGCCCAGTCGGGATGATCGAGCTGGACGGGATCGTCGGGCCAGAGGGGTTTGCCGTACCCCCACTTCTTTTTGACTTTGATGTCGCCAAGCACCAGGACTTTCTTCTTGCCGCCGAAGAAATCACTGAAAAATTCGGGGTCGATTGTCGCGCTGAGCACGATCACTCGAAGGTTCGGGTGCTTTGGCAGCTCGGCTCGCAGCAGGGCGAGGATCACATCGATGTTCTTGCTGCGCTCGTGGGCCTCGTCGATGACGATGGCGCCGAACTTGTCGAGCGCTCCGTCGCGAAGCCAGTTGATGAGGCTGCCGTCGGTGACGAAAAGGAGCCGGCAGCCGGAGTCGAACACTGGTTTGCCCTTCACCCGGTAGCCGATGTCGCAGCCCGGTCCGACGCTGGGTGCGCCGTGAAGCTCTGTTGCGATGAAGGTCGCCACGTCGATGGTGGCGAAGACGCGAGGCTCGGTGACGATGATCGGTCCGCGGTCGGCCAAGTGCAAGGTGGCGTCATCCGGGGGAACCAGCAGACGGTAGGGCAGGAAGGTGGACTTGCCGCTGCCCGTGCCAGCGACGACGATCGCAACCTGTTTCTTCTCCAAACCGGCCAGGAGCCGGTTCACATCGTTGTCGGTCAGACCGAAATCGAATCTGCTCAGATCGGATTTGACCGTGTCCCGCCTGTGCTCAGGCGGCAGCGGTCCGAGTCCGCCCAGGGGCCCGGTCGGGTTTTCCCTGTCCGCGACCTGTCCGACTGTCTCGAGGTCGATGTAGGGAACCGCCATCGAGCGCGCGTCCCGCGCGTGTCTCTGGCGGCAACGCGGGCAGCGGTCGGAGCGAGTGCCACCCCGCTCGACCACACCCTCGATCCAGGCGTCCGGATAGACAAAGTCAGCTGGGTCGCCACGGCGACCGCAGTCCTTGCACTGCGCCTCCCAGCGGGTGGTGGTCGCGACGCCGCGGTCGGTGCTCATCTGGCGACCGCCCAGGCCGCTCCAGGCTCGAACCGGCCCGTTCTGCTGCGGTAGTGGTGGGGGCGCACGACCAGCGATCTCGGCCTTTTCTGCAGGTGGTGGGCCACCGCCCGGTAGAAGCCGACCACGGCCGGCTCGAGGCCGGTCTGGAAAACCTCCAGCAGCAACGGCTCATCCGCTGTCGCCTCGCGCAGCTTGCGCCGGGACAGCTCATACACGAGCAGATCGGTCTCGCCGGTCGGCCGCACCTGGCTGACCAGCCGGTTGCGAAGCCAGGCGGCGTCGACTTCCGGATCCATCTCCGGGTGGCGTATCGAGAGCAGAGCGACACGCAAGACCTGCATTCCCGCCAGCTCCTTCTGCTTCGGATCGTGCAGATCCAGGCAGGCCAGCGGGAAGGGCTTTGCCTCGGATCCGTCGCGGTAGACGATCCGTGCCGAGGTCTTCTTGTCTGCTGCGGCGCGGTCGGCGTAGCGACGCAGTCCCTTGGTTAGGGCGAAATTGTTGACGCCGCTTGGCACCGCGACCTCCGTTTCGCGATTGACGATCGCCGCCAGCTGACCTTCCCAGAGAGCCTGTTGGGGATCGCGGTGGCGCGAGCTGCGGCCGGGCTGCCACGCCGAGGCAGGTGGCGCGGCCTTCGAGCGCCGCGGGGGCGGGGGCGGCTCGACCCGACCGACCTCAAGCGGATCCCTGATTTCAATCGCGATGCCGCCGCCGTCGAGATGCTTGCGCACGTCCTTCGCGTCGGCGAAGTCCGGCGCCAGGTCAGTCGCCTCGTCGATCCAGGGATGGCACGCGCCCGTGCTCGTCGCTGCCGCGGGGTGCTTCACCGTGGCGGCTTTTCCCTTGGTGGCAAGCGCCATCGCCGCCTGTTCGAGCTGATTGCAGATGGTGTCGTAGCGCAGGGCCTCGCTGCGGTCGCCTGGGGCCGCCTTCAACTGACGACGGGCGGCCAGCTTGGCATCCCCCGCCAGCGCTTCGAGCTTGCCCGCCCATTGCTTCGGCGTGAGCAGCACGAAGGTGGCGATCTCGCGGGTCATTCGCGCCCCACCCTTGAGGCGGTAAGGCGAGTCTCGATGGCCCGATCGAGCGCACTGACTCGATCGGGCAGCACTAGCTGCGCGACGCTCTTGGGACGTGCTCCTTTGACCCTGGGGGCTGAGTGCGGCTCGAGGGTCGCCGCCACCGCATCGTGCTCGCGTGCGAGCTCGCGCGCCAGATCCCACTGCGCGCAGCTGGGCAGGTCGCGAGCGACCACGATCAGCGGCTGGGCGGGCCCAATCTCAAGGGCCCCAGAGACCGGTTGCCAGGGGAGGCGGCCTCCCGCCACACCCTCGAAGCGAACCGCCCCGCTGTCCTCAAGCACCTGCCAGGAGATCGTTCGGGCGGCGTCCTCGACGACCTCCACTCGGCGCTCGTTTTTGCCCCCTTCCGGGTTGTCATCGCTTGAGGCAGGTGTGATGGGCTCTTCCCTCTGGGCCAGCCGCCGAAGTAGCATTCCCAGCATGGCGGCGCTGCGGCAGAGTGATAGCTCCGCCCGCCGTGCGGCGCGATCAAGCGGATCGACCCCGCCGCGCAGGATTGAGCCCGAGCGGGGCGAGCAGGCGAGCAGGAAGTCGAGCTCGGCTGGATCCCAGATTCCGGACAGCAGCACGTAGCAAGCGCGCTCGGCACTGAGCAGTCCAGCGTCGATACGCTGCTGCAGCCTCGCTCGTAGCTCGTCGGGCAGAGGGGTTACGGCGAAGAGCAGTTCGCGAGCTTGGGCGGGCCCGATCGAGGCCGGGTCGTCGGTCCCCAGCTCGATGCCGTGCGTTCGCGCGAACTGCCGCAGGCTGGCCGGAACCGCCTGCTCGAGATGCTGCTCGAAGCGAATCTCCATCGTGCCGCCGGAGCGGAAGGCCTCGGCAAGCGTGAGCGCCGCCAGTGCCCGGTTTCCCTCGTGCGTCGCCACGTGGGGCACCTGGCAGGTCTGCCAGACCTCGACCGCCAAACCGTCGAATTTCGCCTCATGCCGGTAGGCGGCGAGGCCGATGATGACGTTCTGGGAGGCGATACGCACCGGCCGACATTCGTGGGGGCGCGGCAGGCGCTCACCATGTGACTCCTCGAACTTGTCGGCAGTCTCGATCATGCGCTGCAAGCCGGCCTCACATGTGGCCTCCTCGGTGGCGATCGTCTCAAGGTAGAGCTGGGCGTCGGTGTCGAGCGGTGCCCGCTGGTTGCCGGGTGGGACGTCGGTCAGGTGCCAGCGCACGACCTCGCCGACGTTGGGTGCGGGCTCCTCTCCTTGGCGCTCGCATACCACGCAGGCAAGCGAGCTGTGGTCGACCGCAGCGATCGGTAGCAGGTCGAGGTCGGCCCGTTGCGCACTAAGCAGCCGCATGGAGCTGAGGGCGCCAAGCAGGCTCTGCGACTTCGCCCGCTTCGGCGCGAGCAGGAAGGTGCTCTCCTCCAAACCCGGCCGCGCCTCCATCAGGAGCGCGGGAAGTTGCTCTGGAATTCTCAGGCCGGAGAGGTCCTTGAGTTCGTTCAGTTGATTCTCGGCCGCTGCTGGAAGACTTGATGCCCCCGATACGGCCATGACCTCTGACTCAGGTCGAAGGGTTGTTGTCGAAGTGCTGGAGTTCGAATCCGGTGTCCGGATGATCTAGGCCGTAGTCGAACCCCGCCGGTCGGTCCGAGTTGTCGTCGTAGACGAGGTGCACCGCGACAGCGGTGCCCGGGTTTGCCGCAGCAATCCTCTCCATCTCGCGCCACTCCTTGCCGAGATTGAGGGCGGCGAGCTGGGGGACGATGTTGATGTCCATACCGCCGCCCATGCTGTGAGCGAAGACGTGGCCCTTGTGATCACCCTTTGGCGCCGAGGGATGGCCGCTCTGCCGGCTGTTGTCGCGTGACCCCTCCGGCGTAGTCGATTTGCCTACGCCGCAAACCAGCCGACCGGCAGCTACATCGAAGGTGTAGGTATAGGTGCCCAGCTGTACGTCGACCAGGGTGTTGCCGGTCTGCTCCTGATATTCGGCGGCCCAATTCCCGGCCAGCTCCGAGGTCAAGGCTGCGCCGTCCGCATTCGTGCTGGGGGAAGCGGTCTGGGTGCTACCGCGGCTGGACTTGTCGCTGCGGCGCTGAGTGGCACGTGGGGGGACCGAGCGTACGGTCGCCGTCCGCACCGGAGTGGGGGGCGAACTCGGAGCGGCACTGGCGGCGGCGGTGTGCGCATCGCTGGATGAGGTGGTGTTTCCGCAGGCCATTTGAAAATTGTGACGACTACTGGGCCGAGGCGCGTTCCTGTTGATTCGTCTGATGACACTACCAGCGCCAAAAAGTCGGGGATTCCGCAGAGCGAGATCAGCAAGATCGAGACCGGCGACGCCAATCCCACCTACGCCACGCTTTCAGCGCTCGGAGAGCCCTTCGGCGGACGCGGCCGTGCTCAAACTCCAGGCCGAGGCGAGTCCCAGCCCTTCCGACGTCTGATCGGCAGGCTTTGGCCCTGCTTGTCCTTGATGGCACAGAGTGGTAGTCCGCCGTTGGTCGCGATCTTTGTTGGTATTGCGGGTGCAGTTTTCATCCACAACTCCCCGGCACCGCCCCGGAACAACCGGGAAACCGAGCCACTTGAGACCCCGTTAGAATCACCTGCGGGAGCGGCCTGTCATCCGCATTCCCATGCGGTTTGCGGCCATGGCGAGGTAGCTCAGTCAGGTAGAGCACGCGACTGAAAATCGCGGTGTCGGCGGTTCGATTCCGCCCCTCGCCACTCTGAGGTCTTCACCTTTGACCTCCACCTATCTTCACGTTTGAACCGGACGAACCGCGATTCGCGGTGGCGTCCGATGTCCATCGACTCCTCCGGGAGCGGCCATTCAACTTCCCCGCCCACGGCCACCGTTTCTCCCCACCGGTGGCCATCGGTTCTCCCCACGCTTTCTCCCTCGGCGACCGTCCCGGCGAGGCGAAGTCAGGTCGGCGCGCTTGCCGCGCCGATCAGGTCGTCCGCGGTCCGGCGCCGCCTGCGCCGCTTGGGCGCCAGCCCTTCGGCGGCACGCCGCTCATCCTCGGCCTGGCGAGCCGCGAAGGCGTCGGCGACGCGCAGGTTGCGGGCGACGAAGACGCTGGCGGCGAACAGCGCGATCGGCGCCAGACCCGTCAACCGGCACCAGCCCTTTGAGATGTCGTTGGAGGCCGGGTCCTTGACCGTGGCGTAGGCGCGCTCGGCGGCGGAGCGCCGCGCGTAGGAGCGGCGGTGCTCCGCAGAGGGGTAGTCGTGTTTCTGTGCGGTCTTGGCGTTGACCGAGGCAGGCACCGTGATCGTGCGCTGGGCGCAGCAGGTAGGCGGGTGCTCGGGCGGGGAGATGACCTCCGGACGGGTGTGGCCGAGCTGCATCGACTCAGGCCGCAAGGGGCAGCGCAGCTTGCCCTGGGCGGCGGGGCAGCCGACGCGGTGGTAGCCGTCTGCGTCATAGCCCGCGAGCGGCGCCAGCTTGTGCTTGGCGAGCTCTGCGGCCTTGCGGTCGTGGGCGGCAGTCTCGGCCTCCGTAGCGCCGCGGGCGAGCGGTCCCAGTTCCAGCAGCGTGGTCGGCGTCGCCGGGCAGTAGAGCGCCCCGTTGGCGAGGGTTGCTCCCATGTGGGTTCCCTTCGGCCCACGGTCATGGGGATGCAGGTCCTGGACGAGATTTGCCCCCAGGCGCCGCAGCGGCAGCGCCCACGTCTCCGCCACCCGGTGGGCATAGCCCGAATCGGCGAGGACGTCGCCGACCTCGATCCCGGCGGCGGCCATCCGCTCCAGCACCGGCACGAGCGCCGGCGGCGGGTCGACCCCGCAGCTCGTGAGCCCGATGCGGCGCACCAGCTCCGCGACGGCGGGGCCGCGCTCCTCCTTGACGGCCGTGACGACCTGCAGGTAGTAGCCGTAGAAGGCCTCGTCGCGCTCGCCGGGCGAGTTGCCGCGCCGGTGTCCCCAGGTGGCCTCGGGGTCAGCGCAGCGCTCGCCGCCCTTCGGCGGTGGGCAGGAGAACGTCTCCAGGTCGGTCCAGTCGACGGCGTAGGAGCTCGTCTCGGGCTTCCCGCAGAGCTCGACGCTCGCCTCCAGCAGGGCGTCGAGGATCTCCGAGAGCTCCTCGCAGGGCTCCCCGTCGGGCTCGGCCTTGGCCAGTACCCTCGCCACGAGCCCGAAGGTGCGCTCCACCTGGCGGTAGGTGAGCCGGTGGGGGCCGTCCTTCCACTCGGCGATCACCCCGAGCCGCCTCTGATCTGCCTGGGGCAGCGCGCAGAGCGCCTCGTGCACCCGGCTCAGGTGCGCGGGGCGCCCGTCGACGGCGACCAAGAGCATCCCCACGAGCAGCGTGCGCACCGAGAGCTGGCGCCGCCGCGCCCCGACCGGCAGCATCGCCTCGATCCGCGGGGCGATGCCCGAGCGCTCGACGACTCCCTCCAATCGCTCAAGCTTCGCCTCAGCCTCCATGGCCTCCTCCGAGCAATGCGACGGCGGTCTCCTCCTCGGTCTCGGGCAGCTCGGCCACCAAGTCGCCGAGCCGCTGGGAGCAGCGCAGCCCGGCCGCGTCCATGAACGCCCGCAGGCCGATCAGCTCGGCGCACTCGCAAAGCCAGCTCGCCCGCAGCCGCCCGGCCTCCAGGCGCGGCAGCGAGGCGTCCTTGCCAAGCGCGGCGTTCAAGGCGTCGCTGAGGTTGCGCCGCCCCGAGCTCTCGCCGCCGAGCAGGTAGCCCCGCCCGGCGAAGCGGGCGGCTTCCTCCAGGGGCGAGTGGAAGTGGGCCAGCACAGGCACCGCCCGCTCCCTGCGCCCCGAGACGCAGACCACGAGCCCCCCCGAGCGCCGGATGACGTCGCGCCCGCGCACGTGGCGAAGCTCGGCCCCGATCAGTCCCGCCCCCGCCCCCAGACAGACAAGCGCGGTGGCGCGCATCCGCCGTGCCTCGGTCGGCTGCGCAGCGGCGAGGCGCAGGAAGCCCTCGATCTCCGCCTCCCCGTAGGGGGACTTGGCGCGCTCGCGCGGCAGCGGCGCCAGCTGCGGGGAGGGATGAGCCCGATGGACACGGGCCAGCGCCCGCAGGTTGGTGCGCAGGGTGCGTCGCGTCGCCGCGGAGACCGCCGGGCAACCCGTGAGGACGAAGCGCTCGATCGTCGCCTCCGCCAGCAGCGCCTCGGCGGAGAGCTCCATCCCCACCGACTTGCCGAAGGCGGCCAGCCGCCCGGCGGCGTAGAGCAGCGCCTTGGCCCGTTCGCGCCGGCGCGGAGCAGCCCGCCTCACCGCCGCACGGGCGAAGGCCCCCGCCTCGGGGGAGAGCGAGGCGGGGGCGTAGGCGGCGATCGCCGCTGCTGCGAGGTCGCCCTCTCGGGGACTCATGGTATCCGACAGTAGAATTACTATCGGACAGACCGACGTAGGATCGCAAGTCACCCATGAACGAGAGCCCCGAGGCCCGCCTGCGCGCGCTCGCCGCCGAGCTCGCCGAGATCGACTTCGCCCTGCCGGGGACGATCAACGTGGCGATGAACCGCTGCGGCAAGCCCAACTGCGCCTGCAAGGCCGACCCGCCCAAGCTGCACGGCCCCTACGTCACCTGGACGCGCAAGGTCGAGGGCAAGACCGTCACCCGCCGCCTCTCAGCCGAGCAGCTGGAGCGCTATCGCCCTTGGTTTGAGAACCGCAGGCGCCTGCGCGCGCTCACTGCCGAGCTCGAGGCGCTCTCCCTCGAGGTCGCCGAGCAGGCCGAGGGCTGGGCGCCTGCCGAGCCGCGCCGTCGCGGCGAACGACGCGGCCGCTGAGCACGCGCCGGTGTGGCCCCGCGCCGCTTAACGTGTGGTCGCTGCGAAGACTGTCCGCGGAATCCGCATCGGTATGCGGCTGGTGGCAAACGTGAAGACCTCACTCTGAGGTCTTCACCTTTGACCTCCACCTATCTTCACGTTTGAACCGGACGAACCGCGATTCGCGGTGGCGTCCGATGTCCATCGACTCCTCCGGGAGCGGCCATTCAACTTCCCCGCCCACGGCCACCGTTTCTCCCCACCGGTGGCCATCGGTTCTCCCCACGCTTTCTCCCTCGGCGACCGTCCCGGCGAGGCGAAGTCAGGTCGGCGCGCTTGCCGCGCCGATCAGGTCGTCCGCGGTCCGGCGCCGCCTGCGCCGCTTGGGCGCCAGCCCTTCGGCGGCACGCCGCTCATCCTCGGCCTGGCGAGCCGCGAAGGCGTCGGCGACGCGCAGGTTGCGGGCGACGAAGACGCTGGCGGCGAACAGCGCGATCGGCGCCAGACCCGTCAACCGGCACCAGCCCTTTGAGATGTCGTTGGAGGCCGGGTCCTTGACCGTGGCGTAGGCGCGCTCGGCGGCGGAGCGCCGCGCGTAGGAGCGGCGGTGCTCCGCAGAGGGGTAGTCGTGTTTCTGTGCGGTCTTGGCGTTGACCGAGGCAGGCACCGTGATCGTGCGCTGGGCGCAGCAGGTAGGCGGGTGCTCGGGCGGGGAGATGACCTCCGGACGGGTGTGGCCGAGCTGCATCGACTCAGGCCGCAAGGGGCAGCGCAGCTTGCCCTGGGCGGCGGGGCAGCCGACGCGGTGGTAGCCGTCTGCGTCATAGCCCGCGAGCGGCGCCAGCTTGTGCTTGGCGAGCTCTGCGGCCTTGCGGTCGTGGGCGGCAGTCTCGGCCTCCGTAGCGCCGCGGGCGAGCGGTCCCAGTTCCAGCAGCGTGGTCGGCGTCGCCGGGCAGTAGAGCGCCCCGTTGGCGAGGGTTGCTCCCATGTGGGTTCCCTTCGGCCCACGGTCATGGGGATGCAGGTCCTGGACGAGATTTGCCCCCAGGCGCCGCAGCGGCAGCGCCCACGTCTCCGCCACCCGGTGGGCATAGCCCGAATCGGCGAGGACGTCGCCGACCTCGATCCCGGCGGCGGCCATCCGCTCCAGCACCGGCACGAGCGCCGGCGGCGGGTCGACCCCGCAGCTCGTGAGCCCGATGCGGCGCACCAGCTCCGCGACGGCGGGGCCGCGCTCCTCCTTGACGGCCGTGACGACCTGCAGGTAGTAGCCGTAGAAGGCCTCGTCGCGCTCGCCGGGCGAGTTGCCGCGCC
This sequence comes from uncultured Solirubrobacterales bacterium, assembly GCA_963695835.1. Taxonomy (GTDB): domain Bacteria; phylum Actinomycetota; class Thermoleophilia; order Solirubrobacterales; family 70-9; genus VRUE01. Next base: position 907,438 of record CAVOHR010000001.1, read on the forward strand.
GGTGTCCCCAGGTGGCCTCGGGGTCAGCGCAGCGCTCGCCGCCCTTCGGCGGTGGGCAGGAGAACGTCTCCAGGTCGGTCCAGTCGACGGCGTAGGAGCTCGTCTCGGGCTTCCCGCAGAGCTCGACGCTCGCCTCCAGCAGGGCGTCGAGGATCTCCGAGAGCTCCTCGCAGGGCTCCCCGTCGGGCTCGGCCTTGGCCAGTACCCTCGCCACGAGCCCGAAGGTGCGCTCCACCTGGCGGTAGGTGAGCCGGTGGGGGCCGTCCTTCCACTCGGCGATCACCCCGAGCCGCCTCTGATCTGCCTGGGGCAGCGCGCAGAGCGCCTCGTGCACCCGGCTCAGGTGCGCGGGGCGCCCGTCGACGGCGACCAAGAGCATCCCCACGAGCAGCGTGCGCACCGAGAGCTGGCGCCGCCGCGCCCCGACCGGCAGCATCGCCTCGATCCGCGGGGCGATGCCCGAGCGCTCGACGACTCCCTCCAATCGCTCAAGCTTCGCCTCAGCCTCCATGGCCTCCTCCGAGCAATGCGACGGCGGTCTCCTCCTCGGTCTCGGGCAGCTCGGCCACCAAGTCGCCGAGCCGCTGGGAGCAGCGCAGCCCGGCCGCGTCCATGAACGCCCGCAGGCCGATCAGCTCGGCGCACTCGCAAAGCCAGCTCGCCCGCAGCCGCCCGGCCTCCAGGCGCGGCAGCGAGGCGTCCTTGCCAAGCGCGGCGTTCAAGGCGTCGCTGAGGTTGCGCCGCCCCGAGCTCTCGCCGCCGAGCAGGTAGCCCCGCCCGGCGAAGCGGGCGGCTTCCTCCAGGGGCGAGTGGAAGTGGGCCAGCACAGGCACCGCCCGCTCCCTGCGCCCCGAGACGCAGACCACGAGCCCCCCCGAGCGCCGGATGACGTCGCGCCCGCGCACGTGGCGAAGCTCGGCCCCGATCAGTCCCGCCCCCGCCCCCAGACAGACAAGCGCGGTGGCGCGCATCCGCCGTGCCTCGGTCGGCTGCGCAGCGGCGAGGCGCAGGAAGCCCTCGATCTCCGCCTCCCCGTAGGGGGACTTGGCGCGCTCGCGCGGCAGCGGCGCCAGCTGCGGGGAGGGATGAGCCCGATGGACACGGGCCAGCGCCCGCAGGTTGGTGCGCAGGGTGCGTCGCGTCGCCGCGGAGACCGCCGGGCAACCCGTGAGGACGAAGCGCTCGATCGTCGCCTCCGCCAGCAGCGCCTCGGCGGAGAGCTCCATTCCCACCGACTTGCCGAAGGCGGCCAGCCGCCCGGCGGCGTAGAGCAGCGCCTTGGCCCGTTCGCGCCGGCGCGGAGCAGCCCGCCTCACCGCCGCACGGGCGAAGGCCCCCGCCTCGGGGGAGAGCGAGGCGGGGGCGTAGGCGGCGATCGCCGCTGCTGCGAGGTCGCCCTCTCGGGGACTCATGGTATCCGACAGTAGAATTACTATCGGACAGACCGACGTAGGATCGCAAGTCACCCATGAACGAGAGCCCCGAGGCCCGCCTGCGCGCGCTCGCCGCCGAGCTCGCCGAGATCGACTTCGCCCTGCCGGGGACGATCAACGTGGCGATGAACCGCTGCGGCAAGCCCAACTGCGCCTGCAAGGCCGACCCGCCCAAGCTGCACGGCCCCTACGTCACCTGGACGCGCAAGGTCGAGGGCAAGACCGTCACCCGCCGCCTCTCAGCCGAGCAGCTGGAGCGCTATCGCCCTTGGTTTGAGAACCGCAGGCGCCTGCGCGCGCTCACTGCCGAGCTCGAGGCGCTCTCCCTCGAGGTCGCCGAGCAGGCCGAGGGCTGGGCGCCTGCCGAGCCGCGCCGTCGCGGCGAACGACGCGGCCGCTGAGCACGCGCCGGTGTGGCCCCGCGCCGCTTAACGTGTGGTCGCTGCGAAGACTGTCCGCGGAATCCGCATCGGTATGCGGCTGGTGGCAAACGTGAAGACCTCACTCTTTTTTCGAAGTGGCAATGGATCCGTTTCTCATAGCCACAATCCACCCGAAACCACCCGGAAGAACAGGAATCCAGGCCGTCTGCGGGTTGCAAGGATGGCTCGGTGACGATCCCGATTTTCCGCATTCCAAAGCGGTTTGCGGCCGATCCTGGCGAAGGAAATCGATTCTGGAGCCTGTGGCCTGAAAATCGTGGTGTCGTGGGTTCGATTCCCACCCTCGCCATAGTTTTCCCCCTGCAAATCGACGTGTTTTTGGACTGAGTCGACCTTCGTGACCTACGCCGCAGCCCGCAGGCGTGGCCGCAGGCGGGTCGTATTTGTTGCGGTAAGGGCCTCCGCGTCGCTCCCGCCAGAAATTCAGCTCGGATCAGCTCGCGGCGCAGGGCGGCAAGCACGTCGAGCATCGAGGGATCGCGCTTCTGGGAGTACCAGGGCGCCTCTCGCCGGCGACGATCGATGTCGGCTGCGGGGTCGGCGTTGAGCGCGTACCAGGCGACCGCCACGCTCTGGCAGAGCAGGCCGAACGGCACGGTTCGCTCGACCGCCCGCCGCACCCTGTTGCGTCGATAGACCCAGGTTCGCCGCGTCGAGTCGCTCGAGCCTGGCCGGACCCATGGATGGTCGCCCAACACCGAATCGGTTGGGTCGTCAGGCATTCCTGTCGCGACTGCTTTTCGTCCAGAGCGGGCGTGAGCGCGGCCCGCGGATCTCGCGCTGGGAGAGTCCTTCGACATTTGCCATCCGCCTGATCTCGGCCCACTGCTCCACGCTCAGCAATGCCTTCCTCCTGTTTCGATCGCCAGATCGAGCCAGGGTCTGGGTCCGGTCGGATGGCTCCGGCCCTGCGCCAGGTGGACCAGTTTTAGGCCGGCGCAGGTGGACCAGTATTCAGGCGGCGCCTACAGTCGAAACCGGGGGAAGACCAAAGCCCCGCCAAACGCCGGCGAGCGATCGCGTGAGTCAAGGTCAAGCTGTCAACTCGGGCTGTCCATCAAACAACTACGCTCATCCGGATGCTTGTCCCTGAGAGGCCCTCAGTGCGTCGCCTGCCCGGATATGCCTTCGCAGCGCTTGGAGCAGTTCTCCTCGTGTGCATGCTGCCCACGACGGCCACCGGAGCTGGCTCGATCGCGCGTCCCGAGGCGAGAATCCTGAGCGCGTCGTGGGGTACCGACAACGCAGTCGGCTGTCCGACTGGCGAACAGGGTCTCGACAACATCCCCGTCACCTTCAACTGGTTCATCCGTCGCTCATCGATTCAGACCACGGACTTCCGAGTCGTGCGAAGCGATGGAAGTATCGCGACGCCGACCTGCGCACTTCAGTTCCCGCCGGACGAGTCGGACGAGGGTCAGACGGTGAATCTGATTGGCGATTTCGGGGATTCGGTGAATGGCCCGACGCCGGTTGCGATTCGCGTTGTTGGGGCGCTGCAGGGCAGGGCTCTCGGAGCGATTCGATGGAGGCAGATCCCGCCCACGCCGAAGGCCGGGGTAGAGCCGCTGTCCGAAGGCCCCTACATCGTGGACGCGTGGACGCTCACGCCTGCGATCTACCACGGTGACGCCAACCGTTGCACGGTCGGCAAGACCTTCGTCCGCGTGATGTGGTCCAACGGACTCACGGCCTACCCCACGGGTGCCGAGGTTGGCGCCCCCGTTGTCGCGTCCTACCGCGCCATCTACAAACTGCCGAACGGCCAGGTCGTCGCAGTTGCCCCGCTCGATGTCGCCGATCTCCACGATCATGCGAACTCGGCCAACGCCGACAACATGCATGATCTCTGCCTCCCGCGGCCCCCTCGTGGTGCGAAGCTCACGGGAGTGACGATCGGCGGCAGTCTGATTCAGGACCCCAATGGCGATCCGAACGTCGCTCAGAAGTTCAGAGCACCGCGGCCTGGCAGGCACACCCAGGCGCAGTGGTTGCTTAGCGGCGGGTATGTCGGCCAGACGGTCTACTCCGCTGTCCGCTGGAATCGCGCCGCTTAGCGCGATTTGCGAGCGCGTCGACTGCCAGCCGTAGACGCCCGCAACGGACGAGCCGCAGCAGTCTCCGCGACGCTCCGCGAGCTTCTCGCTCTCGCAAGACGAAGCGGGAGCGCCGTTCCTGACGCCCCCGCCGTCGCCGCGTCGGGTGGTTAGAGCCGCAGGCCGGCGCTGGCCGGCATCATCGGCGCCCGCCTCGCACGGACGGCCGCGATGATCTCCTCAGCCGCTGGCGCTCTGCCATCCAGGGGCGGAGCTGCTCGAAGCCCCACTCGTCCATGCCGACCTCCCGCCGGCGCCCGCCCTTGCCGCGGCGGACGAGGATGGAGCCACGGTGCGGGTCGAGATCGCGCTCGCTGAGCGCGAGCGCCTCCTGGATGCGAAGCCCGCCACGCCAGAGGACGGCGATCACGGCGCGCAGCCGAGCGCCGTGGCGATCACCTCCAACCTGGCGCATCACGGCGACGATCTCCTCGACGCTCGGCGGGTCGGCCGGATAGCGCATCCCCTTGTTGCGGGGCGGTCGTCCGGCGTGGTAGCCGGGCATCGTCGCCGGCGAGCGGCGGCGTCCGGCGGAGTCGAGAACGGTGGATACGGTCATGGGATCCTCCTCCCAAGAAGACAGCGGATCCCACCGCACTACCAGGACGGACCAGCAACCAGGTGGGCGAGCTGAGCTACGCGATCGGCCGCATTGCGTCGCGCACTGACGGCGCGAGCTGCTGGGTGTAGTCCCGGAGCTGAAGCTGAGGATCCAGTCGGCGAGATCGGGATCGGACGCTTCGATCCGGTAGCCGTTCAACTCGAGGAAGGTCAGCATGGCGACGAGCGCCAGGCGCTTGTTGGCGTCGATGAACGCCTGGCTCTCGGCGATGCCGTGCGCCAAGGCGGCGGCCTGCAACGCGATGATCGGCGTCTTCGTAGTCGGCGTAGCTGCGCGGCCGGGCGAGAGCGCCTTCGAGAGCGCCCTGGTCGCGAAGCTGATCGGCGGCCTGCGCGGGCGTGCCGCTGATGATCGCCGCGTACAGCCCGAGCGCGTCGACGAACTCCAGGTAGATCGGCTCGCCCGTGCCTTCCACCTCGGGCACCGGCGATCTACTGTGGAGTTGACTCGGAGTCTGGGTCGTGCTCGGCGAGGATCTTCAACGCCTCGGGGTGCTCGGCGACCACGCGCTCGCCGATCGTGCGGATCCTCTCCCGCAGCTGCTCGGTCGGCAGGATCCGAAGCTCGCCGCCGTCGAGCTCCTCGACCAGCACGGAGGTGCCCGGGGCATAACCGTGCGCCTCGAACTCGCGGGGAATCGAAACCACGTTGCTGTTGCCGACGCGGCGGACCTTGACGATCTTCATGGCGCCAGTATACACGGGGATATCCCGAGACTTCGGCGCCACGCGCGGCTCCCGGATCCGCCAGGTGGAGCGAGAGCCTCGGGTCCAAGCTGGGTCGATGTCCAGATGAGTGCCCTTCGTCCACGGCGAGAGTGAGCTGGCAGTCGGTCAAGAGTGCTGCAACCACGCGAAGGGAGGCGCGCGGTTCGCTGGCGCAACGGGACGACCTGACCTCGTGCTGCCGGTCATCCGGAGCCGAAGCGGAAGCGATGCAATCGTCGCTGCGAGTCCGCCGGTGACCCGAGTCGGCTAGCGTCGCCGTGCACTGCAATGGGGTGGTAAGGAGGAGCGAGCATGGAATCCAAGGCGATCGACCCGGTCGACTTCCGCAAGGCGCAGCACAAGCACTGGGACTCTGCTGCGGTGGGATGGAAGGAGTGGAGCGAGTTCAATGACAGGGCAGACGGGCACATCAGCAAGCGGCTGGTGGAGCTCGCTGACGTGCAGTCGGGAAGCCGGGTCCTGGACGTCGCCGCCGGCTATGGCGAGCCGGCGCTCACCGCCGCGCGCAAGGCCGGCCCGGAGGGCCGCGTCGTGGCCACGGACATCTCCGCCGAGATGCTCGCGTTCGGGCGTGAACGCGCGGCGGCGGCCGGCTTGGGCAACGTCGAGTTCATGGAGTCGGACGCCTCCAGCCTCGATTTTCCGCACGCGAGCTTCGACGCCGCCGTCTCGCGCTGGGGAATCATCTTCGAGCCTGACGCGGAGGCCGCCGCGGGGCGCATCCGAGGCTTCCTCAAGCCGGGCGCGCGGATCGCGATCAGCTCGTGGGGCGAGCCCGATCGGGTCCCCTTCCTCTCGATTCCGATGAGGACGACGATGGAGCGGCTGAATGTGCCCCCGCCCCCGGCCGGAACGCCCGGGCCCCTCTCCCGGCCCACCCCCGCTGCGATCGGCGGGTTGCTCGAAGGAGGTGGGTTCTCGAAGGTTGCTGTGGAGCAGGACGAGGTCACCTTCGAGTTCGACTCCCCGGAGCACTTCACCGCCTACATCAGGGCGATCTCCGCCCCGATCCGGGCGATGATCGAGCAGCACGCAGGCGAGGCCCAGGAGGAGGCCTGGGACGCGATCACGCAGGCCGCAGCGGAGGTGGGGGGTGGCTCGAAGCCGCTGAGCTTCTCGAACGTGGTGCTGCTCGCCTCGGCAACCGCCTAGCGCCCGCCTCGCACAACTCGGGAGGCAGACCCGCGCGATCACGCCCAGCCAGCCCGGCATGATGCTGAGTGGATAAAGCGCCGAGGAGGCGAAGAAGAGCGGCATCATCACGAGCTGGCCAATGCCCATGAAGCGCTCGCGCTCCTTGACCGCTGCGGCGCCCGGTTGTGGCGCAGCTTGCGAATCTCCGCTTGGGGCATCGCCAAGCCTCCCTTCTCGGTGCTCGTCGATCCGCCGCCCGGTCACGGTGGTGAAGACCTCCTCCAGGCTCTGCAGTCCGTGGCGGGCGCAGAGCTGCGCCGTCGTGCCCTGCTCCACTAGGTGGCCCTCGTCGATGATCACGAGGCGCCGGCGCCGTTTGGGCCGAGCAGCCCGAATACCTCACCCGGCGCGACGGCAAAGGAGACCCCGGCGACCGCCTCCAGCTCGTCGAAGCGAACGACTAGCCCCTCGACCGAGACCGCCGGCACGGGAGGGCTTATGGATGTGGCGGCCATCAGTTCTCCGCCAGGCGCCGCAGCAGTTCGACTGCGTCGCGCAAGGTGGCCTGCTCTTCGGGTGAGAGCTGCTCGGCGATTGCACTTGCCAGCCAGCCCTCGCGCCGGCGGCGCTCCGCCTCGAGCGCCACCCGTCCCTCGGCGGTCAGCTCGACCGGAGCGCGGCGGCGGTCATTGGGATCGGGGCGCCGCATGACCAGCCCGTCTGCCTCCAGGTCGCTCACCGTCTGCGCCATCGACTGCGGCCTGACGCGCTCGGCCTGGGCGAGGTCGCTGACGCTCAGCGCGCCCTCACGATCCAGCCTGCCAAGCACGGCGCCCTGGGAGAGGGGGAAGCGGTGCTCGGCGCGCAGCCGGCGCACCAGACCACCGAGCACGGCGCGAAGCTCGCTCGCCACCAAGGCGGGATCCGTGTCGCTTGCCATACCGGGCAAAATCTACAGGAAGCCTGAACAGGTTGCCTGTATTATTTTGGCCTCGCTGCCGCGCGGGATCGCTCGCGCGCTCGCCACGAGAGCCGGGAGGAACAGAATGGAAGTCGAGTGGCACGGCCAATCGGCGTTTCGCCTCACCGCGAACGACGCGACGATCGGCGCCCAGCAGGCCGCTGCGATCGCCCGCCGGCTCGACCCCTGCTGGGTCGTTCCGATGCACTACCGCACTTCGAGGATCGACTTCCTGGAGAGCGCCGAGCCCTTCTTGGAGCGCATGCCGGAGATGCAGCGCCTGGACGCTCCCCGCTTCGACACTACCGAGCTGGCAGCGGGGGGACGCCCGCCGGCAGTCGTTCCCGGGGCCCCGTGACGAGCGCCCGCGCGGCGGCGAACGGACGTCTCGAGGGCCGCGCCCTGCGAACAGTGTTCGCGGCGCTGATGCTCGGCATGTTCCTGGCCGCGCTCGACCAGACGATCGTCTCGACGGCGCTTCCGACGATCGTCGGCGACCTTGGCGGCCTCAACCACCTCTCCTGGGTGGTCACCTCTTACCTGCTCGCCTCGACGATCTCGACGCCGGTCTATGGCAAGCTCGGCGACATGGTCGGGCGCAAGCCCGTCTTCCTGGCGGCGATCCTGATCTTCCTCGCCGGTTCGATGCTCGCCGGCCTCAGCCAGTCGATGGCCGAGCTGATCGGCTTTCGCGCCCTGCAGGGGATCGGGGCGGGCGGGCTGATGGTCGGCGCACAGGCGATCATCGCCGACATCGTCCCCCCGCGCGAGCGCGGCCGCTACATGGGCCTGATTGGCTCCGTCTTCGCCGTCGCCTCCGTCATCGGGCCGCTTCTCGGCGGCTTCTTCGTCGACAACCTCTCCTGGCGCTGGGTCTTCTACGTGAACATGCCGATCGGGGCGCTCACGGTCGCCATCGTGGCGCTGCGGCTGCGCCTGCACGTTCCGCACCGCCGCCACCGGATCGACGTGCTCGGCGTGACGCTGCTCTCAGGCGGGGTCGCGGCTCTGGTCCTGCTGACGACATGGGGCGGCAACCAGTACCCCTGGGGCTCGCCGACGATCGTCGGCCTCGGCCTCGCCGGCGTCGCCCTGCTCGCCCTGTTCGTCTGGCAGGAGACTCGGGCTGCCGAGCCGGTCATCCCGCTGCACCTGTTCCGCTCCAGCGTTTTCTCCGTCTCTAGCGCGATGGCCTTCACGATCGGGATGGCGATGTTCGGTGCGATCATCTTCATCCCGCTCTTCCTCCAGCTCGTCTACGGCGCCAGCCCTACCAGCTCCGGGCTGCGGATGCTGCCGTTGATGGCCGGCCTGCTGGTCGCCTCGGTCGCCTCCGGCCGCGCGATCACACGCATCGGCCGCTACAGGGCGTTCCCGATCGCCGGAACCGCGATCCTGGTCGTCGGCATGTTCCTGCTCTCGCTGCTGGGCGCCGACACGGAACCCTGGCTCGCTTCTGTCTACATGCTCGTCGTCGGCATCGGCATCGGCCTGGTGATGCAGGTGCTTGTCCTCGTCGTGCAGAACGACGCCCGCCCAGAGGAGATCGGCGTCGCCACCTCGACGGCGACCTTCTTCCGCTCGGTTGGCGGCTCCTTCGGCGTGGCGATCTTCGGTGCCGTCTTCGCCACACGGCTGGGCGGCGAGCTGGCGGGGCTGCCGCGGGCGGTCACGGCGCGGCTCGGCGGCGGGGTACATCTCAACCCCGAACAGGCGAGCAAGCTGCCGCCGCACGTGCACGAAGCGTTCCTGCAGGCGTTCGCCAACGCCCTGCACGGCGTCTTCCTTTGGGGCGTCGCGATGGCGGTGGTTCCCTTCGCGCTGTCCTGGCTGCTCAAGGAGGTGCCCTTGCGCACCACGCTCGCCGACTCCACCGAGCTCGGCGTAGAGGAGGCGGTCGCCGGCGGCACGCCGGAGGAGCGTTTCATCGCGCCTCGGTCGTGACGCCGGGCACCGTGGGAGGTGTCTGTCCGGCTCCGAGGCGCGCAGGGGCCGCCCGGTGCTCGTCGACGGCCGCGGCTAACACTCCGACGCGAACGTCACTTCGCTCTTGCGCTGATCTCGTCTGCGAGAGCTTTCGCGAGCCCTGGAGGCGAGCTGGGTCTGCGCGCCTTCAGGGTCTTGTACCGCTCCTCGATCGGCTGAAATGCGAGCTCACCCATCAAGTAGGCGTAGCTGGAGTCGCCCAAGCCGAGATCGGCGTGGGCGTCGACATGAACGACCTCAAATGGCGCAGCCATCCGCCCCGCGTCGATCGCTTCCCCCCAGCGGTAGAAGAGCTCGTTGTGATGCTCAATCACGAACCCAGGCCGTCGCCCATCCAGTTGGCATCGCTCGGCCAGGAAGGCGATCGCGACATCGAGAGGCCATGGCGGATACTCCTCGGGTCGAGGCGCTCATCCGCTGAGTCCAAATAGTGGGCTGTGCCGCAAAGGAAGAAGTCGATGTCGATGTCGATGTCGAGTACCCGCACAAGACGGGGCACGTTAATCGGTGGTTGGCGCAGGTTCCCGCCGCCATCTTTCCGGAGTTGGCCGCCGGTGGATGAAATCCCACACACCTAGGCCCTAAGTGTGTAGACTTTTTGGAATGCGATCCAGCGAAGTGCTCGACATCGCGCGTCATGCCGGAGGGATCTCGTCGGCCGCAGAGCTGATCGAGCGAGGTGCCCGCTGGGACGATCTCTACCGACTACGAGATAGCGGTGAGCTGATCGAGCTCTCCCGCGGCGTCTTCCGTGTCGCCGATGCTCCGGCGACCGCTCACCTCGATCTGGTGGCCGTGTGCCGCCGGGCGCCGGAGGGGATGATCTGCCTCAACTCCGCCGCCAGCTACTGGGACCTGAGCGACGAGATGCCCCACGCGGTCCACCTGGCGATAGCCCGCGGGAGGCATCGCCCGAGGATCGCCTACCCGCCGACGCGGGTCCATGTCTTCGCCGCCGCGACGTTTTCACTTGGGCGCGAGATGGAGAAGATCGATTCGGGCGAGACGATCGCGATTAGCTCCAAGGAGCGCACGGTCGTCGACCTCATGCGGTTGCGCTCTCGCGTGGGCCGCGACCTAGCGCTGGGGGCGCTGCGCAGGTATCTCCAGAGCGGCGATGCCAAGCCAGGCGAGCTGCTCGCGCTGGCACGCCGTCTGCGCGTCGGCTCGGTCATGGCCGAGGCGATGGAGCCTCTTCTGGCGTGACCGAGCGCACGCCCCGGGGGGCCTATCTCGACCTGCAGAAGCTCGCCCGCGACCAGGGTCGCAATACGCAGCAGCTCTTGCGGATCGACTACCCGACGCTGCTCGGCGATCGGGGCTTCCCGCTCCTGGGCTACCCATTGGAGAGCGTGATCGCCGAGAAGGCCGACACGATGATGTTCCTCGGCGATGCGAACACCCGCGACCGCGACTATGGCGACGTCTATCTGCTCTCGCAGATTCATGCCATCGAGGCGGACGCCCTGCGTAGCGCGCTACGCAGGGTCGTCGAGCATCGGGGCCACGAGGTGCGCCCACTTGGGCCACTCCTGGAAACCCTTCGCGAGAGCCGGCAGCAGCCTTGGGAGGCGTTTCGCGCCCGCGCTGGCTTGGCCGGCCTGCCAGAGCGCTTCGCCGACGTCGTCGATGTGGTCGTCGATCTCGTTGACGGACTGCAGGAGGTCGACAACTCGACTTGGAATCCGGCTACACGGCGATGGGAGTAGGCGCGATGACGCTTCCGCTCGTTGGGCCGGGTAACGCCCCTGGCATCGGTTAGGTGAACGGAGCGTCTTCGAGCGAGGAGAGCGCGAGCTCGATCAGCCGATCGGCGCGCTCGCCGGTGGGTTTGTGAGTTCCCTCCAGCCATGCCCGGACGGTCGACGGAGCGGTGTCCGTCGCTCTGGCGATGTCGGCGTCGGTGAGCCCGGCGATGTCGTGAACCCGGCGCGCCTCGCGTGCGTATGGGTGGACTGCCGGTGCCATCTACAGCGTCACAGTAGCTGGATCGCGCGCGCGACTTTTCGTCCCTGCCAGGCTATTTTCTACTAGAAACCTTATTCTACTGGTAGAGTAGAAAATATGAATGAGGTAGAAAAGCGCTGGCAGAAGATCCTGGCATCCGTGCTGGAGGGCGCGACCGTCGAAGCTGCGCCGGGCGACAGCGGCGCCGACCTCGTGATCCGCACTCGCGATGGCCGGGCGATTGCGATCGAGGCGAAGTGGGCCGGCGAGGGCTGGCCGCAGGATGTCCGGCGCGTGGCGGCAACGGTCGGCGAGCAGTGGCCGGAGAACACCGTCCTTCTCGCACGGAGGCTCTCTCCCGGCGCGATCGAGTGGCTGCGGGACCGCGGCGCCAACTGGGCCGACGAGGTCGGCCAGGCGCGCATCATCGGGCCTGGCGGGTTGGTCGTAATCCGCGAAGTCGCTCAGCTGCCTGGCAAGGGGAGCACGCCACGCTCCTTCTCGTGGTCGAAGTCGGCGATCTCGGTGGCAGAGGCGATCCTCGCCCACGAGGATCGCCCGCTGCGCGTGGCCGAGCTCGCGGACGGGAGCGACTGGTCCGACGCGCAGGCGGCCAAAGTCCTCAAGGCATTCGACGGCCAGGGCTGGACCGTCAAGCAGGGCGCTTCGCGTGGACCCGGCGCGCACCGGAGGCTGGTCGACGCGGACGGACTACTCGCCGCGTGGTCAGCCGCGGTCGCCGACTCCCCCCGCGCAACCCGCATCGCCCATCGCGCGACCAAAGACGTGATGGCGCTCCTGCGCAACGACCTCGCCCCCGCCTTGGAGCGCCGAGCGGGTTGGGCCGTCAGCGGCTGGGCCGGCCTTGAGCTCGCCGCCCCCTTCGCGACGACGACGCCCAGCCTGCACGTCTATGTCGCGGACACCGACTTCGCCAGCCCGCTGAGCGACGTGATCGCGGAGGCGGGCCTGCGGGAGGTGGACGAGGGCGGGCGGGTGACGTTCTGGGCCGCCGATCCTCGCGTGCTCAAGCTCGCCCAGCGATCCGGCGATGTCCCCGTCGTGAGCGCTCCTCGCCTGTTCGCCGACCTTTCCTCGTTCGGCGGACGCGGTGGCGATGCGGCCGACCACGTCAAGGAGGAGCTGATCGATCCGCTGCATCCCGGCAGGTCGACCGAGGAGGATGCCGCCGATGGCTGAACAGCGCTCGCGCGAGACCCGTGCTCGCGCCGAGCTCGCGCTGGTGCGGCTACTGCATGCGCTCGGTGACGAGCGCCGATGGCACCATGGCCACCGCGCGCGCCCGCTTCGCCGGCCTCGAGGGCTACCTGCTCTCCAAGTGCGTCGCGGTGCGCACCCGGGGCGCCACGAAGGACTACTACGACCTCGTCTACGTCCTGCAGCACAACCGAGCTGGAGGGCCGGAGCAGGCCGCGCATCGCCTGCTCAACGGCGAGTTTGCCGACGCCATCGATCCGCTGCAGACCACCTTCATCGAGCTGCGAGAGCGCTACATCAAGACCACGGATAGCGGCCCGGCCGGATATGCCGATCAGGCAGGAGAAGTAGATCCCGGCGCCGATGCGGCGGCGCTACGGGCCGACGCCGTCGACGTGGCCCAGCGTTTCTTTGCCGCGCTTATTCATCAGTCGAGAGGAGCCGCGCGGTCGTGAGAACGGGGGCTCTAAGCGCCGCATCCGACTTTGACCACACCCCGCTGGGGTCAAAGTCGGATGCGCGCCCGGCTGCGGCCCGGATGGAATCGGCGTCGATCAGCGCACCGGGGCACAGGGAGAAGGCCCGAGAAGATCGTGCAACCTGCTTCGTCGGGAAGAGAGGATCAGTCGACTGATCCGGCCGGCACGATCCACTCGCACGACTGGCCGGTGACTGCGGCTATGCGGTCGAAGTCGGCGTCGTAGTGAAGGACGGTCAGGCCACGGGCCTCGGCGGCGGCGGCGATCAGGAGATCGGGCACCTTGCGGCCACGCTGGTGCCTGGCCGCGAGCAGGCGCTGGACCTGCCGGGCTCGCCGCAGGTGATCGGCCGTTGTCTCCACCAACTCGAAAGCCTCGAGGGCCTCTGCCAGCCGGTCCCACTCGGCGGCGCTGCGCGCGGAGTAGCCGATCTCCAGGTCGCCGATCCCGGCGCGGCCGAGCTCGCCGCGCTCGGTACGGGGCTCGATCGCCTTGCGGACGAGGTTGTGATGCAGGCGCGTGAGAACGCTCGAATCGAGCAGGTGGGTCAGCGCCATGCCTGCTCGCGCGCAGCCAGATCGGCGCCGGCGAGCAGATCGAGGCGCCGCTTCACCGCTCGTCGGTGCTCACCGCCGGCTTGGCGAAGTGCGCGGTTGACGGTCTCCTTGATCGTCTCGCTGCCAAGCCTCGCCCGCGCGGTGCGCAGGGCCTCCTCGTCGATGTCCACCAGGTGCTTGCTCATCCATGGGAGTATATACGCAGACTTCAGCAATATATACTCAGCCGAAGCCGAAGCCGAAGCATCGCGTTCGCGCGCGCCTCCGTCAGCGGCTGCGAAGATCGGTCGTGTGACCCGGGAGCCCGACCTGCACGCGCTGCCCGCCGGACTGCCGGTGCCCGATGACGACGGCGCCGCCGACCGCCTGCCGAATGCTGCGGTCCCCGCTGTCGCTCTGCGGGCGAGCGGCGGTGAGCGGGTGGATCTGGCCGCTGCCGCGGCCGGCGACGGGTTTCTCGTCGTCTACGTCTATCCGCAGACCGGGGTGCCGGGCCGGCCGCTCCCCGCGGGCTGGGGCCGGATTCCCGGAGCGCGAGGCTGCACGCCGCAGAGCTGCGCGTTCCGGGACGGCGCCGGCGAGCTGGTCGAGCTCGGCGCGACCGTCTTCGGCCTCAGCGGCCAGCCGCTCGCCGAGCAACGCGAGCTCGCCGAGCGCGAGCGCCTGCCGTACCCGCTGCTCAACGACAGCGGGTTCCAGCTGGCCGAGACTCTCGGCCTGCCCACCTTCGTGGCCGGCGGCGTCCGTTACTACCGCCGGCTGACCTTCATCGCCCGGCGGGGGCGGATCGCCAGGGTCTTCTATCCGGTCTTCCCGCCGCAGGACAACGCCGGCGACGTCATCGCCTGGCTTCGCGCGGAGGATCCGTCGAGGCCCACTTGATCGAGCAGCCGACCGGCTCGGTCTCGGCCGGGTCGGGGTCGGAGCCGGTGAGGATCGCCTCCAGGGCCGAGCGCAGCCAAGCGGCTCCCTGGGCCGGGTCGCGGTGGTCGGAGTCGGGAAGCATTCCGCGCTCTCGCAGCGCAGGCGGGAACTCAGAGCGCTGAGTTTGGCGGTGGCAGGACATCGTCGTGCTGTTGAAGCTGGCCGGACAGGAACCCGGCTGGACCTTCGAGAAGGTCGCGGCTGAGCTCGATTTGAGTCCGTCCGCGGTACATCGCAGCCTCGATCGCGCCAAGCGGGCTGGCCTCTACGACGCACGCCGCAGGGCGATCGACCGAGCCGCGCTATTCGAGTTTCTGGCTCACGGCGCCAGGTATGTCTTCCCGGCGGTCTGGCAGGGGGAGGCCCGAGGTATCCCAACGGCGTGGGCAGCGCCGCCGCTGGCGGACCGCCTCTCTTCTTCCGGGGAGAACGTTCCCGTCTGGCCGCATGCCCTGGGCAAAGTACGCGGCATAGCGCTTGAGCCCCTGCATCCGGTGGTTCCTGAGGCGGCCAGCCGGGACCGGCAGCTTGGCGAGGCGCTCGCCCTGTTCGACGCGATCCGGATCGGCAACGCTCGCGAACGAGCGCTGGCCGTGGGAGAGCTCGGCCAGCGCCTCGGCGCCTTCGTCCCGGCATGAACCTCGAGAACGTCAGGATGCTCGAGCTCGCAGCCGAGCATCTCGGCGAACTGCTCGACGAGGTCGTCTTCGTCGGCGGCGCCACCGTCGAGCTGTGGATCACCGATGAGGCAGCGCCGGAGTTCCGGCCCACCGACGACATCGACGTGATCGTCGAGATCACCACCACGAGCGATTACCACCGCTTCGAGAATTCTTCGTCTTACGAGGCGTCTGCCAGGGCGACGACGAGCTGGCCGTAGATCCGGTTGGCTTGCTCCGCTTGGAGGGTCGGCCTTCGGCGTGAGATGTAGTGCTGGAGCATGCGGGCGGGGAGGACGGTGACGCCTTTTCGGCGTGTCGGGACGGAGCCGACCAGCCAGGCTTGGCTGAAGACCAGCAGCGGCTCTACGTCCAGCCCGGTTATCCGTTCGAGCAACTTCTTCTGGGCGTAGGCCTGCTTGAGCATTGCCGGCTGGATGCGGTCGACGCCGATCTGGCCGCGATTGCTTTTCGTCTCGATGGTGTAGATCCCGCCAGGGCCGACCAGGACGTGATCGACGTTGCCGCGGCCGAGCGAGACATCATGGAGCGCCTGCCAGCCGTCGGCCTCGAGCTGGGAAAGCAATGCGGCGACGTCGCGCTCTCCTTTGGCGCCCTGCAGCCAGCGATCGACCTGCCGGGAGTACAGGCAGTTCGCGCCCAACATGACGGCGATCGCCGTCAGGGCGATCAGGATGAGCGCAAGCCCGTGGAAGTCGAGCAGCCACCCCGCGGCCAGCACGACGATCAGCGACGCGACGACTATCGCGAGGAGTCGCGTGTTCAACCGCAAGCCGCGCGATCGAGCGTGCCCTCCGGGCTCGCGAGGCGGTCGCGCAGTCTCCTCGATGCTCCCCATCTACCGCTATCTCGGCACTTCGCCGGCGAGCGCTTACCCCTGCAACGAGCCTTCCCCTACTCTCGCCACTTGATCGAGCAGCCGACCGGCTCGGTCTCGGCCGGGTCGGGGTCGGAGCCGGTGAGGATCGCCTCCAGGGCCGAGCGCAGCCAGGCGGCTCCCTGGGCCGGGTCGCGGTGGTCGGAGTCGGGGGCGCCGCGGTAGCGGAGGCGCAGCGCGGAGTCGAAGACGAAGAGGTCGGGGGTGGTGCGGGCGCCGTAGGCGCGCGCGACCTCCTGGGTCGCGTCGTGCAGGTAGGGCATGCCCCACTCCCCGGCGTCGTAGCGCTCGGCCATCGCCTCCGGCGAGTCGACCGGGTAGCGGTCGGCGTCGTTGGAGTTGACCGCGAGGAAGCGGACGCCGCGGCCGGCGTACTCGCGGGCCGCCGCCGTGAGGCGGTCGTGCCAGGCGAGCGCGTAGGGGCAGTGGTTGCAGGTCCACGCCACGACGGTCGCCTGCGCCTCGCCGGGCGCCGGCAGCGTCGTCTCGTTGCCTTCGGTGTCGGGCAGCGCCAGCGCCGGCGCCGCGTCGCCGATCCCGATTCCATCCCCGTTCATCTCTCTGCCTCCTTCGTCGAGCGGTCGGAGACCTTTACGCTAACGATCGGGCGCCCTCGGTCGCAGCGCGTCGCGCAGGTCGGCCGGATCGGGCAGCGCCGAGATGCGCCCGTCGCGCAGCCGGTAGACGCGGCAGGTGAGTCCGGCGGGCTCGTCGCCCGGGTCCTGGACGTCGCGCCCGTCGACGCGGATCGTCGGCGAGCCGACGAAGCCCTCCCGCTCCGCCTCCCCGTCCGTGTGCACCTCGCGGACCTCGAGGCGCTCCGGGTCGAGCCCGGTGGCCGCCATCTCCTCGCGCACCAGCTCGATCGCCTCCTCCCAGCTCGGGCAGCCCGACCACCAGAGCAGCTCGACGCGGGGGCCAGACGGCGTCACTGCGGTGCCGTCTCCAATGCCCGGTCCAGCGCCGCCGAGATCAGCTCCGGGCGTTCGATCTGCGGGTAGTGGGCCGCATCGGGCAGCTCGATCGTCTCGACGCCCGGTCGCAGGGCGCGGAGGCCGTCGAGGACCGCGGCGGTGGCGACCGGGTCGCGCAGGCCCCAGGCCAGGGTCAGGGGGCCCGGCCAGTCGCGGATCGCGCCGTGCCAGCGGTCGGTGAGGCGTTCGCGCTCGTCCATGTAGTGGATCGTCCGGTGGGCGATGCGAGCGCCGCCGCCGTGGGCCAGCAGCGACCACTGGTCGGCGGCCTCCTCGGCGCTCAGCGGGTGCTCGGGGGAGAAGACGCGCGCGAACTGGGCGCGGAAGCTGCGCTCGCTGGTCAGCCGCGCGAACAGCGGCCCGAGGCGGCTGCGCAGGAGGCGCTGGCCGATCGTCGGGCTGGCCAGCGCCAGCAGCATGCTGCCGTTGAACAGCAGCGCTCCGGTCAGGTTCATCGCCAGCTCGCCGCGCAGGTCGCGGGCCATCAGCTCGGTCGCCACCGAGGTCCCCATGTCGTGGGCGACGACGAAGACCGGCGGCGAGCCGGCGCGCCGTACCAGCTGCTCGGCGGCGTCGGCCTGCCAGGCAAGCGTGTAGAGGTGGTCGCGCGGCTTCTCGGAGAGGCCGAAGCCGAGGAAGTCGAAGGCCAGCGCGGCGCGCCCGTCGCGCCGCAGCTCGAGCAGCTCGCGCCAGTCGTAGGAGCTGGACGGGAAGCCGTGCAGGAACAGCAGCAGCGGGTTTTCGCGGCCCTCCCGGCGGTGGACGAACAGCCGCCGGCCAAGGACCTCCTCGACCGCCCCGCCCGCCCGCCAGCGCTGCACCCGCTCGGTCAGCATGCGGTAGAGGCTGCCAGATCGGCTCTCCCCGAGAACATCCCGATCTGCGACCCATCGGGGAGACGGTCGCCAACCAGCCCGATCAGACGCCTCCCGGCTACGGACCCACGTGCGCTAACGTACTCACCTCAGCTGGGCGGTGTTCGCCATTGCGAATGCCTTTCGCGGCATGGGGGACTGGATTGAATGGTGTGCTTACTGAGGTTGTCTCGTTGATTGCCGGCGTTGTCACCGGCTTCTTCTTCGAGCGTCGAGCCACGAACAGCGCCAGGCGATACAACGAAGATCTCCAGCGCCAAGTCAGCGTGCTCAAGACCAGTGTCCTCAGCCTCGGAGGGAAGCCTGGTGAGGCCGTGGCGGGCTCCTCCGTTCCGCGAGACCTGGCCAGCCTTGTGACGGAACGGGCGATAGCGACGCAGGATGCCGCCGGTCTGGTGAACCGACGCGCACTCGTCGCGCACTTCCTCGAGCAGGAGCATGCAGCTCGGGACATCGAAGCAGCGATCTCGTCGCTATGCGGAACGGGCATCGCCCATGAGGACGGACAGTGGCTCCAGATGACCTAACGCCGGGAATCTTCGTCGGCGTCGACTCGGGGGGCACTCGGACCAACGTTCAGATCCTTGAGTGGCAGGGTGAGTTGACGCAACCCAGGGAGAGCAGCTACGAGGTTTCCGAGACGTTGTCGGGAGCGCTCCGCGAGGATCTGATATCCCCGATGCTGCGCAGTATCTTGGCGCCGCTCGAGATGCGAACGCACGAGGCGCCCTTCGACACGTTGCCCATCCACGTTTGGATTAGCGCGGCGGGATTCACCCAGTGGACGCGTGACTGCTACGTAGTTGCTCTGGACAAATTGGCGCCGGATCTGTTCGGTGACCGAATTAAGTCGATTGGGGTCGCTAATGATGCCGTCTCGCTGCTGCTTGGGATGCGGGCCGACGGGATCGTCATCGCGGGTACCGGATCCAATGTCATTGTGCGGAGTCCCGACGGCGGGCTGTATCAATCGGGCGGGCACGAGTGGGTTGCGTGTGACTCTGGAAGCGGGTTCTGGATTGGGTTGCGGGCGATCCGCAGGGCCTACCGGGACCTTGAGGATGGGGTTCGTTCGGTCCTGCTCCAGCGAATGGGTGAGCTCTACGGCGTTCGTCCCGGGGATGACAGGGCCGTGATCCACAAATTACGTGATCTGGCCGTGGGTGATGAGAACTTCAAGAAGGAGGTAGCGAGATTCGCGGCGGCCGTCTGTCATGCCGGCGAGCGTGGCGACAAGGCGGCGCAGGACATCGTGAAGTCGGAGGCCGAGGAGCTGGCGGATGTAACGGCGGGAGCGCTTCGCAGAGCCCTGCCCCGCGAGCAGCTCGAGGCGGGGGTCAGAGTGGTTCAGTGCGGCAGTCTCATCGGCAACCAGTTCTACCGAGCAAGCTTCGAGGCCCAGCTTGAGATGCGGTTGTTGTCAGGTAACGAAAAGACGGCGAAGTTCGACTGGCAGCGCGTGGTCACGGGGGGCGAGTCGGCCGTCCGTCTTGCACGGGACCTCCAGATCGACCCCGAGCGGTACCTCTGTTTGGACGACGCGTTCCGCCCAGCTGTTGTCCAGCGTTGAGGAGTGAACCCGGGGCCCATTACGACCCGCCGGCCAGGAAGCCGTCGGGCTCCTCGACCACGGTGTTGACCAGCTCGCCGATCCGCTCGATCTCGACCCGAACCGTGCTGCCGACGTGCAGCAGGTTGTCGCGGACCGGCCGGCGGCCGAGGCCGACGCCGGCCGGGGTGCCGGTGGCGATCGTGTCGCCGGGCTCCAGCGTGAACGCTTCCGAGAGGTGGGAGACCTGCTGGAAGCAGTCGAAGACCATCGCGCTCGTGCGGGCGTCCTGGCGCAGCTCGCCGTCGACGAAGCAGCGGATCGCCAGGTCGTGCGGGTCGCCCAGCTCGTCGGCGGTGACCAGCCAGGGGCCGAGCGGGCCGTGGGTGTCGAATGACTTGCCGATCGTCATCGTCTGCGCCCGGCCCTGCCAGTCGCGGACGCTGACGTCGTTGGCGCAGGTGTAGCCGGCGATCGCCTCGTGGGCGCGGTCGGCGGGGACGTGGCGGCAGCGCCTGCCGATCACCACCGCCAGCTCGGCCTCGTAGTCGAGGAAGGTGGAGACCTTCGGCATGTGGACCTCCGCGCCGGGGCCGACCACGCAGGTCACCTGCTTGTTGAAGAAGACCGGGACCTCCGGCGCCTCCATGCCCATCTCCTCGATGTGGTCGCGGTAGTTGAGCGCGATCGCCAGGTACTTGCGGGGGGACGCGGGCGCGAGGAGGCTCAGCTCGTCCAGCGGCAGGCGCGGCGCTTCGCCGGCCAGCTTCTCGAGGGCCGGCCGTCCGGCCTCGTCGAGCGCCGCGGCCGGTTCGGGAGGCAGGCCGGCGCCGGAGAGGTCGAGGACCTCGTCGCCCTCGAGGATGCCGAGCGCGGGGGCGCCGCCGGCAGAGGCGAAGCGGCAGAGCTTCATCGCGTCGGGACTCTCGCAGATCGGCAGCCGGCCAAGCCGCGCCAACTGGACGGTCGATTACGGATGCGGCCCGGTGGCCGCGGGGGCATCATCGGCATTGACCGGCAACGCACCCTGGAGCGTCGCATGAGCCGTCACGCAATGCCAGCCGCCGATGCCGCCTGGCTCCACATGGACCGGCCGACCAATCCGATGGTCGTCAACGGTCTGGTCGTGCTCGGCGAGACGCCCGACCCGGACGCCGTCGCCGAGGTGCTGGAGCGGCGCCTGGTCGCCGACTTTCCCCGCTTCCGGCAGCGGATCGCCGAGCCGCTGGGCCGGGGGCCGGCCTTCGAGGACGATCCGTCATTCGACCTCGACAACCACCTGCACCGCCTGGTGCTGCCGGCGCCCGGCGACCGCGCCGCGCTCCAGGCGACGGTCAGCGAGCTGGTCACCCCCTCGCTCGACCCCGGCAAGCCGCTGTGGCACGTGCACCTGATCGAAGGCTACGAAGGCGGCGCGGCGATGCTCTGGCGCATCCACCACTGCATCGCGGACGGAATCGCCCTCTCCCGCGTCATGCTCTCGATCACCGACGGCGGCGATGCGAGCGAGCCGCCCCCGCCCCCGGGCTCCTCCGGCGGCGCCCTGCGGCGTCTGGCGGACGTTCCCCGCGGCGCCGTCTCGGCGATCCGCGGGCTGGGCGCCGCGGCCGTCCACGAGGGGATGGAGTCGCTCGCCCATCCCGACCACCTGCGCGAGCTGGCCGGAGTCGCTCTGCGTGACGTCTCCACGGCGGCCCGGCTGGTCGCCTCGCCGGCCGACGCGCCGAGCGACCTGCGGGCGCCGCTCTCCGGGGTTCGCCGGGTGGCCTGGTCGGAGCCGATCCCGCTGGCGCGGATCAAGCGGGCGGCGCGCCGCCGGCGGGTGACGATCAACGACCTGCTCGTCACCGCCCTGGCCGGCGCGCTGCACGAGTGGCTCGGCGCCGACGGCCGGCTGCCGGAGGAGATCCACGCGATGGTGCCCTTCAACCTGCGCCCCCTCGACGAGCCGGTCCCCGCCGACCTCGGCAACGACTTCGCGCTGATCCTGCTCGAGCTCCCGGTCGGGAGCGTGGCGCCGGCCGAGCGCCTGCGCGAGGTGAGCAGCCGGATGGACAGGATCAAGAACACGCACGAGGCGCCGATCGCCTACGGCATCCTCAGCGCGATCGGCCTCACGCCGCCCTGGGTCGAGGACCGCCTGATCGGCTTCTTCACCGACAAGGCGAGCCTGGTGGTCACCAACGTTCCCGGCCCGCGCCGGCAGCTCCATCTCGCCGGCGCGCCGGTCACCGGCGTCCTCGTCTGGGCGCCCTGCTCGGGCAGCCTGGGGATGACCGTGAGCATCTTCAGCTACAACGGCGAGGTCACCGCCGGCTTCATGGCCGACACCGCCCTGATCGCCTACCCCGGGCAACTCGCCCGGGCCTACGAGGACGAGCTGCACCGGCTGATGCCCGATTCGCCGGCGCGGGCCGGGTAGCTGGTCGACTGCGGGCCCGGTCTCGGCCCGGGGATGCGCCCTACGCCTCACCCAGCTCGTCCACCAGTTCCCCGACCCGGCGCTCGATCTCCTCGCGGGTGGCGCGGACCTCCTCGAGCGGGCGCCCCTTGGGGTCGGGCAGGTCCCAGTCGAGGTAGCGCTTGCCGGGGATGTAGGGGCACTCGTCGCCGCAGCCCATCGTCACGACGACGTCGGCCCACTCGGCGTCGGCCTGGCTCAGCTCGTGCGGGACGCGGTCGCTGAGATCGATCCCCAGCTCGTTCATCGCCTCGACCACCTCGGGGTGGACGCGCTCGCCCGGCGTCGTCCCCGCGGAGCGGGCCTCGTGGCGCCCATCCGCGGCGCGGGCGAAGAGCGCCTCGCTGATCTGCGAGCGGCCGGCGTTGTGCAGGCAGACGAAGAGGACGCGGCTCATCGGCTTACAATTTCTAACAGAGCGATGGGGCTCGCTCCCTCATGAGTGCGGCGTCGAGCCGCTGACGGTCCCTACCACGTCCATCGACGCTGATAGGAGACCTGCGCAATGCGACTGCCCCGACTCGACGGCCGCGAGCTGCTGGCGATCTACGCCGGCGGCGTTGTCGGGGCCCTGGCCCGGGTCGGCCTGGTGCAGCTGGCGCCGCCCGGGGTGGGGAGCTGGCCGTGGGCGACCTTCGCCGCCAACCTGGCCGGGGCGCTGCTGCTCGGCTACTTCGTCACCAGGCTGCAGGAGCGGCTGCCGCCTTCGAGCTACCGGCGGCCGCTGCTCGGCACCGGCCTCTGCGGCGCACTGACGACGTTCGCCACCGTCCAGCTCGAGCTGTTCGAGATGCTCGACGCCGGCCGGCTCGGCCTCGCCGCCGGCTATGCCGCCGCGACCCTGGCCGGCGGCTTCGCCTGCGTCCACTTCGCCACCGCCGCGGTGCGGCGGACGAGGATGGTGCGGTGAGCGCGGCTGCCTGGATCGCGGTCGCCCTGCTGGGAGGCGCCGGGGCGCTCGCCCGCTTCCTCTTCGACGCGGCGCTGGCCGAGAGCGCCGCCGGCCCCTTCCCGGTCGGCACGCTCGCGGTCAACCTCAGCGGCGCGGCGCTGCTCGGGGTCGTCGCCGGGGCGTCGCTGCACGGCACCGCGCTGACCGTCGTCGGCGGCGGCGCCCTCGGCTCCTACACCACCTTCTCGACCTGGATGTTCGAGTCGCAGCGGCTCGGCGAGGCGGGGCGAGCAACCATGCTCTGGCTCAACGTCGGCCTCTCGCTGCTCGCCGGGCTGCTCGCGCTGACCCTCGGCCACTGGCTGGGAGGCGCGCTGTGAGCGGCGCTCCGCCGGGTGGCGACGCCCTCAAGCTCAGCTTCTACTTCGGCGAGCACGACCGCCACGACGGCCGCTTCCTCTCCGCCGCGATCCTCGACCTGTTCGAGCGCCGCGCGCTGGCGACCAGCGTCCTGCTGCGCGGTGCCGAGGGATTCGGCGCCGGGCAGCGGCTGCAGACCGACCGCCTGCTCTCGCTCTCCGAGGACCTGCCGCTGGTCGCGGTTGCGGTCGACAGCCGCGAGCGGATCGAGGCGGTCGTCCCCGAGCTGGTCGAGATCGCCGGCGACGGCCTGCTCACCCTGGAGCGCGCCCGCTTCGCCGCCGGCGGCCACGGTCCCGACGGCGAGCCGCACGAGGAGGTGAAGCTGACCGTCTACGTCGGCCGCCGCGAGCGTCTCGGGGGCGACCCGGCGCACGTCGGCGTGGTCGCGGCGCTGCGGCGGCACGAGGTCGCCGGCGCCACCGTCCTGCTCGGCGTCGACGGCACGGTGCGCGGCGATCGCCGCCGGGCCGGCTTCTTCTCCGCCAACGCCGGCGTGCCGGCGATGGTGATCGCGGTCGGCGAGCGCGAGCGGATCGGCGCCGCGCTCGCCGAGCTGGGCGGCTCGCTGGAGCGACCGCTCGCCACCCTGGAGGCGATCCGGGTCTGCAAGCGCGACGGCCGCGCCCTGTCCCGCCCCCGCCCGCTGCCCGATCGCGACGCCTCCGGCCTCGGTCTCTGGACCAAGCTGACCGTCTACTGCTCGGAGCGCTCCGAGCACCGCGGCCGTGCCCTCTACCTGGAGCTGATCCGCCGGCTGCGGGCCGAGGGCGCCGCCGGGGTCACGGCCCTGCGCGGCGTCTGGGGCTACCACGGCGACCACGCCCCCCACGGCGACCGCCTGCTGGCGCTGCGCCGCCACGTGCCGATCCTCAGCGTCGCCGTCGACCTCCCCTCGCGCAGCGAGCGCTGGTTCGAGATCGCCGACGAGCTGACCGCGGAGACCGGGCTGCTGACCGCCGAGACCGTCCCGGCGCTGCGGATCAGCGGCCCGGGCGGGCACATCGAGGGCGGCCTGCGCCTCGCCGAGCCGCCGCCGTAGACGGCTCCGCCCGGCGCCGGCGCGCCGGGCTCGCGGGCGCTCTACGATTGCGGAGACCGAGACATCCGCAGGAAGGACGACGCAGCGATGAGCGACGAGACGAAGCGCCCCCAGACCACCACCGACTCGGGCATCCCCGCGAGCAGCGACGAGCGCTCCCTGACCGTCGGCGAGCAGGGCCCGACCGTTCTGCACGACCACTACACGGTGCAGAAGATGCAGCACTTCAACCGCGAGCGCGTCCCCGAGCGCGTCGTCCACGCCAAGGGCAGCGGCGCCCACGGCTTCCTCGAGGTGACCGAGGACATCAGCCAGTTCACCAAGGCCGACCTCCTCCAGCCGGGTAAGCGGACGCCGATGCTCGCCCGCTTCTCGACCGTCGCCGGCGAGCAGGGCTCTCCCGACACCGCCCGCGACCCGCGCGGCTTCGCACTCAAGTTCTACACCGAGGAAGGCAACTACGACCTGGTCGGAAACAACACCCCGGTCTTCTTCATCCGCGACGCCTCGAAGTTCTCCGACTTCATCCACTCGCAGAAGCGCCTGCCCGACACCGGCATGCGCTCCAACGACATGCAGTGGGACTTCTGGACCCTCTCGCCGGAGAGCGCCCACCAGGTGACGATCCTGATGTCGGACCGCGGCACGCCGCGCAGCTACCGTCACATGAACGGCTACGGCAGCCACACCTTCTCCTGGATCAACGCGGACGGTGAGAAGTTCTGGGTCAAGTACCACTTCAAGACGGCGCAGGGGATCGAGAGCTTCACCGAAGCCGAGGCGGTGGAGATGGCCGCCGAGGACCCCGACCTGCACCGCCGCGACCTGCGGCGGGCGATCGACGAGGGCGAGGGGCCCGAATGGCGGCTCGAGATCCAGGTGATGCCGTTCGAGGACGCCGCCTCCTACCGCTTCAACCCGTTCGACCTGACCAAGGTCTGGCCGCACGGCGACTACCCGCCGATCCAGGTCGGCCGGATGGTGCTCGACCGCAACCCGGAGCACTTCTTCGCCGAGATCGAGCAGGCCGGCTTCTCGCCGTCGAACCTGGTGCCGGGGGTCGGGCTCAGCCCGGACAAGATGCTGATGGGGCGGATCTTCTCCTACCACGACACCCACCTGCACCGGATCGGGGTCAACTACGAGCAGCTCCCGGTCAACTCGCCGAAGTCGCCGGTCAACTCCTACAACCAGGACGGGCCGATGACCTACCACCACTCCGGCGACCAGCCGCCCTACGCGCCGAACTCCTACGGCGGGCCGGTGGCCGACCCGGAGAGGGGCGCCGACCTGACCTGGTCGGTGGAGGGCGACGAGATCGGCCGCTACGCCAGCGCGGTGCACGCCGACGACGACGACTTCGGCCAGGCGGGGACGCTGTACCGGGAGACGATGGACGACACCGACCGCGACCACCTGGTCGAGAACATCGTCGGCCACGCCGGCGCCGGGGTGACCGCGGCGATCCAGGATCGCGTCGTCGAGTACTGGGCCAACGTCGACCCTGAGCTGGGCGCGCGGGTGGCGTCGGGCCTGAACCGCGGCGCCGGAGCGGAGACGCCGGCGCGGGCGGAGGTGCCGGGCAGCGTCTGAGGCGAAACGTCCGCGCTCGTCTCTAGCTTGGGGCGGGCGATGGATCAGACGCAGATCGACAGCCTCGGGCCGTCGCGGGTGTCGCTTCGCGACCTCTGCGACGGCCGGCAGGTGGCCGGCGTCTACGCGGTGCGCGAGCGCGAGCTGCGCCGCAAGCGCAACGGCGAGCCCTGGCTGAGGCTGGCGCTGGGCGACGCCACGGGCAGCGTCGAGGCGGTCTCCTGGGAGGACGCCGAGGCCCGCTATGCGGTGGCCGCGCCGGGGACCGCGGTGCTCGTCGCCGGCGTCTTCGAGCTGAGCGAGCGCTGGGGGGCGAAGGTGAAGCTCTCCGAGCTGCGCGAAGCGGCCCCCGGCGAGTACGACCCGGCGGACCTGGCGGCCGAGTCGGAGGTCTCCCTCGAGCTTCTCGAGGGCAAACTGCGCCAGCTGCTGGAGACCGTCCAGGCGCCGCCGCTGCGCGAGCTGCTCGACCGCTTCTTCGGCGACGGCTCGCCGACCTGGGCCCGCTTCCGCGACGCGCCGGCGGCGAAGGTCTACCACCAGGCCTACCGCCACGGGTTGCTCGAGCACACCGTCTCGGTCGCCCAGGCGGTCAGCGCCGCCGCCAACTTCTTCCCCGGCATCGACCGCGATGTCGCCGTCGCCGGCGCGCTGCTGCACGACATCGGCAAGACCGAGGCCTACAACGACGACCCGCTGGCGATCGACCTCACCGACGCCGGTCGCCTCCAGGGCGAGATCCCGCTCGGCTACTACACGGTGCGCCGCGAGATCGAGGAGATCCCCGGCTTCGACTCCGCGCTCGCCCAGGCGGTCCTCCACATCATCCTCAGCCACCACGGCTCGCTCGAGCACGGCTCGCCGGTCCTGCCCGCCACCCGCGAGGCCGTCCTCGTCCACATGATCGACAACCTCGGCGGGCGGCTCGGCAGCTTCGACCGGCTGGAGCGCGAGCTGCCCGACGGCGAGTCCTGGTCGAGCTTCGACCGGGCGTTGTCCGGCTCGGCCTACTTCGGCGAGCGCGCAGCGGCGTAAGCGCGGAGCGGAACCCCGGCCGGACCGCAAAATGCGGGGTTTAGGCCGCACGGGCGG
Source organism: uncultured Solirubrobacterales bacterium (assembly GCA_963695835.1). Lineage (GTDB taxonomy): Bacteria > Actinomycetota > Thermoleophilia > Solirubrobacterales > 70-9 > VRUE01. The sequence continues at coordinate 934,421 of CAVOHR010000001.1, forward strand.
GGGGCCGGAGAGGCCCCTCTCTCTATCCTCCGATTCGTGGCAAAGGACACCGAGAAGCTGATCCGCCAGCTCTCGCTGATCTCCTTCCTGATGGCCCAGGGGAGGCCGGTCTCGGCCCTGGAGATCAAGCGCGAGGTCGAGGGCTACAGCGACATGAACGACGACGCCTTCGCGCGCCGCTTCTACGCCGACCGGGCCGAGCTGGAGAGCCTCGGCATCCATCTCGGGGTCGAGAAACCCGGCGAGGGATTCTTCGAGGCCGAGCTCTACTCGCTGCCGCCGGAGAACTTCTACCTCGACCCGATCGAGTTCGCCGACGACGAGCTGGCCTCGCTGAGCACGGCGCTCTCGCTGCTCACCGACGGCGGCTTCGCCTACGCGGAGCCGCTGCGGCTCGCCCTCCAGCAGGTTGCCTGGGGCCACCCGAATCCGGTCAGCGAGGGCGACCGGGCGCCGGTCGAGATGGCGATGACCGCTTCGGCCGGCGGCCGCGACATCTCGCAGCGCCTGTCGAAGATCGAGACCGCGATCTCGCGCCGCAAGACGATCGAGTTCACCTACTACACGATGGAGCGCGACGAGACCGAGAAGCGCAAGGTCGACCCCTACCACCTCGTCTTCCGCTCGGGCCAGTTCTACCTGATCGGCCTCTCGCACGAGCGCGAGGCGGTCCGCGTCTTCCGCCTCTCCCGGATCCAGGGCAAGGTCGGCTACGCCTCCAAGGCCGAGCACGACTTCAGCCCGCCCGAGGACTTCGACCGCCGCGACTACGGCCAGCGCGCCGACTGGCAGCTGGGCGAGATCCGCGGCACCGCGAAGATCTTCGTCCGCGACCGGATCGCCTGGCTGATCGAGCGCGACTTCGGCGTCTACGGCGAGCTGCGCCCGGCGAGGAAGGCCGACGGCGCGCCGGGCAAGGGCTCGGTCTTCGAGACCCCCTACGCCTCGACCCGCGAGCTGATCGCCTGGGTGCTGCGCTGGCGTCAGAACGCCGCGGTGCTGGGCCCCGGGGAGCTGCGCGAGGAGGCCGAGGGCCGGCTCGGCACCCTCCATGCCCGCCACGAGAACGGCTTCGAGCCGGCGAAGACGGTCGAGCGGCCGCTGCGCGAGGCGCCGCGTCGCAGCCGCGCCAACGGGCGCGGCGAGGCGGCGATCCGGCCCGAGCGCTTCGCCCGCCTGGTCACCCTCGCCGGCCTGCTGATCGACTCTGCCAAGCGCGGCGAGCGGCTGCGGGTCTCCGAGCTGCGCGAGCGCCTCGAACTGACCGGCGAGGAGCTGCAGGAGGACATCGACCTGCTCAACGTCGTCAACTTCGGCGGCGGCACCTACGTCCTCTACGCCGAAATCCAGGGCGACGAGGTCGAGGTCGACTCGCAGCCCTACGGCGACAACTTCGCCCGCCCGGCGCGGCTGCTGCCGCTGGAGGCGAAGGCGCTGGTCGCGGCGATCGACCTGTTCGGCGACCACCTGCCGCAGGGCGGCCTGCAGAGCGCCCGCGGGAAGATCGTCGCGGCGCTCGGCCACGACCCCTCCGAGGAGGGGCTGGAGATCGCCTCGGGCGGCGGCGGCGACGTCGAGGTCGCGCGCGCGGTAAACGAGGCGGTCGGCGCTCGCCGGGTGCTGGAGATCCAGTACTACAAGGAGAACGAGGACCAGTTCACCAAGCGCCGGGTCGAGCCCTACCGCTTGGAGAACGGGCGCGAGGGCTGGTACGCCGAGTGCTACGACCTGACCAAAGGCGGCATCCGCCACTTCAAGCTCGACCGGATCAAGGAGGCGACGGCGACCGAGGAGGCCTTCGAGCCGCGGCCCGAGGTCGAAGAGCTGGCCGGGGTCGAGGGCTGGATGACCGACGGCGAGGTGCCGACCGCGCAGGTCGCCCGCGTCTGGGTCTCGCCCGAGCGGGCCCGCTGGCTGCGCGAGGAGCGCACCGTGGTCGAGGAGCTGGCCGACGGCGCGGTCGTCGTCGAGCTGCCCTACGCGGGGACCTCGTGGCTGGTGCGCGAGATCCTCCGCGGCGCCGGCGACCTGGTCGTGCTCGAGCCGCCCGAGGCGCGCGAGGCGATCGCCGCCGAGGTCGCCGGCTAGCGCCCTCGGTGGGTCGCTTTATTCGGGCATATGCCGAACAAAGCGCCCCGTCACTCCGAGATCGCCCGGATCGTAGCGCCGAATCCGGGGCCGATGACGCTGGCGGGGACCAACACCTACCTGTACGGGTCGGGACCGTGCACGGTGATCGACCCCGGCCCGGACGACGCCGGCCATCTCGAGGCCGTGCGAGCCGCCGCCGAGGAGCGCGGTGGGATCGGGTTGATCCTGCTCACCCACAGCCACGGTGACCACGCCGCGGGCGCCGGCCGACTGGCGGATCTGGCGGCGGAGGGAGGTTGCGAGAAGCCGGCGGTCGTGCTGCCGGCGGACGGCGAGGAGCATGGCGGCCTGCGCGCCGTCGCCACCTCCGGCCATGCCGCCGATCACGTCTGCTTCCTTACCGCCGACCGGGTCTGCTTCAGCGGCGACCTGGTGCTCGGAGAAGGCTCGACCTTCGTCCCGCCCGACGGCGGTTCGCTCGCCACCTACATGGACTCGCTGCGCCTGCTCCAAGCCGAGCCGCTGGAGCTGATCTGCCCCGGCCATGGGCCGTGGGTGACCGATCCGGCGGCGAAGCTCGCCGAGTACGTCGAGCACCGCGAGATGCGCGAGCGCCGCCTGCTCGCCGCCCTGGAGCGGGGCGAGCGCTCGCGCGAGGCGCTGCTCGCCGAGGTCTGGGACGACGTCCCCGAGGAGGTGCGCCCGGCAGCCGCTCTCGTCATGGAGGCGCACCTGGAGAAGCTCGCGGCCGAGGGGCGGCTTCCCGCCGGCTTCGAGCTTTAGCGGCCGAGCAGGTACCTGGCGAGGATGACCCCGCCGGGTTCCAGTTGGGGCGAGTGCCCGGCGTCGGCGACGACGAGGCGGCCCCGCGCGTCGAGCGCCGTCTCTGGGCCGTTGATGCCCCAGTCACCGGAGGGGCTTTCGGAAGGGGGCAGTCTGCGTGCACCGCCGAGCTTCGTACGGCGGCCGAATCCGGTCTTGAGCCAACCGTGGTGACCGAAGCTCCTGTCCAGCCGGCCCGACGAGCGCAACCGGCCCACGACGAACAATTCGCGGGGTTCTTCGAAGCCGGTGGTGGCCGTTCGGGGGCGCATCGCGGCTCCGGCCAATAGCACACGCCCGCCAGCGTCGACGGCGATCGAGCTGAGGGCGGCGCGTTTCCAGGGCAGCCTCACAGTCGCTACCCCGGCTCGACCGAAGCTGCGGTCGAGGCTGCCGTCGGCCTTCAGGCGCAGCAAGTGGGCCGGGGTCGCCCCGTTTCGAGGTTCGAAAACGCCAAAATTTGCAGGTGCGTCGAGGACGAGTAGGCGGCCCGCGCGATCGACGACGGCTGCACCGCCGCTGGCATCGCCGTGGATCGATCGAACGCCCGCGGTCCCGTAGGCGCCATCCACGGTCCCGTCGGCATTCAGGCGGGTCACCTGCGTGATGGCGGGCGACAGGAGCGAGCCGCCCCAGGCGAGAAGATGCTCGCTGCCGGAACCAACGGCGAGTCCCCTGTTTTCGGCGCTGCTCAGGACGGTGAGGCCGCCCGTGCCGAAGCTCGGGTCGAGATCGCCGGTCACCGAAAGGCGGGCCACCACGCGGGCCGGCGAGACAAGCCGCTCGCCGCGTTCGAGCCCTTCGAGCTCTGCCGACCCTGCGAGCAGAAGTGGCCTGTTTTGGGAGTCGACGTTCCCGGAGACACCGCGGACGAGCGGCAGCGTGGAGCCATCATCGGCCCGCACCGTTCGTGGAAGGCCGAGGTCGGTGCGGACGATCCCGTCGCCTCCGAAGCTCGGATCGAGCCTGCCGGCCGCGTCGAAGCGAAGGACGACGGCGAAGGTCGGATGCACCCACGCACCGACCGGATAGAACGGGATATGGAGCGACACGCTCAGGTCTTCCGCGGTCCCGAACGCGACGATGCGGCTCGCGCTGTCGATCGCGATGTCGGCGAACCTGAAGTGGAGGCCTTCGATCTCATCGACGGTCACTTTGCCGCCTTCTCCGAAGCTCGGATCCAACAGGCCGTCGGGGAGGTAGCGAAAGAGCTGACGTCCGCTGGCAACGACGGTCGCGCCGCCGGGAGCCGCTTCGAGGAGGACCCGCGTCCGGCGCCAGGATCCGCCGAGATCGGCCGCGGTTGCCGCCCGACCGCTTGCTCCGAAGCTTGGATCGAGGTCACCCGGCTTCGCCGAAGCCGTCGGCGCCACCAAGACGAGCGCGGCGAGAATCGTCGCGCACCACACCCCGAGCGCCCCCGGCGCGAATCTTTCCCCCGCTCCGATCACCGTCGGCACTATAAGCGTCGCGATTGCCCGAAGTTGCGCTTCCGGTGCGCGTTTAGCACCGCATGGGTATGAAACGCGCACCGGAGCAGGTCTGGCTGGTCAGCCAGTAAGGTGATTCGTGTGACCGGAAGGGGCGCGATGAGGACTGGGTTGCTGGCCGGGGCGGCCAGCACCGGGCTTGCGGCGGCCGGCGCGGCGGCGCTCTGGCACTTCCTCGCCCGGCGGCCGCTGCCCAAGCAGGCCGGCACGATCGAGCTGCCCGGGCTGGAAGGGGCGGTGCGGGTGCGGCGCGACCGCTGGGGGGTGCCGCACATCGAGGCCGAGCATCCGGCCGACCTCTGGTTCGCCGAGGGCTTCTGCCACGCGCAGGACCGGCTCTGGCAGATGGACTTCTACCGCCGCGTGGTCTGCGGCCGCGTCTCCGAGTTCGCCGGCGAGGAGGGGCTTCCGGTCGACCGGCTGATGCGGACGCTGGGGATGCGGCGCACGGCGCTGCGCGAGGAGGAGGCGCTCGATCCCGAGCTGCGGGCGCTGCTGGAGCGCTTCTGCGAGGGGGTCAACGCCGCCGCGGCGAGCGCCCGGGCGCGTCCGTTCGAGATGCAGCTGCTGCGGCTCGAGTTCGAGCCCTGGCGCCCGGCCGACATCCTCGGGCTCGGCAAGCTGCTCGCCTTCGGCCTCTCGACCAACTGGGAGAAGGAGCTGCTGCGCGCCGACATGACCCGCGCCCTCGGCCCGGAGCTGGCCGCGAAGCTCGACCCCGGCTACCCGGCGGACAACCCGGTCGTCACCCGGGAAGCGTGGTCCGGGGACGGGCTGGCGCTGGCCGAGCAGATCGACGCGGTGCGCCGTGCGGTCGGCATGGCCGCCGAGGCGAGCGGCTCCAACAACTGGGCGGTCAGCGGCGCCCTCAGCGCGACCGGCTCGCCGCTGGTCGCCGGCGACCCCCACCTGCCGCCGAGCATGCCGGGCATCTGGTACCAGGTCGGGCTCACGCTCGGCGACCGCTTCGTCCGCGGCGCCTCGCTGCCCGGCATGCCGGGCGTATACATGGGCCAGAACAACGACGTCTGCTGGACCTTCACCAACGTGATGGCCGACGTCCAGGACCTCTTCGTCGAGCGGATCGAGGGCGATCGCTACCTGTTCGAGGGCGAGTGGCGCCCGCTCGAGCTCCTCCACGAGGAGATCGCGGTCAAGGGCCGCGACGCGCCCGAGTCGCTCGACGTCCGCCTCACCCACCACGGTCCGATCGTCAACGAGGCGCTCGGCGCCGACGAAGCCGAGCCGCTCGCCCTGCGCTGGACCACGCTCGACAGCCCGACCGCCTTCAGGGGGATGTTCGAGCTGCACGAGATCGGCTCCGGGCCGGAGCTGGTCGCCAAGCTCGAGGGCCACACCTCGCCCGCCTCGAACCTCGTCTGGGGCGACCGCCACGGCTCGATCGGCTACAAGCTGATCGGCCGCCTGCCGCTGCGCCGCGGCGGCTGCCCCGACCTGCCGAAGCCGGGCTGGGACGGCGAGTTCGAGTGGGAGGGGGAGATCCCCTACGACGAGCTGCCGGAGAGAGTCGACCCGGAGAGCGGCTTCCTCGTCACCGCCAACAACCGGATCGTCGGCGACGACTACCCGCACCACATCACCAGCGAATGGCTCGACGGCTTCCGGGCGCAACGGATCGAGCAGCTGCTGCGGGCGAGCGACGAGCACGATGTCGAGGGCTTCGAGGCGATGCAGTCCGACAACCTCTCGATTCCAGGTCTGGAGGCGGCGCGGCGGCTGGGCCGGCTCAGTCCCGGGCGGCAGCGCGAGACGAGCGCGGTCGAGCGGCTGCGGAGCTGGGACGGGCGGCTCGACCCGGACTCGATCGCCGGCACGATCTACCAGGCCTTCCTGCTGCGTCTCGCCCGCGAGGTGGCGCGCGCGGCGATCGGCGACCGCGACCTCTGCGAGCGCTGGCTCGACCGCGCCGACAACGGCTTCATGCCGCACGTCACCTCGCCCTGGCGCTGGCACTCGCACCTGATGAAGCTCTGGGAGGAGGGCGACGAGGAGCTGATCGGCCGGCCCTGGGACGAGCTGGCGATCGAGGCGCTGGCCGGGGCGCTCGACGACCTGACCGAGCGCTTCGGCCCCGACCCCGAGGCCTGGCGCTGGGGCCACGTGCACGAGATGGAGTTCCCGCACCCGCTCGGCGAAGCGAACCCGCTGCTGCACCGCCTGCTCAACCGCAGCCTGCGCGCCGGCGGCGCCCAGGAGACGGTCAGCCAGATCGCCTACGACCCCAACGACCCCTACAAGGCCGTCTGGGCGCCGAGCTGGCGGATGGTCGCCGACCCGACCGACCCGGAGCGCTCGCGCTGGCAGATGTTCACCGGCCAGTCGGGCCACCCCGCCAGCCCGCACTACGACGACCTCCAGGCGGACTGGCTCGAGGGCCGCACGCAGCCGATGGCCGGCGAGGGGCCGTGGAGCGAGCTGACACTCGATCCGCGTACCTGACCGGCACAAAGCCGGCCGCACCAGCGCGCTGGTGCATTTTTGATTAAGGTACCGAAAAAGGTGTGGATCATCGATCCGGCGTGCGCCGGATCGGGTCGGGGTCTACGGGGGAGGCGATGTGAGGTTCAGACTCGTTCTTGGTTTCAGCGTGTTGTGTGCGCTTGTCGCCGTCTGGACGGTGGGCGCTTCAACGGCCTCGGGATCGGCCGGGATCGGCGTCGGCACGCTGGCGATCTCCACCTCGACTTCTCCCGGACCTCATGCTTCCCCGAGGGCATCCGCGTCGGTCACCGGCGAGATCGATCCGGGAGCGATCACCTTTGACGAGTATCCGCTCGATTCCACCATCACCGACCAGTATGCCGACCACGGCGTGGTCTTCACCAGCGACGTCTTCACCTCGATCGACAGAGCGGACCCAACCGCGCCGGTGCTGTCCGGCACGCCCCAGTTCTTCGGCGACATCGACGCCAAGTTCACCGTTCCCGGTTCGACGACTCCGACGACCGTGGACGGATTCTCGCTCGACGTCGGCTACATCAACAACCGCGACTCAGTTGAAATTCAGTACTTCGACGCGGCTGGTTCTTTGGTTGGCTCCACCAGAGCACAGTCTTACGGCATAAACCACATCGAAATCCCCTATCGGGGTGTCGCCAGCTTCACCGTGAAGGCGGTCAGCACTGAGATCGCCGGTTTCGCGATCGACAACCTCGTGGTGCGCCGAGCCGCCGTCGGCGAGCAGCCGCTGCGCATGGCCGAGCTCGGCGATTCCTACAGCTCCGGCGAGGGTCTGCTGCCGGAGAAGGGCCTGCACTACGACTGCGGCACCGACCTGCATAGCGACTGGTATCGGGAGGGGACGACGCACCTTGCCTTCTCTCCTATCTGGGAAGAGGGCAATTGCCAAACGGCTACCGGCTCTCAGCAGCCTCCCGCCGATCTCGCGGGTCGCCGCCGGGTGCACTACGAAAACCTCTGCCACCGCGATGGTCGCGCCTATCCGAACCAGATCCGCGAGCGCCTCGGCGTCCTTGGGATCAACAGCATCTTCGTTGCCTGTAGCGGCGCCGAGACCAAGAACGTCGGAGCGGGCGTGGGACCGCAGGCGCAGTACCCGGACTCTCCGGCGGGGGTCCACGGAGGAGAGCCGCAGCTCGAAACGGTGCAGAACTTCGCGGCCACGGGCGGTCCCCCCGAACTGATCACGATCGGGATCGGCGGCAACGATGCCGGATTCGGGAAGATCGTCGAAAAGTGCATCGTCGGAAACTGCGCCGACCCAGACTTCGTCAGCCGCACGATCTCGACGATCAACGGGACGATGTTCAACAATGTGCGGACGACGCTAAAGACCCTGCGCGCGGACTTCCCCGCATCGACGATCGTCACCTTCGGCTACCCCAGCGTGATCGACGACCCAGGCCACTGGTGCAAGGGCTTCCTGACGATCGGCGCCGACGAGCGGAGCTGGCTCAAGTACTCGGTCCTGCCCACGGTCAACGATGCGATAAAGGACGCCGCGGCGGACGCCGGCGTGGTGTTCGCCGACATCGCGCCGGCCACGGCGGGGCACGGGGTCTGCAGCCCCGACGAGTGGGTCAATGGCGCGCGTCTCGGAGACGACTCCTGGTTCGGCAAGGGGAAAGAGTCATTCCATCCCAATCAGAAGGGGCACGACGCCATCGCCACCTACTTCGTCGACCACTACACCGACGGGGCCGGGCACCTGCTGGTGAAGAACCCCGACCCGGCACCTCCGATCAGGCCGGATACCGGAGAGGAGATCCGACTCGGCAGCCTCGATGCCGGCGCGGCGGAGAAGTGCGGCGCGGACTGCCTGCAGCCGGCGGCCTGCGTCCAGACCTGCTCGATTCACGTGCATGGCGACGGCTACGCTCCCGGGGTGGCGATGGCGGCGGTCCTGCAGTCGAGCCCGGTTTCGCTCGGCCAGGTCGTCACCGATCCGGCGGGGGCCGTCGACGTGTGGTTCCGGCTCCCGCGCAAGATCGAGCCGGGACTGCATTCGGTGATCCTCGACGGCGTTGCCCCCGACGGCACCAGTCAAGAGGGAATCCAGATATTCCGCGTCTTCGCCCGCGTCTCCTCGAACATCGCGGCGAGGTTCGGGAGGGCCGGCCAGCGGGGCACGCGAGTGCGGAGGCTCAGCGTCAGGCACGTCGCTTCCGGGACCCGCGTCGACGTCGTCTGCGGCAAGGGCATCAAGGGCGTGGCGAAGGCGCTGGCGGGCGGCCACGTCAAGCACCGCGGCGGCTGCCCGTTCGCCCACCGCGCATTTCACACGGGTGGAAGAAAGGGCGCCCATCACTCCGCCACGCAGCGCCGGTCGAAGGGGAAAAAGGCGCACGGACATCCCAGGCGGCGCCGGTCGCTGGCCTTGGCGCGCTACTTCAAGCGGCCGCTGGCGCCGGGCACGGTGATCCGCGTCGTCGTCACCCACCACGGTCGCACGGGCAAGGCTCTGGACGCCAGGATGCGCGCAGGACGCGCGCCGAAGCTGGCACGGAGCTGCGTGGCGCCGAGCTTGAGGAGGCCCGGCGGCTGTTGAGCCGTCGCTGCACCAAGCCTCCCAAGATTGTTGGAGATCCGGCTTGCCGCTACTCCGCTGATGAGAATGGGTTGCATGCGTATGGCCGTTTCGAGCGGAGCGTGGGCTCGCGCCTGGAAGTCACCGCCGAAGGTAGCCCTGGCGGTGCTGGCGCTGTCCCTCGCATGGCAGGGGTCCGCAGGGGCGGCCGATTCCCTGGCGCAATCCGGGGGCAGGATCGTTCACTTCCGCGGCGAGACGGTGCGCATCCCGGCTTCCTGGCCGGTGATCCGCCTCGATGCCAACCCGCATGCCTGCGTGCGGCTCGACCGCCGCGCCGTCTTCCTGGGCCGGCCGGGCGCGAGCCAGCGCTGCCCCGCGGGCGCGATCGGGCGGCGGCGGGCGATCCTCGTCGATCCGGGGGCGCGTGCCCGCGCCGCGCGTGAGCGGGCTCGCGCAAGCCGCGTCCCGCCCGCCCACCTCTCCGCCGCCTCGGCCTTCGCCGGACTCGGCTTCGACGCCTGCGCGACCCCATCGCGGCGCGAAATGTCGGCCTGGGGCGACTCGCCCTACCGGGCGATCGGGGTTTACGTCGGCGGCACGAACCGCGGCTGCTCGCAGCCCAACCTGACCGCGAGCTGGGTCGCCGAGCAGGTCGCCGCCGGCTGGCACCTGATCCCGACCTACGTCGGCCTGCAGGCGCCGACCAGCAGCTGCGGCTCGTGCGCGATGCTGAGCGCCGCCGCCGCGACCTCGCAGGGAACCGCCGAGGCGAACGACGCGGTCGAACAGGCGCGCGCGGTGGCGATCGGCCCCGGCAGCCCGATCTACTTCGACATGGAGAGCTACTCGCCGGGCGGCTCCGCCAGCGGCGCGACGCTGGCCTTCCTCGCCGCCTGGACCAGCCGCCTGCACGCGCTCGGCTACCAGTCCGGCGTCTACAGCAGCGGCGGCTCGGGCGTCGCCGACCTCGTCGCGCGGATCGGCAGCGGCTACCTCGAGCCCGACGACATCTGGGTCGCCAACTGGAACGGCCGCTCCGGTTCCTCCGACCCCTACCTGCCGGCGAGCGCCTGGCCCGGGCATCGGATCCGCCAGTACCGCGGCGGCCACGACGAGACCTACGGGGGCGTCACGATCAACGTCGACAACGACTACGTCGAAGGCGACACCGCCGGGACGGCGGCGCCCGGCGGCGAAGACCCGCGAGGGCGCCTCGACTCGGCCGTCTCGAACCTGCCCGGGCAGGTGACGATCTCCGGCTGGGCCTTCGACCCCGATGCGCCGACCCAGCCGCTGGCGATCCGCGCCCAACTCGGCGGCAAGTCGGGCAGTGGCGGTTCCGCGGCCTACGAGCTCGGCCCGGTCGCGGTGCAGGCGCGTCCCGACATCGCTCTCGCCCACCGCACGGCGGGGCCCGAACACGGCTTCGGCATCACCTTCCCGGTCGCGGCGAGCGGCCGCCAGCGGGTCTGCGTGTACGCCGTCAACGTCGGCGCCGGGGCCGATCGCTCGCTGGGCTGCAGGACTTTCGGGATCCAGGTTCCGATCGTCGTCTCCCACATCAGGCTGACCCGGAAGGCGATCTGGGTCAACGTCAGCTGCCAGTGGCCGGCCGGGACGAGCTGCCCGGGCCACATCGTGCTGCGCAGCCGGGTGCGCGTGAGGCATGTGGTGCGACAGGGGCGCAGGCGCATGGTCAGGTTCAAGACGATCCGCGCGCGGCTCGCCGGACGCGCCTTCGCGCTGACCGGAGGCGGCTCGCACGCCTTCTCCGTCCACCTGAGCAGGCGGGGCCGGTTGCTCACCCGCGGCGCCACGGAACTGAGGACCCGGCTGCTCGTCGCGATCCCCGGCGGCCACAGGGACCGCGCGCTTACCCTGACGCCCGGGCGCGGCTTGCCGCGCTGACGGGCAAGGTAGTGCCGGGCTTCTCGGCAGCAATGTGCCGATATTCTCGGCGGATACCTGCCGAAATATCCGGCACCTCTACTAGTAGTCGGCGGCGCGGCTTGCCGCGCTGACCAGCTCGACGATCTGCTTCGACGCCTTCTGCGGCGAGCCGGCGTCGTAGGGCGGCTGCGGGTCGTACTCGATCCCGAGCTGGATCGCCTGGGCGACCTCCGGCCCGACCTCGCGCCCGACCAGGTGCAGCGCCATGTCGATCCCGGCGGAGACCCCGGCGGCGGTGATCAGCTTGCCGTCCTCGACGTAGCGACCGCCGACCGGGTCGGCGCCGAGCGCGCCCAGCCGCTCGAGGAACAGCCAGTGCGAGGTGGCGCGCCTGCCGTCGAGCAGGCCCGCCGCGGCGAGCACGAGCGAGCCGGTGCAGACCGAGGTCGTCCATTTGCTCCGCTCGTCGACCGCGCGCAGCCAGCCGAGAATCGCCTCGTCCTCCATCGCCGTCTCGCTGCCTTCACCGCCCGGGACGAGGACGATGTCGGGCTCGGTCACCTCCTCCAGTGTGAAGTCGGCGCCGAGGCCGAGGGCGCCGCTGTCGGTGCGAACCTCTCCCTTGCGAAGGCCGACGAAGCGGACCTCCCAGCCGGGCACCGAGCGCAGCACCTCGTAGGGCCCGATCGCGTCGAGCGCGGTCAGCTTGTCGTAGAGGAGGATCGCGATCTGCATGGGTCGATGATCGCCGGCCGGCAGCCGCCCGTCGAGGGGCAGGAATGCCAATGTTCGCTAGTTTTCTGCCATGCACCGTGTGGTCGCCCTCTGCCTCGACGGTGTCGTCGCCTTCGACCTCAGCGCACCGGCCCAGATCTTCACGGCTGCGGCGAAGCCCGGCGGCGAGCCGCTGTACGAGTTCGCGACCTGCTCGCCCGGTGGCTGCGCGGTGCGGACGACGACCGGTTTCGCCGTGGCGCCGCAGCACGATCTCGATGCCCTGGCGAGCGCCGACACGGTCGTCGTCCCCGGCTACTTCGCCGTCTTCGAGCCGCCCCCGAACGACGCTTCGGAGGCGCTCCGGGCTGCAGCCGCGCGCGGCGCGCGGGCGATCTCGGTCTGCACCGGCGCCTTCGCCCTCGCCCACGCCGGGCTGCTCAGCGGCCGCCGGGCGACGACCCACTGGGCGTTCGCCGAGCAGCTCGAGGCCCGCTTCCCGGCGATCGAGGTCGACCCGGCGGCGCTCTATGTCGACGAAGGCGAGGCGATGACCTCGGCCGGCCTCAGCGCCGGCATCGACCTCTGCCTGCACGTCGTCCGCAAGGACTTCGGTGCCGCGGCCGGCGACCGGGTCGCCCGCCACATGGTCGCCCCGCCGCACCGCGAAGGCGGCCAGGCGCAGTTCATCGCGCGGCCGCCGGCTCGTCTGGGCGGATCTCTGGAGGCGACCCGCGCCTGGGCGGCCGAACGCCTCGCCGAGCCGCTCGACGTCGCCGCGATGGCGCAGCACGCCGGGGTCAGCCCGCGCACCTTCGCCCGCCGCTTCCGCGCGGAGACCGGGACGACGCCGCTGCAGTGGCTGCTCTCGCGCCGCGTGCTCGAGGCGCGCCGCCTGCTCGAGGAGACCGACCTGCCGATCGACGCCGTCGCCTGGCGCGCCGGCTTCGCCGCCGGCGCCTCGCTGCGCGAGCACTTCCGCCGCGCGACCGGCACCACGCCGACCGCCTACCGCCGCACCTTCCAGCCGGCGTAGGCGCAGCGGCCGCTCAGCCGGCCCTTTCGCGGAGCTGTTCGAGCAGCTTCTCGAGCTTCGGGTTCTGGGACGACACTTCGCCCGAGCTTCCCGCGGCTTCGCGGATCTTCGACAGGGTCTTTTCGATCGCCGCGACCGGCTTCGCGGCAGGCGGGGCGCCAACTCGCTGTGGGAGCGATTCCCTGATCTTTTTCAGGACCCGGATGACCCGCGCGTCGCCCACTGCCCCTTGGCCGAACCGCCTCCGCTCCGGGTGCGATTGAGCCGTCCTGCCATGGTTGGCGCGGGCGCGGTTGCCACGAGAGCCCGGCTCGCGTCCGGCCTGAGCGGACGAGGCGCCGTTTCCGCCCCGTTGATCGCCGCGCTCGGCGTCGGGGCCGTTCGCGCGCGACATGGCCGCTCCTCCCTTCGCGGCGGCGGTCGCGGGCGATCCGCCCGTCGCCGGCGCGTTCGACCGCGAGCCACCGCCGCACCCCGTAAGGAGTGCGGCGGTGGCGAAGGCGATTGCGGCTTTGGCTCCTGGACTCAGCTTTCGGCCCGGAAGGTGATGCCGTCGAGCAGGACTTCAGGTGCCAGGGCGAACACCTTGCCGCCCAGGTCGATGCCTTCGAAGCTGGTGTTGCCGCCGAAGACAACCACCGGCCCGGCTTCGAAAGCCCGTACCTGGCCGCTCGCCGGGCGGAATCCCGACGGGAGCGTGAAGATGATCGGACCCGAGCCGGCTTCGCCGGCGCCTTCGAGGTGGACGATCCCCTCGTGGTCCTTATAGAACTCGACCCGGCCGAAGCTGAACGGGCCTTCCGCGGGGGAGTTGTGCCAGCCTTCCTCGAACCCGGGCTGGCCGCCGTCACCGACGAAGTGCGGGGCTTCGAGTGGCGAGAGGCTGTTCGCCACGGTAGCCGTGCCAGCCGTGGTCGCCGTCGCTGCGGCGGTCGCCGACGGGACCGTGCCCAGCTTGGCGAGGTTGATGTTGTTGCCGGTCAGCGTGTGCTTCTTGACCTTGATGCCGGTAACCGCTTCCTTCTTGATTTTCGCCGTGACGACGGCGTTCTTCTTGAGCTGCTTGGCGCCGACGCTGTTCTTCGGTAGCTTCAGTGCGGCGTAGCTGGTGCCGGCCATCGCGACGACGAGCGCCAGTATCGAGATGACCAATGCCGGCGAGGGCCGACGGGAAATGATCGCCTTCAAGAGTTCCCTCCTGTTCCGGATGGGACGAGACGGTCCCATCGACTGGTTGACGCCAAGCAACGTATACGGTCCAAATCGTTTGCGCAAGACCCCGGGGATACCTCACTGCAAGGGATCGTGCAGTCTTCCGCCTCGACGATGAGTCGCCGCGACAAGATCAAGCTAAGCGACGCCGAGCTGCTCGAGCTGCTCGAGAGCGAGCGGATCGCCGTCGTCTCCTCGCTCGGCCCGCGCGGCTGGCCGCACTCGATGCCGCTCTGGTTCGTGCCGCGCGCGGGCGAGGTCTGGGTCTGGACCTACGCCAAGTCGCAGAAGGTGCGGAATCTGGAACGCGACCCGCGGGCGACGGTGCTGGTCGAGACCGGGCACGAGTACGGCGAGCTGCGCGGGGCGATGATCGAAGCCGAGGCGAAGATCCACCGCGACTTCGAGACGGTGATCGGGTTCGCGGAGGAGCTGACCGTCCGCTACGCGGAGGGGATCTCCTCGGTCGAGGGCGACGCCAGGGCGGCGCTCGAAGCCCAGGCGCCGAAGCGGGTCGCGATCCATTTCAAGCCGCTGCGGGTCGCGACCTGGGACCACCGTAAGCTGGGCGGCAGCTACTGAGCGCCCGATGAGAATCGCCAAGATCGCAATCTCCCTGGCCCTTTCCGCGGCGCTGATCGCCGCGGTGGCGAGCGCTGCCGAAACGACGTCGTCGGCACACCACGGCACCGGCGCCCTGCCGCCGCCACCGCACGCCGGCGGGCCGCCCCCGCCCGCCCCGCGCGGCTTCTTCGGCATCGCCCCGCAGACCGCACTGACCGCAACCGACGCCGAATACATGCGCGCCGGCGGGATCGGCAGCGTGCGCTGGCCGCTCCCCTGGGCCGGCGTGCAGCCGACGGCCGGCGGCGGCTACCTCTGGGACGGCACCGACGAGGTCGTCGCCACCGCGGCGAAGCGGCACCTCACCGTGCTTCCCTTCCTCTACGGGACGCCGCCGTGGCTGGCGAGCAAGCCGACCACGCTGCCGGTCGAAAACGGCCGTCAGCGGGCCGCCTGGGTCGCCTTCGTCCGCGCCGCGGTCGAACGCTATGGCCCGGGTGGCAGCTTCTGGCGCCGGCACCGCCCCGGCAGCGCCGAACCGCTGCCACGGCTGCCGATCAGCAGCTGGCAGATCTGGAACGAGGCGAACTTCTTCTACTTCGCCTTCCCGGTCTCCCCGGCCCGCTACGCGGAGACCCTGAAGCTGGCCAACGGCGCGGTCGAGTCGGTCGACCCGGGGGCCGAAGTCGTGCTCAGCGGCCTCTTCGGCGAACCCGACCAGGGCGGCCGGTTCGGGATGCCGGCGGCCCGGTTCCTGGCGGCGCTCTACCGGGTGCCGGGGATCAAGGCCGACTTCGACGCCGCCGCCCTTCACCCCTACGCGGTCGACGCCGGATCGCTGGCCGAGCTGACCGAAGGCATGCGCGGAACGATGCTTGCGAACCACGACGCGGGCGCCGGCCTCTACATCACCGAGATGGGCTGGGGCTCGCAGAGCAACTTCCAGCACGACGCCTTCGAGCAGGGAGTCCAGGGCCAGGTCCGCGAGCTGCGCAAGTCCTACGCGTTCCTGCTCCAGAACCGCCACCGGCTCAACCTCGAGGGGGCCTACTGGTTCTCCTGGCAGGACCTGGCCGGATCGTGCGACTTCTGCGACTCGGTCGGCCTCTTCCACGCCGGGCGGCGGCTGCGGCCGAAGCCCGCCTGGCACGCCTTCGTCCAGATCACCGGCGGCCTGCCCCGGCCGTAGGGAGCGGGCCGGGTGGCCGGCCGAATAGCATCGGCGCCATGTCACCCGAGGAGAAGGGTCCGGCGTGGCTCGTCCTTCCCACCTACAACGAGGCGGGGAACATCGAGAGGTTCGTCGAGGCGGTTCGGGACAAGCTGCCCGCTTCGGCCCGGGTGCTGATCGTCGACGACAACTCGCCAGACGGGACCGGCTGGATCGCGGACCAGATCGCCGCCGAGCACGAGCAGGTCAGTGTCCTGCACAGGCAGCGCAAGGAAGGCCTCGGCCCCGCTTACATCGCCGGCTTCCGGCGGGCGCTGGAGCAGGGGGCCGGCTACGTGGTTGAGATGGACTCCGACTTCTCCCACGACCCCGCCTACCTGCCGCGCCTGCTCGAGGCGGGAGAACGGGCGGACCTGGCACTTGGCTCCCGCTACGTCGACGGCGGCGGCGTGACCGACTGGAGCGCCCTGCGACGGGCGATCAGCCGCGGCGGCAGCGCCTACGCCCGCCTCGTCCTCGGCGTCGGCGTCCGCGACCTGACCGGCGGCTTCAAGTGCTTCCGCCGCGAGGTCCTGGAGGCGATCGACCTCGACGCGATCTCCTCGCGCGGCTACGCCTTCCAGATCGAGATGACCTACCGGGCGATCCAGCGCGGCTTCCGCGTGGTCGAGGTGCCGATCGTCTTCCGCGACCGCGAGGTCGGCTCCTCGAAGATGGATCGCTCGATCGTCGCCGAGGCGATCTGGCGGGTGCCGCTGCTGCGGCTCGGGAGAGTCCGGGACTGACGCCTACCGGCGTATGCGCTCGGTCAGCCGGCGCAGCGGTCCCCGGTGGCTGAGCGGTGGTGGGCCCGGTCGGGTCCTGCTGCGGTGGCCGGCGGGGAATCCGAGTTGCCGCTTGCCCCGCGATACGGCGACTTCGACGGCGGGCTCCAGGTCTGCGCGTCCGGCCACCCGGATGGCGTCGAGCAGGTCTTCCCACAAGACGAGCTGAATGGGCTGGTCGATCCTGGCGGCCGCGACGGCGCCGAGATCGAGTTCGGCCGGAAAGGTCTCGAGGCGCTCGCGGGCTCCGAGCGCCTCGAGGGTGACCATCGTCATCAGGCACTTGCGGCAACGACCGCAGTTGTAGGCGCCGCCGGGGTTCTCCCAGCAGACCCTCAGCGTTCGCTGGACGATCGGATGCTCGGCGATCATGCCGATTCGCTCGACCCTGCTGTAGAGGCCGCCGCAGTCGACGATCTCGAGCTGCTCGGTGCTCCACAGGTGGTCGACCATCCGGCTGGCCGCGACCGGAACCTGGACTTCGTGGTCCACGTCACCGGCAAACAGGACCCGTTCGAAGCGCGGCGCCAGCAGAAGCGCGACCGCCACCAACGCGCAGGCATAGTAGATCTCCCAGCGCACGAGCGGATCGGACAGCTGCCTGAGGTTGGTATCGATGACGTGCAGGTCGAGTCCCATCGCCTCCGCCCCCTCGCGCAGCCGGAGCTCAACCTCGTCTGCCAGCTCGGCATGCTGAGGCCCGTCACGCCGCAGGTCGAAACCGCGGACGAAGATGAGGTCGGTGATGTCCGGGGCGTCGAGGACGGTCGCCCAGGAGTCGACTCCGCCGCTGAAGAACGCGGCCACCCGGCCGGTTCTCTGGGGTGCCTCGGGCTCCACGGCCGGAGCGGAAACCGCGACTTCCTCGAGCGGCGGGTCGCCGAAATCCCAGTCGCGTGACCAGGCTCGCTGTATCGCCTGGAACTCCCTCTGGTTGCGGAGAACACGCGGGCTGACCGGACCCGGTAGGGCGAGCGATCCCCCGAGGCGCATTGCCGGCAGGAGGCATGCCGCGAGGGCAGCGTCGGCGCCGCTCGCGATCCGATCGATGTCGCCGGACCGGAAGTAGATCTGCCGACGATCCTGCCCGAGCCGCGCTTCGAATGACAGTTGCCCCGGTTCGGTGCGCAGGTCGAGGACCTCGTGACGCTCTCCTCCTACGCTCCCCATGCGGGACAGGCTACGCGGCCCGGCGCCTGCGGTAGCGTCCCCGGCCCTTGAGCGCGAAACGCCTGCTGATCACCGGGGGCGCCGGCTTCGTCGGCTCCAACCTCGCCGTCTCGCTGGCGGCGCGGCACCCGGGATGGGAGATCGTCGCGCTCGACAACCTCTACCGCCGCGGCTCGGAGCTCAACCTGCCGCGGCTGGAGGCGGCGGGGGTCGAGTTCGCGCGCGGCGACGTGCGCGAGCCCGGCGATCTCGAGCGGTTCGCGCAGCTCGACGCGGTCGTCGAGTGCTCGGCCGAGCCCTCCGTCATGTCGGGAACCGACGGCGACACCTCCTACCTCGTGCACACCAACCTGATCGGCGCCTACAACTGCCTCGAGCTGGCCCGCCGCGCCGGCGCCCAGATCGTCTTCCTCTCGACCAGCCGCGTCTACCCGGTCGAACCGCAGCTCGCGCTTGCGCCTCGAGGAGGCGGAGACCCGCTTCGAGCTGGCGGCCGAGCAGCCGCTGCCGGGCGCCTCCGTCGCCGGCATCGCCGAGGACTTCCCGCTGGGCGGTGCCCGCACCCTCTACGGCACGACCAAGCTCGCCGCCGAGCTGCTGATCGAGGAGTACCGAGCCGGCTTCGGGCTTCGCGCGGTCGTCGACCGCTGCGGCGTGATCGCCGGTCCCTGGCAGATGGGCAAGGTCGACCAGGGCGTGTTCACCCACTGGATGCTGTCGCACCACTTCAGGCGACCCCTGCGCTACATCGGCTTCGGCGGTGCCGGCAAGCAGGTGCGCGACCTGCTCCACGTCGAGGACCTGGTCGACCTGGTCGAGCGCCAGCTGCTCGATCCCGAGCGCTGGGACGGCGGCGTCTTCAACGTCGGCGGCGGGCGCGAGTGCTCGCTCTCGCTGCGCGAGACGACGGCGATCTGCCGCGAGCTGACCGGCAACGAGGTGCCGGTCGAGCCGGTCGAGGCGACGCGGGCGGGCGACGTGCCGGTCTACCTCTCGGACTGCGGCAAGCTGTTCGAGTTCGACGAGTGGCGACCGCGGCGCGGCGCCCGGCAGGTCCTCGCCGACATCGACGCCTGGATCGCCGCCGACGAGGAGCGGATCGGGCGGGCCCTGAAGATCGAAGCCCCCGCGGCGGGAAGGAGCTAGAAGCAGATGCCGGCAGCCATCGTCACCGGCTCGGGCGGGCTGATCGGCTCCGAGGCCGTCGCCCACTTCGTCGCGCGAGGGCTACGACGTGGTCGGGATCGAGAACGACATGCGGGCCAGCTTCTTCGGCCCCGAGGCCTCGACCGCCCACGTCACCGAGCGACTGCTGGCCGAGCACCCCGAGTTCCGCAGCGAGAGCGTCGACATCCGCGACCGCGACGCGGTCGAGCGGATCTTCCGCGAGCGGGCCGGGCAGATCGAGCTGGTCGTCCACACCGCCGCCCAGCCCTCCCACGACTGGGCGGCGAGCGACCCGCAGACCGACTTCGGCGTCAACGCCAACGGCACGCTCAACCTGCTCGAGGCGACCCGCACCCACGCGCCCGCCGCCACCTTCGTCTTCTGCTCGACCAACAAGGTCTACGGCGACACGCCCGAACCGGCTGCCGCTGGAGGAGCAGGAGACGCGGCTGGAGCTGCCCGAGGTCCCACCGCTACTTCAAGGGCATCGACACCTCGATGTCGATCGACGCCTCGACCCACTCGCTGTTCGGCGTCTCCAAGGCCGCCGCCGACCTGCTGGTGCAGGAGTACGGGCGCTACTTCGAGCATGCCCACCGTCTGCTTCCGCGGCGGCTGCCTGACCGGGCCCCAGCACGCCGGCGCCAAGCTGCACGGCTTCCTCGCCTACCTGATGAAGTGCACCGTCACCGGCACGCCCTACACCGTCTTCGGCTACGGCGGCAAGCAGGTGCGCGACAACATCCACTGCGCCGACCTGATCGCCGCCTTCGCCGCCTTCCACGGCGCGCCGCGCGCTGCCGCCGTCTACAACATCGGCGGCGGCCGCCACAGCAACTGCTCGATGCTCGAGGCGATCGACGCCTGCGAGCGGATCGCCGGCCGCGAGCTCGACTGGGAGCTGGGCGAGGAGCCGCGGATCGGCGACCACCGCTGGTGGATCTCCGACCTGGCGCCGTTCGAAGCCGACTACCCCGAGTGGGAGCTGCGCTACGGGATCGAGGAGATCCTGCGCGAGATCCACGAGCAGAACGCCGAGCGCTGGAGCGCCGCCCCGGCATGAAGCTCTCGGTCGTCATCCCGGCGCAGAACGAGGAGGGCTCGGTCGGCACCACGGTGGAGGGGATCGTCGCGGTGCTGGAGCGGGAGGGGATCGACTACGAGGTGCTGGTCGTCGACGACGGCAGCGAGGACGCGACCGCGGCCGTCGTCGCGGCGATCGCCGAGCGCAACCCGCGCGTGAACTGCCGCCCCTCGCCCTACGAGAAGGGCTTCGGGATGGCGATCCGCGCCGGCCTCGACCTGTTCGAGGGCGACGCGGTGGTGATCGCGATGGCCGACGCATCCGACGACCCCGAGGACGTCGTCCGCTACCACCGCCTGCTCGAAGAGGGCTGGGACTGCGTCTTCGGCTCGCGCTTCGTCCCGGGGGCGACGGTCCACGACTACCCGCAGCTGAAGCTGGTGGTCAACCGCCTCGCCAACCAGTTCATCCGCATCCTCTTCCGCCACGGCTACAACGACACCACCAACGCCTTCAAGGGCTACCGGCGCGAGGTGATCGAGACGATCCAGCCGCTGCTCTCCAAGCACTTCAACCTGACCGTCGAGATGCCGCTGAAGGCGATCGTCCGCGGCCACAGCTTCGAGGTGATCCCGATCTCCTGGACCAACCGCACCGCCGGGGTGCCGAAGCTGGCGATGAAGGAGATGGGCAGCCGCTACCTGTTCATCGTCCTCTACGTCTGGCTGGAGAAGGCGCTCAGCCGGGGCGATTACCGGGTGCGGGAGCGGCGGGAGCGCGTTTCGCCCAGAGCCTGAGCTGCCGCCCGTCCGGCAGGGTCGTCGCCCAGATCCGGTGGAAGCCGAGCCTGCGCGCCGCCGCTTCGGCCTTGCCCTGGGTGACCAGGGGCGGGAAGTCGTCGGTGTTGCGGTTCATCGTCAGCAGCATTCCCGGCTTGCCGTGCTCGGGGCTGCGCAGCTGCTCGACGTAGTTGGCGACCGCGTCGGTAGGTTCGGCTTCGAGCTGGGTGAACGGGATCGAGGTGTCGTGGTGCAGCAGCAGCGCCAGCTCGACGCTGTTGGAGCTGATCGCGCGGTGGCGGGAGGAGAAGGCGACCACTCCGGACTCGAGGCCGCCGGCGTAGATTCGGCGCAGCAGCTCGGCGGCCAGCCGCTCGTCGGCCTCGGGCCAGCCTCGGTCGGCGGCGGCGAACCTCGTCGACGGCCCCGGAACCTGGACGCGAATCGCATCGACCGGGCGAGGCGTCCCGTTCAGCCATGCCTCCTGGCCGAAGCCGGGTACGGCGACGAGGTGCGGCTTCGCGAGGCCTTCCCAGAGGCTCGAGGTGGCGGCGAGGTTGAGCGCGGCGATCGCCACCACGAGGATGGCCACGGGCGCGGTGGCGACGCGGTTGTAGCGCAGGGCGACGATCGCCAGCGGCGGCAGCAGCATCGACAGCGGCAGCGAGAAGCCGTTGCCGCCGTTGCGCGAGGTCATCAGCGCGGCGAAGCCGGCCACGACCACGATCGTGACCGCGACCGGCCCGGAGGCGGCGAGCTGAAGCGCCACCCCGCGGCGGTCTTGCGCCGTCGCGACCCGCCGCACCGCGACGACCGCGAGGGCGATGAGGCCGATCAGCACCAGAGCGCTGAGCGGAACCAGCAGGTCGTCGGCGATCACCCGTTCGGTCACCGCCCGGAACCTGCCCCAGGAGACGACCGAGTGTTCCGCGCCGTAGTAGGTGCTCTGCGACCCGTAGCCGAAGCTGGTCAGGTATTCCCAGACGGGTTCGAGGTTGTGGAAGTACCAGGTTGCCGCGACGACGACCGCCGCGACGACCGTCAGCCCGAGGTTGAGGAAGCGCCGCCGCAGGTCGTCGCGCTCGAGCGCCAGCATCCCGATCAGCGCCGCGACGAACAGGCCGGGCACGAAGGCGATCGCCATCGTCCGCGCCAGCAGCATCAGGCCGATCGCCGCCCCAAAGGCGATCGCCCAGCGACGCGAGCGCATCCGCTCGCCGCGCAGCAGCGCGTACACGGCGCAGGACGTGAGGGCCGCGGTGGGCAGGGCGAAGACGTATTCGCGGGCGAACAGCAACGCCCCCTCGCTGGTGCCGACGGCAAATGCCGCCAGCGCGCCGAGCCGCGGCCCGGCGAGCCGCTCGCCGATCCCGTAGGTGGCGACGACGAGCAGGGCGAAGAAGCCGATCAGGACGACGAACCCCTCGATGACCCCGGCCTTGACGATCAGCAATGCCGAGGTGGCCAGGGGCAGCAGCGGCGCGTTCGGGGTCTGGCTCTGGAACGCCGACCACCAGCCGTGCGGGCCGCCGTTGTGGAAGCCGAGCCAGTCGGTGAGGGCTATCGAGGTGTAGCCGGCCTCATCGACGTTGAGCGGGAAGCCCTTGCGGTAGGCCAGCACCCACCAGAGGTTGAGAGCGACCAGCGCCAGCGTTCCGAGGGCGACGATCAGCGCCCAGCGGGCGCGTTCGCTAGCCGGCAGCCGCATGCGGGGCCTCGGGAGCGTCGCCGGCGGCGACCCGCTCGATCAGCTTCCCGACCTCTCGCCCGTAGGCGCCGAGGTCGTGGCGGCGGACGACCAGCTCGCGCCCCGCCCGGCCGATCCGCCGGCGCTCCTCGGCGCTGGAGCCGAGCACCCGGTCGAGCGCCGCGGCGAGGGCGAGGGTGTCGCGCGGCTCGCACAGCCAGCCGGTCTCGCCGTCCTCGATCAGCTCCGGCAGGCCGAACACGTTCGTCGCCAGCACCGGCGTCTCGAAGGCCATCGCCTCGAGCACGGTGCGCGGCAGCGACTCGATGTCGGAGGCGCAGACGAAGATGTCGGCGATCGCGTACCAGGGATGCACGTCGGGGGTGACCGGGACCAGCTCGACCCGCTCCGCCAGCCCGCTGCCGGCGACGAAGTCGGCCAGCGCCTCGGTGCTCTGGTCCTCGCGCGCGCCGACGAAGACGAGCTTGGCCCGCGGGTGGCGCGCGGCGATCGAGCCGAACGCTTGCGCCAGCGGCAGCTGCGCCTTGCGTGGCTCGATCGTGCCGACGCAGAGCACGACCTCGTCGTCCGCGGCGAGGCCGAGCTCGCGGCGGACGGCGGCGCGGTCGAGCCCCTCGCGGGTCGCTTCCACGGGCGCCAGGTCGAGGCCGTAGGGGAGGACCAGGCTGCGGCCCTCGCCGACAATCGGGGCGAACAGGCGACGGGTCGCCTCGGCCTCGAAGATCGCCAGCGCCGCCCCGGCGAGGGCCTCCTGGGCACGCCGCCGGATCTCGCGCTCGAGGTTGCTCCACAGCACCGCCGGCGGAAAGCTCTCGTGGATCGTCCAGATCGCGGGGATGCCGAGCTGCGCCGCCGCCTCGGCGCCGGGGAAGGAGAGCGCGGTCGCGGTGTTGACCAGGGCGACCTCGAAGTCGCGATCGGCGGCCCAGTGGGTCAGCTCCTCGACCCGGCCGACGTGGGAGCTGGGATCGTCGAGCGGGACCAGGCTGGAGACATGGACCGGGATGCCGAGCGCTTCGAGGTCGCGGCGGACGACGCCGTCGATCGCGCTGACGACGGTCGGCTCGGCCGCCCCCTGCCCCACCAGCTCGCGCAGCAGGTCGAGCAGGTAGAGCTGGGCGCCGCCGAGGTTGAGCTGGTGCGTGCAGACGAGCAGGCGCCGCCCGCGGCCGCCCGCGGCGCGCGGCGTCCGCGCCGGCGGCAGCGGCAGCGCGTCGCTGCGATCCTCGCCGGCGGCGCCGATCGAAACCGTCACCGCCGGCAGCTCGTGCCGCTCGCCGCCGGTCCCGGTCGCGACCGTGCGCAGCGCCGCCCGCCCCGCCTCGACCCCGAGCTCGCCGAGGTCGACGCTGAGCTCGAAGCCGGAGACGCCGGCGAGCGGGTCGTCGGTGAGCCGTTCGATGTCGGGCCGCGGCATCGCCACCCGGGCGCGGCCGAGCGGCCGGTCGCCGAGCCAGAGCTCGACCCGCGCGGGGGGGCCGGAGGCGAGCAGGACCCAGCCCTTGACGTAGAGCGAGTCGCCGAGAGAGGCGCCCGGCTGCGGCTCGTCGACGCTGCCGCGGGCGACGCTCAGCGGCCCCGGCGGCAGGAACGGCATCTCCGGGGACGCGCCGGCGCTCCAGACGCGGCGGGTCGCCCGCAGGCGCCAGCGCAGGCCGGAGAGCCGTTCGCGCAGGCTCCTCATACCCGTTCCCGCGCGGTGCTCTTCAGCCAGGCGTGGGTGCGCTCGATCCCGGCCTCCAGCGGGGTCGGCTCGAAGCCGGTCAGCTCTCGCAGGCGGCCGATGTCGAGGATGATCGCGTGCACGTCGAAGGGCCGCTCGGGATGGCGCTCGACGATCGCCTCGCGGCCCACCTGCCGTTCGGCGAGGCGCAGCAGCTCGAGCAGCGAGGTGCCGCTGCCGGAGGCGACGTTGACGACCCGGGGGCCGGAGTCGAGCGCCGCCAGCTCGAGCGCGACGGCGGCGACGTCGCTGGCGTAGACGTAGTCGCGGACCGTCTCGCCGCCGCCGTAGAGATCGATCGTCTCGCTGTGCTCGATCCGGTGCAGGAAGGTGACCACCGCGCCCTGGCCGCGATCCGGCTGCTGGTTCTCGCCGTAGACGGTCGAGCAGCGCAGGATGCGCGCGCGCAGCCCGCGCTCCTCGCAGTGGCGCTCGATCTCCCGCTCGCAGGTCAGGTGCAGCCGTCCGTAGGAGCCGATCGGATGGGTTGGCGCCGTCTCCGGCACCGGCAGGCTGTCGGGCTGGCCGTAGACGGTGCCACCGGAGGAGATGTAGGCGAGGCGCGTGTCCGGTCGCGAGCGCAGCGCCTGCAGCACCGCGCGCAGCGGCCTCAGGGTCAGCTCGGCGTCGCGCTCGGGGTCCTCCTCGGACCTGGCCGGAAGCAGGCCGCCGGCGCAGTAGAAGACCTCGTCGACGCCCGCCAGCGCGACCGCGACCGCGTCCGGCTCGCCGGCGTCGCCGATGTGGAGGTCCTCCGCCTCGACGACGTCGACGACCTGCCTCGCAGGGCGCGAGCGGGTCAGCACGACAGGCGGCCGGCCGGCGGCGGCGAGCTCGGCGACGACGTGCGAGCCGATGAAGCCGCTGCCGATGACAAGAGCGCGGGTGCCTTGCCTGCCCCCAGCCGCGCGACCTTTCCAGGCGGGCGCGTTTGGCACGCGGGCAGCATAGCGTTCAACCCTGAGGCGATCGCCGCCGCCGACCGCGGCGGCTCAGGCGGGCGGCAGCGAGCGGCGCCGCAGGCGGCCCACCGCGCTCCCGGCGACCGCCAGTGCGGCTGCGTGTCCAGCGCCGACGTCGAGCTCGGAAACCGCAACCGGCCCGGCCGGTGGCGGCGCCCCGAGGCCGACGCCGAGGCACTTGGCGACGGCCTCACGGCGCACCCAGGCGGCGTAGAAGGCGGCGCCGCGGTCGACCGGGCGGGCGGAGCGGATCGCCTCCACCTCCTCCGCGCGGAGCCCGCGCTCGGCCAGCCGCAGAAAGTCCCGCGGGCGGTCCGTCGCCTCGACGTCGACCCCGACCTCGCGGTCGACCGCGACCGCGATCAGGGCGATGCCCCGGGAGTGGCTGAGGTTGAAGCGAAGCGCCGGTTCCGATGCAAGGAGCGCGGGCTTCCCGTGGCGCCCCCGCCGCAGCTCGATCCGCTCCGGATCTTCATCGATGTAACCGGCCAGCACGCGCCGCAGCGCCTGCTGCGCGGCGGCGCGCCGTGTCCGGCGCTCGCTCGGACCCGTTCCCGCCTCGAGGTCGGCCAGCCAGATGTCGACCTCGGTCGGCTCTGGTGGATCGGTCATCGGCGGTCGGTGGCTCAGGTATCGACTCGCCGCCCGACCACGAGAAACTGCTTGCCCAGCACCCGCCAGGCGGCCGGTGTTTTCAGGTAGAGCCGGGTAAGAGTCCGCGAGGGCGGCAGGACGCCGCGGAAGGAGTAGGGTAGGTAGCGGGGCACGATCCGCTCCGGCTCGAAGCCGGCGGCGAAGAGGTGCTCGGCGATCCCCACGTGGGTCAGTGCGACGTAGTGGTCGGCGCAGTCCCAGTACTCGTCCGCGCAGTAGCGGTAGTTCGGGCCCATGATCGCGATCCGGCCGCCGGGCTCCATCGCGGTGTGCATCTTCTTCGAGGAAGGCGGCGATCGCCTCCTGGTCGTGCAGGTGCTCGAGGAAGTTGGAGACGAAGACGCCGTCGAAGTGGGCCTCGGGCAGCTCGGCGTCCATGATCGGGGAGACGATCACGGTCGTGTCGGGCTTGTGAGCGGCCTCCGGGTAGCTCACCTCGTCGACCGCCCAGGTCTCCTCCGCCGGTACCGCGCCGATGAACTCGCCGCGTCCGGCGGCCGGGTCGAGCAGCTTGCGCGGCGCTCCCATCAGCCCGTGGACGTGGGGGCCGATCTCCTTCCAGACCGCGATCCTCGCGTCCTGGTCGATGTCGCGGAAGCGGTAGGCGTAGAGCCGCTCGTAGTTCAAGTCAGGCCACCTTCCGGCGGGCGCGCGGTCGCAGGCGAGGGCGGGGCAGCGCCGAGAGCAGAGCGGCGCCGAGCCGCGGCTCGCCGCGAAGCAGGTTGGGGTTCGAATAGGGGTCCTTCGCGGTCGCCGGCAGCCAGCGTTCGCGCAGCCATTCCTTCTCCCATTCCTCGACCTCGGAGGAGCGGCTCGACGACTCGAAGTGGTAGAGCACGGTGTCGGGGTCGTAGACGATCCGCCTGCCGCTCGACCACGCCTTGAGGCAGTAGTCGGCGTCGTTGTAGTTGAGCGGCAGCAGGGTGGTGAAGCCGCCCAGCTCCTCGAACAGCGCCCGCCGGGTCATCAGGCAGGCGGCGGTTACGGCGAGGCAGTTGCGGGCGATGCGAACGTTGTTCGAGTAGCCGGGGAAGTCGCCCGAGTAGCCGCGGTAGGGGTGGCCGGGGAGGCCGTGCTCGAACTCGACGCCGACGTGCTGGAGCCGGCCGTCCTCGAGGATCAGGCGGGCGCCGACGGCGCCGATCTCCTCCATCGTCGAGTACATGACCAGGCGCTCGATCCAGTCCGGGGTGACGACCTCGACGTCGTCGTTGAGCAGCAGCAGGTGGTCGCCCTCGGCGTGGGCGGCACCGCGGTCGATCCGGGCCGAGTAGTTGAATGGTCGCTCGTCGCGGACGACGCGCAGCCGCTCGCCGGCGATCCCGCCCAGCCCGTCGAGCATCGCCCCGTCGACCTCCCCGCCGGCGACGACGACGATCTCGTAGTCCTCGTAGGTGGAGGTCTCGACGATGCTGCGCAGGCAGTGCTCGAGCAGGACCACCTGCTCGTAGCACACCTCGCGCACGGTTCCGGCGGTGGGGATGACGATGCTGACCGGCGGGCGCGCGGTCAGCTCGGGCTCGAGGTGGTAGACGCCGGGGTCCTCGGCGTCGCGCTCGACCCGGGCCTGCATGCCGATCCGCTCGCAGTGGGCCTGGACGGCGCGCCTGCCGGCCTCGAAGGCCCACGGCTTTGCCGCCTCGCCGCCGCCGGCGGCCGAGGTCTCCAGCGTGCGCCAGTGGTAGAGCACCTTCGGCACGTGCACCACCTCGCGCGCCCGCTCGGTCACCTTCAGCACCAGGTCCCAGTCCTGGGAGCCCTCGTACTCGGGGTCGAAGCCGCCGACCTGGTCGACCAGCGAGCGCCGCAGGACGCTGAGGTGGCAGCTGTACATCTGCGTCCGCATCCGCTCCGGCGACCAGTCGGGCTTGAAGAAGGGGGCCGAGCGCCGCCCGGCCGCGTCGATCTTGTCCTCGTCGGTGTAGACGTAGTCGGCCTTGGGCTCCGCTTCGATCGCCCGCTCGACCCGGGAGAGGGCGTCGCGGTGCAGCTCGTCGTCATGGTCGAGCAGGGCGACGAACTCGCCGCTCGCCATCTCCAGGGCGTCGTTGGAGGCGGCGACGATGCCGCCGTTGGACTCGCGGCGGTGCACCCGGATGCGCGGGTCGGACTGCGCGGCGCGCTCGAGGACCTCGCCGACGTGCGGCTCGGTCGAGGCGTCGTCGACCAGGCACAGCTCCCAGTTGCCGCAGCGCTGCGCTGCGACCGAGTTCAGCATCGCCCGCAGAACCGGCTCCGGCGTGCTGTAGACCGGCGTGAGGATCGAGAACCGGGGACCCGGCGACACGCTAGGGTCGGCCCCGCAGGATCGCGCGGAGGCGGGCGAAGGGGGGGCCGAAGCGGCGCAGCCAGGCAGCCGCGCCGAGCAGCCGCGTCGTCCGCGCCTCGAGCTGCTCGAGCCGCCCGCGCACCCGGCCCATCTCGGCATCCTTGGCGATCAGCAGGTCGCGCAGCCGCAGGACCTCCTCCTGACTGCGCGCCAGCTCCTCGCGCAGGGCGGCGGTGTCAGGCGTCTCGGAGCTGCCGTTCAGGCGCGCCGTCGGCTGCCTCGAAGTGGTCGGCTCGGCCATAGCCGGCGAGTTTATCCGCAGCGCCGCGCGGTCGAGCGCTTTCACACGGCCTCAATGCAGAGCGACGATCAGGGCGGCGAATCCGGCGAGGAAGCCGCTCGTCAGCCCGATCGCGCCGTTGAACATCGCCCGGTACATCCGTTCGAAGCCGGCTTTCGTCTCCTGCTGCAGGGCGATGGAATCTCTGCGCATGTCATTGATCTCCTGCCGCAGGCCGCCAATCTCCTCTCGCACTTCCTGCCGCAACTCGCGCGTCTCCTGCCGTTGCTCGCGCATCAAGTCGCTCAGGGTGTCGACCTTCCCCTCCAAGGTGTCGACCTTCCCTCCCAGGCCGTCGACCTTGCCCTCCAGGGCGTCCATCTTGTCGTCGTTCCAGCGCTCCAGCATCACCGCCATGATTGCACCTCAAAGGTTTCAATGACGGCTGGGTCGCGCTCGGCGTTGGGATGGCTCTTTCGCATCGCACCATCCCAAGGCTGTGGCGGCCGAAACTCTCCCCCCACGACCGTCGACCGCCGCTAGCTCAGGGCAGTTGAAAAGGCTCAGGCGAGTCCGTCCGCGGAGGTGCGGTCTGCTCTGCCATCGGCGGCGGGTTTGTCCCCGGTTCCGCGCAGCAAGAGGACCATCGCCACCGCCGCATCGAGCGATGCGACCAGCAGCGCCGTGTTGCGGATCAGCATGTTGGCAGGCGCCTGGTAGAGGCCGGCGGTGATCACGACCACGCCGATCACCAGCCAGGCGGGGCGCGCCATGCGGCTGGTTCCCGCAGTGAGGATCACGGCTGAGAGGCCGACCAGCCAGATCATGTACTGCGGGCTGAGGACCCGGCTGACGACGGTCTCCAGCAGGATGATCGTGAAGACGAAATCGCGGCTCACGGCCGCCTTGGCTAATTCGAGGCGGCCCCTGCGGATCGCTCGCTCCCGGGCCACCCACCACAGCGCGGCGGCTACCAGTACCAGCAGCCCGAGCCATTTCAGCACCGCGCCGACGGCGTCCGCCGCGCCGCTGGCGATCTCCAGCGTGCCGTTGCGCGGCACGGTGGGCAGCGGCTTACCGGTGATCGTCTGCCGCATGTACCAGGGTATGCTGCCGACCGCCTCGACCTCGAGGCCGCGCACGTCCTGGTTGTCGAAGAAGGTCGACTGGTTCCCGAAGAGGATCGCCGCGACACCGAAGACGAGTGCGATCGCGCTGGCCGCGACCACGGTTGAGCGGAGGAGGCGTCGCAGGTTCCACTCGCCGAGCAGGAGGACGACCGGCCAGACTTTGATCACGGCGCCGAAGCCCGCGAGGGCGCCGAACCAATTGGGCCGGCGGTGGATGACCACCAGCGCAGCCATGACGAGCACGGTCGGAACGAGGTCGAAGTGCAGGATCGGGTACGACTGCAGCACGGGTATCGCCAGCAGCCAGACCCAGACGCCGATGTTGCGGCCGGTGCGCTTTGCAAGCAGCGCCATCAGCGCCAGGCCGGCGAAATCGAGGAGTAGCATCGAGACGGCGAACGCAGACGGGTATGGGACTCCGAACAGCTTCACGCCGAGGCGCGGCACGAGGGTCACGAAGGCGGCACCCGGCGGGTACTGCCAGCTTTCTCCCACCGGCATGGTGTGCATGAAGGAGAGCTGTTCAGACCACAGCTGGTACTGATCGGCGTCCTGGTAGCTGACCCCGGCTACGTGGTTCCAGTAGCCGACCTGGACAACCATCAGCGCGCGGGTGACGGTCCAGACGGCGATCCAGATCGAGAACTGGAGGTTGCCGAGGAGAGAGCGCACGGTCTCCGGGAGCCGCGATAGGCTCGCGCTCGAAGCCGTCATGCGCCGAAGATCTCAGGTTTGCCTGAGCCGCTGTGGTGCCGCCGGCGCCGCCTCGATCTGCCCCTCGCCATCGCTGGCCAGCCTATCTTTCGCGCCACACACCAGGAAGACCATTCCCACCGCCGCGTCGATCGCAGCCACCAGCAGTGCCGTGTTGCGGATCAGCATGTTGGCCGGCGCCTGGTATAGCCCGGCCGTGATCACCACTGCGCCGATCACCATCCAGGCGGGGCGAGTCATTCGGCGGGTTCCCGCAGTGAGGATCACGGCTGAGAGGCCGACCAGCCAGATCATGTACTGCGGGCTGAGCACGCGGCTGACGACCACCTGCAGCAGGACGACCGTGAAGATGAAGTCGCGGCTCACTGCCGCCTCGGCTAAGTCGAGTCGGCCCCGCCGGATAGCCCGGTCGCGCGCCAGCCACCACAGCGCGGCTGCGACCAGTACCAGCAGCCCGAGCCATTTCAGGACCACCGCGACGGCATCCGCGAGGCCGCTGCCGATCTCCTGCGTGCCGTTGCGCTGCACGTCCGGCGGCACTTTGCCGGTGATCGTCTGCCTGATGTACCAGGGCATGCTGCCGACCGCCTCGACCTGGAGGCCGCGGAAATCCTGGTTGTCGAAGAAGGTCGACTGGTCGCCGAAGAGAGCAGTGGCGACCGCGAAGACGAGCGCGATGACTCCGGCCGCGACTGCGCTGGAGCGGAGCAGGCGCCGCCGGTCCCACTCGCCGAACAGGGCGACTATCGGCCAGACCTTGATGACGGCCCCCAGGCCCACCAGGGCTCCGAACCAGCCCGGTCGGCGGTGGATGACCACCAGCGCGGCCATCACGAGCACGGTCGGAACGAGGTCGAAGCGGAGGATCGGTATGGCTTGCAGCAGCGGCATCGCCAGCAGCCATACCCATACTCCGACAGCGCGGCCGGTACGGCGAGCGAGGTACGCCATCACGGCGAGCCCGGCGAGGTCGAAGAGCGCCATCAGGACCACAAACGACGGTTGGTACATGGCGCCGAACAGGGAGATCCCGAGGCGCGGAATCAGCAGCAGGAATGCAGCTCCCGGCGGGTACTGCCAGGTGTCTTCGATCGGCATGATGTGCTGGTGGGCGAGGATTTCCGACCAGAGCAGATACTGGTCGGTGTCCTGGTAGTTGACGCCGGTGACGTGGTTCCAGGTCCCGATCTGGACGACCATCAGGGCGCGGGTGACGATCCAGACGCCGATCCAGAGCCAGAAGGTCCGGTTGCGAAGGAGGACGCGCAGGGTCATGCGATCGGGCGCACCCTAGTGATAGAGGGCGACGGGCGCATGCGCCGCCGGCGCGACTCCCGCCTCGCGCCGGGCGCCCTGCGTGCCGGCGGTGCCTCTGGGGCACCGAATAGACTCGCCGGCCGATGGACTGGCCGAAGCGGAACGCCCCGGTCGTCCTGCTGGCCGTGGCCCTCCTCGCATCGACCGCCCTGCTGCTCGCCCTCGAGTCGGACCTCACCTTCTTCCAGGACACCTGGGCCTTCCTGCTGCACCGGCGCGGCCTCTCCGCGAGCATCCTCCTCGAACCGCACAACGAGCACATCGTGGTCATCCCTGTGGCGCTGGAGAAGCTGCTTATCGCGGTCTTCGGGATGACCTCGGCGGCGCCCGAACAGGTGGCGATGGCTATGGTCCTGGCGGCGACCGGGGCGCTCGTCTTCGTCTACGTCCGCCGCCGCGTCGGCCCCTGGCCGGCGCTGTTCGCGGCTGTGCTGCTGCTCTTCGTAGGGCCGGCCTGGGAGGTGCTGTTGTGGCCGTTCGAGATCGCGCTCGCCGGCTCGGTCCTGTTCGGCGTGGCGACGCTGCTGGCGCTCGACCGCGGCACGCGCCGCTCGGACGGCGCCGCCTGCGTCTTCCTGACGATCTCGATCGGCTTCTCGAGCCTCGGTGTCGCCTTCGTCGCCGCTGCGGTCGTCGACGTCCTCCAGCGCCGCCGCGGCCACGGCCTGCGCCGCGCCTACCTTGCCGCGATCCCGATCCTGCTCTACGCGGTCTGGTGGGCGGGCTGGGGGCATGACGCCGAAACCCACCTCTCGCTGCATAACGTCGTCTTCTCGCCGCTCTACGCCTTCGAAGGGCTCGCCGCCTCGCTCGCCTCGCTGCTCGGCCTGGGCACGATCGGCCTCGCCGGCAAGGTCGCGTGGGGGACTCCGGTCCTGCTGACGCTGGTCGTCCTGCTCGGCCTGCGCCTCGTCCGCGGCGCCCACCTCTCGCCGCGGCTCTGGCCCGTGGCCACGGCGACCGCCGTCTACTGGTTCCTCGCCGCCTTCAACTACATTCCCGGCCGCGAGGCGTACACGAGCCGCTACATGTATGCGGGGGCAGCGCTGTTGCTGCTGCTTGCCGCCGAGCTGGCGCGGGGCGTGCGCTTCGGCCGCACAGCGCTGCTCGCGGGCGTCGCGGTGGGCGCCGCCACAGTCGTCCTCAACCTGGCCCCGCTGAGCGACGGAAAGGACTGGCTGCGCGAGCAGACGGTGCTGAGCCGGGCCGACTTGGCGGGGATCGAAATTGCCCACCGCAGCGTCGAACCCGGCTTTTCTCTCACTCCCGAAGTCGCCGGCACTCCGTCGCTCGTCGACGTCGACGCCGGCGACTACCTCGCCATGGTCGCCGATCACGGCTCGCCCGCCTACACACCGGCCGAGCTGTTGGCCGCGCCGCCGGCGGGCCGGAGGCAGGCGGATGTCGTTCTCGCCCAAGCGCTGCCGGTGACCACGCGGAGCCGAGCCGGCGGGATTCGCGGGACGACTCGTGGCTGCGTCGTCGTCGCTTCCGGCCCGGGTCAGCCCGAGATCCGGCTCGACCCCGGCCTGACCGGGATCGCGGTCGCCCCCGGCGAACCGGCGGGACTCAGCCTGCGGCGCTTCGCCTTCGACGAATACCCCATCGTCCTCGCTGGCGGCCGGGGGGGCACGACGACCTTCCTGCGGATCCCCCGCGACGTCGCGCCACAGCCGTGGTTCCTGCACGTCGAAGCGACGCAGCCGGTGCGGGTCTGCCGCTGAAGCCTTGAGCTACAGCTCCTCGGCGATCCGCGGCGCCTCGCGCTTGAAGACCCAGACGCCGAGCCCGCAGACCGCGAGGAAGATCGCCAGGGCCGGCAGCAGGGCGAGCGTGCCCCCCGCCGCCTCGGCCGCGGTGGGCGCGTTCGGTTCGAGGATCCAGACCCGGACCTGCTCGAAAATCACCGCCAGCGGGTTGATCATCAGCAGGTGTTCGATCGAAGGGTCTTCGAGGCCGTTCTTGCCGAGCGGATAGAGGATCGGCGTCGCGTAGAACAGCGTCTGCGCGACCACCGCCCAGATGATCGCCACGTCGCGGAAGCGCACGTAGAGCGCCGAGAGCATCATCGCCACCGCCGCTCCGAGCGCGAACAGGAACAGCAGTGGCAGCGGGAACAGCAGCCAGGTCCAGGTTGGGTCGACTCCCCAGGCGAGGATGAAGACGAAGACCACGATCAGGTTGAGCAGCAGGTTGAAGCTGCTGGTGAGGACGACCGAGAGCGGGATCACCAGGCGCGGGAACTGCGTCTTGCGGACCACGCCCTCCTGCGCCACGACAGAGGTCACCGCCGCGTTGGTCGCTTCCTGGAAGAACGAGATAGAGGACGATCCCGAGCAGCAGCAGCACCGGGTAGTAGTCGAGTCCGCTGCCCACCCTGATGATCTTGGTGAAGACGAAGAGCAGCACCGCGAACAGCAGCAGCGGCCGCACCAGCGACCAGAGGTAGCCGAGCACGGTGCCGAAGTAGGTGCGCTTGAACTCGGTCACCGACATCAGCCAGAGCAGGCTGAAGAAGCGGCGCCAGCCGCCGCCGAGGGCGGAGGGGCCGCCGACCTCGCGCAGCTCCGGCGACGGCGCCGTGGCGGGCACGGAGCTCACCCCTCGCCTCCGCGCTCGACTCTGGCCTCGATCTCGTGCTCGAGCGCGAGCACGCCGCCGGAGCGCTCGCCGCCGAAGACGACGAAGTCGACCGCGCCCTGGACGAACAGGTCGACCTCGCCCTTGCCCTGGTCCTGGCGCACGCCGCAGTGTGCGAAGTAGCGCCCCGGCGCCAGCGGGTTCTCGAGGGTGGCGCTGACCGTCGCGCGGTCGCCCGTCCGCAGGCGCCCGGAGCCGTCCTCGCCTTCGATCGGGGCGCCGAACTGGAACATGCCGACGCCGTCGGCGTTGGCGACGATGAAGAAGACCGAGACGCCGAGCGTGTCGACGGTCAGCTCGATCTCGGCCCGCAGGCGGATCCGCTCGCCGTGCTCTACGCCGGTGGCGCGCTCGCCCGCCGCGTCCTCGATCCAGGCGTCGAGCAGGCGCGCTCCCTCGGCCGCGGTCGTCACCGCCTCGGCGCCCGCTTCCGGCCCCGGTTCGGCGCCGGGCTGGAAGTTGAGCCGCATGTACTGCCTGCCGATCTCCGCCGGGTCGCCGAGGCGGCGGATCTCGCCGCCCTCGATCAGCATCGCCCGGTGGCAGTATTCCTCGACCGTCTTCATCGCGTGGGTTACGAGGACGATCGTCTTGCCCGCCGCTTTCATCTCGTGGAAGGCGTCGGCGCACTTCTGCTGGAAGGCGGCGTCGCCCACCGCCAGCACCTCGTCGATCAGGAGGATGTCGGCGTCGGCCTCCATCATGGTCGAGAAGGCGAGCCGGACCAGCATCCCCGAGGAGTAGTTCTTCAGCTTCAGGTCGGCGAACTCGCGCAGCTCGGCGAAGTCGAGCACCGCGTCGAGCCGGCGCCGCGTCTCGCGCTGCGTCAGGCCCATCATCACGCCGTTGAGGATCACGTTTTCGCGCGCGGTCAGCTCGACGTTGAAGCCGACGCCAAGCTCGATGAACGGCGCCAGGCGACCGGCCATGCGGATCCTGCCGGCGTCGGCCCGGTAGATGCTGGCGAGGATCTTCAGCAGGGTGCTCTTGCCGGAGCCGTTGCGGCCGACGATGCCGAAGAACTCGCCCTGGTGGATCTCGAAGGAGATCCCGTCGAGCGCCCGCAGCTCGCGGAAGTCGCGGCCGGAGAAGGGGTGCACGGCGCGCTCCTTGATCGAGTCGACGCGGTGGGTCGGGATCCGGAACGACTTCTTCAGGCCTTCGACCTGGATCGCCAGCGGGCGCCGTGCCGGCTCGGCCGGCCCAGGCTCCAGCGGGGTCTTGGTGGCGTCGTCGACGGGCATCGCTCTTCCCCTACCGGTTCCGCGAGCGCAGGGTGGCGCGGGCGCGGCGCCGGACCTTCGCCCACAGCCGCTTTGCGCTTCCGTCTACCGCCGCCGGCCCGCCCTGGGGCGGCGGCAGCGGCCCCTGCTTGCGCAGGACGACGACGAACTCGATCCCCTGCCTCGCCGCCGCCTCGATGTCGAACGCCTCGCCGAAGCGACCGCCGCACTCGAGGATCATTGCCAGGAACTCGGCCTGGGTCCAGGCGTGCATGTGGATCGAGTACTTGGCTCCTTCGAGGTCGCGCGCCCGCGCCAGCGTCTGCTCCTCCGGCTCGGCCTCCTCGACCAGTACCAACCGCGACCACTCCTCGTAGTGCCCGCTGCGCGAGCCCTCCGGCCCCTCGACGTAGTCGGCGACCATGTGCTCGAGCGTCACCACCGGGCGGCGGAAGTCGAAGGTGTAGCGCTTGTCGGGCACCGCGTAGAAGAGGACGCCGCCGGGCTTCAGCTTGCCGAGGTGGGTCTCGATCGTGCCGATCGGGTTCTCGCAGTGCTCGAGGAAATGGTTGGCGACGATGAAGTCCTGCGAGCCCTCGGCGATCGTCGCCAGCCGCTCGCCGTCGTCGATCACGTCGACCGGGGTCAGGTCCCAGCCGGCCAGCTCCGGGTACTCCTCGCGCAGCTTCTCGACCGGCATCCGGTCGACATAGCGGGGCCTGGCGTTCGGGGGCATCTTCAGCGGCAGGTGCAGCGGCCCGATCTCCAGCCCCTCGCCGTAGAGGTAGCGCGCGGCGAATTCGGCGCGGGCGTCGAGGTAGACGGGTGGAGCCTCGGCGGGGCCGGCCTGCGCCGTCGCCTCCTTGCCACGGAGCACGCTCATCGGCTTGGAGGCTACCTGCCCCGCCTGGCGTCTCGCGCGACCGGCTGTCAGGCTTGCGGCCGTGAGCGAAGCACGCTCGACGGCGGTCGTGATCCCCAGCTGGAACTCGCGGGGCCTGCTGCCGCGCTGCCTCGCCTCGCTCGGCGAGCAGGGGGTCGAGCTGGAGACGATGGTTGTCGACAACGGCTCGACGGACGGCTCGGTCGCCTATCTGGAGCGGGAGGGCATCCCACACGTCGCTCTGCCCCGCAACACGGGCTTCGCCGCCGCGGTCAACCTCGGCGCCGCCCGCACCGAGTCGGACTCGATCCTGGTGCTGAACGCCGACACGGTGCTCGAACCGGACTGCGCCGCGCGCCTGCTCGAAGCGCTCGCGACCGACTCGATGCTGGGCGGCGTGCAGCCTCGCATCCTCCAGCTCGAGCAGGGCGGCGAGGCCGTGCCGGCGGTGGCCGCCTCCGCCCGCCTCTACAGCGCCGGGCAGGCGCTGACCGCCGATGGACGCGCGATCGAGCTCGGCGCCGGCGAGCCGCAGCGCCCGGAGTGGCTCGTGCGGCGCGAGATCTTCGGCGTCTGCGGCGCCGCCTGCCTGCTGCGCCGCGAGCTGTTCAGCGAGCTCGGCGGCTACGACGAGAGCTACTTCTCCTTCTACGAGGACGTCGACCTCAACGTGCGGGCGCGGATCGCCGGCCGGCGCTTCGAGTACGTGCCGGACGCCGTGGTCTGGCACCTCGGCAACGCCTCCTGGAAAGAGGGGTTCGAGCGCCCGAGCGCCGACAACGCCCGCCTCGTCGCCGGCAACCGGCTGGCGACGCAGGTCAAGTTCATGCCGGCGGCGGCGATCCCGCGGATCGTCGCGGTCGAGGCCGGCTCGCTGGCGCGAGCGGCACGCGAGCGCCGCTTCGTCGCGACGCTGAGGGGCAAGCTCGGCGTCCTCACCCGCTTGCGGCGTCTGATCGGCGAGCGTCGCCGCCTGCGACGGAAAGGCGACCTCTCAAATCCACGCCGCTGGCTCGGACGTGCCCAGGGTTAACCACCATATGTGGCGGTCAATCCTGGGCACGTCCTCAGCCCCGCCGGCGCCGCCGCATCCGCAGCGCCTCGCGCAGCGAGATGTCGAGCAGGGCGCCCGGTTTACCGATCTTTTCTATCTTTATCAAATCGTGATAAATCGTGATAAGACTGCTAAGGTGCTGAACCGATGCGCCCTCACGACAACCCCTATACGCCAAATGCCGGTGCCCGGCCACCGGTGCTGGTTGGTCGTGATGATCAGCTCGAAGTCTTTTGACGTGTTGCTGGAAAGGCTCCGTCGCGGTCACCCCGAGCAGTCGATGCTGATCACCGGCCTGCGGGGCGTTGGGAAGACCGTGCTGCTGACGAGCTTCGAGGAGCGAGCTCGTGAACGCGGCTGGACTACTGTCGAGGCGGAGATCACCAAGAGCACCCGGTTCGGTGTCCGGATGGGTCAGCTCGTGCGGCGAGCCCTCTTCCAGATCGCACCACGGGCGCGTTGGAAGGACCGGGCTGTGAAAGCAGCCGCCGTGCTGAGGTCCTTCCAGGTGACCGTGGCGGGCGATGGGACCTTCAGCGCCAGCCTTGATGTGGAGACAGCCGACGGGTTCGCCGACAGCGGGGCACTCGACGATGATCTAACCGATCTGCTCGTCGCGCTGGGTGAGGCCGCCCGCGAGCACGAGAGCGGCGTCGTTTTCCTGATCGACGAGGTGCATTTCTTGACCACGCCTGAGCTGGAGGCGCTCATAGCTGCCCTGCACAAGACGGTGCAGCGTCAGCTCCCGGTCACGCTGGTCGGGGCCGGGCTGCCGCAGCTGCCAAGGCTGGCCGGGGAGGCGAAGTCCTACGCCGAGCGCCTCTTCAAGTTCCCGCGCATCGGCCGACTTTCCTCGCTCGAGGCGAAACGGGCACTGGTCGACCCGGCCGAGCAACTCCACGTCCGCTACGAGCCGGGGGCGGTGGAGGGGATCGTCGACTACTCCGAGGGATACCCATACTTTCTGCAGGAGTACGGCAACGTCCTGTGGGATCTGGTCGACACATCACCGATCACAGTCACGAATGTCCACGATGCGCGCGAGGCGGTGGAGGCAAAGCTCGATGGCGGCTTCTTCCGCGTGCGCGCCGAGCGCACCACTGAGCTCGAGTTGCGATACATGCGGGCGATGGCCGAGCTTGGGCCCCAAGCCCAACAGGCAAAAGACGTGGCGGCGCTGCTCGGCCGCACCTCCGAGCAGATGGGGCCGACTCGCTCACGGCTGATCGACAAGGGCTTGCTCTACACGCCTGGTCACGGCCTGGCCGCCTTCACGGTCCCGCAGTTCGACCGCTTCATGCACCGTACGTACTCGCTGTAGCGATCCGACTAGCCGCGCCGTCGGCGCCGCATCCGCAGCGCCTCGCGCAGCGAGATGTCGAGCAGGGCGCTCTCGGCGACCCGGTGCCGCTCCTCCAGCCCGGCGCCGTCACGCCAGCCTCGCAGCCGCCCGCGCAGGCCGGCGGCGGTGCGATCCACAACGACCTGCCCGGCGCAGAGCGCGCCCTCGGCGAGCAGGGCGCGGATCGCGTCGCGGGGCCGCGACATCACCCCGTAGCGGCGCAGCATGTAGCCGCGGCTCCAGCCGGTGTGGGCGTACTTGAAGGCGGAGGCGGCGCCGCTGCTGGCCGAGTAGGCGTGCAGGGCGCGGGCCTCGCCGGCGAGCCGGCAGCGGGCACCGGCGGCGCGCAGCCGCAGCGCCAGGTCGAGGTCCTCGTAGTAGAGGAAGATGCGCTCGTCGAAGCCGCTGGCGGCGCGGAAGGCGTCGAGCCGGTAGAGGGCGGCGCCGCCAGTCGGGCCGAGCGGGGCGGGGGCGCCGAGCGCCGCCTCGAGCGGCTCGCCGTGCAGGTAGTCGAAGCCCATCAGGGTGCGGTCGGCGACGACGCCGGCCGAGTCGATCAGCGTCGGCGCCGCTTCCTGAACCAGCACCCCGGCGACCATCTCGGCGCCCTCGGCCCCGTCCAACATCGCCTCGACGAAGCGCGGCTCGCACTCGACGTCGTCGTTGAGCAGGATCACGGGATCGCCGGGCTTCTCCTCGATCGCCCGGTTGAGCGCCGGCCCGAAGCCGAGGTTCCGTCCCAGCTCGACCAGCCCGACCTCGGGGAAGCGCTCGCGCAGCAGCTCCGCCAAGCCGTCGCTCGACCCGTTGTCGGCCACCACCACGTCCACCGGCCGCGTCTGCGCCCGCAGGCTGCCCAGCGCCCGCTCGAGACGCTCGAACCCGTTGAAGTGGGGGATGTAGACGGCGGGTCGCATGGGCGCAATTCGTTCAGTAGCGGCCTGCAAATTTGTAAAGTAGGCGACCGCAAATCTGTCTAGTAGCGCGGGTTATGCCTCAGCTGATCCGGCCCTGGGCGAAGGCGGCGAACTGGCGCAGGTCGTCGAGGAAGGCGAGGGAGGCGAACACAGCGCGGTCATCGACCTCCATGTAGAGGTGGACGAGGAGGTTGCGCTGTCGGGCGGCGTTACCGAGGCGGGCGGCCAACTCCTCGGACAGGAGGCCCTTCTGGCCGAGGGCCTTGAAGATGTCCGCGTAGTTGGACGGGGCGGGCGCGGACTGTTCCATGACGACCTGCGTCCCGAGATCGATGCAGACCTGAATGGCGATCTCGAGCCAGCGCTCGGTCATCGCTCGCAGCTCGGCGTCGCCAAGATAGGCGTCCTCGCCTTTCTTGCGCACCCCTTCGAGCCGCTCGATCAGTTCCTCGAGCCGCTCGAGGCGAGCTTCGGCGCGATCAGCGTCGACCAAAGCGGCCTTCTCTGATCCGGCGTCGCAGGCCCCGTCCCAGCTCGGCCCGGAGCGGCGCGGTATCGAGGAAGTCGAGGATGGCCCTCGTCTCCAATCTCACCCGTTCGTCGGGATCCCGCTCGACCAGCCGAACCGCGTCGCGGACGGCGCGCTGGCGCAGCAGCGGCGGCGCGCGGTTGAGCATGACGATGTCGATCTCATTGGTGCCGAGGGCGCTGCCGGCGGCCGAGGCGAGGCCGAGCTGAAGCGATAGGCGTTGCGAGGGGCCCAGGCTCGGCTTGTGCCAAACGGCGACGTCGATGTCCGAGAGGGGCCCCGCGTTGCCACGCGCCTGCGAGCCGATCAGCATCGCCGCCACCACGCCCTCCCGATCGAGGGCATGGGTAAGCCGGTCGAGTGCCGCCGCATCCAGCGGAGGCACGCGGGCGTGCTCGTTGACCACGGTCATCCCGACATCGTCGCCGATCGCGCGGATCGAGTCCAGGCCGCCGGCTTCGTGGCGGCTCGCATGCTGTCCGGCCCCGGTAGGGTTGCAGCCTCGATGGAGGCCCTGAAGGGACTGATCCTGTCCGGCGGTGCGGGGACCCGCCTGCGGCCGATCACCCATACGTCGGCGAAGCAGCTCGTGCCCGTCGCCAACAAGCCCGTGCTCTTCTACGGGATCGAGGCGCTGGTCGAGGCCGGGGTGACCGAGATCGGGATCATCATCGCGCCGGAGACCGGCGAGGAGATCCGCGAGGCGGTCGGCGACGGCTCGCGGTTCGGTGCCGAGATCACCTACATCGTCCAGGACGAGCCGGCCGGGCTCGCCCATGCGGTGCTGACCGCCGCCGAGTTCCTCGGCGACTCGCCCTTCGTCATGTACCTCGGCGACAACCTGCTGGCCGACGGCCTGCGCGGCCTCGTCGCCAGCTTCCGCGAGTCCGAACCCGACGCGCTGATCCTGCTCACCCCCGTCTCCGACCCCAGCTCCTACGGCGTCGCCGAGCTCGACGGCGACCAGGTCGTCCGCCTGGTCGAGAAGCCGAAGGACCCGCCCTCGAACCTCGCCCTGGTCGGCGTCTACCTGTTCAGCCCGCTGATCCTCGACGCCGCCCGCTCGCTGGAGCCCTCCTGGCGCGGCGAGTACGAGATCACCGAGGCGATCCAGAAGCTGATCGAGGACGGCCGCCGCGTCCAGTCGGAGGTGGTCAGCGGCTGGTGGAAGGACACCGGCCAGCTCGCCGACATGCTCGAGGCCAACCGGCTGGTGCTGGAGGAGATCGAGACCCGGCTCGACGGCGAGATCGACGAGGCCTCGCGGGTCGAGGGCCGGGTGGTGGTCGAGGCCGGCGCCAGGGTCTCCGGTTCGGTGATCCGCGGCCCGGCGGTGATCGGCGCCGGCGCCCGCATCGAGGACGCCTACGTCGGCCCCTACACCTCGATCGGCGAGGACGTGCTCATCTGCCGCTCGGAAATCGAGCACTCGATCGTCCTCGCCGGCTCGGTCGTGCAGGATCTCGAGACCCGCATGGAGGCCAGCCTGCTCGGTCGCGAAGTGAAGCTGACCCGCAGCGAGGGCCGGCCGAAGACGCTGCGGATGCTGGTCGGCGACAAGTCCGAGATCAAGATCATCTGATGGGCGGGGCGCGGTGAAGCTGCTGGTCACCGGCGCCGCCGGGATGCTGGGGCGCGACGTGATGCTCGCCGCCGGCAACGCCGGCCACGAGGTGATCGGCTTCGGCCACTCCGAGCTGGACGTGACCGCCGCCGCCGCGGTCGCGGCGAAGCTCGAGGCAGAGCGCCCCGGGGTGGTGATCAACTGCGCCGCCTGGACCGACGTCGACGGGGCCGAGGAGTCCGAGGCCGAGGCGACCCGGGTCAACGGCGAGGGCGCCGGCAACCTCGCCGCCGCGGCCGCCTCGGTCGGCGCCTCCGTCGTCTACGTCTCCAGCGACTACGTCTTCGACGGCAGCAAGAGCGCCCCCTACGTGGAGACCGACCAGACGGCGCCGCTCTCCGCCTACGGCCGCAGCAAGCTGGCCGGGGAGGAGGCGACCCGCGCCGCCAACAAGCGCCACTTCGTCGTCCGCTCAGCCTGGCTGTTCGGCACCGCCGGCCCCAACTTCGTCGAGACGATGCTGCGGCTCGCCGCCGACCACGGCGAGGTGCTGGTGGTCCGCGACCAGGTCGGCTCGCCGACCTACACCTGGCACCTCGCCTATGGCATCGTGCGGCTGATCGAGGGGGTCGAGTTCGGCATCCACCACATGGCCGCGGCCGGGGCATGCTCCTGGTACGAGTTCGCGCGCGAGATCTTCGACCAGGCCAAGGTCGAGTGCAGGGTGATGTCGGCGACGACCGAGATGCTCGGCCGCCCGGCGCCCCGGCCCTCCTACTCGGCGCTCGCCAGCCAGCGCGAGCACGCGATCGAGCTGCCCTCCTGGCAGGATGGCCTCGGCGCCTACCTGGCCCAGCGCCGGGCCGAGGCGGAGGCCGCGGCGTGAAGCTCCTGGTCACCGGCGCCGCCGGCTTCATCGGCTCGACCTACGTCCGCCTGATCGGCGGCGAGCACGACGTGCGCGTGCTCGACAAGCTCACCTACGCCGGCCGCCGCGAGAACCTGCCCGAGGACGTCGAGCTGGTGGTCGGGGCGATCGAGGACCCGGCGGTCGTCCGCGAGGCGATGGAGGGACGGGACGCGGTGGTCAACTTCGCCGCCGAGTCCCATGTCGACCGCTCGATCGACGACCAGGACGCCTTCGCCCGCACCCACGTGATCGGCACCGGCACGCTGCTCGACGCCGCCCGCGAGCTCGGCGTCGGCCGCTACCTCCAGGTCTCCACCGACGAGGTCTACGGCTCGATCGAGTCCGGCTCGTTCACCGAGACCTCGCCGCTGGACCCCTCCTCGCCCTACTCGGCGACCAAGGCGGCCGGCGACCTGCTCGTCTCCGCCCACGTCCACACCTACGGGATCGAGGCCTCGATCGTCCGCGGCTCGAACAACTACGGCCCGCGCCAGTACCCCGAGAAGCTGATCCCGCTGATGGTCCTGAACGCGATCCACGGCGACCCGCTGCCGGTCTACGGCGACGGCCGCCAGGTCCGCAACTGGCTCTACGTCGAGGACTTCTGCCGCGGCATCCACACCGTGCTCATGGGGGGCCGCGCCGGCGAGGCCTACAACGTCGGCGGCCCCGACGAGTGCGAGAACATCGAGGTCGTCAGGCGGGTGATCGAGCTGACCGGCGCCGACGAGTCGCTGATCGAATACGTCAAGGACCGCCCCGGCCATGACCGCCGCTACTCGCTCGCCTCCGACAAGCTGCGCGCCGAGCTCGGCTGGGAGGCGCAGGTCCACTTCGCCGAGGGCCTGGAGCGGACCGTGCGGTGGTACCGCGACAACGAGGAGTGGTGGGGGCCGATCCGCTCCGGCGAGTACCGCGAGTACTACGAAAAGCAGTACGGCAAAGCGCTGGGCTGATGCCGCGCCGGCTGGAGACGAAGCTCGACGGTGTGGTTCTGGTCGA
This sequence comes from uncultured Solirubrobacterales bacterium, assembly GCA_963695835.1. Lineage (GTDB taxonomy): Bacteria > Actinomycetota > Thermoleophilia > Solirubrobacterales > 70-9 > VRUE01. The sequence goes on from CAVOHR010000001.1 coordinate 978,207, forward strand.
GCCGGAGGTCCACGGGGACGACCGGGGGTTCCTGGTCGAGACCTTCCGCAGCGACACCTGGGCCGAGCTGGGGGTCGACGTCGAGTTCGTGCAGCACAACCAGTCGCGTTCGGTGAAGGACACGCTGCGCGGCATCCACTTCCAGACCGAGCCGGGCCAGGCGAAGCTGGTCCGCTGCCCGCGCGGGGCGATCTTCGACGTCGCCGTCGACCTGCGCCGCGACTCGCCCACCTACGGCCAGTGGGAAGGGCAGATCCTCGACGACGAGAAGCACCGCCAGCTGTTCGTCCCGGCCGGCTTCGGCCACGGCTTCGCCGTGCTCAGCGAGGTCGCCGACGTCACCTACCTGCTCTCCAGCACCTACGACCCCGCCACCGAGGCCGGCATCGCCTGGAACGACCCCGAAGTCGGAGTCGAGTGGCCCGTCGACGTCCCCCTCCTCAGCGAGCGCGACAAACAGGCGCCACACCTCGCCGAGGTTGCCGACACGCTGCTGTTCTGAAGAATGTTGTAACTTTTTGTCTGGGCGTCAGCCTTGTCGTTTCTGGGGGGCGCCTTACGGCCGTGGCGACGGTTCAGCCGAGTGCCCAGAGGAACAGATGGGCGGGAACGAGGTCGGCGTCGGACCGATGCTCAAGGCTGTCGACGGTGACCAGGACCGCCGGACGTCCCGGAAACGCTCGGGCGATGCCGGCCGCGGCCCGCCGGTCGGGGTTCGATCTGTACTTGACCTCGACAGCGGCGAGACGATTGCTCGGACCACAGACGAAGTCGATCTCCCCCGATCTCCGCGTGCGCCAAACGTGGAGGTGGCTCGGTGTGTCGAATCCCTCCATGCGCAGCTGCACCGGCTCGTAGCGGCGCTGCAAGGCGATGGCCACCGCGTTCTCGATCAGCGCCGGAAGATCGACCCCCAGACCCGGTACCTGTCGCTGAGCCACCGAGTGCAGCAGCGGATCGGCGAAGTAGACCTTCTTGTCCTTGCCGAGAGCCGGAGCATCCGAATCTGCCCGCCATGAGTAGACGGGAAGCAGCAGGTAGGAGGCCGCGAGGAACTCCACGTAGCTGCGCGCGGTCGGGGGGCTCACGGCCATGTCCTTGGCGAGGCTCGTCCAGCTGAGGGCGCTCCCGAGGGATCGAATCAGGCGTTCGAGCATTGCGTGTGTCGCGGCCCGACTAGCACCGCGACGCTGCACTTCACGCAGGAGCGCGTCGTAGGCGACCGCCAACGTTCGCTCCGATGGGGCTCGCTCCCCTGTGTGGGCCTCCGCAATCGCGTGCGGAAGGCCACCGAAGGCGAGATAGCGCTCGAGGGCCGCCTTGAGCTGGGGCCCAACCAGACGCGCCCTTCGGAGGTGCTCGCGCCCAGCTTCGGATACGAGATCCTCGACGGTGAGCTCGGGGGATGGGGGGATTGCGTCGTCGACGTTGCTTGCAAAGATTGCGAACGAGTGTGGGAACAAGGCGTGGTCGCCCCCCGCCCCCCGTCGTCCGGGCAGCCGCTCCGCCGCTCCGCGATGCAGATCGACGGCAGAGGAGCCGGTGCAGACGACGACGTCCTCGCGCAACGTCCCGTCGTCCCAGAGCGCCTTGATCGCGGTCTGCCAGCCTTCGACCACCGTGACCTCGTCGAGCAGAAGCATTGTCGAGTCGGACGAAGCCGCGAGCTCCTTGGCGCGGACGATGGTCCCTGCGAGCTCCGCCAGGGGCTGGTCCTCCAGCAGATCGAGGGCGAGGTAGGCGACGCGCTCCGCGCTTCGGTGTTTTAGGGCGCGCTCCACGAGCAGCTTCAGAGCAGTCGACTTGCCGACCTGCCTTGGACCCCTCAGGGTATGAATCCCGGGCTCCTCGAGGTCGATCTCGTTGACTATCGGCGCTGGTAGCCGCTGGGGCTGGTCATGCAGTTCGCGAAGGTGTGGGTCCGTCTCCTTCCAGCCTGGTTCGGCCCACCAGCGGTTCTGGCGCAGGATCTCCGCGTCCGTAAGAGGCACGCATTTATCCTAACAAGGATTTTGAAAAAGGCTACCTAATTCCTAATTAAGCTTTAGAATCTAGCCTGAGGGCGGTGATCGCCAGGCTGGCCGCCAGTTTGGCCCCGATCCCCGTGTAGACCGCCGCGTTGACGAGCGGGTTGCGCTCGGGAGCGTGGGTCCGAGACGGACTCCTTCGAAGCGACGAGCGTATCCGGCGTGACGCGCCGTTTCGTGGCCGGGAACCGAGGAACGCGGGATTTCCCGGAGGGCAAATCCGCAGAAGACCCCCTTTATGCGGCGCGCCGAGAGACCTAGGCTCGGGAACAGAACCGGAACTGCGCATTCATATCTCGGGAGGTACGCATGGCGTTCGCACGACCGAAACCCCGACGGCTCGCTTGGCTGGTCGCTTTGAGTGCTGTCACCTTTACCTGCCTGGCCCTGGCGTCGTCGATTCCTCCGTCAGCGCGCGCGGCAGACGAAGCCGCGTGGCTGTACAACCCCGGCCAAGTGGTCGAAATCAACCTCGAACTCACTCAAGCAAAGCTCGAAAAACTGGAAGAAGAACCCGACGAATATCAGAAGGGGACCTTCGAACTCGAGGTGAACGGGGTGCCCGTAGAACCGCCCATCGAAGCCAGCATCAAACTCAAGGGGCAGAAAGGCTCCTTCCGACCGCTGACGCAGAAGGCGGCCTTCAAGCTCAAATTCCCGAAAAGCGGCCCCTTCTTCGGGCTCAGGAAGATGACTCTCAACAACATGGTGCAGGACCCCTCGATGATCCACGAGACCCTGGCATATGAAATGTTCAGGGCGTTCGGCGTGCCGGCGTCGCGGACCGGGTATGCCGTCGTGCACCTCCACGGGGTCAACTACGGTGTCCACCTGAATCTCGAGACCCTCGATGAAGTGTCGCTCGCGCGCCTGTTCGGTCCCTCGGAGACTCAACACCTCTACGAGGCGGACGCCCCCGGCACGGACCTGCGTCCGGATCAGGCGAGCACCTTCGAAGTCGATGAGGAAAACCCAGAAGAAATCGGCATCGGCGACCTCGAAGCGCTGATCGCGGCAGCCAACGACCACAGCGGCGACTGGTCCGACGGGATGTCGGGCGTCTCCGACCTCCCCGAGATGACTCGGATGTGGGCGGTCGAGCGCTACATCGGGCACTGGGACGGATACGCGGGGCGTGCGTGGAACGAAACGTACAGGCCGAACAACTACTACCTGCACAGCAAGCCCACCGGGATCTTCACGATGCTGCCATGGGGCACCGACCAGACCTGGGGTTTCGACCCGGCCGTGGGTACCCGCCTCTCGTTCGGCGAGCCGGCGGGCGGGCGCATCTTCAACTACTGCTATGAAGACCCGAGCTGCAAGGAGCTGTATGTCAAAGCCCTCGAAGGAATCTATTTCGGGGTCTCTGGGCTGACGCTCGACGCGCACGCTGCCGCGCTGGCCCAGATGCTCGCGCCCTACCAGGCCGAAGAAGAAGCGCCGTACCGCGAATTCGCGGCAGACGAAATCGCCAAGGGCGTCGCCGAAACCCGCAAGTTCATCGCCGAACGGCAGGGAGAACTCGCCGAATACCTGTTCCCCAAACCGCCGGCGTCGGCTCTGTTGCAACCGGCCCTACCCCGGCGCGCGAAGATCGGCTCGACCAGGGTCCGCGGAGCGGTGGTCTTCACCCACCTCACCGCATTTGCACCCGGTCGCGCGGTCCAGCGGGTCACGGCCCGTGCAGGCGGTCATCAGGTGAAGGGCTGCACGGGGAAGAGGGTGGTCCACCGGGCGAGGAAGCTGACGGTTCGCTGCCGCCTCTCAGGCCGGGCGCGAGCTCTGCTGAAAGAGGCGGGGCGACTGCGTCTGAGGGTGAAGGTCGGCTTCGTCGCCCCCGCCGGAGGCTCCCCCTTCAGGACTCGGAGCCTGACGCTCAAGCGGCACCCCTAGCCTCGATCCTTCGCGAGGAACCGCGCCCGGGCACGTCCAGGGCGCGGTTCCGTGTGCCTCAGCGGGAGTCAGTCAGTCGAACCTTCCGCCTGGCCGAGGACGGTCGCCTGGCAGCTGACTACCTGTGCGCGCCCCGGTGCTTTCGAGGCTTGAGGATGGCGCCCTTCATCGGCAGCGCCGGAGCGGCTTCGTTGATTCGGGGAAGGTGGTACCGGGACTCGATGGTGGCGAGCAGCGAGTAGTGGTTGAACGGCCCGGTCAGCTGTATCCCCTTGCGCGCTCCCGGTCCCACGACGAGGGTTGGTATGTGCAAGCCAGTTCCGAAACCCTCGTCGAAGGTGATGACGAGGATGCCTTCCGGACCCAGCTCGTGGGTGATCCGGGGGACCCACGTCGAGAGCCAGAGATCGACGGTGGCGAGGCCGCAGTCATGGCCATCGTTACAGAGGTTGGGCGTGATCCAGGTAAAGGTTCGAAGCCCCTTCTTGCTGCGTAGATCCGTTTCGAGCCAGGTGGCGGGGACCACGTTTCGGCAGAGGTTGGGAGCCAAGGTGATCGATTCGAAGTACATGAAGGGGTTGTGCTTCTTCGCGTAGTTGCCGTACGTCGGTCCCGGATAGCAGGGTTCCGGCATGTCTTCCATGTAGGCGCGCCACGAGACGCGGGCTTCGGCGAGCTGCACGGCCAGGTTGGTGCCGCTCGCCCAGCAGCTGGTGCAGTCGCTGTTGATCCCGAAGGTGGAGCCTCCGATCATCGCCAGGTAGTTGGGAAGCGAAGGGTGGGAGACACCGTTGTAAGCGGTGGCGAGCGTCCCGCGCGGCACCAGGCTGTTGAGGAAGGGCATTTCCCCCGAATTGCCGATGACTTGGGAGTATTCGTGGTTCTCGAGGACGATCACCGCGGTCCGCGGAGGAGGCTGTGGCTTCCGCTTCGTGGCGGAGGCCGGGGACGGTGCCCACGATAGGCCGGAGGCAAGCGTGGCGATAAGCAACGTGAGGATGGTGAGGAGTCGAGTCATGACGAGGATTGTGGCAAAGTGACCTCAGCGGCAAACAAGGTGCAACGTCAAGCGGACTTCTGAGTTCGTGGCGCGGCTGACCTCAACAGCCGCTGTCAAGCCGTTTCGCCACCGTGATCGCCAGGCTGGCCGCCAGTTTGGCCCCGATCCCCGTGTAGACCGCCGCGTTGACGAGCGGGTTGCGCTCGGGAGCGTCGAAGCGGCGGTAGAAGCGGCCCATGCCGCGGTGGAAGGCGATCTCCTGCCGCGGGGCGCGGCGGGCGCCGCTGGAGCCGCCCTTGACGTGGAGGGCGACGCCGGCCGGCTCGTAGAAGACCTTCCAGCCGGCGTCCCAGAAGCGGTGGCACCAGTCGAGGTCCTCCATGTAGAGCCAGTAGCCCTCGTCGAGCAGGCCGACCTCGCGCACCGCCCCGGCCCGGCAGAGCATGAAGGCGCCGTTGACCGCGTCGACGTCGCCCGGCTCGTCGTCGCCCAGATGCGTGGCCCGGTACTGGCTCACAGCCGCCGCGGCGCCGTCGCCACGGCCGATCCCGGTGAAGTGGGCGAGGGCGCCGAGCGGGGTCGGGAAGGAGCGCTTGCAGGCGTGGTCCAGCTCGCCCGTCTCGGTGACCAGCTTCACCCCGACCATCCCGATCCGCTCCTGCGAGCGCAGCCGCGCCAGCGCCGCGTCCAGCGTCCCCGCGTAGACCTCGGTGTCGGGATTGAGCAGCAGCACCGCGTCCGCCTCGCTCTCGCGCAGCGCCAGGTTGTTGGCCGCGGAGAAGCCGATGTTCCCGCGGCGGACCAGTCGCACCGCCGGGAACTCGCGCTCGACCATGTCGGGGGTCGCGTCGGGGCTGCCGCTGTCGACCACGGTGACACGCATCTCGTCCGCCGGCGGATGGTCTTCGAGCGACCGCAGGCAGCGCCGCAGCAGGCCTTCGGCGCCGTGGCTGACGATGATCGTCTCCAGGTCCAAACCCTCAGTCGACATGATCCGCTCGGGCATCGCGGACATAGCCGAGCACGCCGTCGACGAGATAGCCGGCTTCGCTCGCCTCCTGGCCCGAACGGGTGACGAGCTGGTCGCCCGTGACCGGATGGGTGGCGCTGAACAGCGGGTTCCAGCCAGGTCGGGGCTCCCGGCGCAGCCAGCCGAGCGTGTTGCCGCCGCCCTCGCTCAGCCTGCGACCGTCGCGCTGCCGGAGGAGGTGGCGAAGCCGCGCCCTCGTGTCGTCCGCGGCGGCTCGGACGCGCCGCCCTCGCGCTTCCTTCAGTGGGCCGGCGACCCAGCGGACGACCTTTCGCGGATCGCGGCTGGCGCGACCCGGACGCGTCAGGTCGGTTGCGAGGTGACCGTCGTCGCGCAGCAGCAGGGCGACGAATTCGGCTTGCGGACGGCTGTGGAGGAGGCCGAGCTCGACCGCGTCAGGCATGCGGCTGGAAGACGCCGCGTAGCGATGCCGCCGGTGGTCGCCGTCGGCTTGCCTGAACAGCGTGACCACCCCCCAAGGGCCGGTGTGGAGGATGCTGCGACGTGGCTGAATCGGATGAGCCTCGAGCCAGCCCATGGTCGCCAGCGGCTTGGCCACCTCGTTGAGAGGGTCCTCGGGGCCGGCGACCAGAACCTCCCGGCCAGTCTCCGGCATCGTGCGCAACTCCAGTCGCTCGAGCAGCGGCAGCGGCTGCTGCTCGAGATAGCCAAGCCCGCGCGCACCCGCGTCCAGCTCGTTCTGGTTGTCGCTCAACTCGAACGATTCGCCGGCCAGAATCAGGCGCCGGGCACCGGGCGCCGCATAGACCCGCGCTGCTCCCAGGACGAACTCCAGCTCGTGGCCCGGCGGAGGTTGTGGGTCGTTGGAGACGGTTCGGCGATCCCCATCGCGCTCTGCGTGGCGGTACAGCAGTTGGGTTTCGGGGGGCGTCCAGGGCTCGGATTCGTCCCAGCGCCGTACCGTGCCGACAGTCAGCTCGGGCAGCCGCGGCGGCTGACTGCCGACGGCGTCCCGCATCGCGATCTCGGATCTGTCGCCGGTTCGTCCGTGGTTGATGTCGAGCCGCTTCGGGCGCGTCCCGTCTCTCGGCGAAGGCTCGCTCAGGTCCGCGCCCTCGGTCACGGGGACCACGCGCCACTGGATGCGTTCCCTCAGCTGCATCCCCATGACCAGGTCGACGAGGACCGATCGCCGGCTTTCGAGGTCGATCTCAGGCAGGAGGGTCGCGTAGGGGCGCTCGAACGCGATGCCGACCGGGTGCGCCGAGAGCCGCTCGCCGTCGTCGAGCTGGGAGAACGCGTGGCGCTTGATCTCGGGCGCGCAGCCGAGGGCGATCGCGGAATCCTCCTCGTGTGCGACAACGGCGTAGAGGAGTTGCTCGACGAATGCGGGGTTGCGCAGGATCGGCGCCGCCGCCGGCGTGAGCAGGCACACACAGCGGCCGAGGCCGCGGTGGATCGCTTCCTGTAGCCAGGTCTCCGGCACTCCCGCCGGCTCGTCGACCACCCGGACCCCGCCGGCGAGCTTCGCGTTCGCCACCAGCTCGAAATCGGAGCAGGTCTGTCGCGGCAGGTCGGACAGGTCCTCGTCGCTCCAGCCGCTGCCATCGCCCTCTTCGAAGAGCACGATCGAGAGCGCCGGAGACCACCTTGCCTTGATCGCGTCCCGGTTCCCGTAGAGCGGGGCATGACGCCGTTCGATCGTCTCGTGAAACGGATCCTGCCCGTACTCCACCGAGTTGATGCGACTGAAGCCACGGCGCCGGTAGAGGAACGTCGGCCCGTCGGCGTGCAGGCCGTGAACGCCGCGTTCGGCCAGCTGGAGGATCAGGTCCCAGTCCTCGTGGCCAATCACGATGTCCTCGGGATATTCCACACCGCCGGCGCCGAAGACGCGACGATCGAACAGGCAGGGAGCGGGGATGAAGTTTTCCTGCATCAGCAGCCAGAGGTTGTAGGCCGCCAGGCGCATGAAGTCGGTGCGGTTGCCGAAGTGCTGAGCGTGTGGATAGACGAAGCCGATGTCCTCGGGCGCGGTCTCGAGGCGGGTGAGCATCCGCTCCAGCGCGTCGGGCAGGAGCTTGTCGTCGGCGTCGATCGGCAGCACGTAGCTCGTCTCGAGATGCCTCAGCGCCGTGTTGCGGGCGGCGCTCGGGCCGCGGTTGACGGCCTGGCGTACGACTGCCACGTCAGGGTCGCCGTCCAGCCGGTCGAGTGCCTCGATCGTCTCGGGATCCTCGGAGCCGTCATCGACCACCACGATGCTCGCCGGGGTCAGGGTCTGCGCCTTGATCGAATCGATGCACGCGTCGAGGAAGATGCCGTGCCGGTAACACGGCACGATCACACCGATCGTGCGGTCGGGAGAGGGATCGCGGGGCAGCCGCAGCGGGGGCGCGTCGACCGTGCCAGCGTTTCTCTGCAGGCCTGCGTTCTCGCCCTCCAAGGGCGTGTGGCCGCGCGAACGGCTGCTCACGGGCCGCGCACCGAGGAGGCGCAGGTAGAGCTCGTCGTGGAGGCGGCCCATCTTCGCCAGCGAGAACTCGGCGAGCATCCGTCGCCGCGACTGCTCGCCGATCTCTTCCCGCCGCGACCGGTCTTCGAGCAGATCGACGATCGCAGTCGCGTAGAGATCGGCGTCGTCGCGCGGATCGATCAGCACGCCGCTGTCGCCGTCCATGAACTCGACGTTGCCCGGCAGGGCCGGTGCCACGACGGGGACGCCCATCGCCAGCGACTCATAGATGACGTAGGGAACTCCCTCGAAGACGCTGGTCATCAACATCAGGTCGGCACTGCGGTACCAGCGAGCCATTTCCTGCGAAGGCGGATGCCAGCGGATGACGTCGGAGACGTCGAGTTCCTCGGCGCGGTCGAGGAGTTCGCCCTTCATCGGCCCGTCGCCGACTATGTCGAGCACGAATTCCCCCCCGAGCTCGCGCGCCCGCGCGAGCGCATCGAGCGTCAGCATCGGATCCTTCTGATCGACGAGGCGGCCGGGCCAGAGGATCCTGGGAACGCCTCCCTCGTCCAGCGGCAGCGGTTCGACGAGCGCTGGGTTGAACTCGCGCTCGCCGTCGACCCCGGAATGGATCACCTCGATGCGGCTCGGAGGGATCTCGTAGTCGGCGACCGTCCCCTTGAGGTGCTCGCTGGTCACCGAGAATGCGTCGATCAGGTTGCCGTAGCGCCGGGTCACGTAACGGACGTAGCCGGTCTGGTTCGGCTCCTCGGCGTGCGTCTGGACGACGACCACCGGCGGTTCCGGCAGGCAGGCCATGTCCGGCAGGAGGTCGAAGCCGAGGCGGGAGTTCATGATGTGGACCACCCGAACCCCGCGGCTCTCGATGAAGCCGAGGATGAACTCCGGGAACGATCCGCCGGCCATCAAATCGGGGAGGTCCCAAACCTCCTCGGCGTGGGGCTCGACGTGGTGCAGCCATCGATTGGGCGAGGGCTGGGTCGTGATCAGCGACGGCGTCCACCGCTCCCGGTCGATGTGCTTGAACCAGTCGATCGTGCCCTTGTCCGAACCCCCGAGGTCGACCCAGGGGGCGAGGTAGAGGATCGGGATGCGATTGCCTGTCGGCATCGCTCAGCGAAGGTTGGGCTCGGCGGCGGAAGCCTCGGATCCAACCGGCAAGGTGCTCGGACCGTGAGCCAAGACTGCATCGATCACGCGCCTGACTCGATGCGCTCCCATTCCGGACCAAAGAGGAAGTCGTAACAAGCGTGAGCTGACCGACGGGGCAACGACGATGTGGCCGCTCGCTCGTCCCAGGCGTCTGCCCGCCGGCGATTCGTGGAGGGGCGAGTAGTGAAACACGCTCTTTACGCCCTCATCCGCCAATCCCTGGATCAGTCGATCTCGGTGATCGGGCGTAGAGGCGAGGAGGTAATAGAGATGTCCACTGTGCTCGCACTCATTCGGAACGACCGGACGGCGCAAAATTCCTTCCTCCTCCAGGCCGGCAAAAGCTTCGTGGTAATCCGCCCACGTCTTACGGCGCTCGGACGTGATCTGGTCCAGATGCTCGAGTTGTGCCCATAGGAACGCAGCCCCAACCTCACTCAGCAGGTAAGACGAACCCAGGCCCTGCCAAGTGTATTTGTCTACCTCACCCCTGAAGAACCGCGATCGGTCGGTGCCCTTCTCTTGAATAACTTCTGCTGCGGCAACGAGGCCCGGGTTGTTGATGATCAGCGCGCCTCCCTCACCACAGTGGACGTTCTTGGTCTCATGGAAGCTGAAAGCCGAGAGATGCCCGAGAGATCCCAGCGGCCGCCCCTTCCATGTCGCTGGCAGCGCGTGGGCAGCGTCCTCGATCAGAATGAGGTCGTTTCGATCTGCCAACTGCATGATTCGATCCATGTCGCATGCGATGCCGCCGTAATGGACGACGACCATCGCCTTGGTCCGCGGGGTGATCGCCGCGGCCGCAGCTGCCGGATCGATATTGAGGGTCTTGGGATCGACGTCTACGAAGACCGGCACCGCGCCTCTGAGGGCGAATGCGTTTGCAGTCGATACGAAGGTGAAGGAAGGAACGATCACCTCGTCGCCCTGCCCGAGGTTCGCCAGGATGCCGGCCATCTCCAGTGCAGCGGTGCAGGAGGGGGTTATGAGCGCGCACGACGCGCCCAGTCGGCTCTCAAGGGCCGTGGCGCAGCGACGGGCGAACTCGCCGTTACCCGAGAGCTTTCCGCTGAGCAGCGCCTGATCGATGTAGGCATGCTCTTCACCGACCAAGCGGGGGCGATTGAAGGGGATCGCCTCTTCCATGACGGGCATCGTAGTGCCGCGCGGTCTAGCATGGCGCCGATGGACCCGTCCATCGACAATGAGACCCGCCCTGAGCTCAGTATCGTGATCCCGCTGTATCGCGACGAGGCCGCCGTAGAGGAGATCTTCGAGCGCTGCAGGCCTGTGCTCGACGGCATGCAAGGGGGAGAGCTCGTGCTTGTAGACGACGGTGGTCGCGACGGGGCGGCTCAACTTGCGCGGAGGCTGGCCAAGTCTTACCCACATCGTGTTGTCGTAGTGCGACTCGCCAGGAATTTCGGCCAGCATCCAGCCGTCTTTGCCGGCCTCGAACATGCAACGGGAAATTTCGTCGCCACGCTGGACAGCGACTTGCAGTATCCGCCAGAGGAAATCCCGGTCCTGCTCGCCGAGCTGTCCGAGGAGTACCCAGTGGTCTCAGGCTATAGGCATGCTCGACGCGATCCACCGGCCCGGAGGCTGGTAACGCGCCTGCTGACTCACTGGCTGAACAGGCGAACCGGTACTAGCCTGCGCGATTTCGGCTCGATGTTTCGGGTCTATGACCGACCGACGGTCGACCTGATGCTGCAATTCACCGAGAGGCACCGATATGTGCCGGCGATAGTGGCATGGCTCGGAGTGCCGATCAAGGAGGTTGCAATCGAGCATCGGGCGCGGGATGACCGTGGCTCTCGGTACCGACTCTCGACTCTGCTCGATCTCTTCCTTGACCTGATTACCGGCTACTCGGTGTTTCCACTGCGCTTGCTCACGGGGGTGGGGTTGGCGGCATCGCTCCTCGGCTTCGTTGGGACCCTTTTCTTCATCGTCTATCGCCTGGTCGCGGGCAGCGGAGTGTCCGGGACGGTGTCAGCCTTCGCGCTCGTGTTCGCACTGCTGGGAGTGCAGCTGCTGATCACCGCCCTGATCGGAGAGTACGTAGGACGCGTCTACACGGAGGCCAAGGGACGACCGTACTTCGTTGTCCGCGATGTGAGCGAAAGCGAGAATGCGGCGGCTGAGGTTCGGCCTGCGTCGTGACCGGAAGTCTGCGAGACGAGACCGTAGTGGAGCGCTTGGAGTGGGACACCGAGCATTTCGGCTTTTTGATCGGCCGGGTGATTGGGCCGGAGGGTCCCGATCGGATCCGAGCTGCGGCCGAGGTCGGAGACCGGATGGGGATGCGCTGCTTGACGGCGCTGGTCAATGTCGGCGACACGGCGACGATCTCGGCGGCCGAGGATGCGGGCTTTCGCTGCTACGACGTCCGAACCGAGCTCGACCGGCCCGTCCAAAACGAGCCGGTAGGGCAGCCCGAGGGAGGGGTTCGCCAGGCTTCCGAGCGCGACCTGGCGAGCCTCGAGCCGATCGCGCGGACGAGGTTTTCGATTTCTCGGTTCTACGCCGATCCGAACTTCCCCCGTGATCGCGTCGGGGAGCTCTACGTCGCCTGGCTGCGGCGGGGGTTGGCTGACGACGACAGGTTCGTCTGTGCGACGTCGGATCTCGACGGGTTCGTCGTCTGCCAGCTGGAGGGTCGGGCGCGGGTCGGGACCATCGAGCTGATCGCTGTGTCGCCCGAGTCGGAGGGAAGCGGATTGGGCGCGCAGCTCCTATTCAGTGCGGAAGAGGCGTTCGCGGCGGCCCGGATGACACAGGCGCGAGTGGTCACGCAAGGTGCCAATCTGCCGGCACAGCGCCTCTACCAGCGGCAGGGGTTTCGCACTCGCGGAGTGGCGCTGTGGTTGCACCGATGGTCCTTACCCAGCGGCTGAATCGCCCCAGTATGGAGCGCGACCCCACGCATTGAGCTGCCCCTTGCACTGTCGCCAGGAGGTGATATGAACCGCTACCGCGCGAGCAGGGCTCACGAAGTAGATCGGATGCGCCGATTCACGAAACGGAGCCACCACTTTGTGCGCCTGTTCGACCCCGTCCCTGCCGCACGTGACGTCTTGGCGAAATGGGGAGGCGTAGTCCGGGCTCACGTTGGTTTCGTAGTCGATCATTCCGCGGAAATCCCACGTTTGGGCAAAGACCGGAATCCACTCGTGCTCCCACTGCGGCGTGTCGAAGCCGAACACGCGCGCCGCGGGCGGAACATCGCGGAGCGCCTTGCGAATCCCCGGCAGCGCCTTCTCCTGGGCGGCCCACGAGTCGAGCCAGGCCTCCTGGTGCACGGCGCCAACGGCGACCTGATGTGCCGCCACGACCCCCATCACCGCCAAGACGCAGACCGGCGCGGCCAGCGCACATGGGAATCGGTAGCGGACGAACTCGTAGAGAAGACCCAGAAGCGCGACGAACGCGAGGGCGTAAGGAATGGTGCCGGGAAGGTTGACGCGGTTATAGGTGCTTGCGTACTGCGGTACGTAGAGGTCTTCGGCGGTCAGGAAGACGCCTGCGCATGCGGCGGCTGCGATGACGGCTGCTCCAAGCAGCAGCCACCAGCGGCTCAGGCGTCGGCGGAGAGTGCGATTTCGGATCGTGGCTGCCGCCGCCATCAGCAAGAGACCGGCCATCGCGGCGAGCAAGACACCTGGCGCGTACAGATACCTCCAGGTGGTCCAGGCCCCTCCGAGCAGGGCGCCCACCCGCGCCACGAGCTCTCCCGTCGTCCGTTCCACCATGAACGCCGGGTCGCCGGCAGGAGCAAGCGTGAGTCGGTAGACAACGAAGGCAACCACCAGCCCTAGGTCGACCACCCAGCGAGCGAGTGCGCGCCGGTTGCGAAATGTCGCCACGTAGACGGCGCCCTGCACGGCCACGAGCGGGACCGCGATCTCGTAAGTCGCCATCGCCAACACCGCCAACAGCGCTGACAGGAGGTGCAACGCCGCGCTTCGCCGCCGGGAGGGACTGCCAAGGGCCCAGATGGCGACGAGCAGACTCGTCATCTGCACCACGATCACGTACTGTCCGATGCTGGCGACTGGCCAAAGACGGGTCGTATCCGCACCTGGAAACACGATGATCGCGACGCCGATCACGAGGCTCCACATGCGTCCAAGCCTTGCCCGACGGGCGATTGCGTAGGCCAGTGATGCGATTGCCACCAAGAACGCTATCGACACCAGATGATACGCCCACCGGTTGCTGCCGAGCAGCCACCACTCGCTGGTGTGGTAAACGCAGGCCAGCTTACGGCCGCCCGGGATTGCTTCCATGCAGGTGTTCAGCCCGTCGAAGAAGTCCCGACTGTTCTGTTGTTCGGCGTAAACAGACCAGTCATCGAGGAACCAGCCGGCCTTGGTGGCGTATGGGAGATAGAGCAGCAGCGCCAGCAGCAGCAGAGGGGCAGCCGCTGCGAGGTCGGACGAGCGATTCGGCCGTAACCGATCCGGAGCGATGGCGGCGCCGGCGCTTGGAGGGGGCGGGTCTTTCGATTGAACGGTGGCTGGCAATGACTTGGGGCGAAGGGAGTCAGCGAGGTTAACGGGAAGCTCTACCATTGCCTGTGGTTGGACTGCGAGCGCGGCAGACCTCTGCGAGGATGCCATCCGTGCCAACGCTTTGGGTCTCTCCCGCCGATCGTCGGCGGTTCGCGATCGCCCGATCGGCCGTTCTTCTCGTCGGAGGCTACGACGGTTCCGGCAACTACGGCGACATCCTTCAACTGGCAACGGCGATCGAGACCGTGCGGCGGCTGCCGGGCTCGCCGCTCCCGGCGGTGGTCGTCGAGCGCGAGACGCTGACGCACCACACCACCCTGGTGCAGCGTTACGACGCGCAGCTCGGCGACGCCGTCTATCTCCACTACCAGGACGGGGAGGAGGAGCAGAACGACGGCCTCATGCAACTCTCACCCCCTATTGGCCCAGGGCGTTCGGCGATCTACGTCTATGGCGGCGGCTTCCTCAACCAGCGGTGGGGCGGGCGAAAGGCCTCTCACGTTGCCGCCGCCGAGCAGCTCGTCGGCGGCCACTCGTTACCGGTAGTCGCGTCGGGGCTCCAGGTCGACGAGGCAGCGGTCGTCTCTGGCGGCGTCGCGCATGACCTCCTCTCGCGGGCCTCGTGGATCGGCGTCCGCGACGTGCGTTCGCTCGACTACATGCGCAGGCGCCTTTCGGGTCCCGGGGCACAGCGTGTGGAGCTAGCCGGCGACGATGCGCTGCCGTTCCTGCGCCCGTCTCCGTCTCCGGCGCCGGCTGGGGCGGTGGTGAACCTCCACCTGAACGACGGGGTGTGGGTAAGCGAGGACCCGGCAGCGATGCTGGGTCGGGTGGCGGCGCTCCTGCGTGAGCTCGCCCACCGCGCGGAGTCGCCGTTGGAGCTGCAGCCCGTCGTCGCATATGAGGACCCGCGGGTCTCCGAGCGCGAGGTTCATGCTTCCCTGATGGAGCGCTTCCGGGAGGAGCTGGAAGGGGCGGGAATCCTTCCGGTCGATCCGGTGGATCTCCTCGATGATGCGCTGGGCAACGGGTTGGGCCGATTCGCCCGCGCTCGGCTGACCATCGCCTGCTCCTACCACGTGACTCTCACCTCGCTGCTCGCCGGCATCCCGGCCATCCTGCTCGCCGAGAACGACTACTACGATCAGAAGGCGGCCGGATTGCGGGATCTCTTCGAGCTCGACGGCAGCCTGATCGGTGTCCGGGGAACGGATGTCGACGCGGCGCAGGCGGCGGACGCTCTGGTGGACGGCCCCGAGCGGATGGCCCTCGTGGAGGGATTGCGCGCCGGGTCGGCTGCGGTCGCCGAGCGGTTCGAGCAGGGGCGGGAGGCACTTACGGCCTCGCTCGTTCAGGGGCTCGACGAGCCCCCGCCTCGCAGGAACGTCCGCGGGGCTGTCGGCCGAAGGCTGCGCCGGCTTTCGGCCCGCCTGGCGGCGCGAGAACGTTCAGCGCAGACGAACCCACCGGCGGCGCCTGCCCCCCCCGGGCTCGCCGACGAGATTGCCGGCGCCCGTGAGCTCGCCCAGGCCGCGATGGATCAGGCCAGCTATGCACTCGAAGTCGCCCGCGACATGTCTCTCCCGGCGCGCATGCTCGCCCTGATGTCGTGGCTGGAGCTGCATCCGCCCCCGTCGAGCCCCGAGGTTTCGGTCATCCTGGCGACGCGGGACCGGCCGGAGCTGCTCGCCCGCGCGATCCCCTCGGTCCTCGCCCAGAGGTTCCAGGGTTGGGAGTTGGTCGTGGTGGACGACGGCGACACCGATGCCGTCGCGGAAACGCTTGCCGGTCACGGCGACGACCGCATCCGTGCCGTCGAGGGTCCGCGTCGCGGCCTCGGCGCCGCCCGCAACGCCGGCCTGCGCCACGCCACGGGCGAGATCGTCTGCTACCTCGACGACGACAACGTCATGCACCCGGCCTGGCTGCACGCGGTCGCCCACATCTTCTCGCAACGAGACGACGTCGACGTCGTCTACGGCATCGCGATCGTCGAGCATCGCCTGTCGGACGACCTCGGCGAGCACGGCTGGTGGCCGTCGTTCTGGCAGTTGCCCTGGTCGCGCGAGAAGCTGCTGGCGGAGAACGTCACCGACGCCGGCTCGATCGCCCACCGCCGCGAGCTGGAGGAGGCGCACTTCGACGAGGACCTGGCCACGGGGGAGGACTGGGATCTCCTCTTACGCCTGACCGCCGACCGGGAGGCGCTGGCAGTGCCCGCCCTCTCGCACGCCTACGCCATGGCCGGGGCCGACCGGATGTCGCGCGATCCGGGCCACGCCGCCGGCCTCGAGGAGATCCGCCGCCGTCACGCGGCCGGTTGAGCTCGTCGGCAAGGGGTGAAGGAGGCTGCGGCGTAACGAGCGGGCAGGGCAGCGGAGGCACCCCCGGGTCGGCAAGACCGACGTTCCGGAAGCGCCTCCACTGGGTGCGACATTCGTCTAGACGCCAGTCACATAGCCGGACACCAGGCACACCCCGCCAGCGGTGACCGCTCCGACAATGCCCGACATCGTGCTGCCTCCGTCCTCGGTAACGGCAGTGAACATGTTCGAGTTTTTGCCGTTGGTGAGGTTCGCAACTTCGTTACTTCCGAGGAAGCCGAATTCCCCACCCGCTCCTACCGCAAGCCGACTGCTCCTACCGCCTGCACGAAGCCGGACCGGTTCGCATGCGCCCGCAGCGTTGGAGGCGGCGATGACGGTGAAATTGTTCACCGTAAGTTCCTTGGTCTTGTTCGGAGTCAGGTGCGCGTTGAAGTTCAGATTCAGTCCGGAACCTGCTCCTGCAGTGGGTCCGGTCGGACCGGCCGGGCCTTGAGTGCCGGGAGCGCCGGGCGTACCCTTTGCGCCGCGTTTGCCCCTGAGCGGTCCCTTGGGGCAGCTGACGACCCGTTTCTTGTGAAGAACCTTGATCTTGCAGATCACATGGTGACTTGCGGCCGAAGCAGCTCCGCTGCCAGCTGCGATTCCCATGGTCAGACAGGCAACCAACACCAGCAGCGATAGCGTCCGTAGACGAGTCATTGAACTTACCCTCCCGTTAGTTTTACCTTTGAGCGGTGAGAAGCTATCAGACCAACTAGCATCTGCTTAGCCCAGATCGTGCGCGCGCCCAGAGTTGGAGGTGGTCTGATGTGAGCTAATCCAACATAAGCGCGTCGTCGCCAGCGGGTGAAAGTCCCGTCCGAGCAGCTGCCAGGAGGCTCGGTAGCAGGTTGGCGGCTCGTCCCGGAAACGGGTCGGGTCGAAGCCCAGCGTCACGAAGCCCTTTGGGGGGAGCAACTCGATGGTCCGCAGTGCTATGCGAAACCTGCCGCGTCGTTAGGGTCCCGCCTGCGGGCGGGAAGAGGAGGAGCCGAGCCGGGGGGGTGATCACGGCGAAGGCCACGGAAGGGGTGTATAGCCTGGAAGCGCAGCCCCGAGGAGCCTCCCGGCGTATGGGGCGTGGAATGTCGAGAAGGTGACGGCGGGAACTGGGGAGGCCCTCCCCGGCCCGGTGGCTGCGGAATTGGGGCAGACAGTAATTTGCGGGGGTTCTAAGGGGTGTGTTGACGCTCGAGGAGCGGCACGGGCTGCGGATCGGTGATGTCCTCCGATTGGGGTCCCGAACCAATCAGGCTGCTCAGTGGGATCCCTCGCCGCGGACGATCGCGCCGGGGGTCCTCAGCAGGATCGCCAGGTCGCCGGCGACGGAGATGTTGTCGAGGTAGTCGCGCTCCATCGCCAGCCGCTCCTCGAAGGTGAGGTCGCCGCGGCCGTAGACCTGCATCGGGCCGGTCATCCCCGGCTTGACCCCGAGCCGCAGGCGCTGGCGCTCGTCGTAGAGGGCGACGACCGCCTCCTCCTCGGGCCGCGGCCCGACCAGCGACATGTCGCCGCGGAGGACGTTGACGAACTGCGGCAGCTCGTCGAGGCTGAAGCGCCGCAGCAGCCGGCCGGCGCGGGTGACGCGGGGGTCGTCGGCGATCTTGAAGGCCGGCTCGTCGAGCTTCTCGAGGTCGACCAGTTCCGGCAGCTGCTCCTCGGCGCCCTGCACCATCGAGCGGAACTTCAGCACCGTGAACGGGACGCCGTCCTTGCCGGCGCGCCGCTGGCGGAAGAGCACCGGCAGACCCGAGTCGAGCAGGATCAGCAGCCCGATCAGCGCGATCAGGGGCGAGACCAGGATCAGCATCGTGCCGCCGATCGCCAGGTCCATCGTCCGCTTCATCGCCACCGTCGAGCGCGGCGGGTCGGAGAAGCGGAAGTCGAGGACGGGCAGCTCGGCCAGCCGGTTCAGCTCGATGCCCGGGCCGAGCAGCCCGTAGTGCTGGGGGAGGAGGGTCAGCCCGAGGCCGGCCGCCTTGCACTCCTCGATCAGTCGCTCGGCCGCCGGCTCGCTCATCTCCTGCTCGGTGACGATCACCCGCTCGACGCTCATCCCGCGCGCCACCTCGGCGATGTCGGCGATCGAACCGAGCCGCGGCAGCCCCTCGGGCGTGGCCGCGGTCTCCTCCGCGCCCGGCGGCGAGAGGTAGCCGACCAGGTGCAGGCGGGTCTCCGGGTGCGTGGCGACACGCCGGGCGACGACGCCGACGGCGGCCGCCGGCCCGACCACGATCCCGGCCGCGGCGCCGGCCAGCCGGTGCCAGAAGAAGCGCAGCACCGCCCGCGAGGCGAAGCTGCCGAGCAGCGCCCCGAGGCCGACCGCGATCGCGCTCGGGGCGGCCAGCGGCCCGACCGGGCTCAGCGCCAGCAGCCCGTCGAGCGCCAGCGTCCCCAGCGCCGCCGCCGAGACCAGGCTGGAGATCTCGTCCAGCGTGCTGTGGCGGATCCGGCGGTGGTCGTTGTCGTAGAGGCCGTGCAGCTTCAGCACCAGGATCCAGACCGGGCTGAACATCACCGCCCAGAACAGCGTGCCGATGTCGGTCTTCGGGCTCGCCGCGGTGACGATGCAGAGCGTCGCCACCAGGGTCAGCCAGTCGCCGGTCGCCAGCGAGCGGCGCATCAGCGAGCCGCGGCGCCGCGCTCCGGCGGCTCCGGTCAGCCCCAGGCGCGTCGCGACGCCGGTCCTGCCGGCCTGCGCCGGCGGACCCGAGGGCGCCGGCGGGGCGCTCCTCGGCGGGGCGGTCTTCTGGGCGTCTCGGGGCATCTCCTCGCTCACCCGCAGCTCCACCCCGATTGCATGCATTCCTCCAGCGGGTTCAGCTGCCTGGCCCGCCTCAGGTCGGCCCGGGCGGCGGCTTCCTCGCCGGCCTCGTGCTCGACCCTCGAGCGCAGGTAGTAGAGCTGCCAGTCCAGGTTCTGGCGGGAGATCGCCTGCGAGAGGCGTTGCTGCGCCGTCGCGTAGTCGTGCTGCAGCTCCGCCAGCAGCCCGAGCTGCACGTAGGGCGAGGCGGCGAAAGGCTCGATCGAGCGAGCCGTGCCGGCGTGATCGACCGCCGATTCGAAATTACCGCCGCCGGCGGCGTCGCGGCTCGCGTTCACCTCGCGTTCGACCAGCAACGGCCCGATCAGGGCGATCGCCGCGATCCAGGCGACGGCGAGGCCGGCGACGGTGAGGCCGAAGCGGCGCTCGTCGCCGCGCGCGTTCTCGCCGGGCGCCCCGACCGGCGCGAGCTGCGCGCAGCGCGCGGCGACCGTCACCCCGGCGGCGAGGAGGAAGACGGCGCCGAAGGCGGCGATTTCCCAGAACCAGTCGATCCCGGCGCCGACGGCGAAGGCGAGCATCGCCGCGAGCAGCACCGCGTAGCGCTCGCGCTGGGGATGGGGCGCCGCGCGCCAGGCGGCGAAGGCGGTCCACAGCAGGCCGCCGACGAGGGCCAGCACGATCAGCCCGCCGACGGCGCCCAGCTCGGCGAAGGCCTCGAGGTAGAGGGAGTGGGCGTCGAGCACGGGCTGCTTGATCGTGCGGTGGCGATCCCAGGCGAACCTGTAGGTGCCGGCGCCGGTCCCGCGCAGCGGCTCTTCCTCGAAGGAGTCGAATGCGACGCGGAAGTAGTCGTGGCGCCCGGCTCCGCTGAGCTGGGAGAAGTGCTGTTCGGGCCGGGCCGGGAACTGGACGTCGGAGCGGTTGAACTGGTCCCAGGCGCGACCGCCGACCGCGATCGCGACGCCGATCGCGACCATCGCCGCCGCGGCGGCGACGCCCCTCAGCACGGCCGGGTTGCGAGACAGCTCGACCGCCCTCCCGGTCAGGCCTCCCTCGCGGCGCTCGGCCCAGCGCAGCGCCGCGAACAGCAGCAGGGCGAGGGCGACGCCGGCGAGCAGGATCAGCGCCACCACCGCTCCCTGCTGGACGGACGTTTGAGTGTCGATGTTGTCGGCGAGGCTGGTTCGGGCCTGCACGGCGAGCACCGCCGGCAGCGCCCCGAGCAGCCCGACCCCCAGCGTCGCCAGCATCCAGAGCCGGTCGCGCGAGAGGGCGATGGTGACCCCGGCCGCGATCAGCAACGCCAGCAGGCCGCCGCGCGAGTAGGTGAAGTAGAGGGCGAGCAGGACCGCCGGCATCGCCGCCACCGAGGCCCAGCGCAGAGCCGTCCAGGCGGCGCGCCGGCTGGTCCACAGCAGCAGCGCCACGGCGATCCCGAACATCGCTCCGTTGGCGTTCCAGTAGCCGAGCGGGTAGCGCATCCGGGGACCGCTGCCGAGCGCGTTGGAGACCTCGAGAACGTGGGGGAGCAGGCGGCTGCCGAGCCCGAGCAGGGCGACGATCGTCACCGCGATCGCCAGGCCTTCAGCGAAACGTTGGCGCCTTACGTCGGTTTGGGCGATCAGGAACGCGGCAAGGAAGAAGCTGAGATAGACGAGCTCCCGGTCAGCCTCGACGACGCTCAGCTCCACCGACCCCGACCAGAGGGACGACAATGCAGACCAGACAGCGAGAGCGGCGATCCCCCCGGCCGCCCAGTAGAACGAACGGCCCAGGGCCGCCCGCGAGGCGGCGCCGAGGACGAGCAGGGCTACGACGAGCAGCCATACGGCGAGGCCGGCCACGTGCCTGCCGGTCACTTCGAACCCGCCCCCGGCAAGGGCCAGCCCGACGACCAGTGCGACGGGGGCGATCAGCGCCGCGGTTTGGTCTAACCTTCCGCTCGATGACCGGGACGCGCCATCGATCGACCCCCCGCGGGGGTCGCCCCAGCCTTGGCCTGGTGTCGTTGCTTGCTCTGCTCGCATTGGCTTCTCTTCCGGTTCCGGCTCGCGCCGACTCGAGCGGCATTCAATACGAACCCGCTCCGCCTAGCGCCACCCCGCACGGGGGCGAAGCCTCCCACTCGAGCCCGCCGGCGAACAGCTCCAGCTCGAACGACGGCGGCGCCAAGGCGCCCTCTGGCTCGACTCATTCTGGTTCATCGGAAGCAAGTCCTTCGAAGGAAAGCGAATCTTCGACGTCCGGGGCGGGCGGCGGCACCGGCTCGGGCGGCGGCGGTGGCAACGGCGGCAACGGCGGCAACGGTCAGGGTAGCCCAGGCAAGGGCTCGGGCCAGGCGGGAACCTCCCATGCACAGCAGCTTGAACAGGCCTCGACCAAGCCGGACAGCGGCGGCGGGTCGTCGCCGGTCGTGCCGATCCTGATCGCCGTCGCCGTCCTGGCCGCGATCTCGATCGGCGTCTACGTGTACAGGCAGCGGCGACAGCGCCGCGGGCCCGATACGCGCGTCTCGGCCGAGGCCGGTTGACCCGATGCCGAGAGAGAGGATCTGGATCTTGAGGAAGGCGCGTGCGCTGACGGCGGCTCTGACGATCTCGGCGCTGGGTCTCGGCGCCTTCTCCTCCGCGGCGGCAGCCCTCCCGTCCGACTTCTGGGGAGTCGTCCCCCAGGCCTCCCCCGGCGCCGAGCAGTTCCAGCGGCTGAAGCGGGGCGGGGTCGAAAGCGTCCGCGCTCCGATCTCCTGGGGCGCGGTGCAGCCGCGGGCCGGCGGCCCGTTCGATTGGTCCTCGGTCGACGCGATCGTCAAGGGCGCGGTCTCGGCGCACCTCGACGTGCTGCCGTTCCTCTCCGGCGCCCCGACCTGGGCGGTTCCGGCCGACCGGCGCTACGACAGCCCGAAGACGCTGCCTGTCCGCAACGGGCGGCAGCGCTCCGGCTGGACCCGCTTCGTCAAGGCGGCGGTCCTGCGCTACGGGCCGCGGGGGAGCTTCTGGGCCGAAGACCCGGAGGTGCCGAAGCGCCCGATCCGCGTCTGGCAGATCTGGAACGAGGAGAACTTCGAGTACTTCGTCGCGCGGCCGAACCCGGCCGAATACGGCAAGCTCGTGAAGCTCTCCTACGCGGCGGTGAAGGGCGCCGACCGCGGTGGGCGGATCGTCCTCGGCGGCCTCTTCGCGAAGCCGAAGGAGGCGACCTTCAAGCGCCGGCCGCCGCTGGCCTACTTCGCCACCGACTTCCTCGAGCAGATGTACGAGAGCACGCCGGGGATCAGGGGCAAGTTCAACGGCGTCGCGCTTCATCCCTACACCGGCAGCTACAAGCGCCTGACCCCCTACATCGAAGAAGTGCGCGACGTGCTGGAGGAAAACCACGACGCCGGCAAGACGCTCTGGCTGACCGAGCTGGGCTGGAGCTCCGAACACCCGACCCGCGGCAACTCCTTCGCCAAGGGGCTGCAGGGCCAGGCGACGCAGCTGAAGGGCGCCTTCCGCCTGCTGCGGGCGCATCAGCGCAAGTGGCGGATCGCCCGCGTCTACTGGTTCTCGGTCGACGACCAGGCCGGCTCCTGCAACTTCTGCGACGGCTCGGGCCTGTTCGGCGAAGGCTTCGAGCCGAAGCCGGCCTGGTACGCGTTCACGCACTTCACCGGCGGCAGGCCCTAACCCCGCTCCAGCGCGCGGCGCGGGCGCAGCGTAGGATCGGTGGGTTGGCCACCGATGCGAAGACGAGCGTGGGATCCGACCCGCTGGCGCCTTTCAGCGCCCCGGTCAGGCGCTGGTTCGAGGGCTCCTTCGAGGCCCCGACGCCCGCCCAGGCGGGCGGCTGGGAGGCGATCTCCGGCGGCGCCAACGCGCTGATCTGCGCTCCGACGGGCTCCGGCAAGACGCTCGCCGCCTTCCTCTGGGGGATCGACCGTCTCTCGCGGATGCCGGAGCGCGGCCAGGGCGTGAAGATCGTCTACGTCTCGCCACTGAAAGCGCTCTCCTACGACATCGAGCGCAACCTGCGGGCGCCGCTGCGGGGGATCGGCGCAGATACCCCGGCGCGTGGCCTCAAGGGCGCGCGAGCAGCAGGTGGAATCGGTGTCTCGGTCGGGCTGCGCACGGGCGACACCAGCCAGGCCGAACGGCGGGCGATGCGGAAAACGCCTCCCGACATCCTCATCACCACCCCCGAGTCCCTCTACCTGATCCTCAGCTCCGACGCGAGAGAGATCCTCACCGGCACCGAGGCGGTGATAGTCGACGAGATCCACGCCGTCGCCCAGTCAAAGCGCGGCTCGCACCTCGCCCTCACCCTCGAGCGCCTCGAGCACCACACCGAGGCGGACGGCCTTCAGCGGATCGGGCTGTCCGCCACGCAGCGGCCACTTGAGCGGATCGCTCGGTTCCTGGTGGGTCCGAAGCGGGAGTGCGAGATCGTCGACGCGGGGAGCAGCAAGGAGCTGGACCTGCAGATCGTCGTGCCGGTCGAGGATATGAGCGAACCGGGAGCCGCTGCTTACCCGAACGCCGACGGCAATCCCGCCGACGGTGAGCCGCTCGCCCATCGACGCTCGATCTGGCCCGCGATCTACCCGGAGCTGCTGAAGCTGGTCCGCGAGCACAACTCGACGATCGTCTTCGTCAACGCCCGCCGAGGCGCCGAGCGCCTCGCGAAGCGCCTCAACGAGCTCGCAGCCGACGAAGCCCCCCAGGAGCTGCCGGCGACCGAGCACGCCGGTCACGACGCACCGACCGAGGCGCCGCCGGAGATCGCCCGGGCGCACCACGGCTCGCTGTCCCACGAGGAGCGCACGACGGTCGAGGAGCTGCTGAAGTCGGGACAGCTCCCGTGCCTGGTCGCCACCTCGTCGCTCGAGCTCGGAATCGACATGGGCGCCGTCGACCTGGTGATCCAGGTCGAGTCGCCGAAGTCGGTCAGCCGCGGATTGCAGCGGGTGGGCCGCGCCGGCCACTCGCTGGGCGAGGTCTCGCGCGGCCGCATCTTCCCCAAGTTCCGCGCCGACCTGCTCGAGTGCGCGGTCGTCGCCCGCCGCATGCGCGAAGGCGCGATCGAGGAGACGGTCGTGCCGCAGAACCCGCTCGACGTGCTCGCCCAGCACCTGGTCTCGATGGCGGCGCTCGACGAGTGGGAGATCGACGCGGTCGAGCGCCTCGTCACCGCCGCCGAGCCGTTTGGCGAGCTGTCGCGCGAACAGCTCGAGAACGTGCTCGACATGCTCGACGGCCGCTACCCCTCCGACCGCTTCGCCGAGCTGCGCCCGCGGATCGTCTGGGACCGCACCAGAGGGACGATGCACGGCCGCAAGGGCGCCCGCCAGCTGGTCGTCACCAACGCCGGCACGATCCCCGACCGCGGCCTCTACGGCGTCCACCTGCCGGACGGCCGCCGGGTCGGCGAGCTCGACGAGGAGATGGTCTACGAGGCGCGAGCGGGCCAGACCTTCCTGCTCGGCGCGACGACCTGGCGGATCGAGGAGATCACCCGCGACCGGGTGATCGTCACCCCGGCTCCCGGCCTGCCCGGCGCGGTGCCGTTCTGGAAGGGCGACGGGGTCGGCCGCCCGGCCGAGCTGGGCCGGGCGATCGGCGCCTTCGCTCGCGAGGCGGTCTCGCGCAAGCCCGAGGAGCTGGCGGGCGAGTACGACCTCGACCGCCGCGCCGCCGAGAACCTGGTCGCCTACCTGCGCGAGCAGCAGGCGGCGACCCGCGTCGTCCCCTCCGACGAGACGATCGTCGTCGAGCGCTTCCGCGACGAGATCGGGGACTGGCGCCTCTGCGTGCTGTCGCCGTTCGGCGGCCGCGTCCACGCCGCCTGGGGGCTGGCGCTCTCGCAGAAGATCCGCGAGGAGCGCGACCTCGAGGCCGACGCGATCTGGTCCGACGACGGCATCGTCGTCCACCTGCCCGATGCCGACGACCCGCCGCCGGCCGACCTGGTGATGGTCGAGCCCGACGAGCTCGAGGACCTGGTCGTGCGCGAGCTGTCCGGCTCGGCCCTGTTCGGCGCCCGCTTCCGCGAGAACGCCGCCCGCTCGCTGCTCCTTCCCCGCGCATATCCGGGCAAGAGAACGCCGCTGTGGCAGCAGCGGCTGAAATCGCAGAGCCTGCTCGAGGTCGCCCGCGACTTTCCCCGCTTCCCGGTGATCCTCGAGACCTACCGCGAGTGCCTGCGCGACGTCTTCGACCTGCCGTCGCTGCGCCAGATCCTCGCCGACCTGCACTCGCGCAAGCTCGGCCTGGTCGAGGTCGAGACGCCGACCGCCTCGCCCTTCGCCTCCTCGCTGCTGTTCGACTACGTCGCCACCTACATGTACGAGGGGGACACGCCGAGCGCCGAGCGGCGCGCCGCGGCGCTGGCGCTCGACCGCGACCTCCTGCGCGAGCTGCTCGGCCAGGAGGAGCTGCGCGAGCTGATCGACCCCGAGGCGCTGACCGAGGTCGAGGCGCAGCTCCAGCACCGCACCGAGGGCGGGCGGGCGGCCGACCGCGACGCCCTCCAGCAGATCCTCCGCAACCTCGGCGACCTGACCGCCGCGGAGTGCGCCGAGCGGGTCGCCGAGGGCTACTCGGCCGCCTCGATGCTGGAGAAGCTGGTCGCCGAGCGCCGCGTCGCCAGGGTGCGGATCGGCGGCGGGGAGCGCCACATCGCCGCCGAGGACGCCGGCCTCTACCGCGACGCGCTCGGGGTGCCGCCGCCGCCCGGCCTGCCCGAGACCTTCCTCGGGGACCACCCCGACGCGATGCGCGCCCTGGTCCGCCGCTACGCCCGCACCCACGGCCCCTTCCCGACCGCCCAGCTCGCCGCCCGCTACGGCGTCGACCCGACGCCGGCGCTGCGCGAGCTGGAGCGCGAAGGGGCGATGGTCCGCGGCGAGCTGCTGCCCGGCGGCGGCGAGCGCGAGTGGTGCGACTCCGAGGTGCTGCGCCGCGTGCGCCGCGCCAGCCTCGCCCACCTGCGGCGCGAAGTCGAGCCGGCCGCCCGCGACCGCTTCGCCCGCTTCCTGCCGAGCTGGCAGAACGTCGACGCCCACCGCCCGGCCGGCGCCGGCCCGGACCGCCTCCGCGACGCGCTGGTGCCCCTGCAGGGCGTCGCCCTGACCCCGAAGGTCTGGGAGGGGGATGTGCTGCCGCGCCGCCTCGGCGCCTACTCGCCCGCCTGGCTGGACGAGCTCTGCACCAGCGGCGAGCTGGTCTGGATCGGCGCCGGCTCGCGCGGGCGCAGCGACGGCCGCGTCGCCCTCTACTTCCGCGAGGACGTCCGCCTCGCCGGCCCGCCGCCGGCCAACGCCAAGCTGGAGGCGTCCGAGGGGGCGCCGCAGGAGGCGATCTGCGAGCGCCTCGCCGCCGGCCCGTCGTTCTGGCTCGATCTGCTCGCCGACCTCGACTTCCCCGCCGAGGAGCTGCACGACGCGCTCTGGGACCTGGCCTGGTCGGGCGAGGTGACGAACGACGCCTTCGCGCCGCTGCGGGCGCCGCGCCTGCGCTCGGTGCCGGCTCACGAGCGGCGGGGCCGCCGCTTCGCCCGCCGCCGCTCCGGCGCCGGCGCCGCGGTGCAGGGCCGCTGGTCGCTGACCGCGCCGCTCTTCGCCACCGCGCCCGGCGCCGGCCCGAAGCTGCGCGCCCAGGCCGAGCTGATGCTCAAGCGCTACGGCATCGTCACCCGGGAGACGGTGCTGGCCGAGGGCGTCCCCGGCGGCTTCTCGACGCTCTACCCCGAGCTCGGCAACCTCAAGCTGCTCGGCACCGCCCGCCGCGGCTACTTCGTCGAGGGTCTGGGCGGCGCCCAGTTCGCCCTCCCGGGCGCGGTCGAGCGGCTGCGCTCGCTGCCCGAGACCGAAGGCGAGCTCCAGATCCTCGCCGCGACCGATCCCGCCAACCCCTACGGCGCCGCCCTGCCCTGGCCGAAACCGCCCTCCGGCCGCCGCCCCGCTCGCGCCCCGGGCGCCCACGTCCTCCTCCGCGACGGCGAGCCGCTCGTCTACGTCGAGCGCGGCGGACGCAGCATCCTCCGCCTCCGCGAGCTGGACGACTCGGAGCTGGCGGCAGCCGCCCGGGCCCTCGCCGAGGCCGTCTCCGCCGGCCGTCTCCCCAAGCTCGGCATCGAGAAAGTCGACGGCGAGCCGGCGATCGGCTCCGGCCACGAGCAGGCCCTCCTGAGCGCCGGCTTCAGCCGCGGCCCCCGCAAGCTCACCGCCTCGGCGCGATAATCGGGGCATGGCGGATCCGGAGCAGAGCCTCAGCCCGGTCGAGTTGCTGCGCAGCGTGCCGCTCTTCTCCGACCTCGAGCAGGGCGAGCTGGATCGGTTCGCGCAGGTCGCCGTGCCCCGTAGCTTCCCCGCCGCGACGCGGGTCTTCCACGAGGGCGACCACTCCGACGCCTGCTACATCGTCCGCTCGGGCAGCTTCCGGGTGACGCGCGAGCACTCCGACGGGCGGGCGATCACCCTCGCCACGCTCGGTCCCGGCGACCTCTTCGGCGAGCTGGCGATGCTCGACGGCGAGGTCCGCTCGGCCAGCGTCGAGGCGCTGACCGACGGCGAGCTGCTGGCCCTGCCGGCAAGCGAAGTGCGAGCGCTGCTCGGTCGCCACCCGGAGATCACGGTGAAGCTGGTCGCCGCGCTGGTGCGGCGCCTGCGCGCGGCCAACGAGCGGATCTCGCGCCAGTCGTTCCAGACCGTGCCCAGCCGCGTCGCCGGCGTGCTCTCCCAGCTCGCCGCCGAAGAGACCCCCCGCGGGGCCGACGGGCGCGAGGTGACGATCCGCATGAACCAGGCCGACCTGGCGCAGCTCGCCGGCACCTCGCGCGAGAGCGTCAGCCGCTTCCTCGCCGAGCTGGAGCGTGCCGGCGTCGTCCGCCCCGGCCGCGGCCGGGTGACCGTCCTCGCTCCCGCCAAGCTGCGCAACTACATCTTCTGAGCATCGACTTCGACAACCTCCGCGCACGGATGGTCGAGCGGCAGCTGCGGCGCCGCGGCATCCACGACGAGCGCGTGCTGGCGGCGATGGGAGGGGTGCCGCGTGAGGAGTTCGTCGCCGAGCGCTTCCGCAGCCGCGCCTACGCCGACTCGGCCCTGCCGATCGGCGAGTCGCAGACGATCTCCCAGCCCTGGATCGTCGCCGCGATCTGCCAGGCGCTGGAGCTGGAGGGCGACGAGCGGGTGCTGGAGGTCGGCAGCGGCTCCGGCTACTCAGCCGCCGTGCTCTCCCGTCTCGCCGCCGCGGTGATCGGGATCGAGCGCCACCCCTCGCTGGCGGCGGAAGCGCGCCAGGCGCTCGAGTCGCTCGGCATCGGCAACGTCGAGCTGATCGTCGGCGACGGCAGTCGCGGCGTCCCCGACCGAGCCCCGTTCGAGGCGATCGCGGTCCACGCCACCGCGCCGGCCGCGCCGCAGGCGCTGCTCGCGCAGCTCACCCCCGGCGGCCGCCTCGTCGTCCCGATCGCCGCTGACGGCGCCGACATGCTGACCGTCTTCCGCCGCCGCGGCGAGGACCTGCTGGTCGAGGAGATCGGCCCCTGCCGCTTCGTGCCGCTGATCGGCGAGGAGGGCTACGGCCCGGGTTAGAGGGCCTAGCGGCGCCCGCGTTTCCTGAGCACGTCGCCGCCGCCCTTGCCGAGCAGCGTGTCGCCGTGGTTGCCGACCAGCACGTCGCGCCCCGGCGATCCCTCGATCGACTCGACCGTGGTGTCGATGTGGCCCGGGGTGCAGGGGCTGCCGGAGCGGCTGACGGGTCCGCCGATCGCGGCGGTCACACCCGGGGTGAAGCGGAAGAAGTTGGCGTCGTCTTCGCCCGGGCCGCCGCTGTAGAGGTCGCCGTCGCAGGGGTCGCCGCCGACCATCACGTCGCCGCCGGGGCCGCCGACCATCGTGCTCTTGCCGCTGTTGTAGGGGACGGGCAGGTCGGTGCGGGCGCCGATCAGGGCGTCGTCGCCGGGACCGCCTTCGAGCACGTCGGGGTCGCTGTCGTCGCCGGCCTCGATCACGTCGCCGCCCGGTCCGCCGCGCAGCCGGTCGGCGCCGGGGCCGCCTTCGATCCGCACTTCGACGCTCGCGGGGACGCTTTCGTCGACCGTGACCGAGTCGTTGCCGGCGCCGGCGTCGATCAGGATCGTCTGCACGTCGGCGGCGCAGAGCGCGCTGCCGCCGGAGGGCGTGCAGCCTTCGACGTTGGCCGCCGGGAAGGGGTTGCCGGCGTCGGTGACGACGTAGGCGCCGCCCTGCATCGAGAGCGCGATCGAGTCGTCGGCGGCGGTGCCGAGCACGCTCAGCGAGCCGCTGCCGTCGATGCTGCCGGCGCGGGCGACCGAGGGGCCGGCGACGCCCGGCTTCGGCGGTTCGCAGTTCTCGGTGAACGACGCGCCGCTGCAGCTCGCGCCGCCGGCGCCGCCGAGCAGCTGGTCGCCCCCGCCGCCACCCTGGAGGGCGTCGTAGCCGCCGCCGCCGTCGAGCCGGTTGGGGCCGCCGTCTCCGACCAGGGTGTCGTCGAAGGTGGAGCCGACGAGGTCCTCGATCCCGGGGCCGACGGTGTCGCGGCCGTCGCCGTGGGCGTACCCCGTGGCGAGGTCGACGGTGACCGCTTCGGAGGCGGTGGCGAAGGAGGCGATGTCGCGTTCGCCGGGGCCGCCGTCGAGCTTGTCGAAGCCGATGTCGCCGCGCAGCACGTCGTCGCCGTCGCCGCCGAAGAGGCTGTCGCTGCCGTGGCTGCCGAGCAGCAGGTCGGTGCCGCCTTCGCCGTTGAGGGTGTCGTCGCCGAGCCCGCCGTCGACCGTGTCGTTGCCTTCGCCGCCGTCGACCGTGTCGTTGCCGCGCCCGCCGTAGACCCGGTCTTCGCCGCCTTCGCCGTCGACGACCTTCTCGCTCGCCTTGCCCGCGTAGAGCACGTCGTCGCCTTCGCCGCCTTTCAGGGCGTCCGGGCCGCGGCCGCCGTAGAGGCTGTCGTTGCCGCCGCCGCCGACCTCGCTGTCGGGGCCCTTGGCGCCGAAGAGCCGGTCTTCGGCTTCGCCGCCGACCAGCGTGTCGCCGCCGGTTTCGCCGAGCAGGCGGTCGTTGCCTTCTTCGCCGAGCAGCTTGTCGTTGCCGTGGCCGCCGATCAGGGTGTCGTCGCCCGGCCCGCCGCAGATCGTGTCGTTGCCGTTCGGCCCGCCGAGGATCTTGTCGCCGCCGCCGCCGCCGTAGATCACGTCGCTCGCCTTCTTGCCGACGATCGTGTCGTTGCCCGGGGTGCCGACGATCGTCGCGTGCTTGCCGTCGCAGGTCGCCGCCGAGGCCTGCCCCGCGGCCGCGAAGAGGAGCAGGGCGGTACAGGTGACCGCGGTGAGAAGTCCGGTCGGGTGGAGCGAGGCGAATCGCATCGTTCTTCTCATCGGCCGGTTCGCCGCCTGCTACACCCGGCTGCAAACAAACGTCCAGACCCGGGCGGTTCGCTGCCGGATCGCCATCTCTCCCCAACCCGCAGCCGGCGCTGCCGTCACATACGCGCTGGCCGCGCACGGCGGGGTCAGATACTCTGGCGCCGCGATGCGAGGCGGCGTCTACGTACTCAACTTCTACTCGACGATCTTCGTCGACCAGCTGAAGCGCGGCCGCAAGACCGCGACGATCCGGCTCGGCGACAAGACCGCCAAGTACGAACGCGGCCAGGTCGTCTGGATCACGGTCGGCTTTCGCCACAGCCCGCGCGAGAAAATCTTCGCCGCGGTGATCGACGACGTCGAGGTGAAGCGGGTCGGCGACCTCTCGCCGCGCGACATCGAGCACGACAACCCGGAGTTCCGCCGGCTCGAGGACGAGGTCAAATTCCTCGAGCAGATCTACGGCCGCACGATCGGCCCCGACGACATCGTCACGGTGATCCGCTTCTCGCAGATCGTCGAGCCGCCGGGGGCGCATTTCGGCAACGGGGAGACGCCGCGCCACAACTGATCGCATCCTGCCGCTGATCCGTATCCCGCAAACGGTGTCCGACTACAACTTCCTCACGACCTGGTTGCTCGACTCGCCGCGCGAGCCGGTCTGGGAGGCGATCTACGCGCAGGAGCGCTGGCCGGAGTGGTGGCGCGGGGTGGAGGCGGCGGAAGAGATCAGCGCCGGCGAAGACGGCGGCGTCGGCTCCGTCGCGCGGATGGTCTGGAAGAGCCTGCTGCCCTACCGGGTCGAGTTCGAGGTGACGACGAAGCGGGTCGAGCCCTGCCACCTGCTCGAAGGCCATGCATCCGGCGAGCTGACCGGGACCGGCCGCTGGCGCCTCTACGAGGACGACGGCGCGACTGCGGTCCTCTACGAGTGGAGGGTGGCGACGACCAAGCCCTGGATGAACCTGCTGGCGCCGGTCGCCCGGCCGGTCTTCGAGTGGAACCACGACTGGGTGATGGCGCGCGGCGGCGAGGGGATCGCTGAGCTGCTCGGTTGCCGCCTGCTGGCCGGCCACTGAGCGATCTCCGCTATCTTTCCCTCGTTGGCACTCTCTACCCGCGAGTGCCAAATCCCAGTTCGAACTTCTGAACCCACAACGGAGGTAATACGGATGAAGCTGAAGCCCCTCGGGGACCGGCTGATCGTCAAGCCGATCGAGGAGGAGGAGACGACCGCGAGCGGCATCGTCCTCCCCGACACGGCCAAAGAGAAGCCGCAGAAGGGCAAGGTCGTCGCCGTCGGCGACGGCGCAATTCAGGAGGACGGCACTCGCCGCCCGCTCGACCTGAGCGAGGGCGACGAGGTCCTCTACTCCAAATACGGCGGCACCGAGGTCACCGTCGAGGGTGACGACCTGCTCGTGCTGCGCGAGTCGGACGTCCTCGCAAAGCTCGGCTAGACCCGCCAACAGGACTTAGAGAGACCAAGGAGGAAGGAAACGAATGGCTCACAAGGAGCTGAAGTACAAGGAGGAGGCACGAGGGGCCCTGCAGGCCGGCGTCGATGCTGTCGCCGACGCCGTCAAGGTGACCCTCGGCCCGAAGGGCCGCTACGTCGTGCTCGACAAAAAGTTCGGCGCGCCGACGATCACCAACGACGGCGTCACGATCGCCCGCGAGATCGAGGTCGAGGACGTCTTCGAGAACCAGGGCGCCCAGCTGGTCCGCGAGGTCGCCACGGCGACCAACGACGTGGCCGGCGACGGCACCACGACGGCGACCCTGCTGGCCCAGATCATCGTTCGCCAGGGCCTCAAGAACGTCGCCGCCGGGGCCAACCCGCTGGCGCTGAGGCGGGGGATCGAGAAGGCCGTCGACGAGGTGGTCGACAACCTGCGCGAGAAGCAGTCCAAGGAGGTCGCCGGCAAGGAGCAGATCGCCCGGGTCGCCGCCATCTCCGCCGCCGACGACGAGATCGGCAACGTGATCGCCGACGCGATCGAGAAAGTCGGCAAGGACGGCGTCGTCAACGTCGAGGAGGGCCAGACCTTCGGCATGGAGCTGGAGTTCACCGAGGGGATGCAGTTCGACAAGGGCTACATCTCCCCGTACATGGTCACCGACCAGGACCGCATGGAGGCGGTGCTGGAGGACCCCTACATCCTCATCGCCAACCAGAAAATCGGCTCGGTGCGCGACATCCTGCCGGTGCTGGAGCAGGTGATGCAGGGTGGCAAGCCGCTGCTGATCGTCGCCGAGGACGTCGAGGGCGAGTGCCTCGCGACCCTCGTCGTCAACAAGCTCCGCGGCACCTTCACCGGCGTCTCGGTCAAGGCACCGGGCTTCGGCGACCGCCGCAAGCGGATGCTCGAGGACATCGGCATCCTCACCGGCGGCGAGGTGATCACCGAGGAGATGGGCCTCAAACTGGAGAACACCCAGCTCTCCCAGCTCGGCAAGGCGCGCCGCGTCGTCGTCTCCAAGGACACGACGACGATCATCGACGGAGCCGGCGACGCCGAGGACATCAAAGGCCGGATCAACCAGATCAAACAGGAGATCGAGAACACCGACTCCGACTTTGATCGGGAGAAGCTCCAGGAGCGGCTCGCCAAGCTGGCCGGCGGCGTCGCCGTGGTCAAGGTCGGCGCCGCCACCGAGACCGAGATGAA
Source organism: uncultured Solirubrobacterales bacterium (assembly GCA_963695835.1). Taxonomy (GTDB): domain Bacteria; phylum Actinomycetota; class Thermoleophilia; order Solirubrobacterales; family 70-9; genus VRUE01. The sequence goes on from CAVOHR010000001.1 coordinate 1,011,441, forward strand.
GGAGAAGAAGCACCGCGTCGAGGACGCCCTGCAGGCGACCCGGGCGGCGCTCGAGGAGGGAGTCGTGCCGGGCGGCGGCGTCGCGCTGCTGAACGCGCAGAGCGACCTCGATCCCGACAAGCTCGGCGATCCCGACGAGGCGACCGGTGCCCGCATCATCCACCGCGCGCTGGAGGAGCCGGTGCGCCAGATCGCCGAGAACTCCGGCCTGGAGGGCTCGGTCGTCGTCAACGACGTGCGCGCCCTGAAAGCGGGCGAAGGCCTCAACGCGGCCACCGGCGAGTACGGCGACCTGATCAAGGACGGCGTCATCGACCCGACCATGGTCACCCGGTCGGCGCTGCAGAACGCCGCCTCGATCGCCAAGAACATCCTCGTCACCGAGGCGATCATCGCCGAACCGCCCGAGAAGGAAGGCGCCGGCGCCGGCATGCCGGGCGGCGGCATGCCCGACATGGGCGGGATGATGTAACGACGCGGCGACCTGGCTCGAAAGCCCGGTGCGCACGCCTGGCGGCGGCGGACCGGCTCAGGGCGGCGTCCTCAGAGGCCCGAATAGCGCTGCTATTCGGGCCTCTTGCGTCCTTGCCCTGCTTGGTCCGGCGGCTCGCCAGCCGCACACCCCGGATCTTCCGAGACAGGTCGCCACGTCGGCCTATTTTTTTGGCGGTTTGGGAGGGAGTGGCGGCAGCGTCCCTGCGTTGTATTCCGCGTACTGGAGGAACGTTGCCCGGCGGACCTTCAGCCTGAGGGTGTTGGTGGTGCGCGGGTAGAGGCTGAGGGCATAGGGGTTGGAGCTGCTGCTGGCGCTGCCGTTGCCGCCGAAGCCGTCGTAGTAGACGAGCATCCGCACACGGGCACGCTTCGCCGTCCAGGCGACGACCTGCTTGACGAAGCGGGGTTCGTCTTCGCCGTAGACCGCCCACTCGGCGATCGAGAACGGCTTGCCGCGCCACTGCTTGCCGTGGAAGAAGCGGTTGAGGTCTTTCCAGACGGGATACTGCGAGTAGAAGTCGGTGCCGACCCAGTCGACCCAGCGCCTGCCCGGCCAGTAGTTGCCCGGGCAGTTGCCTTTGACCCGCGGCGAGCCGGCGGGTCAGCGTTCGTAGGCGCTGTTGAGGCTGTTTCCCCAAGGGTGGTAGGTCTCCAGCAGGGCCGGGTGCTTGTTCAGCAGGCCGGCGAATTCTTCGAAGTCCTGGGTCGTGCCGCGGTCACTGACCCCGAAGAAGACGCCCGGCTTGGGCGGCACCAGGGTCCGCGCGGAAGCGGGGCTCGCGCAGATAGTCGCGAGGGCGATCGCGACGGTCGCCGCGCCGCTAAGCCTCCGCCAGGACATCTTCCATCCTTCTCGGCTCCACGCCCAGTTCCTCCGCATCGGCGGTGCCGCGCTCGGTGGTCATCGAGACCTCCATCAGCTCGGCCTCCTCCCAGGTCGCGAATACGGCCTCGCCGAAGACGTTGCGGAGGGCGATCAGGCCGGCGCGGACCAGCGGCAGCGGCAGGTGGACGAGCGGGCGGGGCCGCCCGGCGACGCGGCTGACCAGGTCCGACATCTCGTCGTAGCTGAGCGTCTGCGGCCCGGCCAGCTCGTAGCGGTCGCGGCCCTCGCGCTCCAGGGCGGCGAGCGTGCAGCGGGCGGCATCGTCGGCCCAGACCGGCTGGAAGCGCGCCTGGCCGGAGCCGGAGACCGGCAGCACCGGCAGGAAGGAGAAGCGCCGCAGCAGCGTCACCCAGGGGTCGCTGCGGTCGTAGACGATCGACGGGGCGAAGACGATCGTCTCCAGCGGCGAGGAAGCGACCGCCCGCTCGGCCAGCCACTTGGCGCGGAAGAAGCGGGTGCGCTGGGCGCTCGCCGCGTCGAGCGCGCTGAAGAAGACGAAGCGGCGGACGCCGCTGCGCTCGGCCGCGTGCAGCAGGCGCACGGTCGCCAGCCCGTTCAGCTCCTCGATCCGGTGCGGCGGCTGGTCGCGGATCGTCGCCGCCAGGTGGACGACCGTGTCGACCCCGCGCAGCGCCTGCCTCACCAGGTAGGGGTCCGACATCTCGCCGAGGTCGCCGAGCGCGATCTGCACGTCGACCCGCCGCTCGCCGAGCCGCCGCGGCTCGCGCACCAGGCAGCGCACGTCCTCGCCGCGCTCGAGCAGCAGCGGCAGCAGTCGCGACCCGATGCTTCCCGTCGCTCCCGTCAGCAGCAGCATCGCCACATCATCCCAAGAGCCCGTTGCCTAGAATGTCCGCTTGCGGCCGGCGGGGGCTGAGCCCCGCCTCGCACCGGAAAAACGAGACCAGGAGAAAGCTTCGAATGACCTACGTCATCGCCGAGCCCTGCATCGGCCAGAAGGACAACTCGTGCGTCGAGGTATGCCCAGTCGACTGCATCCACCCGACTCCCGACGAGCCCGACTACGACTCGGTCGAGATGCTTTACATCGACCCCGACGAGTGCATCGACTGCGATGCCTGCGTCGAGGCCTGCCCGGTCGACGCCTGCTTCGCCGAGGACCAGCTCCCGTCCGAGTGGGCCAAATACGCCGAGATCAACGCGGACTACTACAAGAGCAAGAGCGCCGCCTGAGGCTTACTGTCTGCCAAGGGCCGCTTTTCCGAGATCAGGTCGACGGATCGACGAGCTTCACCCGCGCCGGCTTGAAGTCACGCTGGTTCAGCGTGGCGAGCGCCAGATCGTGGGCGAGGGCGCTGGCGGCGATCAGGCTGTCTTTGATCGACATCGGCCGGCCGCGGCGGCGCAGGTCGGCCAGGAGTTGCGCCCAGCGCAGTCCGACGGCCGAGTCCCAGGGAAGGCACTGGATCCGCCCGACTCCCTGCTCGAACCATTGCTCCAGCTCGGAGCGTCGCGCGCCACGTGCGAGGAGCAGGATGCCGAAGCGAACCTCGCCGAGGACGATCGGATCGACGACGATCGAACGCTCGTTGCGCCGCAGCCACTCGACCACGCGGGGGTCGGGTTCGGGCTTGGTCGCCTCGGAGAGGACGTTGGCGTCGACGAGGTGCTTCACAGAGTGTCGGTCGACTCGGAGTCGACGGCGACGAAGTAGCCCTTCTGCGGGCAGGCGAGCAGCCAGTCCACCAAGCCTTCGTTGGGCGACGGCGCCACCCGTCGCAGCCGGTACTCGTCTGCGTCGAGGCGCTCGACCTCGAACTCCTGCCCGGGCGCAATGCCGTCGCGCCGGCGGAGCTCGGCCGGGAGCACGATCTGGCCCTTGGTGGATACCGTCGTTCTCATCAAGGGTAAGATAGCATCTTACAATCGCGGGTCGGGCTCGCCGACCGGGATCGGCCCGAGCAATCGATACAAGAGCAAGGGCGCTGCCTGAGCTGGGACGAGCAGGATCGGGTGAGGGCGGGAGCTACTCCTCCCCGCGGGCTTGGCGTAGCCTCTGCAGGTCGGTCAGGTCTTCCGGCCGGCCGGCCATCTCCTTGAGCGCGATCAGATCCTCGTAGCTCACGACCTTGATCGGGAGGCCGTCTATGTCAGCATCGATTGCGGCGGGCGCCAGCTTCTCCCACAGCGCATCGTCGCCGATCCACTGCATGACGTCGAAGCGCCCGAGGCGGGTCCGCAGCACCCAGTTGCCGCCAAGGCCGAGCACGTCTGGGTCCAGCGGGTCCGGAAGCTCTCCCTCCTCGAAATCCTCTGCCCCTTCGACTTGGGCATCAAGTCTCCGCAGCACTCGGGCCAGCCTCTCGAGGTTTGCGGGATCCAGCGCCGGCACGACGTCGACGTCCTTCGTCGCGCGGACGTAGCCGTGGAAGCCCACCGCGACTCCACCGATCACAAGGAACTCGACCCCTTCACGGTTGAGCTCCGCGAGGATTCCGCGGATATCGAGCTCAGGCACTGCGCCGGCGATGTCCCGACTCGGCCACCTGGGACATGAAGCGGGACAGCTCGAAGACCTGTTCCGTGCGCTGGGCCGGCGTGAGCTCCGTGTAATCGCGCCGCAGGGCGGCACGCTCGGCCTTGCCGTCGGGCGTCCAGTTTCCCGCGCGCTTGGTCGGCTTCATGGCCGTCACAGTACCGCGCCTCCATGCTCCCCGGGGATCGGCCCGAGCAATCGATACAAGAGCAAGAGCGCTGTCCTCGCTCGCCACGGCGTCGATTACGTCGTGATCGGCGGAGTGGCCGCCCAGGTCCACTCTCACCGAGGTCGAGCGGCGGCGACGGTGACGAATGCCGGCGAGGCCGAGCTCTCGAGGGCGAGAGGCAGGAACGAGGCTGGCTCTCAGCCCTGGATGACCGGTAGCGGGGTGCCGCCGGGCTCGGCGGGCTCGGCGCTCGGGGGGACGCTCTGAAGCACCGGCAGCTCCTGCGGGGTGGCGGCGACGATGCCGCGGGCCGCCTGGCGGATCGCCTGCGAGGCCGGGGCGTCGGGCTCCGCGGTGACGAGGGGGGTGCCGTTGTCGGCGTGCTCGCGCAGCGGCTCGGAGAGCGGGACCTTGCCGAGCAGGGGGATGTCGAGCTCGTCGGCGAGGAGCTGGCCGCCGCCCTCGCCGAAGATCGCCAAGCGCTCGCCGTCGGGCGTGGTGAAGCCGGACATGTTCTCGATCGCGCCGAGCAGCTCGAGGTCGAACTTGACCGCCATGTCGGCGGCCCGCCTGGCGACCGTCTGCGCCGCCGGCTGCGGCGTCGTGACCAGCACGAACTTGGCCTGCGGCAGCAGCTGGGCGAGGGTCATCGAGACGTCGCCGGTCCCCGGCGGCAGGTCGAGCAGCAGGTACTCGAGGTCGTCCCAGGCGACGTCCTCGAGAAACTGCTGGATCGCCTTGTGCAGCATCGGGCCGCGCCAGACGACGGCCGCGTTCTCCTCGACGAAGAAGCCGATCGACATCACCTTGACGCCGTCGGCGCCGTCGAGCGGCAGGATCTTGCGCTCGGCGTTGACCTCCGGCTTGCGGTTGACGCCGAGCATGCGCGGGATCGAGTATCCGTAGACGTCGCAGTCGAGCGCCCCGGCCGGGTGGCCTTCGGCGGTCAGCGCCGCGGCCAGGTTGGCGGTCATCGTCGACTTGCCGACGCCGCCCTTGCCGGAGGCGATGCAGATCACGTTCTTGACCTTGGCGAGCGCCCCTTCGGGCAGCTTGCCGCGGCCGAGCGTCTGCTGCAGGTTGCCTTTCTCCTCGTCGGAGAGGACGTCGAAGCCGACCGCGACCGCGGTGACGCCGTCCAGCTCGGAGACCCGCTGGGCGACCGCCTGTTCGAAGTGCGCCCGGATCGGGCAGCCGGCGGTGGTCAGCGAGACCACCACCTCGACCCGGCCGTCGTCCTTGACGTCGATCGAGCGGACCATCTCCAGCTCGACGATCGAGCGGCGCAGCTCCGGGTCGATCACGGCGCGCAGCTGCTCGGTTATCTGATCCTGCGTCGGAAGTGGCATCGGTTCATTCTGGCAAACGGCCCGTGGCCGGCGGGCGCCGCGCCCCTGGACGTTCGGACGAGAGGGGGGAGAGTTTGCGCCGCTGCGCCCTTGGTTTCCCCAGATGCCGTCGAACGAAGGGGGAGCGATGTCGGGGATGCGAGTTGGGCTCGGCCGGAGCGTCGCGCTGGGGATCTGCCTGGCGCTCGCGCTGCTGCTGCTGGCCGCGGCCGAGGCGAAGGCCGGCAAGTACGTCGTCTCGGAGTGCGGCTGGCACGTCGACACCGACGCCGGCTGGGCCGACTCGACCGGCGGCGCGAAGTTCCGCCCCGACGCCTACTGCGTCTCGCCACCCGGCGCCGACGCCTTCGACGGCGTCCACATGAAGAGCTTCACCCGCGACGGCGCCTCGACCGTCTCCGGCACCCGCTTCGCCCGCTGGCGCTGGGAAGCGCCGGCCGGCAGCGCGATCACGCGGGTGACCGGGACCTGGTGGCACACCCTGCACGACGGCTTCCAGCAGCGGGTCGGGGCCGGCACCTGGAGCGGCGGCTTCGATCCCTTCGCCAGCGCCGGCGCGACCGACGTCAACCCGAGCAACTTCGCCGCCGGCTTCTCGCCGGGCGTGCCGGCGGTCGAGGACCGCCTGCTCTGCGCCAAGAGCGAAGACAAGTGGTGCAGCCTCGACCCGGGCTCCTGGTCCTCGGTTCGGGCGATGACCTTCACGCTCGAAGAGAACACGGTGCCGGGGGCGGGGATCGCCGGCGACATTGTCGCCGGCGGCTGGCGGCGCGGCGGTCAGGGGGCGGTGATCTGGGGCGCCGACACCGGCTCGGGCATCCGTGTCGGCGAAACGCTGCTCGACGGCAACCGGGTGGCGCTGACCGAATACCCATGCTCCCTGGCGTGGGTCGAGGGCGAGCTGCGCGGGACCCGCATGCAGCCCTGCGGGCTCGCCGTCTCGGCGAGCCAGTCGTTCGACACGACCAACTTCAGCGACCGGGCGCACTCGCTGGTCCACTGCGTCGTCGACTTCGCCGGCAACCGCGGCTGCACTTCCACGCACCAGGTGCTGATCGACAACCACCCGCCGTCCAGCCCGCGCGACCTCGGCGTCGACGGCGGCGAGGGCTGGCGGCGGACGAACGACTTCGACCTGCGCTGGTCGAACCCCGACCAGGGGCCGGCGAGCCCGATCGGCGGCGCCTCGTTGCGGATCTTCGGGCCGGGCGGCTTCGACACCGGCAGCCGCTACACCCCGGGCCACGACCTGAGCGCGCTGCACGACCAGCGCCTGCCGACCCCCGGCGTCTATACCGCCCAGGTCTTCCTTCGCGACGAGGCCGGCAACGAGTCCCCAGGCGCGGTGAGCTCGACGACGCTGCGGCTCGACGACCTGCCGCCGAAGGTCGCCTTCGCCGCCCCGGACGGCGACGGGATCCCCGACACGGTCAGCGCCGGCGTGTCCGATCCCCACTCGGGCCCGGCGAAGGGCGAAGTCCAGATCCGCCGCCTCGGCAGCGATCGCTGGGTCGATCTGCCGAGCAGGCTGAAGCCGGGCGCGGCCGGCGCCGCGCAGCTCGTCGCGACGATGCCCGAACACCTCGATCCCGGCACCTACGTCTTCCGTGCCGAGGCAACCGACGCCGCCGGCAACACCGCCTCGACGACGTTGCGGGCGGACGGCAGGGAGATGGCGGTGCGCAAGGCTGAACCGCCGCCCGCGGGGCGGAACGCGCCGCTCGCCGACCAGACGCCGGAGAAGGCGGCGGCCACAAGGTCCAAGACCCGCGTCTTCGCCCGCCTGCGCTGGGGCCATCGCCGCGGCCCGCAGGTGACCGTGCCCTTCCGCGCCGCGGCGACCCTGACCGGCCGCCTGGTCAACGCCGAGGGCGCCGGGCTCGCCGGCCGCCGGCTGCGGATCGTCTCGCGGCCCTCGCGCGGCGCCCTCGCCCGCCGGCAGGTGGACACGGTCGCCACCGGCTCGCACGGCGGCTTCCACTTCGCCCTGCCGTCCGGCCCGTCGCGGCGGATCACGGTCAGCTTCGGCGGCGAGGCGGCCCTCGCCGGGTCGCGGCGGACGGCCCTCGCCCTGCGGGTGCGCGGCGCCGTCTCGCTGCACGCCGCGCCGCAGGCACTGCGCACCGGCGAGTCGGTCCACTTCTGGGGCCGGGTGCGGGCGCGTGGAGCGCCGCTGCCGCGCCGCGGCAAGCTGGTCGCGATCCAGTACTACGAGGAAGGGGCGCATCGCTGGCGACCGGTGCTGGTCGTGCGCAGCGACCACGGCGGCCGCTTCCGCAGCGGCTACCGCTTCCGCTACATCAGCGGCGCCGCCTCGATCCGGCTGCGCGCCGTCGCCCTCGCCGAGGAGCGCTGGCCCTACGCGCCCGGCGCCTCGCGCCCAGTGACGGTCCGGGTCAGTGGGGACCGGTAGGGTGGGGCGCCATGTCGCAGGCGACCCTCCACACCAGCGCCGGGGCGATCGTGCTCGAGCTGCACGACGCCGAGGCGCCGAAGACGGTCGAGAACTTTCGCAAGCTCGCCGCCGACGGCTTCTACGACGACCTCGTCTTCCACCGGGTGATCGCCGACTTCATGGTTCAGGGCGGCTGCCCGGAGGGGACCGGGCGCGGCGGTCCCGGCTACACCTTCGAGGACGAGATCAACGAGCACAAGATCGTCCGCGGCGCCCTGGCGATGGCCAACGCCGGGCCGAACACCAACGGCTCCCAGTTCTTCGTCGTCACCGCCCAGGCGGCGCCGTGGCTGGACGGCAAGCACACCGTCTTCGGCCAGGTGACCGGGGGGATGGAGGCGGTCGACGCGATCGAGTCGACCCCGACCGACGCCTCCGACCGGCCGGTCGAGCCGCAGAAGATCGAGAGGGTCGAGCTCTCCGACTAGCCGGCGCGGCTGGTGTCCCAGCTCGCCGAGCTGGAGGCGATGCTGAGCTGAGCGCTCAGCCGCCGGAGCGCTTGCGCAGCAACCCTTCGCCCGGTCGCCAGAGGCTGACCAGGCCGGCGACCAGCGTGACCAGGAAGACCTGGCCGAGCATCATCTCCAGGCCGGCGATCATCCGCCCGACTTGCCCGGCCGGGACGAGATCGCCATAGCCGGTGGTGGTCAGGGTCGTGTAGCTGAAGAAGAGGAAGTCGCTGCCCTTGGCCGCCACGCCGGCGCCGAAGAAGCCACCGCCTTCGATCCGGTCGATCGCGCCGAAGAGCCAGGTGAAGAGGATGCCGAGGGCGATGTAGACGCTGACCGCGCCGAGGATCGTGCGAAAGGAGACCTCCGTGGCGGTGACGACGCGCCGCAGCACGGCCGCCATCGCCACGGCGAGCAGCCCGATCTCCAGGAAGGAGGAGACGTTGAGCCAGAGGTGCGCTCCGGAGATCGCCGAGACGATCGCCAGCAGGATCGCCAGGGCGGCGACCCGCAGCGCCCGCCGCACGAAGGTCGCCCCCGCGTGCGAGCTGGTCAGGGCGACGATCGAGGTCGCGGCCGTCGTCACGGCCAGCAGCACCGCGCCCCAGCTCCGGTTGGAGAGCACCGAGGCGAGCACGTAGGTGACGACGACGAGCAGCAGCACCAGGCCAAACGCGTCGCTCACCCGCTGCGCACGCCGCAACCACCGCTCGCGGTTCATGCGCAGGGTTTCGGCCGGCCGCCCCCCTTTCCTGCCCGGCAGCCGGTGCTCGACAGTGAGCCGGCGCGCCACAGCCGCGCGGTTGTCGGGCTCTAGGAAACGTTTTGACTTGCGGGCCTGTCTACACTGCGAGGATGGCTTTTGTCGGCGATACTCATAGGTCTACCGCGGGTCGGGAGCCCCGAGCGGAGGGGGTGGGATTCGAACCCACGAGACGCCTTACGACGCCTAACGGCTTTCAAGGCCGTCGCATTCAACCGCTCTGCCACCCCTCCGGGTCTATGCCTCGCTGTCGATGCTAGCCGGAAAGCTATGAACAAAAAGGCACGAGTAAAAAGCTGAAGTGGTGATTGGATTATGAGACCGATGCGCCGCCTGCTGATTCTCGCCTCGACGATGGTCTTCTTCGACGTCGCGTTCTACGCGGCGATCGCGCCTCTGCTGCCCGATTACGTCGCCGAGTTCGATCTCAGCAAGGCCGAAGCGGGGGTCCTCGCCTCCGCCTACGCGGTCGGCACCCTGGTCGCTTCGCTGCCGGCCGGGGTGGTGGCGACCCGGGTCGGCCCGCGCCGCACCGTGATCGCCGGCCTGCTGCTGCTCGGCGGCTCCAGCCTCGCCTTCGGCTTCGGTCACGAGATCGGCTTGCTCGACGCGGCGCGCTTCGCCCAGGGCGTCTCGGGGGCGCTGATCTGGGCCGGCGCGCTGACCTGGCTGATCACGACAGCGCCGGCCGAGCGGCGCGGTTCGGTGATCGGCACCGCGCTCGGCACTGCCGTCGCCGGCGCCCTGGTCGGGCCGCTCATCGGCGCGGTCGCAGCGGAAATCGGCACCAAGGCGGTGTTCGGCGCCGTGCTCGGAATCACCGCGGTGCTCGCGGCGATGGCCGCCCGACTGCCGGAAACCGGGCCGCCGGAGCGCCAGCCGCTGCGCGAGGTCGGCGAAACGATCCTCACCCGTCCGATTCTCACCGCGACCGCCTTCGTCGCCGTGCCCTCGCTGATGTTCGGCGCGATCGAGGTGCTGGTGCCGCTGCGGATAAGCGAACTCGGCGGCGGCCACGTGGCGATCGCCGGCGGCTTCATCGCCGGCGCGGCGCTCGAGGGCGGTCTGGCACCGGCTGCCGGCCGCTACTCGGACCGGGTCGGCCGCCGCCTGCCGTTCGTCATCGGCACCGCCATCTGCTCCTGCGCGATGGTCGGGATCGCCGCGGCGACGGCGCTCGGGCCGGTGCTCGCGGCGCTGATCCTCGGCTCGCTCGGCGCCGGCATCTGCTTCGCGCCGGCCCTCACCACGCTCTCGGAGGCAGCGGACAACAGCCGCCTCCACCAGGGCTACGCCGCCGGCCTCTCCAACATGGCCTGGGCGGCCGGCCAGGCGGTCGGCGCCCTGGCCGGCGGCGGCCTCGCCAGCGCCAGCAGTTACGCCGTGCCCAGCCTCGGGGTTGCCCTCCTGCTCCTCTCGACCTCGGCCTACGCCTACCGTGCCCTGGTCCCGCCGCTGGTCCAGCCGGCGGAGAGTTAGCTTTACGCGGGTGAGCGAGTGGCGCAACTGGGCGGGCGACCAACGATGCCGGCCGGCGGAGCTGGTTCGCCCGGCTGACCGCGACGGGCTGAGCGCGGCGGTCGCCTCGGCGGCTGCCGCCGGACACAGGGTCAGCGTCGCCGGCGCCGGCCACTCCTTCACCGGGACGGCGCTGACCGACGGCACGATGGTCGACCTCGCCGCGCTGAGCGGGACGATCGACGCCGACCGCTCCTCCGGCCTGGTCAAGGTCGGCGGCGGCACCGTCCTCGCCGACCTCAACCGGGAGCTGCACCGGCTCGGCCTGGCGATGGAGAACCTCGGCGACATCGACCGGCAGACGATCGCCGGTGCGATCTCGACCGCCACCCACGGCACCGGCGCGAAGCTGCGCAACATCTCCGCCCAGGTGGAGGCGGTCGAGCTGGTGCTGGCCGACGGCAGCGTGCGCGAGCTGAGCGGCGAGGACGGCGACCTGCTGCGCGCCGCCCGGGTCGGCGTCGGCGCGCTCGGCGCGATCTCGGCGGCGACGCTGCGCTGCGTGCCTGCCTTCGTGCTGCGGCGGGTCGATTCGCCGGCGCCGCGCGAGGAGGTCTTCGAGAGCTTCGACGAGCGCGCCGCCGCCAGCGACCACTTCGAGCTGTTCACCTTCCCCTACGCCGACTCGGCGCTGGTCCTCGAGCGCAACCGGGTCGAGGGGGGGCCGCGGCCGCGCGGCAGGCTCGCCGCCTACCTGAACGACATCGTGCTCGAGAACTGGACGCTGGAGGCGCTCTCGGCCGCCGGCAAGGCCTTTCCGCGTTCGATCCCGGCGCTTTCCCGGCTCGCCGCCGCGCTCGCCTCGGGCGGCAAGACGGTCGACCGCTCCGACCGCGTCTTCGCCGGCGAGCGTCGCGTCCGCTTCACCGAGATGGAGTACGGGGTGCCGCGGGAGCACGGCGTCGAGGCGGCGCGGCGGGCGATCGAGTGGGTGCGCTCGAACCGCTATCCGGTCTTCTTCCCGATCGAGATGCGCGTCGCCGCCGGCGACGACGCCCTGCTCAGCCCCTCGCACGAGCGCGACACCGTCTACATCGCCGTCCACCAGTACCGGGGGATGGAGTGGCGCCCCTACTTCGAGGCGGTCGAGGCGATCATGGACGACTACGGCGGCCGCCCGCACTGGGGCAAGCGCCACTTCCAGACCGCGGCGACGCTGGAGCCGCGCTACCCGGCCTGGGAGCGGTTCCGGGCGGCCCGGGATGAGCTCGACCCCGAGCGCGTCTTCGCCAACGAGTACGCGGCCCGCGTCCTCGGGCCGTGATTCAGAGGAACGCCCGGCCCTCGCCCCGGTAGGTGGGGACGATGTCGACGATCTCGCCGCCCTCGATCAGGTGGAGGAGGTCGAAGCGCTCGCACAGCTCGCCCGCCTTGGCGTGGCGCAGGTAGACGCGATCGCCGATCGAGAGCTGCTCGGCGGGCGGTCCCAGCAGCGGCGTCTGCACCTCGCCGGCGCCCTCCTCGGGGTCGAGCTTCAGGCCGGGCGGCAGCCAGGGAGCCGGCAGCCGCCCCGGGTCGCCGCTGCCGGAGGCGAGGTAGCCGCCGCCGAGCGCGGTCGCCACGCCCGGCGCCGGCTTGCGGACGATCGGCAGCGCGAAGCCCGCCGCCGGGGTCAGCGAGAAGCGGCCGTAGTGGTCGAAGAGGGCGGGGGCGAAGAAGCCCGAGCCGGCGGCCACCTCGGTCACCGGGTCCTCGGCCGCGGTCAGCTCGAGGCTGCCGGTGCCGCCGCCGTTGACGATCGGCAGCTCGGCGAACTCGCGGATCGCGGCGACGACCGCGCCTCGGCGCTCGGCCAGCTCGGCGGCCGAGCGGCGCTGCATCCAGCGGATCGCGGCGCCGCGCAGGCGGCGTCCCGGCGGCCGGTCGCCGACTCCGGCGATCTGGCCCTCGTAGGCCATCAGCGCCGCCAGCTCGAGCTGCGGCCGCCGCTCGATCTCCTGCGCCAGCGCCACCGCCTGCTCGGCCGTGTGGACCGGCGAGCGCTTCGGGCCGACCCTCACCCGTCCGCCCAGCCACCACCAGCTCGCGTCGAGGTCGATGCAGACGCGGACCGGCGCCGCGCCCGCTCCCAGCACCGACTCGATCGCGTCGAGGTGCTCGGCGCAGTCGACCATCACGATCGGCGCCCCGGCCGGGTTGGCGACCGAGCGCAGCGCCAGCTCTCCCAGCGCGCCCTCGTCGGCGGTCGGGTAGGCGAGCAGCAGGTTCTCGAAGCCCTGCTCGGCCAGCCACAGCGTCTCCGGCAGGGTGAAGGTCATCAGCCCCTGGAAGCGCTCGTCGCTGCGCAGCACCCGCTCCAGCAGTGCCCGGCAGCGCAGCGACTTGCTCGCGACCCGGATCGGCTTCTCCGCGGCGCGCTCCAGCATCGCCACCGTGTTGGCGCCCATCGCGTCGAGGTCGACGAAGGCGAAGGGCGCCTCGACTTCGGCGAAGATCGCCTCGTAGCGCGCGTGGGACTGATCCAGGGACGAACTCACCGAACCGAGCCTATCCGCGCCGCACCCCGGAGGCGGCGCTATGTTTTCAGGCCCCGGAGAGGTGGCCGAGTGGCTGAAGGCACTCGCCTGCTAAGCGAGTAGGGGGCGCAAGCTCTCTCGAGGGTTCGAATCCCTCCCTCTCCGTTCCTGCCTGCAAAGCGGCCCACGCGGGTTGATGAAATACGCAATTTGCGGGATTTCACTCAGGAACTCCAACGCCGCATCCGAGTTTGACCACACCAGGGTGGGGTCAAGGTCGGATGCGGCGTTATTCGGCCCCTTTTCCCTGTCGGCAGAGGTCAAGCCGAGAGATGCGGGCCTGGACCTCAGGGTTCGAATACCGTCTCATGATCCCCGCTGTCTCGCGCCGGTTCAGCCGAGCCGCGAGCGGATCACGACGCGGGCGCCGCGCGCGGGGATCATCGTCACGTTGCGGTGCAGGGCGTGCTCGGGGGCGGGGTCGTCGGCCTCGAGGTCGAGGCGGCGGGCCATCGCCGCGAGGACGACGCGCTGCTCGGCCATCGCCAGCTCCGCGCCGAGGCAGCGGCGGATGCCGCCGCCGAAGGGGATCCACTCATACGTGCCCGGCTTGCGGCCGAGCCAGCGCTCGGGGCGGAACTCGAAGGGTTCGGGGTAGACGTCCTCGCGGTGGTGGACGAGGAGGATGCTCATCGCCACCGGCGTGTCGGCCGGCACCGCGTACTCGCCCAGGCGCCAGGGCACCATCACCCGACGGCCGATCAGCGGGATCACCGGCCGCGAGCGCATGCCCTCGACGATCGTCGCCTCGATCCGCTCCTCGGCGTCCTCGCCGGAGCGGACCGCGTCGCGCAGCGCCGAGTAGGCGTCCGGCGTGCGGACCAGCCGCTCCCAGGTCCAGGCAAGCGAGTTGGCGGTCGTCTCGTGGCCGGCGAGCACCAGGGTGAGCAGCTCGTCGCGCAGTTCCTTGTCGCTCATCGCCTCGCCGCTCTCGGTCCGCGCCTTCAGCAGCAGCGAGAGGATGTCGTGGCGCTCGTCGAGGTCGGCGGCGCGGCGGCGCTGTTCGATCACCGGGTAGGTGGCGCGGTCGAGGATGCCGAGGCCCACCTTCATCGGCCCGACCGGCTCGGTGCGGTTGATGTTGATCAGCTCGCCGATCTGAGCGGGCGGCCGGGTCGAGGCGCGGACCAGGCGCTTGGTCACCTGGCGAAGCTTGTGCTCGGGCGTGCCGCGCTCGGGCCGGCCCTCGACGCCGAAGATCCCGGCCATGATCACGTCGAGGGTGATCGCCTGCATCCGCGGCGCCAGCGCGAACGGCGTGCCGACCGGCCAGGCGTCGATCTCGCGCTCGGCGGCGTCGGCGATCATCTGCGTGTACCGATCGATCGCCTCGCCGTGGAAGGGCGGCAGCAGCAGTTTGCGCTGGCGCATATGGCGCGGCCCGACCGCGGTGAGCACCGAGTTCGGGCCGACGACCGGCCGCAGCGGCGACTCGCCGGTCAGTGACGGCGCCTGCTCGGGCTTGGCGGTGAACAGCGAGCGGACGTGGTCGGGGTGACTGGTGATCACCGGCCCGCCGTCGACCACCCCCCGCATGTGGAAGACCTCGCCCAGCTCGCGGCGGGCGCGGAAGACGAACTCGATCTGGCGCTGGTTGAAGCGCAGGGTCTGGAGCAGCGGCGGCAGGTCGATCGCCGGGGGCGAGGGGAGGCTCGCCGCCTCGGCGGCCTCGATCGGTCCGGCCGGCGACTCGGGCGCCGCGCCGACCAGCCCGTCGGCGGTGGCAGGCTCGTCGACCTGCGGCGGTGCGACCGGTTCGGCGAGCGGCTTCACGCGAGCAGTGTTACATAGGTCGATGTCATATCAGGCACTCTCTACAGTCATGCGAAGTATGCACGGCAGGCGGACCAAGATCATTGCGACGATCGGCCCCGCCAGCTGGGACGAAGCGGTGCTGACCCGCCTGATCGAGGCCGGCGCCGACGTCCTCCGCCTCAACTTCTCCCATGCCGACCGCGAGCGTCACGCGCGCACCGTCGAGACGATCCGCGCCGCCGCCGAGCGCGCCGGGCGCGAGGTGGCGATCCTCGGCGACCTGCCGGGGCCGAAGCTGCGGATCGGCGAGCTGCGCGACGACGTCGCCGAGCTGGAGACGGGGACGCACGTGAAGCTGACCCCGCGAGCGGTGCAGGGCGACGAGAAGACGATCCCGGTCGACTGGCCGGGGGTCGGCTCGCTGCGCGAGGACGAGCTGGTCTACCTGGCCGACGGCTCGATCCGCCTGCGGGTGCGCGAGCCCGAAGACGGTGGGGTCGACGCCGAGGTCGAGGTCGGCGGCACGCTGTCCTCGCACAAGGGGATGAACATCCCCGGCGTCACCGCGCGCGCCACCGCGACCGAGGGCGACGTCGCCTGGGCCGAGTTCGCGGTCGAGCAGGGGATCGACCTGATCGCCGTCTCCTTCGTCTCCGAGGCGGCGGACCTCGACCCGGTCGTCGAGCGGCTGCGGGCGCTCGGCTCCGACGTCCCGGTGATCGCCAAGATCGAGAAGCCCCAGGCGGCCGAGAACGCGGCCGAGATCCTCCGCGCGGCGAGCGGCGGGATCATGGTCGCGCGCGGCGACCTCGGCATCGAGCTGCCGCTGGCGCAGGTGCCGGTGGTGCAGAAGCGGCTGATCCGCGCCGCCGGGCTGCAATCCAAGCCGGCGATCACGGCGACTCAGATGCTCGCGTCGATGGTCAGCGAGCGACGGCCGACGCGGGCCGAGGTGACCGACGTCGCCAACGCGATCTTCGACGGCACCGACGCGGTGATGCTCTCGGAGGAGACCGCGGTCGGCCGCCACCCGGTCGAGGCGGTGCGGACGATGGACAGCATCGCCCGCGCGACCGAGCCCGACCTGCCCTACGGCGAGTGGCTGTTCACCCGCACCGACCAGGCGACCCAGGACGTCGCCGACTCGGTCGCCCAGGGCGCCGTCGGCGCGGTCTACCGGCTGGGCCTGGCGGCGATGGTGGTGCCGACCACCAGCGGTCGCAGCGCCCGTCTCGTCTCCGCCCACCGGCCGAACGTGCCGGTGCTGGCGATCTCGCCGCGGATCGAGACCGTGCGCCGGCTCAACCTGCTGTTCGGGGTCACCGCGATCCTCAGCGAGCACGGGGACGAGGTGCGCGGCCTGCTCGACGACTGCGCCGCGCTGGCCGCCCTCCACGGCGTCGCCAAATCGGGCGACCTGATCGCGATCGTCGCCGGCATGCCGGACCAGGAGCTGGGCACGAACCTGTTCGAGGTCCACCGCGTGCCCTGAGCCGATCCGGTCAGTCCGCAGCGGAGGCGATCTCCTCGCACAGCGCGGGCAACCCGATCGCCTCGATCGACTCCGATAGGCGGAAACGCTCCTCGCCCGGTGGCGCGGCCGGGCGGGGGGGCTAGGGTTGGCTGTGAAGTCGCCGGTGAGCGATTTCGTAGACGGTCGGAGCCTTCGTCTTCTTGCTCGGCTGATGCCGGACACCGAAGGCGAGGGCCACGGCTCAACTCTCGCCGTCCGAAGGCTTGACTGCCCCGTAGGCAGCCTCGAACTCGTCCAGCGTCGCCGGTTCATGACCAAGGCGGTCCATGATTGCCTGAGCGGAGGTATCCGGGGCCACCACGAGACGCCCGTCATCACGGGCCTCCTCGACCACGTAATAATAAGACCCCTCAATGTCGCCGCTGAGCTTGACGTGAGGCTGCTCCACAGCAGAAAGCATCGACAGAGGCAGCGGTCGAGGTCGAGCCGAGCGCGCTCCTGCGGGCCACGTAGCCGTCGCGCAGCCCCTAGAATCCGGCGTCCTGCATCGCGGCTGTGCCGAAGGGCGCAGAAGGGCGGAATCGGGGCGGCGTCCATCGGAGGCCATCCGCCGAAGCCTTGAAAATCCGCGCTTTGCAGGACAAGCGCCCGTAGCTCAGTCGGATAGAGCGTCGGTCTACGAAACCGAAGGTCACAGGTTCGAATCCTGTCGGGCGCGTTTCGAGGTCTTCACCTTTGACCTCCACCTATCTTCACGTTTGAACCGGACGAACCGCGATTCGCGGTGGCGTCCGATGTCCATCGACTCCTCCGGGAGCGGCCATTCAACTTCCCCGCCCACGGCCACCGTTTCTCCCCACCGGTGGCCATCGGTTCTCCCCACGCTTTCTCCCTCGGCGACCGTCCCGGCGAGGCGAAGTCAGGTCGGCGCGCTTGCCGCGCCGATCAGGTCGTCCGCGGTCCGGCGCCGCCTGCGCCGCTTGGGCGCCAGCCCTTCGGCGGCACGCCGCTCATCCTCGGCCTGGCGAGCCGCGAAGGCGTCGGCGACGCGCAGGTTGCGGGCGACGAAGACGCTGGCGGCGAACAGCGCGATCGGCGCCAGACCCGTCAACCGGCACCAGCCCTTTGAGATGTCGTTGGAGGCCGGGTCCTTGACCGTGGCGTAGGCGCGCTCGGCGGCGGAGCGCCGCGCGTAGGAGCGGCGGTGCTCCGCAGAGGGGTAGTCGTGTTTCTGTGCGGTCTTGGCGTTGACCGAGGCAGGCACCGTGATCGTGCGCTGGGCGCAGCAGGTAGGCGGGTGCTCGGGCGGGGAGATGACCTCCGGACGGGTGTGGCCGAGCTGCATCGACTCAGGCCGCAAGGGGCAGCGCAGCTTGCCCTGGGCGGCGGGGCAGCCGACGCGGTGGTAGCCGTCTGCGTCATAGCCCGCGAGCGGCGCCAGCTTGTGCTTGGCGAGCTCTGCGGCCTTGCGGTCGTGGGCGGCAGTCTCGGCCTCCGTAGCGCCGCGGGCGAGCGGTCCCAGTTCCAGCAGCGTGGTCGGCGTCGCCGGGCAGTAGAGCGCCCCGTTGGCGAGGGTTGCTCCCATGTGGGTTCCCTTCGGCCCACGGTCATGGGGATGCAGGTCCTGGACGAGATTTGCCCCCAGGCGCCGCAGCGGCAGCGCCCACGTCTCCGCCACCCGGTGGGCATAGCCCGAATCGGCGAGGACGTCGCCGACCTCGATCCCGGCGGCGGCCATCCGCTCCAGCACCGGCACGAGCGCCGGCGGCGGGTCGACCCCGCAGCTCGTGAGCCCGATGCGGCGCACCAGCTCCGCGACGGCGGGGCCGCGCTCCTCCTTGACGGCCGTGACGACCTGCAGGTAGTAGCCGTAGAAGGCCTCGTCGCGCTCGCCGGGCGAGTTGCCGCGCCGGTGTCCCCAGGTGGCCTCGGGGTCAGCGCAGCGCTCGCCGCCCTTCGGCGGTGGGCAGGAGAACGTCTCCAGGTCGGTCCAGTCGACGGCGTAGGAGCTCGTCTCGGGCTTCCCGCAGAGCTCGACGCTCGCCTCCAGCAGGGCGTCGAGGATCTCCGAGAGCTCCTCGCAGGGCTCCCCGTCGGGCTCGGCCTTGGCCAGTACCCTCGCCACGAGCCCGAAGGTGCGCTCCACCTGGCGGTAGGTGAGCCGGTGGGGGCCGTCCTTCCACTCGGCGATCACCCCGAGCCGCCTCTGATCTGCCTGGGGCAGCGCGCAGAGCGCCTCGTGCACCCGGCTCAGGTGCGCGGGGCGCCCGTCGACGGCGACCAAGAGCATCCCCACGAGCAGCGTGCGCACCGAGAGCTGGCGCCGCCGCGCCCCGACCGGCAGCATCGCCTCGATCCGCGGGGCGATGCCCGAGCGCTCGACGACTCCCTCCAATCGCTCAAGCTTCGCCTCAGCCTCCATGGCCTCCTCCGAGCAATGCGACGGCGGTCTCCTCCTCGGTCTCGGGCAGCTCGGCCACCAAGTCGCCGAGCCGCTGGGAGCAGCGCAGCCCGGCCGCGTCCATGAACGCCCGCAGGCCGATCAGCTCGGCGCACTCGCAAAGCCAGCTCGCCCGCAGCCGCCCGGCCTCCAGGCGCGGCAGCGAGGCGTCCTTGCCAAGCGCGGCGTTCAAGGCGTCGCTGAGGTTGCGCCGCCCCGAGCTCTCGCCGCCGAGCAGGTAGCCCCGCCCGGCGAAGCGGGCGGCTTCCTCCAGGGGCGAGTGGAAGTGGGCCAGCACAGGCACCGCCCGCTCCCTGCGCCCCGAGACGCAGACCACGAGCCCCCCCGAGCGCCGGATGACGTCGCGCCCGCGCACGTGGCGAAGCTCGGCCCCGATCAGTCCCGCCCCCGCCCCCAGACAGACAAGCGCGGTGGCGCGCATCCGCCGTGCCTCGGTCGGCTGCGCAGCGGCGAGGCGCAGGAAGCCCTCGATCTCCGCCTCCCCGTAGGGGGACTTGGCGCGCTCGCGCGGCAGCGGCGCCAGCTGCGGGGAGGGATGAGCCCGATGGACACGGGCCAGCGCCCGCAGGTTGGTGCGCAGGGTGCGTCGCGTCGCCGCGGAGACCGCCGGGCAACCCGTGAGGACGAAGCGCTCGATCGTCGCCTCCGCCAGCAGCGCCTCGGCGGAGAGCTCCATCCCCACCGACTTGCCGAAGGCGGCCAGCCGCCCGGCGGCGTAGAGCAGCGCCTTGGCCCGTTCGCGCCGGCGCGGAGCAGCCCGCCTCACCGCCGCACGGGCGAAGGCCCCCGCCTCGGGGGAGAGCGAGGCGGGGGCGTAGGCGGCGATCGCCGCTGCTGCGAGGTCGCCCTCTCGGGGACTCATGGTATCCGACAGTAGAATTACTATCGGACAGACCGACGTAGGATCGCAAGTCACCCATGAACGAGAGCCCCGAGGCCCGCCTGCGCGCGCTCGCCGCCGAGCTCGCCGAGATCGACTTCGCCCTGCCGGGGACGATCAACGTGGCGATGAACCGCTGCGGCAAGCCCAACTGCGCCTGCAAGGCCGACCCGCCCAAGCTGCACGGCCCCTACGTCACCTGGACGCGCAAGGTCGAGGGCAAGACCGTCACCCGCCGCCTCTCAGCCGAGCAGCTGGAGCGCTATCGCCCTTGGTTTGAGAACCGCAGGCGCCTGCGCGCGCTCACTGCCGAGCTCGAGGCGCTCTCCCTCGAGGTCGCCGAGCAGGCCGAGGGCTGGGCGCCTGCCGAGCCGCGCCGTCGCGGCGAACGACGCGGCCGCTGAGCACGCGCCGGTGTGGCCCCGCGCCGCTTAACGTGTGGTCGCTGCGAAGACTGTCCGCGGAATCCGCATCGGTATGCGGCTGGTGGCAAACGTGAAGACCTCGTTTCGCTTCGTTCCGGGCGAAGCCGTGTTTTCCGTACGGGCGAGCCACTTGGAGTTGAAAGCCTTCCACGGGAGGGGATGCCGCAGAATGCAATCCCTGAGCCAGTGGAGAGTCCGGCGGATACCGTTCGGTCCTCGTGCCCAGCGACGAACGAGATCTGAGGAGCGACGAACAGGCGGTTGCGTTCGCTCAGCGGATCCTCAGGTTGGCCTGGGCGGGCCTGCCGCCCGAGCACCGACGGCTGCTGGAGGCAATCGGCGCCAATGGATGGGACGTGACGGTTTGCCCACTCGGTACCTACGCCGATGCGCTTCTGCGCTCGGCCGGCTATCCGGGCCTTGCCCCAGAGCATCGCATCGGCCGCGATCGCGCCCGCGGCCTCTGGATTCCCGAGCTCAGGGTCGTTCTCGTCAACGCCGTGCATCCCGACTACGACGGGCTCGACGTTCTCAGTCGTGAGAACGCACTGGCGCGGGTTGCCTGGCACGAGTGGGGGCACGCGCTCGGTATCCACGGAGCCTCGAGCGAGGACGTGGCCGCAGGACCGAGATTTCTCGACTCCTTGCCGGAGGATCTTGCCAAGACCATCCGATCGGCCGACTACCTTCGTCGTGAGTACACCCACGAGGTCGTCGCTGAGGTCTACGCGTTGCTGATGATTCGGCGCCGCAAGGGCATTATCGGGCAACCCTTCTGGGTATCGGACGACGTCTACGAGTTGATAAGGAGGGTTGTGGGATGGATCCAGTAAAGCTACCGCCGGGTTATCTGCTGCCCGACGACATGACGATGAAAGACGTCCTGCGCATCGATGCCGAGCTCTTGGCCAGCGAGGGCATCGATCCTGAGTGGCCAGGCTTCGATGAGAAGGCCGATGAGGGCGACAAAGCGTCTTAGCTCGACTCGCCGCTCGACCCGATGACGCCGGCTGGGGTCGCGACGGCGGGCGTCCTCGTCGTCTTCGCGGAGTACGAGCGCGAGATGATCGAGCACCGGACTACGAAGGGCTGGCGCACTCAGCCAAGCGCCGGGCCGCCCGCCGACCGCCCGCCGACCGACGGCGGGCCGATCCCGGACGGCACGACTGTGGTCGTCAGCGACCCGCTGGCGGAGGACTGTCGCCTCAGCAGATCGCAGGGCGCCTCAATGGCGTACCCCGTTCCGTCGCCGAGGGGGCGGCATAGGCCGCGAGTCGGGGCGGGTTCTGCATGGTTCACAAGTGCGTGTCCATAGACGGTATGCGGAAATACAGGCCTCGGCGGGCCGCTTGCAAACGTAGCGGGGTGGCACTGCGACTGCAGCGCTGGATGGGCCACCACTCCGCCGCCTATTCGCCAGGCTTCGGCGCCAAGCTTGGGCGGGTCCTTGCGCTTGACCGGCTGGCGCGGGCCTCCGACCACATCAACGGCACGCTGGCCAGCTCGTCGTCGAACGCTTCGAAGCCGTCGCCTTTGCCGCCGCACGCCGCTGCCGCGATGTTGGCGTCAATGACGAGCACTAACGGCCCCGCCGCGCCTCGTCGACAGCGGCGACCCAGTTAGGGGCTGGCGCCCCCGAAGGGAGCCGCCGCCAAGCCTCGGGCAACTCAGCCATCTCTGGCTCCTCGCCCTCCTCATGCCGCACCTCGATCAGCTTGACGACCTCGTTAAGCTCGGCATCGGATAGCTCGTCGAGGAGCGCGTGGGCTTTCTCCCGAGTGGTCATGCGTCAAATCGTACCTGCGTCAGTGCGATTCCCGTGAGCGCCGCACGGCTGCGGCGACGACTGGCATCGGCTCTCCGGTCAGCGTCTCTCCCTCCCAGGAGAACCCAGCCGCTGCCTCATCCTCGTCGAATCGTCGCAGCGTTGGCGTCGAGGCGCGGGCGCTGAACTCATCGAGGTCGCCCCACTTGTCAACGCCTTGGCCGCCCGCGCCCGCGTGCTTGTCCGTCTGCCGGCGCTTGCGCTTGGCGGTCTGCTTCGCTTCGGCGCGCGTCATCCACGCACCGCCGCCGTTCTTCGCCCCGGCGTGCTCGGCCTTGATTCGCTCGTAGCCCATTTCCACACGATATAGATTGTCTGCGTTTCGAGTCTTGACCTTCGGTCGAAACGACCGCACCTTTCAAGTCTCATATCTGTCGCAGAATCGGCGCAAACGGCTCTGGCAGCGGGCGCTCTGCGGCCTACGAAACCGAAGGTCACAGGGTCGAATTCTTGCCGCGGAGGCCGTCTCCGGTTTGTTGCCGATGCGCGGCGCCGTTTGCCGGTTCTACACTGGATCGGTGATGGAAGCGAAAGTCATCGCGCTCGGCCTCGCAGCCATTCTCGGCGACACTGGCTGGGGGGATCACATGGACGGAGGTTGGTGGGTGGCGATGGTGTTCGGGATGGTGCTTTTCTGGGCCCTGGTGATCGTCGGCGTGATCTGGCTGGTGCGCGAGCTTTCCGGTCGCGGAGGCCGGCTTGGGCGAGAGCCCAGCGCCTTGGAGCTGCTCGATCGCCGCCTTGCCGACGGCACGATCTCCCCCGACGACTACCGCGAGCGGCGCGCGATTCTCAGCGAGCCGGGCCCGCCGGGGAGGGAGGGGCAGGCAGGGAAGAGCTGAGCCGGGCGATCACGCTCAGAACGTCAGCGTCCTCTCGGCCCAGAGCGCCCAGTCGGTCCGGCTCAGGCGCTGCGCAGGAGTTGGGAGACGACCTCGCCGGGCTGTTGGCCGCGCTCGATGGCGATTCGTTCAAGGCGCTTGGCGTCGTCGCCCTCGACGCTGACGAGAATCGACAACGTCGCGTCGGGGTTGCCCTCGTGTATCTCGATCTGGTCGGAGCGGGCGCGGTCGAGCTCGGCGTCGAAGTCGCCGGGCTGAGGATCGGAATCGGTCCAGGGGTCTTTTCCCATGTCAACTGAGAATTCTACGCTCGCGCTCGGTGGCGGTCCAGCCGGTGACGATCAGCCACGATGTCGGATCGACCGTGCGCTCGAGCACCAGCGTGAGCGCCCGCCCGCCGTCGGTGTGGCCGATGAGCAGCAGTCGCTCGCCCTCGTGACCGCCACCGCGGGGATTTCGCACTCTCGCGTGGCGATTGCGCGGTAGCTGCTCGGCTTCAGCGGTCGAAATGCCGCGCGCTCCGAGCTTGACGCGCGCGGCATCAGTGGCGAGCAACTCGGAGATCACATCTGCCATCTCCGCCGATGTCTATCGAACGGCGCCGATAACTGATAGCCGCCGAGCGGCCCGCGCAGGGAAAGACATTGCTGTTTATGATCCGCGCGATGAGCGATGCCGCGCTGGACCCGGACGGCTTCGCCGGCGCCTTCGAGGCCGCCTTCGCTCGGCTCCAGGTCCGGATCGAGACAGCGTGCGCCGCCGAGGACGAGTGGCCGGCTCAGGTCGCCGCCGGGGTCCGGGCGGCACTCGACTTCACCGCCGCCGATCCAGCCTCGGCGCGGGTGCTGACCAACGACGCCCTGGCCGCCGGCAGGGAGGGCTACGCGCGCTACGAGCGGATGCTCTCCCACTTCGGCGAGCGGCTGCTGCCCGGCCGGGTGCTCCGCCCCGACGGCGAGCGGCTGCCGGAGATCATCGAGAAGGCGATGACAGGAGGCATTGCGATGCTGATCGCCCAGCGCCTGGACATGGGGCGCGAGGCCGAGCTGCCGGCGCTCGGCCAGGAGGCGACGCAGTTCGTCCTCACCCCGTACCTGGGGACCGCGGAGGCGCGTCGCATCGCCGCCGAGGCGACGCCCCGCTAGACCTCGATCCAGGTGCCCTTCGGGCCGAGGTTGCGCACCGGCGTCCCGCCGATCCGGCTCTCGCAGCCCCAGGACTCGTGGATGTGGCCGCAGACGGCGAGCTGCGGGCGCTTCTCCTCGATCGCCGCCAGCAGCGCCGCGCTGCCGAAGTGGTCGCCGCCGCCGCCCGTGTCGCAGTGTCCCCGGGGGGGCGAGTGGAGGACGAGGATCGCGCCCTCGGGACACGCCGCGAGCATCTCGCCGGCAACCTCGTCGTCGAGGTCGAAGCTCCACTCCCAGGGGGTGACCGGGATGCCGGCGCCGAGCCCGTAGAACTCGGCGCCCTCGATCGTCGCCCCCCCGCCGTGCAGGACCGTGGCGGCGCCCCAGCCCGCCGCCGCCTCGCGCAGCGCCTCGTCGGTCTCGTTGTTGCCGGGGACCAGCACCGCCGGCTTCTCGATCGCCGCCAGGACGCCGATCGCCTCCTCGAGGCCCTCGTGCACCGAGGCGAAGTCGCCGGCGCCGATCACCACGTCGGCCTCGGCCGCCATCGCGACAAGCTCGGCGGCCTGGCCGAGGTCGCGGTGCAGGTCGCTGAAGGCGAGGATCCTCATCGGACCAAACTTACCCGGATAGGCTGCGCCGGCGGCTGGCCAAGATCTGCGCACCCAGATGGCGGCCTTCCAGCGGATGGTTCTCCAGCTCGGCGGCGGGATGATCGTCACCTTCGCAGTCGGCTTCGCCAGAAGAAGGCGGCGACGCGCAGCGTGTACCACCAGCGGCCGCGGACGGCAGCCCGATCTGGGGCGCCGCCGCGGCGCTCGCCTGCGCCGGGCCCGTCACCGCCAGGCAGAGAAGCGCGAGCGTCGTATACCGAAGCCCCCTCACACCGCCTTCCAGGTTCGCGGATCGCTGCCGGCGACGGGCTCGACCTCGCCGAGGATCGCCAGGTGGTCGAGGCAGGAGAGGACGATCTGCAGCACCCAGGCGCTGACCGGGGTGTTGAGGTTCTCGGCGCCGACGATCTCGCCGACCACGTCGAAGGCGGTCCGCTCGCCGGCGGCAAGAGCCTCGCGCACCTTGCCGAGCAGCTCGTCGACCTGGCGCCGCGCCTCGGCGATCTTCGCCTCGGGGTCGCGGAAGGGGCGGCCGTGGCCGGGCAGGACCAGTCCGACGTCGAGCGGCTCGACCTCGTCGAGGCTGCCGAGGAACTCGCCGAGCGGGTCGGGGCTGTGGCCATGGTCGAAGAACAGCACCGTGCGGCCGAGCAGATGGTCGCCGGAGATCATCAGCCGGCGCTCGGGCTGGTGGAGGATCACGTGCGAGGGGGCGTGGCCGGGCGTCTCGTGGACCTGCCAGGCGCCGAGGTCGGTCTCCACCTCCACCCCGGGGACGAGGTCGCGGTCGGGCACGGCGATCGCGTCGATCCCGGTGTCCTGCTCGCCGCCGCGCGACTCGCGGTAGCGCTCCAGCGCCGCCGCCGGCACGCCGCTCTGGCGGGCCACCTCGAGCCGCTGCTCGAGCGCCGCCGCGGGGTCGTCGGCGAGCAGCCGCACGTGCTCCCAGTGCGGGTGCATCCACAGCTCGCAGCCGGCGCCCGCGACGATCGGCGCGGCGAGCCCGTAGTGGTCGGTGTGCGAGTGGGTGCAGACGACGAGTCGCACGTCCTCGAGCCCGAAGCCCGCCTGGGCGAGGGCGAGGTCGAAGCGGCGCAGACCGCCCTTGCCGCCGATCCCGGTGTCGAAGAGGACGATGCCGCCGTCGGCGGCGACCGCCCAGGCGTTGCCGTGCGGGACGCCGGGCCAGGGCAGCGGCAGGCGCAGCCTCCAGACACCGGGTAGCACCTTCTCGCTGCGCGGCGCCTCGGGCCGCTTCGGATCCGCGCTCATCGCGCGCATCCTCTCAGGGCGGGCGAAGCCGGGCGTGAGGACCGTCGTGCCAGGTAGGTTGCCCTGCACATGGCGTCGAGCAGCCCCAAGCGCGCCGGCCTCGTCCTCGGCGCGCTGATCCTCGTCGCCGCGGTCGCCAACCTCAACCTGGCGGTCGCCAACGTCGCCCTGCCCGACATCGGCAAGGCGTTCAACGCCGGGCAGACGACGCTCAACCTGGTCGCGGTCGGCTACTCGCTCGGGCTCGCGACCTCGGTCCTCTACCTGGGCGCGCTCGGCGACCGCCACGGGCGCAAGACGATGCTGCTGCTCGGCATGGGCCTCTCGGTCCCCGCCTCGCTGCTGGCCGGCTTCGCGCCGAGCATCGGCGTCCTCTTCGCCGCCCGCCTGCTCGGCGGCGTCGCCGCCGGGATGGCCTTCCCGACCACGCTGGCGCTGATCACCGCGCTCTGGGCCGGCGACGCGCGGACCAGGTCGATCGCCCTCTGGTCGGCGATCGGCGGCGCGATCGCCTCGCTCGGGCCGCTGCTCTCCGGCGCCCTGCTCGAGCACTTCGACTGGGGCTCGGTCTTCCTCATCACCCTGCCGCTCGCCGCGCTCGCCTTCTTCCTCGCCTGGCGCTTCGTCCCCGCCCACGTCAACGAGACCACCGGCCCGGTCGACAACCTCGGCGGCGTCCTCTCGATGCTGCTGGTCGCCGCCCTGGTGCTCGGCATCAACCTGGCGCCGGTGCCGGGCAAGGGCGCGCTGGCGATCGGGCTGGGGATCGTCGCCCTGGCGGCGACCGTCGCCTTCGTCCTGCGCCAGCGGCGCGCGCCCGCCCCTCTCTACGACCTCGAGGTGGCCGCGCGGCGGACCTTCTGGGTCGCGGCCTGCGCCGGGATCATCGTCTTCGGCTCGCTGATGGGGGCGATGTTCATCGGCCAGCAGTTCCTCCAGAACGTGCTCGACTACTCGACCCTCGACTCCGGCCTGGCGATCCTGCCGGCGGCGGCGCTGATGGTCGTCGTCGCGCCGCGCTCGGCGAAGCTGGTCGAGGCGCGCGGCGCCCGCTTCACCCTGCTGCTCGGCTACGTCTTCTGCGTGCTCGGCTTCCTCACGATGCTGCTGCTGTGGAAGGAAGGCATCGCCTACTGGAAGGTCGGTCTCGGCTACGCCTTCATCGGGATCGGCGTCGGCTTCGCCGGCACCCCGGCCTCGCACTCGCTGACCGGCTCGGTGCCGGTCAAGCGGGCGGGGATGGCGTCCGGCACCGCCGACCTGCAGCGCGACCTCGGCGGGGCGATCATGCAGTCGATCCTCGGCGCCCTGCTGACCGCGGGCTACGCCGCGGCGGCGAGCGCGGCGATCGCCGCCTCGCCCAACGCGAGCAAGGTCAGCGAAAACGTCGAAGGCGAGCTGACCAAGTCGTTCTCCAGCGCCGCCGACCTCGCCTCCCAGTACCCGCAGCACTCCGAACAGATCGTCGCCGCCGCCAAGGCCTCCTTCCTGCAGGGCGACAAATGGGCCTACACCGCCGGCATCGTCGCGATCGGCATCGGCGCGGCGCTGGTCTTCTTCGCGTTCCCGAAGCGCCAAGACGAGGTGGCGATGCTGGAGCGCTACGCCGCCGAAGATGCCTGAGGAGCGCCGGCGCGCCGGCGGCGGGGCCCGGCTGGGTGCTCGAACTCCTGCATCGCGCCGGCAACCGCGAAGCAGAGGGCGCCGGTGAAGGTGCCCCAGTTGGCGATGCCGACCGCCAGCTCCTCGCCCGTGGAGGGGCGGACGAAGGCGCCGATCGCGGACACCATGAAGAGGATCGAGCCGAGCTGGTTGACGGCGACGATCCACCATCCGAGGTCGCGGAGGCGCCAGAAGCGGCCGGCGCCGATCCCGACCATCGCCAGGTGGCCGGAGACGAGGAAGAGCGCGCAGCCGACGACGTCGGGCGACCAGACGAGCCGGTCCTCGGTCACCGCACCCAACCCTTCGATGAACGAGTCGACCAGGTTGATCGCGAAGACGAGGGTGCCGGCGAAGAGGGCGACGGAGCTGAGCCAG
Source organism: uncultured Solirubrobacterales bacterium (assembly GCA_963695835.1). Lineage (GTDB taxonomy): Bacteria > Actinomycetota > Thermoleophilia > Solirubrobacterales > 70-9 > VRUE01. The sequence continues at coordinate 1,039,253 of CAVOHR010000001.1, forward strand.
GCCGCCCGCCTCGGCCCGCGCACCCACCAGCGCCAGCGCCGCGGCGCGTGGGCGCCGCTCGGCTCGTTGACCACCTGGACGACCGAGGCGTAGCCGCCGCTGCTGAAGAAGAGGCCGCCGACCAGGTAGACCGAGAGGTATGCGGTGGGGTCGACGCCGGCCTGCGCCAGCGCGGCGCCGATCGCGAACAGCGAGCCGCCGATCACGAAGGCCGTCGCGGCGACAGCGTTCACGAGCCGCAGTCGCCGCCAGAGCACGACGGGAGTCAGCTGGTCGCGAGCCCGATCGCCAGCAGCGGGAAGGCGGCCATGCCGCCGAGGTAGGCGCCGATCGCGATCCCGGTCAGGGTGCGGGTGCTGTGCGAGCGGGCGCCGGCGAAGAGGCCGACGAGGACGCCCAGGCCGGCGATTCCGAGGCCGATCCAGAAGACGGGGGGCATGGGCGGGCGAGATTATCGGATGCTGTCGTCGTGCAGCACCCGGAAGGTGCCCGGGCACTGGACCCGAGCCGCGTTCGCCCGGCTCGGCGCGGCCATCGCGACCAGCAGCGCCACCGCCGCGCAGAGGACGACCAGCAGACCGCCCCGCACCCTGCTTGCCGTCGAGTCCGAAGTCAACACCGGCGGCATCCTACCCGGCGCCGTCGGTAGGCTCTGCCGCCGTGGCCAGCTTCACTCTCGTGCGCGAGGTTGCCGCCCCTCCCGAGGTCGTCTTCGACGTGCTGACCGACCACCGCGGCTACTCCGAGCTGACGCCGTTGCGGAAGTCGGAGCTGGAGCGGGAAGGGGACCCGGCACCGAACGGCGTCGGGGCGATCCGCGTGCTGAGCGCGGTCGGGCCGCCGATGCGCGAGGAAGTGATCGCCTACGAGCGTCCCGGCCGCTTCTCCTACACCGTGCTCTCCGGCCTGCCGGTCCGCGATCACGTCGGCACGGTCTCGCTGGAGCCGGAGGGGGAGGGGACCAAGGTGACCTACGCCCTGCGGATGACCCCCACGGTGCCGTTCGCCGGAGCCGTCGTCGTGGCCGTCGTCAAGCGGGCGATCGCGCAGCTCCTCGGCGGGATCTCCGCCGAGGCCGAGCGGCGCGCCGCGGCGGGGGGCTGACCGGCCCCGGATGGGCCAGGGGGTCGCCGATGAGGAGCTGCGACGCCGCGCCGTCGCCGGCGTCCGCGACGAGGTCGAGGCGCTCGGCTTCGTCGCGATGTGGGAGCTGCGCCGGTGAAGGCGTTGCCGGCGAGGGCGTGGCGGGCGCTGCGGCGCCTCTGGGGAGACCGCAGGCGGCTCCTGCGCGAGCCGAAGGCGATCTGGAGCGACCACCGGCCGGTGACGATCGCCCTGCTCGCCGGCGCCGCCGTCCTCGCCGCCGGGATCGTCGGCGGCTACGAGCTGCTGAAGCGCCCGCCCGACGTCCACAACCCGAACGCGGCCTTCGAGCCGCAGAAGCCCTCGAAGCCGGTCAAGGCGAAGACCGTGAACTGGCCGGTCTTCGGCCTCGATGCCGCCCGCACGCGCTACCTGCCGGCCCGCGGGGTGAAGCCGCCCTACCGGCTGATCTGGCACTTCACCGAGCGGCCGCTGCTCGAGTTCCCGCCCATCTATGCCGGCGGCCGGCTCTACTTCGTCAACAACAGCGGCACCGCCTACGCGCTCGACGCGAACACCGGCAAGGTCCTCTGGGAACGGCGGATCGGCCGCCTCAACGCCTCCTCGCCGGCCTACTACAAGCACCGCCTCTACATCGTCAACCTCGTCCCCGGCCACATCGTCAAGCTCGACGCGAGGACCGGCAAGGTGCTGTGGAAACACCTGCTGCCCGGCCGGGCCGAGTCCTCGCCGCTGGCGATCGACGGCAGTGTCTACTTCGGCTGCGAGAACGGCCAGCTCTTCTCGCTCAGCACCCGCAACGGCCACGTCCGCTGGGCGACGACGCTGGGCGGCCCGGTGAAGTCGGCGCCCGCCTACCAGCACGGCGTCCTCTACGTCGGCGACTACGGCGGCTACATGAACGCGGTCGACGCCGAGACCGGCGCGATCAGGTGGCAGAGCGGCTCGCTGGGCCAGGGCTTCGGCACCTCGGGCGAGTTCTACTCGACCCCGGCGGTCGCCTTCGGCCGCGTCTACGCCGGCAACAACGACCACCGCGTCTACAGCTTCGACCAGAAGGACGGCACCCTCGCCTGGTCCTACTCGACCGGCGGCTACGTCTACTCGGGCCCGGTCGTCGCCCGCACCCGCCACACCGGCCCGACCGTCTACATCGGCTCCTTCGACGGCAACGTCTACGCGCTCAGCGCGAAGAGCGGCGAACCGCGCTGGGCTCGCCCGGCCGGCGGCTCGGTGATCGGTTCGCTCTCGGCGGTCGGCGACATCGTCTACCTGGCCGAGTTCAGCAACGGCTCGACCAACGGCTACGAGATGAAGACCGGCCGCCGGGTCTTCCACTACAAGACCGGCACCTACACGCCGGTGATCTCCGACGGGCGGCGGATCTACCTGGTCGGCTACTCCAGCGTCAACGCGCTCCAGCCCTACAGGTACAGGGCCGGGGTGGCCGGCAACGTCAAGGCGAAGGTCTCGAAGGGGGGCTGACCAGCACCGAGGCGCGGCTGCCGCCGCCGACCAGGGCGCCCCGTTCGAGCACCCGCAGCGGCACCCGCAGCGGGCGCGCGGCGCGGTAGCGGGTCAGGGTGAAGTCGTAGGAGACCGGCTTCGACTCGACCCGGTGGAAGGCGGCGGGCAGCAGGCGCCGGGCGCTCTTCCGCGCGGCGATCCCCGAGCCGACCAGGTCGATCTCGCGCAGCGGCGGCAGGCGGCCGGCGGCCAGGCCGGCGCCGAGGTAGTAGCGCAGCGGCTGGCTGCCGGCGTAGCGGATCGTCACCACCGCCTTGCCGGGTCGCAGCGGTCCGACTTCGGCCGCGGCGTTGCGCAGGTCCTCGCGCTGGAGGCGGGGCAGGCGGTCGATCTCGATCGCGAAGACGAGCGAGCAGAGGCAGAACGCGGCCGCCAGGCCGAGCCCCGCCCAGCCGGCCCGCCGGACGCCGAAGCCGGCGCCGAGGACGACGATCAGCGGCGCGAAGACCGGCAGCAGGTTGCGGCCGTCGAGGTAGTCGGCGCCGAAGGGGCCGAGCAGTAGCGGCAGCGCCACCCCGGCGCCCCCGACCGCGGCGGCGATCCCGGCGCCGCGCCGCTCGCGCTCGTTGCCGCGCCAGAGCAGCAGGGCCAGTGCGGCCAGCGCCAGCGCTGCCGGGACGGCGAGCGGGATCGGGCCCGGCCGGCGCGCCCCGTGCTCGTCGCCGTTGTCGTCGCCGGCCAGCTTCGCCCCGGCCCGTTCGAGCCGCTGGTCGAGCGGCTGTTCGGCGATCCAGCCGGCGTGGGCGTTCTCCGCCTGCCGCACGGCGATCGGCAGCAGCAGCGCCGCGGCGGCGGCGACGGCGGCGATCGCCACGCCGGTCCGGCGCCTGTCCCGCGCCCCCCAGAGCAGCAGCGCCGCCTCGGGCAGGACGACGAAGCCGGCGAAGTAGTGGGCGGCGATCGCCAGCGCCGAGCAGGCCGCCCACCAGCCGAGGTCGCGGCGCGTTCCGCTGCGCCGCGCCCGCGCGAAGAAGAGGAAGGAGAGGGCGGCGAGGAGGAAGGCGAGCGCGTAGGCGCGGGCGTCCTGGGAGAACCAGATCAGCACCGGGCTGACGGCGACGATCGCCGCAGCGATCAGCCCCGCGCGACGCGGCAGCGGCAGCGAGACCGCGCCCAGGTAGACGACCGCGATCGAGGCGGTTCCGGCCAGCGCCGAGAGCGAGCGCAGGCCGACCTCGCCGGTCCCGAGCGGCCGCGACCAGAGCCAGGCGAGCAGGTAGTAGAGCGGCGGGGTGGACTCGCTGCCGGGAACCGCGGAGAGGGTGTCGAAGAGGCTCGGGTGGAGGATCCGCACGACGGTGACCGCCTCGTCGTAGCGGTAGCTCTGCAGGTCGAGCGTGGCGAAGCGCAGCGCGGCGCCGGCGAGGACGATGCCGGCGAGGGCGAGGAGGTGGGGAGACTCGGCGGCCCGGCGCCGCGCCCGCCCGAGCATGCCCGCTACGGCGTCACTCCACCGGGCGGCGGGGGCGGCGGCTGCGGCGGTTCGAACGCGTAGGACGGGAAGCGCGGCGAGCTGAGCTTGCGTTTCACGATCGAGAGGCTGGCCGGGTAGTTCTGCAGGCGGTAGGAGCTGGTCGAGCCGAAGTCCTGGTAGTAGACCATCATCCGGCAGCGCGGGTGACGCTGCGCCCAGACGAACAGCTGCTTGACGAAGCTCGTGTCGTCGCTGCCGTAGAGGCCCCACTCGGTCAGCGAGAGCGGCTTGCCTTCGCGCCGCGCGAAGCGTTCGTAGAAGCCGGTCAGCGATTTCCAGACGGGGTAGTCGGCGTAGAAGTCGGTTCCCACCCAGTCGACGTAGCGCGCGCCGGGGTAGAAGAAGCCGGGCAGGTTCTGGCGGACTTCCGGCGAGCCGCCCGGCAGCGGGCTCCAGACGATCTCGATCGGTGCTTTCGGCAGCCCGGCCGGCAGCTGGCCGGTGGAGCTGGTCAGCGCCGGCAGGCCGGCCACCGCGAGCCGGTGGTCGATCTGTTCCAGCGTGCCGCCGCCGTGCAGGACGATGTACATGCGGCGGAACGCCCGCCGGTACCAGTAGGGCTTCTGGTAGGAGGCCTTGAGGTTGCCTTCGCAGTCGTAGGAGGCGTAGACGTTGAGGCAGCGGTTCGGCTCGCCCAGGGGTCGCAGGTAGGCGCGGATCCCGCGTCCCCAGAAGAAGAGGTTGAGGCTGAGCAGGTAGTCGTCGCCCTTGCCGAGGGCGATCCCGCGCGGGGTGAGGATCTGGTGGCCGTCGTTGGGGTCGGCGGTGGTGATGTGGAGGACCGGGCGGGCGAGCGCGTTCTGCCAGCGTTTGAGCGAGCCTTTGAGGTCGTCGCCCCAGGAGCGGAAGGTCTCGATGATCGCCGGGTGCTTGCCGACCAGTTCGCCGAATTCGGCGAACTGCGAGGTGACGCCGCTGTCGGTGAGGCCGAAGAAGGTCTTGCCCGGGCCGGGCTGGAGCAGGGCGGCGTTCGCCGGCGCGGCCGCGCTCAGCGCCAGCGCCGCGCTTACGGCCAGCGCTGCGAGTACCTTTGCCTTGTCTCGGCCGCGTTTCATCCGCGTTCCCTTCGACTGGATGGGCCCCTACACCTTCCCCAACACGGCTCGGGCGCGATCGTTCTTCTGGGCCGTGCTCGGGCTGACCGCGCTCGCCGCCGCGATCCGCTTCTCGACCCTAGGGTTGCAGAGCTACCGCCACGACGAGGCGGTGACGGCCGGCCGCGTCCTGCTCGCCGGCCTGCCGCAGACGATGCACCAGGTCTGGGCGGGGGAGTCGACGCCGCCGCTCTACTACCTGCTCGCCTGGCTCTGGTCGCACCCGTTCGGGGTCCACGAGGTGGGACTGCGCTCGCTCTCGGCGCTGTTCGGCACGGCGACGGTTCCGGTCGCCTACCTGATCGGCCGCGAGTCGATCGGCGGGCGGGCCGGGCTCGCCCTGGCGGCGCTCGTCGCCGCCGACCCGCTGCTCGTCTGGTACTCGCAGGACACCCGCGCCTACGCGCTGCTGGTCCTGCTCGGCGCCGCCGCCTTCCTCTTCTTCCTCCGCGCCCGGCGCGGCGGCGCGGCGCGCGACCTCGCCTGGTGGGCGGTCTTCTCGGCGCTGGCGCTCGCCAGCCATTACTTCGCCTTCTTCCCGCTGGCGATCGAGGCCGCCTGGCTGCTGGCGACGGCGCGGCCGCTGCGACGGGTGCTGTGGGCGCTCGGCGCCGTCGCCCTGGCCGGCGCGGCGCTGGCGCCGATCGCGATCCACCAGGCCCAGGGCGGCAACAACGACTGGATCGCCGGCTTCGGCATCGTCCGCCGCCTGCACGACGCCGGGATCGCGGTCCTCGCGAGCGAAGCCGGCATGCTCAAGCACGCGCTGGTCCCGCTCGCGCTGAGCGCCGCCGCGGTGGCCCTGCTGCTCGCCTACGGCGGCCGGCGGGAGAAGCGCGGCGCCGCGCTGGGGCTGAGCGTCGGAGGCGGCGCGATCCTGCTCGCGCTGGCCTTCGCCGCCGCCGGGCAGGACTTCGTGCTGGGCCGCAACCTGCTGCCGGCGTTCGTGCCGCTGGCCCTGGTCGTCGCCGCCGGGATCGCCGCGCCGCGCGCCGGCCGGCTCGGCACCGCGGTCGGCGTCGCCCTGGTCGCCTACCTGCTCGCCTTCTGCGTCTACGCGGACTTCCGCCCGGCGCTCCAGCGCGACGATTGGCGCCGCGCCGCGCGGGCGATCGGGCCGCCGCGCGCCGCGCGGGCGATCCTCGTCTGGGAGCAGGGCGACGAACCGCTCGCCTTCTACCTCGGCGCCGGCGAGACCCGCGTCAAGCACAAGCAGTGGCGCCGCTCGCCGCGCCCGGTCGCCGAAGTCGACGTGGTCAGCGGCCGCCCGCCGCCGCCCACCGCCCGCAGCGCCCTGCCGCCGAGCTTCCGGCTGGTGCGGCGCGACGACCTCGGCCGGATGACCCTGCTCGCCTACCGCGCCCCGCGCCCGCGGCGGCTCGGCTGGGGCCGGATCGCCGGCAACTTCACCGGTTACGCCAACAACGCGGTCCTGCTCGACCGCCCGCCCGGCTGAGCGTCAGCCAGCGGCGCGTTCGCCGACCAGCGCCAGCACCTCGCCGGCGTACTTGGAGACGAAGCCGGGCCCGATCCCGCGGATCGCCAGCAGCTCCTCCGGGTCGCGGGGCCGGGTGGCGGCGATTGCCTCCAGGGTGGTGTTGTGGGCGACGGTGAAGGCCGGCTTGCCGTCGGCGGCGCGCAGCCGCCACTCCTTCAGCCGCTCGAACAGCGAGGCGTCGGCGGGCCCGAGCTCCGCAGCCGGCGCCGCGGCCTTGGCAGCGCGCCGCGGCGGGCGGACCGCGATCGTCTCCGGGTCGGGCAGCCAGCCCTGCGGGTCGCAGACGTCGCAGCAGCGCCCCGGCGGCCGCCCCGCCTGACGGTCGCCGAAGTGGGCGAGCACGCTGCGCCGCCGGCAGCGCTCCGAGTAGATGAACGCTTTGATCGTCCGGTAGTCGCGCCAGCCGCGCTCGTGGGCGATCGCCAGCTCGGGATCGCCGGCCCGTTGCTGGTTGAAGCGGACCAGGCGGCCGAGGTCGGAGCGCATCGCCAGCAGCACCGCCTTCGCCGGCTCGCCGTCCCGTCCCGCCCGCCCCGCCTCCTGGTAGTAGGCCTCGAGGCTGGTCGGGATCGCCATGTGCCAGACCGAGCGCACGTCGGCCTTGTCGACTCCCATGCCGAAGGCGTTGGTGGCGACGACGACGTCGGCCTCGCCGTCCATGAAGCGCCGCTGCGCCGCGCCGCGGTCCTCCGCCTCCATTCCGGCGTGGTAGGCGAGGGCGGAGCGGCCGGCGGTGCGCAGCGCCGCGGCGATCTCGTCGGTATCGCGCCGGGTGCCGCAGTAGACGATCGCCGGCCGGTTCGCCGGGTCGACGAGGCCGGCCTCGAGCAGCGCCAGCCGCCGCGCCTTCGAGCCCTTGCCCTCCAGCCGCACCACGTCGAAGGAGATATTGGGGCGGTCGAAGCCGGAGCGGACCTGGAGCGGGTCGCGCATCGCGAAGCGGGCGGCGATCTCCGCCGCCACCGCCTTCGTCGCGGTCGCCGTGCAGGCCATCACCGTCGGCCGCCCGAGCCGCTCGGCGATCTGCGGCAGGCGCAGGTAGTCGGGCCGGAAGTCGTGACCCCACTCGGAGACGCAGTGCGCCTCGTCGACCGCCAGGAGGTCGACCCGCCGCTGGGCGAGGGCGTCGAGGAAGACGCTCGAGGCGAAGCGCTCCGGCGAGCAGTAGACGATCCGCGCCTCGCCGCCGCGCACCCGGGCGAGCGAGCGCCGCACGTCCTCGTCGGCCATCGCCGAGGTCACCATCACCACCGGGTGCCCGGCCGCGCTCAGCCGCGTCCACTGGTCGTTCATCAGCGCGATCAGCGGGCTGACGACGATCGTCAGGTCCTCGGTCGCCAGCCCGGGGAGCTGGTAGCAGAGGCTCTTGCCGCCGCCGGTCGGCATCACGATCAGCGAATCGCGCCCGGCCAGGGCGGCCTCGACGGCCTCCTTCTGGCCCGGCCGCCAACGCTGGAACCCCAGCTCTCGAAACAGCTCATCTGCGCGACTTGCGGTTTGAACGCTCACCCGTCCCAGGCTATGCGCTCCTCCGGCGGGAGGCGACCCGGGATAAGCCCTCTACGCAGTGCTCTCAACTGCCATCGGCTTGGGCCGCATAGCCCTGCGGCGGGGTCGCAGCCGGTCCGGCCAGACGACGTAGAGCGCCACAGGCACGGCGTACAGCACGTAGACCAGGGCCTCGCCGACGGTCGGCTGCGGCTGCAGGCCGAGCATCCCGGTCAGCAGGGAGCCGGAGATCGTGCCCGGCTTGACCAGCCAGGAGAGGTCGACCGCCTGCCCCTGGAGGCCGCCGATCCAGCCGGCCTCGTGGGCGGTGTGGACGGCGGTCGCCAGCAGCCCGGCGGCGACGAAGACGAGAACCAGTCCGGTGATCCGGAAGAAGCGGCTGAGATTGATCCGCACGCCGCCGCGGTAGAGGCCGATGCCGATCGCCAAGGCGGCGAGCAGGCCGATCACCGCCCCGGCCGCGGCCGCGGCCGTGTCGGTGCTGTCCTGGAAGGCGGCGAGCAGGAAGGCCGAGGTCTCGAAGCCCTCGCGCAGGACCGCGAGGAAGGCCATCGCGATCAGCGCCGTGGTCGAGCCGGCTGCCAGCGCGGTGGCGGCGCTGCCTTCGAGCGACGCTTTGATCCCGCGCGAGTGGCGGCGCATCCAGACGATCATGTAGGTGACGGCGGCGACCGCGACCAGCCCGACCGCCGTCTCCAGGCTCGCCTGGCCGCGCTCGGGCAGGTCCTGCCCGACGATCCGCAGGAGCACCGCGACGCCCATGCAGAGCGCGACCGCGATCCCGACCCCGAGCCACATCTGCCGCAGCGTGTCGCGGCGCCCCTCCTTGACCAGGAAGGCGGCGACGATGCCGATGATCAGCGATGCCTCGACGCCCTCGCGCAGCGCGATTACCAGGGTCGGGATCATCCAGCCAAGCCGCCTTTCTCGTCCGGGTTCGGGAACCCCAATTAGGTTGCCCTAACCAGGAATTAAAAACCTAGCACGCCGGTCGGCATTCGGCCCGGCGGCCACGGCAGCCAGGGGTCGAGCCATTGAGTGATGCCGCGGGTCAGCTTGTCGGCCTCCTTCGGCCCCCAGGTCCCCGGCTCGTAGGGGTGCACCGGCCCCGGTTCGTCGAGCAGCGGCTGGACGATCCGCCAGGTCTCCTCGACCGCGTCCTCGCGGGTGAAGAGCTGGTTGCGGCCCGCGAGCGCGTCGCCGAGCAGCCGCTCGTAGGGTTCCGGGTCCTCGCCGGGAACCTTCTCGAACAGCACCTCGAGGTCGGCCGGCTCGACCTCCTCGACCCCGGCTTTCTTCGCCCAGAGGCGGGTGCGGGCGCCCGGTTTCGGCTCGATCCGCACCGTCATCTGGTTCGGCTCGGGCAGCTTGCCGTTGCCGACCCCGAGCCGCGGCGGCCGCCGGAAGACGACGTTCACCTCGCTCGCCTTGACCGGCATGTTCTTGCCGGCGCGGATGAAGAAGGGGACGCCGCTCCAGCGCCAGTTGTCGATCGCCAGCTCGACCGCGGCGAAGGTCTCGGTGGTCGAGTCCGGGGCCACGTTCTTCACCTCGCGGAAGCCGTCGTACTGGCCGCGCACGTAGCGCTTCGGGTCGGCGGTGCGCATCGCCCGGAACAGCTCGACCTTCTTGTCGCGGACCGAGTCCGGATGGTTGCCGGCGGGCGGCTCCATCGCGACCAGCGAGAGCACCTGCAGGGCGTGGTTCTGGATCACGTCGCGCATCGCGCCGACCGCGTCGTAGAAGCGGCCGCGGTCGTCGACCCCGAAGTCCTCGGCGATCGTCACCTGCACGTGGGAGACGTGCTCGCGGTTCCAGACCGGCTCCAGCAGCGAGTTGGCGAAGCGCAGGTAGGCGATGTCCATCACCGGCTCCTTGCCGAGGTAGTGGTCGATCCGCAGGATCTGCTCCTCGGCCAGCACCTGGTGCAGCTCGGCGTTGAGGGCGCGGGCCGATTCGAGATCGTGGCCGAACGGCTTCTCGATCACCACCCGCGCGTTCGCGGTCAGCCCGGCCTTGCCGAGCCCGCCGACCACGGTCGCGAACAGCGCCGGCGGGATCTCCAGGTAGAAGACGGGGCGCTCGGCGTCGCCGATCGCCTTCGCGACCCGCTCGAAGGTGGCGGCGTCGGCGTAGTCGCCCTGCACGTAGGAGAGGCGGGCCGCGAGGCGGCCGAAGACCTCCTCGTCGGGGTCTTTGACGGTGGCGGCGATCGCCTCGTGGGCGTGCTCGCGCAGCTTCTCGTCGTCCCAGTCGTCGAGCGCGACGCCGACGATCGGGCAGTCGAGCTTGCCGCCCGCCTCCAGCCGGTAGAGCGCCCGGAAGGTCATTTTCTTCGCCAGGTCGCCGCTGATCCCGAAGATCGTCAGCACGTCGGCCGCCGTACCGTCGCTCTGCTTCGCCATCGGCTGCCAGGCTATCCGAGTCACGTAGGGTTAGCCGCATCGAGCCGGAACGAACTGCCACGGGGAGGAAGCGCTGATGGAGCTGGGAATCGTCGGTCTCGGACGGATGGGGGCCAACATGGCCCGTCGCCTGATGCGCGACGGGCACCGGATCGTCGCCTACGACGTCAACCCGGAGGCGATCTCCGAACTGGCGGGCGAGGGCGCCGAGGGCGCCTCCTCGCTGGGGGACCTGGCCTCGAAGCTGAGCCACCCGCGCTCGGTCTGGGTGATGGTCCCCTCGGGGGAGATCACCGAGCAGACGGTCGACGACGTCGCCGCCGTGCTCAAGGCCGGCGACGCGATCGTCGACGGCGGCAACTCCTACTACCGCGACGACATCCGCCGCGCCGAGAAGCTGCGCGAGAACGGCATCGACTTCGTCGACTGCGGCACCAGCGGCGGCGTCTTCGGCCTCGATCGCGGCTACTGCCTGATGATCGGCGGGCCGGACGGGGCGGTGCAGCGGCTCGACCCGATCTTCGCCTCGCTGGCCCCGGGAGTGGGGGAGGCGGAGCGGACGCCGGGCCGCAGCGGCGACCCCTCGCCCGCGGAGAACGGCTACCTGCACTGCGGCCCGAACGGCGCCGGCCACTTCGTGAAGATGGTCCACAACGGGATCGAGTACGGGCTGATGGCCGCCTACGCCGAGGGGCTGAACATCCTCAAGAACGCCGACGCCGGCAAGGCCACCCGCGAGCAGGACGCCGAGACGGCGCCGCTCGAGCAGCCCGAGTACTACCAGTACGAGATCGACCTGCCGGAGGTCGCCGAGGTCTGGCGGCGCGGCAGCGTGATCGGCTCCTGGCTGCTCGACCTGACCGCGGCGGCGATGCAGGAATCGCCCGACCTCTCGAACTTCGCCGGGCGGGTCTCGGACTCCGGCGAGGGTCGCTGGACCTCGATCGCGGCGATCGACGAGGGGGTGCCGGCGCCGGTGCTGACCACCGCCCTCTACGAGCGCTTCTTCTCGCGCGGCCTCGACGACTTCGGCGACAAGGTGCTCTCGGCGATGCGCAAGCAGTTCGGCGGCCACGACGAGAAGGCCTCGTAGGGGCGATGCCGATCGAGAGCGAGGTCTTCGCCGACGACCGCGACGCCTCGCGCCGCGCCGCCGAGATCATCGCCGCGGCGGGGCGGCGGGCGGTCGAGGAGCGGGGCGAGTTCTCGCTGGCGCTGAGCGGCGGCAAGACCCCCTGGGGGATGGTCGGGATCCTCGGCGGCCTCGAGCAGATGCCCTGGGAGCAGACGGCGATCTTCCAGGTCGACGAGCGGGTCGCGCCGCCCGGCGACGAGGTCCGCAACCTCACCCACCTGGTGCAGATGCTCTCGCTCCCGCACCAGGCGACGCTGCGGCCGATGCCGGTGACCAGCCGCGACCTCGACGCGGCGGCCGCCGAGTACGAAGCGCGGCTTCCCGAGCGGCTCGACTTCGTCCACCTCGGGCTCGGCCCCGACGGCCACACCGCCTCGCTGGTGCCCGGCGACCCGGTGCTCGAGGTGAGCGACCGCCGCGTCGCGATGACCGCCGGCGAGTACCAGGGCCACCGCCGCATGACCCTCACCTACCCCGAGCTGGCCGCCGCCCGGCAGATCCTCTGGCTGACCTTCGGCGAGAAGGCACGCGAGCCGCTCGCCAAGCTGCTCGCCGGCGACCGCTCGATCCCGGCCGGCCGGGTCGAGAACGACAACATGGTCCTCGTCTGCGACGAGTCGGCGGCTCCCTAGCTCTCGATAGAGAGCCGTTCCTTCAACTCTCCCAGCCGCGTCAGTCGGGGGTCGTTCTCGCCCACCATCTCTGCCAGCCACTTTTCGATTCCCGTCACGTCGAGATCGTCAGTCGCGATCAGCATTTGCTCGATGTCCAGCCAGTCCTTGGGACGGTCGAACATCGCCTTGCAGACCGCCAGATGCTCGGGGCCGAGGATGGGAATCGTCTCACCGCCGAACGGCACCCGCCGCGTCTCCTTGGGCATCGACTCGTGGAGCGGGGCGTAGGCGAAGAACAGGTCGACCGGGTTGTAGCCCCACCAGAGCCTGCACTGTCCGTCTCGTTCCAGCGCGTTCGTATCGAGGCCGTCGGCGTTGACTCCGTGAGAGACGAACAGATCGAGGATCTCCGGCCAGCGCTGGGTCGGCACGAAGAGGTTGAGATCGATGTCGGCCGTCGCTCGCGGCTCGGCGTAGTAGGCAAGGGCCAGCGCTCCGCCGATCGCGTGGGGGATCTTCGCGGCATCGAGCGCTTCGTGGAGCGCTATGACCTTGTCGGGGAGCGACGGATCTTGGTCGTCCCTCGGTTTTCTCTTTGGCCCTGTCACCGGAGTCTCGAATCGAGTTGCGGGAAGCGAAGCGGCTCTTTCTTGCGTCCGGATGGCGGGAGCGCATCGACCAGAAGCAGCAGATCGACCAGCGCCTTGCCTCGCTCAGCCGGCGTAGCGGCCATCCAGGCTGAGATCGACGGTGCCGAATCGCTCGAAGAGATCCTCTCGTCCCCTCGTGCCCCCTCCGGTTTTCGCAGGATGTCGAGCAGCATCTGGCGCAGAGGAGGGTCCAGCCTCCGGCCTTTCCCCAGCTCAGCGATCAGCTCGCGTGCAGCTCTGTCGACAGGCTTCCGAGCGACCGAGGCTCCGGCTCGCTTCGCAGCGTGCCGCAGTTCCGTGGCATCAATCCCCTTGCTGGCCCTCTCCCGGGCCTTTTCGATAACTGCGTCGTCGAGCTCGCGAAACGAGGCGAGCGTGCGGCTGCGCGGCCCCTTGGGCGTGCTTGCCGACTCCCGGATCTCAAATCGCCCGGACTTGGTGGGTACGACAAACGCCATAGTGGTTAAAATATACCACTATGTAGTCGCTACGGCGCCGAGGTTCCGGCTCGCCCGTAGTCGTCGGTGAGGCGAACTACGTCGTCCAGCTCGGGTGTGGAGACCTCGATCACGACGTGAGACGGGCGTCGAGCATCCCCAGCGTCCGCCAGTCCGGGAAGGCGGCATGGACCGTCTCGACGTAGCCCTTGAACGCCTCCCGCCCGACATGCGTCGTGCCGAGCGAGCCGCGAAAGCGAATCCCACTGGAGATGATCTCCTCCGCCACATCAAGTCGCCACTCGTTCCAGAGCTCTTCGTAGAAGCGCCGGACCACAGCTTCGTTTGAGCCGCAGCTCATATGTTGCGCACTCGCCGGCCGATCGCCTCGTCCTGCGGGTACCCGGCCACGTCCCAGAACCCGCCTGCATCCCTGTCGTCGAAGGCGCCGCTACATCGCCCCGCCGGCCTCGACGCACGGTGATCCCCTTGCCAGCCAAGCGCGGAGCATAGCCCTGCCACCCCGCGCTTTGCGGAGGGTTGGCCGGGATCGGCTATGTGATCGCGCGTCGCCGCTCGATGGCGGCACTGGAGAGTACGTGGGTCAGTGCACCTGAAAGTTGTCCGAGTCGAGGTAGGCGGCTAGCAGATCGAGGGCGTGGGTGGTCGGTGTGTGGAGCGGCTCGGGGAGGGCGCCCAGATCGAAGAACCGCGCCTCGGTCGACTCCTCGTCGTCAGGTCGAGGGTCGCCCTGCCAGGCTCGCGCCAGGAAGAGCAGGGCAAAGCAATGGGTGACGTCGCCGTTGGGGTAGTGGATCGTGTGCGCATCCGCCTCGGAGAGGCAGCCGAACGGGATCAGGTCGCGCTCGGCGACCTCGACCCCGGTCTCCTCGACCAGCTCGTCGATCGCCGTGCGGGCGAAGCTCCCGCCCGCCTCGGCGGCGCCGGCAGGCAGGCACCAGGTCCCATCATCGGTGCGCTTGGTCAGCAGGACGCCCCCGTCCTCTCGCTGCAGCGCGACCATCGCGCCGGGCATGAGCACGAGGTCGTTGCCCACTGTCCGCCGCAGTCGCCAGAGGTAGGAGTCCCGGTAGGCCATGTCTCAGCTGCGCCGATCGGGCTCGGAGACGATCAATCGCAGCCTGGAGTCCAACTCAGATCCCTGTTGGCGACATCCGTGCGGTCATAGGTGGCATCGCTCATTCCCGCGGCTCGACCTCGACCGGGCAGCTGACGCTGTTGGCGATGAAACAGCGCTCATGAGCACGATGATGGAGTGACTCGACTTGCTTATCGTCTGGGGCCGGGTCGAAGGCGACTCGGGGGCGCAGCACCACCCGGGTGAATCGGGTGCCGTCCAGCGTTCCCTCCGGCTCATCCTCATATGAAGTCACCTCGACGCCTTCGGCGCGCGCCAGGGAGCGTAGGCGACCCCTGAGGCACTGCGCTGGAGTGCCGGGGCAGCAGATCTTGAAAGGCGAAGCCATCACGCATCACGGCTTCGCCGAGCGCGACCTCGATCGGGTGCCCGAAGATCGGGCCGGCGTGGACGAAGGTGTGGAACTCGCCGTTCTCTCCACAGGGGTCGACGCCGGCGGGGAGGTCGGCGAGCAGCACCTCGTCGAAGGGGCGCCCGACGAACGACGGATCGAGCTGGGTTGGATCGACGCAGACGAGCACCCCCTCGAAGCCCGCCTCGATGAACTCGCGGGCGAGCTCGCTGGTGTCCCGCTCCCAGAGCGGGAACACGGCGCTCCGGCCAGCGCCGGTCAGGCGCTCTTCGCGGTAGGCGCGGATGTCCGCGAGGAAGAGGTCGGCGAAGGCCATCGCGCTCGCCTGGTCGAGCGGCGGCGTCCGCAGCGCCCGGGCCATGCGCTCCTCGTACACCTCATTCGGACAGGCGGCCGGGATGTCCACCTCGACCAGGGGGATGCCGGCGGCCTCGGCCTGGGCTCGCGCCAGCTCGCGTCGCACCGCGTGCATGCTGATCCGGTTGTGATCCTCGGTGAAGGTGGTCAGGAGCGCCACCGGGTCCGTGCCCGCGTCGCGCAGAGCCCGGAGCGCCAGCGCCGAGTCCTTGCCCCCGCTCCAGGAGAGGGCAACGGTCGGCTCTGGGGTCGTGAGATCCAAGCCCGTTTGGCCCGCTCTCAGGCCTCGCCGAGTGAGACGGCGTGGTTGGCGACGACGCGGCTCTCGGGGTCCCACTTGCGCTTGACCTCGGCGAGGCGGGCGCAGACGTCGGCGGGGAGGATCGCGTCGACGTCGCAGGGGCCTTCGGTGAAGTTGTAGTAGGCGCCGTCGGTGCCCCAGGGGCGCATCGCCTCGTCGATCTTCGTCAGGTGGGCGGGGATCGCCTCGGCCAGCTCCGGGGTCATCGGCAGGCCGACGCTGTAGATGGCGAAGCCGGCGTCGAGATGCGAGAGGGCGCCGCTGCCCTCGGCCGGGCGGCCCAGCGCGCCGCCGAGGTGGCGCAGCTCGCTCAGCAGCAGCGGCGAGCCGGAGCCGGGGCCGGCGACGGCGACGAAGGCGTCGATCGCCCCGTCGGGCAGCTCGGCGACCAGCGCGCCTTCGCCCACCCCGGGGACCGGGTTCTCGGGGTCCATGTGGATGCGGCTCAGGCCGGCGGTCGGCATCCATTCGAAGGTGTCCATGATCGTCTCGCCGATCTCGCGCAGCGGCGCGAAGGCCGCTTCGCCCTCGGCCTGGCCGCCGATGCAGGCGCCGTCGATCGTCAGCAGCGGCCGGCCGCGGATCGGCTCGGGCACGTCGGGGATCGGCGGCGGGGTGATGAAGCGGACGACCGAGGTGACCTCGTCCGGCACGCCCGCCGCCCAGTCGCGGTAGGCGCGGACGGCGTCGGCGCCGGCCTCGGCCGGGAAGACCAGCGCGCCGGCGTAGATCTCGCCGATCGGCAGCAGGTCGAGCTGGAGCGCGGTGACGACCCCGTAGCCGCCCCCGCCGCCGCGCAGCGCCCAGAACAGGTCGGGGTCGTTGTCGGCGTCGACCGTGCGCGGCTCGCCGGTCGCGTCGACCAGCTCGATCGCCCGGACACGGTTGCAGGCGAAGCCGTGGCGCCGCGCGAGCCAGCTCAGGCCGCCGCCGAGCGTGTAGCCGACGACGCCGACGTCGGGCGAGGAGCCGGGCAGCGAGCAGAGCCCGTGGGCGCCGGCCGCCTCGCCCAGCTCGAGCGACAGGACCCCGGCCTCGACCCGGGCGGTGCGGGCTTCGGGATCGACCTCGACGCCGCGCATCCGCTCGGTCTTGACCAGGATCGCGCCGTCGAGCGGCGCCAGCGGGACGGCGCCGTGGCCGGTCCCCTGGCCGGCGACGCGGAGCCCGTTCTCGGCGGCGAAGCGGACGGTCGCGGCGACGTCCTCGGCGCTCTCGACGAGGGCCACTGCCTCCGGGCGCTGGTCGGCGGCGAGGTTCCAGGCGGCGCGCGCCTGGTCCCAGTCGGGGTCGCCCGCGGTGGCGATGCGGCCGGAGATGCTCAGCTCGGTGAAGTCGGTCATCTGGGGTCTCCTTGAGTCAGGTCAGCGTCAAGCGGTTCACGGCGTTGTCTGCCCCAATCAGAACCTCGCTGACCATACCCGGCGGGAAGAGGCCGTGCGAGGTGACGCCCGGGTCGGCCTCGAGGCGCGCCGCCAGCGCCGCCGGGTCGCCGATCTCGCCACGGTAGTCGGCGATCGCGCCGCCGTCGGGGCTGTGCGGCACGTCGCGCAGGGTTACGTCGGCGCCGAGCCGGGCGAGGGTCGAGGCGAGGCCGAAGGCGAGCAGCTCCAGCGGCACCGGCGGAGCGAGCGCCTCGACCGGCTTGCTCGAGTCGGCGATCACGACGAAGCGCGCGGCCGCCGCGGCGACGATCTTCTCGCGCTGGTGGGCGGCGCCGCCGCCCTTGATCAGCCAGCCCTGCGGGTCGATCTGATCGGCGCCGTCGATCGCCAGGTCGAGCCGCTCCAGCGAGCTGAACTCCTCGACCGGGATGCCCAGCTCGCGCGCCTGTTCCTCCGTCGCGACCGAGGTGGAGACGCAGCGGATGCCGCTCAGGCCCCGCGCGGCGATCGCCGGCAGCAGGTGGGCGACGGTCGAGCCGGTGCCGAGGCCGACCGTCATCCCGTCGGCGACCAGCTCCGCCGCCGCCCCGGCGGCGATCCGCTTCTCGTCGTCCAAGTCGCTCACAGGCGCGAAATATCTCAGGTCGCGATCTCGATAGGGTCGAAACCATCGACCGGCTCTGCATCAACACGATCCGCACGCTGTCGATAGACGCGATCCAGAAGGCCGAATCCGGGCATCCGGGGACGCCGATGGCGATGGCTCCGGTCGCCTACACGCTCTGGCAGCGCTTCCTCCGCTTCGACCCCGCCGACCCGATCTGGCCCGGCCGCGACCGCTTCGTGCTCTCCGCCGGCCACGCCTCGATGCTGCTCTACGCGCTGCTCTACCTGGCCGACGTGCAGGCGGTCGAACCGGACTACGAGGTGGTCGGCCGCCCGGCCGTCTCGCTCGAGGACATCGAGACGCTTCCGCCAGCTCGACTCGCGCGCCCCCGGCCACCCCGAGTACCGCTGGACCTCGGGCGTCGAGACGACCACCGGGCCGCTCGGCCAGGGGATCGCGACCTCGGTCGGGATGGCGATCGCCGGCAAGTGGCAGTCGGCCCGCTACGACCGCCCCGGCTTCGACCTCTTCGACTTCGACGTCTACGCGATCGCCGGCGACGGCTGCCTGATGGAGGGCGTCTCCAACGAAGCCGCCTCGATCGCCGGCCACCTGAAGCTCGACAACCTCTGCTGGATCTACGACAACAACCACATCACGATCGACGGCAGGACGCGGCTCGCCTACGAGGACGACGTCGCCGCCCGCTTCATGGGCTACGGCTGGAACGTCACCCGGGTCGGCGACGCCAACGACGTGGAACTGCTCAGCCGCGCCTTCGAGGAGTTCAAGGGCGAGCAGGGGCGGCCGACACTGATCATCGTCGACAGCCACATCGGCTACGGCTCGCCGCACAAGCAGGACACCGCCGCCGCCCACGGCGAGCCGCTCGGCGAGGAGGAGGTGCGGGAGACCAAGCGCGCCTACGACTGGCCCGAGGACGCGCAGTTCCTCGTCCCCGACGGCGTCAAGGAGCACTTCGCTGAGGGGATCGGCAGGCGCGGCGCCGAGCTGCGCGCCGAGTGGGAGGCGAAGCTCGCCGACTACGCCGGCGACAACGGCGACCTCGCGGCGGAGATCGAGGCGACGCAGAAGCGCGACGCTGCCGGACGGCTGGGACGCCGGCATCCCCAGCTTCGAGCCCGACGAGAAGGGCCTGGCGACGCGCAAGGCCTCGAGCCGGGTCGAGAACGCGATCGCCGAGCGGGTGCCGTGGCTGATCGCCGGCTCGGCCGACCTCACCGACTCGACCTCGGTGCGGCTGAGCTTCGACGGTGCGGCCGACTTCGAGCCCGGCGCCTACGACGGGCGCCAGCTGCACTACGGGATCCGCGAGCACGAGGCGGCGGCGATCTCCAACGGCCTCTCGCTGTCCAAGCTGCGGCCGCTGTGGTCGACCTACCTCACCTTCTCCGACTACGCGCGGCCGGCGATCCGCCTCTCGGCGCTGATGGAGCTGCCGGTGATCCACGTCTTCACCCACGACTCGATCGGTCTCGGCGAGGACGGGCCGACCCACCAGCCGGTCGAGCAGCTCGCCTCGCTGCGGGCGATCCCCGGCCTCGACGTGATCCGCCCCGCCGACGCCAACGAGGTCGCCGAGGCCTGGCGGGTGGCGATCGACCGCACCCACCAGCCGGTCGCCCTGGTGCTGACCCGCCAGGACGTGCCGATCCTCGACCGCTCGAAGTACGCGCCGGCCGAGGGGCTGCGGCGCGGCGGCTACGTGCTCGCCGACGCCGGCGGCGACGAGCCGGAGGTGATCCTGATCGCCACCGGCAGCGAGGTCGCGCTGGCGGTCGCCGCGCACGAGGAGCTGAGCGGCGAGGGGATCGGCTCGCGCGTCGTCAGCCTGCCCTGCTGGGAGCTGTTCGACCGCCAGGACGGCGCCTACCGCGAGCAGGTCCTGCCGCCCGCGGTGACCGCCCGCGTCTCGGTCGAGGAGGCCTCGACGATCGGCTGGGACCACTACGTCGGCCCCGGCGGCGTCCGCGTCGGCATGCACACCTTCGGCAGCTCGGCGCCGCTGAAGGACCTGCAGACCAAGTTCGGCTTCACCCCGGACAGGGTGGCCGAGGCGGCGCGCGGGGTACTCGAGCGTGCGAAGGTGAACTGAAAGCGACTGGGAAAGGAAGAGCTGTGGAGGCGAACGCGAAACTGCACGAGCTGGGCCAGAGCCTCTGGCTCGACAACATCACCCGCACGATGCTGGACGACGGCACGCTCGGCCGCTACATCGACGAGCTGTCGGTCACCGGCCTGACCTCCAACCCGACGATCTTCGACAAGGCGATCTCGCAGGGCGACGCCTACGACGAGCAGATCGGCGAGCTCGGCGCCGGCGCCGGCCCGGCCGAGGCGATCTTCTTCGAGCTGGCGATCGCCGACCTGCGCCGGGCGACGGACCTCTTCGCCGCGGTGCACGAGCGCACCGACGGAGTCGACGGCTGGTGCTCGCTCGAGGTCTCGCCGAAGCTCGCCGACGACACCGCGACGACGATCGAGCAGGCGGCGAAGCTGCACGGTCAGGCCGAGCGCGAGAACCTGCTGATCAAGATCCCCGGGACCGAGGCGGGCCACGCGGCGATCGAGGAGTCGATCTTCGCCGGCATCCCGGTCAACGTCACCCTGCTGTTCGACCGCGCGCACTACCTCGGTGCCGCCGAGGCCTACATGCGAGGGGTCGAACGGCGGATCGAGGCCGGGCTGGACCCGGCGATCGGCTCGGTCGCCTCGCTCTTCGTCAGCCGCTGGGACAAGGCGGTGATGGGCGAAGTGCCCGGCGAGCTGCGCGGCAAGCTGGGGATCGCGATCGGCAAGCGCGCCTACCACGCCTACCGCGAGCTGCTCGACTCCGAGCGCTGGCAGCGGCTCGAGAACGCCGGCGCCCGGCCGCAGCGGCTGCTCTGGGCGAGCACCGGCACCAAGGATCCCGAGGCCTCCGACATCCTCTACGTCGAGGGGCTCGCCTCGCCGTTCACGGTCAACACGATGCCGGAGCCGACCCTGCACGCCTTCGCCGACCACGGCGAGGTCGGCGAGCCGCTGCCCGCGGACGGCGGCGACGCCGAGGAGATCCTGGCGGCGTTCGGCGACGCCGGGATCGACGTCGAGGCGCTCGCCGCCCGCCTCCAGGAGGAGGGCAAGCAGGCCTTCGTCGACTCCTGGAACGAGCTGCTGAAGACGATCGAGTCGCAGCTCGGGGCGCGCGCATGACCCGAAAAGCTCGCAGCGCTGTTCCCTTGCCCGAAATAGCGCCGCAAAGGAACAGCGGTGGCTGAGAGTTTGCGGGAGGGCGAGGCCTGGAAGGCTCTGCAGCGCCATTACGGCGAGGTCGGCGAGGCCAGGCTGCGCGACCTCTTCGACGCCGACCCGGCGCGCGGCGAGCGGCTGATCGCCGACGGCGCCGGCCTCCACCTCGACTTCTCCAAGAACCGGATAACCGACGAGACGGTGATCCTGCTCGGCGAGCTGGCCCGCGAGCGCGGGGTCGAGCAGCGGCGCGAAGCGATGTTCGCCGGCGAGCACATCAACGTCTCCGAGGACCGCGCGGTGCTGCACGTGGCGCTGCGGATGCCGCGCGAGCGCTCGCTGATCGTCGACGGCGTCGACGTGGTCAAGCAGGTGCACGAGACGCTCGACCGGATGGGCGACTTCTGCGAGCGGGTCCGCTCGGGCGAGTGGACCGGCCACACCGGCAAGCCGATCCGCAACGTCATCAACATCGGCATCGGCGGCTCCGACCTCGGCCCGGTGATGGCCTACGAGGCGCTGCGCCACTTCAGCCGCCGCGAGCTGACCTTCCGCTTCGTCTCCAACGTCGACGGCACCGACTTCGCCGAGTGCACGCGCGACCTCGACCCCGAGGAGACGCTGTTCGTGATCTCCTCGAAGACCTTCACGACGCTGGAGACGATGACCAACGCGCGGACCGCGCGCGAGTGGTCGCTGGCCGGGCTGGGCGGTGACGAGGCGGCGGTCGCCAAGCACTTCGTCGCGGTCTCGACCAACGCCGAGGAGGTCGCGAAGTTCGGCATCGACACCGACAACATGTTCGGCTTCTGGGAGTGGGTGGGCGGCCGCTACTCGATGGACTCGGCGATCGGCCTCTCGACCATGCTGGCGATCGGCCCCGCCCGCTTCGCCGAGATGCTGGCCGGCTTCCACGCGATGGACGAGCACTTCCGCGAGGCGCCGGCCGGCCGAGAACCTACCGATGCTGATGGGGCTGCTCAGCGTCTGGTACGGCGACTTCTTCGGCGCCCAGACCTGCGGCGTCTTCCCCTACGACCAGTACCTGCATCGCTTCCCCGCCTACCTCCAGCAGCTGACGATGGAGTCGAACGGCAAGCACGTGACGCTGGACGGCGCCCGGGTCGACTACGACACCGGGGCGATCTTCTGGGGCGAGCCGGGGACCAACGGCCAGCACTCCTTCTACCAGCTGATCCACCAGGGGACGCGGCTGATCCCCTGCGACTTCATCGGCTTCATGCGCTCCAACAACCCGCTCGGCGAGCACCACGACCTGCTGATGTCGAACGTCTTCGCCCAGGCCGAGGCGCTCGCCTTCGGCAAGACGCCCGAGCAGGTGCGGGAGGAGGGCACGCCGGAGGCGGTCGTCCCGCACCGGGTGATGGAGGGCAACCGGCCCTCGAACACGATCCTCGCCGAGCGGCTCGACCCGCACACGCTGGGCGACCCTGGTCGCGCTCTACGAGCACAGCGTCTTCACCCAGGGGGCGGTCTGGGGGATCGACTCCTTCGACCAGTGGGGGGTCGAGCTGGGCAAGGCTCTCGCCGTCGCGATCGTCCCCGAGCTGCAGGCCGCCGAGGAGCCGAGCCTCCAGCACGACAGCTCGACCAACGCGCTGATCCGCCGCTACCGCCAGGCGCGGGCCTGAGCCATGTCCGACCTGCTCGCCGCGCGCGAGCTGATGGCCTTCACGCTGGCCTTCCACATCGTCCTCGCCAGCCTCGGCGTCGCCCTGCCGGCGATGATCCTCACCGCCAACTGGCTGGGGCTGAAGCGCGGCGACGAGGACGCGATGCGGCTGGCGCGGCGCTGGTCGAAGGCGATGGCGGTCACCTTCGCGGTCGGTGCCGTCACCGGCACGGTGCTCAGCTTCGAGTTCGGCCTGCTCTGGCCGAACTTCATGGCCCGCTTCGGCGACGCCTTCGGGATCGCCTTCGCGGTCGAGGGGATCTTCTTCTTCACCGAGGCGATCTTCCTCGCGATCTACATCTACGGCTGGAAGCGGCTGAGCGGCTGGGCGCACTTGTGGTCGGGTGTACCGATGGTGGTCACCGGGATCGGCGGCGCCTTCGCGGTCGTCACCGCCAACTCGTGGATGAACCAGCCGCAGGGCTTCGTCCTCGACCCGGCCGGCAAGGTGGTCGAAACCGAGCCCTTCAAGGTGCTCTTCAACCCGGCCTGGCACTACGAGGTACCGCACATGATCCTCGCCGCCTACATGGTCGTCGGCTTCCTCGTCGCCTCGATCTACGCGGTCGGGATGCTGCGCGGGCGGCGCGACCGCCTGCACCGGCTTGGTCTTCTGATCCCGCTGACGATCGCCTGCGTCGTCACCCCGGTCCAGCTCTTCGTCGGCGACACCGCGGCGCGCGAAGTCGCCGACCACCAGCCGGCCAAGTTCGCCGGGATGGAGTGCATCCAGAAGACGGGGACCGACCAGACCGAGTACATCGGCGGCATCTGCACCAGCGGCGGGGTGAAGGGGGCGATCGGCATCCCGGGGCTCGACTCGTTGCTGGTCGGCTTCAGCACCGACACGAAGGTGACCGGGCTCGACTCGATCCCGCCCCGCGAACAGGCCGCCCGCCAACACGCTGCTGCACCTCGCCTTCGACGCGATGGTCGGGATCGGCAGCGCGCTGCTGCTGCTCGGCCTCTGGCTCGGCTTCGTCTGGTGGCGGCGGCGCGACATCCCGCGCACGCCGTGGTTCCTGCGCGCGGTCGCCGTTTCCGGGGATCGGCGCGATCCTGGCGCTGTGGTTCGGCTGGATCGTGACCGAGGTCGGGCGCCAGCCGTGGATCGTGCAGGGCTACATGCGCACCTCCGAAGCGGTCACCGAGGCGCAGGGGATCTGGTTCGCCTTCGGCCGTCGTGCTACTGCTCTACGCCGGGCTGGGCGCCGGCGCGGTGCTCGTCCTGCGGGCGATGTCGCGCCGCTGGCGGGCGGAGGGCGAGGAGGGCGAGGAGGAGACTCCGTACGCCCCGCCGGCGGAGGCCGCGCTGTGACCCGCGCCGACGTCGCCGCGGCGATCCTCTGGATCGGGGCGACGCTCTACGCCGTGTTCGGCGGCGCCGACTTCGGCGCCGGCCTCTGGGACCTGATCGCCGGCGACGCCGAGACGCGGCGAGCGGCCGCGGGCGCTGATCCAGCGCTCGCTGACGCCCGTCTGGGAGGCCAACCACGTCTGGCTGATCTTCATCCTCGTCGTCCTCTGGACCGCGTTCTCGGAAGCGTTCGGGGCGGTGATGTCGACCCTCTACGTGCCGCTGGCGCTGGCGGCGCTGGGGATCGTCCTCCGCGGCGCCGGCTTCGCCTTCCGCAAGTCGGTCAACCGGCTCGAGTACGCGGCGGGCGATGGGCGCCGCCTTCGCCCTCTCCTCGGTGCTGACGCCGTTCTTCATGGGGACCGTGGTGGGAGCGATCGCCGCCGGCAACGTGCCGCCCGAGGGCAACGGCGACGCCTTCTCGAGCTGGATCGCGCCGCTGCCGCTGCTGACCGGGGCGCTGTTCGTCGCCAGCGGCGCCTACGTCGCCGCCGTCTTCCTGGTCGCACGACGCGCGTCACGCCGGCGCCGCCGACCTGGAGGACTACTTCTCGCGCCGCGCTCTCGCCGCGGCGCTCGTCGCCGGCGCCTTCGCGGCCGCCGGGATCTTCGCCCTGCACTCCGAAGCGCGCTACGTCTTCGACCGCCTGACCGGCGAGGGGCTGCCGCTGGTCGTCGTCTCGGCGCTCTGCGGCCTCGCCGTGCTGGCGCTGCTGCTGCGCGGCGCCCGTCGCGGCCTGCGCCCGCTGGCGGTCGGCGCCGTCGTCGCGGTGATCTGGGGCTGGGGAGTCGCCCAGTTCCCCTACCTGCTGCCGACCTCGCTGAAGATGACGCAGTCGGCGGCGCCGTCCGACACGCTCTCGGCCGTGATCGTCGTCTTCATCGCCGCGGTTATCCTCGTCCTGCCGGCGCTCGGCCTGCTCTACTGGCTCAGCCAGAGGGAACTGCTCGGTGAGTGAGGCCGGCGACATCCGCGCCGTGCTCTTCGACATCGACGGGACGCTGCTCGTCACCGGCGGCGCGGGCGGCCTCGCCTGGCAGCGTGCCTTCGAGGAGCTCTACGGGGTCGAAGCGAACGTCGCCGAGCACACCGACGCGGGGATGACCGACCCGGAGATCGTCAGGATCGTCTTCCGCGAGGCGGTCGGCCGCGAGGGCAGCCAGGCGGAGCGAGCCAAGGCGGTCGGCTGCTACCTCAAGCACCTGCCCGACACGGTCGCCGAGTCCGGCGGCTACCGGGTGATGCCGGGGATCGAGGAGCTGCTCGATCGGCTGATCGAGAAGGGCGTGCTGCTCGGCCTGGTCACCGGCAACATCGAGGCGGCGGCGCACATCAAGCTCGCCCGCGGCCGCCTCAACCGCTTCTTCTCCCATGGCGGCTACGGCTCCGACTCCTCCGACCGCACCGAGGTCACCGAAGCCGCTCTGCGCCGCGGCGAGCTGGTCTCCGGCGGCACGCTCCAGGACGGCGCCTGCATCTCGATCGGCGACACCCCGCGCGACGTCGAGGCCGGCCACGGCGCCGGGATCCGCGTGATCGGCGTCGCGACGGGCGCCTACTCGGTAGAGCAGCTCGATTCCGCCGGCGCCGACTGGGCCCTGGGAACGGTCGAGCGCGGCTTCCCCGCCTGAATCTCAGACGTGCCCGGGGTTAACCGCCACTATGGGTGGTCAACTCCGGGCACGTCCGCTCAGGACAGAGTGCAGCGGGCTTGGTAGATGGATAGGAAGCCGCTCTCGAAGCCGCTGCGCGCCGCGCGCAGGTAGAGGCGCCAGACGCGAACGCGTTCGGGGCCGGCAAGGCGCAGCGCCTCGTCGAGGTTCTCGTCGAGCCGGCGCGCCCAGTGGCGCAGGGTCTCGGCGTAGTCGGCGCCATGCTCGGAGACGTGGCGGGTGACGAAGTCGGCTCGCTCCAGGGCCAGCAGGACGCGCGAGAGGTGCAGCGGTTCGGCGTCGGGGAAGACGTAGCGCTCGGAGAAGGGGCCGGCGTCCGGGTCGGTGTGGCGCAGGCGGGCGATGCCGTGGTTGAGCAGGCGGCCGCCCGGCTCGAGCAGGCTCGCGAGCGTCCGCGCGTAGACGTCGATCTGCGCCGTGCCGACGTGCTCGACCATGCCGATGCTGGCGATCGCGTCGAAGCGCTCTCCGGCCAGGTCGCGGTAGTCCATGACGCGGATCTCGACCCTGTCGGCGACCCCCGCCTCCTCGGCGCGCTGCCGCGCCCGTTCGGCTTGCGGCGCCGAGAGCGTGATCCCGACCACGCCGGCGCCGTACTTGGTCGCCGCCCGCAGCGGGAAGCTGCCCCAGCCGCAGCCGACGTCGAGCACCCGGTCGCCCTCCTTCAGGTCGAGCTTGCGGGCGACCGTGTCGAGCTTCTCCTCCTGCGCGGCCTCGAGCGTCTCGGCGCCCGCGGCGAAGATCGCGCAGCTGTAGGTCATCGACTCGTCGAGGAAGAGCGAGAAGAACTCGTTGGAGACGTCGTAGTGGTGGCGGACCGCCTCGGCGTCGCGCTGCTTGCTGTGGCGGCGTCCGCCGGGGCGCAGCTCGGCGGCCGGGCGGCGCGGCGGCCTGGTGAGGCCTGCGGCCCGCACGGCGCCGAGCAGCAGCCGCGCCTTGTCGCCGCCTTCGAGCGAGGGCGGCTGCCAGCTGTCGAGCAGCTCGATCACGGCGTCCATGTCGTCGACCTCGATCTCGCCGCTGACGTAGGCGCGACCGAGCCCCAGCTGCCCCGGCGCCCGCAGCACGTGGGCGGCGGCGCGCGGCGAGCGGACGAAGAAGGTCGGCCCGTCGCCCTCGCTGGCCGGCAGCCTGGTCCCGTCCCAGAACTCGACGGAGAAGGGGCGATCCGGGATCCGAGCTTCGATCTCGCGGCGCAGGGGCGCCGTGCTGGAGAACGGCATCGCGGCACCATATAGCGGCCGGGGCCGCGGGCGGCCACGTTTACGCTTTCTTGTGTCGCGGACGCGCGGACGCGTATGATCGCCGCTCCATGGCAGGCAGCGGTCCACGCCCATCCGATATCCAGCCGGTCGCGAACGAGACGCGGGACCGGATCATCACCGGCCTGGTCACGCTGGTCCCGTTCCTGGCGATCGGCTTCGCCGGCTGGCAGGTGTGGGGCAAGGCGCTGCACTGGAGCGACGTCTTCCTCTTCGTCGGCATGTACCTGCTGACCGGCCTCGGGATCACGGTCGGCTTCCACCGCCACTTCACCCACCGCGCCTTCAAGGCGAAGCACTGGCTGCACGGCACGCTGGCGATCCTCGGCTCGGCGGCGATCGAGGGCCCGGTCATCTCCTGGGTCGCCGACCACCGGAAGCACCACGCCTTCTCCGACGAAGAGGGGGATCCGCACAGCCCCCACGTCGACCACGGGGGCGGCTGGTCCGGCGCCCTGCGCGGCCTCTTCCACGCCCACATGGGCTGGCTCTTCATCCATACCCAGCGCGGCAACCGCGAACGCTTCGCGCCCGACCTGATCAAGGACCCGGCGATCAACTGGGTCGACCGCACCTTCGTCTACTGGGCGATCCTCGGCCTGTTCGTCCCCTTCGCGCTCGGCTGGCTGATCGGCGGCACCCTGTTCGCCGCGGTCACCGGCCTGCTCTGGGGGGGCCTCGTCCGCGTCTTCGTCCTGCACCACTTCACCTACAGCATCAACTCGCTCTGCCACGTCTTCGGCAACCGCGACTACGAGACCGGCGACGAGTCGCGCAACCTGGCGCTGATCGCCCTGCCGACCCTGGGCGAGGCCTGGCACAACAACCACCACGCCTTCCCGACCTCGGCCGTGCACGGCCTCGGCAGGCTTCAGGTCGATCCCTCGGCGGTGGTGATCGGCGGGCTGGAGAAGCTCGGCCTGGTCTGGGACGTGGTTCGCGTGTCGCCGGACCGCCTGGCCGCCAAGGCCGTCTAGGTCTAGGGCAGCGCGGCTGACTCGTACCAGTCGATCCAGCCGCTGCACGCCGCGCCGAGCGGCACGATCCGGCGCTTGCCGGCGCGGACCGCGATCAGGTTGCCGAGGTAGGCCGACGTGTCGTAGCCGCTGAGCCGCTGCAGCGGGGTCGGCTCGGCCGCGGCGACCGTGAAGCGGACCCTGCCCCCGTGGCTGTCGTACTCCCCGGCTGGCCAGTACTGGCCGTCGTTGGCGAGGCTGATCGTGTTCGGCCGCTGGCCGTCCAGCGCCGGCCTCAGCTCGTGGCGGAAGCCGGGGGCGCCGAGGCTGAGCGAGAACGGCGAGAAGTACTGGATCGAGAGCCGCCAGCGGCCGCTCGGCAGCTGGATCGACTGCGAGGTCTCGGCCCCGGTCTTCAGCTGGCTGCCCGTGTCCCAGCGCGCCTTCGGCGCGATCGCGACGGCCGGGAACAACGAGGCGCGGCCCGGGTTGGAGAGCAGGATGCGGACCTCCGGCGCGAGGCAGCCGGCCCGCGCCCCGGCCTCGGTCCCCTCGAGCAGGACCTGGCGGTCTTCCGGGGTCTCGCCGGTCCGCTTCCAGAGGATGTAGGAGGGGGTCGCGCCGACCCGCTTGAAGTTGGGCGGCGCCTGGCTGTTCCAGGCCGCCCGGCCGGTGATCACGTAGGGGAAGCGGTCGAGGGTGCCGCGCGAGAAGGAGTCGAAGTCGACCGGGCTGTAGGCGTCGCCGGTGTCGAACGGCTTCTCCGGGTTCTGGGAGACGTCCGGATCCGGGAACTCGACCAGCGGTACGTGGGTGTCGGCGCCGAGCAGCTCGTAGGCCGCGTAGCGGTCCTGGCCGGCGTAGAGGACGGGCCGGCCGTGGAGGATCGGCAGGAAGGCCCTCAGCTCACCGCCGTGGCCGGCCGGCCCGACCGGCGCGTCGCGCAGCGCCAGGAAGCTCGAGTAGACCGCGACGGCGACGAAGGCGACGGCGAGCGCCGTCCAGCCGAGCCGCCGCCGGGGCGCCCAGCCGAGCTCGGCGAGCAGCGGGCGGACGATCAGCAGCATCGCCAGCGGGGCGGCGATCATCAGCGCCTTGGCCTGCGCGTAGTCGCCGCTGGTCGGCAGCGAGGCGAGGTAGAGGATCGCGCAGGCGGCAAAGGCGAGCGGCAGGGTCGGTTCGCGCCGCCGCACCCACCAGACGAGGGCGGCGAGCAGGGCAACCACGGCGATCGCGCCGGCCAGGCCGGTCAGGTGGGCGCCGCCGGGTGCTTCGAGACGGTAGTTGGGCGTCCACCAGACGCCGAGCGCCTCGATCGGGGAGACCGGCCCGTAGGTGTTGGTCCCGGCGACTTTGTCGAAGCTGTGGACGAAGCCGAACGGGCCGACCAGCGTCGCCGCGGCCGCCAGGGCGACGAGCAGGACGATCGCCACCAGCGTCAGCGGCCGGAAGAGGAGTCGCAGCAGCCGCCGCGGCGCCAGCGCCCGCCGCACCTCCGGCAGCGTCAGGCTCCAGAGCGCGACGATCAGGATCGGCCAGGCGAGCCCGGCGAAGCTGTAGGAGAAGAAGATCCCACCGGCGATCGCCAGCCACGGCAGCGCCACCCGCACCCAGCCCCTGGACGTGCCGCCCCTGGTGGCTAGGGCGACGGCGACGGCGAGGACGAAGAGCGCCTCGGCGGTCTCCTTGAAGGCGCCCTGGGCGAAATAGGAGGCGGCGAGGTAGGGGACGGCGACCAGGGTCGCGGCGAGCAGCCGCCGCAGGGGTCCGAAGCCGCGCAGGGCCGGCAGCACGGTGAGGCCGGTGAGGACGCCGATCGCGAAGATCTCGCCGACGAAGGCCTGGCCGAGGCCGACTCCCGGCACTGCCGCGATCGCCACCGCCAGGCCGTGCGGGCCGAGCGGGTAGCCGGCGTCCGGCGCCGGGCCGAAGCCGCTGCGCAGCCACTCGGCCCAGGCGAGGTGGAGGCCGAGGTCGTTGTTGAGGCCGACGCCGAGCAGCCCCCAGCGGGCGCTGATCGCGAACGGGATCGAGAGCACCAGCGCGACGACGATCGCCACCGGCAGCCCCAGCCGCAGCGCATCCGGTGCCTCGTAGGGCCGTCCGCGGACGAGGACCACTGCCGCGGCGAGGACCAGCAGGGCGACGCCCAGCGTCGCCGAGGCGCCGTGGCCAGGGGCCCGCGAGAGGACGCCGGTCACGGTCAGCACCGCGCCGAAGCCGGCGGCCGGCTCCAGCCACGTCCATGACCCGGAGCCGGCGAGGCTGAGAAGGGCGCGCCCGACCAGCAGCGAGGCGCCGCAGATCAGCGCCGCCGAGGCGTAGGTCGCGATCATCAGGGAGGGCAACCTATGACAGCCGCCGCCTGGGGCGCGGCGAGCCCGGGGGTCTGCCCTAGTACTTCTCGGCCGCCCGCTCCAGGGTCTCGCGCAGGTTCTCGCCGCGCAGCGGCTCGGCGTGCCCGGCGGCGACGACCGCTCGGTTCCAGCGCCGCCAGCTTGCGCACCGACTCCTTCGCCTTCGCGTGGTCCCAGGCCCAGGCCGGGTGGGGGACGCTCGCCTCGCCCTCCGGCAGCGGTTTCAGCCGCGCCGAGTCGACGAAGTAGACGACATCGCTGACCAGCGCCACCCGGTCGCTCTCCCGCCACAGCCCGATCAGCCCCGGCGCGTGGCCGGGGAAGTGGACGACGCGGAAGCCGGCGACCTCGTCGCCCTCGGAGACGGTGCCGTCGATCTTCACCGCACCGCCGTCCCAGCGCCGCAGCAGGAACGGGTAGATCCAGCGCACCGGGGCGACGGGGAGTTGCGAGAGGTCCATGTAGGGCGTGATCGAGGCCTCGCTTTCGGCGTCGGCGACCTCGTCGGGGTGGCAGTAGACCGGCGCGCCCATGTAGGGCGCGGTGCCGCGGTGGTCGGCGTGGGCGTGGCCGAGCACGACTCGCTTCAGACCGCCGAGCCGCTCCGCCTCCCGCCGCGCGGCCTTCCGCATCGCCCTTGCTGCCGGCGTCGAACTGGACCACCCCGCCCTCGTCCTCGAGGAAGTAGATGTTCATCGCCTTGCGCAGGTCTCCGCGCAGAAGCCAGACTCGGTCGGCGACTCTCTCCATGCGGACCCAGGGTACCCGTGAATAGGCTCCCCGGCCAATGCCGCTGCTGTGGAAAGCCGGGATGGTCGTGCTGGTCGTCTGCCTGATCGCGGCGATCGCGATCGCGATCATCCGCTTGGCGACCACGCCGACCGAAATCCTCGGCGACGGCTTCCGCGGCCCGCCGGCTCACGCTCACCGGGCGCCGCGTTAGTATCGCGGCGTGTTCACTCGCATCGTGGTTGGAACCGACGGATCGGAGACCGCCGCCGAGGCCGTGCGCCAGGCGGTCGACCTGGCGAAGCTCACGGGCGTCGCGGCTCAGCATCGTCAGCGCCTACGAGCCGGTCTCCAAGCGCCGCATCGAGGGCGAGAAGCAGGGCGCCCCGGCGGACGTCCAGTACGAGATCGGCCCCCGCGAGGACGTCAACCTGGTCCTCGACGCGGCCGCCGCCGCCGCCAAGAAGGAGGGCCTGGAGGTGCAGACCCACCCGGTCGAGGCCGACCCCGCCGACGCGATCCTCAACGTCGCCGAAGAGACCGACGCCGACCTGATCGTCGTCGGCAACAAGGGGATGACCGGGGCGCGCCGCTTCCTGCTCGGCAGCGTTCCGAACAACGTCTCCCATCACGCACCCTGCAGCGTGATGATCGTCCGCACCACGTAGGCGCTCAGACTCCGGGGTCGGTTGCCCGGCCGGCGTCGATCAGGCCGGCGCCCTGCTGCGTCGCCGGCAGGCCGAGGCTGCGCGCCGTGTTGCGCAGCCGCCGGGTCAGGCTGTTGACCCGGGCGCGCGGCGAGGAGTCGGCGCCGAGCACGCCGCCGGCGAGGATCATCGCGGCGACGCCGGAGACGTGTGCCGCCGCCATCGAGGTGCCGACGTAGTTGCCCGGCTCGCCGAAGCGGCGCGGGTTGCCGCTCTTCAGCGTCACCTGGTAGATCGGCCGGCTGGAGACCGACGGGCAGCCGGGCGCCGGGGCGCCGCCGCCGGGGGCGACCACGTCGATGTCCTTGCCACTGCAGCGAGTAGGAGCCGAGGCAGCCGCCCTCGGTGGTGCCGCCGACGCCGATCACCCGCGGGCCGGTGGCGGGCGGCGCGACGCAGGCCTCCGAGCCGAGGTTGCCGATCGAGGCGACCGTGACGGCGCCGTGGCGGTAGGCGCGGCGCAGCTCTTCGTCGATCCCCGGCACGCTCTTGCCGCAGCCGAAGTTGAAGCTCATGTTGATCACGTCGGCGCCGTGGGCGACGGCGAAGTGGATGCCCTTGGCGATCTCGTCGGCGTGGCCGCTGCCGTTGCGGTCGAGCACCCGGACCGGCATCAGCTTGGCGCGGTAGGCGAGCCCGGCGAGGCCGATCCCGTTGTTCGTCTTCTCGGCGATCGTGCCGGCGACGTGGGTGCCGTGGCCGTTCTCGTCGAGCGGCAGCGGATCGTTGGCGACGAAGTCGTAGCCCTTGACGAACTGGCCGGAGGTGAAGTCGGGGCTGCGGCGGAAGCGCGGCAGGTCGTCGCGGTAGGCGATCGCCGGTGTCGAGGACCGCGACGGTGATGCCGCGCGCGCCCCGCCGCCCCGCTGCGATCAGGTGCTGCCAGGCGCCGACCGCGTCGATCCCGCCGGGCGAGGTCGGCAGCGGGGTGGTTTCCGTCCCCGCCCAGGGCAGGAAGTTCCACTGCAGCGAGACCCAGCCGCCCGGCGGGCCGGGGTCGCTGCCGATCGAACCCGGGTCGTTGGGGATCCCCGAGGCCGGCAGGGGCACCTGCTTCGAGGCGGTGGCGATGTAGTCGGGGACCGCGTAGTCGACACGCGGGCTCTGCCGCAGCGCGGCGGCCGCCCGCCGCACCCCGATCCCGCCCGGGAGGCGCAGGGCGCGGCCCTGGCGCTTGCCCTTGAACTTGACGACGACCCGGCGCGGGGCGAATTCGCGGGCCGGCGAGACGCCGATCGCCGCTCCCGCCGGAACCGCAGCTCCCGCCGCGGCGAGCGCGGTGACGGCTGCGAGCAGCGCGAAGGCGGCGAGGATCGAGGAAGGTCGGCTCATGTCGGTGTCGGCTCGCGGAATCCCTGCAAACGAGCGAGCACCCCGGTAACACCGGCCTGCCCGCGAAGTTGTCGGTGGCACATACTCTCCGATCGATGGCTGACGAGTCGATCGATTCCGCGCGCCGCCTGATGGAGCTGGCGATCGAGCGGGCGCGCGAGGCCGAGGCGCATGGCGACGTGCCGATCGGCGCGGTGATCGCGCGCGACGGCGAGCCGCTCGCCGCCGCCGGCAACGAGCGCGAGCTGCGCCGCGACCCGACCGCGCACGCCGAGATCCTCGCGATCCGCGCCGCCGCCGAGGCGCTCGGCGGCTGGCGGCTGCCCGGCACGACCCTCTACGTGACGCTCGAGCCCTGCGCGATGTGCGCCGGCGCGATCGTCCTCGCCCGCATCCCCGAGGTCGTCTTCGGCGCCCCCGACCCGAAGGCCGGCGCTGCCGGCAGCGTCCTCGACGTCCTCGGCGAGCCGGCGCTCAACTACCGCCCGCAGGTGACCGGCGGCGTGATGGAGGAGGAGTGCGCGGCGCTTCTTCAAAGCTTCTTCGCCTCCCGTCGCTGAGCCGAGCCAATACCCTGTGAATGCACCCGGAGAGGTGTCCGAGTGGCTTAAGGAGCGCGACTGGAAATCGCGTGGGCGGGGTTAACCCGCCTCGAGGGTTCGAATCCCTCCCTCTCCGTTCAGCTCGGCACGGCGTAGATCTGGCCGCCCTGTTCGAGCACTTCCTTCGGTTCCAGCGGGGCCGGGGGCGGGCCGCCGGTGACTGCGCCGGTTTCGGGGCTGTAGGTGCCGCCGTGGCAGGGGCAGTAGATCCGGCTGCCGTCGTAGCCGACCGTGCAGCCGGCATGGGTGCAGACGGCGCTGAACGCCTTCAGGCTGCCGTCTTCCTCGCGGATCAGGATGTCGGGCGCGCCGGTCGACGGGTCGGGGTAGGTCGCCGCCTGGCCGCTCGGCAGCCGCCGTCCTGGGCCGAGCTTGACCGCGCCTGCGGGGAGCTTCCCGCCGGCGCCTGACGTCGAGGCGGACCCGCCCCCCTTGCCACCGGCCGACCTGCCGCCGCGGGTCAGCGCCCGCGCCGTCGCAGTCGATCCGGTGTAGGGGCCTTTGAGCAGCGCGGAGATCCCGGCGACCGCCAGGCCCGCGCCGGCAAGCTCGGCGATCAGGATGCGTCGCGTCATCCGCGCGTCCGACTCGCCCAGCGCCTCGCCGGGGGCGGGTGGATGCAGCCGGGTGCGGCGGCTGAGCGAGGGAGAGGGGCGCTCGAGGGCATTGTCGAGCGCCGGCTGGCCCTGCGCGCCGGCCAGCACGAACGGCAGCCAGGCGAAGACGAAGACGATGTCGGGGCCGAGGAAGTAGGGCGAGGTGTGCCAGCTCGCGGTGAGGAAGAAGACGAGGTTGAGGCCGAGGCCGGCCGCCGCGGCGGCGCGGGTCAGCAGGCCGGTCGCGGTCAGCAGGCCGATGACGATCTCGAGGACCGCCACGCCGATCCCCGCCAGCTCGGCGTGGGGGATGGCGAAGGTCCGCAGCAGGAAGCCGCCCGGGGCGCCGTTGGCGAAGCCTTCGAGCTGGGTGCCGATGTAGGTGCTCGAGCCGGCTTGCAGGAAGCCCGGGTCGGTCAGCTTCTGGATCCCGGCGTAAGCGAAGGTGACCCCGAGGAAGAGCCGCAGTGGCAGCAGGGCGGCGCCGGGTCTCAACGCGGTCATCGCGCGAGTCTCGGCGCGAGCCGTTAACCGGCGCTAAGCCGCTTCTGAGATCGCTCTCACGGTGGCTGACGGCGCCGCGTCGAGCGGCATCACGATCGTCTCGTCCGCCGGCGCCGGCGCGGCCGGGCGCCGGCCGCGAAGCTGCTCGTGGTTGCAGACGACATAGCACCACTCCATCAGCCGCATCCGCGAGGTGGGGTCGATCTGCTCGACCGTCGCGCCGACCAGCCAGCGTCCCTCGGCCTCGCGGCAGGAGCGGACCTCGACCTGGGCGGCGACGTCGTGTGCCTCCCCGCCCGCGTCCTCCAGCTCGAGCAGGACGGCCGGCCGGTCGCCGACGGCCAGCGGCGCGTCGAGCACGAGGCCGACGCCGGCGGCGCTGGCGTCGACCAGGCGGCCGCCGACGTGGCCGCCGTTGGCGAAGCAGTGGGCGGCGGCGTCGCCTTCGAAGCGGTAGACCTGCCGCCGCTGCCGCCGGCGGCCGACCGCGGCCAGGGTGCGCAGCACGCGGCGCAGCTCGATCAGGCCGAGCAGCGGCACGACGATCGCGGCGATCCCGGGCAGGTCGGGCAGCGGCCCGACGCCGGCCAGGTCGAGCAGGCGCAGCACGGTGCCGCCGGCCAGCACCACGGCGGCGAGAACCACCAGGTGCAGCTTGCGGATCGCGGCGAGGCCGCCGCTGTCGCCGCCCTGCTTCGGCGTCACCTCGAACGCGGTGCGGCCGGGGCGGACGATGCAGCGCAGGGCGCGCGTGTAGATCTCCATCGTCAGCAGCTCGTAGTGGGCGGTCTCGCCGATTCGCATGTAGCCGCGTGCCAGCGCCGAGCCGGCCAGCAGGTTGAGCGAGACCGAAGGTCCCCAGAGGGCGGCCAGGGCGAGGACGCTGACCTTCATCGGCAGCTCGCCCGTCCACAGCACCAGGCCCAGCGTCGCCAGCAGCAGCAGCCGCATCGGCGGCGCCAGGTAGGCGGCGAGGCTGGCGAAGTAGGAGAGCCGCTGCAGCGGGCGCAGCTCGCGGGCGCGCAGGGGGGACTCGGGCAGGGTGAAGACGGCGAGGTTGCCGCGCGCCCAGCGGTCGCGCTGAAGCAGGTAGCCGTCGAGGTCGTGGGGGGCGAGCCCCTGGACCAGCACCTCGTCGTGGTAGCGGCTGCTCCAGCCGTGGCGCAGCAGCCGGATCGTCGTGTGGAAGTCCTCGGCGATCGTCTCGGTGGCGACGCCGCCGATCTCGAGCAGCGCCTGGCGCCGCAGCACCGCAGCCGAGCCGCACCAGTAGGCGGCGCCGTGACGGTCCTTGCCGGGGCAGACGACGCGGTAGAAGAGCGACTGCTCGTGGCGGCCGACGACGTAGTGCTGGACCGAATCGTGGTTGAAGAAGTCGTGCGGGCTCTGGACCAGGGCGACCCGCTCGTCGTCGAAGTAGCCGACCATCGCGTCGAGCGCGTCGGGCATCGGCACGTGGTCGGCGTCGAGCATCAGCACCAGCTCGCCCCCGGTGCGGGTGAGGGCGGCGTTGATGTTGCCGGCCTTGGCGTGGGAGTTGTCGGGGCGGGTCAGGTAGCCGGCGCCGGCGACCTCGGCAAGCTCCTCCATCTGCGGCCGCCGCCCGTCGTCGAGCAGGTAGGTGGTGTGGGGATAGGTGAGGGCGCGGCAGCCGGCCAGCGTCGCCGCGACCACCTCGACCGGCTCGTCGTAGGCGCAGACGTAGACGTCGACCTCGCGGCCCGGCGTGGCGGGCGGCCGCGCGGCGGCGCGCCGCGTCCACGAGTACCAGGCGAGCGTGCCCAGCGCCCACATCCCGTAGACCTCGGTGACGAGCAGCATCGCGAAAACGACCGAGCTGCTCCCTTCGCCGCTCCAGCCGATCCGCCAGGTCAGGTAGGCGACGCCCCAGAGCAGCGCCAGCACCGCGAACGCCCGCAGCAGCCGCGGATGACGGTCGACGAACCGCCCGAGCGAGGTCTGGTCGGCGCCTTGCACGCGGCGTCATCGGCGGCGGCCCGGGCAGCCTTGAGCCCTGGGACGCGCCGCCACGGCCCATCTTTAGAATCAGCCCCCGGACCGATGTTCCCGGAGGGGTGCCGGAGTGGTTGAACGGGGCGGTCTCGAAAACCGTTGGCGTCGCAAGGCGCTCGTGGGTTCGAATCCCACCCCCTCCGCTTTCTAGAGCGCAATCCGGCATGGGAGCTGGGATTGCGCTCCGCCTGCCCTCGATTTGGGCCGAGGTCAGCTCGGGTCAACGAAAGTCAGAAAAGGGCTGATTCCGCCCCCTTTCGTTCCCTCCACGTTCCCTCCAGTCTCATCCGTGGCGCTATGTCGAAGACGACTCGGGAGTCCCTTCGCCCTCGACCCAGGCGAGAACTTCCTTGCGGGTGATGCAGAATTCGTCCGCTGGCAGCTTCGACACCACCTCCCAGGTGAAGGGTCGGCAGAGTCGCTCGGCGAGCATCTCATTCCCGGTGGCGTCGATCAGGATCGCTCGCGCCACCTCGCGCGGGCCGGGTCCTGCCCTTCCCCAGGTGTTGTAGCCGGACGTCAGCGCCGACCCGCCGAGCCGCAGCGTCTGAAGACTTCTTGCGTCGCCGATGAAGATCGTCTTGCCGAATGCCGTCGTCACACCGATGTAGCTGGGTTCGGTCGGCTCGGCCTGCCCCGGAACGAGACTGGACCGCGGCTCCGTTTCCTCAATCACTCCTAGCCTTGCCATCGCTGTCCTCCTGGGCTTGGGTGCAGGCCAAGTTCAGCGCGGCTCTTCTAAGCGGAGCTATGGCCAGCCGAAAATATCTCGAAGAGTCCCTCAGCGCGGGCAGCGCGCCAGGCCACTTCTTATGTTGTTCTTCATTTCGCCCGCCATCCTCAGTGTGCGATGGACGTGATCGTGGTTGACGACGAGTACCCGCTGCGGGCGGCGCTGCGGCGAGCGCTGGCCCTAGAGGGCTACGGCGTCACCGAGGCGGCCAGCGGCGAGGAGGCGATAGAGCTGCTGCGCGACCGCACTTGGGACGCGATGATCCTCGACGTCTTGATGCCGGGTCTGAGCGGCCTGGAGGTCTGCGAACGGCTGCGGGCGGCGGGCGAGCGGATACCGATCCTGATGCTGACCGCGCGCGAGACCGTCGCCGACCGGGTGCGGGGCCTTGAGGCCGGAGCCGATGACTACCTCGTCAAGCCTTTCGCTTTGGAGGAGCTACTGGCGCGGCTGCGGGCGCTGCTGCGCCGCAGCACTCCCACCGACGAAGAAGAGGAGAAGCTGCGCTACGAAGGGCTCGTGCTCGACCCGGTGCGCTACGAGGTCCGCGTTGGCGAGCGCGAGCTGG
Organism: uncultured Solirubrobacterales bacterium; assembly: GCA_963695835.1. Lineage (GTDB taxonomy): Bacteria > Actinomycetota > Thermoleophilia > Solirubrobacterales > 70-9 > VRUE01. Next base: position 1,077,196 of record CAVOHR010000001.1, read on the forward strand.
AGTTGACCCGCACCGAGTTCTCGCTCCTGCACTTGCTGATGCGCCACCAGGGCAAGGTGCTCTCGCGGACCACGATCAACGAGCAGGTCTGGGGCTATGACTTCGGCCCCGACTCCAACTCCCTCGGCGTCTACGTCGGCTACCTGCGGCGCAAGCTGGAGGCAGGCGGCGAGCCACGGTTGATTCAGACCGTTCGCGGTGTCGGCTACGTCCTGCGCCGCCCCCGCTCATGACCATCCGTCGCCGCCTCGCCGTCGCCGCGGCCGTCGCCGTCGCGATCGCCGTCCTCGCCGCGTCGCTCGCGGCCTACCTCGCCGTGCGCTCGCAGTTGCGGGGTGAGGTGGACTCGGCCCTGCGCGAACGGGCGGACGGCATCCAACTTTTCTCTCGGTCCGGCGAGAGTCCGCTGCCGACCCCGCCCAAAGACCTGCGCCTGCCGAAACCTCCCCAGGCGCGCTTCGGTGGCGCCACCGGGCTGGTTCAGATCATCGGCCCAAAGGGCGCGGTAAGAGAGCTGCCCGGCCAGGACACGATCAGGGTGCCGCTGACCGCGGAGGCGAGAGAAGTCGCGCGGGGCGAAAGAGGGCCGCTGCTGCAGGACCAAACGGTTGCCGGCGACCACCTGCGGGTGCTCACCGAGCCCCTTGACGGCGGCGGCGCCGTGCAGGTCGCCCGGCCGCTTGACGAAGTCGACAGCGTCCTGCGTGAGCTGTTGCTGATCCTCGCCATCGTCGCGGCCGGCGGCATCGCCCTCGCGGCGCTGCTCGGCGCGCTCGTCTCGCGCGCCTCGCTGGCGCCGGTGCGGCGCTTCACCGACGAGACGGAGTCGATCGCGGGCGGCGCCGATCTCTCCCGGCGCCTGCCAGAAGACGGCAAGGACGACGAGCTCGGCCGCCTCGCCCGCTCCTACAACGCCACCCTCGACGCCCTGCAGCGCTCCGCCGACGCGCAGCGCCAGATGGTCTCCGACGCCTCGCACGAGCTGCGCACGCCGCTGGCCAGCCTCAAGGCCAACCTGGAGATTCTGCTGCGAGGCAAAGAGAGGCTTTCCGAACGCGACCAGACCGAGCTGGAGCGCGACCTGATCGAGCAGATAGACGACGTCACCCGGCTCGTCGACGACGTGGTCGAGCTGGCGCGCCGCGGCGAGCCCGAGCAGCTGCTGGACGACGTGGACCTGGAAGCGATCGTCGCCGCCGAGATCGAGCGGGCCAAGCGCCACGCGCCCGGCCTCAGCTTCGAGGCGAGCCTTTCGCCCTGCACGGTGCGCGGTGTGCCCGAGCGGATCGCCCGCGCCGTTCACAACCTGCTCGACAACGCGGCGAAGTGGAGCCCGGAGGGTGGCGCCGTCGAGGTGCGCCTCGCCGACGGCGCCCTCAGGGTCCGCGACCACGGCCCCGGCTTCCGCGAGGAAGACCTGCCGTTCGTCTTCGATCGCTTCTACCGGGCAACCGACGCGCGCAGCCGCCCAGGCTCGGGGCTGGGGCTGGCGATCGTTCGCCAAACGGCTGAGTCGCATGGCGCGGAGGTTGAGGCCGCGAACGCGCCGGGTGGAGGCGCGGTGCTGACGCTCCGTTTCCCGGCCGAGGCCGGCGCGGCGACGCCCGGCGCCTGATTCTTACGCACTTCTTCACCGCCTCTGCGGTGGCGCTAATGAAGCGCGGGTTACATGTCGGCGATGCGGGGTCCGACCAAGCTACCTTCACCGATCGACGGCGCCAGGCGCTGGGCCAAAACCCGCTCCGGCCGATCCTCGAAGCGAGGAGGATCGCTGCCGCGCGGCTGGCACAACTATGCGTTGGGGCTCCTCTGCCTCCTCGTGATCGCGCTGGCGATCACCTCGATCGGCTCCTCCTCCGCCGAGTCCGCGGCGACCCAGCGGACCGCGACCGTCGAACGCGGCGTCGTGCAGTCGACCGTCTCCGGAAACGGCAGCCTCGAAGCCGCCCAGCAGGTCGAACTCAACTTCGGCGCCTCAGGCGAAGTCACCGAGGTCGACGTCGAAGCGGGTCAGAAGGTGAGCAAGGGCGAGGTCTTGGCGCGGATCGACTCCAGCTCCGCGCGAGCCTCGCTTGCCTCCGCCGAAGCCCAGCTCTCCGAAGCCGAGGAAACGCTCGAAGCGGCCGAGGAAAGCGAGGAAGTCTCGGCCGTCTACGAAGGCGGTGCAAGCACGGTCCTCGCCAGCTATGAACCGAGCTCCGCCGTCGCGACGGGAGGCGATGAAGGCACGAAAGAAACGACTGAACCCGCGCCATCGGAAGGCAAGGGCGGCACCGAAGGGGGGTCGGGCACCGCCACGACCAAGCCCTCCCAGTCGGAAGGAGGAAAGGGTCAGTCGAACCAGGGGTCGGGCGCCAAGGGCGAACAGGAGCCGCCGAACACGGAACCCGAAAGCGGCGCGCCCGAAGAAGCGCCGAGCGCGGCAGCGAGCGAACCGAGCGGCGAAGCGGCACCGAGCGAAGCGCAGTCCAGCTCTCCGGCAGGCGCAACCGTCAGCGTCGCCACCGCGGAAGCGAAGCTGCGCCAGGCGCGCCTCAGCGTCAAGAGCGCCCGCCAGGAAGTCCGCGAAACCGCGCTGCGGGCACCGATCTCCGGCACGATCGCCTCCGTTTCGGGCTCGGTGGGAGAAACCGTCAGCGGAGAAGCCTCAGCGGCGACGGGCGCTTCGAGCAGCGAATCGGGTGGCGGAGGCATAGGCGGCCTCGGAGCCGTTGGCGCCAGCTCGTCGGGTGGCTCTAGCGAATCGGGTTCCTCGTCGGCCTTCATCATCCTCAGCCAGTTGGGCCGGTTGAAGATGGAAGTCTCATTCAGCGAGTCCGACATCGGCAAGGTCAAGGTCGGCCAGCCGGCGACCGTCTCGGTCAGCTCGATGGAAGGCACCGAACTCGCCGGTCGGGTGACCAAGGTCGACGTACTGCCGAGCGAAGGCTCCAGCAGCGGCGTCGTCGAATATCCGGCGACGATCACGCTCACCCAGAGCGCCAGGGGCGTGCGCGCGGGGATGTCGGCGAGCGCCGAAGTCGTCGTCGAACAGGTGGGTAACGCGCTCGCCGTCACCAGCGAAGCGATTACTTCCGGCCCGGGCGGTGGCAGCGTGACCGTGCTCGAGGACGGCAAGGAAGCCCAGCGCAGCGTCACGACCGGTCTCAAGGGCGACGAAACGACGCAGGTCCTCAGCGGCCTCACGGCGGGCGAGACGGTGGTGCTGCCCGAAGTCACCGCCGCCGCCGGGGGCGAAGGGGCACCGAGCGGCTTCGGCGAAGGGGGCGGCGGCTTTCCCGGCGGAGGCAGCGTTCCGAGATTCAGTGTTGGCGGGCCACCGAGCGGCTTTCCGGGGGCGCCCTGATGGACACCCGTCGCCATCCCGTCATCCGGGTCGAGGGAATGACCCGCACCTACGCGATCGGCCAGATGCGCGTCCATGCGTTGCGCGGAGTCTCACTGCGGATCGAGCGCGGCGAATACGTGGCGATCATGGGACCGTCGGGCAGCGGCAAGTCGACGCTGATGAACATGCTGGGCTGCCTCGACGTCCCCAGCAAGGGCCGCTACCTGCTCGACGGCGCTGACGTCCGCACCCACAGTGAGGACGAGCTCTCAGACCTGCGCAACCGCAAGATCGGCTTCGTCTTCCAGGGCTTCAACCTCGTCACCAAGATCACGGCGCTGGCAAACGTCGAACTGCCGCTCGCCTACGCCGGCTTGTCCCGCGCTCAGCGGCGTCGACGGGCGCTGCGCGCGCTGGAGCGGGTCGGCATGGCCGACCGTGTCGGCCACAGCTCCGCCGAGCTTTCCGGCGGCCAGCAGCAGCGGGTCGCGATCGCGCGGGCGATCGTCACCAACCCGGCGTTGACCCTCGCCGACGAGCCGACCGGCAACCTCGACTCGCGCTCGACCGAGGAGGTGCTCGCCGTGTTCGAGCGGCTGAACCGCCACGGCCACACGGTGGTGATGATCACCCACGAGGACGACGTCGCCGCCCACGCCAGGCGCCTGATCCGGCTCGCGGATGGGCGCATCGTCGAAGACCACGAGATCGACCGCTCCGAAGCGGAGGCCGCCGAGGACCGGACCCGCCTGGCGAGGACCGCCTAGTGGCCGCCGAGACGATCCGCACCGCCTGGGTCGGCCTGACGTCCCACCGGATGCGCACGGCGCTGACCGTGCTCGGGATCACGATCGGCATCGCCTCGGTGATCGTCCTGATCGCGGTCGGAAAAGGATCCTCCAACGCCGTGCAGGAAAGCATCGACGCGCTCGGTTCCAACACCCTGACCGTTCTTGCCACGCCCGGTGCCACCACGGCCGGCTCGGCGACGGTCTCGGTGGCGCTGAGCCGGGAAGACGCCGAAGCGCTCGAAGACCCCGCGAAGGCGCCGGCGATCAAGAGCGTCTCGCCCGTGCTCAGCGCCAGCGGCACCGAACTGGTCTACGAATCCTCGAGCTACGAACCGGGCGAATTCGTCGGCACCACGCCCTCCTACGCCGAGGCCCACAACTACCAGGTCGAATCGGGCTCCTTCTTCACCGCGGCCCAGGTGAAGGAAAGGGCGCGGGTGGCGGTGATCGGGCCGGAAGTCGCCTCCGAACTCTTCCCCGGCCAGAGCGCCGTCGGCAAGACGATCCAGGCCAGCGGCAAGAGCTTAGAAGTGATCGGCGTGACCAAGGCCAAGGGCTCGAGCGGAACCCAGAGCCAGGACGACGTGGTGATGGCCCCGATCAGCGCCGTCGAAGACACCCTCGCCGGCTACGGAGAAATCAATTCGATCACCGTGCAGGCGGTGAGCAAGGAGGCGATTGGCGAAGCCGAAGCGCAGGCCACCTCGATCCTCGATGAACGCCACGGCGTCAGCGAAGGGATCACGGTGATCAACCAGGGCTCGATCATCGAAGCCTCCAGTTCCAGCGAAGGGGTCTTCACGACGCTGCTCGCCTGGGTGGCGGCAATTTCGCTGCTGGTCGGCGGGATCGGCGTGATGAACATCATGCTCGTCAGCGTCACCGAGCGCACCCGGGAGATCGGCATCCGCAAGGCAATTGGCGCCAGGCGCAGCGACATCCTCGCCCAGTTCCTCACCGAGGCGCTGTTGGTCTCGGCGATGGGCGGCGTGCTGGGGATAGTCGTCGGCGTCGTCGGCAGCCAGTTCAAGATCGCAGGCGTGCAGCCGGCGGTGGCGCCCTACTCGATCGCCCTGGCCGCCGCCGCCTCGCTCGGCTCCGGCCTCTTCTTCGGCACCTATCCGGCGGCGCGGGCGGCACGCCTGCGGCCAATCGAGGCGCTGCGCTTTGAGTGAGCGCGCCGACAACACCGACCTGGAGGACGAGATGAGTCAGGCCACCGAGCCGCAGATCGACGAGCGCGACGATGAGCGCTTTGACGAAGCCCCGCCCGAGGGGGAGTGGGAGGAGCTGGCCGAGGAGGAACTTCCACCCCGGCCGCGCAACCGCCTGCTCGCTCCCTTGCCGCTCGCGTTGATCGCCCTCCTGATCGCCGCCTGCGGCTTCCTCGGTGGCGTGCTCGTGCAGAAGGGCAGCGAAGGGGGCTCTGCCGCCGGCCTGCCCGCCGGCCTCCCCTCCTTTCTCGGTAAAGAAGCCGGAGGAGGATCGGGCTCCGAAGGGTCCGGCAGCCTCCCGGCAGGCTTCCCGGGCAGCGGCTCCGGTGCGGCTGTGTCGGGGACGGTCTCAAGCGTCGACGGCCGCACGATCTACGTCAAGGACTCCGAAGGCTCCACCGTCGCCGTGCGGGTCGAAGACGGATCGAAGATCAGCCGCGACTCCAACGTCGGCGTGAAGAAGATCCACCCTGGCGACAGCGTCGTCGTGCAGGGCGCCAAACACGGCTCGACGGTGAAGGCAGGCTCAATCAGCGCCACCGAATCCGGAGTCGAAACGAGCGCCCTTGGTGGTTTGCCCGCCTCGGGCGGCAGTGAAAGCGGCGGCGAAGGCGGCAGCTCGGTGGAACTCTTCGGCGAATGAGACGCCGACGCTCACTCCAACAGTTCAGAAAGAGGAGGAAGAAATGAAGACGAAACACCGATGTGGCAAGCCAGGGCGAGTGCATGTGATTGGGTGGATGAGTGCCCTGGTGGTTCTCGTCGCAGTGCTCCTCAGCGGCTGCGGTGGCTCCGGCAGTAGCGACTCGACCACCGCAGAAAGCAGCGCCGCGAGCTCTGAACAGGCCGGCGGGCCCGGTGGCTTCGCCGAAATCAGCGAAGAAACCCGTTCCTGCCTGAAGGAAAAGGGAGTCGAACTGCCCGAACCGGGCCAGGGAGGCCCCCCTGCGGGTGGGCCGCCGGAAGGAACGCTGCCTGAAGGAGGGCCGCCCACCGGGGGACCGCCTCAGGGCTTCGGCAAAGGCGGGGCGAAGATGAAAAAGGCATTCGAAGAATGCGGCGGGGAACTGCCTCAGGGCAAACCGGAAGGCCCGCCAATGAACTCCAGCGCCTTCCGCAAGTCAATCAAGGAATACGTCGCCTGCATGGGAGAAGACGACGTGGAATTGCCGGAACCGAACCTCTCCGGCGAAGGGCCCGTGTTCAAGGAATCCGAAGTTGACCGCGAAGACCCGAAGTTCAAGGCGGCAAACGAAAAGTGCCAGTCGCGGCTCGGAGTACCAGGCGGGCCGCCGGAAGAAGGCTGAAAGCCGTGGCCGGCGGCGCCCGACAAAGCGCAATCATGTTCGTTGCTTGCGCCGCCGTGGCGCTCGTCGGCTTGGGGCCGACCGGCAAGGCAGCGGCCGCGCCCGCCGCCGCCGCTCAGCCCGGCGTCGTCGCGGGCAGCTTTTCGACCTCCGCCCGTCAGGCGCTCTCTCACTGGACCGCGGTGCGGAGGCGAGGCGCGGAGCCGCTGCCGCCGCGTCTCCTCGATGGGCGCTCCTCGAACGGCGCCCGCTCTGGGGACGGCGAAGCTGTGGGGCCGCCGAGCTATGTGCCGCCCAGGTCGCCGGGCGCTTCGGCTGCGGAGTTACGCACCGGAGCGCTCAGGAGAACAGCCGCCGACACCGCCGCGATCGAAGGCACCGACACCGGCGATTCGACCGCGTTTCCCAACAACGCGAACGGCATCGTCTACGGCGAATATCGAACCCGTCTCGCCCACGAGTCCTATCAGTGCTCGGGCAGTGTCATCAGCTCGGCCAGCGGCAGCGTGGTTCTCACCGCCGGGCACTGTGTAATTGACCCCGAAACCGGCACGGTGGCCAGCTATGTCGTCTTCGTCCCCGGCTACCGCGAAGGCAACGAGCCGTTCGGGGAGTGGGGCGCGGAAGCCTACGCGACCACCCCGCAGTGGGCGGAAACCGCCGGAACCCGAGAACCAGACGAGGCCGGAGACCTGGCGATGCTCGTGCTGGAAGACCACGAAGGAAAAAGTGTCCAGAGCGAAGTCGGGGCGCTGGGGATCGCCTTCAACCAGGCGCGTGAACAGACCTACACCCAGTCCGGCTACCCGGCCGAAGAACCCTACGACCCGCGTCGACGCCAACGACGAGATCTACAAGAAGATCCTCGACGACGAAGACTTCCGAGCGACCCTCGGGGAGTTCTACGTGCGGAAGGTGTATGACCGGTTGCGAGAAAGCGTTGGCTGAATCACCAGGCGCGACAAACGCCGGCTATCTCCATCATCGAAGGCGGTTCGCCAGGTGCGGATGTCGCCAGGGGGTCAGATTTGTCAGTCAGCTTTCGCGCGCCGGGCGCGCCCTTTTGCCTGACCTTTCGCTGCTCGTTTCGCCGTTCGGTATCGCTCGGGCTTCAGGTGCTCCGGACGTGCCTCGATGTTTGCGCGTGCTTGCTTGAAGCTGCGCTCAAGCCAGCCGCTCCGCTCCTCCATTTCTCATCCCTCCTTTTGTAGCTCGACGCGTTCGATCGCGTCTTGAAACTCAACGATGAACTCCTCCTCATTCGCCAGGTAGGCGGTCTCCGTTTTGACTAGGCGCGGCGTGGCCTCCGCCTCGTCCCAATCGACCCGGTCGCCGACCGAGTTCTTGCGCCTCGGCTTTGAGAACAGATCGAGGTAACGAGGCGGTCCCACTCCGACAAATCGCCGAATCAATACTTTGTCTTCGCTGGCTTTCGCCGGATCGACGGCGATTGCGTCGGTCCCGGCTGCGCCCACGAGCCCGACGACGATCTCGGCCTTACCCGGCCGGGAGATATCGCCTTCGGGGCTCATCCGTTGCCTCGTGTCCTGCGGGATGGGTGCACGTCGAGAAGCTACGTGCTTGTCCGGACGCGCGGCCCGTGACCGCTCGTCTCATTCGGCAGTTTGCGAGATTCCCTGGCTGTTCCCAGGGGTTTCTTGAGCCCTCAAGATCGGGGGACACCCCCTCCGCTGATCGACCCTGGGGGACGCCTTACAGGGACAGACCGCTCATCTCAATGGCTCGATCTCCTGAAGTGTCCTGTCCAGGGCTCGACGCCGGTTCTCTCCCAGCTCGCTCCAGTGGAGCTTCGCCACGGCAAGCACGAGGCGGAGATGGCACCAGTCTAGCCCGCTGTCTGCAAAGTATCCCGATTTCGGTATACTTTGCAGTATGTCACGGCCGATGCAGCGACTATCCGAGGTTGCGGAGGGTCAGTGGGGACTGATCACGCGACGTCAGGCGCAGGAGGCGGGAGTTGGCCATACGTCGCTGGCCCGGCTGACGACGGACGGTCGGCTGGAGCGAGTAGCGCACGGCGTCTTTCGCGTTCGCGGCTCCGGGGAGCCCGATCATCTCGAGCTGCGGGCCGCCTGGCTTCAGCTCGCTCCTGAGGCGCCCGCCTGGGCCCGCCTCGACGACCTCGGCGACGCGGTCGTCTCGCATGCCTCGGCCGCGAGCCTCCACCGAGTCGGCGATCTTCGCGCAGACGTGCACGAGCTCACGCTGCTGCGACGGCGCCAGACGCGGCGCCGCGATGTCCGCCTGCATCGCGGCAAGGTGCCGGCCGCGGATCGAATCGTTCTCTCCGGCCTGCCCGTGACCCGCGCCGCCCGCACGATCGCCGACCTTCTCGCCGACCACGTCGAGCCGGGCGCTGTGGGGCGGATCGCCGCCGAGGTCCTCGAGGGCGGGCTCGAGGACGCCACCGACGTCGCAGAGCGCATCGCCCCCTACGCGGTGAGATTCGACCTGCCTCGCGGCGACGGGCAGGCCACGCTCGATCATCTGCTGGCCCTCGCCGGCACTCGGGGACCGCTGGGCCGAGCGATCCAGCGAGGACTTCCATAGCGTGTGAGGCGACCGTGAGCGCCTACTACCGTCGGATTCTCGACCACGCCCTCGGGGCTCTGCTGCGCGTCCAGTTCACGACACACGGCCGCGACGTCGTTGACTACGCGGTGGTTCTGCTGCTCGACACCGAGAAGGGGACGGAGACGATTCGCGTCTACGACAGCGCTCACGACCACAACGAGATGCACCGATATACGCGCAGCGAAGGAAAGGAGCCGGGAACGGTCTTCCATAGCGGTACCCTTGGAGAAGGAATGCGCGCCGCGATCTCCGAGGTCGAGCGCGGATACCGCGAGTTGATCGAAGGATGGGAAAGGCAATGACCGCCGACAGCAATCGCTCTCCCGCCGCCAAGGTGATGGACGAAGCAATCGACCTGGCAATCGAGGGCCGCTCGCCCTATCCGGACCGCGCTGCGTTCATTGACGCCGACACCCCCTCGGCTGGCCATGACATCGAGCGCGCCGCGGACGAAGGTCTTTCAGTCGTTCTCGTCTCATCCGATGGGAGCAGCCGGGTCCTCAAGCCCGATCTGGCCGCTCACTGATCCAGCGGTCTCGAAAACCGTTGGCGTCGCAAGGCGCTCGTGGGTTTGAGCCCCAGCCCCTCTGTTTTTCCCGCATCATTCGGCTTCTGGCCTTGCAGGGACGAGCCCCGTGAGGTAGAAGCACACGGCATGGAACGCAAGCTCGATGTCGGCGCCACGCTCAGCCAGTCCTTCTCCACCTACGGATCGCAGGCGGGGGTGCTGCTCCCGCTGGCCTTCTGCATCTACCTGATCGTCGCCGTGGTCGACGTGATCCTCGCCGGGAGCCTGGCGCTCGTGCCGATCGTGCTGGCGGTCAGCGTGATCGCCGCGACCCTCTACCAGGGCATGGTCGTGAACCTGGTCAGCGACGTGCAGGACGGCCGCCGCGACTTCTCGATCGAGGAGCTCGTGCGGGCCACCGGACCGGTGGTCCTGCCGCTGATCGGCGCCGGCCTGCTGGCCGGGATCGCGATCGGCATCGGCTTCCTCCTGCTGATCGTCCCGGGGCTGATCCTGCTGACGATCTGGTCGGTGATCGCGCCGGTGATCGTGGTCGAGCGCAGCGGTGTGATGAACGCCTTCGGGCGCTCGCGCGAGCTGGTCCGTGGCAACGGCTGGCAGGTCTTCGGCGTGATCGTCGTCGTCTACATCATCGTCGTCGCCGCCAACGTGATCCTCAGTGCGATCGGGGTGGCGATCTCCGAGGCGGCCGTGAGCCGCGTCATCTTCAGCCTGATCGCCTCGACGCTCACGGCGCCGGTGGCGGCGCTGGTCGCCGCCGTCATCTACTTCCGGTTGATCGCGATCAAGGGGGAGACGGCGCCGGCTGCAGCCGCGCCCGCCGCTCCGTCGGGCTCTGAGCCGCCGCCGCCTCCATCGGAGCCACCGCCACCGCCACCGCCACCGCCGCCTCCACCGCCGCCCCCGCCGGGCGGCGCCACGCCTGTATAAGGCTCCAAGCGACGATCAGCGCCGCGGGCCGCTCTCGCAGCCTTCCGAGTGGCCGCGGCCCGGCAGGCCGTCACAGGCGTCGAAGCCGGCGCCGCCGTAGAGCCGGTCGCTGCTGGGGCCGCCGAACAGGCGGTCGTTGCCGCCTTCGCCGTGGCAGCCGTCGTGGCCGGGGCCCATCCGGCATACGTCGCCGCCCGGGGCCTCCCCAGCAGCCGTCGCTGCCCGCCCCGGTCCGGCAGACGTCGTTGCCGGGCCCGCCGACGCAGTCGCTGTTCCGGTTGCCGGTGATGCAGACGTCGTTGCCGGGCCCGCCGACGCAGCGGTTGCGGCGGCTGCCTTCCGAGTAACAGGTGTCGGCCTCGCCGTTGCCGATGAACTTGTCGGATCCCGCGCCGAGCTGGACGGTCAGGGGCAGCGGCAGTCGGTTCCGCACTTCGACGAGGTCGCCGGAGGGTCCCATGTCGACTTCGATCGCCCCGGCGCCCGCCAGGCGGCAGAAGGCGAGCAGCCGGCGATGGCGCATCTGGCAGCCCGCCGGGTGCTGCCTCGCCATCCCGCCTTCGACGACCAGGCGCCCCCCGCGTGTGCTCAGCTGCAGGCGCGAGCCCGAAGCGGCGCCGTGCAGGACGATCCGGCCCTGGGGCGTCGCCGCGCCGGCGACGGCCAGCGAGAGAACGAGCGCCAGGGCCGCCCCGACCGCGGCAGAGGTCCACTTGCGAGTGGGCAAGTGTCTTCTGGTCGGCATCGACTGTGCCGCCCTAAAGGAGGGCGCATCTCCCAAGGGGAGCAGGGTACAGCAGCCCTTCCAGTACATTTTGACCAGTGAGCCGCGAGGTGCTGGATGAACGTCGTCTGCGGAGACTGATCGACGTCGGCAGGGGCTTGGTCGCCCAGCTCGACCTCGAGGCCGTGCTGCGCGAGGTCGTCGAGGTGGCGCGCGAGCTGACCGGTGCCCGTTACGCGGCGCTCGGCATCCTCGACGAGGACCGTCGCGAGCTCGAGCGCTTCGTCTACGTCGGCATGGACGAGGAGACCCGGACGAAGATCGGCGACCCGCCGCGCGGCCGCGGCGTGCTCGGCGAGCTGACCCGCAATCCGGCGCCGCTGCGCCTGCGCGAGGTCGGCGCCCATCCACGCTCCTACGGCTTCCCGCCGGGCCATCCGTCGATGCACAGCTTCCTCGGCGTGCCGATCGTCGTTCGCGGCCAGACCTACGGCAACCTCTACCTGACCGAGAAGGAGGGGGGCGAATTCGACGAAGCCGACGAGGAAGCTGTGACGATCCTCGCCGAATGGGCGGCGGTGACGATCTTCAACGTCCGTCTCTACAAGCAGTCCGAGGAGGAGCGCGAGGCGCTGGAGCGGGCGGTGCACGGGCTGGAGGCGACGACCGAGATCGCCCGTGCGGTGGGAGGTGAGACCGACCGCTCGCGGGTGCTGGAGACGATCGCCAAGCGCGCCCGGGCGCTGGTCGGCGCCCGCTCGCTGCTGGTCCTGCTGCGGGACGGGGGGCCGCGCCTCGAGGTGGTCGCGGCGGCGGGGGATTGCGGCTCCGACCCCGTCGGCCGCTACGTGAGCTTGGAGGCGGAAACGGCCGAGGACGCGCTGGTCGCGGTCGGCGGGCTCGGCCTCGAGTCACGCGCGGCGCTGCTCGCGCCGCTCAGCTTTCGCGGCAGGTCGCTGGGGACGATCGTGGCGCTCGACCGCGTCGAGGAAGGGCCGGACTTCTATCCCGAAGACGCGCGGATGCTGACCGCCGCCTCGGCCAGCGCCGCCACCGCCGTGGCCACGGTCCAGTCGGTCACCGAGGAGCGGCTGCGGCAGAGCCTGATGACGGCGGAGCGCGAGCGGGCGCGCTGGGCGCGCGAGCTGCACGATTCGGTCCTCCAGGGGCTGGGCTCGCGCCGCGTCCTGCTCTCCTCGGCGCTGAAGCGAGGCGATCCGGAGGTGCTGTCCGAAGCGGTGGCGGAGGCGCTGGAGGAGGTCGGCCGCGACATCGAGGAGCTGCGGGCGCTGATCACCGAGCTTCGTCCCGCGACGCTCGACCAGCTCGGCCTGCGCGCGGCGCTGGAGGATCTGGCCGAACGCGTCTCCGGCTCGGCCGGAATCGATCTGGCAACCGACCTCACGGTCGAGGTCGAGCGGCTCGATCCCGAGCTGGAGACGGCCATCTACCGGCTGGTGCAGGAGGGGCTGACCAACGTCGCCAAGCACGCCGGTGCGAGCGCGGTGACGCTACAGGTGGCGCAGCGCGAGGAACGGATCGACGTGCTCGTCTCCGACGACGGTTGCGGCTTCGAGCCCGACGCCGCGCACAGTGGCTTCGGCCTGGTCGGGATGCGCGAGCGGGTCGAACTGGCCGGCGGCGAGCTGCAGATCGAATCGCGTCCCGGCTCCGGGACGCGGATGATGGCCTCGATCCCCGTCGCCGCAGACGCCGGCTCAGGTCTCGACAGGCCCTCGGGAGAGCGCGCTGCGAACTAGCTCGGCGCGGCTGCTGACCCCGAGCTTCTGCTGGATGTGGGCGCGGTGGGTCTCCACCGTGCGCACGCTGATGTAGAGCCGCTCGGCGATCTCGGCGTTGGTGTGGCCGAGCGCGATCAGCCGCAGCACGTCGGTCTCGCGCTCGCTCAGGTCGCTCGGCGGCCGATCTCCGGTTCGGCGGCCAGCTTGGCCCCCAGCGCCGGCTGCAGGTAGGTCTCGCCGGCGGCGGCGCGGCGCACCGCCTGCACCAGCTCGTCGTCGGCAGCCTCCTTCAGCACGTAGCCGAGCACCCCGAGCTGCAGCGCCTGGCGGGCGAAGGCCGGCTCCTTCTGCATCGTGAGGACGACGATCTTCGTCTCGGGGGAGGCCTCGCGGATGTCAGGGATCGCCTCCAGGCTGGGCCGTCCGGGCATGTTGAGGTCGAGGATCAGCACGGTCGGCTTGTGCCCACGCACGTAGCGAACCGCGCTATCGGCGTCGTCCGCCTCGGCGACCACCTCGAAGCCGGGCTCTTCGTCCAGCAGCAGCCGCAACGCCCGCCGCACGACCGTGTGGTCGTCCGCGAGAATGATCGAGATTCCCTCCGCCATCGCTCCGATGCTAACCGGGCGCCGGGGGGTTCTCTCCGTAGAAGCCCGCAATTCCACATTCCCTAGGATGTCCTCTGTGAGGGGGGGATCGAAGATGCCGGCCGCGGCGCTGACCGTACTGCTGCTCGCTGTGGGACTCGCCGCCTGCGGCGGTGGGAGCGATTCCAGCTCGACCGCCGCCGGAGGGAGCACGTCGGCTCAGGCGGGAGGCAAGTCGAGCGGCGAAGGGACGACCGGTTCCGGCGAAGGCAAGTCGGCCTCCGGCGAAGAAGCCGGCTCGGGCTCCGGTGGAGGCGAAAGCACCGGCGCGGAACGCTTCAAGCCGAAGCAGCACCACGATTCCGGCGGCGGCTCGGCGCAGTACAGGGTCAAGGGAGGCGACAACAGCGTCCAGGAATTCGGCACCGAGGCCGGCGGCTCCGAATTCGACACAGGCGGCTGCCGCCCTGCACAACTTCCTCGACGCGCGTGCCGAGGCCGATTGGGCCGCCGTCTGCTCCTACATGTCGAAGAGCGTGATCGAATCGTTCGAGCAGCTCGCGGCCCGCGCCAAGCAGGCCGGGAACCCGAGCTGCGCCTCCATCCTCGAACAGCTGACGAATCCCGCCGCCGGGCAGGCGATGAAGGAAGAAGCGGCGCAAGCGAACGTCGCCTCGCTGCGGATCGAAGGCGAACGCGCCTTCCTCATCTACACCGGGACCGGCAAGACCGTCATCGCGATGCCGATGGCCAGCGAAGGCGGCGCCTGGAAGGTAGCCAGCCTCGCCGGCACCCCGCTGTCGTAATCGCAACGCAAGACCGTTGGTCAAGCCGACGCTCGGACTTGAACCGAGGATCGCAGGGGTCGCTACTGTTTGTCTGCAATGAAAGCAGAACCGACGCGATTGCGAGACTGGGAGCGCCGAGGCCGAAAGGCGAAGTCGGATTCGGGATAGCTATCTCTCTTTTAAGATGCTAATTTAGATATCTGAAAGGAGATATCGATGACTGAAAGAGACTTTCTCGATGAAGTAGTTGCGGAGCGCACGGCGCGGGATCCCGACTTCCCAAACCTTGTCGATGCTGCTGTCCGGCGCCGCGAGCTGCTGAACGCGCTGGCCGCGAAGCGCCGTGAGGATGAGCGCTCGCAAACGGCGATAGCCGCCGCGATGCAAAGCTCGCAGTCGAGCATCGCGCGCCTGGAGTCCTCGGCAACGGATGCGCGGATCTCAACCGTCGACCGCTACGCGCATGCGCTCGGCTACAGGGTCCAATATCACCTGATTCCCGAAGCTGAAGGATCGGATCAATCAGTAGTGATCCATCCCAAAGCCGACGCTCGGACTTGAACCGAGGACCCCTTCATTACGAATGAAGTGCTCTACCAACTGAGCTACGCCGGCGCTGCGTCTCCATTCTAGGAGCCGGGCCCGGGGCGCGCTAAGAGCGGGTCGAGCTCTCCGACTCCTTCGCCACCCGGCCGGCGGGCGGCAGGTGACCGCAGACCGGGCAATCCGGCTCCGGCACGACCTCCTCGCGCTCGACCTGCATCGTGCGCAGGTCGTAGATGTGGCCCGTGCCGAGGGTCGAGGGCTCGGCCAGCCCGGTCAGCAGGTGCAGTATGTCGAGCCCGATCTGGCCGCCGATCAGCGCGCAGGCCGGCCCCAGGGTCGCAGCCGGGGACGGTTTCGCCCGGCGCTGCTCGATCGCGATGTCGAACATCGGATAGCTGCGCCGGTAGGCGGCGACCTGGCAGGCGAAGCAGCCGGTCTTTCCCGGCACGTACAGCGGGCCGACCCGGGCGATCGGCGGGAAGTGGCTCATCGTGATGTAGGGGATCTCCGCCGCGAAGCAGGCGTTGTTGACCCACTGCTCGATGTCGTGGGCGGGCCAGTCGGCGGCGTCGATGACGACGTCGCAGCCCTCGATCAGCTCGGCGATCGCCTCCTCGCCGTCCATCCGCTCGCAGACCGTCTCCAGCTTGATCGAGGAGTTGAAGGCGCCCAGCCTCTCCGCTGCGGTCTCCGCCTTGAGCCGGCCGATGTCGGCCTCGGTGTAGAGCGTCTGCCGGTTGAGGTTGCTCAGCTCGACCCGGTCACCGTCGATCAGCAGCATCTCGCCGACCCCGGTGCAGGCGAGCGACCAGGCGGACCAGCCGCCGAGGCCGCCGACCCCGAGGACGGCGATCCTGGCGCTTTCGAGCCGCGCCTGGCACTGCGACGGAGTCGGTCCGGTGGAGATGTCGCTGAAGTAGCGGATCTGGCGGTCGAAGCGCTCCATGACCCGATCGGAGATCAGGTCGTCGTCGGCGGCATCCTCGATCAGCCCGAGCTCCTCGAGCTGTGCCAGGAGGTCGCCGACCTCATTCGCGCCGAAGCGTTCCTCCAGCTCCTCCCGCTCGCTGCTGCCGTCGAGCGCGTCGAGCAGCCGCAGCCCCTCCTCGTCGGGGTTCTCGATCTGGACATCGGCGCCGGCGCTGGGCCTCATCAGGAAGAGGTCGCCGCTGGGCGCCTGCATTCGCTCGGTCGTTCGTTTGATTCTGGGTCGCATCGTTCCTGTAACGAACCTCGCTCGGAATGGGATCGAAATGACTGAGCTTGAGACCGGTGGGTGGCTGAATCGGTTTCGGCTGACAACCCGGCAAGCACAGCGGCACTCGGTCGAGTCCTCCCTTGGTACTAGGGTGAGCGGTTGAGAGACGCCCAGCAAATCAGGGAGGTATTCAATGGCGGAGAAGCGCGGCAAGTTCAGGCAGATCATCGATCCGATCCTCGCCAAAGCGCTTACGCACAAAGTGCGCGGGGCGACCCTGCTCGCCTTCGGCGAATGGGGCGTGGCGAGCCCGAAAGAAGTGGCCGACTTCCTCGAACTGGATCTGACCGAGGTCAGCTACCACGTGCGAAAGCTGAAATCACAAGGCATGATCCGGCTGGTCCGAACGGAGAAACGGCGTGGCTTTCACGAGCATTTCTACGAGCTGGCCAAACCGGTTCTCTTGCTCGACGACGAGGACTGGATGCGGCTTCCCCAGCCGATCCAGGACAGGCTCAGCGGCAGTCTGCTCCAGGCCACCGTGGCTGAGGCGGTCGATGCCCTGAAGGCGGGCACCTTCAACTCGACGACCGGTCACCAGAGTCGGTTGACGATGCCCGTCGACGAGCAGGGCCATCGAGAAGCGATGGGGGTGCTGGGCGACGCGCTCGAGCGTCTTCGCGAGATAGAGAAGGGGTGCGCCAAGCGGATGAACCTCCCGTCCAGGGAGGCGATCCCGCTGAGCGTGTTCATGCTGGCGTTCGAATCCGCCGGCGGCGCAGCGCGACGGCAATCCGCCGGCGGCCCGGACGGCGAGCGCCGTTAGCCGGGCAGTTCGCGGGCGCGGGCGAAGACAGCGTCCAGCATCGGCTCGGTGAGCCGGCCCGTGAACGTGTTCTGCTGGCTCGGGTGGTAGCAGCCGAGCAGGGCCCAGTCGCCCACCGTGGCCTCGGCTCCGTGACCGAAGCGAGGCATTGGCTTGGGAGTGTCCCGGCCCGGCTCGCGCAGCGCCCGCAGCGCGCCGGTCCAGGCGAAGGCCCCGAGCGCGACGATGGTGTGGCACCGCTCGAGCAGTGACAGCTCGCGGACGAGGTAGGGGAGGCAGTTGTCGCGCTCGCCCGGCGTCGGCTTGTTGGCGGGAGGCGCGCAGCGCACGACTGCGGTGACGTAGGCGCCCTTCAGGCGCAGCCCGTCCTTCGGACGCCGGGACTCGGGCCGGTTGGCAAGGCCGGCGCGGTGGAGGGCTGCATAGAGCCAGTCGCCGGAGCGGTCGCCGGTGAACATCCGGCCGGTGCGGTTGGCGCCATGCGCGGCCGGGGCCAGGCCGATGATCGCGATCGAGGCATCGGGATCTCCGAATCCGGCCACCGGCCGGGCCCAGTACCGCTCGCCGCGATAACGGCGCGGCGGATTGGCGGCCTGTGCCTCGCGCCAGGCGACCAGGCGCGGGCAGGCACGGCAGGAGTGGATTTCAGCCGTCAGCCTCTCGAGGCTTGCCTGACCGGTGGCTGCCGATGGACGGGCCATCGCGTAAGCGAATCACGACCCGGCCGCCCGTGGATGCCCGAAGGCAAGCGGAGCCCTGTCCGTCAACGAACGAACAGGGCCCTGCCGGAGCAGTACTTAGGCGGTCTTGTGGACCATGAGCAGCGGGACAACCTGGCTGGAAGCTCCGATCTTCATCTCATTCACCCCCCTCTCCCGACTCCCTGGATAACCCTGGCTGCTGTTTGAATGCAGCGGCGGGACTGACCGGAGAAATGATGGAGAAAGTTCCACTAATGGGCGTACACGCAGCAAATTAGGGGGATTTGCTGGACTTTCGCTTGAGAAATGCCCTTGCTGGTAATAGGATGGAGTAGTTAGATAGCCACGCAACACATTGGAGGCTCACTTTGGCTGCAAGGAGCAAAACCAGGAAAAGCAAGACCAAGCGCAAGGCCAAGACCACCGGCGGAGTAAATCTCCAGCTCGTCAAAGCCCTCGCGCACGAATTGCGGGTCGAAATCCTGACGATCCTCAACGAACGAATGGCAAGCCCGAACGAACTCGCCCAAGAGCTCGAAGAAGGCCTCAGTCAGGTCAGTTACCACGTCAAAGTGCTCAAAGACTACGAATGCATCACGCTGGTCAAGACCGAGCCGCGACGCGGTGCGGTCGAGCACTACTACCGGGCGACGTCACGCCCGTACATCGCCGACTCCGACTGGAAAAAACTGCCGAAATCGGTGCGCGAAGGGATGAGCGCCGATCTGATGCAGATGGTGCTCGACGACGTGTCCGCCGGGCTGAAGGCGGGGACGGTCGATGCCCACGAGGATCGGCATATGAGCCGGACGCCGCTCCTTCTCGACCAGAAGGGCTGGGCGGACGCGGGCAAGGTCCTCAACAAGGCTCTGGAAGGCTTGATGAAGATCCAGTCCGAGAGCACCGACCGCATGACCCGCACGCAGGAGGATGGCGTGAATGTCATGGTGGCGATGATGGGCATCGAGCTGCCGGCCGAGCGGGCAAACCCCAAGTCGGGGAAGAAGCGCTCCAGCGGCTCCAAAGCCAAAGCCAAAGGCAAAGTGAAAAGCAAAGCCAAAGGCAAAGCCAAAGCCAAAGCCAAAGCGAAGAGGAAATAGCGCCACTCGCCGGCGCCTGCCGCCGGAGGAGGCCCGAGCCCGTAGGCTTCGCGGCCGGTGGGCGCTGATCGGCACTTGCGTGGCTACGGCGGGCGGTGCGGCTTCGGCCGCACCGCCGCCGTTCTCGCGCTCTGCGCCGCCACGACGCTGCTGGCGTGCGGCTGCGGCAAGAGCGGCCACGGCGCCCGCACCGATCCCGAAAAGGCCTCGGATGCGGCGATCCTCAACGCCGCGCTCTCGCAGGAGCTGACCGCGGTCGACGCCTACGCCCGCGGCCGCTCGCTGCTGCGCGGCCGCTTCCGTGCGGTCGGGCGTGAGTTCCGCGCCCAGGAGCAGGAATACGTCGACGCCCTGACCAAGGCGATCCGCGGTGTCGGCGGCGAAACCGACGCCGAAGCGGGGGAACTCGACTTCGCCGGCGTCGAGGGCCAGGCCGAGTTCCTGGCGCTCGCCTACGAACTGGAAAGCGCCGCGCTGTCCTCCGACCTCGGCGCGGCGCCGCGCCTCAACACCGCGGCGCCGCGCGGCCTTGCCGCATCGCTGGCCGCCGGTCATGCCCAGCACCTGGTCGTGCTGCGCCAGGGACTCGGTGCCGGCCCGGCTGCCTCCGTGCCGGAGGCGTTCGACGGCGGCCAGGCGCCGCCGCCGGGCGGTGCGGTCACGACCGGTGGGGGATGATGGCGCGGTGACCGGCCCGCTCTACGCAATCGGGCGCTTCTGTTCCCGCCATCACTGGCCGGTCATCGCCGCATGGGTCGTCGCAGCCGTGGCTCTGCTCGGCCTCGGCCAGGCCTCGGGCAGCAAGACGAGCGAAAACCTGACCCTGCCGGGGACCGATTCGACCAAGGCGACCGAACTGCTGGAAGACAACCTGCCCGAGCAGGCCTACGGCAGCAACCCCCTTGTGCTGGAAGCGACCGGCGGCAAGAAGCTGACCGACCCGGAGTACGCCGGCCCTGTCGCCGAAACGGTGAAGCAGCTCGAAGCGCTGCCCGAGGTCAATTCGGCGCTCAGCCCGCTCAGCCCGGCCGGCGCCGCCTTCCTCAGCGGGGACCGGGCGATCGGCTACATCCCGGTGGTCCTCTCGGTCGGGCCGGGGGAACTCGACGAAGCGACGGCGCGGGAGGTCCTCGACGCGGCCGGGCCCGCCCGCGCGGCCGGGCTCGAGACCGCGGTCGGCGGCTATATCGGCCAGCAGCTCTCGAAACCCGCCACCGAGGTCAGCGAGGCGATCGGCATCGCCGCCGCGATCGTCATCCTCCTCTTCGCCTTCGGCACCGCGACGGCGATGGTGCTGCCGATCGTCTCCGCCGTGACCGGGCTTGCCTGCACGCTCTCGATCATCCGCCTGCTCGAGCACGCCTTCGAAATCCCCGGCGTCGCCTCGACCCTGGCGATGATGATCGGGCTCGGGGTCGGGATCGACTACGCGCTGTTCATCGTCACCAGGCACAAACTCCAGCTGCGCGGCGGGATGGAGCTGCACGAGTCGGTCCCGCGCGCCACCGCGACCGCCGGAGGCGCCGTCGTCTTCGCCGGCTTCACCGTGGTCATCGCCCTCTGCTCGCTCGCCTTCGCCGGCATCCCGCTGGTCGCCACGCTCGGCTTCACCGCGGCGATCGCCGTCGTCACCGCGGTTTGCGCGGCGGCGACCCTGCTGCCGGCCATGCTCGGCGCGCTCGGCCCGCGGATCGATTCGCTGCGCGTCCAGCTGGGCAAGACTCACCCCGACGACAAGAAGCCGCACGGCTGGTTGCGCTGGGCCGACGGGGTCGCGGCGCGGCCCTGGCGCTCGGCGATCGCCGCCCTCGCGGTGCTGGTCGTCCTCGCCCTGCCGGTCACCCAGCTCGAACTGGGGCAGAACGACATCGGCGCCCTGCCGAAGGACACGACCTCGCGCCAGGCCTTCGACAGCCTCACCAGGGGCTTCGGCCCGGGGGTCAACGGGCCGTTGCTGATCGCGTCCGAATTCGGCTCGCCGGCGGAAGCGAAGCAGGTCCTGCCGCGACTGGAGAAGCAGGTCGGCGCCGTTCCCGACGTCGCCGCGGTGACCGAACCGACCCTCGACAAGCAGGAGACGGTGGCGGTCTTCACCGTGCTCTCGCAGTCGCAGCCGTGGGCGAGCACGACGGTCGAATTGGTCGAAGGCCTGCGCGATACCGAGATCCCGAGGGCGCTGAGGGGAACGGGCGCGCACTCCTACGTCGGCGGCCAGACCGCCGGCTACATCGACCTCGCGACCCAGATCGGCGACAAGCTGCCGTTGATGATCGCGATCGTCGTCGCGCTCAGCTTCGTCGTCCTGCTGATCGCCTTCCGCTC
This sequence comes from uncultured Solirubrobacterales bacterium, assembly GCA_963695835.1. Taxonomy (GTDB): domain Bacteria; phylum Actinomycetota; class Thermoleophilia; order Solirubrobacterales; family 70-9; genus VRUE01. Next base: position 1,098,424 of record CAVOHR010000001.1, read on the forward strand.
GCTGCTGGTGCCGGTCAAGGCGGCGGCCATGAACCTGCTCTCGGTTGCCGCCGCCTACGGCGTCGTCACCGCGGTCTTCCAGCTCGGCTGGGGCTCCTCGCTGATCGGCCTCGACCAATCGATTCCGATCGTCAGCTTCGTGCCGCTGCTGATGTTCGCGATCCTCTTCGGGCTCTCGATGGACTACGAGGTCTTCCTGCTGACGCAGATGCGAGAGCACTACAAGCAGCACGGCGACGAGCGCCGGGCGGTGATCGAAGGGCTGGCCAACACCGGCCGGGTGATCACCTCGGCGGCGGCGATCATGGTCTGCGTGTTCACCAGCTTCGTCCTCAACGGCGACCCGGTGGTGAAGGAGTTCGGGGTCGGGCTGGCGGTGGCGATAGCGATCGACTCGACCGTCGTCCGCTGCCTGCTGGTGCCGGCGGTGATGGTGCTGCTCGGCCGCCGCGCCTGGTGGCTGCCGCGCTCGCTCGGCCGTGTCGTCCCCCGCATCAGCATCGAGGGCGAGACCTTCTTCGAAAAGCGCGACGTCGAACTCGCCGCCGAGAAGGCGAAGTGAGCCATGTTTCCGCTCAACCTGCCGAACTTCCTCACCCTGCTGCGGATCATCGCCGTGCCGGTCGTCGTCGTCGCGCTGCTGGGCGAGACGCCGAACGGCGACGCGCTGGCCGCCGCGGTCTTCGCCCTGGCGGCGCTGACCGACGGTCTCGACGGCTACTTCGCCCGCTCGCGCGCCTCCGTCACCACCTTCGGCAAGCTGATGGACCCGCTCGCCGACAAGCTGCTGATCACCGCGGCACTGGTCTCGCTCGTCTCGCTGCACCGGTTGCAGGCCTGGGTGGCGATGGTGATCATCGCCCGCGAGATCGCGGTCACCGGGCTGCGCGCGATCGCCGCCGAGCGCGGCATCGTGATCGCCGCCAGCTGGATGGGCAAGGTGAAGACCGTGCTGCAGATCGCCGCGGTGATCGCCCTGATCGCTACCAACCCGGCCCCGGCCTGGGTCAACGTCCTCGTCTACCTGGCCGTCGCCGCGACCCTGATCAGCGGCGCCGACTACTTCTTCGGCCTGCGGCGGCGGCTCAGGTCGCCGGAGCCTCCAGCCACTCGCGCATAGTCGTGTGGCGGCGCTGGTGCTCGCCGCCCCGCAGCTCTCCGCGCAGCTCGTCGAGCCCGCCGTAGCGCTCAGCCACGACGTTGTGGCGATGGATCGTCTCGAGGTTCTCCTGGCGGGCCATCACGAACGCCTCGCCCGGCAGGTCCGGGTAGTCCTCGACCACGCGGCGGACCATCTCCCGCACGCAGTCCTCGACGAAGCGCGGCTGCGCGTGCGCCTTGGCGACCACCGCCAGCTCGTCGGGCCGCTTCATCAGCTCGTAGATCTCCGAGCTCATCGACTGCTCGACTATCCGCAGCAGCTCCGGCGCGTCGACCCAGGCCGGCCCGCCCTCGGGGCAGCCGACGTGCAGGGTGCCGATCCCGCGCTGGTTGTGGGTGGCGACCGGCACCGCCTCGATCGCCCGCTCGATCTGCTCCGGGTCGAAGCCCCGCTCCGCCAGCCGTTCGCGGCCGAGGCCGGCGACCATCTCCTGCGCGCAGGGGCAGGCGGTCATTCCCTGCGCCTGCACGCCGGTCAGCGTCCGCGTGCCGCGCGGCGAGTCGACCGCGGTGCCGAAGAGGACGTAGATCTCCTGCGTCTCCAGCCCGGTCGCCGGCGTCGTCACCGTCTCCGGGTAGCGGGCGGTGACCGAGACCTCGGCCCGCAGGCCGCCCTGGCGCTCGCGCACCCGCTGGGCGATGTGGGCGGCGAGGACCTCGGCGCGGAACGCCTCGCCGAGCACGACCTCGTCGATCGCCTCGCCGACGATTTCCTCGAAGCGCGACATGTGCACGCCCGCCTGGCGCGGATTGAGGTCGACGAAGCACTCGAAGTCGGCGTGGTAGGTGTTCTCGGCCCCGTCGGCCTGGACCCTGATCACCTTCTCGACCCCGGTGACGCCGACCCGCGAGAGGCTCACCTGCGTCGCCGGCGTCGACGACTGAACGTCGGCTGCATCGGGGGGGAGGGTGGTGGTCGTACGGCTCGCCATCGCCAGCTAAAGAGTAGGCGATGAGTTCTCCTATACTTCCGAGGTCGGAGCGTTGGGGCCGGCCCCATGGAGGGGAACCAGGGTTACGGAGGCAGTGAGATCGAGCCGTTGGAGACGGTCCCCCAGGGACTGAATCAGGATTCCGATGCTCAGCCGTTGGCCGGGCCGCAGGAGCTCCAGGCGCTGGCCGCGCTCGGCCGCGAGAGCGGTTACCTGACCTTCGAGCACATCGCCGGCACACTGGAGGAGGTCGAGGTGACCAAGGAGCAGGTCGCCGCCCTGCACGCGCAGCTGGTCGAGGGTGGCGTCGAAGTGATCGCCGAAGACGGCGTCAGCGCCTACAAGGAGCAGCGCGCCGGGGCGACCAACGGCCAGTCACGCAAACCGGAGCTGGACCTGACGATCGAACCGAGCCTCGACTCGCTGCGCCTCTACCTGCGCTCGATCGGCCGGGTCGAGCTGTTGACGGCTTCGCAGGAGGTCGAGCTGGCGAAGCGGATCGAGCGCGGCGACATGGTCGCCAAGCGGCAGATGGTCGAGGCCAACCTGCGGCTGGTCGTCTCGATCGCCAAAGGCTATCTGGGCCGCGGCCTCAACTTCCTCGACCTGATCCAGGAGGGCTCGCTGGGGTTGATCCGGGCGGTCGAGAAGTTCGACTACCGCCGTGGCTACAAGTTCTCCACCTACGCGACCTGGTGGATCCGCCAGGCGGTGACGCGGGCGATCGCCGACAAGGCGCGGACGATCCGCATCCCGGTCCACATGGTCGAGAAGCTGAACCGGGTCGCCCACGTCGAGCGCCAGCTCGTGCAGCGGCTGGGCCGCGAGCCCGAGCCGGAAGAGATCGCCGTGGAGCTGCGCTGGCCGCTCGGTGAAGTGCGGGAGATCCTCCGCGTCGCCCAGCTGCCGATCTCGCTGGAGAAGCCGGTCGGCGACGAGGACGACTCCGAGCTGGGCGACTTCGTCGCCGACGATACGGCCGCCGAGCCGTTCGAAGAGGCGAGCGAACAGCTGCAGAAGGAGGGCGTGCGCAAGGCGCTCGCGGCGCTGCCCCGGCGCGAGCGCGAGGTGATCGAGCTGCGCTACGGCCTGACCGGCGCGGAGCCGCTGACGCTGGAGGAAGTCGGCAACGCATTCGGCGTCACCCGCGAGCGGGTCCGCCAGATCGAGAACAACACCTTGAAAAAGCTGCAACGCCTGCCCGAGGCGCAGATGCTGCGCGAGGCCGGCTGACGGTCGGAGACGACGTCAGGCGGCGTCCTCGGTCGCTCGCGTGCGGAGCACGCCACGCTCCCTGCGTCCTGGCCTGACGTCGTCTCCGACTCGTCAGGCGAGGACCGGCTCGAGCACGAAGACCGCGATCTCGCGGCCGGTCCGCGCCTCGTAGTCGTCGAAGCCCGCGTACTGCTCGTTGTGGCGCCGCCAGAGATCGGCCCGCTCCTCGCCTTCGGCGACGCGGGCGCGAACCGGCACCTTCCTGCGGCCGACCTCGACCCCGGCCTCGGGATTCGCTTTCAGGTTGAGCGACCACGCCGGCGCGCGGGTGTTGCCGGCGTTGGAGCCGATCACGGTGAACCTCTCGCCGTCGGCGAGGTAGAGGACCGGCGCGGTGCGAGCCTGGCCGGACTTGCGGCCGGTAGTGGTCAGCAGCAGCACCGGAGCCCGGCCGACCCGACCCCCGATCCGCCCGCCGCTGAGCCGGTAGAGCGGCACGTTGAGCTTGCCGGTCCAGCGCAGCCCGGCGGCGCCGATCGCCTGCGAGAGCCGCGAGTAGAACCGGTCGCTGGGCACGGCGCCCAGTATGGCGCTTTCGTGTCACGTAGACCGTGACGGCGTGTGGACTCGCTCGAAGATGACGCGCCCCGGGCCGTCGGCATGAGCGTGTAGCCGATCTCCTGGCTCGAGTCTCGCTCTGCGGAAGGGAATGCTCGGGATCGTGACCTGATGCTTGGACGAGATCTGCGTCCGTTGGAATCGGAGTGGCGCATCGACCTCGGGTTCAGCATCAGCCTCGTCACCTGACGCAAGATCGTCGACTGTCGAACAACTCGATGGGGGAGGTGGGATTCGGACCCACTCAAGCGTAGCTACCGACTTTACAGGCCGGCCCGGCTCTCCAGACTCCGGCGCTCCCCCAGGCTGGGACGCTGATTCTAAAGCCAGTGAGGCGTCGCAGTAGACCAGGCGCTCGATTGCCGTGCCCCGCTCAATCTCGAACTCCGAATATTTCGAGCCTCCGAGGGCGATCTGCCGCTCTGACTCGATGGCCTGGGTCGGAATGAACCAGCGCCGTCCGTCGCCGACCAGCACGAAGAGGAAATCAACGCGTGCGGGATCGAACGTCTTCGTTGCTCCGCTCCAACTCTGATTTCCGCCGTTGGTCGCGATCATTACGCGCCAGCGTTGGTGCCTCTTCGGCGTCTTCGCGCTCTGGGTTGATGTCTTCACCTGCACCCGAAGCGCGCGTCCGTCGATTTCGGCCATTAGGTCGGCGTCTCGGCTGTGACCGAGCGGGATCCAGACGAGCGCCCCCTTGCTCGCCAGCCACTCCATCGCCGAGAACTCCCCGAGGTCCCCTTGCTGCCGACGATTGATCGATCGCCGCCGATGCTGCCCCTCCGCCTTGGCCCTGTCTCTCATCGAACGCATGTTCGCATATCGTGAAGACGGAAAGATCCATATGGAATCCGCCAGGTGAAAGGCGACATGGCGGTAGGCTCATACCTTGTTTCGACCGGAGACGGAGCCGACCGGATGAGCAGCCTCGAGGGCCGCGTCTTCGCCATCGCCGGGATCGGCGGTGGGCTGGGGCCGGCGGTCGCGGCTCGTCTCGCGGCTGACGGGGCGACGGTTGCGGGGACGGACCGGAGCGAGGAGCGGGTGGCGGAGATCGGCGCCGGGCTCGATCTGCCTGCGGAGCGCTGGGATGGGCGGGCGGTCGACCTGCTCGACGAGGGGGCGGCCGGAGCGTGGTCCGCCGCGCTGCTCGAGCGCTTCGGCCGGGTCGACGGCCTGCTGCACCTGGTCGGCGGCTGGCGCGGTGGGCAGCCGCTGCACGAGGCCCCGCTCGCCGACTGGGACCTGCTGCACGGCCTGCTGATCCGCACCGTGCAGCACACCAGCCGCGCCTTCCACGACGCGCTGGCCGCCGCCGAGCACGGCCGCTTCGTCCTCGTCTCCGCCAAGCAGGCGCAGGCGCCGTCTAACGGCAGCGCCTCCTACGCCGCGGCGAAGGCCGCCGCCGAGGCTTGGACGCTGGCTCTGGCCGACGGCTTCGCGGGCGGCTCGGCGACCGCGAACATCGTCGTCGTCGAGGCGATCCTCACGGCGCAGATGCGCGAGGCGAATCCCGGCGGCGACTTCGCCGCCTTCACCCCGGCCGGGCACATCGCCGAGGCGATCGCCTTCCTCTGCTCCGACGCGGCGGACGAGATGAACGGCCAGCGCCTGCCGCTTACCATGCGTTGAGATGAGCGCCAAGCCCGCCGAGGCCGAGATGACTATCCGCGAGCTGGCCGAGCGGACCGGGATGACGGTCCGCAACATCCGCGCCCACCAGACCCGCGGCCTGCTGCCGCCGCCGGTCGTCCGCGGCCGCACCGGCTACTACAACGACGAGCACGTCGCGCGGATCGAGCTGACGCGGGAGATGCAGGCCGACGGCCTCAACCTGGAGGCGATCCGGCGGGTGCTCGACAGCGGCGACGGCTCCGCCTCGGCGATCTTCGACTTCACCCGCGCCCTGCGCGTCCCCTTCGAAGACGAGGCGCCGGAGATCTTCGATGCCGAGGAGCTGGCCGGCATCTGGGGTGAGAACCCCGACCCGAAGCTGCTGCGGCGGGCCGAGAAGCTGGGCGTCTTCCGGACCCTCCCGGACGGCCGGGTGGAGGTGATCAGCCCGCGCCTGCTGCGGGCGGCGGCCGAGCTGGCCGAGCTCGGCATCGGGCCGGAGGGCTCGATCGCCACCGCCGAGCGCCTGCGACGCCACGCCGACGGCGTCGCCCGCGCCTTCGTCGAGCTGTTCGTCAAGGAGATCTGGCGGCCGTTCGACGAAGCCGGCAGGCCGGAGCGCGACTGGCCGAAGATGAGCGTGGCGCTGGAACGGATGCGGCCGCTGGCGGCCGGCGCCCTGCTGGCGACCTTCCAGCTGGCGATGGGTGAGGCGATCGAGAAGGAGAGCGAGCGGACGCTGCGGGTCGCAGCGGGGCGCGGGCGCGGCAAGCAGGGCGGCAGGCGGCGGCGCTGAGCGCCGCGAGCCCGCTCAGGCGAGCACGGCGCGGTCGAGCTCGTCCGCGGCGGCCTCCTGGCCGGCGTAGGCGAGGACCGCGAAGTACATCAGCGAGGGGACCAGCGTCTCGAGATCGCCCTCTATGCCCCCCTGCAGGCGGGCATAGAGAACCGATTCGATCCCACCGACGACGCCCGCGGCGGCGAGCGCCGAGGGCGGCTCCGCCAGTTCCTCCCGGACGAGATCGTCGATCCAGCCGGCAAAGGAATCGAGCAGGGCGTCGCGGCGCCGCAGGCCGGCCGGGCTGGAGGCGCGCGCCTCGACGATCACCGTGCGGGCGACTTCGGGTTCCTCGGCGATGAAGCGGACGAGCTCGGCGAGGGCGGCCCGCAGGCGTTCGCGCCAGCCGGACCCGCTCGCGGCGGTGGCGGTCCGCAGCCGCTCGCGCAGCCGCTCCGTCGCCGCGTCGAAGGCGGCGAGGAAGCAATCCTCCTTGTCTTCGAACTGCTCGTAGAAGGTCGGGCGGGAGACGCCGGCCCGGCTGAGCACGTCCTGCACGGTCAGCGACCGGTAGCCGATCTCGGTCACGGTGCTGAACATCGCCGCCAGCAGCCGCTCCCTTTGCACCGCCCTGATCAGGGCGGAGGGAAGGGTCCTGACGCCGGCCGGGAAGCGACCGTCTGCCCTGGTCAGCAGGGCGACCGCCTCGCTCAGCTCCTCTTCGGACCAGCGGTCTCCCACCGCGCTGGACAGCCTCTCCTGACTTAGGACGATCCTCTCCGGTGGCATAGGAACCCTTCTGTTTCTACTAGAAATCGAACAAGTCACCGCACGGTACCAAACAAGTAGCTGACGCGCATGAAGTTTCGGTTGTCGAAGGTATCCTTGGCGCATGCCGCCACGGGGGAAAGCGGGAACTGCGGCGACGCCGGCTCGCGGAGCCCCGCTGGCGTCACGCCGCCCCGCACTGCCGCGCGAGTTCATCGCCAAGCACAAGCGGCGCCGCATCATGGACGCGCTGGCGCAGCTGACAGCGGAACAGGGCTACGAGGCGACGAAGATCTCCGATGTCGTCAAGCGAGCCGGGGTGGCGCGGAAAACGCTCTACGACAACTTCGAGGGCAAGGAGGAGGTCTTCTTCGCCGCCTTCGACGCCGCCCGCGACGAAGTCGTCGAGCGGATCGAAGCGAGCTGCGCCGAGGTCGGCGGCGGCTGGCAGGAGACGGTCGAAGCCGGCCTCGCCGCCTTCCTCGGTTACGTCGCCGAGAATCCGAGCCTGGCGCGGATGTGCATGGTCGAGGCGCTCTCCGCCACGCCGGCGACGACGAAGCGTTACGAGGACGCCCTGCAGGAGTTCGTCGAGATGGCGGAAGCGCGCACGCCCGAGGGCAAACGGCTGCCCGAGACGATCGACGAGACGCTGGTCGGCGGCGTCGCCTGGATCGTCTACCAGCAGATCCGCCGCGGCGAGACGGCGACGGTCGAGGATCTGCTGCCGGAGCTGACCGAGTTCATGATCGCCCCGTATCTGAGCACCGGCGGCCGGCGCGCCAGAGGGGGAGCAGACAAGTAAGCCGGAGTGCTGGCAGACTCCAGCACCGATGGGACGCCTGCCTCGTGGCCGTCACGGCCTTTCCCCCGAGTACGTCGCTCAGAACCAGCGCGAGCGCCTGCTGGTCGCGATCTCCGAGACGCTCGACGAGAACGGCTACGACAAGACGACCGTCTCTTCGATCGGCAGCCAGGCGCACGTCTCCAAGAGCGACTTCTACCGCCACTTCGCAAGCAAGGACGAGTGCTTCCTCGCCGCCTACGACGACGCGGCCGAGCGCCTGCGGATGGAGGTCCTCGGCGTCTGCGAGCAGCAGGCCGGCTGGGCGCGGCGGGTGTGCGAGGGAATCGAGCTGGCGCTCGCCTGGTTCGCGCGCGAACCCGGTTGCGCGAACCTGCTGCTGGTCGAGGGCCTGCGCGCCGGCCCCGACGTCTACGACCGCTTCCTGGTCGCGGTGCAGAGCTTCGTGCCGCTGCTGCGCGACGGCGCGCCGCGTGGAACCGCCGCCGGGCGGCCGGCCGAGGCGGCGGACGAGGCGGTGGTCGGCGGCATCGCCTCGCTGCTGGGCCGCCGCGTGCTGGCCGGTGAGGCGGAGCAGCTGGAGCGATTCTTCCCGGACATCGCGGAGTTTGCGCTCGCCCCCTACCTCGGCGCCGCCGAGGCCCGCCGCATAATCTCGAGCAGATGAGCGACGCGGCAAGAGCGGCCGAGCCGCCGCCTGCGGCGGGGGCCCTGGCGGACGCCGGCGTGCTGCCGTCCCAGGCGCTGAGCGAGGCGATCGAGGCGGAATGGGTCAGCTCCGGCGAGTACCGGATCCGCCCCGAGTCGGTCCAGCCGGCCAGCATCGACCTGCGGCTGGGCGATTTCGCCTGGGCGCTGCGCTGCAGCTTCCTGCCCGACGTCGAATCGACTGTCGAGGAGAAGATCGAGGGGCTCGCCTTCCAGAGGATCGACCTGCGCGACGGCGCCGTGCTGGAGCGCGACCGCCCCTACCTGGTACCGCTGATCGAGGAGCTGGCGCTGCCCGAGGACCTGCGGGCGAAGGCCAACCCGAAGAGCTCGACCGGGCGGCTCGACGTCTTCACCCGGGTGCTGACCGACCGCCATCACCGCTTCGACGAGATCCGCGCCGGCTACCGCGGGCGGCTCTACCTGGAGATCGTGCCGCGCTCCTTCGCGATCCAGGTGCAGACCGGGCTCTCGCTCAACCAGCTGCGGCTCGCCCGCGGCGAGGTGCGGCTGAGCGACGCCGAGATCCGCGACCTCCAGGACGAGTTCCCGCTCCTCTACCTCGACTCGCACGCGCTGCGCGAGTCGGAGCTGGCGCTGGCCGACGGCCTCTTCCTCAGCGTCGACCTCTCCGGGCCGAGCGACCGGATCGTCGGCTACCGGGCGCGCAAGAACAGCCTGCCGATCGACCTCTCGCGGATCCGCGCCTACCGCTGGACCGACTACTGGGACCCGGTCTACCCCGAGCCGGGGGGCCGGATCGTGCTCGAGCCGGAGATCTTCTACCTGCTGCTCTCGGCCGAGGGCGTCTGCATCCCGCCGCAGATCGCCGCCGAGATGATGGCCTACGACCCGACCGCGGGCGAGCTGCGCACCCACTACGCCGGCTTCTTCGACCCCGGCTTCGGCTACGACCCCGCCGGCGGGCGGCACGGCAGCCGCGCCGCGCTCGAGGTGCGCGCCCGCGACGTCTCCTTCATGGTCGAGCACCGCCAGCCGGTCTGCAAGCTGGCCCTGGAGCGGACCAGCGCCCCGGCGGAGCGGCTTTACGGCGCCGAGCTGGGCTCCAACTACCAGGGCCAGGTGACGATGCTCAGCAAGCACTTCGAGGAGCAGGGCGGATGAGGCCGCGAACGCGGCGTCCCACCAGCGCGGTAGGTATTTGACTCGCACATCTAGCCTTCGTCCAGCAGATCGAAGGTGCATTCACGCGGCGCTTTGTCGTCGCGGAAGCGACGGAAGCGGGCGCCGTGGCGAATGCGGCCGGCCGCCGCGTGGTCGTAGCCGACTTCGATTACGAGCTCAGGCCGCAACGCCACCCACTCGAGGTCGCGCCCGCCCGTCCATCTGCTCGGCTCCGCCGTCCCGCTCTCGCCGCTCTCCAGCGGCGCCAGCATCTCGCGCATCGCCCGTTTGGCTTTGGCGCTGAAGCCGGAGATGTGGCCGACCGGGCGCAGCTCGTCGCCGTCGTAGAGGCCGAGGATCAGCGAGCCGACCGTGCCATCCTCCTTGCCCGGCCGCCAGCCGATCACCACGCAGTCGATCTCGCGCTCGCGCTTGACCTTCGCCATGCCGTGCCGTTTGCCGGGCTCGTAGCGGGCGCCGAGTTGCTTCGCCATCGTCCCCTCGGTCCTGCGCAGCCACTCCTCGGCCCGCTCGGGGTCGCGCGAGAGCGGCGACAGCTCGACCCCGGTCCGCTTCGCCAGCGCCTCCAGCCGCGCCCGCCGCTCGCCGAACGGCGCCGCCAGCAGCGACTCGTCTCCCTCGGCGAGCAGGTCGAAGGCGACATAGCCGGCCGGGATCTCCCTCGCGAGCAGCGTTATCCGCGACTCGGCCGGGTGGATGCGGCTCTGCAGGGCGTCGAATTCGAGCTTGCCCTCGGCGTCGCGGATCACCAGCTCGCCGTCGAGCACGTAACGCCCCGGCGCGAAGCGCAGCTCGGGGAAGTAGCGGGCCAGCGCCTTACCGCCGCGCGACTGGATGTAGGCGTCGTCGCCGTCGACGAAGACGATCGCCCGGAAGCCGTCGAGCTTCTGCTCGTAGGCCCACTCGTCGCCGGTCGGCAGCTCTTTGCGGGTCAGGGCGAGTTGCGGCTTGACCGGGGGTCTGAGCGCGAGCGTCACGTTGAACCGATTGTCGCTCCTCAGCGCATCCGACATTCACCACACGGGGGTGGGGTCAAGGTCCGATGCGCCGCCGCTTGCGGCTCTCGCGCGGATCGGGGATCGGCACCGCCGCCAGCAGCGTCTTCGTGTAGGGGTCGGAGGGGCGCTCGCAGACCCGGTCGGCCTCCCCCTGCTCGACGATCTTGCCGCTGTGCATGACGGCGATCCGGTCGGAGACGTGGCGGACGACGCCGATGTCGTGGGCGACGAAGACGTAGGTGAGGCCGAGCTCGTCCTGGAGGTCGTCGAGCAGGTTGACGATCTGGGCGCGGATCGAGACGTCGAGCGCCGAGACCGGCTCGTCGGCGACGATCAGCTTCGGCCGCAGCGCCAGGGCGCGGGCGATCCCGATCCGCTGCCGCTGGCCGCCGGAGAACTCGTGCGGGAAGCGGTCGTAGTGCTCGGGCGAGAGGCCGACCCGCTCGAGCAGCTCCAGCACCCGGCGGCGCAGCTCGCCGCCGGAGGCCTGCTTCTGGAGGCGCAGTGGGTCGCCGACGATCTGACCGACCCGCTTGCGCGGGTTGAGCGAGGCGTAGGGGTCCTGGAAGACCATCTGCATCTCGCGCCGCAGCGGCCGCATCCGGCGGCGCGACAGCCCGGCGATCTCGCGACCCTCGAAGCGGACCGAGCCGGCGGTCGGCTTCAGCAGCTGCAGCGCGGTGCGGCAGAGGGTCGACTTGCCGCTGCCCGACTCGCCCACCAGGCCGAGCGTCTCGCCGCGGGCGACGCTGAAGCTGACGCCGTCGACGGCGCGCACCCGGTCGACCTCGCGGTCGAACAGCAGCCCGCGCTTGACCGGGAAGTGCTTGACCAGCCCCTCGACCTCGAGGATCGGCTCGCCGCCCGCGGTCACGCCGGCTCCTCGAGGCCGATCCGGCCCTCGACCTGGCGCCGCTCGCGCTTCTGCTCGGGGTCGAGCCGGCAGCGGTCGCGGTGGTCGGGCGCCTCGGCGAGGCGGGCGTCGAGGCCGGCGGGCTCTGTGCAGCGGCCGAAGGCGTGCGGGCAGCGGGGCCGGAAGGCGCAGCCCCGCGGCAGCTCGATCAGTGACGGGGGCGCGCCGCGAATCTGCGGCAGCCGGTGCGGGCGCGGCCGGTCGATCCGCGTCAGCGAGCCGAGCAGGCCCCAGGTGTAGGGGTGCTGGGGGTCGTAGAAGATCTGGTCGAGCGCCCCCTCCTCGACGACCTTGCCCGCGTACATCACCAGCACCCGGTCGGCGACTTCGGCCACCACCCCGAGGTCGTGGGTGATCAGGATCGTCGCCAGGCTGCGCTCGCGGTTGAGCCGCTCCAGCAGATCGAGGATCTGAGCCTGGATCGTCACGTCGAGGGCGGTGGTCGGCTCGTCGGCGATCAGCAGCTCGGGTTCGAGCGCCAGCGCCATCGCGATCATCGCCCGCTGCCGCATCCCGCCCGAGAACTCGTGCGGGTAGTCGTCGACGCGGCGCTCGGCGTTCGGGATGCCGACCGAGCCGAGCAGCTCGACGGCGCGCCGCCGCGCCTCCGCCTTGCTCTGCTCGCCGCGGTGGGCGCGGATCGCCTCGGCGATCTGGTCGCCGATCCGGTAGACCGGGTTGAGCGAGGTCATCGGGTCCTGGAAGACCATCCCGACCTGCTCGCCGCGGTAGCGGCGCAGCTCCGCCTCGCTCGCGTCGAGCAGCTCCTGCCCGCGCAGCCTGACCGAGCCCTCGATCCGCGCGTTGGGCGAGCGGGTCAGGCCGACGAGCGTCTGCGCGGTGACGCTCTTGCCCGAGCCCGACTCGCCGACGATCGCCAGCACCTCGCCCGGCGAGAGGTCGAAGGAGACCCCGTCGACCGCCTGTAGCCGGCCGCCCTCGGTGACGAAGCCGACCCGCAGGTCGCGCACGCTGAGCAGCTTCTCGCTCACGGCGGCCCGTCGGTCACTGGGCCGCGCTCCCGAGCCTTACCCGCGGATCCAGGTAGGCGTAGGCGACGTCGACGAGGGCGTTGAAGAGGACGACGAAGAAGGCGCCGAACAGGGTGATCGCCATGATCGGCGGCAGGTCGAAGTTGGTCGTCGAGTCGTAGGCGTACTGGCCGACGCCGTTGAGGCTGAAGATCGCTTCGGTGAGGATCGCGCCGCCGCCGACCACCGCGCCGAAGTCGAGGCCGAACAGGGTGACGATCGGGATCAGCGAGTTGCGCAGCACGTGGCGGGTCATCACCCGGCGCTCGCTCAGCCCCTTGGCCCGCGCGGTGCGGACGTAGTCGCCGCTCATCGCGTCGAGCATGTTGGAGCGCAGGACGCGGCTGTAGAAGCCGACGAAGAGGATCGCCAGCGTCGCCCACGGCAGGGTCAGGTGGTAGGCCCATTCGAGCGGATCTTCGGTCAGCTCGACGTACGCGCCCGAGGGGAAGATCGAGGTCTTGTAGGTGAGGTAGACGAGGAAGATCGAGGCGAGCGTGAAGACCGGCATCGAGATCCCGACCAGGGCGAGGATCGTCAGCAGGCGATCGGTCAGCCCGCCGGCGTTCAGCGCCGACAGATAGCCGAAGGCGATCCCGGTGACCATCCACAGCACGGCGGCTCCGACGCATAGCGAGAAGGTCGCCGGAATCCCTTCGGCGATCCTTTCGTCGACGTTTTCGCGCCCTTCGTAGGAGATCAGGTCGCCGCTGAGGACCTTGCTCATCATCGTCAGGTACTGCTGCGGCAGCGGTTCGTCGAAGCCCCATTCCTCGGTGATGCTCGCGACCAGCTGCGGCGTCGCGTTTTTCCCCGCCATCCGCTGCGCCGGGTCGGAGTTGGGGATCACGTTGAAGATCAGGAAGACGATCACCGAGACGGCGAACAGCACGAGCACCATGCCGGCCAGCCGCCTGACGACGAAGCGGCCCATCAGACCGCGGTTCCCTCGGGCTCGGCGAGGCCGGCGTGCGCCTCCAGGCGCACCTTCGATTTCGGGTCCAGCGCGTCGCGCAGGCCGTCGCCGAAGACGTTCAGCGACAGCACCGTGAGCAGGATCGTCAGGCCGGGCAGGATCGTCAGCAGGGGCGCCGACCTGATCAGGTCGAAGCCGCTGCCGATCATCGTCCCCCAGGAGGAGTTCGGCGGCTGCACGCCGGCGCCGAGGAAGGAGAGCGCCGACTCGAGCAGCATGTTGTTGGCGATGTTGAGGGTGAAGAAGACGATGATCGTCGACCACAGGTTGGGCAGCAGCTCGCCGAACATCACCCGCAGCGGGCCGGCGCCCTGCGCGACCGCGGCCTCGACGAACTCCTTCTCGCGCAGGGCGAGCACCTCGCCGCGCAGCGGCCTCGCCATGTACGGGGTGTAGACGACGCCGATGATCATGATCGGGATCCAGAGCGAGGTTCCGGAGATCGAGATCGGGCCGATCTTCAGGCCGCCGACCGCGAGGGTGACGCCGAGGGCGATGCCGAGCAGGACCACGGGGAACGCCCAGATCACGTCCAGGGCGCGGGAGATCACCGCGTCGGGCCAGCCGCGGTAGTAGCCGGCGAGGAGGCCGAGCAGGACGGCGAGCAGCGTCGTCAGCACCGCCGAGGTGAGGCCGATGAGCAGCGAGGTGCGGCCGCCGTACATCAGCCGCACCATCTCGTCGCGGCCGAGGCGGCCGTCGGCGCCGAGGAAGAAGCGGCCGCCGGCGCCGAGCCAGAGCGGGCCGACCGGCTGGCCTTCGGGGTTGACGACGTCGCGCTTCTCGCCGTCCACCTCGACCTTCTCCAGCGTGTGGGTCGTGTTCGGGCCGGTGTGGGCGACGTCGTTCGCCCACAGCGGCGCCGCCAGCGTGAAGGCGGCGATCAGGACGAAGAGCGCCAGGAAGGCGAGCGCGACACGGTTGCGGCGCAGCCGCGCCAGCGCCAGCCGCCAGGGGCCGCGCCCGGCCGGCACAGGGCGCGGCGGGGCGGCGTGGGACTCGGCGGCCACCGGCCTATTGTGAAGCCGCCGGCGGCTACTTGAACTGGAAGCTGGCCAGGTCCTGCCCGAAGGTCGGGTTGAAGACGACCTTTTCGAGGTCGATGTCGCTGGAGACGAAGGTCGAGACGGTTCTCTCGCCGTAGGGCGCCCAGGGCGCCTGTTCCATGTATTCGCGGTCGAGCGCGGCGTATTCGGCTTCCTGTTCGGGACCGAGCGCTTCTTCGCTCAGTTCGGTGACCTTCCTGTTCAGCTTCGGATCGCTGAACTGGGCGAAGTTGCCGTTGTTGGTCGGTTGGATGCTTTCCCCCGCCAGCAGCGGCTGGAAGAAGTCGTTCGGGTGCGGGTAGTCGGCGAACCAGTCGCTCCAGCCGGTGTCGAGGTCGGGCGTCGAGAGGTTGCCGATCAGCGAGAAGTAGTTGTCGGCGTTGATTTCTTTCAGCTGGGCGTCGAAGCCGATCTTCTTGAGCTGATCCTGGTAGTAGGCGCCGGCTTCGTTGTTGGGGCTTTCGTTGTCGGTCCAGACGGTGATGTTGCGGTCGCCGGGGTTGGCTTCGGCGATCATCTGCTTCGCCTTGGCCAGGTTGTAGGGGTAGAGGTTGAGCTTCTTGTAGCCGGGCATCCCGGGCGGCAGGATCTGCTGGACCGCCGCCAGCGACCCGGCGTAGATCCGTTCCATGGCTTCGCCGCTGACCGCGTAGTTGACCGCCTGCCGCACCTTGACGTCGTCGAACGGCGCCTTTTTCGTGTTCATCCAGAAGAAGTAGTTGCTGATCTGCCGCTCGACCCGGAACTGGCTGCCTTCGTACTTGCTCTTCACCGAGGCGTAGCTGTCGGCGGGGATCGTCGTCTGCATCCAGCTGGAGGTGCCGCGTTCGACTTCGTTCACCTGGGTCGAGTCGTTGCGGACGATCGTCACGTCGATCTTGTCGACGTGGCCGCTGGGGATGTCGGGCATCAGCTTCGCGTTGCTCTTCGCCCACTGCGGGTTGCGGGCGTAGGACCAGCCGCGGCCGGGTTCGGACTTGACGATCTCGTAGGGCCCGGTGGCCGGCGGCGGGTCCGCCGAGGTGTTCTTGATCGGCGTGCCGGGCGGAAGCGGCGCCGAGAACATCAGCGCCAGCTCGTTGGTGAAGGTGCCGCGCGGGGCGGTCAGCTCGATCGTGATCTTGCCGGTCCTGTCGTCCGTCTTGATGCCGGGGATGCCGCCCGACTTCGTTTCGAGGAACTTTTCGGCGCCGACGATCGACAGGTAGAAGGGCGAGCCGCCGGAGTTGAGCTTCAGCGTGCGTTCGAGCGCGAACTTGAAGTCCGAGGCCTTGACTGGCGTCCCGTCGGAGTACTTGAGGCCCTTGCGCAGCGTCAGCGTGTAGGTCCTGCCGCCATTGGTGATCTTCGGCAGCGCTTCGGCGAGCCCGGGGACGACTTCGCCGCCGGCCTCGCCGCTGGCGTGGGCATAGGTCAGCAGCGGGATGTAGGTGTCGTACATCGCCGTCCAGCCTTCCTGGGTGTAGGAGAGGGCCGGGTCGAGGTAGTCGGGGAAGGAGGCGTAGGTGGCCTTCAGCGTGCCGCCTTCCTTGCCTCCGGAGCTGCCGCCGCACGAGGAGAGGCCCAACGCTATTGCAGATAGGCCGATCAACGCCGCTATTGCGCCGAGCTTCTTCACGTCAGGGCCTCCGATCTGGACTGGACAGAACGTCTGCGGGAATTAACTCCACCATAACCTCGTCGGCGGCGTCAACCTCCCCTGGGCGTACTTTTGCGCCGTCGGCGCCCCACTTCCTCCCCAGCAGCGGGGCGAAAACGGCGACGATCGCGAAGATCCCGCCGGCGGCGACGAAGAAGGTCGCGCGCGGTGAGAGCAAGGATGCGATCGCACCGCCGAGCAGGAAGCCGACGCCCGGCATCGCCGCCCCGGTCGATTCGAGCACGCTCATCACCCGTGCCTGCATGTTGGCCGCAGTCAGTTCCTGGACCGCGCTGACCGTCGCCACCCACTGCACGCCGTTGCCGGCCCCGCCGACGGCGGCGGCGACGCAGGCGACGGCGAGGGAGGGGGCGATCGCCATGCCGAGATAGCCGAGCCCGACGATCAACGTGCTGAAGAAGAGTTGGTAGGACAGCGGCGCCCGCCTGATCGTCGCGAAGACGAGGCTTCCCAGCACCATCCCGACCCCCCAGCCGGCCAGCAGCAGCCCGTAGCCGGTGTCGCCGGCACCGAGCGTTTCCTTCGCGTAGATCACCTCGACCGGCAGGACCGCGGCGAAGAAGACGAAGGCGAGTCCCTCGGCGACCAGCAACCTGCGCAGCTGCGCCTGCCTGCGGATGTAGACGAATCCTGCCCGCAGGCGTTCTCGCATCCGCCCCGGCTCCGGCGTTGCCTGCGGCAGGCGGCCGGCGGTCAGCAGGATCCAGGCGATCGCGTAGAAGGAGATCGCGTCGAGCAGCAGCGCGCTCTGCACGCCGAAGCCGGCGACGACGAGCCCGGCGAGGGCCGGCCCGACGGCGGCGCCGCCGGTGAAGGCGACGTTGAGGATCGCGTTGCCAGACCGCAGCTCGTCGGCCGAGGCGAGCATCTCGACGGTGACCGCGCGGGTCAGGCTGCGCCCGGTCAGGGCGAGCGCGCCGTCGATCGCGCCGACCGCAAGCACCGCGGCCAGCGAGAAATGGGCGGCGAGCAGGGCCAGAGCGGCGAAGGCCGCGGCCTCGCCCGCGTAGAGGGTCGGCAGCACGAAGCGGGGCGGCGGCTGCTCGGCCCGGGCGACGAGGACGGGGGCGAGGATCGCCGGCACGAACCTGGTCCCGACGAAGAGCCCGGCGGTAGCCAGAGCGCTGCCGGTGCGGTCGAAGACCAGCACCGAGAGGGCGACGATCCCCATCCAGTCGCCCAGCTCGTTGACCGCGTAGGAGATCACAAGCCGCCTGAAGGCGGGCTTGCGGAGCGGCTCGATCAGAGCTGGTCTGGGCATCCGAGAGTGTGAGTTCTACGTAGCTTCTGGACGTGAGTTCTAGGTAGTTCTGCACAATATTTCCTGCAGATGCACAACTTTTCGCGAACTTGTGCTAGAACCTTGCCAAGCATCTGACGAGTTCAGCATGGAAGCGCACCGACAAGGGCTTCAACCTAAAGGAGGGAACCGGACATGGCTTGGAAACACTAGGGAACTTCCGCGAGGCGAGCCAGGCTAGAGCGCTCGTCCTTACTTCTTTCGAAGGGCACCCGCGGGTGCCCTTCGTGTTTCGGCGTCGGGTTCGAGGGGCACGCGGCCAGCGGGGTTTCCTGGCGCTCTGCACGACGCCGGTCATTACGACCGCGCTGCTTGTAAGAGACCTCCTAAAAGGGTAATTTCCGCGGTCGACCACACCCGCATCGGCCTGAATCTCTGACGCAGGAGAAAAGTCGTTCCCGCGGAATCCCTGGCTGGGGACGGCACCGATGGAGGGCTGGAGCATCCCGCAGATGGATAGTAACCGTCCAAGCACCCTGGTCATTGCCGCTGAGGTGATTGGTTTCGTTGCGGCGGTTGTCGTCGCGATTGTGACGGCGGGAACCGCGAATTGGGACCTGAGCCTGTTCGGGATCCTTCTCGCCTTCTCCATCTTCAGCGACCTGACGGCGATCAGCACGACCTCGAAGCTGAAGCTGTCGGGCAGCTTCCTGCCGATGGTGCTGACGATGGTCTTCCTGGGCGGCCTGCCCGCGGCCATCATTGGTGTCGTCGTCATCGGGGTGGAATTGGCGGGGGGGAAAGGGAAAGCTCCGCACTACGTCCTCAACAACCTCCTCACCTTTGCGACCTTCCCCCTCGTCAGCGGCCTCGCCTTCCATTGGGTGACGACGAGCGCCGGAATCACGGACTCCCAGCCCGCGTTCTACGCCCTCATCCTCGCCGTCTTCGGGCTTGCGTTGACGATCGACTTCACCTTGATCGCCTCCTACTCCTGCTACATGCAGCGCATCTCCTTCCTGAAGACGGTTCGGGACGCGTTCTTCCCCGTGCTGCCCTCCGAGCTGGCCGCGGCGCTGATGGCCGTCGGCATCGCCTACCTCTACGTTCAGATCGGGCTGGGGAGCATCGCCCTCTTCGCCGTCGTCCTCGTCACCTTCCAGTACCTGCTCCGCGCCCTGCTGCTCTCCCAGCAGCGGGCGGAGGAGCTCGAGGTGCGGTCCAAGCAGCTGGCCAGCTTCCAGGTCGGGATGCTGAGCGCGATGCTGCGCACGCTCGATCTGCGCGACCAGATGACCGCCCGCCACAGCGCCGCCGTCGCCCGCTACTCGCGGGCGATCGCGCAGCGCGCCGGCTACTCGCGCCGCGAGGAGGAGCTGGTCCACATCGCCGCGCTGCTGCACGACATCGGCAAGTTCATCCTCCCCGACCGGATCCTGAAGGCGAACGTGCCGCTGACCGACGAAGACTGGATGCTGATCCGCCGCCATCCCCAGCAGGGCGCCCGCGTGGTTTCCTCGCTGGACGGCTACGGGCCGGTGGCCGAGATCATCCTCGCCCACCACGAGCGGATCGACGGCAAGGGCTATCCGCGCGGCCTCGAAGGCGACGCCATCCCCGAGCTGGCACGGATCATCTCCGTCGCCGATACCTACGACGTGATGACGGCGCGCGACTCCTACCGCACGCCGACCTCCAGCTACGAGGCGATCCAGGAGCTGCGGCGGGTCGCCGGCAGGCAGCTCGACGCCCGCTTCGTCGAGGTCTTCATCGAGCTGCTCGAGGGCAAGGACGTCTCCTTCCGCCACGGCGAGGAGGCCGACTTCGAGAAAGAGCTGGCGCTGGAGGCGCGGATCGCCGAGACGGCGAGCCCGGGCGCCGACTTCGGCCGCTTCCAGGTTCCGGGGGTCAGCGTCGGCTAGACGAGCGTCGGTTACGGTTGCGCGATGCGCGCGGTCACCTTTCAGGCTCCCGGGGAGGTTCGAATCGAGGAGAAGCCCGACCCGGAGGTCGCGGCTGGCGACGATGCGGTCGTGCGGGTCGAGGCGAGCGGGATCTGCGGCTCGGACCTGCACATCTACCACGGGCGGGTGCCGGTCGAGCCGGGCTTCACGATCGGCCACGAGTTCGTCGGCACGGTGCTCGACGCCGGGCCCGGCGTCGAGCGGGTCGCGGCCGGCGACCGGGTGCTCGGCTGCTTCCACACCGCCTGCGCGACCTGCACGTCCTGCCTGCGCGGCGACTACCAGCGCTGCGAGCGCGGCCAGACCTTCGGTCACGGCTCGAAGCTGGGGAACCTGCAGGGCGCCCAGGCCGAGCGGCTGCTGGTGCCGCGCGCCAACCTGACCCTGCGGCGGGTTCCGGAGGGGATGTCCGACGAGGTTGCGCTGTTCGCCGGCGACGTGATGGGGACCGGCTATCACGCGATCGCCCACGCCGGGACGCGGTCGGGCGACACGGTCGCCGTGCTCGGGCTCGGGCCGGTCGGGCTCTGCGCCGTGCAGGCGGCCGTCGCCGCCGGCGCGACCAGGGTTTTCGCGATCGACTCGGTCGAGGCGCGGCTGGCGATGGCCGAGCGGTTCGGCGCGGCGCCGCTGCACCTGACCGAGGACGAGCCGAAGCGCGCCGTGCGAGGGGCGACCGAAGGGCGCGGCGTCGACGTGGTCGTCGACGCGGTCGGCGATCCTGGCCCGCTGGCGATGGCGATCAGCCTCGCCCGCGATGCAGGCACGGTCTCCGGGATCGGCGCCTACGCCGGCCAGGCCGAGGTGCCGATGGGGCTCGCCTGGCTGAAGGGGTTGACGCTGCGGCTGGGTCTCGCCAACGTGATCGCCCACGTCGACCGCGTGCTGGGGCTGATCGAGGCCGGCCGGCTCGACCCCTCGCCACTCGTCAGCCATCGCATGAAGCTCGACCAGGCGGCCGAGGCCTACCGGCTCTACGACAACCGGGAAGCGCTGAAGGTCGTCCTCACTCCCTGAAGGTGCATTCGCGGTCCTTGCGTCCGCGACGATTTGTGAATCGCGGCGTTTATCTCTACAGTGGATCGATGGGAGCTCGGCGCCTGTCGATCGCGGCGATCGTCGGCCTGGGCGCCCTGGCCTTCGCCGGGAGCGCCCAGGCCTGTTCGTGCGCTCCGCCGGCGCCGAGGACGGCGTTGAACGAGGCCGACGCGGCGATCGTCGGCACGCTGGTCAAGGTGGTTCCGCGGAGCCGCCTGCGGGCCGACTACCGCTACCGGGTGCGGCGCGTCTACCGGGGTCATGAGGCGATCGGCCGCGGCGATCTGATCTCGGTCAGCAGCGCCAGGCGGGCGGCGGCCTGCGCTCTGCCTCGCCGCTTCGACCGCCGCTACGGCCTGTTTCTGATTCGACGCCGCGGCCACTGGACCGCCGGCATTTGCAGCATGATCGCGCCGCGGCGCCTGTGGCTGGCGGCGCAGCGGGGTGGCGCCGGAGGCTCGACGGCGAGCTCGCTCGGACTGTGCTAGTTGACTAACGCAATAGCTCCGGCTACTGTGATGCCTTAGTGGCACACCGTACCGAGCGCGACGCCCCGGCAGCCAATCCCTTCGCCACCGATCCCGGCGACGAGCTGCCGGTCGGCCTGCAGCTGACCTGGCGGCTGCGGGCGCTGATCGCCAGCGGCCGGCTCGGCGCGGGCGAGCGCCTGCCGAGCTTCCGCCGCCTCTCCGAGTGGGCGGGCGTCAACGTCAATACGGTGCGCGCCGTCTACGCCGGGCTCGAGGCGGAGGGCCTGGTGGTCAGCCGCCAGGGACAGGGGACCTTCGTCGCCGAGGGGATCGCGGCGGCGCCGCAGCTCGAGCAGATTGCCACCGAGGCGCTGGCGCGGGCGCGCGAGGCGGGGCTGAGCCCGCGCGACCTGGCGATCGTCGCGACCGCCTGCGCGAGCATGCCGGAGGGGGTCGACGGCGCCCCCGCAGAGCGGCAGGCCGAGCTGCCCGACCTCGCCGAGGAGAGCGAGGCAATCGAGGTCCGCCACGAGCTGCGTCGCCAGATCGCCCGCCTGGAGGCCGAGCTGGCGACCTACCCGCCCGCGCCGCCCGGCGACCTGCCGACCGCGCCGCGCCGCGCGACGGCACACGTCGCCGGGGTCGAGGAGCTGGAGCAGACGCGCGACACGCTGATCGCCCAGCTCTCCGCCGCGCAGCGGGCGGCCGAGCAGCGCGCCCGCGAGAAGGGCCGCGGGCGCGCGCTGGAGGCCAGTCCACTCGAGCGGGCGATGAGCTGGTGGCGGCGCAAGTCATAGCGCGCGCCATCCTTCCCCTGCGGTCCATTTTCGAGCAGACCGGGGAGATGGTGATCCTCACCGCGCGGACGATCGTCTCCGCGGTCCGGCCGCCGTATCCCTACGGCGAGGAGCTGGTCGGCCAGTTCCTCTTCGTCCTCAAGCTCTCCTGGTTCCCGATGTCGATCTCGACCTTCGCGCTCTGCCTCGGGGCGCCGGGGCTGCAGGCGGCGGGCATCCTCAACCTGGTCGGCGGCCTCGACCGGCTCGGCGGCTTCTTCGTCGTCACCGCCGTCCGCTTCATCGGGCCCGTCGTCACCGCGGTGGTCGTCGGCGGCGTCGCCGGCACCGCGATCACCGCCGACCTCGGCGCCCGCAAGATCCGCGAGGAGCTCGACGCCCTCCAGGTGCTCGGCGTCGACCCGATCAAGAACCTGGTCGTGCCGCGCTTCCTGGCGCTGATCGTGATCACCGCCCTGCTCGACGTCTTCGCGATCGTCTTCGGCCTGACGGCGGGGATAGCCGCCGAGCTGATCTACCGCCAGTCGCTGGGCGGCTTCTTCTCGACGCTCTTCGCCAACGCCTCGATCGCCGACATCTGGGGGTCGATCCTGATGTGCTCGATGTTCGGCGGGATCATCGCCGTCGTCTGCTGCTTCAAGGGGATGACCGCGTCCGGGGGCGCGGCGGGGGTCGGCCGGGCGGTCAACCAGGCGGTGGTGATCTCCTTCATGGGCGTCTTCGCCTTCCTCTACGTGTTCAGCACCGTCCTGCTCGCGACCAATCCCGAACTGCAGGCGATTCGGTGAGCGCGGAGCGCCCGTGATCGGCTGGCTCGACGTCCCGCGCGGCTGGCTCGACTCCTTCGGCGAGATCGCCCGCTTCGGAACCCGGGTCGCGGGCCTCGTCTACTCGGGCCGCGTCCTCCGCTTCTTCGGCGAGAGCCTGCGCCAGGCCGGGATCCTGATTCTCGGCTCGGCGCTGATCATCTGGGCCTTTGTCTTCATCCTCGGCCTTCAGTGCGGCGTGATCGGCGCCTACTTCAACCGCTCGATCGGGGCGCCGTCGCTGGCCGGCCTCTTCTCGGCCTACTGCGATCTGCGCGAGGGCCTGCCCTACGCCTTCGGCTACATCCTCGCGGCGAAGGTCGGGACCGGGATCGTCGCCGAGATCGGCGCGATGCGGATCTCCGACGAGATCGACGCGCTCGAGGTGATGGGCATCCAGCCGGTCACCTTCCTCGCCGCCACCCGGCTGCTTGCCGCCTGGATCGCGCTGCCGGTCGTCTACCTGGTCGCGATCGGCGTCGCCTACCTGGCCAGCTACTTCGCCGTGGTGGAGCAGGTCGGCGACGTCTCCTCCGGCGGCTACCTGCTGATCTTCTGGATGTTCCAGGACCCGGTCGACCTGACCTTCAGCTTGGTCAAGGCGATGGTGATGGCGACGGCGATCGTGCTGGTCGGCTGCTACTACGGCTATACGGCATCGGGGGGACCGGTGGGAGTGGGCACCGCGACGGCGCAGTCGATGGTCGTCAACATCATCCTCGTCCACATCATCGGCATGCTCGGCAGCCTGGTCTTCTGGGGGCCGAACCCGCGGGCGCCGATCGGCGGCTGAATCCATCCGGCTCCACCCGCCGATTGGCGATTCGATGACCCTATGGGGTCATGAATTCGCCACTCGCGCCGCGGCGGCCTGCGCCGGCTTGCGGTGGAGGCGGAACATCTCGGCCACCCACCGGTAGCCGCGGCGCTCCTTCAGCGGGGCGCGGAATTCCTCGAAGCGCTCGGGCATCGGCTGGTCTGGCGGCAACGGCGCCTCCGGCGGGCCGACCAGCGGGTAGAAGAGCGATGCCGCGGTGAGGTCGGCGACGCTGAAGCTCTCGCCGACGAGGTAGTCGCCGCCGCTGCGCTCCAGCTCGGCGTCGAGCCGGTCGAGCGCGGCGAGGATCTTCTCGCGCGAGCGCTGCGCAGTCTCGGCGCTGCCGGCGCCGAAGCGCAGGCCGGTGTAGGTGCGGGCGTAGCGGGCGGTGGCGCCGCTGATGCGGGCGAGCGGGGCGGGGGCGACGCTCGCCATCACGCCGGCGAAGCGGTCGGTGTCCTTGCTCAGCTCATGCCAGGCGAGCTGGCGGATGTGCGGGCCGAGCTCCTCGTCGAAGAAGGACTCGAGGTCGAGGGCACGCCAGCGCTGCTCGCGGTCGGCCGGGTAGAGGGGCGGCTCGGGGTAGCGCTCCTCCAGGGCGGCGACGATCGCGGTCGAGTCGCCGATCTGGCGGCCGTCGAGCGTCAGCACCGGGAAGGTCGTCTGGGCGCCGTGGGTCAGCCATAGCGCGACCGCCATGTGGGCGCCGGGGATCGGCGAGCGGCGGCGGTGCTCGACGCCCTTCCAGGCGAGCGCCCAGCGGGCCTTCTCGCTGTAGTGCGAGACGTCGATCTGCCAGAGGGTGGGAATTGCGTCGCTCATGTTTCGATCAGTCGGTCTTGTGGCAGCATAAGGGCGATGCCGTCATTGAGCGATTCCGAGATCGAGGCGAGGCTGGCGGAGCATCCCGGCTGGTCGCGCGACGGCGGCGCGATCTCCAAGAGCTTCAAGCGCGGCGACTTCGTCGGCTCGGTCAATTTCGTCAACGCCATCGTCAGGCCGGCGGAGGAGATGAACCACCACCCCGACCTGGCGATCTCCTGGGACGAGGTGACGGTGTCGCTCTCGACCCACTCCGAGGGCGGCGTCACCCCCGCGGACTTCGAGCTGGCGGCGAAGATCGACCGGCTGGCCTGACCTGCCCGCGGGCTACCGTGGTCGGATGGCCGAGGAGCTGAAGATCGACGAGCGCCTGTCGATCCCGCTGGCGGAGATCGAGCTGCGCGCCAGCCGCTCGTCGGGGCCGGGCGGGCAGCACGCGAACGTGACGGCGTCGAGAGTCGAAGCGGTATTCGACGTCGGGGCGTCGGCTGCGCTCGACGAGGCGCAGCGAGCGCGGCTGACGGAGCGGGCCGGGCCGGCGGTCACCGCCGTCGCCCAGGAGGCGCGCGGCCAGGCGCGCAACCGCGAGCTGGCGCTCGAGCGGCTGGCGGAGAAGATCGCGGCCGGGCTGCGAGTGCCACGCCGCCGCCGCGCGACCAGACCGACCCGCGCCTCCCGAGCCCGGCGACTGGAGCGGAAGCGCCGCACCGGCGAGCGCAAGAAAGCCCGGCGAAGGCCATCGCCCGAAGACTGAGCCGAGCTCAGCTCAGCCGGTAGATGAAGTGCGGGATGCCGGCGTGCAGCGTCATCCGATCCCGCTCGAGGCCAACCTTCTCGGCGACGCGGATCGAGGCGACGTTCTCCGGACGGATCAGGGCGACGACGTAGGGGAGGTCCAGCGAGCGCGCCCACGCGACAGCGGCAGTCGCCGCCTCGCTCGCCAGGCCCTCGCCCCACCGTTCGGAGACGATCGCCCAGGGCAGCTCGACGGCGGACTCGCCTTCGACCTGAGCGCGCTGCAGGCCGCCCCGACCGACAAACGCGCCAGCGCCAGGATCGGTCAGCGTCCAGGGCCCGAAGCCGCTCTCAGTCCAATGCCGTTGGTCAGCAGCAAGCATTTCGGCGATGCCGACCGGCGTAAACGGCTCCAGCGGCGGCGGTCGCAGCCACTCCTCGACCGCCGGATCGAGCAGCAGCGCCCGATACGCCCCCTCGTCCTCCGGAAGCGGCGACCGAGCCCGGAGCCGCTCCATCCGCCATTCGTCGCCCATGTGCCCAGGATGACGAGGCAGGCGCGCGGGAGAAGCGCGCCGTCGCCTGGCAGACTCGGACCCGATGGCGAAGCGAAAGAAGCAGCGCCGCCCGCGCGAGAAGCCGCCGACCGTCGACTACAGGGACGCCGAGGGCAACACCCTCACGCTGCGCCAGTCCCTGAGCCCGGCCACGATCGCCGAGATCGAAGCGGGCCCAGCCACCGCGGCTACGTCCCAGGACGACGCCTGGCGCCGCCGCGCCGAGCTTCTCTTCGAGCGCCTCGCCGTCCGCTGGGAGATCGCTGGCCTCCCCCTGGACGACCAGAAGATGCTCCTCGGCCGCTACCGCATGGCCGACGAGGCAACCCGGCAATGGGTCCGGGAAGCCATCGCCGAGCACGTAGAGCGCCACATTCCCGAGCTGTCGAGTCGGTGATCCGCCCTCCGCGCTTGGGCTTGGCGCTCTGACGGTCCTGCTGCAATCTGCCTGCCCGCGCCGCAAAATACTTGCAATAAAAGACTACTTGTAGATATAAGCAAGCATCATGTTTTCGCAACTAGAGTCGAAGGACCGACGGGTCGTGCTCGACCTGGGCAACCAGGAGGCCGTACTGACCATGGAGGGCAGGCCTATTTTGTCCCTGCCCATCATCCGGGAGGGCACGCTCACCGCCGATCGTGCCGCTGAATTGGCTGCACACCGCGCGCCACACGCGATCCGGGGACCCTTAGCGTTGGCCGGCATGATCTACCGACACGACCTGATCGACCATTTCTCCTGGCTGGCAAGGTCCAAATACTTCGACGAAGCGATTGACGAGGCCCTGATCGCAATCGCCTTTGCGGCCGCCGGCCACGAGTGGGACTGGGTCAATACCGGCGCCGCCTGGATGACGGCGGGAGGCTTCGTCGAAAAATTCGAACTCGAGTCCTTCGTCGAGAGAGCCGTCGCAGAACGGATTATCTAAAGGGAGATGTAGTGGGCGCGGCTGGGTTCGAACCAGCGACCTCTCGCGTGTGAGGCGAGCGCTCTCCCACTGAGCTACGCGCCCGGGAGGGTCCCGATCATACGGCCGTGGCGGGGAGTGGCTGCTCGCCGGGCGGGCCGGTTTCGCCTGCGGCTACCGCTCGCTCCTGGAAGGCGCGGCCGAGGAAGGGGAAGATCAGGGTCGAGAGCATTGCGGCGCCGACCAGGCCCGCGGCGGTCGAGGTCCGCATGTGGCCCGTTTCGATCGCGATCGTCGTGATCGCTACGACGAGGGGGAGCTCGGTGGCCGAGTAGAAGGCGAGGGCCGCCCGCTGGCGGGCTTGCAGGGCGCGGCGGTAGAGCAGCATCGCCGGCGCGCCGCGGACAACCAGGAAGAGGGCGAAGAACATGGCCAGCTTGAGCAGGGCCGTTACGGAGCCGAGGGCGTCGAGGTCGAAGGCGATGCCGCTGGTGACGAAGAAGAAGGGGACGAAGAAGCCGAAGCCGACCGCGGTCAGCTTCGACTCGAAGACGGCCAGCTCGTGGCCCTTCAGAGCCAGCCGCACGATCATCCCGGCGACGAAGCCGCCGAGCAGGACGTCGAGGCCGAGCTGGCCGGCGAGCAGGACCAGGCCGAAGACGAGGACGACGGTGATCCTCACCGCGAGCTGGCTGCTCGCCTCGAAGGTCCGCTCCAGCGCCGGCCAGCCGCGCCAGGCGAGTCGGACCGAGACCAGCGCCATCGCCACCGCGAGGACGACGAAGGCGATCAGGATCGCCGCCTCGTGTAGCGGATGCGTCGTCGACAGCACCAGCGTCACCAGCAGGATCGGGCCGAACTCGCCGATCCCGCCGGCGGCCAGCAGGTAGGTGCCGAAGCGGGACTTCAGCTCGCCGCCGTCGCGGAGGATCGGGATCAGGGTGCCGATCGCCGTCGTCGCCATCGCCGAGCCGGTGTAGAGGAAGGAGAGGATGATGCCGGCGGCGGCGAGGATGCCGCCGATCCCGTAGGCCAGCGCCACGGAGAGCAGCCAGCCCCAGGCGCCCAGCTTCAGCGGCGTGCCCTTGATCCGCTCGAAGTCGATCTCGTAGCCGGCGAAGAAGAAGAGCATCCCCAGCCCGAGGTTGGAGAAGAATTCGATGAAGCTGTCGGTCCCGGCGACGTCGAGGACCTGGGGGCCGATCAGGATCCCGAGCAGCAGCTCCACCACGACCACCGGCGGCACGTAGCGGCCCGGCGCCGCGGCGACGATCACGGCCGCCACGGCGGCCGCGAGGACGATGACGAAGAAGGAATCGGCGTCGACGTGGATCACGGCGGGCCGATCCTACGGTGCGCGCGGGCCGCGAACGGGTAGGATCGTGGGTGGACCGTGCTAGGCGGGGAATCAGCGGTGCCCTGTAACCCGCAATCCGCTCTAGCGGGGCCGAACTCCGTTCTGAGGGGCTGGCCTTCGGGGTCGGTTCGCCGCAGGCGGCGTTGACGGCCGGGTCCTGCGCGACGTGGGCACGCGAACCAGGTCAGGTCCGGAAGGAAGCAGCCTTAAGCGGAAGCCGCGGGTGCCGCAGGCGAGCCCGACCCGAGCCAAGAGCGACGGATACGCCTGGAGACCTCGCTTCGAAGGCGGGTGCACGGTCCACTTTCATCCGTTGGCGAGGCGGCGGCCTATCCAGCTCAGGCCTAGTCGATCAACCTGGCTTCCATCCGGTCGATCGCGATCCGCCACATCACCAGGGCGAAGGCGACCAGGCCGGCGAAGCGGACGAGGTCGATCCACTCGAAGCCGAAGGCGCCGCCGCGGACCAGTTCGACCAGCTGGTGGAGCGGGTTGAACTGGGCGACGATCTGGGCGCCCTCGGGCAGGCCGGAGATCGGGAAGAAGGCGCCGGAGACGAGGAACAGCGGCGTGACGAAGAGCGCGGTGACGTAGTTGAACTGGTCGATCTTGGCGACGATCGCCGCCATCGTCACGCCGAAGCCGGCGAAGCCGAGCGCGGTGAAGAGGCAGAACAGCGGCGTCAGCAGCATCCCCGGCGCCGGGTCGAGTCCGAACAGCATCGTGACCAGCAGCGGGAAGCAGCCGTAGACGCTGGCGCGCAGACCGATCCACAGCATCTCGGCGCTGACCAGCTCCTCGACGTCGACCGGGGCGGCGAGGATCGCGTCGTAGGTGTTCTGGAAGCGGTGCTTGACGAAGGTGCCGAACATCGCCGGCAGGGCGCTGGAGAAGATCACCGCGGTCGCCACCATGCCGGTGCCGACGAACTGCACGTAGGGGATGCCTTCGACTTCGTCGATCAGGGTGGCGCTGAGCCCGAGCCCGAAGGCGAGCAGGTAGACGATCGGTTCGAGCAGGCTGGAGAAGGTCGTCCCGCGCCAGTAGGTGCGGAAGTTGGCCAGCTCGCGGCTCATCACGCCGCCGATCGCCGCCGGTTCGAGCCTTCGCAGGCGGGTCCCGCCGGGCGGACTCACTCCGCCTCCTCGCCGGTCAGCAATACGAACACGTCCTCGAGCGAGGCGGCGCGGCGGACCGCATCCTCGGGCACGGCGCCGTCCTCGGCTCGCTCGGAGCCGACGATCGCCACCGCCGGGCCGGCCGGGCGCACCCGCAGCCCGAACGACTCGGCGTGCAGCCGCACCTCGGCGAGCCGTTCGGGCGGGGCGTAGACCTCGGCGGTCTCGCGGCCGGCGTACTCGGCGATCAGCGCCGCGGGACGGCCACGGCTGATGATCCTGCCGCCGGCCATCAGCGCGACTTCGTCGGCCAGCCGCTCGGCCTCCTCGATGTAGTGGGTCGACATCAGGATCGTCGTGCCGCGCGAGCGCAGCTCGTCGATCAGCGTCCAGAGCTGGGTGCGGATCTGCGGGTCGAGGCCGACGGTCGGCTCGTCGAGCAGGACGAGGCGCGGCTCGTGGATCAGGCCGCGGGCCAGCAGCAGGCGCCGGCGCATCCCGCCGGAGAGCCGGTCGACCGCGTCGCGGCGCCGCTCCCGCAGGCGGGCCAGGTCGAGCGCCCGGTCGACCGCTGCGCCGACGTCCCGCACCCGGTAAAGCCGCGCGAACACCGCGAGGTTGTCTTCGACGGTGACGTCGACGTCGAGGTTGTCGAGCTGCGGGACGACGCCCATCTCGGCCCGCGCGGCCTTCGAGTCGCCGGGCAGCTCATGGCCGAGGGCGCGCAGCTCGCCGGCGTCCGGCAGCGCCTGGCCGGTCAGCAGCCGCATCGTCGTCGACTTGCCGGCGCCGTTGGGGCCGAGCAGGCCGAGGCAGATGCCCTCGGGCACGTCGAGGTCGAGCCCGTCGACGGCGACGATCGGGCCGAACCGCTTCACCACGCCGCGAAGTTCGATTGCCGCCATGCCCCGGATGCTTGCATGGCAGACTCCCGGCCGTGCTCGACGAGCGCTGGATCAGGTCACTCCATGTAGAGGCGATGCGTGAGCAGGAACTGCACGCCGATCGCGTCGAGCTGCCTCCGGGGATCGACCTCGCCGACCCCGCCCTTGCCGCGCAGACCCACGCCGCCGTCGCGCGGGTTGAGGGCGGCGAATGAAGCATTTGGGGGTCTATGGCCCCCACAAAGCTGCGATCGTCACCGCGATGCCGGGCGGCAGTCGCGGTAGACCTTCCAGGAGCGGTTGCGGGTGACGAGGTGGAAGCCGGGCGGGACGCTGAGGGAGAAGCGGGTCGGGTCGTTGGGATCGAGGATGAAGTTGTGGATGACGAAGGGGCCGGCGGGGTCGAGGAAGTAGCCGGGGCGGGGGATGGCGCCCTCGCGCTCGGTCGCGCTGACGATCCGGGTCGGCTTGACGTCCAGGCCGAAGGCGAGGCGGGGGATGGCGCGGTGGTTGGGGACCGTGACCGGGCCGCAGAGGGGCTTGAAGGCGCCGGCGTCGACGAGGTCGGTGAGGTTGCGCTCGATCGTCCCCTGGTTGGAGAGGTCGCGGTGGACCGTCGAGTCGAGGTCCCACTGGTTCGGCAGCCAGATGACGAACATCGCGGCGACGATCGCGGCGAAGACCTGCCAGGCGCGGCGCCACGGGTGGCCCGGCTCGAGCAGGCGCCAGCCGAGCAGCGCCAGGGCGACGAAGATCGCCAGCACGGCCGAGGCGAGCATCGTGTAGCGGGCGATGATCGCCAGGCCGGCGCAGGCGAGCAGGGCGAAGGCGCCGAGGGCGAGGACCGAGGCGACCAGGCCGAGCGCCGAGCGGCGGCGCAGGAAGGCGAAGCCGAGGACGATGCCGGCCGCCGCGCCGACCATCCCCGGCCACTGCATCACTTCGCCGAGCGCGCGCGGCCCGTAGAGGACGAGGTCGACCGGGCCGGTCTTCCGCGCCAGCGCTTCGACGGTTTCCTGGGTGCCGGTGAACGAGTAGGTCGGGCTGCCCGTGGTGATCCAGTCGAACAGAGCCCACGTGATCGGCGCGGCGAGGGCGAGCGCGGCGAGGGCGACGCCGTGGGGGGAGAGGAGGACACCCCTCGCCCGGACACGAGAGCCGATGGGGGTGCCTCTCGCCCGGACAAAACGCGGCCTAATTAGGCCGCGTTTTTGAGTATCCGCCCGTTCGAGAGGCACCCCCATCGGCTCTTCACGCCCTCCAGCGCGGGGCGATCGCTCGCAATCGAGCGCCAGATAGGCCAGGTAAGCGACGGAGAACAGCCAGGCCTCGGGTCGCAGGAGGCCAGCCAAAGCGAGTAAAGCTAGGACGGGCCCGCCGGCGCGCGGTCGCTTCGTCTCGATCGCCAGCGCGCCGAGGACCAGAGCGATGTAGGGGAGGTCGACGTAGGCGCGCAGTCCGTTCGAGAGGTAGGGGGCGCGGGTGAGGACGAACAGCGCGGCGACGGCGCCGATCGGCCGGTCGAACCAGTGCGAGCCGAGCCTGTAGACGAGGTAGGCGATCAGGCCGAGCGAGACGTAGGCGACGATCATCGTCACGGTGATCGCGCCGTCGCCGAGCGGCGTCGTCACCAGGCCGAGCAGGTCGGCGAGCGGGTGCGGGGTGGGGGGCAGCGCGGCGCCGTAGTCGGGGCTCGTCCCGTGCGCCAGTTCGCGCCCCCAGACCAGCGCGTAGATCGTGTCGTAGTTGGGGAAGCCGAGCGGGAAGGTCAGCAGCAGCGCCGCCGCGACGGCGGCGACCCAGGCGAGCGGCGTCAGCCAGTTGCGAGGCCGGGTTGGCACCGGGCGCACGGTATTCGGTGCGCCCGGCCTGTAGCGGGGCGCCTTATTCGGGCTATTCCCGAACAAAGCGACCCGGAGGCCCTGCGAGGCGCAGATACACTGGCTGCGGTGCCGCCGTCCAGCGACTCGACCTCTCTCTACCGCCGCCACCGCCCCGGATCGTTCGACGAGGTGGTCGGCCAGCAGCACGTCGTCCGCACCCTGCGCAACGCGGTCGAGCAGGGCAAGGTCCACCACGCCTACCTGTTCGTCGGCTCGCGCGGCACCGGCAAGACCTCGATGGCGAAGATCCTCGCCCGCTCGCTCAACTGCGAGCGCGGCGGGCCGACCGTGACGCCCTGCGGCGAATGCGAGTCCTGCGTGACGATCGCCGCCGGCACCTCGATCGACGTGATCGAGATGGACGCCGCCTCCAACCGCTCGGTCGACGACGTCCGCGACCTGCGCGAGCGGGTTGCCTACGCGCCGGCCGGCGGCCGCTGGAAGGTCTACATCCTCGACGAGGCGCACATGCTGACCAAGGAGGCGTGGAACGCCTTCCTGAAGACGCTCGAGGAGCCGCCGCCGAACACGGTCTTCGTCCTCGCCACGACCGAGGCGCACAAGGTGATGGCGACGATCGCCGACCGCTGCCAGCGCTTCGACTTCCAGCGGCCCTCGCTGGAGCAGATCTCCGAGGTGCTGACGCGGGTCGCCGCGGCGGAGTCGATCGAGATCGACGAGGGCGCCACGGCGACGATCGCCCGCTCGGCCTCGGGCAGCTTCCGCGACGCGCTCGGCACCCTCGACCAGCTCGTCTCCTTCGACGGCCCCCAGATCCGCCTCGACGCCGTGCTCGAGCTGCTCGGCGCCGTCGACGCCGAGCTGCTGTTCGGCGCGGTCGACGCGGTAGTCGCGGAAGACCCGAAGGGGGTGCTGCTCCAGGTCGACGAGATGGCCCGCTCCGGTCGCGACCCGGGCCAGTTCGCCCGCGACCTGCTCGCCCACCTGCGCCACCTCCTGGTCACCCAGACGATCGGCGAGATCCCCAACACCTTCGTCGTAACCGCCACCGACGCCGGCCGCCTGACCGCCCAAGCTGAGGCGATCTCCGCCGCCTCCCTCGTCCGCACCATCGACGAGCTCTCGGCGGCTCTCACCGCTGTCCGCGAGGGCGACGACGCCCGCATGGCCGTGGAGATCGCGCTGCTGAAAGCTGCCCGCCCCGACCTCGACCCCTCCATCGAGGGCCTTCTCAGGCGCATCGAGCGTCTGGAGAAAGGCTCAGGTGCTCCGGAGGCAAGCGAGCCGGCTCCCGCTTCCACCCCGGACGCATCTGCCGGGGGTGGCGTGGGGGTGGGGGGTTCTGCGCCGGGCGAAGGCTCCGGAGGGCAAGCCGACGACCCTGCAGGCGATCCGTCCCACCGCACGGAGGAGCGCGTAGCCCAAGCAGGGCCCCCCACCCCCACGACAGGACCCCAGGCGCAGGCGCCCTCCGAGCTGGACGTCGAGCAGGTCGTCCGGGTGTGGCCCGCGGTATTGGATCTGCTGATGCAGAGTGCGCCGGCGCTGGCGGCTTCCTTCGACGGGGCGCGGCCGGTGGAGGTGGATGCTGACGAGCGGACCGTGACGATCGGATTCCCCGCCGACCACACCTTCAACAAACGCAAGGCCGAGGCGCCGGACAAGCGGGAGCAGCTCGTCGCGGCGCTGGAGGCGGCGCTGGGTGAGAAGCTGCGGCCCCTCTACGCGGTCCTCGACGGTGAAGCGGAGCAGGAGGCTGACGCCGAGGACGGTGTCGACCACGAGGCGCTGGTGGAGAAGATCAAGAGCGAGTTCGACGCCGAGGAGGTCGGTTGAGCATGGCAAGGGGTGGACCGGGGGGCTTCGACGTGAACGCCCTGATGAAGCAGGCGCAGCAGATGCAGGCGCAGATGGAGCAGGCGCAGGAGCAGCTCAAGGACGAGGTGGTCGAGGCGAGCGCCGGCGGCGGCATGGTCAAGGTGAAGATGGGCGGCGACCTGACCCTGCGCGAGATCGCGATCGACCCGGAGGCGGTCGACCCCGAGGAGGCCGAGATGCTGGCCGACATGGTCCAGGCCGCGGTCAACGAGGCGCTGCGCGCCGCCCAGGAGCTGGCCGGCTCGAAGATGGGCGGGATCACCGGAGGCCTCGGCCTCCCGGGGATGTGAGCCGGTGCGGAGGGAGCGTGCATATCTGACTCTTCGCGACCGGAGCAGCGGCGAAGCCCGGTTGTCATGAGCGCCGAGGGGCCGGCGCCGCTCTCGCGCCTCGTCGCCGAGCTGTCGCGGCTGCCGGGGATCGGGCAGCGCACCGCGCAGCGACTCGCCTTCCACATCCTCCGCGCGCCGGACGAGGAGGCGGCGGCGCTGGCGAACGCGATCCGCGAGCTGAAGGAGAAGGTCGGCCTCTGCGAGCGGTGCTTCAACCTCTCCGAGGGCCCGCTCTGCCGGATCTGCTCGGACCCCAACCGCGACCGGGCGACGATCTGCGTGGTCGAGGAGCCGGCCGACGTGATCCCGATCGAGCGCACCCACGAGTACCGCGGCCTCTACCACGTGCTCGGCGGCGCCCTCTCGCCGATCGACGGGATCGACGTGAGCGACATCAAGATCGCCGAGCTGGTCGAGCGGGTCGACCGCGGCGACATCCGCGAGGTCGTCCTCGCCACCAACCCGACCACGACCGGCGAGGCGACGGCGCTCCAGATCGCCGAGCTGCTGCGCGGCAAGGCAGCCGTAACCCGCCTCGCCAGCGGCCTGCCGATCGGCGCCGACCTCGAGCACGCCGACGAGGTCACCCTCGGCAAGGCCCTGACCGGCCGCCGCGCGCTCGACTGAGGCGCGAAGGGCAGGGCGGCTCCGGATGCCGCAAGCTGGCCAGTTCGCCTAGACGGGTGTCGCCGCGCAAATTGCGACTTTTCGTCGTCCTGGCGTCCGCCCCCTTCGCCAAGGTCTCTGCGTGGCGACGGGCGCTCCAACCAGGACCGGCGAGGACTCGGCGGCGGGGAAGCTCGCCCGCGAGGTCTCCTCGCTGCAGGCGACGCTGCTCGGCAAGCTGCACGAGGGGATGGCCGGCGGCGACGCCGCCTTCGCCGCGGCGGCGCAGCGGCTCGCCGAGGAGTTCGGATCGGTGACGGCGACCGCGGTCGGCACGCTCTGGGAGCGCGAGGAGTCCCCGCGCGAGGAGTCCCCGCGTGAGGACGAGCACCACCCGAGCCTCTACCGGCCGGGCCAGATGCGGCGCCGGCTCGAGCAGCTGATCGAGACGAGCCGCCGCTACGAGCACCCCTTCGCGCTGGTCGTCTTCGACGTCGAGGGACCCGGAGCGCGGGCCGGGAACGGCGACGGCGATCGCGAGACCGCCCTCGCCGTGGTCGGCGCCGCGCTCTCCGACGGCAGCCGGCTGCTCGACGAGACCTACCGCCTCGAGGAGGACGCGCTCTGCGTCCTGGCGCCCAACCAGACGACGGTCGGCGGCGTGCAGATGGCCGAGCGGCTGCTGCGCCGGCTCGACGAGCTGGAGGACGCCGGCGGCCTGCCGATCGGCGTCACCGCCGGCGTGGTCGCCTGCCCCGAGCACGGCAGCGACGCCGGCGGGCTCCTGCACAAGGCCGACGAGGCGATGTGGCGAGCCCGCGCCGTCGGCCAGCCGGTGGGCGTCGGCGCTCTCGCGGACGTTAGATCCGCCAAGCCCTGACGGAAATTCCGTCAGCAGATGACGGAATTTCCCGGTCCTCCTCCAATTGGGCAGGGAATGAGGGCTTCCGCGGCCTCGAAGAGCTGCGCGAAAGCCGCGGCGAGAGCTTCGTAGCGGGCGTCGTCATCCACGCGGGCGAGCAGACTCTGCCTTTCGGCGATCGCCTCTGGGCGCTGCCGGTCTCGGCACTGTGGAGCTAGGCCGTTTGCAAGATCGCTGACAGATTCCCGAAATCTGTCCATAACCGGTGTAAACCTCGAATACGGGTGCCAGAATGCTGCGCATGGCGGGAATCCGAACCAACGCCGCCGCGGAAGTTCTGGGCGTCAGCCCGAACACGCTGCGCAGCTGGGAGCGCCGCTACGGCTTCCCGGTGCCGCGGCGCACGCCCGGCAACCACCGCAACTACGAGCTGGTCGAGCTGCAGACGCTGCGCGACGCCCTCGTCGAGACCGGCAACATCTCCTCGGCGATCGAGCTGGCGCGCCAGCGGCAGGCGGCGCCGGCCAGCGGCAACGGCCTGCGGGCCACCTTCGAGGCCTTCGACGAGGACGCGGCCGACCGCGTCGTCGAGGAGAGCCTGGCGCTGCGGCCGCTGGAGCGCACGGTGGAGGAGATGCTGCTGCCGGCCGTCGACGAGCTGGCCGCCGATCCCGACCGCGAGGCCGAGCTGGAGTTCGCCGCCCGCTGGGCGACCGGCTGGCTGCACGGCGCCCGCCGTCTCGCCTCGACCGCTTCGCGGCCGGCCGGGATCCTGCTGCTGGACGCGAGCCGCGGCGACGGCGTCGAGCAGGTCCACACCCAGGCGCTCGACCTCGCCCTGCGCCGGGCCGGCTTTCGCGTCCTGACGCTCTCCGACGAGCTCGGCGAGGAGCGGATGGAGCGCGCCCTGCGCGCCCTCGACCCGACCGCGATCGTCCTCTGCGGCCCCGGCGCCGACACCCCTTCGGCAGTCCAGCTCGTGCGCCGGATCCGCGACGCCGGCTTCGACGCGCCGCTCTACGGCTTCCGCGCCGGCGGTCTGGTCGGCGACGCGATCCCCGGTGCCGGCGAGCGTCCCAGCGAAGTGACGGGAATGCTCAACGCGGACCTGCGCCGCCGCGCCAGTCACGCCTTCGCCTAGACCTCGGCGAAACCCGGGTCGAGCCGGCATCGAAAAGGCCGGCGCAGGACCCTGGGAGTGGGTCCTGCGCCGGCCGGATTGCCTGCGGCGCCTCCCGCCGCCGGGCAGCCTGGGCGCGTTAGAGCGAGCCGATCGACTTTTCCGCGGCCGAGAGGACGACCTTCGGCAGCGGTGGGAAGTCGAGCGCCGCTCCGAATGCCTGCCCCTTGGTGACCGCGTAGTTGAGGAACCGCTGCAGCGAGCCCTTCTGGGGCGCGTTGTGCGGCACGATCGCGTAGGTGAAGGTCGAGATCGGGTAGGCGATCTTGGCCTGCTTCGGCGGATCGACGATGCTGATCGCGTTGTTCGACGGTAGGTGCTTCACCACCGACCCCGCCGACGCGATGTTGCTGAGGTTGGGCACCTCGAACTTGCCGGCCTTGTTCTGCACCGCAGCCGCCGGCAGGCCCGCGGCGATCAGGTAGGAGGCCGAGATGTAGCCGATCGCACCGGGGGTCGAGGTGACCGTCGAGGTCATGCCGGGGTTGCCTTTGGCGCCGACGCCGGCCGGGAAGCCGACCGAGGTTGCGTAGCCGACACTTCTCTTCCAGGCCGGGCTGACCTTGGAGAGGTAGTCGGTGAACACGTAGGTGTCGCCGGAGCCGTCGCTGCGGAAGATCGGGGTGATCTTCAGGCCGGGCAGGTGGGCCTTCGGGTTGAGCTTCTTGATCCTCTTGTCGTTCCACTTCTTGATCTTGCCGGTGTAGATGCCGGCGATCACCGGACCGGAGAGGTTGAGCTTCCTCACGCCGGGAAGCTTGAAGCCGAGTCCCGTCGCCGACAGCGCCCACGGGATCTGCACGCAGCCGTTGCAGGCGGAGGCCTGTTCGGAGGTCAGCGGCGCGTCGGAGGCGCCGAAGTCGACGGTCCGGGCGGTGATCTGGGCGATTCCGGCGCCGGAGCCGACCGCTCCGTATTTGACCGCGATGCCTTCCGTCTGTTCGAAGGCCTGGGTCCAGTTGGCCATCAGCGGCGCGACCAGCGTCGACCCGGCTCCGGTGAGGCTTGCGGCAGAGGCGCTGGCCGCTCCCGTCGCCATGGCCAAGGCGGAGACGACGGCCACCCCAAGCAACCTGATGCGATTCAAGAGAATTCCTTTCGACTCGTTGCGACAGATTCTCGGCGGGCGCGAGGGCGCAACCCGGACGGAAATAGGATCGGGGCCAGTCACCGCGAGCGTGTTTCGATGTTGTAAAGCGCGCCGACGCGCGCCTTTGCCTCCAGGCCTCGGGTTGAGCCGGGCATCGAAGAGGCCGGCGCAGGACCCTGGGAGTGGGTCCTGCGCCGGCCGGATTGCCTGCGGCGCCTCCCGCCGCTGTGCAGCTCTCCTTACAGGGAGCTCGCCGCCCGTTTGGCGGTCTTGAGCACGACCTGGGGCAGGGGGGCGAAATCGAGCGCGGCCCCGTATACCTGACCCTTGGTTATCACGTAGTTGACGAACTGCTGAAGGAAGCCCTTCTGCGGCGCGTCGTGGGGGATGATCGCGTAGGTGAAGGTCGAGATCGGGTAGGCGGTCTTGGCCTTCTTCGGCGGGTCGACGATGCTGATCGCGTTGCTCTTCGGCACCTTCTTGACGATGGCGGCCGCGGCCTCGATGTTGTCGAGGTTCGGCAGCTCGGCATTGCCGGCGTTGTTCACGACGGCAGCCGCCGGCAGGCCCGCCGCGATCAGGTAGGAGGCCGAGATGTAGCCGATCGAACCCGGGGTCGAGGTGACCGTCGAGGTGACGCCGGAGTTGCCTTTGCCGCCGACGCCGGCCGGGAACCCGACCGAGGTCGCGTAGCCGACGCTCTTCTTCCAGGCCGGGCTGACCTTGGAGAGGTAGTTGGTGAACGCGTAGGTGTCGCCGGAGCCGTCGCTGCGGAAGATCGGGGTGATCTTCAGGCCGGGCAGGTGGGCCTTCGGGTTGAGCTTCTTGATCTTCTTGTCGTTCCACTTCGTGATCTTGCCGAAGTAGATGCCCGCGATCACCGAGCCGGACAGGTTGATCTTCTTGACTCCGGGGATCTTGAAGCCGAGCCCGGTGGCCGAGAGCGCCCACGGGATCTGCACACAGCCGTTGCAGGCCGCGGCCTGTTCGGGGGTCAGCGGCGCGTCGGAGGCGCCGAAGTCGACGGTCCGGGCGGTGATCTGGGCGATTCCGGCACCGGAGCCGACCGACCCGTATTTGACCGGGATGCCTTCCTTGATTTCGAAGCCGTTGATCCAGTTGGCCATCAGGGGCGCGACCAGCGTCGACCCAGCTCCAGTCAGACCGGCGGCGGAGGCGCTGGGCGCTCCCGTCGCCATGACCAAGACGGCCGCGATGGCCACCCCAAGCAACCTAATGCGGTTCAAGAGAATTCCTTTCGACTCGTTTCGATATCTCTCCGGCGGGCGCAAGGGTGCGACCCGGGCGCCGCATAGCATTGGTCTCAACTCCTTCACATATGTTTCGATCTTGTAAAAGAATCTGTTACGAAGTGGTAACCGTGTGTAAGGGCTGTTGCCGTGCCGTTCCGGTGTTGTGAAAATTTGGATAACACGTTGGTCCAGGAGGCCGCTCTCCACTACGCTGCGCGCCGATGAGCGGGACCACCGCCAATCCGGCGTACCTGCCCGGTTCCAAGCCGGGGCGCAGCGCCCGTTC
Source organism: uncultured Solirubrobacterales bacterium (assembly GCA_963695835.1). Classification (GTDB taxonomy): domain Bacteria; phylum Actinomycetota; class Thermoleophilia; order Solirubrobacterales; family 70-9; genus VRUE01. The sequence continues at coordinate 1,137,640 of CAVOHR010000001.1, forward strand.
GGCGGGCAGGCTGAGGCAGATCGACCGGCTCGGCGACGGCCTCCTCCATGGCGTCTGCGCGCTCGCCGCGCTGCTCGGCGTCGTCGTCCTGCTACTGATCGTCTACCAGGTCATCGACGGGGCTGTACCTGCGATCTCCAAGTTCGGCCTGGGCTTCGTCCTGCACTCGACCTGGCAGCCGAACTTCGGCGTCTTCGGCGGCGGCTCGCTGCTGTTCGGCACCGTCGTCAGCTCCTTCGTGGCGCTGGCGATCGGCGGCCCGATCGCCGTCGCGATCGGGCTCTACCTGAGCCTGCTGGCGCCGAAGGGGATCCGTGGCGTCGTCTCGCCGCTGGTCGAGATGCTGGCGGCGATCCCCAGCGTCATCCTCGGCTTCTGGGGGATCCTCGTCCTCGCGCCCTTCGTGCATACCGACATCGAGCCGTGGCTCCACGACACGCTCGGCTTCATCCCGATCTTCGGGACGCCGCAGACCACCGGCGCCAGCGTCTTCACCGCCAGCCTGATCCTGACGATCATGATCGTGCCGATCATCGCCTCGATCTCGCGCGACCTCTTCCTCTCCGTCCCGAGCGACGTCCAGGACGGGGCGAGCGCGCTCGGCGCGACCCGCTGGGAGGGGGTCCGCGGAGTCGTGCTGCCGACCACCGCCTCCGGGGTCGTCGCCGCTTCGCTGCTCGGCCTCGGCCGCGCCCTCGGCGAGGCGATCGCGGTGACCCAGGTGATCGGCGGCGGCAGCGCGATCAAGGCGTCGCTGTTCGAAACCGGCGATACCCTCGCCGGGCGGATCGCCAACGAGTTCCCCGGCGCGATCACCGAACTGCACCAGGCTTCGCTGTTCTACCTGGGAGCGATCCTGCTGGTGATCGGCCTGGTCTCGAACCTCTTCGCGCAGTGGATCGGCCGGCGCTTCGCCTATGACAAGACGGCGATTCGATGACCGAGGCCGGCTTCGACCCGACCGCGCCGCTGACGCCGACCGGCAACCTGCGCCGCCGGCGCGCCTTCAGCCGCCTGGCCGAGTACGGCGCGACGATCGCCGCCGTGGCGGCGGTCGCGGTGCTGGGGATCGTCCTCTACACGGTGGTTGCGCGCGGCGCCGGTGCGCTCAGCCTCGAATTCCTCTTCAGCGGGGAGCCGACCGGGATCGGACCGGCGATCGTCGGCACCGTCCTGATCGTTCTCATCGCCACCGCGATCGCGATGCCGATGGGCGTTCTGGTCGCGCTCTACCTGACCGAGTTCGCGCACGGCCGGGTGGCCGGGGCGATCCGCACCACGCTCGACCTGATGAACGGCCTGCCGTCGATCATCATCGGCCTCTTCGTCTTCGGCCTGCTCGTCAAGCCCGCCGAAAAGCAGCTGGCGATCGCCGCCTCGGTGGCGCTGGCGATCATCATGCTGCCGCTGATCGCACGCGGCAGCCAGGAGGTGCTGCTGCTCGTTCCGCGAAGCCACCGCGAAGCCGCCGACGCGCTCGGAGTGAGTCGCTGGCGCGCGGTGCTGGGGATCGTCGTGCCCAGCGCCCTCACTGGCATCCTCACCTCGACGGTGCTCGCGGTGGCGCGCGCCGCCGGCGAGACCGCGCCGCTGATCTTCACGACCTCGGTCTTCGACCCCCGCATGGTCGGCCTCAACCCGTTCGAAGCGCTGCCCAACATCCCGGTGACGATCTACAACCTCTCCGAGGAAGCCAATCCCGAAGGGTTCACCCGGGCCTGGGGCGCCTCGCTGGCCCTGATCTCGTTCATCCTCTTCGCCAGCCTCGGCGCCAGGGCCCTGCTCGCCCGCAACCGCGCCAGGATGTCCCGGTGAGCGGCCTCGAGTCGATCGGCGGCTTCGACCCGGCCGGCACCCCGACGCCGCGGCGGGTGCGGATCCAGGAGGAGCCGCCGGCGCAGGCCGCCGGCTCGAATGGCTCTGCGCCGAGCCGGACGGTCGGCGTCGAGGCGGTCTTCGAGGCGCGCGAGGTCTCCGTCTTCTACGGTCGCAAGAAGGCGCTCGCCGATGTCTCGATGAGGATCCCACGCAGCCGCATCACCGCTCTGATCGGCCCCTCCGGCTGCGGCAAGACCACCTTCCTGCGCAGCCTCAACCGGATGAACGACTCGATTTCCTCGTTCCGGATCGAGGGGCAGATCCTCTACCACGGCCACGACATGTACGGCGCCAACGTCGACCAAGTCGAGGTACGGCGCCGGATCGGCATGGTCTTCCAGAAACCGAACCCGTTCGCCAAGTCGATCTACGACAACATCGCCTGGGCGCCGCGCAACCTCGGCCTCAAGCGGGGCCTTGACGAGCGGGTCGAGCAGGCGCTGCGCGGCGCGGCGCTCTGGGACGAGGTCAAGGACCGGCTCAAGGACAGCGCCCTCGGCCTATCCGGCGGCCAGCAGCAGCGTCTCTGCATCGCCCGGGCGATCGCGATCGAGCCCGACGTGCTGCTGCTCGACGAGCCGGCCTCGGCGCTCGACCCGATAGCCACCGCCTCGATCGAGGAGCTGATGCACAGCCTCAAAGGCCGCTTCACGATCGTCATCGTCACCCACAACATGCAGCAGGCGGCGCGCGTCGCCGACCGGACCGCATTCTTCAGCCTCGAATCGAGCAGCGGCGAGCCGTCGGGCACGCTGGTCGAGTTCGACGACACCGGGACGATCTTCACCCGCCCGGCCGACCCGCGCACCCGCGACTACGTCAGCGGCCGTTTCGGCTGAGTCCCACCAACCAACACCCAGGCTCCAGCGCGGCGTTCAGCGCCGCAGGATCGCGTCGCTCGAGACCTGCTCGAGCAGCGGCTGGCCGCACTGCCAGCAGTAGGTCGCGCCGCTGCTGTGCGGCGCCTTGCAGCGCGAGCAGGAGCCGGCGGTGCCGGTCTCCTCCATCCGCACGATCCGTTCGACCTCGCTCAGCTCGGCGTCGGCATCCTGCAGGGCGACGGCGCGCTTGACCAGCACCTCGACCTTGATCTGGTTGCGGATCGTCATCTCGTAGACGAGGCCGCCGAGGTCCCACTGCAGCTCCGCGACGCGGGCGATCAGCTGGTCGCGCCGCCGTTCGAGGTTGACGACCAGCTCGTCTCCGAGCGCCGGCGAGGGCTTGGCGGCAGGTTTGGCGGGCTGACCGTTCGCGGACGGCGCCGGCGTCGTAGGAGCGCGCCGCGGGCTTCGTCGCAGTTTCGGCATCGAGATCATTCGCCGAAGAAGCTGCCGTTGAACTTGCCGTTTTCGCAGCCGGCAGCGCCCGGTTCGCACTTGTCGCCGGGCTGGACTTTGGGCGGCGGCAGCTTCACGTTCCCCGCCGGCTTCAGCACTTCTTCGGCGGCCGGGTGCTGTTCGGCTTCCTTCAGGGCGGCCTGTTTCTGCTTCTTCGTCTTCGCTTTCGAAGCGCCCCTGCCGGTCGAGCTCTTGCCGGACGCAGCCGCCGTTTCCCCTTCGCCGCTGCCCCCGCCGACCTGGACGATCTGCGGAGCCGGCGTCGTCGCGGCGACGTTGTGTTCTCCCGAACGCCCGATCAGGACGCCGATGCCGAGGGCCAGCAAGAGGGTGCCGATGCCGGCGATCAGGGCGGCATTGGGCGAGATGCCGGCGCGCTTCTTCTTCGGTGGCGGCGGCGGCGCCTGGTTCGGCCGCTTCACCGCTTCCATCAACACGACCGCATCCATGAAGGGAAGGCGGGGATCGCCGCGCCGCTGTCCGCACTCGAGGCAGTAGCGCTGGTCCGAGGCGAGAGGAGCGCCGCAGGACGGGCACTGGTCGCCACCCTGGACCGTGGCCGACTGGACCTGGGTGGTCGGCAACCGCGGCGCCGGGGGCACGGATGCGCCTCCTTGCGAAGGGAAGGGTGGAGTAGAAACGTCGGACAAGGTCGATCCCGATTGTCCCGAGGGCCTGGCTGTGGATGTTACTGAGTTGTTAACACAGTAACCCCGACGATCTTTCACACAAGATCTTCGCATCTCTTGTCGGGATAGGAGTGAGACTTGCCTGCTACCGTGGGTGTCTCCGTGAGGAACGAGGATTTCGGGAACGCGTCGGGGCGCTGCGCCGAGTGCGGCGCCACGCTTGCGGCCGGCCAGAGCTACTGCCTGGAGTGCGGCGCCCGGTGCGGACCGTTGCCGGCGGCGGTGGCGGCGCGCGTCGCCGCGCTGAGGGCGGAGGAGCGCCCCGCGAGCACCGCGGGCGCCGCCGCCGTTGCGGCTACCGCGACGACTGCGGCTGTGGCGGAGGCGGCGGAGGGGCCGGGAGACCCGTGGCGCTTCATGCCCTCGCCGCAGGTCGCCGCGGTCGCGGTGATGGCCCTGCTGGCGGCCGGCGTCGTGCTCGGCTCCGTTACCAGCCCGCTCGCCCAGAGCGCCGCCACGGCGCCTGTCGTGCTCGAAATCGCCGAATCGGGCGGTGCCGCGCCACCGGCCGAACCGGAAACGGCCGGCGCTTCGGTGGCGGCGCCCGAACCGGCGCCGATCGCCGCCGTTCCGGCGCCGATCGTGCCGGAAGCCGAAGTGCCCGCGCCCGAAGCGGAATTACCGCCGCCGGTCGAACTGCCGCCGGAACTCCCCGAAGAAGAAACTCTGCCCGAAATCAAGCACGTCTTCCTGATCGTGCTCGCCGGCCATGGCTTCGAAGAATCGTTCGGCAAAAGCTCGCCGGCGCCCTATCTCGCCAAGGAACTGCCCGCCAAGGGCGAGTTGCTGTCGAACTACTACTCGGTCGCCCCGAGCGGGCTGGCCAACGAGATCGCCCTGCTCGGCGGCCAGGGCCCGACGCTCGAAACGGCCGCCGACTGCCCCAACTACACCGACGTCGCGCCGGGCACGGTCAGTGTCGTCGCCGAACAGGTCGAAGGCAACGGCTGCGTCTACCCGGCGGAAACGCAAACGCTGCCCGGCCAGCTCGCGGCCGCCAAACTGACCTGGAAGGCGTACGTCGAGGGCATCGCCACCGGCGCCCCGGAAGGCTCGGCCACCTGCCGGCATCCGGTCCTCGGCGCCGCCGACACAAACCAGGCGCCGCTGCCGGGCAGCCCGTTCCTGACCTGGCGCAACCCGTTCGTCTACTTCCACTCGCTGCTCGACAGCCCCGAATGCGCGACCGCCGATGTCGGCCTCGACCAGCTCGCCCCCGACCTCGCCGACGCGACCGCCACTCCGAACTTCTCCTACATCGTCCCCGACGCCTGCCACGACGGCTCCGAAGCGCCCTGCGAACCGGGCGCCCCAGCCGGCCTCGCCGCCGCCGAAGCGTTCCTCAAGACCGTGGTTCCCGAAATCGAGGCCTCGCCGGCCTACGAAGAAGGCGGCCTGATCGCGATCACCTTCGACCAGGCGCCGCAGGCCGGGCCGAGTGCCGACCCCGGCTCCTGCTGCGCGACGCCCGCCTACCCCAACCTGCCGCCGCCCGCCGAAACCACCGCCACCGGGCCGGTCAAAGAAAGCGGCGGCGGCGGCCGGGTGGGGCTGCTGCTGCTGTCGAAATACGTCGCCCCCGGAACGGTGAACGAAAGCGGCTACTACAACCACTTCTCGCTGCTGCTCAGCCTCGAGGAACTGTTCGGCCTCGAACCGATCGGCTACGCCGCCGAACCGGCCCTGACCGGCTTCGACGCCACCGTCTACAACGCCGAAGAATCGACTGCCGCGGAACCCGGCGCCTGAGCTTTGGGCTACCGCTTGTTGCCCTCAGAGCTCCAAAGGCCTGCCAGCGGGACAGCCCAGATTCGGTCGTCGAGCTCGAGCGTGTTCGACCCGGCGTAGAGGACGACGCCGGCCCTGAAACGACCGCCCAGCTTGTCTCGCAGGAACCGGAGGCCGAGGCTGTCGGAACGATCGACCGAGGCGGCGGCCTTGACCTCGACGCCAGCCACGTCCCCGGTCACCGACTCGATTACGACATCCACCTCGCGTTGCCGGGCATCCCGGTAGAAAAAGAGCTCGACGCGCTCGCCGGCCCACGTCCGTTGCTTGACCAGCTCCATCGTCGCGAACGTCTCCAGCAGCATCCCTGCGAGCTCGCCCTGGTCGATGGCGGAATAGCGCCTGGCATCGACGCCGACCAGCGCCGACATCAGGCCCGTGTCCGTAACGAAGAGCTTCGGCGTCTTGACGTGGCGAGAGCCGACGTTGCGCGACCAGGGGCGAAGTCGCCGCACCAAGAACAGCTCTTCGAGCATCGCCGTGTGCGCCTTGACGGTCTTGCCGTCGAGTTCGAGCTCCCTGGACAGCCGGCTGAAGGAGGCGAGAGTGCCGGAGCGGGCGGCCAGCAGCCTGAGCAACTGGGCGAGCGTCTCCGGGTTCACACGCAGGCTGCCGATCGCCGCAAGGTCGCGGCTGAGTACCGCTTGCACGTATGAGTCGAAATAGCGACCACGCTGCCTGTCGGTGCGCCGGTAGGCGTCCGGGAACCCCCCCCGGACGACCCGCTCGGCGTGAGCAGCCTTGCCATTCGGCTCACCGCTCAGCCTCGGGGGCACGCCGGCCAGCAGCCGGTCGATGAAGGTCTCTCTGCGCCCTTCGATCTCGCCTTGAGAGAGCGGCCAGAGGTTCACGTACTCGACGCGCCCCGGGAGCGCATCCGCCACGGCCCGCGACGTCAGCACGTTTGCGGATCCGGTGATCAGGAACTGGCCGCGCGCGTCCGATGCGTCGAGCGCCTGCTTGACGGCCAGCAGGAGATCGGGCGCGCGCTGGACCTCGTCGATCACCGCCGGCTTGTCCATGTCGGCGACGAAGCCGTCCGGATCGGCGCGCGCCACCTTCCTGGTCGCCTCCTCGTCGAGGTTGTAGTAGTGGGGCAGGACTCCCGTACGCTGAAGCTCGCGCGCGAGGGTGCTCTTGCCCGCTTGGCGGGGTCCGAGGACGGCGCCGGCGCGGCTGCTTGCCAGGATGTCCCTGACCTCGGACTCGATGTTGCGAGGGATGAACGGCATGCCGGAAGGTTAGCGCTGGACCCGGATAATTCGGAGTTGGGGCACCGGGCAACTCGGAATAACCGAGGCGGACAACTCGGAATAGGGCTCAGGCCCGCTCCGGCGCCGGCGTGGGCTCCGAGATCCCCGTCTCGCTGATCCCGAAGCGGTCGTGCAGGCGGCGCAGCGGCGCCGGCGCCCACCAGTTCCACCTGCCGAGCAGCGCCATCAGCGAGGGCACGAGCAGGGCGCGGATGATGCTGGCGTCGATCAGCACCGCCAGCGCCGTCCCGACCCCGTTCTCCTTGATGAAGACGATCTGCGAGGTCGCGAAGGCGCCCATCGCGACCGCGAACAGCAGCGCCGCCGCGGTGACGATCCGCCCGGTCCGCTCGAGGCCGATCGCGACGCTCTCCGACTCGCCGGCGCCGCCGTCGCGCGCCTCCTTGATCCGCGACAGCAGGAACACCGCGTAGTCGGTGGAGAGGCCGAAGGCGACCGCGAAGAGCAGGATCGGCATCGTCTGCTCGAGCGCCCCCGAGCCGGTGTAGCCGAGGAAGCCTTCCAGCCGGCCGTCCTGGAAGATCCAGACGAGCAGGCCGAAGACGGCGCTGAGGTTGAGGAAGTTCATGATCAGCGACTTGACCGGCAGGATCACCGAGCCGGTCATCAGGAAGAGGATCGTCAGGGTCGAGACGACGACGATCGCCAGGGCGATCGGCAGGTGGCGGCCGAGGCTGCTCTGGAAGTCGACGAAGTCGGCGCTGGCGCCGCCGACCAGCACCGCGGTCCGCGGCGGCGCCCTCAGCGCGCGGATCGCCTTCACGGTCGCCTGGCTGGCGTCGGAGGCAAAAGGGCTGGCGGAGATCGCCCGGATCGCGGTGACGCCGCGTGCCAGCCGGCGCGGGGGCGCCACTTCGGCGACTCCCTCGACCCGGCGCACGCGGCTCGCGACCGCCGCCGCCGCCCTCGGGCCGCCGCCTTCGACGTCGATCCAGACCGGGGTGTCGCGGTAGGGCGGGAACCGTTCGCTGACCGTGTCGTAGGCCTGGCGGGCGCTGGCCGACTTCGGCAGCACGGTCGGGTCGACGGTGTTGAACCCGATCCCCAGGAAGGGCAGGCCGAGGACGATCAGGAGCAGCGCGCTGAGGGTCGCGACCGGGATCGGGCGGCGCATCACGAAGCGCGAGAGGCGGTACCAGAAGCCGCTCTCGTCGGGCCGGCTGTCGGCCTCGGCGCGGCGCTGGAGGAAGCGCGGCGCCAGCGCGTTTACGCGGGAGCCGAGCAGGGTGAGGACCGCGGGCAGGACGGTGAGCGAGATCGTCGCCGCGAACAACGCGACCAGCGAGCCGCCGAGCCCCATCGAGTAGAGGAAGCGCTGCGGGAAGACGAGCAGCGAGGCGAGCGCCGCGGAGACGGTCAGCGAGGAGAACAGCACGGTTCGCCCCGCGGTCGCCATCACCCGCCGCATCGCCGCCAGCCCCGGCCCGTCCTTGGCGATCTCCTCGCGGTAGCGGGAGACGATGAAGAGGCTGTAGTCGATCGCCAGCCCGAGCCCCAGCGCGGTCGTCAGGTTGAGGGCGAAGATCGAGATCGAGCCGATTTCGCTGGCGATCCGCAGGATCAGGAAGGTGCCGACGATCGCCAGGCCGCCGATCATCAGCGGCAGCAGCGAGGCGACGAGGCTGCGGAAGAAGAGCAGCGAGAGCAGGAGCAGCAGCGGGAAGGCGAGCAGCTCGGCCGTCCGCAGGTCGGTCTCGACCTGCTTGTTGACCTGCTCCTGAGCGACGGCCGGCCCTCCCACGACGACGCCCGGCTCGCGCGAGAGGCGGTCGGCGATCCCGGCGCCGGCTTCCTGCCAGCGCTTGTCCTCGGTCGGCTTCAGCGAGACCGCGAAGTAGGTCGAGCGGCGGTCGCGGGAGACGAAGGCGGGGGAGCGGGTGTCGTAGTAGCCGCTGACCGAGGCGACGTCGCCGCGCCGGCGGGCGAGGCCCTCGAGCGCCTCCACCCGCCTGCGGGTGGCGGGGGAGGCGATCGGGGCGTTCTCGACGACGGCGATCACCGCCGAGGGGCGAAAGCCGGCGTCCTCGAGCCGTTGCCTCGCCTTGACCGTCTCGGTGGCGGGGTCTTCGGCGCCGTAGGGGTCGAGGCGCGAGGCGACCGAGCCGCCGAGCGCGCCGGCGAGGAGGAAGAGGGCGATCGCGAGGAGGCCGACCCGGCGGGCATTGCCGTTCGCGAGGCGGGCCAGGGCATCGAACATCAGGATCTCCCTGCCTGCTTGGCCGGGTCGAGCAGCTGGGACTGCATCCGCTCGCACCAATCGGCGAACCACTCGTTGAACTCGATCCCGCCCCGCAGCACCATCAGCGGGAACGGGTCGCCGGCTTCGTGCTTCTCCAGGGCCATCGGCTCCAGTGCGCGCAGCCGTTCGGCGACGCCGGCGCGGTGCTCGCGCATCCAGCTGAGGATCTCGGCCGAGTCCCCGCGCGGCAGGACGCCGGCGAAGAACAGCTTCAGCAGGCCTTCCTCGCGCATCTCGTAGGTGGCGGGCGCCTGCCGCAGCCAGTCCTTCAGCGCCTCCCCGCCCGGCGCGGTGATCGCGTAGACGGTCCGCTTGCGCTCGCCGCGCGGCGCGTCGACGCCCTCGATCAGCCCGGCGCCCGCGAGCCGCTTCAGCTCGGGATAGATCTGCCCGTAGCTGGCGGCCCAGAAGAAGCGCGTCGTCTGGTCGACCAGCGCCTTGATCTCATAGCCCGAGCGCGGCTCGGCGCTGACCATCCCCAGGATCACGTAGGCGGTGGCGCTCAGCTCCATGACGCTAGATATATCACATCGATATATCTAGAAGTGTGATCTACGTTACACGGCTGACTGTTGGGTTTTGGGTGGTTGGAGGCGTTAGCCAATTGCAGGTGCTAGGCTGGCCAACTGCAGTCGATGAATTAGCCAATTACTGATTTTAAACTAGCCATTTGCTGAAATCTTATGACCTCCGTCTTTCCGCGCCACAACCGCAAGCTGATCGTCGAAGGTCTCGAAGACTCTCGCGTGGTCTTCGTCGCCGGCGCGCGGCAGGTGGGCAAGACGACCCTGACGCGGGACATCGCTGAGCGTGAGCACCGGCTGGTGCGACTCAACCTCGACGACGATGACGTGCGAAGGGCAGCGCGAGACGACCCGGCGGGTTTCGTGGCCGCCCTGCCAGGCCCTGCGCTGATCGACGAGGTGCAGCGCGCGCCGGATCTCCTGCTGGCGATCAAGAGCGCGGTCGACCGCGATCCGCGGCCGGGGCAGTTTCTGCTCACCGGCTCGGCGAACATCCTCGTCTCCAGGAAGGTCAAGGACGCGCTGACCGGGCGCATCGACACGATCACGCTCTGGCCGCTCTCCGAGAGCGAGGTGCGGGGCGGAAAGCTCAACTTCGTTGACCGCCTTTTCGCCGCCGCGCCACCGTGGATCGAGGGTGCCCCGGTCGGTCGGGACGCGTTTGCCTCGATCCTGGCAGCCGGGGGGTATCCCGAGGCGCGGCTCCGCGATGGGCAGCGACGTCGTCGCTGGTTTCGCAACTATGTGGACACGATCCTCGACCGGGACTTGAGGGAGCTGAGCGATGCGATCAAGCTCGACGAGATGCCCCGGCTTCTGCGACTCTTGGCCAGTCAGGCGGCGAACCTGCTGTCCTACCGGGCGGTGGCAAAGCGGCTGGACCTGCACCACGACACCGTCAAGGCCTATGTGGCCCTCTTAGAGCAGACTTTCTTGGTCAGGAGACTTCCCGCATGGCGCCCGGGAATCGGTGCACGCGAGGTTGCGACTCCGAAGATCTACCTGGTCGATGTCGGTCTTCTCGCTTATTTGCTCGGCGCCGACGAGCGCCGGATTCGCGAGGACGATCAGGTCACCGGGAAGGCGCTCGAGAACTTCGTGGCGATCGAGTTGCTCAAGCATCTCGAATGGGCCGAGACCCCCGTCCGCCCTCACCATTACCAACGCCAAGGGTCGGATGTCGATCTCGTCCTGGAGGCCTCCGATGGCTCACTTGTGGCGATCGAGGTCAAGGCGGCCGCGACGGTGACCGAGCGGGACACCAGACGGATACGGGAGTTGCGTGAGAAGCGAGGCGAGCATTTTCGCGCCGGCGTTGTCCTCTGTAGCCGAGCCGAGACGGCGCCTCTCGGCGACCGACTTTGGGCCGTTCCGATCAGCGGACTATGGAGTTGACTAAATCGTGGCGAGGCGCCCTCTGGCCCCCGCTACGCGCCGGCCTTCGCAGTCGCCTCCAGCCGCTCGCGGAGCCGCCGCAGCGAGCGGGAGAGGATCTGCTGCACGTTGGCGAGCTGGAGGCCGGTCAGCTCGGCGATCTCAGGCGCGCAGCGCCCGCTCGAAGGTGCGCTGGGTCAGGTCCTCGGCGTCGTCGCGCGAGCGCACCCTGTAGGCGAAGAACCCGTAGACGCTCCAAACCTCGTCGTCGTAGACCTTGCCGAAGTCGCCGCCCATCAGCGGCCGAACGTAGCCGCCCGTCGGGCGCGCGAGGGCAACGAAGTGTTAACGACACTACCGCCGCGGTTGACTTCACGTCAATGCCTTTTCAGGCATAATCCTTGTTGTGGATGCCGGTGAGCTGATCAGGCGTACCCGGGAGCGGCACGGGCTCAGCCAGCGCAGCCTGGCCCTGCGGGGGGGCACCGACCAGGCGGCCGTCAGCCGGATCGAGCGCGGCGAGGTCTCCCCCAACGTCGAGACGGTCGAACGGCTGCTGGCGGCGATGGGCGAGCGGCTGAGGCTGGAGTCCGAGCCGGTTGAGCGAGACTACGACCCCGTCCATCTCCGCGCCACGCGGCGCCGCAGCCCGGAGGAGCGGCTCGAGCTGGCGATCTCCTGGAACCGCCTCGCCGGGCGCCTGGCGGCGGCGGGGAGGAGGGCGCGTGCCGGCTGATCGGCACCCACAGCCGCTCGACGCGCAGCGAATCCTCGACGAGCTCGCGCGCCACGAGGTCGACTTCGTACTGGTCGGCGGACTGGCGGCGCAGACCCACGGGAACACCCGGATGACCAACGACGTCGACGTGATCCCCGCACCCGACCCCGACAATCTGGCGCGGCTCGCGGACGCGCTGCGCGCTTTGGGCGCGCGCGTTCTCAATCCCGGGCACGAGGGGCTCGAGATCGACGCCGCGATGCTCCCCCGAGCGACGATCTGGCAGTTCGCGACCCGTCACGGAGACATCGACGTGCTCCACGAGGCGCCGGGCGCGAGCCCCTACGCCGAGCTGCGCGAGCGGGCCCTGGTGATCACGCTCGCCGATACGCGCATCCCGGTCGCCGCCCGCGACGACCTCATACGAATGAAGCTCGCCCGTGGGCGACCGGTGGATCGCGCCGACGTCGCCGCCCTAAGCGACCCCGAAGCCGACGCCTGAGCGTCGGCTTCGGGCCCTGCGATCGCCACCGGCTTCACCTCCGGCGCCGGCGTTTGTGCCCGTGCTTGCGGTGCTTGTGCTTCTTCACCACGACCGTCAGGTTGCGAGTGATCGCCGTGGCGCCCACGGGCTGGTAGATCGCGGTCAGCTTCAGCCTCACCTTGCCCTTCCGCCGCAGGACCTTCTTTGCCTGCTTGGTCAGCGCGAGCTTGATCGTCAGCGCGCCCCCGGCCGTCGTGGCGGAGCTCTGCTTGATCCCCTTGCCGGAGACGCTCACCGTGCCCGGCGCGTTCACTTCGAAGGTGGTGAAGACGTTGTTGCCGGCGACCTTGACACCCTTGACCGAGATCGCCGGGGTGATGCAGTTGGGCGGGGTCCCGACCTGGCCCGGTTCGCAGTGGGGCGGGGGCGGCGGGGGCGTCACGCAGTAGGGAGGCGTACCGGTCTGGCCCGGTGGGCAGGTGGCCGCCGAGGCGGCACCGGGGGTCATCAGCGCCGCCATCGCGAACGCCGCGCCAAGCAAGAGACAGAACGACCAGCTACGCATCGAAGCTCCTTTCGAGTGTTCCTGGAACCCCTTACGTGGTGTCGCGCGCATTGCCGACAGCTATCGCTGCCCGTAGGCGTCGGAGGTCATTCCGATGGTGGTGTGGGCCACGGGACGAGCCCACTCGCAAGATGGGTTCAGCGTTCGCGTTGCGCCCGCTGAACCAGCGCCTCGGCGCGCTCGAGGATCAGCATGTCGAGTCTTAGCCGGTGGGCGCGCGCGACCCGCTCGTGCAGGATCCGTAGCTCGTTGCCATCGAGGCTGCCGAGCGACTCGCGGCTGTCCAGTGCTGCCGTCGGCAGCCGCAGCAGCGAGGTGACGATCGCCGCGTTCTCGACCGGCAGGCCGGGGAAGCGATCGGGGCTCAGGTGGAAGAGGCCGGGGTCGGAGCCTTCGCGCACGCGCTCCCGCTCGGCCTCGGAACCCAGCTTCTCGAAGCGGCGCAGGCGCAGCGCCAGGACCTCGTCGTGCTCGGGCAGGACCGCGGTGATGACGAGGACCGGGCGGGCCTTCACCGGCGTCAGCAACGCGAACTCGCTCGCCCCCTTGCGGGCGGCCGCGGTGAACGGCTCCACCGAATCGACCGGCTTCGGCGCGGCGCCCTCCTGGTAGATCCGAAACGGCGGCGTCGGAGCGAAGGGGGCGAGCGCCCAGTAGCAGTGAGCGAGCGGCGGCTGCAACTAGCCGAACAGCTCGGCGAGCGCGGCCGGGTCGGTGATCGGCTCGCGCGGCGTGCCCTCCTCGACGTGGGCGCGGAGAGCCGCGGGGCCCGGCTCGAGCGGCCCGAGCTCGGAGACCTCGGCGAGCATCCGGTCGAGCTCGTCGAGGCGATGGAAGTCGTCGGGGTGGATGAGCATTGCTCGCTCCTTTCCGTAGCGGGAGATCACGGTCACCTCACCGGCCTGTGGATCGGGAACCCGGACCTCGCTGCCGCTGACGACCTTTGCGATGAGCGTCATGGGCCCAAGATAGCAGTGTCGTACGACAAAACGAAAGGCGACCGAGAACGCGCCAAGCCTGCCGTGACGATCGCAATGACGGCGCGGCCATCGACGGCGCGAGACTCAGGCGGGAACGTACTCGCGGTGCTCGGCTGCTCTGACCCTCAGTTCGCCCGCGCCGTCGCAGCAGCAGCGGCGTTCTCATATGAGACCGTCCCGCGGCGCTCGGCGGCGCGAGGCCAGGCCGGCGGGCCCCCCTCATCCGGCCTCCAGGAGGTGCTCAACCAGGCGACCGGAGTGTCCGGCTCGGGCAGGATGGGACTGCTGCTGCCGCTTGCGATCACCGCGGCGATCGTCGGGGCGATCGCCTACGCGGTCACTCGCCGTCGATCCGTTCGGGGCTGAAGCGATAGCCGATGCCGAAGTGGGTGTGGATGTAGCGCCAGTCGGGCGCCGCCTGTTCCAGCTTGCCGCGCACCTTGCGCACGAGAACGTCGACCGAGCGGTTGCGCCGCTGCATCTCTCCACCCCACATCAGCCGGTAGATCTCCGGCCGTTGGACGACCGAGTCGAGGCGCTGGGAGAGGAGGAAGAACAGCTCGAACTCGCGCACCGTGAACCCGACCCGGCGCTCGCCGATCAGGACCTGCAGCTCGGTCGGCCGGATCTCCAGATTCCCGATCCGGTACGCCGCCTGGGAAGGCTCCTGAGCCGATGGTTCGACCAGCATGATCGGGGAGCCTTTCGGACCCGAGGCCGCAACCCGTGAATCTACTGTTTCGAAATTGAGAAGATTTGGATAACGGCCTCGACCACATCGGGGTCGAATTGGCTGCCGGCGCCGAGGCGCAGCTCGAGAATCGCCGCCTCGCGATCCATCGCCTTGCGGTAGGGGCGGTCGGAGGTCATCGCGTGGAAGGCGTCGCAGGTGGCGATGATCATCGCCCCGCGCGGGATCTCCTCGCCGGGTGTAGGGGTCCTGCAGCTTGACCGCGTCGGCGATCGCTCCGATCGTCGTCAGGAATGCGCCCTTCAGCTCGTCGACCAGCTGGCAGCGGTAGATCGCCGAGCCGATCTGGCCGGCGACGATGTGGGCGAGCAGCAGGTCGCGGTCGTCGAAGGCGGTTCTCGTCTCGCCCGATTGCAGCACTCGGGTGATCGCGCCAGACGAGATCATCGGCGCCGATACGGCTCAGCTCTAGCCTCCCGGCCACTGCCGCTGCCCCGCAGGGCTATCCTCGGACGCTCGCATGAGCAAGGGGAGCTCCGACATCGTCGTGATGAAGTTCGGCGGCACCTCGGTCGCCGGCGCCGCGGAGATCAAGCGCGCCGCGCAGCGGATCGTCGCCGCCCGCGAGGCGGGCAAGCGGGTCGTCGCCGTGCTCTCGGCGCGCGGCAAGACGACCGACGAGCTGGTCGCCCAGGCGCTGGAGATCTCCGAGCGGCCGGTGGCGCGGGAGATGGACATGCTGCTCTCCACCGGCGAGCGGATCTCCTGCGCGCTCTGCGCGATGGCGATCCACGACATGGGCCACGAGGCGATCTCGCTGACCGGCTCGCAGGCCGGCATCGTCACCGACTCCTTCCATACCAGGGCGAAGATCGTCGACGTGCGCGCCGAGCGCATCCGCGAGATGCTGGAGAGGGACCGGATCGTCCTCGTCGCCGGCTTCCAGGGGGTCTCGACCGACAGCCACGACGTGACCACGCTCGGCCGGGGCGGCTCCGATACGACCGCGGTGGCGCTGGCGGCGGCGCTCGGCGCGAGCGTCTGCGAGATCTACACCGACGTCGCCGGCGTCTTCAGCGCCGACCCGCGGATCGTCCCCGACGCCCGCAAGCTCCCCTACGCCTCCTACGAGGAGATGCTCGAGATGTCGGCCTCCGGCGCCAGGGTGCTGCAGCTGCGCTCGGTCGAGTACGCGCGCAGCAACGGCGTCCGCATCCACTGCCGCGGCAGCTTCGAGGACGGCCCCGGTACCCTCGTGGTCAGCGAAGAGGAGAGCGAGAAGGAGACCATGGAGCAGCCTTTCGTAACCGCAGTGACCCACTCCGACGGCGAGGCGCGGGTGACCCTGATCGGGGTCGACGACGAGCCCGGCGTCGCCGGGCGGATCTTCACCGCGCTCGCCGGCGCGGGCATCAACGTCGACGTGATCATCCAGAACGAGCCGGTCGGCGACGACGCGCTCGCCGACCTCTCCTTCACGGTCGACCGCTCCGATCTGACGGCCGCCGTCGACACGGTCTCCGCGCTCGAGGTCAGCCAGGGAGTTCGCAGCGAAGAGCGAATCGGCAAGGTCTCGATCGTCGGCGCCGGCATGCGCTCGCATCCCGGCGTCGCGGCCAAGGTCTTCGCCGTGCTCGGCGGCAAGGGGATCAACATCGAGATGATCTCCACCTCGCCGATCAAGATCTCGTGCGTCATCTCGGCCGACCGGGTGCCGGACGCGGTCAGGGCGCTGCACGAGGCGTTCGAGCTGGGCGCCGACGCGGTCCGCCGCGAGGACCCGATGGGGGCCGGGCACCGCCCCACCGTCAGCGGCTGAAAGGCCGTCATACTCGGGCGATGGCGGGCGGCGGATACAGAGTCGGAGTGCTGGGCGCGACCGGGCTGGTCGGGATGACGATCCTCGAGCTGCTGGCGGCGCGCGATTTCCCGCTGTCCGAGGTGATTCCGTTCGCCTCCGAGCGCTCGGCCGGCAAGGCGATCGAGTGGGGCGAAGAGGAGCTGGAGCTGCGCGGGCTGAGCGAGGAGTCGATCCAGGGCCTCGACGTCGTCCTCTCCTCGGCCGGCGGCGCGGTCAGCGCCGAGTGGACGCCGAAGCTGGTCGAGGCGGGCGCCGTCGTCGTCGACAACACCAGCTACTGGCGGATGCACGACGACGTGCCGCTGGTCGTCGCCGAGGTCAACCCCGAGGCGCTCGCGGGCCACAGCGGCATCGTCGCCAACCCCAACTGCTCGACCATGCAGATGGTCGTCGCGCTGAAGCCGCTCTACGACGCGGCGGGGATCGAGCGGCTGGTGATCTCCACCTACCAGGCGGTCTCGGGCACCGGCAAGGCGGCGATCGACGAGCTGCTCGCGCAGTCGCGGGCGGTGCTCGACGGGCGCGAGCCGGTCGCCTCCGTCTACCCGCACCGGATCGCCTTCAACGCGCTGGCTCAGGCCGGCAGCTTCGCGGCGGGGGACGACCAGACCGGCGAGGAGCGCAAGCTGATCGACGAGACCCGCAAGATCCTCGGCGACGAGCGGATCCGGGTCAGCGCGACCTGCGTCCGGGTGCCGGTCGTCACCGGCCATTCGGAGGCGGTCAACGTCGAGACGCGCGAGCCGCTCGCGCCGCAGCGGGCGCGCGAGCTGCTCGCGGCGGCGCCGGGGGTGACCGTGGTCGACGACCCGGCGGCGGCGCGCTACCCGATGGCGATCGAGGCCGAGGGCCGCGACGACGTCTTCGTCGGCCGCATCCGCCGCGACCCCGGCAACGAGCGCGCCCTCGACCTCTGGATCGTCTCCGACAACCTCCGCAAGGGCGCCGCCACCAACACGGTCCAGCTCGCCGAGCTGCTGGTCGAGCGCGGCCTGCTCGGCTGAGTCCTTTACAAATTCCCCACGACGTGGGGAAATTTCACCCACGTCGTGGTAAATTTGTCCGATGATCGAGCGGTCCCTGACAGCTCCGCTGCGAGCTGCGCTCGCGGACACTCCAGTCGTGATCGTGGTGGGGGGACGCCAGACGGGCAAGAGCACGCTGGTGACGAGCCTCGCGAATCGAGGCCACCGGGCCGAGTACGTCACGCTCGACGACCCGATCATGCTGGCCGCCGCGCATCGCGATCCGATCGGCTTCGTCGAGCAGTTCGACGGCCCCGTGATCTTGGACGAGGTCCAGCGAGCGCCGGAGCTATTCCTGCCGATCAAGGCTGCGGTCGACCGCGATCGTCGCCCCGGCAGGTTCCTCCTGACCGGCTCCGCCAACGTCCTCCTCTTGCCGTCGGTGGCGGATGCGCTCGCGGGTCGCGTCGAGGTGCTCACACTGTGGCCGCTTTCCGCGGCGGAGCTCGACGGCCGTCCCGATCGGCGCTTCACCGAGTGGTTGTTCGAGGATCGGCCGGACCTGCCTCAGGTCAAGCCACTGGGGCGAGACGAGCTGCTGAAGCGTCTGATCGCCGGCGGTTATCCCGAGGCTGTGGAGAGAGGCGACGAGGAGCGTCGCCGGCGCTGGTTCGCGAGCTACCTGACCACGATCCTCGAGCGGGACGTGCGTGCGCTCGCGGACATCGAGCGCCTCGAGCAGCTCCCCGATCTGCTGACCGCGATCGCTCTGCGATCGCGCGGCCCGTTGAACAAAAGCGGCCTCAGCCAGGACCTGGGCATTGCCAACAGCTCGCTCGACCGCTACCTGGTGCTGCTCGACCGAGTCTTCCTGGTCAGGAGGTTTGCCGCCTGGCACAACCGCCTCCACCCGAGACTCGTCAAAGCCCCGAAGCTGTTGATCTCGGACTCCGGGGTGCTCTGTAGCCTGCTTCGTGTCGATCGCGACCGGCTGGCGAGCGACCCCTCTTTGCTGGGTCTTGTCTTGGAGGCGTATGTGGGCATGGAGCTGGTGAAGGCCGCGGGCCTGGCCGGTGTCGGGACCGGTGTCATGCACTACCGGACCTCACAGGGGGTCGAGGTCGATTTCCTCGTCGAGTCTCCCGGCGGCTGCGTGGCCGGGGTCGAGGTCAAGGCCGGGAAAACGGTGGATTCACACGACTTCAAGCGGTTCGAGCGCCTGGAGCGCACTCTGGGTGGCCGATTCGCCAGAGGGATCGTCCTCTACGGCGGCGATCGGGTCGTCCCGTTCGGCGACCGCCTCGCCGCCTGGCCATTGTCGCTGCTCTAGAAGCGGGCGAAATCGGTGTCGCGAGAGCAATTCCCCATGACGTGGGGAGATTTCATCCACGTCGTGGGGAATTTGATCCACGATCGAGGCCTGTTCGCCTCATCGGCGCAGGCTGAGCTCAATATCGAAGCCGACCGCACGGACCGCTTCGAGGGCAATCTCCAGACGAACGGTTGGCTTGCCGCGCTCAAGTTCGCCCAGGACCCGACGGTTGCAGGGCCTTGTCGAGGTTGATGCCGGGCTTTACGTTCATCTGGCAAGGTTGGACCCGATAGGGCTGTCGCTTCGCGTTGGGGCGTTTGGCAGATCCCATGTAGTCATGATGCTCCATTGGCCGGCTCGACGCCCGCCGACCCGAACCCATATAAGCCATCCATGCACATTGGATTCGGCGAGGCGGTCCTCCTCTTCGGTGGCCTGCTGGCCGTGGTCGCGGCGCTTTCGGGCGTGTTCCGGGGCACGGTGCTGTCGGCCTCGGTGCTCTCGGTGGCGCTCGGGATCGCGCTCGCCGCCTTCGGGGTGGTCGAAGTCGACGCCAGCGACCAGTCGGTCGTCGAGCTGATCGAGCTGGCGCTGATCCTGACCCTGTTCTCCGACGGGATGTTCGTCGAGCGCGAGCTGCTGCTCCGCCACTGGAGCCCCGTGGCCCGGGCGCTGGTGATCGCGATGCCGATCACGATGGCGCTGCTGGCCGTCGCCGCGAAGGCGCTGTTCCCCGGCCTCAGCTGGCCCGAGGCGTTCCTGCTTGCGGCGGTGCTCTCGCCGACCGACCCGGTGGTCACCTCGGCGGTCGTCACCTCGCGGTTGGTGCCGAGCGCGGTCCGCCACACGCTCAACCTCGAGTCGGGTCTCAACGACGGCCTGGCTCTTCCCTTCGTGCTCTTCTTCCTCGTCCTCGCGAGCCCCGGCGGCAACCCCGGCGGCGAGGCGGCGAAGCTGGTCGGCGAGGCGGCGGTCGGCGCTGCGATCGGCTTCGCCTTCGGCTACCTCGGCGGCCGGTTGCACCCCCGCCTTCCCGGCGGCGGCCTGACGGCGCGCTACGAGGGGATCTACTCGGTCGGCTTCGCCCTCGTCGCCTTCGGGCTCTCCGAAGTGACGATCGGCAACGGGCTGATCGCCGCCTTCGTCTGCGGGATCGCGATGGGCGCCGCCGAGCGCGAAGTCCCCGAGGGCTTCGTCGAATTCGCCGAGAACGCCAGCGCGATCTTCCAGGTGCTGACCTTCTTCGTCTTCGGCGCGCTGATCGTCGCCACCGGCTTCGACCACAGCATCCCGCCGCTGGTCGTCTTCGTCGCCTTCGCTCTGCTGGTCGCCAGGCCCCTTGCGGTCCAGCTCTCCTTCGTCCGCACCGGCATCCCCCGGGCGCAGAAGGCGTTCATGGCCTGGTTCGGGCCGAAGGGCGTCGCCTCGATGCTGTTCGCGCTGTTCGTGCTGAAGTCGCAGGTCGGGGAAGGCGAGCTGATCTTCGACGTCGCCGCGATCACGATCCTCTCCTCGATCGTCGCCCACGGCCTCACCGACACCGTCGGCGCCCGCTGGATGGCGCGCCGGGTCGGCCTCGACGGCGAGGGCGAGGGCGAGGGCGGTCACCTCGGCGCCGCCGGCCTCGACTGACACGCCGTCAGGTCGCCTCGGAGCCCCGCAAGCTGCGGTCCGGCGGAGGCGGGATCTCGCCCAGCTCGATCCCCGCCACGGTCGAGAGCACCGCGTCGAGCGCCACCCCCGAGAGCGTCTCCTGCTCGAGCAGCGCCTGCGCGGTCTCCTTCACGGAGGGCCAGTTGGCGCGCAGGACGTGAAGCGCCCGCGTCTTCGCCTCCTCGACCAGGCGCTCGGTCTCCTCGTCGATCAGGTTGAGGGTGTCGGGGCCGACCGAGCCGAGGTCCTGCAGGGAGGCGCCGAGGAAGACCTCGCCGCCGGCCTCGCCGATCGTCACCGAGCCCAGCTTCGGGCTCATCCCGTAGCTGGTCACCATCCGGCGCGCCAGCTTGGTCGCCGCGTGCAGGTCGTCCATCGCTCCGGTGGAGCCCTCGCCGAACTCGTTCCACTCGGCCGCCGTGCCGGCCAGGATCGCGACCAGCTGGCGCTCCAGGTCGGACTGGGCATGCATCACCGCGTCGCGGTCGGTGAGCATGTTGGCGGCGGTGCCGAGCTGGCGCCCGCGGGCGACGATCGAGAGCTTCTGGGCGCTGACGACCTGGCCGATCGAGCGGGTCGCCACCGCGTGCCCGGCCTCGTGCACGGCGATCGTCCAGCGCTCCTCCTCGGTCAGCACATGGGACTTCTTCGCCGGCCCGGCGACCACCCGGTCGATCGCCTCCTCCAGCGTCGCCTGGTCGATCTCCGCGTAGCCCTCGCGCACGCTGAGCAGCGCCGCCTCGTTGACCAGGTTGGCGAGCTCGGCGCCGGTGAAGCCGGGGCAGAGCTTGGCGATCTCATACAGGTCGACGCCGCCGGCGAAGGTGCGCCCCTTGGCGTGCAGCTCGAGGATCTCGAGGCGCCCGTGCACGTCGGGGACGTCGATCACGACCTGCCGGTCGAAGCGCCCGGGGCGCAGCAGGGCCGGGTCGAGGATGTCGGGGCGGTTCGTCGCCCCCATCACGACGACGCCCGCGTCGCCGCCGAAGCCATCCATCTCGACCAGCAGCTGGTTGAGGGTCTGCTCGCGCTCGTCGTTGCCCTGGCCGACGCCGGCGCCGCGCTTGCGGCCGGCGGCGTCCAGCTCGTCGACGAAGACGATCGCCGGCGCCGCCTTGCGCGCCTTGGCGAAGAGGTCGCGGATGCGCGCCGCGCCGACGCCGACCAGGCTCTCGACGAACTCGGCCCCCGACGCGGTGAAGAAGGCTGCGTCGGCCTCGCCGGCGGTGGCCCGCGCCAGCAGCGTCTTGCCGGTGCCCGGCGGCCCGACCAGGAGCACCCCCTTGGGGGCGGCGGCGCCCATGTCCAGGTAGCGACTGGGGTCGTCGAGGAAGTCGCGGATCTCGCGCAGCTCGGCGACCGCCTCGCCGGCGCCCGCGACCGAGTCGAAGGTGATCGGCGCGGTCTCGCCCCGCTTGCGCCGCCGACCCTTGCCGCGGAAGGACGAGAAGGCCCCGATCCCGCTCGAACCGTCGCCGGTCTGGCGCATGAAGAAGGAGAAGAGGCAGACCAGGAGCAGGATCGGGATCAGGAACTGGACGACGATCACCCGCGCTTCCTTGCCCGACTGGGGGTCGATCTGCACGCTCGCGCCGCCCCTGGTCAGCGTCTGGTAGATCTGCAGCGTCGCGGCGTCGGAGGAGGGGTAGTCGGCGTAGAGCTGGATGCCGCCGTCGGTTTCGGCCGCGACCTGGTGGTCGTAGTCGAGCAGCGTCGCGCTGCGCAGCCGGTCGCCGTCGCCGCCGGCCAGCTTGGTCACGATCGAGAGTGGCTCCTTCCTGCCCGTGCCTTCGGGGCCGAGCGAGCCGAGCAGCGAGAAGAACGTGACGAGCAGCCCGATCGAGGCGAGCAGCAGGAAGGTCGAGAGGCGGTCGCGGGCGAGGTAGCGCCCGATCGGGACGAGCGCCTCGCGAACCCATTCTGCGGCCTCCCGGGGTCGGGAGCGCGCGCGGTGGCTCGAAGTCAGGCGGGGGTTGGACATGAGCGGGAACCCGCCGAGACGGGTGAGGGCGGGACGATCTCGGTTCGGCGGCGCGGCTATGTAAACAGGTTGATAACGCTCTGGTAACGCTTCCGATGGAGCTCCGGCGAGGCGGGACCGCGCAACTTTCGAGGATGTTGCGACGAGATCGTTGCAACATATTTACTTGGAGTTCCCCGCAGGTTCACATGCGCTCGCCCGGCAGGGGCGAGGATCGCCTCCCAGTCCTGCGGAAAAGCCGCAGGGAAAGCGATCCAAGGAGGATCCATGTTGAGTTTTGGGAAGAAGAGAAAGGCCCGGGCCGGCATTCGCGCCGCGCTCCTGGCCGGGGCGACCGTCGCGGCCATCGGCCTCGGCAGCGCCGGCAGCGCCTCGGCGGCGCTGAACTGCACGGGCAACAACATCTTCGGGCAGGGCGCCTCGCTGCAGAAAGTCGCCCAGCAAAACGTATGGGGGCCCGGCTTCGCAAGCACGGCCTGCCCCGGTGGCCCGACGATCACCTACAACTCGACCGGCAGCGGCGGCGGGTTGCAGGAATGGAACCACAACGGCCTTCTCGGCCACATCAACACCGCGATCGACTGGGTCAGCACCGACGACGCGCCGACCGCCGCACAGATCGCCAACATCACCAGCGTTGCCGGCGGCGCCAAGCTGCTGACGATCCCGGTCACGCAGACCGCGCTCGCGGTCATCGCCGACCCGCCGGAAGGCTGCGAAGTCGACGAAATCACCAACAAGGACCTGGAGAACGTCTTCAACGGGGCCATCCTCAAGTGGTCGCAGCTCTCCACCGTTCTGGCCGAACCCAGCCCGGCCTGCAACTGGCCGATCAAGCGGGTCGTGCGCAAGGACGGCTCAGGCACCACCTACCAGTGGAAGAACTACCTCTACAAGATCAACACCCTGGGGCTGCCCTGCACCGTAGGCAACGCGGCCAACGGCGGAGCGACCTGGAAAGAACTGGAGCCGATCACCAACGGTGATGGCACCCCCAACACGACCTGGCCCGAAGACGAAGGCTGCGCGGTGACGCGGAGCCCGCTCCTGAAGCCGGCCGCCAACGGCAACGGCGAAGTGGTCAAGAAGGTCTATGAAACCGTGCCGCATCACGAAGGCCTGATCGCCTACACCGCGCTGCCCGATGCCGAGGCCGGGCTCGTGAAATGCACGGAAGAAAGCAACTGCCACAACACCAGGATCCTGAAACTGCAGAACAACGGCAAGAAGAAACTGTCCGAAGCGTCCTTCAGCGACCCGGCGCTCGGCGAAGAGGCCAACTGCGAAACGGCGCTGTACCCCGTGCCCGCCCTGGCGCGGCGCGCGACGACGGCGACGCATCCGTACAACGTCGACTGGTCGCAGGTCTTCGGTGCGAAGATCGACACGACCGCAACGGGCGGTGGGTACCCGGCGTGCACGATCACCTTCGCCTTGGCGTTCAACCACTACGGGCTCATCCCCGAATCCGGCTTCACCGAAGCCAAGGAGATCACCGTGAACGACTACCTGCACGAATACATGGTGCAGACCGGACCGGGCTCGGGGCAGGCAGCGATCGCGAGCAAGTACTACGCTCCGCTTCCGACCGCGGCGACCACGACGTACAACGTCCTCGATGCGGCTCAGTTCGCCGCGAGCAAGATCGGCTTCTAGCTCCAACGGCTGATCGATCGATCGACGCAGACACCCGCGTCGGTCGCGCAGAATCAAACGAGGGCCGGGCGACCGCCCGGCCCTCGTTTGTTGCGCCCGGGCTTCCGGGCCGATTCTGCGAAAAGTTCCCTCGATGTTCACAACTCCGCAGGCATGGCCGGGCAGGATGATCGGGATGGCCAGCAGGGAAAGAGGTCGGCATCCGGGCGTTCCAGCCCGAGCCCGGTTCAGGGGGAGGTTGGCGGCGGCGCTGGCGACGATCGGCGCGATCTCGGCGGCCGCCGCCGCCCTCGCCGGCCCGGCCGGCGCGGTGACCTTCGGCCAGGTCGGCGAAGCGTGGGGGACGCCGGGCAGCGGCGCGGGCCAGCTCGTCAACCCGGGGATGCTGGGCGTCGATTCGAACGACGGAAGCGTCTACACGGGCGAAGAAAAGGACCCCCAGCACTACCGGATCCAGAAGTTCACCGCCGCCGGCGAATTCAAAGCGAAGGTGGAATTACCGAGGTTCGAAGGCGGCACGGAAAAGCTCCTCGCGCTGCACGGGATCGCGGTCGACCCGGCGCTGGACCGCCTCTACCTGGTCGAAAGTTGCCGCCTCGCCAAACCACCCGTATCGTGCAAAATCTCCGGCGGGACCTTCGGCACCAGGAACATCCTCGTCTACTCGACCGTGCCGAACGGGACGGAACTCGAAAAAGTCGCGACGCTGCCGTTGCCCGGCGGCGAAGAAACGCTGTACGAACCGCGGATGATCGCCGTCGACCCGAGCAGCCACGACCTCGTCATCCTCGCCGAAAACATCGAAGGGCACACGACGGTGCAGCGGATCAGCTCGGCGGGGGTCGCCGGCGCCCGCTTCGTCGACACCGGCAACGAACTGCGGCCGGTGGGGGAAGAAGCCACCTCGATCGCCGTCGCCCCCGGCGGCACGACCTACGCGCTGACGGGCAAGCCGACCGCCGCCGGAGCCGGGCACACGCGCGCCTGGCGGCTGCCGCAGGACCTCTCGAGCGCGGAAAGGGTGCCCGGCTTCGCCGCGGCGGCGGAAAGCGAGGGCTGGACGACCGGCCTGCTCGCCCCGAAAGGCTCGCAGTTCATCGGTGGCCCCCAGCTGGCCGTCTCGCCGGACGGCGGCACCCTCTACTGGAAGGAGAGCATCGAGCAGGCGAACGAACCAGGCGAAGCCAGCAACGTGCTCGTGCGGGGCTACTCGCTGACCGAAAACGCGACCAGGGTCCTCTACGGCAACGGCAGCAACGTGAAAAAACGCTGCGAGATCCAGACCCCCACGGCGGGGATCGCGACCGAGGGCGAAGGGCTCGTCGTCTTCGACTACGGCCCGGAAGAAGAATCTCCGCCCTACGGGGACCGCGTGATGACCTTCGGCCCCGGCGGCAGCGACTGCCGGGTGCCGGTCGCGAGATTCACGGTCAACGGCCACAGCGAAGAAGAAGTGACGGTCGAAAAAGGGGTCCAGGCGAGCTTCGACGCCACCGGATCGGAACTGCTGGGAGGGACGCCGAGCGAGCTGGACTGGAATTTCGGCGACGGCAGCGAAGAAAAAGTGACGGGCGCCCCCGCCGCGACCACGGTCAAACACACGTTCTCCAGCGCGGGCACGTACCGGGTCACGCTGAGGCTGAAGCTGCCGGAAGGCGAAAACGCCGTCGCCATCGACCCACTGCCCGTCACGCGCGCGGTCAAGGTCGAAGGAGGGGGCGCCCTGCTCAAGCTCACAGTCGCCAGGACCGGCTCCGGCCTGGGCGCCGTCGGCAGCTCCCCCGCCGGGATCGACTGCGGCGTGGACTGCGAACAGGAATACGAATCGGGCAGGGAAGTCACCCTGACCGCCACTCCTGCCGCCGGCTCGAAATTCGCCGGCTGGTCGGGCAGCGGCTGCTCGGGCACGGGCACCTGCAAAGTGACGATGAGCGCGGCGAAAACGGTCAGCGCCGGCTTCGAACCGGTTCCCAAGTTCACCCTCAAAGTCAAAAAGACCGGCGCGGGCTCGGGCGCCGTCACCAGCTCGCCGAGCGGGATCGACTGCCGCGGCGACTGCGAACAGAAATACGAAGAAGGCAGGGAAGTCACCCTGACCGCCCATCCCGCCTCCAACTCCAAATTCGCCGGCTGGTCGGGCAGCGGCTGCTCGGGCACGGGCACCTGCAAAGTGACGATGAGCGCGGCGAGGGAAGTGACCGCCGAATTTGTTCCCAACGGGATCATCCTATTCAAGCTCAAAGTCAAAAAGATCGGCACGGGAACCGGCACCGTGGGCAGCATCCCGGCCGGAATCCTCTGCGGCGCCACCTGCGAACACGAATTCGAAGCGGGCCAAGAAGTCGAACTCGTGCAGGAAGCCACCCCCGGCACCTCCGCGTTCGTCAAATGGGGCGGCGCCTGCTCGGGCACGGGCATCTGCAAGGTCACGATGACCGAAGAAAAGGAAGTGACCGTCGAATTCAAATCCCTCGAACCCACCAAGTTCAAGCTCACCGTGACCAAGTCGGGCACCGGCACCGGCACCGTGAAAGGCGGCAGCGCCGCCGAACCGAGCACGATCAACTGCGGCAGCGGCGCCGGCTGCGAACACGAATACGTATCGGGCGCCCTAGTCACCCTCACCCACGAAGAAGCTCCCGCCGGCTCCGAATTCGTCAAATGGACCGGCGCCTGCTCTGGCTCGGGCACCACTTGCGAAGTGACGATGAGCGCGGCGAAAACGGTCGGCGTCGAATTCAAATCCCTCGAACCCACCAAGTTCAAGCTCACCGTGACCAAGTCGGGCACCGGCACCGGCACCGTGAAAGGCGGCAGCGCCGCCGAACCGAACACGATCAACTGCGGCACGGGCGCCGGCTGCGAACACGGATACCTCTCCGGCGCCGTCGTGACGCTCGCCCACGAAGCCGCCGGCGGCTCCGAATTCAAAGAATGGACCGGCGCCTGCTCTGGCTCGGGCACCACTTGCGAAGTGACGATGAGCGCGGCGAAAGAAGTTACAGCGACCTTCAGCTTGACCCCCACCGGAGGAGGAGGAGGAGGAGGTGGTGGTGGTGGCGGCGGCGGCGGGTCCACCCCTCCGCCCTCCCCGCCACCCGGCGAAAACCCGCCTCCCCCCCCCGCCCAGAAAAAACTGACGCCGAAGCAGAAAGCGCTCGCCAAGTGCAAGAAACTGAAAGGCCACGCGCGCGCCAAGTGCGTCAAAAAGGCCAACGCGATCGGCAAGCACAAGCACAAGCGGCGCAGTCTCAGGGGCCGCGGCTGAGCCGGTTGCGGTCAGCCCCGCGCGTCGTCGTGGCTCTCGCGCTCGCCGCGCTCGCCACCGCTGCGCCGGCGCAGGCGCTGATCACCCCACCGGTGACGGTCGACGGCCCCTCCTCCGACGTCCTCGACTTCGGCGGCGCCGCGATGGCGCCTGACGGCAGCGGCGGCCTCGTCTACACGAAAGCCGTGGAAGGGGTTCCGCACGTCTTCGCCAGCCGCTATGCCGGTGGCAGCTGGAGCGCGCCGATCAGGGTCGACTGGGACCAGCCCTACGAGGCGAGCCAGCCGCGGATCGCGGCGGGGCGCGGCGGCGAGCTGCTGGTCGTCTGGGTGACCGGGGTGGCGACCGTCCACAGCCAGATCCAGCACGGGCTCTACTCGGCCGGCATCGGCGCCGGGGCCACCGGCTTCGGCGCATCGCTGCTGGTCGACCCCAACGTCGGCGAAGGCGTCGGGGTCGACCCCTCGCTCTCGGGCACCGCGCCCGGCCAGGCGACGGTCGCCTACCGGGCGATCACCTACAACTTCAGCCAGGGCGGCTTCTCGACCGCGGTGCGGCTGCGGCCAGGGGACGTGATGGCCGACATCCGGCTCGCCCGCCTGGTGGGCGATCGCTGGTCGCGGCTCGGCGCGATCAACCGCAACCCGGAAGCCTCGATGCGGCCGCCCAGCCCGACCAACGGGCCCCAGGTCGGGGCGGGGATCGACGGCGGCGCCGTGGTCGCCTGGCAGGAGCCCGACCAGACCGGCGCGGCGCGGATCTGGATGCGCCGCGTCTTCGGCACCACCCCCGGGCAGGTGCTGGAAGCGAGCCCGGCCAGCTGGGAAGGCGCGCCGGTGAGCGCCGACGCCGACGCCTTCTCGCTCGCGGTCACCCCGTTCAACCAGGCCCGGGTGGCGTTCCGCATCGCCGGCTCGGGGTCGAGCGGCGACCGCCTCCTGCTCAACACCCTGCCGCCGGACTTCGCCGTTCCCGCCGGGGCGCTGAACGGCGCCACGATGGTCTTCGGGGGAGGGCGCGGGGCGCTCGGGGTCCCCGGCGTCGCCGCCACCGAAAAAGGCGGCGGCGTCGAAGGCGCGCTGAGCCTCGTCTTCGCCGCGGGCTCCGATCTTCACCAGGTGGGGGTCGACGCGAGCGGCGCCCTCACCCCCCTCGCCACCCCGCCCGGGCCGGCTGTCGCGGCGGGGGCGGAAGCGGTCGCCGCGGTCGACCCGGAGGGGGGCGGCGTCATCGCCTACCCGGCGCTCGACGCCCGGGGCCGGCCGGTGACCGCGGTGCGCCAGGAGTTCGCCTCCGGAGCGGCCCAGGCGGGGCTGCTCGCCGGCGCCGCCGGCGGTCCGGTGGGGGAGCTGTCGGCCGGCTCCTCCGGCGGCGGCGACGCCCTGATCGGCTTTCGCCAGGGCGAGGCGGGCCGCTACGAGATCGTCGCCGAGCGGGTCAGCGCCCCACCGGCCTCCTTCAAGGCCAAGGCGCCCAAGGGCTGGGTGCGCCCCGCCCGCGCCAGGCTGCGCTGGCAGGCGGCGAAGAGCGCCGTCGGCGGGCTCACCTACTCGGTGCTGCTCGAAGGCCGGGTCGTGAAGAGCGGCCTGCGCCGCCGCAGCTACCTGCCGCCGCGGGCGCTGCTCGGCAGCGGCGCCCGGCGGGCGCAGGTGATGGCGACCGACGGGCTCGGCGGGCAGGTGCTCAGCCCGGCGGTGAAGCTGCGGGTCGACGCGCGGCCCCCGCGGGTCGCGGTGAAGGTGAGCCGGGCGCGCGGCCTGGCGACCGTGCGGCTGCGCGACCCCGACTCCGGCCTGCGCGCCGCCTCGACCTCGGTCGGCTTCGGCGACGGCTCACATGCCCGCAAGGGGGCGAAGTTCCACCACGCATACGAGCATCCGGGCCGCTACACGATCTTCGTGCGCGCCCGCGACAGGGTCGGCAACCGGCTGGCGCGGCGCTTCGAGGCGGTGGTCCGGTGAGGGGGCGGGTCCGCCTCGGTGCGGTACTGCTCGGGCTCGCCCTGTCGATGCCGGGGACGGCGGCGGCGGCGGCGGACTTCGGCCCGATCCAGCTCGTCTCCAAGAGCGCCGCCGAGCAGGCCGACGAAGCGATCGCCCCGGCGATCTCCGCCGACGGGCGCTACCTGGCCTTCCGGGGAACGATCGGCGGCCTGCGCGGCGTCTTTCGCAAGGATCTCGAAACCGGGGCGGTGGCGCCGGTGGCGGCCGGGAGCGCCTACCTGGGAGGGGCCCCGGGCGCCGATTCCAGCGCCCCCTCGATCTCCGCCGACGGGCGCTACGTCAGCTTCACCACGAAAGCGCCGCTGGACCAGACCGGCGACGGGGCGGGCTCCAGCGACAGCGACGTCTACGTCGCCGACATGAGCACCCCGTCGTCGCCGGCCTACGAGCTTGCCTCGGCGCTCGACGGCTCGCAGCAGGGGCTCTCCTACGAAGGATCCGGCGGCTCGGTCGCCTCGGGGCGCGCCGCGCTGAGCGCCGACGGTCGCGAGGTCGTGTTCGTCACCACCGCCAAATCCGACCTGACCAGCGGCCCGGGCGGCAGCACCGAAGGGACGCCGACCCCGGCCGGGCAGGTCGTGCTGCGCGACCTCGAGACGATGCAGACGACGCTGGTCAGCGCCGAGCGCGACCCCGAAACCGGGGCGATGACGGAGCTGCCGGTGGCGGGCGGGGCGCTGATCGAAAAGCCGCAGCTGCCGCTGCTGAGCGGCGCGGCGCTGAGCGCGGACGGGACCACGGTCGCCTGGCTCGGCGCGAACCTCCAGGAGCAGGCGCCGCTGCTCGCCGGCGAGGCGGCGGCGATCTCGGCCGAGAGGGGCGCCAGCGAATTCCCCTACGACGAGCCGCTCTGGCGCCGCGTCGCCGGCGGGCCGCAGGCGCCGACCCGGCGGGTCGTCGGCGGCGACCCGTCGGCCCCCTTCACCGGTCTGGCCGCGCGGAACACCGAATTCAACTCGGCCCAGGGATGGCTGGGCATACAGGGGATCGACGGCGTCCCGCAGCTCAGCGCCGACGGCCGCGCCGTCGCCCTGATCGGCAACCCGACCGACGCGACCAACGCCTTCGTGGTCGACATGCACGACGGGCTGAGCCGCGGCGCAGCGGTCCGCCAGCTCACCGCCGAGATCCCGATCAGGCCGACCGAACCGGAAAGGACGATCAACCAGGAACCCTACCTCGCGTTCAACGGCCACGTCTACTCCCTCGCGATCTCCCCCGACGGGAGGCGGATCGCCTTCGCCACCGCCCGCCAGCGATTCCCGCTGGCGCCGCCCAACTTGATCGGCTCCCCGCCCGGCTCGCTCGGCCTGGTCGAGCTGTACGAGGTCGACCTCGAAGGCGAGACGCTGCGGCGCGTCACCCACGGCGAGGGGGGCGCCGGGGAAGCCTCGCTGGCGCCGACCGGGACCGGCCAGGGCGGCGCCGGCGCCGGCTCCCCCTCCTTCGGCGCCGGCGGCCGGCTGATCGCCTTCTCCTCCACCGCGTCGAACCTGGTCGAAGGCGACGGCAACGAAGCATCCGACGCCTTCGTGGTCGAAGACCTGACGACCCCTCCGACCGCGGGCGGGGCGAGCATCTCGCCGCCCCCGCCGGCGCTCGCCGCGCGGCCGCGCTGGCGGCTGGTGCTGAGCGCCTCCTCGCTTCCCGACGGCGACGTGCGGCTGGTGGCGACGGTGCCCGCGGCCGGCGCCCTGCGCGCCCGCGCCGGCGCCGCCCCCGGCTCCGACCCGGCGGCGCCGCGGCGGCTCGCCGCGGCCCGCGCCCGCGCCCGCGCCGGCGGGCCGGTGGCGCTCACCCTGGAGCTGCCGCGCCGCTACCGCAAGCTGGCGCATTCTCGCGACGGCCTCTACGCCACCGCGAAGGTCTCCTTCCGCGGGGCGGGGGGCAAGCCGCTGCACGGCGAGCTGGAAGTCCGCTTCCACGCCCATCGCCGCCGGCACGGGGGGCGGCGGCGATGAGGCGCGCTCTGCTCGTTCTCCTCGCCGCGGGAGCCTTCGCGACTCCCGCGGCGAGCGCCGCCGAATGGCACTCCGAGCAGCCCCTCGCCGCCGGGCTCGGCGTCCCGGCGGCGCTGGGCCCGGTCGGCGACGTCGAGTTCTGGGCGCCCAACCGGGGGATGCTGATCACCGCCGGCAACGGCGGCAACCCGGCCGGCCTCTACGCCTACGACGGCGCCGGCTGGTACCGCTACTCGACCGTCTGCGGCGGGCACGAAGGGCGGATCGCCTGGGCGGGGCCGGACGACTTCTGGACGATCTCCGACCAGCCGGCCGGCCAGGAAACGGGCAAAGCGGCGCCCCAGCACATCTCCCTCTGCCACTTCCAGGGCGGCCAGGTCGTCGCCTCCTACGCCGAGCCGGTCGGCGTCGCCGGGTCCTACCTGCCGCTGAACGCGGCGGCCTGCTCGGGCCCCGGCGACTGCTGGTTCGCCGGCGACCGCCTGCCGGGCACGACCAACGTCGGCGCCTTCCACCTGCACTGGGACGGCGCCACGCTGACCGCGGTTCCCTCGCTGACCGATCCGCAGCCCGAAATCGTCGACCCCGGGCGCTCGGTGCAGGGCCTCGCCTTCCACCAGGGCAGCCTCTACGAGAGCGTCGCGGTGCGCGAAGGCGACACCGCCCCCGAAGAGTCGGCCTCCCAGCCCAGCTTCCTGCACCGGATCGTCGCGGGCGCCGCCAACCCCTTCGTCCCCCTGACGACCGCAGAACCGATCGTCTACGGCGCCGAAGCCGAACCGACCCAGCTCGAAGCCTTCCGCCTCGCCGGCGACAACGAGGGGCTGTGGGCGATCGCCGGGGCCCTCAGCGCCCCGGCGACGGTGACGGCGCTGCGGCTCGGCGCCGGGGGCTTCGAGCAGGTCGCCCTCGAAGACCCCGGCGCCCTCCTCGGCGCGGGCACGCGGATCGGCGGCGCCGCGGCCGAGCCGGGCGGCGAAGACGCCTGGGTCGGGTTCCGCCCGCCCGGCGACGGCTCCGGCTCCACCGCGCCCGCCCGCCTCACCCGCATCCACGCCGGCGGCGCCGTCGGCCCGCCGACCCTGCTTCCCACCGAAGGCGAAGGGATCGACCGCAAGGGCCCGGCGGGGCCGATCGCCTGCCCCGCCGCCGGGCAGTGCTGGATGGCGACCGCGAAAGGCTGGCTCTTCCACCTCGGCCCCGGCCTGCCGCAGGACGCCGACCCGGCGATGCACGTGCTCGTCTCCTACCGCCCGCCCGACGACAGCCTGCCCAGCGTGCCGCCGATCTCGCTGCCCGAAGACAACTCCGGCGCCTACCTGCCGCCCGAAGAACCGCCGGTCGGAGGCGAATTCGAACGGGGAAGGCGCCCCCGCGCCCTGCTCGCGAAGCTCCACCAGCGGCTGCTCGGCGGGAACGTGCTGGAGCTGACCTTCGTCCTGCGCGCCAGGGCGCACGTGCGGTTGATCGCCAGGCGCAAGGGGCGTGTCGTCGCCGAGACCCCGCGCTACACGATGGGCAAGGGCCATCGCAGCCTGCGGCTGCGGCTCGACCCGAAGCGCTGGCCCTCAAGCCTCGACCTCCAGGTCCACGCGGTCGGGAAGGGGGGGCGATGAGGCTTCCTGCGTCAACCCCCCGCGGGCAGCGCCGCGCCCGCGGCCTGCTCTGCGCCGCCTGCCTCGCCGGGGCGCTCGTCGCCGCCGTGCTGGCGCCGCCGACCGGAGCCGGCGCGGGGGGCGGCGAACTGGTCGCCCAGCCCGTCTTCGGCGCCCCCGCCGGCAGGTTCCTCGGCGCCTCGCCGCAGGAGGCCCCCGGCGAGGCGTGGGCGCTGGCCAGGGGCCAGTCGAAGATCGTCCGCTACACCGACGCCGGCGGCTGGGAGACGATGCCGGGCCCGTTCGGCCCCGGCGGACAGCCGATCGCGGGGTTCGAATTCGCCTCCGGCGCGCTGGCGGGGCGCACGACTCCGGCCGGCGGGGTGGCGATCCTCGCGCAGGCGGGGTTCGGGTCGCAGATGCTGATCGTCCGCGACCCGGGAGGAAATTTGCACGAGACTCCCGAACCGGGCGAACTGCTGCACAGCGGAGAAGAGTCGCTCTTCTCCGAAGAAGGATCGAGCGGCGCGCTCCTCGTCCCCGTCGAAGAGCCCGGCGGGGTGACTGGCGCCTTCGACGTCCCCGCGGTCGAACCCCCGGCCCGCCAGGAAGCCGTGCTTCACTTCGACGGCTCGGGATGGGAAAGGGAGCCGATCTGCGCCGGCTTCGAACCTGGCTCCGCCTGTACGAAACCGCCGGGCGCCTTCCGCGTGCTGGCAATCGACGCGAGCGGCCCGGAAAACGCCTGGCTGCTGGCAAAGCGGGCCGCGCCCGGGGAAGGGGTCGAGCTGTTCGAGCGCGAAGCCGGGGGCGGGCCGGAAGGGGAAGCGGCCTGGCGCCAGCGCCGGCTCGGCCCGCCGGGGTCGCTCGGCGCGCTGTTCGCGCAGGCGACGCCCGAATTCCCCCAGCCCTCCCCGGAACCGCCGCTCGCGGTCGGGATCGCGGCCCGCACCGCCGGGCAGCCGCTCACGGTCACCGCGAACGGGGTTTGGGTCGACGCCAGGCTCACCCCGGTGGACGCCGAAACCGGCGAAAACGGCGAAGCCAGCGACGCCACGATCTACTACGACATCGGGAAAGGCAAGCTGACGGGCTCCTGGTGCGACCTGGCGGCTGCGGCCGGCCTCTGCGAATACTCGCTTGAATCCGAACTGCCGTCGGGGGAAGGCCGCAGCTTCGCCTGGGCGTCGGGTGGACCCTTCGGCAAGCGGAAGATCACCGGGCTCGGGCAGGGGGCGATCCTCGATCTCGAAGGGACCGGCTTCGCGCGCCTGGCGCTGGCCGGCGGCGACGCGGGCGCGAGCGAAGGGGCGGCGCTCGACGAAGCCGGCGAAGGCTGGCTGGGGGAGAGGCCGCCGGTTCACCTCACCCGCTCCCCCGAACCGGAGCAGCTGGCACCGTGGCCGGTGCCGTTCCGCCGCCCGCTCACCGCGATCGCGCCGCAGCCCGGCGCTCCGGTCGCCGCGCTCGGCTCCGAAGCGCTCGCCGTCGGGGCCGAAGGCGAGGTGGCCCGCTACCTCCCCGGCCAGGGCTGGGTCGCCGAATCGTTGCTCACCGGCTCCGGCGCCCGCGCCAAGCCGACCCTGCGCGGCGTCGCCTGGCCCGAACCGGACCGCGCCTACGCGGTCGGCGACGGGGCGGCGATGTGGGTCTGGCAGAAGGCGACCGAACTTTGGCAGCCCGACCCCGCCGAGCCGCCCAACCTGGTCCGCGCCAACTTCACCGCGATCGCCTTCGACCCGAGCGATCCCAACCGGGGCTACGCCGTCGGCAAGCAGGGGCTGCTGCTGGCCTACGGGCGCCGGTGGACGCAGGAGCCGCTGCCGGCGGGGGTCGACCCCGAAGCCAACTTCACCTCCGTCGCCTTCGCCGGCGGCGAGGCGATCGCCACCTACAAGATGCCCTTCGACAAGGGCGGCAGCGCCGCCTACCGCGGCGGCGTCCTGGTCAATGACGGCTCGGGCTGGCGGATCGACCAGGGCGCCTCCGAAGCGCTCGCCGGCGCCGTTCCCCAGCGGGTCGCGGGCCTCCCCGACGGCGGCGCCGCGATCGGCTCCGCAGAGAGCCCCGCCGGGGGAGCGGGCATCGTGATCGAGCGCCAGGGCCCGGGGGCGCCCTGGCAGGCGGCGCCGGGCGGGCAGGTCGGCTACCCGGCGGCGCTGGCGGCGATCCGCGAAGGTGGGCAGGTGCGGGCGATCGTCGCGGTCTCGCCGGGGCAGGGCGTCGAAGACCTCGGCGCCGACTACGAACAGGTCTTCAACCAGCCGGCGCCGGGACAGCCGCCGCTGCTCACCTCCCCCTACCCCCTGCCCGGCAGCGGCTTCGTGGTGCGCCAGACGGCGAGCGGCTGGCGCGACGAAGAGCATCAGGCCTACCCGCTGCCGCCGCGGGTGGAAGGGCAGGGCGTCTACGACCTGCCACGCCGCCCCGACCCGATGCTGGCGCTGCTGCTCAGCCCCGACGGCGGCCAGGGCTGGGCGGTCGGCGGGGAAACCGGGACCTCCGTGCAGTTCCAGGGCAGCGCGATCCAGACCGCGGGCGTGATGCGCTACGGCCCCGCGGCCGCGCCGCCGGCGAACGCCACCGCGTCGCCGGTGCAGGCCGAAGCCGCCGTGGCGAGCTTCGCGATCGGCGGCAACGCGCGGTGCGCCGGCCCCTGCGCGGACCTGGCCGGGACGGGGATCGGCCCCGACGTCTGGCTGCGGGCGGCGGTGGGCCGGGCGGCCGCCATCGCAGGCCTGCACGCGTTCCTCTACACCGGGCCGAGCGTCGCCGAAGGGAGCGGACCGCTCGCCTCCGAAAGCCTCGCCGCCGAGATCGGCCCGCTCGCCTTCGGGCGCGAGGAGGCCGCCTACGCGCGGCGGTTGGGCTCCGCGGCGGGCTCGCTGCCGGCCTTCGCCGCGCCGGCCGCGTCCGACGCCGACGGCAAGGGCTCGCCGGCCGCCTTCGAGGGGGCGTTCTCGGGCTTCGGGGCGCCGCTGGGCTCGGGCCCGGCGGGCCCCGGCATCTCGCCGCGCTCCCCGGCCGGCCCCGGCCAGGCCTATTACTCCTTCGCCTCGGCCGGGGCCGGGGGGACGGTGCGGACGATCGTGCTCGACTACTCCGCCCCGGCGCTGGGGCCGGGGCAGGGCTGCTGGCTGGCCGGGCAGCTCGCCGAGGCCGGCAAAGAAGGCGCCCCGGCGATCGTGGTCGGCTACCGCGACCTCGGCGGCCGGGCGCCGAACTCGGCCGAAGACGCCGCCCAGGTGGTGCCGATCCTCGTTGGGGGCACCCCCCCCGCGGGCTGGGGCTGCACGCCGGGCGCGCCGCGCGGCGCCTCCGCCTACTTCTTCGACTACCCCGAACAGAACCGCGAATACCAGCTTGTCTCGGGCGGCCGCTCGATCCCCGCCTTCGGCAGCGGCACCCTCGGCTACCTGGTGCCGCAGCGGCCGCAGGAAACCGACTTCGTCGGCGCCAGCGGCTTCCTGCTCGCCTCGGTGAATGTGGCAGGGCGCGACGAAGCCACCAACGTCGCCCCGGTCGGCGTCCGTCTCATCCCCGACATCGGCGCCCTGGCGCTCGACGCCACCGACGGCACCCTGCTGCGCCGCAGCCACCCGGCGCTCTTCAACGCGCTCGCCCGCCGGCCCCTGGCCGGGAACGAGTGTGCCGGCAACTTCGCCCCCGGGACCTGCGAAGCGATCAGGCCCGACCCCTACGTGCCGATCCCGACCCAGTGCCAGGGGACCAGGTGCGCCTCGGCCGTCTTCCCCGAGTACGCCTTCTCCTCCTCCAACCCCGACATCGCCGACTTCGTCAAGCCCGATCCGGGCTCGCCCAACCCCCGCAACGTCCTGCTCGTCAAAGGCAAGCCGGTGCTCGACTCGCACTCCGGCCTGCTCTGCGCGTTCAACGCCGGGACGACGACGGTGACGGTCGCCACCGGCGGCCTCGCCTACTCGGAGAAGGTGACGGTGCTGGCCGGCACCGCCCAGCGCCCCTGCGGGACGACGCCGCTGCGCAACCAGCCGACCGCCCAGCCCGCCGTCGTGCCGCCGCCGGCCCCGAGCCCGGCGCCGGCCCCCGCCGGGGGCCCGCCGCCGTTTCCGCCGCCGCCCGCCCCTCCCGCGGCGCCCGCTCCGGCGCCGCCGGCGGCTCCGGCGCCGCCTGCCCATCACCCGCCGCTGCTGCCGCCGCCGCCGCTCGTCGCTCCCTTCCTTCCCACGGCCGTGGCCGCCGTGCCGATCGTGCCGCTCGTGCCGCCGCCGCCGCTGCCGGCGGCGCAGCCGACGCCGCCGAGCGGCACCTCGATGGTGAGCGAACGGGAAGAGGAGGCGGCCTTCGACCTCGTCCACCACATGGCCGCGCGCCCCGCGGCGCCCCGCCCCGCGGCGGCACTCGCCGCCTACTCCCCTGCCGCCGATGCGACCGGCGGTCGCCCTTCGCTCTCCTACGCCCTTCCCGCCCTGGTCCTGCTGGCGGCCCTCGCCGCCGCGACCTGCCTGCGCCCTCGCCGTGAGAAGCGCAGGCAACTTGCCTTCCAAGCCACGACCACCAGGAGGTACCGATGAGCCCCAACACCCCGTTCCCGACCGCGCGGTACCGCCGCGACCCGTTCGCGGTCGCGGCGCTGCTGGTCGCCCTGGTCGCCCTGGTCTTCTCGATGGGCGGCGAGGCGCCGGCCCTGCGCCAGGCCGCCAACCGCCACAAGCACGGCTCCAAGGACCTGCGTCACAAGCTGGCGGCGCTCAAGGTCAAGTGCCCGATCTCGAACGCGGTCAACCTCGGCAGCTGGTGCCTGGAATCCACGCCCCACCGGGTACCGGTCGAAGCCACCGGCAGGAACGACTACTTCTACGCTGCTCAGATTTGCGTCAGGGAAGGCGGCTGGCTCCCCACCGCGGCGCAGCTGATCGGCGCGGCGCCCAAAGCGGCGCTCAACAGCACGATCGACGACAACCCCGGCACCTCGAACGTAACCGAATTCCCCAACCCCAGCGAAGGGATCAAGGACAAGCGCGAGATGACCAGCGACCTCTTCACGACGACCGCGGGCTCCGACGCGGCGGGCTCGGAGGGGGTAACCCAGGGCTCGCGCGGCAACGGCGCCCAGGGGGAGCCGGACCCCACCCCGATGCCGGCCAACCCCTCGCCGATAACCCTCGACTACGTCACCGTCTACGACAACCACGACCACGGCGGCTTCGCGGGCGGCGCCCCGGTCGGCAAGGCGGAGAACTTCCGCTGCGCCTACGCCACGGGCTCCCAGGGACGCCCGAGGATATCGAAAGAACAGTAGGAGACCAAGATGCGCTGGTCCTGCGCTCCTACAGCGCGGCTGCGCCCTGAGCGGGGACCTGAACACTGAACGGTTATCCCGGATTTTAACTTGTGCTCGACCACCGAAGCAGATACTCCCAGCCGGCCTTGAATCAGTCTGCAGAGTGTTGACCGGGACATGGAGGAACCGAGGTGCGGTACTTGATCACGGGGGGTGCAGGCTTCATCGGCTCGCACTTGGCCGACGCCCTGGTCGCGCGCGGGGACAGCGTCCTCATCCTCGATGACCTCAGCACCGGCAGCCTCGAGAACGTCGTCGAAGCGATCGCCTCCGGCAGGGCGGAGCTCGTCGAGGGCTCCGCTTGCGACGAGGAGCTGGTGGACGACTGCATGCAGCGGGCGGACGCCTGCTTTCATCTCGCCTCCGCCGTCGGCGTCAAGCTGATCGTCGACCGCTCGGTCGAATCGCTGAGCCGCAGCGTCCGCGGCGCGCAGGTCGTCACCGAGGGCGCCCACCGGCTCGGCCGGCGCCTGCTCTTCGCCTCGACCTCGGAGATCTACGGCAAGAACGGCAGCGCCGGCCTGAACGAGCACTCCGACCGGGTCCTCGGCCCGCCCTCGATCGCCCGCTGGTCCTACTCGACCGCGAAGGCCTTCGGCGAGGCGATCTCGCTCGGCTACCACCGCGAGCGCGACTCCGACAACGTCGTCGCCCGCCTCTTCAACACGGTCGGGCCGCGGCAGACCGGCGCCTACGGGATGGTGCTGCCGCGCTTCGTCGGTCAGGCGATCGCGGGCGAGGACCTGACCGTGTACGGCGACGGCAGCCAGTCCCGCTGCTTCGCCCACGTCCATGACTCGACCCGCGCTCTGGTCATGCTGATGGACGAGGAGGGCGCGCGCGGCACCGCGTTCAACGTCGGCCGCTCGTCGGAGATCACGATCCTCGAGCTCGCCCGGACGGTGATCGAGCGAACCGGTTCCAGCTCGGGCATCCGCATGGTGCCCTATGACGAGGCCTACGGCGAGGGCTTCGAGGAGCTCGGCCGCCGCCGCCCCGACACCTCGGCGCTCGAGCAGATGACGGGATGGAGCTCGACCCGCGGGGTGGAGGAGGCGATCGATGACGTCGCCGCCTTCGAGCGCCTGCGGGCTCGGCCGGCCGAGCCCGACAGCGATGCCGGCGCGGTGAGGGAGCAGCGCGCCGCCGCCGATCCCGCCCTCGACGGCTAGGCCGCGACCGTGTCCTGGAGCCTGCGCCTGGAGCTCGCCTTCCTCCTCGCCTGCGGCGCGGCCCTGCTGCTGACCCCGGCGGCGATCGCCCTCGCCCGCCGCAGCGGCTTCTACGACCATCCGGTCGGCTACAAGGGCCATCTCCGCCCCACCCCCTACCTGGGCGGGACCGCCGTGGTGGCCGCGCTGCTGATCTCGGCGGCGCTCTTCGGCCGCGCCGCCACCGCCTTCTGGCCGATCGCCGCCGGCGCCCTCGTCCTCTGGGCGCTCGGCACGGTCGACGACCGCTACGGGCTCGGGCCGCTGCCGCGGCTGGCGATCGAGGTCGCGGCCGGCGGCGCCCTCTTCGCCGCCGGGATCGGCTGGTCGGTCTTCGGCAGCGAAGCGCTCAACCTGGCCTTCACGATCGTCTTTGTGGCCGGCGTCGTCAACGCCTACAACCTGATGGACAACATGGACGGCGCGACCGGCGCGGTCGCCCTCGTCTCTGCCGCCGTGCTGGGCCTGCTCGCCGCGGTGCACGGGAACGCCGGGCTGGGGGCGATCGCCCTCGCCCTGGCGGGGGCGTGCGCGGGTTTCCTCCCCTTCAACCTGGCCTCGCCCTCGCGGATCTTCCTCGGCGACGGCGGCAGCGTGCCGATCGGCTTCGTCCTCGCGGCGACGATCATGGCCCTGCCGGACGGCGGGCGCCTCGGCTGGGCGCTGATCCCGCTCGCCGTGCTGCTGGTCGGCCTGCCGGCCCTCGACACCGCCCTGGTGATCGTCTCGCGCCGCCGCCGCGGCGCCGGCGTGTTCACCGGCGGCCGCGACCACCTGACCCACCGCCTGCGCGCCCGCCTCGGCTCCGCTCGCCGCGTGGCGATGGCCCTCGCCACCGGGCAGGCGTTCCTCTGCGGCGCCGGCGCCGTCCTCTTCGAATTCGTGCCCTCGATCGCGCTGGCGGGATCGCTCACCCTGATCCTGGCGGGCGTCCTCGTCGTGGCCATGCTCGAGTCGCCCGAATGGGCCCCGGCCCCGGCGGCCACCGAGTAGGCCGCCCCGCCTCGACGAATCTCGGTTCACCGAGCTGCACTTTCGCTTCTGGCTGCTGGCGGCGCTGGGGATCATGCTCGACGCCAGCGCGATCTTCCAGGTGCTGACCTTCTTCGTCTTCGGCGCGCTGATCGTCGCCACCGGCTTCGACCACAGCATCCCGCCGCTGGTCGTCTTCGTCGCCTTCGCTCTGCTGGTCGCCAGGCCCCTTGCGGTCCAGCTCTCCTTCGTCCGCACCGGCATCCCCCGGGCGCAGAAGGCGTTCATGGCCTGGTTCGGGCCGAAGGGCGTCGCCTCGATGCTGTTCGCGCTGTTCGTGCTGAAGTCGCAGGTCGGGGAAGGCGAGCTGATCTTCGACGTCGCCGCGATCACGATCCTCTCCTCGATCGTCGCCCACGGCCTCACCGACACCGTCGGCGCCCGCTGGATGGCGCGCCGGGTCGGGCTGAGCGAGGAGGGCGAGGGCGGCCCCCTGGGGCACGCCGGCCTCGACTGAGCGCGGCTCAGCCGGCCTGCGGCCTGCGGCGCGCCGGCGCTCGCCCGGGCGGCTGCGCCGGGCGCTCCCCGGCGGCGGCCGGCGCGGGGGCCGGCAGGCGAACCGGCTCGGCGGCGTCGACCGTCACCCGTTCCTCGAAGTGGCGGATCGTCAGCGGCTCGCCGTCGAGCAGGGTGTAGACGGCGCCGCCGCCGTCGACCTCGACCCCGAGCCGGCTGCCCCGCCAGCGCAGGCGGAAGGCCAGCCTGGTGAGGCGCTCGGGCAGGCGCGGAGCGAAACGCAGCTCGCCGCCGTAGTCGCGCATCCCGCCGAAGCCGGCGACGGCGGCGATCCAGGCGCCGGCAAGCGAGGCGATGTGGAGGCCGTCGCGGACGTTGTGCTCGAGGTCGTCGAGGTCCATCAGCGCCGCCTCGCCGAAGTAGTCGTAGGCCAGCTCGAGCTGGCCGACCTCGGCCGCGATCACCGCCTGGGTGCAGGCGGAGAGCGAGGAGTCGCGCACGGTGAGCGGCTCGTAGTAGGCGAAGTTGCGCGCCTTCTGCTCGGCGCTGAAGGCGTCGCCGCGCACGTACATCGCCAGCACCAGGTCGGCCTGCTTGACGACCTGCTTGCGGTAGAGGTCGAAGTAGGGGAAGTGGAGCAGCAGCGGGTAGTCGTCGGGCCCGGTCGCGGCGAAGTCCCAGCGGGCGTGCTCGGTGAAGCCCTCGGACTGCGGGTGGACGCCCAGCTCCTCGTCGTAGACGACGACGATCGCCGCCGCGGCGTCGCGCCAGGAGGCGGTTTCCTCCTCGTCGACGCCGAGCTCCGCGGCGCGGTCCGGATGGCGCTCCGCCGCCTGCACCGCCGCGCGCAGGTTCTGCTGCGCCATCAGGTTGGTGTAGACGTTGTTGTCGGCGACCGCGCTGTACTCGTCGGGGCCGGTGACGCCGTCGATGCGGAAGCTGCCGGACGGATGGTGGTGGCCGAGCGAGCGCCACAGCCGCGCCGTTTCGACCAGCAGCTCGATCCCGGCATCGCGTTCGAAGTCCTCGTCGCCGCTCGCCGCCTGGTAGCGGCTGACGGCGGCGGCGACGTCGGCGCCGATGTGGAAGGCGGCGGTGCCGGCCGGCCAGTAGGCCGAGCACTCGTCGCCGCTGATCGTCCGCCAGGGGAAGACGGCGCCGGCGAGGCCGAGCTGCCCGGCCCGCTCGCGGGCCCGCCCGAGCGTGTCGCGGCGCCAGCGCAGCGCCGCGGCGCATGCATCCGGGGCGGTGTAGGTGAGGACGGGGAGGACGTAGGACTCGGTGTCCCAGAAGCAGTGGCCGTCGTAGCCGGGGCCGGTCAGGCCCTTGGCGGCGATCGCCCGGCCCTCGCCGCGGGCGCCCGCCTGGAGGGTGTGGAAGAGCGCGAAGCGCACCGCCTGCTGCAGCTCGGCGTCGCCGTCCAGCTCGACGTCGGCGCCGGCCCAGAACTCGTCGAGGTAGGAACGCTGCTCGGCCTCCAGGCTCTGCCAGCCGGTGTGGCGAGCCTCGGCGACCGCGGCGGCCACCTGGTCGCGCACGGCCGGCACCGAGCGCTCCGCCGACCAGCCGTAGGCGATGAACTTGGTCAGCTGCAGGCGGTCGCCCGCCTCGACGTCGGCGGTGACGGTGACCCGGGCCAGGTCCTCCCAGGTCTGCGCCGGGTCGAAGCGGGTGTCCCCGGGGCCGTCGACCAGGTGGTCCATCGCGGCGGCGGCCCGCAGGCCGCTGGACCTGGTCGAGTGCACCAGCACCGCTTCGCCGCCCGCCGCGCTCGCGGTCTCGAAGGCGAGCGGCGATTCGAGGGCCGCGGCGGCGCGCGGGTCGGCGGAGGCGGCGGGGCGCGGCTCGTTGGCGACCAGCTCCGACTGCACGACGAGCCTCGCGCTCTCCTCCAGCGGTTCGACTTCGTAGTGGATCGCGGCGACGGCGCGCTGGGTGAAGGAGACGAGCCGCTGCGAGACGACCCGCACCGCCTGGCCGGCGGGAGAGCGCCAGACCGTCTCGCGGCGCAGGGTCCCGGCGCGCAGGTCGAGCAGGCGCTCGTGGCTCAGCAGCTCGCCGTAGCGGACGTCGAACGGCGAGTCGTCGACCAGCAGGCGGAGGATCTTGCCGTTGGTCATGTTGACGGCCGCCTCGCCCGCCTCGGGGTAGCCGTAGCCGGCCTCGGCGTAGGGGAGGGGGCGGACCTCCCAGAAGGCGTTCAGGTAGGTGCCCGGCAGCGCGTGCGGCTCGCCCTCGTCGAGGTTGCCCCGCAGCCCGAGGTGGCCGTTGGCCAGGGCGAAGACCGACTCCGACTGGGCCAGCAGGTCCAGCTCGAGGCTGGTCTCGCGGACCGCCCACGGCTCGATCGTGAAGGCCGGGTGGCTGATCATCGCCCGCTCAGCAGCTCGGCGAGGTCGGAGACGACGATCGTCGCGCCGTGCTCGCGCAGCGCCTCGCCGTGGTCGGCGCCGAGCCGGTTCACCCCGACCACGCAGCCGAACTCGCCGGCCCGTCCCGCTTCGACCCCCGAGAGGGCGTCCTCGAAGACGGT
The DNA here is from genome assembly GCA_963695835.1 of uncultured Solirubrobacterales bacterium. GTDB lineage: Bacteria > Actinomycetota > Thermoleophilia > Solirubrobacterales > 70-9 > VRUE01. Next base: position 1,180,991 of record CAVOHR010000001.1, read on the forward strand.
CGCCGCGGCGGGCTCGACCCCGAGCGCCCTCGCTGCCGCCAGGAAGGTGTCGGGGGCCGGCTTGCCGGCGAGCTTCTCGCGCGCCGCGACCCTGCCGTCGACCCGCTCCTCGAACAGCTCCTCGATCCCGGCCGCCCTCAGGACCTCCTGGCAGTTGGCGCTCGAGGAGACGACCGCGCGGCGCAGTCCCGCGTCCCGGGCCGCCTCGACGAAGCGCACCGAGCCCGGGTAGGCCTCGACGCCGTCGTGGCGCAGCAGCTCCAGCACCAGCTCGTTCTTGCGGTTGCCGAGGCCGCAGACGGTCTCGGCGTCCGGCGGATCCCCGGGCGTGCCCTCGGGCAGCTCGATCCCGCGCGAGGCGAGGAAGGAGCGCACGCCGTCGTAGCGCGGCTTGCCGTCGACGTAGTCGTCGTAGTCCTCGCCGGCGTCGAACTCGACGAGCTCCTCGCCGCGCTGCTCGGCGCGCGCCCGCAGGTAGGCGTCGAACATCCGCTTCCAGGCCTTCGCGTGGACCTTCGCGGTCTCGGTGAGGACGCCGTCGAGGTCGAACAGGCAGGCTTCGATGCCGTCGGGCAGGTTCGGCGCCGGCGATCCCATCGCCGCTCAGCCTATTGCGCAAGCCGGACCCGGTCGTCACCGGGCTGCTCCTGGCGCGGAGGGCGCAGCATCGGCACGAGTAGCCCTCGTACCGCTCGGGTCACGAGCTCGGCCGTGAAGCGGCACGCTGTGCGGGGGTCACCAAAGCGTGTCGACTGACCCGAACGCCTGCATCGCGTCGTCGGCGGTCACGAGCGTCAGGTCGAGCTCGAGGGCGGTGGCGACGAGGAAGCGATCCGCCGGGTCCTCCGACTCGAAGCCCTCGAGTGCCTCGCTGCGCAGGGCGATGCCGTGGGTCAGCGGCGCCGCCGTCGGCGCCGATCTCCGCAGGGCGTCGAGAACCCACTCGCTCGGAGACGGCGTCAGCGCGATCCGGCCCTTGCGGGCGAGGACCAGGGTCTCCCAGGTCGAGATCGGCGAGAGGAACAGCTCGCTCTGGCGGCTGGCGATCCCGGTCTCCGCAGCGGCTGAGATCCGCTCCGGGTCGAGGAGTCGCCAGAGCCAGACGTGGGTGTCGAGCAGGAGCCTCACCCACGCAGGGCTTGCCACTCGCCCGGCTCGCTCGCCGGGGCGATCAGATCTCCGTGGATCTCGCCCCGGTCTCGCATCGCTCCGAGCCAATCCTCGGAGCGCCCCGGCTTCACCGGGGTGAGCTGAGCGACGGGTTTGTCGCGCTTGGTGATCAGGATCGGCTCGCCGGATGCACCGACCTCGTCGAGCAGGCGCAGGCAGGTCTGCTTGAACTCGCCGGCGGGGATCGTTCGCATGAGGGGAGCCTACCATGGACACTGGACATGGACAGCGCGCGATTGACCGTCGTATCGAGCAGCGGCTCGGCCACGTCGATCAGGACGATGGCTGTATCGCTCTTGCGATATCTAAAGTATCGCTATTTGTATACTTCAGCGATGGCGATAAGTCTCGACGCCAACCCCTTCGTCTACTCCCGACCGGTCTCCCCGGAGCAGATAATCGACCGCGAGGACGAGCTCGACCGGATGCTCGAGCTCGTCCAGGTTGGGCAGGCCGTGCGCCTCGAGGCGCCACGCCGGTATGGCAAGACGACCCTGCTGGGAAGGCTCGCCTTGGAGGCCGGGAAGCAGGGAATCGCAGCCGCGTCCGTCGACTTCTCGACCGTCTACTCGATTTCCGACGCGGCGGCCCGGATCGCAGCTGCGTACCGCGGGCTCCAGGGACCCACGAGACGGGTTGCCGGCGAGGCGCTGCGGGCGCTGCGCATCGGCCTCAGCGCCGGACCGGTCTCGGCCTCGACGGCCCCGGCGGATGGCTCCCTGGAGCGAGACCTGATCGAGTTGCTCGATCTTCCCGCCCGCATCTTCGCCCGCACCGGCTCGAGGACGCTCGTCCTCTTCGACGAGTTTCAGGATCTGCTCTCGCTGCGTGGGGGGCTTGACGGGCTGGTGCGCAGTCGCATCCAGCACCACGGCGACGCGGCCAGCTACGTCTTCGCCGGTTCGCAGACCTCGCTCCTTCGAGAGCTCTTCGCCGATCGCGAGAGACCGATGTACGGACAGGCGCAGCCGATCGAGCTGCATCCGCTGCCGCAGGACGCGCTGGCCACCTTCGTGAGCGACCGCTTCGAGCGCGCCGGGGTGGGCATCGAGCCGATCCTCGACACGTACCTTGGCTTGGTCGCCGGACACCCGCAGCGAGCGATGCTTGTCGCCCACCACCTCTGGCGCGCTTTCGCGCAGACGGCCGAGCCCCTGGCCGCCGTCGATCGAGCGATCGAGGAGGCGTTCGCGGAGCTCGAGGAGCCGTTCGAGGCCGTACTGCAGACCCTGCGCCCGGCCGAACGGGCTGTCCTGGCATTCCTCGCCCGCAATCGATCGAGCCTCTACGCGCGGTCGACGCTCGACCAGCTGGGGCTCGGCAAGTCCCAGGCGCGCCGAGCGGTTCTCTCGCTCGGGGAGCGTGGGCATCTGCGGTCGGTGGGACGAGGTCGCTGGACCTTCGTCGACCCGCTTCTTGCCGAATGGCTTCGGGGCGCCTTCTCGCCCGGTGCGTGAGCGCCTCGGTAATCAGGCGGGATCAGGCTGCGGCAGTCGCGGCGAGGCGCTCCTCGACCCAGCCGGTCGAGGCGATGTGCTTGCTCATCCCGAGCTGCTTCGGCTCGGCGCCGAGCGCCAGGCCGACCAGCTGCGGCAGGTGCAGCACCGCGAGGCCGAGGTCGCGGTTGACGACCTTCGCCGCCTCGGGCTGCTGCATGTCGAGGTTGAGGTGGCAGAGCGGGCAGGGGGTGACCAGGCAGTCGGCGCCGGCGTCGAGCGCGTCGCCGACGTGGGTGCCCGCCTGCCGCAGCGAGGTCTCGCGGTTCATCGTGATCACCGGGAAGCCGCAGCACTTGCGGGCGCCGTCGTACTCGACGATCTCGCCGCCGAGGGTCTCGATCACCTGCTCGAGGTAGATGTCGCGGTCGGGATGCTCCTCGTAGCCGAGGCGCTCCTTCGGCCGCACCACGTAGCAGCCGTAGAAGGGGCCGACGCGGAGGCCGGAGAGCGGTCGCTTCACCTGGGCGGCGAGGCGGTCGAGACCGTAGTCCTCGACCAGCAGCCAGAGGAAGTTCTTGTTGGTGAAGCCGTCCTTGTTCTTCTCGTAGGAGAGGCCCTGCCCGCTCAGCACCTCGTTGATGTGGGCGCGGTAGGAGGCGTCGGCGTCGAGGCGCTGCCGGCACTCGGACTGGGCGCCCTGGCAGGTCGAGCAGATGTTCATCATCGCCAGCCCCGTCTGCTGGGCGAGGGCGAAGGTGCGGGCGTTGAGCGTGTCGGCCAGCTCCTGGTTGTGCTCGGCGATGACGCCGGCGCCGCAGCAGTTGGCGCGGTCGAGTTCGACCAGCTCGATCCCGAGCCGGTCGGCGACCAGGGCCATCGAGCCGTGCAGCTCCGGGGTGAAGCCGCGCGAGACGCAGCCCGGCCAGTAGGCGACCTTGATCTTCTCGCCGCTACTCATGCACAGCCTCCTCCTGGTCGCCTTCCTCGCCCCTGATGTACAGGTTGAATTCTTCGCCGTGCTCCTCGGCGTGCTTGTAGATCGCCTTGACCTCGTCCTGGGCGTTGCCGGGAAGCTTGTGGTGCGGGGCGATCCACCTGCCGCGTACCTTGCCGGTCTTGATCGTGCGGAATATCGTCGGCAGCGCACCGAGGATTTCCTTGATCGCCCTCTTGCTGGGTTTCAGCTTGCCCTTGACACCGAAGGCGAGCGACTCTCTCGGCAGGGCGACCTCGTCGAGCGTCCCCTTCTTCTCGATGATCTTGACGAAGGCGAGCTCGTGATGGTGGCCGCTGTTGGGGTCCTCGATGCCCTCCTCGCCGGCTTTACGCCGCAGGCGCATGATCTGGTCCATCGGCGCCACGCCCTTCGGGCAGGCGTCGACGCAGCTGAAGCAGTGGGTGCAGTCGTAGATGCCGTGCGGGTCCTCGGCCAGGTCGTGGAGGCGCTCCCTGGTCTCGGCGTCGCGCGGGTCGCCGACGAAGCGGTAGGCCTTGGCCAGGGCGGCCGGGCCGACGAAGTCGGGGTCGGCTTCCATCGAGAGGCAGGAGGAGACGCAGGCGCCGCACTGGATGCAGGCCATCGACTGAGTGATGTCGATCATCGAGTCGGGCTCGACGATGTACTCGCGCTCGGGAGGCGCGCCGTGCGGGAGGAGCCAGGGGGTGACGCGGCGGATCTTGGTCCAGTGCGTCGACTCCATGTCGGTGATCAGGTCCTTGACCACCGGCATGTTTCCCATCGGCTCGATGACGATCGTGGCGTTCTCTGCATCCCCGCCGACCGCGCTCGCCTTCTTTTCGGCCAACGCCTGGGCCTCGCCGATCTGGGTCTTGCAGCCGAGGCCGGACTGGCCGTTGATCTTCATCCCGCAGGAGCCGCAGATCGCGGCGCGGCAGGAGCAGCGAACCGAGAGCGAGCCGTCGTCGCGGTCCTTGGCCTGGAGGATCCCGTCGAGGACCGAGAGCGAGGGGTCGAGCTCGACCTTGAACTCCTCCCAGTAGGGCCCCTCGCCGCTCTCCGGCTGGAATCTGCGGACTTTGATCTTGTACTCCGCCATCAGTAAGTCCTCGCTTCCGGCTCCCACTGGGTGATGGTCACCTCTGAGTATGAGATCTCCGGCCCGTCGTCGCTCAGCTGCAGGTCGATGTGCTTGAGCCACTCCGCGTCGTTTCGCTCCGGGAAGTCGGTGCGGTACTGGGCGCCGCGGCTCTCCTTGCGCTCGAGCGCGGAGACGCAGACGCACTCGGCGTTGTCGAGCATGTAGCCGAGCTCGATCGCGCTGAGGATGTCCTGGTTGAAGACGCTGCCGCGATCGTCGATGTAGGCGGACTCGGCCTCCTGCTTGAGCCGCCGCACGGTCTCCAGCGCCTGCTGGATGCCGGCCTCGTTGCGGAAGACGGCGACATGCTTGTCCATCGTCAGGCCCAGCTCGAGCTTGATCTCCGAGACGCGGCGGCCGGAGCCCTTCTCGCGCGCGGAGATCGCGTCGATACCGGCCTGCTCGGCCTCCAGCGCCTGCTTGGAGGGGCGCGAGCCGTCGATCCGCTTGGCGCGGGAGGCGGCGTCGACGCCCGAGCGGCGGCCGAAGATCAGCGTGTCGAGCAGCGAGTTGGCGCCGAGCCGGTTGCCGCCGTGGACCGAGACGCAGGCGGCCTCGCCCGCCGCGTAGAGGCCGGGGACGTCGGTGCGGCCGTCGACGTCGGTCTTGATGCCGCCCATCGTGTAGTGGTTGCCGGGCTTGATCCGGATCGGTTCCTTGGTGATGTCGACGCCGGCGAAGTCGCGGCCGACGAGGACGATCTCCCGCAGCGCCTCATGAATGCGCTTCCTCGGGACGACGGTGATGTCGAGCTCGACGGTGCCGTCCGGAAAGCCGCGGCCCTCGTCGATCTCGGTCTGCTCGGCGCGCGAGACGACGTCGCGCGAGGCCAGCTCCATCTTGTTCGGCGCGTAGCGCTCCATGAAGCGCTCGCCCTTGGCGTTGAGCAGGTGGGCGCCCTCGCCGCGGGCGCCCTCGGTGATCAGGAAGCCCTTGCCGGCCAGCGTCGTCGGGTGGTACTGGATCATCTCCATGTCCATCAGCTTCGCCCCGGCCCGGTAGGCCATCGAGATCCCGTCGCCGGTGCAGATCAAGGCGTTGGTGGTCGGCTTCCAGGCCTGGCCGTTGCCGCCGCAGGCGAGGATCACCGCCTTCGCCTCGAACAGCTCCATCGAGCCGTCGGCGATGTTGCGGGTGACGACGCCGCAGCACTCGCCCTGCTCGTCGAGCGCCAGCGCGGTGCAGAACCACTCCTCGTAGCGGGCCACCTTCTCGGAGTGCTTCATCAGCTGCTCGTAGAGCACGTGCATGATCGCCTGGCCGGTGATGTCGGCGACGTAGTAGGTGCGCGCCGCCGAGGCTCCGCCGAAAGCGCGGGTGCCGAGCTTGCCCTCCTCGTTGCGGTGGAAGGTGACGCCGAGGTGCTCGAGGTGGAGGATCTCCTCCGGCGCCTCCCGGCACATGACCTCGATCGCGTCCTGGTCGCCCAGGTAGTCGGAGCCCTTGATCGTGTCGAAGGCGTGCGACTCCCAGGAGTCGTCGGGGTTGAGCGCCGCGTTGATCCCGCCCTGGGCCGCGTTGGAGTGCGACCGCACCGGGTGGACCTTGCTGAGGATGCCGACCGATACGCCCTGCTCCGCGGCCGCCAGCGCCGCCCTCTGCCCGGCCAGGCCGGCCCCGATCACCAGTACGTCATGGGTAGGCACGAACGCGCACTCTATAGAGGCAAAATCCGACTGCGCAGTCGGATTTCGACCCGGCGGACGTGCCGGCGATTCAGCGCCCACATAAGGGGTCCAATCACCGGCACGTCCCCTGCAGCCAGCGGTCGTCGAGGCGGCGGATCGCCGCCTCGGCGAGGCGGATCCCGTCGGCGACCGTGCCGAAGTCGACGTTCTCGGCGAGGTCGTGCCACCAGTGGTAGTTGGCGGGCTGCTTGAGCTCGGTGCAGCTCGCCAGCACCGCGGTCTCGTAGCCGGCGGCCAGCGACTCGAGGCCGTCGGTGCCGTTGCGCAGCCGCAGGTTGGGGTAGAGCCAGATGCCGAGCTCCTCGGCGAGGCCGTCGATCAGCGCCAGCGAGCGCGGCGGGTACTCGCGCATCCTCAGGAAGCCCTCGCCGCGCAGGACGAGCAGGTGCGGCGACCCGAGCGTCTCCAGGCAGAGGAAGAAGGTGCTCTCACGCGGCAGGCCGGGGAAGTGGCGCTCGCCGAAGGCCTTCATGCCCTCGCTGAACGACTCCTCCGAGCCGGCCGAGAGGAGGACGACCCGCAGGCTCTCCGGTGGCTCCTCGACCAGGCGCTCCGCCAGTGCCAGCAGGGCGATCACGGCGGTGCCGTTGTCGTTGGCGCCGGGGACGGCGTCGCGCAGGCCGATCTCCGCCATCGCCGCCGCCGCGCCGGCGCCGAAGAGGACGCCGAGCCTGGACAGCAGGCGCCTGCCGGTCAGCGCGCCGAGCGCGGCGAGGATCGGGCCGGCGAGCACCGGCGCCATCAGCGGCGGGCTGGTGTCGCTGCGCTCGATCATCCCCAGCCGGTCGGCGATCTCCGGTAGCCGCGGGTGGAAGACGAGGCCGGAGTGGGCGGCATCGTGGTGGGAGATCAGGACGACGGTGCGCTCGGCCTCGGCCGGGCCGAGCTCGCAGACGACGTTGTAGGTGGTGCGGCGCGGCAGCGCCCGGCGCAGCAGCCGCTTGCCCGGCGGGTAGTCGCTGACCATCCCCGCCGCCGCGGCGCCGGCGACGACGCCGCCGAGCAGCCGCCGCCCGCGCAGGGCGGCGATCCCGCCCAGCGCGCCGAGCGTCGCGCCGATCCCCAGCGGCCACCAGTAGGTGCCGTGGGCGGCCTCGGCCTCGATCCGCGCCTCGGCGCCGAGCTCGGCGAAGCGCTCTACCAGCCACTCGGCGGCGCGCCGCTCGCCCTCCGAGGCGGATGGGCGGTCGATCCGCTCCAGCTCCTCCAGCTGCGCACGCATGCGATCCCGGTCGGGCGCCATTGCGGCGCGACCCTACCGGCCGCGCGGGGTCCTTCGGGCGGACCCCTACCATTGAACGATGTTCGGCGGCTCGATCACGCTCTTCCACGTCCGCGGCATCCGCATCGCGGTCGACTGGTCCTGGTTCCTGGTCCTCTTCCTGGTCATCTTCTGGCTCTCGCGCTTCTACGGCGACATCCTCGGTGAGAGCAGCTCCGCCTCGACGCCGTTCCTGCTGGCGCTGATCAGCGCCGCCGGCTTCTTCGGCTCGATCGTCCTGCACGAGCTCGGCCACGCGCTGGTCGCGATGCGCAACGGGATCGGCATCTCCAGCATCCAGCTCTGGATCTTCGGCGGGATGGCGCGGATGGACCGCGAATCCGACCGCCCGGCGACCGAGTTCAAGGTGGCGATCGCCGGGCCGCTGGTGACCCTGGCGATCGTCGTCCTCCTCGCCGCGGTCGGCCTCGCCGCGGCCGGCGCCGAGGACTTCCGCAAGGCGGCGCTGGTCGAGGGCAACGCCGGCACCTCGGGCGTGCTGGCGATGGTCGCCTGGCTGGCCTCGATCAACTTCCTCGTCCTCGTCTTCAACCTGCTGCCGGCCTTCCCGATGGACGGCGGCCGGGTGGTGCGGGCGATCGCCTGGTGGCGGACGGGAGACCGCACCGCGGCGACCCGCTTCGCCGCCAACCTCGGCCGCGTCTTCGCCTACCTGTTCATCGGCGGCGGCCTGGTCCTCGCCTTCACCGGCTACGTCTTCGGCGGCGTCTGGCTGGCGCTGATCGGCATGGTGATCAACGGCTCGGCCCGTGCCGCCTCGATGCAGACCGCGATCTCCGGCCGCATAGAGGGCGTGCGGGTGTCCGACGTCATGGACCGCCAGCCGGTGGCGATCCCCAGCGAGCTGAGCGTCGAGCGGGCCCTCGACGAGTACTTCCACCGCTACCGCTGGCCCTGGTTCCCGGTCGTCGATGCCGCTTACCGCTTCCTGGGCCTTGTCGCCAAAGACAAAGCCGACGAGGTCCCGGAGACCTCCCGCTCGACATCACTCGTCTCCGACCTCGTCGAGCGGGACGACGGCACCTTCCAGATTTCCGAGGACGCTCCGCTGGACACGCTCCTCGCGAACCGCTCTCTGCGCCGCTTCGGCGCCCTGATGGCGGTCGACGCCGACGGTCGCCTCTGCGGCGTGATCACCGCCGAGCAGGTGGGCCGGGCGCTGAGAGACGCGACGGGGTAGGGGGTCGGGTAGGGGTCTCCACTTAACTTTTTCCGAAGACAGTCCGCGGCTGTCCGCGATTGCTTCCGCGGAAAAAGTACAAGACGTTCCGCCCCCTGCCGGACCCCTCCTCGCCAGCGGCTCCGAGGGCACTGAGGAGAGCTGGGACAAGCCACACCCGAGGGCGTAGTCAGCCAGGGATTCGGGTAAGGGGGGCGCTCAAGGAGCTGGCCGTGCTTCCGCCGCGACCATGCCGCTCTGGTGCGCGGCACCGCCTGACCGGCGGCCGAGCGGTCACTTGAGCACAGGATCCTGTGCTCAAGTGACCGCTCGGCTCGTTTCCTGCTGAAGTCGGGCGCGCTCTGCCGCGCGGCGCAGCACCTGGCGGACGTACGCCGGTTCACGGGCGACCTGCCAGTGGGAGAAGCGCAGCGGCCACAGGCCGGCGGCCAGGTGCGCCTGGTCGCGTTCCAGGCCCCGCCTCTGCTGGGACGCGGTGCGGTGGTAGCGCAGGCCGTCGGCCTCGACCACGATCCCCAGCTCGGGCCAGAAGAAATCGACTTCGTAGCCGTTCACCCAGGCTTTCGTCTCCGGAACCGGCAGGCCGGCGGTCTTGGCGAGCGGCCGCATCGCCTGCTCCAGGTCGGAGTCGCTGAGCCGGAAGTGGAGCGGGTCGAGCAGCTTGCGCAGTGCCGCGACGCCGGGCACCCCGCGGTGGTCGTCGAGCGCCCCGTAGAGCGCGTCCGCCGCCACCCGATCGAGCTTGTCGGCCTCGTTGACGGCGCGCTCGAGTCGCGCCGGAGGAAGCCGCGTCGCCTGGTCGATCAGCGTGCGCACCGGCGAGGTGACTGGGATGCCTTCGTGTTCGGTCACGTCGCGCGGGCGCAGCGCGGTGCGGCGGTGGGCGCGGATGCCCGGCCGCCGGCAGCGCCTACCCGGCGGCAGCGACGCCTCGACCAGGCTGCGCGGCTCGGAGCCGAACCCCCACAGCGCTGCGGCGCTGCCGTGGCTGAGCACCGCCTCGGGCCCGCAGGCCAGCACCGCTGCCATCCAGCGCCCGTGCCGGCTCAGCTCGGGCCGCCCCACCGCGTACACGCCGCGCCGCACGGCGTGCAGGCGCCCGCTCTTCACCCGCCAGCGGATCGAGGACCGTTCCAGTCCCAGCGCGAGCAGCTGGCGGTGTGCGACGACGCCGTGCTGGCGCTCCACGAGCGCCCAGATACGCCGGTCGCGCGCCCGCACGTCCCACCCCCGGTCACTTTGCAGCACCATCCTGTGCTCAAGTGACCAGCCGTGTGTTTTCTCCCCCCCTCTACTGCAAGTTGTGGCGCTCGATGATGCGGGCGAAGTCGGTGCCGGCCGGGAGGGTGCCGAAGGCGTAGCCCCAATCGTCCTCGAGGCGTGACGCGCAGAAGGTATCGGCGACGGCCGGATCGCCGTAGCGGATCAGGAGGGACGCCTGAAGAGCCAGCGCCATCTTCTCGACGATGCGGCGGGCGCGGTGCTGGATCGTCTCGACCTCGCCGGGGACTTCGCCGCGAAGCGCGGTGACGTAGGCGTCCAGCCGCGGCTCGGCGCCGGCGCCCTCGAGCACCTCGGCGAAGAAGGCGTCGACGGAGGCCGGGGTCTTAACCATGGCGCGCAGCACGTCGAGGCACTGGACGTTGCCCGAGCCCTCCCAGATCGAGCCCAGCGGGCTTTCGCGGAAGAGGCGCGGCATCCCCGACTCCTCGATGTAGCCGTTGCCGCCGAGGCACTCCAGGCACTCGCCGGCGTGCGAGGGCCCCCGCTTGCAGGTCCAGTACTTGAGCACGGCGGTGGCGATCCGCTTGAACGCCGCCGCCCCCTCGTCGCCCGCGGCTGACTCGTCGTAGGCGCGGGCCAGCCGCATCGCCGCGACGGTCGCGGCCTCGGACTCGACGCAGAGGTCGGCGAGGACGTTGCGCATCAGCGGTTGCTCGATCAGCTCCCTGCCGAAGGCGGAGCGGTGGGCGGTGTGGTGGAGGGCCTGCACGACGCCGGCCCGGAAGCCCGTGGCGGCGCCGATCATGCAGTCGAGCCGGGTGTGGTTGACCATCTCGATGATCGTCCGCACGCCGCGACCCTCCTCGCCGACCATCCGCGCCCAGGCCCCGTCGAGCTCGACCTCGGCCAGGGCGTTCGAGCGGTTTCCCATCTTGTCCTTGAGCCGCTGGATGCGGAAGGCGTTGCGCTCGCCGTCCGGCGTCCAGCGCGGCAGCAGGAAGCAGGAGAGGCCGGAGTCGGTCTGGGCGAGGACGAGGAAGGCGTCGCACATCGGCGCCGAGCAGAACCACTTGTGGCCGACGATCTCGTACTCGCCCCCCGGCCCGTCGCCGTTCAGAGGCACGGCGACGGTGGTGTTGGCGCGCACGTCGGAGCCGCCCTGCTTCTCGGTCAGCCACATCCCACAGGTCGCTCCCCGCTTGCGGTCAGCCGGGATCGGGCGCTCGTCGTAGTCGAGCGAGTGGAAGCGCGGCTCCCACTCCTCGGCTACGTCCGGCTGCTTGCGCAGCGCCGGGATCACCGAGTAGGTCATCGAGATCGGGCAGCCGACGCCGCCCTCGGCCTGCATCAGCAGCATGAACATCGCGGCGCGGGCGACGTGGGCGCCGGGGCCCGGTTCGCGCCAGGGCGAGGCGTGCAGGCCGTGTCCGATCCCGATCCGCATCAGTTCGTGCCAGGAGCTGTCGAACTCGACCTCGTCGATGCGGTGGCCGTAGCGGTCGTGGGTGTGCAGCTCGGGCCTGCGCTCGTTCGCCTCGAAGCCCCAGCGGATCGTCTGCCGGGAGCCGCAGATCGCCCCCAGCTCGCGCGCCTCGACCTCGGCCCACCCGGCGCCCTCGCGGCGCAGCGCCTCGGCCAGGGGGCGATCGGCGTCGAACGGGTTGTAGTCCTCCAGGGGAGGAGGCTGGTTGAAGACCTCGTGGGTGCTGCCCGACTCGCGCTCGACGGTCGCCATTGCCTTGATTGTGCCACCGGGGAGCGTCTCGGTGCGCTCACCCCACCGCGCCGCCGACATCGGCCCGCCGTCGATAGGATCGCCGCCGCCGTGGCAGCGGACACATCCAAGATCCAGGTCAAGCACCCGGTAGTCGAGCTCGATGGCGACGAGATGACCCGGATCATCTGGTCGTTCATCAAAGAGCAGCTGATCCTCCCCTACCTCGACGTCGAGCTGCTCTACTTCGACCTCTCGATCGAGAGCCGCGACGCGACCGGAGACCGGATCACGGTCGACGCCGCCAGGGCGATCGAGCGGCACGGGGTGGGGGTCAAGTGCGCGACGATCACCCCCGACGAGGCGCGGGTGGAGGAGTTCGGCCTGAAGGAGATGTACCCCTCGCCCAACGGGACGATCCGCAACATCCTCGGCGGCGTCATCTTCCGCGAGCCGATCGTGATCTCCAACGTCCCGCGGCTGGTGCCCGGCTGGACGAAGCCGATCGTGATCGGCCGCCACGCCTTCGGCGACCAGTACCGGGCGACCGACATGGTCGTCCCCGGCGAGGGGACGCTGACCCTCACCTACACCCCGAAGGACGGCGCCGAGCCGATCGAGCTCGATGTCTACGACTACCCCGGCGCCGGCGTCGCGATGGCGATGTACAACCTCGACGACTCGATCCGCGACTTCGCCCGTGCCTCGATGCGCTACGGCCTCGACCGCGGCTACCCGGTCTACCTCTCGACCAAGAACACGATCCTGAAGCGCTACGACGGTCGCTTCAAGGACATCTTCGCCGAGGTGTACGAGAACGAGTTCAAAGCCGACTTCGAGGCGAAGGGACTGAGCTACGAACACCGGCTGATCGACGACATGGTCGCCGCCGCGCTGAAGTGGGAAGGCGGCTACTTGTGGGCCTGCAAGAACTACGACGGCGACGTGCAGTCCGACACCGTCGCCCAGGGCTTCGGCTCGCTGGGACTGATGACCAGCGTGCTGATGAGCCCCGACGGCAAGACGGTGGAGGCGGAGGCGGCGCACGGCACCGTCACCCGCCACTTCCGCCAGCACCAGGAAGGCAAGCCGACCTCGACCAACCCGATCGCCTCGATCTTCGCCTGGACGCGCGGCCTCGCCGCCCGCGGTCGCCTCGACGGGACCCCCGAGGTGTCGCGGTTCGCCGCGACGCTGGAGCAGGTTTGCATCGAGACGGTGGAGAGCGGCAAGATGACCAAGGACCTGGCGCTGCTGGTCGGCCCGGAGCAGCAGTTCCTCACCACGCAGGAGTTCCTCGCCGCGATCGACGAGCGCCTGCAGCACGTCATGGCCTCATAGAGCGCTTCACACTTCAAACCACGACTCAGGAGACGATTACGTGAGCACCCCCGTCAAAGTCACCGTCACCGGCGCCGCCGGCCAGATCGGCTACGCGCTGCTCTTCCGGATCGCCAGCGGACAGATGCTCGGGCCCGATGCCCCGGTCGAGCTGAGCCTGCTGGAGATCCCCGACGCGGTCAAAGCGGCCGAGGGCACCGCGATGGAGCTCGACGACTGCGCCTTCCCGCTGCTGCGCAAGATCGACATCTTCGACGACCCCAAGCCGGCCTTCGACGGCTGCAACGTCGGCCTGCTCGTCGGAGCGCGGCCACGCGGTCCCGGCATGGAGCGGGCCGACCTGCTCGAGGCCAACGGCGGGATCTTCAAGCCGCAGGGCGAAGCGATCGCCGCCGGCGCCGCCGCCGACGTGCGGGTGCTGGTGGTCGGCAACCCGGCCAACACCAACTGCCTGATCGCGCTGTCGAACGCCGACGGGGTACCGCGCGAGCGCTTCACCGCGATGATGCGGCTCGACCACAACCGGGCGATCGGCCAGCTCGCCAACAAGCTCGGCAAGCAGGTCTCCAGCGTCAGCAACATGACCGTCTGGGGCAACCACTCGACCACCCAGTACCCCGACCTGGTGAATGCGAAGGTCGACGGGGCGAGCGCCTGGGACGCGGTCGACGACGAGGCCTGGATCGGCGATGAGTTCATCCCTCGCGTCGCCAAGCGCGGCGCCGAGGTGATCGATGCGCGCGGCGCCTCCAGCGCCGCCTCGGCGGCCAATGCGGCGATCGCCCACGTTCGCGACTGGGTGCTCGGCACCGCCGAGGGCGACTGGGTCTCGATGGGCGTTCCCTCGAACGGCTCCTACGGGATCGAGGAGGGTGTCGTCGCCGGCCACCCGTGCGTTTGCTCGGGCGGCGAGTGGAAGATCGCCGAGGGGCTCGAGGTTCCGGAGTTCTCGCGCCCCCGCATCGAAGCCAGCATCTCCGAGCTACAGGGAGAGCACGAGGCGGTCAGTCAGCTTGGCTTGATCTAGGGCCTGTCCCCGGTAGGGGTGGAACGTCTTGTACTTTTTCTGGGGGTCCGAACTCGGACGGGCGCAAACTGTCTTCAGAAAAAGTTAAGTGGAACCCCTACCGGGGACAGGCCCCTACGGCATACCTATTTGCCCGGGAAGTACTGCCGCCCTTTCTTAGCCACACGCCCCTCTTTCTCGAGGTCGCCGAGGACCCGGTAGAGGTAGTTGGGCTTGATTTTCATCGTCTTGGCGATGTCCGAGGCGGTGATGCCTGGGCTGCCCTCGACCAGTTTCACCGCCTGGTCGGCGCGGGTGCCGCCTTTACGCCGGCCGCGGCGCCGCGGCGCGCCTGCGCGAGCTTTTTTGCTCGAGCCGCGAGGGCGGCCGGGACCGCGACCGGGCCGACCGCGACCGATCGCTTTCTCGCCCAGCTCGATCAGAGCGCGCTCGAGGCGCTTGCGCTCGTCGTCCAGCTCTTCGAGGCGCTTCTTTACCAGGGCGCGGGCCTCGTCGAGTACGTGAGTGGTGCTTGGCATTTCGTTCCTTTCGACCGGGTCGCTTTGAGCTTACCCGGATACTGGTTCAAGTCATCGGGAACTGGAGTGTTGCACAGTTAGACGAAATGTCTCACAGACACTGTGACTGTGGAATACCCCACTGGCCGGATTGGCACACCTCACACTGATCACTTGGACAGAACGTGAAGGTCAGTGCGCGTCATATGGCACGTTCGGCCTGTCGCTCCGGTGAGATTCGCACCACGTTGCGCGCCAGGCCGATCCGCTCCATCGCGGTGATGATCAGAGCCGAGGGATCCAGCTCCCAGCGCCGCAGCCCGTGCACCGCGGAGCGGGGGAAGGCGTGGTGGTTGTGGTGCCATGACTCTCCCAGCGAGGGCAGCGCCAGCCAGAAGACGTTGGTGGAGCGATCATCGGTGTCGAACCGGCGGCTGCCGAGGAAGTGACAGACGGAGTTGACGCTCCAGGTGACATGGTGGACGAAGAAGATCCGCACCAACCCGCCCCAGAGCAGCCCGGTCGCGGCACCGGCGAGCGTGCCGCTGACCAGGTAGCCGGCCAGAGCGGGCAGCGCGAGTCCCGCGAGCACCAACGGCACGAAACGCCGGTTGACGGCGCGCATGCCGGCGTCCTCGCAGAGGTCGCCGGCGTAGCGCTTCCAGTCGGCGCGTCCCTGCGTGGAGAGGAGCCAGCCGGAATGGGCATGCCAGAGGCCGGCCAGCACTCCGCCGACGCCCTCGCCATGGCCGACGTGGGGGCTGTGCGGGTCCCCCTCTTCGTCGGTGTGCGCGTGGTGCTTGCGGTGGTCTGCGACCCAGGCGATCACCGGCCCCTGCACCGCGATCGAGCCGAGCACCGCGAACAGGTACTCGACCGGCTTCGGCGTCTGGAAGGATCGGTGGGTCAGCAGGCGGTGGAAGCCCACCGTTATCCCGACGGCGGTCAGCAGGTACATCGCGGCGGCGATCGCCAGGTCGGCCGGGCTGACCAGGCGGTTCCAGAGCAGCGCCGCCGCGGCGAGCATCGCGGCAAAGGGAAGGACCACGGCGCCGAGGTTGGCGGCCTTCTCGGTTCGGGTCATCTCTCTATGCATCACCGCAAGTTATGCTGGAATCTGCAACATGATCTGCGCTGAGAACCAACTCTTTGACACATTTCTTATTAGATAGATGACAATTTCTGTCGATTCAGAGCCCTGGCGCGCCCTTCCGGCCGAGGTGGCGGATCTGATCGAGCCCGAGCTGGACGCGGTGACCGCCGAGATCCTCGCGACGATCGCCGCCGAGGTGCCGGAGTACGTGCGGCCGCTCGAGGGGAGCTTCGGCCGCGGCATCCGCACCGGCGTCGGCGAGGCGCTGCGCCAGTTCGTCGCCCTGATCCGCGACCCGGAGGCCGGCCGCGGGATCGGCCGGGGCGTCTACGTCGGGCTCGGCCGCGGCGAGCTGCGGCAGGGACGCACCCTGGACTCGCTGCAGGCGGCATACCGGGTCGGCGCCCGCGTCGCCTGGCGACACCTCTCGCAGGCGGGAAGGAAGGCGGAGCTCGACGCCGAGGTGCTGAGCCTGCTCGCCGAGGCGATCTTCGCCTACATCGACGAGCTCTCGGCCGACTCGGTCGAGGGGTATGCGGAGGCGCAGGCCGACCTCGAGGACGAGCGCCGGCGCCGCGAGCGCGAGCTGGCGGCGCTGCTGCTGCGCGAGCCGGCGGCAGAGCCCGCCGACCTGCGGGCGGCGGCCCAGCGGGCCGGGCGCCGGCTGCCTAGGACCGCCGCCCCGCTCGCCTGCCCGGAGGAGCGCCTTGGCGAGCTGGCGAGGCTGCTGCCGGCGGATGCCGTGGCGAGCGCGGTCGACGAGCTGGGCTGCGTCCTGGTGCCCGATCCCGAGGGGCCCGGCCGGCCGGCGATCGTCGTCCGCGCCGCGGAGGGCGTGCCGGCCGCGCTCGGCCCTGCCGTCCCGATCGGCGAGCTCGCCGCTTCCTGGTCGCTGGCGCGTGCGGCGCTGCGCGCGGCGGAAGCGGGCGCCCTGCCGGCGCCGGGCCTGCTGCGGGCCGAGGAGCACCTCGGCGACCTGCTGCTGTTCGAGAGCGGCGCCCTTGCCGCCCGGATCGCCGCCCGGCGCCTGGCCCCGTTCGAGCCGCTGACCGAGAAGGCGCGCAAGCGGATGCACGAGACGGCGCTCGCCTACGTCAGGCACGGCGGCAACTCGGTCGCGATGGCCGCCGCCCTCCACCTCCATCCTCAGACCGTGCGCTACCGCGCGGCGCGCCTGCGTGAGCTGCTCGGCGAGCAGCTGGAGGACCCCGAAGCCCGCCTCGAGCTCGAGATAGCCCTACGCCACACGGCGCAGCGCGGCGAGTCAGGCGCGGCGCTTCTTCGGCAGGGTGCCGAAGATGACGTCCCAGAGCGGTGAGGAGACGCCGTAGCCGAAGCGGTGGTCCTGGAAGTGGTGGCGCATGTGGTGCTCGCGCAGCCGTTTGCCGAACTTCGACCTCGGGACGAAGTGGTGCACGTAGTAGTGCGTGTAGTCGTAGAAGAGGTAGCCGGCGATGAAGCCGCCGAACAGCGGGTAGGCGGCCGGGGCGCCGAACAGCAGCATGAAGGCGAGGAGGAAGAGCGCGGCCAGCGGGATCGAGACGGCGGGCGGCATCACCAGCCGCAGCTTGTCGTTCGGGTGGTCGTGATGGATGCCGTGGATGATGAAGTGCATCCGCCGTCCGAAGGCGCTGCCGGGCTCCCAGTGGAAGAACAGGCGGTGCAGCCAGTACTCGGTCAGCGTCCAGATCCCGACACCGCCGAGGCTGAGCAGGACGAGCTGCCAGGCGGCCTGGCCGCGATCGGCGCCGAGCCACTCCATCGCGACGATCACCGGCACGAAGGCGATCGCCGGGATCGCCGGGTGGACGCGCGAGAAGAAGTTGAGGAATTCGCTCTCGAACAGCTGCGGCGAGGCTGCCAGCTTGTCGCTGCGGTTGTGAGCCTCCATTCGCCCCAATGGTAGCGACGGCCACCGCCGGCGTCGGCCGGGCTCGGCGCGCGCAAGACGCGGGGAAAGTTGTGAACGAGCCGTGACAAGAACGTGGCGCTTTGCGGAAACAGGCGTCACGGAAGTGCAACGAGAGTGCCAAGATCGGCGCGATGCCACGCAAGCCGAAGCCGCCGAGCTGCGACGACTGCTACTTCCGCAAGAACACGCTCTGCGCGCTCGAGCTGGAGGAGCCCTGCACGACCTTCAGGCCCAACCGGCCGGAGGGGCTCGTCCCGCCCCGGCAGCCGGTCCTGCTCATGCGCCCACCCCGCTGGGCGACCCAGTCTCACGCGGCGTAGGGGGCCCGTGCTGACGACGATGGCTATGTTTTGCCCCATGCCCGAACGCGATCTGTTTGCGAACTTTGCCCGTATGCGCAGGGAGATGGATCAGATGCTGGGGGGCGCATGGGGGCGGACGGCTTATGTGAGCAGGCGCAGCAGCGGGTTTTCGCCGAATGTCGACGTCTACTACTGCGGCGAGCCGCAGCGGGCTGTGGTCAAGGTCGACCTGGCGGGAGTGGATCTCGATCAGGTCGGGATCGAGGTCAGTGGGCGGCGGCTGGCGATCGTCGGCGAACGGCCGGTGCAGGAGACCGAAGGGCGCGTCTACCAGCAGGTCGAGATCCCGTCGGGGCCGTTCCGGCGGGTGGTCGAGCTGCAGGTGGACGTCGACGCCGACCGGGCGAAGGCGAGTTACGAGGACGGGGTGCTGCGGATCGAGCTGCCGCTGCGCGACCCGGCCGAGACGACCCGCCGCGTGCCGATAGGACGGGATTAGTGCCGACTCCCGCGAGTACGCTCCGGTCTGACGGCGTCTGGACGCGCCTGGCGGCGCCCAGTGGGCTCGACGATGCGCTGCATCGCCTTCGCCCACCGGTCTTGCCAGCCACGCCCAGCCACTCGTCAGAGCCGGACCGCACCCACGAGAGGCGGCACTGATGGAGGGCTCGCCGGCGCTCGAAGTGGTCGAGTCGCCGCTCGACGCCGAGGACGCGATCCGCGCCGACCAGCCGCTGCCCGACGCGCTGCCGGTGCTGCCGCTGCGCGAGACCGTCACCTTCCCCGAGACGCTGACTCCGCTGGCGGTCGGCCAGGAGCGCTCGATCAAGCTGGTCGACGACGTGCTCGGCGCCAACCGGATGCTGGCGATGGTCGCGGCGCGCGATCCCGAGGACGAGGAGCCGGGGCCCGACGGCCTCTACGACGTCGGTGTCGTCGGCCTCGTCGCGCGGATGTTGAAAGTCCCGGACGGCACGCTGCGCATCCTCGTCCAGGGGACGCAGCGCGTGAGGATCGGCCCTTACGTCGCCGAGGAGCCCTACCTGGTGGCGCGGATCGCCGAGCTGCCCGACACGGTCGACGAGGGGCCCGAGCTGGAGGCCCTGACCCGCAACGTGCAGCGCACCTTCTCGGAGATCGTCGAGCACATCCCCTACCTGCCCGAAGAGCTGCAGATGGCGGTTGCCAACATCGAGGATCCGGCGGCGCTCGGGCACCTGATCGCCGGCGCGCTGCGGATCTCGACCGAGGAGAAGCAGGAGCTGCTGGAGGAGGTCGACGTGGCGGTGCGGCTGCGGCGCCTCTCCCAGATCCTCGCCCGCGAGCTGGAGGTGGTCCAGCTGGGCAGCCAGATCCAGTCCCAGGTCCAGTCCGAAGTCGACAAGGGCCAGCGCGAGTTCTTCCTCCGCCAGCAGCTGAAAGCGATCCAGGACGAGCTCGGGGAGGGCGACGAGCAGCAGGCCGAGGTGAACGAGCTGCGCCAGCGGGTCGAGGAGGCCGGGCTTCCCGAGCACGCCGGCAAGGCCGCCGACCGCGAGCTCTCGCGGCTGGAGAAGCTGCCGCCGGCGGCCGCCGAGCACGGCGTCATCCGCACCTACCTGGAGTGGCTGGTCGAGCTGCCCTGGTCCAAGCTGACGGAGGACGACCTCGACATCGCCCACGCCCGCGAGGTGCTCGACGCCGACCACTACGACCTGGAGAAGGTCAAGGACCGGATCCTCGAGTACCTGGCGGTGCGCAAGCTCAACCCCGACTCGCCGGGGCCGATCCTCTGCTTCGTCGGACCGCCCGGGGTCGGCAAGACCAGCCTCGGCCGCTCGATCGCCCGCGCGCTCGGGCGGGAGTTCGAGCGGATCTCGGTCGGCGGGGTGCGCGACGAGGCGGAGATCCGCGGCCACCGCCGCACCTACATCGGCGCGATGCCGGGGACGATCGTCCGCGCCCTGCGCGACGCCGGCTCGCGCAACCCCGTCTTCATGATCGACGAGATCGACAAGATGGGCGCCGACTTCCGCGGCGACCCCTCCTCGGCGATGCTCGAGGTGCTCGATCCGGCCCAGAACGACAGCTTCCGCGACCACTACCTCGACCTCGAGTTCGACCTCTCCGAGGTGATGTTCATCGCCACCGCGAACATCCTCGACACGGTCCCCGGCCCGCTCCAGGACCGGATGGAGACGATCGAGCTGGCCGGCTACACGCTGGAGGAGAAGAAGCACATCGCCCGCCGCTACCTGGTGCCGCGCCAGATCGAGGCCAACGGCCTGAAGGCCTCGCAGATCGAGTTCGCCGAGCCGGCGCTCACCGCGATCGTCGAGGAGTACACGCGCGAGGCCGGTGTCCGCAACATGGAGCGGCAGATCGGCACGGTCTGCCGCAAGGTCGCCCGCGCAGTCGCCGAGGGCAAGGCGGGCGGCAAGGCAAAGGTCTCGGCCAAGCGGGCGCGCGAGCTGCTCGGCCGCCGCCGCTTCTTCGCCGAGCAGCGGCGCCGCACCAAGGATCCCGGGGTCGCCACCGGCCTCGCCTGGACGCCGGCCGGCGGCGACGTCCTGTTCATCGAGGCGACGGCGATGCCGGGCACCGGCAAGCTGACGATCACCGGCCAGCTCGGTGACGTGATGAAGGAGTCGGCGCAGGCGGCGCTCTCCTACGTCCGCGGCCACTGGCGCGAGCTGACCGCGCCGGAGATGGAGGAGAGCTGGTTCGCCGAGCACGACATCCACATCCACGTGCCGGCCGGCGCGGTGCCCAAGGACGGGCCCTCGGCCGGCGTGGCGATGACCGTGGCGCTCGCCTCGCTGGTCAGCGACCGGCCGGTCAGCAACGATGTCGCGATGACCGGCGAGGTGACCCTGACCGGGCAGGTGCTGCCGATTGGCGGCCTGAAGGAGAAGTCGCTGGCCGCGCAGCGGGCGGGAATCAAGCGGGTGCTGGTGCCGGAGCGCAACGAGGGCGACGTCGCCGAGATCCCCGAGCACGAGCGCAGCGAGCTGGAGTTCGTCTACGTCGACGAGGTCTCGAAGGCGATCGACGCGGCGCTCGCCTGAGGCGTTCCGATGGAGGCAGCCGGGGCCCTGGGCAGGGGCAACATCTCGACCCTCTACGAGGCCTCCCGCGAGGCGGTCAGGGCGCGTTCCCGCGCCTTCTGGATCGTCGCCGGGCTGACCGCCCTCGCCGCGGCCCTGCGCTTCGCGACGCTCGGCGTCCAGTCCTATCACCACGACGAGATCGTCACCGCCAGCCGGGTCCTGCGCGACGGCTTCGGCCACGCGATGGAAGCGGTCGGCTTCAGCGAGTCGGCGCCGCCGCTCTACTACGCGCTGGCCTGGTTCTGGACACAGCTGACCGGGACCGGCGAGGTCGGCCTGCGCTCGCTCTCGGCCCTGGCCGGGGCGGTGACGGTGCCGGTCGCCTTCCTGCTCGGCGCCGAGCTGCGCGGCCGCCGTGCCGGGATCGCCGCCGCCGCCTTCGTCGCGGTCAACCCGATGCTGCTCTGGTACTCGCAGGAGGCGCGCGGCTACGCGCTCTTCTCCCTGCTCACCGCCCTCGCCGCCCTCTACTTCGTGCGCGCCCTCGATCGCGGCCGGCGTGCCGATTTCGCCGGCTGGGGGATCGCCTCGGCGCTCGCCCTCGCCACCCACTACTTCGCGATCTTCCCGGTTGCCCTCGAGGCGCTCTGGCTGCTGCGGCGACGCGGCCGGGCCGCGCTCCGGGGCCTCTGGATCGTCGCCGCCACCGGACTGCTGCTGGCTCCGCTGGCGATCCACCAGATGTCGCTCGGCCACGCCGAGTGGATCGGCGACCGCAGCCTCGGCCACCGGGTCTGGGAGGCGGGCGTGACCTTCGCGGCCGGGGAGACCGGCGACGTCATCGCCCGCCCGGAGCGGCTGCTGCCCGCGGTCGTGCCGCTGCTGGCGATGATCGCGGCGCTGGCGCTCGTCGCCTTCCGCGCCGAGCGCGACGAGCGCCGGGCCGCCGGGCGGATGCTGGCGCTCGCCGCCGTCACGGTCGCCGCACCCGTTGCCCTGGCGCTGCTCGCTCCCGGCAAGGATTACGTCCTCGCTCGCAACCTGCTGCCCGCCCTGGTGCCGCTGCTGGTCGCGGTGGCGGTCGGCGCCACCCTGCGCCGAGCCCGTCGCGCCGGCCTCGCCGCGGCCGCGGTGCTGGTCGTCTACTCGCTCGGCTTCTCGATCCTGGCCGGCGCCTCGCCCTCGCTGCAGCGGCCCGACTGGAGGGCCGTCGCCGCCAGGCTCGGAGAACCGAGCGCGCCGCGGGCGACGATCGGCTGGACGCTCGGCGAGGCCTCGCTGCGTTACTACCTCTCGACCGGCTCCTTCCAGGTCCAACCCTCGGACGGCTTCGCCTGGTACGTGCACGAAGTCGACTTCGTCTCCGACGGGCCGGCGCCGCCGGTTCCCGCCCGCCTGCTCGGGCCGGGCTTCCACCAGGTCGGCTACGGGCCGGCCGGCCGCCTCTGGGTGAGGCGCTACGCGCTCCCCGGCCCCGCGCTGGCGCAGCTGCGGCTGCGGACGGTTCGCGGCGCCGAGCTCGGCTTCCGCTCCAACGGGGTGCTGTTGGACGGGATCGGACCGCCGTGACGTGCCACGGCGCGGTTTGGGGTTATCCTCAGCCGGGAACTTTGAAGACCCAGCGAGGAGATGGCATGAGCAAGACCAGAGCGGGCCAGGCCGCGGACATCTATTCCACCGCGCGCGAAAACCCATACGTGCAGCGCCTGATCGAGGACGAAGAGCTGCGGGACAGCCTCCGCGACGCGTTCGAAGCGGCGCGCGGGGCGTACTCGCGGGCGACCGGCAACGGCAAGGGGACCGTCAAGGCCGTGACCAGCGACAAGAAGGTGCAGAAGGACCTGCGCAGCGCCGCCGAGAGCCTGCGCGAAGCGTCCGAGCGGATGCGGGCTCCGAAGAAGCGCAAGAAGAGCCGGCTCGGCCGCCTGATCCTGCTCGCGCTCGTCGGCGCGGCGATCGCCCTGGTGCTCAGCGAGGACGCCCGCAAGACGGTCCTCGACGCGCTGTTCGGCGCCGAGGAGGAGTTCGAGTACACGAGCACGACCAGCATCAACGGCGGCTAGCCGAGGTTGCCGTGGAGAGGGCCGCCCGGCCCTCTCCTTAGACTGGTGGGTATGGAGGCCGCAACCAAAGAGCGCGAGCTGAGCGGGGAAAAGGCGCAGCGGATCGTCAACGCGATGCGCGAGAGCGTCGCCAAGCGCGGCGCCGCCGGCTCCACCTTCGAGCAGGTGGCCCGCGAGGCCGGGGTCAGCCGCGGCCTGCTGCATTACTACTTCGGGACCAAGGAGCGGCTGCTGGTCGAGGTGGTCCGCCGCGACGCCGAGATCCGCGTCGCCCGCCTCGACGAGCCGCTGGCGAAGGCGGAGACGGTCAACGACGTGATCGACGTCCTCGTCGCCAGCCTCACCGACCTGATCGAGAACGAACCGGCCTTCTTCCTGCTGCTCTACGAGTTGTTCAGCGCCGGCCGCCGCAACCCCGACATCCGCCACGAGGTCGGCCAGCTGTTCGACCGCACCCGTTCCCACGTCGCCGAGGTGCTGGAGGCGAAGGAGCGCGAGGGCGTGCTCAGCCTGCGCTACGACGCCGAGGCGATCGTCGCCTACCTGTTCGCGGTCGGCGACGGCTTCGCGCTGCAGGCGCTCTCGGATCCGGACCGCGACATCGGCGCCGCGCTCGCCGCCGGCGCCGCCTCGGCCCGGTTCCTGCTCGCCGCCGAGTAGCGCCACCCGTTCGCTCCGGGTTGGGCGCCGGAGCGTGACCGGGTTCACAGACGCGTATGCGGCACTGAGAGAGGCTGGCCAGCCAGCCAATGCGAGAGCCGATGAGCAGACTGGCCACCTTCCTCGGGCGCAGACGACGCTGGGTCCTCGCCGGCTGGGTCGTCGTCCTGGTTCTCGCATTCCCCCTCGCCTCGCGGCAGACCGAGCACCTGACGGGCGGCGGCTTCGACGTCCCGGGCAGTCAGTCGAAGGCGGTCAGCGACGCGCTCGGGCGGAGCTTCGGCGAAGACGCCAACGGCATCGTCGTGCTGCTGCGGGCGCAACCGGGCACGACGCCGGCGGCTCGGGCCGCAGCGGTCGCCCGGGTGCGCCGGGCGGTCGCCGGGATCGACCGGGTGACGCTGGCACCCGCAGCGGCCCGCCGGGCCGAGGTCGCGCTGAGACACGGCGCCGTGGCGATGCTGCCGCTGCGCAGCGACCTCAGCTCCGACCTGCTGATCGACGCGGCGGGAGCGCTGCGCGAAGATCTCGACCCCGGCGCCGCCCGGGGCGGCGTGACGACCTACCTCGCCGGCCAGCCGACGATCTGGGCGGGGATGCAGGAACTGTCCAAGGAAGACCTCGCCAAGGCGGAGGCCGGCGGCTTCCCGATCGTCGCCCTGATCCTGCTCGTCGTCTTCGGCTCGCTGGCCGCGGCGGCGCTGCCGCTGGCGCTCGGCTTCGTCAGCGTGATCGTCACCGGAGCGCTGATCTACTTCATCTCGCTGCAGATGGAGACCTCGGTCTTCGTCACCAACATGGCCTCGATGATCGGGATCGGCGTCGCGGTCGACTACTCGCTGTTCATCCTCGCCCGCTACCGCGAGGAGCGGGCGGCGGGCCGCAGCGCCGACGAGGCGCGGGTCGAGGCGCTGTCGACCTCGGGCCTCGCCGTGACCTTCTCCGGCCTGGCGGTGATCGTCTCGCTGGCCGGGCTGTGGATGGTCGACAACCAGGCGCTGCGCTCGATGGCGCTCGGCGCGATGGTCGTCGTCGGCGTCTCGATCCTCGCTGCGACCACCCTGCTGCCGGCGCTGATCGCGATGCTCGGCGACCGCGTCCTGCCCGGCGGGATCGTCGCCCGAGCTCTTCGGCTGATTCGAAGTCCGTTCCGCCGTGTGCGCGCCAGGGGAGCGCCCGCCGCCCCCGGACACGGGAATCAAGCCGCCGCCGCCTCCGCTTCGCGTCCGGGGGCGGTGGGAGGGGGCGGCGGTTTCTGGGCCCGATGGGCCCAGATCGGTGATGGCCCGTCCCTGGACCGCGGTGATCGCGGTCGGCTCCCTCCTCCTCTTCCTCGCGATCCCGGTCCTCTCGATCGCCACCGGCACGCAGACCCTGACCCAGTTTCCGAAGGGCAGCGACGTGCGGGCCGGCAACGAGCTGGCCTCGAAGCAGCTCGGCGGCGGCACCGACCCGGTGCAGATCGTCGCCGCCTTCGGCTCGGTCGATGCGGCGCGCGAAGGCCGGGGCGCGGTCGCCGGCTTCGTGCGCAGGCTCGAGGCGACGCCGGGCGTCAGCTCGGTCGCTCCTCCGGCCTACGCGGGGGGCAGCGTGCTGATCCAGGCGACGCCGAGCGCCGGCAGCGAGACGGATGCCGCGGTCGCCCTGGTCGAGCGCCTGCGCGGCCTGGCTCCGTCGACCTCGCTGGGCCGGGCCGCGACCGTCGAAGTCGGCGGTGAGACCGCGCGCAGCCACGACGTGCGCCGCCTGATCAGCGGCTCGATGTGGAAGATCGTCCTCTTCGTCCTCGCGCTCAGCTTCCTCGTCCTGATGACGATGCTGCGCTCGCTGCTGCTGCCGCTGAAGGCGGTGCTGATGAACCTGCTCTCGATCGGCGCCGCCTTCGGCATCCTCGTCGCCGTCTTCCAGTGGGGCTGGTTCGACAGCCTGCTCGGCTTCGAAAGCCAGGGGGCGCTGGACACGATCAACGTGCCGCTGATCTTCGCCGTCGTCTTCGGCCTCTCGATGGACTACGAGGTCTTCCTGATGTCGCGGATCCGCGAGCGCTACATGCGCCATGGCGACAACGAGCGCGCGGTCGCGGAGGGCCTGGCGACGAGCGCCCGCACGATTTCCTCGGCGGCGCTGATCATGACCTGCGTCTTCGCCGTCTTCGTGCTCACCGGCGTGCCCTCGATCAAGGAGCTGGGCCTGGGCTGCGCGGTGGCGATTGCCCTCGACGCGACTCTGGTGCGGCTGATCCTGGTGCCGGCGGCGATGAAGCTGCTGGGCGGCTGGAACTGGTGGATGCCGACCTGGCTCGACCGTCTCCTGCCCGACCTCTCCTTCGAGCGCGGCGCGCGAGAGCCCAAGCCCGCCGAAGCCTGACCCGAGGCCCAGGAGGACGTGCCCAGAGTTAACCGCCAGTATGGGTGGTCAACTCGGGGCACGTCCTAGCAGGACGCGTAGGATTGCCGCGTGGCCGACGACATCGCATTCGCTGGGGCCGCGAGGCAGGCGGAGATGGTGCGCGGCGGTGAGGTGTCGCCGACCGAGCTGGTGCGGCTCTGCCTGGAGCGGATCGCGCGGCTCGACCCGCAGCTCAACTCGTTCCGCACCGTGTTCGCCGAACGGGCGCTGCTCGAGGCTGAGCAGGCCGAGGCGCGGCTGCGGGGCGGCGACCGGCGGCCGCTGCTCGGGGTGCCGGTGGCGATCAAGGACGAGGTCGACCTGGCCGGCGACCTGACGACCTACGGCACCGACGGCTTCGACCAGCCCGCGGCGGCCGACGCCGAGGCGGTGCGAAGGCTGCGCGAGGCGGGGGCGGTCGTGGTCGGCAAGACCCTGCTCCCCGAGCTGGCGATCTGCGGCTTCACCGAGTCGGCGACCTGGGGCGTGACCCGCAACCCGTGGAACCCGCAGCGCACGCCGGGCGGCTCGAGCGGCGGCAGCGCCGCCGCGGTCGCCGCCGGGCTGGTGCCGATCGCCTTCGCCTCCGACGGCGCCGGGTCGATCCGCATCCCGGCTTCCTCCTGCGGGCTGTTCGGCCTCAAACCGCAGCGCGGCAGGATCTCGGTCGCCCCGGACCGCGAGCGCTGGAACGGCATGTCCGCCTTCGGCTGCGTCAGCCGCTCGGTACTCGACACTGCGCTATGGCTCGACGTCTGCCGTGCCGGCGACGGCGAGCCGGGCGCGCCGCCTCCTCCCGGGCGTCCGTACGTCGAGGCGGCGAAGGCCCCGCCGGGGAAGCTGCGGGTTGCCTGGTCCACCGCGACCCCGCGGGCGATCGCGCCGCCGACGATCGACGAGGTCGCCAAGGGGGCGGTCGCGGAGACGGCGCAGCTGCTGGGCTCGCTGGGCCATGACGTGAGTCGGCGCGATCCGGACTGGGCAGGGATCGGCGACAACTCGGTGCCGCGCTACCTGCGCGGGATCGCCGAAGACTTCGCCAAGGTCCCGCACCCGGAGAGGCTCGAACGGCGCACCCGGGGCATGGCCCGGATCGGGCGGCTGGTTCCGGACGGCCTCTTCGAGCGGGCGCGCCGCGGCGAAGCGGTGGACGCCGCCCGCGTCAACGCGATCTTCGACGACCACGACGTCCTGATCACCCCGGTGATGGGCGGCACGGCGCTGCCGGTCCGCCGCTGGGAGGGACGCGGCGCGCTCTGGACTCTGCTCGGGATGAGCCGCTTCTACCCCTACTGCATCCCCTGGAACCACCTCGGCAACCCGGCGATGTCGGTCCCCGCCGGCTTCGCCGCCGACGGCATGCCGCTCGCGGTGCAGGTGATTGCCCGCGCCGGCGACGAGGCGACCCTGCTCTCCCTCGCCGCCCAGCTCGAGGCCGAGCGCCCCTGGGCGGACAAGCGCCCGCCGATCTCCTAAACGCTCGCTTCTAGCTGGCGAAGACCTTGCGCAGCCGCGCGATCTCGCGCAGCTTGCCGCGCGGGCGGATGCGGCGCTGGAGGACCATCTTCAGCTGGTTGGCGTCGGGTTTGCCGGAGGCGATCCAGTCGGCCCAGCTCGCCTCGATCGTCAGGGTCGGGTCGGGCGCCTCGCCCGGCTCGGCACGGGTCGAGCCGTTGTCGATCGTCAGGTGCCAGGGGTCGGCGTCGCTGAACCGCCACTGGTAGACGAGCGGCGAGCCGTTGGCCGCGGCCGGGTCGGCGGCGCGGCTGATCACGTCGAAGTAGAGGCGCTGCACCTCGGGCGAGGCGTCGGGCCTGGGCCCGTCGGGCGGGCCGAGGACACCGGCCTCCATCAGCTTCACCTGGCGCGCCGCGACCTCCTCGGCCGAGGCCTCGGGGTCGAACGGGAAGACGCCCGGCGGCATCTCCTCGGTCGGGAAGCCGATCGTCCGCCAGCGCTGGCGGATCAGCTTCAGGCCGAAGGCGAAGATGTCCTCGAGGCTGAAGCCGTAGCACTCGGTGTACTCGCGGTCCATGCCGGGCGGGTAGAACACGGCCGGACCGTAGGGCAGCACTTCGCGCAGCAGCTCGACCACCGCGGCCCGGCACTCCTCGGCGCCGGGGCGCTCCAGGTCCAGCAGCTCGGAGAGGACCTTGACGCCGAAGCCGATGTGGCGCTGCTCGTCCTTGGAGACGTTGCCCATGCCCTCGCTGAAGCCGGGCATCGTTTCCTTCGAGGCGAAGAAGTCCTCGATGAAGTGCTGGCCGGGCTGGGCGAGCGAGCCCTCGACGATCAGGTGGTAGAGGGTGATCGCCTGCGCGTACTTGGGCAGCGAGCGGTCCTTGCGCAGTTCCTCGGCCATCCGGTCGAGCCGGTCGAAGATGCCGCGGTAGCCCCAGTTGAGCTGCGGCAGGGTGGAGGAGAGGGTCTGCTGGATCGACTCGCCGCCGACCCCGATCACCTCCTTGAAGAAGCGGTGGAAGAAGATCGAGTGGCGGACCTCGTCGACCTGCTGCGTGGCGAGGAAGTAGGACTGCTCCTCGGTCGGGGCGGCGGTGACGTAGGGGGCGAGGGTGTCGGCGACCCGGTCCTCGCCGTAGAAGAACATCGAGTAGATCCACATCGCCGAGCGCCTCTGGATCTCGCTCAGCGCCTCCCAGCCCGCCCGGTCCGCGGAGAAGTCGAGGTCGTAGGCGCTCCAGTTGCCGTGCTCCCAGCGCGTGTAGAGGTCCTCGTAGGTGACGTTGTCCATCGGGCTCTGCGAAGCGACGCTCATCTCTTCTCCTTGGGAATCGGGCGCCTCATGGCGCCTGCCGGGGGCTGCCGGGGGCTGCCGCGATGGAGACTACCAGCGAAACTGGCCAGCCAGCCAGTTCTCGCCACGCGACCTCGTCACACAGCCGCCGGGGTCTCGATCTCGCGCTTGAGGATCTTGCCGGTGGGGCCCTTCGGGAGGTCGTCGAGGAACCAGACGACGCGCGGGTACTTGTAGGCGGCGATGCGGTCCTTGACGTAGGCGCTGACCTCCTCCGGGCTCAGCTCCTCGCCCTCGTGGAGGACGACGACGGCGCCGATCTCCTCCCCCCACTCGTCGTGGGGGACGCCGACGACGGCCGCTTCGCGGATCTTCGGGTGCTCGTAGAGCACCTCCTCGACCTCGCGCGGGTAGACGTTGTAGCCGCCGCGGATGATCAGGTCCTTCTTGCGGTCGACGATGTAGAAGTAGCCGTCCTCGTCGACGCGGGCCACGTCGCCGCTGTGGAACCAGCCGCCCCGCATCGTCTTCCCCGTCGCCTCCGGCTGTCGCCAGTAGCCCTTCATGACGTTGTGGCCGCGGATCACGATCTCGCCGACCTCACCCTGCTCGACCGGGTTGTCATCCTCGTCGACGACCCGCATCTCCACCCCTTCGATCGGGGTGCCGATCGAGCCCGGCTTGCGCTCCATGCCGGGGTGGTTCGAGCAGGCCACCGGCGAGGTCTCCGAGAGGCCGTAGCCCTCCAGCACGATCGCCCCGAACGCCTGCTCGAAGCCACGCAGGACCTCGACCGGCATCGAGGCGCCGCCGGTGACGCAGGTGCGCAGCGCCGAGGTATCGAAGCGCTCGCGCTCGGGGTAATGCAGGAGGGCGCCGAACATCGTCGGCACGCCGTAGAAGTGGGTGACGCGGTCGCGCTCCATCGTCGCCAGCGCCTCGCCGGGGTCGAATTTCGGCACCAGGGTGAGGCAGGCGCCGACGCTGAGCGAGGCGTTCATGCTCACCGTCTGCCCGAAGGAGTGGAAGAGGGGGAGGGCGCCGAGGACGACGTCGCCGGCGGCGACCTCACAGGTGGTGCGGGAGGAGACGTCGGCGTTGCGCCGGAGGTTCATGTGGGTCAGCTCGGCGCCCTTCGGCTTGCCGGTCGTGCCCGAGGTGTAGAGGATCACCGCAATGTCGTCCTCGGCGGTCTCGGCGACGTCCGGCGTCGGCTCCAGCTCCGCCAGCGTCGCCGCGAAGCCCGCCGGCTCGACCTCGACCAGCTCGGCGCCCGCCTCGGCGGCGCCGGCCCGCGCCTCCTCGGCGAAGCCGTGCCAGGCGAGCAGCAGCTCGGCGCCGGAGTCCTCCAGGTAGAAGGAGATCTCGCGCCGCTTCAGCAGCACGTTCATCGGCACGACGATCGCTCCGGCCCGCAGCAGCCCGTAGTAGGCGACCGGGAACGCGGGCACGTTGGGCAGCATCACCCCGACCCGGTCGCCCTGCTCGATGCCCCGCTCCCGCAGCAGCGTCGCCAGCCGGGCGCTGCGGTCGTCGAGCTCGGCGTAGCTCAGCTCGACCTCGCCGAGGCGGACGGCCGGGGCATCCGGCGCCCGCTCGGCGCTGTCGGTCAGCAGCGATGCGAGGTTGAGTGACATCGGACGCCGCCTTCCAGGGGATCCCGGCCTAAGGCTTGATGATGTTGTGAACCGGGAACTCCTTGACGTCAGGCGGTCCCGGAAGAGCCCCGTCGCCCAGCTCCTGGATCGCCTGTCCGAGCCGCCCTCCGAGGAAGGCGTCGAACTTCTCCCTCGACTCCCAGAAGTCGATCACGCCCCAGCCGTCCTCGACCGGCCCGGCGGCGTGGAAGATCAGTCCCTCGGGCGGCTCCGCTGCCACGTTCATCTGGGCGTTGACCGCTTCGTACTGCTCCTGCGTGCCTCCGGCGAACCTCAGCCTCAATCCAACCGCCATCTTCATCCCTCCTCGTAGTTGGGGCAACCGGTCGAGCATAGCCCTCGACCCGCCCGGCGGGCAAGCGGCGCTGCCCGGATATGCTCAGGTGGATGCCGGACCTGGGCCAGCCGAGCTCCTACCTCGCCCTCGACGGGGGGACGCGGGTCTATTCGAGCGACGGCGCCGACCTGGGCGAGGTCCAGCACGTGCTCGGAGACCCCGGTCTCGACGTCTTCGACGGGTTCGTCCTCGACGCCAGCGTGCTGCCGGGCGGGCATCGCTTCGTCGATGCCTCCCAGGTGGCGGAGGTCTACGAGCGGGGCGTCGTGCTCACCGTCGACGCCGCCACCGCCGAGCGGCTGCCGAAGCCGAGCGCCAACCCGGGAGAGGTCGAGGTCGGGCCGGACGACCTGGCCGCCGCCGGCAGCCACGACAAGCTGCGGCGGGCCTGGGACCTGATCTCGGGCAAGGGTTGAGGCAGGGCCGGCACGCCGCCTGAGCGGCGGCTCGCTTAGGATGCCGCGCCATGAAGGCGGCCCTGCTGACGATCGCTGTGTGTCTGGCCCTCGCCGCGGCCGGGTGCGGCAGCAGCTCCTCGGGCGAATCGAGCTCGACGACCGAATCGACGGCCGCATCGAAGAAGACCAAGCCCGAGGTGACGGTGCCGAAGGGCGCGCCGCCGAAGCAGCTGGTCGTCAAGGAACTCGAAGCAGGCTCCGGCGAAGAAGCCAAGTCGGGCGACGAAGTGACGGTCCAGTACGTCGGCGTCGACTACAAGAACGGCAAGGAATTCGACTCCTCCTGGAGCCGGAGCGAACCGTTCACCTTCACGCTCGGCGCCGGCCAGGTGATCCCCGGCTGGGAACAGGGCGTCGAAGGGATGAAGGCCGGCGGCCGCCGCGAGCTGATCATCCCGCCCGAGCTCGCCTACGGCGAAGCCGGCTCGCCGCCGGCGATCGGTCCGAGCGAAACGCTCGTCTTCGTGATCGACCTGCTCGAAGTCGGCTGAGCCGCTTCACAGCCGAGCGGCTGCTGCGACTCGCCGGTGATCCCGGCGGGAGCGCTGGAAGGCGTGCCCACCTGGCCGGGCGGCGTCTACGGCGGCGGCCTCTCGCCCCCCTCGGCACTCGCCTGGGCTGACACTACCCGCAGCCGATGTCACCGACATCGGACGTCGGTTACGTCCGATGTCGGTTTTGCCGAGAGAGGGTCGCCGGCTCAGGCGATCCAGGAAGATCGTGGCGTGGCGACCGGATCGATACTCGTGGAGCGCTTCGCGGCACAGGGGCTCTCGGGTCCGCCGCTGCCCGATCCCGTCGCCGTCGCCGAGCGGCTGCTCGCCGTGCAGGGCCAGGACCCGCGCGGCTTCCGGCTCGCGGTTCGCGCCCGGACCGCCGGCCTGACCGCGGCGGACGTCGAGCGGGCGCTGGGTGAGCACCGCGGCCTCCTCGTCACCTGGCTCAACCGCGGCACCCTGCACCTGGTCCGCAGCGAGGACTACGCCCTGCTGCAGGCGCTGACCACGCCGCCGCTGCTCACCTCCGGCGCGCGGCGGCTGCGCCAGGAGGGGGTGAGCGAGGCCGACGCGGAGCGGGCGCTGGCGACGATCGAGCGGGCGCTGGCCGGCGAGGGGCCGCTGACGCGGGTCGAGCTGCGCGAGCGGCTGGAGGCGGCGGACGTGCCGACGGACGGCCAGGCCCTGATCCACCTCCTCTTCCTCGCCGCCCTGCGCGGGCTCGTCGTGCGCGGCCCGATGCGCGGCAAGCAGCACGCCTACGCGCTGGTGCGCGATTGGCTGGGCGAGCAGCCGGCGGTCGACCGCGAGCGAGCGCTGGCCGAGCTGGCCCGCCGCTACCTGGTCGGACACCAGCCGGCGAGCGACCGCGACCTCGCCAAATGGGCCGGTCTGCCGCTGCGCGACGCCCGCGCCGGCCTGAAGGCGATCGGATCGGAGCTGGAGGAGGGCGAGGACGGCCTGGTCCGGCTGGCAAAGCGCGCCCCGCCGGAGGCGGTCCCGGAGCCGCGGCTGCTCGGCGCCTTCGACCCGATCCTGCTCGGCTGGACCTCGCGCGACCCGATCCTCGGCCGGCACGAGCCGCGGGTCGTCAGCGGCGGCCTCTTCCGCCCCTTCGCGCTCGCCGGCGGCCGCGCCGTCGCCGGCTGGAAATGGGCCGGGGGCGAGGTGGCGATGGAGCCCTACACGCGCCTCTCGCGCCGCCACGCCGCGGCGCTGGACGCCGACGCTGCCGACGTAGCCCGTTTCCTTCAGGTGGACTGACCGGGAACTTCGTCACCGAGGAAAGCCTCGAGCGGGGTGCCGTCCCCGCCCACGAGCAGCTTGCGGATGGGACTTCCCGCCGCCGCCTCGAACGCGGCCATCCCGGGCAGGCCGTCACGACGCCGGCCGCTCTTGACCTCGATCGCGGTCAGCGTTGTCCCGCGCTGAACGACGAAGTCGACCTCGCGGTTACGGTGCCGCCAGTAGAGGACCTCTGCCCGGGGGTCGCGGGTGGCGATCAGATGCGCGCCGACCGCGGTCTCGACGAGCCGACCCCAGTGCTCGCCGTCGGCCTTGGACTCCGCGAAGGTTCGGCCCGAGGTGGCCGAGACCAGAGCCGTGTCGAGGGCGAGCAACTTGGGGGTCGATCTTCGCTGCCGCACCTTTCCAGGCGAGTACTTCTCGAGCCCAATCGCGAGCCCGGCGGCGGCCAGCAGATCGAGGTAATGGGCAAGCGTCGTGGTGTTCCCCGCGTCCTGCAGCTGTCCGGTCAGCTTCTGGTAGGAGACGATCTGTCCGGAGTAGTCGCAGGCGAGCCGGAACAGGTTGCGCAGCAGGGCCGGCTTGTCGACGCGGGTGAGCAGCAGCAGGTCGCGCGAGATCGTCGTCTCGACGATCGAGTCGAGCACATACGCCGCCCAGCGGCTCTCGTCTTCGATCAGCCGCGCCGCGCCGGGATAGCCGCCAAAGTGGACGAACTCGTCGAGGCTGAGCCCGAAGGCGTCGCGTATTTCGCCGTATGACCAGTGCGAGGCCCGGATCAGCTCGAAGCGACCGGTGAGGCTCTCGCTGAGGCCATGCTGGACGCGAAGCGCCGCCGACCCGAGCAGGGTGACACGAAGCGGCAGCTCGTTCCTGCGATCCTCGTCCCAGAGCCGCTTCACGGTCTCGGCCCAGCCGGCGACCTTCTGGATCTCGTCAACAGCAAGGATCGCGCCCCCGCGGCGGTCCCGGGCAAGCCGCCGCCCCTCCTCCCACTGCGCCTCGAGCCAGGCTGCGTCCCGCAGAGCCGGATCGTCGGCGCTGGCGTAGTGGCTCGGCTGATCGAGCGCTTTAAGCGCCTGCCGCACCACGGTCGTCTTGCCAACCTGCCGCGGCCCGCTTACGACCTGGATCCGGGCAGCATCCTCGGCCAACCGGTCAGACAACAGCCTGAAGATCGGACGCCTGTAGCTCTGCAATTTGCTCATGACACTGAGTGATTTTACTCAACGTGCTGAGTGATTTGTAGACCGGCCGGGTTCAGGGGCCTGAACAGGCGCTAACCTGCACTCAAAACATGTCGCAACGACCCCGATACAGATGGCGGACTTGGCTCCGTGGGCGACCCCACCGGCACACGCCGATCGACTGGAACAGCGACCTATGGCGGGAATTGGCCCGGCTGGCCGACGCAGGCGACCCGCGGTATCGGCAGCTCATCCGCCGAATGCGAGACGAGGAACGAGCGGCCCAACGCACGGCGTGAACCGCTCGTCGGTTCCGCGGAACCACCCGGATATCGACACTCGAATACCAGATTGGTATGCTGTATACATGACGTTACAGATAGCAATTCGCATACCGGATGACCAGCTGCGAGAACTCGACGAGGCCGTCAAGCGTGGTCAGTTCAAGAGCCGGGCGGATGGGATGCGGCGCGCCCTGGGCGACCTGCTGGCAGAGCTGCGCGAGCGCGAGGTTGCTCACGAATACCGAGAAGCGTATGCCCGCCGGCCGGTGGAGCCGGCGGTTGGCAAGGCCGGCGCGATGTTGCTCGCCGATGCGCTCAAGCGCGAGGAGTCCGGCGCCAAGTGAGCTTGATCGATCGGGGCGATGTCTTCGATGCGGATCTGCCCGGGCTCGGCGTGCGGCCGGTCCTGGTCGTCACCCGTCAGGTGGCGATTCCGGTGCTCTCGGCGGTCACCGTGGCTATGGTCACGTCGACCGTCCGCGGCATCCGCAGCGAGGTTCCGCTCAACTCCGAGCATGGCCTCCGAGGAGCGAGCGTCGCCAACTGCGACAACCTCTTCACGATCGACAAGGCGCTCCTCTCCGAACGCAGGGGAGCGCTTTCATTCGAGGACACGGTCCGACTGGACGACGCTCTCCGGTTCGCCCTCAAGCTCGACTGACTCGAGTCAGCCAAGCTTCGGGCTGCGCCAGGGTTGGGCGAGGCGGGTCGCGAGGTCGTCGGCGAGGCCGTCGACCGGGACTCGCGTCTGCTCGAGGGAGTCGCGGTCGCGGAGGGTGACGGTGTCGTCGTCCATCGTCTGGTGGTCGACGGTTATGCCCCAGGGGGTGCCGATCTCGTCCTGGCGGCGGTAGCGCTTGCCGATCGAGCCGCCCTCGTCGAACAACGGAGCCCCCGGTGTAAGCCGGGGGTGACGGTAGGACAAGCGCCGTGTTGTCCAGCGACTACTCGAGGGGGAGAATTTGCCGCCCCCAGCCCTTTAACAAGGCATGAGAACGAGCCGACGGCCGGAGCACGACCAGGTGCCGCAGGTGTTTCCATGAGCTTGAAGGGGGACTTGAAGAAGGCCCGCAAGCGAGCCGAGGCGCAGGGCTTTCGAGTCGAGAAGCGCAAGGAGTACTGGCTGTTCTTCCCGCCCGATGGCAAAACGCCGCCGGCCAGGATTGCCGGGACGCCCTCCAGCCAGAAATCGTGGCCCAATTTTCTCGCCGACATGAAGCGGAAGGGGTATCGTCAATGAGCGACATGGAGTTTCGCAGCTGGATCAAGGTTCCCGGCCTCGCCTACGAGCAGGAGGTCGAGCACGAGCGGCTCCACAAGATGCTGCTCCGGGATCACGTTGATCTCGGCCCCGTGATGAGCTGGGCCGATGGCGGCTCCTCGACCGTGGTCGTCTTGGCAATCGATGCCGCGGATGAGGCTGCCGCCGCCGGTGCGATGAGCGACGCCGTGGTCGACTCCCTCCATGCCAGCGGCCTGGGCCATCTCTACCCCGCCGCGGTGGAGGTCGAGCCGGCCGGCGATCGCGTCGTAGCCTGAGATCTATTCGCCCGTCCGCGGAGGGTCACGGTGTAGTCCTCCATCGTCTGGTGGTCGACGGTTATCCCCCAGGGGGTGCCGATCTCGTCCTGGCGGCGGTAGCGCCGCTTCAACGGAGCCCCGGTGTAAGTCGGGGGTGACCCGTGCCCCAACGCTTGGCGGCCAAACTGCGGCAGGGCCAGCAGAATGAGGTTGTTCTACCCGCCGATGCCGGAGGGCGCTGATCGCACCGATTTGCGCTACCAGCCGTGCAAAATCGGCCACACCCCCTCCGGCCGGCGGACCTGGGTCAACTTCCTCAAGTGCCTAGAGAGAAAGGGGCTACGATGATGGACGTGGAGTATCGGGCATACATCCGGGTGCCGCTCGATGTCGAGGGAGAGCAGGCGGATGCGCTGCTTGTCGCGCTCAACCACAAATATGAGGACAGCTTGGGCCCAGTGCTCTCCGGGGAGAGCGACGGGCTGGACGTGATCCTCGTGACCGAGCGAGACGACCGGGTAGAAGCCGCGGGTGAGATGTATGACGCGGTGGTCGATGCGCTGCGAGTCTGTGGGTTGACCGACCTTTACCCAACTCGGGTGGAGGTCGAGCCGGCCGGCGATCGCGTCGCAGCCTGAGATCTATTCGCCCGTCCGATGTCGGCAGTCTGGGAGTCAGCCCAGCTTCGGGCTGCGCCAGGGTTGGGCGAGGCGGTTCGCGAGGTCGTCGGCGAGGCCGTCGACCGGGACTCGCGTCTGCTCGAGGGAGTCGCGGTCTCTCAGGGTGACGGTGTCGTCGTCCATCGTCTGGTGGTCGACGGTGATTCCCCAGGGGGTGCCGATCTCGTCCTGGCGGCGGTAGCGCTTGCCGATCGAGCCGCCCTCGTCGAACTCGGCGGGGACGCGGCGGCGGACCGCCTCGAAGATCTCGCGCGCCTTCTCCGGCATGCCCTCCTTGGAGACGAGCGGGAGGACGGCGACCTTGACCGGGGCGAGGCGCGGGTGCAGGCGGAGGACCGTGCGCTGCCGCCCCTCGACCTCCTCGACGTCGTAGGCGTCGACCAGGAAGGCGAGCGCGGCGCGGTCGGCGCCGGCCGCCGGCTCGATCACGTGGGGGACGTATCGCTCTTTCGTCTGCTGGTCGAAGTACTCGAGCTTCTCGCCGCTGAACTCGGCGTGCTGGCTGAGGTCGAAGTCGCCGCGGTTGGCGATCCCCTCGAGCTCCGACCAGCCGATCGGGAACAGGTACTCGATGTCGCTGGTCGCCGAGGAGTAGTGCGAGAGCTCCTCGTCGCCGTGCGGGCGGACGCGGAGGAAGCCGGGCCGGATGCCGAGCTCGGTGTACCAGCGCTCGCGCTCCTCGATCCAGGCGCGGTGCCACTTCGCCGCCTCGGGCGGCGGCACGAAGAACTCCATCTCCATCTGCTCGAACTCGCGGGTGCGGAAGATGAAGTTGCCCGGGGTGATCTCGTTGCGGAAGGACTTGCCGATCTGGGCGATCCCGAACGGCGGCTTCTTGCGGGCGAAGCCGAGCACGTTCTTGAAGTTGATGAAGATCCCCTGCGCGGTCTCCGGCCGCAGGTAGACCTCCGAGCCCGCCCCCGCCACCGGGCCGATGTGGGTCTCGAACATCAGGTTGAACTGGCGCGGCTCCGACAGCTCGCCGTCGCACTCGGGGCAGCGCAGCTCGGCGTCCGGATCGCCGCCTTCGGCCTCGACCGCCTCGCGCAGGTGGTCCTCGCGCCAGCGCCGCTTGCACTTGCCGAGGCACTGCACGAGCGGGTCGGCGAAGCCCTCGAGGTGGCCCGAGGCCTCCCAGACCCGCGGGTGCTGGAGGATCGCCGAGTCGAGGGCGACGATGTCGTCGCGCTCCTGCAGCATCGCCCGCCACCACTCGGCTTTGACGTTGTTCTTCAGCAGCACGCCGTAGTGGCCGTAGTCGTAGGTCGAGCCGAGCCCGCCGTAGATCTCCGATGAGGGGAAGACGAAGCCGCGCCGCTTGCAGAGCGCGACGATCTCCTCCATCGTCGTCTCCTCGTTGCGGGTCTCCTGCCCGGTGCTTGCCATGGCGGAACCGTATCGACTGCGATAATCGCCGGCGTCATGCCGATCTACGAGTACAAATGCGCCGACGGGCACGTCTTCGACGTGATCCAGAAGATGAGCGACGAGTCGCTGACCGAGTGCCAGGAGTGCGGCGCCCCGGCCGAGCGCGTCCTGCACCCGGTGGCGATCCACTTCAAGGGCTCGGGCTTCCACAACACCGACTACGGCAAGAAGAAGACCGGCGCCAACGGCAGCTCCCCCGAGACGTCGAAGGATTCGTCCGACTCTTCCTCCGACTCCAAGAGCTCAGACTCCAAACCGAGCGACACCAAAGCTCCAGCCAAGGCGGAGTAGGTGCTTGAGGGGGCCTACCCCATCAGCCTCTTCACCGCCCGCCGCCGCTCCGATTCGGGCACCACGATGCTGTCGCCCGGGCCCGTCGTGCAGCCCGAGTGGGCGCCCTTGCAGAGCACGTCGGCGGCGCTTTCGCCGCCGATCGCCGCGGCGAGGATCAGCTGCGGCATCGTCAAGAAGCCCATGTCGCCGACGAAGGCTTTCGGCGCGTCCCAGCCGATGATCGGCCCCTTGACGAAGTTGTAGGGGAGCCGGAGCGGATCGGTCAGCCGGTCCTTGATGCCGGAGATCACCGCCTGCTGGGCCTGCTCGCGGTCGATGTCGCTGTAGCCGAGCGTGTAGGCGCTCCTGCCCGGCCCCGGGCATTCGCTCGGCTCGCGGATCCGCGAGTAGATCAGCGCCTCTTCACCGTCGAGGGTGTTCTCGCCCTTGCCGAGCCGCAGGGTGAAGCCGCCCTGGCCGCCGCCGGCGCCGCCGGCGATGTCGGCGCAGATCTTCTGCGGCACGTCCACCTTCACCCCGCCGACGGCGTCGATCAGCTTTTCGAAGCCGGTGAAGTCGACGATCGCGACGTGGTCGACTTCGATGCCGAGGAACTGCTCGACCGCTTCGATCTCCGTCTTGGCGCCGCCGAAGGCGAACGCCGCGTTGATCTTCTGCGAGTTCTGGCCGGGGATTTCGGCATAGCTGTCGCGCGGGACCGAGAGTTTGCGGAAGGCGCCGCCGCCGGCGCGGATCAGCATCAGCGTGTCGGCGCGGAACTGGCCCTGCGAGCAGCTGTCGTGCGGCGCGTCGCCGTGTTCCTGCTGTTCGAAGCACTCCTGCGACGGCGCCGCGCCCGGTTCCTTGGTGTCGGGCGGGCGGGCGTCGGTGCCGAGCACGAGGATCGTCTGCGCGGTCGGCAGCAGGAACGGGTTGCCGTGCAGCGCCGACTTCGCTTCGCCGGAGAGCTTGAAGGCCTGCAGCTGGGCGGAGACGGCGAAGGCGAGGAAGCTGAGCAGGATCCAGCCGAGCGCCGCCAGGCCGACCCATTTCAGCGCCCGCCTGACGCCGGGGCGCGGCGGCCGCGGCCGGCCCCGGCCGGGTCTCCCCGGCCGCTTCGGCAGCTTCGGCGCGCGCCAGCCGCCGAGCCCGGAGAGGTCGGGCTTGCGGAAGCGCGAGAGGAGCCCCTTGCGGGACCGGTAGACCTTGTATTCGGGCGGCCCGGAGGGCCGCTGCTCGCCGTCGTTTGCCATGAAAGACTCCGGAATCATGCCGATGCCCCCGGTCGCCCGTCTGAAGAAGTGAGCTCGGCCGAAGCGATAGGCGTCGACCTGGGCGGGACGAAGATGCTGCTCGGGGCGCTCGACACCGACTCCAGGGTCGTCTGGGAGAGCCGCGAGGCCTCGACCGGCCAGGGCGAGGACGAGCTGGTCGACCTGCTGGTCCGCGAGGTAGGGCGAGCCCAGTCCGAGCGCCCCGGGATCGCCGCGATCGGGATGGGCATCCCGGCGACGATCGACCACGACAGAGGGCTCGCCGTCTCCGCCGTCAACCTGCCGATCGAGAATCTGCCGATCCGCGACCTGGTCCGGGAGCGCACCGGGCTGCCCGCCTACCTCGACAACGACGCCAACGTCGCCGCCCTGGCCGAGTCGCTGTTCGGTGCCGCGAAGGGCGCGAAGGACGCGGTGGTGCTGACGATCGGCACCGGGATCGGCGGCGGCCTGGTCCTCGGCGGCGAGATCTACCGCGGCGCGACCGGCGCCGGCGCCGAGCTGGGCCACATGTCGATCGACATGGACGGCCCGCCCTGCCAGGGCAACTGTCCCAACCGCGGCTGCGTCGAGACGCTCGCCTCCGGCACGGCGCTCGGCCGCGAGGGGCGCGAGGCGGCCGAGCGCGCGCCCGACTCGGTACTGGGCGCGATGCGCGCCGACGGCCACCGGATCGACGGCGAGGCGGTGACCGAGGCGGCGCTCGGCGGCGACGAGACGGCGGTCGGCGTCTTCGACCTGGTCGGCCGCCGGCTCGGCGTCGCGCTTGCCAACTTCGCCAACATCTTCGAGCCGGAGGTGATCGTGATCGGCGGTGGCGTGATCGCCGCCGGCGACCTGCTGCTGGAGCCGGCCCGGGCCGAGCTGGCGGCGCGGGCGCTGCCGCCGATGAAACGCACCCCCGTGGTCGCCGCCGAGCTCGGTGAGGACGCCGGGATGATCGGCGCCGCGGCGATGGCGCGGATCGAACTGGAGCGGGGCGCGGGCTGATGCCGGGCGCGCTGATCGTCTGCCCGACCCCGATCGGAAACCTCGACGACATCACGATCCGCGCGCGCGACGCGCTGGTCGCCGCCGACTACGTCGCCTGCGAGGACACCCGCCGCACCGGCGGCCTGCTCGACAAGCTCGGCATCCGCCCGGCGCCGCCGCTGGTCTCGATCCACGAGGGCAACGAAGCGGCGCGGGCGGTCGAGCTGGCGCAGCGGATCGAACGCGGCCAGACCGTCGCCCTCGTCTCCGACGCCGGGATGCCGGCGATCTCCGACCCCGGCTTCCGGCTGATCCGCCGCTGCATCGAGCGCAACCTCGAGGTGACGGTGCTGCCCGGGCCCTCCGTCGTGCCGGTGGCGCTGGTCGCCTCCGGCCTGCCGACCGACCGCTGGCGCTTCGAGGGCTTCCTGCCGAAGCGGGCCGGCGAGATGGAGCGGGTGCTGCGCTCGGCCGAGACCGTGATCGCCTTCGAGTCGCCGCGGCGAATCGGCGACTCGCTCGCCGCCCTGGCGTCGATCGCCCCCGACCGCCAGGCGGCCGTCTGCCGCGAGCTGTCGAAGATGCACGAGGAGGTCTCGCGCGGCTCGCTGGGCGAGCTGGCGCGGCGCTTCCGCGGCGACGTCAAGGGCGAGATCGTGCTGGTGATCGCGCCGGCCTCCTCCGAGGAGCACGACGACAAGGACGTCGGCTTCGCCGTCGACGCGCTGCGCCACCTGGTCCAGTCGGGAGCCCGCCCGCGTGCCGCCGCCAGCGTCGTCGCGGCGCTCACCGGCACCCGCGCGAACGACCTCTACAGGGCGCTGACCGGAAGGGAGCCGCGCCGGTGAGCGCGTGGCGCTGCGCATCTCTGCGTCCTCGGTCGCTTGCGTGCAGAGCACGCGGCGCTCCCTGCGTCCTTGATCTGCTTGGCCACGCGCACACCGGGTTGCGCGGATAGCCTGGCGGACCGATGTCCTATTACGTAACGACGCCGATCTACTACGTCAACGCCGAGCCCCACCTCGGCCACGCCTACTCGACGATGGCCGCCGACGTGCTGGCCCGCCACATGCGCCAGCGCGGCGAGGACGTCTTCTTCCTCACCGGCACCGACGAGCACGGCGAGCCGATCGAGACCGCGGCCGAGCGGGAGGGGGTGACGCCGCAGGAGCTGGCCGACCGCAACGCGGCCAAGTTCGAAGCGCTGATGCCGATCATCGACGCCAGCAACGACTTCTTCATCCGCACCTCCGACCCGCGCCACGGCGAGCGGGTCGCCGAGATCATGCAGCGGGTCTACGACAACGGCTGGGTCGGCAAAGGGACGTACGAAGGCTGGTACTGCCCGCGCTGCGCCGACTTCAAGACCGAGCGCGAGCTGGGCCCCGGACAGACCTGCCCGATCCACGAGATCCCGCTGGAGCGCGAGCGCGAGGAGAACTGGTTCTTCCGCCTCTCCGCCTTCCAGGCCCAGCTCGAAGGGCTCTACGAGGAGCGCCCCGACTTCGTCGTCCCCGAGTTCCGCCGCAACGAGGCGGTCGCCTTCATCGAGCGGGGGCTCGAGGACGTCTCGCTCTCGCGGCCGAAGCTGAAGTGGGGGATGCGGCTGCCCTGGGACCCCGAGCAGCGGATGTACGTCTGGTTCGACGCGCTGCTCAACTACGTCACCGCGCTCGGCTTCGCCCGCGAGGGGGAGGACCTGACCGCGCGCTTCTGGCCCGCCGACCTGCACGTGATGGCCAAGGACATCCTCAAGTTCCACGCGGTGATCTGGCCGGCGCTGCTGCTCGCCGCCGACCTCGAGCCGCCGCGGCGGATGGCGATCCACGGCTACCTCCTGATGGGCGAGAAGAAGATGTCGAAGTCGCTCGGCAACGTGCTCGACCCGTTCGAGGCGATCGAGCGCTTCGGCGCCGACGCGCTGCGCTTCTACTGCTTCCGCGAGGTCAGCTTCGGCCAGGACGGCTCGATCTCGACCGCCGGCTTCGAGGCCCGCTACGAGGCCGAGCTGGCGAACGACTTCGGCAACCTGGCGAGCCGCGTGCTGGCGATGGTCGAGCGCTACCGCGCCGGCGTCGTGCCGCCGGCCCAGGTCGACGCGGTCCTCGCCGAGGACTTCGAAGGCGCGGTCGGCCGCTTCAGCGAGCTGCTCGACCGGGCCGAGCTGAGCCAGGCGCTGGAGGAGGCCTGGCGGCTGGTCCGCAGGCTCAACCGCTACGTCGAGGAAACCCGCCCCTGGGATCTGGCCAAGGACGAGGCCGACCCCGAGCGGCTCGACGAAGTCCTCTACAACCTCTGCGAGGGCCTGCGAGTGACGACCCTGCTGCTCGTCCCCTACCTGCCGCGGACGAGCGACCGCCTGCTGGACGCGCTCGGCGAGGAGTCGCGCGAGCTCGCCGAGCTCGGCTCGCGGCCCGGCGGCCAGAGCGTCGAACGGGTCCCGCCGCTGTTCCCGAAGATCGACGCCGCCGCTTGAAGGCGAAACCAGAGGCCGCGTGGGCGTGGCTGACAAGGACGCAGGGAGTGAGGTGAGGGGAGCGCACAATCGTGCGTGACCCGAGCCGAACGACCGAGGACGCCGTCAGGCGCGGCCACGCGGCCTCTGGCCGAGGCGGCGGCGCCAGTCGCGGGCGTTGAAGGCACGGGCGACGCGGCTGACCAGGCCGCGGCGCGACCTGGTGTAGGGGTACCAGGAGGGCTCGCGCTTGCCGCCGAAGCGGGTGATCACCAGCGACTCGGTGCGGCAGAACTTCTTGATTCCCGGTTCGCCGTGCCGGTAGCCGATCCCGGACTGCTTCCAACCGCCCATCGGCACGTCGGTGGCGAGGTAGTTGACCAGCACGTCGTTGACGTTGACGGCGCCGCACTCGACCCGGCGCGCCACCCGCTCGGCCCGTTCCCGCTCGCCGAAGACCGAGCCGGAGAGGCCATAGCGGCTGTCGTTGGCCAGGCGCAACGCCTCCTCGGCGTCGCGCACCTTCATCACCCCGAGCACCGGGCCGAAGGTCTCCTCGCGCATCACCTTCATCGAGTGGTCGACGTCGACCAGTACCGTCGGCTCGAAGTAGTCGCCCGGCCCGTCGACCCTCTTGCCGCCGGTGAGCGCCCTCGCGCCCGACGCAAGCGCGTCGTT
Source organism: uncultured Solirubrobacterales bacterium (assembly GCA_963695835.1). Taxonomy (GTDB): domain Bacteria; phylum Actinomycetota; class Thermoleophilia; order Solirubrobacterales; family 70-9; genus VRUE01. Next base: position 1,224,801 of record CAVOHR010000001.1, read on the forward strand.
GACGTGGTCCTCGACGATCGCGCTCTGGTTCGGCGAGGTCATCGCGCCGACGTCCTTCGGGTTCCGCGCGTCGTCGGCGCCCTGGCGCAGCCTCCCGACCTCGCTTACCAGCTTGGCGACGAACTCGCCGTAGGCCGGCTCCTCGACGTAGACGCGCTCGACCGCCATGCAGATCTGTCCCGAATTCATCATCCCGCCCCAGGCCGCGGCATTGGCGGCGCGATCGAGGTCGGCGTCGTCGAGGACGATCATCGCGTCCTTGCCGCCCAGCTCGAGGCTGACCGGGGTCAGCGTCTCCGCCGCCCGAGCCATCACCTTGCGGCCGGTCCGATCGGAGCCGGTGAACTGGACGAAGTCGACGTTGTCGACCAGCGCCCCGCCGCACTCGCCGATCCCCTGCACGCAGTCGAACACGTCGGGGCCGCCGATCTCCTCCTTCCAGGCCTTGACGATCTCGGCCAGGCCGAGGGGCGTGAACTCCGAGGGCTTGACGACGACCGCGGCGCCCGCCTGAAGCGCCGGCAGCGCGTCGCCCAGGCCGAGGACGAGCGGGAAGTTCCAGGGGCTGATGATCCCGACCACCGGGTAGGGCCGGTACTGGATGCGGAGCTTCTTCGCGGCGAGCAGCGGGGTGTGGGGGCGGATCGCCTCCTCGCCGATGAACTTCGGGGCCTTGGCGCCGTAGAAGTTGATCAGGTCGGCCAGGTAGGCGGGCTCGTTGGAGGCGTCGGCGCGGACCTTGCCGGTCTCGGCCTGCATCGTGTCGAGCACCCGCTCGGAGTTGTCCAGCAGCCAGTCGCGCAGCTTGCCGAGCCACCGGTAACGGCCCTCGATCCCCAGCGCCTCCCAGGCCGGCTGGTTGCCGCGCACCCGCGCCACCGTCTCGGTCACCCGCTCCGGCGAATCGATCTCGACGCCGGCGATCGTCGCCCCGGTCGCCGGGTTGAGGACCTCCAGCCGCTCGGCCTCGGCCGGGCCACCGCCGTTCGTGGCCGCCTCGGTGCTCGCCGGCGCAGCTCCGCTCTTCACCTGACCGCTCCCTTCGAAGTTGGCTGGTCAGCCAACTGTACCCCGCGGCGCTCAGCGGGGGACGAGCCGGTAGACCGGGCCGTCGAGCGAGCAGACGTAGATCCGTCCCCGATCGTCTTCGCCGAACGAGCTGGGGGTGGAGACGCCGAGGCCGAGCTTGCGGTCGCCGCTCGCGCCGTGCAGATGGGGGACGAGGCTGCGCAACTCGCCCTCGCAGAGGTCGGCGTAGACGTAGCGCCCGTCGAGCGAGGGCAGGCGGCGGTCGCCGACCACGTAGCCGCCGATGATCGAGCAGCTGCCGTCGCGGCCGTGCGAGTAGGCGAAGACCGGCTTGGTCGTCCCGCCGGGGTCCGGCGTGCCGCTGTTTTCGTCGCGGTAGGGCGAGTACCCCTCGAAGGCGTCCCAACCGAAGTTGGCGCCCGCGGCGGCGCCGACGGTCGTGTAGTCGAGCTCCTCGAAGCGCCCCTGGCCGACGTCGGCGATCGCCAGCCGCGGTCGCTTCGCGCTGACCCGGTCGAAGGAGAAGCGGAACGGGTTGCGCAGGCCGTAGCTGTAGATCTCGGGGCGGCCGCCCCTGCCGCCGGCGAACGGGTTGCCCGGCGGGATCGAGTAGGGGCGGCCATGGGACGGGCGCGGGTCGATCCGCAGCAGCTTGCCGAGCAGGACATGGAGGTTCTGGGCGTTGCCGGGCGGGTCGCCGCCGGAGCCGCCGTCGCCGCTGCCGAGGTAGAGCAGGTCGCCGAGGAACTGGAGCTGGCCGCCGTTGTGGTTGGCGTTGACCGGGTGGGGTATGTCGATGACTGCGCGCCGCGAGCCCCGCGCGGCTCGCGTCGCGCTCTTGCGCTTGAGCTCGTCGACCCGGATGTCGCCTCGCCGGTCGGTGTAATAGACGTAGAAGCGCCGGCTGCGCCTGTAGTCGGGCGGGAAGGCGATCGAGAGAAGCCCGCGCTCGCCGCCGTAGGAGACCAGGCCGGAGATGTCGAGAAAGGGATGGCCGAGCCGCCTGCCGCCACGCAGGACCCGCACCCGCCCCGGCTGCTCGACCACGAACAGCAGCTTCGGGAAGCCGGGCGCGCCGGTCACGTAGACCGGGTTGTCGAAGTTGCCGATCCGCCGCAGGGCGACTCCGTGGGATCGACTCGTGCGCTCGCCCGTCGTCGAGGAGCCGGAGGCGCCGCAGGCGGTCAGCCCGGCGATGCAGAGGGCTGCGACGACGAGGCCGGTACGGGCGCGACATCCCATGCGGAAACGCTAGCGGCCGGCCTGCTTCCGCTGGGCCGGGATCTCGACCACCGCACCGTTGTCCTTCACTTCGACGTTCGGCGGCGGCGTCACGATCCGGGCCCTGAAGGTGCCGCCCGGCTCGGTCCCGGCGGCGGTCCTCGCCCTCGCTTCGCTGCTGAACCCGGCGCCGACGTCGTAGAGCACCGTGTAGCGGCCGGCGCGGACCGCGCTCAGCTTCCAGATCGCCTCGATCGCGCGGCCCGGCTTCAGCGGCCCGAACGAGAAGGTCTTCTTCAGGGAGGGTTCGATCGGGCCCCGCACGGAGGAGCCGGCCACCTTCGGGTAGCCGGACGCGAGCACCCAGACAGGGCGGTCGGGCTGCGCCAGCCCCGGCTCGGGGTCGCGGTAGCCGAAGGGGAGCGAGGACGTCTGCCCTTCCCTGCCGGCGATCGAGACGGTGATCGTCAGCGCCGGCAGCGTCCTGTCGCCGGTGTTGCGCACGCCGATCTTCATCAGCGAGGTCTGGCCGAGCCGCTGCCTGGCCGGGAATTCGGCGCTGACGACCTTCACCGGGTAGGTGCCGGCGGGCTCGTTCGAGTCGGCCGACGATTCGCCGCCGCAGGCGGCGAGGGAGAGCGTCAGCGCGGCGGCGGCGAATCCCGCCACGGCGGCTCCGGCGCGGGAACGCGATCGGTCTCTGCGGGTCCCCCGGGGGCGCTCCAAAGTCGCTCCAACATATCTCAACACGCGGCTAACCGGCCACGCCTGCCCATCCCCTAGACTCAGGACACCGAGCAGGGAGCGCACGGAGGCGTTTCCGCTCGCCCGAGGAGGAGATGGAAGCAGCAGCATCGATAGGCAGGAGGCTCTTGCCCGCCAAGTCCTTCTTCGAACAGGTGGGCGAGATGATGATCCTCACTGCGCGGACGCTCGTCTCGGCGGTGAGACCTCCCTATCCGTACGGCGAGGAGTTCATCGGCCAGTTCCTCTTCGCCATGCAGCTCTGCTGGTTTCCCCTGCTGGTCTCGACGGTCGCTATTTGCTTCGGCGCTCCCGGGCTCCAGGCCGCCAACTTCCTCACGCTGGTGGGGGCCCTCGACCGGCTCGGCGGCTTCTTCGTGCTGGCGGCGATTCGCGAGATCGCGCCCTTCGTCACGGCCGTGGTCGTCGCCGGCGTTGCCGGCACCGCGATCACCGCCGACCTCGGCGCCCGCAAGATCCGCGAGGAGCTCGACGCCCTCCAGGTGCTCGGCGTCGACCCGATCAAGAACCTGGTCGTGCCGCGCTTCCTGGCGCTGATGCTGATCACCGGCCTGCTCGACATCTACGCGCTGGTCTTCGGGATCAGCGGCGGCATCCTCACCGAGCTGCTCTACAAGCAGCCGCTCGGCGGATTCTTCGCGACGCTCTTCTCGAACGCCTCGGTCACCGACCTCTGGGGCTCGGTGGTCAAGTGCACGCTGTTCGGCGCGATCATCGCCATCGTCTGCTGCTACAAGGGCATGACCGCCTCCGGCGGCGCCGCCGGGGTCGGTCGCGCGGTCAACCAGGCGGTGGTGATCTCCTTCCTCGGGGTCTTCTCCTTCAACTACGTCTTCACCCAGACCCTGCTCGCGACCAACCCGGACCTGCAGACGATCCGATGAGCGCGGAGCGACCAAGCGTGCATCTCTGGTTCTCCGCGCCGGGAGCGAAGCGGGAACCCTTGTCATGAATGCCTGGCTCGACGTGCCGCGCAGCTGGCTCGACTCCTTCGGCGAGATCGCCCGCTTCGGCTCGCGGGTCGCCGGCCTCGTCTACTCCGGGCGCGTCCTGCGCTTCTTCGGCGAGAGCCTGCGCCAGGCCGGGATCCTGATCCTCGGCTCGGCGCTGGTCATCTGGGCGACGGTCTTCATCCTCGGCCTGCAGTGCGGGATCGAGGGCGCCTACCTGGTGCGCGCCCAGGGCGCGCCGGCCTTCTCCGGCGTCTTCTCGGCCTGGTGCGACCTGCGCGAGGTGATGCCCTACGCCTTCGGCTACATGCTGGCGGCCAAGGTCGGGACCGGGATCGTCGCCGAGCTGGGGGCGATGCGGATCTCCGACGAGATCGACGCGCTCGAGGTGATGGGCGTGCCGCCGGTCGCCTTCCTCGCGGCGACGCGCCTGCTGGCCGCCTGGATTGCCTTCCCGTTCCTCTACCTGGTCGGGATCGGGGTCATGTACTTCGCCAGCTACCTGGCGGTGGTCGAACAGATCGGCGACGTCTCCTCCGGCGGCTACCTGCTGATCTTCTGGATGTTCCAGAACCCACCTGACCTGATCTTCAGCCTGATCAAGGGGATGGTCATGGCGACGGTGATCGTGATGGTCGGCTGCTACTACGGCTACACCGCATCCGGGGGGCCGGTCGGGGTCGGCACCGCGACCGCCAAGTCGATGGTTGTCAATATCGTCTTTGTCCACATCATCGGGATGCTCGGCACCCTGGTCTTCTGGGGGGCCAACCCGAGAGCGCCGATAGGAGGCTGACCAACCAATGCCGGACGAGCCGAACCAGACCAGCGGGCCCTACGTGAGCGAGGACGGGGCGACGATGGGCCGCGACTTCGTCATCCCCGGCGTCGACCCCTCCGAGCCCGACCCCTATCGCTTCCACACCGGGCGCAAGCGCGGCCATGGTGGCGAGGACGCGATCGAGATCATCGACCTGGTCAAGCAGTTCGGCCGGGCGCGGATCCTCAACGGGCTCAACCTCGGCCTGCCCGAAGACCAGATCTCGATGGTGCTGGGCCCGTCGGGCACCGGCAAGAGCGTGCTGATCAAGCACATCGTCGGCCTGCTCTACCCGGACTCCGGCGACGTCCTGGTGCACGGCGAATCGATCCCCAGCATGACCGACGACGAACTGTTCGAGGTGCGCAAGAAGTTCGGCCTGCTGTTCCAGGACGGCGCCCTGTTCGGCTCGATGAACATCTACGACAACACCGCCTTCCCGCTGCGCCAGCACACCGACAAGAGCGAGGAGGAGATCGGCGAGATCGTCAACCGCCGCCTCAAGGAGGTGGGGCTCTCGGAGGCGATCTACAAGATGCCGAACGAGCTCTCCGGCGGGATGCGCAAGCGCGCCGGCTTCGCCCGGGCGCTGGTCCTCGACCCGGCGATCGTGATGTTCGACGAGCCCGACTCCGGGCTCGACCCGGTGCGGACGGCGCTGCTCTGCGAGCTGATCCGCGAGGTCCACGCCGAGAACGGCGGCTGCTACCTGGTGATCAGCCACGACCTCAACACGGCACGCCGGATCGCCGACTTCATCGCGGTGCTGTGGAACGGGAAAATCGTCGAGTCGGGGCCGAAAGAGGAACTGTTCGACTCGGAAAACCAGTTCGTGAGCCAGTTCCTGAATGCGGACGTTACCGGTCCGCTTTCGATGGATTGAGCGTCGCGGCGGGCGGGTCCGGCGCCACCCGCGCGAGAGGCCGCTGAATGGCATCGGTAGCTGCCTGGGCCGTTCGGCATGCACGGCCGGTGCTGGCGGTCTGCTTTGTCCTCGCGGTTGGAGCTGCTGTGGGCGCCACTCGGCTTCCGACGGATGCGGGGATCGACACGCTGGTCAACTCCGATACCCCCGGCTACCGGGCGACGCAGGACGTGCGCGGCGAATTTGGCGAAGAACCCGTCGTCGTCCTCGCTGAGGGGGACCTGCAGCGGGTCGTCTTGACCTCGAACCTGGGGCGGTTGCTGCGGTTGGAGGGGTGCTTGTCGGGGAAGGTGCCGGAGGGAGCGAAGCCGATTCCCGGGCCTTGCGCGGAACTGGCGGCGATGGGCCCGGTGCGGTCGGTGGTCGGGCCGGCGACCTTTCTCAACGAGGCGGTGATCCAGATCGACCGTCAGCTGGAACGGCTCGCCTCGCGGCTGCCGCCGGCCAAGCTGCGCGAATTCCTGCTCTCGATCGCGGCGCGCTACGGGATCGCCAGCGCCCCCAGCATCGCCAACCCCGACTTCCTGGCGACGATCGTCTTCGACCTGACCAGGGCCCGCGACACGCCCAAGGCTCGGCTCGCCTACCTGTTCCCCAACGGCCATACGGCGCAGGTGCTCGTCCGCCTCCGCCCGACCCTCGGCGAAGCCGAACGCCAGCGGGCGATCGAGCTGATCCGCGCCGCCGTCTACGACCAGACGCCGCGGCAGGCGTGCAGGTTCAAGGGCAGGCCGGAGGCCTGCTTCGACCTGCACGGCTCCCACTACACGATCTCCGGCGTCCCCGTAGTCGTCGACGCCGTCACCCGAGCACTGAAGGACGCCCTGCTCCTCCTCCTCGCCGTGGCCGTGGTCGTCATGGCTCTCACGCTCCTGCTCGTCTTCCGCTCCCGCCTCCGCCTGCTTCCACTCGGCCTGGCCCTGGCCTCGGCAGCTCTCACCTTCGGCCTGCTGGGCATCTTCGGCGGCTCCCTGACGATGGCCTCGATAGCGGTCCTGCCGATCCTCATCGGCCTCGCGGTCGACTACGCGATCCAGCTACAGGCGCGCTACGACGAGGCGCTCTCATCCCAAGCCAGCCCAACCGAGGCGGCGCGCATGGCAGCATCCCGCGCGGGTCCGACGATCGCCATCGCGTGTCTCGCAACGGCTGCGGGCTTCCTCGCCCTCCAGTTTTCCCCGATCCCGATGGTTCGAGGCTTCGGGATCCTCATGGTCGCCGGCGTGGGGATCGGGTTTGCGGTCGCATTCGTCGCGGGCTTCGCGGCGCTTGGTCTGCGGGACCGGGCAGGGAGGAGGGGTGCCCCTCCCGTTGCTGGGTTTTTCGCCTTGCGCGCAGCTTCTCTCGCCAAGTGGTCTGTGCGAAGAACAGGACGCCGCTGCCGGGAGGGGCACCCCTCCTCCCTGCCCCGGCGCGCGGTCGAGCTGGCGTTGGAGCATCCAAAGCAGGTTCTCGGAGCCGGGCTGGCACTCGCTGTAGTCGGCTGGGGTCTGGGGACCCAGATCGAAACCCAGTCGAACATCGTCAAGCTGGCGCCGCAGAATTTGCAGGCGGTGCAGGGTCTGAACGAGTTGCAGGATGCGACGGGCGTTTCCGGCGAGCTGGACGTTCGGGTCCACGCTGGTGACCTGACCGATCCGGCGACGATCCGTTGGATGGCGGCGTTCAAGCGGCGGGCCCTTAGAGCCGGTGGCTTCTCCGGCGAAGACCCGAGCTGCCGGGAAGCTGAGCTTTGTCCCGGCCCGGCGCTGTCGGATTTCGTCACCGGGGGCGGGCTTCTGAGTGGCAGTGAAGTGAAGTTGACCCGCAAGAGCATCCGGTCGGCGCTGCGGCAGATTCCGCCCTATGACCTGCGGCAGGTGGCGACCGTCGATCCGACGACGGGACTGCCATCTGGCACGGCGCTGGTCTCGTTCGGGATTCGGAATCAGTCGCTGGACAGCCAGCAGGCGTTGATCGAACGGGTGCGGGACGCGGTGGGGACGCCGGGCACGCCGGGAGGTCCGCCGCCGGGCGTTGAAGTGGAGCCGGCCGGGCTGCCGGTGATAGCTGCGGGAGCCGCCTCGGACCTGTCCGCCAGTCGCTACTGGCTGACGCTCGCCGGGTTGGCGGCCGTCGCCCTGGTGCTGCTGGTCGCGTACCGGTCGTTGCGTCGGGCGCTGGTGCCGCTGGCGCCGGTGGTGCTGGCAACCGGCTGGGCCGCGCTGATCTTGTTCGTCAGCCGGATCCCGCTCAACCCGATGTCGGCTGCCCTGGGGGCGCTGACGATCGCTGTCGCCACCGAGTTCAGCGTGATCCTCGCGGGGCGCTTCCACGAGGAGCGCGGGGGAGGGCGCGGGGTGGGGGAGGCGCTGCGGGCCGCGTATGCCCGCACCGGCGCCGCCGTGCTGGCCTCGGGGGCGACCGCGACCGCGGGCTTCGCCGTGCTGATCGCCAGCGACGTGCGGATGCTGCGCGACTTCGGCATCGTCACCGTGATCGACCTTGCGGTGGCGCTGCTGGGGGTGATGGTGGCGCTTCCCGCGGCGCTCGCCTGGACCGAGGGGGAGGAGTGAGGGACCGCTACACGATCCTCGTCGGCCTGATCTTCGCCGCCATCGTGGTGGTCGCGATCGTCAAGGGCGTCGGCCGCAACGAGCACACGCTGGGGCTCGAAGACCAGCCGTCGCGCTGGCCCCTGCCGGAGTTCGCCGTGCCGGCCGCCGCCGGCAGGCTCGAAGGCGACGCCAACGTCGCCCAGGACGATTGCGCGAGCTCGGCGCTGCCCTGCCCGCAGAGCGACCGCCGCACGCCCGCCTGCCGGCTGCGCACCCCCGGCGCGATCCGCGCCTGCGACCTCTTCGGCCGTCCCTCGGTGATCTCGTTCTGGTTCAGCATGGGCGGCGACTGCGTCGACCAGCAAGACGTCGTCGATCGCGTCTACGCGCGCTACCGTGGGCGGGTGAGGTTTCTCTCGCTGGACGTGCGCGACGACCGCGACGCCGTTCGCGAGCTGGTCCGGCGGCACCGCTGGCGGATGCCGGTCGGCTACGACCGCGACGGCGCCGTCGCCGGCCTCTTTCGGGTCGGCGGCTGTCCGACCTTCGCCTACGTCTACCCCGGCGGGACCCTGCAGAGCGCCGGCATCGGCAACCTCGACGCGCGCGGGCTCGGCGCCCGGATCGACCGGCTGCTGCGCGCGACCCGTGCGGTGGAAGCGGGCTGATGGGTGCGGGGGCGACGGGGTCGGAGGTCCGCTGGGAGCCCGCCCCGCAGCCCGGCTGGGTGGCGCCGCACCTGGCGGCCGAGTTTCCCGGCCTCGGCATCTCCTGGGTCGAGGTCGACGGCCGCCCCGGCCGCAGCCCGCAGGCGATCGGCCGCCGCCTGCGCGACCTCTCCGACCGCTTCTACGGCGCCCACGCGATCCACCTGCGCGAACGGCCGATCCCCTGGGCCTACCGCGTCTTCTTCCGCCAGATCGGCCTCGACCCCGACCGCAGGCGCACGCCGGTCGAGCAGCTCGCCCTCGACCGCCTCCGGGACGGCGGCTTCACCAGCCACGGCCTGCCGCGCGACGCGATCGCGATCGCCACGATCGAGACCGGGATCGCGCTGCGCGCCTTCGACGCCGACCAGCTGCGGGGCGCGCTCTGCATCCGCGACTCGGCCCCCGGCGAGTCGCTTCCGGGCAGGCCGGGCGAGCTGTCGCAGGGGACGCTGACGATCGCCGACGACCGCGCTCCCGTCGGCCTGCTCTTCGGCGCGACCGGCGAGGGTCACGAGGTCGCCAAGGGGACCCGCCGGATCGCGATCGCGGCGATCCAGGTCCGCGGCGTGCCCCAGATCGCCGTCGACGAGGCGCTCTGGATGGTCGCCGCAACCCTGGAGACTGCCTAGGGCCGATCCCGGCAGGGGTTCCACTTAACTTTTTCCGAAGACAGTTGGCTGCCGTCCGCGGGCGTCGCCGCGGAAAAAGTACAAGACGTTCCACCCCTACCGGGATCGGCCCTGAGCCCCAGCCACCGTCGGAGTCGGCGCGGTGATCTACACTCGGAGTCGGGCTATGCCGGAGCTGCTCGACCGAGACACCCGTACCGAGCTTCGCCTGGGGGGCGACGAGCGACTGGCACGCGTCGAGCTGCGGCGGCAGATCGGACGCCTGGAGCGGCAGCTTGCCGGGCTAGTGGCCGAGGCCTTCCCGCGCATTGAGATCGACGTCTCGGTGCCGGCCGCGGCGGGTGAGCCGCGCGTCCTCGACCTCGGCGGCCTCGAGATGGTGCGCGACGCGCTGGCGGCGCGGATCGCGACCGCGCGCAGGGCGCTGCGCGAGCGCGAGGAGGTCGAGACGCGCAACCGCGAGCTGCTCGAGCGGATGCTGGAGCGGCCCGGGAACTTCAGGTGGCTGCGGATCTCACGTGCCGACGTCGGCGAGCCCGGCTGCGGCCACTGGCACTCGCGGCCGCGGCTCGGCCCGCTCGGGATGCTGATGGGCTGGTGGCGGGTCAGGGTCTCCTCCGGATGCCCGTTAGCCGGGCGGCTTGCGGCCGTTGAGCAAGAGCCGTAAGACCTCCGAGAGGCGCAAGGCCGACGAGCGCCCGCCGGCGCCCTGGGGCTCCTTCCCGCTCGCCGAGCTGACGATCCTCGCCGGGATCGTGATGCTGGCGATCGGGGTCTTCGGCAAGAGCCCGACCTCGCTCGGCGTCGGCGTCGTCCTCGCCGGGCTCGGCGGCCTCGAGGTGGCCGCGCGCGAGCACTTCGCCGGCTACCGCTCGCACACCACCCTGCTCGCCGGCACCCTCTTCGTGCTCGTCACCGCGGGCCTCTTCTACCTGGCGGGACTGATCCTCGCCGTCAGTCTCGCCGCCGGCGCCGTCGCTTTCCTCGCCGCCTTCGTCGCCCTGCGCCGCGCCTTCCAGCGCGCCTCGGGCGGCCTCTCCTTCAAGGCCGGCGGGCTGAGGGGATAGCTGGCCCAGGGCCTATCCCGGTAGGGGTGGAGCGTCTTGTACTTTTTTTGCAGCGCGAACCTCGGACGGCAAGGATCTGTCTTCAAAAAAAGTTAAGCGGAACCCCTGCCGGGATAGGCCCTCAGACCAGCGCGCCGCTGTGGCCGTTCAGCGTGCTCGCGAGCAGCGCCCGCTGGCGCGCCGTCAGGGTGCCGAGCCGCTTGTTCTCGCTCAGCGCCAGCGTCTGCAGCAGCTTGCGGGCGCGGGTGCGGCCCCAGCGCCTCTGGCTGGTCAGCAGCTCGGCCAGGGTCATGCTCTCGGTCTCCCAGGGGCAGTCGCGAATCACCCCGGCCACGTCGATCTCGCCCCGCCCGATCGACCGCTTCAGCTCCGCTCTGGCCAGCCGCACCCGATTGGCGCGCGCCAGGGCCTGCATGTGCTGCGGAATCTGGACTGCGGAAGCGGTCGATGAGGCAGGGGCGATCGAAATGGCAGCATCCACTGGGACTCCTCCCTTACGGGTCGTAAACTGGGTTATCTCTCTGCGCCGGCCGCTGAGCGACCCGTAGAGCCAAGTGCCCTATCCGCTCGCCGCCTCCTGTCCTGGCGGCGATCGGCGAGGGGGGCAAGCTACGCGGTCGAGGCGGTGGGCGTCAACCCACGGTCGGAAAAGAGCGGCCAGGTCATTCGCTAAGAGCATCTTTTTCTCGAAGCGAGCGCCTTGTCCGGATCTGGACAAGCGCGAAACTACCCCTCTGGGGGTAAGCCGGCGACGGGCTCTCAGGCCCGCGGCAGGTCAGGGAACTTGGCGGCGATTTGGCCGATTTTGTCCAAAGCGCTGTCGAGATGCTCGCGCTCGTGGGTCGCCATCAGGCTGGTGCGCAGCAGCGCCCCGCCGGGCGGGACCGCCGGATGGATCGCGACGTTGGTGTAGACGCCGACGTCGAACAGCGCCTTCCAGAGCAGCACCGCCTGCCAGTCGTCGCCGACCACCACCGGCACGACCGGCGTGGTCGCCACGGCGCCGTCCGGCAGCGTCCCCGGCTCGACCACCCGCAGGCCGAGGCCGCGCAGCCCCTCGCGCAGGTACTCCGAGTTGTCGAGCAGCGCTTCGAACAGCCGTGGCCCGTCGGCGCGGATCACGCGCAGCGCCCCCAGCGCCGCGCCGACGGCGGCCGGCACCGCCGAGGCGCTGAAGACGAACGGGCGCGAGGCGATTCGCAGGTACTCGATCGCCTCGGCCGGGCCGGCGATGAAGCCGCCACAGGAGGCGAGGCTCTTGGAGAAGGTCCCCATCCGCAGGTCGACCTCGCCCTCGAGGCCGAACAGCTCGGAGACGCCGGCGCCGCGGGCGCCGAGCACGCCGGCCCCGTGCGCCTCGTCGACCATCAGCCGCGCCCCGTGCGTCCGGCAGAGCTCGACGACCCGCGGCAGGTCGCAGACGTCGCCCTCCATCGAGAAGACGCCGTCGACGACGACCAGCACCCCGCCGCCGTCGCCTGCCGCCCGCTTGAGCATCTTCTCCAGCTTGTCCATCCGGTTGTGGCGGAAGGGCCGCAGCTTGGCTCCCGCCAGCCGGCAGCCGTCGAGGATCGAGGCGTGGTCGCCGGAGTCGCAGATCACCGTGTCGCCGGGACCGAGGATCGTGCCGATGCAACCGACGTTGGCCTGGTATCCGGTGGTGTAGACGATCGCCTCCTCGGTCCCCATCCACTCGGCCAGCTCGCGCTCCAGCTCGACGTGCAGCGGCGTCGTCCCGTTCAGCAGCCGCGAGCCGGTGACCCCGGTGCCGTAGGTCTCCAGCGCATCGCGGGCCGCCTGCTTGACCCGCTCGTCGCCGGTCAGCCCGAGGTAGTTGTTGGAGCCGAGCATGATCGTCTCGCGGCCCTCCATCTCGACCACCGGTCCCGCCTGGGAGGTGAGCAGCCGGAAGTAGGGGAGGAGGTCGTGCTCCTTGGCCGCTTCGAGCTGCTCGAGGCGGTCGTGGCTGCGTGCCTTCTCGAATACGTCGACGGGGGCCTTCGCTATTTCGCTCATGTCGAGAGTGTAGGTTCAGCCCTCCATGGCAGAGGTATCGATCCACCCGGTGCGCTCGCGGCGCGAGCTGAAGCGCTTCGTCAAGGTGCCGTTCCGTCTGCATCGCGACAGCCCGCAGTGGGTGGCGCCGCTGATCTTCGAGCGGATGGAGTTCCTCGACAGGGGGAAGAACCCCTACTTCGAGCACGCCGAGGCGGAGTACTTCGTCGCCGAGCGGGACGGCGAGCCGGTCGGCCGCGTCACCGCCCAGGTCGACGAGCGCTGGGACGAGTTCCAGGGCGGCAGCGACGCGATGTTCGGCTTCTTCGAGAGCGCCGACGACCCCGAGGTCGCCGCCGCCCTGCTCGACGCCGCGGCCGAGTGGGCACGGGCCCGCGGCAGGTCGCGGATCCTCGGCCCGATGGACTTCACCACCAACGACGAGGTGGGGATCCTGATCGAGGGCCACGAGCGCAGGCCGCTGATCCTCGAGCCGTGGCACCCGCCCTACTACCGGCAGCTGATCGAGGCGCGCGGATTCGGCAAGGCGATGGACCTGCTGATGTGGGAACTGCAGTTCGGCCAGCTGAAGGAGGGCGACCGCTTCGACCCGGCGATCCACGCCGCCGCCGAAAAGGCCCTCGACGACGAAGACATCGTCATTCGCAATATGCGCAAGCGCGACATGGCGGACGAGGTGCGCCGCTTCATGGACGTCTACAACGACGCCTGGGGGGACAACTGGGGATTCGTCCCGATCACCGACTCCGAGGCCGCGTTCCAGGCGAAGAGCCTGAAGCAGGTGCTGGACGAGGAATGGGCCTTCATCGCCGAAAAGGACGGCGAGGCGATCGGCGCCGGGCTGACCCTGCCCGACATCAACCAGGTGCTGGCGAAGATGAACGGCCGGCTGCTGCCCTTCGGCTGGCTGAAGTTCCTGCTCGGCAAGGGCAAGATCGACCAGTGCCGGGTCTTCGCGCTGGGCGTCAAGCGCGCCTACCACCACACCGGAGTCGGCGCCGGCCTCTACCTGAAGAACCTGGCCGCCGGGGCGGCGCCCGGCGGGATCGTCGGCGGCGAGATGGGCTGGGTGCTGGAGACCAACGAGCCGATGAACCGGGCGTTGGAGGGCATGGGCGGAACCGTGGTCAAGAAGTACCGGTTGTACGAGCAAGCGATCTGAGAGGCCGCAAGTTGCGGGACCCGCGGTCTGCCGCCGCCTCCGCTCTCGCTACAGTCGGCGCGGTGAGCGAGTTCGAGCTTGAGCCGGTTCGAGTCCGCGTCCTGGAGCGGCGGGCCACGAGTGTGCCCGCCCTCCGCGGCGAGGCGCGCACGGCCGCGATAGCGGCCGTCGGCGGCGTTCTGGCGGGAGCCGCGACGGTGGCGACGGCACGCGCCGTGCGCGCCGCGGCGAAGAAGTCAGGGGGACGGTTGCTGCCGCGGAGGAACCGCCAGCCGAAGGTCGTCGCCAGCCGCTCCTTCCTCGTGGACGTTCACCTGCTCGGCAGGTGACGAGCCTTGAAGTAGAGGTCCGGCCGCCCTCGCCCTACCGCCTGCCCGCCTACGGCGGCGAGGACCGGGTGATGAGGATCGACGGGGGCATCGCCACGCGGCTGCTGCAGGTCGAGGGCAGCCCGGTGCTGGTCCGCGCCTGGCAGCCGGCCAGCGAGCGGGTGCTCTTCCGGGCCGAGCCGGTCGATCCGGCGGCGCTGGCGTCGCCGCTGGTGCTGCCGGCCCGGCCGGGCCGTCCCGCCGGCCGGGCCGAGCTGGAGCTGGCCACCGAGCGGCTGCGCTTCGCGCTCGGCGTCGACGACGACCTCGCCGAGCTCTACCGCGCCTTCCGCCGCGACCCGCTGCTCGGGCCGCTGCTGCGCCGCCGCCCCTGGCTGCGGCCGCGCCGCCGGCCCTGGGCCTGGGAGGCGCTTGCCTGGGCGGTGGTCAAGCAGCTGATCGAGAGCGGCCGCGCCGCCCGCATCCAGCGACGCATCGTCGGCCGCTGGGGTCTGCGGCTCGGCGCCGATCGCGCGGCGCTGCGCGACGTCCCGGCGGCGGCGACGATCGCCGGCCGGGCGCCCGCCGAAATCGAGCAGCTCGGCCTCTCGCCGTCCCGCTCGATCGCCCTGCGTGCCGTCGCCCGCCAGCTCGCCGCCGGCCGGGTGTCCCCGGACGAGCCGGCCGGGGACACCCGCCTCCTCGCGATCCCCGAAATCGGCCCCTGGACCGTGCAGTGCCTCGGCCTCTACGGCCGCGGCGACCCCGACTCGCTGCCGGCCGGCGACCTGATCTACCTGAAGCTGGTCGGCCGCCTGGCGCGGCTCGGCCGCCGCGCCACGGTCGGGGAGGTCGAGGAGTTCTACGCGCCCTACGCGCCGTTCCGCGGCCTCGCCGCCTCCTGGACGGCCGGGATGTACGGATAAAGAAACGCCACCGGCGGCCGATAAGCCCGCGATGGAACGCGCGGGACAGGGCGGCGGCTGGCCGGACGACAGGGTAAGCGAGTTCCTCGACGAGATCTCCTCGGCCGGGAACGAATACCGGCGCCTGGTCGAGCGCCTGCCGGCGATCGTCTACGCCTGCGAGGTGGGGGAGCGCGGCCGCTGGCGCTACGTCAGCCCGCAGATCGAAGAAATCCTCGGCTACAGCCCCGAGGAGTGGATGGCAGATCCGGGGCTGTGGGCGCGCCAGCTTCACCCCGAGGACCGTGAGCGCGTGTTCGAGCAGGAGACCCGTAAGGGCGCCGAGCAGAACAGCGGCCCGCCGATCGACTACCGGATGATCACCCGCGAGGGCGACGTCGTCTGGATCCTCGACGAGGCGGTGCTCGAGCCCGACGACCGCGGGACGCAGATCTGGCACGGCGTCCTCTACGACATCACCGAGCGCAAGATCGCCGAGCACGAGCTGCGGCGCGCCGCCGCCCAGCAGGCGACCGTGGCGCTGCTCGGCCGCCAGGCGCTGCAGGACGGCGACCCGGCGCGGCTGCGGGCGCGGGCGGCGGCGCTGATGACCGAGATCGAGGGAGTCGAGGCGGCCTGCATCTGGGAGGCCGGGCGCGAGGGGCGGCGGCTGCACCTGCGCGCCGGGCTGGAGGGCGGGTCGCTCGGCGCCGAGCGCCGCGCCTCGGCCGCTCGCGACTCGCACGCCGGCGCCGCGCTCGAGTCGGGCCTGCACGTGATCGTCGACGACTGGTCCTCGGAGCGGCGCTTCTCGATGCCGCCGGCGCTGCGCGTGCTCGGCGTGCGCAGCAGCCTCGCCGTGCCGATCGCCGGCAAGGAGCGGCCGTTCGGCGTCTTCGACATCCACTCGACCGAGCCGAGCCGCTTCACCCCCCAGGACGTCCACTTCGTGCAGGCCTCCGCCAACGTGCTGGCCGACGCCTTCGAGCGCCACACGGCCGACGAGGCGCTGCGCCACCGCGTCCTGCACGACTCGTTGACCGGCCTGCCGAACCGGCTCAGCTTCGTCGACTCGCTGCAGGAGGCGCTGCGCCGCGGTACCGCCTCCGGCTCGCCGGTCGGCATCCTCTTCCTCGACCTCGATCACTTCAAGCTGATCAACGACAGCATCGGCCACCACGCCGGCGACGACCTGCTGCGGGCGGTGGCGCCGCGGCTGCGCGCCCACCTGCGGCCCGGCGACGTCGTCGCCCGCTTCGGCGGCGACGAGTTCGGCATCCTCGTCGATCGTCTCGCCGACGAGGAGGAGGCGCTGGCGATCGCCGACCGGGTCGCCGCGGCGTTCGCCGAGCCCTACTCGATGGGCGGCGCCGACCACTTCGTCACCGCCAGCATCGGGATCGCGGTGGCGCGGCCGGCGGGCCGCGAGCCGGTCGACGCAGAGATGTTGATCCGCGACGCCGACGCGGCGATGTACCGCGCCAAGGAGCGCGGCCGCGGCCGCTGCGAGATGTTCGACGCCGAGATGCGCGCCCGCGCGGTGCGGCGGCTCGAGGTCGAGCGCGAGCTGCGCCACGCCGTCGAGCGCGACGAGCTCGAGCTGCACTACCAGCCGGTGGTCGCGCTCGGCAGCGGCGAGATCGTCGGCCTCGAGGCGCTGGTCCGCTGGCAGCACCCGCAGCGCGGCGTGCTCGACCCCGGCGAGTTCGTCTCGATCGCCGAGGACAGCGGCCTGATCGAGCCGATCGGCCGCTGGGTGCAGGAGACCGCCTGCCGCCAGGCGCTCGGCTGGCACGCGCTGCAGCCGGACCGGCGGCCGCTCGACATCTCGGTCAACCTCTCGGCCCGTCAGGTCGCGCACCGCGACCTCGCCGACTCGGTCGCCGAGATCCTCGCCCGCACCGGGCTGGACCCGGTCAACCTGCAGCTCGAGGTCACCGAGAGCTCGCTGGTCGAGGAGTCGGCCACCGCGACCGCGACGCTCGAAGCGCTGAGCGAGATCGGCGTGCGGCTGGTGCTCGACGACTTCGGCACCGGCTACTCCTCGCTCGCCTACCTCAACCGCTTCCCCTTCGACGCGCTGAAGATCGACCGCTCCTTCGTCGAGGCGCTGGGGATCGAGCAGGAGCGCACGGCGATCGTCGAGGCGGTGATCGGCATGGCCAGGGCGCTCTCGCTCGACGTGATCGCCGAGGGGGTCGAGAACGAGGCCCAGCTCTGCGAGCTGCGCCGGTTCGGCTGCGACTACGCCCAGGGCCACCTCTTCTCGCGCCCGCTCGTGCCGCAGAAGGTGACGGAGCTGCTGCGCGAGGGCAGCTTCGAACTACTGGGGAACGCCGCTCGGTAGGTACGCGTCGGTGAGCGCTTCGGCCGGCGCGATCCGCTTCGAGATCAATTCGTTTTCGCGCATCCAGGCGACGAAGCGGGTCCAGGCGGCCGGGTCCATCCGGCCGCGGGTCGAGAGCAGCGGCAGGGTCGCCTTCACCTCCGCTTCGGTCAGCTCCGGATCGAGGTCGCCGTTGGCTTCCAGCAGCGCCTCGGCCGTCGCCTGCGGGCTCTTCCTCGCCGCGGCGGTGCCGCGGGCGAGCGCGGCGAGGAAGAGCCGGATCGCTTCCGGGTCTTCCTCCAGCCGTTCGCGCTTGGCGACCAGGACCAGCTCGTCGTAGGTCGGCACGCCGAGCCTGTCGACCGGGGTGACGACCGGCTGCTTGCCGCGCAGCCGCAGGTCGACCCCCTCGACGTTGACGAAGCCGCCGAGCATCGCCTGGGCGCGGCCGCCGACGATCGCCGGCAAGCAGGCCGTAGCCGACGTTGACCGTGTTCACGTCGGAGGGGGAGAGGCCGGCGCGAGCGAGGATCGTCTTCAGGTAGGCGTCCTGGTAGGGGATGCCGGCGGTCGCGATCGTCTTGCCGCGCAGGCCGCCGATGCCGCCGATCTTCGACTTCTTCAGCCAGATCATCGAGGTCAGCGGCCGGTCGACGACCGCGCCGACGGCGACCACGTCGAGCCCCTGTTCGCGGGCCAGCAGCACCTCCGGCTCGTAGGAGATCGCCAGGTCGGTGCGCCCGGCGGCGACTTCCTTGATCGGCGCCGCCGGGTCCGACGGCGTGTGGATCGAGAGGTCGAGCCCGGCTTCGTCGAAGTAGCCGAGCTTCTGCGCCATGTAGATGCCGGCGTGGTCCGGGTTCGGGTAGAAGTCGAGCGTCAGGCTGAACGGCTGCCTTTCCGCGCCCCCTTCTTCGCTCTTCTCGCCGCAGGCGGCCAGCCCCGGGGCGAGGGCCAGCACGGCCAGGGCGGCGGCGATCGCCGGCAGTCGGGAGCGCTTCATCCCCTGCTTTCTATCGCCAAGTGACGACGCGGCGCTCTACGAGGGCCAGGAGGGCGAAGAGGGCCGCCGCGATCGCCATCAGCAGGACGACCGCCGCGAACGCCCGCGCGACCTCGAGCTGGGCGGTGTCCTGCCGGATCAGGACTCCGAGCCCCGAGCTCGCGCCGGCCCACTCGCCGAAGACGGCGCCGATCACGGCGATCGCGACGGAGATCTTGGCGCCGCTGAAGACGAAGGGCAGGGAGGTGGGAGCTTCGACGCGCCACAGCAGCTGGGGGCGGGAGGCGTCGAGGCCGCGCATCATCTTGATCGTCTCGGGGTCGACCGAGCGCAGGCCGTCCAGCGTGTTGACGGCGATCGGGAAGAAGCAGACGAGCGCGACGATCGCCAGCTTGGGCCCGATCCCGAAGCCGAGCAGGACGACGAGGATCGGGGCGACGACCGGGACCGGGATCGCCTGTGAGCCGACCAGCAGTGGATAGAAGGCGCGGCGCAGGGTCTCGGAAAGGCTGAGCAGGACGGCGAAGGCGAGCCCGGCGGCGAGCCCGCAGAGGAAGCCGAGCACGATCTCCTGCAGGGTCACCCAGGCGTTTTCTGCGAGCAGGCTGCGGCTCTCCCACAGCGAGGAGGCGATTTCGGCCGGCGACGGGACGAGGAAGCTTTCGAGGTTGAGGACGCCGGCCAGGGCACCGGAGCCGGCCGCCACCTGCCAGGCGCCGATCAGCAGCGTGAGCACCAGCAGCGGGAGGATCCAGCGCCTCACCGCGAACCTCGCTGTGACGAGTTGTTCTCGCATAGCGACACTAAGTCGTCACACCCCCCCTCAACGCGTGCATCGCGCGCTCGCGGGCGGCGACGAAGGCGGGGTCGGTGACTGCGGCGTCGCGGTCGGGGGCGCGGGGGGCCGGGGCGCCCAATTCCTCGACCACCCGCGCCGGCCGTGCCGAGAGCACGGCGACGCGATCCGAGAGGTAGAGGGCCTCCTCGACGTCGTGGCGTGACGAGGACGACGGTGCGCGGGTCGGCCCGCAGCGCCGTAGCCAGCCAGCCCTGCATCTCGGCCCGGGTGATCGCGTCGAGCGAGGCGAACGGCTCGTCGAGGGCGAGGACCGGCTTGCCCGAGAGGAGGGTGCGCAGGAAGGCGACCCGCTGCCGCATCCCGCCCGACAGCTCGGCCGGCCGGGCCCGCTCGAAGCCGGCCAGGCCGAAGCGCTCGAACAGCGCCGCCGCCTCGGCGCGCGCCGCGCGGCGGCGCTGGCCGCGGTTGCGGAGCGCCAGCGCGGCGTTGTCGATCGCCGCCAGCCAGGGCAGCAGCAGGTCGCGCTGCGGCATGAACGCGCAGCGGGCGAGACGACCGCCGGCATCGACCGCACCGCCGACCTCGATCTCGCCGCCGCTCGGCTCCCGCAGGCCGGCGATCAGCTCCAGCAGGGTCGACTTGCCGCAGCCGGACGGGCCGACCAGTCCGAGCACGCCGTGGGCGGGGACCTCGAGGTCGAGGCGCTCGATCGCCCGCAGGTCGGCGTAGGAGTGGCCGAGGCCGCGGATCGAAACCGCAGCCGCAGCCTCGCTCCCGGCAGGCGAAGCCGCCTCGCCGGCGAATTGCTGGATTTCCGCAGCCACACTGGTATCCTGGCGCACTCCGCGCTTCTGACCAAGAAGGTCAAGAAAGTCGATAACCGGTCGCGCGGGCTTCCAGCATGGACCCAACCATCGTCATTTTCGGACTCGGCATCGGCATCCTCGTCGGCATGACCGGCATGGGTGGGGGCTCGCTGATGACGCCGCTGCTGATCCTCATCTTCGGCATCCAGCCGACCACCGCGATCGGCACCGACATCTTCTACTCGGCCGTCACCAAGTCGGTCGGCAGCTGGCGCCACTGGAAGATGAAGACGGTCAACATGGAGCTGGTCAAATGGCTCGCCCTCGGCAGCGTGCCGGCCGCGGTCAGCGGCGTCGCGCTCGTCTCGGTGCTCGAGAAGCAGGTCGGCGCCGACCGCCTCGACTCGCTCGTCTACGCGGTGCTCGGCGGGACGCTGCTGATGGTCGGCGTGGTGACCCTGGCCCGGGCGTTGATCCTCCGCGATCTGGTTCACGAGCGCGACCGCTTCGACGTCGAACGGAGGCACCGGGTTGCCGCGGTGCTGATCGGCGCCACCACCGGCTTCGTGATCGGCATCACCTCGGCCGGCTCGGGAACGGTGATCGCGATCCTGCTGATCGCCGTCTACCGGCTGGCGCCGAAAAGGGTGGTCGGCACCGACGTCTTCCACGCCGCCGTCCTGCTCTGGGCGGCGGGCATCGCCCACTGGATCGGCGGCAACGTCGACTTCGTCCTCGCCGGCAACATCCTGATCGGCTCGGTGCCGGGCGTGGTGATCGGCGCCGCGCTCTCCAGCCGCGCTCCGCAGGGCTTCATCCGCACCGCCCTCGGCGTGGTGCTGGTCGGCTCGGGGATCGTCACGATCCAGAAGGGCGACCCGACCGTCTGGCCGATCGCCGCCGCCGTGGCCGCAATCGGGCTCGGCGCGATCCTCTACGCGCCCCACTGGCTGCACCGCCGCCGCGAGCGCGAAGCGCAGCAAGCGCTCGACCGCGCGGGAGAGCTGGCGCCTGACACGATCGGGTGACTGATTAACTAGCTGTCATGCGCGTCTCCGCCAAGGCCGACTACGCCGTGCGCGCGGCCGCCGAGCTCGCCGCCGCCGGCGAGGAGCCCGTCAAGGGCGAGCGCCTGGCCGAGGCGCAGGACATCCCGCTGCAGTTCCTCGAGCACATCCTGCTCGAGCTGAAGCACCACGGCCTCGTCCGCGCGCGCCGCGGCGCCAAGGGCGGCTACTGGCTCGCCAAGCCGGCCGACGCGATCACCGTCGCCGACGTCGTCCGGGCGGTGGAGGGGCCGATCGCCCACGTCCAGTCGGCGCCGCCGGAGTCGATCGAGTACCGCGGCCACGCCGAGCACCTGCGCGAGGTCTGGATCGCGGTTCGCGCCAACCTCCGCGCCGTGCTCGAGCACGTCACCCTGGCCGACCTGGTCAGCGGCGAACTGCCGGCCGTGGTCGAGGACCTCGCCGCAAAGCCGGACGCCTGGGCGGCCCGCTGAGGTTTTTTTTCGGCAGTTTCCTGACTTTGCTGATCGACTTTGTGCTAGGGTGCCGCGCCATCATTCTTAATCAAGTTCATCAAGAAACAAAGAAAGGGGTCTGGATGACGACCGGAGGCATGGGCGGGAAGAGCGTGGGGGTGGGCCTCGCAGTCGCGTTGCTCGCGATCGCGGCGCTGGTCGTGGCGGGGTGCGGAAGCTCCGGCTCGGATTCCGGCGGCGGCCAGATCGCCGTGGTCGGCTACTCGACCCCGGAGGCCGTCTACGAAGAAGGCCTCGAGCCCGGCTTCGAGGCGACCTCCGCCGGCTCGGGCGTCAGCTTCAGCAACTCGTTCGGCGCCTCCGGCGACCAGAGCCGCGCCGTCGCCGCCGGCCAGCCCGCGTCCGTCGTCCACTTCTCCCAGGCCGGCGACATGGAACGCCTGGTCGAAGAAGGCGAGCTCGTCGCCCAGGACTGGGACAAGCAGAAGTACGACGGGATCGCCGAGGACTCGGTCGTCGTGATCGTCACCCGCAAGGGGAACCCAGACGGCATCCATTCCTTCGACGATCTGCTCAGCAAGGAAGTCGACGTGATCACGCCCAACCCGTTCAGCTCGGGCTCGGCCCGCTGGAACATCATGGCCGTCTACGGCACCCTGATCCACGAGGGCAAGTCGGAAAAGGAGGCGCTCGAAGCGGTCAAGACGCTGCTCGAAAAGACCGTGGTCCAGCCCGGTAGCGCCCGCGACGCGCTTGCCGCCTTCACCCAGGGCGAGGGCGACGTGCTGCTCGGCTACGAGAACGAGGCGATCAAGGCTCAGGACGAAGGCGAGGACGTCGATTACACGATCCCGCCCAGCACGATCCTGATCGAGACGCCGATCGCGGTCACCAAAGACGCTCCGGCTGCCGCCCAGTCCTTCCTCGACTACATCTGGTCTGACGCGGGCCAGAAGATCTGGGCGGAGAACGGCTACCGCCCGGTCAACCCGAAGCTGGTCGACCCGAAGCGGTTCCCGACCCCCGAGGACCTGTTCAAGATCGCCGAGTTCGGCGGTTGGAGCAAGGTCAACGACGAGTTCTTCGACGACGAAACCGGCAAGGTCGCCGCGATCGAGAAGGAACTCGGGGTCTCGACGAGCGGGTAGCCGCAACGAAGCATGGAGGGTCACCCGGCAACCGTTCCCACCGCGCCGCCCCGGGCGGGCATCCGCCTGCCCGGCGTCGGCGTCGGCCTCGGCAGGGGAGTGGTCGTCCTCTACCTGTCGCTGATCGTGATGCTGCCGCTGGCGGCGGTGCTCGACGAGTCGCTCAGCGGCGGCCTCGGCGCCTTCTGGGGCTCGGTCACCGGCGCCGAGTCGATGGCGGCGCTGAAGCTGACCGTGATCAGCTCGCTGATCGTCGTCGCGATCAACGCCTTCTTCGGCACGATCATCGCCTGGGTCCTCGTCCGCGACGAGTTCCCCGGCAAGGGCGCCGTCAACGCGCTGATCGACCTGCCGTTCGCGCTGCCGACGATCGTCGCCGGCCTCACCCTGCTCACCCTCTACGGGGCGGAAAGCCCGATCGGGCTCGACATCGCCTTCACCCGGGTCGCGATCGTCGTCGCCCTCTGCTTCGTCACCCTACCCTTCGTCACCCGCGCCGTGCAGCCGCTGCTGATGGAGATGGACCGGGAGATGGAGGAGGCGGCGACCTCGCTCGGCGCCGGCGGCTTCACCGTCTTCCGGCGGATCATCTTCCCCAACCTCCTGCCCGGCATCCTCGCCGGCGCCCTGCTCGCCTTCGCCCGGGCGCTCGGCGAGTACGGCTCGCTGATCCTGATCTCGGGCAACATCCCCTTCAAGACCGAGGTCTCCTCAGTCTTCATCCGCAGCCAGATCGAGTCCGGCAACGTCTCCGGCGCCGCCGCCGTCTCGGTCGTGCTGCTGGCGATCTCGCTGGCCCTGCTGGTCGCGGTCAGCCTCTTCGCGCGCAGGGGGGTTCGCAAATGAAGGCCAAGTGGGGCCTGCGCATGCTCGCCTTCGGTTATCTCGGCCTGCTCCTGCTCGCCCCGGTCGGGATGATCTTCTACAAGAGCTTCGAGCACGGGATCGGGCCGCCGATCGAAGCGATGACCTCGCCCGACGCGCTGCACGCGATCTGGCTGACGCTCTTGATGGTCGCCGTCGCCGTCCCGCTCAACACGATCTTCGGAGTCGGCTGCGCGCTGCTGCTCGTCCGCCACAGGTGGAAGGGCAACGCGGCGATCGACGGGATCATCAACCTGCCCTTCGCGATCTCCCCGATCGTGATCGGCCTCTCGCTGTTCCTCCTCTACGGCAACGAGGGCTGGTTCGGCACGACCCTCTCCGAATGGGGCATCAAGGTCCTCTTCTCGACCCCCGGCATGATCCTCGCCAGCATCTTCGTCTCGCTGCCCTTCGTCGTGCGCGAGGTGGTGCCGGTGCTGCAGGAGATCGGCACCGAGCAGGAGCAGGCGGCATCGACCCTGGGCGCCAACCCCTGGCAGACCTTCTGGCGAGTGACCCTTCCGGCGATCCGCTGGGGCGTCGCCTACGGGGTCGTGCTGACCACCGCCCGCGTTCTCGGCGAGTTCGGCGCCGTGACGATCGTCTCGGGGTCGATCTCGGGCCAGACCGAGACCCTGCCGCTCTTCGTCGCCAAGTCGTTCGAGCAGTTCAACGAGCAGGCGGCCTACGCCGGCGCGATCGTGCTCGCCCTGCTCGCCCTGACCACGCTGCTGCTGATGAGCGTCGGCGGCCGCAAAGTCAAGGCCGGCGCCGGCGGGCCGATTCCGATCGCGGCTGACGCCGCGATCTCGATGTCCAACGCGAAGGAGGGTTCCTGATGGGGATCGCAGTCGAGGGAGCGTGCAAGCGCTTCGGTGACTTTCAGGCTCTCGACAACGTTTCGATAGACGTGCCCGACGGCTCGTTGACCGCGCTGCTTGGGCCCAGTGGCAGCGGCAAGTCGACCCTGCTGCGGGCGATCGCGGGGCTGGAGGACCTCGATGCCGGCAGGGTCATGATCCGTGGCGAGGACGCGACCGTCAAGCCCGCCCAGAAGCGCGGGGTCGGCTTCGTCTTCCAGCACTACGCGGCCTTCAAGCACATGACGGTGTTCGGCAACGTCGCCTTCGGCTTGAGGATCCGCAAGTGGTCGAAGCAGCAGATCGACACCCGTGTCCACGAGCTGCTGCGCCTCGTCCAGCTCGATGGCCTGGCCGAGCGCTACCCCGATCAGCTCTCCGGCGGCCAGCGCCAGCGGATGGCGCTCGCCCGGGCGCTGGCGATCGAACCGCAGGTGCTGCTGCTCGACGAGCCGTTCGGCGCGCTCGACGCCAAGGTGCGCAAGGACCTGCGTGGCTGGCTGCGGCGCCTGCACGACGAGACCGGTGTGACGACGATCTTCGTCACCCACGACCAGGAGGAGGCGATGGACGTCGCCGAGCAGCTGGTGGTGATGAACGAGGGCCGGGTCGAGCAGTCGGGAACCGCCGACGATCTGTACGACCACCCCGCCAACGAGTTCGTGATGAGTTTCGTCGGCGAGGTCAACCGGCTCGGCGAGCACTTCGTCCGCCCGCACGACATGCAGATCGTGCTCGACCGCGACGAGGGCACGGTCGAGGCGATGATCCGCCGCGTCGTCCCGCTCGGCTTCGAGGTCCGGGTCGAGCTCGTGCTCGGCGACGGCACCGACGTCTGGGCGCAGCTGACGCGGTCCGAGCTGCAGCGCCTGGAGCTGCGAGAGGGCCAGATCGTCCACCTGCGGACCGGCCAGGCCAAGAGCTTCAGCGGTCCATCCTTGTCCGACGGCCACGGGGCCTCGACTCCCCGCGACCCGCAGGGCGGGGGCGACGCAGAGGTATCTGCAGCCGCCTGAAGAGGCGACGGGGCGGGGCGCGCTTTGCCGGGTGGCGCCCTGCCCCAACTCGCCGCTACCCCTTTTTGTGCTATTCTTGAGTTAGATGGTCAACAAACTAGGGAAGGAGAATCGGTGAGCTCCCCACCACCCACCACGACCTTCGTCTCCCGTGGCAGGATCGCCGGCGTGATGCGGCAGCGGCCGGCCGGCTCGCAGTCGCGGGGAGGCGACGACCTCGATACCCAGGCCTGGGAGGCGGTCTACTACCGCGCCCGGCTGATCCTCGGCGACTCCCTGGCACCGCCCCCTTACCTGCAGGCGCGGGGACGGTGAACGCTCCGACCCCGACCGCGCCGAAGGGGCGTGGCCGGGGTCGGCATGGCGGGGGGAGCGCCGGCTACTTGCCGGTTCCGGTCGTCGACTTGCCGGTTTCCGTCGTGGCCGGTTCCGGGCGTTCGGGGTAGACCTGGACGGCCAGGCTCCAGCTTTTCAGCGCGAACGTGACTTTCGCCGCGCCGGCGTACTGGACGGCTACCGTGTGGCCGCCTTTGGCGAGCACCGTGGTCTGCGTCACCGTGTAGGCCAGCGGAGCGGCTTTCGGGGAGAAGGCCGTCGCCGGGGAGAAGTTGACTTTCCCCGTGCTCTGACCGTCGACCAGGATCTGGATCGGGCAGGCGAGTTCCACCGTCGGTTTTTCCGTCGTGCAGGTCGCGTTGCCGGAGAACGTGATCACCGCCGGCGCGTTCCCCGGCGTGGCGAGCGAGGTGAACGCCGACGGGATGTAGCCGGGCGTGGTCGCCGCGGCGGAGAACGGCGCGGTCCCGGCGGCGATACCGACGACCGGCGCCAGCGGCGCGTCCGCCTTTGCCACGAACTGGTTCCCGGCCGCCTTTTTCCTCAGGTAGAGGGTGTTGGCCGTCTTCTTCCTCAGGTAGAGGCCGGCCGCCTTCTTTCCGGTCAGGTAGACGTGCGGCGCCTTCTGCGACTTCGCGAACGACGGGCCTACGGCGACCACTGCCGCGAGCGTCGCGGCAATCGCCACCACGAGCGCGGCGCGAGGCCTGGACAGTCTTCTGTTGAGCAATTGATCCTCCATTTTCAGGGCCGCCGGGAAGCCTTCTTTACTAAGAAGGTCAATAAAGTACAGAAGCTGGTAGGGTGATGTCGAGTTAGTTGCTCAACAAAGTCCAATACCCGGCAGGAAAGGACCACAAACCGGATGAGAATCAGATCTATCGCCATCGCGGCAGCCGCCCTCCTGGGGCTCGCCGTGCCGGCATCTGCCGGCGCTCAGACCCTGATCGGGTCGGGCTCGGTCGCCGCGCAGCCGGTGCTCCAAGCCCTGTTCAGCACCTACACCAAGCAGGTCAACCACAAGGTCCACTTCGTCTACACGGCGAACGGCGGCAACGCCGGCGTCAAAGACGTCCAGAACGGCGTCAGCCAGTTCGCGGGGCAGGCCCGCACGCCGCTGCCCAGCGACGCCGGCACGACCTACATCAAGATGTTCCTCGACGGCCTCTGCCTCGACGTCAACCCGAAGAACAAGCTGAGCAGCATCACCATCCAGCAGACCCATGACATCTACAGGGGCCTGATCACCAACTGGAGCCAGGTGCCCGGATCCGGCCTGGCGACGACGATCGACCCGGTCGGCCGCGACACCAACGGGGGGACGTACAACTTCTTCCTCCAGGCGGTGCTCAACAACGAACTGCCGTCGTCGAACGTCAACGCGCTGACCGCCGACGGCCTCGTCGTCAACGCGGTCAAACAGGACCCGAACGCGATCGGCTACGACGGGCTCGCCTGGCAGGGCAAGGGCCAGAAGGCCCTGAAGGTCAACGGCGTTCCCTGCCAGGCCGACAAGATCAGCGTCGAGCCGCTCAAGTACCCGCTCTCGCGCTACCTCTTCCTGGTTCTGCCGGGGGACGGGAGCACCAGCCCGCCGGCGCTGCAGAAGTTCATCGACTGGGCGCGGACCAGCCCGCTGGCCGGCGAAGTGATCCTCAAAGCCGGTGGCGTCCCCGCCTTCAACAAGAAGGCCAAGAAGAAGCACTAGGCGGATGGATGAGGAGCGCCTCCCCCTCGAGTACGGCCCACGGTGGTCGGACCAGCGTGCCGAGCGGATGCTCGGCACGCTGGTCTGCGCCGTCGTCGGGCTGCTGCTGGCGCTGATCGTCACCGTCTTCGTCCGCGCCTGGCCCTCGTTCTCCCATAACGGCCTGGCCTGGTTCGGGGCCGGGGGCAGCGTCGAAGCCCAGCTCAACGCGATCTACCTCTCCGGCCTCAGCGCCGGCCACGACGTCTACACCTTCCATGCCTGGCAGCTGATCTGGAGCACGATCCTGATCGTCGGGGGGGCGATCGCGATCGCGCTCTTCTGCTCGCTGTTCGTCGCGGTCTTCATCGTCGAGTTCGCGCCGGGGTGGATGCGCAACGTCCTGCAGCCGGTCGTCCGCTTCCTCGCCAGTGTCCCCTCGGTGATCTACGGGCTGCTCGGCGTGCTGGTGATCGTGCCGTTCATCGGCAACCACCTGGTCACCGAGTCCCAGAAGGCCTCGGTGGCGGGGGTGATCTCGCTCAGCGGCTACAGCCTGCTGGCTGCGGTGCTGATCCTCACGGTGATGATCGCGCCGCTGATGACCTCGATCTTCTCCGACGGGCTGCGCTCGGTGCGGCCCGGCTGGCTGGAGGGCTCGCTGGCGCTCGGCGTGAACCGCTGGCGGACGACCTGGAAGATCGCGGTCCGCAGCGCCCGCCCGGCGATCGTCGCGGGGACCGTGCTGGCCGTCGCGCGGGCGATCGGCGAGGCGGTGATGCTGGCGATGGTCTCCGGCTCGGTCGCCTTCGCGCCCAACCCGGCCGACGGCCTGATCTTCTTCTACGAGCCCTCGCGGCCGCTGGCGCCGACGATCGTCAAGAACATCGACTCGCTCGGATCGGCGCCCGCCAACGCGACCCTGTTCGCGATCGCGGCGGTGCTGCTGTTCTCGGCGGCGCTGTTCTCGCTCGCCGGCTGGGTCGCGAGGCGGGCGATGCGCAAATACGGGGCGACGGCCTGATGGGTACCCCCGTTGCGACCCCACCCGCGCCGCCGAGCGCGAGCCCCCCGGCGGCGCGGAAGGGCGCGGTCGAGGCGAGCGCCGCCTGGCGCATCTCCGATCGCATCGGCCTGGCGATCTGCTGGGCACTGGGGCTTCTCTTCTGCGCGATCGCCGTGGCGATAGTCGTCTACCTCTTCCTGCAGGGGATCCGGTACCTGCGGCCGTCGATGCTGGTGACGCCGGCCACCGCGGGCTTCGACCAGGCCGAAAGCGGCGGCTTCTCGGATGCCCTCTTCGGAACGCTGATCGTCGCCGCGATGGGAATCTCCCTCGCCCTTCCGGTCGGCGTCGGAGTCGCCGTCTGGCTGGTCGAGTACGGCCGTCCGGCCGCCCTCGCGCGGATCACCGAGTCGACGATCGAGGCGATCGCCGGCATCCCCTCGATCGTCCTCGCCCTGTTCGGCACGGTGATCTTCTCCAGCGCCGCGCTCGGCTTCCTCAGCCGCAGCTCCGAAGGCGTGGTCTTCGGCCGCTCCTTCTTCGCCGCTTCGGCGATGCTCTCCCTGGTCGCCCTGCCGCTGATCGTCGCCAGCACCCGCGAGGGGTTGAACGCGATCCCCCAGCACGTGCGCGAGGCCTCCTACGCGGTCGGCAAGACGAAGATCGCGACGACGCGCAGGATCCTGCTGCCGACCGCCCGGCCGCAGGTGGCGACGGGGGCGATGCTCGGCCTCGGGCGGATCATCGGCGACACGGCGATCATCGTCGTCCTGCTCGGCGCGACGCAGAACTTCGCCCCGGTCGAAGGCTCCGTCTTCCCGCTCGACTACCTGCGCGGGGCCGGCACGACGCTGACCAACTTCGTCTACGAGGCCTCTCCGACCGGGAACCTCAACCAGCCGCAGAAAGCCTACGCGGCGGCCTTCGTCCTGCTGCTGATGGTCCTGGCCCTCAACGCCGCCGTCGACGTCGTCCACCGCCGTGCGAGAAAGGTTGGAACGTGGAGTTCTTGAAGCCGCCCCCGCCGCCGATCCGGCGGCTCGACGCCGAGGACCCGCCAGCCGCCCGGGAGGCGCCGCCGCTCGCGGCGGCGCCGTCGAGCAACGGCAACGGCGCCCCCGTGGGGGGCTTCACCGCGGCGCGGCGCTCGATCGGCGCCCCCCAGTTCTCGATTCGCCGCATGGAGGTCGACGACGTCTCCGTCTCCTACGCCGACCGCGAAGCGGTGAAGTCGGTCTCGCTCCCGATCCGCCAGGGCGAGGTGCTGGCGATGATCGGCCCTTCGGGCTGCGGCAAGACGACGCTGCTGCGCTCGCTCAACCGGCTCACCGAGCTGACCCGCACGGCGACGCTGTGCGGCCGCATCCTGCTCGACGACGTCGACATCGCCGAGATCGAGCCGACCCTGCTGCGGCGCCGGGTGACGATGGTCTTCCAGCAGCCCAACCCGTTCCCGATGAGCGTCTTCGACAACGTCGCCTACGTGCTGCGCGAGCAGGGGTCGCGACGCGGGCGCAGGAAGGCTCTCGAGCCCCAGGTCCACAGCGCCCTGGAGCGGGCCGGCCTGTTCGAGGAGGTCAAGGACAACCTCGACCATCCCGCCCTGAAGCTCTCCGGCGGCCAGCAGCAACGGCTCTGCATCGCCCGGGCCCTGGCCGCCGAGCCGGAGGTGCTGCTGCTCGACGAGCCCTGCTCGGCGCTCGACCCGCAGTCGACGCAGGTGATCGAGGACCTGATCGTGAAGCTGCGCGACGACGTCGCGGTCGTGATCGTCACCCACAACCTGCAGCAGGCCTACCGGGTCGCCGACCACGTCGCCTTCATGTACCTGGGCGAGCTGGTCGAGTACAGCAGCGCGACGGCGCTCTTCGGCTCGCCTCGCGAGCAGCGGACGCGGGAGTACGTGAGCGGTGCGTTCGGCTAGGGCTCTTCCCGGCGCCCGGCTCGGGCTGCTCGCCGTCTGCGGCCTGCTCCTCCTCGGGGCGATCTCGGGCTGCGCGACCACGCACGACACCGCGGTGCGGAAGCGGGCCGAATCCGAACGCATTCTCGAAGCGCGCGAGCACAAGCACAGGAGCAAGCAGCGATCCAAGCCGGACCGACAGGGGGACCGCCAACGATGAAAGCCCAGACCGAGCAGCCACCGGCCGCCGGCAGTCACGGCAGATACGAGCCCTGTGAGGAGTGCGGCGCGCCGCTCGACCCGCAGCAGCGCTACTGCGTCCACTGCGCGGCGCGGCGCGGCAACGGAGCCAACCCGGCCTCGCGCTATTTCGCGGCGATGAGCAAACGCGCCCGCAGGCCGGTGGCGCGCCCTCCCGCCAAGGCCTCCGGGGGCAGCAGGGCGGCCGCGGTCGGCTTCTTCGCCCTGCTGCCGATCGCGGTGGCGATCGGGGTCGTCGTCGGCAAGGCCGGCTCGGGCGAAGACAACGGCGCTCTGGTGCAGGCGCTGCGCGAACAGAACGCCGCGGTGGCCGGTTCCGGCGCCGCCCAGGCGGGAACGGTCGCCGCCACCGGGCCGAAATCGAAAAACGGCGGCAAGCAGGCGAAGGCGCAGGCCAAGGGCGGCGGCAAGGTCGTCGCCCACACCGCGAACGGGACCGTCCACCAGGTGACCGGCTTCAAAGCGACGAAGAAGCAGATCGAAGAAGACACCAAGATCATCGAAGACAACCCCGAACAGACCGGCTCGAACTACATCAAAGCGCAGCAGAGCCTGCCCGACGTGGTGGTCGTCGGCGGCAACCCCGGCTCGGCTCCCGCCGCGCCGACCGGGGGAGGGGAACCGTGAGCGACGACGTGCGCGCGCAGCGCGATCGCCTGCTGGAGAAGTTCACGATCGTGCAGGCCGACCTCGGCGGCGCCTTCTACGAGATGGCGATCCGCGACCACGTGCGGCTCGACGTCCTCACCCGCAAGGCCGCCGAGCTGCAGCGCGTCGACGCCGAGCTGCTCGAGGCAGAGCGGATGCTGAAGATGCTCGATCCGGAGGAGGCGCGCGAGTGAAGCGGCGGCTCGGCAACCCCATCGAGCGGGCGATCGCCGCGGCTGGCTCGCTGACCGGGAATCGCTTCGGCCTCCTGGTCGCCTCCTCGGTGGTCGCGACCTCGGCGATCGTCGTGGCGGCGCTGACCGGGAGCGGCGACAGAGCCGCCCTCGCCGCCCTGCTCAGCCGCAGCCGCGCCGCCGACAGCGGCGCCGTCGCGAGCGCACCGAGCGCGAGCGCCGCCCCGTCGCCAGGGAGCGGTTCGCCAGCGATCTCCGCCGCCGGCGATCCGCCTGCCACAGCCGCCACCGCGCCGTCGGCCTCACCGTCCGCCCCAGCTCCGCCGCCGAGCCCCAAGCCGGCCGAACCGGCGCCGCAGAGCGCCCCCGCGACCCCCTCGACTCCGAAACCGGAAGCCGGCCGGATCAAGCACGTCTTCGTCATCTCCCTGGCCGGCTCGGGTTACGAAGCGGCCTTCGGGACCGCCTCCCAGATGCCCTACCTGTCGGGCACGCTGCGCCCGCAGGGAGAGCTGCTCTCCGGCTACTCGCTGCTCGACCCCGCGGCGCTGCCGAACGAGATCGCCGCCGTCTCCGGCCAGCCGCCGAACGCCGCCACCAAGGCCGAATGCCCGACCTATGCCGAATTCTCCGCTGGCGCCGTCCCGAATGCGAAGGGCGTCGTCCCCGGCGCCGGCTGCGTGTACCCGGTCGAAGCGCTGACGATCGCCGATCAGCTCACCAGCGCCCGGTTCACCTGGCGGGCCTACGTCGACGGCATGGAGGACGAAGGCCGGCCGGCCAACTGCGTTCATCCCGACCCCGGCGAAGTCGTCGAACCCGCACCCGGCGGCTACGCGCCGAGCCGGAACCCGTTCGCCTACTTCCACTCGCTCCTCGACCTCGGCGATTGCGCCAGCGACGACGTCCCGATCGGAGATCTGACGGCCGATCTGCAGAAGGCCGGCGACACCGCCGACTACTCCTACATCGCGCCGACGCCCTGCGACTCGGGCACGCTGGGGGAGTGCGCCGCAGGCTCGGTCGAAGGTCCGGCTGCGGCCGATGCCTTCCTCTCGAAATGGGTGCCGCAGATCCTCGCCTCGCCCGCCTACGAGAAGGACGGCCTGCTGATCGTCACCTTCGCGGGGATCGACCCCTCCACGGCGGAAGCCGAGGCGGCGAAGGGCGAACCGCTGCGGGTCGGCGCGTTGCTCGTCTCGCGCTTCCTGGCTCCCGGATCGAGCGACGGCGCCGCCTACGAACCCTACGCGCTGCTGCGCTCGACCGAGGAACTGCTCGGCCTCGAACGGCTCGGCCTTGCGGCGGCGTCGAAGACCAAGACCCTGGCGCCGGCGTTGCTCGGAGAAACGGGTGGAGACTGAGTGGCTTCGACGATCGGCCCGACGATGCACCTGACGGCGAAGGTCGACTACGCGATCCGGGCGATGGTGGAGCTCGCGGCGGCGGGCGGCGGGCCGGTCAAGGGAGAAGCGATCGCCTCCGCGCAGCGGGTCCCCCTGCGGTTCCTGGAGAACATCCTGCTGGAGCTGCGCCACGCGCGGCTGGTGCGCAGCCAGCGCGGCGCGGAGGGCGGGTACCGGCTCGCGCGGCCAGCGGAGACGATCACGCTGGCGGACGTCATCCGCACCGTCGAGGGCCCGATCGCGAGCATCCGCTCCGAGCGGCCCGACGAGCTCTCCTACGCCGGCAGCGCCGCCCCCCTGCGCGAGGTGTGGGTGGCGCTGCGCGCCAACATGCGCGCCGTGCTCGAGTCGGTGACCCTGGCCGACGTCGCCCGCGGCGAGCTTCCCGCCGAGGTGCTCCGCCTGACGCGGGAGCCGGCCGTGTGGGAGGCTCACTGACCGACGGTGCATCCGACTGAACGCCCGGCGGACGACCGCCCCCAGCCCTCGCTCGTCACGATCCTGCGCGAGTGGGGACGGATCGGCTGTGTCGGCTTCGGTGGGCCGCCGGCGCACATCGCCCTCTTCCGCCGGCTCTGCGTCGTTCGCAACGCCTGGCTCAGCGCCGAGCAGTTCGAGGACGCGATCGCCGCCACCAACCTGTTGCCGGGGCCGGGGTCGACGCAGCTCTCGATCTTCTGCGCCTGGCGGCTGCGCGGGGTCCGCGGGGCGCTTGCCGGCGGCGCCGGCTTCATCCTGCCCGGGCTGGTCGCGATCCTCGCGCTTGCGGCTCTGTTCCTTTCCTCGGCACCGCCCGCCTGGGTGCTGGGAGCGGGCGCCGGGGCGGGCGCCGCCGTTGCGGCAGTGGCGCTGCGGGCCGGCCTCGGCCTCGTCCCGGCGAGCTGGGAGCGGGCGAAGAGCACCCACCCACTGCGCTGGGTGCTCTACGGCGGCGCCGGCCTGCTCGCGACGGCGCTGATCGGTCCATGGCTGGTGATCGTCCTGCTTGCCTGCGGCCTGGTCGAGCTGCTGGTTCGCCGCCCCGGGATCGTCGGGACGGCAGCGGGAAGCTTCGGGCTGATGCCGGTGGCCGCCGTCGCCGGCGGCGGCATCGGCGCCCTCGCCTGGGTCGCCCTCAAGGTCGGCGCCCTCTCCTACGGCGGCGGCTTCGTGATCGTGCCGCTGATGCAGGCCGACGCCGTCGACCGCTACCACTGGATGAGCGACGGCCAGTTCCTCAACGCGGTTGCCCTGGGGCAGGTCACCCCGGGGCCGGTGGTGCACACGGTCGCGGTCGTCGGCTACGCGGCGGCCGGGGTATGGGGCGCCCTGCTCGCCTCGGCGGTCGCCTTCGCCCCCTCGTTCTCCTTCGTCCTGATCGGTGCCGAGCGCTTCGACCGCCTCCGCAGTGACCTCAGGGCGCGCGCCTTCCTCGACGGCGCCGGCCCGGCGGCGATCGGCGCCATCCTCGGCTCCGCGATCCCCCTGGCCCTGGCCCTCAGCGAGGCCTGGCAGGCGGCGGTGCTGGCCGCGGCCGCGATCGCCCTCCTCGCGGCCCGCCAGAGCGTCGTCCGCACCCTTCTCGCCGCAGGCCTGATCGGCGCCGTGGTCGCCCTGGCCGGCGGCCCGCTGCCTACGTAATCCTCGGCACATAAAGCGTGCGAAATTCTTACACTCTGCGCGCCACATGCGCGCCGGTGTCGGTCACGATCGATCGGTGTCCGTCGTCGCCCAAGTCGGTTTTCTCACCACCCTGCTGGAATTGGCTGCGACCTCTATCGGTTATGGGGCCATCGTCGGGGGCTTTGTCGCGGCGGCCGCCGGTGTGCTCCGCGGCCGTTCGCGCAAAGAGCTGGATGGCAATGCCCTGAGGGATGGCTTCTTGGGTGGTCTGGTAGGAGTCTTTTGTCTGTGTTACGATCTGCTGACGAGGTAGCCGAATGCCCAAGATCACGCGATACTTCTATATCTCGCTGCTTTCTTCTATCTGCATTCTCGGGCTGGGTGTCTTCCTGTTCCCGGATTCAGAAGGCGGACAGCAGGCGATGGAGGTCGTCGCCTTTGCGGTTGCTTTTACCCTGCTCCATGTGTTTGACGATCCGATCCAGCGTCGCCATCGGCGCGACGATTGACGAGGTTCCTGTCGTACTGCCTCAGGGCGCGAGCCGGAACGGCGGGTACTCGTCGGTGACCAGGGTGAAGGCGTAGCCCGTCACCCGGTTGCTCCAGCGGATCGTGCCTTCGACGAAGCCGAAGATGCCGCGCGGGTAGCGGCCCGTGAAGAGGATCGCGAACCAGGCGCCGATCACGGCGAAGAAGACGCCGATGCCGAGGAAGAAGAGCACCACGTAGTGCGGGATGGCGAGCAGCCACTTGACCAGCGGCAGCCCCCGTTCGAGGCGCTCGACGTCCGGGTAGGCGAAGTCGAGGTGGACCGCCTGCATCTCGTCGGTCGAGGGGTATTCGTCGTCCATCAGCGCCAGGTAGACGCCGATGCGATTGCCGAAGCGCAGGAATTCGAGGTTCCAGTCGTACCACCAGCGCGGGTATTTCTTCTTGAAGAGCAGCATCAGGACGATCGGCACGAAAATCAGGCTGCCGGCCGTGATCGCGGCGCCGTATTCGCCATAGCTTTCGACGCTGCCGCCCGGCAGCAGGCCGATCACGATCGCGATCGGGATCACGGTGAAGATGCGGAAGAAGGTCGTCAACCGGTTCAACTGCCGCTCCGGGTAGTCGACCGAGAACGTGACTGGGTAGGGCGAGGGCTCCATCTCTCCTCCTGTGGACGGGTTGGGAAGAGGATCGCCGACGAGTCGGCGGAACGGCTCAGTCCGCTGCGGGGACGCCGCCGGCCACCACGTTGACGAAGTCCTCCAGGTGGCGCGTGGTCCAGCACTCGAAGGCGCCGTCGCAGTGGCGCTCGTAGGCGGCCATCACCGAGTCGCCGTAGTTCCAGTAGAGCTTCGGCTCGGGGTTGAGCCAGAAGAGGCGGCCGGCCCGCTCGGCCACCTGGGCGAAGACCTCGGCGTGCGGTTCGCGGC
Source organism: uncultured Solirubrobacterales bacterium (assembly GCA_963695835.1). Lineage (GTDB taxonomy): Bacteria > Actinomycetota > Thermoleophilia > Solirubrobacterales > 70-9 > VRUE01. The sequence continues at coordinate 1,260,614 of CAVOHR010000001.1, forward strand.
CGTTGGTGCGCGCGTCCCCGAGCACGATCACGGTCGAGCGCGGGTCGAGGTCGTCGGAGATCTCGCTCAGGAACTCGAGCCAGACGCGGCCGTAGTCGGTGTAGCCGGAGACGTCGGCGACGCCGCCCTCGCTGGAGATCCGCTTGGCGATCTCGCGGAAGTCGCGCTCGTGCTCGAAGATCTCGGTCACCTCGGAGATCCGCTCGATGAAGACGAAGCTGCGCAGCTTGCGGAACGAGTCGTGCAGGGCGTGCAGGACCGAGAGGAAGAAGACGCTGGCCGAGGTGACCGAGGTCGAGACGTCGCAGAGCACGTAGATCTCGGGCCGGCGCGGTCGCTTCGGCCGGAAGCGCAGGCGCAGCGGCACGCCGCCGGTCTCCAGCGAGGCGCGCATCGTCCGCCGCACGTCGACCGTCTGCCCCTTGCGCCGCCCCCGCTGCTCGTGCCCGAGCGTCGCCAGCCGCCGCTTCATCTGCGAGACGGCGCGGTGGACGGCCGCCAGGTCCTGGGTCGGGCTGGTCGGCAGGGCGCGGTCCAGCTCGGCCAGCGGGCGCGAGGGGGGCAGCGTCTCGGTGCGCTCGATCAGGTCGCGTTCCAGCTCGCGGCGCAGGTGGCGCTCGAAGCGGTTGAGCTGCTCGCGGTCGATCGGCGGCAGCTCGCCGGCGCCGTCCTCGCCGCCCTGCCGGGTCCCGGCCGAGAGCTCGAGCGTGCGGCGGATCCGCTGCACGTCGACCCCGACCACGCCGGAGCCCTCGCCGCGCCGCCCGAAGGCGGCGATCGCCAGCCGCGCCAGGTCGCGCATCTCGCCGTCGTCGCCGTCGAGGATCGCCTGGCGCACCTGCTCGCGCAGCTCGTCGATGTCGAGTCGCTCGCCGCCCTCGTAGCGAGTGTCGGTCTCCTCGCCGATCCCGCGCTCGATCGCCTCGGTCTCGGCGGCGCGGAAGAACCAGCGCTCGAACAGCAGCTCGAACAGCCGCCGGTCCTCCTGCGACTTGGCGATCGTCGCCGCCAGCGCCTCGCGGAAGTCGTCGTGCGAGGTCCAGGGCACCTGGTCGAGCGCCGCGAAGGCGTCGAGGATCTCCGAGGTCCCGACCGCGACCCCCTCCTCGCGCAGCTCCTCGCAGAAGCCGAGCAGCTTCGCGGCGAGCCCGGGCGGGCCGGCCTCGGCCCGCGGCCCGTAGGGCGAGGCCGTCGGGCTCACCCCGCCTGCGTCGGCGCCGAGAGCTTCATCCCCACCCGCTCGGCGACCAGGTCGATGTCGGTGCGGTGCTTGACGATGATCGACATCGACTGCTCGAAGGTCTCGCGATCGATGTCCTCGGCGCCCATCAAGAGCAGCGTCCGCGCCCAGTCGATCGACTCGGCGATCGAGGGCGGCTTCTTCAGGTCGAGCGCCCGCACCATCCGCACCACCTCGACCAGCCGCCGCGCCAGCGCCTCCGGCAGCTCGGGGGCGTGCAGGCGGACGATCTCCAGCTCGCGCTCGAGCTCCGGGTAGTCGAGCCAGAGGTAGAGGCAGCGCCGCTTCAGCGCCTCGGTCAGCTCGCGCGAGTTGTTCGAGGTGAGGACGACGATCGGCATCGTCGTCGCCGCGACCCGGCCCAGCTCGGGGATCGTGATCTGGAAGTCGGAGAGCAGCTCGAGCAGCATCGCCTCGAACTCCTGGTCGGTCTTGTCGATCTCGTCGATCAGCAGCACCACCGGCTCCGGGCTGGCGATCGCCTGCATCAGCGGCCGCTCGAGCAGGAACTCGTCGGAGAAGATGTCCCCGTGGACGTCCTCCCAGCCGTCCTCGCCGCCGGCCTGGATCCGCAGAAGTTGCTTGCGGTAGTTCCACTCGTACAGCGCCTTCGCCTCGTCGAGGCCCTCGTAGCACTGGAGGCGGATCAGCTCCCGCCCGGTCGCCCGCGAGAGCGCCTTGGCCAGCTCGGTCTTGCCGACCCCCGCCGGGCCCTCGACCAGGATCGGCTTGCCGAGCCGCTGGGCGAGGAAGGAGACCAGGGCGGCGGGCTCGTCGGCGAGGTAGCCGGCGCGCGCCAGCGCCTGCTTGGTCTCGGCGACGCTGCCGGATTGCGGGGCTGCGGCCATCGCGGCCGATGATAATGCGCGGCCGTGCCCGACTTCGCCCTCTCGCTCGCCACGCTGCTGCCGCACAGCGCGACCCCCTACCTCGCGCTGATGATCGTCGGCTTCGCCACCGGCATCCTCGGCCACCTCTCGGCCTCGCGCTGGCTGGTCGCGATCGGCGTGATCCTGATCTTCCTCGGCGCCTTCCTCTTCCCGCTCGCCCTCAACATCACCGAAAGCACGCCGCCGCAGGTAGAGAACCAGCGCAACCGGTGAGCCACCGTCTAGCCTTACCATCCCGCACTCCCGATCCGACCTCCAGGAGGCCCACCGCTTTGAGCCGACTTCGATTCCTCCTCACCTGCGCCGCGCTGGTCGCGCTGGCGACCGCCTTCGCAGCCTGCGGCGGTGGCAGCAGCAAGAGCGGCGAGAACCCGCAGCAGGTCGTCGACGAAGCGACGCTGCAGGGCATCGAAAGCGGCAAGCTCGACCTCTCGCTCGGGATCAGGGCGGCGGGCAAGGAAGGCGGCAACGTCGACGTCAGCCTCTCCGGGCCGTTCCAGGGCGGTGGCACGGGAAGCCACCCCCAGTTCGCGATGACCGCGAGGGTCGCGGGCAAGGTGGGCGGCGAAGAGGTCAACTTCGACGGCGGCCTGACGCTGCTGCCGAACACCGCCTACGTCGAATACGAAGGGACCGAGTACGAAGTCGACCCGACCACCTTCAGCTTCGTCGAATCGGCGATCAAGGAAGCCGGGAAGAAAAGCGGCAACGGGGGCGAATCGGCGAGCCTGACCGCCTGCCAGGAAGAAGCCGGCAAGCTGAAGATCTCCAACTTCCTCGAAGACCTCAGCAACGAAGGCGGCGCCGAAGTCGGCGGCACGAGCACGACCAAGATCAGCGGCGATCTCGACGTCGCCGGGGCGATCGACTCGGCGGTCGAACTGGTCGAAGGGCCGGCCTGCAAGGCTCAGCTCGGCGCCGCCGGTCCGCTTCCCACGAGGGCGGAAATCGACCGGGCGAAGAACGAGGTCAAGGGCGCGGTCAAGGTCGCCCACGCCGATGTCTACGTCGGCGACGACGACATCGTGCGGCAGATCTCGGTCCAGCTGAAGATCGAACCGAAGAACCCGGGCAGCGGCCCGAAGAGCATCGAAATCGAACTCGACCTGAAGCTGACCGGGGTCAACGAAGAACAGGAAATCTCGGTGCCCGGCAACGCCAAGCCGCTCAACGACCTGTTCATCAAGCTCGGGGTCAACCCGATCGAACTGCTCGGCCTGCTGAACGGCGAAGGCGGCGAAGGCCTCGGCAACCTGATCGAAGGCCTGGCCGGCGGCGGCTCGGGCAAGGGGGCCTCGGGCGGCGGCCAGCAGGCCTACCTGAACTGCATCGCCGGAGCGCAGACCGCCGCCGACGTGCAGAAGTGCGCTTCGAAGCTCCGCTAGCCGGGTCGCCGGCGCGGCGACGGTCCCTCGCGAGTCGAGGGGCCGGCGGCCGCCGATGAGCGTCATCCTGCTCGCCCTCAGCTTCGCCGTCATCCTCGCCGGCTCGTTGCTCTTCACCAACGCGGTCGAGTGGATGGGCCACCGGATGGAGCTGGGAGAGGGAGCGGTCGGCAGCGTCCTCGCCGCGGTCGGCACGGCGATGCCGGAGACGCTGATCGCGATCGTCGCCCTGGTCGGCGGCGCCAGCGGCGCGGACCAGGTGGCGATCGGGGCGATCGTCGGTGCCCCCTTCCTGCTCGGCACGCTGGCGATGGGGCTGGTCGGCCTGTTCGCCTACATCTACCGGGAGCGACGGTCCCAGGGCCTGAGCTTGAACGCCCACCGGCCGACCCTGGAGCGCGACCTACTCTTCTTCCTCGTCTTCTTCCTGCTCTCGCTGGCGCTCGCCTGGGGCCCGCCGGCGGGTCTGCGGATCCCGGTCGGCGTCCTCGTCCTGCTCGCCTACCCGCTCTACATCGCCCGCACCCTGCGCGCCGGTGGCGAGGTGCAGGACCACGCGACCCTTGCGCCACTGATCTTCGAGCGGCGCAGCGAGCGCCGCATGAGCCCGAGCCTGCTGCTGGCCGCGGTCCAGCTCCTGGTCGGGCTGGGGGCGATGGTCGGCGGCGCCCACCTGTTCGTCGAGGAGCTGCTCAACCTCGCCGAAGACCTCGGCGTCGACGCCGTCGTCCTCGCCCTGATCCTGGCGCCGCTGGCGACCGAGCTGCCGGAGAAGGTCAACAGCTTCTTCTGGGTGCGCGAGGGCAAGGACGCCCTGGCGCTCGGCAACATCACCGGCGCGATGGTCTTCCAGGCGACGATCCCCTTCGGGATCGGCCTGATCTTCACCGACTGGCACCTGACCGGCAACGCCACCCTCTCGATCGTCCTCGGTCTCGCCGGCGGCTTCCTCGCCTACGAGGTGCTGCACCGTCGCGGCCGCTTCGAACTGCCCGCGGTGCTCGCCTGGTTCGCCCTCTACCTGGCCTTCATCGTGGTGGTCGTGGTCACGGCCTGAGCGGTTGCCGCGCGACGGCTGTCGCAGTGGGGCGCTTCTCGGTTCAGGCCGAGGCGAGCTCGGCGAGGGCCTCGAGCACGACGTCGTCGTGCGTCTTCGGCGAGACCTTGGGGAAGACCCTGGCGATCCTGCCGTCGGGGTCGATCAGGAAGGTCGCCCGCTGCACTCCCCAGTGCTTCTTCCCGTACATCGACTTCTCGCCCGCCTCGAGCATCAGTCCTCCCGGCCGGGGTCCTGGCCGTCCTCGCCCTCGTCGAGCTCCTCGTCGCCCTGCTCGAGCGCCGTCGCGGAGACCGAGCCGGCCGAGCCGGGGTGGTAGTGCGTCTGGAACTCCTCGAGGGCGCGGTCGCGGCGGTCCTCGTCGACCGGCACGTCGTCGGAGATGCGCACCCAGTCGGCCCCCTCGTAGTCCTCCATGTTGAAGACCTCCTGGTCGAGCGAGGTCGAGTCGTCGACCACGACCAGCACCTCGGTCTGCGGATTGAAGTAGGTGCCGGGCTGGTTCAGCAGCTCCTCGACCTCGTAGAGGCTGTCCTTGTCGGCGGCCATCGCCACGATCCTACAAATCCGCGAGCTGGCGCTCGATCTCGCCCTCGACGTCGAGCGGCTGCTCGCCGCGGCGCATCCGCCTTTCGTTGCGGGCGACGACGAGCTGGCGGACCTCCTCGCGCAGCCTCGCGTCGACTCCCGGCCCGGCCGCTCCCGGCGAGTCGAGCAGCCGCGCGACCTCCGCCTCGACGTCGAGCGGCTCCTCGCCGCGGCGGCTGCGGCGGTAGGACTTGGCCTCCAGCATCTGCCGCGCCTCCGCCTCCTGCAGCTCGCGGTCGACCGGCGGCTGCGGCTGCGCCATCCGCGTCGGCGGCAGCTCCTGCTCGATCGCGAACGGGCCCTTGCCGATCCCCCGCCAGGCCGGCCCGGAGCGGGCGAAGGCGATGGCGGCGACGGGCAGGGCGACGAGGGTTATCACGGCCAGCACGTAGCCGACCTGGATTCCGAGCGCTGCCGGCGGCAACCCCATCCCCGAAGGGTACGTCCCCACGGCAGCGCTGCAATCCGCTACCCTTCGAGCTGGTTGACTGACCAGTCAATCGGCCCCTCCACCGAGAGAAAAAGGAGCTTCGAGCAGTGGTTGACTTCACCCTGACCGATGAGCAGAAGGATCTGCGCGAGCTGGCCCACAACTTCGCGGAGAAAGAGATCCGCAGGGTCGCCTGGGAGTACGACAAGGAGGGCACCTGGCCGCAGGAGATCGTCGAGAAGGCCTGGGAGGTGGGGTTGATGAACACCCACATCCCCGAGGCCTACGGCGGTCCCGGCCTCGACTACCTCTCCGGCACCCTGATCGAGGAGGAGATGGGCTGGGGATGCTCGGGCATCGGCACCTCGCTCACCTGCAACGGCCTGGCCAGCGCTCCGGTCATGCTCGGGGGCTCCGAGGAGACGAAGAAGAAGTACCTCGGGATCCTCACCGAGGAGCCGAAGCTCGCCTCCTTCTGCCTGACCGAGCCCGACGCCGGCTCCGACGTCTCCGGGATGAAGACCCGCGCCGTCAAGAAGGGCGACAAGTGGGTCATCACCGGCTCCAAGTGCTTCATCACCAACGGCAGCCACGCCGACTGGTTCACGGTCTACGCGAAGACCGATCCCGAGGCAGGCCATCGTGGCATCACCGCCTTCGTCGTCGACGCCGACTCTGCCGGCGTCAGCGTCGACAAGAAGGAGGACAAGATGGGTCAGCGGGCCTCCAACACCGCGACCATCTCCTTCGACGAAGTCGAGGTCCCGGCCGAGAACATGCTGGGCGAGGAGAACCACGGCTTCAAGCTGGCGATGATGACGCTGGACCGCACCCGGCCCGGCGTTGCCTCGATGGCGGTGGGAATCGGCCGCGCCGCCTTCGAATTCGCCGCCGAGTACTCCAAGGAAAGGGTCCAGTTCGGCGTGCCGATCGCGATGCACCAGGCGATCCAGTTCATGATCGCCGACATGGCGACCAAGGTCGACGCCGGCCGCCTCCTCGTTTGGAACTCGGCCGTCCTGCTCGACCAGGGCAAGCGCAACACGCTGGTCTCCTCCGAGGCCAAGCGCTTCGCGGCCGACTCGGCGATGGAGATCACCGTCGACGCGGTCCAGGTCTACGGCGGTTACGGCTTCATCAAGGAGTACCCGGTCGAGAAGTTGATGCGCGACGCGAAGATCATGCAGCTCTACGAGGGAACCAGCCAGATCCAGCGCCTGGTGATCGCCCGCGAGGTGCTGCTGCCGCGCAACGTCGACGAGGCCACGCCGGAGGCGAAAGCCTCCGAGGGCAGTCAAGCCGAGCAGGCCGCCGCGACGGTCTAGCCGCTACGGCTCGAGCTTCGTTGAAGGATTGTCCCCCCTATGGTGGGGACAATCCTTCATTCGTCCCCGTCAAGCCACTCGGGCGCCCTGGCGGGCGGCCTTCTGGCGCTTCGTCTTGTCCAGCTCGACCTTGCGCAGGCGGACCGACTCCGGCGTCACTTCGGCGCACTCGTCGTCGCGCAGGAACTCCAGCGCGGCTTCGAGCGAGAGCCGTTTGGGCGGCTCGAGGCGGACCAGGATGTCGGCGCTGGCGGCGCGCACGTTGGTCTGGTGCTTCTCCTTGACCGCGTTGACGTCGAGATCGTCGGCGCGGGCGTTCTCGCCGATCACCATCCCCTCATAGGTCTCCTCGCCCGGCCCGACGAACATCGTGCCGCGGTCCTGCAGGCCCATCAGCGCGTAGCTCGCCGTGGAGCCGCGGCGGTCCGCCACCAGCGAGCCGGTCGGGCGGGTGCGCAGCTCGCCGGCCCACGACTCCCAGCGGTCGAAGACGTGGTGCATCAGGCCGGCGCCGCGCGTCTCGGTGAGGAACTCGGTGCGCAGGCCGATCAGCCCACGGGCGGGGACCAGGTAGTCCATCCGTACCCATCCGGTCGAGTGGTTGACCATGTGGTCCAGCCGTCCCTTGCGCCCGGCCAGCAGCTGGGTGATCGCGCCGACGTGCTGCTCGGGCACGTCGATCGCCAGCCGTTCGACCGGCTCACACGTCTTGCCGTCGATCTCGCGGGTGATCACCCGCGGTTGCCCCGCGGTCAGCTCGAAGCCCTCGCGGCGCATCATCTCCAGCAGGACGACGAGCTGCAGCTCGCCGCGCCCCTGCACCTCCCAAACGTCGGGCCGCTCGGTGTCCTTGACGCGGACCGAGACGTTGCCGACCAGCTCCTGGTCGAGCCGGTTGCGGATCTGGCGTGCGGTCAGCTTGCTGCCCTCGGTTCCCGCCAGCGGCGAGGTATTGATCCCCAGCACCATCGAGAGCGAGGGCTCGTCGACGGTGATCACCGGCAGCGGCCGGGGATCGTCGGGGTCGGCCAGGGTCTCGCCGATCGTCACCTCGGGCAGGCCGGCGATCGCGATGATCTCGCCCGGCCCGGCTTCTTCTGCCGGCACGCGGTCGAGCGCCTCGGTCACGTACAGCTCGCTGACCGTCGCTCGCTCGATGCTTCCGTCAGACCTGCACCAGGCGATCTGCTGTCCGTTGCGGACGTGGCCGTGGCGGACTCGGCAGAGCGCCAGGCGGCCGACGTAGGGGTCGGCGTCGAGGTTGGTGACGTGCGCCTGGAAGGGATGCTCGGGGTCGTGCTCGGGGGCCGGGATCTTCTCCAGCATCAGGTCGAGCAGGGGGGAGAGGTCGCTGCCCTCGACCCCTTCCTCCATCGCGGCCCAGCCGGCTTTGGCGTTGGTGTAGACGATCGGGAAGTCGATCTGCTCGGAGTCGGCGTCGAGGTCGAGGAACAGCTCGTAGACCTCGTCGACGACCTCGGCGATGCGGGCGTCGGGGCGGTCGACCTTGTTGACGACGAGGATCACCGGCAGCTTCGCCTCGAGCGCCTTGCGCAGCACGAAGCGGGTTTGCGGGAGGGGGCCCTCGGAGGCGTCGACCAGCAGCAGCACCCCGTCGACCATCGTCAGGCCGCGCTCGACCTCGCCGCCGAAGTCGGCGTGGCCAGGGGTGTCGATGACGTTGAGCTTCACCCCGCCGTGCCGGACGGTGGTGTTCTTGGCGAGGATCGTGATCCCCTTCTCGCGCTCGAGGTCCATCGAGTCCATCACCCGCTCGGCCACGTCCTGACCCTTGCGGAAGGCGCCGGTCTGCCACAGCATCGCGTCGACCAGGGTCGTCTTGCCGTGGTCGACGTGGGCGATGATCGCGATGTTGCGGAGGTCGTCTCGGGTGGTCATTTCGCTGGCCAGGGTAGGGGGGCGGGGCAAGAAAGAGGCCCGCCGGAGGCGGGCCTCGACACTGCTAAGCGCGGTGCGTTACTACGCGGTCTGCTGGACGCTCGCGGCGGCCGGGCCCTTGGGGCCTTCTTCGGACTCGTAGCTCACCTTCGAGCCCTCGGTCAGGGACTTGAAGCCCTCGCCGAGGATCGCGCTGTGATGCACGAAGACGTCCTTCGAGCCGTCGTCGGGCGTGATGAACCCGTAGCCCTTGTCGTCGCTGAACCACTTGACAGTTCCAGTTGGCATGCAATTGCCTCCACTTCATGTGCTGCGAACGCGGCACATGCGGTGAAGCAACGACGCGAGCGCTAGACACGACTTTGCCGGATCTCTTCCCCGGCCTAACGCCCGGGACCGTAGCAGGGTCGGGGGTCCCGCCGTCCTTTACGGCCCAACGCGAAGCTGCGATACCCCTACACGCTCGGCTGCTTCCACGGCGCGCCGCAGCAGCAGCCGCTCGTTCCGGGAGGGGGTCCTAGGACCAATGTCCTCTTGTGATCGCGACCGCGACCGGAGCATGCTGGCCCGCGTGAACACCACCACCGAAAAAGGAGCCATCACCATGAACAAGTTCACGCGAGTTCTTGCAGTTGCCGGGATCAGCGGCGCCCTGGCGGTCGGCGGGGCCGGCATCGCCCAGGCGAGCACCGACCGCGGCCAGCAGGTCAGCCCCGACAAGGCCCAGAGCGCGCAGCGCCTGGACCGCAACAGCCGGGACAAGAACCACAACAGCCGCGACAAGGGCAAGCACAACCACGACCACGGCAAGAACCACGACCACGGCAAGAACCACAAGTAGGCCGCGATGAGCGCGGCGAAGGCGGCCTCGCCGGGCGGGCGGGGCCGTTCGTCGTTCAGGCGGAGCCGATGCCGTGGCGCTGCGCCCACAGCGCCGCCTGGGTGCGGTCGGTGACGCCGATCCGCTCGAAGACGCGGGTCAGGTGGGCCTTGACGGTCTTCTCGCTGATCTCCAGGCGGCGGGCGATCAGCTTGTTCGGCAGCCCCTCGGCGACCAGCGCCAGCACCTCGCGCTCGCGCCCGGTCAGCTCGGCCTCGCGGCGGCCGGCGCGCGCCGCGAGCACCTCGCTCGCCGCCTTCGGAGCCAGCGGCGCCTCGCCGCGGGCGGCGGCCCGCACCGCACCCACCAGCTCCTCCGGCGAGGCGTCCTTCAGCAGGTAGCCGAGCGCGCCGGCGTCGATCGCTCCGAGGATCCGCTCGCGGTCCGAGAAGGCGGTGAGGACGACCACGTGCGTGCCCGGCGTCGCCTCGACGATCCGCCGCGTCGCCTCGATCCCGTCGAGCCGCGGCATCGAGAGGTCGATCAGGACGACGTCCGGCTTCAACTCCCTCGCCAGCTCGACCGCTTCGGCCCCGTCGGCGGCGGCGCCGGCCAGGTCGACGTCCTCGGCGCCGCCCAGCAGTCCCTCGAGGCCGGCACGGACGACCGGGTGGTCCTCGGCGAGCAGCACGCGGATCACCGGCGCTTCACCTCGATCCGCACCGTGGTCCCTTCCCCGGGGCTCGAGTCGACCGTCAGCTCGGCCCCGGCCTCGCGGGCCAGGTCGCGCAGCAGCGCGAGCCCGAAGTGCCCTTCCCCGGTTCCGTCGCCGGCCTGGGCGGGGTCGAGGCCGCGGCCGTCGTCGGCGACGCTCAGCGAGACGCGGTCGGCTTCCTGGCTCACGACGAGGTCGAGCCTATGCGCCCCGGCATGGGCGGCGGCGTTGCGCACGGTCTCCTGGGCGACCCGGAACAGCAGCGCTTCGTCCTCGGGGCTGAGGTCGAGGTCCTCGGGAACCTCCACGCCGGTCTCGACCCCGCGCGCCGCGACCGGTGCCACCAGGTCCGAGATTGCCGCGGCGAGCCCCGCCTGGCGCAGGCTGGGCGGGTAGATCTCGACCAGCAGGCCGCGCAGGGCGCGGACGCTCTGCCGGGCCTGCTCGGCGCCGCCGCGCAGCTCCTCCGCCGCGCCCTCCTCGCCCGCCGCCGCGGTCCGCTCCGCCGCCGCGGAGAGGCCGAAGGAGAGGCCGGCGAGGTCCTGGACGGCGCCGTCGTGGAGGTCGCCGGCGATCCGCCGCCGCTCGGCCGCCGAGGCGTCGACCGCGCGCTCCAGCAGCTCCTCGCGCTCGCGACTGCCGCGCCGCAGCCGCCGCGCCAGCGAGGCGGCGAGCGGCAGCTGCACGAGGTAGAGGACGAGCAGCGCCGCGATCAGCGCCGGCAGGAAGGCGAGCCAGATGTCGCGGGCGCTGGAGGCGACCGAGCTGAAGTGCTGGTAGGCCTCGAACAGCAGCGGCCGGCCGGCCGGGGTCCGCACCGGCAGGTAGACCTCGAGCAGCTTGCCCTGGCCGCGCTCGGAGCGGTTCTCCGGCAGCGAGAGGTCGCTGACCCCGGAGTCGACGGTGCCGTTGCGCAGCGAGGCCACCTCGTCGGCGCCGAGCTTGAAGCGCTGCCCGATCAGGGCGCTGTCGTCGGAGTAGACGACGCGCCCGCTCGGGGCCCAGAGCTTGACCCGGACGATCGGGTCGCGCAGGACGCGGGTGCGGACCAGCCGGTCGAAGCGGCGCAGGGCCCTTGGCTGTCCGCGCACCAGCCCCTCGCTGAGGTTCGGTTCGACGATCCCACGGCCGACGATCTGGGTCACCTGGCGGGCGTTCTTCAGCGCCTCGCTGGTGCCGACGGCGCGCAGGATCAGAAAGCTGACGACGCCGACGACGGCGAAGGCGACGAGGCCCGCGAGCGCAAAGCGGCCGACGGCGCCCGCGACCGAGGGATCGGCCCCCCCGCGCCGCTGCGAGCTGACGCTCTTGCGCTTCACATGGTCATGTTGACGCTTGCCGTGGCCGATACCTTTTTCAAGTGATGTCGCCAGGGAAAGGGTTGCTCCGCCGCCGGGCGGAGATCGCAGCATGCGCGTCGTGCGCGCTTGCCTGGGCGCTGGCGCCTTCCACTGCGCGCGCAGTGGTGAGCGCAGCGCCGGACGCCAAGCTCTCGCCCCAGCTGACCGAACTCGCGAAGCCCTCGGTGTGGTCGAAGTCACGCGCGCAGCAGGCGGCGATCCTCGGAGTTGCGCGAAATGGTCCGGGCAGCCTTATTCGCGAAGGCGACCGGGTCGTCGTCAACGTCCGCTTCGACCATGGAGCGATCGCGGGGCTCCCCGACCTGGAAGCCGCAGGATCGAGGATCCTCGACTCCAGCCGCAGCTACCAGAGCGCGACTGTCGCCGTGCCGCCGGCCGACCTGAGAGACCTCGAAGACGTTCCAAGCATCGCTTCAGTGACCGAGAGCCGCGCCCCGCTTCTCTTCTCGGCCGGCGAACCGTCCTGTGAAGGGGGATCGGTGATCTCCGAGGGCTTGGGGCAGCTGAAGGTCGACGAAGCCCGGGAAGACTTCGGGCTCAGGGGCGAGGGAATCACCGTCGGTGTCCTCTCGGACTCCTTCAACGTTGCCACCGAGGCAGCTGACGAAAGCGGACCGGTGGCGACGCACGCTCAACAGGACATCGTCAGCAACGATCTCCCGGGAGCTGCGGGAACCTGCAGCGGACAGCAGTTGCCGGTTGGCGTCTTGGCGGAGGGACCAACTAGTGCCGGGGAGGACGAGGGTCGGGCAATGCTCCAGATCGTCCACGATCTCGCACCGCACGCTTCGCTCGCGTTTGCCACCGCCTTCAAAAGCGAAGAATCATTCGCGCAGAACATCGAACGCTTGGCGAAGCCGGTGTCCGAAAGCGGAGCCGGAGCCGATGTGATCGTCGATGATGTCGCCTGGTTCGAAGAACCTTTCTTTCAGGATGGCCCGGTCGCCGTGGCGATCAACAACGTGACGGCCGAAGGCGTCATCTACCTCACCGCCGCCGGTAACGACAATCTATTCGACTCCGAAGGACACGAAATCGCTTCCTGGGAAGCGCCACAGTTCCGTGATTCGGGCGGCTGTCCCGTCGCCCTTGTCACCTTCGAAGAAGAAATCGGGGTGCCGATCAATCCGACCCACTGCATGGACTTCAACTCCGGCGGGGGCATCGACAGAACCTTTGAAATCACGGTTGCTCCCGGAGCAAGGCTGTTGGTGGACCTGCAATGGGCAGAACCGTGGGAAGGCGTGAACACCGACCTCGACGCCTTCCTGCTCGGCCCTGAAGGGAATGTCATCGAAGTGGGCGGCGAAGACAACATCGCCAACGGCCGCCCGTTCGAGCCCATCGAATGGGAAAACGAAACCGCTTCGGCGGCTCATGTGCAACTGGTAATCAATCGTTACAGTGGGGGCAGTCCGCGCCTGAAGTTCGACCTGCTCGAGAACGGCCGCGGTGTGACGGCGACCGAGTACCCGGAATCCACCGGCGGGGATGTAGTCGGCCCGACTGTTTTTGGACACGCGGGGGATGCGAGCGCAATTTCGCTCGGCGCTGTTCCGTACGACAGCAGTGCGACGCCGGAGGTCTATTCCTCGCGCGGACCGGTCACCCATTACTTCGAGCCCGTTGAAGGAACGGCTCCCGCGGCTGAATTGGGGTCACCGGAAACGATTCCCAAGCCTGACCTCGTTGCCACCGACTGTGGAGCAACCACCTTCTTCGCTCAGAAGATCGGCGGCGTGTGGCGCTTCTGCGGAACCTCGGCCGCCGCACCGCATGCCGCTGCCGTCGCCACGCTGCTGCTCCAAGGGCAGCCCGGCGCGACTCCCACGCAGATTCGTACTGCTATGACCGACTCTGCTACCCCGGTGGGGGCCTTCCCACCAGAGGCAGTCGGCGCCGGCTTGGTCGATGCTAATGACGCGATGGAACTCCTCGGCGTCTCTCCAAGCGGCGAAGACCCGGCGAGCGCGGCTGTGCCGCCGCTCGAAAGTGAACCGGAAGAAAGCGCGGTCGTCCCAGCGACCGTCCCCTCGCCCGCGCAGACCCCGATTCCCTCTGTCACGCTCGCCACGTCCTTCAAGAGGCATCCGCGGCACTCGGTCCGCACCGGGAAGCGGTCGGTGCGCCTCGTCTTCCAGTTCGGTGCGAGCGAGGCCGGCGTCACCTTCCTCTGCGACGTCGACAGCGGACCGTTCCACCCCTGCCCGGCGAAGTTCGTTCACCGCTGCGGGCTCGGCCGGCACACCCTCCGCGTGAAGGCGCGCGATGCGGCTGGCAACGTCGACAAGACCCCCGCCGTCTTCCGCTTCCGGGTCAAGCGGGTCGGGCACGGCTGAGCAACGCGCTGCCCGTCGGCGCCGCGCTTAACGCCCGACTTCGCGCTGGAAGACGTGCTCGTCGATCGCCAGGCGCCATGGGCCGGTTGCCGATTCGGTGGCGCGAAAGTCGCGGAAGTCGAAGGTGAAGATCGGTAGCTCGTGACGCTCGGCGAGCGCCATAACGCAGCCGTCGACGACGCCGAGGTTGAGATCGGAGTAACTGCGGTCGATTTCTACAGCCCTACGCATCAGACCGGCAGTTACGTAGGCGATCTCATGCCCGCCCCCGGCCACGGTCTTCAGGAATCTTCGCGCGGCGTCGTCCCCGACCCGCTTCCGGGCCAAGTGATCGACCTCGACCACGACCGGCGACGGCACGATGGCGTTGCGGCGAAGGCTCTCCAATACCGTGACCGCCATGTCGCATGCCGGGTCCTTGGTGTCGATGGCCGAGACCAGCGGACCGGTATCAACCAGAACCTTCATCGCCCGGCCCCTCTCCCGGCCCCCACGGCTTCAGGCCGAGGTATTTCTCGGCGTTTATGCCGAGGTCTCCCGGTCCTTCTCCCGAGCGGACGTAGTCGAGAGGAACATGGTGCTCGTCCTCGCGTGCGCCAAGCTCGACGAGACGAACGATCGTTGCCGAGAACGACTCCCCCTCGACGGCGTGCTCACGGACGGTCTCCTCGACGTCATCCGGCAGGTAGATGGTTCTGCGTGGCATGGTTTGAGTCTGGGTCATGCTTGAAGTATGAAGGCTCTCATCATACCAATCGGTGACAATGGTAAATCTTCTGCAGCGTCAGTCGCGCGAATCTGCGACTTCACGGGTGCCGCCGACCCTGCGCAAGACCTGGTGACCGCCGAGCAGTAGGACCAGCACGGCCGCCGCCCCGGCGAGCACCAGCGGGTCGGTGACGCTGAGACCCTCGAGGCGGGTGCCGAGGTAGACGGCGATCGCGGTGATCGGCAGGAAGCCGACCACGGTGGTCCAGGCGAAGCGCCAGAGCGGCACCCGGGCGGCGCCGGCGGCGTAGGAGACGAGGCTGAAGGGGACGATCGGGATCAGCCGCACGGAGAGCAGCAGGGTGGCGCCGCCGCGCTCGATCGCCGCCTCGGTCCGCTCGAAGCGCTCGGTCCCGAACCAGCGATCGAGCAGCGGCCGGGCGATCGTGTGGCCGACGGCGAAGCAGAGCAGCCCGGAGAGCAGCCAGCCGACCATCACCAGCGTCAGGGCGGGGAAGAAGCCGTAGGCGAAGCCGGCCGCCGCGTCGACGATCTCCGCCGGGTAGAAGACGACCGAGTGCAGCAGGGCGAGGACGACGATCAGCAGCGGCCCGGCCACGCCGAGGCTGTCGACCCTGCTCCGCACCTCGGCGGTATCGCCGTGGATCG
Organism: uncultured Solirubrobacterales bacterium; assembly: GCA_963695835.1. GTDB lineage: Bacteria > Actinomycetota > Thermoleophilia > Solirubrobacterales > 70-9 > VRUE01. The sequence continues at coordinate 1,276,040 of CAVOHR010000001.1, forward strand.
CCGCGGTGAACGCGTGGCGCAGGTCGGGGATCGCGAGCACGAGCAGCGCCAGCAGGGCGATCCCACCGAGCGTGATGACGACGGCGGCAAGTGATGGTCTCGGCGACTCCATGCTCGGCGGAAGCATTGTGGGGGCTATGGACCCCCGAATGCTTCAACGAAGCGCGCCGGCACCGCGCAGGCGCTCGGCCAGGGCCGAGTGGCGGTTGCCGCTGTCGTCGCGGCGGACCGCCATCTCCAGGGCGGCGGGGTCGCCGACCAGGACGCAGCTGCTGCGGGCGCGGGTGATCGCGGTGTAGACGAGCGGGCGGGTCAGCATGCGGGCGTGCGAGCGGTGGCAGACGCCGACCACGACCGGGACCTCGCAGCCCTGCGCCTTGTGAACCGAGATCGCGTAGGCGAGCCGCAGGGTCGCCGTCTCGCCGTAGGGGATCAGCAGCGTGCCGCCCTCGTCGGTGTCGACGAGGATCGTTTCCTCGTCGGGGTCGTCGGCGCGCAGGAAGACGATCGAGCCGTTCATCAGGCCCAGCTCGTGCGAGTTGCGCGTCTGGATCAGCCGGTCGCCGATCCGGAAGCGCTCACCCACCGCGGCTTTGCCGTCGGGATTGAGGCGCGCCTGAAGTCGCTCGTTCAGGGCGTCGATCCCGACCGCCCCCTTGTACATCGGCGCCAGCACCTGCACCTCGCGGATCGGGTCGACGCCGAAGCCCTCCGGCGCCCGCTCGGCGACCACCTCGACGACCGTGTCGAGCGCCCGCTGCGGCGCGGGCCGGTCGATGAAGAAGAAGTCGCGCTGCTGCCCCTCGCCGGGTTCGAGATGCGGCGGCCGTCCCCGGTTGATCTCGTGGGCGGCGGTGGTGATCATCGAGCGCGCCGCCTGGCGGAAGATCTGCGTCAGGCGGACGACCGGGGCCAGGCCGGAGGCGATCAGGTCCTCGAACGGCTTGCCGGCGCCGATCGGCGGCAGCTGGTCGGCGTCGCCGACGAAGACGACGTGGCTCGACTCGGCGAGCCCGCCGAGCAGCACCTCGGTCAGCCGCAGGTTCAGCATCGAGGCCTCGTCGACGATCACCAGGTCGGCGGGCAGGGGGCGGCCCGGGTTGAAGGCCGGTTCCCGTCCCGGCATCCACTCCAGCATGCGGTGGATCGTCTGCGCCTCGTGGCCGGTCGCCTCGGCCAGCCGCCGGGCGGCCCGGCCGGTCGGCGCGCAGAGCGCGATCGAGGCGCCGGCCCGGCCGGCCTCGGCGACGATCGCCTGCGTGCAGGCCGTCTTGCCGACCCCCGGGCCGCCGGTCAGCACCGAGACCCGCGCGGCGAAGGCGCCGCGTACCGCCGCCCACTGCTCGTCGGTGAGCCGGAGGGTCTCGTCGTCCTGCTCGGGCGGCGACTCGCCCGGGTCGTGGTCGAGGTGGGGGGAAGCGGCGGCACGCGTGGCCAGCGTCGCCGCGACGGCGAGCTCGCTCGCGTGGGTCAGCTCGCGGTAGACCCGCCCTTCGTCGAGCAGCAGGCCGCGGGCGGTGGTCAGGACGTCGGGGTCCGGGACGAGCCCGATCAGCTTCGCCGTTCGCCGCGCCAGCTCGTCGAGCGGCAGGTAGGTGTGCCCCTGCTGCTCGGCCTCGGTCAGGGCGAAGGCCGCGCCGGCTTGGGCGCGCCGTGGCGACTCCGGCGGCACGTCGGCTGCCAGCGCGATCTTGTCGGCCCGGGCGAAGCCGACCCCGGCGACCTCGGTCAGCCGGTAGGGGTCCTCGTGCAGGACCGCCGTCGAGCGGTCGCCGAAGCGGGCGTGGATCGGCGCCGCCAGGTGGGCGAGACCGTGGGGGGCGAGCTGCACGTGCAGGTCGCGGATCGCGCGCGAGGCGTGCCAGGACTCGGTCGCCGCGGCGGCCTGATCGGCGCTCACCCCGCGCAGCGCGCCGAAGACGCCGACCGGGTCGGCGGCGATCGCCCCCAGCACGCCCTCGCCGTGCTCGTCGACCAGCCGCTCGGCTCGCGCCGGGCCGATGTGGCGCAGCGAGGTCAGGTAGGCGATCCGCCCGGCACGGTCGGCCGGGTCGAGCGGCAGCGCGCCGCGCGCCTTCAGCTGCCGGCCGTAGCGGGAGTGGGTCTGCCAGTCGCCGCTCACTTCGGCCCGCTCGCCCTCGCTCAGGTGGGCGACCGGGCCGACCAGCGCGAAGCCCTCGCCCGACTCGGCGTCCTGCACCTCGAGCACCGCGTAGCCGTCGTCCTCGGCGGCGAAGATCACGCCGAGCACCTCGACCGTGCCGGTGAAGGCCGCCGCGTCGGCGTCGAAGAGGGTGGCTGCGCCGTTCACAGCACAAAGCTAGCCGTCGCGCAGGCGGCGCGCGACACGGCCACTCCGGCCGGCTTCGTCAACGGCAGGCGGCACCACGGCGCCTACGACGCCGCCCACCTCGCCGCCGCGGTGCGGGCAGCCTGCAACCGCGCGCATCTGCGCGCCAAGGCGAGGGCCGCCTCTCCCGCCCGATCAGGCGCCGGAGAGCTTCTCGTCGAGCTGCACCCGCAGCGAGTCGCAGACCGCTTCCACGTCCGGGTTGTGTCGCTCGGAGGCGAGCACGCCGAGCAGGACCTCGGCATCCGCCTTCGACATCTCCAGGGTGACCGTGTGTTGGTTCATCGCTCCTCCTAGTTGCTTGCCATCGGGTCGGGCTCGCCCAGCTTGGTGATGTCGGGCGCCTCGTACGCCTCGCCGGCCTTGCCACCGATCACCAGCGCGCGGATCCCCTCGTCGCCCGGCCAGAGCTTGCGCTTGACGCCGGGGCCGACCCGCGCCACGTGGTCGGAGTCGAGCGGGAAGCGCTCGCCTTCGATCTCCAGCTCGCCGCCGCCGCGCAGCGCCACGTAGACCTCCTCCTGGCCGTCCTCGGAGTGGTCGTGCTCGGGGTAGCCGTCGTAGTTCGGCGGCATGTCGATGATCTGCATGCCGAACGACTCGACCCCGAGCTCCGCGCGCGCCCGCTTGAAGGCGCCGAGGTAGATCCCCTCCATCTCGTCGATCCTCTTCACCGTGTGACCTGGCATCCGTCCTCCTTGACTGGTTTGGCAGGAGCGATCATAAGCCCGCTCCGGCGGTTCGCGGTCGAGGTTGGCGATCGGGCGACGAGGCGGCGCTCAGCCCGGCAGCAACTCGAAACGCGCTCGGCCGTGGCATCGAGATCCTCGGCGTGATACCCAAGACCAGTGTGCTTCGTGCGCGCTTGCGCTCGGAAGCGCGACAATTCGTCGTCGTATGTCAGAAGCTCGGATACGGGTTCGACTGCGGCCACGGGGCTCGAAGGACGAGCTGGCCGGGATGCGGGACGGGGTCCTGCAGGCGAAGGTGACGGCGCCGCCGGTCGACGGCAAGGCGAACAGGGCTCTCTGCAGGCTGATCGCCGAGCGCGTCGGCGTCGCGCCCTCGCGGGTCAGCGTGGTGCGCGGGGAGAAGTCGCGAGAGAAGCTCGTCCGGGTGGAGGGGCTGGACCGGGCCCGGACGCTGGAGGCGCTGGAAAGCGGCAACTCGGTGGGTTAGGGTCGGTTCGTCTGCCCAGTGTCTCCTCTAGAAAAGAACGGAGTTCCAGATGGCCTATGAGATGAAGATTCGCGGCACCCAGGACGAAGTGAAGGTCCGCAGCCCATGGGCGGCGGCGTTGCTGCCGCTGATCACCCTCGGCATCTACCACCTCGTCTGGTGGTACCGGATCAACCGCGAGCTGCGCGACTACGGTCAGGCGAAGGGATACGACCTCGGCCAGAACCCGACCAACTCGCTGCTCGCCCTGTTCCCCGGTGGGCTGATCATCGTCCCGGCGCTGATCACCTACTGGCGCGGCGTCAAGCGCGTCATGGGCGCCTCCCGCCTGGCCGGCAAGGAGCCGCTCAACGGCTGGATCGCGATCATCCTCTACCTGCTGCTCGCTCCGGCCCTCTGGGCCTACGTCCAGGTCTCGCTCAACGACGTCTGGCGCCAGGAAGCCGAAGCGCTGCCCGGCGAGGAGCCGCCACCCAGCCCGCCGGGCGAGATGCCGCCGCCCCTGCCGCCGGAGCCGCAGCAGCCGCCCGCCGAGCCGCCGCAGACCCCGCCGGCAAGCTGACCGGCGTCCGGCGGGCCCTACACTCGCCGGATGGACCGCGCGCTCTTGAAGCGGACCCTCGCGGCCGCGGACGAGCCCGCCTACCGCGCCTCCCAGGTCTGGGAGTGGGTGGCCCGCGGGGCGCGCTCCTACGGGGAGATGACGAACCTGCCGGCGGCGCTGCGCGAGCGGCTCGCCGCCGCGGTGCCGCTCTCGACCCTCGACCTGGAGGCCGAGGCGAAGTCCGACGACGGCACCGTCAAGGCACTGTTCCACACCGGCGACGGGCGACCGGTCGAGGCGGTGCTGATGCGCTACCGCGACGGCCGCCGCTCGGTCTGCGTCTCCTCGCAGTCGGGCTGCCCGCTGACCTGCTCCTTCTGCGCCACCGGCCAGATGAGGTTCGGCCGCAACCTCGGCGCCGACGAGATCCTCGACCAGGCGCTGCACTTCCGCCGCGTCGAAGGGATCGACCACGTCGCCTTCATGGGGATGGGGGAGCCGACGATGAACGTCGACGCGGTGCTCGCCGCCTGCGAGCGGCTGCCCGACCTCGGCGTCAGCCACCGCCGCACGGCGATCTCCACCGTCGGCTGGGTGCCCGGGATCGACCGCCTCGCCGAATGCGAGCTGCCGATCGGCCTCGCCCTCTCGCTGCACGCGCCGAACGACGGCCTGCGCTCGCAGCTGATGCCGGTCAACGACCGCTGGCCGCTGGCCGAGGTGCTCGCCGCCTGCGAGCGCTGGCGGGCCCGCCGCCGCCGCAAGGTCTTCGTCGAGTACGTGATGCTCGACGGCGTCAACGACCAGCCCGAACATGCCCGCCAGCTCGCCGCCCTGCTCGACCCGCGCGCCTACAAGGTCAACCTGATCCCCTACAACCCGACCGGCGCCTACGACGGCTCGCCGCCGGAGCAGATCGAGCGCTTCCGGGCGATCCTGACCGAGCACCGCCTCGCCGCCACGGTCCGCCTCACCCGCGGCCGCGACATCGCCGCCGCCTGCGGCCAGCTCGCCGCCCAGACCTCGCCCTGAGCTGCCGGCGGGTCGACTTATTCGGCCATAGCACGAGAAAGGCGACCCGCGCCGACAACGCCGACAAAACTGGCTGGGCAGCCAGTTATGATCGGGGCGATGCCGCCCGACACCGCAGCCGCCGCCGCCCGACCGCCGCAGATGTCAGACAACCCGGTGCGGCGCGTCGCCGGCGACATGCTGGCCGAGTGGCGGGGAAGGGGCAAGTTCCCGCCCGGCCCGGGCGACTTCAGCCTCGCCCGCACCCACAAGGTCGCCACCGACCCGCTGCCGCTACTGCTCGGCGCCTACGAAGAGCACGGGCCGATCTTCAGCATGCGGCTGCTCCACAGCCGGGTCGTCTTCATGCTCGGGCCGGAGGCCAACAACTTCGTCACCGTCGCCCACCCGGAGAACTTCCACTGGCGCGAGTCGAGCTTCGGCGACCTGATCCCGCTGCTCGGCGACGGCCTCTTGACGATCGACGACGACTACCACGACCGGGCGCGGGCGATCATGATGCCCGCCTTCCACCGCCGCCAGCTGACCGCCGCGGTCGAGGCGATGACGAGCGAGGCGGAGGCGGCGATCGCCGCCCTGCGGCCGGGCGCCGTCATCGACCTCTACGACTGGATGCGCAACCTGGCGATGCGGATCGCGATGCGCGCCCTGCTCGGCCTCGACCCGGACGAGTCGGGCAAGGGGGCCGCCGCGGCCGAGCACTTCGAGCGGGCGCTCGGCTTCTACGGGATCGACTACCCGCTGCGGCTGCTGCGCGGCCCCGGCTCGCCCTGGCGCAAGCTGATCGCCTCGCGCCGGGTGCTCGACGAGATCGTCTTCGGCGAGATCGAGCGGCGGCGGGCGGCTCCCGACGAGGGGCGCCAGGACATCCTCAGCCTGCTGCTCGGCGCCCGCGGCGAGGCGGGGGAGGCGTTCAGCGACCGCGAGGTCCGCGACCAGACGATGACCCTGATGTTCGCCGGGCACGACACCTCGACCTCGACCCTGAGCTTCATGATGCACGAGCTGGCCCGCCACCCGGAGGTGGTCGAGCGGCTGCGCGAGGAGCAGGACCGCGTGCTCGGCGGCGAGCCGCCCACGGTCGACCGGCTGGAAAGGGAGATGCCCTACCTCGAGATGGTCCTCGACGAGGTGCTGCGCCTCTACCCGCCGGCCTGGATCGGCCCGCGCCGCGCCGTCCGCGACTTCGAGTTCGGCGGCTACTCGGTGCCGCGCGGCGCCTACGTCAACTACTGCTCCTGGGCCAGCCACCGCATCCCCGAGGTCTTCCCCGAGCCGGAGGCGTTCATCCCCGAGCGCTTCGCGCCGGAGCGCAAGGCGGCGCTGCCGCGCGGCGCCTACGTCCCCTTCGGCGGCGGCCAGCGGATCTGCATCGGCAAGCGCTTCGGCCAGACCGAGGTGAAGCTGGTGGCGACGATGCTGCTGGAGCGGCTGCGCCTCGACGCCCTCCCGGGCCGCACGATGACGGTGCGCCAGATGCCGACCCTGTCACCCCGGGGCGGTCTGCGGATGCGGGTACTGCCGCGCGCGTGAGGGCGCTCGTCGTCTCCGACACCCACTTCGGCGCCCGGACCGGGCGGGCCCGCCACCGCCTCTACTTGATGAACAGCATCTCCTCGTACTTCGGCAGCGGCCAGAGGTCGTCGGTGATGACCTTCTCCAGCTTGTCGGCCGCCTCGCGGACGGCGGCCATCGCCGCCAGCTGCTTGTCGCGGGCGTAGATCGCCAGGTCCATGCCCTCGAGCTCGCCCGGGTAGGCGTTGGCGGATTCCAGCTCGCCGAGCGCGCTGACCAGCTCGTCGACCAGGCCGCGGACCTCGCCCTCGATCGTCGAGACGCCCGACTCGGCGATCAGCGCCAGGTGGCGCAGCGCCGCCGGCAGGATCATCGTCTTGGCGATCGAGAAGGTCGTCTCCGCCTCGATGTTGGCGCGGATCGCGTACTGCTCGAGCCAGACCTCATAGCGAGACTCCAGCTCGCGCTCGGAGAGCACGTCGTACTCGCCGAAGGCCTTCACGGTCTGCTCGGTGAGCACTTCCGGCAGCGCCTCGGGCGTCGTCCGCAGGTTCTTCAGCCCCCGTTGCTCGGCTTCCGCGTGCCACTCCTCGGCGTAGTTGTCGCCGTCGAAGCAGATCTGCTTGTTGGCTGCGTAGGAATCTTTGACGATCTCGATCACCGCCTCGGGCATCTGCGTCCCGGAGGAGAGCTTCCTCTCCAGCTTGCCGGCCAGCTCGTCGATCGCCTCGGCGGCGATCGTGTTCAGCACCGTGTTGGGGAAGGCGAGCGACATGCTCGACCCCAGCGCCCGGAACTCGAATTTGTTGCCGGTGAAGGCGAACGGCGAGGTGCGGTTGCGGTCGCCGCCGTGCATCGGCAGGGTCGGCAGCACGGTCGCCCCCAGCTCGAGGAAGGAGGCCGGCGTGTTGGGGTCGCCTTCGCCGGTCGCGATCGCCTCGAAGACCTTCTCCAGCTCGGCGCCGAGGAAGATCGAGATGATCGCCGGCGGCGCCTCGTTGGCGCCGAGCCGGTGGTCCTGGCCGATGTTGGCGACCGAGGCGCGCAGCAGCCCCTGGTGCTTGTTGACGGCCTGGATCACCGCCGCGCAGAAGAAGAGGAAGTGGATGTTGTCGGCCGGGGTGTCGCCCGGGTCGAGCAGGTTGGTCCCGGTGTCGGTCCCCATCGACCAGTTGTTGTGCTTGCCCGAGCCGTTGACGCCGGCGAACGGCTTCTCGTGCAGCAGGCAGACCAGGCCGTAGCGCCGCGCGACGCTTTCCAGCACCTGCATCGACAGCTGCTGGTGGTCGGAGCCGACGTTGGAGTTCTCGAACACCGGCGCGATCTCGTACTGGTTCGGCGCCACCTCGTTGTGGCGGGTCTTGACCGGGATGCCGAGCTTGCGCATCTCCAGCTCGGCCTCCAGCATGCAGGCGAGGATCCGCTCCGGGATCGAGCCGAAGTAGTGGTCGTCGAGCTCGTGGCCCTTCGGCGGCTTGGCGCCGAACAGGGTGCGCCCGGTCGAGATCAGGTCGGGCCGCTCGAAGAAGTACTGCTCGTCGATCAGGAAGTACTCCTGCTCGGGCCCGACCGTGGTGAAGACGCCCCGGCTGTCCTCGTCGCCGAGCAGCCGCAGCGCCTTGATCGCCGAGCGCGAGAGCGCGTCCATCGAGCGCAGCAGCGGGATCTTCGCGTCGAGCGCCTCGCCGGTCCAGGAGGCGAAGGCGGTCGGGATGCAGAGCAGCGCCCCGTTCGGGTTCTCGAGGATGAAGGCGGGGGAGGTCGGGTCCCAGGCGGTGTAGCCGCGCGCCTCGAAGGTGGCGCGGACGCCGCCGGTCGGGAAGGAGGAGGCGTCGGGCTCGCCCTGGATCAGCTCCCTGCCGGAGAAGCCGGCCAGCGCCGTGCCCTCGGCGCCGGGGTCGAAGAAGGAGTCGTGCTTCTCCGCGGTGGAGCCGGTGAGCGGCTGGAACATGTGGGTGAAGTGGGTGGCGCCCTTCTCCAGCGCCCAGTCCTTCATCGCGGTGGCGACGGCGTCGGCGAGGCTCGGGTCGAGCCCCTCGCCCAGGGTCGACTGCAGCCTCTCGAAGACGTCGGCCGGCAGCCGTTCGCGCTGCACGGCGACCGAGAAGACGTTGGCGCCGAAGGGGTCGTTCTCGGGCAGGGTCAGGTCGATCGCGCCGAGGGCCTCCCCATTGGAGCTCCACTGCGCGGCGGTCACGTTCTGCTGGCGGATACGAGTCATCGCTGTGTCAGTCCCTCGCTTGCGGCGCGCCCGGCGGCGGGCGCGTTCGGTTACCGGTCCACTCCCATAGGAAGAGCCAGGAGAGCGTAATGGGCGCGGCTCGCAGATGACTTTGTACCGCGGTACAAGGTTCCCCCGGCGGCCTTGTCCACCGGTTGAGCGAGGGCTCTCAGCGCAGCGAGCGGCGCAGCGTCGCGATCAGGCGCTGGACCGCGTCCTGGTCGGGCTGAACCGGCGTGCCGCGCCGTTTCACCGCCATCCAGGTGGCCGCGGTGGCGAGGGCGGCGCCGCCGACTCCGAGGACGAAGAAGGCGAGCGGCGTGTCGACCTCGCCGATCATCCAACCGAAGTTCATGCCGAAGAAGCCGGTGAGGAAGGTCAGCGGCAGGAAGATCGTCGCCACCATCGTCAGCCAGTACATCGTCTCGTTCAGCCGCAGGTCCATCAGCTTGGCCATCGTGTCGGCGGCGGCGTCGATGCCGTCGACCAGCCTGTTCAGCTGCTCGTAGATGCGCTCGAAGTAGCGCTCGTTGTCGGGCACCAGGCCGTCGACCTGGCCGATCTCCTGGCCTATCCGCTCGAAGATCCCCCGCTGCGGCCCGAGCTGGCGGCGCATCGTCGTCAGCCGCAGGCTGATCGCCCGCAGCGTCCCCATCCGCACCCGCGCGTTGCCGGTTTCCCCGGTTAGGACCTGCATCCCCTCCAGGGCCAGCTCGGTGTCGTTGAGCGCGTCGAAGGCGGTGGCGACCATCGCGTCGAGGACGGCGTAGACGATGTATTGCTCGCTGCGCCCGTCGGAGCTGTAGCTGGGGAGCTGGCCGGGCAGCGAGACGCGCTCGCGGTGGACGGTGAGCAGGTAATCGCCGTGGACCAGCACGTTGACCTCGATCGCGCCCAGCCCCGGCGTCTCCTCGCCCTCGCCGCGATCGGCCTCCAGGTAGCAGTGGAAGGGGAAGACGACGTGCTGGCCGTCGGCGTGGAAGCGCCGCGAAGGTGGCCTGCCCGGTTCGAAGTCGAGCAGCGGCCGCCTGGCGTGGGGCGGTATGTCGAGCGCCTCGCCCAGCTCCTCCGCCGGCCAGTCGGCGGCGCAGAGGTCGATCCAGAAGAAATGGCCCTGCTCGCGCAGCGTCGCGATCCGCTCGCGCTCGCTGCCCCCGAGGCCCTCGACGATCTCGCTCATCCCGACAACGAGGCTAGAGGCGACCCAGGACGCGACTCGTTGAAGGATTGCGGGTGCTATTGGCCCCACAATCCTTCAACGACCGCCCGGCTATAGCCTTGGCCGGTCCCCGACTTGGAGGAATCCAGCCAATGTTCGTATCCAAGGCCGCCGTCGTCGGCGGCGGCACCATGGGGGGCGAGATCGCGCAGGCGATCGCCGCCTCCGACATCCCCGTCGTCGTCAAGGACGTCGAGACGAAGTTCGTCGACGCGGCGCTGGAGAAAGCGCGCGCCGTCACCGAGGGCCAGCTCGCCCGCCTGGTCAAGAAGGAGAAGCTGACCCGGGAGCAGGCCGACGCCCGCCTCGACGAGGTGATGGGCCTGATCGCCGGCACGACGACCTACGAGGAGCTCGGCGATGTCGACTTCGTCGTCGAGGCGGTCCCCGAGCGGATGGAGATCAAGCAGGCGGTCTTCCGCGAGCTCGACGCGGCGACCCCCGGCCACGCGATCCTCTCCTCCAACACCTCCTCGCTCTCGATCACCGAGATCGGCGAGGCGACGCTGCGCCCCGACAAGGTCGTCGGCTTCCACTTCTTCTATCCGGCCTCGGTGATGCCGCTGGTCGAGGTCGTCGCCGGCGACGACACCTCGCAGGAGACCGCCACCGCCGCCTACAACTTCGCCCAGGCGATCCGCAAGCAGCCGATCGTCTGCGGCGAGGTGCCCGGCTTCGTCGTCAACCGGGTGCTGATGGCGACGATCGGCGAGATCTGGCGCGCCCAGGAAGAGCAGGGCCTGTCGCTGAAGGCGATCGACGAGGCGATCGCCGCCGCCAAGGTCGCCCCGATGGGGCCGTTCTTCCTCACCGACCTGCTCGGGCTCGACACGGTCCTGCACGTCGCCGAGCACCTCGCCGCCTCCTACGGCGAGGGCTTCTACGTCCACAAGGGCCTGCAGCAGCTGGTCGCCGACGGCAAGCTCGGCGCCAAGAGCGGCGGCGAGGGCTTCTTCAAGGAGGGCGAGCAGACGATCCCCGGCGACGCCGAGCCCGACGCCGAGGAGCTGGTCGCGATGTTCACCGGCCGCGCCCTGATCGAGGCCTGCTCGCTGGTCGAGGAGGGCGTCTGCTCGGTCCGCGACATCGACCTCGGGATGATGGCCGGGGCCGGGCTCGACCCCCGCAAAGGCCTCTTCCCACCGTTCTGGAAAGCCGATCTGGAGGGCCTCGACACGGTGCTCGAGCAGATCGAGCGGCTCGAGGAGAAGTACGGCGAGCGCTTCGCCGCCCCGGTCACCCTGAAGCGGCTGGTCGCCCAGGGGCGCCTCGGGCTGAAAGCCGGCCAGGGCTTCTACCCCTACCCGCAGCCCGACGAGGACGAGCAGGCCGAGACGGTCAAGCTGGAGACCCGCGGCAACGTCGCCATCGCCTGGCTCGCCAACGCGCCGATGAACGCGATCTCACCCGACGTGATCCGCGACCTCGGCGCGGTCTGGGAGCGGGTCAAGGCGGCGGACGGGGTGGGGGCGATGGTCGTCGCCTCCTCGATCCCGGTCGTCTTCTCGGCCGGGGCCGACATCAAGGCGTTCACGCAGATGGACGAGGGCGCCGGCGAGGAGCTGCTGCACACGGCCCACGCGCTGCTGCGCGAGATGGGCCAGGACGGCGTCGCGACGATCGCCGCGGTCAACTCGATCGCCTTCGGCGGCGGCTGCGAGCTGGCGATGGCCTGCGACGTGCGGATCGCCGCCGAGGCGGCGGTCTTCGGCCAGCCGGAGATCAAGCTCGGGATCGTCCCCGGCTTCGGCGGCACCCAGCGGCTGCCGCGCCTGGTCGGGCCGAACAAGGCGCTGGAGATGAACCTGGTCGGCGACGCGGTCCTCGCCGGCGAAGCGCTCGAACTCGGCCTCGTCAACCGCGTCGTCCCCGACCACGAGCTGTTCGAGACGGCGCTGATGTGGGCCCGCAAGCTGGCCGGTCAGGCGCCGGTCGCCCGCGGGCAGATCAAGCGCGTCTCCCACCAGGGCGACCTCGACGAGGGCATCGAGGCCGAGAAGCAGGCCTTCGCCGCGGCCTTCGGCAGCGAGGACGCCAGGGAGGGCATCGCCGCCTTCCTCGGCAAGCGCACCCCGAAATGGAGCGGCAGGTAGCCACATCAGCTGACCTTTTCGTCTGGCATCTCAAGCAATTCATTCTCAGATTTCTGGCAATGTGGCGATCGAAGCCGGCAGATTTCGAAGCGTCGTTTCAATCAACTAGGCTGGCCTCAATGTGAGCAGTCCGGCGGCGGCAGCATCCTCTTCTATTGCTCCCAGAGCCCGAGTTCGCAATCGAGGCGGCGTGGGTGATCTCCATCGGAAGGTCAATGGCGTCTTCTATACGCCTCCCCGCCTGGCCGAGTTGCTCGCCGAATGGGCGTTGAGGGGGCAGCCCGAGCGAATTCTCGAGCCGGCGTTCGGTGACGGCGTGTTTCTTCGAGCGGCTCACAAAACGCTGGTGGAGGCAGGGGTACCCGAGCCGACCCAGAGGCTGTTTGGAGTTGAGATCGATCCGGATGGGCCGCGGCGGCTACGCGAAGCCGGTTTGGAGTTGACCTCGGAACAACTACGTCAAAACGACCTTCTTGCGCTGGATGCGAAGTCGCTGGGAGGACGATTCGGTGCGATCATCGGCAACCCGCCCTACATCCGCCACCATCTGCTGAGCGAGGAGCTAGTGGAGCGTGGCCGCAGGGGTGCGAAACGACTCGGGATCGAGTTGAACGGGCGCAGTGACGCCTGGGCCTATTTCTGCGCGCACTTGGTGACCTTCCTCGATAGTGGCGGCAGGTTGGCGCTGGTGCTGCCGGGCTCGGTCTTGCACGCCGACTATGCCAAGCCGCTGCTGAACGCGCTCGCTTCTGAGCGGGGCGAGGTGCAGCTGATTCGGATCAGCGACCGGCTCTTTGCCGGCGTGCAGGAGCGAACGGTAGTGCTGCTGATCGATCGAACCAAGCCCAGCGGGGGGTCGGTGGTCTACCGGCAGATCGCCAACCTCGAGGGGCTGAAGCGGGCACTGAGGCGGCCGCCGCGAAGGCCGCACGCCGCGAGAGTGGATGCAAGCAATGACAATCAGAACCCGCGACTGCCGTGGCGCCTGACCCGAGCCGAGGCGGCAGTCTGGGAGGAGATTTGCGCCGAGGAGGCGGTTACGTCGCTTAGCGAGTTGGTGAAGATCCGGATTGGAGTCGTGACCGGGGCAAACTCCTTCTTCATTCGATCCGAGGCCGAGGTGGCGGGCCTGGGCGCGGCGGTCGACTCGGTGGCAATCGTCTCCCGTGGCGCCTGGTTAAGAGGCCCGCGCTGGACTCGGCGGGCGCAAGCGAGGATGGCCGAAAAGCCGTCGCGGCTGGTGCTTTTCCCAGGGAGCGAGAGTCGCCTAATCGAGGCGGCAAAAGCGGAGCTGAGGCGTGCTGAGGAAGAGGGGCTGAATCTAAGAAGCCACTGCGCGAGGCGCTTGCCGTGGTACTCGATCACCGACACCGCGGCCCCGGATCTATTGCTCCCCTACATGGCATCACAGCCGCCGCGACTGATCAGCAACAAGGCGAGGGCGACGTGCACGAACACCGTTCACCGAGTCTGGCTTCTTCCGCAGGCCGAACTGGAGGCGGAGTCGATCGCCGCCGCGTCGTGGACGACGCTCTATCGGCTCTCAGCCGAGCTTGTCGGGCGAAGCTACGGGGGTGGCGTCTTGAAGCTGGAGCCAAACGGGGCGACGCAACTGGTGCTGCCAGCGCTCGACTGTAAAGGGCTGGTCTGCGAGATCGAGGCGGCGCTAGAGGTCGATGGGATCGAAGCGGCGAGGAGGATCGCCGACCGGCGGCTGCTGGTGGAGGGGCTGGGGATCTCGGCGAAGGCCGTTGCGAAGCTCGAGGCTGCGGCGGAGCGTCTGGAGGGGCTGCGACGACGATAGTCGGGCGCTCAACGGCAATTAGAGGGCGAGCTGATCGGCGTCGGGAAAGCCCTTCAGGCTAAGGAGCGGCGAGCCGACCGTGGCAGCTCGGAGGACACCCTGCTGCCAATCGAAGAAGGCGGTGAGGCGATCCTTTTGGATTTTGCGCCACCCTCTGGTCTGGCGGTTTTGCCGGATGATCTCCTCGCGCCAGCGGACCTGGAATAGCTCGCTGAGGAGGAACTCGAGACAGGCCATCGGCGTCGGGGGGTAGCTGGGAAGGCGGGGGACAGGCATCGATTTTGGGAAAGGAGGGCTGCAGTGCTCGCCCAACACTTGGGTGTGGAAGCAGCAGCCCGGCGCATCTTCGGCCCCAATCTCCATCCGCCACATAGCGAGCTCGCTCTGGTCCTTAGCATTGAGCAGTCGGATCTTGGTAGAGGCGTTGCCGGTGAGATTCACGTATTTGAATGATTTGCCGGGGTCGGTGCGCATTTCCCAGACAAAGCTAAGCAGTCCGATGACCGGGACTCCCTTTTCGCGGCTGCCGTCGTTTCGGATCTCATACTCACCGGCACTGGGGGTGGTCCTAATCGGTTCGGCTTCCGGGATCTGCCAGGTGAACTCGCGATCGGGGTACAGGCTGGCGGCCTTGATCTGATCCCTCGCAGCATGGACGCGATGGTCGCCACCCTCCAGGAATTTCTCTGCCAGCTCCGGCAGCACCCGCAGTTCCTCTTGCAGGCGGGCGCGGTCAAACCTGAGTGGCTTCTCTTCAGTCATTCGCGCCATTCAGGAGGCTGCGGTCTGCCGGAAGAACCAGGCCTCGAAGCCGGGGACTTTCGGCGACGATCTCGGGCAGGCCCCAGGCGTCATCGGCAAAGGCTGGCCAGTCATCGGGCCGCAGGCGAATGGCGGAGTCGACTGGGGCGAGCTCCTTTGCTCGGTAGGTGTGATCTATTATTGGCACCACGTCTGATTCGAAAAATTCCAGCCTGCTCGCGTTGAGTTCAGAGAGGGTCGAGCGCAAGGGACCGAACTCGCCAGAGCCGTCGGTCCACTCAAAGATCAGGTTGTCCACGCCGCTGCGCCACCAGTGTGGCCCGTAGAGCGCGCTGAGAGCGCCGCTGTAGCTGACCCGCTGCAAAGCGGAGGTTAACTTCGACTTCTTGCCGAGCTCTCGAGTGAGATCGTCGGGATGGATACGAAGCTGAGCCGCAAGTCCGATCCGGTCGGTGAGAAAGGCCGGGTAGGGCAGGATCCGGTGGGCCATCCAGCGAACCACGGCGAGCGCGTGTGAGGCCCTCGAGAACTCGTGGATTGGAGGGTGGGCGTCATCGATGTCCTCTTTGGCGGTTTTGAAATACGGAGCCTTGGAATCCAGGCCCAGGAAGCGGTGCAAAGCGGCACTGGCCTTACTTGCATCCTGCGGCCAGGTCTTTGGAAGACCCTTGACCGCGGCGGCAAGGGCGATGACTCCCCCGTAGGCGTCCTGATCTTGCTTCTCGAAGACCCACTCGAGGTTGTTGAGGCGGGCGACGGCGAAGCCGCGAACCTCTTCGGGAAGGCTTCCTGAAATCTTGTCGACTTGGCCCGAGTAAAGGGCAACGCCAGTAACCTCGCGCCCCCCGAGGCTGCCGATCTGCTCCCTCACCACAGAGCCGAGGGCGAGTCCGTTGGGTGGCGCCGTAAGACCCGTACGCGCGCCCTTCCACTCACTGAGTTCGTAATCGACTAGGACGAGGTCAGCATCCTTGAGGTCGGTCTGGGTAAATGAATCGGGGGTCTTGACCTTAACCGCCGCGGCCTTGCCGATCAAGCGGCGCAGCGCATTTCCGTCATCGACGACGTCGTCTATGACGAGGATCGTCGGCTTGGCTGCAGGGCTCACGGGGTGAACTCCACTCGGATCGCCGTTGCGAATGCCTTGTGGGGGCGCACGAATTCAATCTTGGCCCCGTACTCCTCGAGAATGCCGCGCGAAATGGGCAGACCGAAACCCATGCCCTGGCCCAAGAGCGGGTCGATCTCGGTGGTGGTGGTTTCAAAGGGGCGAAACCATCGCTCAGCGTCGTCGAGGTCGAGTGCTTCGCCGGTATTTTCAATACGAAGTCTGACGACACTTCCCTCCTGAGCCTGGCTGGCGCTGGCAAGTATGCGCCCATCCACGCTGGCACCCTTGATCGCGTTGGTGAGGAGGTTGAGCAGCACGGCCATGAGCTCCGCGGGGAACATCGGTGGGGTACAGATATTCGCGGAGACCCGGTTTACGAAGGTGATGTTCCTGCGTTGCAGGGCGGGCTGAACCAGCTCAGCGCAGCGATCAAGACGCTCGCCGAGATGCTGACGGGAGCGGCGGCGAACCGCGCCCGGGCTGGTGAGGTCGATCAAGTAGGTCGCCTGGCGCTCGAGGCGGGCGCGGAGATCGCGCGTACTCTGCTGGGCCTCCGCGACGGCTCGGCGCGCAGTGGCAGAGGTGAAGTTGTCGGGGTCTTCGCGCAGGCGGCCGAGAACGGTATCGGTGGTGCTGGCCATCGCGAGGAGGCCGTTAATCTCATGGACGAACTCCCCCATTTGGATGCCAACAGAAGCGAGAACGGGAGTGAGACGCTGCTCAGCAATAAGGGCGTTGATGGCGGTGGCGAGATGGTCCAGCTCATCTTCGAGGCGAGAGAGTTCGCGCTCGTAGGCAGCAGTGTTACCGGTGGCCATGCGAGTGCGCAGCGTTGAGACCTCATCCCGAGCGACCTCGATTCGGGCGCTGACCTCAGCTCGCCAGGTGGCCGCTGCGGGGATGTCATTGGATTCGAACTGGCGGTTGGCGCGGCGGTTCTCCCGGGCGAGTCTGGCCGCCTCTCGCTTCTGCAAACGCCCTGCGGCCCGAGCCCGGGTCAGCAGACCGATGCCAAGACGGGTGAGGTCGGTGAGGTTGTCGAAAGCGCGATTGGGGACAAACCCCTCACGATTTACGAGTGCCTCGAGTTCGCCGCTACGCTCACGGGTGAGAAAGATTGCACCAACATAGGAGTCCGAAGGCAGGAGGGTGAGGGCAAAGTCTTCGTCGTCGTCCCAGTCGATTTCTTCTTCGAGTTGCTGATTCTCGGCGATCAGGCTAAGTGCCCTGCTGCGAGTGGCGTAGTCGCGGTTGATCTCGAGCCAGTCGTTGTCGGGGGCGCCGTAGGGGAGGACACGGAAGCCCTCCGAGTAGACACGGACTCCAGCTACACCCTTTGACCAGTCGCGGAAGATATCGTTGCCCCGGCCGCGAGTTCGGGCGAAGATTCGAGCCTGGAAGAACGGGCCCGCCTTGGGCTTGGGGTGGCTGACCTCGAAGATCTGGCGCCGTGCGTGTCCATCGGAGTAGTCGAGCTCGCGCTGGGTTGGAGCGACACAGAAGCGGACACCACTTCTTCGGGCATCGATCTCGAGCACCCACTCGACCGACTCGACGAGCTCGTCCCAATGCTCACCGCTGAAGGCGAAGTCGCCACTCAGGTTAATCTGGAAGCCCGGGTCGCGATTATTACTTCGTTGATCTCGGACTCTCGGGGTCTTGAAGAGGAGTTTGCCCGGCTCGAGACGGCTGCGGAGCTGCTTTGAATCGATCAGAGCAGTCGGAGGCGAAAAGGCCTCGGCGTTGGCGACGAACTCAGTGAGGTCCGCATTGCTCCAAGCGTGGCGCAGACGGGAGAGTTTGATCTGCGTTCCAGAAGCGCGACTGCGAGCGGGAGCGTAACTCTCAAGACGCATCGCCTTGCCAGCCTGCTCGATAGTTCGAAACCGCTCAATTTTGCCCCAGTCGATGCGAGCGCTCACGGCCCGTGGACGTCTTGCCCTCTCGGAATAGGGAACCGAGTCGACTTCGATGAGTCGAGCGAGCTTGTGGGCAGCGAGGCGACCAACACCCTTCTCACCCGTGTAGCGGCGGCCGAATCGGGAGGAGCGCCGCTCTCCGGCGGTCTTTGAGCGGCCAGCGAGGCGTAGAAACCCTTCGCGGAACTGGAGAAGGGTCATGCCGGTGCCATCGTCCGAGACGACAATCGAGCCGCCCTTCTCTGATGCAACCTTTTCGCCATGAACGGTCACGACTGTGGCGTCGGCGTCGTAAGAGTTCTTGACCAGCTCAAGGAGTGCGGTGGCGTCGCGACCGACCAAGAGCTCGCCGAGCTCACGGAAGAGCTGAGTGTCGACCACGAAGGTGGCCTGCTCAGGCCTGCTCTTCGGCTTGGGTGCAGATGCGGCCATATCAGTGCGGAGTCTTACGAACGCCAGCCAATGAGAGTGATCCGAGGACGGCGCTGAAACAAATCTGGCTGGCACGATCCATGTCCCACGAGTCT
The DNA here is from genome assembly GCA_963695835.1 of uncultured Solirubrobacterales bacterium. Classification (GTDB taxonomy): domain Bacteria; phylum Actinomycetota; class Thermoleophilia; order Solirubrobacterales; family 70-9; genus VRUE01. The sequence continues at coordinate 1,294,316 of CAVOHR010000001.1, forward strand.
GCTGCGGACTTTCGGAAATCGACGGGGCTGCCTACCAAGGTGCGAGCCTGGGCCGGTTTCATCGGTTCAGACGTTTGCAAACGGCCCGCTTTTGGCTGGTCGTTTGCATTTCCGCTCCCTGAAATGATCCCATGAATGAGAACACCGCCAGATGAGATCCAAGCTACGGATTTGGAGCGGCTCGCCGAGCTGATCGGCGAGTCGGATTGCACCGTCGCGCTGACCGGGGCCGGCGTCTCGGTGCCCTCGGGGATTCCCGACTTCCGCACGCCCGAGACCGGCCTCTGGGCGAACGTCGACCCGATGGAGGTCGCCCACATCGACGTCTTCGAGCGCGACCCGGCCCGCTTCTGGTCCTACTACCGGCCGCGCTTCCAGGCGCTCGGCGACAAACGGCCGAACGCGGCCCACGAGGCGCTGGCAGAGCTCGAGCGCCGCGGCCTGCTGGAGGCCGTGATCACCCAGAACATCGACCGCCTGCACCGCGCCGCCGGCTCGCGGGAGGTGGTCGAGGTGCACGGCTCGATCGAGACGTCGACCTGTAGGGAGTGCGAGGCGGCCTACGGGATCGACGAGGTCGAGGCGCTGTTCGACGCCGAGGGCGTCGCCCGCTGCGCCGAATGCGGCGGCGCCGTCAAGCCCGACGTCGTCCTCTTCGGCGAGCTGCTGCCGGAAGCGGCGATCGCCCGCGCGCAGGCGCTGGCCGGGCAGGCCGAGCTGATGCTCTGCGTCGGCTCCTCGCTCGCCGTCCACCCGGTCGCGGCGCTGCCGGGCGTGACCCTCGAGAGCGGCGGGCGGCTGGCGATCGTCACCAGGGGACCGACCCCGTACGACGCCGAGGCGGAGCTGAAGCTCGAGGGCGAGGTCGACGCCGAGCTGGCGGCGCTCGCCGCGGCGCTCGCCTAGCTCGCCGCGGCGCTCAGAACCTGATCGCCGCGTCGCGGCAGGCGGCGGAGACCGCTTCCCCCCACGGGTCCTCGAGTCCCGAGGCCCGCTGGCAGAGCGCGGCGGCTTTCGCGCCGCAGCCGTTGATCAGCTCGGCGCCGGTGCGACCGGCGATCGGCGCGCTGATGCAACCCGGCCCGGGGCCGGGACGGCTGTCGCCGGCGGTCGCCAGGATCAGCGCGAGGATCGCGATCGCGGTGACGAGGCTCCCCCAGACCACGACCCGGCGCTCGCGCGACGACAGCTGCCGCAGCGGCGTGTTCGTCCGTTGCCAGTGTCCTTCCAGGGGCATCGCCGGGCAGCGTAGCCGATCCCGCCGGGCGCGATTCCGACAAATGGGAGAACTCGCTCGGCCGATCTTTGGACGCTTGTACGTACTGGCGGTCGGCGGATCGCGGCAGGGTTATCGCGTCGATGTCAAAGCCATCGGGAGCGCCGACGCCCGTGCAGAGCGTTCGTCGCGACCGCCGGCTCCCCAGATGAGAAAGGAAGCAGTGGATCAATGGAATGGTTGAGCGAAGGCGCCAACTCATGGCAGCTCACCGCCGCGACCCTGGTCGGCCTGATGAGCGTCCCCGGCCTGGTGGTCCTCTACGGCGGAGTGATGCAGAAACGCTGGTCGGTGAACTCGATGATGATGGCGTTCGTCGCATTTGCGATCGTGCTCATCCTCTGGTGCCTGTTCGCGTTCCGGATGGCCTTCGGCACGCCGATGCACATCTTCGGGTCCGGCGGCGGTGAATTCCTCGCCAACATGTGGGGCAAGCCGGCTTCGATCCTGAGCGCGGCCAGCGAGCTCGGGCACGGCCACATTCCACTTCTGCCGACGGTTTCCGAAGAAATCGAATTCCCGCAGTCGACCCTGGCCTACTTCCAGATCGTCTTCGCGGCGATCACGCCGATCCTGATGCTCGGCTCGGTGCTGGGGCGGATCAACTTCAAAGCGTGGATTCCGTTCGTAGCCCTCTGGACGGTCTTCGTCTACACGATCAACGCCTTCCTCATCTGGGGCGGCGGCTACTTCGCCCAGCACGGCGCGGTCGACTTCTCCGGTGGATACGTGATCCACCTGGCCGCTGGAGTCTCCGGGTTCGTCGCGGCGGCGGTCGTCGGGCCGCGCCTGCAGCGCGATCGCGAGGTCGACGCGCCGAACAACCTGGCGATGGTCGCGGTCGGCGCCGGTCTGCTCTGGCTGGGCTGGAACGGCTTCAACGGCGGCGACTGGTACTCGGCCGGCTCCGTCGCCTCGGCGGCGGTGCTCAACACCAACCTCTGCACCGCCGTCGCCTTCCTGGTCTGGGTCGCCTGGGACTACCTGACCGGGCGCAAGCCGAGCCTGATCGGCAGCGTCAACGGGATGATCGTCGGCCTCGTCGCGATCACCCCCGGGGCCGGGTTCGTCAACGGCTGGGGGGCGATCATGATCGGCGTGGTCGCCAGCACCATCGTCTACTTCGCGCTCAACTACCTGAGTCGAACGGCGCCGTTCCGCAACGTAGACGACACGCTCGGCGTCGTCTACACGCACGGCTTCGCCGGTGTCTGCGGCGGTCTGCTCGTCGGCATCTTCGCCAACAGCGCGATGGCCGAAACGACGCTTGCCGGCACGATCTCCGGCGGCGGCCTGCACCTGCTCGGCTGGCAGGCGCTGACCGCGCTGTGGGTGATCGTCTTCTCGGCGATCGGCACCTACGTCCTGCTCAAGATCGTCAGCATCTTCGTCTCGCTGCGGATGACCGAGGAGGACATGGAGACCGGCGACATCGCCGTCCACGGTCACGAGGTGTACCCGTCCGACGTGCCCTCCCTCGGCTACCCCGACGGGGTGCCGCAGGCGGCTGCGCCGGCGTCGGGAGGCGCCACGTAGCAGCAGGCGCCGCGAGCGGATGCGGGCTCGTGGCGCACCCGTTCCTCCCACCGAACCGCCCCCGGAGCTCTCCCCGGGGGCGGTTCGCGTTTCCGGGGAGACGACTCGCTCAGGCGGCCTGCTGCGCGCGTGCCGCCTCGCGCAGCACGTCGAGCATCGTCGCCACCGCCGGAGAGACCGCGGCGGAGCGGGGAGTGGCGGCGAGCACCTTGCGCACCGGGCTGCCCGGGTGCAGGGCGCGGACGCCGATGTCCTCGCGGATCGTCGAGAGCGCCATCTGCGGGATCAGGGCGACCCCGACGCCGGCGGCGACCAGGCCCTGCACCGCCTGGTAGTCGTCGCTCTCGAAGGAGACGCTCGGCTCGAAGCCGGCGGCGTTGCAGGAGCGGACGACGTGCCGGGCGCAGGGACTCGACTCGGAGGTCTGGATCCAGGCCTCGCCGGCGAGGTCCTCGAGCCGCACCCGCATGCGCCCGGCGAGCGGATGGTCGCGGGGGAGGGCCAGGTGAAGCGGATCCTCCAGCAGCTCGAAGCGCCGCATTCCCGCTCCGAGGCGCTCGCCCGCCCCCTCGAACTCGTAGAGCAGGACCAGGTCGAACTCGCCGGTCCGCAGCCGCGGCGCGATCTCCTCCGGCTCGCCCTCGGCGAGCGTCACGTCCACTCCCGGATGCGAGGCGCGGAAGGCGGCGATCGCCTGCGGCATCAGGGTCGCCCCGGCGCTCGGGAAGGAGGCGGTCCGCAGGCGGCCGCCGCGGCCGGCCGCGATCGCCGCGACCTCCGTCTCGGCCTTCTCCATCTGCGCCAGGATCCCGTCGACGTGGCCCGCCAGCGCCGCGCCGGCGGGCGTCGGGCGGACGCCGCCGCGGCTGCGCTCGATCAACGGTACGCCGACCTCGCCCTCCAGGGTCGCGATCGCCTGCGAGACCGCCGACTGCGAATAGGAGAGGGCGTCGGCCGCCGCCGAGAAGGAGCCGTGGCCGACGACCTCCCGGAAGACGTTGAGGCGGTTGGCGTTGAGCATAAGTAATGCTAATTCTAGCGACAAGTAAATGCAGTTGCGCTAATGCGGCGGCGCTGCCACCATCGTCTCAAGACTTCCAATCTCACTTCAAGGAGGCAACCGATGGCACTGAAGATCGTCGTTTCCTACGACGACACCGACAACGACCGCGACGCGCTGGCGCTCGGCCGCCTGCTGGCCTACTCCGGCGCCGAGCTCTCGCTCGCCTACGTCCGCCACTCGTTCGGCGAATCGCTCGAGCAGAAGCAGGCGGAGGAGCTGCTGGCCCGCGGGGCCGCCTCGGTCGGCGCGCCGGACATGCCCCGCCAGGTGGTGGTCAACCCCAACACCAGCGTCGGCTTGATGGAACTGGCCGAGCGGGAGAACGCCGACGTGATCGTCTTCGGCTCCGAGTACCGGACCGCCGACGGCACCGTGAAGCCGGGGATCTCGGCCCACAAACTGCTGCTGGGCGGCCCGGCGGCGGTCGCCGTCGCCCCGGCGGGCCTGCGCTCGCACCCCTCGGTGAGCGTCAACGCGATCGGCGTCATCGACGAGGGCGACGAGGCCGCCCGCGCCACCGCCGACAGCCTGGCGGCGACGCTCGGCGCCTCGGTCAAGGCGGGGGCGGAGGGCCCGCTCGACCTGCTGGTCGTCGGCTCGCGCCCCGAGGCGCCGCAGGGCAAGGTCGTCCTCAGCGCCTCCAGCGACTACGCGGTCGAGGCGGCGACCTACCCGGTGATCGTCGTCCCGCGCGGGGTCACGATCCGCTTCGATTCCGGCGCGCCCGCGTCGGCGCCGTCCGACCCCCCGGTCAGCGCTCAGGGCGCCTAGTCACGAGGATCACGGCCGCGACCTCCGGGTCGCGGCCGCCGAGCCTTTCCCGCGCCTGTCCCAGGGGCACCGGTCTCGCCTGCTGCCCGCCGAGCATTGCGGCCACCGTCGCCTCCGGCAGATCCGCCTCGACCACGAAGGCGTCAGGCATGTGCGGCTGCGGCGCGGCGTCGAGCTCGCGCCGGGTCACGTCCTCCGAGGAGCGCTCCGCGTTCGACCAGCCCTGGCCGAAGGAGAGCTCGGGGGTGTCGAGGTGCGGGCCCTCGAGGACCCGCAGGGTGCTCTCGCGCGGGTCCCAGTCGCGTTCGCCGAGCCGGATCGGATGGCCGGCGAGCCATGGCGCGATCACCGTTTCGGCCAGCTCGCCGGCGCTCAGGTTGAAGGCGCGGGCGTGGTTGAGCCCGCCGCCGATCTCGACATGGAAGGACACCCCGACGACCCTACCGGGACGTGCCGGGAGTCAGCCCCCTATGTGGGCACCGAATCGACGGCACGTCCGCTCGGCGCGTCGGCGATGATCCCGGCGTGAGACCCGCGCCGCCCGACGCCGTCGTCTTCGACAACGACGGCCTGCTGCTCGACACCGAGTCCGTCTGGACGCGGGCCGAGCGCGACCTGTTCGAGCGGCGCGGCCTGGAGTTCACGCCGGTGCACAAGCGCGAGCTGGTCGGCGCCTCGGCCGAGATCGCCGGCGGGATCCTCGAGTGGCGGCTGCAGGAGCCGGGCCGGGCGGTGGCCCTGATCGAGGAGCTGAACGAGCTGGTGGTCGCCGAGCTCGAGCACGGGGTGGAGGCGATGGTCGGCGCCCGCGAGCTGGTGGGGGAGCTGAAGCTGCGGGGGACGCCGATCGGCCTGGTCTCCAACTCGCCGCCGCACTTCGTGCGCCGCTCGCTCGAGATCGTCGGCTTCGAGGACCGCTTCGACGTCGTCCTCAGCGCCCACGAAGTGGCGGCGCCGAAGCCCGCGCCGGAGCCCTACCTGGAGGCCTGCCGGCGGCTCGGGGTCGAGCCCGGCCCCGGCGTCGTCGCCCTCGAGGACTCGCCGACCGGGGTCGCCGCCGCCCGCGCCGCCGGCCTCACCGTGATCGGCATCCCCTCGATCGAAGGCGTCGCCCTGGAGGAAGCTCACCACCTGGCCGCTTCGCTGCTCGATGACATCGTCGCCCGCCATCTTTCGCTCTGAGCTTCGGCGAGTTAGCCCCGGAGGACGCGGCGGCGCCGCAGCACGCGCTCGCAGACCTCGGTCAGCTCGCGGACGCTGCGCTCGCGCTCGTCGTCGAGGTCGCCGCGGAGCGCCGCGTTGGCCGCCTCTCCCGCCTCGCTGCGCCGTGCCTCCAGCGTCGCCATGTCCGCTTCGTGTCCCGCGTCGGACAGGGCGCCGGCGAGCTCGACCAGCAGCGCCTCCAGCGCGACCCGCAGCTGCAGCGCCGCCTCGCGCCGGCGGCCGGCGTCGAGGTCGGAGCGGGCCCGCAGCAGCAGCGTCTCGCAGGCGTCGACCCGATCGCGGCCGCCGAGGACGGCGGCGGTCCGCTCCTGCGGGCGCATCTCCTCGAGGCGTTGCCGCCGCCGCGATCCCATCGCCCTGCGCGGGTCGACCTCGCTCGCGGCGCCGAACCGTCCGGCAACGACCTGCTCGCCGCTGCCGTAGCCGATCCGCGCCACGACCGCCTGCTCGGCGCCGGTTTCCGCCAGCCGGGGATCGGCGCCGGCTGCCGCCTGTGCATGGAGGGCGCGGTTGAGCAGGTCGATCCCCTCGCTGAGGATCGCGTCGACCCGTTCGTCGGACCCGAGCGCCGCCTCCAGCCACCGCGCCGCCTCCGGCTCGGTCTCGAAGGGCGCCTCGGCGCGCACCGCGGTCACCCGGCTCAGCGGCAGCGCGGCGGGCGGCGCGCCCGTCTTGGCGGCTTTGGGCTTGCGGCGCCGCCGGGCCGGCGGAGCGGGAGCGCCGAGCGTCTCGATCGCCAGCACCTGTTGCGACACCCCGCCGCCGGGCCCGCGTGCCAGGTAGCGCCCGTCCGGGACGGCCAGCGTCCCGGCGAAGTCGAACTGCGCGAATCCGAACAGCTGGGCCAGGCCCCCGATTCTCCCGGATCCTCTACTTGCCCGCTGCGGTGCCGGGCTTTTCCCCGCCGTCGGGCAGCGAGTACTTCGACGGCGTTTCCGGCACGGCCGGGTTTTCGATCGTGCCCAGGTGCTTGATCAGCCGCTCCCACTTGCCCGGGGCCAGTTCGCCGAACTCCGGGAAGAGTGCGGTGGCGCTGCCGAGTTCGCCGAGGAAGGTCGCCATCTTGCGGCCCCATACGGTTTCGACGCCCTCCTGGTATTCGGCGTGGCTGAGCGGCACCCCGGCGGCGTCCGCGAAGCCCATCTCGATCGAGCCGCCGGCGACGAAGGAGGCGATCTGCTGGCCCGCAGCGACGCGCTGGCCGGCCTTCACCGTCGCCTGCACGCCCTCGTAGACGAAGATCACCTGGCCTGCCGCGGGGCCGTCGAGCAGCCGGTAGAGGACGCCGCCTCCTTCCGGCCAGCCCGGCGCTCCGGTGGCGAGGACCCGGGCGTCGCCGACCGCCAGGATCGGCCCGGCGCCGGTGAAGTCGACCCCCTGGTCGATCCTGCCCTGGGTCGCGCTGACGAACGGGTTCACGTATTCGGCTTCGAAGCCCGGCGAGTAGCCGACGTGGACGTGGTCGTAGTGGTCGGGCAGGGCGAAGCTGGTTTCGCCGGGCAGGTCCTCGAGCGAGATCACCTGATGGGGGTGCATCGTCCCCTGTAGCTGCAGCACCGTCCTGATCAGCTCGTCGAGCAGCGTTCCCGGTCCCTGGTGGCCGGCGACCGGAACGCCGTCGATTTCGGCGATGTCGACCGCGCCGCCGGTCGAGTGCTCGGAGACGCTGCCCGACGTCGTCAGGTAGCTGTGGCCGCATTTCAGGGCGCTGATCCGCAGCTGGAAGCCCTTCGCCGAGAGGAACTCGAGCATCGCCAGGACGCGGCGGTCGATCTGGCCGGTGGCGACGTCGGTGCGCCCGCAGGGGTAGATCGAGAGCTGCTTGTCGGCGAGGACGCGCTGCTCGAGCGCGTCCTTGGAGAGCAGCAGTACGCCCGCACCGCCGAGCCCGGTGGAGAACGGGTTCCTGCCCTTGGCCCGGTAGATCGCCGTCGCTTCGAGCAGCTTCCAGCCGTCGAGGATCGGCTTCGGGTCGATCCGCGGGGCGCCCCGGCCGGCCGGCCGGATCGAGAAGTTGACGTGAGGGGCGGCGCCGCTTTCGCCGGCGGCGATCCGGGCCAGCACGGTCCCGGCTATAACCCTCGATCCCACCTTGAGGGTTCCGGCGGAGCCGGCGGACCGCTCGCTGCTCGCCTGCGCCTCTTCCCGGTGGCGCTTGTCGACCCGGCCCGGCAGGGCGTACAGCCGCGGGCGCAGGTTCTGACTGTCGATCGGCACGTGGTGGCGGCCGCCGGCGGCGACGACCAGTGAGCGCCGGCGCCGTACGAACTTGCCCAGCTCGGCGTAGGTGAAGCGGTTGCCGTAGGCGTCTTCGAGAACGAGGTAGCGGCCGAGCTTCTTCGAGCTGCCCATCTTCCTCACCACGCCGTCGTTGACCGCGACGACCGGCGCGCCCGCCTCGGCGAAGATGTCGATCCCGCGCCGGGTGGGCGAGGAGGAGATCACGTCGGCGGCGTTGCCGTATTCCCGGCGGACCTTCGGCGTCGCTTTGCCGAGCGCCACCCGGGCGGAGAGTTCGTCGGCGTAGCGAGCGTCGGCGGCGACCGGGAAGTGGGCCCCCTCGGTCAGCCCGGTCAGCGAGCCGACCAAGGCGGGCGGCAGCTTGCCGTAGGAGCGCGCGTAGAGCAGCACCTCCTGCACGTACCAGTCGGCGTGGTTGTAGGCGAAGATCGCGTGGTAGAGGTCGTGGCTGCCGCCGCCGACCTTCAGGTAGTGGGCGGCGGCGCAGATCGCGTCGACCGGGTTGTAGGGGTCCTTGCGGCCGTCTCCGTTGGCGTCGAGCCCGTATTCCTCCCAGCTCGACGGCAGGAACTGCATCCAGCCGATCGCGCCCGCCGTGGAGGTGCCGAGGTTGGTGCCGAACGCGGTCTCGATTTTGTTGATCGAGGCGAGCACCTCCCAGGGGATGCCGTATTGGGTGCCGCAGGCCTGGTAGATCGGCAGCAGGAAGGGCGGGATCTCGAACGAGTCGATGACGAAGTTGGGGACGCCGATCGGGGCCGGGCCGAAGCCGGCGATCGTCGTCGAGGCGTTCTCGGCGGTCGGCGCTCCGCCGGCGTCGAACTGCGAGCCCCCGTTCGATCCTTCGGCCGGCGGCTGGACGCCGGCGGTCGCGCTGGGTGCGTTTACGCCGCCGCCGCCGCGGACGCTCGATTCGCCGAGGCTCTGGTTGCGCTTGACCCCTGCGGCGACGGCGTCGGTGGCTTCGGCCGCTTCGAGCGTCGCGCCGGCGTGGACGCCCTTGCCCCCCGGCGCGGCGGCTTCGCCTGCGGCCGGCGCCGCTTCGCCTGCGGCCGGCGCCGCTTCGCCGGCCGCTTCGGCCGCCTCGCTGGTGCCGGCGGGGGAGGTGCAGTCCGGGTCTTCCAGGTCGACGAGGCCGTCGCCGTCGTCGTCGGTCCCGTTCGAGCAGGCCGGCTTCGACGCCGGCGCGGTGGCTTGCAGCCCCGGTGCGGCCGGGAGCGGTTCGGTCGCCTGGCTGCCGCCGAGTTCGGTCACCGAGTCGGCGCCGGCCATGCCGACTCCGAGCGCGGTGATCGCCGCGAATCCAGCCAGAGCAATCGTCAGAGCAAGCTTATGTCTCATGCGGCGGCGCCTCGATGGCCGCGGACGCGGCTCCTGCAACCCGCGCCCCGTCTCTTTTCACTGAAGGATACGACCACGCTACCGATCTGCGCGGAGGCGCGCAACGCGGGGCGTCTGTCCCCAACACGGCCTTAATCAGCGGCGATCCCATGCCCGTGGCTGAGAGGATTTCAGCCCTGGCGGATGGGCTCGTTAACGACTTGTTTCGCTGTCGGCCCGGCGATCTCTAAAGTTGTTGGCCGGTGACCCTCGAAGACGACGATCAGGACAGCCTCCGGGCCCGCAGCGAGCAGGCGATCGGCGAGCTGGCCCAGGCGCTGCTCGACAGCCAGGTGCTGGAGAACGCCGTCGCCGCGGCGTTCGGCGCCCGCGAGAAGGCGCTCGAGGCCCAGCACGCGGCGCTGGCGGCGCTCAACCTGCCCTCGGCGGGCGAAGTGGAGCGCCTGGAGCGGCGGCTGCGCTCGGTCTCGCAGCGCCTGGAAGAGGTCGAGGACGAGCTCGACCGGCTTGCGCGCGAGATGAGTGGCTTGCGGCGGCAGCTCGCCGCGGACCGGGCCAAAGAGACCTCCGCGGACGCCTCCGGCGACTGAGCCTAACCTTCAACTTTAGGTTGAGAGTACGACCGATGCGGCCCGGCCGGCTCGCTTCGCCGCCACTTCGAGCCGCTCGTCGGAGAGGGCCTTCCCGGCGCCCCCTTCGCTGACGATCAGCAGCGCGGCGGCGGCGATTCCCAGCTCGCGCCCGCGGGCCAGCACCGCGACCGTCTGCATGTCGGCGGCGGCGACCCGGGGCGGCGGCTCCGGCGCTGGCAGCGCGTCGAAGCTGGCGATCGCGACCACGCCGGCCTCTCCGGCCAACTCGGCGCGGAGCCGCTCGAGCAGCTCGGGGTCGGGCGCCACCTCGTCCTCGCCGGCGAGCCCGAACGCGGCGGCGCTGCCGGCGGCCGCGACCGCCCGGTCGACCACCAGGAGGTCGCCGGCGCGCGTCGCCGGGTCGAGGGCGGCGCAGGTGCCGATCCGGATCGCCCGCCTCACCCCCAGCTCGGCCAGGTCGGTGAGCACGGCGGCGGCGCTCGGTCCGCCGATCCCGGTCGCCTGGATCGTCAGCTCGTCGCCGGCCGGCGTCCTCCCCGAGTAGCCCCAGAGCCCCCGCGCGTGGTTGCTCATCCGCGGCTGCTCCAGCAGCTCCTGGGCGAGCAGCAGCGAACGGCCGGGGTCGCCGACCAGGATCGCGTCGGCGGCCAGTGGCGCCGTGGGCCGGAGTCGGGTGGGCATCGCCGCGGCATCTTTCCACTCGTGAGACAGGCGCGGCGTGGATTTTCGCCATCCGTCCAAAGAAGGACCCGGCGGGAGCCCGTAGCGTGGCCGCGGTGGAGCCGTACCAGGAGACCCGCGGGTGAAGAAGATCGAAGCATTCATCCGGCACGAGGCTTTCGAGCCGATCCGGATCGAGCTGCTCGACAAGGGCCTGCCGTCCCTGTCCGTAACCGAGGCCAAGGGATCGGGCAGGCAGACCGGGGTGGTCGAGGGCTACCGCGGCCGGCGAGGGTGGAGAGGAGGTACTCCAAGCGCACTCCGAGGAGGAGATTCCCGCGTAACGCGGCGCTGGAGGAGACAAGTGAGCCGGGCGGGGCGGTGAGAGCCGTCCGGCCCGGCGTTTTTCTCTAGCCTCGCCCGGGTGCGGAGTGAGCAAGCGTCCATATCTGATTCCTCGCGCAGCGGGCGAAGCGCGAAATCGTGTGAACGATGGCGGACGAGCGGATATCGCTGAGCGAGGCGGCGCGTCGCTCGGGCGTACCGGCCAGCACGCTGAAGCGCTGGGCCGCCGAGAAGGTCCTGCCGGTGCGTCGCGGGCGTTGGACCGCCGCGGCGGCGGCGCAGGCGCGGGTGGTCGCGCGGATGCGCGAGCGCGGCCACTCGCTGGAGGAGCTGCGCCAGGCGGGTCGCCAGGGCAGGCTGGCCTTCGGCTTCGTCGAGGAGCTCTTCCCCGGGGCGGACGAGCAGGCGACGATCGACGATGTCGCGCGCGAGACCGGCCTCGAGCCCGAGCTGATCGAGCGGATCCTGGTGATCCTCGGCACCCCGCTCGGCCGCGAGCGGCTGCTCGGCCCCGAGGACGTCAAAGCGCTGCGGCACTGCGCCCGGGTGCTCGCCGCCGGCTTCCCGCTGGTCGCCTTCCTGCAGATCGTCCGCGTCTACGTGCAGTCGCTGCGCCGCATCGCCGAGACGGAGGTGCGCCTCTTCCACCTCTACGTGCACGAACCGATGATCCGCGATGCCCTGCCCGAGCTGGAGATCGCCGAGGAGATGGGCGACCTGGCCTCCGACATCCTGCCGCTGGCGACGCCGCTGAGCGAGTACCTGCACACCCGCTACCTGCGCTACTTCATGGAACAGGACGTGGTCGGCCACATGGAGACCGACCTCGAAGCGCCGGCTTCCGACCTCGGCCAGGTGCCGGTCACGCTCTGCTTCATCGACCTCACCGGCTTCACCCGCTACACCGAGGAGGAAGGCGACCGGGAGGCGCTCGACGTGGTCGAGAACTTTGTCGAGACGGTCGAAGCGACGCTGCCGGCCGAGGCGACGATCGTGAAGACGATCGGCGACGAGGTGATGGTCGTCTCGCCGGATCCCGGCTCGCTGACCGAGTGGGCGGTCGCGCTGCTCGAGCGCTTTCCCGAGCGACCGCGCCCCCGTGTCGGCATCCACTACGCCAGCGCCGTCTACCGCGACGGCGACTACTTCGGCACCCCCGTCAACCTCGTCCACCGGGTCGTCGGCCGCGCCCAGGCCGGCGAGGTCCTGGTCACCGACCGCGTCACCGGCTCGCTCGAGGAACGCGGCCTCGCCTGCGAGCCGATCGGCGAGGTAAACCTCAAGGGCTTCCCGGTCGCGACGCCCTTGTACATAGTGCGTCGCATCCCCGGGTGACCCCATCCCGGTAGGGGTTCCGCTTAACTTTTTCCGAAGACAGCCGGTGGCTGTCCGCGGGCGCCTCCGCGGAAAAAGTACAAGACGCTCCACCCCTACCGGGATGGGGTCTAGCCGATGGAAAACCAAGACATGATCGACGCGGTGCGCGAGGGCGGCTTGCTGCCGGCCGGGACGCCGCTGGTCGCGATGCTGTCGGGGGGAAGGGACTCGGTCTGCTTGCTCGATCTGGCTGCGCGCCTGCTCGGTCCGGAGGCGGTGACCGCGCTGCACGTCAACTACGGGCTGCGCGACGACTCGGATGCGGACGAGGAGCACTGCGCGGCGCTCTGCGAGCGGCTCGGGGTGCGGCTCGAGGTCGAGCGGCCACGGCGCCCGGAGGGCCCCGGCAACCTGCAGGCCTGGGCGCGCGACAGCCGCTATGCGGCGGCGGCACGGCTTGCCTTGGAGCAGGACGGCCTGATCGCCACCGGCCACACCGCCGACGACCAGGTCGAGACGATCCTCTACCGGCTCGCCTCCTCGCCGAGCCGGCGGGCGCTGCTCGGGATGAGGCCGAGCGACGGCAAGCTGACCCGGCCGCTGCTCGGCTTCACCCGCGCGCAGACCACCGCCTATTGCGAGCAGCGCGGGCTGGCCTGGCGCGACGATCCGACCAACGCCGAGCCGTCCTACGCCCGCAACCGCGTGCGCCACGGCCTCGCCAGGGCGATCGCCGAGGTCCATCCGGCCGCCGCCCGCAACGTGCTGCGTACCGCCGAGCTGCTGCGCGACGAGGCCGAGGTGCTCGACGCGCTGGTCGCCGCCGAGCTCGACGGCTCGGGCGGCGCCCCGCGCGACACGATCGAGCTCGACCGCCTCGCCGAGCTGCCGCCGGCGCTGCGCCGGCTGGTCGTCCAGCAGCTCGCCGATCGCGCCACCGGCCGCCCCGTCGCCGGCGCCGCCCGCCACGCCGACGAGGTCGCCGCCCTGCGCCGCACCGGCACCGCGATGCTCGACCTGGGCGGCGGCGTCCGCGCGATCGCCGAGCGCGGCGTCCTGCGTGCCGAGCGATAGTCTCGCGTCGATGAGCGAGGCGGTCGGCGAGACCCTGGTCTCCGGCGAGGAACTGCAGCGGCGCGTGGCCGAGCTGGGGCGGGAGATCAGCGCGGACTACGAGGGTCGCGACCTGTTCATGATCGGGGTGCTGAAGGGGGCGGTGATCTTCCTCGCCGACCTGATGCGCCACCTGACGGTGCCCTGCGAGATCGACTTCATGGCCGTCTCCAGCTATGGCTCTCAGACCCATTCGTCCGGCGTCGTGCGGATCCTCAAGGACCTCGACGCGCCGATCGAAGGCCGCCACGTGCTGATCGTCGAGGACATCATCGACTCCGGCCTGACGCTGCAATACCTGATGCGCAACCTCAACGCCCGCGCTCCGGCTTCGCTGGAGGCCTGCGCGCTGCTGACCAAGCCCGAACGGCTGCGCGTCGACCTCGAGCCGCGCTACGTCGGCTTCCGCATCCCCAACCGGTTCGCGATCGGCTACGGACTCGACCGGGCCCAGCGTTACCGCAACCTCGACTTCGTCGCTGCGTTGGACGACTGAGACAACCGTTCAGGCGGCCGGGCGGCCGAAATCGCCCTGGTACGCTGATTTTCCCTCGTGAGGCGTTTCTTCAAAAGCGCAGCGTTCCCGATCCTTCTGGTGGTGATCCTCGCCTTCGTCGCCCAGAAAGTGATCAGCCCCGGGCCGAGCACGGAATCGCCGTCCTACAACGAACTGATCAAGCAGAAGACCGGGCTGATCGCCAAGGGCGAAATCGAAGAGGTCAACGTCAACGTCAAGGACAGCACCCTCGACGTCAAGGAGACGAACGGCGAAAGCTTCTCCACGGGCTACCCGCCCAACGCCGAAGAAAGCCTGATCGACAAGCTCGAACAGAACGACGTCACCACCAAGGTTCACGGCACCGGCAGCTCGGGGATCCTCTCGCTGCTCACCTACATCCTCCCCTTCGTCCTCTTCTTCGGCTTCTGGATCTTCCTGATGAACCAGATGCAGGGCGGCGGCTCGCGCGTGATGAACTTCGGCAAATCGAAAGCGAAGCGGATGTCGGTCGACGCGCCGAAAATCAGCTTCCGCGACGTCGCCGGGGTCGACGAGGCGGTGCAGGAGCTGCAGGAGATCAAGGAATTCCTCGAGAACCCGAAGAAATTCCAGGCGCTCGGCGCCCGCATCCCGAAGGGCGTCCTGCTCTACGGCCCGCCCGGCACCGGCAAGACGCTGCTCGCCCGCGCGGTCGCCGGCGAGGCCGGCGTCCCGTTCTTCTCGATCTCCGGCTCGGACTTCGTCGAGATGTTCGTCGGCGTCGGCGCCAGCCGCGTCCGCGACCTCTTCGAGCAGGCGAAGCAGAACTCGCCCTGCATCATCTTCATGGACGAGATCGACGCCGTCGGCCGCCACCGCGGCGCCGGCATGGGCGGCGGCCACGACGAGCGCGAGCAGACGCTGAACCAGCTGCTGGTCGAGATGGACGGCTTCGAGATGAAAGACAACATCATCCTGATCGCCGCCACCAACCGGCCCGACATCCTCGACCCGGCGCTGCTGCGGCCGGGCCGCTTCGACCGCCAGGTCGTCGTCGACCGCCCGGACCGCAAGGGCCGCAAGAAGATCCTCGAAGTCCACACCCGCGGCAAGCCGCTCGCCAAGCAGATCGACCTCGACGCGCTGGCCGGCCAGACCCCGGGCTTCACCGGTGCCGACCTCGCCAACCTGATCAACGAGGCGGCGTTGCTGACCGCCCGCACCGGGAACCGCGAGATCTCCATGCAGGAGCTGGAGGAGGGGATCATGCGGGTGATCGCCGGCCCCGAGAAGAAGACCCGGGTGATGAGCGAGAAGGAGCGGCTGATCACCGCCTACCACGAGCTCGGCCACGCGATCGTCGGCCACCTGCTGCCCAACTGCGACCCGGTCCACAAGGTCTCGATCATCAGCCGTGGCCAGGCGCTCGGCTACACGATCAGCCTGCCGACCGAGGACAAGTTCCTGACCAGCCGCGCCGAGCTGACCGACACGATGGCGATGACCCTGGGTGGCCGCGCCGCCGAGGAGATCGTCTTCGGCGAGATCACCACCGGCGCCTCCAACGACCTCGAGAAGGTGACCGAGACCGCGAAGCAGATGGTGATGCGGTTCGGCATGTCGGAGCGCCTCGGCCCGCGCGTCTTCGGCCACGACCGCGGCCAGCCCTTCCTCGGCCGCGAATTCAGCGCCGAACCCGACTACTCGGATGAGATCGCCCGCGAGATCGACGACGAGATCCGCCGCATCGTCGAGGCCGCCCATCAGACCGCCAAGGACCTGCTGAACGAGAAGCGCACCGAGCTCGACCAGATCTCGAAGATCCTGCTCGCGCGGGAGACGATCGACGCCGAGCAGTTCGTCGCCCTGCTCGCCGGCAAATCCGAAGACGAAGTGTTCGTCGACGAGGAGGAGCCGCCGCAGCCGGTCGAGCCGGCGCCGCAGCCGGAACGGGCGGCGCGCGAGGGGGCGCGGCCGATGCCGCGGCCCAGACCCGGTTACGCCGGCGGCGACGCCAGTTAGGGGTTGGGGGCCGTTGGGCGCCTCCCGCCCGGACAAATGCCGGGCTAATGAGCCCTGCATTTTGAGTATCCGCCCGTTCGAGAGGCGCCCAACGGCCCGTCTCCAGCCGAGCGATACTCCGTTTGTGCAACCGATTGGCGAGCCCCACAGTCCGATTCCTGGCGAGCGGCGCCGGTATGGCGATAGCCGCCTCCCCCGGACGCGAAGCGGAGGAGGCGGCGGTTTATGACCCCGAAGCTGATGGGCGTGGTCAACGTGACGCCGGATTCGTTCTCCGATGGCGGGCTGTACCGCGATGCCGGGACGGCTATCCGGCATGGGGAGGAGCTGGTTCGGGATGGGGCCGAGATCCTCGATGTGGGAGGGGAGTCGACGAGGCCCGGCGCGGCTGAGGTGAGCGAGGCGGAGGAGCTGGCTCGGGTCGCGCCCGTCGTGGCGGGGTTGGCGGGGACGGCGACTGTCTCGATCGATACGTCCAAGGCGGCTGTGGCCGAGGCGGCGATCGATGTCGGGGCGGAGATCGTCAATGACGTGACTGCGATGCGGGGGGATCCCGAGATCGGGGCGCTTTGCGCGGAGCGGGGGGCTGGACTGGTGCTGATGCACATGCAGGGCGATCCGCGGACCATGCAGGAGAACCCGGTCTACGACGATGTCGTCGATGACGTGAAGGCGTTTCTGGCCGAGCGGCTCGAAGCGGCGGTCGCGGCAGGCGTCGCCGAGGAGCAGATCTGGCTCGATCCCGGGATCGGGTTCGGGAAGACGCTGGAGCACAACCTGGAGCTGCTGCGCAGGCTGGGCGAGCTGCGCGAGCTGGGGCGGCCGCTGGTGGTGGGGACCTCGCGCAAGAGCTTCATCGGCAAGGTTGACGGCTCCGAGGTCGGCGATCGGCTGGGGGGGACGATCGCCTCCTCGGTGCTGGCTATGGCCGAGGGGGCCGAGGTGCTGCGCGTCCACGACGTCGCCGAGGCGGCCCAGGCGCTGCGCGTAGCCACCGCGATCCTGAGCCCGCCATGACGTTCCGCTGTTCCTTAGCCGCGTGTATGGCGGCAAGGGAGCAGTGGAAGCGGGAGACTGTGGGACTTCTCCATGGACGAACCGAACGACAACGGGATCGAATCGCGGGTCGAGGTCGACCTGCGCGGCCTCTCGATCTTCACCCATCACGGCGTCAGCGACGCCGAGCAGGAGGTCGGCCAGCGGCTCGAGTTCGACCTCTCCTTCGACGTGCCCGACTGCGACGCGGTGCTGACCGACCGGATCGAGGACACGGTCGACTACAGCGAGGTCTGCGACATCGTCGCCCTCGCCGCGACCGAGCGCAGCTACCGCACCCTGGAGCGTCTGGCGCAGGTGGTCGGCCAGCGCCTGATCGAGCGCTACGGCTGCGAGTCGGTGCGGGTGCGAGCCTCCAAGCCGGAGCCGCCGCTGCCGCTGGCGATCCAGGAGGTCGGCGTCGAGGTGACCCAGGAGCGCGGCGAGGACGAAGAGGACGAGGAGAACGGTGAGTAGGCCTGAGCCGGACGTGCCCGGAGTTGACCGCCACTATGGGTGGTCAACTCCGGGCACGCCTTGGACCTCGGCCCCGGCACGTTCGTAGATTGCACACAGATGCGGATCGGCTACCTGGGCCTGGGCTCTAACGTCGGCGACCGCGCCGCGCACCTACGGGCGGCGATCGAGATGCTGGGTGCGCGCGGGGTGGAGGTCGAGGCCGTCTCCTCCGTCTATGAGACCGAGCCGGTCGGCGAGGTTCTGAACCAGCCCGACTTCCTCAACGCCGCGATCCGCATTCGCACCGAGCTCGAGCCGGAGGCGCTGCTCGCCGTCTGCAAGCAGGTCGAGGCGGCGCGCGGTCGTGCCCTCGACGCCCCGCGCCACAGCCCCCGGCCGCTCGACGTCGACCTGCTGTTGCTCGGCGACATCGAGCTCTTCACCGACCGCCTCACCCTGCCCCACCCGGAGGTCACCAGCCGCCGCTTCGTCCTCGCCCCCCTGCTCGAGCTGGACCCCGACCTGGCCCTCCCCGACGGCGCCCGCCTCGCCACCGCCCTCGCCGCGCTCGGCGCGGGGCAGCAGATCGACCGGATTGGCGATCTCTAGCCGCGGCAACCCAGGGGCCCGTCGAATCGCATCAGGTTTTCCACGTCCTGCGTGGAAAACGTGATCTCGGCTACCCGGCTCCCGCCGGCGCCGAGCGCAGGGCCTGCAGCCAGGCCGGCGGCATGATCGGCGGCGTCTTGCCCGGGTAGTCCGGGACGACGCGCTTCGCCAGCTCGCCGGCGGGCCGCGCCTCGATCGCCGGGCGGAGGTCGTCGAGGGTCGTCGCCAGCCCGATGCTGGGGGCGATCTGGAAGTCGGCGGCGTTCAGCTGGTCGCCGTTGAGGGTGCCGTCGGCGATCCAGGCGTCGATCCGGTCGAGCAGGGCCGGCAGGGCGCCGACCGCGCGGCGGGCGTTCTCGTCGCTCGCTTTGTTGAAGCGGGCCGAGAGGGCGACGATCGGCGCCGCGGTGAGCATCGCCAGGTCGATTGGCACCCCCAGGTGGGCGCCCTCCGAGTAGCTGCGCAGCGGCGCCTTGTCCTTCCTGATCGCCCACCAGAGGATCTGGCGGACGGGGTGCTGAAGCTGCTCGTCGCCGAAGCGCTCCGCCTCCTCGACCGCGGCGCGTCGCTCGGCGTCGGCCGGCAGGAGCGGCGGCTCGGGTCGCAGCCGGTCGAGCTCGCGGGCAATCTCCCGCGAGCCCTGCACCCGGCGCCCGTCGAGCCTGAGCGCCGGCACCGTGTTGCGCGGGAAGCGCAGGGCGCGCAGGGCGAGCTTGGAGATCACCGGCATCAGGTCGGTGCGCTTGTAGTCGATGCCCTTGTGCCGCAGCATCAGCTCCGCGCTGATGCTCGGGTGTGAGGCGGGGATGACGTACAGGCGCGCGTCCACGAAACCGATCCTATTCGGTGATAATCGCTCCGTGCTGCTCGCGGTCGACGTCGGCAATACCCAGACCCACCTCGGCGCCTTCGACGGCGAGCGCCTGGTCGAGCACTGGCGCTTCCAAACCCGTGCGGGTGCGACGGGCGACGAGCTGGCGGAGCGGATCGCCGGCATGCTGGCGCTCAGCGGGATGGGCTTCGGCGACCTCGACTCGGTCTGCTTCTCCTCCGTCGTGCCGCCGCTCGGCACCCAGTACGAACAGCTCACCGCGCGCTACACGAGCGCGACCTGCCTGGCGATCGGGCCGGGGGTGAAGACGGGGATGCCGATCCGGATCGACAACCCGCTCGAGGTCGGCGCTGACCGGCTCGTCAACGCGGTCGCCGCCTACGAGCGCTTCGGCAGCGCCTGCGTCGTCGTCGACTTCGGCACCGGGATCAACTTCGACGCGGTCTCCGAGAACGGCGAATACCTCGGCGGCGCGATCGCGCCCGGGCTGGAGATCTCGCTGACCGCGCTGGTCGAGCGGGCCGCCCGCATCCCGCGGATCGACCTGGCGGAGCCCGAGACGGCGATCGGCCGCTCCAGCCGCGCCGCGATCCAGTCGGGGGTGGTGTTCGGCTTCGCCGGCCTGATCGATGGCGTCGTCCGCCGCATCGAGGAGGAACTCGGCGAGGTCAGCCTGCTCGCCACCGGCGGCCTCGCCGCGGCGATCGTCCCCTTCACCGAGACGATCGGCGAGGTCGACGAGATGCTTACCCTGAAGGGCCTGCGTCTCATCCATGCCCGTAACGAGCCCACAGCTGACTGACCCCTTCCGGATCGGCGACGTCGAGATCGCCAACCGCGTGCTGCTGGCGCCGCTGGCCGGGATCGGCAACTGGTTCGTCCGCCTCCAGGCGAAGCGGCACGGTGCGGGCCTCGCCGTCTCGGAGATGATCTCCAGCTTCGGCCTGCACTACCGCAACGAGCGCACGCTGCGCGAGCTGATGCGGATCCACCCCGACGAGCATCCCGTCTCGGTTCAGCTCTTCGGCCACGATCCCGAGGTGATGCGCTCCGGCGCGGCGATCGCCGCCGAGGCCGGCGCCGACCTGATCGACATCAACATGGGCTGCCCGGTGCGTAAGGTGCGCAAGACGGGCGCCGGGGTCGAGCTGCTCGCCGACCCCGACTTGGCGCTGGCGCTGCTGCGTGGCGCCCGCGAGGGCAGCGGCCTGCCGGTCAGCGTGAAGCTGCGCTCCGGGATGCGGCCCGGCGACCGCTCCGGCTTCGACCTCGCCGTGCGCCTCGCCGAGCAGGGCGGGGCGGCGGCGATCGGCTTCCACCCGCGGCCGGCGACGACCCAGCACAAGGGCAGCCCGGACTACGCGATGACCCGCGAGCTGGCCGAGCGTCTCGAGGTCCCGGTGATCGTCTCCGGCGGGCTGGACAGCGCCGCGGCGGCGCGGCGCGCCTTCCACGAGTCCGGCGCCGACGCGGTGATGATCGCCCGCGGCTCGCTCGGCAACCCCTGGTTGTTCGAGGAGCTGACCGGCCGCCGCACCGGCCCGCCGTCGCGCGCGGAGGCGGTCGCCGAGCTGCTGTGGACGATCGATCGCGCCGAGGAGCATCTCGGCCCCGATCGCGCCGCCCGCTACCTGCGCAAGTTCTACCCCTGGTACGTCGAGTCGCTGGGCGCCCCGGCCGGGGTCGTCGAGGAGTTGCAGCGCAGCGCCGACCTGCCTCGCGCCAGGGAGCTGATCGGCGCCCTCGCGGCGCCGCAGCCGGCCTCCTGAGGGCGTCGCGACGATGCGCGGAAAATCCCTGAGTGCCCGTCTCGGCACATCGCTATAATCCCGCGACTTCCGGCCCAGGTGTGGCGCGCGAATGGCGTCGCATCCGGGCATTTTTTCGATCTGGGAGCGACGTGTCCCACCGTCCAGCAAGCAAAGCGAGGGCAGCAAAGTGACTCGGCAGGCCGTAATCACCCCGGAAGGTCTCGAGAAGCTCAAAGAGGAAATCGAGTTCCTCTCGACCGCCAAACGGCGCGAGGTGGCCGAGCGGATCAAGGAGGCGCGCGAGTTCGGCGACATCTCCGAGAACGCCGAGTACGACGACGCCAAGAACGAGCAGGCGCTGCTCGAGGCGCGGATCGCCCAGCTCGAAGAGCGGCTGCGGCGCGCCACGGTGATCGACGAGAAGGACGTCGACACCAACGAGGTCAGCTTCGGCTCGATCGTCCACGTCAAGGACCAGAAGACCGGCGACTCGCAGAAATTCCAGATCGTCGGCTCGACCGAGGCCAACCCGCTCGAGCAGAAGCTCTCGAACGAGTCGCCGATCGGCAAAGCGCTGATCGGTCACAAGCGCAACGACGTGGTCAGCGTCGAGGTTCCGCGCGGGCCGAGGAAGAAACTCAAAATCACGAAAATCGAGAAGTCTTAGAGAGCGTCCCGGCAGGGTTCCGCTTAACTTTTTCCCGAAGACACGTTGCGGTCGTCCGCGGGCGCTTCCGCGGAAAAAGTACAAGACGCTCCACCCCTGCCGGGACGCTCTCTTGACGCTCGATAGGCTCGCGCGCCAATGAGTGGGACCGACCAGCCAGAGATCTCAGACGTACTGCGCGACCGGCGCGAGAAGCTGGAGCGCATTCGGGAGGCGGGGATCGACCCGTTCCCGCACGAGTTCGAGGAACGCGAGGAGATCGGTGAGGTGCGCGCCGCCCACGAGGGGCTGGCGCCGGGGATGGAGACCGATTCTCGTCATCGCGTCGCCGGGCGGATCGTCGCCCGGCGCGGCCACGGCAAGGCCTGCTTCCTCGACATCCGCGACGGCAGCGGCCAGATCCAGCTTCACGCCCGCGAGGACCTGCTCGGCGAGGAGCCCTACGAGCTGCTCGTCCACCTCGACCTCGGCGACTTCGTCGGCGTCGAGGGGACGGCGATGGCGACCCGCCGCGGCGGCGAGCTGTCGCTGGCGATCGACCACTGGCGCCTGCTGGCGAAGAGCCTGCGGCCGCCGCCCGGCAAGTTCCACGGGCTCGAGGACGTCGAGACGCGCTACCGGCAGCGCGAGCTGGACCTGCTCGCCAACGAGGAGAGCCGGCGGATCTTCGCGATCCGCGCCCGGACGATCTCCGAGACCCGTCGCTGGCTCGACGAGCACGGCTTCGTCGAGGTCGAGACGCCGGTCCTGCAGCCGCTCTACGGCGGCGCCCTGGCGCGTCCCTTCGTCACCCACCACAACGCGCTCGACCGCGACTTCTACCTGCGGATCGCGACCGAGCTGTACCTGAAGCGGCTGGTGGTGGGGGGGATCGACCGCGTCTACGAGCTCGGCAAGGACTTCCGCAACGAGGGCGTCTCGCACAAGCACAACCCGGAGTTCACGATGCTCGAGTGGTACGAGGCCTACGCGGACTACGGGAAGACCGCCCACGATCTCGAGCTGCTGGTCGCCGAGGTCGCCGAGCGGGTCCTGGGGACGACCAGGATCGAGCGGGAAGGCGTCGAGATCGAGCTGTCGCCGCCCTGGCGGCGGGTGACGCTGCGCGAGGCGATCGGCGAGCGGACCGGCATCGACCTCGCCGAGCACCCGACCCGCGAGGCGCTCGCCGCGGCGATGGGCGCCGAGCCGGACCCGGCCGAGGGCTGGGGCAAGTTGGTCGACGGCCTGCTCTCCAAGTCGGTCGAACCGGAGCTGGTGCAGCCGACCTTCGTCGTCGACTACCCGGCCGAGCTGTCGCCGTTCGCCAAGGCCCACCGCAGCGAGGAGGGCCTGGTCGAGCGCTGGGAGGCCTTCGTCGGCGGGATCGAGATCGCCAACTCGTTCAGCGAGCTGAACGACCCCGACGAGCAGCGCCGCCGCTTCGAGCAGCAGGCCGCCGAGCTGGCCCGCGGCGACGAGGAGGCGCAGCCCTACGACGAGTCGTTCGTCGAGGCGCTCGAGCACGGGATGCCGCCGACCGGCGGTGTCGGCCTCGGCCTTGACCGGCTTGCGATGATGCTTACGGGCGCCCGCAGCCTGCGAGAGGTCATCCTCTTTCCGGCGATGCGCTCCTGAAGACCGCAAAACGACCCGCGAAAAGCCGCTATCAGCGGCAATCGAGGTACCGGGGCCGGCGTGGCGCTCTCGGTATCGTGTAGAGGACACATGGACGCCTCCCGATACGCGAAGGGCGTCTGCGGTACCTCCGACCGCCAACTGCGTTGATCAAGTGAGAGGTTGAGGAAGCCCTTTGTTCGAGAGATTCACTGAGCGAGCCCGGCAGGTTGTAGTCCTGGCCCAGGAAGAGGCCCGCACGCTGAAGCACAACTACATCGGCACCGAGCACATCCTGCTCGGCCTGCTGCGTGAGGAGGAGGGCCTGGCGGCCCGCGTCCTCGAGTCGCTCGACATCACCACCGAGCGGGTGCGCTCGCAGGTCGTCCGCATCGTCGGCTCCGGCGAGGAGGTCACCTCCGGCCAGATCCCGTTCACTCCGCGGGCCAAGAAGGTGCTCGAGCTTGCCCTGCGCGAGGCGCTGTCGCTCGGCCACAACTACATCGGCACCGAGCACATCCTGCTCGGCCTGGTGCGCGAGAACGAGGGTGTCGCCGCCCGCATCCTGCTCGACTTCGACGCCGACTCGGACAAGATCCGCAACGAGGTGATCCGGATGCTGTCCGGTCCCGGCGGTCGCCGCCAGGGCGGCGGCGGCGGCGAGGGCAGCGGCGGCAAGAAGACCTCGAAACTGCTCGACCAGTTCGGCCGCAACCTGACCAAGCTCGCCGAGGAGGGCAAGCTCGACCCGGTGATCGGCCGCGAAACCGAGATCGAGCGGATCATGCAGATCCTCTCCCGCCGGACCAAGAACAACCCGGTGCTGCTGGGCGAGCCCGGCGTCGGCAAGACCGCCGTGGTCGAGGGCCTGGCGGCGCGGATCAACAAGGGCGAGGTGCCCGAGCTGCTGCGCAACAAACAGATCTACACGCTCGATCTGGCGGCGCTGGTCGCCGGCTCGAAGTACCGCGGCGAGTTCGAGGAGCGCCTGAAGAAGGTGATGAAAGAGATCACCCAGCGCGGCGACATCATCCTCTTCATCGACGAGCTCCACAACCTGGTCGGCGCCGGCGCGGCGGAGGGCGCGATCGACGCCGCCTCGATCCTCAAGCCGGCGCTCGCCCGTGGCGAGCTGCAGACGATCGGCGCGACGACGCTCGACGAGTACCGCAAATACCTCGAGCGCGACTCGGCGCTGGAGCGCCGCTTCGCCCAGATCAAAGTCGACCAGCCCTCGGTCGAGGACACGGTCAAGATCCTCGAGGGGCTGCGCGAACGCTACGAGCAGCACCACCGGGTGAACATCACCGACGACGCGCTTGCCGCCGCCGCCGAGCTGGCCGACCGCTACATCTCCGACCGCTTCCTGCCCGACAAGGCGATCGACCTGATCGACGAGGCCGCCTCGCGGATGCGGATCAAGTCGATGAGCGCGCCGCCGGTCTACCGCGACCTCGAGGAGGAAGTGGAAACGACGCGGCGCGAAAAGGAGGCCGCGATCGAGGCCCAGGAGTTCGAGAAAGCGGCCAACCTGCGTGACACCGAGCGCCAGCTGACGACCCGCAAGCGCCAGCTCGAAGACGAGTGGTCGGAGGGCGACAGCGCCGACCGGCCCGACGTCGGCGAAGAGGAGATCGCGGACATCGTCTCGATGTGGACCGGGATCCCGGTCTTCAAACTGACCGAGGCCGAGACCAAGAAGCTGATCCGCATGGAGGAGGAGCTGCACAAGCGGGTGATCGGCCAAGAGGTCGCGATCACCGCCGTCTCCAAGGCGATCCGCCGCTCCCGCGCCGGGATCAAGGACCCCAAGCGGCCGTCCGGATCGTTCATCTTCCTCGGCCCCTCCGGGGTCGGCAAGACCGAGCTGGCGCGCACCCTGGCCGAGTTCCTGTTCGGCGACGAGGAGGCGCTGGTCCGGATCGACATGTCCGAGTACATGGAGAAGCACTCGGTCAGCCGCCTGGTCGGCTCGCCCCCCGGCTACATCGGCTACGACGAGGGCGGCCAGCTGACCGAGGCCGTGCGGCGCAAGCCCTACAGCGTGCTGCTGCTGGACGAGATCGAGAAGGCCCACCCCGACGTGTTCAACATCCTCCTGCAGATCCTCGAGGACGGGCGGCTGACCGACGCCCAGGGGCGGACGGTCGACTTCCGCAACGCGATCGTGATCATGACCTCGAACATCGGCGCCTCGGAGATCGCCAAGAACACCTCGATCGGCTTCACCGTCGCCGACGAGACCGGGATGTCATACGACGACATGAAGAACCGGATCATGAGCGACCTGAAAAAGGTCTTCCGACCCGAGTTCCTCAACCGGATCGACGAGGTGATCGTCTTCCACAAGCTGGCCAAGACGGAGGTCAAAGAGATCATCGACCTGATGATCAACCGGGTCCGCGTCCAGGTGGCCGAGCACGAGCTTCAGCTCGAGCTGTCCGAGGACTCCAAGGACCTGCTGGTCGACAAAGGCTGGGACCCGTCGATGGGCGCGCGGCCGCTGCGCCGGGCGATCCAGCGCTACATCGAGGACCCGCTCGCCGACGAGGTGCTGCGCCAGGGCGAGATGAGGTCCGGCTCGACCGTGCTGGTCGAGCGCGATCCCGCCGGCGACGAGGAGGACCGGCCTCTGAAGCTGACGATCGTCGCGCCGAAGAAGCCGCCGAAGAAGGCCAAGCCCGAGCCTCAGAAGGTGGGCGTCGGCGCCGGCGCCAAGAAGGACGATGGCGGCGAGAACGTCGAGCCGCAGCCGGGCGAGCAGCCGGGCGACGCCGACCAGGGCTGAGCGCCCGCCGCGCGGCCCGATGCGCGAACCCGGCCGCAGCGCGATCGGGCGACGCCTACTGCCTGATCGACGCGGGCGGCCACGACTTCTACGCGGGCGAGCGCGACGGCCCGCGCGGCTTCCCCCGCTTCACCGACCCGCGCCTGCGCGGCCCCGACGGGTACGCCGGCTACCTGCGGATGGCGACCGAGCGCAGCCTCGAACGGGTCGGCGCCGAGCGCTGGGGCATCGACCCCGGCCGCGACCGGTCCTCGCCTCGACCTGAACCCCGCTCCGCGGACGTGCCGTCGCGACGCTGGAGCGGCGAAGCGATCGCCGCCCTTGCTCTCCTCTCCGGGCGGTTGATCGCGCGCTTCGGCGCGCGGGGGCTGATGACCGCCGGGATGGCCTGCGGAACGCTGGGCCTGCTCGTCCTCACCCAGCCCGAGGCGGGAAGCTCCTACGCGCTGCTCGCCGGCGGCGATTCGTTTGCCCGCGCGTTGTACTTTTTCCGCGACCACAATCGCGGACAGCCGCCCACTGTCTTCGGAAAAAGTTAAGCGGAACCCCTGCCGGGATAGGCCCTGAGTGACCGATTCGCTTGACAACGTCCATTCCGACCTGTCCACTAGGCATTAGCCAGACCGCATTGCAGAGCGAAATTTGGCATCCTAGGTGGGATGTCTGCGCTGCCCGGGGATGAGCTTCACGAGTTAGCGGAACGGCAGGATCCCCGGCTTCTGAGGGCTCTGGACGTTGTCGCCCCCGGCGGCTCGCTGCGCGAGGGCCTCGACAATATCGTCCACGCCCGCACCGGCGGCTTGCTCGTCGTCGGCGATCCCGGCGACATCTCCCACCTGCTCTCCGGCGGGATCAAGCTCGACATCGACTACTCGCCGGCGATGCTCTACCAGGTGGCGAAGATGGACGGCGCGATCGTGCTCAACGCCGAGGCGACGAAGATCGTCTGGGCCAACGTGCAGCTGATGCCCGACCCGACCATCCTCTCCTCGGAGACCGGCACCCGCCACCGCACCGCCGAGCGCGTCTCCAAACAGACCGAGGCGCTGGTGATCGCGATCTCGCAGCGGCGGGACGTCGTCTCGCTCTACGTCGAGGGCACCAAGTACATCCTGCAGGAGATCCCCGCTGTCCTCGCCAAGGCCAACCAGGGGCTGGCGACGCTGGAGAAGTACCGCGAGCGGCTCGAAGGGGTGTCGACCCGGCTGACCGTGCTCGAGTTCGAGGGCGGCGGCGTCCTCTACGACGCCCTCACCGTCCTCCAGCGGGCCGAGCTGGTCACCCGGATGGCGGTCGAGGTCGAGCGCTACATCGTCGAGCTCGGCACCGAGGGGCGGCTGATCGAGATGCAGTTGGAGGAGACGATGGTCGGCGTCGCCGCCGACAAGACGGCGCTGATCCGCGACTACTCGGTCGAGGACTCGGAGCAGAACCTGGCGACCGTGCTGCAGTCGCTGGCGCGGATGCCGCACGAGGACGTGCTCGACTTCGGCCGCCTCGCCGAGCTGCTCGGCTACGACCGCAAGCTCAACACCCTCGACTTCCCCGTGGCGCCGCGCGGCTACCGGGTGATGGGCCGCATCCCCCGCATCCCTAAGCTCGTAGTGCAGAAGATCATCCGCGAGATGGGCGGCCTGGAGGAGGTCCTCGCCGCCTCCGACGCCGACCTGGAGGCGGTCGAAGACGTCGGGCCGACGCGGGCCAAGGACATCCGCGAGGGCCTGCGGAGGCTTCAGGAGGTCGACTTGGTCGACCGGTACTTGCAGAGCTGACGGCGAATGGCGCCGTCGCACAATCGAAAGGAGCTAGCGATTCCCCAGCTAGAGGAGGTAGTAGAGGTCAGCCCCGAGCAGGACGTCCCGTACGTCTGCGACTTCGAGGAGGGCGACAAGGTCGTCTACCCGCACCACGGGGCAGGCCTGGTGCTGAAGAAAGAGAGCCGCGAGCTGATCGGGGAGGAGCGTGACTACCTCACGATCAAGATCCTCCACAACGAACTCACGGTGATGGTCCCCTGCGAAAACGCGGGCAAGGCCGGTTTGCGCCGCGTGATCGACGAGGTGGAAATCAAGAAGGTCACAGACGTCCTCACCGACGACGTCTCGGAGATGCCGAAGAACTGGAACCGGCGTTTCAAGTACAACCGCGAGAAGATCAAGACCGGCGACGTGTTCGAGCTCGCCGAGGTCGTCCGCAACCTGGCGATTCGCGAGATGGAGAAGGGCCTCTCCACCGGCGAGAAGCAGATGTACACGCGGGCGAAGAAGATCCTCTCTTCGGAGTTCATGTACGCGCTCGACAAGGACGAGGAGGGCGCGGAGGAGTACCTCGACGGGCTGCTGGAGGAGCGCTTCGCCGCCACGGCGTAGCGGCGCGCCGGCGTCAGTCACCGCGGTCGTAGCGGCCGCCGGCTCCGGGGAGAGGCTCGGGGCCGGTGGCCCGAAGGCCTTCGTACCGCTGGCCGGCAGACCGATGGTCGAGTGGTCGATCGCCGCCCTGCGGGCGGCGGCCGGCGTGCGCTCGATCGTCGTCGCCTGCCCGCCCGGCCACGTGCACGAGCTGGGCGGCCACGACGTCGGCGTGGTCGAGGGCGGCGCCACCCGCTCCCGATCGGTCGCCAACGCCCTCGAGGCGGTCGGCACCGAGCTGGTCGCGATCCACGACGCGGCGCGGCCGCTGGTCACGCCGGAGCTGGTCGAGGGGGTGATCGCGACCCTGGCCGCCGACCCGGACGCCGACGGCGCGATAGCCGCCACGCCGGTCGTCGACACGATCAAGCGGGCAGCATCGGCGACGGCCGAGCGCCCAGCTGACTCATCGCAGGATTTTGGGGTCTATAGCGCCCCCAATGCTGCGATCGAGGTGGCAGGGACCGTGGACCGCGGGCGGCTGTGGGCGGCGCAGACGCCGCAGGTGTTCCGGGTCGAGGCGCTGCGCCGCGCGCTGGAGGCCGATCCGGCTCAGGTCGAGGCCGCGACCGACGAGGCGATGCTGGTCGAGGCGGCGGGTGGCCGGGTGCTGATCCACCCGGCTCCGCCGGAGAACCTCAAGGTGACGACGCCGCTCGATCTCAGGGTCGCCGAGTTCTTGCTGGCCGGTCGCGACCAGCAATAGGCATCACCTCAACAGGATCCAAACGAGCACCGCGGCGAAGGTCAGCTGGCCGACGCCGAGGGCGGTGCCGAGGTTGATCGCTCCCAGCAGCGCGGCGACGGCCGTGCCGGCGATGAATGCGAGAAGCAGGATCACGAGCTGGCGGACCATCGGCCTGGGCAGTCTAGGAGCCGCCATGGCGTCGCACCATTTGCCGCGGCGTATCCGTGGCCCGGGTTGCCAGCTAGTCTCAGCCTGCGCTGTGCCTTGTCCCTGCATGGCGGGGCAAGGGAACACCGGAATGCTGACCGACTACCACCTGCACCTGCGCCCGGACGAGCCCGGCACGCCGCCGGAGCGCTACTTCACGGCCGAGAACGTCGAGCGATACCGCGAGGCGGCGGCCGCCGCCGGGGTCGAGGAGCTGGGCGTCTCCGAGCACGTCTACCGCTTCAGCCAGGGGCTGGAGATCTGGCGCCACCCCTTCTGGCGGGAACAGGCGCGCGACGACCTCGACGCCTACTGCGAGTTCGTCCGCGGCGCCGGGCTGAAGCTGGGCGTCGAGTGCGACTTCGTGCCGGGAGCCGAGGAGCGCACGGCGGCCCTGCTCGAGGCGCGCGACTTCGACTTCGTGGTCGGCTCGGTCCACTTCGTCGGCGAGGAGGCGGTCGACCACGAGGGCTGGGACGTCTGGGAGGGCGACGGCGACGCCGACGAGATCTGGCGCCGCTACTTCGAGGCGCTCGCCGCGTGCGCCCGCTCCGGCCTCTTCGACATCCTCGCCCATCCCGACCTGGTCAAGGTCTGGGGGCGCGGCCGGCCGCAACCGCACCGCGACCCGCGCTTCTTCTACGAGCCGGCGGTGGAGGCGATCGCCGAAAGCGGGATCGCGGTCGAGCTCTCGACCGCCGGCCTGCGCAAGCCGGTCGGCGAGCTCTACCCGGCGCCCACCTTCGCCGCGCTCTGCGCCGGGGCCGGCGCCCCCTTCGCGCTCTCCTCCGATGCCCACCTGCCCGAGCAGGTCGGCTTCGCCTACGACCGCGCCGTAGAGCTGCTCGAGCGAATCGGCGTCAGGGAGATCTGCGTCTTCGAGGGGCGAAGCAGGCGGTTGGCGCCGGTCGGAGGCCGGGTAGGCGAGAATCGTGGGAGCGCGGAGTGAGCGAGCATCCATGTCTGACTCCCTGCGAGTGAGCGAAGCGCGATCATTGGCTCTATGTCCCCGGTCGGGATCGGATACGACAGCCACCGCTTCGCCGACGATCGTCCGCTGATCCTCGGCGGGGTCGAGATCGAGCACCCGCGCGGCCTCGCCGGCCACTCCGACGCCGATGTGGTCGCCCACGCCACGATCGACGCCCTGCTCGGCGCCGCCGGGGAAGGCGACATCGGCACCCTCTTCCCCGACGACGAGGATCGCTGGCGCGACGCCGACTCGATCGACCTGCTGCGCACCGTCGTCGGCACGATCGGCGGCCGCATCGTCAACATCGATGCGACCGTTGTCTGCGAGGAGCCCCGCCTGTCCCCGTACCGCGGCGAGATGGAGCGGATCATCGCCGAGGCGACCTCGGCCCGGGTCAGCGTCAAGGCGACGAGCAACGAGGGCATGGGCTGGATCGGCCGCGGCGAGGGAATCGCCTGCATTGCTGTGGCTTCGGTGGAGAGCGAATAGGCTTCACGGCTCGATGGCCAAGCTCGGATCGATCGCGGCGGCAGCGCGGCAGAAGGCCTCGGACAAAGCGTTCGAGGTGAAGGTGCTGCGCGAGGCCGGCATCCTCGGCCTGCACCGCCCCGACAAGTCCGTGAAGGTCGCCTCCGCCTTTCTGCGCTGGGGCGCCTCGCCGGCCCTCGGCAGCACGACCGCGGCGATCCACTACCCGCACGAGACGGCGCTGATCGACGAGCGTGGCACGCTCACCTTCGAGCAGCTTCACCGCCGCTCCAACGCCCTCGCTCACGCCCTCGAGGCGAAGGGGATCGGCAACGGGGACGGGGTCGGGATCATGTGCCGCAATCACCGCGGCTTCATCGAGGCGACCCTCGCCGCCGCCAAGCTCGGCGCCGGCGCCCTCTACCTGAACACGATGTTCGCCGGGCCGCAACTGACCGAGGTGACGCGCCGCGAGACTCCCAAGGCGCTGGTCTACGACGAGGAGTTCGCCGAGCTGCTCGGCGGGGTCGACGGCGGCGTGCAGCGGATCGTCGCCTGGACCGACGGCGGGACCGAGGAGCCGACGATCGACTCGCTGATCGCCTCCGCAGAGGACTCCGACCTGAAGCCGCCGCCCGACAAGCCGCGCTTCGTGATCCTCACCTCGGGCACGACCGGCACGCCGAAGGGGGCCCAGCGTTCCAGCCCCGACGGGCTGCTGGCGGTGGCGGCGCTGATCGACAGGATCCCCTTCCGCAGCCGCGAGACGATGATGATTGCCGCACCGCTCTTCCATTCGTGGGGCTTCTTCCACTTCATCATGGGCCTGCCGACCGCCTCGACGATCGTGCTGCGGCGCCGCTTCGATCCCGAGGGGACTCTGCGGGCGGTGCACGAGCACCGCGCCCAGGTGCTGGCGGTGGTGCCGGTGATGCTCCAGCGCATCCTGCGGCTTCCAGAGGAGACGCTCGCCTCCTACGACCTCTCCTCGCTGCGGATCACCTCGCTCTCGGGCTCGGCCCTTCCGGGCGAGCTGGCGATCGAGTGGATGGACCGCTTCGGCGACAGCGTCTACAACCTCTACGGCTCGACCGAGGTCGCCTACGCGACGGTCGCCACGCCGCAGGAACTGCGGGCCGCGCCCGGCACCGCCGGCAAGGCCCCGCGAGGCACGGTGGTGCGGCTCTACGACGAGACGGGCCGCGAGGTGCCGCAGGGCGAGGTCGGGCGGATCTTCGTCGGCAACGAGATGTCCTTCGAGGGCTACACCGGCGGCGGCGGCAAGGAGGCCATCGACGGATTGCTCTCCAGCGGCGACGTCGGCCACCTCGACTCTGCCGGGCGCCTCTTCGTCGACGGCCGCGACGACGAGATGATCGTCTCCGGCGGGGAGAACGTCTTCCCGCGCGAGGTCGAGGACCTGCTCGCCGATCACGATGCGGTGGTCGAGGTGGCGGTGATCGGCGTCGAGGACGAGGAGTACGGGCAGCGGCTGAAGGCGTTCGTCGTCGCGGCGGCTGAAGCCGAGGTCTCCGCCGAAGACCTGAAGTCCCACGTGAAGACGCATCTCGCCGCCTACAAGGCGCCGCGCGAGGTCGAGTTCGTGGACGAGCTGCCGCGCAACGCGACGGGAAAGATCCTCAAGAAGGACCTTCACGCGCGTGAGACCGAGAAGTCCGCGTAGACGACCGGCCGCAGTCCACTTCCTTGCTAATTGCGGAATTTGATCTGGTGTGGACAGCCCGGCCTCCGGACCGGGTAGTAGGTTGCTCGGGATGGGTGAGCCCGCAGTCAAGCTGGACTCGGTAGCCGAGGCGACTGAAGAGATCCATGGGGTGGCCGCGCAGGCCCTCGAGTGGGTGCGGACGAGCGAGTCGCGGGTGGCCGAGGCGGTCGAGGCGGCCGCCGACGCCGAGAAGCGCGCCGAGAGGAGCCGCGCCGAGGTAAAGGAGCGGGCGCTGGCGGCGCTGCGCAAGCTGAGCGAGGAGGGTCGCGAGCGGATCGCCGCCGAACGGGCCAGGCGGTGCGAGGCCGAGGTCCGCGCCGCCCGCGCCGAGGACGGAAAGCTGCGCGCCGAGCAGGCCTTCGAGCGGGCGCAGAGGCGTGCCGAGGCCGACCGCGAGGCGCTGACCACGCAGATGGCCGCCAACAAGGCGGAGGCCGCCCAGGCGCTCGAAGCGGCGGTCAAGCGGACCGAAGAGCGGGCTTCGCAACGCACCCGCGAGGTGCTCGAGAAGGCGCAGGAGGAGGCCGACCGCCGGGTCGCCGCCGCCGAGCAGCGCGCCGCCGAGGCCGAGGCCGGGGCGGCCGAGGCGCACGAGATCGCGGTGCGGCTCGAGGCGGAGATCGAGGAGCGGGTGATGCAGGGCACCGAGGACGTCCGCCGCGAGGCCGAGGAGCGGGTGCGCAGCCTGGTCGAGAGGGTCGAAGGGGAGGCCGAGGAGAAGGCGCGGGTGCGGGCCGAGGAGCAGCTGAAGGCCGAGTCGGAGCGGATCCGCGGGCAAGCGGAGCAGCGCGAGGAGCGGTTGCGGCGCGCCGCCGAGGACGAGATCAAGGCCAGCGCCAAGCGGGCGCGGCGCGAGGTGCTGGCGGTGGCCGACGAGACGGCGCCCGAGTGGGCGCGTACTGAGGCTTCGGCCTCCGGGGCTGGGTACAGAACGTTCTAGCGGGGGCGGGAACGGCACCCGACTCCCGCCACTAGCATCCGAGCCCATGCGAGAGGTGCGGATCAAGGACACGCTGAAGGGGGAGCTGGTCGCCCTGGACCCGGGGGCTGAGGTTGGGATCTATGCGTGCGGGCCTACCGTCTACAGCCGGATTCACATCGGGAATGCCCGGCCGTTCGTGGTGTTCTCGCTGCTTGCTCGGTTTCTGAAGTCGGAGGGGTACGGAGCGAAGCTGGTCATCAACGTCACCGATATCAACGACAAGATCTACGACGCTGCCAAAGCCGCCTCAGAGCCATCGGAGGAGTTTGCGCGGCGAATGACCGCCGCCTATTTCGAGGACACCGGTCGGTTGGGGCTGGGGCGGCCCGATGCGGAGCCGCTGGCCACTGAGACGATCGCCGGGATCGTCGGGTTGATCTCGGACCTGGTGGATTCGGGCCACGCCTATGAGTCCGGTGGTGATGTCTACTTTCGTGTTCAGAGCTTCGAGGGTTATGGAAAGCTCTCGAACAGGTGCACGGAGGACATGGACCAGGGCGAGGAGGCCGGGTCGGAGTCGCTCAAGGAGAGCCCGCTCGATTTCGCTCTCTGGAAGGCGCACAAGGAGGGCGAGGACTCGTCCTGGGACTCTCCCTGGGGGCCGGGCCGGCCCGGCTGGCACATCGAGTGCTCCGCCATGGCGGAGGCCGAGCTGGGACCCTCGTTTGCGATCCACGGCGGGGGGTCGGATCTGGTCTTTCCCCATCACGAGAACGAGATCGCCCAGTCGGAGGCGGCCGGGCGGCCTTTCGCCCGGGTCTGGATGCACAACGGCATGATCGAGACCGACACGGCGAAGATGTCGAAGTCGGAGGGCAACATATTCCAGCTCTCCGAGGCGCTCGACCGCTACGGTCGCGAGGCGGTCGTCGCGTACCTGATCTCCGGCCACTACCGGCAGCCGCTGGCTTTTGGGCCCGAGCAGATGGAACAGGCTGTGGCGCGCGTCAAGAGGCTTCGGAATTTCTTTCGGGAACACCCGGTTGGGGAGGCCGGGGGGGCCTCGTCGGAGCAACAGCGGGGAGGCTCCGCCGAGACCCCCCCGGCCTCCCGCATCGAGGCGTTTCGCGGAGCTCTTGCCGATGACTTCAACACGCCGCGGGCGATGGCCCAGGTGTCGGAGCTGGTCGCAGAAGCAAATCGGGAAGAGATCCCAGGAGCGCCCGAGGCGGTCAAGGAGATGCTTGAGATTCTCGGGCTCGGCTCGCTTGCAATCGAGAAAGTCGTCGATCTTGAAGCGACCCTCACAGGCGGAGGCGAGGTCAACGCGCAGTTAGAAGCGTTTTCACGCCGCGCAGAGGAGCTCCTGGCAGAGCGAGAGAAGGCAAGGGCCGCACGCGACTTTGAGCGGGCTGACGCGATCCGCGACGAGCTCGCCGAGCTTGGGTGGGAGGTGCGGGACTCGGCCGAGGGCGCGAAGCTCGTGCCCAAGGCTTGATGGCCACGCAGACCATCTACGGCCGGCGGCCGGTCGAGGAGGCCGAGCGGGGGAGGCGCCGGGTCCATCGCATCTGGCGGACGCCCGATACGCCAGCCGAGGAGCTGGAGCGGCTCTGCGGCTCGCCCGATCATCAGGGTGTGGTCGCCGAGGTCGATCCCTATCCGTACGCCGATCCGAACGCTCTGCTGCGGCGTGAGGAGGCGCTGATCCTCGCGCTCGACCAGGTCCAGGACCCGCGCAACCTCGGGGCGATCTTCCGCTCGGCCGAGTTCGCCGGCGCCGCCGGGGTGGTCATCCCCGAACGGCGCTCGGCGGAGGTGACGGCCGTTGCCTGCAAGGCGTCGGCGGGAGCGGTCGAGCACCTCGACGTCGCCCGGGTCCGCAATCTCGCCGACTGGCTCGGCGAGGCGAAGCGGGCCGGCTTCTGGATCTGGGGCGCCGACGCCGAGGCGGAGCAGATGCCCTGGCAGGTGGACCTGAGCGGCCCTACGGTGCTCGTCCTCGGCGGTGAGGGCAAGGGCATCCGCCCGCGGGTCGCCTCGGCCTGCGACGGGCTGATCGCCCTGCCGCGCCGCGGCCGGGTCGGGTCGCTGAACGTCTCGGCGGCGGCGACCGCGCTGCTGTTCGAGGCGCTCAGGCAGCGCTAGCAACTGCAACGGCGGTTGCACGAACCTCGGTTCGGGGTTGACAGAACTCCGCCGGGCGGTCAGACTACCGCGCCAACAAGGGTGAACCTCAGCTTGAGTCTGAGGAAGCCCGGTCAATAGGGGCGCCTCAGGGGAGGTATACGGCGCCACGACCCTTCATCTCGAAAAGGAGAAGGATCTGTGGCTCTATCTACGCCTACGCAGGAATTTCGGCTCCCGACCGGGCGCCTCAACGGCTCCACCCGCCCGTTCGAAAGTAACCCTCAACCTGAGCTTGATGATCACTACCTGGTCGCGCTCGCCAAGGATGGGCGGGCCGACGCCTACGATGCGATCGTCAAGCGCTACCGCGGCTTCGTCCGTCTCAAGGCCTCCTCCTACTTCCTGCTCGGCGGGGAGAGCGACGACCTGATCCAGGAAGGGCTGCTCGGCCTCTACAAGGCGATCCGCGACTACCGCAGCGACCGCGAGTCGAGCTTTCGCAGCTTCGCCGAGCTCTGCATAACCCGGCAGATCATCACCGCGGTGAAGACCGCGACCCGCAACAAGCACACGCCGCTCAACCAGTACGTCTCGTTCAGCCAGACGCCGGCCGCGGCGGGCGACTCCGACACCACCCTCGACGAGGTCCTGCCCGGGCCCTCGGTCTCCGACCCGGTCAACCAGGTGATCGCGACCGAGGAGCTGGCGAGCCTCGTCTCCTGCCTCTCCGGCACCTCGGGGGTGCTCTCGGATCTCGAGAGCCGGGTTCTCTCGCTCTACCTCGACGGCCACTCCTACGAAGCGACCGCCGAGCGGCTCGAGTGCGACACGAAGACCGTCGACAACGCCCTGCAGCGCGTCAAGCGCAAGGTGGCGACCCACCTCGACTCCCGCGAGGCGCCGGCCTGAGGCCCGATCCCGGTAGGGGTTTCGCTTAACTTTTTCCGAAGACAGGTTGCGGCTGTCCATCGGCGTCGCCGCGGAAAAAGTAGGCCACTACTAGGTGGTCGCGACACGTACCTTTCTCGCCCTCTTCCGGCCTCCAGGGATCGCGCTTAGGGGGCAGGGGACCAGCCCATACCGCCGAAGTCCCCGGTAGTATCCCTGCTACGACATAGCCGAGAGAGGCGACGCGCTGGCCTAGCGCGCCGCTGTTCAGGACAGAACCGAAGGAGGCCACCCCCACCCCTAGTGGGGAGCCGTATCCGTCCCTATCTCTCGATCCTCTCCCGTTGCGGCTCCGACCGCGTTGGGAGAAGCTTGGATGGCCTGCCCGGAGCCATTTGCGGCAGCGGGAGGCTGTTCAGGCGCTCGGGGATTCACGTACGAGTCTCCCTCGCGGCCGAATCGCCCGTCCGTCACCAGGCGACGAAGATGTTGGCGCAAGCTCTCGGCAGCCATTTCGATGCCTTGCGCGTTCATGGCGGCCAGCGCTTCCGGAGCCTTGAAGCGGCTCCCTACGCCGTCGCTTACGATCTGGAAGACCTGCTCGCGCGTGACGCGCCCGCTGCCTCCCGATCCGGTGCGCCGTGCCCTGCGCGTGATCGCCTGTTCGACAAGGCGCTCCTCAAAGGCGAGACCCTCGTCTTCCTCCTGTAGACGCGCGCGCTTCTGCTTGATGCCAGACAGCATTTCCTGAAGCTGGTCCTCCGGGCGGTCTGCAAGGTATGAGGCAAGGGTCTTGCTCATTGGTGGACCCACTATATCGCGTCTCTGCGGACAGCATGTTTGTACGACCTACCGTACAGGCGCGGACAGGCTGTAACTGTGGCTTGCTAGAGCCAAAAGCAACCCTAATTTCCATACCGAAAAGCGGCGGCTACGTGTATTTGGTATCATTGCCGCATGGCAGCCAGGAACCGCAATTCAGTAGCCCCGTCGCCGTCGAGCGAAAGTCAGATGACGTACTCACGGTTCTTGGATCTGTTCCCGGACAACGACGCCTGCCTGGAGTACCTGAAAGAGCGCTTCTTCTCTGACGGCACCGAGTGCCCCAAGTGCGGCAAGGCGAGCAAGTTCCACCGGATTACGGGCCGCTCCGCCTACTCCTGCCAGTTCTGCGGGAACCACGTCTACCCGACCGCAGGAACGATCTTCCACAAGTCAACGGTCAGCCTTCAGCTTTGGTTCTACGCGATCTACTTGATGTCCTCGACCCGCTGCGGGATCAGCGCCAAGCAGCTAGAGCGCGAAATCGGCGTCACCTACAAGACCGCGCACCGGATGTTCAAGCAGATCCGCACGCTGCTCTCTGACGACGGCGAGGGGCCGCTGAGCGGCAAGGTCGAGATTGACGAGACCTTCTAGGGCGGCAAGCCGCGAGCGGCCGAGAAGCGGGAGAAACGCGGCCACCTACGTCGCAAGTACCGCCCGAGCGTCGTCGGCATGGTCGAGCGCGGCGGCGAGATTCGCGCCCGCGTCGCCGGGGACGCCACGCATTCGACGCTCTCCAAGATCGTCAAAGAGTTCGTGCTGCCCGAGTCGATGATCTTCACGGACGAGTAGCACGCCTACAAAGCCATCGGGCGGGAATTCAAGAGCCATCGCCGCATCTGCCATCCGGCACCGCTCGAAAATCTACGTCGAAGGCGACAACTACACGAACACGATCGAGGGCTTCTTCGGCCTGTTCAAGAACGGGGTCCGCGGCGTCTACCACGCGATCGGCGCCGGGTACCAGCAGAACTACGTGGACGAGTACGCCTTCCGCTACAACCGACGTAACTCAGATCAGCCGATGTTCTGGGCGATGCTCAACCGCGTCCAGAAGGAAGCCCGAGCTTCTTCCTAGCCCCGTTTGAGGTCGCTCGCCCTAGATCGCGCAGGAAGTCGGCCTCAGAATGCGCCGGGTCTTGTTTCTGGGCCACGTCGCGCTTGGGTCGCGTCGGCGCGGCCTTCTCGGGTCGCTTGCGAACGGGACTCATGGCTGCAAGTCCAACGGGGAAGCCATGCCCTCAGGGTAGCGCCTCAACCGCCCGAAATTGGCAGACTGCCCGCCGTGGAACTTACGCAGGCAGAGGTTGACGCCTTCATGGCGGCCGAGAAGGTCGTTCCGTCTGCGTCGCCGCTGGAATGGAAGAGCATCAGCGAGTCCAGCGTCCTGTATCGGAGCTTCGTAGAAGTCGATGCAGCCCAGGTCGGCCAAGTGACGCTCTATGTCAATTCGAACTTCTTGCGACACTGGCTTTACGCGCTCTCGTTTCACGATGAGGTCGTCTACGAGGTTCACATCAGCCCGCCACCGAATGGGCATGGCAACCCGCCTGGCCGCCCCAAACCCCGCTTCCCGCGCCGCGTGACCTCGGCCGAGCACGAGCACATCTGGATCGAGGGACTGGAGACGCGCTGCGCGCTGCCGCTTGATGGTTTCGAGCAGGCGACGCATTGTGAAATGCTGGACGAGTTCTGCAAGAGGGCTCGCATCGACTTTCGGCCGGAGTACCGCGACCCCGTGAAAGGAGTGCAATTGCAGATATGAGCAGCGAGGCTACAGCTCAGTCCATCTGCAAGGAGCTGATCGGGCACCTTTCTCGCGATGTTGTCTGCGACGTACTCGATGACGGAACGAATCGAGTCGGCTGCATGACGCCGTTGGAATACCCGGATGGAGATGCCGTGGTGGTTTGGGTCCATGAGCGCGGCGACTCGGCGATGGAGGTCTCCGATTACGGAGGGGGCCTCGTCTGGCAGGCGTTCCGTCCAGACCGCGAGCAGAAGGCCATGTCTGATCTTGCAGCGCGCATAGCTGGACAGTTCGGCGTCAACTTTTTTGAGGGACGCTTGGCGGCCTCCTGTGATCGCACGGAGCTGGGGGAGAGCGTTTGGCGAGTCGCCAGCGCTGCGGCGCAAATCGCGCAAGCAATGAACTACTCAAAGCCGCAGCGACGCAAGGAGACCGAGGAAAATGAGTTTGTGCGATTGGTCGCTCAGACCCTCCAGGATCGCCACGTTCCGATTGAAAGGGAGCACCGGCTTGAGGGCTATTCCGGCCATCCACATCGGGCAACTATCTGGATTCCAGCATCGCATTCGATCATCGAGCCGGTTGCCGGGCATTGGAACCAGGTAGCGAGCGTGTTTACGAAGTTCAGTGACCTTGCGCGAGTCAATGGCTTCAAGCGCTATTCATTGCTAGATGATCGCCAAGAGAAGCCGGGAGAAGATGTCCGCAGTCTCTTGGTCCAAGTGAGCGATGTGCTCGCTTGGACCAGTCATGACGACTGGCTCGGCCAGATCAAGTAGACGAGCAAGGGATTCCGGCGGAGGTTGTCCCGTAGTCCGTAATCGAGATCGTCCGCAAGACCCAGAGCAACGCGAAGCGCTGGAAGGGCGGGGACATGCGGATGAGATGGCTGCCGGAACCTGGCCAAGCAAGCTAACCGACCCGGATCGCGGCACAAGGCAACTCTCGCCCCGGCCCGCCGAAGTCAAGCTGCTGCACATGAAGTGACCGGTCATAGAAGGCGTTGAACTGGTAGGAGCCAGGAGCCTCCCAAGTATCGGACCCCGCCGCCTGCGGAGGAGCTTCATTTTCGTTTTCCCCGTTTGCATTGATCTTGACGTAGGGGATGAGCGGGGTTCGATGCGAGTTCTGCGTCGTCGGGTAGGACCCCATGATCCGCGTGACTTCCTTGCGATCATCGCCAATTGCGACTCGACACCAGCGCCCTGGCCATTCGGCGACGAGACCAGGGGGGGTGTCTGGCGCTTCGCTCGACGAACTGCTCGTCTGCCTCGGGGCCGACACGGTGACCGTCTTCGTTCCCCCGCCGCACCCGGCTATTGCTAGTGCCAGCAGAACCGCGGCAAGCAGCGCATAGAAGCCGGGTGGCGGGGAGGTCCCCTGTCCCTCCATCTCGCGCGCATCGTACCTGACCCCGATCCCCAGGAGACCCGTTGGCCACAACGAATGGCTGTTTGCGCAGCGCCCCGGCCGCTTGTCAGTTGTCGCCCCGGAAGGCTAGGCCGGAAGAGGGCGAGAAATGTACGTGTCGCGACTACCTAGTTGCCAAAAAGTACAAGACGCTCCACCCCTACCGGCTACCGGGATAGGCCCTCAGCTCAGCCGGAGGTTGCGGGCGCGGGAAGCGGCTCGACCTCGTACTCGAGGAAGTCGTCAAGCGCACCGAGGAACGTGGCTGGATCGAAGGCCTGCGCCGGCGCGAGGGCGCCGCTGCGGTCGTACGCCGGCTCTGCGCAGAGCATCGCGCCGTGGGCGAGGCTCGCCGCGGTGAGGCCGTAGATGTCGGTGCCCCGCACCGTGCCGCGGCGCATCCGCTCGCCGGCCCGCGCCTCGCAGGAGACGACGAACTTCGACGCCTTGCGCGCCTTCTCGCTCGGGGTCGCCGGTAGGCGGCGGATCAGGGCCGCGGTAGCGCCGCGCAGCGGCGCCGCCCGCATCGCCAGCCCGAGCAATGGCGTCGCGGCGGCCAGCAGCGGCGTCAGCCGCGGCGGCACCGCCATGCCGCTGAGCATGGTCCGCACCCGGGCCGTCTCGACGTGGCGCGGCACGGTGATCTGCTCGCCGGCGGGGTAGCGCAGCATCCGCCGCTCGCCGATCGGCTCCGGGAAGCGCCAGCGACCGCCGCCGGCGCTGCGCGGCGCCGGTCGCCGGCCGCCGCTCTCCCAGACGACGTCGCCGCCCCGCACGATCTCCAGCGCCGAGAGCGCGGTGCCGTGGGTCGGCGCGAAGCCTTCCACGTGGTAGGCGAGCGCGATCTCCTCCAGCGGCCCCATCCCCTCCGCGGTGAGGGCGGCGATCATGTCGCCGGGGACGTAGTCGAAGCCCATGCCCGAGACGAGCGCGGCCCCCGTCTCCGCAGCGCGGGCGCCGTAGCGGTCGAAGACCAGCTCGATGAACGGCTGCTCGCCGGTCGTGTCGAGGTAGTGGGTGCCGGTCTCGACGGCGGCGGCGAGCAGCGGCTCGCCGTGCAGGGTGAACGGGCCGGCGCAGCCGACGACCGCGGCGCAGGGCTCGAGCAGCTCGCGCAGCGCGGCCGGATCGTCGAGCGAGGCGGCAGCCACCGGCACGCCGCCGAGCTCGGCGGAGAGTGCCTCCAGCCTGCCCCGGTCGCGGCCGGCGATCACGAAGTCGGCGCCGCGCTCTCGCAGCTCCTTCGCGATCAGCCCGCCGGTGAAGCCGCTCGCCCCGTAGACCGCGATCGGCCCGCTCTGGGCCGGTGCGCCGCCGGCCGGCTTCCCGCTCGCTGCCATTCGCGCACGGTAGCGGGCTAGTGCGTACCGGGTCAGCTCCATCCGGGTCGCGGCCGGGCGCGCATCCGACTTTGACCCCAGCGGGGTGTGGTCAAAGTCGGATGCGGCGCTGGAATGCCCCCGTTCTCACGATCGCGCGGCTTCTCTCGAGCCCATCGCGGTGAGCGATGTGGAGCTGACCCGGTACGCACTAGCGGGCTAGCGTCGCGGCTCGCCGGCCGCCCAGATGGCGGCAAGCCACCGCTCGAACGTCCGGCTCTCGACGGCCGCGCCCGGATCGCACAGCGCGCCGTCGCGCAGCGCGCGGCCGCGCCGGCCGACCATCGGGATCCGCACCGGAAGTGGATGCCGCCCCCTGGGGAGGATGGAGGAGCAGGGGGTGCTGAGCGAGGCCGGCGCGGGCAAGCGCGGCCAGAAACGCTACGCCGCGCAGGCGATGATGGACGCCGTGACCGGAGACGTGTAGATGCAGCTGCTGGCGTACAAAGGCGCGTCTTAAAAGAGTACAAACACGGGCATATACCTGGTACATTCACGTGAATGCGAGCCCGTGAGTATCGCCCTCGCCTTGCGGATGCCGAGCTGCGCCAGCGCCTGGACGCGGCTGGAGCCGTCGTGGTCGAAGGGCCCAAGGCCTGCGGGAAGACGGAAACTGCGCGCCAGGTGGCGGCGTCCGAGGTCCTGCTCGACACGGACATCCGCAGTCGTGAAGCGGCGGCGCTCGATCCGTCGCTGATCCTCGCAGGGGATGTCCCTCGCCTGATTGACGAGTGGCAGGTCGAGCCGCAGATCTGGAACCACGTTCGCAGGGCGGTCGACGAGCGCCGCGATCCGGGCCAGTTCATCCTCGCCGGATCCGCGCTGCCTGCCGACGACGAGACCCGGCACTCGGGCGCCGGGCGGTTCAGCCGCCTGCGGATGCGACCGATGTCGTCGTTCGAGGCCGGCGTCAGCGACGGCGCGATCTCCTTGCGCGATCTCCTCACCGGCGAGCGTGGGCGCGCCGGCGATTCTGGGATGGCGATCGAGGCGCTCGCCGAGGAGATCTCCCGGGGCGGTTGGCCGGGTCTCCGGGAGGCAACGCTCAGCGCGGCGATGCAGGGGGTCGCCGACTACCTCGAGGAGATCTGCCGCACCGATATCCGGTCGGTGGACGGCGTGGGCAGGGATCCGGAGCGCCTGCGCAGGCTGCTGCGCAGCCTGGCGCGGAACGTAGCGACCTCGGCGGCGCAGACCACTCTCGCCCGCGACACGGCGGGAGCCGGCGCGCCGCTCGACGAACACACGGTTGGCGACTACCTGCGGGCGCTCGGGCGCCTCTTCGTCGTCGAGGATCAGCCGGCGTGGGAGCCCCACCTACGTTCGCGGGCGACCATGCGCCGGTCGCCCAAGCGCCACTTCGTCGATCCGTCACTCGCGGTTGCGGCCCTCGAAGCCGACCCGGAGGCGCTGGTTCGCGATCTCAACCTGCTCGGCCTGCTCTTCGAGTCGCTCGTGATTCGCGATCTGCGGGTCTACTCCCAGGCGGGGGGCAGGCGGGTCAAGCATTACCGCGACAACAAGGGGCTCGAGGTCGATGCGATCATCGAGGGCCGTGGCGCATGGGGGGCCTTCGAGGTGAAGCTCGGCGGCGAGCGGGCGATCGAGAGTGCCGCGGAGAGCCTGCTCAAGTTCTCGCGCCGGATCGACTCGGACAGGGTCGGCGAGCCCGCCGTCCTCGGCATCATCGTCGCGACCGGCTACGGCTACCTCAGGAAGGATGGAGTGCAGGTGATCCCGATCGGCGCCCTGGGGCCGTAACCTGGGTAGACGCCGGCGTGGAAACCGAGGTACGTCGAATCGCTCGGGATGCGTTAAGGCAGATCGAATCGGATTGACCGCAGCGGAATCCGAATTCACCGGTCGGCGGACGCGGGCAGCGGCTCGACCTCGGTCGAGACGCCGGCATCGGTCAGGGCGGCGAGGAACGAGGTCGGGTCGAACGCCTGCGCGGGGGCCAGCGCG
This sequence comes from uncultured Solirubrobacterales bacterium, assembly GCA_963695835.1. GTDB lineage: Bacteria > Actinomycetota > Thermoleophilia > Solirubrobacterales > 70-9 > VRUE01. Next base: position 1,337,772 of record CAVOHR010000001.1, read on the forward strand.
CCGCCACGACCATCCCGCTGAGCAGCGTGCGCACCCGCTCGGTCTCCACATGCCGCGACACCGTGATCTGCTCACCGGCGGGGTAGCGCAGCATCCGCATCTCGCCGAGTGGATCTCCGAAACCTTCAAGACCCTTGCGAACAACCCTCCCGTAGAGAGCTTCCTGATAGGTCGAAAGATTGGGGGTCCTACTCCCGACTCAAGACTTTGTCGGCAAAGGTGAGCAGGGATCTGGCCTGACGGAGGGCTTGGCGCAGCTCGGCGCGGCTGACGTCGAAGAACCCGTAGTGGGCAGCGTCCTTGAGGTCGACCAGCTTCTGGAGGCTTCGAGCCGCAGCCGCACCGCCGGGGACGACCTGTCGCAGGAGAGACTCGGCATCGTGGTGGTCGGCCGACCGGGAGCGCTCTCGAAGTGCCTTGCAGCATGCAGCGTCGGAAGCGGCGATGCCGGCGAGGACGGCAAGCGAGGCGGCGGCGCTCGCGTACTCAGGGTCCTGGTCGTGCTCACTGGCGGTTATCTCAGCGACTTCGAGGAACTTGCGGGCATGGCTGCGACGGCTTCGCGCCTCTCGTGCCGAGCAGGGCTGGGTCCTGCTGCTAGAGCGAGCCATCGCCCTCTCCCCGTAGGAGGGCCCCGACGTCCGGCCCGGACAGGGTGATCGCGTCGGCGTCGAGGTCCTTCAGGACCGGGGGGCGCCGTTTCCTCAGCGTGGCGAGCTGATCTGTGGAGAGCTCCGCGATGCCGGCATGGTTCCCCGTCCAGCGCCTCACCCCTTCCGCCAGCCTGTCCAGTTGGTCCCGCCAGGTCGCGTCTTCCGCCTCGATTCCCTCGGGGCGCACGATGAACAGGTCCACGTCGCTGGCCGCGTCCCCGTCGCCGCGGGCCGTCGAGCCGAATAGGGACGCGTGCGACGGGGTGATTCTCCACTCGGCGATCTCCTGCCGCAAACGATCGACGAGGCCGGAGCGGAGGCCGGCGAGAGCTTCTACCGAGGGTGCGGCCAGATGCTCCCGGTTCAGCGTGTAGACGTACGCCCTGCCCGCCCTCTCGCTGTCCACGAGTCCCTGCTCGGCGAGTCGGTCGAGAACGGGGCGAACGCCACTCGGTGAGCGGCCGGCGGCCAGCGCGACCTCGCGCCCCGTCTGGGAACGCGTCGTCCGGGCGAGGACGGTGAGGACCGCGCTGTCGAGCCCGGGCATCAAGGCGGTGAAGGGGTGGGAGACATCCATGTTGATGAACAGTTTAGCGCGCATATACGCGAAATATCGGTCATGTGCCCGAAAAACCGCGTATGAGAGACCAGAGTGGCGTCGCCGGCCTGCTCGGACGGTGAGCCAGCTCCCGGTGACGCCGAGGCCGGCGCGTTCGGCGGCCTAGCGGCGAGCACAGCCACGTCCTGTGCGACCCCGAGGAGGGGAGGGGGTTCGCCCGCCTGCCGAGGCCGGCGCCCGGCGACGTCTTCTTCGACATGGAGGACGACCCGTTCTTCGACAACGAGGGCCTCGAGTACCTGTTCGGCATCGTCACCGCCGAGGACGGCGAGCCGCGGTTCACCGCGATCTGGGGACGCGACCGCGCCGAGGAGAAGGCCGCCCTGGAGGAGTTCATCGACCTCGTCGGCGAGCGCCGCCGGCGCTTCCCCGACCTCCACGTCTACCACTACGCCTCCTACGAGGTGACGGCGCTGAAGCGCCTCGCCGGCGCCCACGGCACGCGCGAGGAGGAGCTCGACCAGCTGCTGCGCGACGAGGTCTTCGTCGACCTCTACAAGGTCGTCGGGGAGTCGATGCTGATCTCCCAGCCCAGCTACTCGATCAAGAAGGTCGAGGCCTTCTACATGGAGCAGCGCGACACCGCGGTCAGCGACGGCGGCGACTCGATCGTCATGTTCGAGCAGTGGCTGGAGAAGGGCGAGAAGGCGGTCCTCGACGAGATAGCCGCCTACAACCGCGACGACTGCGTCTCCACCCTGAAGCTGCGCGACTGGCTGCTGGAGCGGCGCGCGGAGGCCGAGCGCCAGTTTGAGGGCACGGAGGAGGCGCGCCGGCTGACCTGGTTCGAGCCGCAGCCCCAGGAGCGCGGCGAAGAGTCGCTGGCGCTGCGGGAGGACAACGAGGCGCTGATGCGGGCGCTGCTCGACGGCCTGCCCGCCGAGGTATCCGGGTGGGGGCCCGACGAGCGGGCCCGCCGGCTGGTGGTCCAGCTGCTCGAGTACCACCACCGCGAGGCGCGCCCGGTCTGGTGGGCCTTCTTCGACCGGGTCGAGGCCGAGCCGGCGGACCTCAAGGAGGACGCCGAGGCGATCGCGATGATCACCGCCGACGAGGCGCCGCCGCGCGAGGAGAAGCGCTCCCTCGTTCACCGCCTCAGCTTCCCGCCGCAGGAGACGAAGCTGGGGCGGGGGGCGAAGGTGTTCGGCGCCCCCGACGGGGAGCGGGCCGGGGAGATCGTCGCGATCGACCACGCCGCCGGCCGGCTGGAGCTGAAGCGCGGCCCGAGCCTGGCGGAGCGGCCGATCCCGGCGGCGCTGATCCCCGGCGGCCCCTACGGCACCGGTGAGCAGCAGGCCGCCCTGCGCCGCCTCGCGGCGACGCTGCTCGGGGACGGCGAGGGCCCCGCCGCCCACGCCGCCGCCCGCCAGATCCTCCGCCGCGAGCCGCCCCGGCTGCACGACCGCGAGCCGGGCGAGCCGATCGACCACGACGGGATGGAGCTGGAGGAGCTGAAGGAGATCGTCGCCTTGCTGGAGGAGAGCCACCTCTTCGTCCAGGGCCCGCCCGGGTCGGGCAAGACCTGGACCGGGGCGCGGCTGATCGTCGACCTGATCGGGCGCGGCAGGCGCGTCGGCGTCACCTCGACCAGCCACAAGGTGATCCACAACCTGTTGGGTGAGGTGGAGGAGGTCGCCGCGCGGCAGGGGGTCGAGTTCCGCGGCCTCAAGAAGTCCTCGTCCGGCAACCCCGAGTCGGAGTTCGACTCGGTGCACGGCCTGATCGAGTCGGTCGGCGACAACGGCGCCCTCAGCGATCCCGAGGTGGCGCTGAGCGCCGGCACCGCCTGGCACTACTGCCGCGAGGACACCGCGCCGCTCGACTACCTGTTCATCGACGAGGCGGGCCAGGTCTCGCTGGCCGACGCCCTGGCGCTCGCCACCGCCGCCCGCAACGTCGTCCTGCTCGGCGACCCCCAGCAGCTTCCCCAGGTCTCCCAGGGGGCGCACCCGGAGGGGTCGTCGCTATCGGTGCTGGAGCACCTGCTGGGCGACGATCAGACGGTCGACGTCGCGCACGGCATCTTCCTGGGCAAGACCCTGGCGCCTGCACCCGCAGATCGGCACCTTCGTCTCGGAGCTGATGTACGAAGGGCGGCTGGGTTCGGCGCCGGGGCGGGAGCGCCAGCGGATCGAGGCCGGGGGAGGGCTGAGTGGCGCCGGCCTGCGCTGGCTGCCGGTCGAGCACGAGGGCCGCTCCCAGTCCTCGCCCGAGGAGGCGGCCGCGATCGCGGCCGCGATCGAGCCCCTGCTCGCCGGCGCCACCTACACCGACGCCGACGGCGCCGTCCACCCGCTGCGCCCCGAGGACATCCTCGTCCTGACCCCCTACAACGCCCAGGTCCGCTGCCTCCAGGACCACCTCCCCGCCGGCATCCGAGTCGGCACCGTCGACAAGTTCCAGGGCCAGGAGGCCCAGGTCGCCTTCTTCTCCATGGCCACCTCCAGCGGCGAGCAGATCCCCCGCAACGTCGAGTTCCTCTTCTCCCGCAACCGCCTAAACGTCGCCATCTCCCGGGCGCGGTGTCTCGCAGTGCTCGTCTGCAGCCCGCGCCTGCTCGACATCCACGCGAAGTCGGTTGAGCAGATGCGGCTGGTCAATGCGTTGTGTAGGTTCGCGGAGGTGGCAAATACGAGTTGATCAAAGCTGAAGGTGACCCGGGTGAGGATCTGCGGTCGTTCCTGGCGGAGAGGGCCTTATCTCAGGTCGGTTGTTCGACGGCTATCAGTCAGAGACGGACTTGACAAGTATGCAAAACTTGGCGCGGCTCGTTGTTTGAGCCATCGTTTCGGAGATATAGGTCGAGTCACGGCGTCCGGCGGTCAACCGAAGCCCAAAGGACGAACTTCTCGATCTAGCCAGGCAATGGTCCAAGCGACAAACCGAATGGCTCACGCCTCGACTGCGGTTGGGGATCAGCCACCGGGTGTCGGTCCCGTGCTCATCGTGCGGCTGTCACCTGAACAGAAAAGTCAGGGGCATTCCGCCCGAAAATCACAGGCACGAGATCAACGAGACACCCGAAATAGTCACCTAAGAACTTCACGGATGAGCCGCGTGGCGTTGCCCTCGCGCCTGAAGTCTGCGGAGCGTTCAGGTTTCCGTTGCGCCGTGCAGATTGGAGCACCGGTCCATATGGATCTTTCATCGGTAAATCCCAACGCCCATAACGATCAGGAGCAGTTTCCCGTAGGCAAGGGCAGCTTCGTCCGCATCGCGATGGTCGCGAAGGCACAGTCGGTCACGGCTGTCTCGCGTCGGCTGCAGCGGGGCGTCGAAGTCTACGACGGTGTGACGCTGGAGCTGCCTCAGGCTGAGGCAAACGCCGTCGCCAGCGCGGTGGTCGACCCGAGCCAGTTGCGCAACGACCTCGAGCGCAAGCGTGTGTCCGAGCATCGCACGCCGTCCGGCTACACGCTGATCTCGGTGGAGGCGCGTGTCTGGACGGCGGCCGTGTCGCCCGATGGCGCGAACGGTCGCGGTCGCCTAGAGGTTAAGCTCGGCGGCGGGACTGTCTGGCCGTTGCCGGAGGAGGTCGAAGCAATTCCGTCGATGCGCTACCGCACCCGTGATGTCGAACACTTGCGTGAGGCAGTTCGTGACAACGCAAAGCGCATCGTGAGCCTGGATCTGCGTCAGTTGATCAGGGAGCACCCTGGCGGGGTCTGGAACCCGATCTACCTCGTTCCTGCCGCAGCCATCGAGGAGGACGCCGACGGTGACGAGGTCGAGGCATGTGGGTTCGTCCATACCGCGGAGGGTTCTACGCGCTTGGTGACGTGTCTGGAGGGGCTCGGCGTCGAGTCCGATGTCGCCCTGAAGTTCGCGGGTTCGCAGACGGACCTGGTGCGCCGCGCACGCGCGGGTGTCGCCAGTCGCATCTCGGTCCAGCCGGGCAATGACGATGTGCGCCACGCGGCCAAGGTGCTGACGATGCCGGCGCACATCATCATTGGGGTGCTGGACGAGAGGCACGAGGTGTCAGAGCGTTCGTTCCCGCAAGTGATCTCGGAGTTCGTGGAGAGCATTCACGAGCAGCCTCGCCCATGGAATCCGATCGCCCAGAGCGGCGTGCGCGGCGAGCGCTTGGTGACCGATCTGGCCGCGGCGAGTTTCCTCACGAAGGAGCAGGCCAACGACATCGTCGGTCGGGACGAGTACCACGAGATCACCAATAGCCCGAATGTGATCGCCGGGCGTCTCCTGCGTGCGGCGAGCCATACCGATGCGAAGCCCGTCGTTCGCAAGGCTGTTCTCGAGGATCCGGCTAGGCAGCACCTGACCAAGAAGCGCTATGCGCAGACGGTCGGGTCGTTGTTGCTGCCGATCTACCAGGACGCCGAGAAGCGGCACAAGACGATGGTGCCTGCCCTGACCAACGAGTTCCAGCCGCCGGCGATCGAGGACTCGGCGTGGTCGATCCGCGAAGACGTCGACATCCCGACGCTTCTCGAGGAGGCGTTGGCGGCGCTGGAGGCGAACGGTCCCGCGTGGTCGAACGCGAGTCGCGAGTTGGTGGCACGCGGCATCGCGGCTCTGACCGCACTTGGACTGGTCTATTCCGACCAGGGCAGTGCCGTCAATGATCAGGCGTGGCTGCGCGGCACGGTAGCCAGGGTCGTCAACAATCTGGCGCTGTGCGCCGGCGGCCTCAAGACGATCGCCGAGGCGGTGGAGTTCATGGAGGGGCGCCAAGATCTGCCGCCACTGCTGTACGACGCCGACGGTCAGCCTGCGCTCAGCGACGGCGATGAGGTGCGCCTGGTCGCCGAGCAGGGCGCGAACATCAAGCTTCGCGCGCTGGCGTTTCGCGACGCCAAGCCGGATGATCACGATGCGGATGACGAGGACGCTTCGCCGTACGACCGTTTCATCGGCCTGCAGAACCAGGCAGCCTCGGCCCTCGCGGAGTTGGACGCTCTCGTCGAGGGTCTCTATGAGATGCGCGACGACGCCGATCAGGTCCTAATCAATCGCCACGGCCTGCGCCGCGACATCATGGGTGGCCTGCCGGAGACGATCATCAAGATCCGCGACAACGTCTTTGTCGCGTTCGAGGACGAGACCGAGCCCCTCGACGATCCCACTGACGAAACGCAGACGATGGAGGCGATCGAGTCCGCGTTTGACGGTCTTGAGCCGATCGACGATCACGCCGAAGCCGCGTAGCGAGCACCGGGTGGTCTGCCGGGGCCTGCTCCGGCTGACCACCCGTGGGGTCGCCTCCAAGCAGACGCTTCCAGCTCACGCTGGGGCCTTCGAGGACGCATGCGGGGGGCAATCGCAAGGTCGACAGGTTGCGGGTAGTCCGGTCGCGCGGAACAAATCGAGGCCCCTGCTATAAGCCCTCAGTGATCGCACTGGAGGGCTGAGACTCGTCTGAGTCGCTCACTGAAGGTTCCGGCCGAGACGCAGAGCTACGGTGCGCATGCACGCAGCATTTGGGGCTGCCAGTCTCGGACAGCACCGAATTCGATTCTGACTGGGTCGCCAGAAGTTGACCTCGCGTAGCTCCGTCGGTCCCGTAGGAACTGGTATCAGGTGAAATCTGCCAGCTTGCACGGGATTGTTCGCTCTACGCGACGAGATCCCGGCGCCGGGGGGGGGGGGGGGGGGGGGGGGGGGGGGGGGGGATCGACCCCCGTTCCCCCTTGAGTAGCTATGGGCCCTTTGCCTCGGCAGCGGCTCGCTCCGAGCCGTCGGTTAGCCTCGCCCTGCGGGCGGGACGTCCGCTTGCGACTTGTGGATGCGACGGAGCTATTTGGCGGAATCGAGGCGATCCCGGGCAGCAAGGATGCGGGGTCGGCCGACGGCATGCCGGAAAGCTGGCTGCTCAACGGAATCGAGTTCGGTCGGGCGGGGAACGCTGAGGAACGCAAGTTGCGCGCAACCTGGAAGCGGCGCCAGAGCGGCGGCGCCGCGCCGCTGCTGCTGATCTCCGACGACCCCGACGGGGAGGGGCACGTGCGGGTGCTCGGTCCGCAGCGGGATGGGCCGCTGCGCCGCATCCGTGCCGAGGCGCTGCTCGGCCTGGTCGAGGAGGTTGCCGGCCTTGGCAGGGTCGAGGCGATCCGCTCGCTCGCCGGCGAGCTCGAGCGGCTCGACGCCGAAGGCGTCCCGGGTCTGATCGTCCGCGGGCTCGGCACCAAACACCTCTACCGCAGCCGGCTACACGACAGGGAGGACCGCTGGGCGGAGCTGGCCGGCCTCGCTGAGAAGGTCCCCACGACCGGCTGGCGGGAGGCGCTGGAGGCGCTCGGATACGAGGTGGAGGAGCTGCCGAAACGGGGCTACCGCGCGAAGGCGGCAGGGAGACCGGTGCTGGTCGTCCACCCCCACCGCTCCGCCGAGGAGTTCGCCCGCCTCGACGAGGCAGGGCGCCTTCCCGAGGGGGCCCTGCTCGCCGCCTGCGAAGCACACAACACCGCCTACGGGATGCTTGCCGCCGGCCCCCGTATGCGGCTTCTGCGAGCTGCCGGCGACGACGGTGGCGCCGCTACCACCTACCTGGAGCTGGACGCCGCCAAGCTGGAGCCCGCCGATCGCCCCTTGCTCGGCCTGCTTGCTCCCGCCTACCTCGCCGAGGGCGGCTTCGAGGAGGTGCTGTGCGAGGCGCGCGACCTCCTCGAATGCCAGCACCGAGGAGGTATCCCGACGAGTTGAGGGAGGCGGCGTCCCTCTGGCGCTTGAATCGGACCCCCGGTTACCCAGGTCGCCAAGGGACTTGGATCTAGCGCGGATCGCTGCGCGATAAGCCGTGCTGCCGAAGCCGCCGCGGCAGGTCATATCGTAGGCGTCGTGGCTGACTACACGCTCATCGACCTGTTTGCGGGATGTGGAGGGATGACCCGGGGGTTCCTCGACAGCAAACGGTTCCGCTCGGTCTTCGCCTTGGAGTGCGACACCGATGCCGCGGAGACGTACCGCCTCAACTTTGGCGGGCACGTCGCTGAGGCTCTGATCGAGGACATCGTGGGATTCCCGAGTGTAGATGTCGTGATCGGCGGCCCACCCTGCCAGGGTTTTTCGCCCCTGAATCGAGACACGGTCGGATTTGAGCGCCGTGGGCTGTGGCGAGAGTACCTGCGGGCGCTTGAGCAGGCGGAGCCGCAGGCATTCGTGATGGAGAACGTGCCCGAGTTATTGCGTTCGGCGGAGTATGCCGAGTTCAAACGGCGGGCCGAGCGGCTCGGATTTGAGGTCGATGAGAGAATTTTGAATGCCGCCGACTATGGGGTCCCGCAGCGACGTCGGCGTGCGATCGCGATCGGCGTGCGATCGGGACCAGTCCCCTGGCCCGAACGGACCCACGCCGACCTCAATGCGGTGAATCCAGGTCCGAAAAGGCCCTGGGTCACCTTTCGCCAGGCGGTTGAGGGGTTGTCTCTGCGCCCCGACGGCAAGGCTTGGCACCGGCGGCGTAATCCACGGCCCGAGAGCGTTCGCCGGTACAAGGCGGTGCCGCGCGACGGCGGCAACAGGTTCGCCATGCAACGCAACCTCGATCGGGCTGGCCTGGGGCATCTGGTGCCACGCTGTTGGCGCGAGAAGACGACTGGCACCACTGATGTCTTTGGGAGGCTGTGGTGGGACCGGCCTGCCTATACGATCCGTACCGAGTTCTACAAGCCCGAGAAAGGGCGCTATCTACACCCATCGGCTCACAGGCCGATCACCGTCCGGGAGGCCGCACGTTGCATGGGTTTCTCCGATGACTTCATCTTCCCCGAGCACCAGGCGATGACCAGTGTCGCCCGTCAGATCGGAAATGCCGTGCCCCCCCCTCTCGCACGACGGATCGCCGAAAGCTTGGCCCAGGCGATGGATCAAAGCGACGCGGACAGGCGGACCGCCATCACTGCGCTGGCAGCCTAGTCGAATCCGAGCCGGTGACGGATCGATTCTGGGAGGTTCCGCCGCTTTGTCTCGGGCAAAGCGTCAACCTCCGCTTTCGGAATGGACATGAACTCGTCCCGGCCGAGTCGGGGGTACCCGAGTGCCTCGACCACCGGATTGCCGTACTTGGCCGAGAAGATCCGCATGCCCCCGAGCGGATCTCCGGCCCGGGTATCTGATCGAATACGGCGCAATGGATCCCCAGTGGTGCGCGCAACGGTGGCAACTGCATTCCGGGGGATCGGGGTTCGGGGGAGCAGTGTGAAGAGTTTCGTGACTCGGGTCTGGATAGTCGGTTCACCCGTCACGGCGATTCGAACCGCGTGGTCCATCTGCTCCACAAAATTGACCGGGAGCGGCGATGAGGGGACGAGCAGCGTCATTGCAGCGCGCCCTGCGGCGGACAGCGTCCTCTTGCGGTCGCGATTTTCGCCGGGATTCAAAAGCTCCTCCCGGCATCGCACGAGGCCAACTTGGAACCGCGATAATCCTTCCAGACCCCCAATGCACAGGCAGAGTTGGCCGATCGCCTCCTGCGGGATCTGCCAGCCGCTGTTCATGGCCCACTTGATATCTACGGGTTGCCCATCGATATCCAGGTCGAGGATTGTGCCCGGGTCTAGTCCCAGAGATGCGCGGACGACTATCTCGACCTTCGTTCCGACGTAGGTCTTCTCCGTCTTCGCCAACTGGGCAAGGGACCAACGCCCGGTCCGCGGGCCGTCTAAGACCTCGTCAATCGATTGTCGGATTGCCTGCCCAAACGACTCGGTGGGATTGATGCCGGATAAGGAGAGAAGCCGGGCTGCTACGGCGCCAGTAAGCGGATCTCGGGTGCTGTCAGCCGTCGCTGGGCGGGACATTCCAGGCTAGAGCTTACGGTCGCGTGTTAGATTCGCGCAGCACGGTCAGCGCTAGGGTGTCGTCATGGGAGGAGAAGGAGGGCCACTTGGCCGCCCTGAGCCGTCGTCACTCGCTGTCAGCGCTCAGATGTCGCGATTGGGGCAACGCGATACCGGGCCAGAGATCGCCCTGCGCTCAGAGCTTCACCGGCGCGGTCTACGATTTCGTGTCCAGAAGGCGCCGGTACCCGAGATTCGCTCGAGAGCCGACATCGTGTTCGGACCGGCGCGAGTCGCGGTCTATGTAGACGGTTGCTTCTGGCACAGCTGCCCAAGGCACGGCACGAAGCCAAGATCGAACGCCGAGTTCTGGGAGACCAAGCTCGCGAGGAACATGCAGCGTGACGCGGAGACCAACAGGCGTTTGCGTAATCGCGGCTGGGAAGTCGTGCGGATATGGGAGCACGAGAGCCCTTGCATAGCTGCCGATCGCGTGGAGGGCATAGTCCGCAAGAGGTTGGCATTTCGTATGTAAGGTGACGCTGGTTCACCCGTATGTTTAGTGCTTCCAATCGCTGAGTACACCTGCTGCAATCGGATGGACCCCCAGGTTGATCTGGTCCAGAATCGAGCTGATCTTCACCGTGGTGGCAAACCTAGTTCATCAGGCCGCTGTCACGCTCCGCGCAATCTCGCACAGCTCCGCGGGCAGCGGCGTAAAGGTTATGACCGGCCTCCGTTCTTCGGTCCAACCTCAGTGAGAGTCACGGGTTCGTATCCACGCCACGCGACCGTGCGCCCCGCTTGCTCCGCCTCGCCGTACAGCTCGCCTTCGCAGGCGGATGTCGATGACCCGAGGCCGCCCCTCGCTCTGCGTGCGACCGGGGGTGGTCCGGTTTTGACCGGCGTTGACAGCTGGGCTGCGCCCCTCGATCACCGCCGCCTGAAACCCTCAGGCCGCGCGGCGCTCGCGTGCCGCTTCGACCCGCCTCGCCGCGCGTTCAGCCTTCTCGCGGGCGCCCCGCACTTTTGCCGGGAACCTGACGCCGGCCTGATTGCCGGTTGAGCGCATGGCCCTGGGGGCGACGTCGAGCTGGCTGGTCGCGTTGGTGATCGCCAGCCGCCCGGGCTCGACGATCTCAAAGAGCTGCTCGTAGCGGCGCTCGACCGTGGGGCCGTTGATCAGGTACGTGACCCGACCCCCTGTGATCTTGTCGAAGATTTGCAGCCCTTCGAGCTGGTTGCGCCAGTCCTCGGGCCCGCGATAGGTCGAGAGGTCGAGGGCGAAGGTTTCGACCGCCGAGTGCGCCCTCGCCCATTTCCCCAGATCTCTGGCGTTGCCGGAGACGATCCACGCGAGCCGTGGGATCGCATGGGCGCCGGCGGCCTGCAGGAGGCGGAAGTAGAGCAGTGAGCGCTTCGAGTTGATCATGAAATCAGTGTGGGGGCGGGGGGTGTAGGTGGAAAAGGAGGGGGCGACAATCGCCTCGTAGGCGGCCCCCGCGAGCTGCTCGACTAGCTTCATCCCCCACCCCCAGATCCGCTCGAGGATCTCGTCCTCGTCGAAGAGGATCAGCACCAGCCGCGCCTTGGGCTCGAGGCCGAGCAGCTCTCGCATCTCCGCAGCGTTGCGGATGCCGTCTCTCCTCAGCACGTCGCGAGCGCGGAGGATGTAGAGGTCCTCGGGAAGGTATCCACGGAAGGCGCGCGCAGCTCGTGGCTGTGGGATATAGGGGCGGGCCCGCAGGCGAGGCACCGGCAGCGGCACAATGTCCTCGTAGCCGGGGCCGCCGAGCGCCGCGAGTTCCTCAAGGCTGCCGGGCTTGTCGGGATGGGAGACAGCCGGGCCGCCGGTCACCTTCTCGAGTTCGACGCAGGCGTGGTCGGTCATCGCTGCCGGGCAGCGCTCAAGCAGCGGACAGGACGGGCACACCGTGCTCTGGCTAAAAAGGCGCGGCGCGCCGTCCATTCACCCCTCCCTCAGTGCTCCCCGGAGACCAGGGCAATCCCCTTGCCGGACGCGGCGTCGATGCCGAGTACAGTGCCGCTCAGCTGCCATTTCTCGCCGAGGCAGTTGTTGAGGGCCGTGGCGCGCTTGCTTTCGATCACCCCGAGCAGGCCCTGGGCTCCGATCAGCTGCAGCGGTTCTCCGGCCTGCAGGCTGACCCTTTCGCCCGTCATCGGGGTGATGCCGTTGGTGAGGCGGAAGGCGAGGCGATGCTCGCGGGCGCAGAACTCCTCGCTCGTCGCCAGCGCACCGCCGCCGGCTTCCAGCCCGGAGCCAAGCTCGGCAGCTGCCGCAATGATGTCGATGGCCGGGGGTCGTGCGGTGTCGTCTTTGAAGTTCTGTCCACCACCCATGAAAGGTCCTTTCTCACAAAGTCGGTTTAACGCCACGGTAGAGCGGTTTGCGGACGTCTAGCTGGTGTAGCTACAGTCGACCCGCCTCCCGCGAGCGTGCAAAACGCGCCTTTTCGGGCTGCGATCCGTGTCCGGGAGGCGGGCTAGCCTGCGCGTGAATGGGCCTTCGTGAGGATGAGATTCGACGCTCGGCAGTCACCTCGCGTCAGCTCGAGGAGGGACTCACCAAGCAGTACGAGGAGCTCTCGGCCCGGGCGGTGCAGCACCGCGAGCGAGCGGAGCTCCTGCAGCGGATGGCCGATCAGGCAAATGCCCAGGCCGTAAACGACGAACGGTTGCTCGACGAGCTCGCCGGAACTCTTGGCAGGGCATGCCAGCTACGAATCGAGCAGCTAGACCGCCGCCTCCGCGGTCAGCGCTTGCAGGAGATCGCCGTCGAGATCCTCGCTTCCCGGCTCACCCCCGGAGAGACAATTCATTACAAGCAGTGGTTCTCCTGGGTCGAGGCCGAGGGCTTTCGGGTTGGCGGCAAGGATCCCCAGGCGACCTTCCTCGCCCAGGTCGCCCGCTCGCCCCGGGTCGTCTCCGCGGGCCGACGCTCGGGCCGCTACGGGCTGGTCGAGGTTCCCGCCTGAGGGCGGCGCTCGCCGCCTGATTCCAGAATCGCGACTCCAGAAAAGCGAGGGTAGATCACAGTCCCGAAAGCGGAGGTATCCATGAACCACTATCCCAGCAAACCCGTTTGGCGACTCGCGCTGCGAGTTCGCCAATCCCTCTCAGGCCCGAGCCGCGCTCCAGCAGCCAGGCCTTCGCGTGCAGCTTCGTCGTGCGCGCATCGAGCGCCACCTGCACCTCCGCGCCCAGCCGGGCCAGCTCGTCCACCGCTCGTTTCTCGGTGGCGCCCATGTAGGTGGTGGTGATCACGCGCAGCTTTCCGCCGCGCTCGACGAGTTCGGCGAGGGCCTCGCGAAGTTGGCGGACACCGGACCAGATCACGAAGGCACAGATCAGATCGACCGAGTCGGCGCTGGCGATCTCGCGGGGCAGCTCGGTGCCGACGTTGGGCTGGCCCTCCGCGTTGACCAGCAGGTCGCTCTGCGACAGAGGGGTCGCCGGCAGCGGTGGCAGCGGGGCGACCGAGCCGAGCGGGGAGCGCTCGCTGATCCCCTGCAGGATCCGCGCCGGGAGCACAACCTCCGCGGACTCGGATTCAGCGACCGGGAGCGCCTCCGCCAGCAGGGCGTTGACCTGCTCCGCCTGGGCGTCTGCAGAATCCTCGCCGTCGAGCGCGCGACGCACCTCGGCCATCAGGTGGCGGGCGAGCCTGTCTGGCGCCTCCGCTGGGTCCAGCGCGTTCTCGCTGATCAACTCCGGATCGAGCCCCGCGATCGCCTCCCGCAGCGCCCGGGTCAGCAGATGATCTCTTGGTCCAGGATTCAGATCAGGCAAGTGCTGGCTCCCGCCGCCCCGCGTGCGGCCAACACCTTAGTCCCGGCGACCGAGGGCGGGCCGTAGGTCGCGGGGCTGAGCGAACGCTCCTCGCTTCCATTGCGCAAGAGATGTTCCGTGAGGGCGTTTGGAAGAAGGTCAATTCGCCTGCGCTAGAGGTGGGAGGCGGACCTTGGCCTTCATGGGCATGAGGCGCGAGTCCGACGACCGCGAAACGCTTCTCGTCTTGCCGACACCGGACGATCAGCGGGTATTCCGCGAACGGGAATTCCTCGCAACTCCATCCGGAGACATCGGACGCCTGTCCGATCCCGGTCGCTTCGCCTGCGCGGATCTCTTCTTTGAACTCCGAGTAGATGCCTCGCGCTCCCGCGCATCCGATCTCTTCGGAACTCAATTCGATTTCGACTTCGCCGCCCATCGATTCGAGGCGGCACGGAAGCCCGACTGCATCCGCAGTCGTCTGTGTCTGCGCCTTCGGGGTCGCTCCGTCGTCTGAATCCGTCGCGAGGATCACGACCGCGACTCCAAGAGCAACGACAGCGGTCGCAAGAACGCCGACTAGCACCCCGGTCCTGAACCCCACGAGGCGACTCTATCCTCCGCCCAGATCGACTGTCGAATCAGGATCGGACGACCTGAATGTCCTCTGCCCGGCACCACTCGATGATCTTGAACGACTTGACGCCGAAGTCGTCGCAGACATTAGGAATCTTCGGCTTGTTCTTCGAGAGCGTCGGTACCCGTTTCTCCGAGGTCAGGACGGTCAGCCCGTCGCACTTGGCGAGAGCGATTACGGCGGGGTCTGCGAGGTTCTTTAGTTCTTCCGCGTACTTCGGATAGGCGCGGACAACCTGCTTGAGAACTCCGGCCTGCCCCGAGTCGAGCGGCACGAAAATCCCGCTGTTGCGCCTCACCCAGGTCTTCTGCTCCTCGCTCGTCGTGTCAAGCAACTCTTCCTTGACTGCTTCCGCTGCGACAATCCTGCCCGCAGCAACGCCGTCCTCGAACGCTTCCCAGATGCCTCTGAAGACGTCCCGTGAGAACTCGCCGTCCTCGACATTCCACAGGTCAATGAAGAAGGAGGTATCGAGGCTGTAGCGGGCAAACAGCGACCGCGGCTGCGAGTCGGTCATCCAACCGCCTCACGGATCCCTCTGATTGATCTCAGCGGCACGTTGAGGTAGGTGCCGATCTCCCTGTAGGAGATGTCCCCATTCCCGTATGCCTCGAATACCTGCCGGACGAACAGCGCCGATTGCCTCGCGATGACTTTGTCTTTGTGGACGAGGAACCCGCCCCCCGTGGGCGTCTCCTCGTCGTCCTTCCACCTCTCGTCCGCTTCGCGTTCGAGGCGTTGGTATTCAGCGGTCGAGATATGCCCGAACGTCTCAAGGCGACGAAGCAGCGCAACCTCGCTAACGCCGAACTCCCTGGCAAGCGGTTTCGCTGAACCGAGGGCGAGCTCGCTGCCCATTAGTTCGTGGAACCGCGTCGAGTTCTCAAGCAGCGAACGCGGCATGAGCACCGCAGCTGCGAACCGATTGCACCACGGCTCGGCGCTGGTGCCTTTCCCGAACCCGTCCGGAATCGGTCGGCAGATCGCGTCCGATCCAAGAAGCAGGTGCCCGACCTCATGGATGAGCGAGAACGCTCTCGCCGTTGGGTAGTCCTTGTTGCTGAGGACGATCAGATGTGATCCGTTCCGCGAAAGGCAGAACGCCCGTACCTCGTTAATCGGCAACGGCACCTCAGAGACGTAGAGACCTGCATTCGTCAGCGTCTCCTTCCAGAACCTGAGAACCGCGTAGTGGTCCGGCGTATCGACCTTGCCCGAGACGCGGAGCAAATCCCTGAACCTCAACGCAACATCCTCTGGATCGTCGTTCAAGGTCGCTTCGATCTCAGAGACGACCGACCGCTCCGTCGCCCCCAGCGATTCGATCCGGTCAAGCAACCGCCATGCGTTGTCGATGGCGAGCAGCGATTCGAACCCGAGTTCGTGCTCGCCGCCCTTCTTGCGTCTGAAGTCGTGTGGGATTGCCGGGGGACCAGCTTCGTCCTCAAGCAGGAAGACGTACCAGTTGTAGTTGTACGCCTTCGCGATCTGCTGAAGCCGCTTGACGGTGAACTCTGTCGGCTCTCGCTCCCAATTCGCGAGCTCGTCCTCCGACGCCCCTACCTTCTTCGCTCCCGCGTGAAGCGGCAGCGCAAGTCGCGTCCGAAGTGCCTTCAGGCGCTCTGGTGGAACCTCGAACCTCACCGCCATCGCGCTGAGTATACGACTGGGATTTGGGCGTCATAGCGCCTGAGAGACGGTGATCCGAGACATGCATTGTCAACGCCGGTTGAAATCTGACCCTTTCTGCCGGTTTAAAACTGACCCCCCTTCGGATAGCCGGCAAGGAGCGATGAAGGTCCCGCCTGCAGAGACGAGCACGCGGAACCCAGGATCGCGCGACCTCCTGCGACGGGCGCTCATATTACGGGTGCCTGCTGTGAGTCCTCATCAAAACGGCAGGCCTCCGGGCATGCCCTCTTGCTCGGCGTCCTCAGGCCTGTATAGACGATTGAACCGAGCCAGATCGAATGAGTCGAGGTGATCTCCGTATACGTCGAAGAGACTTCGAAAGAACCCGTTAACGTCAGCATCGCTCCCGATCCATCTAATTTGGGAGTTGGTCAAGGCCGCTTCAAACAGGTCTTCAACCTGGGAATCACTAAACTCACCTTCTCCCGCGAGACGTTGAACGGCGCGATGAGTTTCCTCGAAAGAGTTGCTTTCGACAAGTGCCCGGACACGTAGTTCACGCTCTAGATCGCTTGCCAATTTGATACGGGGATAGATATCGGCAAAGAAATCACTGAGTCGTTCGTAGAGAACAATCTGACCGTGCTTCTGGTCTTGCCACTCCGACGACAGCACATCCTTCAATCGGCCGTCATGGACACTTGAACGGAAATCCTTGTCACCCGAAACGAGATAAAGCGTCTCCTCGTCCGGTCCTCCTGAAAGCAAGCACTCCCAGTTGATCGCGTCGCCTAGTGAGCCCTTCTTACCCGGAGGATTTCCACAATCGACTCGTCGGCAGGCGTGACTGAGAATCTCTTCGTCTGCGTTGATGACCTTCATGAGCTCCCAGAGTTCATTGAGCGCGTGGTCAGCAGCAAGGTCTTTTCGTTCATATGAATCGACAACTTCTGCTTCCAATGCATTGAGCTTTTCCCCGTAGGCTCTTTTCGCCTCCACGAGGTTTGAGAAGCCCGGCAGATTTCGTCCAATATGAGGCACCGATTGCTTGGACGGTGCAGTCTCCCGAAGGGCCTTGAGGGACTTGGCTACTTGATCCTCGCGATTTCGGCCAAACTCCTCTTTGACCTGGGACGTGGTCCACAGGACCATCTCGCCGCTCGACACTGCTACCTGAAGCTTTTTCAACTCCTCAAGATCATCCGGAGCAAAACTGAAGAAGTCGAGAAAGATGTTCGTGTCAATGAAGACATGGATCACAGTGCAGCATCTTGCCAACAATCCCCCCAATTCGCGTCGTAGTCGCGCCTACACCCACGACTCCGGGTATGCCGTGTCCTCTGCGGGAGAGACAACCGGATTACCCGGGCATCTCTCGGACGCTGACGTGATTGCATCAGGCCTACCTGCTTGCAGGGCACCGGAAATTATCGAGTCGATTTCGAGGGCGCGTGCAGCAGCGCCTGCTTCCTCTCGATCTCTCCCGGGTCGCGGTTGGTGCGGGGAGAATCCGTCCTCGGCGGCCCGTCCATCCCGAGAGCATAAGAGCGACGCCTCAGCGCAGGCCGTCGAGCAACCTGGACGGCGACACGTCGAGGGCATCCAGCAGGCGCAGGAACGTGGTCAAGCGAATCTCGCGCACTCCTCGCTCGATCCGCGAGACCTGGACTGTCGTCCTGCCCCCAAGAGCGTCTTTTTCAGAAGGAGCCAACCTCGTGCGCCTTCGCTGGCATCACTGGGGCTCGCGCAACGCTACTTTCACCGCTTGCGCAGCCGCTCGTCAGCAGCGAGAGATCATCGACGCAGACCGACCCAGGCGCCGGGCGATCTCGCGAACACCCGCGCCCCGCGCCCGCAGCAGCGCGATCTCCTCGCGCTCCTCAAAGCACAGGTACCGACCCGACAGCGGCTTGATCATGAACGTGGCCATTCCGCCACGCTCTCGAAACCACCGGCTGCCAGCCGCTTGCGAGGCGCCGACCGCAAGCGCGGCCTCCTGGCTGCTCAGCCCTTTCGCGATCTCATGCCAGAGCAGCCGCTCGACGTCGCGCCGCAACGACGGGCTTGCCCGGCGATTTCATCGGCGCCCTGCCCGTCAATTCGGTCATCCACCCAGCCGGCCTGCCCATCACACACCTACGTGCTCAGGTGTTGCGAGGACCGATTGAGTCCGGGGAGCCATCGGTGGTAATTCATCAGAGACCAGGATCTGCGACGACGTAGAGGATTGACGGAATAGTTGTGTGGACACGTTAATTGACGTAATTAAGATGTTAGCGCTATAGTTCTGTCAATGAACGATCCGCTCTCAATTCCGGATGCCGCCCAGGTTCTCGAACTGAGCCCGAGTCGGGTCAGGGCAATGGCGGTTCACGGCCAGTTGGATGCATCGAAGATCGGCGATCGGTGGCTGGTCGAGCGGTCTGCAGTCGAGGCGCGTCGCCGAAAAGGGGGGCACAGCGGGCGGCCTTTTGCGCCGCACAATGCCTGGGCCTTGCTCCTTCTCGCATCGGGGCAAACCGTCGAAGAGATCGATCCGAGTGTCCGATCTCGGCTTCGCCGAGCGGTGAGAGTTGACGGCCTCGCGAAGTTGGCGCCTCGCTTGGTTCGACGCGCTGAGAGCCAACACTTCGATGTCCATCCAGGCGAGCTTCGCTACCTCGTTGAAAACCCGGCCTTCCTCAGAACCGGGATCAGCGCGGCGGGCGAGTACGGGCTCGACCTGCTCTCAGGTCATGAGGCCGATGGCTACGTCGTGGCGAGCGGCCTCAAACGGCTGATCGCAAACCACGCCCTGTCGGCGGCTGTCGCTCATTCGGGGAATGTCCGGGTCCGGCTGGTGCCGGACAAGGCTTGGCGCCATCTGGCCGACGCGAAGGTTGCCCCGACTGCCGCGGTTGCCATCGACTTGGCGGAAGACCCGGACCCCCGCTCTGCCTCGGCCGGCAAGCAGATGCTGCGTCGCCCGAAACACCGCTAAGCTGGCCGTGTGTCAGCACAGACAAAAAACTTCGTAACGATCCATGCGCCCTCCCGAAGGCACGGGAACTCTGGGCTACGGTGCTCGAGATCGCCGAGATCCTTGGCGCGGACACTCGGTGGTCTTTGATCGGCGGACTTATGGTCCAGCTCCATGGGTTTGAGCACGGCGTGGGCGCACGTCCGACCATGGATATCGACCTTTTGGGCGACTCCCGTCGCTTGCCCCAGGTGACAGAAACGATCGCCAGGATGCTGGTCAAGCGTGGCGCAGAATTGGCCATGCCGCCAAGAGGCGATGACCGACTCGGGTTCAGGTTTGAGCTCGATGGAGAGACCATCGACGTATTGGCTCCCGATGGTCTTCGTCGCAAACCCAAGACAATCGGCAAGCACCTAACGCTTCAAGTTCCGGGCGGAACGCAGGCTTTGCTGAGGACCGAAAAGGTCTTGGTGTCCCTTGACGGCAAGCAGCCTGTTGAGGTGAGGCGCCCGAGTCTTCTCGGGGCGATTCTGGTCAAGGCCAGGGTCGTCGCGACGAAGCGCCAAGGGAAGCACGCCTCCGATCGCCAGGACCTGATTCGTCTGCTGAGCCTGGTCGAAGACCCGCGTGCGCTGGCCGCGAGTGACCGCATCAAGAAGACCGAGAAGCGGTGGCTGCGGGATGTTCAGAGTCCACTCGATTTCGAAGACGCCGCATTGACGAATCTGTTTCCGTCTGCCGCCATCGCTAATGCCGAGCAGGCGTATCGACTGCTAACTCGGTAGGTCGGCCAGGACGTAGTCGAGCAGTTCGCGGCCGCGGTCTGAGGCTACGGAGATGTACGCGGGCTCGGTGGAGGGATTGCATGCGGAGGACGTCGCCGTCGGTTCGGTTGTTGGGGAAGACGCCGGCGTAGGAGACGCCGATGATGATCTGATTTCTGTGAAGCAGCTCAGTGCCACCGATGCCGCGCGACGCACCTCGGTCATCAGATGGCGGGCGAGCCTGTCTGGCGCCTCCGCCGGGTCCAGCGCGTCCTCGCTGATCAACTCCGGATCGAGCCCCGCAATCGCCTCCCGCAGCGCCCGGGTCAGCAGATGATCTCTTGGTCCAGGACTGAGGTCGGTCAATCGACGCCTTTACCCAGCGATTGAGTCAACGATTCGCCAGACGCCGCTGCTCGGGTTGGCGTGTGTTCCGGATCCGTCGCCGTGGTGTTTCTGGTCGAGCTCCTGGGCGCGTTGGCGGGCGAGATCGTAGCTCTCGTCGAGAGCTTCCAGGTCGGCAGGCGTCAAGGATTTTCCGCGACTCAGGTGGTGGTCGGCTGAGGAGTTGGCCTGCTTCCGATCGAGATAGGCGGTCTGGTCCTCGAAGTGGAGGAGGAACCAGAGCTCGAGGCAGGGGTTCGACACCGCGAGCTTGATTCCGTGGTCACGCGCATTCGCCACCGCCACATCGAGGTTCGGATGGGCGTCCACGTCGAAGACGCACCAGACCTCGTCATGGGCACGACCCCTGTTGCGCTTCGCATCGCGTTCGTTGCGCTTCTTGGCGTCGATTGCCCATTCGACGAGTTGCAGAGGCGTGCCCCGGAAGTCAGCAATCTCCACTCCTACGCGGTGCCGGTGGCGCCGACGGTAGAAGTTCAGATACACCTCCTCGGTCACCCTGCCCTCAACGAAGACGAGCAGCTCGCGCTTGACCGCCTTGCTCGTGACACGGCGTCGTAGGGACCGTCGCCGAGTCAATCCTCGGCACCGGATGCGATTGCTGCGGCAATCCGTTCGAATTGGGGAGCCGAGACGATGGGGACCCCGCCGTACCTGCCATCGAGGTAGCGTCGTCCAACCGCCTCCTCCTTGCGGGGGTCGAGATCGGTGAGCGGGTGGAGCCGGGTGCCCCCATCATCGTCCTTCTCGGTGAACCAGATCTGGTCGCGACCCAGAACGCGGGCACCGGAGTCGCCCATCAGGGTGACATCGTGGGAGTTGAAGATGAACTGCGCTCGGTTCGGATTGCTCTCCGGCGACTGGAACAAACGCACGAGAGCATTGACCAGGGTCGGGTGAAGGCTCG
This sequence comes from uncultured Solirubrobacterales bacterium, assembly GCA_963695835.1. Taxonomy (GTDB): domain Bacteria; phylum Actinomycetota; class Thermoleophilia; order Solirubrobacterales; family 70-9; genus VRUE01. The sequence goes on from CAVOHR010000001.1 coordinate 1,358,881, forward strand.
CGTCCAGCTCATCGGCGAGTAGGACGGCGCCTCGTCGGAGTGCATCGATCACCGGGCCGACCATGCCGAACCAGATCAGGGTGCCGAGGGACTCGTCACCGGGGGGCAGCTCAACCTCGCCGCTTGCCGCCTGATGCTTCAGCCTCACCTCGAAATCCTCGAAGGCGATCGGGTCCTCGCCGCTTCCCGAGCCCTCGTCCTCCCCCTCCAGGATGCTCAGCGCGCGCACGACGCGTTCGCGCACCGCAGCGGGAAGCTCGCGTCTGGTCGCACCGGTGATTCCGAGGTCCGCTTCACGGAGGAGTTCCATGACCTGGCGCTCTAGATCGGCACTGTCGAGCATCTCAGCCGTGAATGCCTGTCGATGCGGGCGACTGCCGACATCCGCATACAGGAGGTTGCGTCCAAACCATTCGTAGAGCGGGAGCAGCAGTGGATGGTTGGTTGCCGCGGCCGTCGAGAGAAAGAGCGCGTTGGGGCGCAGGATCTCGACCGTCGCGCGCCCCTTCGCCTTCTCCGCAGATCCAAGCTGGACGTCGTCGCCGAGGCGGTGGAAGAGCGTGGCGGGGCGCCCGTGGGGATAGCTGCGTGCCCACTCCTCGAGAACTCGCTCGGCGTCGATGCGGAATCCGTACTCGTGGCGCACTTCGTTGAGGACGAGGTCGACCTCGAAGACCGTCGGTGAGGTGCCGCCATCATCGCCGAGAAGGAAGGGGTGGATGGTCATGCCGCCCCCTGGCCTTCCCTGCCGGAAGGAGCCGACGACATGCCGTCGCATGTCGTCCATCGCCTTCAGCAGGTTCGACTTTCCGGATGCGTTGGCCCCGAAGATGCCGGCTGCCGGCAGGACACCGATGCGCCGGTCCCTGTCGCGCCAGGGAATCTCCCGCACCGCCTCCTTCGCGGAGAGGCGAGTGGCGAGCAGCGACAACTCGACCGGATCGCGAAACGAACGCGCGTTCTCGGCGGAAAAGGCGAGGAGCATCGAGGGGCGCTGAGTGAGCGTGGAGGCCTCCATCCGGGGAAGTATCGCAGAAAAACTGCAAAACTAGGCTGATAATAGGGCCGTGACGGTGGCGGACCACGACGGAGGTGGTGAGCTCCGACTCGGGCGGGTTCGCCGAACTGCCCGAGGTTCCCGTGCGGGAGTGATGGGGGGGGTCATGGGCTTGGGTGGTATTCTCCCCTATATGTCTGACGTAGATCACGATAGGCTCTTTAGGCTGGCCGAGGCGCAAGCCGGATATTTCACCGCCCAGCAGGCGGTGAATGCCGGCATGGACCGCAGCACGCTGCGCCACCATGCCCGGCCCGGGGGCCGCTACGAGCGCGCTCGCCGAGGGCTCTACCGGCTACGGCATTTCCCCTCCAGCCCCCATGAGCACGTGATGGCGGCCTGGCTTCCGCTGCGCGATGCCGGAGCAGTGGTTTCACACGAGAGCGCCCTCGAGCTGCACGAGCTCTCCGATGTGATCCCCGGCGCAGTCCATCTCTCCCTGCCGCGCTCGGAGCGAGGGCAGCGTCGCCGAGCCGGCGTGCGGCTGCACACGCTGAACCGGCCACCGGAGAAATCTGAGATCCGCGAGATCGCCGGTCTGCCGGTAACGAGCCCGGAGCGCACCATCGTCGACGCGCTCGAAACGGGTGCGCAGCCCGAGCAGGTCGAGCTGGCCGTTCGCCAGGCCCTGGCGCGAGGGCTGACCACGCCGCGCCGGCTGCGAGCGGCGGCATCGACCCGACCGGCGCGGGTCCGCAGGTTCATCGAGCGCCGCCTGGAGGGAGCGCCGGCGTGAGATACGAGGACGCAACGGCGTTTCGCCAAGCGCTCGAGCAGCGCCTGAAGGATCGGGCACACGGTGACGGTGCGCGCCTCGCCCGCGATCGCAAGCGCGTCGTCTTCGACCGCCTGCTCGCTCGACTGCTCGCCGTCGCCAACAGGCGATGGCTCTTGAAGGGCGGCTTCGCCCTTGACCTGCGGCTGACCACGCGGGCAAGGAGCACCAAGGACATCGACATCGAGTGGCGTGCCGGCGAGGAGGAGCTGCTCGATTCGCTGCTTGACGCAGCGAGTCACGATGCCGGTGACTTCTTCGCCTTCGCGATCGAGAGAGCTGGCGTGCCCGAGGACCGTCTCGGCGGCAGTCACCGGTTCCGGGTTTCCGCCTCCCTGGCGGGACGCCCCTTCGAGACGTTCCTGCTCGACGTCGGCTTCCGAGCCGACCACCCGCTGGAGAGCGAGACCCTGCGCACCGAGGATCTCCTCGGCTTCGCGGGGATCGAACCGGTCGAGGTCGACGCCGTCCCGCTGGAGCTGCAGGTCGCAGAAAAGCTCCACGCCTACACCCGCACCTACGAGGGCGGGCGCACGAGCACCCGCCCCAAGGATCTCGTCGACCTCGCGCTGATCTCCGAGCTTTCGCAACTCGACGCCGCCACCCTGCGCCGCGAGATCGACACGATCTTCGCGCTGCGCGACACCCACGCAGCACCGAGCGCCTTGCCGTCTCCCCCCAGCGAATGGGCGCCACCATTCCGGCGGCTTGCGGAAGAGGTCGGCGTCCCCCCGGAACTCACAGCGGGACACCGCGACGCGAGTTCCCTGCTCGACCCGATCTTGGCTGGTGAGGTCCGCACAGGACGATGGGATCCCAGTCAGCGACGCTTTGGGGCAGATTGAGGAGGAAAAGCGGCAGAGGATCGGCTGGAGTCACTCAGGCTCAGTAGATGAAGGCACTGAGCGCGGTGTCTATCTCGGCGGCGCCCCGCGGAGCGCACGACCTGATCATCGCCGCGACGGCCCGCGCCCGGGAACGGGAGGTGGTGAGCTCCGACTCGGGCGGGTTCGCCGAATTGCCTGAAGTCCCCGTGCGGGAGTGATTGGAGGATCAGGCAGCGGTTGCGGAGCCCGTGCCTGAACTCGCCGGGGGAAACCGCTGCACAAGCAGATCGACAAGGAGCCGCGTGTCCTCGGTGCTGATCTCGCCCGGCCGGTTGAGGCGCTTGGCCAGCCTGCGCGCCGGGGAGGGCTTGAGCTCGCTGCCGGTCGGTGCGTCGTGCCCGGCTTTCTGCCTATGGTGGGGGCGGATTCGAACCCCGACCTTCGGATTATGAGATCGATTTCTTGAAGTGGTGGGACATTTCGACTGCCCATGCTGCTCCGCCGGGCTGGTTGAGCTCGGCTTGGAAGTGGCGCTCGACTCGTTGCCAAGCTCGTCGATCACCGGTTGCAGGTGGGGGAGGCCCTCGAACATCAGGCGGTCGGCGGGGCCGGTGACGTCGATTCGGAGGGTGGGCATCAGAAGGCGAGGAGCTGTCGCCGGGCCTCTTCGGCTGCCTGGCGGCCACGGGTCGGTTGCTTGTAGAGGTCGACATAGAGCTGGGCGGGGCTCACGAGGGAAAGTTCGGAGACCCTCATGCCGAACTGCGCGACGCCCTCGTCGGGTAGATCGAGGACCAGGCGGCCCGGGACGCGAAAATCCGCAGGGGGTGGCGGCTCGATTTCCTCCAGATCGAGGCGCGCCCACTCGGTCGGGTCCAGGCAATGGATCGTCGCGCTGGTTGCCGGCAGATGGGGCGCGAGCAACTCCGCCGCGAGCTCACCCGAAACGACGGCATGGCCGTGGAATCGGTCAATCATCGCTTCGACCGCGGGCATCAGGTCGCCCTTGACCGGAACGACGGTCCTCTCCCGCGCGGGAGCTGCGTTATCCGCCCACGCATCGAGGAGAGATCCTGGATCTGCGACCAGATAGCGGTCCTCGTCACGCTCCACGTAGCCGTCGTCCACGAGCGTATTGAGGACCCGGTGCACGTTCCCCGGATTGAGCGCAATGAGTTTGGCGATGTCCGACAGGCGCCACGGCCTTTCGTGGTCCGAAAGGAGGCAGCGCGTCACGCGGCTCGCCCTTTGGGCGAACGGCGAAGTCCTTCGGGAGGCGCCTTGGTGAGTTTCCCCTGGGGCGGGGGGCGCGAAGTACGCAAAGCCAGGCCTGGTGATGCGTCCCCGTCCGCGTATGTCGAGATAGCTGAGCCCGAGCTCTCGTGCCGCCTTGTCGAGGCCCGGGGGAATGCGCTCGACGATCACGGCCTCGAGGCTCGGGTTCGCATCGGCAAGTCGCTTCAGGCCCGACGGATAGGGCACCGCGAGGACGGATGCCAGGAGGTCCACCTGCTGGCCTTCCAACTCGACCCGGAGACGAGCGGTTCCGCCCTCGATGGGTTGGACCGCGATGCTTCCTCCCTCGATGAGAGGGGGATGCTCAGCCAGTCGCCTGAGTATCGGATTTTGCCGCGATTTGCTCATTTGCCTAGCTAGGCAAAATAGCAGCAACAAGCAAAAGACTGGCTGGCTCACGGAGTTCGGGTTCGCTAACGCCGAGCAGGCGTATCGACTGCTAACTCGGTAGGTCTGCCAGCACGTAGTCGAGCAGTTCGCGGCCGTGGTCGGAGGCGACGGCCACGTCGTCGGCGACGATGCGGGCTCGGTGCAGGGATTGCATGCGGAGGACGTCGCCGTCGGTGCGGTTGTTGGGGAAGACGCCGGCGTAGGAGACGCCGAGGCGCTCGAGGCGGTCGGCCACCAGGGCGGTGGCCGGGTCCTCCAGCGGCAGGTCGAGGTAGACGGCGTCGAGGCGCTTGCGGTGGAAGAGATGGTGGCGCTCGGCGGCGACGACGGTCTCGAGGTCGGCGCCCGGCGCCCTTGCGGTGATCAGCGCCAGGTTGTGGGCGGCGTCGACCTCGACCTGGAGCTCGGTTCGCTCGCGCAGCTCCGCTCCGGCCGGCGGCTCGGCGAGCGTGCCCCGCAGCTCGCACAGCTCGAGGGTCCGCCGGACCATCTCGTGGTGGCGCTCCGGCGCGTAGACGTCGCGCTCGTGTCCGTCGTTGAGCTTCGCGTAGAAGAGCGCCGCCGACTGGCGGCGCGGCCGCCGCCCGCCCGCCGCGTCGTTGGCGACCGAGGCCGGGATCCAGCCGAGCAGGAAGCCGGTCTCGTGGGCGCCGAGGTCGAGGTTCGCCCGCTGGCTGTAGGGGTGGGCGGCGGTCGCCTCGCTGTAGATGCCCGCGAGGCCGCGCTTCGCGGCCCAGTCCATCAGGTGCCGCTTGGTGCGGGTGAAGATGTGCTGCCCGCGCGCCGCCGGCATCGTCACCGCCTGGCCCGAGTGGCCGACCGCGTCGCCCGCCGCGGCGAGGCTCATCCCCTCGTGGCAGAGCAGCTCGCCCTTCGCCGACTCGGCGACGAACGAGACGTAGGTGCCCGCCGCCAGCCGCGCCGAGACCTCGGCAGGGTCGTAGACCCAGCGAACGTCGTAGCTGTCGCCGTAGGCGGTCCGGATCGCCTCGCTAACCAGATGCGCCTCCTCGGGTAATAGGTACCGGAAAGAGACCTCACCCGTGCCGGAGTCATCGTTCATGCTCTCTATATTCGGCATCGTGCCCGCCTAGCTCAATTGGCAGAGCGCTTCCCTTGTAAGGAAGGTTGTCCCGGTTCAAGTCCGGGGGCGGGCCTCGCCCAGCACCCGGGCCTTCTCCGCGGCGAACTCCTCCTCGGTGAGGGCGCCCTTGCCGCGCAGCTCGGCGAGCCGCTCTAGCCGCCGCAGCCGATTGTCCTCCTCGTCGGCCGCGGGTGCCGCCGCGCGCCCGGCTGCGGGCTCGACGCCCGGCGGCCTGCGCACCTCCGGCAGGCGCAGCTTCGAGGCCCGCTCGCCCAGGTTGGCGCCCTTCACCGCGTCGACCACTCGCGCCTTGGCGCCGCCGAAGTAGTCGGCGAACTGCGCGTCGGGGAACTCCTCGTCGCTCTGCTTGCGCAGCTCGTGGATGCCGACGGCGACGAAGCCGGCGAGGATCAGGGTGGTGAGGAAGGAGCGCAGGTTCTGGATCGGCGAGGAGAGGAAGTAGATGCAGACGACGATCACCCAGGCGGTGTAGACGTAGGGGGCGTAATCGCGCAGGGCCGGCGCCATGAAACGGCGGGTCGAGCGAGCCGAGCCGGTCGGCGAGCCCAGCCAGCCGGCGATCCCGAGCAGGGCGCCGAAGACGATCAGGGTCGTCGCGATGCTGACCATCAGCGAGGTGGAGATCGACCAGGCGGCTTCCGCCGCGGGCTTGACGCTTTCTTCCGTGACCAGCTGGCCGACGACGATTCCGCCCGCGACCTCGCGGAAGACGATCGCGGCGAAGCCGGCCGCGACCAGGCCGACGCCGCAGAACAGCACCGTCACCCAGCGCCCGTCGCGGGAGAGGTAGACCGCCAGGCCGAAGGCGAGCAGGGTGAGCAGCGACAGCAGCAGCGCCAGGCCCTTGATGCCGACGACGATGTCCTGCGCGGTCTTCAGCTGATCGGACCGCAGGATCGTCACCTGGCCGGCGTCGGGCGGCAGCTTTTCGGCCAGCTGAACCCCGATCCCCACCTGCTGGGCGAGGTTGGTGACCAGGCCACCGAGGTTGAGGGTGACTTCGCCGTTGGCGGTCGAGACCGCTTCCTTCTTGTCTTCCAGAACCGCCAGCAGCTGTTCGTGCGCGGCCCGGTTGGCGTCCTTCCAGAGTTCCTGGGCGGTCGAGGTCTTCAGCACCTCTTCGGCGCCGCTGCCGGCGACCTGGCGAAGCCCCCCCGACGCCGGGCCGGCCAGTTGCTTCAGTTCGCCCGGCAGGATCCCTTCCAGTTCCTTTTCGACGTCGACGTTGGCGTAGAGCTGGTCGACCAGGTATTCGCCGACCGCGGCGCGGATCTTCTCGTTCTGGATCAGGCGCCCGCTGGTGTCGACCCAATCGCTGGTGTTGAGCGCCTGGCGCTCGGTCCAGATCGCGAACACGCTGAGGAAGGCGAGTAGCGAGCCGAGCACGATCAGGGCTTTGACGGTGCGTCGCCTAGCGCGGCTCATCGCGGGGGATGGTATACGTGGGAATCGATGAAGTTGGAGGGCATCCACCACATCACCGCGATTACGGCCGATGCGCAGGACAACGTCGACTTCTACGCCGGGGTGCTGGGCCTGCGCCTGGTGAAGAAAACCGTCAACCAGGACAGCCCGACCGTCTACCACCTCTTCTTCGCCGACGAGAAGGGCAGCGCCGGCTCGGACCTCACCTTCTTCGAGTTCCCGGGCGTGCCCACGGGGCGGGCCGGGGCAGGCGACGTGCACCGGATCGTCTGGCGGGTCGGCTCGGCCGAATCGCTCGACTTCTGGGCGCAGCGGCTCGGCGCCAGGAGCATCGATACGCAGCGGCAGGAGGGGAGCCTGCGGTTCGCCGACCCGGAGGGACTCGAACACGAGCTGGCCGTGGTCGCGGTAGACGACGAGCCGCTGGTCGCCGACCATCCCGAGGTTCCCGCAGGGCTCGCGCTCCAGGGCTTCCACGCCGTGCGCGCCTACGGCGGCTCGGCGGAGGCGAGCCGCCGGCTGCTGGAGGCGCTCGAGTTCGAGCCGTCGGGCGACGGCTGGGAGGCGCGCGGGATCCAGCGCGGCGGCCTCTACAGCTACGACGAGCCGCCGGCCGCGCGCCCGCTGCAGGGCGCCGGCAGCGTCCACCACGTCGCCTGGGCCTCGACCCTCGACGAGCACGAGCAATGGCGGCAACGGGCGATCGCCGGCGGCGCCCAGCCGACTCCGGTGATCGACCGCTTCTACTTCCGCTCGATCTACTTCCGCGAGCCGAGCGGCGTCCTCTTCGAGATCGCCACGCTGGGGCCCGGCTTCACCGTCGACGAGCCGCTCGAGCACCTCGGCGAGAAGCTCTCGCTGCCGCCGGACTTCGAGCACCTACGGGCCGAGGTCGAGCCGCAGCTGCACCCGGTCGTCAACCCGCGCGCCGCCGGAGCCTAGGACGGCCTAGGACCGGGTGAACGGGAACTTCGTCTGGAGGGACGCCGGGCGGGTTGTCGTCCTCCGGGTCGGCGGCGTCGAGCAGGCGCCGAAGCTGCTCGCCGAGTACGGCTTCGGCGGCTTCGAGCTGCTGACCACGCCGCGCGCCCTGCCCGGGGCGCCGGAGCTCGAGGCGGCGGCCGATGCCGTCCACGCGGTCGGCTCCGGCCAGGTTCCGGAGCTGGCGGCCGGCCTGCTCGACCGCGTCCGTGCGGAGCGCATCGTCGCCCTCGGCGGAGGTCGGACGATCGACACCGCGAAGGCGATCGCGGCGGTCAGCGGCGCCCGCGTCGCCGCGATCCCGACGACGCTCTCCGGCGCCGAGCTGACCGCGATCCACCGCCTCCCGGCCGGCGCCGAGAGCCGCGCCCGGGCGATGGTCCGGCCGCAGCTGGCGATCGCCGACCCGGAGGCGATGACCGGACTCGCCGAGCCGGCGCTGCGGGCGAGCGCGATGAACGCCCTCGCCCACGGTGCCGACTCGCTCTACACCCCCTTCGCCAACCCGGTCTCGCAGATGACCGCGCTGCGCGGTGCCGAGCTGATCGCCGCCTCGCTCGACGAAGAGCGGGCCGAGCGCAACCGCGCCGCGCTCGCCCAGGGCGCCCTCCTCTGCGCCTACGCGATCGACTCCGCCGCCTTCGGCATGCACCATGTGATCTGCCAGACCCTGGTCCGGATCTGCGGCACCCCCCACGCCGAGACCAACGCCGCGATCCTCCCCCGAGCCCTCGCCTACATGGCCCCCCGAGTCCCCGACCGGCTCTCGTCCCTCGCCGAATCCCTCGCCACCGACCCCGAAGACATAGAAGCCCGCGTCCTCCAACTCGGCGGCAACCCCGCCGGCCTGGGCAAGCTAGGCGCCGACCGAAGCAAGCTGGACCAAGCTCTGGAATCGATGCTCCTACGCCCCGAGCTGGCATTCACGCCCGAACCCCCGACGCGTGATGATCTGGAGGAGCTGATCGACCAGGCTTGGTAGCGAGGGGTCGGGCGCCCGACCCCTCGCCCCCGGTAACCCCGGCCCCTCGCCCGTGTAGCGCTCCTCGTGACCGAGGAGCGGCTGAACGCCTACCACGAGTACACCCGCCGGCAAGGCGTCAACCGGGCGCTCTACCTGCTGGCCAGGCTCTTCATGCTGCCGTTCTTCCTCGTCTACTTCCGCCTCGCCCGCACCGGCCGCGACCACGGCCGCGTCAAGGGCGGCCTGATCGTCGCCTCGAACCACCGCAGCTTCCTCGACCCCTTCCTGATCGGCGGCACCCTGCCGTGGCGGCGGCCGATGAGCTACGTCGCCAAGGTCGAGCTGTTCGAGCGCCGCTGGCAGGGCTGGCTGCTCTCGCGCCTCGGCGCCTTCCCGGTCCGCCGCGGCGAAGCCGACGAGCTGGCGATGGAGACCGCGCGCCTCGCGGTCGAGCGCGGCGGCACGGTCTGCATCTTCCCCGAGGGGACGCGGATCCGCCGCGGCACCCTGGCGGCGCCCAAGCGCGGCGTCGGGCGGCTGGCCCTGCAGACCGGCGCCCCGGTCGTCCCGACCGCCGTGTTCGGCAGCGAGCACGTGCGCCGCGGCTGGCGGATCCGGCCGCGCAAGGTTCGGGTCCGGCTCGGCAGGGCGATGACCTTCCCCCGGGTCGAGCATCCCTCGCCTCCCCTGGCCGAATCGGTGACGGCGCGGATCTGGCCCAACGTGCTGCTGCAATGGGAAGAGATGGGCGGCCTGCCGCCGATGCGGCGCGCCGCCGTGATCGGCGCCGGCAGCTGGGGGACCGCGGTGGCGGTGCTGCTTGCCCGCGGCGGTCTCGAAGTGCAGCTCGGCGCCCGCACCGCCGAGCAGGCGGCCGAGGTGTCGGCGGCGGGAGAGAACGAGCGCTACCTGGAGGGGGTCCGGCTGCCCGACTCGCTGCAGGTCCGGACCGCCTCGGAGATCGAGCTCGCCGGTCTGGACCTCGTCTGCCTGGCGATCCCCTCCGGCTCGCTGCCGCAGGCGGTCGGCGCGATCGCCGACCGGGTCAGCGACCGCTCCTCGGTCCTGCTCCTGACCAAGGGCCTGATCGCGCCGTTCGGCCAGCTGCCGGCCGAGTACGTCGGCGAACGGATCCGCGCTCGCGCGATCGCCTGCCTCGGCGGCCCGGCCCACGCCCGCGAGGCGGTCTCCGGCTCGGCGGCGCTGGTGCTCGGCTCGGGCGACGCCGACCTGCGCCACCAGCTCGGCGAGGTGTTCGACCGCGCCGGCCTGGTCTGCGAGCGCTCGCGCGACGTGGTCGGCGTCGAGATGGCGGGTGCGGCGAAGAACGCCGCCGCGCTGGCCGCGGCGGCGACCGGGGCGCACGGCCTCAACGCGGCCGGGATCGCCGCCGCGCAGGTCTGGCTCGAGTGCATCTCCTACGCGATCGCCCGCGGCGCCGAGCTGGAGACCTTCTCCGGGCTCGCCGGGGTGGGGGACCTGACCGCGACCGTGCTGGCTCCCGCGGGGCGCAACCGGCGCGCCGGCGAGCTGCTCGGCGGCGGCACCCCGGCGGCGGAGATCCCGGCCCTGATCGGGCAGGCCCCCGAGGGGCTCGACACGGTGCCGCTGCTGGCCGAGGCGATCGCCGCCGCGGGCGGCCCGGCGGAGGCGCTGGGCGGTCTCGCGGCGCTGATCCGCGGCGAGATCGACGCCGACGCCTGGGTGGCGAGCCTGCGCCGGGTCGAGCGCCGCAAGAGGGCGGCCTGATGGCACTAGGCTTGGCCCGTGAGCGACCAGGAGAACGTCGAGCCGGCGAGCCTCGACCCGGCGGCGAAGGCGGAGCTCGACCGGGCGTTCGAGCAGCTCTACCGCGACCACCTGCGAGACGTCTACTCCTACGCCTACTACCGGGTCGGCAACCAGCACGACGCCGAGGACCTGACCGAGCAGGCCTTCCTACAGGCCTACCGCCACTTCGACCGGGCGCGGCGCGAGTCCGACGGCCGGCCGCTGCGGCCGTGGCTGATCCGCATCGCCCACAACCTCGCGCTCAACTACTACCGGGACCGCTCGCGGCGGCCGCAGACCCCGCTCGAGAGCGCCGAGCCGATTCCGGCCAAGCACGGGACCGAGGCGATCGCCGAGGGCCGCGAGGAGCTGCGCCAGGTGATGGACAAGCTCCAGCACCTGCCCGACGACCGCCGCGACGCGCTGATCATGCGCTTCGCGCTCGGCATGGACAACCGCGAGATCGCCCGTGCGCTCGGCCGCAGCGACGGCGCCACCAAGGTCCTGATCCATCGCGCGGTCAGGCAGCTGGAGGGGGAGATGAGCGATGAGTGAGGCAAGCGAGAGGCTGATCGGCGGCACCTGGGACGTCGAGCAGCTGCTCGGCGACGCGCTGCGGCCGATCGAGCCGCCCGAGCGGCTCTCCGGACGGCTCGAGGACACGCTCGCGGCGTTCGCCCAGGCGGCGGCGGAGGAGCTGTCGGACTGGGCGGAGGAGCTCTCCGACAGCGAGCTGCGGGCGCTGCGCGACCCGCGCAACTGGGTGCGTCCGGTGGTCGCCGTCGGCGCCGGCGGGATCGCCACCGGCGCCCTCGTGCTGCTCGAGGTTCGGCGCCGGGGTCGTCAGCGAGCCGGCGGCGGCCTACGCTCGATCGCCGGCCGCATCCGCCTGTAGTCCGCTGCGAGCGGTCTCGGTTCCCATTGCGGCTGCGACTCCCAGCACGCCGAGGGCAAGGTGGAGGAAGTCGTCGGCCGTGTTGACCGGCAGGAAGCCGAGGATCGAGCCGCCGCTGCCGATCGCGAACCCCCACAGGGCCAGGGCGACGTAGGCGATGCCGACCAAGAGGGCGTACAGGCGGGCGGCGAAGCCGGCGACCAGCAGGCCGAGCGCCCCGGTGAGGATGTAGAGGGCGTTGTCCCAGCCGTTGACGGCGAAGGCGCCGAGCATCTCCTCGACGCTGCCGGGGCTGCCGAAAGAGGCGCTGTAGAAGAAGCCGACGATCCCGGCGGTCGTCAGGACCGCCCCGACCAGGGTCGCGTAGAGTCTCGCCGGGCTCGCCTGCTCCATCCGCCGCGATTGTAGGCTCGGCCGTCCCGATGGCGCAGACGTGCTACCGACATCCGAACCGCGAGACCGGCGTCTCCTGCTCCAACTGCGGCCGGCCGATCTGCCCCGAGTGCATGACCCCGACCCCGGTCGGGATGCGCTGCCCGGAGTGCGCGCGGCAGAAGACGCGGGTGACCCGCGGGGTGGGGGAGGCGTCGCTTCTCGCCAGCGCCCCCGCGACCGCCGTCCTGATCGCACTCAACGTGGCGGCCTTCGTCGCCGAGATCGCCTCCGGAAGCGGCGGGTTCAACACGATCACCAGCTCGCTGATCCCGGAATTCGGCCTCTTCGGCCCGTCGGTCGCCGAAGGCGAGTGGTACCGGCTGCTGACCTGCGCCTTCCTCCATGCCAGCCTCTTCCATATCGGCGGCAACATGCTGCTGCTCTTCTTCCTCGGCCGCATACTCGAGCCGGGGATCGGGACGCCCCGCTTCGTCGCCGTCTACTTCGTTTCGCTCTTCGCCGGGTCGTTCGGCGCGCTGCTGCTCTCACCGGAAAGCCTCAGCATCGGCGCCTCGGGAGCGGTGTTCGGCGTCCTCGCGGCGACGTTCGTGATCGCCCGGGGGCGGGGCGTCGACGCGCTCGCCTCGACGATCGGCATCCTCATCCTGCTGAACCTCGCCTTCAGCTTCGGCGTCTCCGGAATCAGCATCGGGGCCCACCTCGGCGGCCTCGCCGGCGGCTTCCTCTGCGCCCTCCTCATCCTCGCCGGCGAGCGCGGCATGCTCGGCCAACGCCACTTCCCCGCCGAGCTGATCGTGATGACCGCGCTCGGCGTCTTCTCTATAGCTCTAGCCGTAGCGGTTGCGTAGAGGGCGGTTCCCGTAGGGGTGGAACGTCTTGTACTTTTTTTGGTGTGACGTTCCTCGGACGGCCAACACCTGTCTTCAAAAAAAGTTAAGTGGAACCCCTACGGGAACCGCCCTCTGGGTCACTGCGGAGCCCGCACCTCGGCGAAGCCGATGTTGCCCGGGGGGTCGACGAGGTCCGGGTGGAGGACGTGGCCGAGCAGCTCGACGCCGTCGACCAGCCGCGGACCCGGCCGCGAGAAGGTCGAGGCGGCGTCGACCGCGTAGACCCGGCCGGCGCCGAGCCTCGCGATCCGCCCCCAGTGCTCGAGCGCCTGGGCGCGACACTCCTCGACTTGCCGGCCGCAGGGCATCGCGATCACCACGTCGGGGCCCAGCCCCGAAAGCGCGCCCCAGCTGACTTCGGGCGACTTCAGCCCCGGCGGCCCGGCAACGTCCTCGCCGCCGGCGATCGAGATCATCTCGGGGATCCAGTGGCCGCCGACGAAGGGCGGGTCGAGCCACTCGAGCGCGATCACCCGCGGCGCGGCGGCGCCCGAGACGGCGGCGCGGACGGCCGCCAGCCGGCCCTCCAGGTCGCCGCGCAGCTCGTGGGCGTCGGCCACCGTGCCGGTCGCCTCGCCGAGCCGGATCACGTCCTCGAGCATCTCGCCCAGCGTGCTCGGGTCCTGCTGCACGACCCGCGGCCTGCCGGGGAGCCGCGCGGCGACCTCGAGCACCTCCTCGTAGGAGACGGCGCAGACGTCGCAGACCGCCTGGGTGACGATCAGGTCCGGGTTCAGCTCGGCCAGCCGCTCCTCGTCGAGCTCGTACAGCGCCCTTCCCTCGCCGACCGTCGCCTTCACGGCGGCGTCGATCTGCCGGGCGTCGAGGCCGGAGGGCAGCACGGTGCGGGTCAGCTGCGGGAGTGCGCGTGCCTGCGGCGGGTAGTCGCACTCGTGCGTGACCGCGACCACGCTCTCACCGAGGCCGAGGGCGAACAGCATCTCCGTCGCGGATGGAACGAGGCTGGCGATGCGCATGCCGGGCCCAATATGGCACTCTCGGGGTTGCCGCGGGCTCGACAGCTATATTCAGTGACGCCGAATGGCCGAAGAAGATCTCCCCCGAAGTACCGGGTCAAATAGCCGATGAGCGCCCTGCTGCTCGTCCTCCTGCTGGTGCTGGTCGCCGTCAACGGCTTCTTCGTCGCCGCCGAGTTCGCCCTGGTGCGCAGCCGGCGCGGCAAGATCGAGCAGCTCGTCGAGGAAGGCGAGAGCGGGGCCGAGGCGGTGCTCGGGCAGCTCGACGAGATCGACGAATCGCTCTCCGCCTGCCAGATCGGGATCACGATGGCCTCGATCGGGATCGGCTTTCTCGGCGAGCCCTCGCTGGCGAAGCTGCTGGAGCCGGTCTTCGGCGGCGGCGGCCTCTCGCACGGCGCCGCAGTCGCCCTCTCGGTCGGCATCGCCTTCGCCCTGGTCACCGCGATCCACATCAGCATCGGCGAGCAGGTGCCGAAGATGCTGGCGATCAACCGGGCCGAGCAGACCGCCCGCCGCGTCTCCCGCCCGCTCGGCTGGTTCCGCGCGGCGACCGCCCCGGTGACGATGGGGCTGAGCGCGATCTCCAACTCGATCGTCCGTCTCTTCGGTGTGGACCCGACCGACATCGAGGAGCGCCACACCGCCGAGGACCTGAAGCAGATCATCGACCGCTCGCGGCTCGGCGGCACGCTGGACCCCGGCGAGGCGGGCATGCTCGGCGGCGTCTTCCACCTGCACGAGCAGCAGGCGCGCGAGGTGATGACGCCGATCCCCGCGGTGGTCACGGTCGACTCCTCGGAGACGGTGGAGACGGCGCTGCGCCGCTGCGTCACCTCCGGCCACACCCGCCTGGTGGTGATCGAGGAAGACAACCCGGACCGGGTCAAGGGCATCGTCCACAACAACAGCCTCGCCCGCCTCTACATGAGCGACGGGCCGGAGGCGCGGATCGAGCCGGCGGTGCGCGACGCGGTGATCGTGCCGGAGACGCGCCCGCTCGACGACCTGCTGCACGACCTTCAGGTGCAGCGAACCTCGCTCTCGGTGGTGGCCGACGAGTACGGGCGGACGGTCGGGATCGTCACCGTCGAGGACATCCTCGAGGAGGTGGTGGGGGAGATCGAGGACGAGACCGACCCGCGCGCGGCGGCGCTGCGCCGCCTGGCCGGCGGCGAGTGGTTCGTGCGCGGCCACGTCTCGCTCGGCGACCTCGCCGACGCCGGGATCGAGCTGCCGGTCGACAGCGACGCCTACAACTCGATCGGCGGCTACGTGTTCGGCGAGCTGGGCCGGCTGCCGAAGCGGGGCGACACGATCACCGCCAACGGATACACGATCCGGGTCGAGTCGGTGCGGGAGAACCGGGTCGAGGCCGTGCGCATCCGTGGCGAGGGTTCCGTCCGGCCCGCCTCCTAGTTTTCCTGAGCAACCCGCAGTCCGCCTAACCCTGGAGGTATCGCATGTGGGTTGTGCGCTTGAGCGATAAGCAGCTTGAGGTTCTGAGGGCGCTGCTGCGCTCCGAGGAGCATCTCGGCCCGGCGCTGAAAGGAGCGGTCGAGGCGCTCGACCTGGCCCGCTGGGACGAACTGCCGGAGGCCGAGCTGCCCTGGGACGAGATCGAGGCAACCGCCCGCCGTCAGGGCATCTCGGTCGCCGACGTCATCTGGGACATCGCCGGAAAACGCTAGTCGTAGCTGTAGAAGCCAGCGCCGGACTTGCGGCCCAGCTTCTCCTCGCCGACCATCTCGACCATCAGGCCGGGTGGTTTGTGGGCCATGTCGGAGGAGTCGGCGTAGAGGGCGTCGCCGATCGCCTCGGCGACGTCGAGGCCGACGAAGTCGAGCAGCGCCAGCGGGCCCATCGGGTGGCCGGCGCCGAGCTTCATGCAGGCGTCGACCTCGCCCGCCTCCATGCCGGTGCGCTCGACCATCCGCACGGCGTCGAAGAGGTAGGGGAAGAGCAGGCGGTTGACGACGAAGCCGGCCTGGTCGGGGACCTCGACCGCGGTCTTGCCGAGCGCCGCGCACCAGGCGAGCGCCCTCTCGCGGGTCCCCTCGCCGGCGTCGGGGAAGCAGACCTCGACCAGCTTCATCCGCGGCACCGGGTTGAAGACGTGGAGGCCGAAGAGGCGGCCGGGGATCTTCGCCGCGGCGGCGATCTCGGCGATGCTGAGCGAGGAGGTCGTGGTCGCCAGGTCGGCGTCCGGACAGGCTTCCCCCACGGCGCTCAGCACCTCTCCCTTCGGCTCGACTTCCTCGATCACCGCCTCGACCACGACGTCGCAGCCGGCGAGGTCCCCGGGATCGGTGGTGACCCGCAGCCGCGATGGCTCGGCCCCCTCGATCTTGGCGCAGGCGGCGACCACCTTCTCCTCGGCGCGCCAGGCAGAAGCCTCGCTGCGAGCAAGCAGGATCGTGTCGGCGGTGGTGGTGGAGACAGCCGCGAGCCCCGTGGCGATCGCCCCGCTGCCGGCAATCCCCGGCGCCTCATATCCTCTCCCGCTCACGAGACGGGTTCCTATCACGTCCCGCCTCGCTAGAGTTGATTGGCCGGTCAATCGCGAACGGAGGCTTCGATGTCAGAGAACGGCAATGGCAGGTTCGGCGGCCGCGAGGTCGTGATCGTCGAGGCGGTCCGTATCCCGATCGGGCGCGGTCACGAGGAGAAGGGCTACTACAAAGACGTCCACGCTTCGAATCTGCTCGCCAAGGTCTACTCCGAGGTGATCGAGCGGGCCGGCATCGACGCTGCCGAAGTCGAGGACGTGGTCGCCGGCTGCGTGCAGCAGTTCGGCGAGCAGGGGCTCAACATCGCCCGCAACGCCTGGCTCGAGGCCGGCCTGCCGATGGAGACCCCGGCGACCACCGTCGATCGGCAGTGCGGCTCAGCGCAGCAGGCCGTCAACTTCTCCGCGGCGCTGATCGCCTCCGGCGTCCACGACGTCATGATCGGCGGCGGCGTCGAGCACATGGGGCACATCTCCTTTGCCGACAGCGTCTCGGTCATGCAGGAGCACGGGATGGCCTTCTCGCCGCAGCTGATGGAGCGCTACAGCCTCGTGCCGCAGGGCATCTCGGCGGAGATGATCGCCGACAAGTGGGAGATTCCCCGCTCGGAGCTGGACGAGCTCGGCCTGCGCTCCCACCAGCTTGCCGCCAAGGCCACCGAGGAGGGCCGGTTCGAGCGCGAGATCGTGCCCTTCAGCGTCAACGGCGACACCTACGCCACCGATCAGGGGATCCGTCCCGACACCTCGCTGGAGAAGCTCTCGCAGCTGAAGCCGGCGTTCAAGGAGGACGGCAAGGTCACCGCCGGCAACTCCTCGCAGGTCTCCGACGGCGCCGCCGCGGTGCTGCTGATGGCGCGCGAGAAGGCCGACGCGCTGGGGTTGAAGCCGCGGGCGCGGATCTACGACCAGACCACGGTCGGGGTCGACCCGGTGATGATGCTTACCGGCCCGATTCCGGCGACGCGGAAGCTGCTCGAGCGCAACGGGATGACGATGGACGACATCGAGCTGGTCGAGATCAACGAGGCCTTCGCCTCGGTGATCGCCGCCTGGCGGCGCGAGCTCGATCCCGACATGGACCGGGTCAACGTCAACGGTGGCGCGATCGCCCTCGGCCACCCGCTCGGCTCGACCGGCGCCCGCCTGATCACCACCCTGCTGCACGAGCTGGAGCGCTCCGACAAGCAGATGGGCCTGGTGACGATGTGCTGCGGCGGCGGCTTGGGTACGGGGACGCTGATCCAGCGGGTCTAAGTCGTAGGTTTAGCTCTCTCGTCCATCAATCAGAGGAGACCAGTTGAGCAAGCGACTCATCGTGCTGCTCGCCGGCGTCGTGGCGATCATGGCCGCCGCCGCGGGCTGCGGGGGCGGCGACAGCACCACGACCGCCTCGATCACCAAGTCGCAGTTGATCAAACAGGGCGACGCGATCTGCGAAGCCGGCAACGAAGAAATCAACGAAGGCTTCGAATCCTTCCCCGGCCTGAAGGAAAACAAAGAACCGACCGAAGTCCAGCAGACCGAAATCACCAAGACGATCCTGCTCCCGTCGGTCCAGAAACAGATCGACGAAATCCGGGCCCTCGGCGCGCCGAGCGGCGAAGAGGAGGAAGTCACGGAAATCCTCGACACCGTCGAAGGAGCGGTTGAAGAAGGAGAAGAGGATCCGACTTCGTTCTTCGAAGAAGAAGGTGGAGGCGTTTTCGAAGAAGGCAACAAGATGGCCCAGGAATACGGCTTCAAGGTCTGCGGGAACGAAGAAGAAGAAGAAGGCTGACGCAGGCCGCTCGCATGCCGGGCGGCTGGCTGAGTGGCCAGTCGCCCGATATGCTGCCGCTTCGATGGATCTGACGCTGTCGCCATCGGAGGAGGAGTTCCGCGACGAGGTGCGGACCTGGCTGGAGGAGAACCACCCGGGGCCGGAGCCGGAGGCCGGGCTCGAGGAGGTGATGGCCTTCCGCACCGAGTGGCAGGGCAAGCTGCACGAGGCGGGGTGGGCCGGGATCTCGTGGCCGAAGGAGTACGGCGGCCGCGGCGCGACCCTGATCGAGCAGGCGATCTTCGTCGGCGAGGCGGCGCGCCAGGAAGCGCCGAGCCCGGCCAACGTGCTCGGCCTGGCGATGGGCGGCCCGGTCGTCATCGCCCACGGCACCGACGAGCAGAAGCAGCGCTACCTGGAGCCGATCCTGACCGCCGAGGAGATCTGGTGCCAGGGCTTCTCCGAGCCCGAGTCGGGCTCCGACCTGGCCTCGCTGAAGACGAAGGCGGTCAAGGACGGCGACGAATGGGTCGTCACCGGGCAGAAGGTCTGGACGACCTTCGCCCAGTACGCCAAGTGGTGCATGCTCGTCGCCCGCACCGACCCCGACGCGCCCAAGCACAAGGGCCTCACCTACTTCCTGATGGACATGGACCAGCCCGGCGTGGAGGCCAAGCCGCTGGTCCAGATCACCGGCGAGGGCGAGTTCAACGAGGTCTTCATGGAGGAGGCGCGGATCCCCGACGCCAACGTCGTCGGCGGCGTCGGCAACGGCTGGTCGGTGGCGATCACGACGCTGATGAACGAGCGCGCCGGGCTCGCCTTCGGCGCGATCTCCCAGATCGCCAACGGCCTCAAGCGATTGGGCGAGCTGGCGGCCGAGACCCGGATGAACGGCGGCAGTGCCGCCGACGACCCGGTCCTGCGCCAGCGCCTCGCCCAGCTCAACATCGAGGCGGAGACGATGCGGCTGAACGCCTATCGCGGCCTGACCAAGACGATGCAGTCGGGCATCCCCGGCCCGGAGGGCTCGCTCGGCAAGTGGCAGTGGGCCGACATCAACCAGCGCATGGCGGAGCTGGCGCTCGACATCGAGGGCGCCTACGCGCCGCTGGACCGCGGCGCCGAGCACGCGGTCGCGAACGGCGCCTGGCAGTACGGCTTCCTGCGCTCGCGCGCCAACTCGATCGAGGGTGGCACCACCGACATCCTCAAGAACATCATCGCCGAGCGGGTGCTCGGCCTGCCCAGGTTGCGTTAGGGGCGTTTCGCGATGTACTTCGACCTGACCGACGAGCAGCAGGCGATCAAGTCGACCGCCCACGACTTCCTCGCCGCCCGCTACAAGTCGGAGCGGATCCGCGAGCTGGCCGCGAGCGAGCACGGCTTCGAGCTTTCCGACTGGGATGAGATGGCCGAGCTCGGCTGGCCCGGCCTGGCGCTGCCGGAGGAGTGGGGCGGGCAGGGGCTCGGCATCGTCGAGCTGGCCGTCCTCTTCGAGGAGATGGGCTACGCGCTGGCGCCGTCGCCGTTGCTGTCGACCACCGTCGCCGGCCTGGCGCTGGCGGCGAACGGGACCGACGAGCAGCGCGAGCGCTGGCTGCGGCCGCTGGCGAGCGGCGAGCTGCGCGGCACGATCGCCCTCTTCGACGCCGGCACGCCGGCGACGCTGGGCGGCTTTGAGATGGAGGCGAAGGCCGACGGCGACGGCATCGTCCTCGACGGCGAGAAGGTGCTGGTGATGGACGCGGCCACGGCCGACTTCCTCCTCGTCGCGACCTCCGACGGCAGGCGCCACGTCGTCGAGCGCGGAGCCGACGGCGTGACCGTCACGCCCGAACGCTCGATCGACTTGACGCGTCGCCTCTACTCGGTCCGCTTCGACGGGGTGCGGGTCGGCGCCGACGCGACCCTCGGCGGCGCCCAGGAGGACTACCTGCCGGTGCTGTGGCGCGCCTGTGTGGCGATCGCCGCCGAGTCGACCGGGATCGCGCAGCGGACGATGGAGATGGCCGTCGAGTACGCCAAAGACCGCCAGCAGTTCGGCCGGCCGATCGGCGCCTACCAGGCGGTCTCGCACCGCTGCGCGCAGATGCTGCTCGAGACCGAGAACTCTCGCTCGGCCGTCTACGGCGCAGCGTGGGCCGCCGACGCCGAGCCGGAGTCGCTGCCGCTGGCGGCGTCGATGGCGAAGGCCTACGCCTCCGACGCCGGCTGGCGCGTGCCCGACGCCTCGATCCAGGTGCACGGCGGGATCGGCTTCACCTGGGAGCACGACCTCCACTTCTTCCTCAAGCGCGGCAGGGCCAACGCGGCGACCTTCGGCGACGCCCGCTGGCACCGCGAGCGGGTCGCCGACCTGGTCCTCGCCGAGTCGGCCGCGCCGGCACCGGCTTGAGCGCCCTCGACCGCATCTCGGTCGCCGCGATCGGCATGACCGTCGCCGACCTCGAGGCGGAGGCGAAGCGGGCCGAGGCGGCGGGGGTCGAGTGCGTCTGGGCGCCGGAGCTGTTCCGCTCCTCGGTCACCCAGGCCGCCTACCTGGCGGGGCGCACCGAGCGGATCGGGATCGCCACCGGGATCGCCTGGGCCTTCACCCGCAGCCCCTTCATCCTCGCCGTCTCCGCGCTCGACGTCGACGAGATGTCGGGCGGGCGCTTCCGCCTCGGCCTCGGCTCCGGCGTCAAGCGGCTGAACGAAACCTGGCACAACGCCGAGTACGGCAAGCCGGCGCCGCACCTGCGCGAGGCGGTCGAGGCGACGCGGCTGATCATGCAGCAGGCCGGGGCGGGCGAGCCGATCCGCTTCGAGGGCTCCTACTACGACATCGACATCAGGGGCTGGATCCGGCCCCATCCGGCGCCGCGCGAGGCGGTGCCGATCTACACCGCCGGCGTGCAGGGCGGGATGTGCCGGATGGCCGGCGACGTCGCCGACGGCCTGATCGGCCACCCGATCCAGAGCCTGCGCTGGATCGACGAGGTCGTCGTCGCCTCCTTCGAGGAGGGCCTGAAGCGCTCCGGCCGCGAGCGCAAGGACTTCGACTACCTGCCGACCGTCTGCTGCGCGATCGACGACGACGAGGCCAGGGCGATCGAGATGGCCCGCCGCACGATCTCCTTCTACGCCACGGTCAGGACCTACATGCCGCTCTGGGAGCTGCACGGCTTCGCCGACAACGCGGTCGCCGCCGGCGAGGCCTTCCGCCGCGGCGACCTCGCCGCCGTCCCGGCGGCCATAAGCGACGAGATGGTCGACGCCTACTGCGCCGCCGGGCCCCTCGACAAGGTCCGCGCCCGGGTCGAGCAGACGGCCGAGCGAGCCGACGGCCTGTTCCTCACTCCGCCCACCTACTTCATCTCCCCCGAGGAGCTGAGCGAGTACCAGAACCGCCTGATAGACGCCTTCGGCCCGGCCCACTGAGTTGTGAGGGGTTCTTAGGCCAGCAGAGAGGAGCCCGGCTCCTTTACGGCCGGCTCCATGCGCTACTCGTCGCGCGGGGTGATGCGGAAGACCGAGACGACCTCGGCCTGGTGGGCCTCGGGATGGGCGACGTAGGCGCTGGGGCCGCCGCCGAACCAGCCGGAGGCTTCGTTGTTGCCGACGAAGACGCCGGGGTGGTGGCGGCCTTCGCCGTCCTCGACCCAGACCTTGTCGCCCTCCTTGAACCCATGCTCGATCTCGTCAGCCATCGCTTGGCAGCATAGTCGGGCCAGCGCAGGCCATCACGTTTTCCACGCACCGCATGGAAAACGTCGGACTCGCGGAAGAAGATCACCTTGGCCTTCATCGGTGGCCGATGCCCATCGTGCCGCGCGGATCGCCGCTGTGCTCGGCGAGCGCTTCGAGGTCGGCGATCTTCCGTTCCCCTTCGACCCGCGCCGGGTGCCCGGCGGGCAGCGGCTCGATCAGGCGCCGGATGCGGTTGCGCACCTGCAGGGCGAAGTGCGGGGTGGACGGGCCGGCGAGGGCGCGGACGTCCTCGACCGTCACCTCGTGGCCGCCGCCCAGCCGGTCGGGACTCTCGGCCTCGCTCATGACAAGGATTCCCGCGTCGCTCCCTCACGGGGAATCAGGTGTGGACACTCGGTCGCTGCCCAGCTCATGGTTCCCCTCCGATCCTGGCCAGCGCCGCCAGCTCGTCGATTTCCGCCTGTTGACTCACGTCGATCGCTTCCTGGTCTCCGATCACCCACGCGTGGTTGTAGAAGGCGCGCGTCGGGTCCGTGGTGTAGCCCGGCTTGACGTCGAGCAGGTAGCCGCGCAGCGCATCGGGAAGCCTAGCGGCGTCGTCGGTGAGCAGCAGCGGCCCCCAGGCGCCCGCCGCGGACAGCGCCGCCGCCGCGGGCGCGTCGAGAGGCTGGTCGGAACGGGCGACGACGAAACCGTGGCCGGGGTCGTTGACGTTCCAGCCGAAGCCGCCGCCCGAGTAGCGCGCCAGTTCGATCGCGTTCGCAACCGGGTCCTCGCCCGAGACGCGCCGCACCCGGTTGTCGATCCTGGCGATTGCGCGGAAGACCTGCGAGGAGATCGCCGACGAGGGCCCGAGCACGTAGACGGGGACGTGCGGATGGCGCCTCAGGGCGGCCGCGGTCGCCGCCGGGAGCTTGCCGGGGCCGCTGAAGAGGACGGGATCGCCGGAGCGCGCCGCCCAGGCGGCGGCGGGCATCGCGAAGGCGGAGTCGCCGGCCGGCGCGACGACGACGTGCCGGGGCGGCGCGCCGAGCAGCCTGTCCCGCAATTCCGCGATCGCCGCCGCACCGGCGACGCCGGTGGCGCCGACCGCGGTCGTCCTCATGTCGGCAGGCGCGGCGGCCGCGCCGAAGACGAACGCCTGCGCCCCGCCGCTGTCCTTGCCGCCCTGCGGATCGAGCGCGTCGAGCGCTTCGACCGTCGGGTCGGGCATCCCGCCGGCCTCGGAGACGAGCACCGGCGCGCCGAGCGGGGGCGCCATCAGGACCGAGGCGGCGATCGCGGTCTGCCAGTCGCCGGCGTCGACCAGGCTGACGGCTTCCGGCCGCTGGGCGGGATCGGTGGACGGATAGGTGGCGAGAGCGACGCCGGCGGCGGTGGAGGCGGGGTCGGAGCCGCCGACGCGGGTCGTGTTGGCAGTCGCGAACTCGGGGTAGCCCAGCTCGCTCGCCGGTTGCGAGGCGGGCGCCGCGGCCCGCCCGCCGTCCGGTTCGACGGGCGCCGGCGTGGCGGTTTCTGCGCTCCCGCCGCCCGATCCGCCACCGACGATCGCCGCGACGATGAACACGACGGCGAGCACGAACAGCCCCGCGATCGCCTTCAGCGCCGTGGGAATCGGCCTGCGCCGCCGCTTCGGCGCCGGCGGCGCCCGGGCTGGCTTCTCCGCCGGCACGTCGGCGTTGATCGGCCGCGTCATCAGGGGCAACGCTATTGCAACTCCGTTGCTGGCTGGTCGGTCAGCTAAACTCCGACGGAGCTATTGACTGACTAGTCAATCAACCACGCGACGCCGTCACCGGAGGGGATCGAATGGATTTTGCGCTTAACGAGGAGCAGCAGGAGTTCAAGGACAGCGCCCGGGCCTTCGCCCGCGACGTGATCCGCCCGGCGGCGCGCAAGCACGACGAAGAGGAGAGCACTCCCTGGGAGGTGGTCAAGGAGGCGCGCAAGCAGGGCTTCCAGGGCCTCGAGGCGATCCAGCGCTCGGCCGCCGACGCCGACGGGCAGATGCAGGTGATCTCCGCCGAGGAGTTCCACTGGGGCTGCGCCGGCATCGCCCTGGCGATCTCCGGCTCCGGCCTCGCCGCCGCCGGCATCGCCTCCTCCGGCACCCCGGAGCAGATCGCCCACTGGGTCCCCGACTGCTTCGGAACCGGCGACGAGGTCAAGCTCGGCGCCTACGCGGTCACCGAGCCGCAGGCCGGCTCCGACGTGAAGAGCCTGAAGACGACCGCCAAGCGCGACGGCGACGAGTGGGTGCTGAACGGGACCAAGGTCTTCATCACCAACGGCGGCATCGCCGACGTCCACGTCGTCGTCGCCACCGTCGATCCCAGCCTGGGGACGCGCGGCCAGGCCTCCTTCGTGATCGGCAAGGACACCCCCGGCCTCAGCCAGGGCAAGAAGGAGTCGAAGCTCGGGATCCGCGCCTCGCACACCGCCGAGGTGATCCTCGACGAATGCCGCATCCCGGCCGAGAACCTGCTCGGCGGCGAGGAGAAGCTGGAGCGCAAGCTGCAGCGCGGCCGGGAAGGGAAGAAGTCGCGCGGCGCCGACGCGCTGGCGACCTTCGAGATCACCCGGCCGCTGGTCGGCGCCTCGGCGCTCGGCATCGCCCAGGCCGCCTACGAGTGGACGCTCGAGTACCTCGACGGCCGGTCCGAGGGCGGCACGCCGCTGCTGCAGACCCAGCGCATCCAGCAGACGCTCGCCGACGTCGCGACCGAGATCGAGGCGGCGCGGCTGCTGGTTCAGCGAGCCGCATGGATGGGTCGCAACGGGATCCCGATGCGCGGCGGCCAGGGCTCGATGTCGAAGCTGAAGGCCGGCGACGTGACGATGTGGGCGACGACGACGCTGATGGACCTAGTCGGTCCCGACGCGCAGAGCACCGAGTGCCCGCTGGAGAAGTGGTTCCGGGACGCCAAGGTCTACCAGCTGTTCGAGGGGACGGCGGAGATCCAGCGGATGGTGATCTCGCGGATGCAGGCGCGGGAATACGGCGAGCGTCTCGGGTACGCGGCCGAAGTTGCTGCGGAGGCGATGAAGGACGATGGCAAGGCTGAGAAGGAGCCAGTAGCGGCGTAGGTGAAGGGGAGTCGGGACTCCCCTTCGCAAGCGGGGTTGCAGGGATCCGACATAGCGTCACGGCGGCGCTGGAGTCTCGCTAGCCTGCGTCGTCATGCTGAAGACTCGCCCGGCCGCGGTGGCTTTGGTGGCTGCTGCGGCGGCGCTCGTCGTGCTGCTGTTGTGCGGTGGGGCGGCGCCGGCCAAGGATCTCGAATCGGCACTGAACGCGAAGGAAGCGAAGCTTTCGAAGGTTCGGCAGCGCAGGGGCGTGCTGACTTCGACGATCTCCCATTACCGGGTGCGGATCGAAAGGCTGACGAAGGAGGTTGCCGCGCTTCGCACGCAGGAGGTCGGGGTGCGGTCGCGGCTGCGGGCCAAGCAGGCCGAACTGGACCACGCGGTCGCCGAACTGGATGTCGCCCGGAAGCATCTGGCGGTGGTGCGGGCGCGGCTCGAGCGGGCGCTGACGGCGCTGCGGCAGCGGCTGGTGGCGATGTACGAGGCGGGCAGCCCCGACATCCTCAGCGTGATCGTCAATGCCGGCGGCTATGAAGAGCTGATCGACCGGACCGAGTACCTGAACCGGATCCACGGCCTCGACGAAGCGGTGGTGGGCCGGGTGCGCGAACTGCGCGACCAGGTGAAGCGCACCGTCGGCAAGCTGCGCTCCACCAAGGACACGATCGAAGCCGCCCGCGACGCGATCGCCGCCGAAGAGCAGGCGCTGGCGAGCGCCCGTGCCGCCGTGCAGAGCCGCGAGGCCGACCTCGTGGCGACCAGGCGCAGCCGCGAAGCGGCGCTGGAGAAGGTCGAGGGCTCCGAAGAAGAGCTGGACGGCGACGTCGCCTCGATCCAGGCCGAACTGGCGGCCACCCTCGCCGGGACCGGCTCGGCGCCACTCCCGGCCGGTCCGATCCAGGGCGGCAACGGCAGCGGCCTGATCTGGCCGGTCGACGGGCCGGTCGTCTCCGGCTTCGGCCCGCGCTTCGGCGGCAGCGAGTTCCACGAGGGGATCGACATCGCGGTGCCGAGCGGCACGCCGATCCGCGCCGCCGCGGCCGGGACCGTGATCTTCACCGAGCCGGAGGCGAGTAGCGGCGGCTACGGCAACTTCACCTGCATCGACCACGGCGGCGGGCTCTCCACCTGCTACGCCCACCAGGAGTCGTTCGCGGTCTCCACCGGCCAGCAGGTCTCCCAGGGCCAGATCATCGGCTACAGCGACTGCACCGGCCACTGCTTCGGGCCGCACGTCCACTTCGAGGTCCGGATCGGTGGCGCCCCCACCGACCCGATGGGCTACCTGTAGAGCGGTCGGCGGCTTGCTCGGCGGCGGGCACTGACCGCGACCACACCGATTCCGGTCACAATGCCGACCGATGACCGAACGCGGACAAGCGGGCGCGGTCGCCGACCCGATCGCCGGCTCTCCGGTCTTCCCGGCGGGTAGCCGGGTCAACGAGCTGGGCCGGCTCGAGGTCGCCGGCTGCGACGTGGTCGAGCTGGCCGCCGAGCTGGGCACGCCGGCCTACCTCTACGCCGAGGACGACATGCGCGGACGCGCGCGCGCCTACCGTGAGGCGTTCGAGCGGCGAACCGACGACTTCGAGGTGCTCTTCGCCAGCAAGGCGTTCCCCTGCACCGCCGCCTACCGGCTGTTCGCCGAGGAGGGGCTGTCGGTCGACGTCGCCTCGGGCGGCGAGCTGCACATGGCGCTGCGAGCGGGTTTCGACCCTACCCGCATCCACATGCACGGCAACAACAAGAGCGACGAGGAGATCCTGCTGGCCTCGCGGGCCGGAGTCGGCCACCTGATCCTCGACTCCTTCGACGAGATCGAGCGCTGCGAGCGCCTGCTCGACGAGCCGCAGCGGGTGCTGATCCGCGTCACCCCCGGGATCAAGCCCTCGACCCACGACTACGTCCAGACCGGGCAGCTCGACTCGAAGTTCGGCTTCGGGCTGGAGGACGGCCTGGCGGCGCGGGCGATCGAGCGGGTCCTGGCGAGCGACGCGCTCGAGCTGGTCGGCCTGCACGCCCACATCGGCTCGCAGATCTTCGAGCTGGAGCCCTACCGGCTGGCGATCGAGGCGCTCGGTGCCCTGGCCGGCGACTGGTGCCGGATGGTCAACGTCGGCGGCGGGCTCGGCATCGCCTACACCGCTGAGGACGAGCCCCCCTCGATCGACGCCTACGTCGACGTCAAGGTCCGCGCCGTCGCCGAGGTGTTCGGCGACGGGGTGCGGGTTCTGGTCGAGCCCGGCCGCTCGCTGGTCGGCAACGCCGGCCTCACCGCCTACCGGGTCGGCACGATGAAGGAGATCCCCGGCGTCCGCACCTACGTCGCGGTCGACGGCGGCATGTCGGACAACTTGCGGCCGATGCTCTACGGCTCCCGCTACGAGGCGCTGATCGCCGACCGCGCCGGCGCAGTCCCCGACACTCCGGCGACGATCGCCGGCATGCACTGCGAGTCCGGCGACGTCGTGGTCCGCGACGCGATGCTCGCCGCGCCGGCGGTCGGCGACGTGCTGGTCACCCCCGCGACCGGCGCCTACGGCTACGCGATGGCGAGCAACTACAACGGCGTTCCCCGCCCGCCGGTGGTCTTCTGCCGCGACGGCGAGGCGCGCGTCGTCGTGCGGCGCGAGACCTACGAGGATCTGACCGCGCGCGATGTCGATGGCTGATCCGGTCCGCATCGGGCTGCTGGGGCGCGGCACGGTCGGCGGCGCCTTTGCCGCGCTGCTCGCCGAGCGAGCGGGCGCGGTCGAGGCGGCTACCGGGCGGCGGCCGGAGCTGGCCGGGACGCTGACCCGCGCCGAGGGCGACTTCGGCGTCATCCTCGAGCAGTCCGACCTGATCGTCGAGCTGATCGGCGGCACCGACCCGGCGCGCGGCTACGTGCTCGACGCGCTGCGCGCCGGCCGGCCGGTCGTCACCGCGAACAAGCAGCTGCTCGCCCAGCACGGCGACGAGCTCTTCGCGGTCGCCCGCGAGGCCGGCGTGCAGCTTCGCTTCGAGGCGGCGGTGGCCGGGGTGATCCCGATCGTCCGCACGATCCAGGAGAGCTTCGGCGTGACCGAGATCGGCAAGGTCTTCGGGATCGTCAACGGCACCACCAACTTCATCCTCAGCGAGATGGCGGCGAGCGGGGCGCCCTACGAGGACGTCCTCGCCCGAGCCCAGGAGCTGGGCTACGCCGAGGCCGACCCGAGCGACGACGTCAACGGCGCCGACGCGGCGGCGAAGATGGCGATCCTCGCCCGGCTCGCCTTCCATACCCCGGTGACGCTCGACGAGGTCGCCTACGAGGGGATCGAGCGGGTCAAGCCCGACGACCTCGCCTACGCCAAGGAGCTCGGCCTCTCGCTGAAGCTGCTCGGCGTCGCCGAACGCCGCGAGGGTGGGATCAGCGTCCGCGTCTTCCCCTGCTTCCTCTACGGCGGCCATCCGCTGGCGCCGGTCGGCGGCCCGTTCAACGCGGTGATGGTCGAGGCGCCGGCGATCACCGAGGTGACGATGTCCGGGCCCGGCGCCGGCGGGGTCGAGACGGCCTCGGCGGTGCTCGGCGACGTCGCCTCGATCCTCGCCGGCGAGGCTCCGGTCCACGAGGCGCGCGAGCGGCTGCCGCTGGTCAGCGACGTCAGCTCGTCCTTCTACCTGCACCTCGAGGTCGCCGACGAACCCGGCGTGCTGGCGAAGATCGCCCAGCTTCTGGGCGAGAACGAGATCTCGGTCAAGAGCGTCGTCCAGCGCGGGATCGGCGACGACGCGCGGCTGGTGATGGTCGTCCACGAGTGCCTCGAGTCGCGCTTCGCGCGGGCGGTCGAGCAGATCGCCGCGCTGGACGAGCTGCGCTCGGCGCCGCGCTCGATCCGCGTCATCGAGGAGGAGTTCGTGTGAGGGGCCCCCTTTCGATCCGCTTCGTCGATCGCTGATGCCCCAGCCGCTGATAGAGCGATATCGGGAGCGGCTTTCGCTGGAGCCCGATGACCCGGTGGTGAGCCTCAACGAGGGATCGACGCCGTTGATCGAGGCGCCGCGGTTGTCGGAGAGGATCGGGCTGCGGGCGTATTTGAAGTTCGAAGGGGCGAACCCGACCGGGTCGTTCAAGGACCGGGGGATGACCGTCGCCGTGTCCCGCGCCAAGGGGCGGGGGGCGGAGGCGGTGATCTGCGCCTCGACCGGCAACACCGCCGCGAGTGCCGCCGCCTACGCGGCGCGGGCGGGGATGCGGGGGGCGGTGATCGTGCCGGAGGGCAAGATCGCGATCGGCAAGCTGGCCCAGGCGCTGATGCACGGGGCGCGGGTGATCGCCCTCCAGGGCAACTTCGACGAGGCGCTACAGCTCGTCCGCGCGCTCGCCGAGAAGCACCCGATCGAGCTGGTCAACTCGGTCAACCCCTACCGGATCGAGGGCCAGAAGACGGCCGCCTTCGAGGTCGTCGAGGAGCTGGGCGAGGCGCCCGGCGCGCTGGCGATCCCGGTCGGCAACGCCGGCAACGTGACCGCCTGGTGGCGCGGCTTTCAGGAGATGGGCGCGGCGCCGGTGAACTACGGCTTCCAGGCGGAGGGCGCGGCGCCGCTGGTCCGCGGCGAGCCCGTCGCCAACCCCGAGACGGTCGCCTCGGCGATCCGGATCGGCAATCCGGCCCGCTGGGAGGAGGCGATGGACGCCTTCACCGCCTCGCGAGGGCGCGTCGCCGCCGTCTCCGACGAGCAGATCCTCGATGCCTACCGCTGGCTGGCGAACGGCGAAGGCGTCTTCTGCGAGCCCGCCTCCGCCGCCTCGGTCGCCGGCCTGCTCGCGCATGGCCTGCCGGTCGCCGAGGACGCCGCACCGCCGGAGTCCGTCGTCTGCGTGCTGACCGGCCACGGGCTCAAGGACCCCGATACCGCCCTCTCCAAGGCCCCGCCGGTGATCAACTGCGAGAACGACCTCAGCGCCGTCGAGCGCGCGGTGTTCGCGTGATCGTGCTTCGAAGGGGGAGAGTTTCAGCCGCCAGGCCCTTGATAGGCCATGCGCTTTTCGCGACATGCGAAGAACTGGGCGCGCCGGCACGGCCTTGGTGTCGCCGACGCGGAAGAGGTCATCGCAGATCCCATTCGCGTGGATCGAGACGGCAAAGGGAAGCCGCGCTACACGGGAGAGATCAAGGGTATTCGCGTGCGAGTCGTTGTTGCCCTTGACGAGCCGGACCTGATCGTCACAATCCACGAGAGGAGACGCTGATGCGAGCCGACTACGACAGCGAGGCCGACGCCCTGACGATCGAGTTGCGCCAGGCCGAGCGCTTCGACCATGGCGAGCAGGTCGACGACGACTACTGCAACGTCGGCATCGCCGGCGACCGTGTCGCCGCGGTGGAGCTTCTCTATCCGGCCGAGCACCTCGATCTCCTCGACGTCGCCGCGGAGCGATACGAACTGGATGGGCCGGCTCTGATCGCCGCAGCGCAGGCGGCTCTGGCGGCCCCGGATCGTTTGGTCGTCATGGACGTGGCCGAACGCGCCGCCGCTTGATCGGCGCGACGGTGTAGAACCTTCGTTCTGGTGACCGCCCGCCGCCGACTCGTCCGCGTTCCCGCCTCCTCGGCCAACCTCGGGCCGGGCTACGACACGATGGCGGCGGCGCTGTCGATGTTCCTCGAGCTGGAGGTCGAGGAGGCGGGCGAGTTCTCGCTCGACCCGGGCGGGCTCGGCGTCCCGACCGGGCGCGACAACCTGGTCGTCCGTGCCTTCGACAGCCTCCACTCGGCCGACGGGATCGCCTTCCGGTTGGGCGGCGACGGCATCCCGCTCGCCCGCGGCCTCGGCTCGAGCGCGGCGGCGATCGTCGCCGGCCTGTTCGCCGCCGACCACATGTTCGAGCTGGCGCTCTCCAAGCAGGAGCTGCTGGTCCGGGCGGCCGAGCTGGAGGGGCACCCCGACAATGTCGCGGCGGCGATCTACGGCGGCTTCGTCGTCTGCGGCCGCGACGAGACCGGGATCCCGACCGCGGCCCGCTTCGACCCGCCGAGCGGGCTCGAGGGGATCGCCGTGATCCCCGCCGAGGAGGTCTCGACCGCGCGGGCGCGGGAGGCGATCCCGGACGAGGTGCCGCTGGCCGACGCCGTCGCCAACGTCGCCGCCGCCTCGCGCCTGGTGCTCGGCCTGCTGCGCGGCGACCTCGACCTGCTCGCCGCCGGCCTCGAGGACCGCATCCACCAGCCGCGCCGCCGCGACCTCTACCCGCGCTCGATGGAGCTGGTCGACTCGGCGCGCGAGCTGGGCGCACTCGGCGCGACGATCTCCGGCGCCGGCCCGACCGTGCTCGTCTGGACCACCTGGCAGGACGCCGGCAAGGTCGCCGAGGCCCTCGAATCGCGCTGCGAGGGCTGGGCCGAAGTCCGCCGCCTCCCCTTCAGCCCCCACGGCGCCGACGTGCCCGAGCTTTGACCGGGCGTGCCGGGAGTTGACCGCCAAATAGGGTGGTCAACTCCCGGCACGCCCGCCGCGGGGCATTACCATCGCGCGGTGGGAACGCGCCCGAGATGGATCGCCGTGGCCTTGGTGGGAGTGGTTCTCCTGGCCCTGCCGGCGGCGGCGCAGGCGACCCTGGTCTTCACCCGGCAGCCGCTCAACCCGGTCGTCTGGGCGGCTGGAGACGACGGCTCGGGGGCGCACAGGCTCGTCGCCGGGTCTGATCCGCGGGTCTCGCCCGACGGGCAGATCGTCGCCCTGCTGCACCAGGGGAAGGGACGAAACGCACAGCCGGAACTGATCCTCGCGCCGGCGAACGGCAGCGCGCCGGCCGGCAGGCTGGCCACCGGCTGGCGCGAACCGTCGACCTTCGCCTGGTCGCCCGACTCCAAATCGGCAGTCGCCGTGCTCGGCCCCGAAATCGGGCGGAAGCGGCTGGTCCTGATCGACACGGCGACCGGCGCGCAGCGGACGATCGCCCGCGGCTTCTTCTCCGGGGTCAGCTTCGCGCCGGAAGGCGGGGCGCTCGTGTACGGCAGGGCGGCGAGCGAAGGCTTCCCGCCTCGCAGCGACGTCTACATGTTCGACATCCCCATCCCGGGTGTGGTCAACGTGCAGGCTCCGCAGCTGCACCACCGCCTGACCACCGACCATCGTTCGGGCTATCCGCTCTGGGGCCCCGGCGGCACGATCGTCTTCGTCAAGCAGCTCGGCGCAAGGCAGCGCCGCTACGGTCCCAAGAACGAGCTCTACCTGATGAACCCCGAAGGCAAGGCGGTGCGCCGCCTCACCCACACCAAGGTCGATCCATTGCTGCAGGGCCTCTACCCGACCGCCTGGTCCGCCAGCGGCAACCGCCTGCTGGCCGAGTTCGAGGGCCAGGACACGACCTACGCGGTCACCGTGAACCCCCGCACCGGCGCCCAGCGGGCGCTGACCAAGGAACGCGAGCAGGGCTTCGTCGGCACCGCCCTCTCCGCCGACGGCAGCACGGTGCTCGGCTGGCTGGGCGGCTTCGAACCGGGCGCCGGGCACAAGGTCGTGACGATCCCCTACGGCGGCGGCAAGCCAACGGTCCTAGCGAAGAACGCCTCCGAACCCGACTGGAGCCGCTGACGGGCAGGGGGAGAGTTTCCGGCGCTGTGCCCTTGATAGGGCATGCGCTTTACGCGACATGCCAAGAATCAGGCTCGACAGGTGGGAGTCACCGCCGCCGACGCCGAGGCCATGATCTCCAATCCCGACCAGGTCGATTTCGACGAGGACGGCAAGCCTCGGTACACCGGGTACATCCGGGGCATTCGAATGCGGGCTGTGGTCGCGCTTGACGAACCCGATGTGATCGTCACAATCCATGAGAGGAGACGATGATGCGAGCCGACTTCGACAGCGAGGCGAACGCCCTTTCGATCGAGTTGCGGAGGGTCGAGCGCTTCGACCATCAGGACCAGGTCGACGACGACTACTGCAACGTCGGCATCGTCGGTGGCCAGGTGGTCGACGTCGAGCTGCTCAATCCCGACCGCCACCTGGACCTACTCGAGCTGGCCGCAAAGCGCTACGAGCTGGATGGAGCTGCGCTGGTCGCTGCCGCGCAGGCGGCGCTGGCCGCGCCCGATCGGGTTGTCGAGCTCGAGGTCGCGGCACGGGTCGCCGCCTGATCGCCTGCGTTTTCCCGCTAACTGCGAGGAAATGCAAAAAAGACGAGGGAGACGCGCGACCGTCCCTATAATCCGCTGACTCGTCAACCCGTCGCGCGCCCGCTCGGAGAAGGCGCGGAAACCGGGAGGTCAGCATGTCGGATACCCAGTCCCGTGAGCTTCACGGTGAGAGCCCCGTCCGCTACTCGCCAGAGCGCGCCTACCGGCCGCTCGTCTCTCCGCCGAGCGTCGAGGACAAGGACGCCTGCGCGATCTACGCCTCGGTGCGCAAGGACGCGACGCCGAGCCACGAGCCGGTCGAACGGGCGGTCCCGGCGCTTCAGAAGATGCTCCACCGGGCGGGCAACGTCGACGGCGAGGGCGATGGCTGCGGCCTCCTGCTCGACATCCCGCGCAAGATCTGGGCCGAGGAGGTGCGCGCCGGCGGCCACGACCCCTCGCTGACCCTCGACGACGCCTTCGCCGTCGCCCACGTCTTCGTCGAGCGCTCCCAGAACCTCGAGCGCGTCCAGCACGACGCCCGCGAGCTGCTCGGCCGGGGCGGCTTCCGCATCCTCGCCGAGCGGATCGGCGCCGTCGACTCGCCGGCGCTGGGCCCGACCGCGCGCGAGGATGAGCCCCACTTCTGGCAGATCGCCGGCCTCGTCGCCGACGCCTCGCGCCGCGACCGGGTCCTCTTCGACCTGCTGATCGAGCTCGAGCAGGAGCTCGACATCCACGTCCCGTCGCTCTCGGCGACGACCTGCGTCTACAAGGTGATGGGCGCGCCGAAGGTGCTGGGCGAGTACTACCCGGACCTGTGCGACGAGCGCTTCGAGACGATCGGCTGCTTCGGCCACAACCGCTACTCGACCAACACCTGGCCCTCCTTCAAGCGGGTGCAGCCGTTCTCGGTGCTCGGCCACAACGGCGAGATCAACACGATCGAGCAGCTGCGCCAGGAGGCGCGGATGCTTGGCGTGCCGATCGCTCCCGGCTCCTCGGACTCGCAGGACCTCAACCGGACGATCGACACGCTGATCAGCCGCGGCGGCCTCAGCCTCGCCGAGGCGATGGAGATGGTCGTGCCGCCGATCGTCGCCGAGATCCGCTCGCTGCCCGAGGACCTGCACCGCTTCTACATGTACCTGCGCCAGGCGATGGGCCCGTTCGCGCAGGGCCCGGTGGCGCTGATCGCCCGCCACAACGGAGAGTGCGTCTTCTCCGCCGACGCGCTCGGCCTGCGCCCGCTCTGGCAGGTCGAGACGAGCGAGGACTTCGTCTTCAGCTCCGAGCCCGGCGTCGTCGCCGTCGCCGAGATGGTCGCCGAGCCGAAGCCGCTCGCCCCCGGCGAGAAGGCGCTGGTGGCGATCGACCGCGAGAGCAGGCGCTCGACCCTGCACCCGCACCACGAGATGCTGCGGATCGTCCGCGACCGCTGGCTCGCCCGCAACGGCGCCGAGGAGACCGCCGCCTACGACCGCGCCCTGGCGACCGGCGGGCCGCTCGAGGGCGGCGACGTGCCCGGCTACTCCGACGCCGGGCCGGAAGAGCCGGTCAAGGTCGTCGACCGCGTCCTCGCCGGCTTCGGCTGGCAGCGCGACGACGTCAAGCTGGTCCAGCAGATGGCCTCCAACGGGGCCGAGCCGATCGGCTCGCTCGGCTACGACGGACCGCTGGCGGCGCTCTCGCCGGAGCGCCAGAACCTCGCCGACTACTTCAAGGAGACGGTCGCCGTCGTCACCAACCCGGCGATCGACCGCGAGCGCGAGGTCGAGCACTTCTCGACCCGGGCGGTGTTCGGGCGCCGCCCGTCGCTCGATGCCGCCGGCGAGGACACCGGCACGGTGGAGACCTCCTTCCCGGTGATCCTCGGCGGCCACCACGGCATGGCGCCGCTCTCCGACAAGGCATACCGCCGGATCGCCCGCGAGCAGCGCACCTACCTGCTCGAGGACCTCTGGGAGGAGTTCCGGGGGCGGGCCGGCGCGGTCGACATCTCGCTGCTCGAGTCGGAGACGACCAAGGGGGCGATCGAACGGATCAAGCAGGAGGCGGTGAAGGGGGTGCGCAACGGCGCCGAGCTGCTGATCCTCACCGACCGCACCGTCTACGACGCCGACCGGCGCTACCTCGACCCGCACCTGGCGACCTCGGCGGTCGACCAGGCGCTGAAGCAGTTCCGGGTCGAGCCCGGCGAGGAGAACCTGCGCCGCCGCTGCGGCATCGTCCTGCGCTCGGCGGCGATCCGCAACGTCCACGACACGATGCTCGCACTCGGCCTCGGCGCCGACGGCGTCTGCCCCTACACGATGGTCGAGGTGATCTGCGTCGAGGACTACCAGGCCGACATCGGCAACCTCTGCGCGGCGCTGAAGAAGGGGATCGAGAAAGTGATCTCGACGATCGGCATCCACGAGGTGCGCGGCTATGCCCGCCAGTTCTCCTCGATCGGGGTGCGGCCCGAGCTGGCCGAGATCTTCCAGACCGAGGCCTTCGCCGCCTCCGAGCGTGGAGGGGTCGGCTTCGCCGCGCTCGACGAGGACACGAACGAGCGGGCGCGCGTTCTCGCCGGCGACGAGGACGCCAGGCCGGCGAAGACGTTCCGCTTCTACCCGAAGGTCTACAAGGCGGCGATCGCGACCGCGAACGGCACCGGCTCCTACGAGGAGTATTCGGAGAAGGTCCGCGACCTGGAGCGCCAGAGCCCGATCTCGATGCGCCACATCATGGGGCTGGTGGGCGACCGGGAGCCTCTGAAGGACCCCAGCGTCGTGGACGCCGGCGTCGGCCACCACGACTACCCGGTCGTGATCTCCTCGATGAGCTTCGGCTCGCAGTCCGAGCCGGCCTTCCGCGCCTACGCGGAGGCGGCGAAATCGATCAACGTCCTCTGCGTCAACGGCGAGGGCGGCGAGATCCGCGACATGTACGGCCACTACCGCAAGTGGCGCGGCCAGCAGGTCGCCTCGGGCCGCTTCGGCGTCTCGGCGGAGATGATCAACTCCTCCTACCTCGCCGAGATCAAGATCGGCCAGGGGGCGAAGCCCGGCGAGGGCGGCCACCTGCCGGGCAAGAAGGTCTCCGAGAAGGTCGCCGCGGCGCGTAACGCGGCCCCCGGCACCGACCTGATCTCGCCCTCCAACAACCACGACCTCTACTCGATCGAGGACCTGGCCGAGCTGATCGACGAGCTGAAGACGGTCAACCCCGACGTGCGCATCTCGGTCAAGGTGCCGGTGGTGCCGAACATCGGCACGATCGGCCTCGGCATCGCCAAGGCGGGCGCCGACATCATCACCCTCTCCGGTTTCGAGGGCGGCACCGGCGCCGCCCGCCAGCATGCCCTGCGCCACGTCGGCCTGCCCTCGGACATCGGCACCCGCGCCGTGCACCGGGCGCTGATGGAGGCCGGCCTGCGCAACCGGGTCGAGATCTGGGCCGACGGCGGCTACCGCACCGGCCACGACATCGTCAAGCTGCACTGCCTCGGCGCCAACCGGGTCGGCTTCGGCACCCTGGCGATGGTCAGCCTCGGCTGCACGATCTGCCGCGGCTGCCAGCTCGACACCTGCCACGTCGGCATCGCCACCCAGATCGAGACGGTCGAGCAGGCCCAGCAGCACGGGCTGAAGAAGTTCACCCCGCAGGAGGTCGACGGCGCGGCCGAGAGCTGCGCCCGCTTCTTCCAGGCGATGGGCGAGGAGGTCAAGCAGGTCGTCGCCTCGCTCGGCTACGACCGCGCCCAGGACCTGATCGGCCGCTACGACCTGCTCGAGCAGGTATCCCACCACGAGCAGGTTGACCTGGCGTCGCTGATCACGCCGCTGGAGGAGTTCCTCGACCTCGAGCCGCTCGACCTGCCGGTCGCCGAGGAGGTCGCCGACCAGCGGGCCGAAGCGGGGCTCGTCGTCGCCCGGCCGATCCGCATGGAGGCGAAGGCCGCCTCGGCGCAGATCGGCGCCCTGGCCGGCGAGATCTGCTCCGGCCACACCGTGCGCAGCGAGTTCCCGCGCCACACCGACGCCAACGACCGCGTGCTCGGCACCGAGCTGTCCGGCGCGATCGCCCGCTCGCGCATCTTCGACGGCGGCCCGGAGCCGGGCGAGGACGTGCTCGCCAGCCTCGAGTTCAACGGCGGCTCGGTCGCCGGCCAGGGGCTCGGCGCCTTCAACTCATACGGCGTCTCGATCCGGGTCGAGGGCGGCGCCCAGGACGGCGTCGGCAAGACGATGCTGGGCGGGACCGTCGCCGTGCTGAAGGGCAAGGGCGCCAAGGGCCGCCGGCTCAACGGCTCGGTCGGCAAGTCGTTCGCCTACGGCGCCCAGCGCGGCCGCCTGTTCGTCCAGGGCTCGGCCGACTCGCGCTTCTGCATCCGCCTCTCCGGCGCCGACGTCGTGCTCGGCGGCGAGCCCGAGGAGGCGATCGACGACAGCCGCGGCTGCCTGGTCGACCGGGCCAACGCCAAGGGCTTCGCCTTCGAGTACATGACCTCGGGCCGCGCCGTGGTGCTCGGCGACCTCGGGCCCTGGGCCTGCGCCGGGATGACCGGCGGCCGCGTCTACGTCCGCCACGACGCCTTCGGGATCGACCGCGAGGCGATCGAGCGGCGGCTCGGCGAGGGCGCCAAGGTGGAGCTGCGCGAGCTCGACGCCGAGGGCCATCTCGACATCGAAGACCTGCTCTCCCATTACGCGGATGAGCTGCGGGCGACAGCTCAGGACGAGGAGGCCGAGCGGATGCTCTCGCTCGCCGCCGGTGCCGAGCAGAACTTCATGATGGTCGTCCCGCACAAGGTGCAGGCCGACCCGAGCATCTCTACCGAGTAGAGCGCGTCAGCAGGTCGGCTATCGCGCGGACCTCGCGGAGGAGGCCGTCGAGCATTGCCTCGGTGTTGGTGTGGATGCGCCACTCGGCGTACTTGCGGTCCTGCTCGAAGGCCTCGAAGCGGCGCTCCAGCTCGCGGGTGCGCTCGTCCAGCTTGCCGGCGCGCTTCTCCATGCGCTTCTCGCTCTTGCGGACGCGCTTCCTGACGTAGCGGCGGCTCTCTTCGCGCAGGGCATTCAGCTCGCGGCGCAGCTCCTCCGCCCCGGGGAGATCCTCCTGCTCGGCCAGCATCTCCTCGACCCCGGCACGGAC
The DNA here is from genome assembly GCA_963695835.1 of uncultured Solirubrobacterales bacterium. Taxonomy (GTDB): domain Bacteria; phylum Actinomycetota; class Thermoleophilia; order Solirubrobacterales; family 70-9; genus VRUE01. Next base: position 1,396,906 of record CAVOHR010000001.1, read on the forward strand.
GCGCTCGATCTCCTCGTGCAGGCGGGCCCGCGCCTGGTCGGCCGCGGCGGACGGGTCGTGGGCGGAAGAGCTCACCGGCACGCATCCTACGAGCGCCGTAGGCCGGAACTTGCGCAAATAGCGGCTCTGCTCAGGCTTCGAGCACGAAGAGGCGGTAGCGGCCGATCGTCAGCTCGTCGCCGTCGGAGAGCTTGCCCCACTCGATCAGCTCGCCGTTGACGAAGACGCCGTTGAGGCTGCGGTCGTCGAGGACGCGCAGCGACTCGTCCGGTTCGGAGACGATCAGCGCGTGGCGACGGGAGACGCTGGGGTCGTCGAGGCGGATGTCGGCGGCGACGCTGCGGCCGATCCGCGTCCAGCCCCGCTTCACCGAGAAGGCTCGCACCTCGCCATCGTCGTCGCGGCAGGCGAGGAGGCGGCTGCCGGGAGAGAGATCGGCGCGGGCGTCGTCCAGCCAGCCCGGCGCCTGCAGATCGGCGGCGGCCGCGAACTCGGCGGTGGCCTCCCCTTGCTCCTGCATCGGTTCGAAGATCGAGTCGAGCCGGAAGCGCGAGGCGCCGCAGCGCGGGCAGTCGGGCAGGCGGTCGTCCTCGCGGAGCGCCAGATGCGAGCCGCACTCGACGCAGAAGTAAGTCCCGGGGCCGGGGAACGTCCCGGTCGGGTAACTCGGAGAAGCTGGGCTGGGGGTGAGGCTGGTGGAGATGACTCTGCTCCTTCCGACGCCCTCCGCCGGATCATCGTAACGCGGCAAGGAGGGCCGCCACATCGGTGATTTTCCGCAGGCTTACCCCGCTCGTCGCCAGTTGCAAGGACTAGACTGGCGCCGCCATGGGTCCGGTCAGCGCCGAAGTCGAGATCGATGCCCCGCGCGAGCGCGTTTTCGAGGCGATCGGCGACCTCTCGCGCCGGCCCTCCTTCACCGATCACTTCCTCGAGGGCTTCCATCTGACCAGGATCGAGTCCAGCGGGGTCGGCGCCGGGGCGCGCTTTCGCCTCGAGCAGCCGCCGCGGTCGATCTGGATGGACACCGCCATCGCCGAGCTCGAGCCGCCGCGCAGGATCGTCGAGCGAGGCCGCGGCGGGCGCGGCAATCGCATTCCGGCGACGACGGTCTGGGAGCTGATGGAGGGGAGCGGCTCGCTGACCGGGGTGCGCGTCTCGCACTGGACCGAGCCGGCGCGCCGGCTCGACAAGGCGCTGGAGAGGCTCACGGGCGCCTCGATGCGAACCGGGCGGGACTGGCGCGAGGCGCTGCGCAGGCTCCGCGACCAGCTCGAGTCGGAGCAGCCGGCGGCCGGGGCGGTGGCCGTCGCCGGTGGCAATCCCCACGCGACCGGCATCCCGTAGATCGGCTTAATAGACTCTCGCCGCCGATGACCCGCCTCCGCAGATTCGCGCTGCCGCTGCTCGCCGCGCTCGCCGTCGGCGTTTCCGCCTGCGGCTCCTCGAGCGACTCCAAGAGCGTGGTCGAGGGCGAGTCGGTCTCGCTCGGCGAGCTGAACTACACGGTGATCTTCTCGCGCTACCTCAACCCGAAAGACAACGAGGACTCGGCCTACCTGGTCGGGCAGCCGCAGCTGCCGCCGGGCGAAAGCTACTTCGGGGTCTTCTTCGAAGTCCAGAACGAGAGCGAAGAACCCCAGACGCTGCCGAAGTCGGTCGAAATCACCGACGCCGGCAACCAGACCTTCCACGCGCTGCCGAGCGAGAGCCTCTACGCGCTCCCGTTCGGCGGCAACGTCGAATCGCAGGAACAGATCCCCGTGCTCGACTCGACCCCCCAGCAGGGCCCGATCGAGGGCTCGGTTACGATCTTCCGCCTGCCCGCCTCGGCCTCCGAGAATCGCCCGCTGACGCTGCACATCCCCGGGCAAGAAGGCCCGGCGGACGTCACGCTGGATCTCTAACCGCGCTCGGCTCAGAGCCCGGCCGAGAGCACTTCGGCGGCGATCGGGGCGGCTACTTCGCCGCCGGCGGCTTCGGCTTCGACCAGCAGGACGCCGACCGCCAGGTGCGCCTTCTCGGCCGGGGCGAAGGCGGCGAACCAGGCGTCCTTGATCTGTTCGGGGTTTTCTTCGCCTTCCTGGCCGGGCTTCGGCCCCAACTCGGCGGTGCCGGTCTTGCCCGCCACCTGGGCCTGGGGGATCGCCGCGGCGTAGCCGGTGCCGCCGGTGACGACGCCGACCATCAGTTCGGTCAGTTCGGAGGCGATCTGCTTCGACATCACGCGGATCGCCGTCATTTCCGGCCGCAGCTTGCGATTGAGGACGAGCGAGGTCGGCTCGCGGACGCCGCCGTTGCCGATCGTCTGCGCGACGGTCGCCATCTGCAGCGGCGTCGCCAGCACTTCGCCCTGGCCGATCGCGCTGACGCCAAGGTCGAGTTCGTCGCCGATCTCCTGCGGGATGCTCGACTCGGGCGGTTCGACTTCCTCGACGACGCTCGCCGCGTAGATCGCCGGTGGCGAGTTGAAGCCGAACGCTTCCGCGGTGGCGACCAGGTCGTCGTTGCCGATCTTCGGGCCGAGCGGGGCGAAGTCGGCGTTGCAGGACTCGGCGAACGCCTCGCGGAAGGTGCCGCCGCAGTACTCGCCGTTGGCGTTGCTGATGAAGCGGCCGCCGACGTTGACCCCGTCGACGACTTCGAATTCGTCGTCGAGCGAGACCACGCCCTTCTCCAGGGCGGCGGTGGTGGTGACCGTCTTGAAGGTCGAGCCGGGGGGCTGCGGCGCCGAGAACGCCTGCCCGGCGAGCGCCCGCACGTCGCCGCTGCGGGCGTCGAGCACGGCGACCCCGCCGGCCCGGCCGGCGAGGCCCGAGACCGCGGTCTGCTGGAGCGTCGGGTCGATCGTCGTCTTCACCGCTGCGCCGGGCCGTGGCCTGGACTGGGCGACGATCCGCGCCGAGCCGCCCTTGCCGACGGCGAGCAGCGAGCCACCCGGCTTGCCCGCCAGCCTCGAGTTGAAGGCCTGCTCGATGCCGCTGACGCCGACCGGCGTTTCGGGCGGGAAGCCGTGCCGGGCGAGGACCGCCTCTTCCTCTTCGCCGGCCATGCCGACTTCGCCGGTGACGTCGATCGCGGCGCTGCCGAGCGGGTGTTCGCGGGCGTCGGCCGGGCCTTCGGCGAGCGGCGTCCCGTCGCGGGCGAGGATCGGCGCCCGCGGCGCCAGGTCGACCCTGTTCTCGAGCTGCTCGCCCGGTTCGAGTCCCGGGAAGACGAGGCTCGGGCCCCAGTCGATGCCGCCGTCGGCGTAGGGCAGGTCGAGGCCGGCGTTGACCGTGCCGAAGGCCACCGTCCCGGCTTCGATCGGCACCGGCACGACGGTGTGGCCGTCGGTCGTCGCGGTGTCGCCGGCCGAGCCGGCCGAGAGGCTTCGCAGGGTCGCCACCTCCGCCGCTTCGCGGTACTCGGCGGCGAATTCCTCCTCTTCGATCGAGGCGCGCGACGCTTCGTTCAGCTCGCGGTACATCGCCGGCAGGTCGTTGCGGGCCCAGGCGTCGGCGAAGCGCTGGGCGGCGTCCTTGCCGGGCGAGCCGGGGGAGCCGGCGGAGGCGCCCAGTGCGAAGGCGACGATGGCGACGATCGACAGGGGCAGCGCGCGGGTCACCAGTCGGCGACGGCGTTGCACAGCGGTAAGCCGGTGGGGGGTGGGTTGGGGCACTGCCCTTCGCTCAACTTCTTCGGTGGTTTGTGGTCGGTCTACCGCGAATGGATTGCCGAAAAAGTACAAGCCGCGCAGGGCAGTACCCCAACCCACCCACTCTCAGCCGGTGCAGGGACCGGTATCGACTGGCGACGCTGGTTCGCTTAGAGCTGATTGAACTACTTCGTCGGGGACGGCGAAGCCGCCCGGGGGGCCGGAGGTGGTTGCCGCGAAGACGGTGCCGATCACGCGGCCGCGGGAGTCGACCAGGGGGCCGCCGGAGTTGCCGCTGCGGACGGTGCCGCGGAGGAAGGCGATCCGGCGGCGGATCGGGCCGGCGCCGTAGGAGTCCTCGCTGATCACCGAGTGGGTGTCGCCGATCCGCGCCGGAGCGACCGAGTAGGGGCCGTTTTCGGGGTAGCCGAGCACGGCGCCGCTCGTGCCGCGCTGCGGGTCGGGAGCGAGCGGCAGCGCCGGCAGCTCGGCGTCGATTCGCAGCAGGGCGAGGTCGTTCTCGGGGTCGTAGTGGACCGGCGTCGCTTCGAAGGAGGCGCCGTTCTCGGTGGTGACCGTGGTGTCTTCCTCGCCGGCGACGACGTGGGCGTTGGTGACGACGGTGCCGGGGGCGGCGACCCAGCCGGAGCCCTCGATCCCGAGTCCGCAGGCGGTTCCCAGCACCCGCACGACCGAGCTACCCGCGCGCCGGACGCCGGGGTCGGAGGCGACCGCCGCGTCCGGCGGCGCGACCGGCGTCGTCGGGCCGTCGATCGACGGCGCCGGGTCGACCCGGTTGAGCGCGTTGAGGACCGGGCCCGAGGGCGGCAGCACGTCGTTGAGGCTGTGCAGGATCAGCGATCGCTGCACGTCGGCTCGCAGCCGGGCGGTGCCCGGGGCGTGCAGGGCGACCGCGCCGAACACCCAGGCCATCCCCAGCGACACGGCGGCGATCAGCGCCGCGCCGCCGGCGCCGTCGGCGAGCCGCAGGGCCCGGCCGCGGATCAGCCGCGAGCGCAGCCCGAGGGCCAGGCTCTCCAGGGTGACCGCCACCAGCGCGCCGACCAGCAGCGCCCCGAGCGCCGCGCACAGCGGCGCGTAGGCGGACTTCGAGCCCTGGTTGAGCAGCAGCGGCCCGATCCGGCTGCCGGCCAGGGCGCCCGCGCCGAAGCCGACCAGGGTGAGGACGCCGACGATCAGCCCCTGGCGGTAGCCCCAGAGGGCGAGGGCGAGCGTGAAGGCGACGAGCGACCAGTCGAGAACGGTCATGCGGGAATACAAGCAGGCGGCCCTGATCTGCCCGCCGCTTACGTTCAGTAAGCTGGTTCGACCGTGGAGGCGACGTCCACCACAGAGCAGCCGCCAGGCGTCTGCCCTCACTTCCACGCCGCGATCGAGTTGATCGGCAAGCGCTGGACCGGGGCGATCGTCTGCGCTCTCACCGAGGGCCCGCTGCGCTTCGGCGAGCTGGCCAGGGCGGTTCCCGGCCTTTCCGACCGCCTGCTCTCGCAGCGGCTGCGCGAGCTCGAGGACGAAGGCCTGGTCGAGCGTGAGGTCGAAGCCGGCTCGCCGGTCCGGGTCACATACTCGCTGACCGAGTCGGGGTCGGGACTGCGTCCGGCGATCGTCGAGCTGCGAGCCTGGGCGCGCGAATGGAAGCGCGCTGGATGACGCGCCTGGCGCGTCCCCGGCCAGATCTCTAGATAGCCTCGCGTCGTGGACTTACCCGGACCGTTTCCGGTTGGCCGTTACGCCCGCAAGCTGGAGGAAGAGATGCGCCGCCGCGCGCGGGTGTCGCTGATCGGCGAGGTGACGGGTCTCAGCCGCAGCAAGGCTCAGGCGTACTTCGAGCTGCGGGACACGGAGGGAGCGGTGCCCTGCGCGATCTGGCTGAACGAGCTGGAGAAGCTGGAGCTGCCGGAGGGAGGTCTCCGTGACGGCGCCGAAGTCGTCATCGGCGGCGGCCCCGACTACTACCGGGGCAGCTCCCAGGCCTCACCCAGCTTCTTCTTTCGCGCCACCCACGTTCGCCTCGCCGGCGAGGGCGACCTGCTGGCGCGGCTGGAGGCGCTGCGCAAGCAGCTTCGCTCCGAGGGCCTGTTCGAGCTGCAGGGGCAGCTCGCCAGGCCGCTGCTGCCGAAGACGATCGGCGTCGTCACCGCGGAGTCCGGCGCGGCGCGGCGCGATCTGCTCGCCGGCCTGGAGCGGCGCGGCTGGGCGGGGAGCGTCATCTGGGCCTTCGCGCCGGTGCAGGACCGGCGCGCGGCGCCGGCGATCGGCGCGGCGATCGAGGACCTGGCGGCGCGGCCGGAGGTCGAGGCGATCGTCGTCACCCGGGGCGGCGGCAGCCTCGCCGACCTCTGGGCGTTCTGCGACGAGACCCTCTGCCGGACGGTGGCGATGCTGCGCGTGCCGGTGATCAGCGCGGTCGGCCACGAGCGCGACTCGACCCTGATCGACGACGTCGCTGCGGTCGCCTGCTCGACGCCGACCCACGCCGCCGAGGCGGCGGCGCCGCTCGACTGCCTCGCTGCGCGGCGGGACCTGGAGCGCTGCGCCGGCTCGCTGCGGAAGGCCGGCGAGGGAGCGGTCGGGACGCGCAGCCGGCACCTCGTCGCTCTGTCCCGAGGACCAGCGCGGGCGCTGCGCCGGGAGCGGACCTCGCTCAACCAGAGGATCCGCGAGATACGCGCCGCCTCCGAACGCGGGATCGGCCGCCGGCGCTCGTTCCAGCGCCGCATCGCAACGGTCGTTCTCGACCGGATCGGCCGCCGCGCCGCGCAGGGAGCCGAGGCCGCGCAGGTGGGGAACCGCCGCCGCTCGGACACGATCGACCGCGCCGCCGCCGCGGCCCTGCGCGGCCGCCGCGAGGCCCTGCGCCGCGCCGCCGTCGCCCTCCGCGCCCACGACCCCGAGCGCACCCTGGAGCGCGGCTACGCTCTGGCCGAGGACGCCGGCGGCGAGCCGGTGACCAGCGCCGCCGCCGCCCTCGCCGCCGGGCGCGTCAAACTGCGCTTCGCCGACGGCCGCGTCACAGCTAGGATCGCTCGTCCCGATGCTCACCCGCCCGCGGCGGACGCGGGAGGGAGTGAGCAAGACAGCCGGTGACCATGAGTGCGAACGAGCGAGAGCAGAGCACGCGGGCGGAACCCGATTCCTACGAGGTCGCCGTCGGGCGGCTGGAGGAGATCATCGACCGCCTCGACTCGGGCCAGGCCGGCCTGCGGGAGACGCTCGACCTCTGCCGCGAGGGTCGCGAGCTGGTCAGCTACTGCGCCGCCGAGCTCGACGAGGTCAGCGCCGGCCTGCAGGAGCTGCGCCTCGACGAGCTGGCGGCAAAGCTCGAGGAGGCGAACTGAGGGCCTATCCCGGCAGGGGTTCCACTTAACTTTTTCTGAAGACAGGTTTCGGCCGTCCGAGATTGGACGCCCAGAAAAAGTACAAGACGTTCCACCCCTACCGGGATAGGCCCTCAGCATGAGGGCCGCTGCAGAGACGGCCCAGGGCCGGGCAGCCTTCGCAGAGGGCTCGGTCGCGTCGCTCGACCGCGGCGACCGGGAACTCGCCGGCGCCGATCCGACCGATCGCGTTAGCCAGTTCCTCGCGGCCGCGCTCCATCGCCTCGGCGCCGAGCAGCTCAATGACCGGCTCGTCCGGCCGCTCCAGGAACACGTAGGCGACCTCGACCTCGCTCGCGCCGCGGGCCTCGGCGACGGCGAGGGCGTAGACGTCGCGCTGGGTCTCATAGCGGCGGGCGCGCTCCGCCGGGGCGGCGCCGCCGAGGCGGTCGGTCTTGTAGTCGACGACCAGTGGCGGCTCACCGTCGCGCTCGACCAGCAGGTCGATCGAGCCGCGCAGGACCGTGCCGGAGACGTCGAGCAGGAGGGGGACCTCGGCGCGCACCGAGACGTCTGCGGCGCGAACGCGGTCGCGCCGCAGCGCGGAGTCGATCCAGGCACGGATCGGGCCGAGCAGGTCCGCCACCGGCACCGAGCCGTCCCGGCCGAGGCCGGCGGCGACGGCATGGCGTTGTACGAGCGCCTCGTCCGGGACGCTCCATCCGCTTGCCTGGCTCCACTCGAGCAGCGAGTGGACGGCTGCGCCCCGCGCCGCCGCGTCCGCGCGACCGGCGGCCGCTGCCTGCCAGCCCTCGCCGCCGAGGCCGAGGACGCGCTCCATGTAGAAGCGGTAGGCGCACTCCTCGTAGGCGCCGATCGCCGTGTAGGAGAGCGGCCGGTTGGGAACGGCCGGCGGCCGGCGCTCGACCAGGGGCACCGGTCCCTCGCCGAGGTCTGGCAGCGCGTCCGGCTCCCGCCGCCGGACGGTCAGCTCGGCGGCTCGCTCGGCCGAGGCGAGGTTCACCCGCACAGCGATCCGCGACGGCGCGAAGCTCGCCTCCAGCCCGCGGCGGGGCTCGGGGGCCGGGACCTCCAGCGTCGAGTCGCGCTCGCGGTCGAGGCCGAAGGCCTCGACGATCCGCTCGATCGCCGGCGTCCTCAGGCTGGTCTCGCGCGCAGGCTCCGGCTTGACGACGCCGCTCAGCAGCAGCCGCTGCCGCGCCCGCGTCGCGGCGACGTGGAAGAGCCGCAGCTCCTCCTCGGCGTCGCGGCGCTGCCCCTCTTCGCGCAGCTCGCCGTAGTCGTAGAGGTTGATCGAGGCGGCGCCGAGGCGGCGAAGCTGCATGCCCACCCGCGGCGCCTCCGCCTCGCGGCCGATCGTCAGCAGCGGCGTCACCGAGCCGGCCAGCGGGCTGCGGGCGAGCTCGGGGACGGCGACGACGTCGAACTCCAGGCCCTTGGCGCTGTGCACGGTCATGATCCGCACCCCGTCGTGCCCCTCGAGCGCGGTCGCGGCCTGCGCGTCGGCGTCCGCCTCCGAGCGGGCGGCGAGGAAGTCGAGCAGGCCGCGCAGGTCGCGGCCGTCGCGCGACTCGAACTCGGCCGCCAGCCGCATCAGCTTGCGCACGTTGGCGAAGCGCGCCTCGCCCGAGTGCCGCATCAGCACCGCCAGGTCGTAGCCGGTCTCGGCGACCGCGGCGTCGATCAACTCGGCGAGCGGGAGGCGCGGCGCGCGCTCGCGCAGCGCGGCGATCGTCGCCGCGAAGCGGCGCAGCAGCTCCTGCTCGACGGCGGGGATCTGCTCCAGGCGCTCGGCGCTCTCCAGCTCCGTGTCCGCGCGGCCGGCGAGCCGCTCGACCGCCGGCCAGACGTGCCGCCGGCGTCCCGCGGCGGCTCGCAGCAGCCAGAGCGTGTCCGGGGTCGCGCCGCAGGCGGGCGAGGCGAGCGCCCCGAACAGCGCCTTGTCGTCGAGCGGGTTGGCGACCGTCGCCAGCAGGGCGCAGACGTCGGCGACCTGCTGCTGCGACCAGTAGCCGCGCCCGCCGACCACGTAGGGGCGCAGCCCGGCGCGCTCCAGCGAGTCCTCGTAGGCGTCGAGGTTGCTGAAGGCGCGCAGCAGGACGACCATCGCGCCGCGCTCGACGCCGGCGTCGGCCAGGGCGCGGAGTCGCGTCGCCAGGAAGCGCGCCTCGGCGAGCGTTGCCGGGGGGGTGCGGGCGTCGGTCCCCGGCTCGAGGTCGATCCCGTCGGCGTCCCAGCCGCCGCGGCCGGTCAGCAGCAGCTCGACCGCGGGCCCGTCGCCGGCCGGGACCTGCTCCGTCGGCGCAGCGCCGACCCGCAGGGGACGGTAGGCGTCGCCGAGCAACCGTTCGCCGATCGCGTTGACGGCGCCGATCGGCTCCGGGCGGGCGCGGAAGTTGCCGCTCAGCGTCAGCGTCGCGGCGCCGGGATCGGCGTCGATCGCGGCCCGCTGCGCGCGGAAGACGTCGAGGTCGGCGTGGCGGAAGCCGTAGATCGATTGCAGCTCGTCGCCGACGACCATCAGCTTGCAGGCCGGGCCGTGGAGCGCCTCGATCAGCCGCAGCTGCAACCGGTTGGTGTCCTGGAACTCGTCGACCAGGAGATGGCTGAAGCGCGCCTGGTAGGCGCTGCCGGTCTCGGTGCTCTCCAGCAGCTGGGCGGCGAGGATCTGCAGGTCCTCGAAGTCGAGGCCGGCGCGCCGCCCCTTGGCCGCCTCGTAGCGGGCCGAGAACAGCTCCAGCAGCTCGGCGACGTGGCAGTAGGCCTCGCCGCCCTCGCCCGCCTCGGCGGCACGCGCCACCGCGGCCTCGATCGCCTCGCGGTATCCCGCCATCGCCTTCGCCGAGCTGCCGGTCCGCAGCGCCGCCAGGCGGTCGAACTCGGGGACTTGCTCGCCGGCCGGGTCGAGCTCGTCGATTGCGCGCTCGAGCAGCTCGCGGTTCGAGTTGGTCGGCTTCAGCTCCTCCAGCGCCTCCGTCGCCGCCGCGGCGGCGACGCGCAACGCCGCCGCGACGTCCGGCGGCGGCGCCTCGGGCAGGCGCGGCGAGGCGATCCCGCGGCTGCGCAGCTCGGCGTGGACGCCGCCGACCATCGCCCGCAGGCCGCCGATCCCGAAGGCGGCCACGGTTCGCTCGCGCGCCGCCTCGCCGGCGGCGAGGAAGTCGTCGAGCGCCTCGTCGAAGGCCTCGGAGGCGATCCGCGCCGCCTCCGGCGCGTCGAGCACGCGGAAGCCCGGATCGATCCCGGCCGCGACCGGGTGGCCGGCGAGCAGGCGGTTGCAGAAGCCGTGAATCGTCGTCACCCAGGGGGGCTTGGCTCCCAGCGCCGTCCGGATCCGCTCGCGAAGCTCGGCGGCGGCGCGGTCGGTGAAGGTGAAGGCGAGGATGGCGTCGGCGGAGACGCCCTCATCGCGGACCAGCCGCAGGTAGCGGTCGACCATCGTCCCCGTCTTGCCGGTCCCGGCCCCCGCCTCGACCAGCACGCGGCGCTCCGTGGCGGCGATCGCCGCCTGCTGCTCGGGCGTCGGCGCCCGGCCGCTCATACGTCCTCGCCTTCCTCTTCGCGCGGCTCGACCGGCGCCCGGTCGCGGCGGCAGATCGGGGCGAAGTCGCAGAACGGCGGGCAGATGCCGTGGCCGCGCAGTCCCCGGCGCGGCCCCGGGTCGCGGCGGATGTCGCCGCGCCGCATCCGCGCGACGATCTCACCCGCCCGCCGCCGCGCGTCCTCGAGGATGGCCTCGAACTCGTCGCGGTCGACCAGGTCGGTGCCGGCGAGACCGTAGGAGGCGAGGTCGGGCTCCGCCTCGTCGAGGACCAGGCCGCGCGGGCGCCGCGACGAGGTGCCGCGCAGCGGGTGGTAGATGCCGCCGACCGGCTCCCCGCCCCACAGCTCCGCCACCGCGATCAGGTAGAGCTGGAGCTGAAGCTTCGCCTCCTCCTCGAGCTTCTTGCGGGCGGTGACCGCGCCCGACAGCTTGTAGTCGACCACCAGCGTCCGCCCGGCGCGGTCGCGATCGACGCGGTCGATCGCCCCGTGCAGGCGCCAGCCGTCGATCTCGAGGTCGGGGCGGTCGCTGCCCTCCTCCTCGCCGAAGCGCGCCTCGAGCAGCCAGGGCTCGAAGCCGCCGGTCTCGCGCGCCGCCTCCTCGCCGAGGAAGCGCTCCAGCAGGCCCCCGACCCGGCGCACGATCGCCCGCTCGGCCGGGTGGCTGCCCAGCTCGCGCTGCGCCGCCGCCTCGGCGAGCAGCCCGCGGCCGCGCCCGATCCAGGCGCCGAGCGACGCCGGGCGGGGGAGGGCGTCGCCGCCGGGTTGCTCTCCGTAGAGCCGCTCGAGGACCGTGTGCATCAGGCCGCCCTGGATCAGCGGGTCGGGGACCGGGTCGAGCGGCTGCGGGTCGAGCTCGTGCGAGACGAACCAGCGGTAGGAGCAGAGGTCGAAGCCCTCGAGGGTCGTGCCGCCGTAGGCGGGCGCCGCGGCGAGCGAGTCGAGCGCCGCCGGGTTCGCGAGCGGGCCCGGCGCCCGCGTCGCCGCCTCGCTTGCGCGCGCCGCCTCGATCCGGGCTGCGACGCGCTCGGCAGTCGCCCCTTCCGCGCCCGCGGCGTCGAGCAGCGCGGCGGCGTCCGCGGCCGCGCCCCGGGCGGCGATCGCCCGCGCCAGCTCGCGCTCCGAGGGCGCTTCGGCGACCCGGGGCGTCACTCGGGTCAGGTCGCGACTGCGGGTGATGCGCTCCTCGACCGGATCGGGGGACTCGGCGCCGGGTGGTGGGTCGAGCAGCTGCCGCAGCTCGTCCAGCAGCGGCGAGCGCGACTCGGCGACGCCGTTCTCGTCGCTGTCGCGCCAGGAGAGGTAGAGCCGCTCGCGCGGCAGCGCCAGGCAGGCGTGGAAGAGGTAGCGCTCCTCGGCGTCGACGTCGCGGCGCGGGTCGAGTCCCAGCGCCGTCCGCTGCGATTCCGCCAGGAACGGGTCGCCGGCGCGGTCGCGGCGCGGGAACTCGCCGTCCTGTAGCGAGGCGACGAAGACGTGGTCGAAGCGGGCGGCGCGCAGCCGGTAGGGGCTGGCGATCCGCACCCGTCCCTCGACCGGGCCGCTCCAGACGCGCAGCCGCAGGCTCTCGAGCGTCGCCCCGATCTCCGCGGGCGGCGGCGCCAGCTCGGCCGGGTCGGCGAGGTCGGCGAGCGCCGCCGAGATCGCCGCCGCCGCGCGCAGCTCGAGGCCGTCGCCCGGACCCGGCCGCGGGCCGTCGCCGTCGTTGCGCAGCGGTCGCGCCGCCATCGTCGTGGCGAGACGGCCGACCGTGCTCGCCGGCTCGACGGCCCCCGCGGCAGACGCCTGGCGGATCCGCGCCACGTCGTGCGGAAGCTCCTCGTAGCGTTCCTGCCAGAGCTCCAGCGCGGCCGCGGCGCTGCGGACACGCCGGCGGCGAACCGCCCGTTCGAACCAGTCGACCCTGCCGGGCGAGACTCCGGAGGGCCCGCGCAGGAAGCGCAGCAGGTCCCCGGCCGTGCCGTCGCCGAGCACCGCCGCGAGCAGCGCGAGCAGCGTGCCGCCGACCGAGGTCGCGGAGATCGGGATCTCCGCCTCCAGCGCGGTGGCGACTCCGTAGGCCTCGAGCACCGAGGCGATCAGCGGGCCGCGGCGGGCGGGGTCGCGCAACGCGATCGCGATCTCGGCCGGATCGGCGCCGCCGGCGATCAGCTTCGCCACCTCGGTCCCTATCGCCTCCGCCTCGCCGCGCGTGCCGGCGGAGCGGAGGATCGCCAGCGCCCCGTCGGCGGGCCGCCCCTCCGGTTCCGCTGTGCCAAAGCCGCGCTCCAGGTGGAAAAGGAACAGCGCCGGGGTGTTGCCGGGGTCGGGTTCGGTCGCCGTCTCCTCGGCCACGCCGATCTCGCGCAGCCGCTCCAGCAGCCCTGCGCGCGCGGCGAGCGCCGTGTTGCCCTGCTCGTAGGGGAGCGCCACGGTCACCTCGCTCGACGCGGCGAGCGCCCGGATCAGCTCGAACTGGTTGCGGGTCAGGTCGTCGAGGCCGTAGAGGAAGACGGGCCGCCGCCAGAAGCCGCCGCCCTCGCGCAGCAGCGCGATGGCGCGGAGCGCGGTGGCGTGGGTATCGGTGCGGTCGAGGCGGTCGCGGATCTCGGCGTAGCCGCCGAACAGCGCCGCCAGATCGGCCAGGTACGCCGAGCCCTCGAGCGTCCCGGTGGCGGCCTCGACCGCGCCGGGCCCCAGCCCGGCAGCCTGCAGCTCGTCGAGCAGGCGCTCGAAGGCGAGCGCGAAGCCCGGCCGCGCGGTGGAGCGCCGTAGCGGCCCGAGCCCGGGGCGCCGCTCGGCGATCGCCAGCGACACCGCCCGCAGCCGCTGCGCCGGCGTCAGCTCGCCCGCCGGCGGCGAGCCGCCGGCCGTCGCCACGGCCCGGAACAGCCCGCCGAAGGTCATCACCGCGCCGCCCAGCGCCGCGCTCCCCTCGCACAGCTCCCGCTCGAAGGAGTAGACGTCGTCGACGGTCGGGACGACCAGCACCGGATCGCGGTCGAGGGCAGCGGCGAACCGCCGGCGGATCAGGCCGGCGCGGCCGGAGTTCGGCGGTCCGTGGATCAGTTTCAGCGGCATCGGCGCAAGCGAACCAGCATAGGTCGGCGTCCGGCGTGCCCGTGGCCCCCGCAGGCGGCAGGCAAAGCCGCAAATCGGGCGTTTCCGCTGCTCGCTTTGCCGTCTTCCCGCCCCTCTAGATTGAGCCCTGCAAATGGCCCTCTGCTTCGTAGACCCAGCCGACGCGATCCGCGCGATCTCCGACTCGATCGGACGCGAGGCGCGCCGCCAGCTGCTCGGCGAGGCGGTCCGCGCCTGGGTCGACGAGATCCCCGACCACGAACTCGAGGTCCACTACGCGAAAGCGCTCTCCGAGCTCGACGAGCACGACATCTCGATGCTCGCCGCCTGGCACGGCTCGCTGGAGATCGGCCAGCCGCTGCCAAACCGCGACTTCCTCATGGGTGCCTTCGGCTTGCTCGGCGAGAACCGCCGCGAGGCGCTGAAACTGGCCGCCGGCTTCCGCGGCGAGGAGGCGGTCGACGCCGGCCTCACCGAGGACGACGCCCTCGAACTGGTCCTCGAGATGCTCTCCCCGCCCCGCCTGGTGGAGCTTGCGGTAGAGGCCGTCGACCTCTACATCTGGGACCGGGCCGGCTCGGAGAACTAGCCCAGGCCGCGCGTTCGAGTCTTCCGTCGGTCCTCCTCGGGTCACGCGCCCAAGTGCGCTCCCCTCGTCGCCCTCCTGTGTGAGCCGACAGACCCCCTCACGTTTTCCATGCCTCACATGGAAAACGTGATGGGCTGTGCCGAGCTGCGCATCATGGACGCCATTTCTCCAACTCTCGTCGCACCGCGGCGATCGCCTGGTCGTTGTCGTGGAAGTGGATCGCGGCGATTCCGGCCCTTTCGGCGCCTTCGCAGTTGACCTGCACGTCGTCGACGAACAGGCATGACGTCGGCTGCATGCGGATCCGCTCCAGGGTGAGCGAGTAGATCCTCGATTCCGGCTTGCGGCAGCCGACGAAGCCGGAGTCGACGACGGTCTCGAAGATCTCGTCGACCGGCAGCATCGGGCGCCAGAGCGGCTCCCACTCGCGCACGTTGTTGGTCAGCATCGCCATCCGGTAGCCGGTCGCCTTCAGCTCGCGCATCAGCTCGATCATCGGCGGGTTGGGGTCGAGCGCCTCGAAGTAGATCTCGCGGAAGCGGTGCATCTCGGGCCGGTGGCCGAGCAGCGGCTCGAGTGCGTCGGTGAGCTGGGCGAGGAACGCCGCCTCGCTGATCTCGCCGCGCTCCATTTCGAACAGGGGGTTGTCGCCGTTGGCCTCGGTCGCCGCCTGCATCCCCTTGCCGAGCGCCTCGGTCGAGATCCCGGTCTGGTTCTGGAAGGCCATGAACGACTGGATCAGCGGCGTGGTCAGGACGCCGCCGAAGTCGCAGATCACCGCCTCGATCCCGTTCTCGCCCTCAGCCATCGGCGCGGACGATCTCGTAGTGGCCGAGCCCCTCCCGCCCCTCCAGCGACCAGCGGAAGAAGGCGACATCGGCGCGCAGCCCGCCGCGGCGCACCTCTGCGGAGCCGATCAGCGTGCCGGCGCCGCGCAGCGGCTGCCCCTCTTCGTCGTCGAGCCAGAGCTCCAGGGTCGCCCGCCGCTGCACGCCGTCGTCGCCGTACTCGGTCGAGAGCAGCGCCTCGGATGCCTCGGCCGGCGCTCCGTCGGGCCCGCAGAGCACCGCGGCAACGGTCTCGTCTCCGTGGGCGGAGGAGCCGGCGGGCCTCACCGCGGTCAGCGCCAGCAGGCCGCCGTCGGAGAAGACGATCCCGATCGACCGTCGCTGCACCTGACCCGTGTCCTCGCTCATGACATGGAGCCTATTTTGAGCTGGCGAATCCCGCCTTGACACACCAGCGTGTGGTCAAAGTCGGCAGCGCCATCGTCGCCGGTTGCGAAGCGAGCTGCGAGCCCGGCTACCATTGGCCGATGCCTGAGAACCAGACCGAAGCCCTGACCGAAGACGATGTGATCGAGGCGCTCGAGGAGGTGATCGACCCCGAGCTGGGACTCGACTTCGTCTCGCTCGGCCTCGTCTACGACGTCCAGATCGAGAACGAGGACGTATACGTCACCTTCACGCTGACCACCCCCGCCTGCCCGATCGGCCCCCAGGTCTCCGAGCAGATGAAGGAGTTCGTCGGCGACCTCCCCGGCGTCGCCGCGGTCCACCCGAAGATGGTCTTCGACCCGCCCTGGAGCCCCGAGATGATGACCGAGGACGCCAAGTTCGCACTTGGCTTCTGAGCCCTCAGCCCGGTAGCTGCGGGTCGTCCTCCTCGATCTCCTCGGCGGTCGCGTCGAAGTCATACGGACGGCCGGCCGAATCGCCCCGGCCGGCGGCCCGGGCGCTGCCGACGCCGACCACGACGAGGCGTCGACCGGCGTAGGCGCGCAGCAGGCGTCTGGCGATCGCTCGGGTCGGGGGAAGGAGCAGCAACAGGCCGACCGCGTCGGTGATGAATCCCGGCGTCAGCAGCAGGGCGCCGCCGATCGTGATCATCACGCCGTCGGCGACCTCGCGGCCGGGGAAGCGGCGTTCGGCGATCGCTCCGTTGAAGCGGCGCCAGGCACCGCGGCCCTGGTGGCGCAGCAGGGCCGCGCCGAGCAGCGACATCGCCAGCAGCAGGGCCAGCGTCGGCAGCACGCCGATCAGACCGCCGACTTCGATGATCACGTACAGCTCGAGGATCGGGACGGCGATGAAGAGGAAGACGAGCAGGACCACGGCTCAGGCCGGGGCAGAGGCGGCGGTCGCCGCCTGCTCCAGCTCGGCCAGCGACTCGTCGATCCCGCGGGCGACCGTTTCGACGTCCTCCATCGAGTCGTAGTCGGCGAGCAGGCCGAAGCAGAGGCGGCCGTTGTAGCTCATGATCGCCACCGCCAGCGCGTGGTTCTGGGGCAGGAAGGCGACCGGGAAGACCTCTTCCAGCTCGCGGCCGAGGATGTAGAGGGGCATCTGCGGCCCCGGCACGTTGGTGACGATCAGGTTGAAGAGGCGGGTCGAGAAGTTGATCCGCGCCGCCTGGGCGAGCAGGGTCGGCGGGGCGAAGTCGTTGAAGCGGGCGATCACTTCGGCGCCGAGCGCCTGCTTGGAGCGCTTCAGCCCCTCCATCTGCTCGCTGACCACGCGCAGCCGCCGCACCGGGTCCTCGACGTAGACCGGCAGCGGCCCCCGCATCGCCGCCAGCCGGTTGCCCAGCTCGCCGCGCTCGTCGGGCGTGCGGATCGAGACCGGCACCAGCGCCCGCAGCTCCAGCCCCTCGGTGCGGATGCTGCGCTCGTGCAGCCAGCTGCGCAGCGCCCCGGTGACGACCGCCAGGACGACGTCGTTGACGGTGCCGCCGAAGGTGTCCTTGATCCGTTTGAAGGTCGCCAGCTCCGAACGCGCCCAGGTGAAGCGCCGGTGCGGGCCGATCGTCTGGTTCAGCGGCACGTCCGGGGCCGGATCGGCGAAGGCGCCGACGACCTCGCCGACTCCCTCCAGCGCCTCGACCAGCCGCCGCGCGGCGTTCTCCGGGTGCCGCACTGCCGCCGCCGCGCGCTCGGCCAGCTTCACCGGCGCCGCCGCGGCGTCTGTCGCGCCGCGCGCGATCAGCTGCGCGGTGCTGGGCGTCGCCGCCGGTTCCCAGCCGTCCTCGATCGGCGCCGGCTCGGGCACCGGCTCGAAGTCGAAGAGGACGGTGCCGATGTCGACCCCGGCGATCCCGTCGACCGCCGCGTGATGGGTCTTGGTCAGCAGGGCGAAGCGGTCGCGCTCGAGGCCCTGCACGAGCCACATCTCCCAGAGCGGCTTGGAGCGGTCGAGCCGCTGCGAGAAGACCCTCGCGGCAAGTCGCTTCAGCTGTGCCTCGCCGCCTGGATCGGGCAGCGCGGCGTGGCGGATGTGGTAGCTGAGGTTGAAGTTGACGTCATCGGTCCAGAGCGGCCGGCCCGCCTCCAGCGGGGGCACGACGAGCCGCTGGCGGAAGCGTGGGACCTGGTCGAGCCTGCCGCGCACGTGCTCGACCAGGTCGACGTATCGCGGCGGCGGACCCTCGAAGATCAGCAACCCGCCGATGTGCATGTGGCTGGAGGCGCTCTCGTTGGTCAGGAACGAGGCGTCGGTCGCGGTCAGGCGCTCGAGATGGCCGGCGGCGTCGCTCATCCCGTAAGGCTAGCCGTGCCGCGCCGCGGAGGCCAAGTCCGCAAGCCGGGTCGCAAGGGCGCCACCGGTACCCTGACCTGGATGTCCTCCTCCGCAACCGCGGCCCCGAAGCGGGTCTTGCTCGCCGCACCGCGCGGTTACTGCGCCGGGGTCGACCGTGCCGTCGAGACGGTCGAACGGGCGCTCGACCTGCACGGCGCGCCGGTCTACGTGCGCAGGGAGATCGTCCACAACAAGCACGTCGTCGCGGAGCTCTCCAAGCGCGGCGCGATCTTCGTCGAGCAGGAGACCGAGGTCCCGGAGGGCGAGATGGTCGTCTTCTCGGCCCACGGCGTCGCCCCGGCGGTGCACGAGAACGCCGCCGCGCGGCGGCTGCGGACGATCGACGCCACCTGCCCGCTGGTCACCAAGGTCCACGTCGAGGCGCGGCGCTTCGCCGAAGACGGCTACACGATCGTGATGATCGGCCACGAGGGCCACGAGGAGGTCGAAGGGACGACCGGCGAGGCGCCCGAGAGCATCGTCCTGGTGCAGACCGCCGACGAGGTCGCCGCGCTCGACGTGCCCGACCCCGAGCGGCTCGCCTTCATCACCCAGACCACCCTCTCGGTCGACGAGACGGCGGAGATCATCGCCGCGCTGCGGGCGCGGTTCCCGGCGATCGTCAGTCCCAAGTCCGACGACATCTGTTACGCGACCACCAACCGCCAGATCGCCGTCAAGCAGCTCGCCCGCGAGTGCGACCTGGTGCTGGTGATCGGCTCGACCAACTCCTCCAACTCCAACCGGCTGGTCGAGGTGGCGCGCGAGCACGGCGCCGCCTCGCACCTGATCGACAACCACAGTCAGGTGCGGGAGGAGTGGCTGGACGGGGTCGAGACGGTCGGGATCACGTCCGGGGCCAGCGCCCCCGAGGAACTGGTGGAGCGGTTGGTCGAGTACTTCCGCGAGCGGGGGGCCGGCGAGGTCTCCGAGCTGCGCACGGTGCACGAGGACGTGCGGTTCATGCTGCCGCGCGAGATTCGGGAGGCGCAGGCCGCCACGACTGCGTAGAGGTGGGGGAGGGGAGGGGGCCTCTCCGCCGGACAAATGCCGGCCTAACGAGGCCGGCATTTTGAGTATCCGCCCGTCGGAGAGGCCCCCACCCCTCCCGCTCAGCTACGGAACGCCGGCGGCGAAGCTGACCGACCAGATTCGGAGGCCTGCACTGGGTTCGAGGGTTAGCTGGTGTTGCTCGTGGCGGGGGTGTTCGGCCAGCGTGTACAGAGCTGGGGCTTCGATCGCTTTCCGCGGGAGCTCGGCCCCGTCGAGGTTGATGGAGAGTTGGCCCTGGCCCTCGACGGTGGCGTGGGCGCCGCCGGCTTCGTAGGGGATCTCGAGGCGGTCACCGTCCTCGCCGGCGGTCCAGGGGCGCTCCCAGCTGCCGCCGGGGAAGAGCTCGGAGGTGGGGGGCATGACCTTGGCGCCCGGGGCGTCGGTGGGGCGTAGGGGGTCCACGGGGTCGGGCAGGGTGCGGAGGGCGTCGGCCTCGCGCAGCTCGTCCTGGATCGCCTCCTCGGTTGCCCGGTATTCGCCCTCGCCGAAGTGGAACCAGGCGAGTGCGCCCCCCGTCTTCCAGAGGAAGAGGCTGGGCCAGCCCTCACAGCCGTAGGCGTGCCAGAGGCGGCGGTCGGCGTCGATCGCGACCGGGAACTCGACTTCGAGGCGCTCGAGGCCGGTGGCGACGGTCTCGGGGTCGGCCCCGAAGGGGAAGCGGGGCGCCTGGACGCCGATCGTCGTCAGGCCGTGCTCGCCGTAGCGGCGGGCCCACTCGGCGACGTAGGGGAGGGTGCGGACGCTGTTGAGCTGGGCGAAGTCGAGGAAGTGGACGAGGACCGGGCCGGCGGCGGTCGCCACCGGCATCGACTTCGGCGCCGTGCCGAGCCACGCGATCCCCTCGGGCAGGAAGGGGGCGGCGATGTTGTCTCTCTCCGGGCGCATCGGCGGCGGCGTGGGACGTTATCCTGGCCACCTTGGCCTTGGCGACGTGCCGTCGCCAAGCTGCCCATATGGGCACTGAATCGACGGCACGTCCCTCAAAACCGGCGAATCGAGGAGGCAGCGCAGTGAGCAATGACGTCTGGCAGAGGATCGAGCAGGCCCGCGCGCGCTGGAACGTGCTCGAGCATCCCTTCTACCAGCGCTGGTCGGCCGGCGAGCTGAGCCGCGAGGAGCTGGCCGCCTACTCCGGCCAGTACCGCCACGCGACCGTCGCGATCGCCGGCCTCAGCGCCTCCGCCGCCGAGTCCGCACCCGATGGCGAGCGCGCCGAGCGGCGCCGTCACGCCGAGGAGGAGGAGGCCCACGTCGCCATCTGGGACGGCTTCGTCGAGGCGGTCGGCGGCGACGTCTCCGCCGCGCCGACGGTGGAGACCAGGCACTGCGTCGATGCCTGGACCGCCGCCGACGGCCGTCTCTCCCAGCTCGCCCGGCTCTACGCGATTGAGAGCGGCCAGCCGGCGATCTCCGAGACCAAGCGCCTGGGTCTCGCCGAGCACTACGGGATCGGCGACGGACCCGGCAACGAGTACTTCCGCGTCCACGAGAAGGCCGACATCGAGCACGCGGCCGAGGGTCGCTCGCTGATCGAAGCCCACCTCGACGGCGCCGACCCGGACGCCCTGGTCGCCGCCGCCGAGTCGGCCTTCGAGGCCAACTGGCGCCTGCTCGACGGCGTCACGGCCGCGGTGTAGAGCCCCGACCCCCGCGACGACCGGGACGTGCCCAGAGTTAACCACCGTATGTGGCGGTCAACCAGGGGCACGTCCACCCAGGCCAATCGCGTTAGGTTGTGCGGGCGATGACCGAGGTGCTGATCGCGGCGGTGCCGCTGCTCCTGCTGCTCGGCTCGCTCCTGCTCGGCTTCTACCCGGGCTGCGAGACGGCTCTGCGGCTTGCCGAGCGGATCGCCTCGCGGGCGGTTCGCCGGCCGACACGCACCGCCCGCCCGCACCGCCAGCGCCGACCGCACCCACCCGCCTCCCACGCCGCCCACGGCGGCCTGCTGATCGCCTTCGGGCTCGCGCAGCGCCCGCCGCCGCTCGCTTCCTAGAGCCAGCGAAGCGGCGGCCGTCCGGCCGCGAAATTCCGGCGCGGGCGCCTGTCCGCGTCCCGAGCAAGGGAGCAAACGATGAGTTCAAACACGATGCGCGTCCTCGCGGGTATCGCAGTGGTTGTGGTGGCAGCGGTCCTGCTGGTCGTCCTCAGCAGCGGCGGCAGCGACTCGAGCAAGACGAGCAAGGGAGTGACGACGATCGTCATCGAGCACGGCAAGCCGGTCGGCGGGATCGCGCAGCTGACCTACAACAGGGGCGAAGAGGTCCGCTTCAAGGTGGACTCCGACGTCAGCGACGAGGTCCACGTGCACGGCTACGACATCATGAAGGACGTCGAGGCGGGCGGCTCGGTCAGCTTCGACTTCCCGGCGACGATCGAAGGCGTCTTCGAGGCGGAGCTGGAGGGCCGCAAGGAACAGATCCTCGAACTGACGGTGAATCCGTGAGCTTCGTCCTGCCGGTCGCCCACGCGCTGGTCGCGCGCAAGGACCTGCCGGTTCCCGCCTGGCTGTTCGCCTGGGCGGCGTCGATCGTCCTGATCGTCTCCTTCTTCGCCCTCTCGGTCGCCTGGCGGACCCCCCGCTTCGAGCGGGAACGCTGGCGTCCGCTCGGAGCGGGGCTCTCGCGGATCCTGCTCGGGTTGCCGGTGCAGGTCCTCTGCGGGGCGGTCGGCGTCTTCCTGCTCGGCCTGGCGATCTACGCCGGGCTGCACGGGACCGAAGCGCCCGACCGCAACTTCGCCCTGACCTTCCTCTACGTCACCGCCTGGCTCGGCTTCCCGCTGTTCAGCGTCTTCCTCGGCGACGTCTTCCGTCCCTTCAACCCCTGGCGAGCCGTCGGCCGGGCGGCCGGGGCGGGATTCACCGCCCTCGCCGGCCAGCGTCCCGGCCACCTCCGCTACCCCGAGCGGCTCGGTCGCTGGCCCGCGGCGATCGGCCTGATCGCGGTCGTCTGGCTGGAGATCGTCTACGGCGCCGGCGGCGGCGTCGCGGTCGGCCTCTCGCCGCAGCCGGCCGCCACCGCAGCCGTCGTCTACAGCGGCTACACGCTGGCGATGATGGCGCTGTTCGGGACCGAGCGGTGGTGCCGCACGGGGGAGGTCTTCTCGGTCTACTTCGGCATGTTCGGCCGCCTCGGCTGCTTCGGGGTCGAGGACGGCAGGCTCGGCGTCCGCCGTCCCCTGTCGGCCGCGACCGGCTGGGCGACGGTGCCCGGCTCGGCCGCCGTGGTGATCGCCTCGATCGCCACCACCAGCTTCGACGGCGCCCAGGAGGGGGCGTTCAAGAGCGCCCTCGAAAGCACCTTCAAACGTCTCCTCGACTGGGGAGTCGGGCTGACCTCGGCGCTGCGCCTCACCGACACGATCTTCATCCTGCTGACCTTCGCCGGCGTCGCCCTCGTCTACCTGATCGGCGTCCGCGGCATGTCGACCGTGGCAGGTGCGCCGCCGTTCAAGAAGCTGCGCGCCGGCTTCGCCCACACGCTGATCCCGATCGCCTTCGCCTACCTGGTCGCCCACTACTTCAGCCTCTTCGTCTTCCAGGAGCAGGCGCAGTTCACCTACCTGCTCTCCGACCCGCTGGGAACCGGTACCACCGATCTGTTCGGCACCGCGTCGGCCGGCATCGACTTCCGCCTGATCGGCTCGAACGCGATCTGGTACGTGCAGGTGGGCGCACTGGTCGTCGGCCACGTGGTCGGGCTGACCCTCGCCCACGACCGGGCCACCGCCTGGTGGGGCGACTACAGGCAGGCCACCCGCTCGCAGTACTGGATGCTGGCGGTGATGGTCGCCTTCACCTGCTTCGGCCTCTACCTGCTCTCGGCCGCCAACTCGTGAGGCCGGAAGGCCGGATTCTGCGGCTGATTCGCCGCCAAATGCTCGGCTTTCTACCGATGCCGCGCTCCGAGTGGATTGGTTCACTACGGCAGAGGTTGCGAATCAGATCGGACTCCGATCTCCCTCTCCCCATAAGCACCGGGGGCGCCGGCAAACTCAGCCACGCCGGCGGCCCCGGTTGCGCTTGAGCACCGTGCGGCTCTAAAGGATCTCGGCGAGGCGCCGCGCCAGCGCCGCCGAGACCTCGTCGCGCACCGGGCCCTCGGCGAGCCGCTCGACCAGCGACTCGAGGAAGCCCTCGACGACGAGCTGCTTCGCCGTCGCCGGATCGAGCCCGCGCGAGGTCAGGTAGAAGAGCTGCTCGCGGTCGATCTGGGCGATCGCCGCGGCGTGGGTGCAGCGCACGTCGTCGGCCTCGATCTCGAGGCCGGGGATCGCGTCGGCGTGGGCGTCGGGGGAGAGCAGCAGGTTGCGGCTCTCCTGGAAGGCGTCGGTCTGCTGGGCGCCGGGGTCGACCCGGATCATCCCCCGCCAGACAGCGGTGGCGCCGGCGGCGAGCACGCCGCGGAAAGCCAGGTCTGAGTTCGTGTGCGGCGCTGCGTGCTCCTGGAGGGTGTCGTAGTCGAGGTGCTGCCCCGGACCGGCGGCGTAGCCGCCGGTCACCCGCGCCTCGGAGCCCGCTCCCGCCAGCTTGGTCTCCATCCGCACCTTGCCGCGGCCCGAGCCGAAGCCGAGCGCGGTCCAGTCGAGCCGGCCGTCGCGCTCGACCTGGGCGCGCTGGCTGGAGAAGACCCAGGCCCGCTCGGAGATGTCCTGGGTGCCGACGTAGCGCAGCGTCGCCGCCTGGCCGACGTGCAGCTCGACGACGCTGTTCAGCAGCGCCTCGACCTCGTCGCCCGGCGAGGACCAGCGCTCCCAGACCTCCGCCTCGGCGCCCTCCTCGAGCACGATGACGGTGCGCCAGTCGATCGCGGCGCCGTCCTCGTCGAGCGGCAGCTCGACCCGGATCGGCTCCGCCAGCCGGACGCCGCGCGGCACGTGGACGAGGACGCCGTCGCGCCAGCCGGCCTCGTTGCGGGCGACGAAGGGATCCTCGATCGGGACCAGCGAGCCGAGCCGCTTGCGCAGCAGCTCGCCGTGGGACTCCAGGGCCGCGGCGAGCGGCATGACCGTGGCGCCCCCGGCAGCCTCGATCGAAGCTACGGGAGTCGCCTCCGCGTAGGAGTCGATCTCCAGCTCGGTGAGGTCGGTGAATTCCCAGCCCTTCGCCTTCTGGTCGGGCAAGGGGAGGCTCTGCGCGAGAGAGGCGCCCCGCCGGCGCCTCTCGGAAAGCCAAGCGGGCTCGGTCGCCAGCTCAGCCAATCGAGCCCTCCATTTGGAGCTCTATGAGGCGATTCAGCTCGACCGCGTACTCCATCGGCAGCTCCTTGGTGACCGGCTCGATGAAGCCGTTGACGATCATCTTCGAGGCCTCCTCCTCGTCGAGCCCGTGGCTCTGCAGGTAGAAGACCTGCTCGTCGCCGATCTTCGAGACGGTCGCCTCGTGGCCGACGTCGGCGTCGTTCTCGCCGATCCGGATCGTCGGGTAGGTGTCCGAGCGCGAGTCCTCGTCGAGCAGCAGCGCGTCGCAGACGACCTTGGAGCGCGACTCGGTGGCGCCGTCGGCGACTTCGAGCAGGCCGCGGTAGGTCGCCCGCCCGCCGTCCTTGGAGATCGACTTGGAGAAGATCGAGGACGAGGTGCGCGGCGCGGCGTGGATGATCTTGCCGCCGGCGTCCTGGTGCTGCCCGTCGCCGGCGAAGGCGATCGAGAGGATCTCGCCGTGCGCTTCGGGCCCGAGCAGGTAGATCGACGGGTACTTCATCGTCAGTTTCGAGCCGAGGTTGCAGTCGACCCACTCCATCGTCGCCTTCTCCTCGGCGACGGCGCGCTTGGTGACCAGGTTGAAGACGTTCTGCGACCAGTTCTGCACCGTGGTGTAGCGGACCCGCGAGCTCGGTTTGCAGGCGATCTCGACCACTGCCGAGTGCAGCGAGTCGGACGAGTAGACCGGCGCCGTGCAGCCCTCGATGTAATGGACGTCGGAGCCCTCCTCGGCGATGATCAGCGTCCGCTCGAACTGGCCCATGTTCTCGGTGTTGATCCGGAAGTAGGCCTGCAGCGGCATCTCCACCTTGACCCCGGCCGGCACGTAGACGAAGGAGCCGCCCGACCAGACGGCGGAGTTGAGCGCCGCCAGTTTGTTGTCGTTGGCCGGGATGATCGTGGCCCAGTACTCGCGGACGAGGTCCTCGTGCTCGCGCAGCGCGGTGTCCATGTCGGTGAAGATCACGCCCTGGGCCTCGAGCTTCTCGTTGACCTGGTGGTAGACGACCTCGGACTCGTACTGGGCGCCCACGCCGGAGAGGAATTTGCGCTCCGCCTCGGGGATGCCGAGCCGGTCGAAGGTGTTTTTGATGTCGTCCGGGACCTCGCTCCAGTCGCGGCTGTTCTTGTCGGAGGCGCGGACGAAGTAGTGGATGTCGTCGAAGTCGATCTGGCCGAGGTTGCCACCCCAGGTCGGGGTCGGGCGGGAGTAGAAGTGCTCGAGCGCCTTGAGGCGGAAGTCGCGCATCCACTGCGGCTCGTCCTTGTACTCGGAGATCGACTCGACCACCTCGCGCGAGAGGCCCTTCGGCGCCTTGTAGGCGTAGCCGCTCTCGGGATCGTGGAAGCCGAACTTCTCCTTGTAGTCGGCGTTGATCCCGGCAAGCTCTCTCTTCTCTGCAACTGCCTCGGGCGTTGCCATGTCAGACCTCCAGGACGATGGTGTCGTCCACGACGGCCGTCGCGAACGTCCGCACCGGAGCGTAGGCGGGGAGCGTCTTCGGCCTGCCGGTGGTCAGGTCGAAGAGGGAGCCGTGGCGGGGGCACTCGACGGTGCAGGTCGCGGCGTCGAACTCGCCCTCGGCGAGCGGCCCGTCGTCGTGCGAGCAGCGGTCCTCGATCGCGTACAGGGCCCCGTCGCAGTTGAAGACGCCGATCTTGACCCCGTCGTGCTCGACCAGGCGCATCGCTCCGGGCGGCAGCTCGGCAGCGGGGCAGACGGAGATCGAGGTGCTGGTGATGTCGCTCAAGGGACTCGCTTTCTCCGCAACTCGTGCGGGTTGAGACTTAATCCTACTTCTACGGTCGGATTTTAGCGGCAAGGCCGGATCGGCCTCCGCGTAACAAGCGTTTGACCACCCCCTCGACTGGGATGAGAGGATCGAGGCGACCTTCGACGATAGGAGAGCGGCGATGAGCCAGATGACCACCTACGCACCCGGGACCCCGTCATGGGTCGATCTCGGAACCCCCGACCTCGATGCTTCGGTTGGCTTCTACGGCGGCCTGTTCGGCTGGGACGTGCCCGAGTCCGAAAACGTCGAGCAGACTGGCGGCTACCGCCGGGCGACGAAGAACGGGGCAGACGTCGCCGGGATGATGCCGCTGATGCAGGAGGGCCAGCCACCCGCCTGGTCAACCTACGTCTCGGTCGAGGACGCCGACGCGACCGCCGCCGCGGTGAAGGGGGCGGGCGGCAGCGTGATCGCCGAGCCGATGGATGTGATGGACCTCGGCAGGATGGCGATCTTCGCCGATCCGACCGGCGCCGTGTTCGGGGTCTGGCAGCCGGGCACCTTCCCGGGCGCGGGCATCGTCAACGAGCCAGGGGCGATCTCCTGGAACGAGCTCAACACCCGCGACGCCGGGGCGGCCAAGGCCTTCTACGGCGCGGTCTTCGGCTGGGGCTTCGAAGACGTCGAGGCCGGCGAGATGGGCACGTACACGACGATCATGGTGGGCGAGAGGCCGGTCGGCGGCATGCTCGACATGAACAGCCGCGAAATCCCCGCGGAGGTGCCCTCGCACTGGCAGGTCTACTTCGCGGTCGAGGACACCGACGCGACGATCGAGCAGGCGAAGGAGAAGGGCGGCAACGTCATGTTCGGCCCGATCGACATACCGGCAGGCCGCTTCGCGATCCTCACCGACCCCTTCGGCGCCAGCTTCGCCGCGATCGCACTCAGCGAGGAGGCTCTGGAGAACGCGTAAGGGCCGATCCCGGTAGGGGTGGAACGTCTTGTACTTTTTCCGCGGCGACGCCGACGGACAGCCGCAACCTGTCTTCGGAAAAGTTAAGTGGAACCCCTACCGGGATCGGCCCTAAAGGTCTGCGACCGCTTCTGAAGGGTCGCCGGCCTCGCCCTCGTCCTCCCATTCGGCCGGCTCGCCGAGGCTGGCGCTCTTGACCACCTTGAGGCCGAGCATCGCGCACTTCATCCGCGTCGCCGAGATCTCGATCCCGAGCAGGTCGAGGACGAGCTCCTTCGGCAGCCGCAGCAGCTCCTCGCGGCTCTTGCCGAGGAGCTCGTCGGTCAGCAGCGAGGTCGCGGCGGTCGAGATCGCGCAGCCCTGGCCCTCGAAGGCGACCTCGGCGACGCGGCCCTCGTCGTCGAGCCGGATCGTCACGTGCTGCTCGTCGCCGCAGAACGGGTTGGTGTCCTCGAACTCGAGGTCGGGGTGCTCGACGCGGCCGAAGTTGTGCGGCCGCTTGTAGTGCTCGAGGATCTGATCGCGGTAGAGCTCGTCCATCAGAGACCGAACACCTTGCGGGCGTCGTGGCAGGCCTTCGACCAGGCGGTCGATCTCCTCCTCGGTGGTGTAGACGCCGAAGCTGGCGCGGGCGGTGGCGGCGACGCCGAGCCGGTCCATCAGCGGCTGCGCGCAGTGGTGGCCGGCGCGGACGGCGACGCCGTGGCGGTCGAGGATCTCGGAGACGTCGTGGGCGTGGACGCCCTCCAGCTCGAAGGAGACCGGGCCGACCCGCTCCGGGCTGGGCGGCGGGCCGAAGACGCGCAGCCCCGGCAGCTCGGCGAGGCGCTCGAGCGCGTAGGCGGCGATCGTCCGCTCGTGGGCGAGCACCGCGTCCATGCCGAGCCCGTCGAGCCAGCGCAGCGCCGAGGCCATCCCGATCGCCTGCGCGATCGCCGGCGTGCCGGCCTCGAAGCGTGCGGGCGGGTCGGCGTAGGTCGTCCGCTCCTTGGTCACCTTGCGGATCATCGAGCCGCCGCCGAGGAAGGGCGGCATCTCCCGCAGCAGGTCGAGCCGCGCCCAGAGCGCGCCGATACCGGTCGGCGCGTAGAGCTTGTGCCCGGTCAGGGCGTAGAAGTCGACCCCCAGCTCGCCGACGTCGAGCGGCAGCTTCGGCGCCGCCTGGGCGCCGTCGATCAGGACCAGCGCGCCGGCCTCGTGCGCGAGGCGGGCGATCTCGGCGACCGGGGTCTCCGTGCCGAGCACGTTGGAGACGTGGGTCACGGCGACGAGCTTCGGCCCGCGCTCCAGCAGCTCCGTGAAGGCCGCCATGTCGAGCAGGCCGTCGTCGCCGATCGGCGCCCAGTCGACCACCGCCCCGGTCCGCTCGGCGAGCTGCTGCCAGGGGACGATGTTCGAGTGGTGCTCCATCTCGGTCAGCAGCGACCCGGTCGCCCGCGCCGAGGTTGGCGTCGCCCCAGGCGCGCGCGACCAGGTTGATCGCCTCGGTCGCGTTGCGGACGAAGACCACCTCGCGCCGGTCGGCGGCGCCGAGGTGGTCGGCGACCGTCGCCCGCGCTCCCTCGTAGGCCGCGGTCGCCTCGGCCGAGAGCGTGTGCGAGCCGCGGTGGACGTTGGCGTGGTGGCGGCGCTCGTAGCGGTCGACCGCCTGGATCGAGGCCAGCACCCGCTGCGCGCTGGCGCCGCTGTCGAGGTAGGCGAGCGGGCGCCCGTGGACCTCGCGCTCCAGCGCCGGGAAGGCGGCGCGGACCTTCTCGATCGGGAAGGCCGCCGCCGGAGTGCTGGTCGTCGCCGGCTCCATCGTCGACAGGCTAGGCGGATGCGCCCGCCTCCACCTCCTCGCGGATCCAGCCGTAGCCCTTCTCCTCGAGCTGGGCGACCAGCTCCGGGCCGCCCTCCTTGACGATCCGCCCCTCGAACATGACGTGGACCGAGTCGGGCTTGACCAGGTGCAGGATGCGCTGGTAGTGGGTGATGATGAGGACGCCCATGTCGGGGCCGGAGAACCTGTTGACGCCGTCGGCGACGGTGCGCAGCGCGTCGATGTCGAGGCCGGAGTCGGTCTCGTCGAGGATCGCGATCTCGGGGCGCAGCAGCGCCAGCTGCAGCAGCTCCATCCGCTTCTTCTCGCCGCCCGAGAAGCCGTCGTTGAGGTAGCGGCTGGAGAAGTCTTTCGGGATGTTGGCCAGCTCCATCGCCTCCCGGGCGACCTTGGCGAACTCCTTGATCTTGATCTCGGCCTCACCGCGCGCTTCGCGTCTGGGCGTTGAGGATCATCCGCAGGTACTTGCTGACCGAGACGCCGGGGATCGCCACCGGGTACTGGAAGGCCATGAAGAGGCCGGCGCGGGAGCGCTCGTCGGGATCGGCCTCGGTGATGTCCTCGCCCTTGAAGACGATCGAGCCCTCGGTCACCTCGAGCGACGGGTGGCCCATGATCGCGTTGGCCAGGGTCGACTTGCCCGACCCGTTCGGGCCCATCAGCGCGTGCACCCTGCCCTTCGAGACGTCGAGGTCGAGGCCGCGAAGGATCTCCTTGCCCTCGGCGCTCACGTGCAGGTTGCGAATCTCCAGCTCAGACATCGGTCTCCATTTCGTGTCGTTCGGTGGGTTAGGCGGTACTGCCGACCGGTTCGGCGGTCTCGACGCCCCCCTGCTTGCCGCCGCTGAACTCGACCAGCTCGGCCAGCGTCGTGCCGGCCAGCGCCTTGCTGACGCCGCCCTGGACGCGGGTCCAGAGCAGCTTCGTCGCGCAGGCGCGGTCGCCGTCGCTCTCGTGCGAGCAGAGCACCTTGCCCTCCGGGGTCTCGTGGAAGCACTCCATCGGCGCGATCTGGCCTTCCAGCGCCTCGACCACCGCGTCGAGGGTGATCTCGCCGGCCGGCTTGGCGAGGCGATAGCCGCCGCGGGCGCCGCGGGTCGAGCTGACCAGCCCCGCCTTGCGCAGGCGCGCGGCCAGGTGCTCGAGGTAGGAGAGCGGCAGCCGCTCCGC
>CAVOHR010000002.1:0-574689 GCA_963695835.1 uncultured Solirubrobacterales bacterium
CACGCTGACGAGCCGAGTGGATCGGGCTCAAACAATCCACAGACCCGTGGGCCTGCGGAGTGCACGCTGCTCAGTTTTCAAAGACCGCTGCGCCTCTGCGACGGGACTCGCCGTCGCTTGCGCATGGGACGGCACAGGGCCAATCCCAGAGGGACGCGGGAGTATAGCGCTGCGGCGGCGCTTTGCCTAGGGGCGCTCAGGCGCCGGCGCGGATGCGGCGGAAGCGGCGCTTGCCGAGCTGGAGAACGCGGCCGTCGAGCTCCGCCGGGTCGACGTCCAGCCGATCGCCCGCAAGCGGCTCCCCGTCGAGCTTCACGCCTCCCTGCTTGAGCAGGCGGCGCGCCTCGCTGGAGCTGATCTCGAAGGCGCCGGCCATCAGCCGGGGCAGGTGCACCGAGCCGCCGTCCTCGCCCAGGAAGGCGTCCAGCGAGACGTCCTCGACCTCCTCCGGCGCCTCATGGCGCACGAACAGCCGGTCGAAGTGGGCCTCCGCGGCACCTGCCGCCCCGGCGCCGTGGAAGCGCGCGACGATCCGCCGCCCCAGCTCGCGCTTCGCCTCGTTCGGTGGGCCCGCCGGCACCTCCGAGCCGAGCAGCAGCCGGAAGTACTCGGGCATCGTCTCGTCCGGCACCCGCATCAGCTTGCCGAACATCTCCGGCGGCGGATCGGTGACCCCGACGTAGTTGCCGAGCGACTTGCTCATCTTCTGCACTCCGTCGATCCCGACCAGGATCGGCAGCGTCATGATCGATTGCGGTCTTTGACCGTAGGCGGCCTGCATATCGCGCCCGAAGAGCAGGTTGAACTTCTGATCGGTCCCCCCCAGCTCGACGTCGGCCTCGACGGCGACCGAGTCGTAGCCCTGCAGCAGCGGATAGAGCAGCTCCAGCGCCGACACCGGCTTCCCGGCGGCCATCCGCCTGCGGAAATCGTCGCGCTCGAGCAGGCGCGCGACCGTCGTATGGGCCAGCAGGCCGAGCAACTCCCCGGGCGCCATCCGCAGCCACTCGCTGTTGAAGCGGACCTCGGTGCGATCGCGGTCGAGCAGCTTGAATGCCTGCTCCCGATAGGTGGCGACGTTGGCCTCGATCTCCTCGGCGCCGGGAACCGGGCGCTGGGCCGAGCGGCCGCTCGGGTCGCCGACCCTGGCGGTGAAGTCGCCGATGATGAGGATGACCCGGTGGCCCGCGTCCTGGAACTCGCGGAGCTTGTTGAGGACGACGGTGTGGCCGAGGTGGATGTCGGCGGTGGTCGGGTCGATGCCAAGCTTGACCCGCAGCGGGCGGCCCTCGGCGAGCTGCGCTGCGAGCAGGCCCTCGGGCAGAACGTCGACCGCGTTGCGCGTCAGGTCGGGCATCGCGGCAATGCTAGACTGCCGCCTCCTCTTGGCGGGCCCACGCACCAAGCCACGCCTGAAGAAGCTGCGGATCCTCTTCGTGCTGCTCGGGCTTGGCGCACTGGCGCTGGTCTCGATGGTCTTCGGGATGATGACCGCGGTCTCCCAGGACCTGCCGGCGATCTACGACTTCGCCCAGTTCAAGGCCGCCAAGAACAGCGAGGTCTTCGACTCTTCCGGCGAACCGCTCGGCGAGCTGACCAGCAACCAGAACAAGATCCTGCTCGGCTCCGGTCAGATCTCGCCGAACGTGAAGAACGCCGTGGTCGCGATCGAGGACTCGCGCTTCTACGAACACGAAGGCGTCGACCTGCGGGGAATCGGGCGGGCGCTGATCAAGGACATCCTCAGCCAGAGCGCCGAACAGGGCGCCTCGACGGTCACCGAGCAGTTCGTCAAGGAAGCGCTCGCCGCCCAGGGAAGCCGGACGATCTTCGAGAAGTTCCGCGAGGCGGCGCTCGCCTACCGGCTGGAGCGGCACTGGAGCAAGGACAAGATCCTCACCGAGTACCTCAACACGATCTACTTCGGCGAAGGCGCCTACGGGGTCGAGGCGGCGGCCCGCACCTACTTCGGCAAGGCGCATCCGGGTTGTGGAAAGACGCCGACCGAACCCTGCGCGGCGGTGCTCGAGCCGTGGGAGGCGGCGCTGCTGGCGGCGATCATCAACTCGCCGACCGCCTACAACCCGAAGTACTTCCCCGAAAACGGCCTCGCCCGCCGCAACCTGGTGCTGCAGAAGATGGAGGAACAGGGCTACATCACCGAGACCCAGTACCAGGAAGGCATCAAGCAGGCCCTCCCCTCGCCGGGCGACGTCGAACCGCCCCGCCTCGACTCGCGCGCCCCCTACTTCACCGCCTGGCTGCGCCAGCAGCTGGTCGAACGCTACGGCGCGGCGAAAACCTTCTTCGGCGGGCTGAAGGTGAAGACGACCCTCGACCTGCGTCTTCAGGGCGCCGCCGAAGAAGCGGTCAACAACTACCTCGGCTACCTGCCGCCGACCGC
This sequence comes from uncultured Solirubrobacterales bacterium, assembly GCA_963695835.1. Taxonomy (GTDB): domain Bacteria; phylum Actinomycetota; class Thermoleophilia; order Solirubrobacterales; family 70-9; genus VRUE01. The sequence goes on from CAVOHR010000002.1 coordinate 2,405, forward strand.
CTCGGTGGTCGTGCTCGACAACAAGACCGCCGGCGTCAAGGCGATGGTCGGCGGCCCCGACTTCCAGACCAAGCCGTTCAACCTCGCCACCCAGGGTCGCCGCCAGCCCGGCTCCTCGATCAAGCCGTTCGAGCTCGTCACCGCCCTCGAAGAGGGGATCTCCCCCTACACCACCTACGAATCCGCGCCGCAGGAATTCCACTTCGGCAAGCACGGCCGGGAAACCTTCGTCGTCCAAAACGACGAAGGCTCCTACCTCGGCTCCTGCGACATCGTCTGCGCGACCACCTACTCGGACAACTCGATCTACTCGCAGCTCGCGCTGGAGGGGTTGAGAGGGAAGACGATCGAGGACCGCACCCGCTCGATCGCCGCGACGATCCACAAGATGGGCTACTCGGGCTCGATCTCGACCAACCCGGCGATGGTCCTCGGCGGGCTCAAGGAAGGGGTCTCGCCGCTGGGCTGGGCCTACGCCTACATGGCGATCGGCAACGACGGCGACCGGGTCAGCGGCACCCTGGCGCCCGAACCCGGCGACAGCCCGGTCGCCTACACCCAGGTGACCGACGAGGAAGGCCACACGATCAAGGGCGGCGCCAACGACCCCCTGCACGAACAGGTGATCTCCGAAAGCACCGCCAAGGAGGCGAAGAGCATCCTCGAAACGGTCGTCCAGCAGGGCACCGGGACCAACGCCGACATCGGCGCGTCCGGCCAGTGGGGCAAGACGGGGACGACCGAGAACAGCGGCGACGCCTGGTTCTGCGGCGGGACCGAAGAAGTCACGGCCTGCGTCTGGGTCGGCTACGCCGACACGACGACGCCGATGACCACCCTCTACAACGGCGGCCCGGTGATGGGCGGCACCTATCCGGCGCTGATCTGGGCGAGCGTGATCTCGGCCTGGGAACAGATCAGGGAAGAACGGGACGCCGAACACGAAAGCGAACGGAAGAGCCACGGCTCGCATGGCTCAAGCAGCGAAGAAAGCTACGTCCCCTCCGAACCCTCGACCGAATCGGAAGCCGAATCGGTGCCGGAACCGGAAGCGCGCGAACCGGCTCCCGAAGCCGAAGCCGAACCGGCTGCCCCCGAAGCCCCGGCCGAACCGGCGCCCGAACCAGGCGGCGGCGAATCGGGCGGCGGGATAACCGCCGGTTAGGCCGGCTTCGGCCGAGAGACGTAAGGGCTGCCGGCGACGCAGAAGCGCCAGGGGCGGTCAACCGCTTTGGTGATCCCCACCCGCGGGCCGGCGACGATCTCTCCCTCCCAGCCGTCCTCGCGCGGGGCCAGCAGGAAGGGCGGCGCCGAGAGGTCGGCGCCGTTTGCTTCGAGGCCGATCCCCAGCGCCTCGGTCAGCTTGCCGGGGCCCGAGCAGAGGTCGGCGTCGGGACGGGCGCCCCGCCGCGCTCGCATCGCCTCCAGCCCGGCGGCCGGCTCGAGCGCCCGGATCAGCACCGCGGCGGCCTCGCCGTCCGGTTCGGCGACCGCGTTCAGCAGGCTGTGGATCCCGTAGGAGAGGTAGACGTAGGCGCGGCCGGGTGGCCCGAACAGAACCGTGGTTCGCCGGGTCAGCCCGGCGTGGGCGTGGCAGGCGGGATCGTCGCGCTCGTAGCTCTCGGTCTCGACGATCGTCCCGCCGCAGCCCGCGTAGAAGAGCCGGCAGCCGACCAGGTCGCGGGCGACGAGGTGCACCGAGCGCGCGAAGAAGCCGGCGTCGATGCGCTCCGTGGAAGCTTTGTGGGGTCTGGGGACCCCCGAAAGCTTCCACGAACCAGGCACACCCACGGATCAGGCCCGCTCTTCGCGCACCCGTGCATCGACCGCGGCAAGCGTCTCGCGGGCCAGCTCGATCTGCGCCGCCAGCGCCTGCGAGCCGGTGCCGCCCTCGATCCGCTTCGACTCCAGCCAGCTCTCGCGCCGCAATACCTCGTAGACCCAGTCGCCGAGCAGCTCGGAGCACTCGCGCATCTTCTCCACGCTCAGCGCCGAGAGCGGCTTGCCGGCCTCGACGGCGTCGCGGACCAGCCCGCCGACGATCCCGTGCGCCTCGCGGAACGGGACCCCGCGGCGGACCAGCCCGTCGGCGATCTCGGTCGCGGCGAGCATCTCGTCGCCGGAGGCCGCCTCGAGCCGCTCGCGGTCGAAGGCGATCCCGGCCAGCATCCCCTCGGTCGCGTCGAGGCACGCCTCGACCGTGTCGATCGCGTCGAACAGCGGCTCCTTGTCCTCCTGCATGTCCTTGCCGTAGGTCAGCGGCAAGGCGTGCATCGCGCCGAGCAGCGACATGTAGTCGGCGGCGACCCGGGGGCTCTTGGCGCGCAGCAGCTCGGCCGAGTCGGGGTTCACCTTCTGCGGCATGATCGACGACCCGGAGGAGAAGGACTCGTCGAGTCGGCAGAAGCCGAACTCGCTGCTCGACCAGATCACGATCTCCGAGCCGAGCCGCGAGAGGTGCATCGCGCAGGTCGAGGCGGCGGAGAGGTAGTCGAGGACGAAGTCGCGGTTGGAGGCGCCGTCGATCGAGTTGGCGCTGACGTGCTCGAAGCCGAGGTCCGCGGCGACGGCGCGGCGGTCGATCTCCCAGCTGACCCCGGCCAGGGCGCCGGAGCCGAGCGGCATCACCGCGGCGCTGTCGAGGGCGAACCGGAAGCGCGGCACGTCGCGGGACAGCATCCAGAAGTAGGCCAGCAGGTGGTGGCCGAGGTAGACCGGCTGGGCGCGCTGGAGGTGGGTGTAGCCGGGCATCGGCCAGTCGCGGTGGCGCTCGGCCAGCTCGAGCAGGCGCCGCATCGCCGCCCCGGCCAGCTCGATCGCCCGCAGCGAGTGCGCCTGGACGACCATCGCCGCGTCGGTGGCGACCTGGTCGTTGCGGGAGCGGCCGGTGTGGAGCTTGCCGGCCAGCGGGCCGATCTCCTCGCCGAGCAGGCGCTCGACCGCCATGTGGATGTCCTCGTCGGACTGCTCGAACTCGAATCCGTGCGCCCCGATCCGCTCGCGGACGCGGTCGAGCCCGTCGCAGATGCTCTGAAGCTCGTGATCTGAGAGCACCCCGATCCGGGCCAGCGCGCGGGCGTGCGCTTGCGACTGGTCGATGTCGTAGGGCGCGAGGCGCCAATCGAACTCGATCGAGCGATTGAGGCGCCAGAAACGCGGGTCCGGGTGTTTGCGAAAGCGTGACATCAGCGGAGCGATTCGGCCAGAGCCTCGCACACCGTCCCGACCTGCGCCTCCGTCATCTGCGGGAAGAAGGGCAGCGCCAGCGAGCGGGCCGAGGCGGCTTCGGCGGCCGGGAACTGACCCTCGCGCCAGCCCTGCTCGCGCAGGTGTGGGAGCAGGTGGATGCAGGGGAGGTAGGCCTTGGCGGCGATGCCGCGCTCTGCGAGCCGGGCGACGATCGCGTCGCGATCCGCCCCCTCCGGCAGGCCGACCGTGTAGACGAACCAGCTGCGCCGCTCCTCGCCGCGGGACGCGATCGGCGTGGTCAGTCCCTCGATCGCGGCCAGGCCCTCCCCGTAGAGCGCGGCGACGGCGGAGCGCCGCTCGAGCATCGCGTCGAGCTTCTCCAGCTGCGCCACCCCGAGCGCCGCGGCGAGGTCGGAGAGCCGGTAGTTGAAACCGAGCCGGCCGTGGTCGAGCCAGCCCATGTCGGCGGCGCGCCCCTGGTTGCGCTCTGCGCGCAGCCGGGCGGCCAGCCCGGCGTCCGGCGGCACGATCGTCCCCCCCTCTCCGGTCGTCATCTGCTTGTTGGCGTAGAAGGCGAAGGTCGCGAGGTTGCCGCGCGTGCCCACGCGGCGCCCCTCGGAGTCGACCGCGCCGAGCGCCTCGCAGGCGTCCTCGAGGATGCCGAGCCCGTTGCGGGCGGCGAGCGCCTCCAGCTCGGGCATCGCCGCCGGGTAGCCGAAGATGTGGACCGGCAGGATGCCGGCGCTGCGCTCGCCGAGGGCAGCCTCGACCGCCGCCGGGTCGAGGTTCAGGGTCACCGGGTCGACGTCGCAGAAGACCGGCCGGGCACCCTCGTACAGCAGGCAGTTGGCCGAGGCGACGAAGCTGAAGGGGCTGGTCAGGACCTCGTCCCCGGGGCCCCAGCCGAGTGCCCGCACGCCGAGGTGCAGCGCGGTCGTGCCGCTGGAGACGGCGACCGCGTCGCCGACCCCGAGCCAGGCGGCGAAGTCACGCTCGAAGCGCTCGCCCATCGGCCCCAGCGAGAGCCGGCCGGAGCGCAGCACCTCGAGCACCAGCTCCTCCTCGCGGGCGCCGATCTCGGGCTGCGCCAGCGGGATGTGGTCGCCACCGCTCATCGTGGCTGGAAGGCGTACTCGAGCGAGTCGACCAGCGCCTCCCAGGAGGCCTCGATGATGTTCTCCGAGACCCCGATCGTCCCCCACTCTCGCTCGCCGTCGGAGGAGTCGAGCAGGACCCGGGTGACAGCGCCGGTGCCGTGGCTCTCGTCGAGGATGCGGACCTTGTAGTTGGTCAGCTCGATCTCGGCGAGGTGCGGGTAGCGGTCGGCGATCGCGCTGCGCAGGGCGCTGTCGAGGGCGTTGACGGGGCCGTTGCCCTCGGCCACCCGCAGGTAGCGTTCGCCGTCGACCTTGACCTTGATCGTCGCCTCGGTCTCGACCCTGCCGTCGGCGCGCTTCTCGACCACGACGCGGAAGCTCTCCAGCTCGAACAGCGGTTGGTAGCTGCCCGCCTCGCGTCGCAGCAGCAGCTCGAACGAGGCGGGCGCCGCCTCGTAGTGGTAGCCGCGGTGCTCGCGCTGCTTCAGCCGCTCGACCGCCCGCGCCGCCGCCGCGTCGTCCAGCTCCAGCCCGGCCCGCTCCGCCTGGCTGCGGATCGTCGCCTTGCCGGACAGCTCCGAGGCGAGGATCTCGCGCGCGTTGCCGACCTGCGCCGGGTCGAGATGCTCGAAGGTGCTGGCGTCGGCGGCGACGCCGGCGGCGTGCATCCCGGCCTTGTGGGCGAAGGCGTCGCGGCCTACGTAGGGCCGGCTCGGGTCCGGCGCCATGTTGCAGAGCTCGTCGAGGTAGTGGCTTGCCTGCGACAGGGTCGCCAGCCGCTCCGGCGCAACCACCTCGAAGCCCATCTTCAGCTGTAGCGCGGGCAGGATCGAGGCTAGGTTGGCGTTGCCGCAGCGCTCGCCGTAGCCGTTGACCGTGCCCTGCACGAGGCGGGCGCCGGCTGCGACCGCGGCGAGCGAGTTGGCGACCGCGCACTCGGCGTCGTTGTGGCAGTGGATGCCGACCTCCGTGCCCTCGCCGAGGACCTCGACCACGGCGGCGGTCGCATCGCCGACGAACCCGGGCAGGCTGCCGCCGTTGGTGTCGCAGAGGGTGACGTTCTCGGCTCCCGCGCCGGCCGCGGCCCGCACGCATTCCAGCGCGTAGGCGGGGTCGTCGCGGTAGCCGTCGAAGAAGTGCTCGGCGTCGAAGACGGGGCGCTTGCCGCGCTCGCGGCAGAGGGCGACCGACTCGGCGATCATCGCCAGGTTCTCCTCGTCGGAGACCTTGGTCACCTTCTCCAGGTGCAGCCGCCAGCTCTTGCCGACCAGGCAGACGACGGGAGCGAAGGAGTCGACCACGACGGCGAGCGCCTCGTCGTCCTCGGCGGCGATGCCGCGGCGCCTGGTCATCCCGAAGGCGGCGATCGTCGCGTTCTCGAGCCGCTCGCCGGCCAGCAGCTCGAACAGCTCCGCTTCCTTCGGGTTGGAGCTGGGGAAGCCGGCCTCGATGAACTGCACGCCGAGTTCGTCGAGGGCGCGGACGACCTTCAGCTTCTCGCCGACCGAGAGCGACATGCCGGGCGTCCCCATGCCGTCGCGCAAGGTCGTGTCGTAGAGCCTCACCTTTTCCATCTGATGCCTTTCGTATCGAGGAGTCGAGGGATGGGCTACGGGAGCCCGCCTGCGCGCAGGGGCGCGCCGGCCGCTAGGCGGCCGCGGTAATTCGCTCGACGAAGTCGAGCCACTCCACGTACTCCTCGGCGCGGCCGTGCAGCGCGTCGTCGAACTTCGCCTGGATCACCCGGGTGATCTCGCCCGGCTCGCCCAGCGGGTGGTCGTCGACCTCGCGCACCGGCACCAGCTCGGCGGCGGTGCCGGTGAGGAACAGCTCGTCGGCCAGGTACAGCTCCGCGCGGGCGATGTCGCGCTCCTCGACCGCATAGCCGAGGTCGCGGGCGATCTGGACGACCGAGTTGCGGGTGATCCCGTCGAGGATCGCCGCGGTGTGCGGCGGCGTGCACAGCACCCCGTCGCGGACCACGAAGACGTTCTCGCCCGATCCCTCGGAGACGAAGCCGTGCTGGTCGAGCAGGATCGCCTCGTCGTAGCCGGCGTTGGTCGCCTCCGTCTTGGCCAGCACCGAGTTGAGGTACTGGCCGGAGGCCTTGGCGTGCGGGATCAGGCTGTCGCCGGAGATCGTCCGCCAGGAGGAGACCTTGGCCCGGATGCCGTGTCGCTGACCCTCCTCGCCGAGGTAGACACCCCAGGGGAAGGCGGCGACGATCACGTCGATCGGGGCGTCGGTCGCGTAGAGGCCGAGGTTGCCGTAGCCGCGATAGGCGAGCGGCCGGATGTAGCAGGATCCGAGGCCGTTGCGGCGGATCAGCTCGTTGGTGGCCTCGCGGATCTGCTCGGCCGAGTAGGGGAGCTGGAAGTAGTAGAGCTCGGCCGACTTCTCGAGCCGCTCGAGGTGCTCGCGATGCCTGAACACCGCCGGGCCGCGCTCGGTCTCGTAGCAGCGGATCCCCTCGAAGACGCCGGTGCCGTAGTGCAGTCCGTGGCTGAGCACATGCGTCCTCGCCTCGTCCCAGGGGACGAACTCGCCGTTCTGCCAGATCAGCTCAGCGGTCTCCATCCTGTGAGAAGTATGCCAGCACCGCGTCGGTCATTTCATCCGTTCCCACCGTGGCCTCGCCTTCGGCTGCCAGATCGGGCGTGCGCAAGCCGCGCTCCAGCACGGCGTCGACCGCGGACTCGATCCGCGCGGCATCGTCGGGCCGCCCCAGCCCGTGGCGTAGCATCATCGCCGCGCTGAGGAGGGTCGCGAGCGGGTTGGCGACGCCCTTGCCGGCGATGTCGGGGGCGGAGCCGTGGACCGGCTCGAACAGGCCGGGATCGCCGTCGGCGCCGAGGCTGGCGGAGGGCAGCATCCCCAGCGAGCCGGTCAGCATCGCCGCCTCGTCGCTGAGGATGTCCCCGAACAGGTTCTCGGTCACGATCACGTCGAAGTCGGCCGGCCGCGAGACGAGCTGCATCGCCGCGTTGTCGACCAGCAGGTGGTCGAGCGCGACGTCGGGGAACTCGCCGGCGACCCGGCTGACGACCTCGCGCCAGAGCCTGGAGGTCTCCAGCACGTTCGCCTTGTCGACCGAGGTGACGCGGGGATCGCGGCCGCCCCCCTCGGCGCGCCGCCGCGCCGCCTCGAAGCCGGCGCGGGCGATCCGCTCGATCTCGGCGGCCGAGTACTCGCAGGTGTCGTGGGCGGAGTCACCGTCGTGGCCGCTGTCGCCGAAGTAGATCCCGCCGGTCAGCTCGCGCACGACCAGCAGGTCGGTGCCGGCGATTCGCTCCTCGCGCAGCGGGCTGGAGGAGACCAGCGCCGGGCTCGGCCGCACCGGCCGCAGGTTGGCGTAGAGGCCCATCCCCTTGCGCAGGCCGAGCAGGCCCTGCTCGGGGCGCGGCGCATCGGGGTCGGTCGTGTCCCATTTCGGCCCGCCGACCGCGCCCAGCAGGACCGCATCGGAGCCGCGGCACGCCTCCAGCACCTCGGCGGTCAGGGCGACCCCGTGGGCGTCGATCGAGCACCCCCCGATCAGCCGCTCGTCGAACTCGAACTCCCCCAGCGCTTCCAGCAGCCGCCGCGCCGCCGCGACGATCTCCGGCCCGATCCCATCGCCGGGCAGGACGACTATGCGGGGAGCGTCAGCCACGCGCCCGCACTCTAGACGGGCCGTTGATTCACTGCGCGTCGATGTTGAGACGGACGTAGTCGAGCTCGAGCGGCGCGGGCTCGGCCTCGAGCACGGCGGCGACGAAGGGATCGCGCAGACCCTCCGGGAGGCGGTCGAGCTGGGGGCCGAGGCAGACGGTGCCGAGGAACTCGGCCGGCTCGGGCTGCGCCCACTCCTCGTGCGGGACTGAGACGCGGTGGTAGCTGCCGGCGTCCCAGTCGCGGGTCGCCGAGCCGGCCATCAGAGCACCGTCGTCGCCGGCCCGTAGCCGCTGCCGCTCTGCTCGAAGGCGTCTATCGCCGCCACGCTCTCCAGGGTGATGCCGATGTCGTCGAGGCCGTTGAGCAGGCGGTTCTTTACATCGGGCTCGATCCCGAACTCGAAGACGCCGCCGGCGCAGGTCACCGTCTGGTCGTCGACGTCGATCCGCGCCTCGCCCGCCGCGGCGACGGCGCGGCAGTGCTGCTCGTCGAGCACGACCGGCAGCAGGCCGATCTTGGTGCAGTTGACGTAGAAGATGTCGGCGAAGGACGGCGCGATCACCGCCTCGAAGCCGAAGTCCTCGAGCGCCCAGGGGGCGTGCTCGCGCGAGGAGCCGCAGCCGAAGTTGCGGCCGGCGACGAGGATCGGATTCGGCTCCAGCTCGATCTCGCCGGAGCGCAGCCAGTCGTAGAAGAGGAACTCGCCGAAGCCGGTCCGCTCGACCCGCTTGAGGAACTGCTTGGGGATGATCTGGTCGGTGTCGACGTCGGCCCGGTCCAGGACCGAGACCCCGCCCTCGATCACGTCTATCGGTCGCATCTCACCCTCCTCAGGCCCACTCGCGGATGTCGACGAAGTGCCCCTCGATCGCCGCCGCCGCGGCCATCCTCGGGCTGACCAGGTGGGTCCGGCCGCCCTTGCCCTGGCGCCCCTCGAAGTTGCGGTTCGAGGTCGAGGCACAGCGCTCGCCCTCGCTGAGGGTGTCGGGGTTCATCCCCAGGCACATCGAGCAGCCCGCCTCGCGCCACTCGAATCCGGCGGCGCGGAAGACGTCGTGCAGGCCCTCCGCTTCGGCCGCCGCCTTGACCTGCCGGGAGCCGGGGACGACCATCGCCCGCACCGAGCCGGCGACCCTGCGGCCGTCGACGATCGCCGCCGCCTCGCGCAGGTCCTCGACCCGCGAGTTGGTGCAGGAGCCGATGAAGACCCGTTCCGGCGCCACCTCGGTCATCGGCGTGCCGGGCTCCAGTCCCATGTAGGCGAGCGCCCGCTCGGCCGATTCGCGGTCGGCGGGCGAGTCGATCGCCGCCGGGTCGGGGACCGAGCCGGTGACCTCGACGACCATCCCCGGGTTGGTCCCCCAGGTGACCATCGGCGAGATCTCCCCGGCGTCGATCTCGACCTCGGTGTCGAAGCTCGCGCCCTGCTCGGTCGGCAGCCCGCGCCAGCGCTCGACCGCAGCGTCGAAGTCGGCGGGGGCCGCGGCCTTGCCGCGCACCCACTCGAAGGTGGTCTCGTCGGGGGCGATCATCCCCGCCCGGCCGCCGCCCTCGATCGTCATGTTGCAGACCGTCATCCGTCCCGGCATCGAGAGCGCCTCGATCGCCGGGCCCGCGTACTCGACCGCGTGGCCGGCCATGCCGCCGGTGCCGAGCCGGCCGATCGTCGCCAGGATCAGGTCCTTGGGGGTGACGCCGGCACCGAGCTCGCCGCCGTAGAGGATCCGCATCGTCTGCGGCCGCTTCTGGACCATGCACTGGGTCGCCAGCACGTGCTCGACCTCGGAGGTGCCGATGCCGAAGGCCAGCGCACCGAAGGCGCCGTGGGTCGAGGTGTGGCTGTCGCCGCAGACGATCGTCATGCCCGGCTGGGTAACCGCCAGCTCGGGGCCGATCACGTGGACGATGCCCTGGCGGTCGGAGCCCAGCGAGTAGATCGGGATGCCGAACTCCGCGCAGTTGCGCTCCAGCGTCTCGACCTGGACGCGCGAGAGCTCGTCGGCGATCAGCCGCGCCGCCATCGTGCCGTCGGTCGGCACGTTGTGGTCGGCGGTTGCCAGCGTCCTGTCGGGCCGGCGCACCTCGCGCCCGGCCATCCGCAGGCCGTCGAAGGCCTGCGGCGAGGTGACCTCGTGGACCAGGTGGAGGTCGACGTAGAGCAGGCCGTCGGCGACCTCGTGCGCCTCCCAGATCTTCTCGAACATCGTCTTCGGCATAGCCGGTCGCGGCCTCCTCTGCTCTCGTTCTCTCGCACTCATGATTACCGGAAATCTTGCTCGTTCACTCCCGCGTCCGGGGGCCGCTAGCTCCTCCTCAGGCCGGCGGCGATCACGGCGAGGAACCGCGCCGGCTCCTCGCCGTCGTTCTCGAAATGGTGCGGCAGGTCGGCGTCGAAGGTGACGCTGTCGCCGCTGCGCAGCTGGTGGCGGGTGCCCTCGACGACCAGTGCCAGCAGGCCGTCGAGGACCACCGCGGTCTCGCGGCTGCCCGGCTCGTGGATCGGCGGGTCGCCCGGGCCGCCGGTCGTCGCGCCCCCCTTCAGCGTGTGCAGCGAGACGTCGGCGCGCTGGCCCGGCAGCGGCGGGGTCAGCTCCTCGAAGCGGTGGCCGCCGCGCTCGTAGCGACGGCGCGAGCCGGCGCGGCTGATCGCGACGTGCTCGCCCTCGTCCAGCCGCAGCAGCTGCGAGAGGGTCAGCTCGAGTCCGCCGGCGATCTTCCTGGCGACGGCCAGGGTCGGGCTGGTCTCCCCGCGCTCGACCTGCGAGAGCATCGGCGCGCTGACGCCGCAGCGCTCGGCCAGGTCGCGCAGTGAGAGCCCCATCGCCTCGCGCAGGGCGTGGATCCGCCGCCCGATCGCCGGCGCACTCGCCTCCGGGGCTTCGCCGATGGTCCGCTTCCTCGTTGCCGCACTCATTACATTCGTACGTTATCACATACAACGTCAACCCTCGCTGTTCCTTTGCCCGGACGAGTGGGGGTAAGGAACAGCGGAGCGGGTTGTTGGGCTGCGGTGGGCTCAGGGCCCGGGCGTGCGCTCGACTGCGGCCTCGGCGGTCGCCGCCTCCGCCTCGCGGATCGCGGCGCCCTCGAGCGCATTCGACAGCGCCCGCACGTAGGCTCGCGCCGAGGCCTCGAGGATGTCGGTCGCGACCCCTTGGCCGGCGGCGAGGCGGCCGGCGGCGCGCAGCATCACGCTGACCTCGCCGAGCGCGTCCTCCCCCCCGGTCACCGCCTCGACCGTGTACTGGCGCAGATCGCACTCGGTCCCGGTGGCCTTCTGGATCGCGTGGAAGATCGCGTCGACCGGGCCGTCGCCGCCGGACTCGCCGACCGCCTCCTCGCCGGAGGGCAGGGTCACGGCGACCCGGGCCAGCGGCTCGCGGCGCGAGCCCGCCTCGACCTCGAACCAGGCCAGCTCGTGGGCGTCGGCGCGCTCGCGCATCTCGTCGGAGACGATCGCCTCCAGGTCGAGCGCGGTGACCTGCTTCTTGCGGTCGGCGATCTCCTTGAAGCGCTTGAAGGCGGCGTTCAGGGCGTTGCCCTCGATCTTGAAGCCGAGCTGCTCCAGCGCGTCGCGCAGGGCGTGGCGGCCCGAGTGCTTGCCGAGCACGATCGAGTTCGACTCGAGGCCGACTTCGGTCGCGTCCATGATCTCGTAGGTGGTGCGCTCCTTCAGCACGCCGTCCTGGTGGATGCCCGACTCGTGGGCGAAGGCGTTGCGGCCGACGATCGCCTTGTTCGGCTGGATCGCGTAGCCGGTCAGCCGCGAGACCATGCGGCTGGTCCGCGCCAGCTCGCGGCTCTGCAGGCCGGTGCTGAGGCCGTGGACGTCCTCGCGGGTCTTGATCAGCATCACGATCTCCTCCAGCGAGCAGTTGCCGGCCCGCTCGCCGATCCCGTTGACCGCGCACTCGACCTGGCGGGCGCCGGCGAGGACGCCCGCGTAGGAGTTGGCGACGGCCAGCCCGAGGTCGTCGTGGCAGTGGACCGAGGTCTCGACCTCGCGCAGGCCCGGAACCAGCTCGTAGAGGCGGCGGAAGTAGTCCGCGTACTCCTCGGGGGTCGTGTAGCCGACCGTGTCGGGAATGTTGACCACGGTGGCGCCCTGCTCGACTGCGATCGCGCAGACCTCGGCGGTGAACTCGACGTCGGCGCGGGTCGCGTCCATCGGCGAGAACTCGACGTCCTCGCAGTAGGACTTTGCCAGTGCCACCGCGGCGCGGGCCTGGCCCTTGACGTCCTCGCGGTCGGTCTGCAGCTGGTGCTCGATGTGGATGTCGGAGGTCGAGATGAAGGTGTGTATGCGCGGCCGCTCCGCGTCGCGCACCGCCCCCCAGGCGGCGTCGATGTCGGCCTTGTGGGTGCGTGCCAGGCCGCAGATCGCCGGCCCCTCGACCTGGCGCGAGATCGCCTCGACCGCCTCGAAGTCGCCGGGCGAGGTGACCGGGAAGCCGGCCTCGATCGTGTCGACGCCGAGCCGCGCCAGCTGCTGGGCGATCTCGACCTTCTCGGCGGTGTTGAGGGAGATGCCTGGCGACTGCTCGCCGTCGCGCAGCGTCGTGTCGAAGATGTGGACGCGGTTGGCGTCGGATGAAGTGCTCATGGGACCTACCTCCTTCTCCAGCTGAATCGAATGACCTTGTCTCTCGCGGCTATCGCGCCGCCCGGCGCTATTCCCCCCGAAGGGGGAGGAGAAGGAGAAGCGCCAGGCTGTCGAGCCGGTGGTCCATTCGCTTCAGCAGCTTAGCGTAGGCTGGCGCGATCGCAGGCCTGGACCGGAAAACCATCCTCGCGTTGCTCGCGATGAGCCTGAGCGTGCTGGTGATCGCCAACGATTTCTCGGCGGTCAACGTGGCGATCCCGACGATGGAGATGGACTTCCACACCAGCGTCAACACGATGCAGTGGGTGGTCAACGCCTACGCGCTGACCTTCGGTGTGATGATCGTCACCGGTGGCCGCCTCGCCGACATGTTCGGCCGCCGCCGCGCCTTCTTCATCGGCACCGCGATCTTCGCCTCGATGTCGGCCCTGGGCGGCGCCGCGCAGACCGAGACCTGGCTGATCGCCAGCCGCGTCGCGATGGGGATCGGCGGGGCCCTGATGTGGCCGGCGATCCTCGGCATGACCTTCGAGCTGCTGCCGTCCGACAAGGCCGGCCTGGCGGGCGGGATCATCCTCGGCGCCGCCGGGCTCGGCAACGCGATCGGGCCGCTGATCGGGGGCGTCCTCACCGACCTCGCGAGCTGGCGCTGGATCTTCTTCCTCAACGTGCCGATCGCCGCCTTCGCGGTCCTGGTCACCTACTACCTGGTGAAGGTGAAGGAGCCGGAAGTCGAGCAGCAGCGGATCGACTACCCGGGGATCGCGGCGCTCTCGATCGGGCTGGTCTCGCTGCTGGTCGCGCTCGACCAGGTCGACGACTGGGGCTGGGGCGACCCGCGGGTGGTCGCGATGCTCGCCGTCGCCGCGGTGCTGATCGCCGCCTTCGTCCCGATCGAGCGCCGCGCCGGGCCCAGCGCGCTGATCCCGCGGGCGGTGATGCGCAACGAGAGCTTTCGCGCCTCCTGCGTGGCGGTCACGCTGATGTCGGCGACCTTCTTCGCGGCGCTGCTCTACCTGCCGCAGTTCATGCAGAAGCACCTCGGCTACTCGCCGCTCGAAGCCGGGGTCGGCATGCTCCCCTTCCTGGCGACCTTCGCGCTCGTCTCCTTCGGCGCCGGGCCGCTCTACAACCGGGTCGGCGCGAAGCCGCTGGCCGCCGTCGGCGCAGCCTGCATCGCGATCGCCCCCTTCCTCTTCTCACAGGTCGGCGAAGGATCCGCCTACGGCTCGCTGGTCCCGGGGATGTTCGTGCTCGGGATCGGCATCGGCAGCTTCTACCCGACCGCGACCACCGCCGGGGTCACCTCGGTCGACGAATCGCGGAGCAGCCTCGCCGGCGGCATCCTCTATATGTGCCAGATCGCCGGCGGGGCGATCGGGCTCGGCCTGACGACGACCGTCTTCTCCGCCCAGGAAACCTTCGTCGACGGCATCGAGGCCGCCTTCAGGCTCGACGCCGGCCTCTCGCTGGTCGGCTTCCTGATCGCCCTGTTCTTCGTCGGGGGGAGGCTGCTTCGGTGGCGCTCCGTTGTCAGTGACGGTGACGCCGGAGCTGCCTGACGTCGTTTTCTCCCCGACCACCCCGTAGTACGTCTTCTCCCGGCCCACCGCGCAGGGCGTCGTTGCCGGCGCCGCCGATCAGGACGTCCCTGCCGCGGCCACCGTAGAGGATGTCGGCGCCGCGCCCACCGGCCAGGCGGTCGTCGCCGTCGCCGCCCTGCAGCATGTCCGGGCCGGAGCCGCCGATCAGGGTGTCGTTGCCGGCGCCCCCGCGCATCGTCACCGGGATCTTGATCGCCCTGGCGACCGTAACGCTGTCGCTGCCGGCGCCGCCGTTGACTTCGAAGCCGGCGATCGACGGCGCGTCGCAGACCAGCTCGTTCGGGTTTCCCGGCGGGTTGGCGCAGACTTCGCCTCCCACTTCGAGCGGCACGGCGGAGTCGATCACGTAGTCGCGGCCGTCGGCGGTGAGCCAGACGTGGATCGTGTTCGCTTCGTCGCCGCCGGCCAGCAGCACGGTGAAGGTCGGCGCCTGGGTGGTGCCGAGCGCAGGCGCCGGCGCCTGCACCGCCAGGATCGCCAGCGTGATCAAGATCGGCTTCTTCATCCTCTGCAGTGAACAATCGCCTGCCGCTTACGTTGCGGCCACCGCCGACGAAATCACAGGTCGACCGAGCGGCCGACCGAGAAGCCGTCCAGCTCGAGGATCCTGGCGATCGTCTCGCCGCGCACCGGGGCGTCGGTGGTCAGCGCCATCACGGCGCGCTCGCCGCCCGGCTCGGCCCCGACCGCGGCGGAGATGATGTTGACGCCCTCCTCGCCGAAGATCGTCCCGACCCGGCCGATCATCCCCGGCCGGTCGGCGTAGCGGAAGACCGCGAGGTGGTCGGCGAACGGCAGGTAGAAGCTCTCGCCCCAGACCGAGACCAGGTAGGGCTCGTTGCGCGGGCCGACGCCGGTGCCGGAGACCTCGACCTCGCCGTCGCCGGAGCCGAGCCGTACGGTGACCAGCTCGGTGAAGTCGCCGGCGACGCTGTCGCTGGTCTCGGCCAGCTCGATGCCGCGCTCCTCGGCCATCTGCGGCGCGTTGACCAGGCTGACCGGCTCCTCGGTGTGGCCGGAGAGGATGCCGACCAGGACGGCGATGCCGAGCAGGCGGGTGTCGTGGGCGGCGATCCGCCCGCGGAATTCGGCGCTGACCTTGCCGATCGCCCCGTCGCCGAGGCCCTGGGCGAGGCGGCCGAGCTTTTCGCAGAGCGGCACGAAGGGCGCCAGCGCCTCCATCTCCTCGGGACGGACAGCGGCGATGTTGACCGCGTTGGTGACGACGCCGCCGGTCAGCGCCGCGGTCACCTGTTCGGCCGTGACGATGCCGGCGCGGTCCTGCGCCTCGGCGGTCGAGGCGCCGAGATGGGGGGTGACGACGACGTCGTCACGGGCGAACAGCGGGTGCTCGGTGAACGGCTCCGAGGGGAAGACGTCGAGTGCCGCGCCGGCGAGCTTCCCCGACTCGAAGCCGGCGAGCAGGGCGTCGAGGTCGACCAGCTCGCCGCGGGCGCAGTTGACCAGGCGCGCGCCGTCGCGCATCGCGGCGATCGCGCCGGCGTCGATCAGGCCGACCGTGTCGGGCGTCTTCGGCACGTGCAGGGTGACGATGTCGGCGCGGCCGAGCAGCTGCTCGAGCGTCTCGACTCCCTCGACCCCGCGCTCGCGGAAGCGCTCGGCGGAGACGAACTTGTCGAAGCCGACGACGTCCATCTCGAAGCCGCGGGCGCGGGCGGCGACCAGCTGGCCGATGCGGCCGAAGCCGATCACCCCGAGCGTCTTGCCGTAGAGCTCGGCGCCCTTGAACCTGGGCCGCTCCCAGGCGCCGCCGACCAGCGATCCGTGCGCCTGCGGGATGTTGCGGCAGAGCGCCAGCATCAGCGCCAGCGTGTGCTCGGCGGCGGCGACCGAGTTCGATTCGGGGGCGTTGGCGACGACGATCCCGCGCCTGGTGGCCGCCGGGATGTCGACGTTGTCGACCCCGGTGCCGGCGCGGCCGATCACCTTCAGGTTGCCGGCCCGCTCGATCAGCTCCGGCGTCAGCTTGGTCGCCGAGCGGACGAGGATCGCGTCGTAGTCGCCGATCGACTGCATCAGCTCCTGGTCGGACATCTCGAGGCCGAGGTCGACGTCGAAGTTCTCGCGCAGCAGCTCGACGCCGGAGTCGGCGATCTTCTCCTTGACCAGGACCTTCACCGGGTCGCCTCGGGGACGTTCTCGACCACCCAGTCGATGCAGTTCGTCAACGCTTCGACGTCGGCCGGGTCGACGGCCGGGAACATCCCGATCCGGAGCTGGTTGCGGCCGAGCTTGCGGTAGGGCTCGACGTCGACGATGCCGTTGGCGCGCAGGGCCGCGGCGAGCGCGGCGGCGTCGACGCCCTCCTCGAAGTCGATCGTGCCGACGACCAGCGAGCGCTTCGCGGGGTCGGCGACGAAGGGCGCGGCGAAGTCGCGCTCCTCCGCCCAGCCGTAGAGGTGGCCCGAGGAGGCGCCGGTGCGCTTCACGCACCAGTCGAGCCCGCCGCCGGCGAGCATCCACTCGACCTGGTCGGCGAGCAGCAGCAGCGTCGCGACCGCCGGCGTGTTGTAGGTCTGGTCCTTGCGCGAGTTGTCGAGCGCGGTCGGCAGCGAGAGGAACGCCGGCTGCCAGCGATCGCCGGCGCCGTCCAACTCGGCGATCCGCTCGAGCGCCGCCGGGCCGAGCAGCGCCAGCCAGAGCCCGCCGTCGGCGCCGAACCCCTTCTGCGGGGCGAAGTAGTAGGCGTCGGCCTGCGAGGCGTCGAGCGGCAGCCCGCCCGCCCCCGAGGTGCCGTCGACCAGGACCAGGGCGTCGCCGGCGCCCGCGGGGCGCCGCACCTCGACCATCACCCCGGTCGAGGTCTCGTTGTGCGCCCAGGCGATCGCGTCGGCGCCCGGATCCGCCTGCGGGGCGGGGGCGTCGCCGGGCTCGGCCTCGACCAGGATCGGGTCGGCGAGGAACGGTGCCGCGGCCGTCACCCTGGCGAACTTCTGCGAGAACTCGCCGTAGGCGAGGTGCAGAGCGCGATCGCGCACCAGCCAGGCGGCGGCCGCGTCCCAGAAGGCGGTCGTGCCGCCGTTGCCGAGCGCGACCTCGTAGCCGCCGGGAAGCGCGAGCAGCTCGGCCAGGCCGCCGCGGATGCGGCCGACCAGGTCGCGGACCGGCGCCTGGCGGTGCGAGGTCCCCATCACGTCGGCGCGCTCGGCCAGCGCCGCCAGCGCCTCGGGGCGGACCTTGGATGGCCCGCAGCCGAAGCGGCCGTCGGCGGGCTTCAGGTCGGCGGGGATCCGGGCTGTGGTCGCGGCGGGCATCGGGCGGCCAAGGTTATTACGATGCCCCGGATGGACGGCTACGCGATCTCCAGCCTCTCCGACCTCGGCGACGGCCCGGGCTTCCGCAAGATCCGCAAGCAGCTGGGCGTCACCGCCTTCGGTGTCAACGCGATCGTCCTGCCGCCCTCCTACGAGACCGGCCGCCATTACCACGACGAGCAGGAGGAGCTCTACTTCCTCCACAGCGGCCGGATCGAGATGGAGTTCGGCGACGGCTCGACCCACCAGCTGGAGCCGGGCGGACTCGCCCGGGTCGACGCGCCGACGATCCGCAAGATCCGCAACCTGAGCGACTCCGAGGACGCCGTCTACGTCGTCGTCGGCGGCAAGGACGGCTACGTCGGCCGCGACGGCAAGCTGCCCGACGGCGAGACCCGCTTCGGCGCCGAAGGCCCACCCGGCGCGTAGGCGCCGAAAGCCGAAGTTACCCGCTGGACGAACCAGCACCCACTCTCAACTCGGCGCTGGACGCTGACGGCTGCCGTTGCAAGCAAGTTGGAGCCGGGGCGACCCCAGAGCCGGTAGTAGCTGCTTCGGGTTGCTTCCTCAGCGACGGATTGAGCGTGGACAGCGCGCCGCCGACCCGCGAACCTATACTCGCAGCGTGGAGCGTAAGCTCGCCTTGCGAAATGTGGTGTGCCGGGGGGCCGCTGTCAGCCCGTCCGCCTTCGACGTGGACGACTTTGCGCAGCGTCTTGATCTCGGTGCTCGCGGGGACAAGGTTCTCCTCGGAGACGTCTCCGTCACGGAGTGGGAGAAAGCGAGGCTCCAAGTCCTACCGGATCGCCTTCAGCTGGGCTTCAAGGAGACCGCGGACGGCGAGCTTGTTAAGCGCGCCACCGAGGACTTTTTGGCACGTGCCGACGACCTAGCACCGAGCGGGTCGATCCGCTTCAACGCTGCGCTTCGACTAACGCTGGGCCAAGGAGACCCCGACCCGTCGGAGAAGCTAATTGATGCTGGCGCACTGGCCTCCGCCCTGGGGGGTGAGAGCGGTGGACGCGGCGGCGTGACGCTCGTCTTCCGAGACAAGATGTCGCGGTGGTGGATCGAACTCTCACCGCTGCCCGATCAGAACAACGACTGGACCTTCGACTTCAACCGGCGCTTTACCAACTTCCCCGGCCCAGGCAACGACCGTGACAAGCTGCTTGACTGGTTTGCGAACGTCGAAGCCGATCTTGTTGCGCAATTTGAGACCATTTCGTCAGGAGCCGATTGATGAATGCCATGGCGCAAGCAAACCCGCTAGGCGGAGAGGTACGTGAGTTACTGGACGTCGAATCGCTCGGGGGCGCCCGGAAATCAACGCTGAATACCGCCGATGATGAGATCTCGTCCGCGGAAGGCACGTACGAGGTCGACCGCGAACTCTTCGGGCTAGGGATGTGGAAGGTACGCGATGTCTACAACCTTGATCACCCGGCCTCAGGCAATGCCGAGGCGCTAACGAGCCTCCGCGAGACCTTGTCCTCGGCGCGGCAAGTGGCCCAAGGCGTGTTCGGGTCTGGAACCACTGTCGCCGCCGTCGGGGTCGGACACGGCGGGTTGCTCGACGTCCTCGACATAGTCCAAACGATGGAAGTGGCCAAACCTAAGGGCAAAAAACTCAAAGGCGAGGTGCAAATGTCCGCCGCGGCGCGACGCCGGCGGCTGCGCCCCCCCTCCGAGCTCTATCCTGATCTTGACTTGGAGCGTATCCAAGCGCGCGTTGGCGAACTCCACGAAACCGCCAGCACCTCGGAGGCCGTGTCGCTCGTCCTTGGTCGTTCGGTTCAGATCGTTCGCCAGGCCGAGTAGCCCGGTTTGGATGACCGGGTCGCAGCTGCAATGGGCAGATGCGCGCGAGTTGTCGAACAGGTCGCGACCGGACCTTCCCAAGACCTTCGTCCTTCACATGACCGACGCGGTCTGCGCCGACCTGGGCATTGAGAGGCCTGAGTCAGGAGCGCTGGTCGCAAACCAGCACCCGCTCGTTCAGAAGTTCGTCAACCAGTTCACTGACGCTTCGGCCATCGACGACGGTCGGCCGTTCAGCCAGATGCCCGGGAGGGGCTTGTACCGGATTCGCAGGGAGGAATGGCGGGGTTTGATCTGGACTGACAAGGATTCCGGCGTCGTCTGGCTCTGCCGCGCCGTGTCACTCGCTGATTTCCCGGAGGAGTCGGATGCCTACAACGCCTTATACTAATCAACACTCAAGTTGATTGATGCTGTTATCCAGGGGTGGCCGGCGAGGGACTGGATCGTGGGGCGGTCTGCTTCGAGGGCGCGCAGCTCCTCGGCGAGGTCGTCCTCGACCTCATCCAGGGTGTCGTAGGCGTTGTTGGAGAAGCGCCGCTCGCGGATCAGGTCCCAGAGCTGCTCTGTGGGGTTCAGCTCGGGGCTGTAGGGCGGCAGGGTGAGGATGCAGATGTTGTCGGGCAGCGAGAGCTCTGTGGCGGTGTGCGAGCCGGCCCCGTCGCAGACCAGGACGACGAGCTCGTCGGGATGGCGCTTGGAGACCTCCTGGGCGAACAGCTCGAAGCAGGCGCTGTGCATGCTCGGCAGGATCAGCGAGCAAAGCGTGCCGTCTTGCGGGCACAGCGCGCCGTAGGCGTATGTGTACTCGCGCACGGTCTGGCAGTCCACTACGGGACGCACGCCGGGTGGCGCCCAGCAGCGCACGGGGCGGTTCATGCGCCCGAAGCGCGCCTCGTCCATGAACATCAGCCTCAGCGGGCGCCGGTCGCCCGCGCGGGCGGACGCCAGGAGCTGCGGGAGGTTTCCTTGAACGCCTCCTGGCGATCGGGGTCGGCTTGCGGATGGCGCGGCCGGGGAACCACCTTGCGCCAGCCGTGGCGGGCGAGGATCCGGTAGAGCGTCATGGCGCTCGGCGGCTTGCCACAGCGCTTCGCCAGCTCGCCCAGCATCGCGGAGGCCGTCACCATCTGCCCCTCCCGGGCCGCCTCCTCGAAGTGGGCGACGAAATCGGCTTCCTCGGAGGGGGTGAGGACCCCGTGGCGGCGGCCGCCCCAGCCAGCGGTGAGGAGCGAGCTCTCGCCCTCGCTGAGGAATTCGGCCTTGCGGCGATAGACGCTGCTGCAGGAGAGGCCGACCGCCTCGGCGACATCCTGCGCCCTCCACCCCAGGGCCAGCAGGCGGATGCACCTGACCCGTACGTGCTCTCTGCTCGACAGCCCCTTCTCTGCCAGCAGCTCATCCATGCGCTCGACGGTGCCTTCTGGAAACGGAATTGAAGTAGCCATGGACGACGATTCGACGCCGCCGGGCTATTACCTACTGGCTTGAATGTGAATTGGTATTAGAGGTAATGGGGGAGGACATTTTCCCTGAGGAGAAGGAGCGCGAGGATGCGAAGGAACATCAGATTTTAGTTCATGCCCTTCGTGCACTACGCGATGCCATGCAGGATGCGGATGACCTGCAGAATCGCTGGCAGCGTGCCGAAATGGACAGCCCGGACGAAGCGCCCGTGACCATCGGCCGCGCCTACGTGGAGCAGATCGAGGAAGACGGCGAAGTCCTGGCCGACCGCATCCTGGTCACGGTTACAAAGCCGCCGGTAAAAGTCCCCGCGGAGGAGGACTGGATCGCGCTCGTTGCCAAAGAAGTCTTTCCCCCGCAAGATGGAAAACCTGAAGTCATTGATCCAGAACAACTCCCCGATGGTCCATCTTTCAAGTGGGGCCAGGAAGTCGCAATGGCGCAGCAGATGATCAGCTACAGCTCGGATGACTAGACGGCATCCTGGAGGGCCGACCAGAAGCGCCCCGGGGACACCTTGTCGGGCGCGGACTACCCCTCGCCGTCCGGTGGAAGCATGTGCGGGCCGTGCTTGGCGATGAAATCTCGCCACTCTTCATCGGTCAACTCTCGGCGCCAGCCCGCTCTCGCAGGGTTCGCAGGGAACGCTCGGGCTCAAGCTGCCGCTTCACTTGCCAATCATCGCACCCTCCCGCCATTCCGCAGCTACGAGCCGCCGAGGCGGTTTGTGAGCCGGGGCGCGGTGGCCCTCTCCGGGAATGTCGCGAAGCGGCGATATGCAATCTGTCTCCTGCGCGGCGGTAGCCGCGCTCAAGCTTCGGAGCGGAGCGCGAAGCGCGTAGCGACCAAATTCCCGGAGAGGGGTACCGCGCCCCGGCCCGGCTAACCCTCAGAACTCGGTCTCGATCCAGGGCATCATCTCGCGGAGCTCGCCGCCGACCTGCTCGACTTCGTGCCCGGCGCCCTCCTCGCGCATCCGCGCCAGGTTCTCGCCGCCGGCCCGGTTCTCGGCGATCCACTCCCTGGCGAACTCGCCCGACTGGATCTCGCCGAGGATCTGCTTCATCGCCGCGCGGGACTCCTCGCCGATCACCCGCTTGCCGCGGGTCATGTCGCCGTACTCCGCCGTGTTGGAGATCGAGTAGCGCATCCCCTGGATCCCCTTCTCGTACATCAGGTCGGCGATCAGCTTGAGCTCGTGCAGGCACTCGAAGTAGGCGAGGCGCGGGTCGTAGCCGGCCTCGACCAGGGTCTCGAAGCCGGCCCGGACCAGCTCCGAGGCGCCGCCGCAGAGGACCGCCTGCTCGCCGAACAGGTCGGTCTCGCACTCGTCCTTGAAGGTCGTCTCGATGATCGCCGCACGGCCGCCGCCGATCCCGGCGGCGTAGGCGAGGACGAGGTCATGGGCGTTGCCGGTTGCGTCCTGATGGACCGCCATCAGGCAGGGCACGCCGTGACCTTCCTCGTACTGGCGGCGGACCAGGTGGCCGGGGCCCTTCGGGGCGACCATGCCGACGTCGACCCCGGGCGGCGGCAGGATCTGCTCGAAGTGGATCGCGAAGCCGTGCGCGAACAGCAGCAGGTTGCCGGCGGCGATCCCGTCGGCGATCTCCGCCTCCCAGACCTCGGCCTGCTTCTCGTCGGGGAGCAGGACCATGACGACGTCGCCGCGGCTCGCCGCGTCGGCGATCCCGAGCACCTCGATCCCCGCCGCTTCGGCCTTGGCGCGGCTGGAGGAATCCGGCCGCAGGCCGACGACCACCTCGACCCCGGAGTCCTTCAGGTTGAGCGCGTGGGCGTGGCCCTGCGAGCCGTAGCCGAGGATGGCGACCGTCTTCCCCTCCAGCTTCGAGAGGTCGGCGTCCTTGTCGTAGAAGATGTCGTCGGTTCTCATGGGCGCTGAGGCTAGCGGAGGGCGCGACGCAGCAGCTTGCCCGAGGGCGTGCGCGGCAGCGCCGCCGCCAGCTCGACCCGCTTCGGCACCTTGAAGCCGGCCAGCGACTCGGCGCAGTGGCGGCGCAGCTCGTCCGGAGTGGCCTCGGAGCCGTCCTCGAGCACGACCACCGCGGTCACCGCCTGCTGCCACTCCGGGTCCTCGCGGCCGACCACGGCGGCGTCGGCGACCTCCGGATGGCGCAGCAGCACCTGCTCGACTTCGGCCGGGGCGACGTTCTCGCCGCCGCTGACGATCACGTCGTCGATCCGGTCTTCGACGTAGAGGAAGCCCTCCTCGTCGATCCGGCCGAGGTCGCCGGTGTGCAGCCAGCCGTCGGGGTCGACCCGGCTCGGCGCGACGGTCGGCCCCTGGACGAGGATCTCGCCCTCGCGGATCCGCAGGTGGGTGGTCAGCAGCGGCCGGCCGGCCGAGCCGAGCTTGCGCCGCGCCTCGGCCGGGGCGAGCGTCGTCACCTGCGAGCAGGCCTCGGTCAGGCCGTAGGTCTGGACGACGGTGGCGCCGCGCCCGATCGCCTCTTCCAGCGGTTCCTTCGGCACCGGGCCGCCGCCGACGAGGATCGTCCGCGGCCTGGAGAGGTCGGCGCCGGCCTCGAGCAGGCGGGTCAGCATCGTCGTCACCAGCGAGACGACCGAGATCTCGTCCGCTTCGAGCGAGGCGGCGACGCGGTCGACTTCGAAGCCGTCGTGGAGCACGGCGGTGGTTCCGTAGATGACCGAGCGCATGACGATGCTGAGGCCCGAGATGTGGCTGAGCGGCAGGCAGCAGAGCCAGCGGTCCTGCGGCTCGACGCCGATGTTGAAGGCGGAACCGACGGCGTTCCAGAGGAAGTTGCCGTAGGTCAGCTCGACCGGGTCGGGCGCGCCGGTGCTGCCGCTGGTCAGCACCCGGCAGCAGGGGGCGTCCATGTCGTGCTCGCCCAGCAGCGGCAGGTCGGCCTCGGTCTGGGTCAGCTCGCCCGGGTCGCTGAGGTCGACGGTCGGCTCCTCGGCGGCGATGACGGCGGCCCGCTCCTCGGCGGTCAGCCGCGGGCTGAGCGGCAGCAGGACGGAGCCGACCTTCATCAGCGCGTGGACGAGGACGACCTGCTCGCGGCGCGGTTGCATGGTCAGCGCGGCGATCGAGCCGCGGCGCACGCCGTGCGCCTCGAGGCGCCGCGCGACCCAGGTCGCCTCGGCCTCCAGCTCGGCGTAGGTGACCTCGGCGCCGTCCGCGATCAGGGCGATGCGGTCGGGGCAGCTCTGGGATCTCTGGGCGAGCCAGTCGTCGAGTTTCATCGGGCGCGGGATATCGTGCTCATCATGCCTCAACGCCACAGGGAAGCACCCGCCGAAGAGGAGCTGTACGCGCCGATCGCGTGGGAGGTGGCGGCCGAGTACGGCGACATCCGCTACGAGAAGGCCGACGGGATCGCGAAGATCGCGATCGACCGGCCGGAGGTGCGAAACGCCTTCCGGCCGCAGACGCTGGTCGAGCTGCGCGACGCCTTCGGGCGGGCGCGCGACGATCTCGAGGTCGGCGCGATCGTCTTCACCGGCACCGGGACCGAGGCCTTCTGCTCCGGCGGCGACCAGCGGATCCGCGGCGACGACGGCTACATCGGCGACGACGAGGTCGCCCGGCAGGGGGTCGGGCGGCTCGACGTCGGCGACCTGCACGTGCAGATCCGCCGCCTGCCGAAGCCGGTGGTCGCGATGGTCGCCGGCTACGCGGTCGGCGGCGGCCACATCCTCCACCTGGTCTGCGACCTGACGATCGCCGCCGATAACGCCCGGTTCGGCCAGACCGGCCCGCGGGTGGGCAGCTTCGACGGTGGTTTCGGCGCCAGCCTGCTGGCCCGCAACATCGGCGTCAAGCGGGCGAAGGAGGTCTGGTTCCTCTGCCGCCTCTACGACGCCGAGGAGGCGCTGCGGATGGGGCTGGTCAACGCCGTCGTCCCGGTTGACGAGCTGGAGCGCGAGACCGTCGCCTGGTGCCGCGAGATGCTCCACCTCTCCCCCCTCTCGCTGCGGCTGCTGAAGGCCAGCTTCAACGCCGAGGAGGACGGGCTGACCGGGCTGCAGCAGCTCTCCCACGACGCGACCCTGCTCTTCTACATGTCCGAGGAGGGACAGGAGGGGCGCAACGCCTACCAGCAGGGGCGTCGGCCCGACTTCTCGAAGTACCCGAGGCGGCCATGAGAATCTGGGTCATGGCGGCGCGTCCGCGGACCCTGCCGGCGGCGATCGCCCCGGTCCTGGTCGGCACCGCGGCGGCGGTCGAATGGGCCGGGAGGCTGCCCAGGATCGGGGCGTTCATCGCCGCCCTGATCGGCTCGGTCTTCATCCAGATCGGGACGAACCTGGCCAACGACTACTCCGACGCCAAGCGGGGCGCCGACACCGCCGACAGGCTCGGGCCGGTGCGGGTCACCTCCTCCGGCCTGGTCGCGCCGCAGCGGGTGCTGACGGCAACCTGGGTCGCGTTCGGGGTCGCCGTCGCCTGCGGCATCTACCTGACCGTCGTCGCGGGGATCGTGATCCTCCTGATCGGCGCCCTCTCGATCGCCGCCGGCGTCCTCTACACGGGCGGCCCGCGGCCCTACGGCTATGCCGGCCTGGGCGAGGTCTTCGTCTTCCTCTTCTTCGGCCTGGTCGCCGTCAACGGCTCCTACTACGTGCAGCTCGAGCAGCTCGACGCGCTGCCGCTCGGCCTCTCGATCGCGGTCGGCTTCCTGGCGACGGCGATCCTCGTCGTCAACAACGTCCGCGACCTGGAGACCGACCGCCGCGCCGGCAAGATGACCCTGGCGGTGCGGATGGGGCGCCAGAACGCGGTCGGCCTCTACCGGCTGCTGGTGCTCGGCGCCTTCGTCCTCCTGCCGATCGCCCTGGTCGCCGGCGGCGGCAGCCTGTTGCCGCTGATCGGCCTGCTCGCCCTGCCGCTGGCGGTGCCGCCGCTGCGGACGATGAGCAGCCGCAGCGACGGCCCGGCGCTGAACGAGGCGCTGGCCGCGACCGGCGCCCTGCTCGGCGCCTTCAGCCTGCTGGTCTCACTCGGGCTGCTGCTGGCGTCTTAAGCTGAGTCCATGCGGATCGCGTCGGTCGAGGTAATTCCCTACGCGTTGCCGTTTCGCGAGCCGTACGTGACGGCCGCCGGGCGCCTCGCGCAGCGCGAGATGGTGCTGCTGCGGCTGCGCGACGAGGATGGGGTCGAGGGACTGGGCGAAGCGGTGCCGCTGTCGCTTCGGGGCGGGACGACACTGAAGCAGGTAACGGAGGAGCTGGAGATGCTCGGCGGGCGGGAGTCGCTCGAGGAGTCTGCCTTCGCCGACCTCTCCCCACCCGCCCGCTGCGCTGCGCTAACCGCGCTGCTCGACCTGCGCGGGCGGCGAGCGGCGGCCGAGGGACACGCATCGACCGCGCCGGCGACTGCGGTGCGCTGCAACGCGACCCTGATCGCCGGCGAGCCGGCCGCGGTGGCGGCAGACGCCGAACGCTGGGCCGCCGACGGCTTCTCGACCTTCAAGCTGAAGCTCGGGGTCGGCGACGACGTCGCTCAGGTGCGAGCGGTGCGCGATGCGCTCGGACCGGAGGCGCGGATCCGCATCGACGCCAACGCAGCGTGGGACGTAGAGACCGCGAAGCGGACGCTGTCCGAGCTGGAGCCGCTCGACATCGAGCTGGCCGAGCAACCCGTCGCCACGATCGAGGAAGCAGCCGAGGTCACGGCCTCGACCTCGATCCCCCTCGCCGCCGACGAGAGCGTCGGGACCCGCGCCGACGCGGAGCGCGCTGCCGCCGCGGGCGCCTTCGCGATGACCGGGATCAAGCTCTCCAGGGTCGGCGGCCCGGAGGCGGCGATCGAGATCGCCGAGGTGCTGCCGGGCTACATGACCAGCGCCCTCGACGGCGCCGTCGGGATCGCCGCCGCCGCGCAGGTGGCGGCGACGCTCGGCGAGCTGCGCCATGGCGACGACCCGCCGCTGGCCCACGGGCTGGCGACGCAGCGCCTCTTCGCCGCCGACGTCGCCGCTGTCGGCTGGGAGCTGCGCGGCGACCTCCTCCAGCCGCCCCCGGGCCCCGGCCTCGGAGTCGAGATCGACGAGGAGGCGCTGATCGCCCATCGCCTCGACGGCGATTGAAGCTTTTTCCGGGTCAGAGGGCGGAAAGAGCTGCAATCGCGGCCGTCTCGTCTAGGTTCTCGGGCAATGGACTCGACCAACGCCAACACCGCCCTCGCCTCGGCCTTCGTCGAGGAGCTGGCGCGCTGCGGGGTGCGGCAGGCGATCGTCTCCCCCGGGTCGCGCTCGACCCCGCTCTCGGTCGCGCTGTGGCGCCAGCCGGAGATCGAGGTGACGGTGATCGTCGACGAGCGCTCGGCGGCGTTCTTTGCCCTTGGGGCGGCACAGGCGTCCGGCACCCCGGTGGCGATCCTCTGCACGTCCGGGACCGCGGCCGCGAACTACCACCCGGCGATCTGCGAGGCCGACCACTCGGCGGTGCCGCTGATCGCACTGACCGCCGACCGGCCGCCGGAGCTGCGCGGGATCGGCGCAGGCCAGGCGATCGACCAGCTGAAGCTCTACGGCGAATCGGTGCGCTGGTTCTGCGAGGTGGGGACGCACGCGGCCGACGACGACGGGCTGCTGCACTACCGGGCGACCGCCTGCCGGGCGTTTGCCGCGGCGCGCGGCGAGCCCCGGCCCGGACCGGTGCACCTCAACCTCGCCTGGCGCGAGCCGCTGGCGCCGCTGCCGGTCGACGACGCGGTGACGGCGACCGACCCGCTTGCGCTGGACGGGCGCGACGCGCGGCCCCTGACCGCGGTGACGGCGATCGACATGGAGCCGAGCGACTTCCTGCTGGAGGAGGTCGCCAAGCACATCGCCGAGGCCGAGATCGGCGTGATCGTCGCCGGCCGCCAGCTCGACCCCGAGCTGCGCGAGCCGCTGGCCCACCTGGCGGCGGCCGCCGGGTATCCGATCCTGGCCGAGCCGACCTCGCAGATCCGCTGCGGCCCGCACGATCGCTCGCACGTCGTCACCGCCTACGACCTGCTGCTGCGCGACGAGCGGTTCCGCCGAACCGCCTCGCCGGACCTGGTGCTGCGCTTCGGCGAGCTGCCGACCAGCAAGCCGCTGCGCTCCTGGCTGGCCGAGTCGGGAGCGGACCAGATCGTCGTCGACCCGCTGGGCGGCTGGCACGAGCCGACTCGGCGAGCCGCCGCCCTGCTTCGCGCCGACCCGACCGAGCTGGCCGCCGGCTGGGCGGCGCGGCTCGGCGAGGAGCGGCCGGCGCCGGCGCTGTGGCTGGGGGCGGACCGGGCGGCGCGCGAAGCGATCGAGGCGGAGTTGGCGGCGAACGACGAACTGACCGAGCCCGGGCTACAGCTCGCGCTCGGCGCCGCCCACCGCGACGGCGACCTCGTCTACACGGCCTCGAGCATGCCGATCCGCGACCAGGAGTCCTTCCTGCCGTCGACCGCGGCCGATGCCATCTTCCTCTGCAACCGCGGCGCCAACGGGATCGACGGACTCGTCTCCTCCGGCATCGGCGCCGCCCGGGCCACGGGACGACCGACCACGATCCTCACCGGCGACCTCGGCCTGCTGCACGACGTCGGCGGGCTGGTGGCCCTTCGCGAGGTCGAGAGCCCAGTGCGCATCGTCGCGATAAACAACGACGGCGGCGGCATCTTCCACTTCCTCCCCCAGCAGGAAGTCATGCCGGGCGGCGAGTTCGAGACCCTTCTCGGCACCCCCCGCAGCGTCAGCGCCGCCCACGCCGCCGACCTCTTCGGCCTTCCCCACCATGAGCTCCCCTCCCTGGGCCAGCTGCCCGAAGCCCTCGCCGCGGGCACCGGCCTGATCGAGGTTCCAGTCGACCGCCGGGCCAACCTCGACCTCCATCGCCGCCTCGCCGATCGCGTCGCCGCGGCGATCCGCTAGCAGGCGATCCGGCCTGCCTCGCGGCCTGGGCCGGGCTGCCAGGCGGGGCCGTAGTAGGAGGTCTTTGCCGTGCCCGCGAGTACCTTCTGTCTACAGCTGCCGTCGGCGTTGATCTCCATGACGCTCGTCCCCTCGGTGTAGGCAAGGCGCTCTCCCGACGGGTCCCAGCTGGGGGGTGACTGTTCGCCGAAGGTCGTCCGCGCGAGGAGCCGGGGTTCCGTGCCGTCAGCCCGCATCACCGTCAGAGCCCCCCGATAGGAGCCGTACCTACCCGATCCAGGTTCGCTGTGCGCGAGGTACGCGATGAGCGCCACATGCCTGCCATCGGGCGAAAAGGCCGGCCGCGCGGCATCGCGCGCCAGCAGTGCACTGCCGGAGCCGTCCGTCCGCAGAACGAGTGCCGCGTAGAAATCCGCGCTGTCTTCGTCGAACTGGGATACCGCAAGCGACCTCCCATCGGGTGAGAACGACGAGGGGGTGATTTCGAGGCCGTTGTGCCACGGCGTCAGCCGGCGGGCATTGCCGCCGTCCAATTCGATCATCCAGGTGGTGGCGCTCGCGTAGGAGGAGATCTTCGGCGGGCTGTGGTCGTTGGGAAGATCGATATGAGCGCGAACCCGCGCGCGTGCGAATGCGATCATGCGGCCGTCCGGCGCGAAGATGGGATCGAATGCGCCCTGGGTTCCGGGGATCGCCTTGACTCGGCCGCTTGACACGGCGACGACGAAGAGCTGTGGGCGTCCGCCGGCATGCCCGCCAAACACGAGGCGCTTTCCATCGGGCGACCAGCTCGGTGCGAATCCGAACTCGGGCAGGGGCTCGCTTGTCGACTTCGAACCCCCAACCACCGCCTGCCGCCGCGCACCCGACTGACTCGCTGTCTCGATTGCCAGCCTTTGAGCGGTGCGGCTCAGCGTCTCGAGCGCAAGACGCGGCCCACTGGGAGCCGCGGCGCAGGCAGTGCCGACGATTCCGAATAGCAACACTCCCCCCACCCCCAACGCGCGCCGGATCACGCCAGCATTCTGACCGATCACTGGGGCTCGGGTGGCTACTCGGCCAGCAGTGGCAGCAGCGCTTCGAGCTTGACCTCGGTCTCCGCCAGCTCGGCCGCCGGGTCGGAGCCGGCGACGACGCCGACTCCCGCGTAGAGGCGGGCCTCGCGGTCGCGCAGCAGGGCGCTGCGCAGGGCGACGCAGAACTCACCGTCCTCGGTCGCGTCCATCCAGCCGACCGGGCCGGCGTACCAGCCCCGGTCCATGTGCTCCAGCTCAGCGATCGCGGCCGCCGCCCGCGGCCAGGGCTCGCCGCCGACCGCCGGGGTCGGGTGCAGCAGGCCGGCCAGGGCGATCGCCGAGCGCGGTTCGGCGAGCTGGGCGATCACCGGCGTCGCCAGGTGCTGGATGTTGGCGACCTTGACCACCTCCGGCTCCGGCGCTGTCTCGACCCAGACCGAGTGCGGGCGCAGGGTGCGGACGATCCGCTCGGCGACGATCCGCTGCTCGCGGCGGTCCTTGTCGCTGCGCAGCAGCTGCTCGCCGAGGTGGTCGTCGACCGCCGGGTCGGAGCTGCGACGAGTCGATCCGGCGAGCGCGACCGTCTGCGCGCTGGCCCCCGAGCGGCGCACAAGAAGCTCCGGGCTGGCGCCGACGAAGGCCGCCTCGGGGGTGCCGGCGCAGAAGCAGAAGCAGGAGGGGAACTGCTCGCGCAGGGCGCCGAAGACAGCGGCGGGATCGTGGGCCGAGGCGGCCTCGACGACGACCTCGCGGGCGAGGACGACCTTGCTCATCTCGCCGCCGCCGATCCGCTCTGTGGCCCGCTCGACCGCCCGCTCGAACTCACCCGGCGGCCGGGAACTGCGAATCTCGGCCCGCGCGGTGAGATGCGGATCCAACAACGGCATTCCGCTGTTCCTCAGAGCCGATATTCGCTGCAAAGGAGCAGCGGAACCGGAGTTGCCAGGGTGAACGATCGTGTTGACGGTGAGAAAGGTTCGGTCGCCGCAGCGACAGAGGGACAGCTCGGGCAGTGTCAGAGCCGCTGCTGCGAACGAGGACCAGGGCGCCGAGCTCGCACCCTGAGGGTCGAAGGCAAAGCCGCCGGTCCAAACAGGCCCGGCTCCCGCCGGCAGCCCGGCGGGCTCCTCCAGCACCGCGCCCTCGCTCAGGCGCAGGCACTCGCGCGCCACGTCGTCGAACCGGTCGTCCCCGCGCGAGGTAGCCTCATGCGCCACCCCCAGCGCGGCCAGCGCGAACTCCCGATCCGGCTGCTCCCAGCAGAACCAGCGATCCGACGCCAGGCGGGAGGCGAAGACAGCCGCACACGGGTCGACTCCCTCGACCGGCACGGTGACGCTGACCAGCGTCCGCCGCCCGCGGCGGGCCGCCTCCTCGATGCCCGCGCGGAGGCTAGTCGCTGCCTCTGGCAATGGCGATCTCGCCGGTGCGGACCATCTCTATGAGCCCGTGCGGGCGGATCATCCGCTCGAAGGCCTCGATCTTCTCGGCCGAGCCGGTCACCTCGATCGTCATCGTACGGCGCGCGACGTCGATGATCTTCGCCCGGAAGATCTCCGCGAACTGGATGATCTCGGCCCGGTTCTCGACCGCGGCGGAGACCTTGAACATCGCCATCTCGCGGGCGACCGTCTCCTCCGGCTCCATGTCGCGGATCTTCAGCACGTTGACGAGCTTGTGCAGCTGCTTGGTCACCTGGTCGATCGGGTGGACGGCGCCGTCCAGCGTCAGGGTGACGCGGGAGACGCTCGGGTCGTCGGTCGGGCCGACGGCGAGGGTGTCGATGTTGAAGCCGCGGCGCGAGAAGAGGCCGGCGATACGGGCCAGGACCCCGGGCTTGTTCTCGACCAGGATCGAGAGGATGTGCTTGCGCCCGCTGAGCTGCCCGGGGACGTGCAGGTCCTCGAGTCGGACCAGATCCGGGGTTCCCGCCTCCATCATGACCCTGCCTCGACCATATCTCTGGCCGCAGCACCCGGCGGGATCATCGGGTAGCAGTTCTCCTCCTGGGCGACGCGCACGTCGAGCAGCACCGGGCCCTCGGCCTCGAGCGCCTTCGCCATCGCGCCCTCGAGCTCGCCGGCGTCCTCGCAGCGCATCCCGGTCGCGCCGAAGGCCTCGGCCAGCTTCACCCAGTCGGGGCTGGCGCCCATCTGCACCGAGCTGTAGCGACGGTCCCAGAACAGCTCCTGCCACTGGCGGACCATGCCCATGTAGCCGTTGTTCATCAGGAAGACCTTGACCGGGATCTGCTCGGTGACGCAGGTCGCCAGCTCCTGGCAGTTCATGATCAGGCTGCCGTCGCCGGCCAGGCAGACGACGTCGTCGTCGGGACGGGCGACCTTGGCGCCGACCGCCGCCGGCAGGCCGAAGCCCATCGTCCCCAGGCCGCCCGAGTTGATCCACTGACGCGGCTCGTCGAAGCCGTAGTACTGCGCCGCCCACATCTGGTGCTGGCCGACATCGGAGGTGACGATCGCCTTGCCGCCGGTCGCCCGGTGCATCGCCTCGATCATCAACTGCGGCTTGATCTCGCCATCCCTGCCGGGCTCGTAGCGCAGCGGGTGCTCCTCTTGCCAGGTCCGCAGCCGCTTCCACCAGGGATCGAGGCGCGAGCCGTCGGTCTGAAGCGACCGGTACTCGCGGGTCAGCTCCGGCAGGATCAGCTTCGCGTCGCCGACGATCGGGATGTGGGCGCCGACGTTCTTGGAGATCTCCGCCGGGTCGATGTCGATATGGACCACTTTCGCGTGCGGGGCGAACTCGGAGAGCTTGCCGGTGATCCGGTCGTCGAAACGGGCGCCGATCGCGACGATCAGGTCGGCGTTGTCCATCGCCCAGTTGGCGGTGACGGTGCCGTGCATGCCGAGCATCCCCAGCCAGTGCTCGCCGGAGGCGGGGTAGGCGCCGAGGCCCATCAGGGTCGAGGTGACCGGGAAGCGGTCGCAGGCGGCCAGCTCGCGCAGCTCGTCGGAGGCGTTGGCGTTGATCACGCCGCCGCCGGTGTAGAGGACCGGCCGGCGCGCGCCGGCGAGCGCTTTGGCGGCGATCCGCACCTGCTTGATGTTGCCCTTGCCAATCGGCTTGTAGCCGGGCAGCTCGACCGGCTCGGTCCGCGGCGAGTAGTCGATCTCCGCTCGCGAGAGATCCTGGGGAATGTCGAGCAGTACCGGGCCCGGCCGCCCGGTCGAGGCGACGTGGAAGGCCTCGTGGACGTACTCGGGGATCTGGCGCGGGTCGGTGGCCTGGAAGGAGTGCTTGACGAAGGGCAGGGTGGCGCCGAGGATGTCGGCCTCCTGGAAGCCGTCGGTGCCGATCAGCTCGGTCCGCACCTGGCCGGTGACGAACACCGTCGGGGTCGAGTCGAGCATCGCGTCGGCGATCGCGGTGACCAGGTTGGTGGCGCCCGGCCCGGAGGTGGCGAAGGCGACGCCGACTCTGCCCGAGGCCCTGGCGTAGCCCTCGGCGGCGTGGCCGCCCCCCTGCTCGTGGCGGACCTGGATGTGGCGGAAGCCGGCGTCGACCAGGGCGTCGTAGGTCGGCAGGTTGGCGCCGCCGGGGATGCCGAAGATGTGCTCGACACCCTCTGCCTTGAGGCTTTCCATCAATGCGTCCGCGGCTCTCATCGGACTCGCGATGGTACCAGCGGGGCTATGCCTGGCCAGCAGGGGATTTCGCCGGGTTCCAGCGCGTGTGCGGGTCGATCGAGCTCTCGATCACGTTGCCCTTGTGGCGCTCGATCGCGTGCACGATCGACTCGATCAGCTCCTCTTTGAGCAGCGTCGGCTGCAGGCCGAGGTCGAGCAGCTTGGTGTGGACGGCGTTGTAGTAGTGCTCTTCCTTCTCCACCCGGGGGTTGTCGACGTGGTTGACCTCGACCTCGTAGCCGAGGTGCTCGCCGGCGTGCTTCACGAGCTGCGCCAGCTCCAGCACCGAGAACTGCTCGGCGAACTGGTTGAAGACGCGGAACTCGCCCCGCTCGGCGGGGTTCTGCACCGCCAGCTCGACGCAGGCCAGGGTGTCGCGGACGTTGAGGAAGCCGCGGGTCTGGTGGCCGGAGCCGTAGACGGTGAGCGGGTGGCCGATCACCGCCTGCACGCAGAAGCGGTTGAGCACGGTGCCGAACAGCTCGTCGTAGTCGAAGCGGGTGATCAGGCGCTCGTCGCGGGCGGTCTCGGCGGTCTCGATCCCGTAGACGACTCCCTGGTTGAGATCGGTCGCCCGCAGGCCCCAGGTGCGGCAGGCGAAGTGGATGTTGGTCGAGTCGTGGACCTTCGAGCAGTGATACAGCGAGCCGGGCAGCTTCGGGAAGGGCAGGGTGTCGGAGCGGCCCTTGTGGGAGATCTCGATGTAGCCCTCCTCGATGTCGATCTCGGGCTGGCCGTACTCGCCCATCGTGCCGAGCTTGACCAGGTGGCAGTCGGGGACGTGGTCGCGGATCGAGAACAGCAGGTTGAGGTTGCCGATCACGTTGGTGTGCTGGGTCTCGACCGCGCGCTCGCGCGAGAGCATCGAGTAGGGGGCCGAGGGCTGCTGGCCGTAGTGGACGACCGCCTCGGGGCGGGTCTCGGCGACGACCTCTTCGAGGAAGTCGCCGTCCTCGACGGCGCCGACGTAGCTGCGGATCTGCTCGCCGGAGACCTCGCGCCAGGCGGCGATCCGCTCCTCCAGCGGCAGGATCGGGGTCAGCGAGGAGGAGCCGTGTTCCGAGTGCCAGCGGCGGCGGGAGAAGTTGTCGACGACCGCGACCTCGTGCCCGCGGGCCGAGAAGCGCAGGGCGGTCGGCCAGCCCAGGTAGCCGTCGCCCCCGAGAATGAGAACGCGCATAGGTCGCGGCAGGGTAACGGACGGAGGCGACATAGCATCCGACCGGTGAAGCGAACGATCGCCCTGGTCGCCGTGCTGCTGCTCGGCGTCGGCCTTCGCGTCGACTGCGCCTGGGTGGGTCGCGCACCGGTCTACGACGCCGCCGTCTACGCCCGCATCGCCGCGAACCTCGAGCGCGGCGAAGGCTTCACCGCCGGCCCCGGCGCGACCCAGCCGGCGAGCAACTACTCCCCCGGCGTGCCGCTGCTCGCCGGCGGCCTCTACGCGCTCAGCGGCGGCGTCCACGAGCGCTTCGCCCGCGTCGTCCTCGCCCTGATCGGCTCCCTCTCGGTCCTCTTCGCCTTCCTGATCGGCCGCCGCCTGTCCGGCTTCCGGGCGGGCCTGATCGCCGCCGCCGCCGTAGCCATCTACCCCGCCCTGCTCGAGTACCAGGGCATGCTGATGTCAGAGCCCTTGGCAGCTTCCCTCCTCTCCGGGGCGGTCTTATCGATGCTCTGGGCAGCGGATCGGCCGCCGCCCGCGAAGTGGCTGCTGCCTGGCCTGTTGCTGGGCGCTTTGGCCCTGACCCGCCCCGAGTACCTGGCGATCTCGATCCCGATCGCCCTCGCGATCCTCGCCCGCCGCGGCTGGGCCGGCTGGCGCAGCGGACTCGCCCAGGCCGCGATCCTGCTCGCCGGCGTGACCCTCGTCGTCGCCCCCTGGACGGTCCGCAACGCGATCGCCCTCGAGCGCTTCGTGCCGATCTCGACCGGCGGCGGGCAGGTGCTGTTCGCCGGCTCCTACATGCCTTCCGGCGGCGATCCCGAACGGGTCGGCGCCGAGGTGCTCGAACGCCACCCCGGACTGCGGGCGGGGCTCCCGGCCGAACCGCGGCTCGAGCAGACCCTCGCCGCCCTCGCCGCGCAGCGATACCCGCAGATGGAAACCGATGCCGCGCTCGCCCGCATGGGCCGCGAACGGCTCTGGGACGAGATCGGCGAACGACCCCTCGAATACGCCGGCTTCCTCGCCGCGAAGCTGGCGAACGTCTGGTGGCGGGGGCCGCGGGACGTGATGCGCGAGCCGCTCTGGGAGGCGCTGCACTGGGCCCTGCTCGCCTTCGGCCTGCTCGGCCTCGGAGTCCTCGCCCGGCGACGCCGCTGGGAGGCGCTTCTGCTCGCCGTCGTCCTGGTCTCGGCGACGGCGGTCGGCGAGCTGCTGGTCGCCACCCCGCGCCGGGCGCTGGTGACAATCCCGCTGCTGGCAGCTTTCGCCGGAGTGGGCGCGACTGCCTGCGCGGATAGCCTGGCGCGACGATGGAAGCGCTGAGCAGCTGGATTCGCGGCCTGCCGGCGCGGCACGGGCGCAGGACGCTGATCGCGCTGGCGGCGATCCTCGCGCTCGGCTTCGGCCTGCGCGCCTACCGGGTGATCGAGCCACTGGGCACTCCCGGCGACGACGCCCATGCCTACTACGCGCTCTCGAAGTCGCTGTACGAGGAAGGCAGCTACGGCGGCTCGAGCTTCCACGACGCGAGCGACTGGTCGCCCGGAGCGCCGCTGCTCTACGCGGCGGCCTTCTACGCGACCGGCGGCGCCCGCGAAGGGACCGCGCGGATCGTCGAGCTGCTGCTCGGCCTGGCCGCGATCGTCGTCGCCTACCTGCTCGGCAGGCGGATCAACTGCCGGCCCGCCGGGCTGCTCGCCGCCCTCGGCGTCGCCGTCTACCCGCCCTTCGTCCACTCGACCGGGGCGCTGTACAGCGAGCCGCCGGCGATCTTCACGCTGCCGGCCGCCGTGCTCGCCTTCCTCTGGGCCGGCGAGCAGCAGCGCTTACGGGCCTGGCTCCTGCCCGGCCTGCTCTTCGGTCTCACCGCGCTGATCCGCCCCGAGTACCTGCTGGTCGGCGTCGCCTTCGCCCTGCTCGCCGCGTTCCGGATCGTCCGCGAACGCGGCCGGCGTCCCGGCCTGACCGGGCTCGCCCTGTTCGCGGTCGCCCTCCTGTTGCCGATCGTCCCCTGGGCGGTCCGCAACCAGGTCGTCCTGCACCGCACCGTGCCGATCTCGACCGGCGGCGGCAAGGCGCTCTACGTCGGCACCTTCCTGCCGGCTGACGGCGAATACGACCGGGTCAAGGCGCGCCTGCTGGAGCGCTACCGGCAGATCGACCTCGCGCCGCATTCCGAAGCGCTCGACCGGGTCGACCCGACGCCGCTGTTCGACCGGGCCGCCGCCCGCTATCCGGAACTGCCCCGCGATTCGGCGCTGGGCAAGATCGGCAAGCAGAACTTCTCCAGGTTCATCGGCGAAGATCCGGTCGGCTACGCGGCGATGACGGTACGCAAGGTGTGGCGGATGTGGAGCGCCGGCATCGGCGAGGCGATGGAATCGACCGCCGGCCGGGTCGTCCAGGTGCTGCTGGTGCTGCTCGGGCTGGCCGGGCTCGGCGTGCTCGCCTGGCGCCGTCGCTGGTGGGCCTTCGTCGCGATGGCGACGCCGATCGTCCTCGTCACCGCGGTCGGCGCCGTCTCGCTCGCCGCCCCGCGCCGCAACGAGATCCTGATGACGCTGATCTTTCCGCTTGCCGGCGCGGCGCTGGCGAGAGCGGCCGCGGCCGTATCCTCCCGCCGGTCATGGTCCCCGAGGCAAGCGTCTTCCCCGCAGAGCTGACCGCGCTGCGCGTCGCCGGCCTGCTCGCCGCGGCGGCGATCGTCGCCTTCGCGGTCCTGCGGCGGCGCTCGCTGCGCAACGTCGACGTGCTGATCCTGCTGCTCGCCGGGCTCGGCCTGGCGATCGTCTCGGGCACCGAGCTGACCGACGCGCTGCTCTCGGCCTTCTCGTTCGAGAAGGGCAACGGCGGTCGCATCCTCGGCCTCGCCGTGTTCGCGATCTTCGTCCTCTTCGGGTTGATCCTGCGCGCCCTCGCGCAGGCGGCGCGCAGCGCGCGGCAGCTCTCGGCGGTGCTCGAGGGCCTCGCCTGGGAGGAGTTCCGCCAGGCGAAGCTGCCGCAGCGCTTCCGCGGCAGGGTGGCGATCCTAGTCCCCGCCTACAACGAGGCCGAGAACGTCGGCCAGGTGCTCGACCTGATCCCGCGCGAGGTCTGCGGGGTGGAGACCGCGGTGCTGGTCGTCGACGACGGCTCGCGCGACGGCACCGGCGACGTCGCCGCCGAGCACGGCGCGGTCGTCGCCCGCCACGTGATCAACCGCGGCGGTGGCGCGGCCCTGCGCACCGGCTACCGGCTGATGGTCGAATCGGGCCCCGAGGTGGTCGTCACCCTCGATGCCGACGGCCAGCACCTGCCGTCGGAGATGGAGCGCCTCGTCAAGCCCGTCCTCGACCGCGAGGTCGACGTCGCCCACGGCTCGCGGGTGCTGGGCGAGGCCGAGGGCAACCACTTCGCACGCGAGCTGGGGATCGTCTTCTTCAACCGCCTCGTCTCCTTCATCACCCGCACCCGGGTCAGCGACTGCTCGAACGGCTACCGCGCCGTCCGCACGACCGTCCTGCCGCAGCTCGTCCTGCGCCAGGAGCAGTTCCACACCTCCGAGTTCATGATCGAGGCGATCAAGCGCGGCATCCCGGCCAAGGAGGTCCCGGTGACGGTCGCCAAGCGCCTCCACGGCAGCTCGAAGAAGCCCGCCGTCGCCCGCTACGGCCTCGGCTTCGCCAACGCGATCGTCAGGACCTGGCTCAGGTAGGCAGGTAGAGGTCGGTGCCGCAGCGGGGGCAGACCTGCACGTAGAGCTTGACCGCCTTGCCGCAGGTCGGGCAGCGGCGCTCGGGCTCGTTCTTCTCGGAGCGGTAGAGGACGACGGCGATCAGGCCGAGGATCGGGACGACCGTGCCGATCAGCAGCCAGACCCAGAACGAGCTGCCCTTGGCGCGGCCGATGATCGCGGTGGCCAGCCCGAAGGAGAAGGCTATGACGAGGTACCCGTATCCCACGGCCCCATTGTCGCGTCCAGCGCGCTCGGGTGGCCGATCGAACCGACCTCGGCCAGGATCGTGCCGAGGCGGATGTCGATGACGACGTTCCGGGCCTTTCAGCCGTCCGGTGCGAGGTGCTCGCGCATCCGCTCGACCGCCTCGGTTATGCGCTCGTCGGGGGCGGTCAGCGCGATGCGGAAGAAGCCCTCGCCACTCGGCCCGTACATCGAGCCGGGTGAGACGACGACCGCCGCCTGCTCGAGGACCAGCTCGGCGAACGAGGTCGAGGTGTGGCCCTCGGGGACCGGCGCCCAGACGTAGATCGTCCCCTTCGGAGCGCTGACCTCGACGCCGATCTCGCTCAGCGCGCCGACCACCAGGTCGCGGCGGCGGGCGTAGGTCTCGTTGATCTCGGCCAGCGGCTCGCTCGGCCCGCGCAGCGCTGCGGCGCCGGCTACCTGCACCGCCTCGAACAGGCCCGAGTCGACGTTGGTCTTCAGCCGCCAGTAGGTCTGCACCGCCTCGGCGTTGCCGAGGATCGCCGCGCAGCGCCAGCCGGTCATGTTGTAGCCCTTGGAGAGCGAGAAGACCTCGACGCCGATCTCCTTGGCGCCCGGGGTCGCGAGGAAGCTCGGCGCGACGTAGCCGTCGTAGGTCGTCTCCGAGTAGGCGTTGTCGTGGACGACGAGGATCTGGTGCTCGCGGGCGAAGTCGACGACCTGCTCGAAGAAGCCGACCGGGACGACCGCCCCGGTCGGGTTGTTGGGGTAGTTGAGGAACATCAGACGCGCCTGCGCCGCGACCCCGGCGGGAACGGCGTCCAGGTCGGGGACGAAGCCACGCTCCGGCAGCAGCGGCAGCAGCTCCGGCGTGGCCCCGGCGAGGATCGGGCCGCCGGTGTAGACCGGATAGCCGGGGTCGGAGGCGAGCGCGACCCCGCCCGGGTCGAGGAAGGCGAAGCAGAGGTTGTAGATGCACTCCTTGGCGCCGATCGCCGGAATCACCTCGCCGTCGGGGTCGATCTCGACCCCGAAGCGGCGGTCGTAGAACTCGGCGAAGGCCTGCCGGAAGTCGTCGCGGCCGCGGTTGCTGGGGTACCGGTGGGTGGCGGGGTCGGCGACCGCCTCCTGCATCGCCTCGACGATGTAGGGGTAGGTCGGACGGTCCGGGTCGCCGATCCCGAGGCTGATCACGTCGATACCGACGGCGCGCTTCTCGGCGATCTGGCGCTCCAGTTCCTGGAACATGTAGGGAGGCATCGCCTCCAGGCGGTTGGACGGGCTGGCGATCCCCACGGGCGCGGAAATCTAACTGCCCGGCTCGGCGAGCGCCTCCAGCAGCTCGGCCGACAGCTCGCCGGTGCAGACCGGCTCGGCCCAGCCGCTGAGGCGCACGTCGAGCTCGTCGGAGATCTCGACCTCGAGCTCGCCGCCGTCCAGCTCGACGACGATCGGACTCGGCGCGCCGCCGAGGAAGGCGGCGATCGCGGCGCCGCTGGCGCCGGTGCCGGAGGAGAGCGTCTCGCCGACGCCGCGCTCGAAGATCCGCGCCCGCACGCGGTTGCCGTCGACTTTGAAGAACGACACATTCGTGCGGCTGGGGAACAGGTCGTGGCCTTCGATCCCGGGCCCGATCGCCGCGACGTCGAGCCGCTCGACCTCGTCGCCGACCTCGATCGCGCACTGCGGGTTGCCGATCGAGACGTGCCGGAAGGCCCAGTCGCGCCCGCCGACCGCGAGCGAACCGCGCCCGTCGGGCGGACCCGACGGGAAGTCCTTGGAAGCGGTCGCAGCCCGCCCCATCTCGACCGAGCAGGTCCGCTCGGAGGTGATCGTCGGCGTGACCGGCCCGGCGACCGTGCCGATCGTGAACACGTCCTCCCCGGTCCAGCCGTGCCGCCGCAGGTAGAGCACCGCCTCCCGCGCCCCGTTGCCCGACAGCTCGGCCTCCGAGCCGTCCGGGTTGAAGATCCGCAGCTCGGCGACCAGCCCGGGGTCCTCGCTGCGCGAGAGCAGCAGCACGCCGTCGGAGCCGACCCCGAAGTGCGGATCGCACAGCCGCCGCACCCGGCCCGGTGTCAATTCCCAGGGCAGCTCATCCGCCTCGACGATCAGGTAGTCGTTCCCCAGCGCCTGCCACTTCTCGAATCGCACGAACCCAGCCTATTCGCGCGCTCGATGGAAGGGTTCGGGGGCCTATGGACCCCCAAATGCTTCAACGGGCCAGCGCAGCCGCGATCTCGGCCGCGATCTCGCTGTCGCTGCGCCCGGTGCGGTCGATCTGGCGCAGGTTGGGGATCTTGCGCATCCAGGTGAGCTGACGCCGCGCGTAGTTGCGCGATCGTTTCTTCATCCGCTCTGTGTCGCCGCCGAGCAGCTCGTCGAAGCCGAGCGCCTTGCGCGCCGTGCGCGACGGCCCCAGCGCTTCCGCCCGCCTCACCTCCTCCTCCGCCCCCGCGGCGACGATCGCCTCGGTCCGGGCGTCGATCCGCTCGTAGAGCAGCGCCCGCTCCATGTCCAGCCCGAAGATCGTCGTCGGCAGCCGAGTCTGCGGCGACCAAAGCTCGGAGTCCTCGGCCCCGGGAGGAGCCTTCACGAGCGAGAGCTCCGCCACCGCGGCCCGCAAGTACAACCCGGTTCCCCCCACCACGATCGGTCTGCGTCCAGCGGCCAGGGCCCGATCGATCTCCTCGTGCGCCAGCCGCATGTAGTCGCCGACGGAGAACGGCCGGGTAACGGGCACGAACCCGACCAGTCGATGCTCCAGCAGCTCCTGCTCCTCGGCCGTAGCGACCCCGGTGAGCACGCTCAGCCCCTCGTAGACCTGCAGCGCATCGCAGGAGATGGCGACCGGATCCTCGCCCCGCCTCCGAAGCTCTTCCGCCAGGGCGATCGCCACCCCGGTCTTCCCGACCCCGGTCGGCCCGAATATCGCCAGGACGTTCACGTCCGGGCCAGAAGCTTCTGCGTTCCTCCCAGCGTGGTGGACGTAGCGGTGTCGATCTCCACGAGGGCGAGGTCTCCGGGCGTCGCCATGCCGTCGAAGTTGACCGTCTTGCTGTGCCGGGTACGCCCGCGCAGCCGCGCCGGATCGGTCCGGCTCGGACCCTCGACCAGCACCTCCATGGTCCGCCCGACGAACCGCTGCGCGCGTTCCGCGGCCCGCCCCTGCACCAGCTCGACCAGCCGCTCCATCCGCTCCCGCTTCACCGCATGCGCGACCTGCTCGTCCATCGTCGCCGCCTCGGTCTCGCGCCGCGGCGAGAAGACGAAGGTGAAGGCGCTGTCGAAGCCGACCTCGTCGACCACCGCCAGCGTCTGCTCGAAGTCGGCCTCGGTCTCGCCCGGGAAGCCGACGATGACGTCGGTGGTGATCGCGCAGTCGGGGACGTGCTCGCGGATCAGCGCGATGCGGTCCAGGTAGCGCTGCCGGTCGTAGGTGCGCCGCATCCGCTTGAGGACCGCGCTCGAGCCCGACTGGAGCGGCAGGTGGATGTGCTCGCAGAGCGCGGGCAGCTCGACGTGGGCGCGGATCACGTCCTCGCGCATGTCCTTCGGGTGCGGGCTGGTGTAGCGGATCCGCTCGATCCCTTCGACCGCGTCGATCCTTGCGAGCAGCTCGGAGAAGCCGATCCGCGACTCGCGCGGCAGGTCGCGGCCGTAGCTGTTGACGTTCTGGCCGAGCAGCGTCACCTCGCGCACGCCGTCGGCGGCGAGCGCCTCCGCCTCGGCGACCAGCTCGGCCGGGTCGCGGCTCTGCTCGCGGCCCCGGGTCGAGGGGACGATGCAGTAGGCGCACCGGCAGTTGCAGCCCTGGGAGACCTGCAGCCAGCCCTGGAACTCGCGCTCGCGGCGGGCCGGCAGGTGGCCGGAGAAGTCCTCGAACTCGAAGTAGCCCCGGGCGCTCAGCGAGTCGGAGGCGAGGAATTCGGCAAGGCGGTGGATCTGGCCCGGGCCGAAGGCGACGTCGACGAAGGGGAAGCGCTCGAAGACCTCGTCCCTGACCGATTGCGCCCAGCAGCCGCCGACGCCGACGACCCGCTCGGGGTCTTCGGACTTCAGCCGCTTCGCCTCGCCCAGATGGGCGACGAAGCGGTTGTCGGCCGACTCGCGGATCGAG
Organism: uncultured Solirubrobacterales bacterium; assembly: GCA_963695835.1. Taxonomy (GTDB): domain Bacteria; phylum Actinomycetota; class Thermoleophilia; order Solirubrobacterales; family 70-9; genus VRUE01. The sequence goes on from CAVOHR010000002.1 coordinate 44,868, forward strand.
CAGGTGTTGAAGAGGATCAGGTCGGCCTCGGCGCGGCTCTGCGCGCGCTCGTAGCCGAGCGACTCGAGCATCCCCTGCATCCGCTCGGAGTCGTGCACGTTCATCTGACAGCCGAACGTGGTGACGTGGTAGCTGGGCATGACGCCCAACTCTAGTGGGCTACTGGTTCTCCGCTTCTTCGGATTCCTGCGTCGCCTGCGGCAGGTTGACCTCCTGCTTGTGCTGCGCTTCCTCGTCCTGAGAATGGAGGACGGCGAAGGTGGTGGCGCCGCCGACCAGGATCGCGAACCAGAGGAAGACGAGCGGCGCCGCCTTGCCGGGAAAGCTCTTGACGCGCAGGCCGACGAAGCTGACGACGATCGCCGAGGCGGCGAGCACCGGCCCGAGGATGTAGAAGATCGTTTCGTTGCTCATGCGAGCGCGATCTTATTGGCTGCGCGCCTCAGGCAGCCTTCGCCTCGGCGACCGGCGCCGCCGGCGCCGCACCCTCGCCGTCGATGCCGAGCGCGGCGCGGATCTTGGCCTCTAGCTCGCCTGCGACCTCGGGGTTCTCGGTGAGGAACTGCTTGGCGTTGTTGCGACCCTGCCCGAGCCGGGTCTCGCCGTAGGAGAAGAAGGAGCCCGACTTCTGGACCATGCCGTGCTCGATCCCGAAGTCGATCAGGCCCCCCTCGCGCGAGATGCCGACCCCGTACTCGATGTCGAACTCGGCCTGTTTGAAGGGCGAGGCGACCTTGTTCTTGACGACTTTGACCCGGACCCGGTTGCCGACCGCCTCGGTGCCCTCTTTGAGGGTTTCGATGCGGCGGATGTCGAGCCGCTGCGAGGAGTAGAACTTCAGCGCCCGGCCACCCGGCTGCGTCTCCGGCGAGCCGAACTGGACGCCGATCTTTTCGCGGATCTGATTGGTGAACAGGCAGACGGTGTTGGTGCGGTTGAGGTTGCCGGCCAGTTTGCGCATCGCCTGCGACATCAGGCGGGCCTGGAGGCCGACCGTCTGGTCGCCGATCTGGCCGTCCAGCTCGGCTTTCGGGGTGAGCGCGGCGACCGAGTCGATCGCGACGACGTCGACCGCCGCCGAGGCGATCAGGCGGTCGGCGATCTGCAACGCCTGCTCGCCGTAGTCGGGCTGGGAGACCAGCAGCTCGTCGGTGTCGACCCCGATCTTGCCCGCGTAGGACGGGTCGATCGAGTGCTCGGTATCGATGAAGGCGCAGATCCCGCCGCGGGCCTGGGCCTCGGCGATCACGTGGTAGACCAGCGTCGTCTTGCCGGAGGACTCGGGGCCGAAGATCTCGACGATCCGCCCGCGCGGCACGCCGCCGATGCCGAGCGCCAGGTCGAGCGAGAGGGCGCCGGTGGAGATCGCCTCGATCGGGATCGCGGCGTCGGCGCCGAGGCGCATCAGGGCGCCCTGGCCGAAGTCGCGCTCGATCTGGGTCACCGCCGCCTCGAGGGCCGCGTCCCTGGCCTTGGCGTCCTTCGCCGAGGCGTCTTTCAAAGCCGCTTTCTTGTCTGCCATCTGATCCACCTCACTGCCGCCCGTCCGCGGGCAGCTCGACTTGCGCCAGCGGGGTGTACTGCGCACCCTGCGGCTTGATTTGAGAACGGTAGAGCGTGACCCGGACGCCATCGAAGGGCCGCAGCAGCCGCTTCGGCAACGCCCCCGGCGGGCGCGAGACGAGCGCCGGACGCGCCGACCCGCGTTCCTCACGACGCACCCGGGCCACGGTCACATGCGGCCAGAACGGCCGCTTCTCCGGCTCGTAGAGCCGTGCGTCGACCAGCCTCTCCTGCACACGGGCCTGCAGCTCGACGGCGCCCGGCGACTCCGCCGGCAGCGCGAACAGCCGCGGCCTTCCCCGCTCCGGCCGCGGCACCGGGTCGGCCAGCTCGATCCGCGGCGCCGGGCCGCCGCTCTCCGCGAGGATCCCCGTCAGCCGGGGGATCTCCTTCTCCGGCAGCCAGCCGAGGAAGGCCAGGGTAACGTGCAGCGACCCGGGCGGCGAGCGGGCGCAGCGCCGGGTCGGCCAGCGCCCCGCGCCCCCAGGAGACGATTCCCGCCCGCACCTCCTCGGGCAGGTCGAGGGCGACGAACAACCTCGCCCGCGGGCTCTTCAGCCTCTCCTTCGCCATGCCGGGGACGCTACGGGGCGCCGCCGCGCGGAACAACACGCGAATGTAAAAAGAGTGCGCCCACTTCGCTACAGAGGCGAGTCATCGCCGCCGAGCAGGGTCCGCAGCAGGTGCATCCCGACCAGCGCCGAGCGCTCGCGGACGTCCTCCCGGCCGCCGGGGATGACCGGTGCGCGGGCGATGCTCGCGCCGTCGGCGAGGCGGGCGTCGAAGCAGACGTAGCCGACCGGCTTCTCCTCGCTGCCGCCGTCGGGGCCGGCGATGCCGGTGATCGAGACCGCGACGTCGGCGCCGAAGCGCTCCAGCGCGCCCGCCGACATCGCCTCGGCGACCTCCGGCGAGACCGCGCCGTGCGCCTCGATCAGCCCCGGGTCGACGCCGAGCAGCTCCGCCTTCGCCTCGTTCGAGTAGGCGACGACGCCGCCGGCGAAGTAGGCGGAGGCGCCCGGCAGGTCGGTGATCCGCGCCGCCAGCAGGCCGCCCGAGCACGACTCGGCCAGGCCCAGGCGGCGCCCCTGCAGGAGCCGGGCGACCTGGCTGTCGATCGTCTCGCCGTCGAGGCTGAAGAGGTGGCGGCCGTGGCGCTCCGCGAGGCCGGCCCGCACCGCCTCGGCGACCGGCGCCTGCCCGGCCCGGTAGCGGACGTCGATCTCGATCTCGCCGCGCCGCAGGCAGGTGGTGATCTCGACCGCGCCGAGGTCGACCCCGCCGGACTCGATCTCGCGCAGGCTCTTGGCGATCTCCGACTCGGGGATGCCGAACATCCGCACCGTGTAGGCGTGCAGGGGCGTCGCGCGCGCGAGGATCGCCCGCACCGGCGGCGACTCGACCGCGCCGCGGCCACATCGGCCGCAGCTCGCGCGGCGGACCGGGCAGGACGACGACGACCCGCTCCCCGGCCGGGACGACCAGCCCCGGGGCGGTGCCGACCGGGTCGAGCGCGATCGATCCCTCCGGGACCGTCGCCTGCTTGCGGTTGGCCGCCCGCACCGCCTCCTCGTCGAAGCGGAAGCGGCGGCCGAAGCTGCGCAGGATCGCGGCGATCTTCTCCTCCATCTGCTCGTCGAGCACCATCTCGCGGCCGGCGAAGCGCCCGACGACCTCGGCCGTCAGGTCGTCGGCGGTGGGCCCGAGCCCGCCCGAGGTGACGATCAGGTCCATCCCCTCGGCGGCCATGAAGCGCAGCGCCGACTCGAGGTCGGCGGTGCGGTCGCCGACGACGAGGATGTGGGCCACCTCGACCCCGAGATCGGCCAGCCGTTCGGAGACCCAGGGCCCGTTGCGGTCGGCGATCCGGCCGGTGAGGACCTCGGTGCCGGTCACCACGATGCCGGCCCTCACGGGGCGCGCCGCCTCTATTCGCACGTGGGCCTTTCGCCTTCTTCCAGCGGCGTCAGCTTGCCGCTTGCGCTGACCTCGTAGGCGACCGGGCTGTTGCTTTCCGGAATCGGCGCCGGCTTGCCGTCGATCTTCAATTCCACCGCGCCGTTGCCGAAGGCCATCGAGAATCCCTTGCCCCGGAAGGGCCCCGCTTGTTCGCCGGCTTCGAGGATCTGACCCGCGATCAGCGGTTCTTCGGAGCTGCTGTCGAGCAGGCAGACCCAGACTTCTCCGGTGGCGGCCAGGCTGAGCGCCACCCCGGGCTTGGCCGCGGTGCTCGCGTTCTTCTCGGCTTTGCTCCGCTTCTTGCCATGCCCGGCGTTGGACGGGGAGGGGGAGTTCCCACCGCCCCCTCCGCTCACCAGGCCGATCGCGACCACCAGGGCGACGAGGGCCAGGGCGACGAGAGCGATCGCGACGCCGCCGGGCAGCCGCGGTCGCTGCCGCCTGCGGCCGGTGGGCACCGGCTCGACCCGCTTCGGCGGCCGCTCGCCGCCCGGTGGCCCGGTGGCGCGCCGGTACTCGTCGGCCAGCCGCTCGCCGTCGAGGCCGAGGTAGCCGGCGTAGGTGCGGATGAAGCCGCGCGTGTAGGCGCCGCCCGGAAGCACGTCCCAGTCCTCGTTCTCCATCGCCCGCAGGTAGCGCAGCCGGATCTTGATCGCCGCTTCGACCTCGGAAAGATCGACTTTGCGACGATTTCGCGCCTCGCGCAGGGTTGCTCCGATGCCGGTGTTCACGCCGACATTGTGTCTATTCGTGGTCCCCGGGCGTGAACGGATTGCGTCAGGCGGGTTCGTCGCCCTCGACGGCGACCGGCTCGGGGACCGGATCGCCGCTCAGCAGGCGCGGCAGATCGGCCTCGGTAATCAGCACCTGGCGGGGCTTGGAGCCCTCGTAGCCGGAGATCACGCCGCGGCGCTCGAGCATGTCGATCAGCCGGCCGGCGCGGGTGTAGCCGACCCGCAGGCGCCGCTGGATCATCGAGACCGAGGCGGTTTCGGTCTGCACGACGGTGCGGATCGCCTCGTCGAGCAGGTCGTCGCTGTCGGGGTCGAAGTCGTCCGCGACCTCGACGCCCTTCTCCTCGCGCACCTCGAGCAGCTCGGCCTCGAACTCCGGTTCGCCCTGCTTCGCCCAGTGGCCGGCGATCCGGGCGATCTCCTCCTCGGTGACGAACGCCCCCTGGACCCGCGCCAGCTTCGAGGTGCCGGCGTCGCGGAACAGCATGTCGCCCTGGCCGAGCAGCGCCTCGGCGCCGCCCTGGTCGAGGATCACCCGCGAGTCGGTCTGCGAGGAGACCGCGAAGGCGATCCGGGCCGGGATGTTGACCTTGATCGTGCCGGTGATGATGTCGGTCGAGGGCCGCTGCGTCGCCAGCACCAGGTGGATGCCGGTGGCGCGCGACTTCTGCGCCAGGCGGATGATCGAGTCCTCGACCTCGGCCGGGGAGACCATCATCAGGTCGGCGAGCTCGTCGATCACGCAGAGGATGTGCGGCAGCGGCGCCTCGCCGGCCTTGGCGCGGGCGCGGTTCAGCTCGGCGAGGTTGCGGGCGCGGGCTTCGCCCATGATCCCGTAGCGGCTCTCCATCTCGCCGATCAGGTTGGCCAGCACGTTGGCCGCCAGCCGCGGCGAGGTGACCACCGGGGTCAGCAGGTGCGGGACGTGCTCGTAGTGGTTCAGCTCGACCTGCTTGGGGTCGACCAGGACCAGCCGCACGTCGTTCGGCGAGGCCTGCATCAGGATCGAGCAGAGCATGGCGTTGACGCAGCCCGACTTGCCGGAGCCGGTGGTGCCGGCGACGAGCACGTGCGGCATCTTCGCCAGGTCGGTCCAGACCGGGTTGCCGTCGATCCCCTTGCCGAGCCAGGCGACCAGCGGCGAGGTCTTCTCCGGCCGGCCGGCGTAGATGTCGCCGAGCCGGACCAGGCGGCGGCGGGTGTTCGGCACCTCGACCCCCACCGCCTGCTTGCCGGGGATCGGCGCGAGGATGCGGATCTCGGTCGAGGCGAGCGCGTAGGCGAGGTCGTTGGAGAGCTCGGTGACTTTCTTCACCTTGGTGCCGGGCGCCAGGCGCAGCTCGTAGCGGGAGACGTGCGGCCCGCTGACGACGCCGACAATCCTCGCCTCGACCCCGAAGTGGCCCAGCGCCTCGACCAGCTTGCGGCCGATCGCATCGTGGTCGCGCGGGTCCGGCCCCTTGTCGCCGCGTCCCTTCTTCGAGCACGCTGGCGGGCGGCGGCCGGTAGTCGATCTGCTCGGATTCGGTGACGCCCCGCTTGTTGCCCATCGGGGTTTGCCGGGGCGACTCATGGTGGTCGGCTCGGCCCTCGTCGATGCCTGGGATGTCCTCCGCTTCGCGTCCGGGCGTGCCGGGGTCGGCTTCACCGTGCTCAGCCTCGGCCACCTCTTGGTTGAAGTCGTCTTGCCCCAGGGCGACGGTCGGCTCGAACTCGTCCGTCTCCGGGTAGGTGCTCATCACGTCGGTGGGGCCGGCCTGGGCCTCGAAGGGGTAGGTCTTCTGCTCACGGCGGGCCTCGCGGTGCTGGACCGCCGTCTGGGCGAGGTCGCGGCTGCCGCGGACGGTGTGGCGGACGCCGCGGCCGAGGCCGCGGAAGACGGTCGAGACCGAGGTACCGGTGACCAGCATCGTCCCGACCGCCAGCATCAGCACGGTCACGATCCGCGCGCCGACCCGGCCGAACAGGTACCGGAGCCCGGTTTCGAGCCCGTCGCCGACCTTGCCGCCGTCCCAGCCGAAGAAGAGGACGAAGGTCAGGTAGACGCCGGCGGCGATCAGGAAGAGGCCGATCAGGTCGAGGTGGCGCTGCTGGATGCCCTCCGGCAGGCGCAGCCGCGGCCCGCGCTTGGCTTTCGCCTTCGTCCTGCCCTTGGATCGCCGCGCCGGCGAGCCTCGCTTCTTGCGCACGAACACAGCAGCCCCTTCGACGCGGGTCGTCCCTCCCCTGCCCCGGCGCTCAGCCGGCGCAGACCCAGGCGCCGCGGACCGGAGTCGGCCCAGATTTCGGCCGCGATCCGGTCCTGTTCCTCCTTCGAGGCGTCCTGCGGCGCTCCCCGGCCGCCGTAGAGCGACCAGGTCGAGGGCAGGATCTGGTAGGCGCCGCCGGCGCCGCTGCTCGGGTTGACGGCGCCGTAGTTGCCGCCGGACTCGCAGATGACGATGTAGGTGGGGATCGAGAAGGGGCCGCCGAGCCAGCGGCCGACCGTTTCCTCGGCGGCGGCGCGGCTCGCCGCTTCGGCCGCTTCGATCTCGCTCACCCAGTGGCCGATCTGCGATTTGAGCCTCGGCCAGCGCCGCCGAGCGTTCGGCCGAGAGCGCCTCCAGGCGGCCGGCGGCGGCTTCGGCTTCGGCCCGCACGCGCGGCGATTTCCGTGCGCGCCGCCGCGAGGCGTTCGTTGTAGGCGTCGACCCGCGCCTTCAGCTCGGCCACCAGGGCCAGCTCGTGCCGGACCCGGTTGCGCACCTGCCGCACGCGCGCCGCCAGCGCCCTGTCGGAGTCCTCGATCCGCTGAAGGTATTCGGAGCGGGTGGCGAGTTCGTCGAAGCTGCTCGAGCCGAGGACGACGCTGGCGGTGCTCGGTGTGCCGCTCTCGTAGATCGCCACCAGCCGCCGCGCGAGGTCGCGGCGGGCGCGGCGCAGGCGGGCCCGCTCGGCTTCGAGGCGGCGTTCGGTGCGGGCGACCTCGGCCGCCAGGCGCTCCGCGTGCTCGCGGCCGTGGGCGAGCAGCAGGCCGAGCCGGTGCTCGTGCCTGCGGGCCGCGGCGGCTTCGCCTTCGGCGGCGAGGACGCGTTCCTGGGTGGCGCGGATCCGGCTCCCCAGCGCCGCCGCCTCGCTGCGGCCGGCTTCGACCCTGGAGCGCAGCGCGCCGATCCCGGCCGCGTCGGCCGTGGCAGCGAGCAGCAGCGCCGCGAGGAGGATCGCAATGGCCGGCTCGCGCCGCATGGCTTAGCCCTCCGGGACTTCTCGGTTTGCCAGGTAGACGGCGACGCCGATTCCCAGCGCGGCGAGGGCGACGCCGATGCGGATCTCGCGCCGGTAGCGCTTGCGCAGGTAGGCGACGGCGAAGCGCAGCGCCGCCTTGCCGAGCTTGTCGTACATCAGCCCTCCTCCTCCCCACGCCGGCGGATCCGGTGCGCCATCCGCGACTGCAGCGACCAGAGCTCGATGAAGCCCGGCGAGGCGGCCTGCGAGAACAGGCCGCCCGACTCGGCGAAGGAGGCGAGGTCGGCGTCGTAGACGGCGTTCGACGAGGAGCGGGTGACCACACGCACGCCCCCTTTGTACAGTCGCAGGCCGATCGTCCCGGTCACCTGCGCGTTGGCCGCGTCCATGTAGGCGTCGAGGTCGGTGCGCAGCGGCTCCCACCAGAGACCGGCGTAGACGAGGTAGCCCCACTTCCGGTCGAGTCCGGGCTTGAACTGGTTCTGGTGGATCGTCCCGACCAGCTTCTCCAGCTCCTGGTGCGCGGGCAGCAGGATCGCGGCGGCGGGGACCTCGTAGATGTCGCGCACCTTGAGGCCGACGATCCGGTCCTCGATGTGGTCGACGATGCCGACGCCGTGGCGGCAGCCGATCTCGGCGGCCCGCTCGAGCAGCTCGACCGGGCCGAGCCGCTCGCCGTTCAGCGCGACCGGGACGCCCGCCTCGAACTCCACCGTGACCGTCTCCGCCTCGTCCGGCGCCTCCTCGGGCCGGGTGACGAGCCCGAAGACGTCGTCCTCGGGCGCGTGGCCGAGGTCCTCGATCCAGCGCCCCTCCGAGGAGCGGCCCCAGAGGTTGTCGTCGATCGAGTAGGGCGCCGTCTCGGTGCCGCCCTTGACCGGGATGCCGTGCTCGCGGGCGTAGGCGATCTCCTCCTCGCGGCCCATCTGCCAGGAGCGCACCGGGGCGATCGTCTTCAACTCCGGGGCGAGGGTGGCCACGGTGGCCTCGATGCGCACCTGGTCGTTGCCCTTGCCGGTGCAGCCGTGGGCGATCGTGTCGCAGCCGGAGCGGCGCGCCTGCTCGACCGCCAGCTCGGCGATCAGCGGCCGGCCCAGCGCGGTGAACAGCGGGTAGCCGCCGCCGTAGTGCGCATTGGCCTTGATCGCGGGCAGGACGAAGTCGCGCGCGAAGCGCTCGCGCGCGTCGACCACGTGACACTCCAGCGCCCCGAGCCGCTTCGCCTTGTCCTCGATCACCGCGTAGTCCTCGCCGGGCTGGCCGAGGTTGACGGTGAGGCAGACGACCTCGGCTCCGTAGCGGTCCTGGATCCACTTCAGCATCACGCTGGTGTCGAGTCCGCCCGAGTAGAGCAGGAGGACGCGCCGGACCTTGGCCGGGTCCGCCTCGTAGCCCGCCGTGCGGACCTGCTCCGGAGCCTGCTCGGTCATGCCTAGGGCGCGCCGATGCCGCCGCTGCCGTTTTCTTCTTCGCCGGTCGTCGCTTCGGTCGATTCCGTCGTCGTCGGTTCGGTCGAAGTCGATTCCGTCGTCGCTTCGGTCGATTCGGTCGTGGTCGTTTCGCTCGGCGCCGTTTCGGTGGTTACCGCTGGCGCGGTCGAGGCCGATTCGCCGCTGCCGCTGTCGGAGGCGATCACGACGATCGCCACGATCAGGCCGACGATCACGGCGATCAGCCCGGCGATCAGCAGGCGCATGTTGCCGTGCGAGCGCCCGCCGCCGGGGCCTTCGGGCGGGCCGGGCTGCTGCATCCTGCGGGTCGGGTCGTCGTGCATCGCCGCTCGCTACCCCTCCGGGCCGAGGATCGCGTCGAGGATCTCGGCGGTGTCCTCGACGTCGAAGCCGCTGCGCAGCCGCTCTTCGATCTCCTCGCGCCCGGCGCCGGATACCGCCATCTGGGTCGCCAGCAGGCGCGCGCCGGCGGAGCCGGAGCGGCGCGGGCGCGCCTCGTCCGCCTCGGCCGGCGGCTCGACCGGCTCCAGGTGGCGAACCGGTGGCGCATCCTCGTCTTCGACGGCCGGCGGGTCGAGCCGGTCGGCCAGCTCGCGCAGCCGTTCGGCGACGATCCGGTCGGCGCGCTCGCCGGCCTCCTCGAGCCGGCGGCGGGCCTCCTGCTCGGCGTCGTCGATCACCTTCGTCGCGGCCTGCTCGGCCGCCTCGACGATCTCCGCCAGGCGCGCCGCCGCACCGGCGGCAGAGGCGGGCGGCCGCCCCTCGGGCTGCTGCTTGCGTGCGCTCATCGTGACGCGTAGGTTAGGAGCGATTCCGCGATAAGGCCAACGGCGCGCTCGATCTGGGCCGAATCGACCGTCAGCGGCGGCAGCAGGCGCAGGGTGCCGGGCTCGGGCACGTTGACGATCAGGCCGCCGTCCAGCAGGTCGGCGCCGACCGCGGCGGCGTCGATGCCCTGAGCCAGCCCGACGCCGAGCATCAGGCCGCGGCCGCGTACCTCGACGACCCCGTCGATCGCCAGCAGGCTCTTGCGCAGCGAGGCGCCCAGCTCGCGCACCCGGCGCAGCAGTCCCGGCTCGTCGACCAGGTCGAGCACCGCCAGCGCCGCCGCCGAGGCGACCGCGCCGCCGGCGAAGGTCGAGCCGTGGTCGCCGGGCTCCAGCACCGCGCCGGCCTCCGGCGTCGCGATGCAGGCGCCGGCCGGCAGGCCGCCGCCGAGCGCCTTGGCGCTGGTCAGCAGATCCGGCCGCACCGGCGTCTGCTCGTATGCCCAGAGCGAGCCGGTCCTCCCCATCCCGGTCTGGATCTCGTCGAGGATCAGCAGCGCGCCGGCCTCGTCGCAGGCCTGCCGCGCCGCCAGCATCGCCTCGTCGCTGACCGGGTAGACGCCCGACTCGCCCTGGATCGGCTCGATCAGGACGGCCGCGGTCTCCTCGTAGACCGCGTCGCGCAGCGCGCCGACGTCGTTCAGCGGCACCGAGCGGAAGCCCGGCAGCATCGGCCCCAGCGCCTCGTGCTCGGCCAGTTTCGGCGTCGCCGAGAGCGCCCCGTAGGTGCGGCCGTGGAAGGCGCGCTCGAAGCTGACGATCTCGGGATCCTCGACCCCGCGCCGGTGGGCGTGCTTGCGGGCCACCTTGATCGCGCACTCGGTCGCCTCGGTGCCCGAGTTGCAGAGGAAGACGCTGCCGCCGAGGCTCGAGTCGGAGAGCCGCTTGGCGAGGTGGACCATCGGCTCGGTGTAGAAGAGGTTGGAGACGTGCATCAGCCGCCCCGCCTGCTCGCGCACCGCCGCGACCACGTCGGGGTGGCAGTGGCCGACCGAGCAGACCGAGATCCCGGCGAGGAAGTCGAGGTACTCCTTCCCCTCTGAGTCCCAGAGCAGGGCGCCTTCCCCGCGCACGAACTCGACCGGCGCCCGCCTGTAGGTCTGCATCACGTAGCGCTGCTCGAGCGCCTGCAGCTCGGCCAGCTTCATCGCTCGGCCCTCACGAGGTCACCATCGTGCCGATGCCCGCGTCGGTGAACAGCTCCAGCAGCAGGCTGTGCGGTTCGCGGCCGTCGATGATGTGCGCCGACTGGGCGCCGCCGCGGATCGCGTCCACGCAGGCCGCCAGCTTCGGTCGCATCCCGCCCTCGATCTCGGGCAGCCTGGCTTCGACCTCCTCGACCGTGGCGCGGGAGATCAGCGACCCCTCCTCGGCCGGGTCGCCGAGCCAGCCGTGCACGTCGGTGAGGAAGATCGCCTTGTAGGCGCCGAGCGCGGCGGCGACCTTGCCGGCCGCCTCGTCGGCGTTGACGTTGTAGGCGTTGCCCTCGCGATCCGACGCGGAGGAGGCGACCACCGGGATGTAGTCCTCGGCGATGTGGTTGAGGACGTCGACGTCGACCCGCTCGATCGAGCCGACGAAGCCGACCTGCTCGGCGTTCGGCGCCGGCGTCACCTCGAACAGGGTGCCGTCCTGGCCGGAGAGCCCGACCGCCGGCTGCCCGTGGCGGTTGAGCCGCTGGACGATGTCGGAGTTGAGCTTGCCGAGCAGCACCATGCGGGCGACCTCGACCGTCTCGGCGTCGGAGACCCGCATCCCCTCGTGGAAGCGGACCTCGAGCCCCAGCCGCTCCATGTAGCGGGTTATCTCCGGGCCGCCGCCGTGGACGATCACCGGGTTGAGGCCGACGTACTTGAGCAGCACGACGTCGGTGGCGAAGCCCTCGCGCAGCGCCTCCTCCTCCATCGCCGAGCCGCCGTACTTGATCACCACCGTGCGCCCGTGGAACTCCCTGATGTAGGGGAGCGCCTCGAGCAGGGTGTCGACGTTGGCCGCCATCGCTTCCTCAGGTCGTGTACTCGGCGTTGATCCGAACGTACTCGTAGCCGAGGTCGGAGAAGTAGACATGGGCAGAGTGCGGGCCGCGGTCGAGCCGCAGCGATACCTCGGCCTCCCTGCAGTCCTCCGCGAACTCGCCGGCGTCGATGTGATCCAGCCCGAGCTCCGGCAGCTTGTGGCCGACGAGCGCCATACCGGCCGCCTGGGCGACCCGGCCCCAGTTGGGATCGTGACCGAACAGCGCCGTCTTGACCAGGGGCGAGTTGGCGATCGCCCGCGCAGCGAGCTCGGCCTCTTCGGCGTCGGCGGTCCCCCGCACGACGGCGCGACCGACCCGCGTCGAGCCCTCGCCGTCGGCGACGATCTCGAGCGCAAGTTGCAGCAGGACGGCGTCGAGGAGCCCTTCCGGAAGCGGCTGGCCGGACTCGCCGCTCGCCTGGAAGAGGACCGTGTCGTTGGTGCTCATCTGACCGTCGACGGTGATCCGTTCGAAGGACGTCTCCACCGCGGGGCGGAGTGCCGCCTCTGGATCCTCGACGACGGCGTCCGTCTGGATGAAGCAGAGCATCGTCGCGAACCCGGGCTGGATCATCCCCGCCCCCTTCGCCTGGGCCGAGAGGGTGACGCCGCCGCAGCGGACGGTGCAGCACTTCTGAAAGGCGTCCGTGGTCATGATCGCCCGCGCGAACTCAAGGCCGCCGTCGGGACGAACCGCAACGGTCGCCCGCCGGATTCCGTCGAGGACCTTGTCCATCGGCAGCGCCTCGCCGATTTTCCCCGTCGCGGCGACCGCGACCAGAGCCGGATCGAGGCCGAGGCCCTCCGCGGCGGCCAGCTGGATGGCGACCGCGTCGCGCATGCCCTGCTCGCCGGTGGCGGCGTTGGCGTTGCCCGCCTTGACCGCGGCGGCGCGGATCGCTGGCAGGTCGCAGCTCGCGCGACACAGGCGCACCGGGGCGGCGGCGGCCGCGTTGGGCGTCAGCAGCAGGGCGGAATCGCAGCGCTCGGATCGCGCGACGACGACGGCCGCGTCAGTCTTGCCGCTCGGCTTCAACCCGCAAGCCACCGCCCCGGCCTGGAAGCCCGGTGCGAGCTGCGCCGGGTCGAGCTCCGCGACACCAGCCGGCGCCTCGACCCAGCGCGACCTGAAGAAGCCGTCGCCGCTCACAGGAGACCCGCCGTCTCCTCGAAGCCGAGCATCAGGTTGAGGCACTGCACCGCCTGGCCGGATGCCCCCTTCCAGATGTTGTCGATCGCCGCGAAGGCGAGGACGCGGCCGCGCTCCTCGACCGTCACGTAGACGTGGCACTCGTTCGTATCGCGCACGTCGCGCACGCCGGGCGGGCGGTCGACGAGGTGGACGAAGGGCTCGTCGGCGTAGCGCGAGGCGTACAGCGCCTGCGCCTCCTCGGTGGAGATCGGTTCGGCCGTCTGCGCGAAGCAGGTCGCCAGCTCGCCCTGGTCGAGCGGCAGCAGGTGCGGCACGAAGGTCACCGGCGCCGGGCTGCCGAGCGCCGCCAGCTCCTGCTCGATCTCCGGCCGGTGGCGGTGGCCCTCGGTCTTGTAGGCGAAGGCGTTCTCGTCCATCGCCGAGAAGTGGACGATGTCGTCGCTGCTGCGGCCGTAGCCGGAGGTGCCCTGCTTGGCATCGATCACGACGTCGGTCAGCAGGCCCTTCTCGGCCAGCGGCGCCAGGGCGAGCACGCCGGCGGTCGGATAGCAGCCCGGGACCGCGACCAGCTCGGCCTCGCGCAGCCGCTCCCGGTACACCTCGGCGAGGCCGTAGACGGCCCCGTCGAGCAGCTCGGGAGCGCCGTGCTCGCCGTACCAGCGCTCGTACGTCCGCAGGTCGCGCAGGCGGAAGTCGGCGGAGAGGTCGGCGACGAGGATCCCGAGGCCGCGCAGCGCGGCGACGGTCGGCGCCGAGGCTCCGTGCGGGTAGGCGACGATCGCCGCGTCGACGTCCTCGATCGCGTCGAGCTCGAGCTCGGTCAGCTCGAGCGGCACCCGGTAGCGCGGGTAGAGGCTGTCGAGCCGCTTGCCGGCGTCGCTGCGCGAGGTGACGCCGACCAGCTCCATCGACGGATGGTGGTGGACGATCTGCGCCGCCAGCGCTCCGGTGAAGCCCGAGGCGCCGGCGACCAGCACTCTTGCCTTCTCAGACACGCAGCGATCCTCCTGTCTCGCCGAGCCTGGCGGCGATCTCCTCGCGCCGCGCGGCGACCTCCTCGTCGGTCAGGGTGCGGTCGGCGGCGCGGAACTCGAGCCGCAGGGCGAGGCTCTTGCGACCCGCGCCGACCTGCGCGCCCTCGTAGAGGTCGAAGACCTCGGCCGAGCGCAGCAGCTCGCCGCCGCCGGCCAGCACGGCCTCGCGCACCTGCGCGGCGGAAACCTCGGTGGGAACGACCACGGCCAGGTCCTGGCGCACGGACGGGAAGGTGGTGACGTCCTCGAAGGCCTCCTCGCCGGCCGTCGCGGCCGCGAGCAGCGGCGCCAGGTCGACTTCGAAGCCGACCGCCGCCTCGACGTCCCACTCGCGGCAGACGAGCGGATGCAGCTCGCCGATCCAGCCGGCCTCCCGACCGCCGGCGGTGACCCGCGCCGCCCGGCCGGGATGCAGGAACGGCTCGCTCGCACGCTCGAAGCCCAGCTCGGCCCCGAGCCGGGCGGCGAGCCCCTCCAGCACGCCCTTGAGCGCGAAGAAGTCGGCGGACTCTCCCCCGCCCCGCCATGACTCGGGCGCCGGCGGGCCGACCGCGAGGCAGGCGATTCGATGCGGCTCGCCGAACGGCGCCGGCCGCTCGCCGACGAAGTCCCCCGTCGGCGGGGGGTTCAGGTAGACGCGGGCGGACTCGAACAGGGCAACGCGGTCGGCGTCCCGAGCGAGGTTGCGCTGCGCTACGTCGAGCAGCGAGCCGAGAACGGTGGTGCGCATCGCCGACTGGTCCTCCGAGAGCGGGTTGGAGATCGCGACGGCGGCGGCACGCGGGTCGTCCGCTGGGATCCGCAGCCGTCCGGCCTCGCCGGGGTCGGTGAAGCTCCAGCCGACGACCTCGTCGAAGCCGAGGTCGCGCATCGCGTCCTCGGCGCGGCGGCGCAGCCGCTGGGGGCGGCTCAGACCGCCGGCGCCCGCCGCCGCCGAGCCCGGCAGGGTCGAGGGCAGGTGCTCGTCGAGACCGTGCACCCGCGCCACTTCCTCGATCAGGTCGACCTCGCGGGTGACGTCGTAGTGGCGGTCGGGAGGGACCTCGGCCGCCAGATCGTCGCCGTCGATCTCGACCCCGAAGCCGAGCCGCTCCAGGTAGGCGACCTGGTCGGACTGCGCGATCGGCATCCCGAGCAGTCCCTCGACCCGCGCCCCACGCAGGCGCACCCTCGGCGGCGCCGGGACTTCCGCGGCGACGTCGATCGTCCCCGGCACCAGCTTCGCCCCGCACAGCTCGACCAGCAGCCGCGAGGCGATCCGCTGCGCCCGCAGGCACAGCGCCGGATGCAGCTGCTTCTCGAAGCGCGAGGAGGCCTCCGAGCGCAGGCCGAGCAGGCGCGAGGTGCGGAGGATGTTGGTGCCGTTCCAGTTCGCCACCTCGAGCAGCACCCTGGTGGTCTCGCCGGAGACCTCGGAGACCTGGCCGCCCATGATCCCGGCGATGCCGGAGGGCGCGTTGCGGTCGCAGACCAGCACCGTCTCGGCGTCGAGCGTCCGCTCGACGCCGTCGAGCGTCGTCATCTTCTCGCCCTCTGCCGCGGCGCGGACGGTCAGCGCTCCCTCCGGCACCCTGTCGAGGTCGAAGGCGTGCAGCGGCTGCGCGGTCAGCAGCATCGTGTAGTTGGTGATGTCGACCACGTTGGCGATCGGCCGCTGTCCGGCCGCCGTCAGCCGCGCCTGGAGCCAGGCCGGCGAGGGGCCGATCTCGACGTCGGTGAAGACACGGGCGGTGAAGCGCGGGCAGAGCGCGGGCGCCTCGACGGCGACCGAGGCGAAGTCGCCGGCCTCGCCCTCTCCCTCGGCCGCCGCGTCCTCCGCCCACGGCTCGGCGCCGAGCGGCGCCGCGGTGACCGCGTGCACCTCGCGCGCCACGCCATATATGCCGAGGCAGTCGACCCGGTTCGGGGTCACCTCCAGCTCCAGCACCGGCTCGGCCAGCGGCAGGACCTCCGCCAGCGGCGTGCCCGGACCAAGCCCTGCTGTTCCGTTCGCGAGGACGAGAATGCCGGCGGAGCCCTCGCCGGCGCCGAGCTCCGCGGCCGAGCAGATCATCCCTTCGGACTCGACGCCGCGCAGGCGCGCCTTGCCGAGCTTCTGCCCACCCGGCATCGTCGCCCCCGGCAGCGCCACGGGCACCGTCTGCCCGGCGGCGACGTTGGGTGCGCCGCAGACGATCGTCCGCTGCCCGGCCTCGCCGACGTCGACCGCGCAGACGCTGAGCCGGTCGGCGTCGGGGTGCTTCTCGCAGCTCACCACCCGGCCGACGACGAAGCCCTCGGCCGACGGCGGCCCGACCGAACCGACCCGCTCGACCTCGGTCCCGGTCATCGCCAGCCGCTCGGCCAGCTCGGCCGCCCCGATTCCCGGGTCGCAGTACTCGCGCAGCCAGGAGTACGGGACCCTCATGAGAACTGCTCCAGCATCCGCACGTCGTTGTCGAAGAAGCGCCGCAGGTCGGGCACGCCGTGGCGCAGCATCGCCACCCGCTCGACGCCGATGCCGAAGGCGAAGCCCTGCACCCGCTCGGGGTCGTAGCCGCTCGCCTCGACGAAGCCGAGCACGTTGGGGTCGACCATGCCGGCGCCGAGGATCTCGATCCAGCCCTGGCCCTTGCAGAGGTTGCAGCGCTCGCCGCCGGCCAGCTCGCCGCTTCCTTCGCACTGGAAGCAGGAGACGTCGACCTCGACGCTCGGCTCGGTGAAGGGGAAGAAGTGCGGCCGCATGCGGATCTCGCGCTGCTCGCCGAAGATCGCCCGCAGCATCGCCAGGAGCGTGCCCTGGAGGTCGGCGAGCGTGATCCCCTCGCCGATCGCCAGTCCCTCCAGCTGGTGGAACATCGGGCTGTGGGTGGCGTCGGAGTCGCGCCGGTAGACCTTGCCGGGGACGATCACGAAGATCGGCGGCGGCTGCGTCTCCATCGCCCGCACCTGCACCGGCGAGGTGTGGGTGCGCAGCAGCACCTCCGGGTGCGACTGCACGTAGAAGGTGTCCTGGAGCATCCGCGCCGGGTGGCCCGGCGGGTGGTTGAGCGCGGTGAAGTTGTAGTAGTCGTGCTCGATCTCGGGGCCCTCGGTCACCCGGTAGCCGAGGCCGGCCATCGTGTCCTCGATCTGCCGCGTAGTGCGGGTGATCAGGTGCAGGTGCCCGGCGGGGCGCGGCGGCGCTCCCGGCAGGGTGACGTCGATCAGGTCGCTCGACAGCCGCTCCTCCAGCTCGGCCGCGTCGAGGTCGGCGGCGCGGCTCTCCAGCAGCGCTTCCAGCGACCTCCGCACCCGGTTGGCGCCGCCGCCGACCTCGCCGCGTTCGGCCTCCGGCAGCTCGGCGATGCCGCGCAGGATCGCCGTCAGCTCGGCTTTGCGGCCGAGGTAGCGGACCCGCAGCTCCTCCAGCTCGGCGGTCCCCTGCGCCGCCTCGATCGCGGCGCTGGCCGTGGCCTCGATCTTCTCGATCCGCTCGACCGTCATGGCGCCGCCCTCCGCATGGCGGGCGACGATATCCGCTTGGACATCATGTTTCCCGCTCGCTCGCTTGCGAGGAATCGGATCTGGACGCGGCGTTCGCTACGCGCTCAAGGGCAATGGCCGCGGCGGCGGCGACGTTGAGCGAGTCGGGGCCGCCGGGGCGCAGCGGGATCGTCACCCGCAGCTCGCATTCCCCCAGCACCGACGGGGGCAGCCCCTCGCGCTCGGCGCCGAGGCAGAGCGTCGCCGCGCCCGACAGCGCGCCCGCCTCCTCGCCGCCGTGGGCGACCAGCGCGGCACGCGGCGCCGGCGTCTCCCCCAGCTCGGCCCGCAGCGGCGGCGCGGCGAAGATCGAGCCCATGCTCGCCCGCACGGCCTTCGGCCCGTAGGGGTCGGCGCAGCCGGGGCCGAGGACGACGCTGCCGCCGAGCAGGGCGTCGGCGGAGCGGACGATCGCGCCGACGTTGCCGGGGTCGGCGACGCCGTGCAGGTAGACGCAGGGCGGCCGCGGCCGCTCCGCCCGGCGCAGCGGCCAGACGGCGATCGCGCGCGTGCCCGAGCCGAGTGCCGAGGCGCCGGCCAGCAGCTCCGGCTCGACCTCCTCGCCGCCGAGGCCGCTGCCGGCCGCGGTCAGGAGGAAGCGCGGCTGCGCTCCGGCCGCCAGCCCGGCCTCGACCAGGTCCTCGCCCTCGGTCGCGAACAGCTCCTCGCGCTCGCGGTACTTGCGGTCGCGCAGCTTGCGGACCAGCTTCAGCTTCTCGTTGTGGGGGCTGGAAATCATCTGTCTCTGGTTCTAGTCGGTCGAATCTTCTCCTGGAACGTCCGGACAATCCCGGACAAATAAAAAGCGGGCCGTAAGACGGCCCGCCCGGGAAGTGGAGTGTCGGTTGCGGCTAGGCGGCCGCACCCTCCCGGGCAAGCTCCACGAATCGGCGGAAGGCGTCGCGGTCGGAGACCGCGATCTCGGCGAGCATCTTGCGGTTCACCTCGACGCCGGCCTCGTCGAGGCCGTGGATCAGCTGCGAGTAGCTCATGCCCTCGAGCCGCGCGGCGGCGTTGATCCGGGTGATCCAGAGCCGGCGGAACTCGCGCTTGCGGTTGCGCCGGTCGCGGTAGGCGTACATCCCCGAGCGCTGCACCTGCTCTTTGGCGAAGCGGTAGGAGGAGTGCTTACGGCCGAAGTAGCCCTTCGCTTCCTTCAGCACCTTGCGCCGCTTCTTGCGGGCGTGGACCGAGCGCTTGACGCGGCTCATTTGCCGCCTCCCAGCAGGGCCCGGACCCGCTTCGTATCCGCCGGCGCGATCTCCACCGGCCGCGCCATCTGCCGCTTGCGCTTCGGCGACT
Organism: uncultured Solirubrobacterales bacterium; assembly: GCA_963695835.1. Lineage (GTDB taxonomy): Bacteria > Actinomycetota > Thermoleophilia > Solirubrobacterales > 70-9 > VRUE01. The sequence continues at coordinate 63,636 of CAVOHR010000002.1, forward strand.
TCTTCTCGAGGATGTGGCTCGAGTAGGCGCGCCGCCCGCGCAGCTTGCCCTTGGCGGTCTTGCGAAAGCGCTTCTTGGCGCCGGAGTGGGTCTTCATCTTCGGCATCGGGAGGGGTATTGAAGCAGACGACGCCCCGCGCCCGCTGCGGGCGCGGGTACGCTGCCGCCGGATGCGGATCGTCTACGTGGTCGGGACCCGGCCGAACTTCGTCAAGACGGCGCCGGTGATCGCGGCGCTGCGCGAGCGCCTGCCCGGCGACCGCCACGCGCTGGTCCACACCGGCCAGCACTACGACCGGGCGATGTCGCAGGTCTTCTTCGAGGAGCTGGGCGTGCCCTCCCCCGACTACATGCTCGAGGTCGGCTCGGGCAGCCACGCCCAGCAGACGGCGCGGACGATGGAACGGCTGGAGCCTGTGCTGGCGGAGGAGCGGCCGGACCTGGTGATGGTCCCCGGCGACGTCAACTCGACCCTGGCGACGGCGCTGACCGCGGTCAAGATGGGCATCCCGGTCGCCCACATCGAGTCCGGCCTGCGCAGCTTCGACCGCACGATGCCGGAGGAGGTCAACCGGATCGTCGCCGACGAGTTCTCCACCTACCTCTTCCTGCACAGCGACGAGGCGGTCGAGAACCTGCGCGCCGAGGGCATCCCCGACGAGCGCATGCACTTCGTCGGCAACACGATGATCGACACGCTGGCGGCGCTGGAAGATCGCTTCCGGGCGGCCGGCGCCGCGGCGGAGCACGGCGTCGAGCCGGGCGGCTACGTCCTCGTCACCCTGCACCGCCCGGCCCTGGTCGACGGCGAGCTGCTGCCCGAGGCCGTACGCCGGCTCGCCGACCTGGCGCGGGAGATGCCGGTCGTCTTCCCCGTCCATCCCCGCACCCGCAAGGCGATGGAGGCGATCGAGGCCGACCACCCCGGCCTGGCGCTCTGCGAGCCGCTCGGCTACATCGACTTCCTCTCGCTGCTCGCCGACGCCGGTGCGGTGCTGACCGACTCCGGCGGCATCCAAGAGGAGACGACCTACCTCGGCGTCCCCTGCTTCACCCTGCGCGACAACACCGAGCGGCCGGTGACGATCCGCGCCGGCACCAACACCCTGCTCGGACTCGACCCGGCGGCGATCGCCCGGATCCCGGCTGCCCTCGCCGCGCGACCCTCTCCACCGCCGGAGCCGCCGCCGCTCTGGGACGGTCACGCGTCCGAGCGAATCGCCGACGTGTTGGCATAGGGCCTATCCCGGTAGGGGTGAAATGTCTTGTACTTTTTCTGGGGCGACATCCTCGGACGTTCGCAACCTATCTTCAGAAAAAGTTAAGTGGAACTCCTACCGGGATGGGTCTTAGCCAGCCAGGCTGTTCGCGGTGAGGACGACGAAGAGGCCGATGACGATCTCGCTGACGACCCAGGAGTTGTCGTTCATCCAGTCCCTGATCTTGGGCAGGAGCCTCTGGCCCCGTTGGCCGAGGAGGACCAGCAGCAGCGCCGGCGCGGCGACGAAGAGCAGCGTCACCGCCACGAACGGCAGCGCATGCCACCAGGGGTCACCGTGCCGCGCGAGGAAGCCGCCGACGGCGAACGAGGTGAGGATGTCCGTCGGAAAGACGCCAAGGAGCAGGAACCCGAGCCGGAAGGCGAGCTTCGGCTGCGCCGTCTCCAGTTTCCCCATCCATTTCGGCGGTTTGGACGTCTTTCGCGTGCGGAAGGTGTGGACCCCGGCGGCGAGGAGGAGCACCATGAAGATGATGTCCAGCGTGTTGCCGGATGCCCCTTGTTCGGACGCGCCCGTGCCCAGTACGAACGCGAGCGTCACGACCATCGTGACCGAGATCGCAGCGCCCAGAACGTAGGCCGCCGAATCGCGGCGCCAGTTCTCGCTGGTCGCGAGGAAGATCGCGCTCAGGATCTGCGGTCCGGCGATCATCACGAACGCCAGCGGGATGATCTTCGCCAGGGTCACGCTCGCACCCCTCCTGCGACCATCACCGCTCCTTCTTCACCTAGCGGCACCAGTCGTAACTGGGGGGCCGGTCTGCCGCTCAATTTCTAGTCTCCTTTTTCATCAAGTGAGATGTGGCGGACCTCCGCGAGTGTTGCGGGCCTGCCTCAATAGAGAACTCTTGGAGAATCCTTCTGTCGATGGACGCAGCCCGCAACCGTATAAATCCGTGGCTTCGGTCAGGTCTCACCGCGAGGAAGATGGACATCTCGGCTGAGTTCGGTGGAGTCGGGGACCAATTTCGGGACCAAGTCATCCCGCCCTCGACTCGCCTGATTCGAGGCGCTCAGACGGCTGAACCGGCCAGCTCGTGATCGATCTCGAGCAGGTAGGGAGCGACCAAGCCCTCGTAGGCGGCCTTGCGCTCCGCGGGAAGGTCCTTCCAGCCGGTCACCGAACCGCGACAGATATCCGCTCCGCAAAGACATCCGTCCGGAAAATGCTCGATCGAGTAGTTGCGCATCGCATAGTCGAAAGTGATCTCCTCACCGTTGGAAATCGACCTCCGAGCCACGAAGTTGCAGGCGCCCGTATCGTTCAGCTCAACGCCGCAGTTCGGACTGCACGAGTGGTTGACCTTGGGACCGAGGCCGCCATGCCGGGCCCACCGGGTGCGACTCACCTGGGTTGCGTGTGAGTCGTTGCAGGCGACCTCGCCTTCGAGCACTCCGATCATCACCGTCTCGCCGACCTGGAAGTCACGAGTCGCGCGAACGCCACCGCCCTTGCCGCCTTCGGGAGTACACAGCTCATATCCGACAGGATCCAAGGGACCGCCTCTCATTTGTTTGGGCGCAGCGAAACTGCGCTCGGTGACCCTAGCCCATCGGCGAACCGGGCCCGAACACGTCGATCAGCCGGCTCTGGAGCTAGGAAAGCTCATCCGGCGAGGTGCAGTACACGGAGCGAGGAACCGGCCGCCTGTCGATGGGGCGGGAAGGACTCGAACCAGCGACCGACGGATCATGAGTCGAGCCGGAAGCCGTCTATGGAGCCGAATCTGGCCCGATAGAGCGAATCACGTCCAAGGAGTTCGGCTGAGTTCGGTGGAGTCGGGGACCAATTTCGGGACCAAGTTCTGACCTCGCGTCATACGCGCCATTCCTCGTCAGCAAGCGGGGCGTCGTTGAGTCGGTCACGTCTTGCCCGCCAGTCCGGCATGAAATCGTCCATCAACTTCGTGAAGCGCCGGCCGTGGCCGCGCTCGAGAAGATGGGTCATCTCATGGACGGCGATGTACTCGAGGCTGTCGGGGCGCTTCTTGGCCAGCTCGATGTTGAACCAGATGTGCCCGGTCTCGCGGTTGCAGGAGCCCCACTTGGTCTTCATGCGGCGGATCGTCCAGCGGGGTACCTGCACGCCGATCGTCGGCTCCCACCTGGCGATAACGCTAGGCACCGCTTCACGGAGGCGCGCGCGGTACCAGCGCCCGAGCAACTCGCGGCGTTGCTCGGGCGAGGTGCCTTCCGGGAGGTAGAGCACCAGGCGCTCCCCGTCGAGCTCGACGTGCGGATGCCCACCTCGCTCCACCAGCTTCAGCCGGTAACGGTCCCCCCAAACGTAGTGCGACTCGCCGGCAACCATCTCTCGTTGCGACTGCCGCTCGACGCGCTGCAGCCGGTCCCGCTGGGTCTTGATCCACGGTAGGCGTTTGACGAGCGCCAGGCGGACCTGGTCGTCATCGAGGCGCTTCGGGGCCGCCACCCGGACCCGGCCGACTGGTGGATAGACGCCTATGTGGAGGTTCTTGATGTCCTTGTAGACGACGTCGACGTTGATGCCCGCAACGGTCAGGTAGGCGCTAGCGGTACTCATCACGGGCCCTCACCAACTCGAACAACTCGTCGAGGCGGTCGAAGTCGTTGGGCAGGGCGGCCTTGATTGCGAGCTTGACTTTTCGTTCCTTGAGTTGATTGCCGACCCATGAGTCGGGCTTGGAGTTCAACACCGCCTCGTCGACCCCGGTCGCAAGGCCGTCCTCGGAGCCGAAGAAATCGATCAGGGCTCGCCGGCTGCCATTGTCGGCCCAGGCCGGATACTCGGTCTCCGGCTCTTCCTTGCCGAGCTTCGTAGCGTGCTCCACGAGCCTCGCCAGGTATTCCTCGTAGTCGAGGGAGCCCTGTCGCCGTTCCTCGAGAATGGCGTCGAGCAACTCGGACATGCGGTCGTAGTACTTCGGGTTCAACGGCCGCTCCTCGACTGATCACCGTGCGGACGTTGTTGGCGATCGTCTCGGCGACGGCTTCGGGGTCCTCCCTAATCCCGTCCGGCAGCTTCTCGATCGCCCCGGCTCCGAGCTGCGACGATCAGCTCGACGAGGCCGGCGTCGCCAAAGTCGGAGATGGCCTCCGACGGATCGGCGCTGATGTAGGTATCGAGTAGGCGGCGCATGCCTGCCTCGTACTGCTTGAAATCAACGTCCTCGCCAGCACCGAGCTTCACCTCGTCGCGAACGCTGGCGTAGTGGGCCACCTCGGCCTGGATCGCGGTGGCCTCGGCGTCGGAGTACCCAGCCGCTCCCATTTCGTTTGCGAGGTTGGCGTAGGCACGGGTCAAGTGCGCGACGGCCTTATACAGCTCGACCCGCTTGGGCTCGTTGGCCTTGATCTGCTCGGCGTTCCCCTGCTCGCCGGCGCAGAAGTAACGCTGGTACTGAAGCGTGTTCTTCGGTGGCTCAACCGGCTCGCAAAGCGCGCGGATCCGCTCGAGCGCCTCGTCGAGGTCCTCACGGGACTTCGCGACCCGATCGGAGAGCAGACCCTCGATGTCCTGCTTCTCGTATCCGTCGAGCGCACCGCCCGTGTAGTCGGCGATGGCCGATTCGAGCGAGTTGAAGAGGTCGCGGTAGTCGACGATGTAGCCGTAGTCCTTGTCGTCTCCGTCAAGCCGGTTGACGCGGCAGATGGCCTGGAAGAGGCCGTGGTCCTGCATTTTCTTGTCGATGTAGAGATAGGTCGCGCTTGGTGCGTCGAAGCCGGTCAGCAGCTTGTCGACGACGATCAGCAGCCGCATCTGACCGGGGTCGGCGACGAACCGCTCCTTGACCTGCCTCTCGAAGAGTTCGACCTTGTTCACGGCGGCGTCGGCGGGCTCGTCGAAGTGATCCGCGAGCATCTGTCGGTAGATCTCGTACGGCGCAGCCGCTCGGTCGCCCCCTCCCCTGAATCCTCCTTGGCGATGTCCCCTGCCTGCGGGTCATACGAGGTTACGATCGCGCACTTGCCGTTGAAGCCCGCCTGACAGAACAGCTCATAGAACTTGCAAGCCTGGTAGATGCTCGACCCGACGAGCATCGCGTTGCCGCGACCGTCCATCAGTCGCGGCTTGGTCTCCATGTCGAAGAGGATGTCGTCGACGATCTGGCGGGCACGCGGCTCGGCGCTGACCACCTTCTGCATCGTGCCCCAGCGCTTCTTCAGCTCCGCCTTGGACAGATCGGTCATGCCCGTGGTCTTGGCATCGAACCAGGCATCGACCTTCGCCGGGGAGGTGAGGTCTTGGTCGATGGTTCGCGCCTCGTAGCGCAGATCGAGCACGACGCCGTCATCCACGGCCTCGTCGAACTTGTAGGTGTGGATGAACGAGCCGAAGGTCTCGATGCTCGTCTCCTTGTCGCGCCGTAGGAGCGGCGTGCCGGTAAAGCCGACGAACATCGCCTCCGGCAGCAGCCGCTTCATCACTTCGTGCATCTTGCCGGACTGGGTGCGGTGAGCCTCGTCTACGAAGACGAACAGGTTGCCCTTGGCCCTAAAGTCGGCGGGGAGCTTGGCGCGCAGCTCAGCGATGAAGTCGGCCTCCGCCTCATCGCGCAGCCGCTCGTCGTCCGAGCCCCGGAACTTGTGGACCAGGGAACAGATCAACCACGGCTCGCTCTGGTTCAGCGAAGCCAGCAAATCGCCGCCGCTCGTCGTGCGGTAGATCTCCTCGTCTACACCGTCGAAGACACCCTCGATCTGTTCGTCCAGCTCGGTCCGGTCGGTGATCAGGAGCAAACGGGCGTCCTTCTGGTTTTCCCGGATCCACTTTGCGAGCCACACCATCGTCAAGGACTTGCCCGAGCCCTGGGCGTGCCAGATGATGCCGCCCTCGCGCTTGGCGACCCGGTCCTGCGCGGCCTTGACGCCGAAGTACTGGTTATGACGGCACGTCTTCTTGACACCCCCATCGAACACCATGAAGTCGTGGACGATCTCCAGCAACCGCTCCTTTGAGCACAGCTGCGCCAGGGCCCGATCCAGCGGCTCCTCGATCTTGCTGTCCTCCTTCCAGGCCAACCAATACTTCTCGGGGGTATCGATAACGGCGTAGCGCAAACCCTCGACATCGTTGCCGGCCATCACAAGCTGGATGGTGGTGAAGAAGGACCGGATGAACTCCGGCCTCTGGTTGCCGATCGTCTGCCGGATACCTTCTGAGACGGCGACCTTCGAGCGCTTCAGCTCGATCGTGCCGACCGCGATCCCGTTGACGTAGAGCACGAGGTCGGGGCGCTTCGGGTGCTGGCCGAGCACCGTGACCTCCTCGGCCACGGCGAAGTGGTTGGCCTCGGGGTTCTTCCAGTCGATCAGCCAGACCGTCTCGTTCAAGTGGCCGGCTTCCGGTTTCACCTTCACGCCGTAACGCAGCAGGCGGTAGACGTCCTGGTTTGCCTCGTATAGATCCCGGCCACCCCCAAGCGAGGCATCGCTCTTCAACCGATCGACGGCCTTGGCGATGTGGGTCGCGCCGTAACCTCGCTTTTCCAGGTTCAACTCGAGCATCTGAAGCTCGGCGTTGGAGTTGCCCTCCCGGTCCTGCCACTTGCCGAGATAGTCGTAACCCAGCGTGTCGCGGAACAGCTCGACCACGCGGTCCTGCGTCTTGCGCTCGACTTGACCGACGTTGCTCACGCTGCGACCTCGGTTGCGGGCAGACGAGTGCGGCCGGAAAGCAGCTCCTGCATCATGCCCTGCTTGATTTCCTTGGTCTTGGCCAGGCGACGGCCGAGAATTCCAATCTCGCGATCGGCGTCAACGATGACCTTCGCGATGGCGTCCTGCTCTTCACGCGGAGGCAGGTTCACTTCAATCGCCGCGAGCGCTTGACTATAGAGGTGCACGACCGCATCTCCCTGGCCGGCGCGCGCCTTCTGGTTGGCCACCTCGTACATGTTGGCTAGAAGTGCGACATAGATCGTGTTGAACCCATCGCCCCGCAGCACGATGACGTCTCCGCCCGCAACCGCTGGGGTCGGGCCGATATATGCAACGCACTTTCCAATTTCCTCACGGGTCTCCCCCGAGCCCGCAAACAGGAGATCACCGCTCTTGAGCTGGAGCGCGGTCGCCGCAACTGTGGAAGACACGAACGACCGAGCCTGGGACGTGTAGTCCTTGAAGACGGTGTACAGCTCCCCGTAACGAATGCAGGGTACGCCCCTTTTTCGGACGTCGTCGCGCTTGACACCCCGACCCTTCAGGAAGGTGCCGAGCGACCCGAGTGTTGTGCTCGTCCACGGGTTGGAAAAGCCAGGAAGACGGTTTTTGCCAGTGAGAAGCTGCTGCATCATGCCCTGCTTGATCGCTTGCTTCTTGGCAACCAGCCTCTCCAAGGCAACGACACCGCGGTCGGCATCGCGAAGAACGTCTGCAATTGCTCTTTGCTCAGGCTCTGGAGGAACGGGGACGGTTAGAGCCTTGACGATGTTGGTGTTCACGTTTGCCTGCGATCCGGTCTGACCTGCCACCTGGAGCTCGCCTTCCAGCGCCTTGAGCGAGTACAGAAGATATGTCTGATCCACTCCCTTGAGATCCTCGAAAGCCACGAAGCCGTCGTGAATGCAAGCGGGAATCGCCGTGACAATGGGGCGTCCCACGGTAGCGGCGATGCTCATGATCAAGGTCCCAGGGGGAAGCAGCCTGCTGCGGGCGACACCGGCGGGCGAAAGGCGCTGCGTAGTGCTCTTCAGCGTCAGCCCATCAGACCGTCCCAAGTCTGCGATGCGCACCCATCCGATGTCGCTCTTCTCACTAAACCAGCGAGGAGACGCAATGGGCCGGGGAGATGCGCCACGCGAAACCGTCGCGACATCGGCGATGCACATACGACGCCAACCGCTCGGCACCGAGCCTGTACTCACTGTGCTCCCATTCTTGAGAGGTGGTTGTTCACTCGCTCGTCGAGCTGGTGAAGCCTAGTTTTGAGGTCGCCCAGGGTGTCGCCATACCTGCTCCCAAGCCCCCGCACCCGCGTCGCCAGGCTCAGTACAAGAGCGAAAATCGCACCATTGATGCGGCTCGACACCGCTCTCTTCCACTTGTCGTCGAACACGAGCGCCTGGACATCGGCCTCGGTTAGGTCGCCGTACTTCTTGAGCGTGTCTTGGTCGATCGAGGCTTGGGCTTCTTTGGCTGCCCTTTTTGCCACTGCCTCAGCCTTCAGAAGTCCAAGGGTCTTCTGAAAACACTCAATTGCCTCTTCATCTTCGACAGCTATCGCGTCCTCGAGTCCGGCCTTGGCGGCCTTCTGCGTGAGCTTGCCCTTGTCATCCACGGCATCGGTAAGCGATCCTTCGTCGCCGCTGTTCTCCTCGACGTACTCCCCTACTGCCTGCATGGCGGCCTCGGCCTTGGCGTTGAGCTCGTCTACCTGCGCCTGCTGGTCGGCGAAATAGCGGGCGACGACAAACGCGGGCGGGATCAGGTCCATCTTGTACTTGGCCGCCTTCCTGCCGCTTCCGATCGCGAGATCTGGATCCTCGGAGAGCTTGCGGTCTTTGTTTTCGATTGCCAGGCGTGGCCTTGGCGCGTCAGCCCAACCCTCCTGCATGACGAGGAAGACGTCGTCGTGCATGACGCCGTGCCAGTACGACATGAGCTGCTCGTAGACGTCGTACTCGTCGAGCAACGGCGTCGGCTTGAACCGGGCGAGCAGATCGTCGCTGATCGTTGCGATGAGGTCGCCAGGCTTGGTGTCTTCGGTGATTTCGGCAAGGCTCTGGCGGTGCTTGGCGAACCACTTATCCGTGAGTGCGCATGCCTCCTCGACGAACTTCTGGAACTCCGGTGAGTCGAGAATGGTCTGCTGCACCTCGGCTACCTCGACGGCAAGGTCGAGATAGCCGGGCCGGTTTGGTTTGAATAGCTGCGAGCGCAACCGCGGGAAGGCGTCCCAGTAGTCACCGAGAGCGTCGATGTCGCGCTCTGGTATGCCCCCGTGCAGGTGCGCGTGAAGATCCTGGATGTCCTCGGGCTCGGAGGAATCGATGTAGCGTGGGATGTTGAGGTTGAAGTCGTTCTTGGGATCGGCGATCTCGCTGAGCGGCACCATCCGCGAGTAGCGCTCGATCTCGGTCTGCTTGGTGCAGACGTCCACGATCTTGTGGATGTCCTGGCTGCGAAGACGGTTCTTGGCCCCGTCCTTCACGAACCCTTTGGAGGCGTCGACCATGAAGACGCCGGTGCGCGCCTGGGCGTTCTCCTTGTCGAGTACGACCACGCAAGCGGGGATGCCGGTGCCGTAGAAGAGATTCGGCGGCAGCCCGATGACGCCCTTGACGTAGCCGCGCCGGAGAAGCTCCTTACGAATCGTGGCCTCGGCGTTGCCGCGAAACAGCACGCCGTGCGGCAGGATCACGGCAGCCTTGCCCGTGCTCTTGAGCGACTTGAGCGCATGCAACAGGAAGGCGTAGTCGCCGTTCTTGGCCGGCGGCGTGCCGAACTCGAACCGGCCGTAGTCGTTCTCGAGCCCGTTGCTCCATGACTTTTCCGAAAACGGGGGGTTCATCACCACGAAATCGAATGCCTTGAGTTGAGCCCCCTTTGTGAACTGCGGGCTGGTGATGGTGTCGCCCTTTTCGAATTTCGGCGTCCTCGCATAATCATGGAGGATCATGTTCATCTTGGACAGCGCCCAGGTGGCGTTGTCCTTCTCCTGGCCGTAGATCGACAAGCCTCGAGGTGCCTCGGCCGCAGCCTTGAGGAGGAGTGACCCGGAACCGCAGGTGGGGTCGTAGACGGTCTGGTCCTGACGAGTGTCGGCGTCGATGCCGACCACCTTGGCGAGAATCCGGGAGACCTCGGCCGGCGTGTAGAACTGCCCCTTGCTCTTGCCTGACTCGGTGGCGAAGTGCCTCATCAGGTACTCGTAGGCATCGCCGAGGAGGTCATCGCCCTCGGCTCGTGCTCCCCCGGAAGTCCAGGTCGGCAAAGATGGCGACGAGCTTGGAGAGTCGGTCCTGCATCTCCTTGCCCTTGCCGAGTTTCTCCTCGTCGTTGAAGTCGGCCTGGTCGATCACCTTCTGCAGACGATTGGCCTCGGCGAGCTTGGCGATGATCTTGTTGATCTTGTCGCCGATCTCCTTGTCGCCCTTGAGGGCGACCATGTCCTCGAACGAGCCGCCGGGAGGAACCTCAATCAGGCTGTCGGGGTCGGCCTTCTGCTTGTCCGAGACGTACTTGACGAACAGCAGCGTGAGGATGTAGTCCTTGTACTGGGACGCATCCATCCCGCCGCGAAGCTCGTCGCAGCTTTTCCACAGCGAGCCGTATAGATCGGACTTGCGAAGTTTCATGGCGTGATGTCGGTCGCCCCCCTTGCGGGGCGCCTCAGGCCAGCCTCTCGCGCATTGGCGTTCCGTTCGTCATCAAGCTGGGCACACTTGGCTTTGATTGCTCTTTCGCGACTCCGTCGGCATCGACCGCAGCCTAAACGCCGAGAGCGCGGCTGCGTTTCGACGATGGCTGATCCGTTCATCCGCTGGCTGGATACCGATGTCCGCATGCTGGTCGATCTGGAGGAACGGTAAATGCAGCGTTACGCGGCCATGTTCCTGCTACGGATCGGGGGTAATCGGCAAATGTCTATTTCGAGCACCTGCTGATCCGTCGCTGCGAGGTCAAGCAGGTCAACCTGTGGTGCCGGTGTCCGCCGACTATTGGGCTGAGAGCAGGGACGGCGGGCGCTCTCGTCCCAAAAGGGCCGCTGTCACGTCGGGGGCCGCGTTCTGCCCAAGCCGAATACGCTGTTGCTGGCGCGCTCGTACCGCGCCGATCTGATGGAGGCCGGGTCAATTGAAATCCCCAATCTCGAAGCTCTGCGGGCGGAGCTAAGCGACGATTTCGCCAAAGAATTGGTCGCCGCATTCGCCGATTCCCCCACAGCCGAGGAGGCCAAGCAACGTCTCAAGGCGATCCTCACAGGTCGGTCAGATGTCAAAATCGTTGAGCTCACAGGAGGGATCGGTGCCGACGATCCAGTGGCTTGAGATCTGCGGTTTTCGCGCCTTCACCAAGGCCCAGAAGCTCGAGTTCACCGGCCCCCTGGCGCTGATCTCTGGTCCGAACAGTCAGGGCAAGACCTCGATCGCGGAGGCGATCGAGTTTCTGCTCTGCGGCGAGACCCTACGCCGCGCCCTGCTCGGCGGCGCCAAGGCCGAGTTCGAGGGGACGCTCCGAAACGCCCATCTCCCCGACGATGACCCGGTTTGGATCAAGGCGGGCATCGTCGGCCCCGACGGCGTAGCCCATGTGGTCAAGCGCTCCCTGACCAAGGACTATCCGGCCGACTCGGTCTGCGAGAGCGAACTCACCATCGACGATCAGCCCGCCGTCGATCTCTCCGAGCTCGGAATCGTCCTCTCCGACCCACCGCTCCGTACCCCGATCCTCTTCCAGCACACTGTCCGCTTCGCTCTCTCCGCCGCCCCCAAGGAACGGGCTGAGTACTTTCGCGCGATCATCGAGGTCGCCGATCTCGAGCTGGTCCGCGAAGAGGTGATCGCCCTCCGCGAGCAATTGACACCGCCGACCGACGTTGCTCTCCAGCACTTCACCCGCGCCGCCAGCCCCGCCGTGCTCGAGCCGGTCATCTCTGCGATCCGCGATGCCGCTGACGAGGACGCGCTCCATGGACCGCTTGCCGAGGGCATCGCAATCGCCGCCACCGAGCTGGGGATATCCGGGGGCCACCCGGAAGCCTCGCTCGCCGAGCAGGCGACCTGGCTGCGCGACGCGGTCCGCTCCTACGCCGAGCAGGCCTTCCAGGCTGCCCAGTTCGAGGCTTCGGCACCCCCGGACTTGGAGTCCCCCCAGCTTCGCGAGTGCTCCGGCTACGCGACGACGGCCGCCGATGCCGACCACGAGGTTGAGCGTCTGGGAAGGCTCTTCGAGGCGATCCTCGACCTTCCCCACTTGATCGACACCGATCATCCGGTGGACTGCCCGGTCTGCGAGACGCCGAGCGCCCTTACCCCGGCCCGCCTTGAAGCAATGCGACAGGAGCTCTCCGAGGCGAGCCACTTCCGCACCGCCCAGGCGGCCGCGCTCGGGGAGGTCGACACCATCTCGGCCGACCTCAGCCGGATCGAGACCGCCCTAACTCGCGCCCGTCCCGCCGCCCTCGGTCTGAACGCCGATCAGCTGCAGGAGCGCTGCGAGCAGGCCGAGGGGCTTCTTGAGGGCGCTGGCGACCGTCTCGCCGCGCTTTTGGAGCCGCTCAGGACGCTCGGCGCCACAAACGAGAGCGCCTCCCAGGAACTTGTCGCCGCCCGCGAGCGACTCACCACGCTGCGGGCGGATATTGCCGCCGGCCGCAGCGCCGACCTCGGACCGTCGGCGCAGGCTCTCGAAGCGTTGGGAAACACACTCGCCCAAGCCGCCCTCGCCCACACCGCCTACGCCGAGGCAGCGCGGCCGCTGCTCACCGAGATCCGCGCCGCCGCCGCCGAGCGCCAGAAGGTCGGCGCCTTCTCAAGCCTGGCCGAGCTGGCCCCCGACCCCGCGGCGCTCTGGAAGGGCCTTGAGCGCCAGCGCGCCCATCAGCGTCGCTCCGAGCAACTTGAGGCGGCGATCGCCGACATCGAGCGCGGGATCGGCAAGGTCGTCGACGCCAAGTTCAAGGCGATGAGTGCCGAGATCGCCACCTGGTGGGAGCTGTTGCGCCCCCAGGAGCCGGTCGAGTTCAGCCGCGTCGGCCGTCGCGGCGCCGGCCGCCGCTACGTCCTCTTCAAGGCGCTCCTGCGGCCCTCGATCGGCGCCGAGGGGGTCGAGCGCGACGCCCTCGGCGTCTTCAGCGACTCGCAGCTGAACGCCCTCGGCCTCGCCGCCTTCCTCGCCCGTTGTTCGAAACAGGGCACTCCGTTCATCGTCCTCGATGACCCGGTCCAGGCGGGTGACGAGGACCACCGCGCGACCTTCACCGCCGAAGTCGTCCAGGCGCTGATCGACCGCGGCATCCAGGCAATCGTCGTCTCCCACGACGAGATGCTGAGCAAGCTCATGCACAGCCGCTACGAGCACCTGCCGATCAACGGCTTTGCGATCACCATGGAAACGCCCGGCGACGGCGCCCGAGTGATCCCAACCAGCGACACCGCCAAGGCGCTGCTCCAGCGCGCCGCCGCAACGCTCCGCAACGAGAACCCCGAGATCCGCAAACAGAATGCGGCCAAGGTCCGCGAGGCGGGCGAGCGTCTGGCCAAGGAGATCCTCGTCAAGAAGCGCACAGAGGCGGGGGGCACGGTCACCCTTGCCGACTACGACGGGACAACCCTCGGCCCGCTGATCGCCGACCTCGAGCCCCACTTCAACGACGCCTCCCACAAGGGCAAGTGGCGAAACGTCAACGAGCTCACCAGCCGCGGCGGCCCTCACGACACCGAAGTCCCCACAGTCAACGACCTCGTCGTTGCCCACGGCGATCTCAAGCGGTTCCGCAAGGACTACCTGAGTTCTGACGATGGCAGCTGAACCGACCACTGAGCAGGCCACCGCCAGGCAACCCCTCGGGCTGCGTGTAGACCTCTTAGGTCCCACTTCGATCACACACCATCGGCACCTGCGGATCACCGTCTGTGCGGACCGCCTCTATTCGTATAGACAAGGTCTGAATCCTCACTCCAAGGCACCAGGGGCAGGTATGGTCACCGCTCTGCAATGCGCTCTTTCGCCGCTTTTTCAGATCATGACTTCGAGTTCTTCATCGCTGATCTCCTCGGTGAGGATGACGGCGTCCGCTACGAAGTCTTTGCCCGTGGCCCCGATCGGGGTGTCGACCTGCGCCACTTCACGGATCCCGAGGAGGCGCCTGACGTGGTGCAGTGCAAGCGCTACATCCGCAGCACCTACTCCGACCTCAAACGGGCAGCCCGTGAAGAGGCTGAGACCCTCTCCCGGTCCGGCCTCGTTCCGGCCAGTTACCGCCTTGTCACCACCCTTGAGCTGACCGCCGCCAACAAGGTCGAGCTCGCCGCGATCCTCGATGACCACGTCTCTGGCGATGAGGACATCCTCGCCGCCGGAGACCTCGAGACCCTCCTCGATCGCCACGGTGAGGTCGAGCGTCGCCATCCCAAGCTCTGGCTAACCGGCGGCACCCAGCTCGATGCGATCTTGAATAGTGCGATCTATCAACGCTCGCGCCAGCTATTTGAGGAGACCCAAGAGGCACTGCCCCGCTACGTCGAGACCAAGGCCTTCTTCAATGCCCGGCAGCGCCTGCGCGAGCAGAAGGTCCTCGTCATCGCCGGTCTCCCCGGGATCGGCAAGACCACCCTCGCCCGCGTGCTCCTCGCCGACGCCGCCTTGGATGAGTTCGAGCCGATCGAAATCTCAAAGGACGCCGAGGAGGCAAACACGCTCTACAGCCCCGACAAGATGCAGGCCTTCTACTACGACGATTTCCTCGGCCGCACCTTTCTGCAGGACCGCCTGGTCAAGAACGAGGACCGCCGCATCGCCCAGCTAATCCGCCGGGTGATCGCCAGCTCCACCAGTCTCTTCATTATGACCACCCGCGAGCACATCCTCAGCCAAGCGCTCGAGTTCTACGAGGAGCTCCGCCGCGAAGGCATCGACACCAAGCGCTACCTCCTCGAGCTCGAGGAGTACAGCCGTCTCGACCGTGCCCGCATCTTCTACAACCACATCTGGAGTTCCGGACAGCTCGACCAGGGATCCCGCGAGGAACTGATCACCGGACGTGCCTATGAGCGCATATCGACCATGACAATTACACCCCGCGGCTGATCGAGTACATCACCGGTCTCAGCTCGCACAGCCTCACCGAAGAGGACCGTGGCAACTACCTCGACTTTGCCGTCGAGATCCTCGATGACCCGAGCCAGATCTGGCGCCACGCCTTCGAGCGCGAGCTCGATGCTGCCCAGCGCGGGATGCTCGTCGCCCTGGCCTTGATGCAGTCCAAGGTGATCCTCGTCGACCTCGAGGAGGGCTTTCGCGCCTACAGTGCAGCCGCTGGCATCGAGCTACCCGGCGGCCTTTTTGAGTCCACCCTGAGGATCCTCGATGACTCCTTCATCTCCACGCACATCGACGAGGGAGAGACCTTTGCCGAGCCCGCCAACCCCTCGATTGTCGACTTCATCGCGGAGTGGCTTGCCCAGTCACCCGATGAGGCATTATCGGCTGCCACCGGCGCCCGCTATTTCACCCAACTCGAATCGCTGGTCAGGTCGGTTGTACCCAAGCTCTCCGAACCCAGGCGCGCGGAGCTCCTAGCCCAGATCGCCGCTGGGCTCGAGCGGTTGATCGACGGTGAGGAACCGCGCTGGGAGCGCATGCGCTGGGGCGGAGTCGACGGCGAAGTCCGCACCTCGCGTCGCTGGCACGAAATCCTCGAGCGCCTCATCTTTCTCGCCTCCGCCCTGCACGACTACCCGCTCCTTTGCGAATCGCTAGAGCCGCTCTTTGAGGCCCGACTTGAGGAGGAGACTCGGGCCTGGGAGGGAGGTCATGTTGTCAACAGCGCCACTCCGGTCTCGCTCGTTGCAGCCCTGCGCCGCGCCGAGCACCCAACGCTCGAAGTCTCTGAACGCGCCAAGGCCTACCTGCTCGACAACCTGCACTCCGCCTATGACTGGCAACAGCTCCTGCGTCTGCGGGAGCTCGAGCCTGAGCTCTTCGAGCTCGAGGAGATGGTCGAGATCCAGGGCCAGTTCCAGACGTTTGCCACCGAGCTCTTCCACTCCGGCTATAGCGAGCTCGAGGACGTCGATGAGATCGCCCAGATCGAGAATGTCGCGCAGGAGATCGGGGTGGAACTCGTCGATGCCGACGTCGAGTACGCCAGGGATGAGGTTGAGCGCAAGGTTTCGGACCGCGAAGAGCAAGTCGAGAGCTCGCCTGATGCGGAGCGGCTCGCCTCAACCTATGAGGGCTCTGAAGACGAAGCGGGCGCGATCGAGGCGCTCTTCGCCCATCTCAACTGGCCCCAGAGCGATTGAAGATGGCCTCGCCCTGCCCCTACAGCTGACAATTCGCCGCGCAGGATTTCCCCGACACGGGAGCGGCGGCGCCCGACCGCCTCGCCTCGCGTGTGGCATCGACAGCCCGCTCGTAGCCGATCTGGGCGCGCCTCGCCTCCACGATTGCCGTCTCCTTGGAGCCCTTCGACATCGATCGCAGTCCAAACGCCGAACACGGGGATACGTTTCGACGATGGCCGATCCATTCACCCGCGGACTTGCTTACGGCGCGCGCATTCTGGTCGAGTTCGAGGGTCGCCCGCTGGAGCGCTACGCGATCATGCTCCAGCTGCGGATTGAGGGCAAATGGCAGACGATTCGCCTGTTCGACAATGCCCACGGTGACCACGACATGCACCGCTACACTGGTTTGGAGAAGCAGCCTGCGGAGCGGTTTTCCGAGGGTGCGGTCAACGAGGTCGCGCCACAAGCCATCCGCCACCCGGTCGATCATTGGGAAGCAATCGCAGAATCATGGAAGAGCTAGAGCGCGGCAAGTTCACCCCGGCGGGCGAGATCGCCAACGAGCGGCTGATCGACGCTGTGCTCGATCCTGACCGCTATCCGGAGGGCACCACCTTCATCGCCGCCGATCAGGAGGGCTTCGGCTCGATCCTCGCAGAAGCCGTTGCCGAGCACCGGCCGCTCGCAATCGTCTATCCCGATGGCCGGGAGATCGTCGCCGCGCCTCGTGGTGGCGCGCTCGCCTTCTTCGAGCATTTGCTGGCCCGCCGCCGTGAGGTCAAGCAGGGCCAACCTGTCGTTCCTTTGCCCGCGGATTACCAAGTCGAGATCAGGGATCGACAGGCACTCGCCGCCTGAGGCGAATGGGGCGGGAAGGACTCGAACCTTCGACCGACGGATTATGAGTCGAGCCGGAAGCGGTCCATAGAGCCGGATCTTGCCCGATAGAGCAAATCGCGTCCAAGGAGTTCGGCTGAGCTCGGTGGAGTCGGGGACCAATTTCGGGACCAAGTTTTCGGTGCCCTCAAGCCGGCTCGTGGAGGGGATCCTTCACCAGCCCTACGGCTCGCGCGAAAGCGCCCGTACGCCGCTTCGGCAGCACTACGCTGCGATTGGATGGCCGCCCGAATCGCGGGCCTCGATGCGAGCGCGAGGAGGCAACTGAAGCGTGCCCTGGTCGAGGCGCTTGAAACGAAGCAGGAGTGCGGCCACAGCGCGCGACCAGCGGGCGAAGCCGTGCGCCTGCTCGGGCTGAACGAGCAGCTCGTGCCCATCGGGGTAGACGATCACCACGGGATCGCCTTCGAACAGCGCGCGAGTTGCCATCTCTCCCTGATGGGGATTATCAGCCGAGATGAAGTGCACCCGGTTGGGGTAGCGAGAAGCCAGCTCTTCGTTCTCGATGCCGGCGAGGACTCTCTCGGTCGCAGGATCGATGTTGGCGTCGTGACTCATGACACACGCCATTGTCTCACGATCTCCGGAGCCCAGGTCCTGGCTTTCCTGATTGCCGCCGCCATCGCCTCGTTGGAGGAGCTGAACTCCAGGATTGCCGGTGCCTGCTTTCCGCCAGCCCGCGTGTGCTCGTGCTCGTGGTGCTCATCGACCACATCGGCGTTGTCCCAGAGGCGCACGGCGGTCCACTCGCCATCCTCAAGGCTCTCCAGCACGATCGCGTAGGACACCGGCGGCGGAGGCTCGCTGCGCCGATACCGGATGCGGATATCCGGCTCTACATCGATGAAGATCTCTCGCTCTGTCGGGACCACAGACAGAGGCTTTCAAAGCCTCCGGCGCGAAATGGGGCGCGCTGGACTCGAACCAGCGACCGTCCACAGTTCGCGACACGGTCTCGGCACGCACGGGGTGCAGACCCCGCGCAGCCGGTCGTCTTTGAGCTAATGCCTCCAGGGCGGCCCCGAAACCCGATGCGCCACAAAGCGGATGGGCCGACCGCGGGGCGACAACGTCCCGCATTTCGGGGGAAATTCCCCTTCTTCTCCGCTCCGTTCTTCCCACGCCCGATAGAAGCCCCTCACGGTGCTTTGGTGGACCTTGCCTTCCAGTCCGGTGAAGTAAGAGCCGCCATCTTCGTAGGATTCCAATTCCGTGTATCTGAAGATTCCGCTTCGCCGGATGCGGATATTTGCACCCCTCCGCGATGTGCCCGACCCCTGTTCTTCGGAGCCGCCTTCGCACCTGACCCTTGATGAAAGGTCATATCCGACGATGCGATGCTTCCCCACCCAAAGTTTCACGTTGAGCCCGGGCCGAGATGCCCTAAAGATCGTCAGGCGAACGCCATCTCTCCGGCTTGCCGTCCTGCCGCTCCCGGTTGCAACCGCTACGGAGAACAATGCGCCGCAGAGCACGAGGACACCAAGGAGGCGTGTAAGACGACGGAGCGCCATTTAGCCCGGGTATCTATACCTCAAGGGCAACCCCGGAGTGCCCGAGCCTTCTTCGCCTTCTCCACCGCCTCCGCAAAGCCGCCCGAGGCCAGGAATGCATCGCGGTCGAAGCCGGCTTCATCCAGGACCTCATATGGCGCGTCACGGACGGCCAGTACCAGAGCACCCGGAGGGCTGGGAATGCCCCGCGCTCGCCTTCACGCCGGTTTCCCGACGGGCCACGGCCGGCCTTTGA
The DNA here is from genome assembly GCA_963695835.1 of uncultured Solirubrobacterales bacterium. Lineage (GTDB taxonomy): Bacteria > Actinomycetota > Thermoleophilia > Solirubrobacterales > 70-9 > VRUE01. Next base: position 82,494 of record CAVOHR010000002.1, read on the forward strand.
ATGGGGCGGGAAGGACTCGAACCTTCGACCGACGGATTATGAGTCGCGCCGGAAGCCGTCTATAGAGCCGAATCTGGCCTGATAGAGCGAATCAGGTCCAAGGAGTTCGGCTGAGTTCGGTGGAGTCGGGGACCAATTTCGGGACCAAGTTTCAAGCCTGTCTGGAGCTAAGCAGGACCTGGATCAAAAGAGCTAAAGCGAGTTCCCCTTTCACGACTCCCATGGCATTTCCAATCAATATGCATAGAGTGAGGACGAAAGCGACATCCCATCGGACCGTCGCTTTCCGACGTCTAACCCAACGGCGGAAGCGTTTCCTGTGCTTGGAAGGAGAAGGCTTGTTGGCTTCGTTTGATTGCGCCGCCCTCTTCCGATTCCTAGTTCCGCCGTTCGCCTCGAAGGCTTCGACGGCGGGCAAGGACGCCCGCCGGTAACGGCCCAGGGCGACGACGGGCACCTTCCCTTCTCGCCACAAGCAATACACATGCGATTTCGAAACCTGCCATCGATTGGCAAGCTCCTCCGCGGTGAGCAGTCTGTCGACGGTGCCGCTAGGCATGGGCCACCGCCGCGGGTACTGCGTCGTAGATGCCCCGGAGGGCTAAGGGTTCTGGGTCGGGGTCGTCGCTGGACCCGCTGGGGGGCCGTGCGCTCCCGCGGCGAGATCCCTTTGCGCGGCTACTACAACCGCGCGAGGACCGGGGGCGCGCCAGACGTGGCGGCACGGACGAAGGTGCGGCATCGGCACGAGAGGCCGGAGGAGAAGGGCGCCGATCGAAGAAAACCTTCAAGCCACCACCGGTCGCCTTGACTCCGCGGAGCTCGTAGAACTCCCAGCCCTCACCAGTGGTCGCAGCGCGGGCAAGAACACGTTGGCAACCCTCGGCGTCACCGGAAGCAACCGCGGCTCGCAGGCCCTCAGCCTGCTCGGAGCCCAGGGTCTCGTTCAACAGAAACCCGAAGTCAATTTCAGCGGCGACATCGCTGGAGTCGGAGCACTCGACCATCTCGCTCATCGCGCCATCACCCCACGGATCATTGATCACAGTGAGACCTCCGAAAAGTATGAGGAGAAGTGCGGCACGGAGTGCCAGTCGTGCAAGTCGCCGCCGGGGTCTCTCACCCGGCTCAGGGTCACCACCGCCAGGATCATCCCCAGACGACCCGCCGCCCGCCGATCGACTGGGCACGCGGCGGGAGCCGCGAACCCGCGGCGAGGAGCACTTGCTGGTACGGGTACGGGCGCGGGAGAAGAGGTGCATCGTCCGATTGCCAACCGCCCCCCGCTTACGCATCGTCCCCTCCTGGCGCCCGGCACCACGGAGAATGTGGTTCGCCTCGCGGAGAAGGCCCGGCGTCGGGCCGATGTCTCGTAGGCGCGGCCAAAAGGTCGGGTCACGCTTCGCGATCTCGCGGCCAGCGGTACACAACTCAAGGCGGCTGCGGTTGGCGACCGGAGCGACGATCCACTGAACCAGCGGATTGTCCTGCCCCTCCTCGCCGATGTACTCGGGAAGGACAGCATCCCCGGCGTGATAGACCGCTCGGTCAAATTTCCGTAGGAAGGCCAGTTGCTCCTTGGTGAGGTCGAACCACTCGCTACGCGATCCCTGCTCGACATTGAGTTGGAAGTTCAGGGCATCGCCCTCTTCGTAGATGCCGTTGATCGCCTCGGGGTCGCTCTGGCAGGTCTCCCCGGTGAAGTCGAAGGCGGTGCTGGAAGTCAACCAGGCTAGCTCCCACTCCAGAAGCTTCAGATCCTCTTCGAGCTTTGCGGCCCTGTCCTCTTCGTTCTTGATCGCCTGCTCCAGAGTGCAGTCAATCCCGAAGTAATGCGTGTGGTCCACGGCCCCGGCGCGGAATCTCTCGACCAGCTCGCGGGTGGTCTTTATGCACGACCTCGTCTCAAGGAGGTCGTGCTCGATTTCCCACTTCCGTGAGTAGTTCGCTGCCGGGTAGGGCTGCGGGGGTTTGGTGAGCTGCTCCTCGGAAAACTTTACGCCAACCTTCTGCCGCTTAGCCAGCACCTCCTGCGCCCAGTTCGGGTCCGCCTGCTTGCGCACCCGCTCCTCTTCTTCGGACCTGTGCTCCTCATAGCGATCGTCGAAGGCTTCGAGCGCCTCGTCGAAAGTCAGCTCGCCGAGCTCCTCAAAGGTGGTCGGCAACTGGACCGGGCCGCGGTGGTCGTCTGCGCCGGGATCAGGCAAGGGCATTAGTTGTCGTAGAAGTCAGGGGCAGGGATCTCGCAGCGAGCATAGCCCGAGATTCGGCGCTCGGTCAAATCAATGGCCGCATCTAACGCAAAACGGCCCGAAGGGCCGCGCCGCGGAGATCGTGCCCCATGAGCCAGGCCGGGTTTCACGGAGACTCCGAAACCAGGATCTTGTCCTGGGGAATGGAGATTCTCCCGAGCCATGCCACGACAGAGGAAGTACCCCGAGGAGTTGCTTGACCGAGGCGCCCGCCTCGTCTTTGAGTCCGGCCGCCCTGTCACCCACGTAGCCCGCGATCTCGGCATTCCGTCCGAGACGCTGCGCAAATGGGTGCGCCAGGCCGAAGCCGACGCCGGCAAGCGCAAGGAGCTGCTGAGCAGCGAGGAGCGTCAAGAGTTGGGCCGCCTGCGCGGTGAGGTGCGCGAGCTGCGCCGGGCCAACGAAATCCTCAAGTCCGCCTCGGCGTTTTTCGCTGCCGAGCTCGACCCACACCGACCGAAGTGAGCTCCTTCATCGAGGAGCATCGCGAGCGCTTCGGGGTCGAGCCGATCTGCAGCATCCTCGAGGTGTCGGCCTCCGCCTACTACGAGCGCGCAAAGGGCAGGCGATCGGCGCGTGCGATCGAGGACGAACGCCTGCTGGAGCGCATCCGCGAGGTCCACGAGCGCAACTACTGCGCCTACGGCTACCGGCGGATGTGGATCGCCCTGAAGAGAGAAGGAGAGGAAGTTGGCAAGGGCCGCGTTCAACGGCTGATGCGAGATGCCGAAATCCAAGGCGCCAAGCGGCGTGGGAAGGCCTGGCGCACGACAAAGCCAGATCCCCTAGCGCACCGCCGGCCCGACCTGGTCGAGCGCGACTTCAGCGCCGAGGGCCCGAATCGCCTCTGGGTTGCTGACCTCAGCTACCTGCGCTGCTGGGAGGGCAACCTGTTCTTCTCCTTCGTGATCGACGCCTTCAGCCGCAAGGTCGTCGGCTGGCAGCTGGCGTCGCACATGCGCACCGATCTCGTTCTCGACGCACTGAAAATGGCGCTCGCCCAGCGCGAACCCGGCGCCGACGTCGAGTTGGTGCATCACTCAGATTCGCGGCAGTACACCTCGATCGACTACGCCCAAACCCTCGACGACCACGGCGCCCTCGCCTCCGTCGGCTCGGTCGGCGACGCCTATGACAACGCGATGGCCGAGAGCTTCGTCGACTCCTTCAAGACCGAGCTGATCGCCGACCGCAGCTGGCGCTCCCGGACGCAGCTCGAGTTGGCCGCCGTCGAGTACATCGCCTGGTTCAACAGCGACCGGCTGCATGAATCTCTCGGCGACAGATCACCCGCTGAGTTCGAGGATCTATACGTTGCCCAGGGAGTCAACTGAGCTATCTACAGAGAAGATTGGAAACCAACTAAAAAAGTCTCCGTGGAACCTGGTCCGGCTCACCAGGCCTTCCGACCTGAGCAACCGCGACATCATCGCAGGTGGGCCGGCCAGTGCCTCGGGAGATATTCGTCTCTGACTCGTTGCATTCGGCCCTATAAGTAAGCGAGGTCTTCACGTTTGCCACCAGCCGCATACCGATGCGGATTCCGCGGACAGTCTTCGCAGCGACCACACGTTAAGCGGCGCGGGGCCACACCGGCGCGTGCTCAGCGGCCGCGTCGTTCGCCGCGACGGCGCGGCTCGGCAGGCGCCCAGCCCTCGGCCTGCTCGGCGACCTCGAGGGAGAGCGCCTCGAGCTCGGCAGTGAGCGCGCGCAGGCGCCTGCGGTTCTCAAACCAAGGGCGATAGCGCTCCAGCTGCTCGGCTGAGAGGCGGCGGGTGACGGTCTTGCCCTCGACCTTGCGCGTCCAGGTGACGTAGGGGCCGTGCAGCTTGGGCGGGTCGGCCTTGCAGGCGCAGTTGGGCTTGCCGCAGCGGTTCATCGCCACGTTGATCGTCCCCGGCAGGGCGAAGTCGATCTCGGCGAGCTCGGCGGCGAGCGCGCGCAGGCGGGCCTCGGGGCTCTCGTTCATGGGTGACTTGCGATCCTACGTCGGTCTGTCCGATAGTAATTCTACTGTCGGATACCATGAGTCCCCGAGAGGGCGACCTCGCAGCAGCGGCGATCGCCGCCTACGCCCCCGCCTCGCTCTCCCCCGAGGCGGGGGCCTTCGCCCGTGCGGCGGTGAGGCGGGCTGCTCCGCGCCGGCGCGAACGGGCCAAGGCGCTGCTCTACGCCGCCGGGCGGCTGGCCGCCTTCGGCAAGTCGGTGGGGATGGAGCTCTCCGCCGAGGCGCTGCTGGCGGAGGCGACGATCGAGCGCTTCGTCCTCACGGGTTGCCCGGCGGTCTCCGCGGCGACGCGACGCACCCTGCGCACCAACCTGCGGGCGCTGGCCCGTGTCCATCGGGCTCATCCCTCCCCGCAGCTGGCGCCGCTGCCGCGCGAGCGCGCCAAGTCCCCCTACGGGGAGGCGGAGATCGAGGGCTTCCTGCGCCTCGCCGCTGCGCAGCCGACCGAGGCACGGCGGATGCGCGCCACCGCGCTTGTCTGTCTGGGGGCGGGGGCGGGACTGATCGGGGCCGAGCTTCGCCACGTGCGCGGGCGCGACGTCATCCGGCGCTCGGGGGGGCTCGTGGTCTGCGTCTCGGGGCGCAGGGAGCGGGCGGTGCCTGTGCTGGCCCACTTCCACTCGCCCCTGGAGGAAGCCGCCCGCTTCGCCGGGCGGGGCTACCTGCTCGGCGGCGAGAGCTCGGGGCGGCGCAACCTCAGCGACGCCTTGAACGCCGCGCTTGGCAAGGACGCCTCGCTGCCGCGCCTGGAGGCCGGGCGGCTGCGGGCGAGCTGGCTTTGCGAGTGCGCCGAGCTGATCGGCCTGCGGGCGTTCATGGACGCGGCCGGGCTGCGCTGCTCCCAGCGGCTCGGCGACTTGGTGGCCGAGCTGCCCGAGACCGAGGAGGAGACCGCCGTCGCATTGCTCGGAGGAGGCCATGGAGGCTGAGGCGAAGCTTGAGCGATTGGAGGGAGTCGTCGAGCGCTCGGGCATCGCCCCGCGGATCGAGGCGATGCTGCCGGTCGGGGCGCGGCGGCGCCAGCTCTCGGTGCGCACGCTGCTCGTGGGGATGCTCTTGGTCGCCGTCGACGGGCGCCCCGCGCACCTGAGCCGGGTGCACGAGGCGCTCTGCGCGCTGCCCCAGGCAGATCAGAGGCGGCTCGGGGTGATCGCCGAGTGGAAGGACGGCCCCCACCGGCTCACCTACCGCCAGGTGGAGCGCACCTTCGGGCTCGTGGCGAGGGTACTGGCCAAGGCCGAGCCCGACGGGGAGCCCTGCGAGGAGCTCTCGGAGATCCTCGACGCCCTGCTGGAGGCGAGCGTCGAGCTCTGCGGGAAGCCCGAGACGAGCTCCTACGCCGTCGACTGGACCGACCTGGAGACGTTCTCCTGCCCACCGCCGAAGGGCGGCGAGCGCTGCGCTGACCCCGAGGCCACCTGGGGACACCGGCGCGGCAACTCGCCCGGCGAGCGCGACGAGGCCTTCTACGGCTACTACCTGCAGGTCGTCACGGCCGTCAAGGAGGAGCGCGGCCCCGCCGTCGCGGAGCTGGTGCGCCGCATCGGGCTCACGAGCTGCGGGGTCGACCCGCCGCCGGCGCTCGTGCCGGTGCTGGAGCGGATGGCCGCCGCCGGGATCGAGGTCGGCGACGTCCTCGCCGATTCGGGCTATGCCCACCGGGTGGCGGAGACGTGGGCGCTGCCGCTGCGGCGCCTGGGGGCAAATCTCGTCCAGGACCTGCATCCCCATGACCGTGGGCCGAAGGGAACCCACATGGGAGCAACCCTCGCCAACGGGGCGCTCTACTGCCCGGCGACGCCGACCACGCTGCTGGAACTGGGACCGCTCGCCCGCGGCGCTACGGAGGCCGAGACTGCCGCCCACGACCGCAAGGCCGCAGAGCTCGCCAAGCACAAGCTGGCGCCGCTCGCGGGCTATGACGCAGACGGCTACCACCGCGTCGGCTGCCCCGCCGCCCAGGGCAAGCTGCGCTGCCCCTTGCGGCCTGAGTCGATGCAGCTCGGCCACACCCGTCCGGAGGTCATCTCCCCGCCCGAGCACCCGCCTACCTGCTGCGCCCAGCGCACGATCACGGTGCCTGCCTCGGTCAACGCCAAGACCGCACAGAAACACGACTACCCCTCTGCGGAGCACCGCCGCTCCTACGCGCGGCGCTCCGCCGCCGAGCGCGCCTACGCCACGGTCAAGGACCCGGCCTCCAACGACATCTCAAAGGGCTGGTGCCGGTTGACGGGTCTGGCGCCGATCGCGCTGTTCGCCGCCAGCGTCTTCGTCGCCCGCAACCTGCGCGTCGCCGACGCCTTCGCGGCTCGCCAGGCCGAGGATGAGCGGCGTGCCGCCGAAGGGCTGGCGCCCAAGCGGCGCAGGCGGCGCCGGACCGCGGACGACCTGATCGGCGCGGCAAGCGCGCCGACCTGACTTCGCCTCGCCGGGACGGTCGCCGAGGGAGAAAGCGTGGGGAGAACCGATGGCCACCGGTGGGGAGAAACGGTGGCCGTGGGCGGGGAAGTTGAATGGCCGCTCCCGGAGGAGTCGATGGACATCGGACGCCACCGCGAATCGCGGTTCGTCCGGTTCAAACGTGAAGATAGGTGGAGGTCAAAGGTGAAGACCTCTAAGTGGAGCTAGGCGGATTCGAACCGGCGACCTCCTGGGTGCGATTTCCGAAAGCTGGATCGAGCGGTCGTCTGTCGAGAGCATGATTTGCAGGGCTTTTGCCCCATAAGACCGCGCCGCTTATCGCCGCCGAAGTGCGAGGATACGCAGGGATTAGCGGCGATTCGGGCACTTCCCGGCAAGAAGTGCCCGGCTTCGCGCGTCGTTTCCAACCGCCGAAGCCACGGTATCCTCCTATGCGATGGCTACCGCAAAACAGGATGTCCGAAGGGTCCTCGATGGCCTTCCCGAGGAAGCCTCGCTTGAAGAGGACATCCAGTACCACCTCTACGTCTTGCAGCGCAGCGAGCGCGGCCGCGAAGACGTCGAGGCAGGGAGAGTCCTGCCCCAGGACGAGGTCGAGCAGCGGTTGGCCCGGCGGCTCGACAGGTAGCGTGGGCCGAGACTGCCTGGCGGGACCTCGAGCGCATCGCCGACTACATCGCCGAGGACTCCCCAGGCTATGCGGCGGCTACGATCTCTCGAACGGCGTGGTCCTCGCCGTCGGCGGGCCGCCGCTTTGAGCGATCCAGGTCGGTCGTGCAGAGCGGAAGTGCGGGAGAGATGGTTGTTTCCAGGTCTTTCGGCTCAAGCCGAAATCAAAGCCCGAACGGCGCCCGATCATGTGGGTACGACGCGAATCCGATTCGGGAACCTCCTCGGTGCATGTGCTTGGCGATGAGGCTAGGATCGCCGACCTCGTGGCCTGTGGGAATAACAACGTCAGTCGCGCATACCTCTCCTCTCAGCCCTCCGGGCAGGGTGCACGGGACAGCGTTGCCAAGCGACTTGCGGCAGGGCCCGCCCGAACCAAGGCAGCCGAGCAGAAGAGGTTCAGCAGGGACTACCGAAGCGTTCGCATGTCGGAGACCCAGGTCAAGGCTGCCGCTGAGAAGCGGCTCGCTGAGGCTCAGGCGTCCACGCGGAGCGGGCAGTACCCTACCGCTCCAAAGCATGGGAAAAAGCAAGACTACTACTCGAAAACCGAGCTTCCTGATCGGGTACACCAGTACATTAATGCCGACGGTGACCTGACGTTTGGCAAGGCACATGTACACGTTGTGCACGATGAAAAAAACGACGAGGTACGGCTCCACATTTCCTTTGGCGAGGAGAATCGGCGCAGTGAGAAGATCGCTCTGGTCGGTGCCACGGGGAACGAGGTCAACGCGGCGATCGACCTGCTGACGGACGCGCTCAAGGCGCGCATGCGATGACCAAACCTGACGATGTCAGATACGCCCTTGGCGTCATCTACGCAAACCAGTGGTCGGAGAAGGTTCGCGAAGTTCTCTTCACCCCCGCACCCGTCAACGGGGAGTTCGAGCTTGCGCAGGGGTTCGACCTGCTCGACTCCGGGGCCGACCTTGCTCCCGACAACCTGATTCCTCTCTGCGTGATCGACGAGGCTTCGATCGCGGTGGTCGTCTCGGAGGGGCCGGCGTCGGGAACGGTGCGTCGCTGGTTTCTGGATCCGGTCTCGCCCGAGTGCCAGGGGGCTCTCCTCGATCTGCACCCCCTGCTCTACGTGTCGGGGCTCGATCGCGAACTGAGCGCCCGCAAGACCGGCGTCGACCGGATTCTCGACCAGATCGGACCCGCCTACTCGGAGTCGCATCTCGAGCACGAGAAGCGACCTCGGACGTTCGTGCTCAGGCCGATCCGCCTCGCCTGCCAAAACGTAATCGTCGGTCTCGCCGCGATCGCCCAGGACGCCGGCATCGATGGCCTCTCGGTGCTCACCTGGCAGACCTGCGAAGCGGCGCACGTCGCGACGCACGAGGCCAACCGGGCTCTTGCGGTAATCACCTTGTGCGACGCCTTCCAGAACGGCGGCACGATGGAGATCCGCTTCGACCGTCCGGCAGCGGTCTCCGTAGGGAAGCGGAAATTCAAATACCGGGGCCACCCCGAGGGCCGCGTGCCGGCCAGCCTGCAGCGGTTCGGGCGCACGGTCGGGGTTGACGTCGGTGTCGAGGAAGAGGCCTCGATCTCGCCCCGCGAGGCCCGGGATCTGTTCCGTGCCGTCACCCCGATGCCGCCCGAGCTGCGCGATCGGGTCGATGACGCGATCGCGACGATCGGGATCAAGCCCGAGCGGCTCTACTACACCCTGCTCAAACCGATCTGGCGCGACGTCGAACTTGACTGGCTGCTCGCGGTCTCCTCCCGGGTGGCGTCCATCCTGGAGGGAGGAGCGGGATGGGAGCACCGATCGGCCCGCCAGGCGGAGGCGGAGGCCTGCCGCACCGCGCTGATCGTCGGGATGCTCTTCCGTCGTCTCAACGGGACCGACGCCGCGGCCGGCGACGAGGGTGCGCGCGTGGTCGAGGACCGCGCGCGCGGGGTGACCTGGTCGGTCGACGGAGAGTCGGCGACGGTCGCCTTCGCGGGCCTCCCGGAGGACAAGGGACTGCCCTGGATCGCGTCAGGGAGAACGGTGCCGGCGACGGGTCGCGCCGTCGTCGCTGTTCGCTCGCTGCTGACACCCGACACGGTCGAGGCGGTTCGCGCCGCCGCCGGCGAGGACCTCGCGGTGCTGGCCGTCCCGCGAGATGCCGAGTTGCCTGCGGACCTGCCGGAAGACGTCGTTGTCGCCCGCTGTCCCGATCGCCTGGCCGACCTCGACAAGGCGGTAGAGGCCAACCTCACCTCCTCCCGGATCTCGCGCGCATGAGCCGCGAGCAGGTTGTTGTCGTCGCCGTTCCCCTCGACGAGGATCGCCGCCTGCTCGTCGACGACATCGCTTCCGCCCGTGCCAGGGCGGCAAAGGCCGTGGCCGGCGACCGGGCCGACGTGGCCCGGTTCGAGGCGCTCTCCTCGCAGCTCGAGCGCTGGGCCTACGAACGGCGCGACGACGACGACGCGGTCTCGGTTGAGGTCTCGACCACGGTCGATGCGCCAGGCGTCCTCACCGCCGACGATGCGGCGGGGCTCGCGTTCATCCCCGCCGCCTGGCGCGAGCGGTTCGAGGCGGTGCTCGCTGCCGGTGGCATCGTCGCGACGATCCGCACGCCGTTGCTCGCCGGACCCGTCGCGGCGGCGGCGAAGCCGCCGGCCAAACCGGTTCCGGAGCCGGCCGAGGCCTGGAAATCGAAGACCAGGGCGCGCGGCATCCGCGCCGTGCAGGAGCGCTTCGAGGCGCAGATCGAGAGTTGCCTGTCCGGTGGCGCCGGCGCAGTCTCGCCGAGCGACATCCAGAACACGATCCTGACCGAGACTTTGCGGACCTACGTTGGCCAGCGAGGAAGGCGGGTGGAGGTGCCGGTCGAGTACAGGGACGGATCGCGCTCGCGCCACCCGTTCCCGTTGCGCTCGCTGAAGCTCGCCCCGCGCGCGCCGTCGGGCTGGGACGAGCTGCGCCTCGCCCTGCTCTCGATCCGCCACACCGAGATGGACGCCGTCATCGACGGCGCCTTCCTGCGCAACTCCGAGATCTCCCAGCCGCGGTCGGCGGCCGAGACCGACGACCACGTGTTCGCGACCAGCCGCGACCAGCTGCTCGCCCTTACCGGCGACGGCTCCAAGTCGCTGCACCTGCGGGTGTACCAGACGGGTCTGGACACCGCGATCGTCGGCTTCTACCGTGCCGTGGTCCACCATCTCCTCGAGCACCCGGGGAGCCTCGCGGTCACGCCGATGTTCTTCCAGAACGCCCGGCCACCCCGCCGCGGCTCCGAGCAGAGCCGGCCGTCAAAGCAGGAGAGCAGCCGCGGGGGCCCGGTCACCACCGCCGGCTTCCGCGAGGGGACGGTATGGGCGACGAGATAGCGCCACCGCGCCGGGGCCACTCGCACACCTCGATGCGAGTTGCCGTCTGCAAGGACTGCCAGCGGGAGATCGAAGCCCTCGAGCGGGCGATAGCGGAAGCCGATCCCCCGCAGGCGAAGAAGCTGCGCAAGGAGCTCCGCGGGAAGTCGGACTCCTTCGCCTACACGGAGAACGACGCGATGCGTAAGCTCGACCGAGGAGGCTCCCGCTCCGATCGCTGCGTCCGACACCGCCGCGAGCACGGCAAGCAGACCGAGGGCATGGCGGTCGCCTATGTCGACCTGGCGACGGTCGGCGAGGTGGCCGACCGCGATAACCCGACCGGACCGCTCGGGGGCTTGGGCCCGCTGCCCGCAGCCCACGAGCCGAATTCGGCGCGGCAGAACCTCTCCGACTTCGAGTTCGGCATGAACGACCAGGACATCGTCGAGATCCTCGAGCTTCTGCGCGACCACCAGGTCCTGGTTCTCAAGGCCGGGACCGGGACCGGGAAGTCGACCTTCGGCCCGTACCGGCTAATGGACCCACCGACCGAGGAGGAATGCGAGGAGCGCGGCATTTCCGTTCCCCCCCGTGGGATCTACCAGTTGACCACCGCCGGCCCGATAGTCGTGACCGAGCCGCGGGTGGCAGCGGCCACCGGTGTAGCGACCTTCGTCGGAACCAAGTTGTCGGGTACGGGTGTCGGGCCCGGATACCCGGTCGGGTATCAGGTGTCCGGCGACCGCAACCACGATGACGGCTGTCAGCTCGTCTTCGTCACTGACGGGACCATGATCAACTGGCTGCGGGAGGGTCGCCTGAGCAGAATCGGGACGGTGATTGTCGACGAGGCGCACGAGCGCAGCACCAACATCGACTTCATCATGGGGTACCTGTGTCGCGACCTCGCGAAGTACCCCCACCTGCGGGTGATCATCACCTCGGCGACGTTCGACACCGACTTCTACCAGGAGTACTTCGGCGGCTCCGACGTGGTCGCCGTGAAGGAGGTTCCGGCGGTCAAGAGCGTCGGCTACGGGATGCCGCTCTTCCCCGGTCTTGACACGCCGACCGATCGCGAGAAGGCGTTCTTCTCCGAGAGCGGTTGGGACGCCGAGCTGTGGCCGGTGGTCGACGAGCCCGTCGACGAGCAGCGGTTCATCCACACCCATTGGCCGACGCGTCTGGCGCCGCCACTGAATAAGCACGAGGTGGAGAACACCGACCTGGTCGCCGAGGGGGGAGATGTCGGCTACGAAGAGGATCTCCATGAGACCACCGCGAAGCTGCTGCCGCTGCGCTTCGACGGCCACGTCCCGGTCGAGGACTGGCAGGACAAGATGCCCGATGTCCTTGCGGACTTCGTCATCGGGCTCGCCAAGGCGCTCGACGAAGGAGAGGTGTTCGGGGACATCCTCGGGTTCCTGCCGACCGGCAAGACGATCGGATACGCGTGCGAGAAGATCGAAGCCGCACTCGGGAACCGCGCCGACGTCTTCGCCCTGCTGTCGTCGCTGTCCGACAAGAAGAAGGACGAAGCTCTGTCCGCGCGTAAGAAGGGCGCAAAACGGAAGATCGTGATCTCCACCAACCTGGCTGAGACTTCGCTGACGGTGGAGGGGGTGCGTTTCGTCGTCGACTCGGGGTTGATTGCCCAGTCTGAATGGGATCCGGAGCTGGCCACCGGGGGCATCCCGACCAAGCCGCACAGCCAGGCTGGGATCAGGCAACGGTGGGGGCGCGTCGGTCGCAAGGCGCCGGGCTGGGTCTTCCCCCTCTACACCAAGGAGCAGTTTGCTGGGCGCGACAAGGACACGCCGCCGGGCTCCGCGCGGGAGAACCTCGAAGCCCTGATCATGACTGCCCGGCTGGGCGGCATCGACGACGTCAAGGCCTTCCCCTGGCCGGCGGCGTTCGAGCCTACCGGCGCACCCCTGGACGTCGCAGCCCAAGAGGCGCGAAAAACCTTTCTGCTTGAGCTTGATCGCGCCGATCTCGCGCTGCGCGGCGGCGGCGCCGTCGATGACGACGGCCACCCCACCGCCTTCGGCCGCGAGGTCTCGCGGTTCTCCGGGTTCGGGTCGACCGCGAGCGCGGTATCGATCCTCTACGCCGACCGCCTTGCCTGCGTGCCCGAGGTTGCGACGATCCTGGCCCTGCTCGAAGACGCGCGGCTGGTCGGCCAGAATGGGCTGCTCGTCGATGACTACGGCTGGCCTGCCGAGTGGCGGCTGGAGGCGGCTCGCCGGCACCGCGGACTGGCAACCCTCGCGGAGGACGACGCGCATCTCGTGTTGCTGATCTGTGCGGCCTGGGAACGCGCCGACGAGGAGGCGCCGCCCTGGCAGGACTCCGACCGTCGCCGGGCCTGGGCGCGGCGCTGGTGGGTGAGCAACGAGGTGCTGTTGGCGGCGATTCAGCGTCGCCAGGAGGCGCTGGCGGTTCTCTCGCCGGCGATGAAGGAGGAGGTCAAGCGTTTCGTCGAGCCCGCGCTTCTCGACCGCGCCCGCGGCGTGATCGGCCGGACGATGGGGGCCATGGCCTACCAGCGGGACGGCGACGGCTCCTACGTTCCGCTTGGCTCGCAGGGGGAGGCCGCACTCACTCACGAGCTGGAGCGGGACACCCTCACCGGCCGCGATCACCCGCTCGTGATCGCTTTGCGCCGCCGCGACGGCGAGGACCAGCGGTTCATTTCCAACCTCGTCGCGGTTGCCAGGGCTGACGCCGAGAATGAGGCGACCGGTGTGCGCGACGCGATGAACCTCCTGCTCGAGTTCAAGCGGTCGGCGCCGCCCGATCCTTGCCAGAACGGAGCGCTGGCCCTGATGAAGCGCTATCCCGTGGGGAGCCGGCTGCGCGTTGGCGCCGATGCGGACGACGCCGGGCGTGTCGGCGCCGTCTTCGAGACGATCGAGCCGAGCGAGCGGCCGCCGACTGAGGCCGAGCTCGAAGACGACGAGTCCCCGCGCCGCAAGAAGCGCCGCCGCCGCTTCGAGGGCGAGGACACCGAAGGGACCAGGGGCGACATCGGTGGTGAGATCCAGCGGGTCGTCAAGCGCGGGGTCGACGACGATGCCGCCGAGCGGCAGCGGTTCGCCGCTGCCGATGCGCGCACCGGGGACGCGGTGCCATGCGGAGCGTGCGTGTACTGCCGAGCGGGCCAAGAGGGCCGTTGCCGCGAGAAGATGTTCGTCGCCGGCCACGGGAAGTCGGTCGACGCACTCGCCGGCTGGATGCGGGAGACGCGCGAGCAGCTCGACGACGCCAGGATCGAGCTGAGGTCGGAGGAGGGGATCGTCGAGGGCGCTTGGTACGAGGTGACCGCCTACGGCGGAGTCGACGAGCGACACGCCTGCATCGTCAGATGCCAGGGGATGACCGAGATCGACGACGAGGATCTCGGGGGCCATGACCAGCTCGCCGCGGGGCAGACCGTCGAGGTCGAGGTCGGAGAGAGCGACGCGACCCATTCCGGCCAAGTCCGGGTCTTCTACCGAGTCGACGGCGGTGGGCGATGTGTGATCGCCGAGGCCGGCAAGGGGGCGCAGGAACGCCACGGGGCGATCGGGATGTCGTTGGACCGCTCCGCGTTCGGACTCCTGGAGAGCCTCGAGCCGGGGGCCCGGTTGGTTGCGACCGCGGTTCCGGCCGGGGCAAAGGGGCAAATGACGATCACGCTGCTCGACACGCTTCGTGCTCACCTGAAAAAAGCGGAGGGGACGCCGGCCGGGCCGATGCTGCCCCCGACGCGCGGCAAGGGCCGCCACCAGCTCTGGTCGATCGGCAAAGTGATCACGGCCGAGGACGATCGCGGCAAGACCCAGATCGAGCTCGCCTGCCTGGACAAGGCGAGCGGCGTCCGGCATTTTTTCGAGCTGGGCGCCGGCCAGCTCAAGCTGCCCGCTGAGGGCGAGGCGGGCTCGGAGGAGAAGCCGGTGCTCGCCGAGGGCGACCCCGTGCGCCTCCGCCTAACGCAGAACAACGTGCCTCTGGCAGTGGGCGGTGTCGGCCTCGAGATGCTGGCGGAGGTTCTGAAGCAGGCGGATCGGCAGCTGGGATTCAAGGGCTCCGACGAGACGCAGGCGCTGCTGCGCGAGCTGAGTCGACGCGGGCGCAGCGGTGGCGACGGGGGGGACGACGAGGCTCGCGCAGAGGAGGAGAATGCCCTGACGGCGGGCCCCGACGACTACATCCTCCCCCGCGCTGACACCCCGGTCCACCGCTCGATCGCGGAGATGCTCGCCGGGCTCGACGAGGCTCCGTCCTGGCAGCGCGACGTGTGGGCCTTCTGGGCGCGCAGCCATCACCTGCGGCCGGCCGAGAGCGCCCTCGCCGACGGCTTCACCGAGGTCGATGTCAGCATTCAGGCCGTCCAGCGCTCTGACGAAACTCCGCTTGAGCGCCGTCGCAAGCGCTTTGAGCAGTTTGTCGCCGAGCACGAGCTGGGCGCTCGCCTGACCGGGACTGTCAAGAAGATCGCCGACAAAGAGGTCTACGTCGAGCTGGGGCCCGGCCTCGAGGTCAAGATCCCGCCGGGGGAGTTGCGCTGGGGGGATCGAACGGCGAACCCGGCCGATCACGTCGGCGTCGGCGAGGAGCTCGAACTGGCCCTCACCGCCGTCAAGGCCGACGAGCTCCAGATGATCGGTTCTGCACGCGCGCTCGTCCCCGACCCGGCACCCCCGTTCATCGAGGCGCAAACCGTCGGCGATACGGTCGCTGCGACCGTCAAGAGCCTGCCGAAGAGCGGCAACGTCTGGGTGGAGCTGATTCCGGGCCTCGAGCTGCAGGTGTCCAAGCGCGAGATCAGCTGGGACTCGGACTTGACGGCATCCGACTTTCTCGAGGTTGGGCAGGAGGTCACCCTGAAGGTGCTCACGGCGAACTTCGAGAAGCGGACGATGACGCTGTCGCTGCGGGCGCTGCAGTCATCCCCGTTCGAGCGCTTCGTCGCCGAGAACCGCACCGGGTCGCACCTGACGGGGACCGTCGCCAAGCTGGTCGCGAACGGACGCCTGGCGATCCTGGATCTCGAGGCGGGGGTTGAGGGACGCCTGCCGATCTCCGAGGCGAGCTTCACTCGTCTCGAGAGCCTCGAGCAGGTCGTATCCGTAGGGGAGAAGGTCGAGGTCGAGGTCGTCAGCATCGACGCCGAGAAGCAACGAGTATCGGTGTCCGCGAAGAGGTGCTTGGACGACCCCTGGTCGGAGGTTCTCGCGGCTCCCCCGATCGGACAGACGGTGGTCGGGCAGGTCACGAACCTGATCCCCGCCTTTGTCTTCCTCGATCTAGGCCGCGGCCTCTCCGGCGCGATCCATGTGCGCAACCTGACCTCCCGGCATATCCAGCATCCGAGTGAAGTGGTCAGTGAAGGGCAGCTGATCGAGGCCCGCGTGCTGTCCCTCGATACGCAGCGCAAACGTCTTGAGCTGGCCTATGTTGGCCCGGCCACGGCCCGCTCGCTACCTGCACCCGAACGGATCGGCAACAGATCGAGATCGCGGTCGAGGAAAAAGCGCGACCCCAGCTTCATCGCCGATACCTCGCGGAGCACCGAGCAGGTCGCCCCACCCGTCCCCGCTCGGCCGAGAAGGCCGGCTCGAAGCGCGACCCAGCCGAGCGCGCGGAAGGTCAGGACGCCATCGGCGGCCGCCCCCAGGCGCGTGGCGCCTGCTCCATCACGGATCATTGAAGTCGAAGGAGATTCGGTGCAGGATGCGGTCGCGTGTGGCCTCAAGCAGCTCGGCCTCTCCGACCCGAGCCGAGTACATGTGGAAGTGCTTCAAGAGTCTGTCAAGGGCTTCTTCGGTCGCCTGAAGCACCCCGCCCGCGTGCGTCTGAGGACCCGCACGGGAGTCTCGTGAGTATCCCCAGGGGCTATGCGAGGGAGAAATGCCGAAGCAGCGAAGACGGGTCTCCGTAACGCCTCTTATCGGGCGCTGAGTCAGTCGGCCGAATCGGGGTTTGGCGTGGTGATATCGCTGGTCGGCACCGAGGGGCTCATTCGGCCATCCTTTCTCGATGACCTAGACTGGAGTCGTGAATTGGCGGGAGTCCGTGGCGGCCGAAGTCCTTGAGATCGTCGAATTGACTGCGAAGGAAAGGAAAACTATCAGCTACTCCGAGTTGGTTGGCAGGGTTCGAACGGAGCCGCCACCTGAGCGAAGCTCTGAGGCACTCGCTGAGATTCTTGACGATATCTCGACTGCGAGTGACGCAGCGGGAAGGGGCATGCTCTCGGCTGTGGTCGTCCATAAGGACGATGGACTGCCGGGGTCTGGCTTCTTTGACCTGGCGCGGAGGCTCGACCGCGATGTTTCGGATAGAGCTGTGTTTCACATTACCGAGCTCAGCCGGGTCCACGAGGCGTTCGACGGCCAACGGCCTATTTGACAAGGGCTGGGACTAACCGGACGGCATTTGAACCAAGCTGTCATACGGCGCTTGCACGAAGCGTCCCGCTGACGTAGCCGTCAGTCGTGCGCTTACATCTGGAGGCGAGCCGTGTTAGGCGTCGGGCATTTCTTCGATTTCCTTCGCCACCGCTGGATGCGCTTCGTCGGCTCGCGCCAGCAGGGCGTCAGCCCGCCGGCCGTGGAGGAGCGCGAACGCTGCCCAGGCAACCGCGACGGCAACGGCAGCCATGAGCAGAGCAGCGAGAAACCGGCCTCCGCCGGTCTCGCTCGGGTGCCCACTGATTTGCAGTGCGTAGCCGACGGCCTGCAAGACGAACCCCGCCGTCAAATACGCGACCCCGAACTCGCCGAGTACCCGGTTCCGGCAGCGGTCCTTGAGGACACCGATTCCGGAGCCGTACATAGTGTTCAGCATGGCGAGTTCTCGGGGCGTCAACAACAAGCCTTTGGCGAGTAGGACGCCGCCGGTTATGTCGAGAGCCAGTCCAACAAAGAAAAGGTCGCTCAGGGTTAGGTAGTCAGCCACCGCCCAGCGAGGCTAGGGACCGCACCGGCGGCGATCTATCCGGAGCTGATCGCCGAGGCGATCGCGGCCGAGATCGGCCGCGAGGTTGCCTACCGCGACGTCGAGGTTGATGGTGCGGCGCGGGCGGCTAGACGCCTCGTCGAGCTGCTCGACTGAAGATTTGCCTAGCCCGTTCGTCAAGCGAAAGGCACCGTTTGTGGCGCTTTCGCTGGGCGAAACTGCTCGGCGCGCAAACCAGCAGCTCGCTGCTCCGCCATAGACGTTGGCTGACTGAGCGCGCCAGCGCTCCCGTTCGACCCGCCGCGTCGTTTGACGGATGTTTACAGGGTCCGTCCACTCGCAGCTTCACCGCTCCGCCGGTGTGAACACGGAGCCATACGAGTTAGTCACGAACCAGACGGCGCCATTCGCGAGTTCGTCGAGCCAAAAGGCATCGACTGCACCACTGGCCGCTCCCAACAGCCCTCCAACGCCAGGCACGAACCCAAGCGCGGTCGTGACGACGAATCGTGCGGCCCGTCCCGATCGCGTTCCCAGCGCCGCTCCGATCTTCGTTGCCTTATCGCTGATCTCCGCGCCGATGTCATCGTCGCTGCGCTCGGGAGTCTCGCGCAGCCACCTACGGAAATCGTCGGTCTCTCGGCTCCGGCAGACCCGAAGGAACGTCGGTCCGTCCACATTGGAGGCGTCGTGGTTGATCGCAGGAAGACAGGCTATGTCGATCACTCGTTGAAAACTTCCCTCCATGATCTCGGGATCGACATCTTGAAGAAGCGACCGGTACTTTGCTGCGACAAGCGAGGTGTCGCGGTAGCTGAAGGAAACCATTCGACGAAACGCGGCCGCTTGGGCCAACCGGATATTGAGCGTAGTGAGGGCGGCCAGCGAACGCCACAGCAGATCGTCGACGAGACGCTCATCGAGGCCGTAGCGTCTGCCGATATCGGTTTCGAAAGTGACTTCGCCGGAGTCACACCACCATTCCAGGCGAAACGGCAGGGCAGCGTCTGCTCTGACATTCAAGTCATGACTGAGCACAGTGCGGACCACTCGTTCAAAAGTCTGAGAGGGGTGTCGGAGGTCCGACATTGACGCGTCACAGGCGTCGGAATACAACGCGTAGGAGCCAAGTATTGGGTCCGCTCCGATCGGAGTCCTGACAGCGCCTTGGACAGCTTCTTCGAGCCGCGACCACGCGCGCTCCGGAAGGTCCAAGTGCCCCCGCAATTCGTCCAACGCGCGAGTACGCCGACCACCGAAATCGCCCGATATGCTTATGACGAACTGCAGCGGCCCCTGCCACTCGCGGCGTCCTGGGCCGACCCACCAATCCTGAAAAGTCAGCGCTAGGCGACCCTCGGTCAACAGCTCGTGAACGAAGTCGACGCCCATGGCGTCGACGAGGTCGGCGACGACCGCGAATCTTCCGTAGTCAACGGTAAAGCTCTCGAACAGCAGAAGACGTCGCAGAACAGCCCCGAGGTCACAGCCAACGACCTCACCGTTCACCCGTGCATACGGAGGTCCGGAGAGCAGGTGCTCCCGTAGCGCCACACCTTGAGGATGGCGTTGACGGCTCTACATCCCTCCCCGGGTGGCCGCGCCGGGCCATCTGCGCCGCCAGTGGAACCAGGCGCTGTTCGAGCGACTGTTGGTCTGCGATCGACAAGATCGGTGAGGCCAAGATCGCCGAGCCGTTCGCCACGCTCGCCGATCCCGAACTGCCGAAGAGCCTGGGTGGCAAAGCCTCCACCCGCACCGCCGTTTCTTCTGGCGGTGGTTCGAGTGAGGCATTCCAGTGGGGCGGGAAGGACTCGAACCTTCGACCGACGGATATGAGTCGCGCCGGAACCCGTCTATAGCGTTGAATCTGGCCCGATAGAGCGAATCACGTCCAGGGAGTTCGGCTGAGTTCGGTGGAGTCGGGGACCAATTTCGGGACCAAGTTTTCGGCGACCTATTTCGGCACCTTCCTGCCCTTGGCGCGTTCGCGCTGGGCGCGAGTACGTCGCCGGCGGTCAGCGATCTGCTCGACCATCTGTGGATAGCGTTTCTCGCGGAAACGCTCCGGCAGCCGGTTGTCAACGAGCACCGCGTCGAAAGGATCGACATCGTGGTCGAATACGACTTGGCGGAATGCGCGGTCCTTTAGACACTTGCGATAGATCCGCTCGTTCAGTCGGAGGACCGCTCGGACACGTTCGGCTTCGGCAACGCCTTCGTCATTCAGAAGGAAGCGCGAGAACTCCTTGGCGCAAACGACGGACCGCCGGAGCTGATCCATCGCAATTCGCCCAGCCTGTCGGAGGTCGACCACGTTGTAGACGCGGCTCTCCATGCACCGCTCGGGGTGCATGACCCAGACCGGCAGGTCCGGTCCGCTCGGATTCGACACGCTCAACCGCACCGCGCTGTCGCGGACGTCACGACCATCCAAACCGTAGGGAGCCACGAGGAAATCGATCTCGCGCGTCTGCCCATCGGAATCCTCGAACAAGACTATCCCGGTGCTTGGGGTGTGGTCGTCAATCGTCGGGATTCGCACTTCGCCGTTGAGCAGTTCGCCGGCTCTCCGGGCCGTTCTCGATGCACCCTCGAAATCGATGTCCTTGCTCGTGAAAATCTCCCGCTCCGCTGAGCGCGGCTTCAACTCGAAGAACGCGGCCCAGAAAGCCACAGCCTGCCCTCCGACCAGGACGATTCGTCGGTCTTCCGCCAACGGCGCCAGCTCCCGTAGGATGCGCCGCACCTCTTCCGGGCGAAGAGGCGGCTTCTGCAGCATCGATCAGCCGAGGGAGCGCGAGGCAGCGAGTTCGATCCGGGCATCGGCCGCCAGCGGAGCAAAGACCTCGTTCTCGCGCTTCAGCTGCGCGACTGACTTGCCGCCACCGGAGATCGCGCGTTCGTCGGCAAGCCGAGAACGCTGCTTCTCGCTTGCTCGTGCTGGGGCCTGGGAGCTTGCTCCACGACGCTTCATCCGGATGCAGATCGTAGCTTGCATCGACCACCAGTGGGTGGTCGATGCGAATGGGGCGGGCAGGACTCGAACCTGCGCGCCACGGATTATGAGTCCGCTGCTCTGACCAACTGAGCTACCGCCCCTCGGGGCGAGCGTAGCGCGCTGCGGCGGGGATCGGGCGGTCGGGAATCGGCGGTCGTCATCTCCTGTCAGACGCTGAAGAGCTGGGCCAGGGAGCGGCCCACGTCCGGCGGCTCTTCCTTGCCCTCGGCGGCGGCGGCGGCGCCGTCGGAGATGGCCTTGGCGGCGTCGGCTATCTGGTGGGAGCGGCCGCCGCGGAGGACGCCGGTCTTCTTCGCTTCGGCGAGGTCGGATTCCATCAGGCCCGCCAGCTCGGCGAGCCGCTGCAGGCCGACCGCTCCGGCGGTGCCCTTGAGGGCGTGGGCCTCGACGCGCAGAGTCTCGAAGTCTTCGGTCTCGGTCGCCAGGCCGGCCGCGATCACGTCGCAGCGGCGTTTCGCCTCCTCGGCAAACGACTTGCGCAGCTCCTCGTCAGGCGCGGTTTTCTCGCTCATTCGCCAATCACATCTTTCACGACTCGGGTCAGGCGGTCAACGCCGAATGCGCCCTCGATCTCCGCCCGGATCACTCCCCGGCGGTCGATCGCGAACAGCCACGGCTCGCTCGGCAGGTGGAAAGCCCGCACCTGCGGCCGCACCCCCTTGCTCGGGTCGTTGTCCTTGTAGATCTCCATATGGATGAACGCGGCCTTGTCCCCGTACTGGTCTTTGACCTGCTCGGCCACGTCGACGACGGGGCCGCAGACCCGACTCTGGCAGAACTGGGGGGTCGCAAACAAGAGGAAAATCGGTTCTTTGCCCAGAGCTTCCGCGTAATCGACCCGATTTTGCGTGTCCGGTGGCAACCGCGTCGTGATCTTCGCGATGTCGCCGCCGACGTCGGAGGGGGTCGGCGTGTGGATCGGCGGCGCCTTTTCGCCCACCTTCGGCACCGCTTCGAATTCGCCGACGGTGGCGCTGGGCAGCAGCGTCGCGGTGGTCTTGTCGCCCTGCTTGATCAGCGCCGCGATCCGCCACTCGCCGTTGCCGGTGAAGTCGATCGCGGTCGTGTAGACGGCGGTCGCCGCGTCGGGATCGCTGCTCGTCGTCTGGGCGCGGTAGGCGGGCTTGGTGGCGAGGCTTTCGATCGCCGCCGGGAAGGGACCGACCGCCGGCTGTTCGAGCGCTTCGGTGCGAGCCCGCGCGATGGCGCCCCTCTTCTGCTTGCCGTTGTTCGCGGTCGAGCCGCCGCCTCCCGGCTTCGCGCGGGGGACCCTGGCCGCGTAGAGCGCGATCTCGGCGTCGTCGACCTGGCTGCGGTCGGGGTGGAAGACGCCGACCGGGAAGCGGTTCACGCCGGTGTGGAAGACGAGCGCGGCGGGCGCGACGACGAGTTCGGAATGGCCGTCGGTCGCTTTGACGATTTCGCCCAGGGTCCGGCCTTCGGCGGCCGGGAAGGCGCTCTTCGGCGGCGCCGGGCGGTTGGCGGCCGCGCCGGAGGTGGAGCCGGTCGAACCGGAGCCACCGCCGCATCCGGCCGCGAGCGCGACGGCCGCGAGCGCGCAGGCGAAGACGCTTGTGGCTCGGCGCGGGAACATCGAGGGAAACGCATGTTATTGGGCGGCCGGTAGGCTGCAGGGCCTTGGCGGAGCGAGCGGCACTGATCACTGGGGCCTCGAGCGGGATCGGGCTGGCGATCGCCCGCACGCTCGGCGGGGAGGGATACGCGCTGACGGTCTCCGCGCGGCGGCCTGAGAAGCTCGACGCCGCGGCCGCGAGCCTGCGCGCCGACGGGCTCGAGGTGCAGAGCGTCGCCGCCGACATGAGCGAGGAGGACGAGGTGGTCGGCGTCTTCGCCAAGCACCGCGAGGCCTACGGCCGGCTCGACGTGCTGGTCAACAACGCCGGGGTCGGGATCGGCGCGCCGATGGAGGAGATCAAGACCAAGTACCTCGACATGCAGCTCGCGGTCAACCTGCGGGCGCTGGTGATCGGCACCCGCGAGGGCCTGCCGATGCTGCGCCAGGCGGGCGCCGAGCACGGCAAGGCGCTGATCGTCAACACCGCCTCGATCGCCGGCAAAGGCGGCCAGGCCTGGCTCTCCGTCTACGCCGCGACCAAGGGCGCGGTGATCAACTTCACCCAGTCGACCCACCGCGAGGCGGGCGGCTCGGGCATCCAGTGCACGGCGCTGGCGCCGGGCTTCGTCGACACGCCGATGACCGAGTTCGCGAAGGGTCAGGTGCCGGCGGAGGAGATGATCCGGCCCGAGGACATCGGCGAGGCGATCCGCTTCCTGCTACGCACCTCGCCCAACTGCCACGTGCCCGAGATCGTCTTCACGCGGCCCGGCGAGGGGCTCGATACTCCCTAGCATGCGGTTCCTCGTCGCCGCCTTCGGCGACCCCGGCCATGTCTTCCCGGCGATCGCCCTCGGGCGGGCGCTGGCGGCGCGCGGGCACGAGGTGACGATCGAGACCTGGGAGGAGCGGCGGGGCGCGGTCGAGGGCGCCGGGCTGGGCTTCGCCGCCGCCGAGGAATACCGGATGTTCCCGCCGCCCGATCCCGACTCGGCGGAGGGGGCCCACGCGGCCGAGGCGGCGCGGGCGCTGCTGCCGCTGCTGGAGGAGATGCGGCCGCAGGCGGTGGTCAGCGACATCCTCACCCTGGCGCCGGCGCTGGCGGCGGAGGTGGCCGGGGTACCCCGGGCGACCCTGATTCCCCATATCTATCCGGTGGTCGAGCCGGGGCTGCCGTTCTTCGCGGTCGGGCTGCAGCCTCCGCGCACGCCGCTCGGGCGGGGCGTGTGGCTCGCCGGGCAGCGGGCATTGAACGTCGGGCTCGAGCAGGGACGGCGGGACCTCAACAGGCAGCGAGAGCGGCTCGGCCTGCCGCCGACCGAGCGCTTCCACGGCGGGATCAGCCCCGACCTGGCGCTGGTCGGCACCTTCCCGCAGCTCGAGTACCCGCGGCGCTGGCCCGCGGGTGTCGAGCTGACCGGCCCGCTGAGCTTCGAGCTGCCGCACCCGGAGATCGAGCTGCCGCCGGGCGGAGAGCCGCTGGTGCTGATCGCGCCGAGCACCGCCCACGACTCGGACAACCACCTGGTGCGGACGGCGCTGAAGGCGCTGGCGGGCGAGCCGGTGCGGGTCGTGGCGACGACCAACCGGGTCGTGCCGCAGAGCCCGATCGAGGTGCCGCCGAACGCCAAGCTGGTCGACTGGCTCAGCTACAGCCAGCTGATGCCGGCCGCCTCGCTGGTCATCTCCCACGGCGGCCACGGCACCGTCTGCCGGGCCCTCGCCGCCGGCACGCCGCTCCTGATCAGTCCCTTCATCGGCGACATGAGCGAGACGGCGATGCGCGTCAGCTGGGCCGGTGCCGGCCTCTCGGTCCCCTGGCGCCTCTGCCGGTCGGCGCCGCTGCGCTGGGCCGCCCGGCGGATGCTCAACGACCCGTCGTTCGCCGCGCGAGCGGGCGAGCTGGCGGCCTGGGGCCTAGAGCACGACGGCGCTGAGCGCGGCGCCGAGCTGGTCGAGCGGCTGGCGGTGGCAACCGAAGCCGGTGCCACTGCGTAGAATGCGCGCTTGACGCCTGCTGAGGAGCTGGCGCGGTCCCCCGTGATGTAGCGGAAGCATGACTGACTGTTAATCAGTTCGCGGTGGTTCGAATCCACCCGGGGGAGTTCACACTAACTGTGCGGCCCAACCTCCGCCATGCCGTTCTCAACCTCGGCGTGGCAGTTCGCACAGAGGAGTACACACTTTGCCGCCTCGGCTTTCAGCTCAGCAAACGCCCGTGTGCAACCGCGCCGAGACAGTGAAAACGATTTCGTCGATGGGTCGAGGTGATGGAACTGGAGTGCGCCAAGATAGCGGTCGTAGCCGCAAACCTTACACTTCCCGCCTGCTTCCTCGACAAGGCGCTGCTTCGCTCGACGGCGCCATGCGGAGACATCCGCCCTGCGACATTTCATGCACCGGTAGGAGCCGCGATTCTCCAGGACGAACCTCGTTTGGCCGTGTTGCGGGCAACGTCTCTCGATATGCCGCAGTCCACGCTGCTTCGCTTCTCGCGTCTCTCGGCGACGTGTACCACCGGTGGCCTTGAGGCCATAACGCCTTAACCAGTAGCGCACCGTCGAGATATCCCGATTCACCGACCTGGCCATTTCATTAAGCGTCAGGCCATTCTCAACGGCGGTTTCCAATGCGCTGCGGTCGAGCCCCCCACGCGGCGAGAACCTATCTCTGCCGACCGCGGTGAGCCCGTGCTTCTTCAACCAGTAGCCGACCGTCGACGGATGCTTGCCGACCCGCTCCCCAATCGTCTCCAGCGACATCCCTTGCGTTAGGCAGTCCTCCAAGAAGGCTTTCTCCATGCCGAGATATTGACATCTACCTCGGACAGAACCCTGCACACTACCGCGGCGCAAACGGCATCACTTCGGCGAGACGCTGGAGGCTCGTCTCACGCTCGCGACGGGCCTCTCCTTCAGACTCTTCCGGAGTAGGAGGCGGCGCCGGCTCGGGCTCGGCTTCCTTCTGCTCGTCCTCGCGGATCTTCGGCGCCTTGGTTCGCGGCGGCATCAATCCTTGGACGAGGTCCCGGTAGAAGTCGGTAGCCTGCCGGCGCGTTTCGGCGACGAACGACCCCTCCGCACGCCCTCTCTTCTTCCCCATCGGCTTCGAATAGGCAAGCATGAACGAGCGTGGCTCGCGCTTGGGGTCATCCTCGAGGAGGAGCTTCTCGGGTGCCTCCCGGCAGTCGCGAAGCAGCTCTGAGCGCGTGGTGCGCACCTGGCTGAACCTCACCTCGACTCGCAGGTCCCCCGGAGCGTCCGCAAGCTGACGAAGCAGCCAGTTGACCCGCGTCTTCGGCCGGCCTTCTTTCGGTGCGGGAATCTCCACGGTCGTACTCACGCGCCTGGTGCGCAGATCGGCTTCGACTCCGATCGGGCCAACGGCGTCCGGAACCCGGACCGAGCAACCGAGGATGCCCTCGCTCGCCAGCCGTTTGGTGACGCCGACGACTCGCTCCTCGGGGCTCTTCCCACGTGGACGTTGATGCTTTACGCCCACACCGAGCTCCTGGCTGAGATTGAGGCAGAGGTACTCGACGAACTGCTCCCAGCGCGCTCCGATCTTCTGGGCCTCCGGATCGCTGGCCCGAAGCGTCTCGTTGCGCGCGCTCTCCCGCACCCGAACCCACTCCGGGCCCATCCCTTCGAACCCGCTTGCCCCCGACTTGTCGTCGTCGAGGTAGCGGATCAGCTCGTTGAGGATCCAGGCCTGATCGGGGTCTTCAATACCCCGAAAGCGGTGCTGGACGATCGCCTCGGTGAGCACCCGCCACCAGGAGAGATGGTAGGCGTTCAGTCCGCGAAGCTTGCGCTTGTCGACCGAATATGGCAGCGCCTTCGGATCGCTGCAGATCTGATTGGAGATAGTCAGCAGCCCGTTGAAGCCGTACTCGCGAGCGAGATCGAGATAGCGCGAGATCTGGTCCGACTCCAAGCTCGCACGACCGGTCTTGATCTCGACGAGGCAGCGCCAGCGAGCCTTTCCGCGCTCGATTACGACTGCGCCATCCGGGATGTGCAGCTTTTCGTCCCCGTCCTTGAAGCGCAGCTCGGTGAACGTCGCAATGGCTCCCTTCGGGGCCTTCATCCCCGACAGCAGCGCGTGACAGAAATCGGGAACGGCGCTCATCACCGCGAGCAGGGCAGATGCAGCACGCCTCTCCTGCTCGTTTTGATTGCGAATGCCGGCGGTCGGCAGTAGCCGCGCGGGCACCCACTCGTCCTGCATCACCAAATCGGTATTTCCCATAGGGACTCCTCCTGCACCGGTTGGAAACGGGAGACTATTCGCCACGAAGAGAAGGCGACCTCCTCAACCCCCGACCCGCTCGGTGTGGGCTATGCGTTCGACCAGGGCGGCGCGTTCGCGGCTGAGGGCGGCGCGGCGCTCGTAGTCGTCGGCCTCCCCGGCGGCGGCTATCTGGGCCTCGAGGCGGCGCTGCTCCAGCAGGAGGTAGTTGAGCTCCATCGCCTCCGGCGAGGCGGGTTCGTCGTGGGCGAGGATGACCAGCTCGGCGATCAGGCCCGACAGCTCGTCGTCGTCGTGGGGCAGGTTGGACGCCGGGTCCTCGGGGTGCTCGCGCAGCCAGGCGGCGGCGCGGGCGCCGCTCGGCGAGAGGTGCTCGTCGGTGAGGCGCGCCAGGTACTCGCGGCCCTCCGCCGGCAGGGCGATGCACATCGCCAGCAGGGCGCGCTCGCGCCGTTCGCGCGAGGTCAGCTCGCCACCCTGGCGTGCCCGCGGCGCCGCTCCGCCGCCGCCCCGAGGCGGTTCCGCGGAACCGCCGCCGCTGAGCGGCCGCGCCGCCGTCACCCGGCCCATCACCAGCGCCGGCTCGAGGTCGAGGCGGCCGGCCACCCGCCGCACCAGGTCGTCGCGGCTCGCCGTCTCCCCCATCCCGGCGAGGATCGGTGCGATCTCGCCCAGCGCCCGGTCGCGCTCGGCCGGCGAGCCGACGTCGGTCCGCTCCAGCACCATCCCGACCTGGAAGGCCGGCAGGTCGACCGCCCCCTCGACCAGCGCCCGGAAGCGCTCGGCTCCCCCCTCCGCCGCCATCATCTCGGCCGGGTCCTCGCCGGCCGGCATCGCCGCCACCCGCAGCCGCACCTTGCGCCCCGCCGCGACCCGCTGCGCCCGCAGCATCGCCTCCTGCCCGGCGGCGTCGGCGTCGAGTGCCAGCACCACCTCGTCGACCATCCCCGAGAGCGCCGCGACCTGCTCCTCGGTGATCGCCGTGCCCATCACCCCGACCGCCTCCCCGACCCCGGCCTGATGCAGCGCCAGCACGTCGGTGTAGCCCTCGACCACGACCGCCCGCCCGGCCTTGGCGACCGCCTCCTTGGCGAGGTCGATCCCGTACAGCATGCGGCTCTTGTGGAAGAAGTCGGTCTCGGCGGTGTTGACGTACTTCGCCCCCTGGTCGGAGCGCATCGCCCGCCCGCCGAAGCCGAGCGTGCGCCCGCGGCGGTCGCGGATCGGGAACATGATCCGCTCGCGAAAGCGGTCGTACTCGCCGCCGCTCCGCCCCTTCTGCGCCAGCCCGATCGCCCGCAGCTCGTCGACCTTGAAGCCGGCCCGCTGGCCGCGCGTCAGCACCGTGTCCCAGGCACTCGGCGCGTAGCCGACGCCGAAGGCCCGCAGCACCTCCTCGCCAAGCCCACGCTCGGCCAGGTAACCCCGCGCCTTCTTCGCCTCCGGCGAGTCCCAGAGGAAGTTGGCGTAGAAGACGGCGACGCGGTCGAGCAGGTCGCCGAGCCGCCGCCGCTGCTGCCGCCGCGCCTCGGCCTGCGGGTCCTCGCGCTCGCGCTGCAGCTCGACCCCGTAGCGGTCGGCCAGCAGCTCGACCGCCTCGGCGAACCCGAGTCCCTCCTTCTCCTCGACGAACTTGATCGTGTCGCCGCCGACCCCGCAGCCGAAGCAGTGGTAGAGCTTCTCCTGCGCGTCGACCGAGAACGACGGCGTGCGCTCCTCGTGGAACGGGCAGAGCCCGACCCAGCGCGCGCCCTGGCGGCGCAGGTCGGTGTGAGCCGAGATCACCTCGACGATGTCGACCGCCTGCTTGACCCGCTCCAGGCTCTCCTCGGAGATCAGCGCCATCAGAACCTGGACTCCTCGGGAACGGTCAGCTCGGCGAAGCGGGCGATGCAGTAGCGGTCGGTCATCCCGGCGACGTAGTCGGCGACCCGCTGGCAGTCGCTCGCCCCCGGCTCGGCCTCCGGCGCCTCCCCGGGATGCTCCAGGTAGTGGTCGAAGAGGCCGCGCACGGCGCCGTGGACCCGCTCCTGCTCGCGCCGCGCCGCCTCGCCCAGGTAGACGCGGTCGAACATGAACTTGCGCAGCCGCAGCATCGCCCCCCCGACCTCCTCGCTCTGCTCGATGTCGCCGGCTGCGGCGGAGCGCTCGACGATGTCGCGGACCAGCGTGTCGATCCGCTTCGACCCGCTCGGCCCGAGCAGCTCGATCTCGGCGGCGGGCAGGTCCTCGGGGCGCAGGATCCCGGCCCGCAGGGCGTCGTCGATGTCGTGGTTGATGTAGGCGACGCGGTCGACCAGCTTGACGATCCGCCCCTCCGGCGTCGCCGGCCGGTCCGAGCCGGTGTGGTTGAGGATGCCGTCGCGCACCTGCTCGGTCAGGTTCAGGCCCTGGCCGTCGCGCTCCAGCACGTCGACCACCCGCAGCGAGTGGACGTTGTGGCGGAAGCCGGAGCCGCAGCGCTCGCGCAGCGCCGCGTCGAGCGCGTCCTCGCCGCTGTGGCCGAAGGGCGGGTGGCCGAGGTCGTGGCCGAGCCCGATCGCCTCGGTCAGGTCCTCGTTGAGCCCGAGCGCCCGCGCCACCGTGCGGGCGATCCCGCAGGCCTCCAGGGTGTGGGTGAGGCGGGTGCGGTAGTGGTCGCCTTCGGGGGCGATGAAGACCTGCGTCTTGTGCTTGAGCCGGCGGAACGCCTTCGAGTGGACGATCCGGTCGCGGTCGCGCTGGAACGGCGTGCGCAGCGGGCTGTCGGGCTCCTCGACCCGCCGCCGGGCGGGGTAGGACGGCGTCCCCGGATCGGAGAGGAACTCGGCCTCCCAGGCTCTTACGCGGTCCTCCAGGGTCGCCGTGGCCTCCACGGCCCCGATCCTACGCCGCGGATCGCAGTTGGACGTGCGCGTGATGCTCGAGCGTCTCGCCGACCGCCCGCTCGACCTGGCGCAGCGCCCCCTCCCCCGCCGCCGGCGCCTCGGCCAGCGAGGCGGCGAGCGCCGCGGCCATGAAGCCGTGCGCCTCCTCGGAGAGCGGGAAGGCGCCCGCTTCGCAGCTCGCGCAGACGACCCCGCCCGCGGCGCCGGAGAAAGCGGCCAGGTGCTCGGCCTCGCCGCAGCGCACGCAGGAGGCCAGCTCCGGCGAGAAGCCGGCGGCGAGCGCCAGCTTCAGCCGGAAGGAGAGCGCCGTCTCCAGCGCCGCCGACCCCGCGGCCGCCGGGTCGTCGAGCAGCGCCAGGTAACGGCAGAGCAGGTTGTAGGCGGGCGGGTTGGGCTCGGCCGAGTCGAGCAGCCGCAGCACCGCGTCGCAGGCCCGGGCGGCGGCGGTCAGCGCCGGGCCCGAGGAGCGCAGTCGCGGGTAGCCCTCGACGGTGGAGGCGCCGGTGACGGTGAGCAGCTCGCCGCGCCCCTCGTGCAGCATCAGGTCGAGCCGGAAGAACGGCTCCAGCCGCCCGCCGAAGCGTGAGCGCGGCCTGCGCGCCCCCTTGGCGATCGCCCCGATCCGCCCCCGCCGCACCGAGTAGAGGTGGAGGATGCGGTCCGCCTCGCCGTAGCGGATGCTGCGCAGGACGATCGCCTCCGTCTTCAGCGTCTTGCCGGCCATAGCCGACCTACGGTGAACGACGTGCCGGACGGCGACGGCGGCGCGGTTTGCGGCGCAGCCGCGCCTGACAATCCGAGCAGAAGTAGGTCGAGCGCCCGCCGACGACGATCCGCTTGACCGTCCCCTCGCAGCGCGGGCAGGGCTCGCCCTCGCGGGTATGGACGAGGAACTCGTCCTGCATGCGGCCGCGCTCACCGCGGCCGTCGCGGTAGTCGTCGATCGAGGCGCCGCCGCCGTCGATTCCCGCTTCCAGCGCCGCGACGACCGCGTCGCGCAGCGCCTCGAGGTGCTCGGGCCTCATCGAGCCGGCGGGGGAGAGCGGGTGCAGGCGCGCCCGGAACAGCGCCTCGTCGGCATAGATGTTGCCGATCCCGGCGATCCCCTTCTGGTCGAGCAGGAAGGACTTCAGTGGCGCGTTGCGCCCGGCGGCGATCTCGCCCAGCGCCTCGGGCGTGAACTCATCGGAGAGCGGCTCGATCCCCAGCCGAGAGGCGAAGTGCGCGTCGAGGTCGGCATCGTCGAGCAGGCGCGCCTCGCCGAACCGTCGCGGATCGGTGAACCAGACCTCGCGGCCGTCGTCGAGGACGAAGCGGGCGCGC
This sequence comes from uncultured Solirubrobacterales bacterium, assembly GCA_963695835.1. Lineage (GTDB taxonomy): Bacteria > Actinomycetota > Thermoleophilia > Solirubrobacterales > 70-9 > VRUE01. The sequence goes on from CAVOHR010000002.1 coordinate 113,149, forward strand.
ATGTGCCGCTCCGAGGTCGAGCGCTCGCCCTCGTACAGCCTCATGCCCTCGGAGGGGTCGATCTTGCCCTCTCCCTCGACCAAGACCAGGTTGCCGGTCATCCGCAGGTGCATGACCAGCGTCTGCCCACCGTCGAGGCCGAGCAGCAGGTACTTGCCGCGCCGGCCCAGCCGCTCGATCATGCGTCCCGAGACCGCCGCGCCCAGCTCCTCCGGCGGCACTGGCCGCGACCAGCGCGGGTCGTAGACCTCGAGCGCCTCGATCCGCCGCCCTTCCAACTCCGGCTCGAGTTGACGGCAAACGGTCTCGACCTCGGGCAGCTCGGGCACGGTCCGGTTCTATCAGCCCAACCGACCTTTACCCCACCCCAGTGTGGTGAAAGTCGGATGCGTCGCCATCAGCCCTCGGTCGCTCGGGGGTGCGACTCGAAGTAGACCTCTTTGAGGCGCTCGCCGGAGAGGTGCGTGTACATCTGCGTGGTCGCGATGTCAGCGTGGCCGAGCATCTCCTGCACGGCGCGCAGGTCGCAGCCGCCGGCCAGCAGGTGGGTGGCGAAGCTGTGGCGCAGCGTGTGCGGGCTCATCTGCCCGGCCAGGCCCGCCTCGCGGGCGTGGCGCTGGACGATCTTGTAGAGGCCCTGGCGGCTGAGCGGGCCGCCGCGGAAGTTGACGAACAGCTTCGGCTCGTGCCGCTCGCCGACCAGCTTCGGCCGGCCGCCGCGCAGGTAGCCGGAGACCGCCGCGATCGCCTGTCGTCCGAGCGGCACCAGCCGCTCCTTCGAGCCCTTGCCGCGGGCGCGCAGGACGCCCTCCTGCGTGTCGACGTCGCCCGTCTCCAGCCCGATCGTCTCCGAGGCGCGCAGCCCGCACGCGTACATCACCTCGAGCAGCGCCCGGTCGCGCAGCGTCGTCGGCTCGCTGCCGCGCGGCGCGGCGAGCAGCTTCTGCACCTCGGAGTAGTTGAGGACCTGGGGAAGCTTCTTGGCGCGGCGCGGCGCGCTCAGCGCCGCGGTCGGGTCGTCGCCGATCAGCTCGTCGCGGCGCAGGTGCTTGTAGAAGGAGCGCAGGCAGGCGGTCTTGCGGTGGACGGTCGATGCCGAGCAGGCGGGGCGACCGTTGCCGGTCGCCAGATCGGCGAGGAAGTCGCCGACGTCGGCGGGCCGGGCCTCGAGCGCGTCGAGGTCGTGGTCGGCGAGGTATTCGCCGTACTGGAGCAGGTCGGTGCGATAGGCGCTCAGGGTGTTGCGCGAGAGACCGCGCTCCAGCTCCAGGTAGGAGAGGAAGTCGAGGACGAGGCCCCCGAAGCGGGTCTCGGCGGCGGAGCGGGGCGCGGCGGCGACAGCCATGCCCGGTGGTTCTGCCGCGCCGGCCTCACTCCTTGCCGCGCAAGGCGGCACCCGCGGCGAGCGGCGCGGCGAAGAACAGCGGGTCCTCGCCGAGGTCGCGGCCCATCGTGCGGGTCGGCAGGCCGGCGGCCGCATAGCCGGCGAGGTCAGCGGGCGCTTCGCGCAGCTTGTGCCGCCAGCCCGCCGCCTCCGCGAGCAGGGCCGTCGCGACCGGCTCGCCGGCCGGCACCGCGACCTCGACCGGGGCGAGCAGCATCCGCATCACGGTCAGCGTGTGGTGGCTGACGATCCGGTGGCGGTCGCGCGGGTCGGTCGCCGAGAGCCGCGGCGAGAGCAGGGTCGGCAGGCCGAGGGCGAGCGCCGCGTGAGCGTTGTCGAGGGCGGTCATGCCGCCGTGGCCGAGCGCCGTCTCGGAGCCGATGATGCCCGGTCCGGGACCGACCAGTGCCGCATCCCAGCCGAGCTTGTCGGCGGCGGCGAGGGCGCCGGCGACCGAGAGCGCCTCGCGCTCGCCGCCGTAGGCCGGCGCCGCCGCGACGTGGCCGCAGAGCAGGCCACGCTCGCGCAGCTCGGCGACGTCGCGGCTCAGCGAGCCCGGCAGGGCGCCGCCGGCCGTCTGCACGTAGCCGAGCCTCAGGCCCCGCCGCGCCTGCGCGGCGGCCCAGGCGGCCGGCGCGAGGTGGCCGTGCACCGGCAGGACGAGAACCGGCATCGAACGCTGCTGTTCCGGTGTGCCTTTTCCACCTATACCGGCCGAAAGGAACACTGGAAGCTCTACGGGGGCGACCGGGTGCTGGAGCGAGGTGTAGTTGAGCTTCATCACGTGCTCGTCACCATCCCCGCCGCCCTCCAGGCCCCGGGTCAGGTTGACGTGGACGACGTCGAAGCCGCCCGAGCCGAGCCCGAGGTCGAGCGCGGCGACGTTGACGACCACCTCGTCGCCCTCCCGCATCTCGCCGAGCAGGTGCTCGTCGGCCCAGGCGGGTCGCCGCTCGCCGTCGACCTCGACCGTGAGCGGGTCGGCCCCGACGACGACGCCCCGCCGCAGCTTCAGGCGCCCGCTCACGCCGGGGCGGCGATCGCGGCGAGGATCTGCTCGCAGACCTCGAGCATCGCGTCGAAGCTGCGAGCCGCGACGTGCTCGTCGGCGGTGTGGACCGCATCGGTCCCGTTGGCGAGCAGGACACAGTCGAATCCGTCCAGGCGCAGTGCGTTGGCATCGCTTCCGCCGCCGATCCTGACGCGCAGCGGTTCGAGGCCGGCGCCCCGCAGGCCGGCTTCCGCCAGTCCCAGCGCCGGCGAGGAGGTCGGCACCTCGTAGCCGCGGAACAGCTCCTCGATACGGACATCGACATCGCAGCCGTGCTCGCCGGCGCCCCAGGCGCAGGCCTCGGAGATCGCGGCCGCCACCTCGCCGGCGTGGTTGACGTCGAGGCTGCGGGCCTCGGCCTGGACAAAGCAATGACCCGGGACGACGTTGCCCGAGGTGCCGCCGGAGATCAATCCGACGTTGGCGGTGGTCTCGGGGTCGAGCCGGCCCAGCTCCATGCGGGCGATCGAGGTCGCCGCGGCCGCGATCGCGCTGTTGCCGTCCTCCGGGCGCACGCCGGCATGCGCCTCGACGCCGTGGAAGTCCGCCAGGATCTTCTGCTGGGTGGGCGTGGCGACCACCACCTCTCCCACCGGCCCGGCGTGGTCGAGGACGAAGCCGACCTGCGAGCGAAGCTGCGAGATGTCGAAGGCCTTGGCGCCACGCAGCCCCTGCTCCTCGGCGACGGTCAGCAGCAGCTCGATCCCGATCGGCGGCGGCTCCTCCGCGTGCCGCGCGACCAGCTCGATGAAGACCGCGACCGCCGCCTTGTTGTCGGCGCCGAGGATCGTCTCGCCGCGGCTGCGGAAGACGCCTTCGTCCTCGACCACCTCGATCTGCCCCCGGTGCGGCACGGTGTCGATGTGGGCGCAGAACATCGCCCAGCGGTCGTCGCGGCCGGGTAGCCGGGCGAGGATGTTGCCGGCGCCCGCTTCGGCCGGCCCGGCGGCGCCGTCCTCGCTCACCTCGAGCCCCAGCGCCCGCAGCTCGGCGGCGATCGTGTCGGCGACCTCGCGCTCCTCGCCGGTCGGGCTGCGGATCTCGCAGAGCCGGACGAAGGTCTCGTACATGGCGGGCCGAGACATCGCTATGCGGCGTCCTCGGTCGCTTGCGTGCAGAGCACGCGGCGCTCCCTGCGTCCTTGCCTAGCGCTGCCTCGACCGCGCCATGTCGGACACGGAGGCATCACTTGACTCGATCTCTCCACCCTCGGCCGGACGCGCCCCCGCCTGGCGGGCGGCGGCGCCGACGAACTCGCGGAACAGCGGCTCGGGGCGGTTGGGGCGCGAGTTGAACTCGGGGTGGAACTGCGAGGCGACGAAGAACGGGTGGTCGGGCAGCTCGATCATCTCGACCAGCCGCTCGTCGGGCGAGGTGCCGCCGCAGACCAGCCCCTCGTCTTCGAGCCGGCGGCGCAGCTGGACGTTGACCTCGTAGCGGTGCCGGTGGCGCTTGTAGATGACCGCCTCGCCGAAGATCTCGCGCGCCCGCGTGCCCTCGTGCAGCTTCACCGGGTCGGCGCCGAGCCGCATCGTGCCGCCCATCTCGGAGACCTCCTTCTGCTCGGGCAGCAGGTCGACCACCGGGAACGGCGTCTCGGGGTCGAACTCGGCCGAGTTGGCGCCCTCCATGCCGGCCACCGAGCGGGCGAACTCGACCACCGCGATCTGCATCCCGAGGCAGATCCCGAGGTAGGGAATCGAGCGTTCGCGGGCGATCCGGGCGGCTGTGATCTTGCCCTCGATGCCGCGCTCGCCGAAACCGCCGGGGATCAGGATGCCGTCGGCGCCCTCCAGCCGCTCGGGCTCGAGGTTCTCGGAGTCGACCAGCTCGACCTCGACCTCGACCCCGTGGTGGAAGCCGCCGTGCTCGAGCGCCTCGATCACCGACTTGTAGGCGTCGGCGAGCTGCACGTACTTGCCGACGACTGCGATCCGCACCTTGCCCTCGGCGGCGTCGGCGCGGCGGATCATCGTCTCCCACTCGCTCAGGTCGGAGGGCGGCGCCTCCATCCCGAAGTGGTCGAGCACCAGGTCGTCGACCCCTTCCGCCCGGAAGACGAGCGGCACCTTGTAGATGTTGTCGACGTCGTGGGCGGAGATCACCGCGTCGGTCGGCAGGCTGGCGAAGAGCGCGATCTTGCTGCGGATCTCGCGATCGAGGCGACCCTCGGAGCGGCAGACCAGGGCGTGCGGCTGGACGCCGATGCGGCGCAGCTCGTTGACCGAGTGCTGGGTCGGCTTGGTCTTCAGTTCGCCCGCGTGGCCGACGTACGGCACCAGCGTCAGGTGGACGAACATGCTGCGTTTCGGCCCCAGGTCGGTGTAGAGCTGGCGGATCGCCTCGAGGAACGGCAGCGACTCGATGTCGCCGACCGTGCCGCCGATCTCGGTGATCACGAAGTCGACCGACTGCGACTCGGCGACGATCAGGATCCGCTTCTTGATCTCGTCGGTGATGTGGGGGATCACCTGCACCGTGGCGCCGAGGTAGTCGCCGCGGCGCTCGCGGTTGATCACCGTGTTGTAGACCGAGCCGGCGGTGACGTTGGAGGCGCGCGAGGTGTTCTCGTCGGTGAAGCGCTCGTAGTGGCCGAGGTCGAGGTCGGTCTCGGCCCCGTCCTCGGTGACGAAGACCTCGCCGTGCTGGAAGGGGCTCATCGTCCCCGGGTCGACGTTGATGTAGGGGTCGAACTTCTGCAGCTGCACGCGGTAGCCGCGGGAGACGAGGAGGCGGCCGATCGAGGCGGCGGCGATCCCCTTGCCGAGGGCCGAGACGACGCCGCCGGTGACGAAGATGAAGCGCGTGTCTCCTGGTATGGCCCGATTCATTCTCTGCCGAGCGAGTCTAACCAGCGCAAGGGCGGAACCGACTCGATCGAGCGCGAAATAGATCGCAACTCGCCGTAAACGGTGAGCGCGGCGACCAGCGCCAGGGCGACCAGGCGCCCCGTCCCGCCCAGCGTCGTCAGCAGCCAGACGCCGCCGATCGCCCCGACCAGGTTGGCGCCGGTGTCGCCGAGCATCGCCCGCTCGCGCAGGGTGAAGGCGGCGCCGACCAGGACCGGCCCGGCGAAGATCCCGAGCAGCTCCAGCGGCGCCAGGGTCCAGGCGCCGAGGCAGAGGCCGGCGCCGAGCAGCGCCAGTCCCTTCTCCACCCGGCCGGGCCGCAGGTCGAGCAGGTTGAAGGCGTTGGTGGCGAGGATCAAGAGCGCCACGTCGGCCAGGTAGCGCCACGATTCGAGGCCGCGGCCGGAGACGACGTATGCGGCCAGCGCCAGCGCCCCGATCGCCTTGATCGCGCCGGTCGAGAGCCGGCCCTCGCGCAGCGCCCGCCCGTGGCCACGCCAGCCGCGCGGCGTGCCGTGCGCCTCGCCCCGCCCCAGCGAGTCGTCGAGGAAGCCGAGGAAGGCGACGCCGATCACGTAGGGCAGCCAGCGGCGCAGTTCGGGGTCGAGCAGTTCGAGGCTCGCGCGGTCGTCGAGGAAGGCGAGCGGGGCGAGCGCGACCAGCGCCGCGGTCGCCAGCACCGCGCCGAGCGGGAAGGCGAGCAGGGCGCCGCGGTAGTTCTCGCGGGCGAGGCCGGCGTCGAGCAGGCCGCGCACCCCGGCGGGGACGACGAACAGAGCCACCGCGATCCCCACCGGGAAGCCGATCCAGGTCATCGGTGCGGCGCCAGCAGGTCCGGCAGCAGGCGGTCGGCGCTTCCCTTGATGCCGAAGCTGCCCTCGGCGCCGAGCAGCGCGAAGACGGTCGCCAGCCGCCCGGCGACGAGGTCGACGTCGTCGACGCTGGCGAGGTCGTTGCCGTTGAAGAAGGAGATCGAGGACGGCTCGGCGGCCGAGCTCTCGACCCCGACCGCGGGCGTGTGGGTGGCGACGATGCCGCTCGTCAGCCCCGACTCGATCCGCCCCGCGGTGGACCGCTGCAGCGGTCCCATGTCCGGCGGCTGGTCGCGGACGACGATCACCCCGTCGAGAGCGCCGAAGTTGCCGCTGGCGCGCGAGAAGAGATGGCTGCGGACCCGCTCCAGCAGCGTCCCGCCGCGGACCAGCTGGCGCCCGACGCCGACCGCGAAGCCGGTCTGCTGATCCGGGTTGCGGGCGATCTGCGCGAAGCGGGTCTTCGCCAGGTCGCCTGCCAGGCCGCGGGTGTCGACCGGCTCGCGCACCACGCCGACGCCGACCAGGCGCGCCCCGGTCGGCCCGAGCGCCTCGTCGATCGCCGCCGAGACGTCGTCCGGCAGGCCGCCGAGAGCGACCAGGCCGATCCGCCGGCCGCGCAGCTGGTCGCGCACCAGGACCGGGTAGACCGCGCTGGAGAACTCGTCGGCGCGGCCCAGTTCGCCGCTCAGCTCGCCGGCCCGCGCGCGAGCGTCCTGGAGGTTGCCGGTGAGGCTCTGCTCGAGGTCCCGGCGGGTGTTGGTCAGCGTGTCGCCGCCGAACTCGGCGCCGATCAGGATGCCGATCGCGAGGGCGAGGAAGACCGCGATCAGCGAGGTCGCGTGGTAGCGCGCGCTGTAACCCATCGGCGGGGGAGGCTAGAGGCCGAGCCAGATCTTGACCTTCAGCCAGACCAGCTGGAAGAGGTCGTTGAGGGCCGGCGAGGTGATCACGACGATCGCCAGCAGGATCGCGAAGGCGACCAGGAAGAGGGCGACGGGGGCGACGGTCGAGGGCGGGTTGTAGAGGCGGCAGACGCCCTTCGCGTCGACCAGCTTCTCGCCGATCCGCAGCCGCGTGAGGAAGGTCGAGGACATGCCGCCGCGGTTGCGGTCGAGGAACTCGATCAGGTTGAAGTGGGCGCCGACGCTGACGATCAGGTCCGCCCCCTTCTCGTAGGACATCAGCATCGCCACGTCCTCGCTGGTCCCGGCGGCGGGGACGATCGTGTGCTCCAGGCCCAGCTCGAGCAGCCGCTCGCGCCCGGGCGCGCGCCCGTCGGGGTAGGCGTGGACGATCAGCTCGGCGCCGCAGCGCAGCGCCTCGTCGCCGGCGGAGTCCATGTCGCCGAGGATCACGTCGGGCTTGAGGCCGGCTTCGAGGCAGCCGTTCGCCCCGCCGTCGACGGCGACGACTACCGGCCGCACGTCGCGGATGTAGGCGCGCAGCGCCTTCAGGTCGCGGCGGTGGCGCTCGCCGCGGACGACGATCAGCACCTGGCGGTCGCGGAACGAGGTCCGGGTCGGCGGGAACTCGACGCTGCCGGTCAGCAGGTCGGCCTCCTGGCGGACGTGGGCGACCGTGTTCTCGGCGAACTCGGCGAGCGCCTCGTCGACCCGCTCGCGCTGCTGCTCGAAGCGCCGTTCCAGCTCCTCGGCGTCGAGCAGGCGGCCGCGCAGCAGCTCGCGCTCGCCGGCGCCGACCGCGCCGCCGCGGATCGTCAGCGCCTCGCCCTCGGCGAGCAGCTCGAAGGGATCGGCGTCGACCGCGTCGATCAGGGTCACGCCCGCACGCACCAGCAGCAGCGGCCCGGCGTTCGGGTAGCGCCCGTCGGTCGACGGCGAGGCGTTGAGGACGACCCGGACGCCGGTCGCGATCAGCTCCTCGGCGGCGATGCGATCGATGTTGACGTGGTCGATCACGGCGACGTCGCCGGGCCGCAGGCGCTTGACCAGGTCCTTGGTGCGGCGGCCGAGCCGGGCGCTGCCGTGGATCGCCTCATCCGCAGCCACCCCGTTGCGGCGCGACAGCAGCGCAGGGAGGCGGAGGCGACTGGCGGTAGCCACCCGCTCAGGTTAACCGCTCTGCAGGGCGGCGCCGGCCGTCTCAGGCCGCGGCGAGCAGCTCGCGGGCGTGGCGGGTGGCCGCCTCGTCGGAGCTCTCGCCGCCGAGCATGCGGCGGATCTCCTCGACCACGCCTTCGCCGTCGAGGCGCTGCACGGTCGCCGCCGCCGGCTCGGCGCCGAGGTCCTTCTCGAGCCGGAAGTGGGTCGGGGCGAGCGAGGCGACCTGCGGCAGGTGGGTGATGCAGAGGACCTGGCGGCCCTCGCCGAGCGCCCGCAGCCGCTCGCCGACCACCCGGGCGGTCTTGCCGCCGATCCCGGCGTCGATCTCGTCGAAGACCAGGGTGCCCGCCCCGGCCCCCGCGCCGAGGCCGGTCAGCGCCAGCATCACCCGCGAGAGCTCGCCGCCCGAGGCGGCGTCGCGCAGCGGCGCCGGCTCGATCCCGGGGTTGGGCGAGAGGCGCAGCTCGACGCTCTCGGAGCCGTTCGGACCGAAGCCGCCGGGGTGCGGCTCCAGCACCACCTCCAGCTCGGCGCCCGGCATCGCCAGCCGCTCCAGCTCCCCGGCGACCCGCTCGCGCAGGGGGCCGGCGGCATCGGCGCGGCCCTTCGCAGAGCCGATCGCCCAGCCCGGCGCGGCTCGCTTCGGCCTCGGCCAGCGCCGCCTCGGCCTCCGCCCCGCGCTCCTCCGCCCCGGCCAGCCGCTCGATCTCCGCGCGGCAGCGCTCGGCGTGGGCGAGCACCGACTCGACGCTGCCGCCGTGCTTGCGCTTCAGCCGCTCGACCGCCTCGAGCCGCTCCTCGACCGCGGCGAGCCGCGCCGGGTCGGCCTCGATCCCCTCCAGGTAGCCGCGCAGCTCGCCGGCCAGGTCGCCCAGCTCGACCGCGAGGCCGCCGAGCCGATCGCCGATCGCGTCCAGCTCCGGGTCGATCCCGGCGGCGCCCCGCAGCAGCGCCTCGGCCTGGGCCAGCGCGCTCGCCGCGCCGCCGCCGTCCTCCTCGGCACCGACCGCGCTCGCCCGCGCGGCGGCGGCGGCTTCGCGCAGGCCCTCGGCGTGGCGCAGCCGCTCGCGCTCGGCGTCCAGCCCGGCCTCCTCGGCCGGGTCGGGCGCCACCTGCTCGATCTCCGCCAGCTCGTAGCGGTAGAGGTCGAGGTCGCGCTCGCGCGAGCCGTCGCGCTCGCGCAGCTCGGCCAGCTCCGCCTCCAACCGGCCGCACTCGCGGTGGGCCTCGCGGTAGCGGTCGCGCAGCTCCAGGTGCTCGGCCCCGGCGAAGCCGTCGAGCACCTCCATCTGGGCCGAGGAGATCGTCAGCTTGCGGTGCTCGTGCTGGCCGTAGAAGGCGAGCAGGCGACCGCCGAGCAGCTTCAGCTCGGCGGCGCTCGCGGCGCGGCCGGCGAGGAAGGCGGCGGTGCGGCCGGAGGCGGAGACGCGGCGGCCGAGGACGATCTCCTCGGCCTCCTCGGGCAGGCGCGCGGCGACCTCCGCCAGCTCAGGCTCCTCCAGCAGCCCGGCCGGCAGGTCGAAGACGCCCTCCACCCAGGCCTCCCCGGCCCCCGGCCGGACGATCTGCGGCCGCGCCTTGCCGCCCATCAGCAGGTCGAGCGAGTGGGCGAGCACCGTCTTCCCCGCGCCGGTCTCGCCGGTGATCGCGTTCAGCCCCTCGCCGAGCCGCAGCTCGGCCTGCTCGATCAGCAGCAGGTTCTCGATCCGAAGCTCACGGAGCACACGCTCCTTCTAGCACCTGGCGCGGCGGGTGGCGGCTATGCAGGGACGGGCTCCGCGGGCGGCGTCTCGCTTTTAGCTTGGACGAAGTCTCGCTGGCGGACGAGGGCGAAGCCGGCGGCCGCTACCACGAAGGAGAGGATCGAGCCGATCAGGAGGATCTCGTTGAAGCCGCTGACGAAGGCGACCTTGGCGGCGTGGACCACTTCGGGCCGGTGAGCCTGGGGGGTCACGAGTGCGGCGGCACGCGAGCCGCCGGAGGAGACGGCTTCGGCGAGGCCGGGAGGCGCGTTGGGCAGCAGCGCGGCGAGCTTCGAGTCGACCTGCGACTGGAAGACGGCGCCGAGCGAGGCGACCCCGGTCGCGATCCCGACCTGGCGGAAGGTGGTGTTGATCCCCGAGCCCATCCCGGCCTTCTCCGGCGGGACGACGGCGATCGCCGCCTGGCCGATGCCGGGGTTGGCGGTGCCGATGCCGATGCCGGCGACGAGGAAGCCGGGCAGCAGCTCGGAGATGTCCGATCCGGCGGAGACGCCGTGCATCAGCAGCAGGCCGATGCCGACCATGGTCAGGCCGGTGCCGAGCAGCAGGCGAATCGGGATCCGGTCCGAGAGCTTGCCAGCGATCGGCGCGACGATGAAGGAGAGCACCGTGAGCGGCAGGAAGCGCAGCCCGGTCTCCAGCGGCGAGAAGTCGAGCACGCCCTGCATGTAGATCGTCAGGTAGAGGAAGAGCGCGAACATCCCCGCCGAGAGGCCGAAGGCGACGGCCGAGACGCCGTTGAAGGCCGGTTTGCGGAAGAGGCCGAGCTCGAGCATCGGGTGGTCGCTGCGCGCCTCGATCGCCAGGAAGGCGAGCAGCAGGGCGACGGCGCCGCCCAGAGAGGCGACGATGACGCCGCTCCCCCAGCCTTCGGGGTTGCCGCGGATCAGCCCGAAGATCAGCAGGAAGAGGCCGCCGGAGAAGGTCGCGAGGCCGGGCAGGTCGATCCGCTCGGGGTCCGGCGCGGCGACGTTGGCCAGCCGCGCCTCGGTGAGGACGATCGCCAGCACGCCGATCGGAACGTTGACGAAGAAGATCCATTCCCAGCCGAGGTGCTCGGTGATCAGGCCGCCGACCAGCGGGCCGATCGCCACCGCGCCGCCGATCGTCGCCCCCCAGACGCCGAACGCGGTCGCCCGGTCCTTGCCGTGGAACTCCTGGCCGATCAGCGCCAGCGAGGTGGCGAACATCGCCGCGCCGCCGACTCCCTGCAGCCCGCGGGCGAGGTTCAGCAGGGTCGCGTCGCCGGCGATCCCGCAGAGGAACGAGGCGCCGGTGAAGATGCCGAAGCCGATCGAGAAGACGCGGCGCCGGCCGAGCCGGTCGCCGAACGAGCCGGCGGTCAGCAGGAACGCGGCCAGCGTCAGCGAGTAGGCGTCGACCACCCACTGCAGGCTCGACAGGCTGGCGTGCAGGTCGCGCTGGATGTCGGGCAGGGCGACGTTGACGACCGTGATGTCCAGCAGCAGCATGAACGTCGCGATCGAGATCAGAACGAGGGTCCACCACTTGCGCTCCATCGGCGAACAAGCTAGCGAGGCCGCCGGGCCGGCCGGCCCGGCTCAGACTGCGAGGTGGCCGAACTTCTCGCGGATCCGCTGGTAGAAGCTGGTCCCGGGGAGCTGCGCGAGGCGGCCGATGCCCTCGACGAAGCGCAGCTCGACCGCGTCGCCCGAACCCAGTTCGCCGACCTGTTCGCCGTCGACTGCGACGTCGACCGGCTCGCAGCCGCCGGCGTTGCCGACGTGGAGCACGTCGCCCGGGGCGACGACCAGGGCGCGCGCGGTGAGCGAGTGCGGGGCGATGTAGCTGACCACGTAGCCCTTCACGCCCCAGGCGAGGATCGGGCCCTGGTTGGCGAGGTTGTAGCCGGTCGAGCCGACCGGGGTGGCGGCGACGAGCCCGTCGCAGCGCACGTGGCCCGACCTCCTCGCCGGCGATCTTGTAGCTCAGCTCGGCGACCCGGTCGTGCGGTCGGCGGATGAAGCTGACGTCGTTGAGGGCGACCCGCGAGACGCCGTCCACCTCGACCTCGAGGCCGGGCAGGTCGATCGCCTCGGTATCGCCGGCGAAAGCGCGGCGCAGGCCCTCCCCGGCCTGGTCGCGCTCGACCGCGGCGAGGAAGCCGACGGTGCCGAAGTTGACGCCGAAGACCGGCACGCCTGTGCGAGCGAAGTGACGCAGCGCGTAGAGGATCGAGCCGTCGCCGCCCAGCACGACGCAGAGGTCGACCTGGCGGGGCAGCGACTCGACCGCCTCGATCTCGGCGGCGGCGTCGCCGTGCTTGGCCAGCTCCTCCGTGGTGGCGATCAGTCGCCACTCGGCCGCGCGGGCGACATCGGCGACCAGGTCGACCGCCCCGGTGGTCGCCGGCGGGTGCGAGTGGCTGATCAGCGCGGCGACGCGCTCACTCACGGCCGGCACCCCCCCGTGGCGCCTTTATGCCGCATAGCGGCAGGAAAGCGCCACACGTCAAGGGTCGACCCTCCGGATCGCGACCTCGAGATCGGCCGGCGCTTCGCCCCCGCCTCCGCAGCGGACGAAGGTCTCGCGGTTGCCCTTCGGGCCGGGCAGGCCGGAGGAGGCGAAGCCGCGGACCGGCAGGCCCAGCTCGGCGGCGGCGCTCGCGACCGCGAGGACCGCCTCGTGCCGATCGGCGGCGTCGCGGACGACCCCCTTGCGGACCCGCTCGCGGCCCAGCTCGAACTGCGGCTTGACCATCGCCAGCAGCTCGCCGCCGGGCGCCAGGCAGCCGGCGACGGCGGGCAGCACCTTGGTCAGCGAGATGAAGGAGACGTCGATCGTGGCGAGGCTCGGCCGGAAGGGCAGGTCCTCAGGGGTCAGGCGGCGGGCGTTGAGCCGCTCGAGCACGGTCACGCGCGGATCCTCGCGCATCCGCAGGTCGAGCTGGCCGTAGGCGACGTCGAGCGCGGCGACGCGGGCGGCGCCGCGCTGCAGCAGGCAGTCGCTGAAGCCGCCGGTCGAGGCGCCGACGTCGAGGCAGTCGCGGCCGGCGACGTCGATCGAGAGCGCCTCGAGCGCGTTGTCGAGCTTGATCCCGCCGCGCGAGACGAAGCGCGGGCCGCTGTCGAGCCGGAGGTCGGCGTCGGGCTCGACCAGCTGGCTGGGCCGCAGCGCGACCGGCCCGTCGGCGCCGACCCGGACTTCGCCGGCCCGCACCGCCCCGGCCGCCGCCGAGCGCGACGGGCAGAGGCCGCGCTCGGCCAGAACCGCGTCGATTCGCGCCTTCGTCACGGCTGAACCGTACAGCGGCGTCGCCGTCCTTCCGCGAGCAGCCGCTTGCGCGACGTTTAGCGACACCTTAGAATTGGGTAGAAGAATCGGTCTACTGGTCCGGGACCGGGGCTGCTACAGGGCTCTGTGACCCGCCTCACACACAAATCGCACGTATGTTCGTATCCTGATTAAAGGATCTGCAAGGGAAACCGATTGAAAGGCTGAACAAAGAACTTCCTGGCTGGGCCCGGCGCCGCCCATATGGCGTTATCGACTCCCATCGATTCGCCCGCGGCACATCAAGGGCCCTCCTACCTCCCACAGATCCACATATATAGAGATACATATCTCTCCTCCCTGTAGTAACCCCAGAAACGCCCCGCCTCCCCGGCGGGGCGTTTTCTGTTGGATCGGCCGCTACGCGAGCGATCCGTCCTCGACGAACCACTCGTGCCGTAGGTCGGCGACGGCGGCGATCCGCTCGTAGTCGCGGTCGTAGTGGACGAGGGGCACGTCTGCTTTCTCGGCAGCGACGGCGAGCAGCAGGTCGGCAGGCGGGACGCGGCGATGGTCGCCCTCCGGGGCCATGAGTAGCTGAACCTCACGCGCGCGGCTCCAAAGTGTGCTCGGCATCGGGACCGACGTGAAGGCGTCCAGACGCTCGGCGACCTTCTGGGCACGGGTCTCGTTCGGGGCAAGGCGGGTCAGCTCCAACACGACCAGATCGCAGACCAGCACCCGACCGGCGGCGACCTCGGCGTTGAACCACTCCGCGAGGTGAGGGAAGCTGCGATTCCGGACCCAGGTCCACACTCCCGTATCGAAAAGCGCCGGCCGGTCGAGCTCGACCGGCGTCGGGGCATCGTCGGCGCTCAGAAGCGCTCCCGCCCTTCCTGAACCTCCTTGGGCGTTCCGTCGATGTCGCGCCGAACGTCGAAGCCTTGGAGAACCCGTCGCCGCGTAGCCTCTCGCAGCGCGGCGTTCACCGTGTCGCTCAAGCCCTTCGTTCCCAGCTCACGCCTTGCCGCAGCAAGAGCGCGATCATCGACATCAACGGTGGTGCGTGCCATGCGCATCATCATAGCGCATCAAGACATGCCCAACGCGGAGCGTTTTCTGTTGGCCATGATGAATCTCCTTCTCGCCTGCTCATTGCTGCTTTATCGGCGAGTTACAGATTTCGGACTCGACGACCGATGTCGTGATCATGCGGATAGCCGGCGGACCCCCAGAACGCTCCAGCTACCTCGTCCTCGAAGGCGACTAGGGCAGTTACTCGACGGGCGCCGCATCCGCGCAAATACTCCTCACCAGCCCGCGTCAGCGCGATCCCAATTCCCTCCCGCCGATGCCCTTCGCGAACGGCGAGCCGATACATGTTCCCTCGCCACCCATCCCAGCCGGCAATCAGAGCACCGACGATCTCATCGCCACGCTCGGCGACCAGAAGGGCGGTAGGTGAGTTGGCGATCAGGCGCTCGACGTCATCTATGCGGTCCGCCGTACTTGCGTGCTCACTCCGCTCCTGAGCCCATAACTCCAAGACCGCCCGCGCATCCTGCTGCCGGCACCGCCGTATGGTGACTCCCTCGCCAGTCAAGTCCCCAGTATGGCAAGGCCAGCGCTCCCCGCCGATGGCGAGTGGGCGAAGGCCGAGGTGCAGCCTTTCGTGCCGCAGTCGTGCCACAGTCAGGCACGGATTCAGCCGGCTTCAGCCGCGTCCAACAACCCCAGAAACTCCTCGCCTTCCCCGGCGGGGCGTTTTCCGTTGGGGCGGCCGCGTAAGGTCGGACCATGGCCGATGTCCTGCCCGACGTGCTTCGTCCCGGCCTGCGGGTCGTGTTCTGCGGAACCGCGGCTGGATCAGCTTCTGCTCGCGCCCGGGCCTACTACGCCGGCCCCGGGAATGCCTTCTGGACGACGCTGCGCGCGACCGGGCTGACCCCGGTCCGGCTCGCGCCGGCCGAATTCGGGCGGCTGCCGGAGTTCGGGATCGGGCTGACAGACGTCTGCAAGGTGCTCCATGGGTCCGACGAGGAGGTTGGGTCCGTGGAGTTCGACGTGACCGGCCTGGAGGCGCGAATTGCCGAGGCGGAACCGGCGAATCTCGCCTTCAACGGGAAGAACGCAGCTCGCGCGGCGCTCGAACGCGGGGTCGGCTACGGCTTGCAGGAGGAGCGGATCGGCGGCGCTGCCGTCTGGGTCCTGCCGTCGACCTCCGGCGCCGCGCGCCGATTCTGGGACGTCGAGCCCTGGCGCGAGCTGGCGGCGGACCTTGACATGTGAGCAAGTACGCCGAACCCTGGGCCGCCTGAAGCGGGCAGGGGTCCGCCTGCCCAGCGGACCTGCATATCCGGAGATACGCGCCTCCTCTCCCTGTAGCAACCCCAGAAACGCCCGCGAAATGCGGGGGCGGTTCCGTTACCACCAAGAAGGCCGCGGGCAGGCTAACCGATTGAGCGCTTTGGTGCAAGGGCGAATTTCGTCCGGCGACAGTTGTCAGCGAAGGGCGGGCTCGCCGGAGCGCAGCACCGCGAGCACGCGCTCGGCCACCGACTCGCCCGTCAGCCCGACCTCCTCGCGCAGCAGCGCCGGCTTGCCGTGGGTGACGTAGCGGTCGGGGAGGCCGACCCGCAGCACCCGCGCCCGCTCCCCCGGGCGCTCGCCGAAGGCGTCCTCGAGGTGCTCCAGCACGCCGGAGCCGAAGCCGCCCGGCAGCACGTTCTCCTCGATCGTCACCAGCAGGTCGTGGCCCAGCGCCAGCCGCTCCAGCAGCTCCTCGTCGAGCGGCTTGGCGAAGCGCGCGTCGGCGATGGTCGGCCGCAGGTCGTGTCCGGCGAGGATCTCGGCCGCCTCCAGCGCGACCGGGACCCCGTAGCCGTAGCCGAGCAGCGCCACCCGCTCGCCGCTCGCCAGCAGCTCGCCGCTGCCGATCGGGATCTCGCGCGGCTCGACCGGCAGCTCGGCCCCCTCGGCCGCGCCGCGCGGGTAGCGCAGCGCCGCCGGGCCGTCGTGGGCGATCGCCGTGCGCAGCATGTGGACCAGCATCGCCTCGTCGCGCGGCGCCATCATGACCACGTTGGGCAGCGGCCGGAAGTAGGAGACGTCGAAGGCGCCGTGGTGGGTCGGGCCGTCGTCGCCGACCAGGCCGGCCCGGTCCATCGCGAAGGTCACGTCCAGCTCCTGCAGGCAGACGTCGTGGATGATCTGGTCGTAGGCACGCTGGAGGAAGGTCGAGTAGATCGCGCAGACCGGCTTCGCCCCCTGCAGCGCCAGCCCCGAGGCGAGCAGGACCGCGTTCTGCTCGGCGATGCCGACGTCGTAGTACCGCTCGGGGCGCTCGTCGGCGAGCTTCTGGAGGCCGGTCCCCCCCGCCATCGCCGCGGTGATCCCGATCACCCGCTCGTCGCGCTCGGCCTCGGCGACGATCGCCTCGGCGAAGACCTGCGTGTACTGGGGCGGGGCGCCGGCGACCGGCGGCTTCTCCAGCCGCTCCGGGGCGATCGCCTCGGGCGAGTCGGACTCCCTGACCGGCACCGGCTTCGGGGCCGGGGCGCCGTTGACGATCGATTTCGGCTTCGCCGCGTGCCACTTCTCCATCCCCTCGAGGCCGCCCTCCTCGGCCGGCGCGAAGCCCTTGCCCTTGACCGTGTGGATGTGGACGACGACCGGGCGGTCGGCCTCGAAGGCCTCGCGCAGCGCCTCGCGCAGGGCGTGCACGTCGTGACCGTCGATCACCCCCATGTAGGCGAGGTCGAGCTCCTCGAAGAAGAGCCCGGGTGCCCAGTAGGCCTTGATCGCCGACTTGATCTCCGGCCCCAGCCGTTCGATCCGCCGGCCGAGGCCGAGCGGCAGCTTGGTCAGCCGGTCCTCGACCCCCTCGCGGGCGTGGTAGAGGCGGCGGTTGAGCCGCACCCGGTTGAAGTAGCGCGAGAGCGCGCCGACGTTGGGCGAGATCGACATCCCGTTGTCGTTGAGGACGATCACGATCGGCGTCTGCAGGCCGCCGGCCGCGTGCAGCGCCTCGTAAGCGACGCCGCCGGTCAGCGCCCCGTCGCCGATCACCGCGGCGACCCGGCCGTCCTCGCCGATCCCCTTGCGCATCGCCTCCTTCAGCCCGACCGCGTAGCCGATCGAGGTCGAGGCGTGGCCGGCGCCCATGATGTCGTGCTCGGACTCGGCGATCGAGCAGAACGGCGCCAGGCCCCCGTACTGCCTGATTGTCGGCAGGGCGTCGCGGCGGCCGGTGAGGATCTTGTGCGGGTAGGCCTGGTGGCCGACGTCCCAGAGCACCTTGTCGCGAGGCGAGTCGAGCAGGCTGTGCAGGGCGACCGCGAGCTCGCAGGTGCCGAGGTTGGCGCCGAAGTGGCCGCCGATCTCGCCGATCGTGTCGATGATGTAGGTGCGCATCTCCTGCGCCACCTGCTGTAGCTGCTCGTCGTCGAGCCGGTGCAGGTCGGCCGGCCCGTCGATCCCGGCCAGCAGCGAGGCGCCGGGCTCTCCCCCGTCCTCTGGCTTGTCTGGCTTGTCGCTCATTCGTTCCTGGTGAAGATGTAGTCGGCGATGCCCCTCAGGTCGCCGGTCTCGCCGCCGGCCTCGGCCAGCGCCGCGGTCGCCTTGGCGTGGGACTCGGCGGCCAGCTCGCGGGCCCGGTCGAGGCCGAAGAGGCTGACGTAGGTGAGTTTGCCATGTCGCTCGTCGCTTCCACGGGGCTTGCCGAGCTGCTCGTCGCTGCCGGTCACGTCGAGGATGTCGTCGACTATCTGGAACAGCACCCCGAGCTCGTCGGCGAAGCGTCGATAGGGGATTGTCTCAGGTTCGGCGACTCGCTCGAGGACCAGCACGACGCCGACCGCGGCGGCGATCAGCCGGCCGGTCTTCAGCGCGTGCAGCGTGCGCAGCCCCCCGGCGTCGCCCGCCTCGCCGACCACGTCGGCGTACTGGCCGCCGACCATCCCGGCGACCCCGGTCGCCGCGGTCAGCTCGCCGAGCGCCTCCAGCACCCGCGCCGGCTCTCCGGGCTGGCCGCAGAAGATGCGGATCGCCTCGGCGAAGAGGCCGTCGCCGGAGAGGATCGCCACGTCCTCGCCGAACTTGACGTGGGCGGTCGGCATGCCGCGGCGCAGCTCGTCGTCGTCCATCGCCGGCAGGTCGTCGTGGATCAGCGAGTAGGTGTGGATCAGCTCCAGCGCCGCGGCAACCGGCAGGTAGGCGGTCGGGTCGGCGCCGAGCGCGCGGGCCGTGGCCAGGGCGAGCACCGGCCGCACCCGCTTGCCTCCGGCGAGCAGCGAGTAGCGCATCGCCTCTTCCAGCCCGGCGGCGGCGGGCGGGGCGGCGAAGCCAAGCCTGCCCAGCTCGGCGTCGACCAGCTCCCGCAGGTCCTCCGGGTAGGTCACCTCGATTCGCGGATCCGGCGGTTCGCCTCCTCGACCGCCTCGGTCGACAGCTCGGCGGCCTCGCGGGCCAGCTCGGCGGCGCGCTCGTCGCTCGCCTCCGCGCCCTCCAGCTCGGCGGCGATCTCCTGCAGCCGGGCGGAGATCTCGCGCAGGCGGCTCACGGAACCCCCTGCCGCTCGCGCACCGCGGCACCGAGGATGCCGTTGACGAAGCCCGGCGCGTCGGCGCCGCAGTACTCCTTGGCGATCTCGACCGCCTCGTCGATCGCCACCTCGGCCGGCACGTCCTCGCTGTGCTCGATCTCGTACAGCGCCACCCGCATCACGTTCAGCTCCAGCGGCGCGATCCGCTCCAGCTCCCAGCCGCGGGCATGGCGGGCGATCGTCGCGTCCAGCTCCTCGCGGTGCGAGTCGACCGCCGTGGCGAGCTCGCGGGTGAACGGGCGGGCCTCCTCCAGCAGCTCGGATAGCGGCCGGCCGGTGACGTCGCGCTGGTAGCCGGCGAAGACGGCGTCGCGGCGCTGATCGGACCTGCGCATTCCCCTATCTTCGCGCTTAGGCCTCCCCGAGTGCCTCACCGACCGCCCGCAGCAGCTCCTCGCTTCCGAACGGCTTCCCCAGGATCGTCGCCTCGATCTCTTGCGCGGGCAGCGCGGTCCGGTCCTCGGCGTAGCCGGACATGTAGATCGCCTTGACCCGCGGATGCCGATCGCGGGCGCGGGTCACAAGCTCCGCCCCGGTCATCCCGGGCATCCGCAGGTCAGCGACGATCACATCGACCTCCTCCCCTTCAAGAATCTGCTCGGCCTCGGCGCCGCCGGTCGCGACCCTTGTCGCGTAGCCGTGTCGCTCGAGCATCCGCGAGACCAACCTCGCCAACGCCTCCTCGTCGTCGACGACGAGGATCGTCCCCTCGGCTTCTCTCGCTTCGCCTCCCATGCCGGTCTCCTGCCGGCATAATGACGAACCGAGATGTTTATTTCAATACGAACCGAGATGTTTTTCTAATTTTGACTATGCGCGTTACGCGCGCGACAGGTACTCCCCGCTGCGCGTGTCGACCCGGATGCTCTCGCCCTCCTCGATGAACAGCGGCACCTGGACGACCACCCCGGACTCCAGGGTCGCCGCCTTGTTGCCGCCGCCGGAAGCGGTGTCGCCCTTGACCCCGGGCTCGGTCTGGGTGACCTTCATCTCGATCGCGCTCGGCACCTGCACGTCACTCGGCCGTTCGTCGACGAACAGCACGTCGACCTCGTCGTTGGGCAGGACCCAGCGCATCGCCTCGCCGACCACCTCGCTCGGGATCTCGATCTGCTCGTAGTCGCGGCTGTCCATGAAGACCGCCGCCTCGCCGGAGTCGTAGAGGTACTGCATCTTGCGCGACTCGGTGTGCACCGGCCGGAACTTCTCCCCCGCCCGGAACGTCTTGTCCTGGACCGATCCGTCGTCGATCTTGCGCAGCTTCGTCCGCACGAAGGCCCCGCCCTTGCCCGGCTTGACGTGCTGGAACTCGAGGATCTTGAAGACCGACCCGTCGATTTCGATATGGCTGCCGTTCTTGAACTGGTTGGTCGAGATCACAGTTTTTGCCTGCTAATTTGAAGTTTTCCCATGTGTAAGTCGGATCTAGGGCATCGGTGAAGGGCGAAGACTAACTGCTCCTGGTCATAAGTTCCGCCGCGAATGGGCCGCGAATCGCACGCATCCGACATTGACCACAGTGGGGTGGGGTGAATGTCGGATGCGACCCCGGACCGCCGCTTCGTTCCGCCTCGGGTCACGCGGCCAGGCGCAGCTCGGGCTCGCGGGCGCCCAGCCGCTCCATCAGCTCGGCGAGCTTGTCGCGGGTGAAGTTCCACTCGAAGGGCTCGGCCACCTCGTTCCAGTGGTGCTCGAACTTGTTCAGGGTCCGGGCAAGCAGGCCGAGGTCATCGAAGTCGTTGGGGGTGAGGACCTTGCGCTGGATGATCGAGAAGTAGATCTCGATCTGGTTCAACCAGCTCGCGTGGGTCGGCAGGTGAACCAGGGTCAGGTTCTTCCATCGTCCCTCCAGGCGTTCGATTGAGCGCTGCCCGCGGTGGGAGGAGCCGTTGTCGACGATCCAAAAGACGTTGCGGGCGGAGGCGTAGGGCTCCCTGGCCATCACCTGGTGGACGAGGCGATCGAAGGATTCGATTCCGCCTTTGCACTCGGAGCGGCCGAAGACATGTGGCGGGCGGCCACCGCGACGCCCGATGTCCAGAGCGGCGAGGTAGGTGAGCGCGCCCCGGCGCTTGTAGGTGTGCTCGACGCGCTGGCCGCGGGAGCCTGACGTTGGCCCGAGCGTCGGGTGGGTGCGCGAGCGCGCCTGGATCGAGGGCTTCTCGTCAGCGCTGATCACGAAGTCGCCGGGGTGAAGCAGCTCGCCTTCCCACCTTCCCTGGTAGAGGTCGAGCACGGGCCCGGCCTTGGCGAGAAAGTCCGGGTCGGTGGGAAAGATCCAGGAGCGGTGCTGCCAGGGGCGCAGCGAGTCCTCGGCCAGCCAGCGGGCGATCGTCGCCGCCGAGGCCTCTGTGACGCCGCGCTCGATGACCAGGCGGTGCAGCTCGGCGCGGCTAAAGCGCGAGAGCGGGACGCCCTGGGCGCGCGGCAGATCGCAGGCGACCGCCTTGACCTGGGCGATCTCCTCCGGGGGGAAAACGGCGCGGGCGGCCCGTGCGCTTCAGATCCTCAATCCCCTCGATCCTCTCTTCGCAGAAGCGTTTTCGCCAGCGTCCGACCGACTTGCGCGTCATCCTCAGCCGCTCGCCGATCTCGGTGTTGGTGGCGCCTTCGGCCGCCATCAGGACGATCTTGGCTCGCAGCACCTCGCGGTGGGGGCGGGTGTAGCAGGCGGCGCGGTGCTCGAGCTCGGCGCGCTCCTCATCGCTGAGCGCGATCTCGTGGGGGCTGCGTCCCGGCATCGCCCCAGAATTCGCCGCGCTCGCCGAGGCTCCTTCAAGCGAGTAAGGATTTCTGGCGGGGAGCACTTAACGGTCGGCGCGGGTTGCGCTTCGCTGGACGGGAGGTTGGGGGCTTACTGCGGCGCAGAAGGATGAAGAGCCCCACTGTGCCGCGATGGAGCGGGAAGGTGGCGGCGACTCTGCACCGCCCCGATCCCGTCACCAGTTCTTCGCCTCGATGCCAAAGGAGTCGCCCCATTCGCTCCCGATGCCAGGGAAGTCAACTGGAGGATCAGCGCCGTCGAAGGACCATTGATCTGGGGGCGGAGCGGCCGATCCAATGGCAAAGCACCAGCCGGTCACGGTGCGGCGCCACGCAAACCAGCGTTGGCCGTCCTCTGAGACTCGCATCTCAATTCCGTGGTCCTCCGGCAATTCGTGAATCGGAAGGAACTCAAGAAGATCTTTCCGGTAGCGATCCTCTCTGTCGTACGAGCCCATATGAGAGGTAGCGATCCATTGAAGCGCCCCTTTGGTCTCCGCGAATTCGCGTTGATCGAGCCGGCGACCATCCTCGTCCTCCCCCTTCACGCCAGCGAACTTGCGTAGATGTTCTTCCTCGTCACGGACCGCTTTCCGTTCCGCTGCGAGCCCAGCGCGAAAATCGCGTACAGCGTTTCGGGCATCGCAAAAGGACTCGGCCTCGCCAACTTGCCTTGCTGGATACAGATAGAACTGGCCTAGCTCCCGCGTTCTTGGACCAAGGCCGATCATCAGGGCAAGCCTGGCCCGCCGCCTCGCTGCGCGCTTGTCCGTGGCTCGATCAACCATTCCGAAGGTGCGCTGGTATCCGGACCAAACGGCGAGAGCATAGATGTAGGGCAAGACCGCGAGAGTAAGCCAGATCGGAAGCAGCAAGCTCTCCAGCGTCGCGGCGTCGTTGTAGCTCGACCAGTCGGTGAAGACTCGTACGCCGACATAGACAAATAGAGCGATTCCGAGAAAGCCCAAGATGCTGTCCACGCAACCTTTCGCCTGGCTCAAATCCTCACGGCTTCCGCCAAAAGCTGACATCAACAGCAGGCCGGTTAGGAATGGCGCAAGGATCAATTCGATAGGTAGGGGCAAGACCACGAGATTGATGAAGAAGTCGATCAAGACGGCGACTCGCAGCGCGTTCTTGACCTCAAGCTGAAACCAGTCGTCGCGGTCCAAGGCGCGCGACATATTCATCAACAAGACAAAGCCCGTTCCCAAGAACCAGATCACGGTCTCCTTGGCCAGGCCGGTTTCCCAAATCCCTATTAGCCCGCCCAGAAAGACGAGTACGCAGGAATAGAAGGCGAGGCCGAGGGTCGTCCCGAGAATTACTGGCTGAGCGAAAGAGCGGAGGACACCGACAAGCGCCGGTCGAACATCGCGCCGCGAGACCATCCACGCGAAGAAGACAAGCGTCCAAAAGAGGACTGCGAGGTCTCGATTGTTCAATCCTACGGGAAGGTCCATGAGGGCTGCGATTCAAATCGCGCAGTCGGACGTGGCGCAGGCTTAGCCCCTCAGATCGGGATCCCGCAGGACGCACTCTGCAAGCTCGCGCAGGTGCCCCCAACAGGTGATGAGGTCCTTGATCGTCATCTGGAGGCTCCAGCGGAACATCTCAACGGTCATGTGGCCATCGCGTTCCAACTCGGCAGCTAGCTCCGGCTCATCGTGAAAGAAGATGCCGTTGAACCATGTCTGCACAATGTTGTCCGGGGTGGGGGTGATTGTTTCTCCTTCAGGGCCCTCTTCAAGGAACTTCCCACGCGGATCCTCTTCCTTGCGGCGCTTGAGTTCTGCTCGCAGGCCCTTTAGCTGGTCGATCATCTGCTTGCTTGGATCGGTGCCGCGTTCATAGGCTCGTCGCTCAAGGATCTTCAGCACCTTCATAGCGCTCGTCCTGGTGGTGTCGGTGTAGAGCTGACGAAAGTCAGAGATCACCGTCTTGACTTCAGCTTCGCTGGGTCCGTCAACCCGTATCTTCCAGGCCGGTCCGCCCATGTAGGTCCCGCCGGGTATTTGCATTCCGACGATCTTGGTCTCTGACTCAGAAAACCCCGAGTCTTGCAACTCCCCGACCTTGCGGACGAAGCGTTCCAGCGCCCACCGGTCCTCATCGCTCAAAGGCGAAAAGACATATGAAAGCGGCACCGCATCCATGCAATCACGCTCCTGTGATCTCCGAAAGATGGCGTGGGTGCCAACCTAAAGGGCTAGCATCCAACCGCAACATCACTGCGCTACGCAGCAAGCGCCGGGCGCTTGATCAGGCGATGATCTAGTTCGCGTCCCAGCCACTCAACCGCAGGCTTATCGAGACACGCATCCATCCAAATAGTCAATCCAACTAGCGCCAAAACGCAGGCGGCATGCCGGTCAAGCTCATTTCCGTGACGCCCATCGTTGGCCTCGCTATAAATCTCACCGATCAACAATTGGTGGTCCTTGTCTAGCTCTAGCACTGCGGCAAGCGAGCGAGCATTAGAACGTCTCTTGCGGTCCCCCCGAGCCCGCGCGGCATCTCGAAGAGCCCCCTCAAGCCCGATGAGCAAAGGAGGAAATGCTCGGTCAGGGTCCCCTCCCCCCAGGTGCTCCAAAGCATGCATAAGGGCATACATCTAAATTAATGCAGGATAGTCGCGGGTTGCATCGAAACTCTGAGTCACCATGCTTGGCCCGATGGTCGACGAGAGCCCGATCCGCGAGCGATGGCTGGTGGTGTGCGACGAACTTGACGAGCGCGGCCGCCGGATGTGGGCGGCGGCGGAGGCCAGCTCACACGGCCGCGGCGGGATCGCTGCGGTGGTGCGAGCGACCGGGATCTCCGAAGCGACGGTGAGGCGGGGAATGGCAGAGGTGGCGAGCGGCGAGCGCGCGCCCGAGGACCGGGTCAGGCGGCCGGGAGCCGGGCGCCCTTCGATCGAGGCGCGCGAGCCGGGCCTGCGGGAGGCGCTGCTGGAGCTGCTCGAGGGGGCGACGCGCGGGGACCCGGAGTCGCCGCTTTTGTGGACCAGCCGCAGCGTGGCCAACCTGACCGCCGCCCTGCGCTCCCAGGGCTTTGAGGTCGCCGAGAGCACCGTGCGCCGACAGCTTCAGGGGCTGGGGTTCAGCCTGCAGGCCAACCGCAAGACCCACGAGGGGGCCGACCACCCCGACCGCGACGAGCAGTTCCAGCAGATCGCCGAGGCGTCGGCCCGAGCGCTTGCGGCCTCCGAGCCGCTGATCAGCGTCGACACCAAGAAGAAGGAGCTGGTCGGCAACTACAAGAACGCCGGTCGCGAGCTGGCTCCCAGCGGCGAGCCGATCCTCGTCAACACCCACGACTTCCCCGACAGGGAGCTGGGCAAGGCGATCCCCTACGGGATCTATGACGTCGGCCGCGACGAGGGCTGGGTCTCGGTCGGGATCTCCGCCGACACCGCCGCCTTCGCGGTCGCCGCGATCGGCAGCTGGTGGAAGAGCCTCGGCCGCAAGCGCTACCCGAACGCCACCACGCTGACGATCACCGCCGATTGCGGCGGCTCCAACAGCTACCGCACCCGCCTTTGGAAGGCCGAGCTGCAACGCCTCGCCGACCGGACCGGCCTTGAGATCCGGGTCATGCACTATCCGCCGGGCACCTCGAAGTGGAACAAGATCGAGCACCGCCTCTTCAGCTACATCTCGATCAACTGGCGCGCCAAGCCGCTCACGAGCCGCCAGGCCGTGATCGACCTGATCTCCTCCACCAAGACCAAGACCGGACTGAAGGTCTACGCGCGTCTCGATCCCAAGACCTACCCCACCAAAGTCAAAGTCACAGACGAGCAGATGAGCGCCGTCAACATCGCGGGCGATGAGTTCCACCCGGAGTGGAACTACACCATTACTCCGTCAGTAATTTAAACTAGTGCCCTAAGGTCATTTTTCACCTGTGATGAAAGGCATGCAGTTCCGACCGCGACCTCGAAGGTCTTCAGCGTTGACGGGTCGAGCACAATCTCTGCAAGCACGGCAATGAGCGGCGCTGGGCCACGAGAAGCCATCAACTCCAGCATTTCAACTGCCCGTTCAACTCCAACGTGACGCAACAAGACCGCTAGGCGTGCGCCGGCTGGATCGACCGCGGCGAGTTCGCGCTCCACACGCTCCATTCGCTGAAAGAGCGCTGGGATACGCCAAAGACGCTCCATCCAATCCGGGGTCAACACAGACGACCAGCGCTTGAATGCGTTCTCCGAGGCCAGCTTGGGCATCAACTGCCCGGCCAAGACGGCTCCCTTGCCCTGGGCAATGGAAGCCAGCGCCCCAGAAGAAAGCTGGTCTTGGAGAAGGGTGACCTTTCCGGCCCCAGCGATCTCATTGATGCGGCTACTGATTTGGTCGAGCAACGTCGGAAAATTAATGCTCGCCCGATCCGTAAGCGACTCGCCCATGGCGATATATCCGGGGCGCATCCACGCCTCTAGCTTGTCCGAACTACCCGGCATGTCGAGCGGCTTAATTGACCAGCGCTTGAATGCGTTCTCCGAGGCCAGCTTGGGCATCAACTGCCCGGCCAAGACGGCTCCCTTGCCCTGGGCAATGGAAGCCAGCGCCCCAGAAGAAAGCTGGTCTTGGAGAAGGGTGACCTTTCCGGCCCCAGCGATCTCATTGATGCGGCTACTGATTTGGTCGAGCAACGTCGGAAAATTAATGCTCGCCCGATCCGTAAGCGACTCGCCCATGGCGATATATCCGGGGCGCATCCACGCCTCTAGCTTGTCCGAACTACCCGGCATGTCGAGCGGCTTAATTGACCAGCGCTTGAATGCGTTCTCCGAGGCCAGCTTGGGCATCAACTGCCCGGCCAAGACGGCTCCCTTGCCCTGGGCAATGGAAGCCAGCGCCCCCTTGTCAAACTTCTCGGCGAGCTGGACCCCTATAGCACCCGACATCAGGGACCAGCTTTTAGTGGTTTCGCCAATCCACCCACTGAGCACGTCGGGACCGCTCGTCGTGCCATTGAGGCCAGAAATGACGGGCTTGGCTTGTCCAGGCTTCAAAGCAATCTCAGTATGAAGCCGCCGTCGGCGTTTAGAGCATGCGAGTTCCGGCTTCCGTCAAGTGCCCCCTCGCGGGCCAACATGCATGAAGCCATACCTCGAACCGCTATGCCCGTTGTCGAGCCTTGCGGTGAGCACGTAGACCGGCTCGCGGACCGATGGCGAGCCAGAGGCATTTGGCCGGGGCGCCATCGGTGGGCTCGTTGCGGTAGATCAGCCGGAAGCGCGGCTTGCCTTTGTGCGTCTCGATATCGAAGCGGACCCGTCGACAGTCGGCCAGCTCGGGATGGCGACCGGCTCCCATCAACTCGCCTGCATAAGAATTGGCCTCGCATTCCAGGAACAACGAGGCGATACACCTCTTCAGGGCTTCAACCTCAGTTCGCTCGGCGGGTCCGGCCTCAGGGGGAAGCGCCGTCAACTCAGCTATGTCGCCCTTGACGCCGTCGGCAAGCTCAACTCTGAACTCGGGAGCGGTTTCTCCGCTCACGATCTATCGAACTTGAATGCCGAGATCGGCGAGTGCCACAGCGCCGTCTTCGGTGCGCTGGGCAGCGCCGTTTCGAACTCGCTCGGCTGCCAGGGCTTCGACTTCGTCGTCGGCGCGCCGATCCTGCATCGTCGCGATCTCGCCACGCACCTCGCGCATTTGCGTTTCCAAGTCGCTCAGCATCTCGAAGAGCTGTCTGGACCTTGTTCTTGGCAAGAGAGACATTAGGGGCCAGGATACTCCAGCCGTCCGCTGTATTCGCCAGTCTTTGCGATCTCGACAGGCTATGTGCCTGTTGACCAACTAGAGAACTGGTTGGTCGAGATCACGGCAGCGAATCCTAGCCGTCCGTGGCAGATCTGAACTCGCGCCGACGGCGCCCTGGCAACTGAATGCGACGATGCGCGACCGCAACGGTTCAGGCAGACTGGCGCGGGTGCAAGACGGGGAGCTACCGCGTCGCGTGGACAAGCCCTGGGGGCACGAGCTGTGGTTCGCGCAGACCGATCGCTACGCCGGCAAGCTGCTTCACGTCCGCGCCGGACAGCGCCTCTCGGTCCAGTACCACGAAGAGAAGGACGAGACGTCCTACCTGCTCTCCGGGC
Source organism: uncultured Solirubrobacterales bacterium (assembly GCA_963695835.1). Classification (GTDB taxonomy): domain Bacteria; phylum Actinomycetota; class Thermoleophilia; order Solirubrobacterales; family 70-9; genus VRUE01. The sequence continues at coordinate 140,788 of CAVOHR010000002.1, forward strand.
GCCTGCTGCTGAGCCGGAGGGCGAGCGCCGACTCGCTGCTGGCGACCGAGCTCGTGGCCGGCGCCGTCTGGCGCAACGAACCCGGGCAGGTGCATACGATCGAGGCGCTCGAGGACGCCGTCGTGGTCGAGGTCTCCACGCCGGAGCTCGACGACGTGGTGCGCCTCACCGACGACTACGGGCGAGCAGGGACCTCGGCGCCGTAGTGAGCTGCTCGACGGCCTTTCGGTTTGCAGAGCGAGAGGGGGGCTGGCTGGCGCTCCTGAGCGAGAGCGAAGATCGCCGGCTGACGCTGGTGGCGGAGCGCAGCGGGGGGCTCGTCATCCGGCTTCGGGATTCATTGACGAGCCGATCCGGCTTGTGAAAGCCGCCAGAGATCGTCGTGACGACGCGACGAGTGCCGGAAGCCTGCTCAGTCTTTGGGCCGGCCGATCGCGTTCGCACCCGGCTGGCCGCGCTTGCGGCGCTCAAACCCGAGCATGGAGACAAAGCGGACAGGCGCATCGTCCTCGACCCCGCGCGCGTCGTCTCGCTCTTTTAGGGCTCCGATTTGCTCTTGATATTCGGCGTTGATCTCGTGAAGCTCGCGCGGACCCTGAACGAGTTCGAGCACCACTGGAACGAGGTTGCCCAGCCGTTCGAGTGGGACTTCACCCGCGACAAGCTCGCCGAGTTGATGGAGCGGCTGAGCGCCCGCGAGCCTCAGCTGCGCATGGCCGCATGACTGGAACGAAGCCGAGGTCTACGGACCCGCATCCGACCTTGACCCCACCCCGCTGTGGTAAATGTCGGATGCGCGCGATTCGCGGCGGAACTTATGATCGAGAGCACTAAGCGGAAACGGGGGGTGTCGTGAACGCCGGCCGCTCGCAGCTCGCCGCCTCGAGCACCGCCCGCAGGTCGTCCATCGACTCCTCCAGGGCGGGCGGGTCGGCGGGCCGGTCAGCCGCAGTCGGCATAACGGGTCGGAGCGTCGACCTCCGCGGTACGCCCATCGTAGGACCCTGAGGCCGGGAGACCGCGGCGGCGAACCCCAGCCTCTAGTCTTGTCTGGTCGGGGAATGAGGGGGAAGCTTGGGACACTCGCCGCGATCCTGGTCGCGACCTTCGTCGTCGCGCCGCTCGCGCATGGCGAAGAAGCTCAGACGCGGGAAGGCTACGTCGCCCAGGTCGAACCGATCTGCAAGCGCAGCACCGAAACCACCCAGCGGATCCTCTCCGGGGCGGGCGAGCGGATCAAGAAGCGCGACCTGGAGCCGGCAGGCAGGCAGTTCATCCGCGCCTCGGAGTCGTTCGGGCGGGGCGTCCTGCAGATTGTCGCCGTCCCGCGGCCGCCCGCCGACGAGGCGAAGCTGCAGAAGTGGTTCGAGTTCCTGCGGACCGTCAAGGTCCGGCTGTTCAAGCTCGGCAAGGCGCTGACGGAAGACGAACGGCTGAAGGCGACCCACGACGAGATCCAGCTCGAACGCAGCGCCAACGCCGCCAACAACGTCAGCTTCGCCTTCCGCTTCCACGACTGCCGCCTGACTCGCGCGCGCTTCCGCTGAGCGAGAGTCAGTCGGTCGCTTCGGCCGCCGTGCTGGTGGTCAGATCGGCCGCGGCGCCGCCGGAGAGGACGCGCCGGACCAGGCCCGGAGCGAGGATGCGGGCGACCGAGGCCAGCGCGTAGGCGCGCGGCACGTAGCGCTCGGCCCTGCCGCCGGGGCCGGCGGCGACGATCGCCTCGGCGACCGCCTCCGGCTTGGAGACGATCCAGCGGGTCAGCGCCTTGCGGCGCAGCTCGGTGGCGGGGAAGCCCTCGGTGGCGACGAAGCCGGGCAGGACCATGCCGACGTGGACGCCGTGCGGGCGCTCCTCGAGGTGGAGGGCGTCGGTCCAGCCGATCAGCGCGAACTTGCTGGCGGAGTAGGCGCCGGTGCGGGCGCGGGTGACGCGCCCGGCGGTGCTGGCGACGTTGACGATCGCGCTCGGCGCCGATTCGCGCAGGCTCGGCAGCAGCGCCTCGGTCAGCCGCAGGACGGCGTCGAAGTTGAGCTCCATGTGGCGGTGGACGTTCGCGTAGCCCTTCTCGGCGAAGCCGCCGCGCCAGGCCGCGCCGGCGTTGTTGACGAGCAGGGTCAGGCGGCCGCCGCGCTCGGCGACGCGGGCGCGCACCCGCTCCGGCGCCTCGGGCGCGGTCAGGTCGGCCGCGACCCAGCTCGCCTCGCAGGGCAGCGACGCGGCGAGCGCCCGCAGCCGCTCCTCGCGGCGGGCGACGAGGATCAGCTCGGCGCCGGGCTCGCGGGCGAGCCGCCGCGCGGTCGCCTCGCCGATCCCGCTGGAGGCGCCGGTGATCACGGCCGTCATCGCTCGATCCGCCATTGCACAAGGCTATTCGTTCGCGGACATACGGACATCTGTTCGACTCGCCATACTGACCCGCTCCGATGGCAGAGATCCCAGCGCTGCTCGACAAGCTGCTCCGCCCCGCCGCGCCCTCGGGCCACGAGGGCCCCGCCGCCGCGGTCTGGCGCGAGGAGGCGTCGTTCGCCTCGCTGAGCGCCGACGGCCTCGGCTCCTCGATCGCCCGGGTCGGCGAGGCATCCCCCCTGCTCGCCGCGGTCGGCCACATCGACGAGATCGGCCTGGTCGTCACCCACATCGACGAGAAGGGCTTCCTCTGGTTCGCGCCGATCGGCGGCTGGGACCCCCAGATCCTGGTCGGCCAGCGGGTCGCCGCGCGCGGCCGCGAGGGAATCGTCCCCGGCGTGATCGGGCGCAAGCCGATCCACCTGCTGGAGGCCGAGCAGCGCAAGAAGGTGGTCGAGCTGAAGGGCCTCCACATCGACATCGGCGCCGCCGACCGCGACGAGGCCGCGGCGCTGATCCGGGTCGGCGACCCGGTGACGATCGCCGCCGAGCCGCTCCGCCTCGCCGGCGACCGCCTGGCCTCGCGAGCGATGGACAACCGGCTCGGCGCCTACGTCGCCCTCGAGGCGCTGCGGCGCTGTCACGAGCGCGGCTCGCTCGGCGGCAGCTTCGCCGCCGTCGCCGCGGTGCAGGAGGAGATCGGCCTCTACGGCTCGCGGACCTCGGCCTTCGAGCTGCGGCCGGACCTGGCGGTGGCGATCGACGTCACCCACGCCACCGACGCTCCCGGCGTCGACGAGAAGGAGGTCGGCAGCCACCCGCTCGGCTCGGGGCCGGCGATCGGCCGCGGCTCCACCCTCTCGCCGAAAGTCTTCGAGCTGCTGGTCGAGGCCGCCGAGGCGGCGGGGATCGAGCACTCGATCAGCGCCAGCGGCCGCAGCACCAGCACCGACGCCGACGCGATCCAGATCTCGCGCTCCGGCATCCCCACCGGGCTGGTCTCGATCCCGCTCCGCTACATGCACTCGCCGGTCGAGCTGGTCGACCTCGGCGACGTCGAGGCGGCGGTCGAGCTGATCGCCGCCTTCGCGGCGCGACTCGACGCCGGCGTCGACCTCAGGCGCTGACGACGACCCGGTCGCGCCCGCCGGCCTTGGCCAAGTAGAGTGCCGCGTCGGCGCAGCTGACCAGCTCGTCGGTGTCGACCGGGCCCGGGCCGGAGACGGCGACGCCGATGCTGAGCGTCACCGGCACCCCGACGGGGCGGCGGTCGCGCACGGCGCCGCACAACCGCTCGGCGATCTCGACAGCGTCGGCTTCGGCCGCGCCCGGGAGGACGACGAGGATCTCCTCGCCGCCGACCCGGTAGATCGAGTCGCCGGCCCGCAGTGTGGCGCGCATCGTGTAGGCGACGTCCTGGAGGACGGCGTCGCCGGCGGCGTGCCCGAGCTGGTCGTTGACCCGCTTGAAGTGGTCGAGGTCGCAGAGCAGCAGCGCGTGCGAGAGGCCCTCGGCCTCGTTGCTCGGCTGGCCGTCGAGCTCGCCGAGGCGCTGCTCGAGCGCGTTGCGGTTGAACAGGCCGGTGAGCGGGTCGAGGGTCGAGCGGCGGCGGTGGGCGCGGTCGGACTCGACCAGGGCGCCGGAGAGGATCACCGAGCAGAGGACCAGGGCGACCGCGGCCACCACCACCTGGCTGTGGGCCGCAGCAGTGCCGGGGTCGAGCGCGTAGGTGGAGAGACCGATCAGCGCCAGGATGTAGGCGGTGCCGAGCACGATCCCGCGCGGCTCGAAGCGGGCGCCGAGGGTCACCGCCGGCAGCGCGAACCACATCAGGGCCGGGCTGCCGGCGCCGCCGGTGGTGACGACGGCATCGGCCAGCAGCAGCGGCAGGATCCCCCAGGCGGTAGCGACCCAGACGGCCGGGCGGTCGCTGTTGCGCATGAAGCTGTCGGCGACCGCGAAGCCGGCCAGGCCGGCGCCGAGCGGGACGACCCACCACCAGCCGAGCTCCGAGCTGAAGGCTGCGAGACCGGCGGCGAGGATCGCGAAGCAGGCGAAGCGGTAGGGCCGCAGCCTGATCTCCATGTCGAGCAGGCGCTCGCGGCGGACATCGTTGCGGACGGCGACCAGCGACTCCATCGGCGCGTCGAGAGCTTCGGGCTCAGCGAGGGCCCTCGTCGAACGGGGAGTGCGCGATGCCAGTCTCACCGGGTGCGCATCGGCGCCGCCGGGCGCCGACTTTAGGTTGCATCGGAGATCCCACCGGATCGGCGCACGGGCCGGCCGGTCACTCGACGATCTGGAGCTCCTTGGGCAGGCCGCTGAGGTTGCGGCAACCGGAGTCGGCGACGACCACCAGGTCCTCGATCCGCACGCCCAGCTCGCCCGGCAGGTAGATGCCGGGCTCGATCGTCACCACTTCGCCGCTCTCCAGCACGTCCTCGGAGCGCGGCGAGAGGCGCGGCGCCTCGTGCACCTCGAGCCCGACCCCGTGGCCGAGGCCGTGGCCGAAGCGCTCCCCGTAGCCGGCGCCGGCGATCGCCTCGCGGGCGACCCCGTCGAGCTGCTCGCCGCCGACCCCGGCCGCGACCGCCTCCAGCGCCGCGGCCTGGGCCGCCAGCACCGCCTCGTAGACCTCGCGGCCGCGCTCCCCCGGCTCGCCGGTGGCGAAGGTGCGGGTGCCGTCGGAGCAGTAGCCGTCGAGCTTCGCCCCCATGTCGAAGACGACCAGCTCGCCGCGGCCGATCTCGCGCTCGCCCGGCTCGGCGTGCGGCAGGGCGCCGTTCGGCCCGGCGGCGACGATCGCCGGAAAGGAGGGGTCGCCGCCCAGCTCGCGGATCCGCGCTTCGGCGGCGCGGGCGACCTCGCGCTCGCTGTGCCCGGCCAGGCCCCGCTCCAGGCTCCAGCGCCAGACGTCGTCGGCCAGCGCGGACGCCGCCGATATCGCCTCCAGCTCGTCATCGTCCTTGACCCGCCGCAGCTTCTCGACCGCGCCGCCGGCAGCGACCGTCTCGACGCCGTCGGCCAGCTTGCCCCGCAGGCGGTCGAGCAGGCGCACGGAGACGTGGTCGTCCTCGAAGCCGACCCGCCCGGCCAGCCGCTCGGCGATCCCGCCCAGCCAGTCGTCGCGCACGGTGACGACCTCCCAGCCCTCGACCTCTGCCTCGGCCCGCTCGGTGTAGCGGAAGTCGGTCAGGAAGAGGCGCGTGTCGGGGCCGCAGACGCAGGCGCCGTTGGTGCCGCCGAAGCCGGTCAGGTAGCCGACGTTGACGATCTCGGTGACCAGCATCAGGTCGAGCTCGCGCTCGGCCAGGCCGGCCGCGAGCCGCTCGCCGCGACCCGTCATCCGGCCGAGACGCCCAGCTCGGCGGCCAGCCTGGCAAGCGCGTCGCGGTAGCCGTCCGGCCCCTTGCCGGAGACCTTCTCCAGCACCAGGCCGTCGAAGACCGACTCGCGGCGCCAGTCCTGGCGCGACTCGACGTCGGAGAGGTGGACCTCGACCGCCGGCAGGCGGGTCAGCTCCAGCGCGTCGGCGATCGCCCGGCTGTAGTGGGTCCAGGCGCCGGCGTTGACGACGATCGCGTCGGCCAGCTCGGGCGCCCGGTGCAGGTATTCGGCGAACTCGCCCTCCGAGTTGGTCTGGAAGAAGATCGTTTCCAGGCCCAGCTCGCGCGCGTCGCGCTGGATCCTCATCTCCAGCTCGCCGAGCGAGAGGCCGCCGTAGATCTTCGGGTCACGCCGCTCCAGCACGTCGAAGTTGACCCCGTGCAGGACGGCGACGCGGTTGTGGGCGCTCGTCATTTGCGCAGCTCCTCCACGGCCTCGCGGACCCTATCCGGGTCGAGCAGCCGGCCCACCCGGGGGGCGCCCGGCTCGGAGAGCAGGACGAAGCCGACTCCGGCCGCGGTGCGCTTCTTGTCGCGCTGGAGGGCGGTGAGGATCGCGTCGACGTCGATCGCGGCGTCAAGCTCGGCGGGCAGGTCGTGGCGGCGCAGGATCTCCTCGACCTCCGCACGCAGCTCCGGCGCGCCGGAGAGCCGCAGCGCGGCGAGCAGCCCCAGCCCGATCGCCTCGCCGTGGCGGTAGCGCTCGTAGCCGCTCGCCGCCTCGATCGCGTGGCCGACCGTGTGGCCGAGGTTGAGCGCCGCCCGGATCCCCGTGTCGCGCTCGTCGGCGGCGACGACCTCGCACTTGTAGCGGGCGCAGGCGAAGACGACGTCGGCGAGGTCGCCGGGGTCGAGCGAGTCGGTCCCCCGCACCCGCTCCCACAGCGCGCCCCCGGCCAGCAGGCCGGTCTTCAGCACCTCGACGAAGCCGGCCGCCAGCTCCTTGCGCGGCAAGCTGTCGAGCGTCGCCGTATCGGCGACCACCGCGGCCGGCAGCTGGTAGGCGCCGACGTAGTTCTTGCCCTCCGGCAGGTCGACCCCGGTCTTGCCGCCGTAGGCCGAGTCGACCTGGGCGACCAGCGAGGTCGGCACCTGGACGACGGGCACGCCGCGCTGGTAGGTGTGGGCGCAGAAGCCGGCGAGGTCGCCGACGACGCCGCCGCCGAGCGCGACCAGATGGTCCTCGCGGGTCATCCCGGCCCGGGCCAGCTCGCCCAGCACCCGCTCCGCCTCGGCCATCGTCTTCGCCCCCTCGCCGGGCGGGACCTCGATCCGCGCCGCGAGAGGCTCGAGCCGCTTGGCGTAGAGCGGCCCGACGGCGCTGTCGGTGACGCAGAAGCGCCCGCCCCCCAGCGGCCACCAGTCCAAGTCGAGCAGGCCGGCGCCGACGAAGACCGGGTACTCGCCCGAGGCGCTGGCGGCCCAGAGCAGCTTCGTCCCCGCCGGCAGCTGGGCGAGGGCGCGGATCGCGGGCAGGGCCCGGGCGATCTGCCCGCGCTCCCCCTGCGGCACGACCGCGTCGGCGAGCGACTCGTAGAGCGACTCCCGCTCGACGAGCAGGGCATCGAACGGGGCGCGCTCGCGCGCCAGCGGCCGGTCGCTTCCGGTGACGCGCTCCCAGGCCTCGCCGGCGTCGACCTGGAGCCAGACGACGACGTGCCGGCGCAGCGCCTCGCGCACCCGCGCGGAGAGGACGCTGCCGCCGCCGAGCGCGATCGCGCCGCCTTCGGCGCCCTCCAGCAAGGCGCCGGCGACCTCGGCCTCGCGTGCCCGGAACGCCGCCTCGCCGTCGCGCTCGAAGGCGTCGGCGATCGGCGTTCCCAGCTCGCGCTCGATCAGCTCGTCGGCCTCGGTCGTCTCCAGGCCGGCGGCGCGGGCGGCGTCGAGCGCCGCCGACTTCCCCGCCCCCATGAAGCCGATGAAGACGATCGCGGGCCGGCTCACCGGCTCAGCCCCGGAAGTCGATGCGCTTCTTGTAGGCGTCGACCGCGGCAAGCACGTCGTCGATCTGGTCGCCGCCGAACTTCTCGCGGTAGCAGCGGGCCAGGGTGAGGCAGACCATCGCCTCGGCGACGACCGCCGCCGCCGGGACCACGGTCGAGTCGGTGCGCTCGCGCAGCGCCTGGGCCGGCTCCTTGGTCTCGGTGTCGACCGAGCGCAGCGGCTTGGTCAGGGTCGAGATCGGCTTGATCGCCGCCCGCACGGAGAGCGGCAGGCCGTTGGTCATCCCGCCCTCGAGGCCGCCGGCGCGGTTGGTCTCGCGGTGGTAGCCGCGCTCCTGCGACCAGAAGATCTCGTCGTGGGCCTCGGAGCCGGGCCGGCCGGCGACGTCCCAGGCTTCGCCGATCGCCACTCCCTTGACCGACTGGATCGAGGCGACCGCGCCGGCGAGCTGCCCGTCGAGCCGCTCTTCCCAGGAGACGTGCGAGCCGAGGCCGGGAACGAGGCCGAAGGCGCGCACCTCGAAGCTGCCGCCGAGGCTCTCGTTGGCCTTGCGCAGCCGGTCGATCTCCGCGACCATCGCCGCGCTCGCCTCGGGGTCGAGGCAGCGCACCGGGTCCTCGTCGACCGCCGCGAAGTCCTGCGGCGTCAGCTCCGGCCGCTCGGGCGCCTTCACCGAGGCGATCTGGACGACGTGGCTGTGGACACCGACCCCGAGCGTGGTGAGGAAGCCGCGGGCGAGCGAGCCGGCGGCGACCCGGGCGGCGGTCTCGCGGGCGCTGGCCCGCTCGAGCACGTTGCGGATGTCGCCGTGGCCGTACTTCTGGGCGCCGACCAGGTCGGCGTGGCCGGGACGCGGCAGGTGGACCTCCTCGGGCTCGAAGCCCTCGACCGGCCAGGGGTTCATCCGCTCCTCCCAGTTGGCGTAGTCGCGGTTGGCGACCAGCACCGCGATCGGGCTGCCCAGGGTGCGGCCGTGGCGCACCCCGGAGCGGACCTCGACCGCGTCGGTCTCGATCTTCATCCGCCCGCCGCGGCCGTGGCCGAGCTGGCGGCGCGCCATGTCGCGGTCGAGCGCGGCGCGGTCGAGCTCGAGCCCGGCGGGCATCCCCTCGACGATCGCGACCAGCCCGGGCCCGTGCGACTCCCCCGCGGTGGTGAACCGAAAGCGCGTGCTCATGGCCGCAAGGCTATAGGCGACACCGTGCCCGAGGGCCGCCCTTACGCCCGAGCGGCAGCACGCATCACGTCGAGCGGTGGCTCGCATCCCGTCCAGATCTGGAGCGAGCGAGCACCTTGACGGACAAGGATCTCGATGCCGTCGACGGTCCTCGCTCCCGCTCGCTTGGCGGCCGCCAGAAGCCGCGACGGGGCGTCGCCGTAGACCATGTCGACGACGACCTGCCCGGGGAGGAGGCCGTCCTCGCGCAGCGGCAGCTCGGCGAACGGGTCCTCGCCGCGCAGGCCCACCGTGGTGATGTTGACGATCAGCGCGTACTCGCCCTGGTCCGGCTCGGAGACGGAACGGCCGCCCAGCTCCTCGCAGAGCTGCCGCGAACGCTCGCCGGTGCGGTTCCAGACGCTCACCTCGGCGCCCTCGCGGAGCAGCGCCCAGACGACCGCGCGGGCGGCGCCGCCGGCGCCGAGCACCAGCGCCCGCCTGCCGCGTGGCGACTCGGGCAGCGCCGCGAGCAGCCCCGGTGCATCGGTGTTCTCGGCGTGGATCTCACCGTCCTCGAAGCTGAGGGTGTTGGCGGCGCCGATCTCGCGCGCGGTCTCGGAAGCCGTGTCGGCGAGGGCCAGCGCTGCGGTCTTGTGGGGAACGGTGACGTTGGCGCCGACGAACCCCTCGGCGGGCATCGCCGTCACCCGGTCGGCGAAGGCATCCGGCGCCACGTCGATCGCCTCGTAGCTCCACTCGTCCGCCAACCCCAGCTCGACCAGCGCCGCGTTCTGCATCGCCGGCGAGCGCGAGTGGGCGACCGGGTGGCCGAGCACGGCGAGGCGCTTCATCTCCCGCCGCTCATTCTTCGCAGCTGTCGGGCGATTCGCCGCCCGCCGCTTCGCGCGCTTCGTCGTAGCGGGCCGCGTCGGCTTCGAATTCGGCCGCCGTGGTCGAGAAGGCGAGCTTGCCGCAGGCCCCCGGTTCGGTCACGTAGTACAGGTAGTCGACCCTGGCGGGGTGGGCCGCCGCTTCGATCGAGGCGAGGCCGGGGCTGCCGATCGGCCCCGGCGGCAGGCCGGCGTGGGTGCGGGTGTTGTAGGGGGATTCGCTCGCCAGCTGCGATTCGGTCAGCGGCCTGTCGTAGTTGCCGGTGGCGAAGCGGGTCGTCGCGTCGATCCCCAGCGGCATCCCTTCGTGCAGGCGGTTGTAGATCACCGCGGCGACCAGCTTACGCTGGCTTTCCAGGCCCGCCTCGCGCTCGATCATCGAGGCGATCGTCACCACGTCGCGGGTGGTCAGGTTCTTCGAGCGCGCGTAGCTCATGCTCACGCCCTCGATCCGCCGCTTGAAGTCTTCGATCTGGAGCTGGACCAGGTCGGACGCCGGCGCGTGCCTCTCCAGCTCGAAGGTGTCGGGGAAGAGGAAGCCCTCGTCGCCCTTGCTCGCCTTCAGGTAGCTGCCGCGCAGGCCGGCTTCCTTCGCCACTGCGGCCGCCTGGGCGCGGTCGTAGCCCTCGGGGATCGTCACCGTGACGGTCTTCAGTTCGACCGGCGGCGGCGTGCTGCGATGGAAGTGGCGATAGGCCGGCGCGGCGACTGCGAGGATCGCCAGCGCGGCGACGGCGACGATCGCGACGCCCAGGCGACGCCTCCTCCTTCGCACCCGCCGGGCCGCCCGGCGCCGCTCCTGGCGCCCGGCCGTCGTCTCCTCACTCATCCTCTTCGCTGCCCTCGATCGCGGCCTGTCCGGCGAGGTAGGCCTGCAGCAGGTGCGCCGCCGCGAGCGAGTCGGGTGGCGCCGCCGCGCCTTCGCGCTTGCTCGCCTCGGCCATCCGCGTCGTCAGCCGCTCGTCGTAGGTCTCGACCGGCACGTCGAGCAGCGCTTCCAGTTCGCCGCAGAAGCTGCGGGTGAGCGCCGCCTGCGAGCCCTCCTCGCCGCTCAGGTGCAGCGGCAGTCCGACGACCACGCGTTCGACTTCGCGCTCGGCGACCAGGTCGGCGACCGCGCTGGGGACGGGCGGCTCGATCACCGGCAGCGGCGTCGAGAGCGTGCCGCTCGGGTCGGAGATCGCGCAGCCGATGCGGGCGGTGCCGTAATCGAGGGCCAGGACCCTCACGTCGCGAGCGCCTCCTCGATCGCCCGGCGGGCCGCGGCCAGCGCCTCGTCGAGCTTGCCGGCGTCCCTGCCGCCCGCCTGGGCCATGTCGTCGCGGCCGCCGCCGCCGCCGCCGACGAGCGCCGCCGCCGCGCGGACGACCGAAGCGGCCGAGACGCCGGCGGCGACCGCCCCCTTCGAGGCGAGCACGACCAGGCCGACCTTGCCGCCGCCGGCGCCGCCGAGGACGACCGCCGACTCGCCGCCGAGCTTCGACTGCACGCGGTTGGCGAGGTCGAGCAGCTGCCGCTGGTCGGCCGGGGTCGCCCGCCCGGCGACCACTCGGAGCCCCCCGGCGCTCGTCGCCTCGCCGGCCAGCCGCTCCGCCTCGCCGGCCAGCAGCTGCTTCTCGGCCTGCTTCGCGCCCTCGCCCGCCTCGCGCAGCCGCTCGGCAGCGCGCCGCGCGCCGGAGAGCGGGTCCTGCGGCGAGCCGAACAGCTCGCCGACCTCGCGCAGCCGCTGCTCGCGCTCGCGGTACCAGTCGATCGCCGCCGGCCCGGTCAGCGCCTCGATCCGCCGCACGTTGGCGGCGCTCGAGCCCTCGGAGGCGAGCTTGAAGATGCCGATCTCGGCCGTGTTGGCGACGTGGGTGCCGCCGCAGAGCTCGCGCGAGACGCCCTCGACCTCGACCACCCGCACCCAGTCGCCGTATTTCTCGCCGAACAGCGCCATCGCGCCGAGCTTCTCCGCCTCCGCGCGCTCCATCTCCAGCCAGCGCACCGGGCGGCTCGCCTTGATCCAGCCGTTGACCCGGTCCTCGATCGCCGCCAGGTCCTCGGCGCCGAGCGCCTGGCCGTGGGTGAAGTCGAAGCGCAGCTTGTCGGGCCGCACCGCCGAGCCGGCCTGGCGGACGTGGTCGCCGAGCCGCTCGCGCAGCGCCGCGTGCAGCAGGTGGGTGGCGGTGTGGTTGCGCATCGTCGCGTGGCGGGTCTCGCGGTCGACCTCGGCCTCGACCGCGACGCCGGTGTCCAGCGCCCCGCCGGGCTCGACCTCGAGCGCCTGGTCGTCGCCGACCCGGTAGACGTCGAGCACCCGCGCCTCCCCCCCGCTCCAGCGCAGCAGCCCGGCGTCGGCGACCTGGCCGCCGCCCTCGGCGTAGAAGGGGCTCTCCTCGAGCTTGACCAGCGCCCTGCCGTCCTCGGAGGAGACCGCGGCCAGGCCGGTCGTCGCCCGCAGCGTCTCGTAGCCGACGAAGCGGGTCGGCGGCGCCGCGGCGGCGAAGGCGAGCACCTTCCCGTGGCGGTCCTCGGCGCCGTGCGCGGTGGCGGCGCCGACCCGGGCGCGCTGGCGCTGCTCCTCCATCAGCTCCTCGAAGCCGGCGTCGTCGACCGCGAGGCCCCGCTCGGCGAGCAGCTCCTTGGTCAGGTCGTAGGGGAAGCCGTAGGTGTCGTGCAGCTTGAAGGCGTCGGCGGCGTCGATCCAGGAGGTGCCGGCCTCCTTCGCCCCGGCGACGAGCTGCTCGAGCAGGTCGGTGCCGCGCTCCAGCGTGCGGCCGAAGCTCTCCTCCTCGTCGCCGACCCAGCGGGCGATCGTCGCCCGCTCGGCGACCAGCTCGGGGTAGGCGTCGCCCATGATCTCGATCGCCCGCTCGGCGAAGCGGCCCAGCCAGGGCGCCTCGAGGCCGAGTGTGCGGCCCTGCTGGATCGCCCGCCGCATGATCCGCCGCAGGATGTAGCCGCGATCCTCGTTGGAGGGGACGACGCCGTCGGCGATCAGGAAGGCGGCGCCGCGCGAGTGGTCGGCGACGATCCGCATCGCCCGGGTCACCCCACCGCCCTCGTCGTAGGAGCGGCCCGACAGCTCCCCGGCCAGGTCGACCAGCGGCCGCAGCAGGTCGGTCTCGAAGACCGACGGGACGTCCTGGAGGATCGCCGCCATCCGGTCGAGGCCCATGCCGGTGTCGATGTTGCGCATCGGCAGCTCGGTCAGGCTGCCGTCCTCGCCGAGGTCGTAGCTCATGAAGACGTGGTTCCAGAACTCGAGGAAGCGGTCGGTGTCGTCGCCGGGCCGCTCGCCGGGGGCGCCGAAGTCCTCGCCGCGGTCCAGATAGAGCTCCGAGCAGGGCCCGCAGGGCCCGCTCGCGCCGGCCTGCCAGAAGTTGTCCTCGCGGCCGAGGCGGACGATCCGGTCGTCCGGGACGCCTGTCGCGCCCCAGAGTGCGATCGCCTCCTCGTCCGGCCCGAGGCCGAGCTCCTCGTCGCCGCCGAACACGGTCACCCAGATCCGCTCCGGGTCCATGCCGAAGCCCTGAGTCGACAGCTCCCAGCCCCAGGGGATCGACTCGGCCTTGAAGTAGTCGCCGAAGCTCCAGTTGCCGAGCATCTCGAAGAAGGTGAGGTGGCGTGCGGTGTTGCCGACCTCCTCGACGTCGGTGGTGCGGAAGCATTTCTGCACGTCGGCGAGGCGCGGCGCCGGCGGCCGCTCGCGGCCGAGGAAGTAGGGCTTGAAGGGCTGCATCCCGGCGGTCGTCAGCAGCACCGACGGGTCGTGGACCGAGGGGACCAGCGAGGCCGAGGGCACGATCCGGTGGTCGCGCTCGGCGAAGAAGGAGAGGTAGGTGTCGCGGATCTCGGCGGCCTTCATGCCCGAGAGAGCCTAAGACAAGCGCTGACGCACCCGGGCACTGGTCGTCTACTTCGGCGCCGCCCCTGCGCGGGAGACGATGGTGCCGTGGCCGACGATCGCCTCCCCGGACAGCAGCACCGCCGCCTGTCCGGGCGCGGCGGCGTCGAACGACTCCCCGAGCTCGATCTCCAGCTCGGGGTGACGGCCGGCGCCGGCCGCCGGGACCGACGCCGGCACGGGATTCGCCCGGTAGCGCAGCTTGACCGCGTCGACGCGGCCGGCGTCGCGGTGCAGGACCGCGTCGCGGATCGCGACCCGCGTCGTCGCCAGGTCGGCGCGGGTGCCGACGGTGACGGTGTTGGCCGCCGCGTCGGTCGCCACCACGTAGAGCGGCTCGTCGGCTGAGACGCCGATGCCGCGACGCTGGCCGACGGTGAAGTTGTGATGGCCGCGGTGGCGGCCGATCGCGCTGCCGGTGCGGTCGAGGACGGCGCCGTCGCGCTCGCGCAGGCCGCCGTGGCGGCCTAGGAACTTCGACTTGCCCTGACCGGCGAGGAAGCAGAGGTCCTGGCTCTCCGGCTTGCGGGCGACCGCGAGGCCGTGGCGGGCGGCGACCTCGCGCACCTCCGGCTTGGTCAGCTCGGCCAGCGGAAAGCGCAGCCGGCGGAGCAGCCCCGGCGGCAGCGCGGCGAGCATGTAGCTCTGGTCCTTGGCGCGGTCGTCGGCGGCGGCCAGCAGCGGGCCGGCGCCGTCCTCGACGATCCGCGCGTAGTGCCCGGTGACGAGGCGGTCGGCGCCGAGCCGCTCGGCCAGGTCGATCATCGCCGCGATCCGCACCTCGCCGTTGCAGACGATGCACGGATTGGGGGTGGCGCCGGCGCCGTAGCCGGAGAGGAAGGCGCCGACGACGCGGGCGCGGAATTCCTCCTCGAGGTCGAGCGTCAGGTGGGGGATGTCGAGCGAGTGGGCGACAGCGCGCGCGCCGAGCACCGCCTCGGGCGAGCAGCAGGCCTTGGCGCCGTCGGTCTCGGGGTCGGCCCAGAGCTTCACGGTCACGCCGAGGACATCCGCCCCACGCTCGCGCTCCAGCAGCGCCGCGACGGCGCTGTCGACCCCGCCCGACATCGCGACCAGCACCCGGCCGGGCCGCGGCTCGGCGAGCCGCTCGCTCGACGCCGCAGCGGCCGCCAGTGCCCGGTGCAGCGCGTCGGCGGCGAGCTGCGCGGCGTGCCGCTTCGCCGGCGTCAGCCCCCCGATCGCCTCGTCCACCTCGTCGGTCCCGATCCGAGCCGCATCGACCACAGCCTCCCCGTCGACCATCTCCGCAACCGCGGCGGTGGCCGCCCGCGTCGCCCCGCAGCCCTCGGCGTCGACGGTCACAGACCCGATCCGCCCGCCCCCCTCCAGAACCAGCGAGACTCGCGAGAGGTCGCCGCACGCCGCTCCGCCGGCCGCACCGGTGAACGCGCCGTCGGGCGGCGGCTCCAGGCGCGATTCGTCCCGCAGGAAGTGCTCGAAGAACTCGCCGTTCATCCCTCAAAGAGTAGGCGCAGGTCCGCCGCGACACCCGCTTCGTCGTCGCGGAGCTGCCGCCAGGTGACCCGCGTCACGCGCCAGCCCCCGGCGAGCAGGATGCGATCCCGTTCGCGGTCGCCCTCGAACGCTTGATCCGTCCCGTGAACCGCCCGCCCGTCGAGCTCGACGATCAATTGCCGGTCGAGCCACAGGCAGTCGGCCGAGAAAAAGCGACCGCCCACCGCGACGTCCGCGTTGAGGCGGGGCCGCGGGAACGAGTGCCTGTCGAGGAACGCGACGAACCGCTCCTCGAAGTCGTTGCGAGTCACACCGCGCGCGGCGGTCTGGTCATTCAGCAGGGCGCGTAGGACCGCCGAACCCGGGCGCCGCGGATATCGCTCGAGCAGGTCGGGAATCGACAGCGGGTCGGTCAAGCCCTGAACCTCGGCCTCGTTGAGAGCCCGCTCGAGCTGCCGTCCGGGTATGACCGCAGCCAGGTCGACGATCGTCCGGGGGACCGTGGTGACCGGAATCCCGTCGACAACCGTCCGCTCGTCGGCGGGCAGCGACGCACGGTGGACCTTTGCCCCGGCCGGCCCCCGCCAACCTTTCGCCCGCGTCATCTCTATGGACGCGCCCGAACCATGGCGCAGGCCCCACAGCCTGGCGGCGGAGCGGTGGCTGAGCGTCGCGCCCGGCCCGCAGGCCAGCACGGCAGCCATCCACCTCGCCTCCCTGCCTGCATGGCGGAAGCCGACCGCATAAACGCCGCGGTGCAGCCCATGCAGTTGTCCACGCCGAATTCGACCCTTGATCCGATCTTCGCTGATGCCCAGCCCGCGTAACTGCCGCCAGGCGACCACTCCGTGCTGCCTCGTCGCCAGGTCCGCGATAGACCGATCGATCGGGGGGCCCGGCCTCACGGTACGAGTGCTCCGTTGAGTGTCGATTGACCACCGAACGGAGCACGCATCCGGCTGAGAGGAGCTGGATCGGGCACGGTCCCGATCCTGGACGATCGCGATTCACGCGTGGCGCGCCGAATGTGAATTCACTCAGCAAGGTCGCATGAGAAAAGAGGCTCCAACCCGCCGTTGCCGCCCCTGGCTTTGATCCCTTGAAGTGAAGGGCGGGCGCCTCCTCGCGATCCCACGAGATCGAGAGAGATCGGCCCCCAAGCCGTTTGTGTTGGGTCAAACGTTGGGACGGCTCGCGCACGGGCTCGAGCCTCGGGTCAACCGTACCACCGCAGCGCCGCCGCGGCAGCCTGAGATCAGTCCATGTTGGAGAGCAGGAACTCGGCCTCGCTCCAGTCTCCCGGCCGGACCCGGAGGGCGATGTCGCCGCGGCCGTGGCGGTCGATCGGCCAGTCCGCGGTCAGAGCGGCCTCGATGCTCGCCTCTTCCAGCGCCTGGTGCCAGGCCCGCGCCGTCTTCACGTCGCCGAAGTCGCGCACGACCTCCCACGAGTCGAAGCCGGGGTCGTCGACGTGCACGGGGGTCGCGCCCGGACCCGGGCGCCGGTGCATCAGCGCCATCCTGATGCGGTCGAGAAGGCTCACGCGGACATCTTGACCGGTCCCGGCGGTCGGGATCAGTGTCCCGCCAGGCCGCGCTTGTGGAGCGCGATGCCCAGATCCCTGAGCTGCATCTCGTCGACCGGGGCCGGCGCCCCGGTCAGCGCGTCGGCGCCGGAGGCGGTCTTCGGGAAGGCGATCACGTCGCGGATCGAGCCGGCGCCGGCGAGTCGCTGGACGATGCGGTCGAGTCCGTAGGCGATGCCGCCGTGCGGCGGGGCGCCGTAGCGCAGCGCCTCGAGCAGGAAGCCGAAGCGCGCCTCCGCTTCCTCGGCGTCGATCCCGAGTGCGGCAAAGACCGTCCGCTGGACCTCGGCGCTGTGGATGCGGATCGAGCCGCCGCCCATCTCCTGCCCGTTCCAGACGAGGTCGTAGGCGAGCGCCCGCGCATCGCCCGGCCGGTCGGGGTCGAACTCGCCGGCCGGAGCGGTGAAGGGATGGTGCAGGGAGTCCCAGCGGCCCTCCCCCGGGTTCCACTCCATCAGCGGCCAGTCGACGATCCAGACGAGGCGATCCTCGCCGGCCAGGATCAGCTCGAAGCGCTCGGCCAGGTCGACCCGCAGCTGGCCGAGCACCGCGTCGGCGACGCGCCGCTCGTCGGCGACCAGCAGCAGCAGGTCGCCCTCCTCGGCGCCGAGCCGCTCGTTGAGCCCGCGCAGCTCCTGCTCGGAGAGGAACTTGGCGGTCGGCGAGCGCCAGCCCTCGCCCTCGCGGAACGCCCAGACGAGCCCCTTCGCCCCCAGCTCCTGCGCGCGCGAGATCAGCCCGTCGAGCTCGGAGCGCGGCAGCTCGCGCCGGCCGGCGTTGAGGCCGCGGACCGCGCCGCCGGAGTCGATCACCGAGCGGAAGACCTTGAACTCGGTTGAGGCCAGCGGCTCCGCCAGGTCGACCAGCTCGAGGCCGAAGCGCATGTCGGGGCGGTCGGTGCCGAAGCGGTCCATCGCCTCGCCGTAGCCGAGCCGCTCGATCGGCGGCTCGATCGGCGGCCCGCCGGCCCGCTCGAAGACGTGCGCGAGCAGCCGCTCGTTCAACTCGATCACGTCGTCGACGCCGACGAAGGACATCTCGATGTCGAGCTGGGTGAAGTCGGGCTGGCGGTCGGCGCGCAGGTCCTCGTCGCGGAAGCAGCGGGCGATCTGGTAGTAGCGCTCGAAGCCGGCGACCATCAGCAGCTGCTTGAACAGCTGCGGCGACTGCGGCAGGGCGTAGAAGGAGCCACGCTGGAGGCGGCTGGGGACGAGGAAGTCGCGCGCGCCCTCGGGGGTGGAGCGGGTCAGCACCGGCGTCTCGACGTCGAGGAAGCCCTCGCGGTCGAGGAACTCGCGCATCGCCGCGGTCACCTTGTGGCGCAGGACGAGCGCCTCGCGCATCGGCTCGCGGCGCAGGTCGAGGTAGCGGTGGCGCAGCCGCGCGTCCTCGCCGACCTCGCCGGAGAAGCCCTCGATCTGGAAGGGCGGCGTCTCGGCGTCGGCCAGCAGCTCGGCGGCCGTCACGCTGAGCTCGACCTCGCCGGTCGGCAGCTCCGGGTTGACCGTCTCCGGCGAGCGGCGCACCACAGTGCCGGCGGCGCTCAGCACGTCCTCGGCCCGCAGCTTGTGGGCGAGCTGGAAGGACTCGCCGGAGGAATCGGGGTGGAAGACGAGCTGGACGATGCCGGTGCGGTCGCGCAGGTCGATGAAGATCAGGCCGCCGTGGTCGCGGCGGCGATGGACCCAGCCGGCGACCCGCGCCTCGGTGTCCACCCGGTCGCCGAGCACCCGGCCGCACCAGGTATCGCGGTAGCCGTTCGGTTGCAGCGGCGGCGGCTCGTTCATCAGCCGGCTTCGCCGATCTCGTCGATCAGCCGCCCCGCCTCGACCGGGCGCTGCTCGCCGCTCTCCATATCGCGAAGCTGTGCGCCGCCGTCGGCCTCGAGGATGAGGACGCGGCGGGCGCCGATCCGGTCGGCGTGCTTGAGCTGACCCTTGAGGCCGCGCCCGCCGAGGTCGACCTCGGCCGAGATGCCGGCGTGGCGCAGCTCGGCGGCGAGGGTCAGCGCACGCCGGCGCTGGCCCTCGTCGGCGACCGCGAGGAAGGCGTCGCGGCCCGCGGCCGCCTCCTCCTCGCCGAGCGCCAGGAGGATCCGCTCGATCCCCGCCGCCCAGCCGACCGCCGGGGTCGGCGGGCCGCCGAGCTGCTCGATCAGGCCGTCGTAGCGGCCGCCGCCGCCGACCTCCGACTGGGCGCCGAGCTCGTCGCAGACGAAGGAGAAGATCGTCCGCGTGTAGTAGTCGAGGCCGCGGACCAGGGTGGGGTCGATCGTGTAGGCGATCCCGGCCGCCTCGAGCAGGGCGCGCAGCTCGGCGAAGTGCTCGGCGTCCGCCCCCTCGAGCCGCTCGACGATCGTCGGCGCGCTCGCCATCGCCGCCCGGGTCCCCTCGTCGTCGGCGTCGAAGGCGCGCAGCGGGTTGAGGTCGATCCGCTCGCGCACGTCCTTGGACAGCTCGCCTTCGTGTGCGCGGAGGTGCGCCTTCAGGTCCTCCAGGTAGGCGCGGCGCGAGTCGGGCGAGCCGAGGCTGCTCAGCCGCAGCTCGATCCCCGGCACGCCCAGCTCGGCGAGCAGGTCGGAGAGCAGCATGATCGCCTCGGCGTCGGCCAGCGGCGAGTCGGTCCCGATCGCCTCGGCGCCGATCTGGTGGAACTGGCGGTAGCGGCCGGCCTGCGGCCGCTCGTGGCGGAAGAACGGCCCCGAGTAGGAGAGCTTCACCGGCTGCGCCAGCTTGTGCATGCCGTGCTCGAGATAGGCGCGGCAGATCGGCGCCGTGCCCTCCGGCCGCAGGGTGATGCTGCGCCCCCCCTTGTCCTCGAAGGTGAACATCTCCTTGCGGACGATGTCGGTGGAGCGACCGACCCCGCGCTCGAACAGCTCGGTGTCCTCGAAGGCGGGCGTGGCGATCCGCTCGTAGCCGGCCCGGGCGAAGATCGCCGCGGCGGCGTGCTCGATCCGCGCCCGGCCGCGGGCGGCGCCGGGCAGCACGTCGAAGGTTCCCCGCGGCGCCTGGTACTTGCTGGCCATCGTGGCGCGACCTTACCGGCGCGACGGCCCGCTCAGGCGGTCGGTCAGCTCGCCAGCTCGGCGAGGAACGGGTTGCCGGTCCGCTCGGCGCCAAGTGTGGTGACGCCCATGTGGCCCGGGTAGACGCCCGTTTCGGGCGAGTGCGACTCGAGCAGGGTGCGGATCGAGCGCATCAGCGTCGGCCCGTCGCCGCCGGGCAGGTCGACCCGGCCGACCGAGCCCTGGAAGAGGACGTCGCCGGAGAACATCGCCTCCTCGCCGCGGATCGAGTAGGTGACGTGCCCGGGGCTGTGGCCGGGCGTGTGGATCACGTCGATCGTCATCCCGGCCAGCTCCAGCGTCTCGCCGCCCTGCACCGTCTCGTCCGCCTCGTAGCTCTCGAACGGGCCGATCCCGGGGATCGGGACGTAGGCCATGATGTCGGCCAGGAGCGGGGTTTCGATCTCCGGGCAGTAGACCGGAGCGCCGGTGATCGTCGCCACCGGCTTGACCGCGCCGATGTGGTCGAAATGGCAGTGGGTGAGGAGGATCGCGTCGATCCTCGCCCCCATTTCCTCCACCGCGGCGAGGATCTTGTCGGGCTCGTCGCCCGGGTCGACGATCACTCCGCGGCCGGAGCCTTCGCGGCGCAGCACGAAGCAATTCTCGGCGATCGCCCCGACGGTCACCATCTGCACGTCGAGGCTCACTTCGCGTCCTCGCCGCGCATCCGCGCCCGCTCCCGTTTGCGCCACATCATCGTGTCGATCCAGTAGCCGGCCGGGATGTAGAAGACGAGCATGAAGGCGCCGAGGCCGAGGGAAGCGCCGATCGGCCGTTTGAACAGCAGCATCAGCAGGGCGGTGAAGATCACCGCGGCGACGACGCCGCGGTTGATCGAGCTGCGCCAGGTCGGCGGCGCATCGGTCTTCGGCGCCGACTTGCGGCCGGCGCGGGCGCGCGCCTTCGCCTCCTCGCGGCTGCGCGGACGGCCGGCGCGGCGGTTGGTGTCGATCCGCCCCCCCTGGGTGCCGCGATGCTTGCGGCGGCGCTTCTTCCCGGCCTGGGCCATGTGCTGAATCTAGTACACCCGGGGTTGCGCTCACCCGAGCGACGCGAGGCGGCGCTCGATCGTCTGCCGCTCGGGGTCGAAATCGCGGATCGGCACGTCCTCCGGGTAGCCGGCCAGCGCCGCGGCCGGGACCAGGCCGATCAGCTCCGCCTCGACCGGCCGGGCGCCGAGCGGCGCCGCCAGGGAGCGAGCCCGCTCGACCACCTCGCCGAGCGGCGTCGCGACCGGGTCGTGGACGTTGGTGGAGACCTGCGTGCGACCGCTCGCCAGCGGCAGGCCGATCGCCCGCACCCCCGGCAGGCCGCCGCCGGACTCGCGCAGGCCGGCGGCGACGGCGCGGGCGAGGTCGAGGTCGCCGCTGTCGAGCTCGACGTTGAAGGCGCCGAGCGGTGGGCGGGCGGTGACCAGCGTCGCCCCGGCGGTGCGGTGCGGCAGCGCCGGGCCGCGATCGGGGGTCAGCTCGCCCGCCTCCATCCGCAGCCACAGCTCGGCGAGGCCGCCGTTGCGGAAGTAGGCCCGCTCGAGCTGCTCCGGGCCGGCGGCCAGCTCGCCGTAGAAGAAGACCGGGACGCCGAGGTCGCCGAGGTCGCCGGACACCTCGACCGCCAGCGCCCGGGCCGGGCCGCGCTCCTCCGGCGCCCGCCAGACGATCGGGCAGACGTCGAGCGCGCCGATCGCCGGGTGGACTCCCTCGTGGGCGGTCATGTCGATCGACCGGACGGCCTCGGCGGCGCCGCGGGCGAGAGCGCTTCGCAGCGCCGCCGCAGCGCCGGCGAGGGTGAAGACGGTCCGGTTGTGATCGGTGTCGGAGTGACGGTCGAGCAGCACGACGCCCGCGGCGAAGGCGCGCTCGAGGACGGCGATCCGCGCAGCGTCGCGCCCCTCGGAGACGTTGGGGACGGCGAGGAGCGGCCGGTCCACCGCTCAGGTGAGCTCGCCGGCCCGGACGATCGTCTCGCCGTCGACTTCGACCGTAGGTTCCAGCATCACGCAGTCGAGGTGGACCTCGGTCTGGACCGTGCCGCCGATCGCCCTCGAGGCCCCGAAGGCGACGTGCGCGGTGCCGAGGATCTTCTCGTCCTCGAGGATGCTGCCGGTCAGCATCGCCGCTTCGTTGGTGCCGATCCCGAGCTCGGCGAGGTTGCTGCCCTCGGGCCCGCCCTCTTCCTCGAGCATGTTGATCAGCCGGGCCCCGTCGGGCCCGCTGGCGGCGGTCAGGTTGCCCGCCTCGACGTCGAGCTTGACCGGGGTGGTCACCTTGCCGATCCCGGCGATCGAGCCGTCGACGATCAGGGTGCCCTCGCCCGTGCCCTCGACCGGGGCGATGAATGCCTCTCCACAGGGGATGTTGCCGAAGGCGCCGCGTTTGTTGAGCTGGCCCGCGTCGACGATCGCCGTGCGGTCTTCGAGCCCCATCCGCAGATCGCTGCCGCGGGGGCAGGTGATCCGCGCCTCGCCGCCCGCGCCGAGCGCACGGGCGAGCTTGCCGCCGCGTTTGCGCAGCAGCCGCATGTCGGCGCCCATCACCCGGGCCAGCATCTCGCCGGTGACGCCGGGCATCGAGGCGACGCGCGCGCCCGCGTCGGTCGCCGCTTTGCGCGCTTCGGTGTGGGAGATCGACTGGATCGTCGGCGCCAGGACGATGTCGGCGGCCAGCATCGCCGCGGCGACCGTCATCGGCGGCTCGGAGGCGTGCGAGTCGCGCTCGGAGATCACCGCCAGGGTCGCGTCGCCGCCCTCGCCCTGCGCGTTGATCCGCAGCAGCGCGCCGAGCTCCTCGGTGATCGGGTTGCAGATCACCAGCACCTCCTCGGAGGGCTCCAGGCCCAGGCAATCCTGGATCACCGCGTTCACCGCTCTGTCTAGAGCCTCCGGCATACCCGCCTAGGCTATTCGCAGCCGCGGGCGGCCTGCAATCATCCGGGCCAATTTCGCCCTCTGCGCGCGACCTCCGGCCCTGAGATGAGCCTCGCCCACGAGGCCCAGAAGGAACGCGACGATCAGTAGCATCAGCTCCCCGGCCGGAGTAGCTCAGCTGGTTAGAGCAGCGGAATCATAATCCGCGTGTCGGGGGTTCGAGTCCCTCCTCCGGCATTCACTTCTTCCCTGGAAATCAGCATGTTTGACAAGTGCTGAAGCGCACGATTAGCAAAATGTGTCCCAAATATGTCCCGAACTTTCGTGCGCGAAGTGCAGCTCGGGCATGCGAACGATGGCGACCGGCGCCCACTCCAGAGGGCCTAAGCAGGCGGGAGGGCCGCTGCGAGAGCGTGTCCAAGCGCGTCGATCGTCGGGGGCCCCAACGGCCCGTTCGCATTCAGCCTCTTGGCAAGCGCCCTGCGGTAGAGCAGGAGATGCCCCCGCATCTTCAGCGTGCCGAGCACCGGTAGATCGGCCTTCGTGAAACACAGCACGCCCTGCACCGGCACGTCCGGGTGGCCGTTGTCATCCAGCGCGTTCCGCGCGACGGCCACCTGGCGGTCGAGGCCATCGATGAGCTTGGTGCGATCGCGCCCGGAGACCAGAAGCTTCTCGGCCCTGAACAGGGGTCTGGCTACGCGCACCGCTCCCTTTATGTCCTTGGCGTCGATGACGAACACGCCGGTTGGGACGACGGCGAGGTGGTCGATATTGCCACGCCCGCCGGGCATGCGGCGATCGTTCAGGATGATCGCCGGCCCGTCCGCGATGCGCTGTTCCAGTGATTGCGCGACCGCCTGCTCTCCGAGGTCGCCGCGATGAAAAGCCGACTCATGCTGGGGCGGCTCGCGCAACGCGAGCAACAGCCCGCCGATCCGCGGATGGGCCTCGCGGGTACGGCTTTCGCGGTTGTTCTTGCGCCGCTCGTACTCGCGGGTCACGCTGCCACCCGGCTGTCCACGATCGAGCCCGGACTGCGTCGCTTCGGCAGCGACAGGCACTGCCGGCGCTTCAAGACAAGTCGCACATGTCACCGTCCGCGCCTCGGCGTCCCATCCAGCCCGCGACCCCGCCGGCAAGGCAGCACCGCAAACGCAGCACACATCTGGCCGCCGTAGCTTCAGCACCCGAGACGCCATTCAGCTCAGATCGACACCCGCCTGCCCTGCCTTGAGCGAAGTCCTTCTCTTCGTCCATTGCGGTCATCCCGGACTTTTCTCTGCTCGTGGGCGGCGCTACCCAAAGAGGAGCCTTTGATTCCTGCCAGGAGCGCCAAGACTTGCCTCCTCCCCACCGGAAGCCCTACGAGGGGTTTGGGCCTGACCATCCTCCTTCAAGGCGTTACGGTCTGCTGCGTGTCTGTCTGCGGCTGAAGCGATTGGCGAATCCGCCGCAGACTGGAAAACAATCAGATGGTCACGGCTCAACTACCCCTCATCCACCAGCCGCCCGGCTTCTGTGCTTACGCGGGCGGCGAGTGTGATCAGGACTTCTCCTCGATCCCCGAGGCTCGCGGTCTATTTCTCTATGCCTCCGATCCGTCAGTGATCGCCGCGACGATCGAGGCGGCTGTCGAGACGCTCAAGCAGGGTGCAGGGTCTCCTGGGTGGCGGACCTGGCGCGACATGGACATCGGCGGCCGATTGGTCTTCTGCGAGATCTGCAAGTCGATGCGGGGGTCTGGGACGGTTTTCGCCGACGTGACCACGCTGAACTTCAACCTTCTATTCGAGATTGGCTTCGCGATCGGGCTCGGGATCGGGGTGAGACCGATTCGCGACACCACCTACTCGGTCGACAAGAAGGAGTTCGACGCGCTGGGCATGCTCGACACGCTCGGATATCTCGATTTCACAAACGCCGAGCAGCTGGTCGAGGTGGTCGAGGCCGATCCCGGCACGCCGGGGTTAGGTCAGCTGGCCAAGAAGACTTACCGGGAATCGCCTCTGTACGTGATGAAGGGGCCGATAAATACCGATGGGGCCGTGCGCCTACTCTCCCTGATCAAGAAGTCACGCCTCGGTTTCCGCACCTACGACCCGGCCGAGGCGCCGCGGCTGCCGTTGCACAAGGCGCGCCGGGAGATCGCAGGTTCATTCGGCGTCTTTGCGCACCTGCTCTCCCCCAACCGTGATGGTGCGCGCGCCCACAACGGCCTCTGCGCGCTGGTCTGCGGAATGGCCGTAGCCCAGCAAAAGCCGGTGCTGATGCTGCAAGAAGAGAGCGTCAGCCAGCCGATCGATTACCGTGACCTCGTTCAGACCTATGAGTCACCTCAGCAGATCGCCGATCTAATCCAGGAGCCCCTGAGCCAGGTGGTCGAGCGCCTGCAGATGGAGCCGATGACGACGGGCGTGCGAGAAGCGACGCCGCTCAACGACCTCGATCTTGGCGACACAGCGGCCGAGAACGAGATCGGCGGCCTGCGGCGATATTTCGTGCAGACCGGAGTGCTGACCAAGGCGATGCAAGGGCATGCGCATCTGGTGGTTGGCCGCAAGGGCGCGGGGAAGACGGCGATGTTCTACGGCCTGCGGGAACGGGTGAAGAAGGGCCACGGCGTGCTCGTTCTTGACATGCGTCCCGAAGGTCACCAGTTCACGCGGCTGCGGGAAGCGGTGCTCGAGACCTTGGCGCAGGGCCAGCAGGAGTACACAATCGCCGCCTTCTGGACCTATCTGCTGTCCGCCGAAGTCGCCCACAAGATCCTCAACTCGCAATCCGAGCTGAACCTCGCCGAACGAGACCCAGATCGCTACGAGGCCTACAGCGCTCTGCAGAAGGCCTTCTTCGCACACGGCCTGCAATCGGGCGATGACTTCTCCCAGCGACTGCTCCGGCAGATCGACCGGATGGCCGAGCGCTTTCGCGGCGAGGGTGAGATCACCAGCAGGACCGACCTGACAGAGCTCGTCTATGGCGGAGACATCAAGACGCTGAACGATGCCGTCGCCAACTATTTGGTGCGTGAGAAGGACGAGGTCTGGCTGCTGCTCGACAACCTGGACAAGAGCTGGGCGACCCGGGGCAGTACTCCCGAAGACATCCTGATCCTGCGTGGTCTGCTAGATGCCAGCAAGGCGCTCGCGGATCAACTCGACGATCGCGGCGTCGTCTTTCGCTCGGTGGTCTTCGTACGAACCGACATCTACGAAAACCTGGTCAGCCGAACGCCGGATCGCGGCAAGGACACGGCGGCGAACCTCGATTGGAGTGATCCGGAGATCTTCAGAGAGATCATCCGCCGGCGGATCGTAGCCAGCACCGAGATCGAGGGTGAGTTCGAGGCCGTCTGGAATCAGATCGCCCCGGCGCTAGTCGGCATCGAAGACAGTTTTGAGTACCTCTCCTCAAGGACGCTGGGGCGACCCAGAGACCTGCTGATGTTCCTGCAGGCAGCGATTCAGGTCGCCATCGATCGCGGTCACCCGAAAATCAAAACCGATGATATACGGCAGGCGGAAACCGGCTACAGCGAGGACATGCTGCTCAACCTGAGCTATGAAATCGAAGACACCTGGCCGAAGTTCTCCGAGGTCGTATACGCTTTTCACGGGGCCGCGGAGAACCTCTCACTGGCCGAGGTCATTTCGCGTATCGAACAAGCCGGGATCGCGGCGACCGACGTGTCGAAAGCGATTGAGCTGCTGCTCTGGTACGGATTTCTCGGTGTCTACATGAGCGCCACCCGAGACAGTCAGTACAGCTTCGAGGTGCGCTATAACCTGCGGCGGCTAGAGCATGCGATCGAGATCGGCCAGGGCCTCTACACGATCCATCCCGCCTTTCGGGCGGCCTTGAGCATCACCGAGTAGGTTGGGTCACGAGACTCCTTCGACAACCTGCGACCCAGCGATTATCACTGCCCTTTCTCGCCTCGTGCCAATCGCCGTCTTTCAGGGGCCGTCCTGCCCCGGGACTCGTAGCGCGCCCGAGTTCCTCCTTTTCGTCCAGAGCGAGCGCCTGGAGAAAGTTCAGCGGGCGCTCGCAATCCCTTAAAGCGGGAGCTCGTAGTTTGCAGCCGAACCTGGTATCGGCAGCCGTAGACTGGGCTGATGGCACGATCGGCCCAAAGCTCGGGCCTCAGTGAGCCGTTGCGAATCACGGTTTCGCGGAGCCGGGCTGAGCAGGTGATCGACCGCCATATCGGCGAAGGTCAATCGCTGCAGGCTGATAGCGACCAGGTCGTCACCGAGGAGCACTACAACGAGTGGGACCATCGTCGCGAGCGGTGGGTCAATCTCACCGCTGATGGGCTTCGCTCCATCTACTCGAATGACGAACCCCCGGGGGAGTTTGAACGCGCTGCACATCGCCAGGCCTACGTCATCAGGGCTGGCGAAGAATTCGAGCTGAGCAAAGGACAGCTCGACACAGCGATCAACACGCTCAAGTCGCTTCGCGAGCGTCTTGAGTACCTGGAATCCCCGGCGGAAGCGGCAGATGTGGCGCCCGATCGATCTCCATCGCCAGCGGGTGGCGACCGGATTTTCGTTGTGCATGGCCACGCTGACGACGTCAAAGAAGCCGTGGGGCGACTGCTGGAGAAGACAGGCGACCACGAGATCGTCATCCTCCACGAGCAGCCGAGCGAAGGTCGGACGCTCATAGAGAAGTTCGAGGACCATGCCGATGCGAGCGCCCATGCTGTCGTGCTTCTGACCGCCGATGATGTTGGCGGCGCCGCCCCGAAAGACAGTGCGGATCCGAGGCTTCACTCAAGGGCTCGTCAAAACGTCGTGTTCGAGCTCGGGTTCTTCGTTGGGCGACTCGGGCGGTCGCGAGTCGTGGTGCTCTACGAGGAGGGCGTTGAGCTGCCCTCCGACTTCAAGGGAGTCGTCTACCTCTCGCTCGCTGACGATAGCTGGCGCTACAAGCTTCTTAAGGAGCTACAAAGCGCCGGCTTGACCTACGACCTCAACAAGATCCCGACGTAATTCGCTGCGTGGCTCCGACTACTCAATCGTTTGAGCGGGAGCCGTTAGATTAGGCTGCTGACGGAATGAAGCTCTTGCTTATCGCAGTGCTTGTGCTTGCCGCCTTCGCACTCGTGTCGTGCGGGTCATCGGGCGTGTCAGAGAGCGAAGCTCAAGAACTGCTCGAAACCCGAACGTCCCTGACCTCGGCGGAATGCGTCAAGTCGAGCAGTGGCAGCGGCCGTGACTTCGACTGCACCGCGCAGAGCGAAGAAAACCCGGTCACGATTGAAGCCACCGTGGGGGAATCCGGCGAGTCGATTGTCGTAACGCATTGCACTGAGGAACGAAAGTACGGTTACAACGAACACTGCGACGCGATCAGCCGGCGATGAGTGCTCGTTTCTAGCCAGGGCCTCCGCTCCCGCCATCGCGTGTTGCGAGCACGTCGACGCGCACCGCCCACGCTTTCGCTTCGGACGATTTTGGAGAGCAGGGCCAGAACGCCGTCTGGGCCAGCGTTCGCGAATGTCCCCTGAGCCCCACCGGTAGGTTCTGTCCCGATCGCGTGACGATCGAATGGAGACAGAAATGAGGGTCTACATCTGGAGCGACGGCGCTGCCATGCCGAACGGCGGTCCCGCCGGGGCGGGGTACGTCGTCGTGGGCATGGGCGGCGTGCACTTGCTCAGCTCGGAACCGCTCGGCGACAGGACGAACAACGTTGCCGAGTACATGGCGGTTCGGAACGCGCTGCGGGCCGCGGCCGACGCGGGCGCGACGTCGGCTTACGTGCGGATGGACTCGGCGGTGGTCGTCCGCCACCTCACTGGCGCATCGCGTGCGCGGGCCGAGCACCTGATCCAGCTCAAGGAGGAGGTCGAAGCGCAGAAGGCCCGGTATCCAGGGGGGGTCAGGTTCGCTCGGATTTCCAGGGCGCAGAACGGAGTTGCCGACGAGCTCGCGAAGAACGGCGCGCGGGCCTCGAAGGCGCTAAGCGCCGATCGGCAGCGATAGGTGCGCGGCAAGCGGCGAGCGTTGCTCGCCGATCTCGGCTCTCTATCGCAATGCGCGACATGGAGTTGTGGACCCGTACTAGAGTCACACCCGTGGGCGATGTTCCAGCATGGCTAGCTCTTTCAACGACGGCTCTGGCTGGCGGGCTCGGCTTCTCTGGCTCTCTCGTATCCGCACGCAAGACTGCCCAAGCTCACAAGGAAGAACTCGAACAAGAGCTACGGCTTCACCGAGCGAGAGTTCGCATCGACGCGATCGATAAGGCGGCCGAT
Organism: uncultured Solirubrobacterales bacterium; assembly: GCA_963695835.1. GTDB lineage: Bacteria > Actinomycetota > Thermoleophilia > Solirubrobacterales > 70-9 > VRUE01. The sequence continues at coordinate 169,670 of CAVOHR010000002.1, forward strand.
GATGGCATCCAATATCGAGAGCGGATCGCCTCGTCTTTGAAGCAAATATCGAGTGGTCTTCCCGCCGTGATCGATGACGAGGCTCTTTGGTCGATCAGCCGCTCTGATAACGAAATTTTCCTTGGGCACCTCGCCGCCTTGACCCTTCGGTTCGGCAGCGAGAAGCATCCCGTTTGCGAACGATGGGGCCTCTTCGCATGGAAAGTCGGGGAAGCGGCAGACTTCGCTGGAAAGCATCGCCCCCCGGCGCCTGGTGGGTCGCCAGCCGATGCGCCTCGTCAAATCAAAGAAGTCGCAGAAGAGATTCGGAAGGAGGCACGAAGGCGACTCAACGAGTTCATGAGGGCCGCTGCGGAGTTTGTCGAATACGAGCCTGCGGAGAAGAAAACCACGAAGGCCCAGGGAATCCGCCGTATCTGGAGCGTTGTATCGCGCAAGACCACCACGACGTCGGGGGTGAATGGCCCCTCGTGAGGCACTGAGTGCACGAAGGCGCTTCCGCTTTCGCGCGAGAAGCGAACCCTTAGCTAACTTCCTATGGCCAATACCCGCCTCGACACTTCTAGGGAGCGCGCCACGTTCTTCGGTCGAGTCATGGGGCTGAAGGCAAACCGTGCGACGCTGGTCAGCGCGAGGAGTGCCATCGTTCCCATCAGGAAAGCGTCTCCATCGGCCGCCGCCCAGACCGCAAGGACCAGACTGCCGAGGATGACCACGATCGCCAGCCCGCGATGCAGGGGCACTTCACTCTCCCTGCGTTGACATTGCTCGGCCAGCTCGACGGCCGCAGCCGCCATCCGCGGGTCCTGCGGAGCTTCCCCCCTTACCACCAGCCTGTTGACGCGCCACTTCTCGCGGTAGGACAGCGCTCGGAACGTCGGGGTGTGGTCGGAAGTAGCCACCTGGCTCGGCGTCATCAAGAGGGTGCGATCTTCTCATACCTCGGCAGCGAATCTGCTCCTACTTTGCGCGGAGAAGGAGGGGGTCTGTTCTTGGGATAAGGGATTGGGGATGCCAGTTAGCTTGTGCCTTCCAGCGCGCAGTAGAAATATCGGTCGCGAAGGGCGCTGGAGATTGCGAGCAGGTCCCAGGCGCGACCCTCTACACATAATTGCTTCCCTGAACTGTCTGTGTGATGGGGAGCAATCGTCGATCCCTCAAGACCCTCGGCGAAGTCAACGTTGGGGTCAAGTCGGTTTCCCATGCCGGCGCGGTCGAATTCGTCGGGTCCCTCGTTCAGTCGGAGAATGCGAGGATATATGCGCACGGCTTCTATGTCGTTGTAGGCGTCGGCATAGAGGTCGGAGAGATCGAGGGCTGCGCATAGATCAAGCAGGACGGTCGCGGCCATGGAATCCCGGCGTCGCTCGAGTTTTACGGACTCCAATGGACCCCCGAGCAGCCGTTCGGTCTCTTCCGTAGGGCTGGCGTCGACTGGCGCGAGGCCCAAGCGGTCTCGCTCGTAGGCATTGCAGAGCCAGACCGTAGCGTCGGAGAGGTATTTGCGCACTGCCTCGCCGTTCTCGCCGGCAATCGCGAGTGCAGTGGGGATAAGGCTGACGGCGTACTGATCGCTGATCGGATGGGATGCACCGGGTTGGGAGGTCACGAAACGCACGAGCCACTTTGTCATCGCGGTGGCCAAATCGGGGTTATTGCTTCGATGGCGAAGGATTTGCAGCCCGACGATCTCGGCAATTCGAGTACACCGAACTGGATAGCTGATCCAGGCGGAGTGGCCGCTCGTGGCTACAAAGTCCTCGTCGAGCAACTGATCGTCACACTCGTTCCATAGCCTGCCGGCATAGCTGTCGAAAAGATCACCAGCTGCGTCAGCTGCCTCCGTCGCGCGGCGATCAGCGCCTCCAGCAGCCCAAGCTCCTCTGACCAAGCAGAGAGCAAGATGGCAACCAAGATCGACGCGATTTTGATCTGCGAGACGCTCGCAGACAAGTGCCGCCTCGAAAACACCGAGACCGGCCAACCGGCTGAGTTCCCAGGTGCTCCAGCGCCGGGAGAACAGCTCAAGACTCTGCATGGTCGCCGTTCCCTCATCAGCCGATCCCAGAATCGCGAGGAGCTGACCGTCCATAGAGCCGCGAAGCACGGCGTTGGAGTTGTTGGCAAGAAGGCCGATCAGCGTGTCGCGATCCCAAACCTCCAGTTCGGGCTCCCCCTTTGCCCGGGCCCGGTCGTTGTAGTCGCGAAAGAGATCGGGAGCGTTGCCCGTGAGGCGCCCTGTGGTGATCAATACCGGGTGACGGGGAAGACGGGAGTCAAATGCACCGTGGCCGAGATTCGTCAAACGCAGTTCGTCTAGTTGCCCAACGAGAGCTCGCCACTCTGGTTGGCTGATATCACCCGCCTTTGACTGCCACGCCCATTGGGCGCTATCGCGTTGACCGATCGCGTCTTTGCCGAACTCGCGCTGACCATGTACGAGGTGAACACGTTCGAAACCCTGAGAGCGGAGGATGGCAAGGAGGGGCTCGTCGAAAGCACGCTCGGAAACTGAATCAAGAAAGGCGGCGACGGCGTCGCTGAGCAAGGAGCTCCTCTCGCTTGCGTTGTTTCAATTCCTCTATGGCTGCTTCTTGCTCCGGTGTCGGCTTCGGCAGCTTCTTCATCATGTTGGGGTGCATGACCATGCTTGGCATCTCTAGCTCGTCGTCATCGTCAAGGGTGTATTCGATCTTGTCGAGCATCTCGTATATGAGCTCGAAGGTAAGCGGCTGGCCTTCCGCGTTGACCACATTTCCAGTTGACTCAGTGACCGCGCCCACAGTCTTGAGAAACATGCCTACCAGCTTCTCAGCAAGTTCCTTTGAGGCAGAGTCGAACTGAAGTAGGAGCGTCTCGAAGTTCCCCTCAAGGACATCGTTACGCTCCCAGCCGATCTCGAAGCCGACTTTTTCGGAAGGAAGGTCGAGAGGCTCATCGGTCCGACTGTCTAGGACACTGGAGCCCGCGTTCTCGGTGGTCTCCTCGGGTATGCCGGCGAGGAGTGGATCGCGAGCTCGAGCGAGTGCGTTGACGCTTGTGTAGAGGAATGCCTTGAAGGCCTCGTCGTATTCCGGCAGGTCGAATGGCACCGCCCAAAGCCTCTCAGATCTTGCTGATGCAGACGACTCCTTCCAGAATTCGTTCGCCATGTGAGGGCGGTGATGGGCTCAGGTCTGACATCGGGCAGCTTCGAATAGCCCCGCTTAGCCCCGCTCTCGCTCTGCGCGATTTGCGAGCGCGTTGACGGGCGCAGGTTACGCTCCCGCAAAGGACGACAAGGAGGCGTGTTGGCGAGATTGGCCTACCGCTTTCCCGCGTTGAAGGGCAGCGCTCAGGCTGGGTTGAGGAGACTAGCCAGGAGGCAACCGGAGTGTTGTGAAGAACCGCGGCGGCGGTGTGGTCGGCAGCCCGCAGGAGACGAGGGAGTTGGGCGCGATCTCGAGCCCGAAGCAAGCCGCACATCACCGACACGCCCGCGTTTGCGGAGCAGCACCAACTGAGCTGCGGCCGTTCGTGCGAAACCTCTACGGCGAGTAGGCTGGCGGCGTGATCGAGTGGGGCAAGGTGCCATGGTCGCTCTGGGCCTATGTCGTCCTGACCACCGGGGGAATTGTGGTGGTCGTGCTCACGGCTTCGGCACCCGTTACGCCATTGGTGTTCTCGGTCGTCTTTGTCCTTGCGTGGAACTTCTTTCTGCTCAGAGCGGTTCGCTGGCTCTGGATCACCACGGTTGCCGTCTTCCCCCTGGGGTTCGCTTTCAGTCTCGTTACTGGCACCGGCACCTGGCACGGTTATCTAATCGGGCTGATCGAGGTCGGTTTGCTTCTGCATCCGTCCACGCGTCGGTTCTTCGGCAGGGCGAAGCCGTAGGCGCGACCTAGATCCTTCGCGGCCGACGGCGGCAGCGATCTCTTTCGCGAACGGACTGCAGCATCCGCGTAAGGAGGCAGCGCTCAGCCTGGGTTGAGGTGGACCAGCCAGGAGGCAACCGGAGTGTTGAGGAGCTTCGCGGTGCGAGGTGCAACGCGATCGCAATCGAGTCCGCCCCCGGCGACTGCTGCTCGCTGTCGAGAAGGAGCGCGGCCGGGAGCTCGTCTTGGATGGTTGCGCTTCGTCCCTAAGCAGAGACGCGATCAGTGCCGAGGCTGATTACTGCTCGCCACAGAGAAGCAGCTTCGCAAGGAGGGCTGGGAAGTCGTCCGTCAACGCGGCAGTCACGCCCGCTTGAAGAAGGCGGGGCGCAGGCATGCGCTCGTCGTTCCGCTGCACCGGGAACTCCGCCGCGGAACCCTCGCCGGCATCTTGCGCGATGCTGACCTCAGCGCCGAGGATTTGCGGCGCCTGCTCGACTAGCCCCAGCTGCAAAGGGGGCCGGGTCAGCGAATACCCTGGATGCACCTTGCGCATCCTGAAGAAAATGCCGATGAACGACCCGGCTGATCGGGCCTGCAGGGTCTGCGGAAAGGTCACGAACCTCTCCTTTGAGCACGTCCCGCCGAAAGGGGTTGGCAATACGGGTCGGGTAGAGATGCTCGGGATCGAGGACTGGCTTCGACGGGAGGACGAAGGTGCTGCCGTCAAGCCGACGATCAGCCAAAAAGGTTCAGGCGCCTACTCCCTGTGCCGGGAGTGCAACACCCGTGCAGGCGAGTTCTACGTGCCGGAGTTCCAGAAGTTGCACGGCACCGGGGTCCAGGCCCTCTCCGAACTCGACTTCAAGAGTCTGGACACGCAGCCTACGGCGGGCTACGTCGAGATGAACATCAAGGGGGTTCAGCCGGCGCGGCTGGCCAAGCAGATCGTAACGATGCTGCTGGCGATCTCACCCGGTGGCTTCGCGCAGGCAAACCCTGAGCTGGCGGAATATGTCCGGGTGCCGGAGAAGGTTGGTCTTCCCGAGCGCTTCCAGCTCTACCTCGCCCTATATGCCGGGCCGAACGTCCGTTACAACGGTGGCTCGGTTGCTATGAGGCTGAAAGACGACGGCGGCTTCGCCACGATCCCGCTGTGGGAATTGGCCTATCCGCCCTTCAGCTACATGTTGACTCTCGACGAGAGCGAGCCGCCCGTAGAGACCGGCAACATCACCAACTTCACGTCGGCCGGCTTCGAGGACATAGGCGAAGTCACGATGACACTCAAGGTCGGCTTTGGCCATACCGCTCTCCCGCTCGATTTCCGGACGAAGGCGACCCTCGACGTAGAACGGACGGAGAGCGAAGCGTTTGCAGCAGCCAATGGAATCGAGACCGGCAGGGGCACCCCATGACGCTCCTCGTCTACGACTAGATGGCCATCGACCCCGCGGAGCCGGAGGAGCCAGTAGTCGTCGGCGACGAGCTCGACGAACTCCATGAGTCGATCTTCGGTTCTTCCGATCTCGGTCCCGGCAAGCGTTACGAGCGTTTGGTTGCGCTGATCTTCGCCACCCTCGGTGAGAAAGTCGTGCGCCACGACGTCAGGGCCGCCGGCCCTGGGAAGCGGACGAAGCATCAGATCGACGTATGGATCGAACGCGACGGCGAGGAGCAGCTCGTGATCGTCGAGTGCAAACACTGGGCCGAGGAGGTCGGCAAGGAAGCCCTCGACAAGCTCGTCGGCGTCGGCACCCAGCTCGAGGCCGACGGCGCCCTCATCGTCACTACGGTCGGCTTCACGAAGGGAGCCCGCGACGTTGCCTTCGACGAGAAGATCGGTCTGATCCGGGTGACGCGATTTCGTGATCCCGAGGACTGGGAGGGGATGGTCAAAGAACTCCGCGGGCGCGGCACCATCGGCTACAGCGAAATCGACAACCTTTCAGTCCGCGCCGCGGACCCCGACGAGGTGGAGGAGCTCGAGGAGGAGGATCGTCAGTTTGGTCCGTTCCTCGGCGAGGAACGCTTTCTCAATGCAGAGGGAGCCCTAAAAGAGAGCATCAGCGAGCTGATCGACTCGATTCCCCAGGCCACGGACCTCGGTACGCACGCCCGGTCATTGCAGCTTGAGCCCGACCGCTTCTTCGAGCTTCCGAGCGGCCGCCGGCTCCAGGTGCGGGCGCTCGAGTGGGATGAGATCGTCAGTCAGTTCCATACGGAGCACCGCATCGGGCCACGTAGCCCGGCGCAGGCGTTGGTGCGAGAGATCGATCCCGAGGCCGGCGAGGCGACCAGCAAGCGGGCTGTCTTCGACGACCAGCTTCGTCGTCTGCGGATCGACGACGATGGCAATGTTCGCCGCATCTGACCGGCTGCCTGAGAGCAGCTCGGCCGACTCGGCCCGGATGCCGCCCAAGGGGGGCGGTGGGCAGAGGCGGCCTTTGATGCCTCGCATCGGCCGGCGGGAGAGATCTCGGCCGAAGTACGATCGAGCAATGCCTGACGAGCTGACCCTCGCCGACGTGATCGACTTTCTCTCTGACCATGAGGGGCAGGAGGTCTACGTCTAGATAGGCACCCGCGATCGTGAGAGCACGGAGCAACCGGCCGACTCCTTCCTCCTGAAGCTGCATGGCCACCGGCTCGGCAGCATCCAGGACGCCACCGATCACAACCCGGGCGGCGAGCGTAGGGCGCCGATGGTTGCACTTGAATCCCTAGACGCCGAGGGCGATGGTGCGGGGTCCAGGATCCCCCGTCAGGTCACCGCCATTCAGGGCGACCCTGGACGCGGCCTGAAGGTGTGGCTGGACGATACGGTCTATGTCGGGATCATCCCGAGCTGAGACCGCCGACCGGCGCCGTAGCCTCCAGGGGGTGCAGCTCACCCAGCTTCAGGACGAGGTCGTCGACACCGCCCATTCCCAGAGCCAGTTCGATCCGAGCGTGTTTGCACGTCTGCTGCTCCACGACATCGATGACGTTCACGCCGCGATCCGTGACCTCATCGACCGGGGGCTGCTGGAAAGGGCCGAGGGCGACACCTATCGCCTAACCGATCAAGGCGAGGCCGTTCACCGGGCCCAAGAGCAAGCGCATCGGGCCACCGTGGTGAGGCTTTCCAGCTCCTGGTAGTCCGCAAGGCCCTGGGTCCGCCTCTGGCCTTGGGTCCGAAGTTGGGCTTATCGTTGGTTCATGGGACAAGGGTCTGCCCGCGACGAAACCGGCATCGTCGATTTCTACTTAGAGACCTACCAGGAGTGCGAGGGGCAGGCGCAGTACGACGCATGGATGGGTGGCGGTGGCGAACCCTTCGACTTCACCGGGAGTTCCTACTTGCAGGAGTGGACGCGACCGCTCCGAGAGTTAACGCCTCTGATGCAGCGCTTCAACGAGAGCCTCGAGGACGCTTGGAAAGCGATTGTTTGGGGTTGGTGCGAGTGGCCGACCTTGACTCAGGCAGACCTCGAATTCATGGCCGAGATCGACCAATGCACCTTCGAGGATGGCGACTACTTTCTGAGCCACGATCCGGCCTTCTTCGACGACCCCCGCAAACTCAAGGTTCTCGCAATGGGTCGAGAGCTGGCAGCGCTCAGCCGGGACTTCTGGGATCGCCTGCATGAGCTTGGGGCGCTCCCGAGATTGGTACGCGAGGCCAATCATCTTTTCCTTCTCCGCGAATGCGGGGAAGAGGTCCACGAAGAATCATCTGTTTATCGGGATGAGCTCGCGGAGGCGATCCTGGATTACACCCCCCACATGGAAAAAGCGAAAGCCGACGGGCTTGACTTCTGGGATGCCCTGAAAGCTGACCTAACTGCCTCGGCTCGTGAGTCCGTGGGCATCTTCGGGGTTTGGCATGCCTTGACGGAGAGGCCCATCCAGTCCTTAAAAGAGTGCCTCTCGGGGCTGGTCCACAGGGAGGAGGCTCGCGCTCGCCCTATATTCGATTCGATCGCATCGGAACGGGCCGCTGAGTCCCGCAAGCGTGGCTGGCTGGCCTATGCCGCCCATCGAATTGACCGGGAGGTCGAGCAAAATCCGACGCCCGGTTCCTTTGCGGATGCGAGCTTCTTGGTCGTGCATCCGATTGAGCGCTGCGTATCAGAGCATGCATCACCCGGGGCTCGGGCATCAGCGTTAGTTGTCGGTCGGCGCACGGGGACTCGGCGCCGAGAGTCACATGGAGCGCCAACACGGACGCGAGGTTCTAAGCGTGGGGCTGCGAGGGCTTCACCCGGCGACCCTGACGAACCAGAGCCGGCGTTAGGCCGGTCTTCCCTCGGGTCCCTACTCAGGTGCTTTTGCCTTCTCGGTGCGGTCGCCGCGGCAGCTTTTACCTTGGCTCGGACCGAGACCTGGGCTGCAGGTGCTTGGGACCTCCTGGCTCAGGTGGCGACGATCCTTTGGGGCCTCACTGATGTTGCGTCTCGAATCGGCGGGACCCTGGCTTTCGGGATATTGGTGCGGAAGTGGATTCTCCAGCGCCTGGGTGCGGCACCCGGCTAGAGCTGCATCGATGGCAGACGACCCAGAGCGTATGGCCCCCGCAAGCCGCGATGCGGCCGTTGACCGATCGCGGGCTTCCTCGCCTAATCGCGCAGCTCGCCGGCGAGGCTGCGATCGGCCCAGGTCAACGACACCAGCTGCTCGGCGAGATCGAGGATCGGCCGCCTCTCGCCGGTCTTCTCGTTCTCGCTCAGGACGAAGCGCGCCAGCCGGCGGGCGAGGTCAGGCTTTGAGAGATGAAATCCTGGGTCGCGATTGCTGGCCATCTCGAGCAGGATCGAGGCCACCCCCTTGTCGCTTCCACTATCGCGTTGGGCGGTGATTTCGGTGTCGAGGTCGTCCGAATCCAGCGAGAATCCATCGAGGCCGATCTCATCTGCGAAGTCACCGAGTATCTGGCAAAGCTCGGCAGACGAGAAGTTGTCCACCTCGAAGTTCTCTTTCCAGAGCAGGAACTCCGGGGAGTCGCCTGGCTCCTGACTCAGGTCATTGGCTTTCGCCAGCGCCTCCTTCATCGCGGCGCGCCGGGCCTCGGGATCCTCAATCAGGCGGGCTGCCTTCATGCCCTCCTCCCGGATCTCCGCGCGCTTCTTCTCGCCGATGCCCTCGATCACGTTCGCCCGCACCAGCGCCTCGATCATCTCCTTCGCCCGCCCCTCGTTGTCGAAGACCAGAAAGAAGTAGTTCGCATAACCGCGGAAGGCGCCGAGTAGTGACTCCGCGTTCTCGGGGATGTCAGCGCCGCCGAGATCGGTAGCGGCGATTCCCAGCATCTCGAAGGACAGCGCATAGCCCTCCTCGACAATCGTTCGCAAAGCGACGATCTCCGACGGGCCCTCGGCGAGCAGCTGGACCCGCCAGGGGTAGAGACCGTAGTCCTCGAGCAAGCTGGGCAGCAGAGCCCGGTTCCCGCGTGCCGTCGTCTCGTCGCGGCCCTCGACACCCCGCCGCCGGCGCCGTTCGTTCACGTCGGGGAGGAGCTCGGTCCCCTCCAGCCGCCGGTGCCAGGAGCGGATGACGCGGGCGGCGTCGTAGTAGTCGCGGGCCAGTCGCGCCAGTCCCCTCAGGCGTTCGAGGCTATGGCGGTTGACCTGGTCGATCAGGTCGAAGACCTCTACGTTCGGGTCGATCCAGCGGGCCCGGTAGACGAGGTTCTCGTAGATGCTCGCCAGCTCTGCGGCATCGGTGCCGCAATCCGCTGCGAGCTCGTCGTAATTCAGCGTTCGAAGCTGCTCGGCCGCCCACTCGCTCGCATCGTCGGTCAGCCCGCCGACGCCGCTGCCGATCCAGTTGCTCTGCCTCGGCCCGCCACGCTCGAACGGATAGAAGACGTTTTGGACCCGCACTAGGAGCAACTCGAGCGCGCGTCGCCGCTCTGCCGCTTCGAGCAGGCTCTCGCGCATCTGCTCCGGCGAGCGCGCTGCGGCCGCCTTCGCCTGGGTCTCGAGAAAGGACTCGAGGCCGTCCTCGAGGTTGCCCCAAATCACTCCGGGTGTGAGCTGGTCCTGTAGCTCACTGAGCCAGATGATCTGCCAGTGGTGGTAGAGCACCTGCGGGTTGGCGTCGTCTCCGTGGGCCTTCTCGGCGGCGGCCTGCAGTTGCTCCCACGGGACGTAGCCGCTCTCCTCACGGATGATCAACTCACCCTCATCGAGGCAGCGCTGCTGGTCGTAGGGCCAAGAGGCGTGGTGGGCGTAGGCCACCGGCTGAAGGATCCCTTCGCGGTCCAGTGCCTCCCAGGGGCCGCGTGACAACAGCCCAAGATCGCTGAGGCCCCGGGATTTGGCCATGTCGCGCATACCCCGGAGCTCGATCAGGCGCAGCTGCACGAAACACCACTCGCGCACGGCACGCGAGAAGTTGAAGTTCCCTGGGATCGTCATCTCTGTCACCGGAAAAGCTTCTCGCTAGCCGCGGTCGAATCCTCGACTAGTCGACTGACGCGTCACCATCTCAGTCGCAGTTCGGCATTGCACTGTGCTCTTCCTCTAGCGTTGGGACCGATGGCGATTCCCGACCTCCGCAAGCCCGGCGAGGTGATTGATTGCATGGCTACCGTCGGTGACGGCGAGCCTGCGCGCGCGTTCCTGCAGCTGCCGAGTCAGGCCGGCCCCGGTCTACTTCGCATGGTCGAGCCGGATGGGGTCGGGTTCGGCGAAGACAACCTGGAGGGGGTGCGGCTGAGCTTGCTTGAGGGCCACGATTCCGCGCTGGCGTGCCTTCCCAACTGCTACGTCAAAGCGGTCAGTTTCGGCGCCCGGGAGATGACGCCCTATCCCGCCGAAATCGCGATCAACTCGGCGATTGTGGGCTCGGATGACGGCGAGCAGACCTATCCGTCGATCTCGATCTCCAACCATCGGGCCGTCAGGTTCCTGGATCGCAATCCAACGTCGACGGGGGACGTGGTTGCCAACCACGCCGTGCGCGAGGAGCGCGCCTCGGTTCCCTTTGGTGGGCATCAGATGCAGCTGCTTGAGATCGGCGCTCAGGACAACTCCGGCGACGAGGCCGAAGTGACCGTCAGGTGGTGGATGGAGATCGTCTTGACGGGTCCGCCCAAGACGCTGGTGGAGTGGAGCAACTTCGTGATGCCGGCCCTCGCCTTGCTCTCCTTCTGCCTGGACGAACCGCTCTCGCCCGAACGCATACACACGATGGATGGCAGCCAGCTAGTCGACCTCCACCTCCGCTGGCGCGAGAACAGCGCGCCGTCGCGGCCCCCAGCGCTGATGACGCTCGACAATGTGCGCGACCGCTTTGCTCAGGTAGCGGAGACGTGGGGGCGGATTCAGTTGGAGGCGCCCGAACTGATGTGGCAGCTGGTCGAGTACCAGTTGCGGCGCGGCCACCGAATCAACGCCGATCAGTTCGTTCTGGTCGCCCGCTGCCTGGAGCTGTATTTCAGCTACAGCGAGCGCTTCGAGAGCGTCATGCGCCCACCCGAGGAGCACCGGCAGCTGGTCGCCGAGCTGATGGCCGGCATGTCGCCCGAGCTGCGCGAGCAGGAGGGGGAGTGGATCGAGCGCAACTTGCTCGGCTCCAACCGGGCCAGCCTGCTCGATCAGGTTCGGCGGATTCTCGACAGCTTCGACGGCGAGGTGATCCGCTACTGCGGCATTCCGGAAGACCGGGAGGAGTTCGCGAAGGCCGTTCGCGATACCCGCAACTTCTTCACCCACTTTCCCAGTGAGCGACCGGCTCGGGTGCCCGATGGCCGGGGCCTGGTCGTCTTGAATCACCGCCTCTGGTTCCTTCTGCGCGCCTGCCTGCTGCGTGACATGGGTTTCGAGGAACCCGAGGTGGTTGAGCTGCTGGCCGCCGCAGGGCAGAGGCACTACCTGATCAGGGGGTAGCCGGACCGGCGCTTGTCGAGGGCGTCGCTCGGGGCCGGCGGGTACCAATCGGGTACCGATTTGAGGGCAACTAGGTCCAACTCGGACCAACTCGAACCGCTTGAACAAGCCAAAGCCCGGCCCAACCAACCAGGGCCAGAGTTCTCATAACCCGAAGGTCGCGGGTTCGCGAACCCCGCCAGGGCGATTTTAGCCGCCCGCGTGGGCCCGCTTCGCGGGCAGCGCAATCAGCCCGAATTGGGATTGGCAGCGGTAAGCATCGCGCCAGTCTCGTCGCGGTCTGCTTTCGCGCAGTTGTGAGCGCCAGCTGAGCCCTGCTCCAGGCGCCTGCTCCGGACGAACAGCAGGCGTACTGGCGAGCCGGGGTCGCGCTCCTGCTTCCACGCGGGGCTGCGAGAGGCGCTGCCCGTAGCAGTCGAAGAGCTCGGTGAGGAAGGTATGGGCCTCGCCGCGCTCGTAGCTGTCCCGCACGCTCCAGCGCGCGACGAACCGCGTCAGATTGGCCCTGATCTCCTCGCCGGTGAGGGGCATCCGCGTCGGCTAGGACGCGAGGCGCTGCTGCTCGTCGCCGCCTGCCGCGATCAGCTCGCCCTGGTCACTGGAGGGCGCTCGCCAGTAGACCGACTTCATCAACCGCGCGTGGTCGGCCCGTGCCGCACCGGCGGCGGTCTCCAGGGCCGCAATCAGGTACGCCGGCGCCCCGTCCTTCTTCAGCTCCTTGGCCGTTTCGTCGAGACGACGGGCGGCGTCTTCGATGTAGAGCATCGCGCCCTCCACCTTGCGGAAGTGCGCTTCCTCGCGACGTTGCTCTGCGGCGTTCACATTGCTCACTCTAGGGGCGTCCCTGGACGCGTGTGGCGCGCAGAATCGCAAATCCGGGGAACGGGTTCGCGACAAATCTCGCCCGTCACGCGCCGGGTCGCCGCCAGGGCGATCGGCGCGAGATCGTTACCGCCCCATCCCGAGCGAGCGCCCCGAGTCCCGTGAGCGGCCGAGCTGCTTGCCTCTGCCCAGATCCCACTGAAGCCGCTGAAGCTGTCGCTGCGCCTGCTTGCGAGCGGCTCGCTCAGCGGGCTCCTTCGGCTTCGTCCCGAAGGCCCGGCCCCTGTCCTTGACGCCGTGCTCCTGGCGATAGCCCTCGACCACCTCCACCCCGTGCTCCCAGACTTTGCGCTTGGTCGGATCGGTCGGCCTCTCCCCCAGCTCCTTCGTGATGTAGTCCGGCGGCGCGATGCGGGCCGCGGTGACGGTCAGCTCCCTTCGCTCTGCAAGCACCTGCTCGATCATCGCAAGCTCGGCTCTGATCGCTCGCAGGTCATGCGGCTGAGGCAGCTCCGCAAGGTTCCGCTGCCTGTTCTCCAGGCCCATGCTCACCCACTCGTGAGTGCGCCATAGCTGGGGCAACTCCTTGCGCCCCGCCCGCCCCGCGCCCTGGGCTTTCTCGATCTGGCGCTCGACGCTCGCCAAGGCTGCCTCAGAGCGTCCAACCTCCTCGGTGGCTTCTCGAATCCGATGTGCCTTACCCCCTTCTTCGAGGCGACGCTGCTGAAGCCCGCCGCGGCGCTCGATCAGCTCGGCACTCGGTAAGGCCTCGAGACGCGCCATGCCGTGGGCCGCGACCTGCGCGCGATCGCGCTCTGAGGCTTCGGCGATATGCGGGATGCCCTCGCGCAGGTAAGGCGAGCGGGGAGCGATCTCTTCGCGGTTGACCTGGATCTCCGGCGTCGCGTAGAGGTAGGTCTCCTCGCGGCTGCGCGAAGCGGCGACATAGAGCTCCTGCTTGTCCATCGAGGGATCGGCCATGACGTAGGCCCGATCCACCGTCGCTCCCTGGGCCGAGTAGGTCGTGACGGCGTAGGCGTGTTCGAGCGCCGGGGCGTCGTTGTAGGGGTTGGTGCGGGAGAGGTAGGAGGCGTCGAGCTCGACGGTCCTTACCTGGTCGATGCCCCGCAGGACGACCTTCTGGTGTCCGGCGTCGGCCGCCTCGACCTGCCAGCGCTCGCGGTTGTAGATCTGGGCGGCGTGGTCGTTGACGCGCGTGATGACCTGATCGCCAGCGGCGAACGCTCGACCGCCAACCTCGATCTCCTCGGCGCCGAGCTTTCCCGCCTCCCGCCTCACCTCGCGGGCCAGCTCGTTCAGCCGCTGCACCTCAACGTTTCGCTTGGCGATCATCACCGCGTCCTCTCCCCCCTCGAAGGACTCGTGCCAGTCGGCGACCATCGCCTCGCGCCTGGCCTCGGCGTTGGGCGCGACGATCACCCGCTCGGAGGAGCGGTAGATGTCGAGGGCTTCGCGGCCTTCTCCCTCGCGGATGCGCTTCGCCGCTTCGCGGTCTGTGTCGTGGCGGTGGCGGATCACCTCGTCGAGGTAGATCGGGTCTGTGCGCTCGGCCAGCGCCCGGAAGAGCCCGCCCGCCTCGATCTCCTGCAGCTGCTCCGGATCACCGACCAAGACGAGCTTCGCTTCTGCTTGGTCTGCATGGGAGATCAAGCGAGCCAGGGTCGCCGAGTCCACCATCCCCGCCTCGTCGATCAGCAGCACCAAGCCTTGGGAAATCGCCGCGCCGCCGTCCTGCGCCGCGCGGTCGAGCTCCGCGAGCAGACTGGCAACGCTGGTGACGGGAAGGCCCTGGGAACGAAGGACGTTGGCGGCGCGCCAGGTCGGAGCCGCGGCGCGCATCTCGATCCCCGCCTGCGCCCAGCCTTGCGCCGCGGCGACGATCGCATACGTCTTGCCGGTTCCCGCCTCGCCGATCACGACCGCCAAGCCCTCGCGGTCGGTCAGCAGTCGGTGCACCATCCCTGCCTGGTCGTCCTTCAGGGTAGGACGAGAGTGGATCACGCGGGCGGCGATCAGCTCGCCGGCGGGACTCGGACCCTGGGCCCGCATCCGCTTTGCCGTGGCAAGCGCCTCGCGCTCCAGCTCCCAGATCCGCTGCGTGGTGAAGCGCTCCCCCTTTGGGCTCTCCGCGATCCGGATCACCACGTCGGAGGCGAGGAAGGCGTCGGCGAGCTGCTCGACCTCGACCGCAGGCGCCCCGTTGGGGAGCGAGTTGACGACCGCCTGGATCGCGTCTCTGCGGTCGAAGTGGGAGGCCCCCGCCGTGACCGCACGGTCTACCTGCTGAGTGGAGACCGTGCGGGGCGCGGCGGGGTCGGGAATCCTCCTGAACGCCTCAGGATCGAAGGTCCGCTCGAGCGTCTCTTTGTCGAGGCCGATCTCCTGAGCTTTGTCGCGCCAGCGCTGGCGCAGGGTCTCGCGCGTCAGGTCCTTCTCCTTTGCCTCGCGGGTGGCGAGGTTGGCGACCTGGCGGGCGCGGGCGGAGGCATCCGGACCCGCCGCCTCGAGGATCTGCTGACGGCGAGTGGAGAACTCGCGCAGGTGATCGTCTGAGAAGCCCTCGACCTCGGCGATCCCGTTGCGGACTGGCTGCCACTCGAGGCCGAGCCTCTGAGTCAGCTCGTGGCGAAGATGCGCCTCATAGATATAGCCGGCGGTCTTGGCGTGGTCGTAGATCGCCGGGTGGTAGAGGCGGGTCCAGCGGCCGTCTGGTCCCTTGGTCGCGTTGGCGATCAGGACGTGGGTGTGGAGCTGGGGGTCGCCTGCTCTCGAAGAGCGGTGCTCGAAGGCCGCGGCGAGGAAGCCCTGCCCGTGGACGAACTCCTTGCCGCCTGCTCCTCGCCTGGTCCAGCAAGCCTCGCGCTGGACATAGGCGAGGGCGGCTTCAACCGAGCGGCGGTGAGCCTCGTTGACATCGACCGCGGCCTGCGGACCGCCGAGTGCCCAGAGCAGGGAGACCGACTTCGGGGCGGAGAAGGTGAGGTCGAAGCCGGGGACCGGGCCGCGGCCGGGAACGCCACGCATCGCAAGCAGAGGCTCTCCGTCGACCGGATTGCGGCCGGTCAGCATCGCCGTGAGCTGATCGGCCTCGACGATGCCCTGCAGGTCGAGGTCCTCGGCGCCCTCACCGAGCCAGTAGCCGGCCACCTCGCCCTCGCCGGAGTAGTAGTCCTCGGCGCCTTCGGCGACCTTCTGCAGGTAGTAGCGCTCCTGGCCGGCACCGAGCTTTCCGATCGTGAGCATCACCCCCTATGTCCGAAAAGGGGGCTTTCGGTCCCGCTAAATCACTGAAGTGATAGTGCGTGAGGGGTTTGCTGTTGTGGTTCAGGGCCATCGGGACGATGGCCCTGAAGGCTGGAAATCGAGGCTGGTGCTGGGCGCTGGCAGGGTGGCTTTTCGTGGCTTGGCGGTTTTGTGCTCTTGGCTTTTGGTTCGCGGTGGTTCGGTGAAGGCGTTCTCACCCTTCGCTGGCTCACTGTGCGCGGCTGCGGCAAAGGTGGGAGGGGTTCGCTCCCGATCCGGGGAATGACTTCGAACGGGGCGGTCAGGTAGTAGGTGCGGGCATGGCCCTTGCGGAGGTAGCGCTCCACTTCCTTGACGATGCGGTAGTGGCCGGGCGGGAAGTCGCGGGGCAGGGCGATGGTGTCGCAGGAGGCGGCGGAGCCCGGGAGAAGGAAGCCGGCCCAAAGCAGCCAGCCGCTTCGGCCGGGAATCTTGACGTGTCGCCATTGCGAGCCGACGAGCCGTTGCAAGCGGAATTCTTCGCCGAATGCGGGCGAGAGGGTCCCGAAGTTTTCGAGGCGACTGAAGACGTGGTTGCCGGGGTGAAAGAGGGTGCGGTTGAGGCCGAGGCGGACGTCCCAGAACTTGCGTTCGACCCTGATGTGGCTGCTGTAGAGGGCGAGTCGCCTGCCGTCGAAGTCGGCGATTTCGATCTCGTAGCGGTAGAAGCCGGGAGTCCTCGGCGGATCGAGGAAGAGCTTGACTTCGCGGCCGGCGTGGATCAGGCGCACGCGCTGGCGGCCGCGGGCGATCACCGGGCCTGGTGTCCCGAAGTCGTCAACGGGCCGCAAGCGGTCGCGCAGGACCCAATGAAGCGGCGTCCGGCCAGAGTAGTTCTGGCTGTTGAGCCAGAAGCCGATGCCTTCTCCGACGGCGAGAATGCGCCTGTTGGAGAAGTTGAGGCTGACGGTCTTTGGAGCGAAGGGCAGGTCGCCGTCGGTGGGGGCTTCGTGGGTGGGCGGCAGAGCAGAGAGGCCGAAGTCTTCGACTGGCTTGGCGTCTTCGCAGAAGGCGGAGGCCGCGGCGGAGGGAGCTGCGGCGGCTGGGGCGGTGGTCAGGGCGAGGGCTGCAAGGGCGAGGAGAGTCGCGGCGATCGCGGGCTTGGATCGAGGACTGGGGGACTTGCGATCTTGAGGTGACATCGGTTCGGTTTGCTCAGGCGTGGGTGGCTTCGGCGGCTGTCAGCGGACGGTCGGGGAGTGGTTCGCGGCCGAGTCGGTCCAGGTGGGGGTGGAGCCGTGGAGGGCGAGGGAGTTGAGGGTTGTCATGGGCCGGCGGACGCCGGGTCGGTCAGGCGGCCGGCGAAGAGGACGGCGCCGGTGCGGTCGTCGCGGAGGAAGAAGAGGAACGGGTGGTTGGCGTTGAACGTGACCGCGTTGGGTGGCACCAATGGCGCCGACGCCGCGACTATCCCGACCACCGTCGCAGCGGCGGCTTCCGTCCCTTCCTCATCGAGCCTGAAGTCGGCAGCATGCTCGACCAGGCCGATCTTCAGGGGTTCCGCCGTTGTGATGTGGGAGAAGCTCGCGGATTCACTGAACGCGATGGGCATCCCCGACTTCTTCAGCGTGTCGCTCAGCTCAGTCTGAGTATCGAGGTGGAAGCGCGGAAGGCTGAGCCGCACCGCCCTGGGCGAAAGGTTGTGCACTATCCGGGCCAGCCCCCTCCCGCCGAGGTGGCGCTGGAGAGTGCCGACGCCCTTCCTCCTGTTGGGCAGCACGACCAGCAGCGACAGCGTCGAGGCGCGGTAGGGCAGGTCCAGCGCTGCGTAGCCCGGGCCGGAGCCGTAGCGCAGCCGCGCGGTCTGGTGCATGAACTCGACACGAGTCTTTCGGGTCTGGTTGTAGAAGGGTGCGGGAGAGGTCCCCCCTTTCTCAAACGGGTGCAGCCAGGTTGCCTTGAGATAGACGGCATTGGCGAGGGCGAGCCGCGTTTCTCCTGGCAGCGAGGTGAGAAGCCCCGGAATGATCCCCGCCGTGTGAGCGCTCACCCAAGCGTTGATCGCTTCGACGGCGCCGGTGGGGTCGGCTGAGAAGTCAACGGTTTCCGGGACGGCGCCGAAATGTTGCTGCAGGCCGGAGAGGAACGCGGGCTCGATCGAGAATCCCTGTTGGAGAAAGAGGCCGTTCGCCAGCTCGAGCGTGGGCGCCTCGGGGTGGCCCTGCCCGGCGGAGGCCTGCTCGCTGGCGATCTTGCGTTGGAGCTTCCCCAGCGCGGGAAAGGCGGCCGGGTTGACCAAGTGCAGGGTGCTGGCCATCTGAGCGGCGGTGCGCCCAGCCGCCCCGGTGCCCGCCATCGCCAGCGCGGCGGCGACGCTGTCGGGCGAGAGGACGAGGTTCCCTGGCGCCCCGGCGCGGATCAGGTCGAGGGCGAAGGCGCCGGTGGCGGCTGCGGGGGCGAGGGCTTCGTGCGTTTGAGCCTCGCTGGCGCTCGGCGAGCAGCTCGCCGCGAAGACGAGAACGCCGATCCCGGCGACGAGAACACGCAATCGAACCAACGACGGGCGGTCGTTGCGCCCTGCTGATCGCTCGCCCATGCTGCAGGTAACTTATAAGCGGAGTTGGCGCCTTCCACCGCATGGTCTCCTTGTGATCGCCCGTGGGCACGCGATGTACGCTTGTCGTGATGCGCGCTCTGGGATCGGCAGCGGGGGGCTTGGTGGCGATCATGGCCATGTTGTGGGTGTCGGCCGTTGTCGCGTCGGCTTCCTTGATCCCACCGAGCGAAGCGGAGCTCGCGAATCGGTCCGCCGCCGAAGAAGACGCCCATCATCTTCTCGAACAGCTGCGGGTGCCGCCCGGCGCGAGTCCTTCGTCGACCGAGCCGGCCGGGACAAGCTCGGTTCTGGATAAATCTCCCGGGCTCGAATGGTCGAGGCTGATCGACCTGACGAGTTGGTGGACCGTTCCGGGAGAACCCGATGAAGCGCTCAACTGGATAGAGGCGAACCCACCGCAGGAATCCGCGTTGACAGGAGGTGGCGGCATCGCCACGTTTGGCGAAAGTTCGAACAAAGCCAAATACGCGGAATTCGTATGGCCCTCGATTCCGGGCGTTCTGCGCCTCAGGTCGCTCCTCGCGACGGTTGCCGCCGGGCCGCCTGGCTCTACGATCCTGCGCGTCGACGCGCGAGTCGTCTGGTTCGTCCCCCGTCCCGCGAGCGAGCGAGTACCAGCCTCAGCGCGTGTCCTCGAAGTCGTCGAGCACCACCATCGTGGCGATCAGACCGTCACCACGATCAGCGGGCCGGCGGTGCGGAAGATCGTCATGCTCATCAATGGCCTTCCGATCTTCCAGCCCAATGGGCGGATCACGTCCGTGGGCCACGTCGTGGGATGCGCACGGGTCCGAAGTTCGCACCAGATGCAGCTCACGTTTCGCGCAAGGAAAGGCAGACCGGTGCTTGCCGAGGCGCACCAGGAACTTCCCCCCGAATACTGCCATCCGATGAACCTGAAGATCCGCGCCCGCAATCAGCCGCCTCTTGAAGGCAGCTACGTGGTCATTAGGGCGCTCAGGCGGATGCTCGCGCCGCGAAAGCGATAGGTCGCAGCGCCCGAAGCGCCCGCGGCTTTAGGGCCTCACGAGCCAGGATGCTAGGAGTTGAGGCGCGTGAGCAACCAGACGCCCAGGACAAAGGCGAGCAGGAGATAAACCGCACCGATTCCAATCGCCCATTTGGCCATGCCAGTGCCGCGTTCTGCGTCTTCCGCGTCTTCGATCTCATTGAGCGCCACAACCCCGAAGACAATGCCAAGGACGGGCACTAAGAGCGCGCAGAACAAGGCGAAGACTGCGAGCCGATTCGCCTTGCCGGTCGGGCGAGATTGTCTCGCCCTCAAGCCCCACTCTTGTTTGCGCTGGGGAGGGGTTGTCTCGGATGCCGTGAGCGTCTGAAGATCGCCCATGACAGCGGGGTCGTCCTCGGGGAGGCCGAGCTTGCGGGCTGTCTCTTGGAGGTCGTCGGGGGTCATCGCTTGATCGCGGCCTCGGCATCGTAGCGCCGGCCGGCGTCCGTTCCGTTGTCCTCGTGGGTCAGTCGTGCGCCAGTCAGGCACGATGTCGACGGAACTAACGAAGCGCAGCGGGAGGACGATGCGGACGCTGCGACTGTGCCGCTACGCCTGGGTGCTGCGGCGCAACGCAGAGCCGTCGGTGTGGGCGATCTGCGGGAATTTGAGGGTGCACGATCTGTGGTGCGCGTTCCGGCGGGACGTGACGCTGACGGAACTGATGGCGTCGGTGCCGTGCGCACGTGGCGCCCTCATCGTGGAGATCTGAGCGTAGAGCCACCGCTAGGCTCGCCCATCCGATGGAGATTCGACGCTTGGGCAAGCGGGCTCTCGGCTTATTCGCCGGATACGTCGCAGTGCTTGCTGCTGTAGTCGTTGCCGGACTTCTTGATGGAGCAGTTGGCTGGTGGGCAACGGGGCTCTGGGCGCTCGGCATCGCTGCGGCTGTAATCGCGTACCTCCGTCGTAGACGCCAAGACGTAGGGCAGTAAGGAGCTACTGCCGGCGAGCGCACGGCCGCCTCTCGCCTGCCGGATGTACGGACGGACGGACGCGCGATGGCGCGCGCGGCCGGCCGCGCGCCGTCAGCCTGAGGCCGGACGCGCGGATTCGTTAGCCACGACCTAGGGCTAATGGTCCAGCGGTGGGCACCGATACCTGATCCGTGGCACGCATTCGCGAGAGCCCCTGGACCCTGAGGCTGGCCGCAATCGGCATCTTGCTGGCCTTGTTCCTCCCGGTCCCATCTCACGCGCCGACGCGGCCATATGTCGGAGCGGTCGTGGTGGTTGGCCTATTATTTACCTTCGTGCTGTCCGGCAGCCGGATCGCATGGGTGCTTGCAGTCGTCCTCATGGGAGCTGGCGTGGTCGGAACGACGCTCAACGGCGCCTTATGGGAAGTGGCCGCCCGGCTGCTTCTCTTGATTTTGATTCTGTTGCCTACATCCCGTGCGTTCGTTTGGCGGCGCAGGGAGGACGAGCCTGGTGTGCCGGCTTCGAGCGTCTGACTTGACCTTGTAAACCATGCCGTTATCGAGGCCACCGTTTCTCGTGGCGGGGTAGGCTCACGCTCTATGGACGCCCAGACCCGAGACGAAGCCGTCGAATTTGAGGATGTGGCGAGCGAGGTTGATGATCGCCAATCCTCTCCCGCTGCTTACGAGATAGCGACCTATCCAGCGGACTTCACCCTTGAGGGCATTGTGAAGCAGTGGGAAGCCAGCGAGTTGCTCATCCCCCGCTTCCAGCGCGGATACGTTTGGACCCAAGCGCAAGCGAGCAAGCTCATCGAGTCGTTTCTCGTCGGATTGCCAGTCCCGGGGATATTCCTCTATACCGAGCGACAGTCCGGGAAGTACCTGGTGGTCGATGGACAGCAGCGACTGCGGTCGATCTTTTACTACTTCGAAGGCTATTTCGGTGAGGAGCGAGAGGACGCCAATAGGACCGTCTTTCGATTGACGGGCCTGGCCGAAGACAGCCCCTATTTCAACAAGTCCTATGCCGAGCTAGTGGACGCCGACGAGGAGGCTGCCCGGCGTCTCAGAAACGCTGTCCTCCGTGCCTTCGTCGTAAGGCAGCTAGACCCACAAGACGATACGAGTGTCTTCCACATATTTGAGCGGCTCAACACAGGCGGCACCCTGGCTGTCGGGCAAGAGGTCCGAAATGCGGTCTATTCGGGTCCGTTCAATGAACTCCTGATGGAGCTGAACAGTCTGGATGACTGGCGGGCCGTCGTGGGGAAATCGGAGCCCGACAAGCGGATGAGGGACGTAGAGCTGATCCTCCGCTTCTTCTCATTGCGTTACGCGCTTGATTCGTATGAGAAGCCCATGAAGGACTTCCTGTCGCGCTACATGCGAACACACGCCCAGGCCGACGACGAGCAAATCGAGGGCTACCGAAGTGTTTTCACGGCGACGACTACGGCCGTTCACGAGCATCTCGGCGAGCGGCCCTTCCATCTTCGTGCCGGACTAAACGCGTCAGCCTACGACTGCGTTTTCGCCGCATTCTCGAAAAACCTTGAGGACATTCCAGACGACATAGCCGAGAGGTATGAGGCCCTCACCTCCGCCGAGGAATTCGAGGACTTGGTGCGAAGCGGGACGACGGACGTCGCAACGGTCCGCCAGCGCATGTCGCTCGCGGAGAAGCAGCTCTTCAGCTAGGGACGCCATGGATTGCCCCCGCACGGAAGCGGCAATCGAGACGTGCCATCTTCACATTGAAGAGCCCCCTCCCGATCCTGAGATTGATGTCATCCTTGCTCAACACATCGCCTCAGTCGCCTACGCGGAGTTCGAGGCACTCATCAGAAAGGTCATTCACGACCGATGCAAACGGCATGAAGATGAGCCGCTGTCCAGCTTCACCGCAGTAGCCGCAACTCGATTGATCCGCAGCATCAAGATAGGGGAGCTACTACTCCGGACAGTAAATAGCCGTCACGCCGCCTTGGCATAGGTGACATGTTGCTCGTCGAAGTAGTTGGCGACGATGTCAGGCCGGCGCTGGGTGGAGCGCAGATAGGAACGTGTGTCGCCGATCAGCTCGTCCTGACTGCGGGGGCGGCGTCGGCCGAGGGCGTTGGTCTTCACGTCCTGGTTGAGCAGCTCTGTGGGGTTGAGCTCGGGGCTGTAGCCGGGCAGGAACTGAAGCTCGATCTGGCCTGAGTGCTTCTCGACCCACTGACGCACCTTCTTTGCCCGGTGGACGGGGTGGCCGTCGAGGATCAGGATCACCTTCTGGCCGTCGGCCTGGCGGATCAGGCGGCCGAGGAAGTCGATGAACACCGGCGCGGTGAAGCGCTGCTTGAAGACCCCGAACTGCAGGTGGCCCTTGTTGGAGATCGCCGAGATCACGTTGGCGCCGAAGCGCTTTCCCGTGCCCTCGACGATCGGGGTCTGCCCAACGGGCGACCATGAGCGCCCCGCGGTGTGGTCGGAGCGCAGCCCCATCTCATCCGCCCACAGGATCCGCGCCCGCTCGCGGTGTGCGCGCTTCTCGATCTCGGGGTAGCGCTCCTCCAGCCAGCGCGCCACCAGCTCGGGATTCTGCTCGAGCGCACGGCGCGCCGGCTTTTGCGGGCTGAATCCCCAGGCGCGCAGGTAGCGGCCGGCGGTCTTCTCCGCAACCCTGACGCCGACACGGCGGTCGATCAGCTCGCAGACCAGGGCCCGCGTCCACAGGAACCCCGGCAGGCGCAGTTGGTCGGGGTTCTTGTCGCGGATCAGCTTGGCGATCTGCGCCTGCTGCTTTGGTGTCAGCGCCGTCTTCTCACCCGCCCGCCGGCCGCGCCGCCCGGCCGCGAGGGCTTCATCGCCTCCGAGCCGGTGCGCCCGCACCCACTCGCTCACCGACTGGCGCGAGACGTCCAGCAAACTTGCCACTTCGGTCTGGTTGTGACCCTCGTCGACCATTGCCACCGCACGCCTGCGCAGCTCCTCTTGAGCGGCCTGCGGCAAGCGCCTGGCGTCCCGCGATCTCACGCATCCCAACCTACCAACCGTGTCGGACGTTTAATGGGCCGGAGTAGTAAGCGGTTCACTCGGCTGGTTCGGGGATGCCCACAAGAGTGCGTTTCAGCAGGCTGTTACTGGACTCCCTGAAGCGGTTGCAGCCTGGAACAACATTCTGACGGGACGCCACAGCCTTGCCCATGAACCATTGAACGCGCCGACCCTCACGCTGACCGACGTGAAACGAGACGCCCTTCGCGCCCGGGATATTCTGGACGCCTATCTGAGCGCCATCGACACGCGGTAGAAGCAGAGGAAGGCCAAAGTAAGCTGGTCAAATGCCCAGCGCGAAGAACCAGGGCGGAGACCCAGAGCTACATGCAGTCTTTGAGGCATTCAACGGCCAGCTCGTTTCGCCTGGCGGAGCGGCCGCGCTGTTGGGCGTGTCACGTAGCACGGTCTCAACCCTCACCAAGCGCGGCAAATTGCGTGCCTTTCGGAGTTCCGACCCGCCGAAGAAACGGAAGCTCGTCGAAATTGACGCTAGTCCGCGATGGGTTTTGGCAACTTCGAAGCGAACGCAGAACTGACCTGGGCGAGCGCCTCCCCGCCGTCGCCGTTCCTTGGGACCGCGACCTACAGCGACCCGCCGCCCTCCACAGGCTGCCCCTTTCCCTGCCCACCCCCGTTGGGACAGATGAGCGGTTCCCTGCGACTGCCGCTGCCCGGCCTGGGCGTCGTTCCTCTCACCGGACCGCAGGTCGAAGCGCGGCTCACACGAGACGTGATCGCATACTGAAGGCCATGTCGTGCGAGCGGCGGCGGACGGTCACTCGCTGATCGTGGGCACGGCAGAGCGCCCCCGCGGGGCACTCCATCTCGTGCGCCAGTGGTGCGCCAGTCAGACACTAAAGCCAGCGGTTTCAGGCGGTTGTCAGCGGTTCTAAAACCACTTGAACAAGCCAAATCCGCTCTGGCGTGCGGGTGACCTCAGTTCTCTCCTGCCTGTAGTGCTCCCGATCAAGCTGGCTCGAGCCCAGGATTTTGAATTCGGTGGCACAGATGCGGGGGCGTTTCGACAGTTAGATGGACATAGATAGACAAGAACAAGATGTCGGCGCACCAACTCACAGAGCCTCTTCTCGACGTCACCGAGGCGGCGCGGCTGCTCAAGGTGCCGCGCAGCACGCTGTATGAGCTGGTGCGCTCGCGGGGGCTGCCGCACGTCAAGGTGGGGCGGGCGCTGCGGTTCACGCGGGCGGACCTGGGCTACTGGATCGCAGAGAACTCCTACGGCTGCAGGGCCGCGCGGCGCTGAGAATCTGAGCTCGCCGACCGATCGGCGGAGGCCATCCGCTCGGCCTCGGCAGAGAACTCGCGGCGCAGCGCGCGAAGTTCAGCCTCGGCCACCGGCCCTTCGGCCTTTGCCTCGGCTTCGATTTCCTCAATCAGCCTGTTGAAGTCTTCAGCCATCTCACTCGTCCGCTTGGAGGATGGCGGGCCTGGCTACAGAACGACCAGCTCGCGCTCGGGCTTATCGGCGCTGCCGGCCTCGAAGCCGATTACCGCCCGGACGCCGAATGCGTCGGCGAGCTTCTTAAGGGTCTGCGCGTTAGTGGCGTGCTGGCCACTCTCGATCCGAGAGACCGCCGATGCAGTCGTCCCCATCCGCGCCGCAAGCTCGGCCTGGGTGATGCCGAGAGCAGCGCGGCGCATGATGACGATCCGCGCCAACTCGTCGTAGGGCGCCAGGCGTTCGTACTCAGCCCGGAACTCGGGGTCCTTCAAGGACTCCTTGATGTCATCCGAGACGGACTTTCCAATGGGACTGATCTGCTTGCTCATATCGCAAAAGCCCTTGACATTCTGCAGAGGATAATAGCAGCGCTGCTAACAACCACCAGGGGCGTCACGGGGCATCGCGACCGAGGGCACGTGGTCGTTTACGCGGCCTGGCATCCATCCGCGACTTGAAATCCTCCCAGCGTGCTTCGGCGACCTTGATCTCGCCGGGCGGCAGCTTCCCGGTTCGCTTCGGGAATATGTGCAGGAGTACAAGCAGCCGCTCCGAGCGGCGATACAAGACCCGGTAGTGCTCTGATCCCATGTGGCAGCGCAGCTCTCGCAACTCTCCGGCCACCTGCGAGCTGTGCGGAAACGGTAGATGAGGCACGGCGTCCGAGAGTTCATTCAGCCAGTCAATCTGGCGTTTCACCGCGGCGCGAGGCTTAGCGTCGAGTCCGGCCAAGAACTCCCAGACGGGTTCACCGCCGTCTGCGGTGCGGTAGTAGACGGCCTGAAAGTTGCTCACGTAGCGACCGCCGAGGCCGAGGCAGCCGTGGCGGACTCGCGCAGCGCCGCCGAGAGCTTTTCGGCGGCGTCGACCTGCGGGACGTGGTGGACGTAGATCATCGTGGTGGCGATGTCGGCGTGGCCCATGTAGGCCTTGACGTCGGAGAGCGGGAAGACCTGGACGGCGAGGGTGCCGAAGCTGTGGCGCAGGTCGTGGAAGCGGATGTGGCCGATGCCGGCAGCCTCCAGCGCCGCGTAGAAGCGGCGCCGCAGGGCTGAGTCCTCGATGTGATCGCCGGTGGGATTGACGAAGACGAGATCATCGGCACCGATCCAGGCGTCGCGGCGGCTGAGCTCGTCCAGGGCACGAGCGACCTGGTCGGTCATCGGCACGCTTCGCACCCGGCCGGACTTGGGCGCGTCCTCGTGGCGCAGCACGTAGGAGTGGCGGATGCGGATCAGCCGCTTCTCGAAGTCGAGGTCGCGCCAGCGCAGGCTGCGCAGCTCGCCGAGGCGCAGGCCGGCGAAGGCCGCGGTGAGGAAGATCGCGGCGTCCTGGCGGTCCTGCTTCTGCAGCGTGGCCTGCCAGTCGGGGCCGGTCGGGTGCTTGGGCGGCTTGCGATGCCGTCCCTCGCGGGCGGCGCGAGCAAGCGCCTCGACCTCAGCCGCGGAGAGAACGTCGAAATCGCCGGAGCGGCGAACGGGCTGGCGCTCGGCGCCGGCCGCGGCGTTCGCCGCCAGCCCGTAGGTGCGCTGCGCGCGTTTGAGGATGCTGTGCATGACGCCGAGGTACTTGTTGATCGTCCTCGCCGACAGCTCCTCGTCGTTCAGCATCCCCCCTCCCGCGACCAGCCTCACCCGCCAGGCGTCGATCTGCGGCGTGGTGATCTCCTCGAGCTTCGCTTCGCCGAACTCAGGCAGCAACCGCTTCTCGACAATCCAGCGGTAGTCCTTGATCGTCGCCGGACGGCGCTTGCGATCGAACTCGACGTAGCGCAGCCACTCACGCGCGGCCTCCTCGAAGGTCACGGTGGCGACCCGGCCCTGGCGGCCGATGATCCGGCTCGCCCTGGCATCGGCGAGGATCGCGTCAAGCTCGCGCTGTGCTCCCTGCCTGGTCAGATAGCCCTCGGTCGGCCTGCCTCGTTTGCTCCAGACCCGGCCCACCACGCGCTGATGCTGGCCCTCCGCGTCGCGCCACTTCGCCATCCAGCGGTCGCCCGACTTGCGGGGCATTCGGAAGACGTGACCGCTGATCGGCGTCTCCCGGAAGTGGATCGAGGAGGGACTCATCGTCTTTGAGATTATGACGCGCCTCGGACGAAATATGTCCCGGAAAATGTCCCCAAATAGGCACAACTGACCCCAACTCGACTAAACTAACCAGACAAGAATCCCTGCAAATCCGCTATTTCACCTTCAAAAGAAGTCGATCATAATCCGCGTGTCGGGGGTTCGAGTCCCTCCTCCGGCACTCCGAGGTCTTCACCTTTGACCTCCACCTATCTTCACGTTTGAACCGGACGAACCGCGATTCGCGGTGGCGTCCGATGTCCATCGACTCCTCCGGGAGCGGCCATTCAACTTCCCCGCCCACGGCCACCGTTTCTCCCCACCGGTGGCCATCGGTTCTCCCCACGCTTTCTCCCTCGGCGACCGTCCCGGCGAGGCGAAGTCAGGTCGGCGCGCTTGCCGCGCCGATCAGGTCGTCCGCGGTCCGGCGCCGCCTGCGCCGCTTGGGCGCCAGCCCTTCGGCGGCACGCCGCTCATCCTCGGCCTGGCGAGCCGCGAAGGCGTCGGCGACGCGCAGGTTGCGGGCGACGAAGACGCTGGCGGCGAACAGCGCGATCGGCGCCAGACCCGTCAACCGGCACCAGCCCTTTGAGATGTCGTTGGAGGCCGGGTCCTTGACCGTGGCGTAGGCGCGCTCGGCGGCGGAGCGCCGCGCGTAGGAGCGGCGGTGCTCCGCAGAGGGGTAGTCGTGTTTCTGTGCGGTCTTGGCGTTGACCGAGGCAGGCACCGTGATCGTGCGCTGGGCGCAGCAGGTAGGCGGGTGCTCGGGCGGGGAGATGACCTCCGGACGGGTGTGGCCGAGCTGCATCGACTCAGGCCGCAAGGGGCAGCGCAGCTTGCCCTGGGCGGCGGGGCAGCCGACGCGGTGGTAGCCGTCTGCGTCATAGCCCGCGAGCGGCGCCAGCTTGTGCTTGGCGAGCTCTGCGGCCTTGCGGTCGTGGGCGGCAGTCTCGGCCTCCGTAGCGCCGCGGGCGAGCGGTCCCAGTTCCAGCAGCGTGGTCGGCGTCGCCGGGCAGTAGAGCGCCCCGTTGGCGAGGGTTGCTCCCATGTGGGTTCCCTTCGGCCCACGGTCATGGGGATGCAGGTCCTGGACGAGATTTGCCCCCAGGCGCCGCAGCGGCAGCGCCCACGTCTCCGCCACCCGGTGGGCATAGCCCGAATCGGCGAGGACGTCGCCGACCTCGATCCCGGCGGCGGCCATCCGCTCCAGCACCGGCACGAGCGCCGGCGGCGGGTCGACCCCGCAGCTCGTGAGCCCGATGCGGCGCACCAGCTCCGCGACGGCGGGGCCGCGCTCCTCCTTGACGGCCGTGACGACCTGCAGGTAGTAGCCGTAGAAGGCCTCGTCGCGCTCGCCGGGCGAGTTGCCGCGCCGGTGTCCCCAGGTGGCCTCGGGGTCAGCGCAGCGCTCGCCGCCCTTCGGCGGTGGGCAGGAGAACGTCTCCAGGTCGGTCCAGTCGACGGCGTAGGAGCTCGTCTCGGGCTTCCCGCAGAGCTCGACGCTCGCCTCCAGCAGGGCGTCGAGGATCTCCGAGAGCTCCTCGCAGGGCTCCCCGTCGGGCTCGGCCTTGGCCAGTACCCTCGCCACGAGCCCGAAGGTGCGCTCCACCTGGCGGTAGGTGAGCCGGTGGGGGCCGTCCTTCCACTCGGCGATCACCCCGAGCCGCCTCTGATCTGCCTGGGGCAGCGCGCAGAGCGCCTCGTGCACCCGGCTCAGGTGCGCGGGGCGCCCGTCGACGGCGACCAAGAGCATCCCCACGAGCAGCGTGCGCACCGAGAGCTGGCGCCGCCGCGCCCCGACCGGCAGCATCGCCTCGATCCGCGGGGCGATGCCCGAGCGCTCGACGACTCCCTCCAATCGCTCAAGCTTCGCCTCAGCCTCCATGGCCTCCTCCGAGCAATGCGACGGCGGTCTCCTCCTCGGTCTCGGGCAGCTCGGCCACCAAGTCGCCGAGCCGCTGGGAGCAGCGCAGCCCGGCCGCGTCCATGAACGCCCGCAGGCCGATCAGCTCGGCGCACTCGCAAAGCCAGCTCGCCCGCAGCCGCCCGGCCTCCAGGCGCGGCAGCGAGGCGTCCTTGCCAAGCGCGGCGTTCAAGGCGTCGCTGAGGTTGCGCCGCCCCGAGCTCTCGCCGCCGAGCAGGTAGCCCCGCCCGGCGAAGCGGGCGGCTTCCTCCAGGGGCGAGTGGAAGTGGGCCAGCACAGGCACCGCCCGCTCCCTGCGCCCCGAGACGCAGACCACGAGCCCCCCCGAGCGCCGGATGACGTCGCGCCCGCGCACGTGGCGAAGCTCGGCCCCGATCAGTCCCGCCCCCGCCCCCAGACAGACAAGCGCGGTGGCGCGCATCCGCCGTGCCTCGGTCGGCTGCGCAGCGGCGAGGCGCAGGAAACCCTCGATCTCCGCCTCCCCGTAGGGGGACTTGGCGCGCTCGCGCGGCAGCGGCGCCAGCTGCGGGGAGGGATGAGCCCGATGGACACGGGCCAGCGCCCGCAGGTTGGTGCGCAGGGTGCGTCGCGTCGCCGCGGAGACCGCCGGGCAACCCGTGAGGACGAAGCGCTCGATCGTCGCCTCCGCCAGCAGCGCCTCGGCGGAGAGCTCCATCCCCACCGACTTGCCGAAGGCGGCCAGCCGCCCGGCGGCGTAGAGCAGCGCCTTGGCCCGTTCGCGCCGGCGCGGAGCAGCCCGCCTCACCGCCGCACGGGCGAAGGCCCCCGCCTCGGGGGAGAGCGAGGCGGGGGCGTAGGCGGCGATCGCCGCTGCTGCGAGGTCGCCCTCTCGGGGACTCATGGTATCCGACAGTAGAATTACTATCGGACAGACCGACGTAGGATCGCAAGTCACCCATGAACGAGAGCCCCGAGGCCCGCCTGCGCGCGCTCGCCGCCGAGCTCGCCGAGATCGACTTCGCCCTGCCGGGGACGATCAACGTGGCGATGAACCGCTGCGGCAAGCCCAACTGCGCCTGCAAGGCCGACCCGCCCAAGCTGCACGGCCCCTACGTCACCTGGACGCGCAAGGTCGAGGGCAAGACCGTCACCCGCCGCCTCTCAGCCGAGCAGCTGGAGCGCTATCGCCCTTGGTTTGAGAACCGCAGGCGCCTGCGCGCGCTCACTGCCGAGCTCGAGGCGCTCTCCCTCGAGGTCGCCGAGCAGGCCGAGGGCTGGGCGCCTGCCGAGCCGCGCCGTCGCGGCGAACGACGCGGCCGCTGAGCACGCGCCGGTGTGGCCCCGCGCCGCTTAACGTGTGGTCGCTGCGAAGACTGTCCGCGGAATCCGCATCGGTATGCGGCTGGTGGCAAACGTGAAGACCTCACTCCACGAAACAGTGAGGATGTCCTTCGTCCGGGCCCGGTGGCCTGAGCATCCTCCGCAACCGAGCCGCGATCTGACGCTGTCGACATCGTGACCTACCTTCAGGGTAAACCAGTACGGTCCCGGAATTGGGCGCTCGCTCAGCCAGTTACGCAGCCGCGCCGTCGCTGGCGAGCGGGACGCCGGTGCCTCCGGCAGCGCGCAGACGGGACCCCGAAACGGAACCGGGCTCGCCGGGGCCGGGGGCGACGACGACGCCGGGGCGCGGCAGGGCGCGCAGCTCGCCCGGGGCCGCGGAGCGCTCGCAGTGGGGGCAGCGCATCTCGACCTGGACCTTGTGGCCGCACTCCTCGTGGACGACGCGCACCGGCCCGTCTTCCCGCCAGGCCCAGCGGTCGCCCCACTGCATCAGCGCCAGCAGCGCGGGGACGAGATCCGCTCCCTTCTCGGTCAGGACGTACTCGCGGCGCTCGGGGCGCCGCTGGTATGGGCGGGTGGCGAGCAGGCCCTCCTCGACCAGCGCCCGCAGGCGCGCCGAGAGGACGTTGGCCGAGATCCCCAGGTCCTCCTCGATCTCGCCGAAGCGCCGGACGCCGTAGGCGACGTCGCGCAGGATCAGCGGCGTCCACCACTCGCCGACGACGTCGAGCGTTCTCGCGATCGAGCAGGGGTGGTCGCCCAGATCCGTGTGTTTCATGCGATTTAGTCTAGTCGCTTGCATGACAGGAGCCATTGGGTGTAGGGTCACTGCTGTGAAAGGAGCGACCGAGGTGAACCCGCTGTCGGGCTTCGTGCTCGCCGACGAGAACGACGAGGAGGTCGCGCTCGATCGGCTGTGGGACGGAAGGGCGGCGGCGCTTCTCTTCCTCCGTCACTACCTCTGCGTGCAGTGCCGCGTCGGCGCGATGGAACTCGAGCGCGACCGCCGGCTGCTGCCGCCCGATCCGAACCTCTGGCTGGTCGGCATGGGCACGCCGGTCCAGGCGCGGGCGTTCAAACAGCAGACCGGGGTTCGCTTCCCGCTCCTGCTCTCAGCCGACCTGCGCGCCTACGAGGCGATGAACCTGCCGCGCGGCCGCCTCTGGCAGATCTTCGGCCCGGCCGCCCAGCGCGTCGCACGGCGGCGGGCGAGGGGCGTCGGCCTCGAGCGCGAAGCGATCGGCGGCAACCGGCCCAAGCAGCGCCCCGAACAGGACTGGCACCAGCTCGGCGGCGCCTTCGTCTTCGCCGCGGGCGGGGAGCTGGTCTGGAGCCACCGCGCGCGGCACGCCGGCGACGGCCCCGACCACCGGCAGCTCGGAGAGGCGTTGCGCGGCGCCGAGGGCGAGCCGTCCCGCCGGGGCGATCCCGCCGCGGCTATTGCCGACGACGACAACCACCATGAGGGGGACTGACCATGCCGATGCTGGACGCCTGCATTCCCGCGGGGGCACTGGAGCCGGCGGAGGAGGAGAAGCTGCTCGCCGAGCTGACCGACCTGCTGATCGTCAACGAGGGCGCCGATCCCTCCAACCCCCAGGTTCGCTCGATCGCCTGGCTGTTCGTCCACCGCCCCGAGGCGGTGTTCGTCGCCGGCTCCCGGGCGAGCGCACCGCGCTACCGCTTCATCGCCTCCGTCCCCGAGGGCCAGTACGACGCGGAGCGCCGCGAAGCGATGGCGCACGACATCACCGAGGCCGTCCTCGACGCCGAGCGGGGCGCCTACGAGCGCGACCCGATGCGGGTCTGGGTCTTCACGCCCGAGGTCCCGGACGGGACCTGGGGCGGCGGCGGGCGGATCGTAACCCTCGCCGACATCGCGACGTTCTCCACCGGGGACCCGGAGCGGGGCCGCAGATACGCGCAGGAGCGGCTGGCGGCGCGCTGAACCGGCGGCACACAGTGGTCGAGTGTGGTGATGGCTGAGGACGACCTTCGCGCCAACCCCTCTGCGAACCACCCCTCCTCGCGCCACACCAACCCCGGGAGCACCCGCCCGCGCGCCAGGAGCTCGAGCCCGAGCTTGCCCGCCTCGGCCAGGAACCGCAGGTCGTCGGAAGACGGCAGCACGAGACGCATCTTCCGCTCGACCTGCGCGCCGGGCCCCAGCGGGGTGGCCAGGGCCTCGAGCGCCCCGGCCAGGCTCTCCCCCGAACACGCAAACGGGTGCTTGCGCGGCCGCGGCTTCGCCGGGCGGCGCCCGCGACGCTTCGGAGCCCGCGCCGGCAGGCCGGAATCCTCCCCCCACACGCAGAGCTGCGAATCGCGTGAACATCGAGACCCACCCACGTCCTAACCTGCGCCATGTCGGCACCCCCATGATTGCGGTCCTCGCCGAGGCCGTTCCCCGGCGACAAACCCGCGCATCTCATGCGCGGGTGCCGACCTTTACGCGGGGTTCGGATCGAGCCGGCGCTCAGGTGGGCCGGCCATAGGGTCTAGCTTTGCGTCGATGCCTATCCAGACGGCGGAGCTGCGGTTTTCTACTCGGGGCGACAGCGACGTCGTCGAGATCGGCGGCGAGGTCGCTCGCTGCGTCGAGGAGGCCGGCGTGCGGGAGGGGCAGGTCGTCGCCTTCGTGCGGGGGTCGACCGCGGCGATCTCGACGATGGAGTACGAGCCGGGCGGGGTCCACGACCTGCGGGCGATGCTGGAGCGGCTGATGCCCGCCGCCGGCGACTACGAGCACAACCGGCTCAACGCCGACACCAACTCGCACGCGCACCAGCGGGCGACGGTGGTCGGGGCCTCGGAGACGGTGCCGGTGGTCGACGGGCGCCTGGCGCTGGGGACCTGGCAGCAGCTGGTGCTGATCGACTTCGACGACCGGCCGCGGGAGCGGACCGTGGTCGTACAGACGATCTCCTAGAGGGCCCGACCCGTCAGCTCGGCAGCACCGCGCCGGCGCCGCTCCGGCGGAATTCGGCGAGGATCTGCTCCATCGCCTCGACCTCGCAGGCGACCATCTCCGGCCAGGGCTTGTCGGGATGCTCGTCGAGCGTCTTGTAGCCGTTGCCGCTGATCACCGCGACGACCGTGTCGTCGGGGCCGAGCTGGGCCGCTTCATCTCGATAATGCAGACACGGTCCCAGATCAGATCGAGGGGCCTCAGCGCGCTCCGAGCCGTTGTAGGCAGACCACGTCTCGACGAATCCGGTCAGGCGATGGCGAATCTCCTCGCCGGTGATCGACACGGCGTGTCTACTAGAGAGCGAGCTGCTTTTCGCGCCTTGGCACCGCGAAATAGGTGCCCTGCATGAGGTCGCGGTGAGCCTCGGCAAGCGACGCTTCGGCGCGCTCCATGGCGTCGATCAAATGCTGGTCGGCGCCCTCCACCTGCAGTCGAGCTCGCGCTTTGCCGGCCCGGTCGCGCGCATCCGAGACGAAGAGAAGGACCTTCTCGACTTCGCTGCTGCTCGCCTCATTCATCTGGACGAGACTAGCCCCCTTGCCGGATGCCTCGCGACAGCGACGGCCCGATTTGCGCGAATTCCCTCCGACGACCGAGGCCCGAGATCAGCTTTTCCTCTTCTTCCGGTCCCTCCTCCGGCATCGCTCCCTGTCTGGGATTGCGCCGGACCGTGGGCGTCAATCGACGTGATGCGGGATGAGCGGATGTGTGCGGCGAGCGCGCGGGAACTCTGGAAGTCGATCTGCGAAGTAGCCGAAGGCGGCGCCGCCTGCGACGACGACCAGGCCGAGCGCCGCAGCGGCGACACCGGCGCCTGCGCCGACGCTATTCAGAAGCAGCACCAGACCGGCGACGGCTGCGGCAGGAACTGCGACAAGCGCGATGCGAATTGCCATAGATCCAGTGTAGATCACGTCAAGGCGTCGATCAGGAGGACGAGGGCTCCGAGGCCAAAGCCGACGAAAAAGCCATACGCGGTGGTCCTTTCGATCTCGCGTTCCTTACGGCCGGCAAGAACCGCAGCGTAGTGCGCTGCACCACCAAAGAGACCGGTACAACCGAGCAGCACGGCAACCGCGCTCGAGAGCACGTCCGTGAAGATGCCGGCAAAGGCGAGGCCAGTCATCGATTGGCGAGGCTACGCCCAACGGCGGACAACACCTTTCGGCGAGCTCCGCGACTTCGAGGAAGCTCCTCGCGTGCCGGAGGCGCTGTCGCGCCTGGGGGCCGCGGTCGATGGCTCACTCCATGCTCGGCACGTCGTCCGGCAGGCCCGGAATCGAGCCGATACGGTTTCGCCCACCTCGGGATCCGCCAACCGATCCCGGCGAGAGGAGGAGCAAGGTGACTTCAGCGGACAGCGGCGGCGAGGGAATCCTCGACTTCCTCTACCCCTACCGGGACCGGTACGAGACCTACCGGCGGCTGCCGGAGGCGGGGATCGACCGGGAGCGGTTGCTGGCGACGGTGAGCGAGATGTCCGAGCGCGAGGACGCGCCGGCTCGGGAGGGGAAGATCTCGGGCTCGCTCTACCACGGCGGCGAGGAGCACTTCGCCTTCCTGGCGGAGGTCTACCGCCACTTCGCCCACATGAACGTGCTGCAGCGCGACATGTACCCGAGCGCCACCAAGTTCGAGGGCGAGATCATCTCGATGGCGCTGGGCCTGCTCAACGGCGAGGCGGCCGGCGGCGACGACGCGCCCTGCGGCGTCCTCACCTCGGGCGGCAGCGAGAGCCTGATCAGCGCCCTGCTCGCCTACCGCGAGCGCGGCCGCGAGCGCGGCATCGCCGAGCCGGAGGTGGTGATGCCGGTGACGGCGCACGTGGCGCTGCTCAAGGGCGCGCACTACCTCGGCGTAAGGGCGGTCCAGACGCCGGTGACAGGCGACTTCCGGGCGGACACGCAGGCGATCGCCGCGGCGATCGGCCCGCGGACCGTCGCCCTGGTCGGCTCGGCCGGCACCTACCCGCACGGGGTCGTCGACCCGATCGCCGAGCTTTCCGAGCTGGCGCTCGAGCACGACATCGGCCTCCACGTCGACGGCTGCCTGGGCGGCTTCATCCTGCCCTGGGCCGAGCGGCTGGGGCACGAGGTGCCGCCCTGGGACTTCCGCCTGCCCGGCGTCACCTCGATCTCCGCCGACACCCACAAGTACGGTTACGCGCCGAAGGGAACCGGCGTGCTGCTCTATCGCAACCCCGACCTGCGCCGGCGCCAGTACTTCGTCAACACGGACTGGCCGGGCGGGATCTACGCCTCGCCGGGGATCGCCGGCAGCCGCTCCGGCGGGCTGATCGCCGCCACCTGGGCGGCGCTGGTCAGCCTCGGCGAGCGCGGCTACCTCGAGCTTGCCGAACGGGTCCTCGCGACGACGGCCGAGCTGCGGAGGGCGGTCGATTCGATCCCGGAGCTGAGGATGCTCGGACACTCGCCGTTCATGGTCGCCTTCGGCTCCGACGAGCTCGACGTCTGGCACGTCAACGACGCGCTCGGAGACCGGGGCTGGCGGATGAACGGCTGCCAGCGGCCGCCGGGTCTGCATTTCTGCGTGACCCGGCCGAACACCGAGCCGGGCGTGGCCGAGGCGTTCGCCGCCGACCTGGGCAAGGCGGTCGCCTACGCCAAGGACCCGCCGTCCACCCCGCCCCGAAGCGGCGCCCTCTACGGGGCCGGGAGCCCGGACATGCCCGCCACCGCGGACCTGCTGGTCGGCTACCTCGACGCGACCAGCGCCCCCGCGCCGCAGCCGTGACCCCCGCCCCGGGAGAGGCCTCCCCGCACATCCTCGCGATCGACATGGGGACGGGGACGGCGAAGGCCGCCCTGGTCTCGCGCCAGGGTCGAATCGCCGCCGCGGCAATCCGCGGAATCGAGACGAAGCAGCTCCCCGGCGGAGGCGCCGAGCAGGACCCCGAGCAGTGGTGGCGGGCGGTGGCCGGGGCGGCTCGCGAGGCGCTGCAGGGCTCCGGGCTGGCGCCCGAGAGCGTCGTCGCCGTTCGCTGCACCACCCAGTGGGCGGTGACCGTGCCGGTCGATGCAGACGGCCGAGCGCTCGCCAACGCGATCTCCTGGATGGACACGCGCGGCGGGCCCTACGTGAGGAAGCTGGCCGGCGGTCCGGTCAAGGTCGCCGGCTACAGCCTGCGCAAGCTGCCTCGCTGGCTGAGGCTGACCGGCGGCGCGCCGGTGCTGTCGGGGATCGACGGGCTCGGCCACCTCCTCTACTTCAAGCACGAGCGCCCCGACGTCTACGCGGCGGCGGCGGCGTTCCTGGAGCCGATGGACTACCTCAACCTGCGGCTCTGCGGCCGCTGTGCCGCCTCCTTCGCGACGATCTACCCCTACTGGCTCACCGACAACCGCGACGTGAGCCGCGTCCACTACGACGAGGCGCTGCTGCGCCGGGCGAGGATCGACGGCGCCAAGCTCCCCGGGCTGGTGCCGGTCGACGCCGTCCTCGGCACGCTCGCGCCGGCGGCCTGCGAGGAGCTGGGTCTGCGGCCGCAGACCCGCGTGCTGAGCGGCCTTCCCGACAGCCTGGCGGCGACGATCGGCGCCGGGATCGTCGCGCCGGGCCAGGGCTACATGTCGATTGGCACCAGCTCCTGGCTCTCCTGCCTCGTGCCCCGCAAGAAGACCGACCTGCTGCACCTGATAGGCACCAGCCCGG
This sequence comes from uncultured Solirubrobacterales bacterium, assembly GCA_963695835.1. GTDB lineage: Bacteria > Actinomycetota > Thermoleophilia > Solirubrobacterales > 70-9 > VRUE01. Next base: position 206,459 of record CAVOHR010000002.1, read on the forward strand.
CGGCGCTGCCCGGGCGCCACCAGGTGGTCGCCGAGCAGGGCGCCGCCGGCCGCTGCCTGGAGTTCGTCGCCCACAACATCCTCTACAGCGACGATGCCGACGGTCCCGCGCCACCCCCCGAGCTGTACGAGCTTCTCGACCGGCAGGCGGCGAGCGTCCCCGCCGGCAGCGACGGCCTCGTCTTCACCCCGTGGCTGAACGGCGTCAACGCTCCCCACGAGGACCCCTTCACCCGCAGCGCCTTCTTCAACCAGTCGCTGGCCACGACCCGCGCCCATTACGTGCGGGCGACGATGGAGGGGGTCGCCTACAACCTGCGCTGGCTGAAGGGCGCCGTCGAGCGCTTCGCGGGGTGCCGGTTCGAGCGGCTCAACCTGATCGGCGGCGCCGCCCTCTCGGCCACCTGGTGCCAGATCCTCGCCGACACGCTGGGCTGCGACGTGGGGCAGGTCGCCAACCCTCGCTACGCCAACGCGGTGGGCGCTGCGCTGGCCGGCTTCACGGCGCTCGGCGAGCTCGACCCCGAGGAGATCCCGGCGGCGGTCGAGCTGACCGCCACCTACGCGCCCGACGCCGCAGCCGGCCGCGTCCACGACCGCCAGTTCGAGCACTTCCTCCGCTTCTACCGCGCCAACAGGCGGCTCTACCGCCGCCTCAACGCGTAGCCCCGCGCGGTGGTCGTGCAGACGATCTCCTGGAGGGCCCGACCCGTCAGCTCGGCAGCACCGCGCCGGCGCCCGCCTGGCGGAATTCGGCGAGGATCTGCTCCATCGCCTCGACCTCGCAGGCGACCATCTCCGGCCAGGGCTTGTCGGGATGCTCGTCGAGCGTCTTGTAGCCGTTGCCGCTGATCACCGCGACGACCGTGTCGTCGGGGCCGAGCTTGCCCTCGTTGGCGAGCTTCATCGTCGCCGCCACCGTCGTGCCGCCGGCCGGCTCGGTGAGGATTCCCTCGGTGGCGCCGAGCAGGTCGAGCGCCTCGAAGATCTCGGGGTCGGTCGCGGTCGCCGCCGAGCCGCCGCGCGACGTCACCGCCTCGACCACCAGAGGCCCGTCGCCGGGGGCGCCGATCGCCAGCGAGTGGGCGGCCGTGTGCGGCGTCTGCGCCTCGATCTCGCCGCTGCCGTCGAGCACCGCGGCGGCGATCGGGTCGCAGCCCTCCGGCTGGGCGATGTGGATCTTGGTCGCGGCGGTCTCGGCCATGCCGACCGTCTCCATCTCCTCCAGCCCCTTGTGCACGCGCGAGGACAGCGTTCCCCCCGCGGCGGGGATGACGAAATGGTCGGGCGAGACCCAGTCGAGCTGCTCGACCACCTCGAAGGCCATCGTCTTCGCCCCCTCGGCGTAGAACGGCCGCAGGGTGATGTTGGCGAACTCGATGCCGGTGGCCAGCGCCAGCTCGCGGCAGGCGCGGTTGGCCTGGTCGTAGTTGCCGTCGAGCTGGATCACCGCCGCGCCCAGGGCCCGGCAGGCGCGCGCCTTGCCGCGCTCCAGGTTGCTCGGGTAGAAGACGTAGGCGACGACCCCGGCCTTGGCGGCCAGCGAGGCGACGGCGGTGCCGACGTTGCCGGTCGAGACGCAGCCGACCTCCTCCTTGCCCAGCTCGAGCAGGCGGGCGACCGCCATCGAGACGACGCGGTCCTTGTAGGAGAGGCTGGGACGCTGGGTGCTGTCGTCCTTCAGGTAGAGCTTGCGCAGGCCCAGCTCGGCGCCAAGCCGGTCGGCGTGGATCAGCGGCGTGCGCCCGCTGTAGCGCCCGACCCGCGCCTGCGCCCGCGCGTCGACGATCGGCAGCAGCTCCTCGAAGCGCCAGATGTTCAGCTCGCGCTCGGCAATCGGCCGCTCGGCGATCCGCGCCCGCGCCAGCTCGTAGTCGTAGTCGATGTCGAGGCCCTGGCCGCAGCCGAGGCACTTGCAGGTCGTGTCGAGAAGGGGCAGGCGAAGCCCGCAGTCATGGCAGACCAGCTCCGTCGCGCAGGAGCGGGTGCGCTGGTCGGCCGAGAGGCTCATCGCCCCTCAACGCCTCCGGCTCGCGAGGGCAGGCCCCCCGCCTTCGCAAATCTCCTCCTGCGCTTTCCGTGCTGACGACGAATCATGAGCGGCGGTGTATAGCAGATCCCCGGGTATCGATCAATCTTTGCTGGCCATTGACAGGGGGATGCTCTCGCTCTCCTCCCGTGCCGGGAATCCTACAGATGCGTCCCGTCCGAGCGCCAGCAGCAGCTCCTCGGCGATGTGGGGCGCGAAGGGCGAGAGGCTGCGGGCCAGCAGCGCCAACGCCTCGAGCAGGGTCTCGTAATCGGCCCGGCCGAGGGCGCCGCGGCGCTTGACGATGCGCTTCTCGTAGTCCTGGATCCGCTCGAAGAGACGGGTCACGTTGCGCACCCCCTTGTGCATCTGGAGCTGCTCGAGGTCGGCGGCGATCCGCCCGAGGCCGTTCTCGCACCATTTGCCGAGCCGCTCGCGGATGAAGGCGGTGTCGGCCGCCGCCTCCTCGTCCTCGGGCGCCTCCGCCGCGGCGGCGATCCGCTCGTGCGTGTAGTCCCAGAGGCCGCCGAGGAAGCGCGAGGCGAAGCGCAGCGCGCCCTCGTTCCAGTTCAGCGCCTTGGCCGGCCCGGCCGCGTAGAGGATCGCCAGCCGCACCGTGTCGGCACCGTGCTCGGCGACCAGCTCGTCGGGGTCGACGACGTTGCCGAGGTGCTTGCTCATCTTGCGGCCGTCGGCGACGACCATCTCGTGGAAGAGGCAGCCGGCGAAGGGCTCGCCCTCGGCGAGGAAGGAGAACGGGCCGATGTCGCGCAGCGCCTTGGTCACCACCCGCTGGTCGAAGACGAAGCCGCCGCTGTCGTTGCCGGCGATCAGCCGCTCGGACGGCAGCCAGCGCTTCAGGTCCGGGTGGCCGAACATCTGCTCGGCGCGGCCCTCGGGCGGCACCGCCGCCGGCACCCAGAGCCAGAGCGCGTCGAAGTGGCAGTCGAGCGTGTCGGTCTCGCGCCGCGCCGCGCCGCCGCAGCGCGGGCAGGGCGCCTCGAGGAAGTCCGGCCGCTCGGCCAGCGGGTTGCCCTCCCCCGTGGGCTCGACGTCGCGCGGCAGCCGCACCGGCAGCTCCCCGGCCGGCACCGGCACCACGCCGCACTGCTCGCAGTGCACGACCGGTATCGGCGTGCCCCAGTAGCGCTGGCGCGAGATCGAGAAGTCGTAGGCCCGGTAGCGGGTCGCCTCGCGGGCCTCGGGCTGCGCCTGCGGATCGCCGGCGGGCCCGGCCTCGACCCGGGTGACGCGGGCGGCGATCGCCTCGTCGGCCTCGTCGACCGCGGGGATGCCGAGCGCCGCCGTCGGCCCGTAGCGGGCGTCGACGATCGGCGAGACGAGGACCGGCAGCTCGTCCCCGGCCGGCCCGGCGATCGAGGCGCCGGTGTCGATCAGCGGCACCGCCGAGGCGTCGCGGGCGCTGCGCTCCCAGCCGCCGGAGCGCAGCTCGTCGAGCCGCTCGGAGACCTCGGCGCCTGTCGCCCAGTCCTCGACGTCGGGGTGGCGCGGCGAGAGCAGCACGAAGCGGGCGGCGGCGAGCGAGCCGGCGTGGGGGCTGAAGACGGTCAGCTGGCGGCCGTCCGGGCCCCGGAGGTCGAGCTCGACGCCGTCGCTGCGGCCGAGGATGTAGCGCTGCGTCTTCAGCGACAGCTCGTCCCAGTTCTCGAGGCCGTCGAGGTTGCGGTCGTTCTCGGCCAGGTAGGGCGCGACCCGCAGGAACCAGGTCGGGCGGCGGATCAGCCGCACCGGGTTGTGGCAGCGCCAGCAGCGGCCGTCCTCGACCTGGAGCGCGGCAAGGGTCGTCTGGCAGGTGTCGCACCAGTCGACCGTGGCGTCGTCGCGGTAGATCAACCCCGCCTCGTGCAGGGTGAGGAACAGCCACTGCGACCAGCGGTACTGGTCCTCGTCGGAGCTGTAGAAGGCGCGGCCGTAGTCGAAGGAGAAGCCGAGCCGCCGCATCTGGACGAGCATCCGCTCGCCGCAGCGCTCGACCCAGTCGGCCGGGCGGACGCCGCGCTCGATCGCCGCCATCTCGGCCGGCAGGCCGAAGGCGTCGAAGCCGAAGCCGAACAGGACCGCGTCGCCGCGGGCGCGGCGAAATCGCGCGTAGGCGTCGCCGATCGAGTAGTCGCGGACGTGGCCCATATGGAGGTTGCCGGAGGTGAAGGGACTGGACGGCTTCACGTAGACGGCGGCCTGGCCGTCGGCCGGCGCCGGCGTCGCGAAGGCATCGTCGGCCTCCCAGGCGGACTGCCTGGAGGCCTCGACCTCAGCCGCGTCGTATCTCGGTCTCTCGCCGCTCATCGCACCGCATAGTGCCATGGATCGTTGACCACGAGACCTCGAGGGCATATGCTGCCAGACTGATCGCTCAAAGTATCTTGAGCTGGTGGGGGAACGCCGAGGTGTGACAAAAGTGTCAAGAGAGTGAAAAAAGTTTGCGGATCGGAGGTATTTGCCGCCTTCGCCGTCCGGGCGCGGGCCTAGCTTCGTTCGCCGACAGACACGAGGCGGCCCCGGCGACGCTTGCGACGTCCCGGGGCCTGGCCGAGACCTGAAGAGGAGGTCCCAACATGAGAGAGGGTACGAAAACGGTCCTGCTGGCAGAAGGGCCGGCGGACGAAGAAGTAGTCAAGCAAGCGATCGCCGCCGCCCAGGAGGCGCCGCTCGAGGATCGGGTGACCGCCGGACTGGAGGCGGTGATCGCGATTGCCGAGAGCGATCCCGCCGCCACCCGGTCGGCTTTGGTCGCCCTGCGGGCCGATCACCGCACGCTGGAGCGGCTCGAGAGATGCCTCGGCGGCAGAGCGAAGCGGGCGACCTTCGGGCTGGGGGGCGCGATCCAGCTCGCCCTCTCGGAGCTGTCCTCGCCGAAGCCCGATCTCCGCGGTCGCCGGCCCGAGCTGGCGCGGTGGCTGGAAGGAGGTTGGTGAGCGGACCCTCGCTCAGCCGGCGAAGGTCCAGAGCTTGTTGCCGAGGAAGTTGAACGGCATCGCGACGGCGACGGCGATCGCCTGGGCGGCGACGTCGCCGAGCGAGGTGGCGGCTATCAGCGCTTCCAGCACGACCAGGTTGATCGCCAGGGCGGCGACGCTGACCGCGAAGAAGCGCACCGCCTGGAACGCCGGGTGGTCTTCACCCGGGCCGAAGGTCCAGTACCTGTTCCAGAGGAAGTTGTTGAAGACGGCGACGCAGAAGGCGCCGACCGCGGCCGGCGCGTGGTGCAGGCCAAGGCTGCCGGTGAGGAAGGCGAAGACCGCGATGTTGATCGCGTAGCCCGAGCCGCCGACCAGGCCGAACTTGAACAGCTGCCACCAGCTCGCCGGCCTGCGGGCGGCGGCGCCGATCCTGTACGCGAGTTCGTTGGGGCTCATGTTGGCCGAGGGCTGGGGGCGGAGGCACGTAATGTTCCGCCGCAATGCGACGCGAAGCGGGTATTTTTGCAGTCTCGGCGGCGGTCGTCGCCGCGGCGGCCCTCGCGGCCCTGCTTGGCGGCTGCGGGGGCGGCGGTGGGCACGCGCAACGGGCGATCCTGCCTGGAGAACCGAGCGTCGAGGTGATCTCGCCCCGCAACGGCGCCCGCCAGTCGAGCCACGCCGTGGTCGTCAAGGCCAGGGTGCGGGACTTCGAGCTGGCGCCGCGGCAATTCGGCCGCGAGCCGCAGCTCGGCCAGGGCCACATCCGCTTCGCCCTCAACCGGGTGCCCGACTGCGTCGACCCCGCGAAGCTGCGACGGGCGATCGAGAGCCCGGTCGGCAGAGGCCGCCTCCAGGGCGCCTCCTTCGACTTCCCCCGCTACGCCGGCCCCAACGGCCTGCTCGCCGAGCGGATCGGCTCCAGCGGCAGCTACTCCCCCGCCACCCGGCCGGAGATCTACTACCACGAACTGCCCACCGGCTTCTACCGCCTCGTGGTCACGCTCGCCCTCAATAACGGCGCGACCACCCCGTATCACACGGTCACCAACTTTCAGATCCTCTCCCGGCCCGGCCACGGGCGGCCGCCATGCAGCGGCGGCAAGGTCTTCGAGCGCGAAGGCCGCGGCCTTCGATTAGTCCCGCCCGCGCCGCTCGGCACGACGCCGTCGACGACGGCGCCGTTGCTGCCGAACCCGGTGCGCAGGTTGCGCAGCCGGTAGTAGGGCACTTCGTGCGTGCGCCGCGCCACGAAGCGGGTCAGCGTGAGGCGCTCGAGCCGGACCCGTTCGACCGGCCGGAAGTCGCGCGGGACGTCTCTCCGGAAGCCTTCGGCGACCGGCTTGCTGACCACGTCGATCTCGCGCAGGGGCGTTTCGCCGCTGTAGATGCGTTCGGCGTGGTCGTGGAGGTAGAAGCGGACCGGATCGGCGGCGAGCTTCCAGCCGACGATCGCCCGCGGCCAGGGCGGCGGCCCGAGGCGATGGGCGAGGTCGCGGAAGTCGGGCCGCTGGAGGTTGGCGGTGCGGGCGACGACCACCGCATAGCCGAGCCAGTAGGCGCAGAGCAGCGTCGCGCAGACCAGGCCGAGGCGCCGGGCGCCGCGCGCCGAGAATCCGATCGCGGCGACGGCGGCGAGCGGCACCAGGGCCGGCAGCAGGTTGCGCTCGACCACGTAGTCCTTGCCGGCAAGCGCGGCGAGGGCGGCCAGCGCCGCCACGCCGAGCCCGACGGCGAGCGGCGGCAACGCTCCGCGCCGCTCGCGGCCGGAGCCGCGCAGCGCGAGCAGCAGCAGCGCGACCCCGATCAGCACCGCCGGGATCAGCGCGTAGTGCTTGCGCGGCGGCTCGGCGATCACGTGCCCGGTTTCCCCGGCGAGGAAGCTGACCCCGGTCTGGAAGAGCCGGCCGGAGAGCGGCGTCGCGTCGATCCAGCCGATGTGGGCGGGGTTGACCTGGGCGGCGATCAGCGGCAGCAGCGCCGCCCCGACCACGGCCACGCCGGCGATGGCGGGAAGGACCGCGCGCAGGCGGGAGCGCAGGGCGACGAGCAGCCAGGCGGCCTCGATCGCGACAGCGAAGACGGCGAAGTAGTGGCTGCAGAGCGCGCCGGCGGAGGTCAGAGTCCAGAGCGCCAGGTCTGCTCCGCTGCCGCTGCGCCGGGCGCGCAGGAAGAACAGCAGCGAGGCGGCGGCGAAGAAGACGAGCATCGCGTAGGAGCGCGTCTCCTGCGAGTACCAGATCAGCATCGGGTTGACGGCGACGATCGCGGCGCAGATCAGGCCGGCGCGGGCGCTGACCGCCTCGCGCGCGGCGAGGAAGGCGAGCGGGATCGTCGCCGTTCCGAGCAGCGCCGAGAGCGAGCGCATCCCGACCTCGCCCGTCCCGAATGCCTTCGACCAGGCCCAGGCGACCGCGTAGTAGAGGGGCGGGTTCGACTCGCTGCGCTTCACCTCGCCCAGCATGTGGGCGAAGCTGCCGGGGATGACGCGGGCGACGGTGATCACCTCGTCGTGGTGGTAGCTCTGCACGCCGAGGCTGGCGAAGCGCACCGCCAGGCCGAGGCCGGTCAGGCCCGCGAGCGCCCAGAGCACTGCGGAGCGGGTCGAAGCGAAGCGACGCCCGTCGGCGCCGAGCGGGGCGACGGGGACCGTGGAGGAGGAGGTGTCCAATCTGAAGGAAGAGCTTTCTCTCGATACCTCAATCGAAGATTAAGCGCGGCTGAGGCGATTCAAGGATTGCAGGCGCCTTTCGGCATCCGCCGTCGCGGTCCGAAGGAGGGCGGCGCGGCGGTCGCGGCGGCGCCCCAGGCGCGGTTCGGCGCCGGCCCGAGCCGGAACGAGAGGCGGCCCCCCCGTGCGAGCGCGCAGTACATGATCCAAGGACGGGAGTAGGAATGCCCGTTGAAGCGCAGCGAGCTCACATAAGGAGCGGCTGAGGGGCTGACCGCCACCGGTTCCGGCTTCGAGCGCCCGCCCCGCTTCGGGGCCCGGCGGCGCCTCAGCCGGTAGGCGTTGGCGACGATCGTCGCCCTCCTGCCATGCGGCAGGGCGATCCGCGCCCGGCCGAACAGCGGGCTGCCGATCGCCAGCAGGCCGACGCCGGGCACGGCCGGGTAGAGGCCGAGGGCGCCGAACACGTACCAGGCGGAGAGCGTGCCGAGGTCGTCGTTGCCGGGGTAGCCGTCGGGCGAGGCGTCGTAGAGCGTCAGCAGCGCGCGGCGCACCGCAGCCTGCGTTCTGTAGGGCTGCCCCATCCAGTCGTACAGCCAGGGGGCGCCCAAGTCGGGCTCGTCCCCGAGCAGCGCGTGGTCGGTGTGAGTGGCGCCGGAGGCGCCGTTGAGCCGGCGGAGGAAGTGGGTCAGCCGCGCCGCGGCCTTCGCCCGGCCGCCCATCGCGGCGATCAGGCCGGCCGGGTCCTGCGGGACCATCCAGGTGTACTGGAAGGAGTCGCCCTCGGCGAAGCCGGCGCCGCTGCGGGGGTCGTAGGGCGACGGGAAGGCACCGCTTTCGTAGCGCGGCTCGATCAGGCCGCCGGCGGGGTCGAAGAGGTTGCGCCAGCTCGCCGAGCGGCCGATGAAGGCGGCGTAGGCGGCGCGATCGTGGCGGGCGCGGGCGGCGAACTGGGCGATCGCGAAGTCGTCGATCGCGTACTCGAGCGTGGTCGACGCCGAGGCCCAGACCGCATCCGGCGCGCCGTAGATCGAGTTCGCGTTGCGCGTGCGCGTGTCGAGGTCGAAGGGGACGTAGCCGAGCCGCAGGTAGTCGGCCAGGCCCTGCCGCTCGAGGTATTCGCCGTTGGCGCTCCGACAGGGTTCGCTCGCCCCCTTGACCATCGCCGCCAGCGCCGCCCGCTGGTCGAAGCGCCCGGCGCCGAAGGCCGCCGCGGAGGCGAGGATCGGGTCGGCCGAGTCGCCGACCATCGTCATGCTCTGCCCGTTCGCGTAGGGCCAGCGTGGCAGGCAGCCGCTCTGATCGGCGTCGGCGAGCAGCGAGCGGGCGATGTCGGCGGCGCGCTTCGGCGCCAGGATCGAGAGCAGCTGGATCTCGCTGCGGTAGACGTCCCAGCCGGAGAGGTCGGCGTACTGGACGCGGTGGCGCGCCCGGTGCACGAGCCCGTCCATGCCCGGGTAGGCGCCGCCGGCGTCGCTGAACGTGCGCGGCGCCAGCAGGGCGTGGTAGAGCGCGGTGTAGAAGGTGTCGAGGAGGCGGGGCGGGCCGCCGGAGACGCGGATCCGCCCGAGCGAGCGGTTCCAGCTTCGCTCCGCGTCGCGGGCGACCGCCCCGAAGCCGGACTTCGCGCTTTCGGCCGCGAGGTTGGCGCGGGCGTCTTCGACGCTGACGAAGGAGACGCCGACGTGGACCAGTACCTGCCGGTTCCTGCGCGTGTCGAAGGTCGCGTAGGCGCCCGCCTGGGCCGTGGTCGTCGGGTTGACTTCCGGCGATTGCGTTTCGCTCGCTTCGGTCGAGCCGGGGTCGAGGCTGCCGCCCTCCCAGCTGCCGTAGGCCTCGAACGGGCGGTCGAAGGCGGCGGCGATGTAGACCCGGTAGCGCGGCCGCTGGCCGCAGAACAGCCCGCTCGAGGCGACTCCGTCTATCTCACGCCGCTGCGGATCGATCTGGACTGCCGAGAAGTCGTCGGCCTGGGCGCTGCCGCCGGCGTCGATCAGGATGCTGGCGTGGGGATTGGCGCCGAACGTGAAGCGCCCCACCCCCGTCCTGGTCGTCGCGGTCAGCTCGGTCTCGATCCGCGGCCCGCGAACCGGCTTGAGGTCGACCGAGTAGTAGCCGGGATGCGCCCGCTCGGCCGCGTGCGAGAAGCCCGGCTGGAGGCTGCCGGCGAGCAGGCCGGTGCCGGGGATGGCCGGCGAGGAGCGCAGCGGTTCGGTCGTCGGCACGAACGGGAAGTCGCCGTAGAGCGAGCAGCCGGCGCCGCTCAGGTGGGTGAGGCTGAAGCCGCGCAGGTGGCGGTCGCGGTAGTCGTAGCCGGCCCGCTGGTTGCGGTCGGCCGGCGTCGTGTCGGGGCTCCACTGGACCATGCCGAAGGGCACGCTGGCGCCGGGGAAGTTGTGGCCGCCGCCGAAGGTGCCCGGCCCGGGACGGGTGCCGGCGAAGGTGTCGACGCGGCCGGTGAGCCCACCCGCCAGGGCGACCGGGGCGGATACGAGGAGCAGCACGAACGCCCCCACCACCGCTCTCGCCGCGTGTCCCATCGCGGAGACACGTTACGGATGCCACCCTCCGGCGGCCTTTACTTCACTTTGTATAGTCGCTCGATGGCCACCTATCGCCGCCTGATGGGCTTCCTGCGCCCCTATCGCCGCCAGCTCTGGGGCTCGCTCGCCTTCGCCTGGGTGGCGATGGGGATGACGGTGCTGATCCCCTGGCTCGTCGGCCGCGCGGTGAACGCGATCGAGCGCGGGGACAAGCCCGATCTGCTGCCGCTGGCGCTGGCGATCGTCGGCGCCAGCGTGCTGCGCCTGGGGATGACCGTCGTCCGGCGGCTGGTCGCCGGCAAGGTCTCGCTGGCGGTCGAATTCGACCTGCGCCAGCTCTTCTACTCGCACCTGCAGAAGCTCGACCTCGGCTTCTTCGACTCCCAGCAGACCGGCCAGCTGATGTCGCGGGCGACGGTCGACCTGCAGTCGATCCGCTTCTTCCTCGGCTACGGGCTCGTCTTCATCACCCAGAACCTGCTGACGATCGTCCTCGCCAGCGCGGTGATGTTCGCGATCAAGCCGTGGCTGGCGCTGCTGGCGCTGGCGCCGGCGCCGTTCGTCGTCTACACCGCCTCGCGCTACAACCGCATCTCCCGCCCGGCCCTGCAGGAGGTGCAGCAGCGGATCGCCGAACTGACCGCCGAAGCGGAGGAGAACGTCTCCGGGATCCGCATCGTCAAGGCGTTCGCCCGCGAGGAGCACCAGCTGCACCGCTTCCAGCGCGCCGTCGCCCGCGTCTTCGACCAGAGCATCTACTCGACCAAGCTCCAGGCGTTCTTCTCACCGCTGATCGGCCTGCTGCCGCAGCTCGGAATCGCCGTCGTCCTCCTGATCGGCGGCCGCGAGGTGATCGCCGGCAAGCTCAGCCTCGGCGACTTCACCGCCTTCTACACCTACCTGGTGATGCTGGCCGGGCCGATGCGGATGCTCGGCGTGACGATGGGGATGGCGCAGCGGGCGATCGCCTCCGGCAACCGGATGTTCGAGATCCTCGACCGCGAGCCGGCGATCCAGACCCCGCCCGGGGCGCCGCCGCTGCCGGCGGGCGGCGGCGAGGTCGAGCTGCGCGGGGTGACGCTGCGCTACGACGGCGCCGGCGCCGCCCTCGCGGACGTCGACCTCCACGTCGACGCCGGCCGCACCGTCGCCCTGGTCGGGCCCTCGGGATCGGGCAAGACCAGCCTGGTCGGGCTGATCGCCCGCCTCTACGACCCCAGCGAGGGCACGGTGCTGGTCGATGGCGCCGACGTGCGCCGGGTCGATGTCGGCTCGCTGCGCTCGGAGATCGCCTTCGTCGCCGACGACAGCTTCCTCTTCACCGACAGCGTCGCCGCCAACATCGCCTACGCCCACCCCGAGGCGAGCCTGGAGGAGATCGAAGCGGCGGCGCGGCGCGCCCAGGCGGACGAATTCATCCGCGAGCTGCCCGGCGGTTACGAGACGCGGGTCGGCGAGCGCGGCCTCACCCTCTCCGGCGGCCAGCGTCAGCGCATCGCGATCGCCCGCGCCCTGCTCGCCGACCCGCGCGTCCTGATCCTCGACGACGCCACCTCCTCGGTCGACGCCCGCACCGAGCAGGCGATCAAAGCCGGCCTGGGCGAGGCGATGGCCGGACGGACGACGTTGATCATCGCCCACCGGCTCTCGACCGTCTCCCTGGCCGATGAGGTCGTGGTCATGGACGGGGGCCGGATCGTCGACCGCGGCAGCCACGAGGAGCTGATGGCCGGCTGCGGCTTCTACCGCGAGATCGCCGAGCACGGCCTCGCCGACACGGTCTTCCTCCAGCGCGACCTCGAGCAGCGCGAGGAGATGGCGCGCCTGTGAACCGCGCCCGAACCCGTTCCGCTGTTCCTTTGCCTCGCCATGTACGGCTTAGGAACAGCGCAGCGGCGGTTTGGCGGCTGGTCCGTGGCCAGGACCAGCGCGGCCGCAAGGTGCGCTGGATGATCGGCCTGCTGCGCCCCTACCGCGGGCGGATGGCGCTGATGTTCGTCGCCCTGCTGCTCGAGACGGGCGCCGGCCTCGCGCCCCCCTACCTGGCCGGGCGGGCGATCGACACCGGGATCAAGACCGGCGACCTGACCGCGCTCGACCTGATCGTCGTCGCCTTCGTCGGCGCCGCCCTGCTCTACGCGGTCGCCACCTACGCCGAGACCTACCTGGTCGGCTGGGTCGGGACCCGCGCCCTGCAGGACCTGCGCGAGCGCCTCTTCTCCCACATCCAGTCGATGTCGATCGGCTTCTTCACCCGCCGCAGCCCGGGGGTGCTGATCTCGCGCATGACCAACGACGTCGAGGCGCTCAACCAGCTCGTCACCAGCGGCGTGGTGACGATGTTCTCCAGCACCCTGACCCTGGTCGGCGTGGTCGTGATCCTGCTCGCGCTCGACGTCAAGCTGGCGCTGGTCACCTTCCTCACCTTCCCGCTGCTGGCGATCGCCAGCGTCGTCTTCCGGATCGTCTCCCACGGCGCCTACCGGGCGACCCGCGAGCGGATCGCCGCGGTCACCGCCTACCTGCAGGAGACGCTCAGCGGGGTGCGCGTCGTGCGCAGCTTCGGCCAGGAGCCGCGCCACGCGGCGGCGATGGCCGAGCTGAACGAGGCCAACCGCGAGGCGAACATGAGGACGGTCTACCTCAACGCCTCCTACTTCCCCGCGGTCGAACTGCTGGCCGCGATCGGCACCGCGGTGATCCTGCTCTACGGCGGCAGCCAGGCGATCGACGGCGCGATCCAGATCGGCGTCATCGTCTCCTTCGTCGGCTACCTGGCGACCTTCTTCGAACCGATCCAGCAGCTCTCCCAGCTCTACACCACCTACCAGCAGGGGATGGCGGCGCTGGACAAGATCTTCGACCAGCTCGACACCGCGCCCGACATGGTCGACGCGCCGGATGCGGTCGACCCCGGGGCGCTGTCGGGCGCGATCGAGATGCGCGACGTCTGGTTCTCCTACGACGAGGACCCGGGGGCCGGCCCCTGGGCGCTGCGCGAGATCGACCTCAGCGTGCCTCCCGGGCAGACGCTGGCGCTGGTCGGCTCGACCGGCGCCGGCAAGTCGACGATCGCCAAGCTGGTCGCCCGCTTCTACGACCCGCAGCGGGGCTCGGTGGCGATCGACGGCCACGACCTGCGCGAGCTGAAGCAGCAGGCGCTGCGCCGCCAGCTCGGGATTGTCCCCCAGGAGGGCTTCCTGTTCTCCGGCAGCGTCCGCGAGAACATCGCCTTCGGCCGGCCCGAAGCGAGCCTCGAGGAGATCGAGGACGCCGCCGCCGCGGTCGGCGCGACCGGCTTCGTCGCCGCCCTGCCGGAGGGGATCGAGACCGAGGTCGGCGAGCGCGGCGTCCAGCTCTCCGCCGGCCAGCGCCAGCTCGTCGCCTTCGCCCGGGCGCTGCTGGCCGAACCGCGCATCCTGATCCTCGACGAGGCGACCTCGAACGTCGACGTGCGGACCGAGAAGACGATCGAGCGGGGGCTGCAGCGGCTGCTCGCCGGCCGCACGGCGATCGTCATCGCCCACCGGCTGTCGACGATCCGCCGGGCCGGCAAGATCGTCGTGCTGGACCACGGGCGGATCGCCGAGAGCGGCACGCACGAGGAGCTGATCGAGGCCGGCGGCCCCTACTCGCGCCTCTACGGCGCCTGGGCAGAGACCTCGGCTGCCTGAGCAGGGGGATGAGTGCTCCCTTTGGGGTCGTATGAGCCCTTAACGGAGCACTCGTTGGTGGACAGCGAGCTCAGCCGGGGCCGATGCCGCCGGAGCTGCCGCCGCCGGAGCCCGAGCCGCCGCCTTCGGTGCCACCCCCCACCCCGGCGCCGCCGCCGGCGCTTTCTTCTTCGACTCCGCCCGCTTCTTCTTCGGGCGCCGGCGCGACTTCTTCTTCCGGCGCCGCTTCTTCGACCGCCCCTTCTTCGACTCCGCCGGACGGTTCTTCGCCCGACGATTCGCCGCCGCCGGTGGGTTTGGGCGTCGGCGCGGCCGGCGCTTCCGCGCACTGTTCGAAGCCGAACGAGCTCGCCGCCGACTGGAACGAGCTGAGCGCCGTCGACGCTTCCGATTCGGCCGCGGCGAGCGCTTCGCCTTCTTCTTCCCGTTCAGCCTCGAGCTTCACGTTGTCCTCGGCCCGGGCGAGCGCTTCGGCCGCCGAGATGAATTCGGGGTAGCCGGCGCTTTCGTCGCTGGGAGCGCCCAGCCCCTCCAGCCGTTCGACCATGCCGCCGTAGAGGCCGGCCACCTGCGCCGCCAGGCCGCCGGAGCCGGAGCTGGTCGAGCCGGCGGTGCCGACGGCCGCGTTCACCTCGGCGCAGATCGCATCGCCCTGGGCGATCAGCTCTTCCTTGCTGAGCGCCGCGGTCGTCGTGGCAGCCTGCGTCGAGGCAGTCGATTCCCCCCCGCCCCCGCCACCGCAGCCGGCGACGAGGACGAGAAGCGCAAGCGCGACACAACCAAGCCCGAGCCTCCTCATGAGCGGCGAAAGTAGCAGAGCGACAGGACGGGCAGCGCGCCTCTACGCAGGAAGAACTGCGAACTGCGCCCCAGGGACTCGAACCCCGAAATCCAGCTCCAGAGGCTGGCGTGTTGCCAATTACACCAGGGCGCAACGAACGGACTCTGAGGATATCCAGCGGCACAAGGCGGGTGCGCGCAGGTTCCGGACGCTACGAGATCTCGCCCAGATCGCTGCCGGGATCGGCGATCTGCTCTTTGGCGCCTGAGACGTCGACTCCGTCGGCGAGCAGGCGGCGGGCCTCGGCGAGGTCTTCGGAGCGCTCGACGCTGAGACATCCGGCCACGCGGCCGTCCTTCAGGTACCAGACCGAGAACTCGCCGGCGTCGCGGTCGCCGCGCCAGACCTCCTCGTCCCAGTCCTGCGCCGGGCCGACGTACTCGAGGCTCGCCCAGTCGGCGAGGTCGCTGAAGAAGTAGGGGACTACGTCGTAGTCGCGCTCCGCGCCGAGCATGTTGCGGGCCGCGTGCATGCCCTGCTGCATCGCCACGTCCCAGTGCTCGACCCGCAGCCGCCGGCCGTGCACGACGCTGTCGTAGGAGCAGCAGTCGCCCGCCGCGTAGACGCCCTCGGCGGAGGTCGCGAGCTTCGAATCGCAGACGATCCCGTCGTCGACCTCGAGCCCGGCCCGCTGCGCGAGCATCGCGTCGGCCCGCACGCCGGCGCCGACCACGACCGCGTCGCACTCGACCGCCAGGCCGCTCTTGGTCAGGACCGACCTGACCCGGCCGTCGCCCTCGAAGGCGTCGAGCTCCGCACCGCCGTGGACCGTCACTCCGTGCTCTTCCAGCCGCTGCTGGAACCAGCGGCCGGCGTCCTCGCCGAAGGTCCGCGAGAGGGCGACGTCCTCGATCATCACCATCGTGCAGTCGACGCCCTTCGCGGTCAGCGAGGCGGCGACCTCGCCGGCGATGTAGCTGCCGCCGATCAGCACGACCCGCTCGGCGTTCTCGGCGTCGGCGCGGATCGCGTCGCTGTTGCCGAAGGCGCGCAGGTAGTGGATGCCCTCGTTCTCGGCCCCCTCGACGCGGAGGATGTTGACCATCGCGCCGGTGGCGAGCAGCGCCTTGCCGAAGGCGACCTCCTCCCCGCCCTGCAGCTTCGCTGTGCGCCCCGCCGGGTCAAGCGACATGACGTTGACGCCGGTCAGCAGCTCGACCCCGTTCTCCTCGTACCAGCCGGCCGGGTTGACGAAGGCGTCGGCGCGCTCGGCCTCGCCGCGCAGGTACTCCTTGGAGAGCGGCGGCCGTTCGTAGGGCGGCTCGGGCTCGCGGCCGGCGAGCAGGATCGAGCCCTCCGCCCCGCGCTTGCGCAGCTCCGCCGCACAGTGCGCCGAGGCCATGCCGCCGCCGATCAGCAGGAAGTCGACCTCCTTCGGCGCCACTCTCAGCCGGTCCCGTTCCCGCCGATCGCCGGGCCGAACAGCTCCTTGAGGTCGTCCTCGCGGCCGGGGTCGAGCACGGCGAGCACCTCGTCGCCCGGCTCCAGCACCGTCTCGGGACCGGGCACGAATCCCTTGCCGTCGCGCAGGACCGAGATCAGCAGGCTGCCTTCGGGCATCGCCAGGTCGCCGACCCGGCGCCCGGTGACCTCCGAGTCCTTGCCGAGCAGCATCTCGATGATCTCCAGCTGCTCCTCCTGCAGGTCGAGCAGGTGGACCAGGCCGTACTCGGGCACCTCGTGCTCGAGCAGGCGCAGGATCAGATCGGTGGCCGAGACCGAGGGCTTGACCCCGAGCAGGTCGAAGTGGGGCCGGTTGCGCGGGTTGTTGACCCGGGCGATGATCCGCTCGACGTCGTACTTCTCGCGCGCGACCTGGCAGATCAGCATGTTGTCCTCGTCGTCGCCGGTTACCGCGATCACCATGTCGGCGCGCTGCACGCCGGCCCGCTCCAGTACCCACAGCTCGGAGGCGTCGCCGTAGGTGACGTTGTGCTCGAGCTCCTGCTCGACGGTCAGGTAGCGGCGCCGGTTGCTCTCGATCACCGTCACCTCGTGGTTCTTTTCGAGCAGCTCGCGGGCCAGGTTCCAGCCGACCTTCCCGGCTCCGGCGACGATGATGTACATGTCAGGCCGCCTCGCGCTCGGCGCCCTCGCGGACGGCGCTCTCCAGCATGTCGATCGCCACCCGGGTCGGGCAGATCGTGTGCAGGCCCTGCTGCCGGTACCACTCGGCGCGCAGCGGGTCGAGGATGCGGGCGATCACGGTCGGCACCTCGTAGCGGCGCTGGGCGATCTGGGAGATGACGATGTTCGTGTTGTCGCCGTTGGTCGAGGCGATGAAGGCGTCCGCCTGCTCGATCCCGGCGGCGAGCAGCGCGTCGGTCTCGAGGCCGGTGCCGACGGTGAACCGCCCGCCGAGGTCCTCCCAGCCCTTTTCCAGCCCGACCTCGAGCCTGGCGTGGGACTCGGGGTCCTCGTCGAGGCAGGAGACCTCATGGCCCTCGCCCAGCATGGTCCTGGCGACCGAGGAGCCAACTCGTCCGCAACCAACGATCAGAATGAACACGCTGCGGATACTAGATGGCAGAGGTCCGAGGGGCCTGTGCGTCCTCGGGCGGGGCGGTGAGCAGGACCCGGCAGGGCGCCTTCTTCAGCACGAACTCGGTCGCCGCCCCGATCTCGGCCGGCTTCGCGGCGCCGATCCCGGCACCGACCCTGCGGGCGCGGACCGTCTCGGTGCTGACCGCGACGTCCTCGTACTCCTCCGCCACCTCGCGGGCCCGCTGCAGGGCGGCGCGGGCCGCCTCCTCGAGCTCCGGCGGCAGCTCGGCGTCGATCGGATCGGCGAGCGGCACCTCGACCACGTAGGCCGGCGCCAGCCGCGCTTCCCCCTCACCGTCGGCCTCCGCCTCGGCCGCCGCGAGGCGCCCTGCGGTGGCGACGATGTCGTCGTCGAGCTTGCTGCCGAAGACCGGCACGAGGATGCTGCGGTAGGCGATCTCGGGCACCTGCGTTGGTCAGCGCCCGCTCGGTGACCGAGACGCGGCGGGTCAGCGTCGTCCCCTCGAACAGCTTGCGGTAGACGACATAGAAGACGAGGCCGAACGTCATCCAGCCGAGACCGACCCAGCGGGCCCCAGCCGGGGGGAGAGTCTGGGCTTGTGACGACTTGTTATCGGTATGCGACAACAAGTCGTCACACCCGATCGGGCGGTGGCTGAGATGGCCGCGCGACAGCACGGCGTCCTTACCTACGAGCAGCTCGGCAGCGCCGGCTTGGATGCAAGCGCGGTGGCGCGGCGCGTCAAGGCAGGCCGCTTACACAGGGTCTATCGCGGCGTCTATGCAGTCGGCCATACCGCACTCAGCCGGGAGGGGAGCTGGATGGCGGCCGTCCTCGCCTGCGGGGAGGGTGCTGTGGTCAGCCATCGAAGCGCCGCGGTCCTATGGAGATTGCTATCGCCGAGGTCGGAGCCCATCCACGTGTCGGTGCCTCGAATCGGCGGCAAGGCTGTGCGGCGAGGAATACGGCTCCACCGCTCCAGGACGCTGACAGTCGCAGCGACCACCCGGCGCCACGGGATTCCCGTCACGAAGCCCGCACGGACTATTGCCGACCTGCGCGGCAGCGTCTCGGAGAAGGAGCATCGAGGCCGACTTCCTCTGGCGCGACGCCAAGCTGGCCGTCGAAACCGACGGCTACATCTACCACCGCGGCGAGGTCGCCTTCCAAGACGACCACGACCGCAACCTGAAGCTGAGACTCCGTGGCTACGAGGTGCTCCGCCTCAGCGAAATCCAGGTAGCCGACGAACCCGCCGCAATCGCGAAGGCGCTGAAGGAGCGCCTGGGACTACCCAGCTGAGCCACAAAGACCCGGCGTTCTGATCGAGCATGTGGCGCTTCCGGCGCCCGAACCGGTGAGGAGGGGCAGGGTGCCCCTCCCGCGCAGCGGCGTCCCGGTTTTCGCACAGACCACTCGGCGAGAGACGCCCACCGCCCGGCGAAAACCCCAGCAAGCGGGAGGGGCACCCTGCCCCTCCCCCACGCTCCGAGTACTAGAAGTGGACGATCGGGATGATCAGGATGGCGACGATGTTGGCCACCTTGATCATCGGGTTGATCGCCGGCCCGGCCGTGTCCTTGTAGGGATCGCCGACCGTGTCGCCGGTCACCGAGGCGGCGTGGGCATCGGATCCCTTGCCGCCGTGGGCGCCGTCCTCGATCAGCTTCTTGGCGTTGTCCCAGGCGCCGCCGCCGGCGGTCATCGAGATCGCCATGAAGAGGCCGACGACGATCACGCCGATCAGCAGGCCGCCGAGCGCGTTGACGCTCAGCAGGCCGACGACGACCGGCACGACGATCGGAATCAGCGCCGGCAGGACCATCTCTTTCTGCGCCGCCAGGGTGACGATGCTGACCGTCCTGCCGTAGGCCGGTTTCTCGGTCCCCTCCATGATCCCCGGGTGCTCGCGGAACTGCTTGCGCACCTCTTCGACGACCTGGCCGCCGGCGCGGCCGACGGCCTCGATCGCGAAGGCCGCGAACAGGTAGACCATCATGCCGCCGACGATCAGCCCGATCAGCACTTCCGGGCTGGACAGGTTGAAGAGACCGCCGATGCCGTTGGGCGCCTCGGGTTTCAATTCCTCTTTGAACGCCGCGAACAGCACCAGCGCGGCGAGTGCCGCCGAGCCGATCGCGTACCCCTTGGTGACCGCCTTGGTCGTGTTGCCGACCGCGTCGAGCGGGTCGGTGACGTTGCGCACGTCTTCGGGCAGGTCGGCCATCTCGGCGATCCCGCCGGCGTTGTCGGTGATCGGGCCGAAGGCGTCGAGGGCGACGATCAGGCCGCAGAGCGAGAGCTGCGCCATCACGGCTACGCCGATGCCGTAGATCCCGGCCAGCTCGTTGGCGGCGAGGATCGCCAGGGCGATCACCAGCGCCGGCGCCGCGGTCGACTGGAAGCCCTGCGCCAGCCCCTGGATGATGTTCGTCGCGTGACCGGTCTCCGAGGCGTCGGCAATCGTCTTCACCGGCCGGAAGCGGGTCGAGGTGTAGTAGTCGGTGATCACGAACAGCAGCCCGGTCACGGCGACGCCGATCACCGCGCAGAGCCAGAGGTCGGTGGCGGTGATCGCCTTGGCGGCGGTGCTGAGGCCGAGCCGCACCGGGTCGCTCATCATCCAGTGGGTAATCGGGTAGAAGGCCGCGATCGAGAGAGTGCCGGAGACGATCATCCCGGTGTACAGCGCGCCCTCGACCCGGTCCGATTTGGTCCGCACCGAGAGCGCCCCGACGATCGAGGCGATGATCGCGACGCCGCCGATGACCAGCGGGAAGATCGCCACCTCGCGCGAGAATTCGCCGCCCGAGCCGGTGAAGGTGAGCACGCCGAGCAGCATCACCGCGACCGAGGTGACCGCGTAGGTCTCGAACAGGTCGGCCGCCATGCCGGCGCAGTCGCCGACGTTGTCGCCGACGTTGTCGGCGATCACCGCCGGGTTGCGGGGGTCGTCCTCCGGAATCCCCGCCTCGACCTTGCCGACCAGGTCGGCGCCGACGTCGGCGGCCTTGGTGAAGATGCCGCCGCCGAGCCGGGCGAAGACCGAGATCAGCGAGCCGCCGAAGCCGAGCCCGATCAGGGCGTCGACCGCCTCCTTGTCGCTGCTGCCGGTGAGGATGAGGATGCCGAAGTAGCCGGCGACGCCGAGCAGGGCCAGGCCGACGACCAGCAGGCCGGTGACGGAGCCGCCCTTGAAGGCGACGTCGAGCGCGGGCGGGACGCCGCCGCGGGCCGCCTCGGCGACACGCGCGTTGGCGCGAACGGAGAGGTTCATGCCGATGAAGCCGGCCGAGCCCGAGAGGATGCCGCCGAAGACGAAGCCGATCGCCGTCTTGTAGTCCTGGAGGATCCAGAGCAGGATCGCCACCGGCACCGCGACCGCGGCGATGATCGTGTACTGGCGCTTCAGGTAGGCGCTGGCGCCTTCCTGCACGGCGCCCGAGATTTCCTGCATCCGCTCGTTGCCGGGCGAGCGCGAGAGCAGGCGCTGGGTGATCAGAAGTCCGTAGACAACCGCCGCGCCCGCGCAGACGAGCGCGACGACGACTCCGTATTCGGTCAAGAAGCTGGTCAAGTTAGGTTCCTCCGCTGGTTTGGCGGCCCGGGACTCTATAAGGGGTCGCGGATACCGCGTCCCCACACCCCCGCCCAGCGAGACGTGCCGGCGATTCAGTGCCAGATGTGGCACTGAATCGCCGGCACGTCTGGATCAGGCGGCTTGAGGGGCGGCGGTGTAGGTGCGCTTCGTCTCGCGAACCGCGTCGCGGTAGACGTCCTCGATCGAGACGCCCGTGTCGAACGCCTCGCGGGCGCGCTGGGCGCCGTTGCGCTCCGGAAGCTGCACCTCGATGCCGAGCTGCGCGCGGGCCGGCTCGGTCCAGGCGAGCAGCCCCTCCAGGGCGGCCCGCGCCTCGACCTCCTCGCCGCGCCGGAAGTCGATCAGCCTGCCGCTCATCCCGTGGCGGATCGCCCGCCAGAGGTTCTCCTCGATCTCGCGGTCGCTCAGCGGCGCCTCGCCGCCGCGCTCGTCGTCGTCGAGCGCGGTCTGCGCGATGCAGGCGGCGATCAAACCGGCCAGCCCGAACGACTCGTCGCCGCGCGTCTGGGCGTCGCAGACCCGCACCTCGACCGTGCCGAACTCGTGGTGCGGGCGCACGCTCCACCAGAGCTGCGTCGACTCGACCACCGTGCCGGTGCGCTGAAGCAGGCCGACGAAGTCGGCGTAGCTGCGCCAGTCGCGGAACGGGCTCGGCACCCCGCAGCGGGGGAAGGTGCGGGTGAAGATCTCGGTGCGCACGGTGTGCAGGCCGGTGTCGCGGCGATCGAGGAAGGGCGAGTTGGCGGAGGCCGCCAGCAGCAGCGGCAGCAACTCGCGCATCCGGTCGCAGACGGCGATCGCCCGGTCGGCGCCGCGCACGCCCATGTGGACGTGCAGGCTCCAGGTGTTGTTGCGCTGGGCGACCCAGCCGAGTTCGTTGCGCAGCCGGTTGTAGTGGGGCGTGTCGATGATCCGCTGGTCGAGGTAACTCGCCCAGGGATGGGTGCCCATCGCGGCCAGCGCCAGGCCCATCCCGTCGACCAGCTCGAACAGGCGGGCGC
Organism: uncultured Solirubrobacterales bacterium; assembly: GCA_963695835.1. Lineage (GTDB taxonomy): Bacteria > Actinomycetota > Thermoleophilia > Solirubrobacterales > 70-9 > VRUE01. Next base: position 228,242 of record CAVOHR010000002.1, read on the forward strand.
GCCGCTCGCGCTGCGCCGCGACCGCCTCCGAGAAGCTCGCCGCCCGGCCGGAGCGGATCTCGACCTCGGAGGCGATCAGCTCGCCGGCGGCCGAGCCGGCCAGCACCTCGTCCTTCTGACAGGCGGCGTAGACGTCCTCGAAGCGATGCTCCAGCTCCAGCGTGGCGGGGTCGAGGATCGCGAACTCCTCCTCCAGCCCGACCGTGAAGTCGGTCGAGGACTCGAATCTCTCCCGAGCGAGGTCGAGGTCCAGGGGCAAGGGAGCTAGGTCAGGTAGAAGTAGAGCGCGTAGAGGAGGTCGACGGCGGGGCTGGAGGTATGCACCGTCACTTCCGGCGGCACCTGGAGGAGCTGCTCGGAGTAGTTGAAGATAATCTTCACGCCGGCCTCGACCAGGTGGTCGGCGACGTCCTGGGCCGCGGCGGCGGGCACCGCCAGCACCCCGACCACGATCTCCTGCTCGGCGACCACGGCCTCCAGCTCGCCGAAGTCGCGGACGCGCAGGCCGCCGACCTCGGTCCCGACCACCGCGGGGTCGACGTCGAACATCGCCACCACCTGGAAGCCGTGGTCGGCGAAGATGTCGGAGCTGGCGATCGCCTGGCCGAGGTTGCCGGCGCCGAACAGGGCGATGTTGTGCTGGCCCGAGGTGCGGAGGATCTTGCGGATCTCGGCGACCAGCGACTCGACCTTGTAGCCGACGCCGCGCTTGCCGAACTTGCCGAAGCCGGAGAGGTCGCGGCGGATCTGGGTCGGGTTGATGTGGGTGTAGTCCGACAGTTCCTGCGAGGAGATCGTCTCGTGGCCCATCTTGCGGGCCTGCGTCAGCACCTGCAGGTAGCGCGACAGGCGCGCGGCGACGCCGAGCGAGAGCCGCTCGCCGTCGGCGGCCGGCCCGTCGCTCACCTCAAGCCCCTCCACTGCCTGCTCGGTCATCGTCGGCCCCCACAGTATCGAGCCGCGCCCGCAGGGCGGTGCGATCGAGGACCAGCTCGGAGACGAGCTCGCCGTCGAGCTCGACCACCGGGATGCGCTCGAGCATCCGTCGCAGCAGCGATTCCTCGCTCTCGATGTCGACCTCGCGCAGCTCGAAGCGGTAGCCGTCGCGGCGCAGGGCGACGATCTCCGTCAGCGCCCGCTCGCAGAGATGGCAGCCCGGGCGCGAGTAGACGACCACCTCGGTCATCACAGCAGTCGCGCCTCGCTCGCGGCGCGGAGAATCGGATACCGACCCTTGCTCGCGCGGCGCTCCATATCTACCCCGATCGTGGCGATGCGTCATAGGAGAAGTACTCGGGGTACGGAACGCGAGGCGCGAAGCGCGCGGCCGAGCCGATCATCGCCGCGTTGTCGGTGCAGAGCAGGCCCGGGACGAGCTTCAGCCGCACGCCGGCGCCCTCGCAGAGCGCGGTCACCGCCTCGCGCAGGGGGCCGTTGGCGGCCACCCCGCCGCCCAGCGCCACCGCCTCCCAGTCGCCGCGCTTCAGCGCCCGCTTCAGTTTCGAGGTCAGCTGGCCGACCGCCGCCGCCTGAAAGCCGGCCGCCAGGTCGGCGCGCCGCTCCCCGACGCCCTCCGGCCCGAGGTCCCGGCAGAGGTAGGCCAGGGCGGTCTTGAGACCGCTGAAGCTGAAGTCGAGGCCGGGGTCGCGGGCCATCGCCACCGGCATCTCGAACGCCTCGGGATCGCCCGTGGCCGCCAGCCGCTCCAGCGCCGCCCCCCCCGGGAAGCCGAGGCCGAGCATGCGGGCGACCTTGTCGAAGGCCTCGCCGGCGGCGTCGTCGAGGGTCTGGCCGAGCAGCTCGTGCCCGGCGTGGTCGCGCACGCCGGCGAGCATCGTGTGGCCGCCGCTGGCGAGGAGGCAGAGGAACGGCGGGTCGAGCGGCTCGGGCTCGAGGAAGTTGGCGGCGACATGACCCTGGAGGTGGTCGACCGGGATCAGCGGCAGCCGCCGCGCCGCCGCCAGCGCCTTGGCGGTGCTGAGGCCGACCAGCAGCGCGCCGATCAACCCGGGCCGGGTGGTCACGGCGACCGCCTCGATGTCGTCGAGCGTCACCCCGGCCTCGCCCAGCGCCGCTTCGACCACCGGTACGGTCAGCTCGAGGTGCCGGCGGGAGGCGACCTCGGGGACGATCCCGCCGAAGCGGGCGTGCGCCTCGTCCTGCGAGGAGATCGCGTTGGAGAGGATGCGGGGGCCGTCGACGACCGCCGCGCAGGTGTCGTCGCAGGAGGTCTCGATGGCGAGGATCAGTCCAGCCACATGATCAGAGCGTCCTCGCCGTTGTCCTGGTAGTAGCGGGGACGCACCCCGGCCGAGCGGAAGCCGAGCTGCTCGTACATCGCGATCGCCTCGCGATTGGAGACGCGCACCTCGAGCGTGAAAGGCAGCGCCCCGCCGCCCTCCTCGACCAGCCGCTCGATCAGCCGGGTGGCGAGGCCGCGCCGCCGCCGCTCCGGCGCCACCGCGACGTTCATCAGGTGCCGGACGCGGTCGTAGCGCGAGCAGACCAGGTAGCCGGCCAGCTCGCCCGCCTCGCTCGCCGCGAGACAGATCCCCGACGGCTTCGACAGCTCGAGGACGAACATCGCCAGCGACCAGGGCGCCGGGAAGGAGCGGCGCTCGATCGAGATCACTGCCGGTATATCGCTGTAGGCGAGCCGCCGCACCGCGGCGGCGCCGCCCACCTCACTCGGTTTTTTGGAGAGTGCCTCGCTCACGCCAACGCTCCGCATCGGGAGCCCTCAGGTAGATCGGGGCGCCGGGACCGGACTCGCCCTCGCCCGCCGCGGCCGCCAGGGCGCAGACGTGCCGCGCGGCGACCCCGTGCACGGGGTCGGCATCGTCCGGGATCTCGGCGCCCCGACTCGCCAACTGCTGACGAAATCGTACCGCGCCCGATCCGCCGCAAAGAGCGGGTCGGGAGAGGCCGGCGATCCGCTCGGCGAGCTCCTCGGGCGAGCTGACCAGCGGGCCCCAGAGCCGCTCGCCGCCCGGCGAGTAGAGCGCGGCGAAGACCTCGCCGCGGCGCGCGTCGGTGACCGCGAGGCGGTCCCGCTCGCCGGCCGCCTCGCCGAGCCCGCGACCGAGCGCGTCGAGCGTGCAGACGCCGAAGACCGGCAGGCCGCGGCTCAGGCCGAGGCCGCGCGCGGTCGCGATCCCGACCCGCACCCCGGTGAACGAGCCGGGCCCGAGGCCGACCCCGATCCGCTCCACCGCCGCCCAGCCGCCGGCCGCCGCGACGGCGCACTCGACCTCGCCGAGCAGCGAGGTCGCGTGCAGCGGCCCGCCCTTCTCCGACGGGCCGAGCAGCGCCTCGTAGAGGACCGCCTCGCCGCGGGTGGCGGCGACCGCCGTGTCGTCGGTCGCGGTGTCGAAGCCGAGTACGGCTCTCAACCGGGCACGAAGAAGTCGAAGACGCCGACCCGCTTGCCGGCGACGAACCAGGTCACCCGGTGCTTGCCCGGGATGTTCGAGGTGATCTTGTTGACGTAAAGCGTCCCCTGCACCGCTTCCTGCTTCGGCGCGCAGAGGTTCTTCTTGGTCGGGAACTTGACGCAGACGGTGTAGAAGACGTCGGCCCTGTTGCTCTGGAAGAAGGCGCCCTTCTTGCGCTTCTTCTCGCAGACGTGCGCCGGTCTCGCGTTCTTCGAGAGGCCGCAGGCGACGTAGTGCTTGAAGGCGGCGCCCTGGGCCGCGGCGGGGCCGGCGCTCGCGAGCAGCGACAGCCCCAGCGCAACCGCCGCCGGCTTCTTCAGTCCCCTCATCTCGGCGCTTCCTCCTTCGATCGCGATTTCCAGGCCGATGCTACAGAGGCGGCATCGCCACCTGCCACCCGAAACACGCCTATTTGCGGGCCGATGCGCTCGCCGGCGTCACGCCACCACCTCGATCTTGCGGCGGTCTCCGCCGAGATGCTCGATCCGCACCTCCAGCGCGGTGCGGCCGGCCAGCTCCGGCTCGGCCACGGCGGGCCACTCGACGAAGCCGACCGAGCCGGCGTCGAGGTAGTCCTCGAGCAGCGCCGGGTCCTCGCGCTCCAGGTCGGAGAGCCGGTAGAGGTCGAGGTGGGAGACCGGCACGCGGCCGCGGTAGCGCCGGCCGATCGTGAAGGTCGGAGAGGTGACCGGCCCCTCGACGCCGAGGGCGCGGCAGGCGCCGCGGATCAGGGTCGTCTTGCCGGCGCCGACATCGCCGCTGACGACGACCAGCTCGCCGGGCCGCAACCCGGCCGCGATCCGCGCTCCGGCCGCTTCGGTCTCGCCGGCGGAGCAGGACTCGATCGTCTCGACGCCGCTCACCCGAAGAAGTCGAGCTGGTCTTCGGCGGGCCGCGGAGGGTCCGGCGCCGGCGCCTCCTCGACCTCCTCGTCGGGCGGCGGCGCGCCGGGCGCCGGGCCGGCGAGCAGCCTCGGCAGCAGCTCGAAGTCGCCCCGCAGCGTCTCCCTGACCGCCGGCGTGCGCAGCGCCGCCGCCGGGTGGAAGAGCGGCAGCAGGAAGACGGCGCGACCGCCCAGCTCGTGCATCTGCGGCGTCCCCCGCACGCGGGTGATGCCGGCCGGGTTGCCGCTCAGCAGCTTGGTCGCGAAGTTGCCGAGCGTGCAGACGACCTTCGGCTCGATCAGCCGCACCTGCTCGAACAGGTAGGGACGGCAGGCCTCGATCTCCAGCGGCTGCGGATCGCGGTTGCCGGGCGGGCGGCTCTTCAGCACGTTGGCGATGAAGACGTCCTCGCGCGAGAGGCCGATCCCTTCGAGCATCTGGTTCAGCAGCTGCCCGGCCCGCCCCACGAACGGCAGCCCCTGGCGATCCTCGTCGGCCCCCGGCGCCTCGCCGACGAACATCACCTCGGCGTCGGCGTCACCGGCCCCGAACACGGCTTTGGTGCGAGTTTCGTGCAGGGGACACCTCGTGCAGGCCTGCACCTCTTTGTACAGATCAACCAACCTTGCGCGCCGCTCCTCCTTAGAGAGAGTCATTTTTCAAAAGAATGTCAAGCCGGACTGACGGTCGTCGGAAGCAGGTGTGTCCGCGGGGGCGTGGCTGGCCAAGCAGTGCGACGCACGCGGACGAGCGAATAGCGGCGCTATTCGCGAGGAGGCGGGTGGCGCAATGCGCCGGCCAGACGCGTCAACCGCGGGTGCGCCTGCGCACCGACGCCCGTCAGTCCGGCCAAGCTACGGCAACGGCTCCCAGTCCCAGGCTTTCTTCGAGGTCAGGCTCTCCTGGTCGAGGTAGCGGCGGAACTCGTCCAGCTCCGCCGGCTCGACGCTGTAGACGTGGTCGGGCTCGGGGAAGTGGCGCGAGCGGACCTCCTCGCCGTAGCGGCCGACCGCCTCGACCATCGTCTCGTGGACGTCGGCGTAGCGCTTGACGAACTTCGCCATGTGGCCGGTGGTGATGCCGAGCAGGTCGTGGAAGACGAGCACCTGGCCGGAGGTCGCCGGGCCGGCGCCGATCCCGATCGACGGGATCTCGAGCCTGGCGACGATCGCTTCGACGATCGCCGCCGGCACCGCCTCGAAGACGATCGCGAAGCAGCCGACCGCTTGCAGGGCGAGGGCGTCCTCGCAGAGCTTGATCGCGCCCTGCGCGGTCTTGCCCTGGGCTTTGTAGCCGCCGAGCGCGGTCGCCGTCTGCGGGGTCAGGCCGACGTGGCCCATCACCGGGATGCCGGCGCGGACGATCGCCCGCGCCCGCTCGACCGCGATCCCCCCCGCCTCCAGCTTCACCGTCTGGCAGCCGGTCTCCTTGACCAGGCGCTGGGCGTTCTGGACGGCCAGCTCGTTGCTCGCCTCGTAGCTTCCCATCGGCATGTCGCCGACCATCAGCGGCGTCCTCAACCCGCGGCGCACGGCTTTGCCGAGGACGACCATCTCGTCCATCGAGACCGGCTCGGTGCCGGGATAGCCGAGCACGACCATCGCCGCCGAGTCGCCGACCAGGACGATGTCGACCCCCGCCTCCTCGGCGACCTTCGCCGACGGGTAGTCGTATGCCGTGACCATCACGATCGGCTCCCCCGCCTCCTTCATCTCGGCCAAGCGCGGCAGCGACATCGGCCTGCGGCCGGCGGGGGGCGGGGCCGTGTGGGAGCGTCCGCCGGAGCTCATGACAGCAGCACCTCCGGGCGGCTATCGACCGCGGCGATCGAGTTGTCCTCGCCGACGTGGACGACGAGCGGCGAGTAGGACTCGAGGTCGGCCTCGTCGTAGGCGCCGAAGCTGGCGACGATGATCTTGTCGCCGGGACGGGTCAGGTGGGCTGCGGCGCCGTTGACCTGCATCGTCCCCGAGCCGGGCTCGCCGTCGATCGCGTAGGTGACGAAGCGGGCGCCGTTGTCGATGTCCCAGACGTGCACCTGCTCGTTCGCGATCAGGTCGGCGGCGGCCATCAGCTCGGTGTCGATCGTGATGCTGCCGACGTACCCGACGTCGCAATCGGTGACCGTCGCCCGGTGGATCTTCGACTTCAGCATCTGCCTCTGCATTGACTCCCCTTCGTGACGGGTTTCAAGTTCTCGGGTCGATCGTGACGTTGTCGATCAGTCGCGCCACGCCGACCCGGGCGGCCACGGCGACGAGGACGGGACGGTCGCCGAGCTCGGCGACCGGGGAGAGGTCTTCGGGGTCGCGCGCCTCGAGGTACTCGGGCTCGATCCCGGCGGCGGCCAGCTCGCGCAGCCCGGCCTCGATGCCGGCGGCGAGCGACTCGGCCCGGGCGGCGCGCTCGGCGGCGGCCAGGGCGCGCGAGAGGGCGGTCGCCCGCTCGCGCTCGGCCGGATCGAGGTAGGCGTTGCGGGAGCTCATCGCCAGGCCGTCGGACTCGCGCACGATCGGCAGCCCCTCGATCCGCACCGGGAAGTCGAGGTCGCGGACCATGCGGCGGATCGCCGCCAGCTGCTGGGCGTCCTTCTGGCCGAAGTAGGCGACGTCGGGCCCGACCGAGTTGAAGAGCTTGGCGACGACCGTGGTGACACCGCGGAAGTGGCCGGGACCGCGCCGCGCCGGGTCGCCGTCGAGCACCTCGGTCAGGCCGGCGACCTCGACCGCGGTCGCGAAGCCGTCGGGGTAGACCTCCTCGACCGGCGGCGCGTAGATCAGGTCGACGCCGGCCGCGGCGGCCAGCTCGGCGTCGCGCGCCTCGTCGCGCGGGTAGCGGTCGAGGTCCTCGCCGGGGCCGAACTGGGCCGGGTTGACGAACAGGCTCATCACGACCACGTCGCACTCCTCCCGCGCCGCCCGCAGCAGCGAGAGATGCCCCTCGTGCAGGCAGCCCATCGTCGGCGCCAGGCCGATCGAGCGGCCCTCGCGGCGCGGCGCGGCCAGCGCGGCGCGCAGCTCGTCCCTGGCGCGAACGAATTTCACGCCGGCTCTTGCGTGCGGGGGCTCGGTCAGTGCGAGGCTCATCTCGAGGTCCATGCCCTGGGGGTCACGGCCGAAAGGCGATTATAGGACCTTCCACAGCCGCGGTCGCGGGGACGCGTGCTCCGTTGAGGGTGCATAGGCCACCGAACGGAGCATTGGCGCCTCAGCGACGGAAATCTATGGCCTTGATCACACGGGCCGGCGCGCCCGCGGCGATCATGCCCGGTGGCAGGTCGCGGTTGACGACCGAGTTGGCGCCGATCACGCAGCGCTCGCCGATCGTCACGCCGCCGGTGACGACGCAGTTGACGCCGAACCAGCAGTTGGCGCCGATCCGCACCGGTCCCTTGCTGGTGAAGCCCTGCCAGGTGACCGGCGTGTCCGGGTCGTCGAAGCGGTGCTCGGCGTCGCCGACGAAGCAGCCGTTGGCGAACATCGTGTGGTCGCCAACGACGACCCCGGCCTGGGCGGCGAGCATCGTGTTGCGGTTGAGGAAGCAGCCGGCGCCGATCTCGATCCGCGCCTCGGGGGCAAGGGTCAGCCAGCAGCCGGGCTCCAGCAGAGTGCCCTCGCCGATCGTCAGGCGGCCCTCGTCGAGCGCCTCCAGCAGCTCGCCCTCGACCGGGTAGCGGACGAAGAAGCCGCCGCGGGCCGCGTGGCGGTCGATCCGCAGGCGGCGCAGCCGGCGGCGGTTGCGCTCGTACCAGCGCCGCTTCGCCCACCAGACTCGCCAGCCTCGGTTGCTCATCCGGGCGCATACACTGACGCACGTGAGCGACCTGCGTGGCGGCATCGATCTCGGCGGCACCAAGATCCAGACGGTCGTCGTCGACGGCGGCGGCAAGTTGCTGGGCGAAGCGCGGCAGCCGACCCCGACCTCCGGCGGGCCGGACGACGTCGCGCGGGCGATAGAGGACGCGCTGCGCGAAGCCGCCTCGGCGGCGGGGGCGAAGCCGGAGGATCTGGCGGGAATCGGGGTCGGCTCGCCCGGCGACGCCGAGGAGTCGACCGGCGTCGTCTCCGGCGCCCGCAACCTGCCCGGCTGGGAAGGCAGCTTCCCGCTCGGCGAGACGCTCGCGAAGGCGCTCGGCACGCGGGTGCGGATCGGCAACGACGTCCAGGTGGCGGTCGAAGGGGAGTACCGGCTCGGCGCCGGGCGCGACTACGACTCGCTGCTCGGCGTCTGGTGGGGCACCGGGGTCGGCGGCGGCATCATTCTCGGCGGCAAGCCCTGGCTCGGTCGCGGCGCCGCCGGGGAGATCGGCCACACCGTCGTCAAGCGCAACGGCGCCCGCTGCCCCTGCGGCCGGCGCGGCTGCCTCGAGGCCTACGCCGGCCGGGCGGCGATGGAGGCGCGGGCGCACCGCGAGCGCGCCGCCGGCGTCGACACCAACCTCTTCGAGATCATGGAGAAGCGCGGCAAAGACCGGCTCACCAGCTCGGTCTGGGAGCACGCCCTGCGCGAGGAGGACCCGCTCGCCGAGAGCCTGCTGCGCCGCGCCGTCCGCTACCTCGGGACCGGGATCGCCTCCGCCGTCAACCTGCTCGACGTCGAAGCGGTGGTGATCGGCGGCGGCCTCGGCGCGCGCTTCGGCGATCACTTCATGGACCACCTGACGAAGGAGATGCACAAGCACCTGTTCGTCGACGACCGCCCGCCGCGCGTGCACGTCGCCGAGCTCGGCGACCTGGGCGGCGCGATCGGCGCCTCGCTGCTCGTTTCGGACTGAAGCGCATGGCGCTTTTGTGTCGCATAGCGACACAAAAGCGCCAACCGGCTCCTATGCCGCGACGGGCTCGCGTTGCTTGCGCTTCGGCCCGGCCGGCCTCGCCGGCTCGACCAGCTCGGCCAGGAAGCGGCCGGTGTGGGAGCTCTCGACCGCGGCGATCTCCTCGGGGGTGCCGATGGCGACCACCTCTCCCCCCTCCTCGCCGCCGTCGGGCCCGAGGTCGACGATCCGGTCGGCGGTCTTGATCACGTCGAGGTTGTGCTCGATCACGACCACGGTGTTGCCGGCATCGACCAGGCGGCCGAGCACGTCGAGCAGCCGCTGCACGTCGGCGAAGTGCAGGCCGGTGGTCGGCTCGTCGAGGATGTAGAGGGTGTCGCCGGTGGCGACCTTGGACAGCTCGGTCGCCAGCTTGACCCGCTGCGCCTCGCCGCCCGACAGCGTCGTCGCCGCCTGGCCGAGCCGGATGTAGTCGAGGCCGACGTCGTGCAGCGTGCGCAGCCGGCGGGCGATCTTCGGCACGTTCTCGAAGAAGGAGACCGCCTCCTCGACCGACATCTCGAGCACGTCGGCGATGCTCTTGCCCTTGAAGCGGACCTCGAGCGTCTCGCGGTTGTAGCGGCGGCCGTGGCACTGCTCGCAGGGGACGTAGACGTCGGGCAGGAAGTGCATCTCGATCTTGATCTGGCCGTCGCCGCGGCAGACCTCGCAGCGCCCCCCCTTGACGTTGAAGCTGAAGCGGCCCGGCTTGTAGCCGCGCGCCCGCGCCTCCTGGGTCCGGGTGAAGAGCTGGCGGATGTGGTCGAAGATCTTGGTGTAGGTGGCCGGGTTGGAGCGCGGCGTGCGGCCGATCGGCGACTGGTCGATGTTGATGATCTTGTCGATCTGGCTGAGCCCGTCGATCCCGTCGTGGGCGCCGGGGCGCAGCTTCGCCTGGTGCAGGCGGTTGGCGACCGCGTGATGCAGGGTCTCGTTGACCAGGGTCGACTTGCCCGAGCCGGAGACGCCGGTGACGCAGCAGAAGACGCCGAGCGGCAGCGCCACGTCGATCCCCTTCAGGTTGTGTTCGCGGGCGCCGCGGATCAGCAGCGCGCCGCGCGGCTGGCGCCGCTCCGCGGGGACCTCGATCCGGCGCTTGCCGGAGAGGTACTGGCCAGTCAGCGAGGCGGGGTCCTTGGCGACCTGCGACGGCGTGCCGGCGGCGATCACGTGGCCGCCGTGCTCCCCGGCGCCGGGGCCGAGATCGAGCAGGTGGTCGGCGGCGCGCATCGTGCCCTCGTCGTGCTCGACGACGATCACCGTGTTGCCGAGGTCGCGCAGCCGGTCGAGCGTCCCGATCAGCTTCTCGTTGTCGCGCTGGTGGAGGCCGATCGAGGGCTCGTCGAGCACGTACATCACCCCGACCAGGCTGGAGCCGATCTGGGTCGCGAGGCGGATCCGCTGCGCCTCGCCGCCGGACAGCGAGCGCGCCGAGCGGGCCAGCGAGAGGTAGCCGATGCCGACGTTCTCGAGAAAGGCGAGCCGTTCGGAGATCTCGCGTACGATCAGCCGCGCGATCGCCCGCTCGGTCTCGGTCAGCTCCAGCGCCGCGATCCACTCGGCCGCCGCCCGCGCGGAGAGCTCGGTGTAGGAGGCGATGCTGAGGCCGCCGACGGTGACCGCGAGGCTCTCCGGCCGCAGCCGCGCCCCCTCGCAGTCGGGGCAGGGCTGCTCGGCCATGTAGCCCTCGATCCGCTCGCGGTTGGTCTCGGAGTCGGTCTCCTCGTAGCGGCGCTCGAGGTTGTTGAGGATCCCCTCGAAGCGCACCTTGTAGGAGCGGCGGCGGCCGAAGCGGTTGGTGTAGCTGACCTGGTGGCGGTCCTCGCCGGTGCCGTGGAGGAAGATCTCCTTGTCGCTCTTCTTGAGCTTCGACCAGGGCTTGTCGAGGTCGACGCCGTACTCCTCGGCGACCGCGGCGACGAGGCGCCTCCAGTAGGCGGTGATGCCGCGGTTCCAGGGTTGTAGCGCGCCCTCGCCGAGCGAGAGGGTCGGATCGGGGACGACCAGCTCGGGGTCGATCACCCGCTGGAAGCCAAGCCCGTGGCAGCGCTCGCAGGCGCCGTGCGGCGAGTTGAAGGAGAAGATCCGTGGCTCCAGCTCGGGGATCGAGGTGCCGCACTCGAGGCAGGCGAACTGCTCGGAGAAGAGCATCTTCTCCTCGGCGTCGCCGAGGATCTCGACTTGGACCAGGCCGGCGGCCAGCCCGGCGGCGGCCTCGACCGACTCGGAGAGGCGCCGGCGCAGGTCGGGCTTCATCACGAGGCGGTCGACGACGACCGAGACGTCGTGTTTGAACTTCTTGTCGAGGACGATCTCCTCGTCGAGGCGGCGCAGCGCGCCGTCGACCTCGACCCGCGAGTAGCCCTCCAGCCGCAGCTGCTCGAGCAGCTTGCCGTACTCGCCTTTGCGGCCGCGGACGACCGGCGCCATGACCATGAATTTCGTCCCCTCCTCGAGGGTCATCAGCCGGTCGACGATCTGCTCCTGGGACTGGCCGGCGATCTCCTCGCCGCAGGTTGGGCAGTGGGGCACCCCGATCCGCGCCCAGAGCAGCCGCAGGTAGTCGTAGATCTCGGTCACCGTGCCGACCGTCGAGCGCGGGTTGCGCGAGGTCGTCTTCTGGTCGATCGAAATCGCCGGCGAGAGCCCCTCGATCGAGTCGACGTCGGGCTTCTCCATCAGGCCGAGGAACTGCCGCGCATAGGCCGACAGCGACTCGACGTAGCGCCGCTGCCCCTCGGCGTAGATCGTGTCGAAGGCGAGGCTCGACTTGCCCGAGCCGGAGAGCCCGGTGATCACGATCAGCGCGTCCCGGGGCAGCTCGACGTCGATGCCCTTCAGGTTGTGCTCCCGGGCACCGGAGATGACGATCCGCTCAGAGGCAGCCACTGGCGGTCGATTCTACGCAGGCGAACAGACGTGTGGGGTATCTGCTTCGCTCCAGTTGGCGCCTAGCTTCGGCCTGAGCGCCCCGTTCCTTCCCGCCCCTGCTCGCCGCCGAGGATCCGCTTGAGCGGGATCGGCTCGGTATCGACGGCCTCCTGCAGCAGCCGGTAGAAGAGCAGGCCGGGATAGCGCGAGCGACGACGGTTGAAGCGGAAGGTGAACTCGTCGAGGTAGTAGTCGAGCTGCTGGGGGGCCACCGAGCCCTGGTGGGTGCCCAACAGCCAGCGCTTGAGCAGGGCAAAGACGCGGTGCACGTGGGGCATCGAGGCGGAGGCGGGCTGGCCGGTGCGCGAGACGTTGATCGGGTCGTGGCGGTAGCCGAACCGGGGAAGGTCGGCGTAGAGGTTCCAGCCGTCGGTCCTGACCCGGCCCCCCGGCGCTACCGCCTCGCAGACGAAGCCCTCCAGGGCGGGCTTGGTCGCCCGGTCCAGCCGGCTCAGCCTGATCCGCCCCGCGGACTCCCGTACTCCAGGGCGCACCTCCACTGCGCAGATCACGATCGACTTCTCGGCCGTTTGGCGGCCATCGGTGCCGATATCGCGCCCGCCGACGTAGGCCTCGTCGACTTCGACCAGCCCATCCAGGAGCTCGCGGCCGGGGCGGACCATCGCCCGGCGCAGCTTGTGCAGGTGCGCCCAGGCGGTCTCGTAGGAGCCCAGGCCCATCGCCCGCTTGAAGCCGAGCGCCGACATTCCCTGTTTTTGGGAGACCAGCTGCCAAATCGCCGCGAACCAGTTCAGAAGAGGCGTGCGGGTGCCGGCAAACAGGGTGCCGGCGGTCGCCGAGGTCTGGCGCTCGCAGGCTCGGCAGACCCAAAGGCCGCGCTTGGTGCGCCAGCCCTCCTTCGAGCCGCAGGCGGGGCAGCGGAAGCCCTTGGGCCAGCGCAGCCGTTCCAGGTAGTCCAGGCATGCCTGCTCGTCGGGGAAGAAGCGTTGGAACTCCGGCCAGTCGCGTGGGTAGTCCCGGCCTGCCCTGGGCCGGTCCTCTCCTTGCCCGCCTTCGTGCGGCGCCTCCACTGTGTTTCGAGTCTACTGGAGCGAAGCAGATACCCCACCCCACCGCAGACGTTCCCTCCCGGCCGGGTCGCTTTGTTCGGGTATATCCCGAAAAAGGCGACCCGTCAGTAGAGAGCGGCGGCGAGGCGCTTGCGGTACTCGCGGGCGGTCGGGTCGGCCGGGTCGAGCTCGCTGAGGATGCCGACGGAGGCGCGGCGGATCTGCTCGCGGGTCTCCTCGTCGGCGTTCGGGATTGCGGCGAGGAGCGCGTCGAGAGCCGCCTCGCGGTGGCCACGGTCGAGGCTGGCGAAGGCCTCCTCGCCGACGCCGGCCTTCGTCAGCCCGATCCGGGCGGCGATGCCCTCCGCGGCGAAGTCCCCCTGATGGCCCTCGACCGCTTCCAGCGCCTCGTCCTCCGCCCCGCGCTCCAGCCGCGCCCAGGCGAGGGCGACGGCGATGTCGGCCCGCCGCGGCTCCAGCTCGGCCGCCTCGCGCAGCGACAGCTCGTCGCCGGCGGCCAGCAGCTCGTCGGCCCGCGAGGGCGCCAGCGCGTCGAACAGCTCTTCCACCTTGGCCCGCGGCACGGCGCCGACGAACTCGTCGACCACGGCGCCGTCGCGGAACGCCTTCACCGCCGGGATCCCCTGCACGCCGTAGCGGGCGGCGAGCGCCTGGTTGGCATCGACGTCGACCTTGGCCAGCACGACCTTGCCGTCGCGAGCCGCCTCGGCGGCCTCCAGCGCCGGCGTGAGCGTCCGGCACGGCCCGCACCACTCGGCCCAGAAGTCGACGACGACCGGGACCGAGCGCGAGCGCTCGATCACCTCGCGCTCGAAGCTCGTCTCGCTGACGTCGATCGCCACGGTCAGAGGTTAGACGCGGCCAGGGCCGCCTTCGCCGCCTCGAGGCCGGCGACCTCGAGCTTCTCCGCGACGACCGCGCGCTGCTCGTCGAGAGACCGGCCGCACGAGCCCGGCTCGGCTCCCTCGATCGTGCGGATCGAGTCGTCGCGGAGGCGGATCCGCAGCCGGCTCGGGAAGGTCATCCGCAGGCGGGCGACGTCGAGGTCGGCGATCGCGCCGGCGGGGCGCCGGCGAAGCCGGTCGACGAGCGAGCCGCCGACGGCGCGGCGCAGGGCCGGGTCGGCACGGACCGCGCGCAGCAGGGCCGGGCCGGGGTTCGCCCCGTCCATGTTGACGTCGGCCAGCCGGCGGCGGATCCGCAGCAGATCCCCGACTCCGAGGTCGGGCGAGGCGCCCGCCTCGAGCGTCCCCAGCAGGGTCTTCGCGGTCAGAGCCGGATCGTGGCGCACGCTTACCCGCGCCGCCAGCGCCCGGACCTTCGCCTCGTTCGCGGCCAACCAGGAAGGCTCCAGCTCGGCCGGAGTGAGGCGGCCGGCGAGCAGGGCGATCGCGGTGCTCAGCTTCGCCGAGAAGTTGACCCGCACCGGCGAGAGATCCGGTCCGGCTCCCAGCTCCTCCATCTCGCAGGTCAGCCAGCCGGCCTCGACCTCGACCGCGTCGACCTCGCCCGCGTCGACGCCGGCCGCGCAGGCTGCCTCGCCGACGGACTGGAGGTAGGCGCAGCCTGGCAGCCGCTTGAAGGCGAGGGTGTCGGTCAGCCAGACGCTTCCGAACCCGCCGAACATCGCCGGCCGCGGGACGAAGGAGAGGTTTGCGAGGACGCCGCGCGGGTGCTCGATCACGTCGAGCGCCCCGGTCATCCCCTCGGCGGCCAGCAGCGCCGCCCGCGCCCCGGCCGCCGCCGGCTCGGCCGCGGTCAGCAGCTTCGACCCCGGTCCCATGAACCCGGGCCACATCCCGTAGGGCGGCTGGTAGAGGGCGATCGCCAGCGCATGCGCGGTGCACTCGGCGTCGAGGCCGAGGCCGACCGCCGCCGCGAGCGCCGCCGAGGCGCAGTGGATCGAGGCCCAGAACTGGCCGTTGTGGGGGCCGAGGAAGAGCGCCGCGCCGAGCCGGCCGGCGACCTCGTTGGCGGCGACCTGGGCGACCGGCACCCGGTCCGGATCGGCGGCGAAGGCAGCGGCGACCGGGACCGCCGAGTGCCCGGTATGCCCCATGAACAGGTAGTCGTCCCAGTCGTGGGCGATCGAGGCGGCGGCCGAGCGGTAGACCTCGCCGGCCGGGCCGTCGGGGGCGACCGCGGCGAACGGCGCCGCGGCACGCTCCCCGGCGGCGCGGCCCGCCGCGATGCTCATCGCCTGGAGCGCAGCACGCTCGCGGACGCTGGCTGGAAGGTCGCCGGGCCGCAGCCCGGCCGCCCAGCCGGCGATCTCCTCGCAGATGGTCACGGAGCCGATGCTCTCACGACCGCCGGCTACGCGCCCGCCGTGATCCCGTCCAGATCGCGGCGCAGCTCCTTCAGCTCGTCGCGGAGGCGGGCGGCCTCCTCGAAGCGGAGGTCGTCGGCCGCCGCCAGCATCTCCTCCTCGAGGGCGACGATCATCTTCTCCAGCTCGGCCGGGTCGGAGAGCTCCTCGCCGCGCCGACGGCGGCGGCGCTTCGGCGCCCGGTCCTCCATCGCCAGAAACTCGCTCATCTCGGAGATCCCCTTGCGGACCGTCTCCGGGGTGATCCCGTGCTCCTCGTTGTAGGCGAGCTGGATCACCCGGCGACGATCGGTCTCGCGGATCGCGGCGCGCATCGAGTCGGTCTCGCGGTCGGCGTACATCAGCACCCGGCCGTTGACGTTGCGGGCGGCGCGGCCGATCGTCTGCACGAGGCTGGTCTCGCCGCGCAGGAAGCCCTCCTTGTCGGCGTCGAGGATCGCGACCAGCGAGACCTCGGGCAGGTCGAGGCCCTCGCGCAGCAGGTTGACCCCGACCAGCACGTCGTACTCGCCGAGCCGCAGGTCGCGGACGATCTGGATCCGCTCCAGGGTGTCGATCTCCGAGTGCAGGTAGCGGACCTTGACCCCGTACTCGAGCAGGTAGCCGGTCAGGTCCTCGGCCATCTTCTTGGTCAGCGTGGTGACCAGGACGCGGTCGCCGGCCTCGGCCCGGACCTTGATTTCGTTCATCAGGTCGTCGATCTGGTTGCGCGTCTCGCGCACCTCGATCTCCGGGTCGACGATCCCGGTTGGGCGGACGATCTGCTCGACGATCCGGGTCGATTCGGCCCGCTCGAACGGCCCCGGCGTCGCCGAGACCATCACCAGCCGAGGAACTCGCTCCAGGAACTCGTCGAACTTGAGCGGCCGGTTGTCGATCGCCGAGGGCAGCCGGAAGCCGTAGTCGATCAGCGTCTGCTTGCGCGACCTGTCCCCCTCGTACATGCCGCCGATCTGCGGGACCGTCTGGTGGGACTCGTCGACGAAGACGACGAAGTCGTCGGGGAAGTAGTCGATCAGGGTGTGCGGCGGGCTGCCCGGCGGCCGGCCGTCGAGGATCCGCGAGTAGTTCTCGATCCCCGAAGTGAAGCCGAGCTCCTTCAGCATCTCGATGTCGTAGGCGGTGCGCTGGCGCAGCCGGTGCGCCTCGAGCTGCTTGCCTTCGTCCTCCAGCTCGGCCGTGCGCGAGTTCAGTTCGTGGCGGATTTCCTCGACCGCCCGCTCCAGCGTCTCATCCCTGGTCACGTAGTGGGAGGCGGGCCAGACCGAGACGTGGTCGATCGCGTCGAGCACCTCGCCGGTCAGCGGGTCGAAGTGCTGGATCGCCTCGATCTCGTCGCCGAACAGGGCGATCCGGTAGGCCGACTCGGCGTAGGAGGGCATGATCTCCAGCACCTCGCCGCGCGAGCGGAAGGCGCCGCGGCCGAGCGCGGTGTCGTTGCGCTGGTACTGCATCTTGACCAGCTTGCGCAGCACCTCGTCGCGGTCGATCCGCTCGCCGACCTTGAACAGCTGCATTTTTTCGTTGTAGACCTGGGGCGAGCCGATCCCGTAGATGCATGAGACCGAGGCGACGATGATCGTGTCGCGGCGGGCGAACAGCGCCGCCGTCGCCGCGTGGCGCAGGCGGTCGATCTCGTCGTTGATCGAGGAGTCCTTCTCGATGTAGAGGTCCTGCGCCGGGACGTAGGCCTCCGGCTGGTAGTAGTCGTAGTAGGAGACGAAGTACTCGACCGCGTTGTCGGGGAAGAACTCGCGGAACTCGTTGCAGAGCTGAGCGGCGAGCGTCTTGTTGTGCGCGATCACCAGGGTCGGCCGCCGCACCGCCGCGATCGTCGCCGCCATCGTGAAGGTCTTGCCGGTCCCGGTGGCGCCGAGCAGCGTCTGGAACCGCTCGCCCGCCTCCAGCCCCTCGGCCAGCCCGGCGATCGCCTGCGGCTGGTCGGCGGTCGGCGTGTAGGCCGGATTCAGCTTGAACTCGGACACGGAGCCACCTTAACGACCGGCCAAGCGCGCCCCCCGGCGCGCGATCCATGATAAACATCTCGGTTCCTTGTCGTGAGGCGTTGTCTGTAGAGGTACTGTCGACAGACAAAGAGAATCAGGCCGGATGAAACCACGCGACCGATTCGCCAAGAGCCTGAGGAAGGCGAGACTGAAGGCCGAGATCTCCCAGGAGGAGCTGGGCTTTCGCTGCGACCTGCACCGGACCGAGATATCGCTGCTCGAGCGCGGTGGCCGCGAGCCGCGGCTGGGCACGATGATCAGGCTCTGCGGCGTGCTCGAGGTCACGCCCGAAGAGCTCTGCGAGGGCATCGACTGGAACGTCAAGTCCCAGCGCTTCCAGTTCAAGGACTGAGCGACGCCTCCTCCGCTCCCGCGTCCGGGGGCGGCCATATCAGGGAAGGATCTGTTCGAGCAGGCCTTCGGCGGGGCCGAGGAAGCTCTGCGCCCGATCGAGCAGCGAGCGGGCGTCCTTGATCAGTTCGATCGCCTGTTCGAGCGGGATCTGGCGCAGGGCCGCCCGCAGCGGAGCGGCCAGCAACGGGCTGAGCGCGCCGGCCCGTTCGGCGTCGGCGACCGCCCGCAGCAGGCCGGCGCGGATCGCCCGCGCCAGCTCGGCGTCGTCGATCCCGTAGCGGCGGGTGAAGCGTTCGCGCGAGCGCGGCGTCGCCAGCGCCCGGGCCAGCGTCTCGCGGCTGACGCCGAGCCGGCAGGCGGCGCCGTCGAGGGCGGAGAGCGAGAACTGTTCGGCGATCTGCTCGAGGCCTTCGGGATTGCGCCAGGCGCGCGGCTGGCAGGGATCCTGCGTCTTCGCCGGCTGGTAGGAGGAACCGCCGGCCGCCAGGTAGATGCCGACCAGCGCCAGCGAGGCGACGACGGCCGCAGCGATCAGCCACGCTCCCCGTCCCGAGGCGCTCATACGAGAACCCTCCCCTTCCGCTGTTCGTTGTCCACGCCATTCGGGGAAAAGGAACATCGGAGGCTCATAGATCGACCCTCCTGGCCAGGCCGATCGGGATCAGCGCCAGCAGGCCGAGCAGCGCGCCGAGCCCGAACGACGGGCTGAAGGCGTGGGTGGCGGCGCGGTCGAGCTGGTCCTGAAGTTCTTCGCGCAGCCGGATCGCGTCGGCGCGGTCGGCGGGGTCCTCGGGCAGCGGTTCGAAGGCGGGGCCGATCGTCGGCACCTTGCCCCGCTCCCCTTCCAGCTGCTCCGAGATCCGCCGCGCCAGCGAGAGCTTCAGCAGCGGGTCGACCCGGGCGTCGAGGACGACCGCGGTGCCGGCGTCGATCGCGTCGCGGCGCTGCCGGGCGATGTCGGCCGTGAACACCGGCGTCAGGACGATCAGCCCGATCGCCACCCCGGCGTGGCGGGCGGAGATCGTCCAGCCGCCGTGGATCGCCTGCGGCGCCCGGCCCGCGAGCGCCGTCTCGGTCAGCGCCGAGAGGACCAGTGCCAGCCCGACCCCGACGAGGAGCTGGGGCGGCAGCGTCAGGGCGACGTTCGCGTGCGGCAGCAGCGCCAGGCCGCCGAGGCCGCCGGAGACGAGGATCGCCCCGGCGGCGGCGCGGGCGCGGGCGCTGCCGGCCGCGGGGCCGAGGCGGGCGCCGAGCAGGGCCGCCAGCGGCATCGCCGAGACGACGATCGCGGCGCCGATCGGGCTCAGGCGCCAGCCTTCGATCAGCAGCAGGACGAGCAGGAAGAGGGCGGCGGCGATCGCCGAGGAGACCAGCGCCAGCGCCAGGTTGGCGAGCAGGTGCGGGCGGCCGGTGCGGCGCAGCTCGGCGGCGACGATCGAGGTCGATGCCTCGTGCCGGGCGACGGCCAGCAGCGGCGCCCCGGCGGCGATCGCCAGCGGCGCCTGGACGAGGAAGATCGACTGCCAGGAGACCAGCTCGGTCAGCAGGCCGCCGATCGCCGGGCCGAGCGCGGCGCCGGTCGCCCCCGCGGTCGCCCAGATCGCGGCGGCGCGCCGTTCGGAGCCGACCGTCGCCGGCAGCAGCTCGAGCACGGCGGTGACCGCCGCGGCGCCGCCGAGCGCCTGCACGCAGCGGGCGGCGATCAGCGTGCTCAGCTCCGAGGAGAGCCCGCAGGCGATGCCGGCGCCGGCGAAGACCGCGAGTCCGAAGGCCGCCGCCCGCCCGGGCCCGACGCGGCGCGCCAGGTGGGCGGCCGGAACCGCGGCCAGAGCCATCACAAGGTTGAACGAGACCAGCACCCAGGTGACCCCGGCGACGCTGGTGTCGAGATCGCGGTAGATCCGCGGCAGGGCCAGGACGACGATCGAGGAGTCGGCGAGGACCAGCCCGACCGCGAAGGCGAGGGCGGCGAGGCGCGGGCGAGGCGGCACGCTATTCACAGCGGTTCACGCTCCGCTCCCGGCGCGAAGAACCGGATATGCACGCTTGGTCGCTCCGCGCTCACGGGTAGCCCAGCTCCCGCGGGTAGGCGTTCCGGTAGGCGCGCTGCTTGTCGAGCACGGCGGCGACGTAGGCGCGCGTCTCCTCGAGCGGGATCGCTTCCAGGGTCAGGTCCGCCCCACCCCAGCGGTCGGCCCGGGTCGGCCCGGCGTTGTAGGCGGCCAGCGCCGCCACCTCGTTGCCGTCGTAGCGCTTCAACAGTTCCCTCAGGTAGAAGGTGCCGTAGCGGATGTTGATTTCGGGATCGCCGAGGTCGGTCAGCTTGAAGGTGGTGCCGCCGCTCAGCTTCTCGATCTCCTTCGCGGTCTGCGGCGTGATCTGCATCAGCCCCCGGGCGCCGGCCTTCGAGGTCTGGTCTTCGAAGCGCGACTCGGCGTAGATCACGGCGGCGATCAGCGAGGCGTCGACGTGCTTCTCGGCGGCCTGCTGGCGGATGATGTCCTCGTGCTGGAGGGGCAGCGTCAGCTCCTGGATCACCTGGCCGAACTTGCCGAACAGGCCGAGCGCCGCCCCCAGCCCGATTCCGGCCGCCACGGCCACCGCCCCGCCAGCGAGCAGGCGCCGTCGCCGCCTCGCCCTCTGCCTCATCCCCGTAGTGTGTCGACAAGCACGGACAGCCGCTGCTCGAGATCCTCGATGCTGCCGTCGTTCTCGACCACGTGGTCGGCCCGAGCCGCCTTCTCGCCCTGGTCGAGCTGGCGCGCCTCGCGGCCCTCGACCAGGGCGTGCCCGCGGGCCTCGGCGCGCTCGCGGCGCACCGGCTCGGAGGCGACGACGGCGACGGTCGTGTCGAAGACGCCCTCCATTCCCGCCTCGAACAGCAGCGGCACCTCGACCACGGCGACCTCCGCGTCCTCGGGAAGCGAGTGCAGCCAGGCGCCGATCCGCTCGCCGACCAGCGGGTGGATCTGGCCCTCGAGCCAGCTCAGCTCGTCGCGATCGGCGAAGACGATCGACCCGATCCGCTCCCGATCGACCCGCCCGCCCGGCGCGACGTCCTCCCCCCACCGCTCGACCAGCCGCGGCAGCAACGGCTCGGTCTCGAGCAGCCCGTGCACCACCTCGTCGGCGGAGATCGTGGGCGCCCCGAGCCGCCCGAACGCCGCCAGAGCCTCGGACTTCCCGGCCGCAATCCCGCCGGTCAGCCCGATCGTAAGCGGCCGAGCCACCGGCCCGACTCAGCTCTCGGCAGGCGCCTCAGGCTCGCCGGCAGCCGGAGCCTCGGCTTCCGCCTCGGGCTCCTCCGCCACGGGCTCCTCAGCGGCCGGGGTTTCCTCAGCTACGGGTTCCTCCTCAGCGGCCACAGGCTCCTCGGCTGCCTGCTCCGCGGCCGGAACCTCCTCGGCTACGGGCTCCGCAGGCGTCTCTTCCGCGGGGGCCTCCGCGTCAGGCTCCTCAGCTGCTAACTCAGCGGCCGGGGCTTCGGCGATCTCCTCAGACGTCTCTTCCGCGGGTGGTGCGATGGAGGGTTCCCCCTCCGGCGAGGAGGGGGTGCCCTCCGTCGCGACAGGACCCGCGGCCGCGGCGCCTGGTCCCTCGTCCGAACCCTCAGCCGCCTCGATCTGCTCCCCCAGGTCCCCCATCGGCATGTTCCCGCCCTCGACCCGCTTGATGCTGAGCGAGAGCCGCCGCCGCTCCTCGTCGATCTCGAGGATCTTCACGTTCAGCTTCGAGTTCGGCTCGACCACCTCGCTCGGGCTCTCGACGTGGTGGTCGGCTAGCTCGGAGATGTGGACCAGGCCCTCGACCCCGGGCAGGATCTCGACGAAGGCGCCGAAGGCGACGACCTTGGTCACCGTGCCCTCGAGCACGTCGCCGGGCCGGTAGGTGCTGATCACCCGCTGCCACGGATCCTCCTGCGTCTGCTTGAGGCCGAGCGAGATGCGCTGCCGGTCGCGGTCGATGTCGAGAACTTTGATCCGCACCGTGTCGCCGATCGTGACGACCTCGGAGGGGTGGTTGACGTGGCTCCAGGAAAGCTCGGAGATGTGGATCAGCCCATCGATCCCGTCGAGGTCGACGAAGGCGCCGAAGTCGACGATGTTGGAGATCTTGCCGTCGACGACCTGGCCCGGAGCCAGGCGGCCGAGGATCTGCTCGCGAACCTCCTTGCGCTCTTCCTCCAGCACCGCGCGGCGCGAGAGCACCACGTTGTTGCGGCTGCGGTTCAGCTCGATCACCTTGCACTCGAGCGTCTGGCCGAGGAACTCGTCGAGGTTGTGGACGCGGCGGATGTCGACCAGCGAGGCGGGCAGGAAGCCGCGCACCCCGAGGTCGAGGATCAGGCCGCCCTTGACGACCTCGATCACGCTCCCCTCGACCGGTTCGCCCGACTCGGCGGCGGCCTCGATGCGGCGCCACGCCTTCTCGAAGCGGGCGCGCTTCTTGGAGAGCACCAGCCGCCCCTCGGCGTCCTCCTTGGTGAGGACGAGGGCGTCGATCTCCTCGCCCAGCTCCACCTCGTCGGCCGGGTCGACGGACTTGCGGATCGAGAGCTCGGTCGAGGGGATGACGCCCTCGGACTTGTAGCCGATGTCGACCAGGACCTCGTCTTTGTCGATCCGCACCACCTTGCCCTTGACGACGTCCCCCTCCTCGAAGGAGACCATCGTCGCCGCGTAGTTGGGGACGATCTGGCCGTCGATTTCGAGCAGCAGACCGGCGGAGCCCTCGACCGGAGTTCCGGGGGACGCAGGGGGAAGGGTCGTATCGGTCACGGACACAGCGGCGGATGATTGCAGAGTGGATACGCTCCACGTCGTGCCGATTCGAGCCACGAAACGCGGCGACGAGCGCAGTCCCCTCTCCGGCAGCTGCGACGTCCTGATCTGCGGGGCGAGCTTTGCCGGCCTCGCCGTGGCACGGGAACTGGCCGGCTCGGGGGCCGACGTGCTGGTCGTCGACCGCTACGAGATCGGCGAGCGACAGACCTCGGCCTGCGGGATCCCGACCGAGTGGCTGCGGGCGGCGGGGCTGATGGCGGCCGAGCGCCAGCGCTTCGACTCGCTCTTGATCCACACCCCCCACGGCAGCAGCCGCTACCGCCTCCCCTGGACCTTCTCGACCTTCGACTACCGCGAGCTGTGCGAGCTGCTCTGGCGCGACTGCGACGCCCGCTTCGAGACCGCCAAGGTGAACGGCCGCGCGGCGCCGGCTAACGGCGACGACGCGATCGCGGTCGAGACCGACCGCGGCACCCTCACCTCCCCGCTAGTCGTCGACGCGCTCGGCTGGCGCCGCGTGCTCGCCTTCGGCGACGGCTACCAGCCGCCCGGCGCGCCGCTCTCGCGCGGGCTCGAGGTCCACCCCGGCGGCTCCGGCGAGGACCTCGAGGTGTGGATCGACCGCCACTACGTCCCCGCCGGCTACGGCTGGTCCTTCCCCGCCCGCGACGAGCTGCGGATCGGCGTCGGCTCCTTCGACCCCCGCTTCCACGTGCGCGAGACGACCGAGCTGCTGGCCGCGGACCTGGGGCGCGAACGGGTCCGCTACCAGGGCAACTGGATCCCGCACAAGCTGCGCCGCGCGACCGAGGGCGGCGTCTTCTTCGCCGGCGACTCGGCCGGCCACTGCCTGCCGCTGACCGCCGAGGGGATCAGGACCGCGCTCTACTTCGGCGTCGCCCTGGGGCGCGAGCTGCGCGGCGTGGTCGAGGGCCGGCAGAGCCGCGAGGCCGCGGCCGCCTCCTACGTCCGCTTCCACGACGCCCACGAGTGGAAGTTCCGCTGGATGCTGAGGGCGCAGAGGCTGGTGCCGCGGATCCCGCCACGCCTGCTCGGGCCGCTGATCCGCGCGCTGGGGACCAAGCGCATCGTCGACTGGTCGTTCTCTCACTACCTCCGCATCGCCCCGCCGCCAACCACCTCGAGCCCCGATCCAGCCCGCGTCACGGCCTGATTCCCGCGGGCTGGATCAGGGCGACCTCACCGAGCCGGGCCGCTGCGGCGGCCCAGCTCGAGCGAGCATCGGGTCAGGTACCTTCCTGGCCATGCCGGGCAAGGAGGCGGCAGCGGCAGGCGACCCGCTGACGGCGGCGTCGGTCTCGGTCGCGGGTCGCGACGGCGAGCTGACGCTTGCGGACTGCGCACGGGCGTTCCTGCGCTTCCAGTCGCCGCGCGTGCTCGCCGCCTTCCTGGCGCTGTTCCTGGCGGCGCGGATCGCGGTCGGCGGCCCGAGCTGGCGCGACCTCGCCGCCGCCGCGCTGCTGGTCGCGCTACAGCCGTTCACCGAGTGGGTCATCCACGTCACCCTGCTGCACTCCAGGCCGCGCAAGGTCGGCCCCTTCACACTCGACCTGCCGACCGCGCGGATGCACCGCTGGCACCATCGCAACCCGCGGCTGCTGGAGGCGGTGCTGATCCCCGGCTCGCTGATCGCCGCCTTCCTGCTGCCGGTGGCGCTGACGATGTGGCTGCTCTCCTGGCCCTGGGTGCTGCTCGGGGGGGACCACCTGGCCCTCTGGCTGACCCTGATGGCGGTCAGCTGCGTGCTGGTCGGCGTCTACGAGTGGAGCCACTTCATCATCCACACTCCCTACCGGCCGCGGAGCCGCTACTACCGCCGGATCTGGCGCTCGCACCGGCTCCACCACTTCAAGAACGAGCACTACTGGTTCGGGGTCAGCTCCGACGCCGCCGACCAGGTCCTCGGCACCAGCCCCGACCACCGGACGGTGCCGAAGTCCGAGACGGTCAGGACGCTCGGGGTCTAGACGCGAGCGTCCGCAGCGGCGGACCTCATACCAATTCACATTCAAGCCAGTAGGTAATAGCCCGGCGGCGTCGAATCGTCGTCCATGGCTACTTCAATTCCGTTTCCAGAAGGCACCGTCGAGCGCATGGATGAGCTGCTGGCAGAGAAGGGGCTGTCGAGCAGAGAGCACGTACGGGTCAGGTGCATCCGCCTGCTGGCCCTGGGGTGGAGGGCGCAGGATGTCGCCGAGGCGGTCGGCCTCTCCTGCAGCAGCGTCTATCGCCGCAAGGCCGAATTCCTCAGCGAGGGCGAGAGCTCGCTCCTCACCGCTGGCTGGGGCGGCCGCCGCCACGGGGTCCTCACCCCCTCCGAGGAAGCCGATTTCGTCGCCCACTTCGAGGAGGCGGCCCGGGAGGGGCAGATGGTGACGGCCTCCGCGATGCTGGGCGAGCTGGCGAAGCGCTGTGGCAAGCCGCCGAGCGCCATGACGCTCTACCGGATCCTCGCCCGCCACGGCTGGCGCAAGGTGGTTCCCCGGCCGCGCCATCCGCAAGCCGACCCCGATCGCCAGGAGGCGTTCAAGGAAACCTCCCGCAGCTCCTGGCGTCCGCCCGCGCGGGCGACCGGCGCCCGCTGAGGCTGATGTTCATGGACGAGGCGCGCTTCGGGCGCATGAACCGCCCCGTGCGCTGCTGGGCGCCACCCGGCGTGCGTCCCGTAGTGGACTGCCAGACCGTGCGCGAGTACACATACGCCTACGGCGCGCTGTGCCCGCAAGACGGCACGCTTTGCTCGCTGATCCTGCCGAGCATGCACAGCGCCTGCTTCGAGCTGTTCGCCCAGGAGGTCTCCAAGCGCCATCCCGACGAGCTCGTCGTCCTGGTCTGCGACGGGGCCGGCTCGCACACCGCCACAGAGCTCTCGCTGCCCGACAACATCTGCATCCTCACCCTGCCGCCCTACAGCCCCGAGCTGAACCCCACAGAGCAGCTCTGGGACCTGATCCGCGAGCGGCGCTTCTCCAACAACGCCTACGACACCCTGGATGAGGTCGAGGACGACCTCGCCGAGGAGCTGCGCGCCCTCGAAGCAGACCGCCCCACGATCCAGTCCCTCGCCGGCCACCCCTGGATAACAGCATCAATCAACTTGAGTGTTGATTAGTATCACTTGGCGCCGAGCCAGTCCTCGCCGATGCCGACGTCCACCTCCAGCGGCGGGTCGAGCCGGTAGGCGGCGCACATCTCGCGCCGCACCAGCTCGGTCGCGCCGTCCATCTCCCCCGGCGGCCCCTCGAACAGCAGCTCGTCGTGGATCTGGAGGACGATGCGGGTCTCCATCCCGGCCTCGCGCAGGGCGCCGTGGCAGCGCACCATCGCCACCTTGATGATGTCGGCGGCGGTGCCCTGGATGACGGTGTTGACGGCCAGCCGCTCGCCGAGCCGGCGGGTGTTCGGGTTGCCCGAGCGCAGCTCCGGGATCGGCCGGCGCCGCCCCATCAGGGTCTTCACGTAGCCCTCCTCCTGGGCGCGCTCGACGACCTGCTCGCGGAAGGCGCGCACCGCCGGGAAGCGCTCGAGGTAGCGGGCGACGAATTCCTCGCCCTCCTTGCGCGGGATGTTGAGCCGGTCGGCGAGGCCGAAGCCGGTCAGCCCGTAGACGATCCCGAAGTTGACCATCTTCGCCTTCGAGCGCTGGCCGACGTCGACCTCGTCGCGCGAGATGTCGAAGACCTCGGCCGCGGTGGCGGCGTGGACGTCTTCGCCGGCGCGGAAGACCTCCTTCAGCACCTCCTCGTGCGCGACGTGGGCGAGGACGCGCAGCTCGACCTGGCTGTAGTCGGCGGAGAGCAGGCGGGCGCCGCGCTCGGCGACGAAGCAGCCGCGCACCGGCCGGCCGATCTCGGTGCGGATCGGGATGTTCTGCAGGTTGGGGTTGGTGCTGGAGAGGCGGCCGGTGGTCGTCGCCGCCTGGTTGAAGGTGGTGTGGACGCGGCCGGTGTCGGGGTCGATCAGGTCGGGCAGCGAGTCGAGGTAGGTGCTCTTCAGCTTGCTCAGCTCGCGCCACTGCTCGATCTTCTCGACGATCGGGTGCTCGTCGCGGATCTGGGCGAGGACGCGGGCGTCGGTCGAGAAGCCGGTCTTGCCGCGCCGCTTGCGGGTCAGGCCGAGCTTCTCGAAGAGGATGCGACCGACCTGCTGCGGCGAGCCGATCGTGAACTCCTCCCCGGCCAGCTCGAAGATCTCCCTCTCGAGGGTGGCGATCCGCTCGCCGAAGCCGGCGCCGACCTCGGCCAGCCGCTCGGCGTCGAGCTTCAGGCCCTCGCGTTCCATCGCCGCCAGGACATGGACCAGCGGCAGCTCGACCTCGCCCAGCAGCGGCCCCAGCTCCAGCGCGGCGAGGCGCGGCCGCTGCGTGTCGGCCAGGGCGGCGACGAGGCGGGCTTCCTCGGGCGGCTCCAGGGCGGCCTCGCCCTCCTCGCCGAGCGCGAGCTGGCCGCCGTCCTCATCGCCGGACGGCCCCGCCGAGGCCACCTGCTCGGCGAGGCCGATCCCGGCGTCGGCGGCCAGCTCGACCAGCTCGTAGGCGCGGCGCTGCGGCTCGAGCAGGTAGGCGGCCAGCATCGTGTCGTGCTCGAGATCGAGGTCGACGCCCTCGCGGGCGGCGGCGGCGAGCAGGCCGTGGCGCCCGCCGCCGAGCGACTTGGCGTCGTGGGCGACCAGCGCCCGCCCGGCCAGAGCGACGGCCAGCTCGTCGACGGTCGAGGTGCCGGCGAGCAATCCGTCGCCGCTCGCCGCCGCCCAGCGGTCGCCGGCGATCGCCAGCGCCACCGGGCCCTCGGCGATATCGGCCGGCGTGCCCTCGACGGCCTCGACCGGCAGCGCGGTCTCGACGCTGCGGCCGGGAACCGCCTCGCCCTCCGGCAGGCCCTCCTCGAGCCGCTCCATCACCGCCCGCAGCTCGAACTCGCGCATGAACTCGCGCAGGGCACCGCGCTCGGGCCGGGCGCCCATCACGGCGTCGAGCTCGACGCCGGTCTCGAGCTCGCAGTGCAGGGTCGCCAGCTGCTTGGAGACGCGGGCGTCCTCGGCGTGCTCGACCAGGTTCTGCTTGCGTTTCGCGCCGGAGACCTCCTCGACGCTGTCCAGCACCGCCTCCAGCGAGCCGAACTTCTGCAGCAGCTGCGCCGCGGTCTTCTCGCCGATCCCGGGGACGCCGGGGATGTTGTCGGAGGTGTCGCCTTTCAGCCCGATCAGGTCGGCGACCAGCTCCGGCGGCACGCCGTAGCGCTCGATCACCCCGTCGCGGTCGTAGACCTTGGTCTCGGTGACGCCGCGCGAGGTGCTCATCACGCGGATCCCCTCGCCGACCAGCTGGTAGACGTCGCGGTCGCCGGAGACGACCATCACCGGGATCCCCCGCTCGCGGGCCTGGACGGCGAGCGCGCCGATCACGTCGTCGGCCTCGTAGCCCTCGACCCTGACGTTGGTGTAGCCGAAGGCCTCGACCAGCGGCATCAGGTGCGGCCACTGCTCGCGCAGCAGGTCGGGCCGCGGCGGCCGCTGGGCCTTGTAGAGGTCGTAGGTCTTCTCCCGCCCCGACATCCCCGCGTCCCAGGCGACCACGACACCCGCCGGCCGCATCTCGACGACGATTTTCGCCAGCATCGACGCCAGCCCGTAGATCGCGTTGGTCGGCCGCCCGTCCGAGGTCCCGATCGACTCCGGCAGCGCGAAGAACGCCCGGTAGGCAAGCGAGTTGCCGTCGATCAGGAACAGCTCGCCGTCGCCCGGCGCCGTCGCCTCTTTCGCCTTCCTCGTCGCGGCCATCGGCGCCCCACTCTAAGGCGCGGCGTGGCGGCCGTCGCCGTCATGCGCTCGGCTCCACCGCAGAGGCGGACAGCTCGTCCGCGATGCCGCGAGCGATCCGCCCCGGTTCCTCTTCCAGTTGCCCACCGGAGACGCGCACCACCCGGTGGCCCAGCTGCCGGAGGCCGAAGTCGCGGCGATGATCGTCCTCGAAGGCGGCTTCGCCGCGATGGTAGAGGTAGCTGTCGGTTTCGACGACCAGGCGCCGCTCGCGCCAGAGGAAGTCGACGAGGTACCGGCCGATGCGGACGTTGACCTCGGGCGCCGGCAGGCGATGGCGCCGGCAGAGCCGCAGGAAGTCCCGCTCGAGGTCGCTGCGCGTCCGGTCGCGCTCGGGCGGCGAGCCGATCGGCAGGCCGAGCACGTCCGCCTGCCGGATCGCGCGCCGGAGTTCCTTGTGGGACACCAACCGATGCTCTCCTCGCAGTCCCGCCGCGCGGCGGAGATCGGCGACGGTCCGGGCCGGACTCGTGACCGGGATGCCGGCGCGAAGCGTCACGGCAGCGGGTGGGAGCGAGGTAGATCGATGCAACCGGATCCCGTGCCGCTTCCTCCGACCGCCGTCGCCGGGAACCGTGATGTCGACTGGCCCGTCGCGGGCGGGGAGCAAGCGCCAATGGACCGCCGCACTGCGATGGCTGAGCGCGGCTCCCCAGAACTCGAGCACCGTCCTCGCGCTGCCTTCACCCAGGCACGCATCCCAGCCGTCGTCGTCACCGTCGCGCCTCGCGATTCCGGCTCCACCCTGCCGGCCACAGGCGAGAACTGCCGCCATCCAGGTCCCTTGGGGCGAAAGGCCTTGATGCCCGACCGCATAGACGCCCTGGTGCACTCGGTGCAACCGGCCAGTTCGCACCCGTCGGGAGATCCCGCTCGGCGTCAAGCCCACACACAGCAGCTGATCCGTTGAGACGACACCATGCTGGCGAGCCGCGATCCCGGCCACCGCGGGATCGCGATCGGCCGCCCTGTGGGTGAACTCCAACTGGTTGGCGCTTTTCTGCCGCATACCGGCATAAAGGCGCCAGGCGCCGCCGGTTCTCCCCCCCGGGCACTCGAAATGCTCGCAACGTCCGTGCGGGGGGGCTGCTTGGGACGCCTATGATGCGCGGCGATGGCCGTCAGCGCCCAGTACAGCGTCACGATCCGGGTCGAGCTCGATGCCCGGCAGGAGCCGCTGGGCAAGTTGACGGCGGCGATCGCCGAGGCGGGCGGGCAGCTGCAGGGGGTCGACCTGGTGCCCGGAGCCGGCAGCGAGGGCAAGCGGGTGCGCGAGTTCACGATCGACGCCCAGGACCGGCCCCACTGGGAGCGGATCCTGCGGGCGATCGGCTCGACCCGCGGCGCCAAGGTGCTCGATTACGTCGACCGGACGATGCAGATGCACCGCGGCGGCAAGATCTCGATCGAGAACAAGTACCCGCTGAAGACGCGCGACGACCTCTCGATGGCCTATACGCCCGGCGTCGCCCGGGTCTGCCAGTACATCGCCGCCGACCGCGCCAAGGCCTTCGAGTACACGATCAAGAAGAACACCGTCGCGATCGTCTCCGACGGCAGCGCCGTGCTCGGGCTCGGCAACATCGGCCCGGAGGCGGCGATGCCGGTGATGGAGGGCAAGGCGATGCTGTTCAAGGAGTTCGCCGGGGTCGACGCCTTCCCGATCTGCCTCGACACCCAGGACGCCGGGGAGATCGTCAAGGCGGTGGAGCTGATCGCGCCGACCTTCGGCGGCATCAACCTCGAGGACATCTCCGCCCCGCGCTGCTTCGAGATCGAGGAGCGGCTGAAGGAGTCGCTCGACATCCCGGTCTTCCACGACGACCAGCACGGCACCGCGGTGGTGGTGATGGCAGCGCTGTTCAACGCGCTGAAGATCGTCGGCAAGCCGATCGAGAGCCTGCGGGTGCTGGTGGTCGGGCTCGGCGCCGCCGGGGTGGCGGTGACCAAGATGATGCTCGCCTCCGGCGTCACCCACGTGGTCGGCTGCGACCGCGCCGGCGCCCTCTCGACCGAGCGCGAGGACTACCGCTCGGGCGCGATGAGCGCGATCAAGCGCTGGTACGCGGAGAACTCGAACCCCGAGAAGGTGAGCGGGCCGCCGGCCGAGGCGATCGAGGGCATGGACCTGTTCGTCGGCCTCTCCGGCCCGGGGATCATCCCGGCGGAGGCGCTCGGCAAGATGAACGACGACGCGATCGTCTTCGCGATGGCCAACCCCAACCCCGAGGTGATGCCCGAGGACGCCGCCCCCTACGTGCGGATCATGGCCACCGGCCGCTCCGACTACCCGAACCAGATCAACAACGTGCTCTGCTTCCCGGGAATCTTCCGCGGCGCGCTCGACGCCGGCTCGCCCAACATCACCGAGGAGATGAAGCTGGCGGCGGCCCGGGGGATCGCCGAGGTCGTCACCGACGACGACCTCTCCGAGGACTACATCATCCCCAGCGTCTTCGACCGCGACGTCGCGCCGAAGGTGGCGAAGGCGGTCGTCGAGGAGGCCAAGCGCGAGGGGATCGCCCGCTTCAGCGAGGAGACCGGCACCTTCTCCACGGTGGAGGTCGGATAAGCGCGTGCGGGTCCTGGTCACCGGAGCGAGCGGGACGATCGGCGCGGCGCTCTGCGACGCGCTGCTCGCCCGGGGCGACACGGTGGTCGGCCTGACGCGCGACACGAAGCGGGCCCGAGCGACAAACCCGAGTGTCGTCTGGCACGCCTGGGAGCCGACCCTGGAACGGCCGCCCGCCGAGGCCTTCGAGCAGGTCGGCGGGGTCGTCAACCTGCTCGGCGAGAAGATCGACCAGCGCTGGACCGACGACGCCAAACGGCGGATCATGGAGAGCCGCCGTACCGGCACCCGCAACCTGGTCGCGGCGATCGCCGGCTTGGAGCGCAGGCCGGGCGTGCTGGTCAACCAGTCGGCCGTCGGCTTCTACGGCGACCGCGGCGACGCGATCGTCGACGAGTCCGCCGAGCCTGGAGACAGCTTCGACGCCGAGGTGGTTCGCGAGTGGGAGGCGGCGGCGCACGAGGTCGAGGCGAGCGGCGTCCGCCTCGTCATCCTCCGCAGCGGCCAGGTGCTCGACGCCGAGGAAGGCCTGCTGGCCGAGCTGCTGGCGCCGTTCAAGCTCGGCGTCGGCGGGCCGCTGGCCGGCGGTCGCCAGTACCTCTCCTGGATCCACGTCGACGACGAGGTCGGGCTCTTGCTCTGGGCGCTCGACAACCAGGCGGTGAGCGGGATCGTCAACGCGACCGCGCCCAAGCCGGTCACCAACCGCGAGTTCTCGCGGGCGCTCGGTCGGGCACTGGGGCGGCCTGCGGTCGTGCCGGTGCCCAGGTTCGTGCTCGACCTGAAATTCGGGCGCGAGCTCGGGGCCGTCTTGCGCGGCGGGCAGCGGGTGGTGCCTCGGAGGGCGCAGGACCTCGGGTACGAGTTCCGGTACACGGAAATCGACCAGGCACTGCAGAGCCTGGTGTAGGGGGAGGGGCGGGGCACCCTCCTCACTCGCAACTCGTCGATGGAGAGTCGGGAAGCAGTCGCCTCAAGGCTTCGGCTCCTCCCGCGCAAAACGTTCGGAGGGTGCCCCGCCCCTCCCCATTCAGCCGGAGCTGAGGGACTTGTTGACGGATTCGCGGAGATTGGACGAGCTGCCGGCGTCTTCGATGGCCGTCAGGAGCTGGTGCATGGCGGCCGCGCCTGGTCGGCCCGATAGCTGGATGATTCCCGCTTCCTCGAGGATCGAGCGGGAGAAGCTGGCGGCGGTGGGGTCTCGGTCGGCTATGAAGGCCACGGTGGTCGAGTCCTCGGTCGCGCGGCGCGCGTTGGCGCCTACTGCGGCCAGAGTCCATCGTTTGCTTCCTTCGCCGTCGCTGACGCAAATCAGACGCACTCGCACCTCGCCGTCGCGATTGCCGTGGCGCGCCAGAGCCCGCTTCGCTCCCGCGCAGGACGGGGCTACGGCATAGACGGAAACCGTCGCACCTTCGGCGACGCCTTCGCTCCCTCCGCAGCCAGCTGCCGCCAGGAGCAGCGCGCAGACAGCTGCGGGCAAGAGCCTCGGGCCGAGGATCAGCACTGGCACCCTGTCAGGCGAGGGGACTGCCCGTCCCTCCCCCGCCTCGCGCTAACCAAAGAAGACCTCGGCCTCTTCGTACAGCTCCCTCGGCACCGTCTTCAGCTCCGCCGTCGCCGCGGTCAGCTCGACCAGCTCGATCTCGGTGCCCCGCAGGGCGGTCATCGTCCCCCAGCGTCCGTTGTCGACGGCGTCGACCGCGTGCAGGCCGAAGCGGGTCGCGAGGACGCGGTCGAAGGCGGTCGGGGTGCCGCCGCGCTGGACGTGGCCGAGCACCGTGGCACGCGTCTCCTTGCCCGTCCGCCGCTCGATCTCGTGCTCGAGCCAGTGGGCGATGCCGCCGAGGCGGACGTGGCCGAAGGCGTCGACGCCCTCCTCCAGCACCCGCGGCCTCCCACCCTTCGGCTCGGCCCCCTCGGAGACGACGACGATCGGCGCGAAGCGGGCCTCGAGCCGCTGCCCGACCAGCTCGCAGACGCGATCGAGGTCGAAGGGCTGCTCGGGGATCAGGATCACGTTGGCGCCGCCGGCCAGGCCGGCGTGGAAGGCGATCCAGCCGGCATGCCTGCCCATCACCTCGACGACCAGCACGCGGTGGTGGCTGTCGGCGGTGGTGTGCAGGCGGTCGATTGCCTCCATCGCGATGTTGACCGCGGTGTCGAAGCCGAAGGTGTAGTCGGTGGCGCCGAGGTCGTTGTCGATCGTCTTCGGCACGCCGACGACGCGGACCCCGTGCTCGGAGTGAAGCCGGGAGGCGGTGCCGAGCGTGTCCTCGCCGCCGATCGCGATCAGGCCGTCGACTTCGGCCGTCTCCAGGTGCTCGACGATCAGCCCCGCGCCGTCGCCCTCGTTGAAGGGGTTGGTCCGCGAGGCGCCGAGGATCGTGCCGCCGCGGGGCAGGATGCCGCGCACCTCCGGCACCCCGAGCGGGCAGATGTCGTTCTCCAGCGGCCCGCGCCAGCCGTCGCGGTAGCCGACGAACTCGTGGTCGCCGTGCTCGGACCCCTTGCGGACGATCGCCCGGATCACCGCGTTGAGCCCAGGGCAGTCGCCGCCGCCGGTGAGCACGCCGATTCGCATTACCCTGTCACTTTACGCAGCCGAGCCGAGGGAGTGGAGATGAGCGAGACGGTCGACCTGAACGCAGTCAAGCAGGTGCAGCGGAGGACCTGGTCGGAGGGCGACTTCGCGATGGTCGCCAGCCTGATCACGCTCGTTGCCGAAGAGCTTGCCGAGGCACTGGAGATCGTCCCGGACGAGCGGGTGCTCGACGTCGCCTGCGGCAGCGGCAACGGGGCGATCGCCGCGGCGCGGAGATCGTGGGGCAACGTGGTCGGCAGCGACTACGTACCGGCGCTGCTGGAGCGCGGGCGCGAGCGGGCCGCCGCCGAGCGCCTCGAGATCGAGTTCGTCGAGGGCGACGCCGAGGACCTCCCCTTCGCGGACGGGCAGTTCGACGTGGTGATGTCGATCTTCGGGGCGATGTTCGCCCCCGATCAGGAGAAGACCGCGGCCGAGCTGCTGCGCGTCTGCAAGCCGGGCGGCCGGATCGGGATGGCCAACTGGGTTCCCGACAGCGGCGTCGGCCAGATGTTCATGACGATCGCCAAGCACGCGCCGCCGCCGCCGGGGGTGAAGCCGCCGCTGCTGTGGGGAGTCGAGGACAGCCTGCGCGAGCTGCTCGGCGGCGGGATCTCCGACCTGCGCGTCGAGCGCCGCGTCTCGCGGCAGACCTTCCGCTCGGTCGATCACTGGCTGGACTTCTTCCGCACCTACTTCGGCCCCACCAAGGTCGCCTTCGAACGGGTCGGCGCGGAGGGCGAAGCGGCGCTGGAGGCAGACCTGCGCGCCTACCTGGAGCAGAGCAACACGGCCGGCGACAGGGCGCTGGTGCTCGAACCCGAATACCTCCAGGTCGTCGCGACGCGGGCCTGAGGGGGGCGGGCGCTCAGGAGCTGGGTTTGAAGACCCGGATCGTCGCGCCCAGCAGCAGGATGCCGAAGAAGACCAGCCCGGAGACGCCGCCGCCCTGGCCGAGCCAGGCGTAGACGATGGCGGTGGCGCCGAGCGCCAGGAAGAGGCTTACGACCAGTCCCATGCGGCGGGAATCCTAGACGACGCGGCGGTCTGAGGGCCTATCCGGGTAGGGGTTCCACTTAACTTTTTCTGAAGACAGGTTGTGGCCGTCCGAGGACGTCGCCCCAGAAAAAGTACAAGACGTTCCACCCCTACCCGGATAGGCCCTGAGCCCCAAGCGCGGCGAGGGAGTCGCGCAGGAAGTCAGCGACCGCTTGAGCTGCGGATTCGGGGGAGCCGGCCTCGGCGGCGGCGCGGACCAGGCGACTGCCGATTATCACGCCGTCGGCGATCTCGCCGACCTGCGCGGCCTGCTGCGGCGTGCCGATCCCGAAGCCGACCGCGACCGGCACCTCGGCGTCGGCCTTGGTCGCGGCGACGAGCTCGGCCAGGTGCGGCGGAATCGACTCGCGCTCGCCGGTGGTGCCGACCGTCGAGACGACGTAGACGAAGCCCGCGGCGGCGGCGCAGATCCGGCCGCGGCGCTCGTCCGGCGTGGTCGGAGCTACCAGCGGGACCAGCGCCAGCCCGGCGGCGGCGAGCGCCTCGCGCGCCTCGGCCGCCTCCTCCAGCGGCATGTCCGGCACGATCGCCCCGGCGGCGCCGGCCGCGGCGGCGCGGCGGGCGAGCTCGGCGGCGCCGCCGTGGGCGAGCACCATGTTGGCGTAGACCATCAGCACGACGGGGACGCGGTCGGCGATCGACTCGCAGACCTCCAGCGCGGTGTCGAGGGTCGCGCCGGCGGCGAGCGCCGTGGTCGCCGCGGCGTGGATCGTCGGGCCGTCGGCGAGCGGGTCGGAGAAGGGGACGCCGAGCTCGACCAGGTCGGCGCCGGAGTCGGCGTAGGCGGCGGCGATCGCCAGCGAGGACTCGCGGTCGGGGAAGCCGGCCATCATGTACGGCATCAACGCAGCCCGCCCTTCGTCCTTTGCAGCTCCAAAGGCGGCCGCGATCTGCCCCTCGCCACCGGCCGCGGCTTCCAGCCCCTCACCGGTCGTCGCTCCTGCGATGGGGCCCGCGGGGTGACTCCCGGAGCCTCCCCGCTGTTGCTCCGGGGAGTCACCCCGCGGGCCCCCCACCGGTCCGCTCGACTACCTCGGCGAGATCCTTGTCGCCCCGCCCGCTGAGGCAGAGCACGTCGTAGCCCTCCCCGCCGCCGTTCTCGAGCAGCCAGGCGATCGCATGGGCGGACTCCAGCGCCGGGATGATCCCCTCCAGCCGCGCCAGCTCGGCGAAGGCGGCGAGCGCGGCGGCGTCGGTGACGGCCGTGTAGGTGGCGCGGCCCGTGTCGCGCAGGTGGGCGTGCTGCGGACCGACGCCGGGGTAGTCGAGTCCGGCCGAGACCGAGTGGGCCTCGAGGATCTGCCCCTCCTCGTCGGCGAGCACCGCCGAGAGCGAGCCGTGCAGGACGCCGGTGGCGCCGGCGCCGAGCGAGGCGCCGTGGCGGCCGCTGTCGAGCCCCTCGCCGGCGGCCTCGACGCCGATCAGCTCGACTCCGGGGTCGTCGATGAAAGCGGTGAAGGTGCCGATCGAGTTGGAGCCGCCGCCGACGCAGGCGATCACCCGCGCCGGCAGCTCGCCCTCGGCCGCCAGCGCCTGCTCGCGCGCCTCGTCGCCGATCACCCGCTGGAGGTCGCGGACCAGCGCCGGGAAGGGCGCCGGGCCGACCGCGGAGCCGATCACGTAGTGGGTTCCGGCGACGTTGGCGACCCAGTCGCGGATCGCGGCGCTGACCGCCTCCTTGAGCGTGCGGGCGCCGGCCTCGACCGGCGCCACCTCGGCGCCGAGCAGGCGCATCCGCTCGACGTTGGGCGCCTGGCGGCGGATGTCCTCGGTCCCCATGTAGACGACGCACTCGAGCCCGAGCAGGGCGCAGGCGGTCGCCGTGGCGACGCCGTGCTGGCCGGCGCCGGTCTCGGCGATCACCCGCCGCTTGCCCATCCGCTGCGCCAGCAGCGTCTGGCCGATCGCGTTGTTGATCTTGTGGGCGCCGGTGTGGGCGAGGTCCTCGCGCTTCAGGTAGACGCGCCGGCCGGCTCGCTCGGAGAGCCGCGCGGCCAGGTACAGCGGCGTCGGCCGGCCGATGAAATCGCGGTGCAGGGTCGCCAGGCGCCGCTTGAAGTCCTCGTCCTCGCGCGCCTCGGCCCAGGCTGCGGTCAGCTCGTCGAGCGCCGCGATCAGGGTCTCGGGGACGTAGCGGCCCCCGTAGGGGCCGAATCTCTCCTCGATCGCGGTGCTCATCCGGCGCTAACGCTAGCCGTCCGAGCCGCCTCGAAGAACGCGGTCATCGCCGCGTGGTCCTTGCGGCCCGGCTCGGCCTCGACCCCGCTGGCGACATCGACCGCGTAGGGATGGGCGACCGCGATCGCCTCGGCGACGTTCTCCGGCCGCAGGCCGCCGGCGAGGATCGCCGGCACCTCGGAGCGCCGCTCGGCCAGCAGGCTCCAGTCGAAGGACTCGCCGGTGCCGCCCCACAATCCCTTCCCCCGCCGGTCGAAGAGATGAAAATCGGTCCGGAACGCCTCCGCGGCGTGGATGTCGGCGGCGCTGGCCACATGAATCGCCTTGACCACCTTGACGCCGGTTTTCCGCGCCACCTCGCCGCAGAAAGCCGGCCCCTCTTCCCCGTTCAGCTGCACCATCGTCAACCCCGCGTCCTCGACCGCCTTCGCCACCTCGCCCAGCTCGGGATTCACAAACACCCCCACCACCTCGCACTTCCTGCGAAAGGCAGCAGCGATCCGCACCGCCTCATCGGGCTTGCAAGCCCTGGGACTCTCGGCGAAATGAATCAGCCCGACAGCCCAGGCCCCGAGCCGCACAGCCTCAGCGGCATCATCCAAATTCGTAACGCCACAAATCTTCACGCGCATGCAGCCAGGGTACGCAACAGCCGTGGCCGCATCTCGGGCGGGTGGCGCCGGGAGGGCACCCTCCCGGCGACAGGACCCGCCCGCCGATGCGCCTACTTGGACGGCGGGCCCTGCGGCGAGGACTGCGTATCTTCGATCGACGCCGGCCGCACGCCGAGCGTGACGGTGAGGTCCTTCGAGCTCCCTTCGCGATCGACCGTCAGTTCCATCGTCTCGCCGGGCGACGCTTCGTTGACCGCGTTGATCACTTCTTCCATCCCCGCGACCTTCTTGCCGTCGACCTTTGTGATGATGTCGCCGCCGAGCCTGATGCTGGCGCCTTCGATCGTCGCCGAGGTGTCGCCGCCCTCGATGCCGGCCTTGTCGGCCGGGCCGCCCTTGACGACTTCGTTGACCAGCACCCCCTCTTCGACCGGCAGCTTCAGTGCCTTGGCCAGGTCGGGAGTGATGCTGCCGCCGCTGATCCCGAGGTAGGCGTGCTTAACTTCGCCGTGCTCCTCGATCTGCTTGACGACTTCGCGGGCGGTGTCGATCGGGATCGCGAAGCCGATGCCGACGTTGCCGTTGCTGCCGCCGGTCTGGATCTGCGAGTTGATCCCGATCACGGCGCCGGACGAGTCGATCAGCGGCCCGCCGGAGTTGCCCGGGTTGATCGCCGCGTCGGTCTGGATCACGTGCGAGATCGACCATCCGTTGGGGGCCTGGATCTGGCGCTGGAGGGCGGAGACGATGCCGCTGGTGACGGTGCGGTCGAGGCCGAACGGGTTGCCGATCGCGACCACCGGGTCGCCGACCGCGACCTTGTTCGAGTCCCCGAGCGCCAGCGGATGCAGGCTTTCGGACGGCGCGTCGACCTTCAGCAGGGCGATGTCGGTCGCCGGGTCGGTGCCGACCACCTCGGCTTCGTAGGACTTGTCGGAGGAGCCGAGTTTGACCTCGACCTTGGTCGCTTCTTCGACCACGTGGTTGTTGGTGACGACGTGGCCTTCGGTGTCGATCAGGAAGCCGGAGCCGGTCGCCGTCGCGCTGCCGCCGCCTTCGGGTTCGCCGAACGGGCTCAGCCCCGAGGATTCCTGCGCCGGCCGTTCGGCGGAGATGAACGCGACGCCCTGCCCGTCGCTGCGGTAGATCTGGTTGACGACGTTGGTGTCGCCGCCTTCCTTGGCGTCGACCGGGGCCGCCAGCGGCTGCGCGACGGTCACGGTCGAGCCGCCGCCGTCCGACTGGATCCAACCGGCCGCGATCGCCACCCATCCCAAGAGACCGACGACGGCTCCACCCACGACCGCCGCGCCAAATGAACTACGGAAGAATCGTTTCACGCTGGCGATCATCCGAAACCTCTTCAAAATTCTTCTAAAAATGAGAGCCCCGGCCTGATCCGGGCCGCGATAATTTCGGCCGGGGCTCTCTCAGGGGAGATGGTGCTCGCGGGTGCCCTCGTCGGCGCCGGTCAGCTCGCGGGTCAGCGCCTCAGGGTCGGCGGCGCTCATCAGCGCCGAGCCGATCAGCACCGCGTCGACCCCGACCCGCTCCAGCTCGGCCAGCTCGGCGCGCGAGGAGATGCCGCTCTCGGCGACCACGGTCTTGCCGGCCGGCACGTCGGGCATCAGCTCGTAGGTGTTGGCGACGTCGATCGTGCCCTCGTCGAGATTGCGGTTGTTGATCCCGATCACGTCGGCGTCGAGCTGCAGCGCCCGCTCCAGCTCCTCGCCGTCGTGGACCTCGACCAGGCAGTCGAGGTCGAGCCCCCGCGCCAGCTCGTACATCGCGCCCAGCTCCTCGTCGCCGAGGACACGGACGATCAGCAGCACCGCGTCGGCGCCGTTGACCGCCGCCTCGAAGAGCTGGTAGGGGTCGACGACGAAGTCCTTGCGCAGGATCGGCAGGCTGGAGGCGGCGCGGGCGGCGCGCAGGTCCTCGAGCGAGCCGCCGAAGTGGCGCTCGTCGGTGAGGATCGAGAGCGCCGCGGCCCCGCCCCGCTCGTAGGCGCCGACCTGCTCGGCGACGGTCGCCGCGGCCGAGATCTCGCCGGCGCTCGGCGAGCGGCGCTTGAACTCGGCGATCAGCGAGAGGCCGGGCCGGACCAGGGCCTCGCTGAAGGGGCGGTCCTCGCCGCGCCGGTGGAGCCTCGACTCGAGGTCCGCCTGCGGGGTCTGGCCGCGGCGCTCCTCTACCCCTTCGCGGGCAGCGGCGATGAGCTGCTCGATCATTCCCACGTGAGGCCTCTAGCCTAGTCGCCCAGCCCGGCGCTCGTTGCGACGAGCCGCCCCAGCAGCTCGCGGGCGGCGCCGCTGTCGACCGCCGCGGCCGCCTTCTCGACCCCCTCGGCGAGGCCCGCGGCGAGCCCGCCGACGTAGATCGCGGCGCCGGCGTTGAGCAGGACGAGGTCGCGGCGCGGACCGGTCTCGCCGGCCAGCACGGCGCGCGCGGCTGCCGCGTTCTCCTCCGGGGAG
Source organism: uncultured Solirubrobacterales bacterium (assembly GCA_963695835.1). Lineage (GTDB taxonomy): Bacteria > Actinomycetota > Thermoleophilia > Solirubrobacterales > 70-9 > VRUE01. Next base: position 268,127 of record CAVOHR010000002.1, read on the forward strand.
CCGCCGGCCACCTCCTCCAGCTCCGCCGCGGCGAGGCCGAACTGGCCCGGCTCGACGAACCACTCGGCGGTGCCGCTGCCGGCGACCTCGATCACCCGGGTGCGGGCGGAGATCGAGAGCTCGTCGACCCCGTCCTCGGCGGAGACGACCATCGCCCGCACGCTGCCGAGCCCGACCAGCGCCTCGGCGACCGTCTCCTGGTAGTGGCGGTCGGAGACGCCGAGCAGCTGACGCTCGGCGCCGGCGGGATTGGTCAGCGGGCCGAGGAAGTTGAAGATCGTCCGCACGCCGAGCTGCTTTCGCACCGGCGACCACGTGCGCCATCGCGGCGTGGTGGCGCGGCGCGAACATGAAGCCGAAGCCGACCTCGTCGATGCAGCGGCCGACCTGCTCGGGGGTCGAGCTCGATGTCGACTCCGAGCGCCTCCAGCAGGTCGGCGGAGCCGCAGCGGCTGGTGTTGGAGCGGTTGCCGTGCTTGGCGACCGCGCAGCCGGCGCCGGCGGCGACCAGCGCCGCGGTGGTCGAGACGTTGAAGGTCGAGGGGCCGCCGCCGGTCCCGGCGGTGTCGACCAGGTCCTCGCGCGAGGTCTCGACCGGCGTCGCCAGCGCCCGCATCGTCCGCGCCAGGCCGACCAGCTCGGACACCGTCTCCCCCTTCGCCCGCAGGGCGATCAGGAAGGCCGCGGTCTGGACCTCGCTGCTGCGTCCCTCCATGATCTCGGCGAGAACGGTGGCAGCGTGGTCGGCGGTCAGGTGATCGCCGGCGCAGACCGCGTCGATCGCCCGGGTGAGGACGTCGTTGGTCATAGAACACCGTTCCCCTGTGCCTTGGCGGCTCCTGGCAGGGCAAGGGAACAGCGGAGGCTCATCGGGGATTCCCCAGGAAGTTGGCGAGCAGGTGCTTGCCCTGCGGGGTCAGCACCGACTCGGGGTGGAACTGGACGCCCTCGGCCGGCAGCTCGCGGTGGCGGACGCCCATCACCACGTCGCCGAGGCTGGCGCTCAGCTCCAGCTCGTCGGGCAGGTCGGGGTCGGCGACCAGCGAGTGGTAGCGGCCGGCGACCAGCGGGCTCGGCAGGCCGGCGTAGATCGTGCGGCCGTCGTGGACCACCTCGGCGTCCTTGCCGTGGACCGGCTCGCCCTGCACGGTGCGGCCGCCGAAGGCCTCGACCAGCGACTGGTGGCCGAGGCAGACGCCGAGCACCGGTGTGCCCGCCTCGGCGAAGGCGCGGATCGCCTCGACCGAGACGCCGGCCTCGGCCGGCGTGCAGGGGCCCGGCGAGACGACGAGGCGCTCGGCGCCGCGTTCCAGCAGCTCGGCGACGGTCGCCTTGTCGTTGCGGACCACCTCGATCTCCGCCCCCAGCTCGCCCAGGTACTGGACGAGGTTGTAGGTGAAGCTGTCGTAGTTGTCGACGATCAGGACCTTCATCGCTCATGGCCAATCCGGCTGCTCGCAGGCCAGCTCGACGGCGCGGAAGACCGCCTTGGCCTTGTTGACCGACTCGTTGTACTCGTAGGCCGGCTTGGCGTCGGCGACCGTGCCGCCGCCCGCCTGGACGTGGACCTGGCCGTCCTTGGCGACCACGGTGCGGATGTGGATCGCGGTGTCGAGGTCGCCGTTCCAGGAGAGGTAGCCGATCGCGCCGCCGTAGGAGCAGCGCTTGACCGGCTCCAGCTCGTCGATGATCTGCATCGCCCGCACCTTGGGGGCGCCCGAGAGGGTGCCGGCCGGCAGCGCCGAGCGCAGCACGTCCATCGCCCCGACGCCCTCGCGCAGCCTGCCGGAGACCTGGCTGACGATGTGCAGGACGTGCGAGTAGGTCTCGACCACCATCAGCTCGTCGACGCTGACCGAGCCGTACTCGCAGACCCGGCCGAGGTCGTTGCGGCCGAGGTCGACCAGCATCACGTGCTCGGCCCGCTCCTTCGGGTCGTTGACCAGGCGCTCGGCGAGGCGGCGGTCCTCCTCCTCGTCGCCGCCGCGCGGGTAGGTGCCGGCGATCGGCCGCGTCTCGACCGTGCCGCCGTGGACCTTGACCAGCGGCTCGGGCGAGGCGCCGGCGATCTGGAAGTCGCCGAACTCGAGGAAGTACATGTAGGGGGATGGGTTGACGGCGCGCAGGCCGCGGTAGATCGAGAAGGCCTCGACCGGGGCCGGTGCCGAGAAGCGCTGCGAGGGGACGACCTGGAAGGCGTCGCCCGCGTAGATGTACTCGACGATCCGCGCCACCGCGGCTTCGAACTCCTCGCGCTCCATGTTGGAGGCGAAGTGCGGCGGCTCGGCCAGGGCCGGGCGCTCGGGCAGCGGCACGGCGCCGCGCAGGCGGCCACGGACGTCGGCGATCGCCGCGACGGCCCGCTCGTAGGCGGCGTCGATCCCGCCCTCGTCGCCGGCGAAGGCGCAGGCCATCACCGTCAGCTCGTGGCGCAGGTGGTCGAAGGCGAGCAGCACGTCGGTGATCATCAGCGCCATGTCGGGCAGCCCGAGCGGGTCGGGGTTGGGCTCGCCGAGCGGCTCGACGGTGCGAACCAGGTCGTAGCCGAAGAAGCCGACGGCGCCGCCGGAGAAGGGCGGCAGCCCCTCGACCGGCGCCGGCTGGAAGCGGCCCATGTACTCGGCGACGGCGGCGTAGGGATCGGGCGCGCCGCGCTCGGGCTCGCCGCGCTCCGAGAGCACGCCGTCGCTCCAGCGCAGCACCGTGCGCGGCCGGATGCCGACGAACGAGTAGCGGCCGACCTGGCCCTGCTCGGCCGACTCGAGCAGGAAGCAGGGCGCCCCCTCGGGCTCGCCGGCGCGCAGCTTGAGGAAGGCCGAGACCGGCGTCTCGCAGTCGTCGACGAAGCGGGCGCGGACCGGGACGACGTTGCCCTCGGCGGCCAGCTCGCGCGCCCGCTCGAGGCTCGGCTCGACCCTCAGCTCAGCGGAGGAATACCGCGTTCGTGCTCGCGAGGCACTGGACATCATCAGATTGCCACCAGTACCTCGCTCAACTCACTTGCGACGACGGCCATTCAGCACCTCCATCGCCGCCGAGAGCGGCACCTCGCGCGAGGCCAGCAGGACGCCGAGGTGGTAGAGCAGGTCGGCCGCCTCTTCGGCGACCCGCTGGTCGGACTCCTCGCGCGCCGCCCGCACCACCTCCTCGGCCTCCTCGGTCGACCTTCTCGCCGATCAGCTTCGGGTCGTCGAGCAGCTTCACCGTGTAGCTGCCCTCGGGCCGCTCGGCAGCGCGGCTGCGCAGGGTGCGCTGGAGCGCGGCGAGCGCTTCGTGCGCCGGCGGCGCCGGCTCGCCGTCGCCGATCTCGCGGTGGAAGCAGGTGCGCTCGCCGGTGTGGCAGGCCGGGCCGGTCGGCTCGACCAGGGCGACCACGGCGTCGCCGTCGCAGTCGTAGCGCAGCTGCCGCAAGCGCAGGAGATTCCCCGAGGTTTCCCCTTTGCGCCAGATCTCCTCGCGCGAGCGGCTGTAGAAGTGCAGCTCGCCGGTCTCGACGGTCAGCCGCAGCGACTCCGCGTTGACGTAGGCGAGCGTCAGCACCTCGCCGCTGGCGAAGTCTTGCGCCACGCACGGCGCCAGCCCGCGCTCGTCGAATTTCACCTGCACAAGCACCGGACCATCGTAGGGGTCGCGGCAGCCACAGCAACGCCTTGTCCACGCATCGCATGGAAAACGTGATGCGCTGTCGCTTGGCGCTACTCGATCCCAAGACGATCCAGCAGATCCTCGTCGCGGCGCCAGTGGCTGCGGACGCGGATCTTGAGGTCGAGGAAGACCTTGGCGCCCAGCTCGGCTTCGAGCGAGCGGCGGGCGGCGGCGCCAATCTCGCCGACCTTGGCGCCGCCCTTGCCGATCAGGATGCCCTTCTGCGACTCCGACTCGGCCCAGATCTCGGCCCGGACGCTGACCAGGCCGTCCTCGCGCCACTCCACCTCCTTCACCTGGACCTCGACCGAGTGCGGGATCTCCTCGCGGGTCCGGTTCAGCACCTGCTCGCGGATCAGCTCGGCCAGCATCGTCTCGCTCGACTGGTCGCTGTGCTCCTCGGGCGGGTAGAGATAGGGACCCTCGGGCACCAGCTCGCCGAGCCGCTCGACCAGCGCCGCGAGCCCCTCGCCGCTGCGGGCGCTGATCGGGAAGACCTCGTCGACCCCCTCCAGTTCGGCCGCCTCGGCCAGCACCGGGACCAGCTCGTTCGGCCCCACCTTGTCGATCTTGTTGACGGCGCAGATCGTCGGCGAGTCCGTGCCGGCGCCGAGCAGGGCGCGGGCGATGAAGCGGTCGCCGGGGCCGATCCCCTGTTCGCCGTTGACGACCAGCAGCGCCAGGTCGGAGTCGGCAAGCTCGCGCTCGACCCGCCGCTGCATCCGCTCGGTCAGCACGTCGCGCGGCTTCTGCACGCCCGGCAGGTCGACGAGGACGAGCTGGCGGCCGGCGTCGAGGTCGGTGGCGATGCCGCGGATCGCCCGCCGCGTCGTCTGCGGACGCACCGAGACGATCGCCACGCGGCTGCCGACGATCGCGTTGACCAGGGTCGACTTGCCGACGTTGGGGCGGCCGGCCAACCCGACGAAGCCGGCGCGCGTCACTCGTGGCGGCTCATGGTGGTTGCCCCGGCCCTCACCCGGCCCCGAGGGCATCGGACTGTGATCGGGACCGGGTGAGAGCTTGGTCTGATCATCGCCCGGCATGTCCTCCGCTTCGCGTCCGGGCATGCCGGGGTGGCGCCCACCTTGCAGGCGTCGAAGGATTTCGGCCTGCTTCTCCAGCATCTGCCCTCGATCCGTCTCGTGATCCATGCCGCACAGGTGCAGCGTGCCGTGGACCGCCGCCTCGGTGACGTCGGTGCAGTGCTCGGGGCAGATCGCCACGTCGCCCAGCTCGCGCGGACCGGCGGTCGGGCCGGCTTCGTCGAGCGGGAAGGCGAGCACGTCGGTCGGCGCGTCGCGGCCGCGGTGCTCGCGATTCAGCTCGCGGATCCGCTCGGCGTCGACGATCTCGACCGCCAGGTGGCCGTCGGCGACGCCGGCCGCCTCGAGCGCCGCCGCCACCGCGCCGCGCAGCCCGGCCGGCACGTCGGCGAGGTCAACCGCCATCGGCGGGGGGCGCCGCCTCGCCCTTCTCACGCTCCGCGTGCTCGCCGTAGGCGGCGACGATCCGCTGCACCAGCTTGTGGCGGACCACGTCCTCGCCGCCGAAGCGGATGAAGGAGATGTCCTGGACGGCGCTGAGGATGTCGCGGACGACGATCAGGCCGGAGCGCTGGTCGGCGGGCAGGTCGATCTGGGTGATGTCGCCGGTGACGACCATCCGCGAGTTGAAGCCGAGCCGAGTGAGGAACATCTTCATCTGCTCGGGGCTGGTGTTCTGCGCCTCGTCGAGGATCACGAAGGAGTCGTTCAGCGTGCGGCCGCGCATGAAGGCCAGCGGCGCGACCTCGATCACGCCGCGCTCGAAGTAGCCGTTGACCCGGTCGGGGTCGAGCATGTCGTAGAGCGCGTCGAACAGCGGCCGCAGGTAGGGGTCGACCTTGGCCTGGATATCGCCGGGGAGGAAGCCGAGCCGCTCGCCGGCCTCGACCGCGGGCCGGGTGAGGATGATCCGCTGCACCTCGCGCTCGGCCAGCGCGTGGGCGGCCATCGCCACCGCGAGGAAGGTCTTGCCGGTGCCGGCGGGGCCGATCCCGAAGGTGATCGTCTGGCGGCGGATCGAGTCGACGTAGCGTTTCTGGTTGAGCGTCTTCGGCGCCACCTTGGTGTTGCGGTGCCGCCAGACCACGTCCTCGAGGATCTCCGCCGGGCTCTCGTGCGCGTCGAGCGCCCCGGTCACGGCTTCGATCGTCCCCGGCGCCACCTCGTGCCCCTGCTCGATCAGGTCGACCAGCTCGTCGACCACGGTCGCCGCGGTCTGCACGTCGCCGGCGTCGCCGTCGAGGGTGAGGACGTTGCCGCGCAGGTGGAAGTCGCAGTCGAGCCGCCCGCGCAGCGCCCGCAGGACCGCGTCCTCGGAGCCCGCCAGCTCGGCGGCGACGGTGTTGTCGAGGGTCAGCTGCCTACGCGCCAAGCCGCTCACGCACCGCCGCGCTGACCCGCTTGCCGTCGGCGCGCCCGCCGACCTTCGGCATCAGCGCCGACATCACCTGGCCCATCTGCTTCTGCTCGCTCGCGCCCGTCTCGTTCACCGCCGCGTCGACCAGCTCGGCCAGCTCCTGGTCGGAGAGCTGCGCCGGCAGGTAGGCCTCGATCAGGTCCGCCTCGAACCTCTCGGCCTTCGCCTGCTCGGTGCGGTTGGCCTCGTGATAGGCGTCGGCCGCCTCGAGCCGCTTCTTGCGCTCCCGCTGCAGCACCGTGATCTCGTCGCCCTTGCCGAGCTTGGCGTCCTGCTGGAGGGAGTCGACGACCATCCGCAGCGCCGCGGCGCGCTCCCGCTCGCCCGCTTTCATCGCGGTGCGCACGTCTGCCTGAACCTGCTCCAGAACGCTCACGGCCTTAAGGGTAGTCGGCGGACACCTCGATCCGCTCCACCTCGCCGAGCGGCATCTGCAGGAAACGGGTGCCGAGCTCGCGGAAGGACTCGACGTCGCCGGTGCAGAGGAAGCGGTACTCGCCTTCACCGTCGGCCTGACGCGCCAGGCCGCGCCGCTCGAGGCGGCGCTGGACCGCCGCGGCGACCGCGTGGCCGCCGCTGACCAGGCGCACGTCGCGGCCGAGGATCCGCTGCAGCATCGGCGCGACCAGCGGGTAGTGGGTGCAGCCGAGGATCAGCGTGTCGACCCCGGCCCGCTTCAGCGGCGCGCAGTAGGCACGCGCCATGTCGACGACCGCCTGGTCGAAGGGCGAGCCGTCCTGGATGAAGGGGGCCAGGTCGGGGGCCTCGACCTCGGTCACCTCAAGCGCCCGTCCCTGAGCTTCGAGCGCGCGGCGGTAGGCGCCGCTCTCGACCGTGTTGGGGGTGGCGAGGACGCCAATCCTGCCGCTGTCGGTGATCGCGGCGGCGATCTCGGACTGCGGCTCGACCACCGGCACCACCTCCACCCCGCGCTCGGCGGCGACCGCCCGCGTCACGTCCTCGCCGATCGAAGTCGCCGTGTTGCAGGCGATCACCAGCAGCTTCGCGCCGCGGTCGAGCAGCAGCCCGGCAATGCCGCGGATCCGCTCGCGCAGGCGGTCGGGGTCGCGCGTCCCGTAGGGGAACATCGCCGTGTCGCCAAGGTAGACGAAGTCCTCCTCCGGCAGCGAGACGAGGCACTCGTGCAGGACCGTGAGCCCGCCGACGCCGGAGTCGAACATCGCGACCGGACGGGACGGGTCGAGTTGCGAGGCCGGCGCGGGCAGGGTCGTCAGGGTTTGACGACCATGAAGAAGACTGCGATCGCGACGATCAGGCCGGCGACTTTGCCGACGTTCTCGAGCTTCTTGGAGACGGCGGCGTATTCGGCGCTGAGCGTGTCGCCCGCGGCCAGATCGCGCTCGGCCAGCTCCAGCGCCTTCGCGGTGTTCGGCCGGAAGAAGCCGTGGACCATGCCGAAGAGGACGATGATCGCCACGAAGCCGACCGTCACCCACGATTCGCCGGCGTCGATGTGGGCGTCGCCGAGCAGGTAGATGCCGGCCAGCAGGATCACGATCAGGCCCGGGCTTACGAGGTAGCGGTCGGTCTGCCGGATGCCCCTGAGGACGGCGGGAACGCTCGCCGGCGCGCTGCGCTCGGCGACGCCGACGAAGATCCCGTAGGCGAAGGTCGGGCCGATCGTCACCACGACCGCGAGCACGTGGATGAACAGGCCGATGCCGTAGCCGGTGATCGTCGCCTCCATCGGCGGGAAACATACCGGCCGCAACGGCGTCGGGTCGACTTACTCGGCTCTGGCCCGAATAAGTCGACCCGCCCAGCGCGCACGGAAGAGCAGCGCCGCCCAGTCGCCGTCGCGGCGGCGCGCTACCTCGGTGAGCCCGGCGGGCGCGAAGGCCGCAGCGGTCTCCTCGAGCTCTTCGGGCAGCAGGCCCGAGCAGACCATGGTGCTCGGGGCGGCTTCGGCGTCGATCTGAGCCGCCACGTCCTTCAGCACGGGAGCGGTCATGTTGGCGACCGCGGTCGGGGCCAGCCCGGGCAGGCCCCGGCGCAGGTCGCGGCGCTCGAACTCGACGCTCACCCCGTTCGCCGCCGCGTTCGCCGCCGCCGCCTCGACCGCCGGCTCCTCGTGGTCGTAGCCGCGCACCGGGCCCCAGCCGAGCTTCGCGGCGGCGATCGCCAGCACGCCGGAGCCGCTGCCGAGGTCGGTCAGCGGGCCGCGGGCCTCACCGGCCGCCGCCAGCTCGAGCAGCAGCTCGAGGCAGAGCCGGGTGGTCGGGTGGGCGCCGGTGCCGAAGGCGCGGCCGGGGTCGACGACGACGTCGACGGCGCCTCCGCGCGGTTCCTCCCAGGAGGGGCGCAGCCAGAGCCGCCCGCCGACCAGCAGAGGCCTGTGGAAGTCCTGCCAGCGATCGGCCCAGTCGTCGGGGACCTCGGTGGCAACGACCTCGACCAGGCTCTCGCCGGCCGCCGCCTCGACCTCGCCCAGCTCGGGCAGCTCGCCCTCGCCGCCGTAGATCGCGTACTCGACGTAGCCCGGACCGCGCTCCTCCTCGACCCCGTTCGGGGCGAGCACGGTCAGCTCGGCGAGGACGATCTCCGCCTGCTCGGGCGCGCAGCGGACCGCGAGGCGGATCACCCGAAGGCGCGACGCATGCGCGAGAAGAAGCCCTCTTCGCCGCCGCGACGCGAGCGCAGGTTGCGCGGCTCCAGCGTCTCGCCCAGCTTCTCCGCCAGCTCGCGCTGCTCCTCGGAGAGCTCGCCGGGGACGATCACCTGGACGGCGATCACCAGGTCGCCTGGAGGGCCGCCGCCCGAGCCGGGCATGCCGTGCCCGCGCAGCGCGAACTGCGAGCCGGGCTGCAGCCCCGGCGGCAGCTCGATCTCGCGCTCGCCCTCGTGGCTCGGCGCCTTGATCTTGGTCCCGAGCATCGCGTCGACCGCCGAGATCTCGACCTGGTGGATCAGGTCCTGGCCGCGCATCGGCCCGCGCCGCACTTCGAAGCCGACGCCGCCGAAGAAGGCCTGGAAGATGTCCTCGACCGAGCCGAAGCCGCCGGGCTGCGGCCCGCCGCGCAGGCCCCGGTGGCCGTAGGCGTCATAGGCGCGGCGGCGCTCGGGGTCGGAGAGGACCTCGTAGGCTTCCGCCGCGGCCTTGAACTTCTCCTCCGCCTCGGGATCGTGGTCGTTGACGTCGGGGTGCAGCTCGCGGGCGAGGCGGCGGAAGGCGGTCTTCACCTCCGCCTTGTTGGCGTCGCGCTCGACGCCGAGCACCTCGTAGTAGTCGCGTGGCATCGGGTCTTCAGCCGCCGTAGACCGTCTCGCAGTAGCGCGACAGCTCGCGCGCGGCACCGTGCACCGAGGCGATCGCGGTCGCGTAGTCCATCCGCAGCGGGCCGACCACGCCGACCGAGCCGAGGTTGCGATGGGCGAGGCCGTAGTTGGCCCCGACGACGCTGACCGAGCGCAGCTCCGGCTGCGGGTTCTCGCCGCCGATCCAGAGGAAGACCGAGCGCTCGTCGAGGGCGGAGCGCATCATCCCCAGCACGCTCGCCCGCCGCTCCAGCGCGGTCATCAGGCGGTCGGCGCGCGGCAGGTCGTCGGCATGCTGTTCGGAGAGCAGCCGCGAGGCGCCCTCCATGTAGAGGGTCTCGCCGGTCTCCTGCTCGAGCTCGGTGAAGGCCGAGGACAGGCGAGCGACGAAGGTCGCCTCGGCCGGCCCCAGCTCGGAGTCGGCGAGCCGGTTGGCGATCATCCGCGCGCCGACTCCCATCCCGGCCAGCGACTCGTTCAGGTAGCTCGAGGCCCACTCGACCAGCCCGCGGTCGACCGGCTCCTCGAAGTCGAAGACGCGTTTGGCGACCGCCCCGGTCGAGGCGATCGCGATCGCCACCACCCGGTTCGGCTGCAGCCGCAGCACCTCGACCCGGTGGATCGTCGCGGACGCCGGTGCCGGCGCCGTGACCAGCGCCATCAGGTCGTTGACCTGGGCCAGGGCGGCGGTCGTCTCGCGCATCGCCGCGTCGATCTCGCGCCGCAACCGCGACAGCTCCAGCTCGACCTTCGCACCGGCGGCCGGCAGCCCGGCCTCCATCAACCGGTCGACGTAGTAGCGATACCCGACCTCGGTCGGCACCCGCCCCGCCGACGTGTGCGGATGCGTCAAGTACCCGGCAGCCTCCAAGGCCGCCAGCTCGGCCCGCACCGTCGACGCCCCACACTCGACCTCCCGCCGCTCCGCGATCGGCTTCGAGGCCACGGGCTTGCCCGAAGCCAGGTAGGCATCGACGACCAGCTTGAGGATCGACTCCTGTCGCTCGGAGAGCATGCTCTTGAAGTGTAGAAGCGGGGCCGGGTGGCCCTCCCCGCGGGTAGCGCCAGCTCACCACGAGGAGGGCGGGGGTGTCCCTCCCGCGCAGCGGCGTCCTGTTTCTCGCCCCAACCACGCCCGCGGACAGCCACAGCCTCCCCCGGCGAGAAACCCAGCAAGCGGGAGGGACACCCCCGCCTCCCCCCTACAACGCCTACACCGCTACTTCGGCCTCGGCGTTGCGAATCGTCTGGTTCTCACCCTGCGCCGCGACGACGTCGATCTTCGCCCGCCCGCCCTCGACGGAGGAGACCGTGCCGCTCACGGCGATCTCGGTCTCCGGCGCGCCCATGCCGCGGAACTGGACCGAGAGGCGCTTCAGCGAGCGCGGGTCGCCGCCCGCCGCCTCGGTGGCGGCGCGGGCGACCAGGCCCATCATGTAGAGGCCGTGCAGGATCGTGTTCGGCAGCCCGACGGCCTTGGCGAACTCGGGGTCGATGTGGATCGGGTTGAAGTCGCCCGAGGCGCCGGCGTAGCGGTGCGGCAGGTACTTGTCCGGCGTCACCTTCAGCTCGGCGATCGCGTCTCCGGCATTCAGAGTCATCGGCTTCGCCCTCCCTCACGACGCAGGGAATCGGCGATGGATGCTTGCTCGGTCGGGCTCGCGGCAGCCATCTCAAACCCCCCTGACGATGTTGGTCCAGGTCCCGCGCACGACCTCGTCGCCGTCCTGGTTCGTCGAGACCGTCTCGAAGACGTAGAAGCCCTTGCCGTCCTTCTCGTAGATCTCCAGGCACCTGGCGGCGGTCGTGATCTCGTCCCCCGAGCAGGCCGGCTCGCCCCAGACGAACTCCTGGCCGCCGTGGACCATCGCGGCGAAGTTCATCCCCACGTCGGGGTCGAACATCGCCGGCCCCAGCGCCGGAGCGGAGTAGACGACGCAGAACATCGGCGGCGCGACGACGTCCCGGTAGCCCGCCGCCCGGGCCGCCTCGCGGTCGAGGTGCACCGGGTTCTCCAGCCCGACGACCCGCGCGTACTCGCCGATCTTCTCCTTGCCCACCTCGTAGGTCGTGGCGGGCCATTCCTTCCCCACAGCTTCGGTCTTGATGCTCATGGCGGCGGCATTCTAGATGTGCGCCGGATCAGCGGTCGGCCGCCCTCCTCCAGGTTCAACCGCAGACCGGCCAGGGGCTGGAGCCGGCCTCCGCGTAGAGCAGCGCGGCGCGGTAGTCCTGCTCGGCTTCGGAAGCCGCCGCCGGGTCGCCGCTGCCGCCCACCGATTCCCAGGTGCCCTGGTCGAACTGGTACTTGCCGCGGTAGCTGCCGTCGGCCGAGACGGCGGCCGGGTCGCCTCCGGACTCGCAGGCGCCGATCGCGTCGAGGCTTGCCTGCGACACCCCGCCGGGAAGGACCGCGAGGGCTTCCTGCCGTTCGCGGCGCTGCTCGACGAGGCGGGCGTGCCGGGCGGCGCGAATGCGGTGGACGCTGAGCCGGATCGCGCGCTGGAAGCGCCGGACCGGCCGGGTCAGCGTCGCCATGCCGGCCGGCTGCGCGGCGGAGAGGCCGATGCGCCGGGGCGCTCGGTCTCCGTGTGGAGCCGCGAGCGCCGCCGCCGGGGCGGCCAAGGCGATCAGGAGGACAGGGAGGGAATATGTGCGTTTTGTGAGCAAGCGTGGGACCGTGACGAGGTTCCGCGCAGCGGAAAGTGATCGGGCTCACACAGCGGGTCCGGCGCGTGCCGATCGTGACGAGCTCAGGCATGGTTCGGATCGGCCCGGTCGGGTCGCTGACAGCGATCGTGCAGGTGCGTCAGTCCGTGAGGGCGCGGAGGGCGTTGAGGATCACGGCTACGTCGATGCCCTCCTGGAGGAGGGCACCGGCCAGCGGCGGGATGTAGCCGAAGGCGGCGACCACCATCGCGATCGCGCTGAGGCCGATGCCGAAGACGACGCTCTGGCGGGCGATGCCGAGGGCGCGGCGACCGATCGCGACGGCGGTCGCGACGCGGTCGATGTGATCGACGACGATCACCGCGTCCGCCGTCTCCGAGGAGACCGTCGCCCCCGGGCCGCTCATCGCGATGCCGACGTCGGCGAGGGCCAGGGCGGGGGCGTCGTTGACGCCGTCGCCGACCATCACCACCGGCGCCAGCTGCGGGTCCGCGCGCATCGCGCGGACGATCTCGAGCTTGTCCTCGGGACTCTGCTCGGCGTGGACCTCGTCGACGCCGGTTTCCTCGCCGATCCGCTCCGCCACCGAGCGGCGGTCGCCGCTGACCATCGCCACCCGCCGCACCCCGGCGGCACGCAGCTCGCCGGCCAGCTCGCGCGCGTCCTCGCGCAGGCGGTCGGCCATCACCGCCACCCCGGCCAGCCGGCCGTCGACCCCGATCAGGACCTTCGCCAGCCCGGCGTCCTCGCCGCCGCCGACCTGCGCCGCCCGCTCGACCTCGTAGCCGCGCGAGCGCAGCCAGGCGCCGCTGCCGACCGCGACCCGCCGGCCGCCGACCGTCCCCTCGATGCCCTGCCCCGGCTGCTCGACCGCGCCGGTCGGGTCGGCCAGCTTCAGGCCGCGCCGCTCCGCCTCGTGGACCAGCGCCTCGGCCAGCACGTGGGCCGAGAGCTGGTCGACCGAGGCGGCGAGCCGCAGGACCTCGTCCTCGCCGGCCTCGAGGGCGATCACCTCGCGCACGGCCGGCTCCCCCAGGGTCAGCGTGCCGGTCTTGTCCACCAGCACCGTGCGGGCCTCGCCGAGGCGCTCGATCGCGGCGCCGCCCTTGACGATCACCCCGGCGCGGGCGGCGCGGGAGACGCCGGAGATGATCGCGATCGGCGCCGCGAGGATCAGCGGGCAGGGCGTCGCCACGACCAGCACCGCGACGGCGCGGACCGGGTCGCCGCTGGCCGCCCAAGCGATCGCGGCGAGCGCCAGGGTCAGCGGCAGGAAGAGGGCCGCATAGCGGTCGGCGAGACGGACGAACGGCGCGCGCTGCGTCTCGGCGGCGCGCACCAGGCGGACGATGTTGGCGTAGGCGCTCTCGGCGGCGACCCGGGTCGCCTTCAGCTCGAAGGCGTCGCCGGCGTTGGCGGCGCCGCTGCGGACGATCGCCCCGCGCGCGTGGGTGACCGGCAGCGCCTCGCCGGTCAGGGCCGATTCGTCGACCACCGCCTCGGGGCCGGTGATCGCGCCGTCGACCGGGACCAGCTCGCCGGCGCGGATCAGCACCGTGTCCCCCACCCCCAGCTCGCCCACCGCGACCTCCTCCCAGCCGCTGTCGACACGGCGGTGGGCGATGGTCGGCATCCGCTCCAGCAGCGCCGTCAGCTCCTGCCGGGCGCGGCGCGAGGCCGAGGCCTCGAGGGCGTTGCCGCCGGAGAGCATCAGCGCGATCACCGCCCCCGCCAGGTACTGGCCGACGGCCAGGGCGCCGGCCATCGCGATCAGGGCGATCGCGTCGACGCCGACCCGGCCGGCGGCGAGCGTCCTCGCGATCGAGACGGTCAGCGGCGCCAGCATCGTCGCCACGGTCGCCGCCCAGACCGCGTCGGCCGCCGTCGCCGCCCCGGCCAGCGCCAGCGCGCCGCCGGCGACGATCAGCACCAGGGTCACGAGCGGCAGGAGGCGGACGCGGCTCTCGGCCGTCAGCGGGACGCTAGGCATGCCCCGACCTCGCCGCGCCGCTTCGGCTCATCGCGTTCGGTTCCAAACCGCAATCATCCCGGCATCGTCGGCGATGCCCCCACCTCGCGCCTCCTGCTCGCCTGCCCCGACCGGCCCGGGTTGATCGCCGCGGTCAGCGGCTTCCTCGCCGAGGCGGGCCGCAACATCGTCGACGCCGACCAGCACTCCAGCGACGAGGGGCGCTTCTTCATGCGGATGGCCTTCGACCCGGCGCCGGAGGCGGAGCGGGCGGCGCTGCACCAGCGCTTCGAGCACGAGCTGGCCCGGCCGCTGGGGATGGAGCACCGCTTCGCCGAGCCGGGCGAGCCGAAGCGGGTGGCGATCATGGTCTCGCGCGAAGACCACTGCCTCTCCGACCTGCTCTGGCGCTGGCGCAGCGGCGAGCTGGGCGGCGAGGTCGTGGCCGTCGTCTCCAACCATCCCGACCACGCCGGCCAGGTCGAATCGCTCGGCCTGCCCTACCACCACGTCGCGGTCGAGGAGGGACGCCGCGAGACCACCGAGGAGCGGGTGCTGGAGCTGCTCGGCGGCGGGGTCGACCTGCTGGTCCTCGCCCGCTACATGCAGATCCTCTCCGCCGGCTTCCTCGGGCGCCTCGGCGCGCCCGCGATCAACATCCACCACAGCTTCCTGCCGGCCTTCGTCGGCGCCGATCCCTACGCGCGGGCGCACGAGCGCGGCGTCAAGCTGATCGGCGCCACCGCCCACTACGTCACCGAGCAGCTCGACGCCGGGCCGATCATCGACCAGGACGTGACCCGGGTCAGCCACCGCGACGAGATCGGCGACCTGATGCGGATCGGGCGCGACGTCGAGCGCCTCGTCCTCGCCCGCGCGGTCAAGGCCCACCTCGACGACCGGGTGCTGGTGGACGGGGCGCGCACGATCGTCTTCTGAGCAAGCTGGCTGGACAGCCAGTCGATGTCGTAGGCTGGGTCGAATGGAGCAGGCAACGATCGCGCGCCCGGCGGGGATGGCCCCGAGCGCGGGTCGCTTCCCGCCCGGCTCCGCAGCGCCGGCGGCGCTCCAGGTGCTGCGCTACGCGCGCGACCCGCTCGGCTTCCTGATCCGCCTCCAGCGCCGCTACGGGAACGTCTTCGGCGTCTCCTTCCCCTTCTACAAGCGGCTCGTCTACGTCGCCGACCCGGCCCTCGTCAAGCAGCTGTTCACCGGCTCGCCCGAGCAGCTGCACGCCGGCGAGGCGAACGCGACGGTGCTCGAGCCGGCGCTGGGACCGAACTCGGTGCTGACGCTGGACGAGAAGCCGCACATGCGGCAGCGCAAGCTGCTGCTGCCACCCTTCCACGGCGAGCGGATCGACCGCTATGGCGAGCTGATCCGCGAGGTGACGCTGGGTGAGATGGAGAGCTGGCCGGTCGGCGAGCCGTTCGCCCTGCGCCCGCACACCCAGCGGATCACCCTGGCGGTGATCATGCGCGCCGTCTTCGGCGTCCACGACGAGGAGCGGCTCGGCCGCTTCGAGCGGCTGATCGAGGTCTTCAGCGCCCGCGTCAACATGGTCACCGCGTTCCCGCCACTGCGCCGTAACCTCGGCCCGTTCAGTCCCTGGACGCGGTTCGTACGCGCCCGCGAGGCGCTCGACGAGTTCGTCTACGAGGAGATCGCCCTGCGCCGCGCCGAGGTCGCCGGCAGCGACGGGGCGCCCGACGACGTGCTCTCGCTGCTGCTCGCCGCCCGCCACGAGGACGGCAGCCCGATGAGCGACGAAGAGCTGCGCGACGAGCTGGTCACCGTGCTCGGCGCCGGGCACGAGACGACGGCGACCGGGCTGGCCTGGGCGATCGAGCGGCTGCTGCGGGCGCCGCGGGTGCTCGCCACGCTGCGCGACTCGATCGCCGCCGGCGAGGACGCCTACCTCGACGCGACGATCAAGGAGACGCTGCGCGCCCGGCCGGTGATCGTCGACGTGGCGCGCAAGCTGACCGCGCCGCTGGAGATCGGCGGCTACGAGCTGCCGGCCGGGACCTTCACGATGGCGGCGATCGCCGCCCTGCACTACCGCGAGGACCTCTTCCCCGAGCCGGGGGAGTTCCGCCCCGAGCGCTTCCTCGAGGGCCGGTCCGACAACTACGCCTGGATCCCGTTCGGCGGCGGCGTCCGCCGCTGCATCGGCGCCGCCTTCGCCGAATACGAGATGCGGGTCGTGCTGCGGGCGATCCTCGAGCGGGCCGAGCTCAGCGCCCCGGACCCGGCGCCGGAAAAGGTCAAGGTCCGCAACATCACCCTCGCGCCCGGCAGGGGCACGCAGGTCAGGCTGGATCGCCCGCTGACCTGAGCTCGGCCTCTTCCCACTCCTCGTAGAGCTCGGCCACGGCGCGCTTGGCGGCGGCGTGGCGCTCGCCGGCGCGCTCGGCGCGGCCCGGGCTGGACCACGCTTCGGGATCGGAGAGCTCCTCCTCGACCTCGCGCAGCTCGGACTCGGCCCGCTCGATCCGCTCGGCCAGGCGGCCGGCCTTGCGCGCCGCCCTCTGCGCCTCGCGGTGGGGCCGGCGCTTGGCCGCGCCGCTGCGGGACTTCGCCGCCTGTGCGGCGGCGGCCCCCGCCTCCTCGCGTTCCTCGCGCTCGCGCCGGTAGGCCGCCCAGCCGGTCGGGTGGCTGCGCAGCTCGCCGTCCTCGCAGACGACCGTGCGCGTGCCGACCGCCTCCAGCAGCGCCCGGTCGTGGGAGACGAGGATCACCGCGCCCTCGTAGGCCAGCAGGGCGTCCTCGAGCGCCTCGCGGCTCTCGAGGTCGAGGTGGTTGGTCGGCTCGTCGAGGATCAGCAGGTTGGCGCCGGAGGCGACCAGGATCGCCAGCGAGAGGCGCCGCTGCTCGCCGCCGGAGATGTCGCTCAGCTGCTTCTCGACGTCGCCGCCGGAGAAGAGGAAGCCGCCGAGCAGGTCGCGCGCCTTCTGGCCGCTGAGGCCGGTCTCGCGCTGCGCCGCGTCGAGCACCGTCCCCTCCCCCGCCGCCGTGTCGGCGTGCTGGGAGAGGTAGCCGACCTTGACGTTGTGGCCGAGCCGGACCGAGCCGGCGGCCGGCTCGCGCCGCCCCGCCAGGGTCTCGATCAGGGTCGTCTTGCCGGCGCCGTTGGGCCCGACCAGGACGACGTGCTCGCCGCGCTCGACTTCCAGCCGGGCGTCCTCGAGCAGGGTGCGGCCGGGGACCTCGATCGTCGCCGCGACGAGCTTGATCGGCACCCGGCCGGGCCGCTCCGGCGGCTTGAAGGAGAAGCGCAGGTTGCGGTTGTCGCGACGGGCGGCCTCGACGCCCTCGCGCTTGATCCTCTCGATCTGCTTCAGCCGCGACTGCGCCTGGCGCGCCTTGGTCGCCTTGTAGCGGAAGCGCTCGACGAAGCGCTCCATCCGCGCGATCTCCGCCTCTTGGCGCTCGATCGCCTTGCCGCGGGCGATCTCCCGCACCGCCTGCTCCTTGCGCCAGGCGTGCCAGGGGCCGGCGAAGAAGCGCGCCCGCTTCGCCTCCAGCTCCAGCACCGAGGTGCCGACCGCCTCGAGGAACCAGCGGTCGTGGGCGACGAGGACGACGGCGGCGTCGATCGCGACCAGGTAGCGCTCGAGCCACTCCAGCGAGGGGATGTCGAGGTGGTTGGTCGGCTCGTCGAGCAGCAGCAGGTCGGGCCGGGTGGCCAGCGCCCGCGCCAGCGAAGCGCGGGTCAGCTCGCCGCCGGAGAAGGTCGCCAGCGGCCGCTCCGCCTCCTCGCCGCCGAAGCCGAGGCCGCGCAGCACTTCGAGCACGCCGTCGCGCCAGCGGTAGCCGCCGCCGTGCTCGAGCCGCTGCTGGGCGGCGGCGTAGGCGCCCAGGGTCTCCTCGCCGGTCTCGCCGGAGGACATCGCCGCCTCCAGCCGCTCCAGCTCCGCCTCGGTCTCGATCATCTCGACCCGGCCGGAGAAGACGTAGGCGCCGAGCGAGACCTCCGCTCCGCGCGGCGGGCGCTGGTCGTGCAGGGCGACCCGGGCGCCGCGCTGGACGACGAGGCTGCCGGCGTCCGGCGCCAGCTCGCCGGCCAGCATCCGCAGCAGGGTCGACTTGCCGGCGCCGTTGCGGCCGGAGAGGGTCATCCGCTCGCGCGGCTCGAGCTTGAACGAGACGTCCTCGAACAGCAGCTCGCCGCCCATGTGGACGCCGACGGTGGTTGCGGTGGCGATCGCCATCGTGCCTACGTTACGAGAGCGCACCAGTCCCGGAGCCCATCCCGGTAGGGCTTCCACTTAACTTTTTCCGAAGACAGTGGTTGGCTGTCCGCCGGCGTTGTCGCGGAAAAAGTACAAGACGTTCCAGCCCTACCGGGATGGGCTCTATGCCAGCAGCGTGATGACCCCGCGGGCAATCATCAGGAGACCGAGGATCGTGGCCACGCGCACCCCCCAGACGCGGCCGTGTTCGCGCAGCTTGTACTTGAAGCGCTCGATCGCCTTCGGCGTCCAGTCTGGGGCGAAGGTATAGGCGAGCAGCGGGACCTCCAGCAGCATCAGCATGATCACGTTGAAGGCAAGGACGACGGCGACCGTGACGGGATCGGCGAGGTTCTCGTCGGAGATCCGGTAGAGGGCGGTGATGTAGGTGGCGCCGGGCAGCGTGAGGAGGGCGCCGACGACAAAGGTGGTCCGGGCCGAGCCGCGGCCCAGAGCCTGCTGCCAGCGCGGCGGGCCCTGCTTGACCTGGCCCTTCGCCGCCTTGCGCTCGCGACGCCGCTCGACCAGCCTCTGATCGCGCCCTGAGCGGAGCACGAAGGCGATCACCAGCGCCAGGCAGCCGAGGGCGATGTCCTCGCAGGGCCCGAGCGTGACCTGCGTCGTCTTCGTCAGGCCCGCGTGGCGCAGCGCGAAGACGATGACGAGCCCGAGCGTGACGCTGGTCATCGCCGCCCCGAGCAGGTAGCCGAGCAGCAGCCGCTTCGGGTGCGGCAGCATCAGCATCACCGTGGTAGCCGCCAGCAGGGTCGGATAGAGCGCCGCCAGGAATGCGAGGAAGAAGACGTCGCCCAAGGTGATGCGACCCTATACGGACGTGCCGGTGGTTAGACCCCCCATATGGGCACTCGATCACCGGCACGTCGGGTGGGTAGGCTGAGGCGATGGACCGCGAGGAGCTGCGCTCGATTCAGGCGCCGCTGAAGGAGCGCTACGCCGAGCAGCCCGGGGCGGCGGTGGTCACGCTGCGCGCGAGCGGCAGCCTCGGCGAGGGCGTCAGCTGCGCGGTCGACACGGGCCGCGCCCTCGCCGAAGCGGGCCTGCATCCGGCCTCCGGCGGTGACGGCACCCGGCTCTGCTCGGGCGACATGCTGCTCGAGGCGCTGGTCGCCTGCGCCGGCGTCACCCTCCGGGCGGTCGCCACCTCGCTCGGGATCGCGGTCGAGTCGGGCACCGTCCGCGCCGAGGGCGAGCTCGACTTCCGCGGCACCCTGGCGGTCGACCGCGACGCCCCGGTCGGCTTCCGCGCGATCCGCCTCTCCTTCGACCTCGACACCGACGCAAGCGAGGAGGAGCTCGACACCCTGCTGAAGCTGACCGAGCGCTACTGCGTCGTCTTCCAGACCCTCAGCACCCCGCCCGAGCTGTCGGCGACTTTCGCGACGAAGCCGTAGCGGACTTCTTCCATTCCGCGCGCCACACGCGCGTCGGCGAGGGCTTCGTCAAAGGGACACTCCCCGCCATCGCGGCGCTTATCATCGTGGTGTGGAGTTGATGGAACGACTGACGAGCTTTCCCTGGCCGATCACGTTGGCCGGCGGGACGCTTCACATGGAGATGCGATCCTGGGTCGAGCGGCATCACGACCACGGCGGATAGCCGTGCAAGAGGCGTGCTCGGCCGCGATCCGGTCGATCGTGCTCTATGGAGGCGGTGGGATTCGAACCCACGTGCCTGGTCGTAGCGCGAAGGTCTCTACAGGTTTAGCCGGCGCTTGGTTCTCGTCTCCCGGGGTCCGCGCCGGCGGGCACTGCGGGAGACAGAGCCCTCTGAGATGTCCCCTGGCGGACGGGGCGATCCGCTCGGGTGAGCCCGCAATTGAAGCCGGTGCCCCTCTCCGCGGGCGGGAGAGGGCCGACTCTCACTCACTTAGATCTAACTAAGCAGCGAGGGCGAACTCATGGTCCGCACGTATTGGTTGGTGCCGGTGTTTAACGAGGCCTCCGGCAACCTCGACCTGCAACCGTTCGCACGGATCGACCAGGTCGAAGCCTGTCGCCCCCGTGCTATGTGCTTCCGATTGTACGCTGCCCGGGATCTCGGCCGCGAGGTCGAGGCGGTCGCCGAAGGTCTCGGCTCGCCGCGGCACCTCCCGCCCGGTACGGGCCCTCAAACGCGCGAGCGCCGCTTCAGATCTTCGGCAAACTCCCGCGGCAGCCCCGGGATCTCGTCGAGTTCCTCGGTCGACCGGAAGCGGCCGACGCGCTCGCGATGGGCGAGCAGGCGGGTCGCCTGGGTGACCGAGAGGCCGTGGCCGCGGAGCTGTTCGAAGGTGACGTTGTTGAGTTCGATCGTCTCGCCCGAAGGCGCGCCGGTCGGGCCCGGCTCCGGCACGGACGGCGGGCCGGGCTGTGGAGGCGGCTGCGGCGGCCCCGGGGGCGAACCGGGTGCGGGTGGAGGCGGCTGCGGCGGCGGCATCGGCTCGGGGACCGGAGCAGGGGTCGGCTCGGGCACGGGCGCCGGCATCGGCTCGGGGACCGGAGCCGGGGTCGGCTCGGGCACGGGCGCCGGCATCGGCTCTTGCGCAGGCGGCGGGGCCGGCTGCGCTTCGACGGCCCCGAGCACGGCGCGCTCGGCTTCGGCGGCGCGGCGCTCGGCTTCGCGGGCCCGCTCCTCCGCCTGGGCGACGCTCTGCTCGATCTCACGCAACTGCTGCCGGCGCTCGTCCTCCTCCGCTTGCAGCTTCGAGAGGCGCTCGGCCTCGGCGGCGCGCCGTTCGGCCGCCTTGGTCCGCTCCTCGATCTGCCGCAGGCGCTCCTGCGCGTCGGCCAGCGCCCGCTCCTGCGCTTCGTGCCCCTGCTTGAGCCGCTGTTCGGCCGTCTGCAGGTCCGGGCTCGGCGCGGGCGGCGGCGCGGGGGTGGGCGGCGCGGGCGCGGCGGCCATGCTCTGGGTGGTCTGGCCCGGCTCGGCCCGGGCGCGCCGCTCGTCGGCTTCGCGCTGCATCCGCTCGGCCGCCTCGATGCGGCGGTCGGCCTCGGCGCGGATCCGCTCCTCCTCGTGCTGGATCTCCGCCACCTTGTCCTGCACCCGCCGTTCGGCGATCGCCGGGTCGTAGCCGCTGACCGGCGGCGCGGCCGGCGGTGGCGCGACAGCCTCGCCGGGCGGCGGCGGGACCGGGGGCGCCGGCGGGGGCGGAGGCGCCGGCGGGGGCGGCGGGGTGCCCGGCGGCGCAGGTACCTGCGCCGGTTGAGCCTGGCCCGGCGAAGGCTGGGCCCCGGGAGGAGGGGGCTGCGGCGAGACCGGCGGCGGCTGCGGCGCGGTGACGCTCGCCTGAGCGCGCTGCTGCTGCAGCAGCGCCCGCTCCCGATCGGCCCTTGCCGCGGCCAGCGCGCGCTCGGCCTTCGCCGCTTCGCGCTTCGCCTTGCGGCCGGAGAACAGCCCTCCGCCGCCTGAGCCTCCGCGCCGTTCGGCCTTCTTCTTCGCCCGCTCGTCGCGGCGCCGCTTCGCTTCCTCCCTGCTGCGCTTGCGGTGCTCCGCCCGCGCCGATCGCTGCTGCTCGCGTGCCCGCTTGCGTTTCTCCCTGCCGCTCGGCGGCGCCCCGGCCGCGGTCGGCGTCGCTTTGCCCGGCGGGCCCAGGGGCGAGGGCGGCGGCGGGGCGGGCGGCGGCGATTTCCGCGCCGCCGGCGCCGCGGGCTGCGCCGCCGGCCTTGCGCCGGCGTCGGCCTTCTGCCGCTTTTCCTTGCTGCGCCGCTGGACGATGCTGATCGCCAGCAGGAGCAGGAGGATCGCGACGACGAGCCCGGCGACGAGGTACTGGATGTTGTCGCTGACGAAGGAAGCGATCAGCATGAACTGACTCATAGCCCCGAAGCTACCTCATTCTGCCCTTGAATTCGCGCTCGACCTCGCGCCGCACGTCGCGATCCGCGATCTCGCGCCGCCGGTCGCGGCCCTCCTTGCCCCGGGCCAGCGCCAGCTCGACCTTCGCCCGCGATCCCTTGAAGTAGATCCGGGTCGGGATCAGGGTCAGGCCGCGCTCCGCCGTCTTGCCGACCAGGCGCTCGATCTCGCCCCGGTGCAGGAGCAGCTTGCGCGGGCGCTCCGGCTCGTGGTTCTCGCGGCTCGCCGGCTCGTAGGGCGGGATGTGCAGGTTGCGAAGCCAGACCTCGCCGTCGTCGACGACGGCGTAGGCGTCGGTCATCTGCGCCTTGCCGTTGCGCAGCGACTTCACCTCGGAGCCGCGCAGGACGATCCCCGCCTCGAGCTTCTCGACCAGCTCGAATTTTTGCCGCGCGCGGCGGTTGGTGGCGACGTCGCCGGACGCCGGCGCGCGTTTCTTCTTAGCCATCCGCCGGCTCCAGATCCACCCGCCCGCGCGGCGCTTCGACTCCGGTCACCTGGACGGATATCGGGTCGCCGAGGCGCAGCCTGCGCTTCGACTCGCCGCCGACCAGCGCGGTCTCGGTCGCGTTGAGGTCGAAGCGCTCGGCGCCGCCGAGGCGCCGCGCCGGCAGGAAGCCCTCGTAGACATCGCCCAGCTCGCCGCCGAAGCCGACGAAGGCGCCGGCCCTGATCAGGCCCGAGACCTCGCCCTCGAAGGCGGACTCGCGGCCGCGCTCCCCCAGCTCTCGCTCGAGCAGGAAGGCGGCGCAGACGTCGTCCGCCCGGCGCTCGATCCGCACCGACTCGCGCTCGCGCTCGGAGCAGTGCCAGGCGGCCTCGCGCGCCTCGGCCGCGCTCGGCGCCGCCTCGCCCTCCCCCAGAACGGCCAGCAGGGCGCGGTGGACGACGAGGTCGGGGTAGCGGCGGATCGGCGAGGTGAAGTGGCAGTAGGCGGCGCTGCCGAGCCCGGCGTGGCCGCTGTTGCGCTCGCTGTACCGCGCCTGCTTTAGGGAGCGGAGCACGAGCGATGTATACGCGTCGCGGCCGTGCCCGCGACGCGTGGCCTCCTGCATCACCAGGCGGCTCGCCTCGGCCGCCGCCTCGGCGGCCTGGCGCGGCGCCAGGCCCTGACGCAGCGGCGGCGTCGGGATCTCGAGGTCTCCCAGCTGCTCGATCAGCCGTTCGATCCGCGGCGGGTCGGGCTGGGCGTGGACGCGGTAGATCGCCGGCGCCCGCTTGCGCTCCAGCAGCTGCGCCACCTGCTCGTTGGCGAGGATCATCAGCCGCTCGATCAGGCGGTGCGACTCGGTCTGGGCGACGCCGCGCGCGCCGCTGACGTCGCCGGACGCGTCGAAGCGGAACTCCGGCTCGAAGGACTCGACGTCGAGGCTGGTCGAGCCGCGCCGCTCGCCCAGCGCCGCCGCCGCCTCGCGCGCCACCGCCAGCGGCTCGGCGACCGCCTGCGGCGCTTCGGCGCGGCCGGAGAAGACGACATCGAGCTGGTCGTAGTCGAGCCGCGCGTCGGAGCGGATGCGGCTGCGGTAGAAGCTCGCCGCGGCCGGCCTGCCGCCCGCTCCCAGCTCGATCTCCGCCGTCACCGCGAGGCGCTCGACGCCCGGCGCCAGGCTGCACGCCTCCTCGCTCAGCGCGTGCGGCAGCATCGGCTCGACCGTGCCCGGCGCGTAGGTGCTGTTGCCGCGGCGCCGCGCCTCGCGGTCGAGCGGCGAGCCGGGCGGCACGTGGGCGGCGACGTCGGCGATGTGGATCCAGAGCCGCAGCGCGTCTCCCTCGCGCCGCGCCGATACCGCGTCGTCGAAGTCGCGCGCCGTCGCCGGGTCGACCGTGAAGGTCGGCAGGTCGACCAGGTCGCGGCGCGGCAGCTCGCGAGACCCCGCCGCCGCGGCCGCCTTCCCCGCTTCGACCTCCAGCGCGGCGCGGAAGCCGCGCCACTCCAGCTCGTCGCGCAGCAGCGCCTCGACCGCCTCGCGCGCGGTCCTCGGCGCGCTCCGCGGGCGCCGCCGGCCGCGCGCGCGCTGCCGGTTGCGGTAATGCCGCCAGTCGGGCCGGCTCACAGAAGAACCTTCCGCTGTTCTTTGTCGGCATATAGCGCGGTCAAGGCACACCGGAAGCTCATCGTTCGGTCGCCGGCACCCCCAGGGCGCGTTCGAGCGCCTCGTCGCGCGCGGTTCGCGGAACGTCGCGGACCTCGATGTCCGGGTGGATGCCCTTGCCGGCCAGGTTGACGCCCTCCGGCGTGAAGTACTCACCGACGGTCAGCTTCAACGCGCCGCCGTTGGAGAGGCCGACCTCCTGCTGGAAGACGCCCTTGCCGTAGGAGCGGGTGCCGACCGTCCTCGCGCCGGCGTCGTCGGCCAGCGCCGCGGCGAGGATCTCGGCCGCCGAGGCGGTGTTGCGGTCGATCAGGATCGCGGTCGGCAGCGGCGGCAGGTTGCCCCCCCTGGTCTTGTAGACGGCGTCGCCCTGGCTGCGCGACCTGGTCGAGACCACCGTTTCCCCCTTCGGCAGGAAGACGCTCGCGGTCAGCACCGCCTCGTCGAGCAGGCCGCCGCCGTTGCCGCGCAGGTCGAGCACCAGGCCCTTCGCGCCGTGCGTCTGGAGCCTGCGCAGCTGCGCCGCCACCGCCCCGTGCACGCCGTCGGTGAAGGACGCCATCCGCAGGTAGCCGAGCTTGCGGCCGTGCACCGTCTTCAGCCGGCTGCTGACCACCGGCACCGAGATCTGCTCGCGGGTCAGCTTCACCGGCCGCGGCCTGGCGTGCGGGCCGCTGCGCACCCCGACCGTCACCTCGGTCCCTTCCGGCCCCTTGATCCGGTCGGCCGCCGCTTCGGTGCTGAGCCCGGCGATCGAGCGGCCGTCGACCGAGACGATCGCGTCCCCCACCTCGATCCCCGCCCGTTCGGCCGGCGAGCCCTTGAAGACGCTCTGCACGCTGAGGCCGTCCTTCGCCTTCGTCACCCCGAGCCCGACCCCGGAGAAGCGCCCCTCGATCTCCTCGTTGAAGCGGCCGAGCGCCCGCGGCGAGAAGTATTCGGAGAAGCGGTCGTGGTGGCTGCGGCGCAGACCCCGCACCATGCCCTGTAGCGAGGAGTCGATCAGTTCGTGCCCGGCGACCGGCCGGTAGTAGTCGTCTTCGATCAGCTCGGTCGCTTCGGCGGTCAGGCCGGCCGATTCGTCGACGAAGGCGCCGCGCAGGAACGGCGGCATCTTCGCCGGGTGGCCGCCGATCCAGAGCCCGGCGGCGAGCATGACCAGCAGCGCGGCCGTCAGGCCCAGCGTACGGCCGATCCTCATGCGGTGCTCAGACCTTGAGGAAGCGGCGCAGGGTGACGCCGGAGCCGACCGCCGAGACCAGCACCGCGGCGCCGAAGAGGATCGCGACCAGGGCCGGGAAGGAGAGCGTGGTGCTGTTCTGCGCGGCGAGGAAGCCGATGCTGTTGCTCAGCGGGTCGACGATCGTCAGCTTGCCCAGCCACAGGACAAGTATGGCCACCAGGCCGCCCGTGAAGCCGACGACGACGCCCTCGATCATGAACGGCCAGCGGATGAACCAGCGGGTGGCGCCGACCAGCCGCATCACCTCGACCTCGCGCCGGCGGGTGTAGATCGAGAGCCGGATCGTGTTGCCGACCAGCATCAGCGAGGCGACGATCAGCAGCGCGGTGATCACGGTCAGGACGATCTTCAGCGCGCTCGTCACCTGCTCGATCTTCTGCGAGTCTTCCTGGCGGTCGAAGACGTCCTGGACGATCGGCGAGATCGGCTGCGGCCTGCCGCTCGGGCCGGGCGGCGTAACCGCCGCGCGCACCGCATCGAGGTTGCTCGCGTCGTCGGCCTTGACCTCGAAGTTGGCCGGCAGCGGGTTGGCGTGAAGCTGGGTCAGCAGTTCGCCGCTCTTCTGCTTGCCGAGGTCTTCCTTCAGTTCGTCCAGCGCCTCGGCCTTGGTGATCAGCTTGACCGACTCGACGTGCGGGATCGCCTCCAGCTTGCGCTCGAGCTGGCTGGTTTCCGCGCGGGTCGCGTCGTCGTAGATCGCCACCCGGAACTCGAGGCTTTCGCGGACTTCGTTGCTCTTCGCCTGGGTGGTCTGGAAGACCGGGATCAGGACGCCGAGCAGGATCACGGTGACGATCGTGGTGACGACGGCCGCCATGCTCGGGGCGCCGTTGCGGCGCAGCGCCCGGAACGCCTCGCGGATGAAGAAGAGGAGCCTCGACATCGGTCAGATCAGCGCGTCGTGGCCGTTGGTCTGTCCCTCGGGCGCGACGCCCATCTCGGCCCGCATCCGCATCCCGAACTCGCTCGTCGACTCCTCGGTGTAGCCGCCGCTGACCTCGTCGCGGACGACCCGGCCCTCGTACAGCTCGATCACCCGGCGGCGCATGTTGTCGACCATCTCGCGGTCGTGGGTGACGACGACGACCGTGGTGCCGGTCTTGTTGATCCGGTAGAGCAGCTGCATCACCCCGATCGAGGTGACCGGGTCGAGGTTTCCGCTCGGCTCGTCGGCCAACAGCAGCGGCGGGTGGTTGACGAAGGCGCGGGCGACCGAGACGCGCTGCTGCTCGCCGCCCGACAGCTCGTCGGGGTAGCTGTGCAGCTTGGTCGAGAGGCCGACGAGGCGCAGCGTCTCCGGCACCTGGGTGCGGATTTCGGCGCGGCTGGCGCCGATCACCTGGAGCGCGTAGGCGACGTTGTCGTAGACGGTGCGGTCGGGCAGCAGCTTGAAGTCCTGGAAGACGGTGCCGATGTTGCGCCGCAGCTGCGGGATCTTCTTCTCCGACAGGGCGCCGATGTCGCGGCCGGCGATCCGCACGCTGCCCTCGGTCGCGTCGAGCTCGCGGATCAGCATCTTGATCAGGGTCGACTTGCCGCAGCCGGTCGGGCCGACGAGGAAGACGAACTCGCCCCGATCGACCGCCAGCGAGACCCGGTCGAGCGCCATGTGGCCGCCGGGATAGACCTTGGTCACGTCGCGCAGCTCGATGATCGGCGCGCCGCCGGGCCGCCGGCTCCGCGCCGCCGTCGCCTCCGCCTGCTTCCGCTTTCTCGCTCTCGCCATCGCCGGGGGACCTTCTCCGACTACAGGGTGACTCCTGCGCACCCCGGGGCGCGCAACTCCCCGCCCAAGAAGGATGTGCGGCAGCTTAGCGAATTGTGAGCGAGCACTCGTACAGCTGACGCCGCCGGGTTCGGCCTGCGCGATCGCGGTGACGGGGAACGCCGAGCCGGCGGGCGCCGCCCGGCCGGCCGGCAGTGTCGACCAACACACCGCGGCGCTCACGCCCGGGCCCCGGGACACGATGACCCAGATCGACCGCGCGGCGCTCGCGCTCGCCAAGCACGCGCCGGGCGCCACCCGCCTCATGTTTCGCGTCCGCCGCGCGTCCCGCCGCCTGCGGCCTCGGCACCCCGACTGAGCGATGCCGCAACCAGCTTTTGCTAACAGGAGATAGGCAGGGTCCCCGTTACTCAGCGAGCGCCATCACGCGGGTGACGCTGTCGCCCACGAAGCACGGCTTCTCGTTGCCCTCGACCTCGAGGGTGAAGCGGGTGACTACCTGCCACCAGCCGCCGCCCACCTCGTCTACCGAGACGACCTCGGCCTTGGCGCGGACCTTGGAGTCGACGGGGACTGGGGCGGGAAAGCGGATCTTGTTGTCGTTCTATGAATTGTCGCGACAGGCCCAGCAGGACAATTCCAACGACCCTTTGACGTTGTTGGAATTGTTCGGCCCTATCCCGGTCGGCTCCAAGAGCGCCTAGCGCCCCGTCACTCGCACCCGCTCAATCGGAGGACGGCAGGACTCGCGTGACGCTATCCCCGACGAAGCACGGCTTCTCGCTGCCCTCTACCTCGACCGTGAACCGGGTCACGACCTGGAACCAGCCGTCGTCGCCGACAGGCTCCACGTCCACGATCTCCGCAGTCGCCCGCACGCGGCTATCTACCGGCACGGGAGCCGGGAGCCTGATCTTGTTCCACCCGTAATTAATCCCGAGGGCGAAGCCCTGCGCCGCGATCAGTTCCTTGCGAAACCCATCGACCATCGCAAGCGTCAAGTTGCCGTGAGCAATGGTCGTCCCATACGGACTCTCGGACCTCGCCCGGTCCACGTCAACGTGAATCCATTGATCGTCGCCCGACAACTCGGCAAAGGCGTCGATCATCGGCTGCGTGACGGAGCGCCACGCGCTCGGACCCACCTTCTCGCCCACCAGGGCACGCATCTCCTCGACGCCCAATATCTCTACGCTCGCCATCGTTGCAGTCTAGGCGACTTCGCCTCCGACGAAAAGCCCCCCGCGCGCGCTGGCCATGATGAGCGCTTCCCGATTCATCGTCAAGTATGTCGAGCGACCCGGAAGCGGCTGGCAAACGACCGGCCGGTTAGAGGCCACTCTTTGAGTCAACCGGCTCGCCCGACACACGAACGGTATCGAAAGGTCACTCCATTCGGTTCCTATTGCACGCGATAAAAGTTCCTCAACGAATGTACGGGGGCGTTTGGCCGCTTCTTCGGATGTCTCTTGTTGTTGTTTGCCACGAGACACCAGCCGGATCGTCGGAACGCCCACTTTCGGCGGCTGCTTCGCATCCAGCGAGCCCCCGCTGAAAGGAAGGAAGGCCACAGCGCCTCCTTGAGCCCGGTCGGCTTTACGAAGGAGGCAGAGACATGTCCTCACGACCGAGCCTGCCGGTTTCCCGGCAGGGCAAGATCGGCTATTGCCTGATCCTGCTTTGCGTCGCTACGGCGATGCTGTGTGCAGGAACGGCACATGCCAGCTACTACAAGATGCTGCTTTGCGCCGGTAACAACGGCTCAAACGGATTCGCCACCGCGACGAACACGATAAGCGGCGGCAACCCCGGCGGCATCTTCAACTTCGAGAACTACTGCGGTCCAGCACCGGACCCCGCCGGTAACAACGCCTTCCTCCGCATTGACGAGAACCAGAGC
This sequence comes from uncultured Solirubrobacterales bacterium, assembly GCA_963695835.1. Classification (GTDB taxonomy): domain Bacteria; phylum Actinomycetota; class Thermoleophilia; order Solirubrobacterales; family 70-9; genus VRUE01. The sequence continues at coordinate 297,205 of CAVOHR010000002.1, forward strand.
GGAGGAAACGCCGGAGTCAACGCCTACGGCAGCATGTCGTGGACTGCTCCCGCTTGGGTGTCGATCGTCGCCGGAGGCGGCTACTCGCGCGAGCCAAACGCCTTCAACGAAGGCTGGCGCGGACGCTTCTGGGCCGAAGGCTACGACGGCTCCACCAACAACATCCTCATGCAGGGATCAGGCGTCGAAAACGGGAGCTGCGGCGGAGTCTGTTGGAATACGACCTCAACCTTCGCCTCTCACCTGTGGCCGTTCGGCGGCTACGGCAACTACCGCCGCTTTGTGTTCGAGATGACGTGCTTCCGGCCTGCCGGATGCGACCGAACGAACTTCAACGCGGTAGACGCCAACACCCTGACGCTGATCCTCAATGACGTTGATCCGTCCCACATCAACCTCACCGGAGGCGGCATCATCACCGGCGAATGGGTGCGCGGCACCCAGAACGTCACCTGGAACACGTCCGACAACGGTTCTGGGCTTCGCTTCGAGCGGCTGCGTGTCGATGGCGGCCAGCGCTATGGAATCGACTACGGCGGGTCGTGCAATCTCGGCTGGACCGGAAGTAGCGGCGAGTTCGCGCGAGACTTCGTGCCCTGCCCCACTGGCGGTCCCTACGGCCGCGCCTACGCGCTCGACACGGCGAGCCTGTCAGACGGCACGCACACCGTCCAGGTCTGCTCCCAGGACTACGGCCAGGCCGCCGGCCTCAATGGGAGCGGCGGCGAAAGCTGCGACCAGCGCACCATCCACACCGACAACACGCCGCCCGCCGCACCCGGCGGCCTGACCATCGCGACGACGAATCCGGCTCGCTACCTCGACCACTTCGGGACGAGCTGGACCCTGCCGTCCGATCCGGGTTCGCCAATCACGAAGGTCCACTACAGCATCGTCAACCCGGCGGGCACCGCCGTCATGCCGGAAAAAGTCATCTCGGCGGTCAACCCCACGAAGCTCGAAAACATCGAAGGCCCGAAAGCGCCAGGCGACTACCGCCTCCGCGTTTGGCTCGAAGATGCCGTTGGCTTCACCGGCCCAGTCGCCACGGTCCCGATCCCGCACGATACGACGCCGCCCGCCGCACCGCAGGACGTGTCGATCACGGCACCGACTACCTCACGCTCGGAACAGGGCTTTGACGTTCGCTGGCGCAACATCACCGACGCTGGCTCCCCGATCAACGCCTTGCACTATCAGGTGTTGAATGGGGCGGGTCAGCCGGTCGTTCCCACCAAGGACGTTGAAGCCGACAACCCGCAGGCGATTCAGAATCTCGAAACGCCACACGAACGGGGCAACTACACCCTCAAACTCTGGCTCTCAGACGCAGAGGGCAACGTTGGCGCTCCGGTCACGGCTCCCCTCTCCTACGACTGCGTTCGCTCAGACGTAGGCGGCGGGCAGACCTTGACCGCCGGACTCGGCGAACACGCCGACCCGACCGTCATCGTGCCGCAGGATCAGGGCTCCAACCTGACCGGCACCCTGACCGGACCCGGCGGCCAGATCGCCAACGCCCCGGTTTGCGTGTTCAGCAAACCCGTCACGGACCAGGATCGTGACTTCCTCGGCGTCGCCCTGACCGGCCAGCACGGCGAATACAAGTTCGTCATCGGCTCGGGTCCGTCGCGCGAAGTGACGGCCATCTACCGGCCCGACCAGCGCGAGGTAGTCGCTCACGCGACGATTCAGACCAGGGTTCGCCCGACCTTCAAGCTCCGCAAGAAGGTCGTCCACGACGGCGCGTTCGCCGTGTTCTCGGGAGCCATTCCCGGCCCGCACAACGACAAGGTTGTCGTCGTCCTCCAGGTCAAGAGCGGGAAAGGCTGGCGCGCGTTCCGGCGCTACCGCACGCGCGACGATGGCCAATTCACGATGAAGTACAAGTTCACTCAGACGCACACGGCCACCGTTTACGTCATGCGCGCACAGGTTCGAGAAACGACCGGCTACCCCTACCTACAGGGGAACTCGCAGTCTCTACCGCTGCGAGTGCTTCCGTAGCCGTTCGCCGTTCCGGGCGGCGGGGTTTCACATACCCCGCCGCCTGCTCGGCATCCCTCCCCTAACCTTCCCAGGTCGGTCGCGCAGCTTAGCTTGCGCATCGACACCGCCGAGTCCCCGGTCCGCGCCGGGCTTAGCGGTTTGATTCAGCGAAGCGTGTCTATGTCAGCCCCAACCGCCCGAGCACTCAGGCGAGTGCCTACCCCAGCAAGCGCCGCAGGTCGTCGGTGCTCAGGTCGGCGTCGCGAAGGATGCCCCCGAGCGTGCCTTTGCGGATTTCCTTGTGAAGCGGAACGACGAGCGCGCTCCTGCGCCCTGCCTTCTTGAGCCGAACGTGGCTTCCGCGCTGGCGGACGACGGCCCAGCCATCCTTCGCGAGCGCCTTGACAAGGCGCTCGCCGGAAACGACCGGCTGGCGTGGGCTCACGCCGGTACGGGAATCTTGCGCCGGACGACGCCCATATCGAGCGGTTCGTCGTCCTCGCGAAGCCCCTCGACGTAGAGAGCGACCGCCTCGTTGGCGTTCGCCATCGCGTCGTCCAAGTCGTCGCCCTGGGTATGCAAGCCGGGCAAGTCGGGAGCGTAGACGTGATAGCCACCCTCGTCCTGCGGCTCGAAAACCAGCTCTATCTCACGCACGTCTTTCGCCATTGCCCTTCCAGCTTACGGCAAGGGCGCCCCGAAATCGACGGATGATTTGACAGCGCAGCGATGGGCTTCTGCTGTTCCGGGTTCACCGCTCCGTGAACCGACCGAGCCGAGTCCCGCCGGGGTCCCAGCCTAGCCCGTCGAGCAGTTCTTCGGGCGGGATGCCGAGGGAGCCAGCGAGCTTGACCAGCGTGTCCACGCGGGCGACTCGTTCGCCCGCTCCAACTGGCCTACCGCTGTGCGGTGCAGAGAGGCGCGCACCGCCAGCTCTTCCTGGGAGAGCTTCGCCCGTCTGCGGCAGTAGGCGAGGTTGGCTCCGAGCTGCTTGGCAACGCTCATTGCTCGAATTCCACGAAGCCGCCGGGCCTGTAGTCGCCCGGAGTCCAGGTGATTCCGTCGAGATTCAGCACGGCGGCGCTCCCCGCGTGAAGCGCCGGGGCGGGCCGAAGGCGCAGCGCTGACAGAGAATGCGTCGGCAGGAAAGCGCCAAGCTCAGGCGACTTCGCTCTATCCAAACCTCTGCGCCGCATTGATCGCAGCGATGCCGCTCAGAAGGGACCGGCGGCGACGGGACTTCCGAGACTCGACCCGAGACATAAATGTCGTCTTCGCTGTCGAACATCGGTGCTAGGGATGGCAGTAGGCGACAGCGGCTACTCGGGGGCCGAGGCAGGAGCGGGGGTGTTTGTGCCCAAGCACCCCCGGCCCTCCCTGCGAGAGCCTCGACCCCCGAGTAGCCGCTGTCGCGGCCGTTCGTTTTTCATGCGGGAAGCGCGGAGCCGATGCGGCTTTCCGGGGGCCAAAGCAACCCAAGGGGTCCCTGTGGCCTGCGCTTGCTCCCCATAGGGAGAAGCAAGCACCCCAAGGGCGCTTCGACCCCCGAGAAACCGCTGTCGTTTGCTCGTTCACGCCTCGCCCCGATAGGGGCTATCGGCCGGAGTTGCTTCCGCCGCTATCGCCATGCTGGTCGCCCCCATTCATTGAGTCGTTTGATGTAGAGCGCGGGTCGGCTCGGCAAGACAAAATGACCGTCGCTATACAGCAAGCCCTCAGCAACCAAATCGCGGACAGCGCGGGCGAGGGCAACGCCAGCGACAAGACCGTCCGGGTTCTCGTAAAGCTCGCAGGCGAGCACTGGGAACGTGACCAGGATGGGATGCTTGCGGAGGATCACGTCGAGGACGAGGCGCTGTGTTTCGCCGTCCATGCCGGCCACTACTCGGGGCTCGCGCCGCCGCCGCCGACCCTTTGCTCTGCCGGCCCGCCAGAACATCAGGCCCTGTTCCTTTCGAGGGCACATTGCAAGCCGCGCATCGCGTCGTGGTTAGTGGCTATCTCCGCATAGCTGCTCTCCTTGTCGTAGCCGTTTGCCGCTTCCCGAAAGAACATCAGCGCCAGCTCGTCGGGAATGAAGACTTGGCCGGTCGTCAGCGCGACTAGCAGCCGCTCGAATGCCTCGGCTTCTTGACGGCACCTGTCGGGGTCTTGCAGGCGATCGGGGGTCTGCAAGTCCTCGCGTGCGCCGTCCCGCCAATCCGTCAGACGTATGCGAAGGATCGAAATATGCTCGGCGGGAAGACCGAGAGACACAAGCTGCCCGCCGCAAATAGGGTTCTGATTAGCCATGAGGAGGCACGCTCTCCTTGTGGTCAGGCTCCCGGTTGGCGTTTGCGCGCCGCCGGGAGCCGCTTTGCTGGAATCGCCGGAAAGAGTAGCAGCTTTGGTGCTAGGGGGCTACAAGCGACTATTTTTTGCCGACGACCCTTGCGACTCGGGTCCAGTGCAAGCCGGCCACCTCCCCAATCTCCCGTAGCGTCAAGCCCGCCTCTCGCGCCCGCTCGAAACTCTTGCGTCGTGCTTCGCGGGCCTGCTCATGCTGGCTCCCGGTGCGCTCGAACTTCGACTGAGCGCGCTTCACGTCGGCGCGGGCTTTCTGTTTGGTATCCCTCGGCATCTACCGCAGCCTATTAGGCGCTCACAGATACGTTTCAGCCAATGACTGACCCGTTCATCCGACCGCTCTCCGCCGACACCCGCATCCTGGTCGAGATGGAGGGCCGCCCGCTGGAGCGCTACGCGATCATGCTCCAGCTACGGATCGAGGGTCGCTGGCAGACCATTCGCCTGCTCGACAATGCCCACGGCGACCACGATATGCACCGCTACACTGGAGCCGAGAAGCAGCCTGCGGAGCGGTTCGCAGACGGTGCGGTCAACGATGTCGCCCCGAGGGCAATTCGCTACCTGATCGACCACTGGGAAGCAATCGCAAGATCATGGAAAAACTAGAGCGCAGCAAGTTCACCGCAGCGGGCGAGATCGCCAACGAGCGACTGATCGAAGCCGTGACCGACCCCGACCGCTATCCCGAGGGCACCGCTTTCATCGCTGCCGATCAGGACGGCTTTGGCGCGGTCCTCGCTGAGGCTGTGGCAGAGCACCGGCCGCTCGCAATCGTCTATCCCGACGGTCGCGAGATAGTCGCCGCACCCCGAGGCGGTGCCCTCGCGTTCTTCGAGCACTTGCTGACCCGGCGGCGCGAGTCAAAGGGCGAGCACCGCGAGCCTGCCGTGCCACTGCCCGCCGACTACCAGGTTGAGATCAGGGACTGCCAGCCGCTCGCCATCGGCTGAGACACCCTTCCTCACCCTCATTTACGCCGCGTCGTCAACGGGCCAGGAGAAGGGGTGCCCAGGGCCGGACACTGACTGGTCGACGCGAGGGTGAACGGCTCCACGGGGGGCCGATTCGCCCCCATTTTGGCACGGCTTCGCCGTGCGGGGGGCTTTGGCATCGGCCCCCCATCCGGGCGGGGCCACGGATCAAAAGGAAGTGATTTTCATGTCCGAGCCAACCGTCGCAGTTCTCCCCATTGACTCCATCACCGTCGCGGAGGGGTTCAACCCCCGGACGCGGTTCGATGAGGAGTCCCTGTCCGCTCTGGCCGCGAGCCTCCGCACCACCGAGGGCGTCGTTCAGCCCCTCGCCGTGCAGGCGGGCGAGGACGGCGGCTATGTCCTGATCGCTGGCGAGCGCCGCCTTCGCGCGGCTCGACAGGCCGGGATCGAGAAGGTGCCGGTCGTCGTTCTCGACGGCGACAAGGCAAAGGTCGCGGCCCTGGCCGAGAACCTGATCCGGGTTGACCTTGACCCCATCGAGGTCGCCCACGGCCTACAGGCCCTAGCCGACGCCGAGGGGTTGACCACCCACAAGAAGATCGCAGCGCGGATCGACAAGTCGCCGGGGTTCGTGAGCGAGCATCTGCGCCTGCTCAGGCTCCCCGAGGGTGTCCAGCGCCACATCGCCGCCGGTCACGTCCCGGTCGCCGCCGAGCGGACCCTGCGGAACATCGCCAAGGTGTCGCCCCGCGTGGCGGAGTGCGCCTGCGAGTTGGTCGAGCGCGGCGAGATTGAAGGCCGCGACCTGGCCGAGCGCTTGGGGGAGGTCTTGTGCGCCGTCGCCACCGGCAAGCTCCCGGACAGCCCGACGATGATCGACGCCGGACGCGGGGAGAGCCTGAGCCGGATCGTCGCGGACCCCGAGCAGTACGCGGCGCTCGCGGAGCGCTACCGGACGGTGCGCTCCTACGAACCCGGAACGGACCCGCTGATTCGTTTCTCGGAGGCCGAGGTCGATGCGGCGCGGGCGGCGGGGTGCCTGGTCGAGTACCAGGAGGACCGGCGCGGATGGTCGCCCCGCATCGCCTACATCACCGATGCCAGCCTCGCCGCCGACCTGGCCGAGCGGGTAATCGAGCGGATCGAGAAGCAGGCCACGAAGCAGGCCAAGGAACAGGCCGAGCGAGCCGGTGTCGATCCTTCCGACGACGCCGCCTCCTCGCCCGCCGAGAAGATCAAGGAGGCACGACGCGCCGAACGGGAGCAGCGCAAGAAGGATACCGAAGCTGCCCGCCACGACAACCTCGCCGTGGGCCGGGCGCTCATGGCCCGACGCGGCGCAAAGAGCCGCAAGGAACACAGCCTGGCGCGAGCAAAGGCGCTCGCCCTTGTCGTGTTGAACGACAACCCGGCCCTGGCCGCTCGCGGCCTGCGCCTCGCCTTCGAGCAGCTTCAGGAGGTCGAGGTCAAGACCCTGAAGTCGGGGGAGCAGCGAGAGAAAGTCACCTACGCGGACCCGGAGGCTTGTCAGGAGTACCTGGCGAACCGGATCGAGGAAGCGCGTTCGGCCAACGAGGTTCTTGAGCTATTGGCCGATGCGATGATCGCTGCCGCCGTCACCGACGAGTGCGAGCTTCCGCAGTCTCGCCGCGTCCACGGCGGCCTGCGCGGCGTCGTGGCCGTCGAGGTCGAGGCCCTGCTTGCGACCGACACCAAGGCCGTCCGGCCGCGTCGTCGTCGGAAGCGCAGCTAGGCGCTCAGGGCGAGGGCCGGTCACACCCCGGCCGGTCCTCGCCCCGCCTCGCCATCCTTCTCACCCAGGCGCGAGGCTCGATCCTCTCGTCGGAGGAAGCAGGTTCGCTCGCCTCTCGCGGTTGTCGTCCCATCGACGTCAACCCACACGGACCCGAAGCCTTCCCGCAGTCGCTTGATCCGGCCAGCCTGTCCAGCCGTTCCACACCTTCACATCTAGATCGCCTCGTCCCGCACCTGGCAAACGCCGACCCGGCGGTTGATCGCGAGGAAGCAGCGGACACACGAAACCTTGCCCGCGCTGGCACATCGCACCCCGCCGCGTGACCTTCCTGTCGTCGCCGTGGATCAGCCGCTCACGGTCCCCCGTCAGAGGGGCAGCCCGATTTCCTCACACCAGCTTGGCGCACGCCGCCCGCGCTTCAACCCCCACAAGGGGGGTTCCCCTCGCCTTCGGCTCGGTTCCGCGCGTTCGGTCGCACGCCCGTTCTGGCGCTCGTCAAACGAGCAACCCCTCCAAAGGAGGCCCAGAATGAGCAGCAACAACATCAACAGCGTCGTCGTCAACGGAAGGTTGACCCGCGACCCGGAGGAATACAGCACCAGCACCGACAAGGTGTACGCGATCCTCCCCCTCGCGATCAACCGCCGGGTCGGCGACGGGCAGCGGACGATCTACTACGACGTGAAGGTGTGGAACGGCCTGGCGAAAGCCTGCGTCAAGCACCTGCGGAAAGGCAGCCTCGTCTCGGCTCAGGGTCATCTCGATCAGTACGACAACCCCGAGGACGGCGGCGAGCGCTGGAACTTCGTCACCGCCGAGCAGGTCGAGTTCTGCTCGCGGCCGAAGGCCGCGAAGGATGGCGAGGCGGGCGGCGATGAGTAGCCCGCAGAGCGGGGGCGTCCTGGCGGACGCCCCCGCCGTCACCCAGCGAATCATCCGCGCCAACCGGGCCGCCGGCCATCACTTTTTCGAGTCGGCCACGATGCGCTTTTTCAACTCCACGATCTACCCCCGCGTATACGGCGGGCGCTACTTCATTACCGGCGAGCGCTACGACGAGTTGCACCCCGAGAGGTTCACTATTCGCCTCGCGCTCGACAACGGACACGTCAACACGGTCGGCGATTTCCAAGGCTTCGACACTCACGCCGACGCGGAGCGCGTCGCCCGCAGCTTGGCCGCCTAGCCCCGATCCGGCAGTAACGACCTGAGGAAACCGCCCGGGAACGTCCTCTTGGGTCTTGAGAATGCGGTTTGCGGACCCATTCACAACGACCCAGGAGGACGTTCCCGGCGGGTTTCCTCAGGGGCTTATCGGTGGATCAGGGCTAGCTGTAGGGCGCCCCTCTCACTTCCAGCCATCCCGCGCGGATACCCCTTGGACCCACCGACTTGTGAAAGACTGCCGCCCATGCTTGGAATAGGGAACGCTGATCCAATCCATCGCGTATCTGCTGCGCTGCGCCACCTCGCTGTCCTGGCAGGGACCGCCGTGCTGCTTCTTCCGGGGGCAGCCAGCGCCGCAGCTCCCGCGACCGTGCCGCCGAAGTTCGTCGTCAACGAGTTCAAAGCCCAAGGCGTCGGCCTCGTCAGAGCCATCACCGTGGGGCCGAACGACAACGTCTGGTTTGCCGCCACCAGGGAGGGTGGCTTCATTACACCCAGCGGCGCCGTGACGCCCCTTCCTGACCTGAATTCCGAAATCGCATTTGGATCCGAAGGCGACATCTGGTTCATCAGCTTCATCAGCACACCCTCTACGGCCCAGGGAGCAATCGGGCACATCACTCCGACCGGAGAAAAGACACTGTTCCCCGTCCCTGGCTACCCGGCATCCATCGCCGCGAGCCCAGACGGCAATTTGTGGTTCACCTCTGAGCATCTCTCTCTCACAAACGGCGAACCGAATCAGATAGGTCGAATTACCCAGGCCGGATCGCTCACTATGTTCCCGCTCGGGACGGGAGGCGAACTTGTGGGCGGCAACATCGTCGCGGACGATTCGGGCAATGCCTGGTTCACGGACGAAGGCGAAATCTTCCGTATCACTCCCAGCGGGGCGACCACTAAGTTCACCAAGGGGATAACCGGACAGGTCAGCGGCATCGCCCTGGATTCCAAAGGGAATCTGTGGTTCGCCGAGCAGGACGGGGTGATCGGGCGGATCAGCCCTACCGGTGCAGTGATCAAGTTCACAAAGGGGATCACCGGAAAACCAACGAAGATCGCCGTAGACGTTAAAGGAAATGTCTGGTTCACTGAGTTCAACAAGAAATTCGGAGCGCCCAGTCCGATCGGCCGACTCAGCCCGAATGGCGAAGTCATCGAGATCAATGTCAAGCAAGGAGTTCACGGCTTCCAGCATCTTGCAATCGCGGCTGCCTCAGACGGCAGCGTCTGGTACGGCGGGAGTGGCTTCTTCGGGCGAATCCAGACGGTCAAGCAGAGCGCGGCGGCGATCTGCCGTAGACGTTTCAAGCACAACCGCAAAAAGCGCCAAGCCTGCATTCGCAACGCGAAGGGCCATGCGCATAAGTAGGTGAGCAGCGACGCTTCGTAAGCTGCCACTGCCAACCGCAACGGACTCGATGCGGATTCTCTCGCTGGAAGATCAAATACTTCATCGAGACAGAGACCGCGGCGACGGTCGGGTTGGGGGTTCCCGGGGTCCCTGCACGACGCGACCAGCTCGCGGCGCTTAGGCCGCGCTGTGGCCGCGACCGCATGAGGTCGGATGCCCGCTTGATCGCCCCCACCATTCGGTCGCTCTGATCGGCCATTGGGCCAACCCCTCTCGATCCTGCCCCGAAGAAGCACCGAGCATATACGCACTCAGCGCCATTGAGAACTGTCGGGGTATTCGGGGCGTTCCATCGCACCCTGCCCTGATCGCTTGATCGTATCCCCGGCTCCTCACGGCGCAAGGTCGCTTCGCTCCCTTCCCCTTCGCTTCGCTTCGGTGCGCCGCTCGTCGTCCGGGGACTGATCGCACTTATCAGGGCAGGTCAGCGGCCTGCCAGATCGCAAGCGAAGGAGGCGAAGCATGGAGGGCACCACGGATAGCGGAGCGGAGCCGAGGGTGATCGCGACGAAACGGGACGGGGACGGCGAGGTCGTCCGCTATGGCCGCTTTGAGGGTTCGATGGGGTTCCGGCGCTTGGACGCCGCACCGGGCGAGGGCGGCGACGAGCGCAGTTGGGACGAGTTGCAGCTAGACGGCTTCGAGTTCACCGCCAACGGGCCGGAGGTCCGCGCTCACCACGAGCGCCAGAAGCAGGGGCGCATGACCACCCGCGAAAAGCGCGAACGGCGAACGGCACGGCGACGCGAGTGGGCCGAGGGCCGGGAGGCGAAGGCCGACGCCGCCCACCAGGCCGCGCACGACGCGACCGCCGGTATCCCCTTCGGCCAGCCGATCCTTGTCGGGCATCACTCGGAGGGCAAGCACCGGAGAGCGGTCGAGCGCAGCCAGCGGCAAGCGTCCCAGGCGGTCGAGCATTCCAACATGGCGCAGCGGCACCAGCAAGCCGCCGACACCATCGAGGCGCAGCTAGACGCCTCGATCTACGACGACGACGCCGACGCCATCGAGCGCCTGCGCGAGCGGATCGAGCAGCGCGAGGCAAAGCGCGAGGAAATGAAGGCAGCGAACGCCGCCTACCGCAAGCAGCATCGCGCCGAGTTGAAAGCCATGACCCCCTACCAGCGCGACCAGGCCGTCCCGCATCCGGGCTGGGAGCTGTCGAATCTCGGCGGTTGCATCAGCCGCGACAAGAAGCGCCTCGCCAGGCTCGAACGCGGCCGGTAGGCCCGCGATCTCGCCCGCCCTGCGGCCCGGTTGCTCTAGGGGCCGCAGGGCGGTCGCGCCAGGCTCACCGAACGTCGGCGGCTACACGGCCGCGACTCCCATGTGCGGCGGCGTGGCTTCTCCCTGTTCCCCCTTGACGGTGGACATTGTAAGGACTCTGTGCGTTTCTAAGAGTTGACCTCCGATTCCTAGCACCTAGCTTTCGGGGAGGCGGGGAAGACCGACCCCGCCGCAACTCCCCCAATGCCATCGCAAGGTCCCGCCCGGGCGACGCGAGGGGGCAAGCCGCTCGCGTCGCCATCCCTTCCGGCGCAGCCGGAAGTCTCCACCGACCCACACAGCTCCCCGACCGCCCGGCTCAAAAGCCGGGCGGTCGGGGACAACCTGCCGCTGCCCGGCCGAGCCGGACAGCTCACACAGCCAACCGCGTCGCCCGCCGCCCGGCATCGAGCCGGGCGGCGGGCGCGGCGGCGGTCGGGGGTTGGGGTTGTTGGCCGTTCCCGTTGTTCCGAAGCTCGCCCACACCATCGCCAGCCAAGAACAGAAGCCTGTCCAGACCTCCATCGCAGCCCGAGGATCAGAGCCCATGAAGGCGAGCTTTGGCACGCTGAGAGATTGGCCGTAGTCCAATCTCGAAGCGCCCGCTGACCCCAACCCCCGACCGCCGACACATTATGAACCCGAACAGGGGTTCGCCCAATTAGCCGGGGCGTCTCCTCCCCTGCCCGGATGTTCCGGGCATGGTCGGAGTCACGAAGATCCAGCGGGGAAACGCCGGTTACTGGCTGGCAGCAGTCGCCGAAGGCGGCGACGACTACTACACGAAACCCGGCGAGGCCCCCGGCGAATGGATCGGCGACCTGGCCGACGAGCTGGGCTTGTACGGCCAAGTGGACGCCGCCGGCTACACCGCCATCCTTGAGGGCCGCGATCCCACCAGCGGCAAGCAGCTCGTCAGGCGGCCTGAGACTCGCTATCGCCAGCGCCCGGACGGCAGCGAAAAGCGGGTCGAGCCGGTACTTGGCTATGACGTGCGATTCAGCGCGCCCAAGTCCGTCTCCCTGCTCTACGCACTCGGCAGCGACCGGACCCGCGAGCGAATCATCGCCGTGATGAACGAGGCCGTCAAGCAGGGCATCGCCCATCTTGAGAAAGAGGCGTGCATGGTCCAGCGCGGCAAGAAAGGCCGACACATCGAACGCGGCGAGGGCCTTGTCGGGATGGCCTTCCGCCACCGCATGAGTCGATCCGGCGACCCGGCCCTTCACGTTCACGTCGTCATCAGCAACCTGACTCGCGCCGTGGCAGACGGCAAATGGCTGAGCCTCGCCAGCCCGCAGGGACGCTCACCGCTCTACCCGCACGGCAAGTCGGCGGGCGTGATCTTCCAAGCCGCCCTTCGCGCCGGATTCCTGCGGGAGTTCGGCTTGGAGTTCGACGCGATCAAAAACGGTTACGCCGACCTCAAAGGCTTCTCCCGCGACGTGATCGAGGCGTTCAGCACCCGCTCGCGGGAGATCGCGAACTGGCTTGAGAAGCATGGCGTGTTCAGCGTCGAGGCAGCGCAGACCGCCGCCTACCGCACCCGCGACGCCAAGGACTACAGCGTCGATGCCGACGAGCGCGTGACCGAGTGGGAGGCCCAGGCCGAGCCCTACGGGTTGACCCCGCAGGGCATCGCCAAGATGGTCGATGAGGCCCGCCCCCGCGAGCCGCGAGCCGTCACCGACGCAGACCTTGACGCGGCGCTGCTAAATCTCGAATCAACCAGCTCGCACTTCGACCGCCGCGCTCTCCTTTGGGCCGTCGCCGACGAGCTTCCCGAGGGTGCCGACCTCACGGCAATCACCACCGCTGTCGATCGGCTTCTCGCCAGCGACCGGATCGTCTGCCTGCATGAGGCCACCAGCCCGCTCGGCTTCTCCTACTACACCACCCCCCGCATCGCCGAGGCCGAGCGCGGCTTCATCGACGGCGCGCTAGCGGGCACCGATGCCGGGGTCGCCAAGGTACCCCGCAAGACGGTCGAGGCCGTTCTTGACCGACACCAATATCTCGGCAACGACCAGCGCGAGATGGTCATTCGCCTCACGACGACCGGCGAGCATGTCGTTCCGGTTGCCGCGTGGCCCGGCACCGGCAAGACCACCGCCCTCGCCGCAGCGGTCGAGGCGTGGAACGAGGCTGGCTTCACCGTCCTCGGATGCGCGACGGCGCGCACCGCAAGCGGTTCGCTGACCGACGCCGGGGTTCCAGCCACTTCGATTCGGGCGCTCCTCTACAACACGAAAATGGACAAGGCGCGGGGGATCGAACTCCCGCGCGGCATCGTGATCGTCGTGGACGAGGCGAACATGACTTCAACCTTCGACCTGGCCGCGCTTCGCATCCTCGCAGCCGAACACGGCGGCAAGCTCGTCGTGATCGGCGACACGCATCAGATCGGCGCGATTGGTCCCGGCGGCGCGTTCAACCACCTGGCCCGAGCCGTCGAGCCCGTCGAGCTGACGACGATCCGCCGCCAGCGCCGCGAGGCCGATCAGCGAATCGTCACCCTCGTCCACGAAGGCCGAGGTTCGGAGGCGCTTGATCTCTTGAAGACCGAAGGCAAGCTGATCGTCGGCGACGATTTGATCTCGACCCTCAACGGCCTGATCCTCGACTGGCACCGGGACTTCGCCACCGGAGCCGACGTTGTGATGATCGCCCGACGCAACCGCGACGTTGAATACCTCAACGACCAGGCACGCGAGCTGCGCCGAGAGGAAGGCAAGCTCGGCGAGGCGGAGGTCATCGTCGGCGAGCGCGGCATCACCGCCGGGGATCGCGTTCAGACCCGCATCAACCGGCGCGGCATCGACAACCGCGAGCGCTGGGACGTTCTCTCCGTCGATGCGGCGGCGCGCACCGTCGAGCTGCGCCGCGTCGGCGGCGACGAGCGGGCCATGACGCTCGGACCCCGCTACCTCGACCTAAGAACGAAGGATGGAGCGCCAGCGCTCCAATATGCCTACGCCATCACCAAGTTTGGCGCGGAGTCCAAGACCTTCGACCGCGCCTACCCCTTCCTCGACGCCGGCGGCAATCTTGAACAGGAGCTTGTCGCGCTCAGCCGCGGGCGCGAGGTCGCGAACGTCTACGCCGTCGCCTCGTCCCAACTCCTCGATCCTGACCTTGGACCGGCAACCCGCGAACTCTCAGACAAGCTCCACGACATTCGCGGCGCGATGGAGCGCGAGGGTGCCGACTACGCCGCCACCGAGGTCGCGTTGCGCCAGCGCATCGACGCGATGCAGCCCGCCGAGCTTGCCGAGCGCCGTGCCAGCCTCGCCACCGCCGGTCGCGCCGCCGACCCCATCCTCAGCCGCCGCGACCGGCTAGACAGCGCCATCAAATCCGACCGCGAATGGGTCGAGCGCCTTGGACGTGAGCGCGAGGCAATTGAACGGATGCCCAAACCCGTCGCCGCCGAGCTCGCCCGCGTGAGCGCGGGCGAGATCAACGCCGCCGAGCGCCTGCGCCGCAACCTCGCCGAGCGCGAGGCGCTACCGGACCCCAAGCCGCGCACCAACGACCCCAAGCCCGCCGAGCCTGACGCCCGCCTTGAGGCCGTACTGATCGAGCAGCGAGTTGCTCGGCTCGCCAGCCTCGAAGTCGGCGCGGCACGCATGGATTCCTCTCAGGTCATCTACAGGACTCTGGGGCCGTACCCAAGCGACCCCGCCAAAGCCGCCGCCTGGGGCGACGGCGCACACGCCATCGCCACCTACCGCTTCCGCCACAACATCCGCGACGAACACAACCCGCTCGGTGGCCGCCGGCCTCGCGACGCTTCCGCGCGAGCCGAGCGGGCCCGCGCTCAGCAGCGGATCGACACCGCGCGACGAGCGCTCGCACGCGGGCAGGATCGCGCCGCGCAACGGGCCGCCGCCCCGGACCTGAGCATCGGCCGATAGCACCCCCTGGCTAACTCACTTTTCGGGGGCGTTCTCGGGCCGAAACGGATGTACTTCACATGAACGCTTCACCCCTCACAGAGTCAGGGCTTCACCCCCGACTCGCGGTGAAGCGTCGCGTGGACGGCTCCGGCTGCCACGTCGATTCACCCCCCGATGCGGGAGCCGAGTCCTCGCCTTGATCGTGGCACGCCTTACGGCGTGCGGCTTCGGGCCTCCGGCTCCCGCATCGGGCGGGAGCGACTGACGAAGGAGGAGCCATGCCGTCCACGGTCCTTGACCCACCCGCCAGCACGGCGGTCCTGCCCGCGCCCATCGCGCCCGTTGCACCGCCAGTCGTCCGGCCGCTGCCCGCGCCCATCGAGGCACCGAGGCGGGAGCCCTCCATTGCCGAGCGCATCGACGCTCTAGGACCGAGCGGGCGCTACCGCGCCTACCAGCACGGCCTACTGAGCCGCCGCGAGCTTTTCACCTGGGCAGCCCGCTACCCGGATGAGGTTCCGTTGGTCAATGGCGAGCTGCCGTGGATCGGCCTCACCCTCGCCGACCTTGACTGATGTCTTTCAGAATTCTCGTAGCTTGTTGCAGGGCTTTTTCGACACAAGGTCCCGCTTGATCAGCTTCCCGCCATGCCTGATTTCGACCAAAATTCTGCGTTCTGGCCCCAACGAACTAGCGGGACCGAAGTTGCTGTAGAGATACCGGTGGAACCAGGGGGATTTCTCAGGTGAGGGATTACCAAAGAAATCAGCTTCAGTTGGTTCGCTATCGGGGACGTATATATGGGCGCTACGCTTTAGTGTTACCCAATGCCTGCCTCGGCGAACCTGCAACCTTGCCATGACCATGCTGCTAGAAGTGTAGTAATAGATCACACTGTAAGCGCCGTTACCTTTATAGCAGCTACCAACGTAGTCGAATTGCTTGCTGCTACTCGTAACGTTAAAGATGAGTTCTTGAGACTCTGAACCGGCCAATTTGCGGCCCTCAGCGACGAACTGGAGTTCAACCGGTCCTGTAGGTCCCACCGCAAGCCGAAACAAAAAACGGTACTGGCCTGCACTGTCCGGCCCGGTGCGCTTCAGAAGGTAAGGATCGCATAGATCCCAATAAGTGCCGATCCATGCCGTCGCGGTGCAGCGAGACACCAGGGCCTTTGGGGCAAGTGATAGCACTTCTATGGTCGCGGGCAATTCGATCGTTGGCGAACTGATCAGCTGAAACGGCAGGGGGTGTGTGGCGTCAAAGACGGCAAGTAGGTGTTCAGTGGACCCTACAAAGCTAGTGGCATCGTTATAATCCGATGCGGCTATGTTGTATCTACCCGCTTGCGTGGGAATAAGCTGCACTCTGGAACAATCAGGATCTATGCAGTGGGAGTCACCGGCACCAAACTGAAGGTGGTTGCCGCCGGGTTCATAGATGCTCCAACTATGTATGAGGGGAAGTCCAGTTGGGTTTACCGTCGTGTCGGTAAGCGTTACCGATTCTCCCACTTGCGCAACAGACGGCTGCATGGTGAATGTGGTGTTAATGGTCGCACCAGCGCCATATGCTGTCCCGCCCAACGGGATGCAGAACGCTACCACTAGTACGATCACCAAAATAAGTCGGTTGAACACCGGAACCTCCCGATGGTTATGGTCGGATTGAAGCCTGAGGAGCCTCGTGTCGCTGAGCAGCATATCGGTCACGCGACATGCGACCCCGCACGGTGCTTGTTCCTCATTTCCGACTCGCGGTGAAGCGTCGCGTGGACGGCTCCGGCTGCCACGTCGATTCACCCCCCGATGCGGGAGCCGAGTCCTCGCCTTGATCGTGGCACGCCTTACGGCGTGCGGCTTCGGGCCTCCGGCTCCCGCATCGGGCGGGAGCGAGGAGCCATGCCGTCCACGGTCCTTGATCCACCCGCCAGCACGGCGGTCCTGCCCGCGCCCATCGCGCCCGTTGCACCGCCAGTCGTCCGGCCGCTGCCCGCGCCCATCGAGGCACCGAGGCGGGAGCCCTCCATTGCCGAGCGCATCGACGCTCTAGGACCGAGCGGGCGCTACCGCGCCTACCAGCACGGCCTACTGAGCCGCCGCGAGCTTTTCACCTGGGCAGCCCGCTACCCGGATGAGGTTCCGTTGGTCAATGGCGAGCTGCCGTGGATCGCGCTGACGCTGGCCGACTTGGATTGAAGGAAACGGCGACGATCATCAGCCCAGGGAAAGTACGCCGTTCCTCAGCGAACGCCTCGAAGCAGGCTTGCTGGCGTCACATCGAGGGCGCGCGCAAGCCTCACCAGGGTTCGGAACTCCGGCGCTCGCTCGCGACACTCCAAGCGAGAGAGCGCGGTGCGATGCATCCCGGAAGCGAAAGCGACCGCTTCCTGGCTCATGCCAGCCTTCATCCGCGCGCGGCGAAGATTATCGGCGAAGCGCGTCAGCGGCTCGGCAATGTCCGGCTCGGGCGAGGGCAAGATGGCCATCGTTCAGTCCCGTAGCCACAAGGACAACCGCCACAACAGCACATCTACATGCTCATAGCTCCATATCTGTTATCGTGCCGCCGCGATTGCCTGTAGGCATGTAGCCAGAAACTACATCTCGGTAGCGGGGCCGGACACTGCCTGCACGCTGCACGCACGACCGGCGTACCCCAAGGAGGACCACCTTGAAACGCAGTATCAAGCTGTTTACTTTTCCGTTGGGGTTGCTGCTCTTTGGGAGCCTGCTCGCCTCTGTAAGTCCGGCTTTCGCGGCTGAACCATCGCTGATGTGGTCGGCACCGGAACAGGTCAACGGTGCTTCCTCCGGTGAGATCTTCGACGACGCTTCGTGCCCCTCAGCGAACCTCTGTGTTGCCGCTGGTTACTACGACGAGATCGCGACATCGACCAACCCATCGGGTGGGGCGAGCGAATGGAGCACCATTGCTGTTGAAGGCGTGGCTTCAATATTCGCTGTTTCATGCCCGTCAGAAAATCTCTGCGTCGCTACGGGTCAGCAGCTCGATTTTAAAACCGTTGTCGTCACCTCGACCAACCCGACGGGCGGGGCGAAAGCGTGGCATATCACTGCTAACCTGGGAGCGGAAGGAGGCCCAGGGAATATCTCATGTCCGTCTACGAGCCTCTGTGTTGGGGTTGGCGTCGAAGATATCTGGACATCGACCAACCCGACGGGTGGGGCGGGTGAATGGGCCAAAGTTCACGTTGGCGCAGGCGGGTTTGAAGAATATCTTGACACGAACGTCTCATGCGCTTCGGTGAATCTCTGCGTGGTTGTTAGTGGACAAGGGGTCATCGAGACCTCGACCAACCCGACAGGCGGGGCGGGAGCGTGGACCATCACACACGTAGGTGAAGGCAAAGGTGAAAACTTTTTCACCGTCAACGTCTCATGTCCGTCTACGGCCCTCTGTGTTGTCACTGGTGGAGAATTCATCACAACCTCGACCAACCCGACAAGCGGGGCGGGAGCGTGGACCATCACGCAGGTGAAAGGCGCGTTTTTCGCGGCGGTTAACTCTGGTCTCACGTGTCCATCGGCTAGCTTCTGTGTCATTGTTGTCGGAGAAGAAGTCTGGACCTCGACCAACCCGACGGGCGGGGCGGGCGAATGGGCCGTCACAAACGTGCCAGGGGCGCTTTACCTCGACAGTGTTTCGTGTCCCTCGGAAAGCCTGTGTATCGCCTTTGACGAGGACGCGAACGTCTCGGTGGGTACACCAGTAGTCGATGCTCCACCAGCGAATATTCACCCACCGACAATCTCCGGGGTGCCCCAGGTCGGACAGACTTTGACCTGCGCGCCGGGGAGTTGGTCAGGTCATCCGGCTCCAGCGTTTACTTACCAGTGGACGCGGGACGGTGGCAGCATAGGTGAAGCCACCAAATCAACCTATGTCGTCCAAGCCGCCGATGAAGGCCACACCCTGGCGTGTACAGTCACCGCAAGCAATGGCTCCGGTAAAAAAGAGGCAGCTAGTACCGGGGTAAGTATCCCTGTCAAAGAAACCCCGGCCGGTGGCGGGGGGAGCGGGGGCGGCTCCTCCAGTTCCACTCCGGCCCCCGGGGATCAGAACGCCAAAAACAACACACAAGGTAAGTGCATCGCCAAAGCCAACGCCGCGTTCCGCAAAGCCAACAAAGCAGCGAAACAAAAGCACGGCAAGGCCCGCACAAAGGCGTTGAGAAAGGCGCGCGAACAGAGAGCGAAGCACATATCGGCGTGTAAGAAGTGAGTCGAAGATCACGCACGGGCTCGCAAATCGAGACTCGGCTCGGACGCTTTCGCAGAGCCGACCTCGGAGAGGAAATGAAATGACTCGAAGGACACTAGGTTTGATCGCCGCTGTGGTTGCCTTGGTAGCCACCACTGCTGCTGTCGCTTCTGCGAGCAAGCCAGTGACGCCACACCTAGGTTATTTCGTCAGCAAAGAACCCCATGTCCATGTAGAAATCAAGGTTGTCCGAATCGGCAAGCGACTTGGCGCGAAGTTTGCATGGGGTGGGGCACCATGCGGTTTCCTTGAAAAAAAGCCCACCCCAATTAAGAACGGAAAATTCGCGTTCAAACGGATATTGCCTGGCAATGGAGAATCCAGCCCAAAGGGTTCTATCTCAATTTCGGGTACGTTCAAATCTGCAACAAAGCTGGTAGGAAAGGTATCCGAGAATTGGTACGTTCAATTTCCAGAACAGGAAAAAGCCAGTTGCATCGACAACTTCAACTTCACCGCGCTGCATTCGTCCTAATCCTAATCATGACCTACCTCGGAGGGGACTGAGATGAGTCGAAGGGCATTGGGTCTTATCGCGGCTGTGCTTGTCTTGGCGGCTGCCACCACCGCCACCGCCGCTTCTACTAACAAATCAGTGACACCTAAGCTTGGTTATTACGAAAGTACGCTGGGGTATTCAACTGCTGGCCCGCGTACCGCCGTTCAAGTGGTCAAGATCGGCAACCGCTTGGGCGCGAAGTTCCGGGTCGAAATCGGGCTAACGTGCGCCTATAGCGACGGCACCAAAACCCACGACGTGTTTGCGTATCAACGGTCCCAAAAAACCCCCATCCCAATCAAGGATGGCAAGTTCGCGTACAATCGCACGACCCACGGACCCGTCGCCGCGGGTAGCGGAACTGCAACTTATAGGCCCGTAATCTCCGGTACGTTTAGATCCGCTACGAAGGTGGTTGTAAAAGAGTCTGTGAACGTGTCTTTTATTATCCAATACCCGGAACAACCTGAAATAAAAGGCACGTGCACCGGCAAGCAGACTGCCACGGCCAAGCTCAAGCACCCCTAAGCTCAAGCCGCCCCGCCAAACACCTGTAGCTCCTCACCCTCAATACGGCCTCACGCTGGCCGACCTCGACTGAGCCGCTACATCCCGAACTCGACACCTGGCGGCGTCGGCGCGGGCGGCGGCGCTGCCGCCGCTTCCGGCAACGGTGCCGGTGCCGGTGCCGGTTCCGGTGCAACTTCCGGCATCGCTTCGGGCGCGGCTTCGGTTGACGGGGCGGCTCGCTCGGGAGTCGGGGCGCTCGCGGCACGCCGCTCGCGCCCGCCCTCGAGCGAGCCTTTTGCCGGAACCCGCCGACGCCGCCTATGAGGCTTTGGCAGCGGACGCCGCTCCGGGCGCGTCACCACCACGCGCGGGGGTTCGGGCGCAGCCGGGCGCGTCGCTCGGTGCTGCGAACCATCGCCGCCGCCGCTCACGACCGCGACCAGCACGGCCACCGCAGCAACACCCACCGTCGCGGCCAGCCCGCCCCGGCCGGGCAGTCGTGGGCCGCCACCCGCCCGGCGCTTCGGTTCCGCCACAGCTCGCGGCTTTCCCGCTGCGCTTCTGCCGAGCGCTACCGTATCCGCGCCCCAAGAGCGCTCGTCGCTCACGCTCGTCCACCTTCCACCAGCTCGCGCAGCTCCCGATCCTCAAACCACGGCCGCAGCGACAGCCGCGCCGCTGGCGCGTGCCCGTAGATCAAGAGCCCGGTTCCGGGCCGCGCCTCGCGAACCACGTTCGCGGGCGTCAGGTCGCGGTAGGTGCTGGCGACGGTCGCTGAGCCGCGCCCCCGCTCCGCCGCCGTCTCGCTGTGATGGCGGAACTCGCCATCGCCGACGACCTTGCGGATGTAGTCGAGCGTGTCGGGATCGCCGATGCCGGTCCCGAACACCTTGGCCCGGTGATTGTTGATGATCGTCTGCGCGCGCTTGCCGTAGCGGGCGTGAACCTGCGAGAGGTCCTGAAAGACGGTGACGAGCTGGATGCCCTGTCCCGCCCCGGTCGACGCGATCTCGTCCAACGTCGGGACGGGCGCGATGTTCGCCGCCTCGTCCAAGACGATCAGCAGCGGCGGGTCGATTGGCTTGCCAGTCTGAGCCGAGGACTCATAGACGACCGCGACAAGCTCGGAGAGCATCATTGCGAACAAGGTCCGAAGCCGCTCCTGCTCATGGGCCGGAGCGCAGAGATAGAGAGTGTTCGAGCCGCCGTCGAGAAGATCGGCCGGCGTGTAGTCGGCGCGCGAGCTGGCGTCGAGGACGCGCGGGTCCGCGAAGGCGGCGATGATCGTCTCCGCAGTCGTGTAGATCGAGCTGCGCTGGCGCTCCTCCCGGTTCCAGTTCGCCCGCCACGCGCTCACCGCGTCCTCGCAGTCCGCCGCGACCAGGCGCTCCGTTACCTCCACCTCCGCCTCAGCGCCGTCGTTCAGCCACCGGATCACGTCCGCCATCTCGCCGCCACTCGCAGCGGCGGCAAACAGCAGCGGCGAAAGCAGCTTCTCCGCCGCCGCGTGCCAGAACTCCGAGTCCTCCAAGCCGTCCCCCGCCGACCGCGCCGAGCTAGACAGCCAATGCGCGACTCGCATCGCGCCCCGCCAGCTCCCGCACCCCGACAGCGGCGTCGCCTTCACTGTCCCCATCCCGGTCACGCCGGTCGGGTCGAAGACCATCGTTCGTCCCAGCTCGCGCCGACGATGCACCGTCGCCATCAGCAGATCGCTCTTGACGCTCGTGGCGACCACAGGCCCGTCCCATTCGAGCGTCGCGGGGATCGTGAACCCGGTCGTCTTGAGGCTGATCGTGCTTGGGCCGACGACGACGACCGACGCCCGATCCTCAGCGGCCAGCAACCGCCGACCCTGACGACCCAGGATCAACCGGCCCGGCTCGCCGTGGCGCACTCGCAACTCGCGCAGGTCGCGCTTGCTCGCCCACCGCGCCCCTTGCACTCGCCGCTGCCGAGCGCCCCCGCCTTCTCGAAGGTGGCGGTCGAGCAAGTGAACACCGACGAGGACCGCGCCGAGTGCCACCGCCACCATCAACGTCAACGGGCTCAGGCCGCTCATGCCGACGCTCCCGCCGGGACCAGCTCGCGCTCCCTGACCATCCTCGCGTCGGTGTCAACAAGCGCCTGCTCGATGGACGAGAGCCGGTGCTGTACGAGGAACGAGCGCCGCCCGACCTGCCAAAGCGCCTCGCCGCGTCGCAGCGTCGGCACAAGCTCAGCCTCCGTGGCGCTCAGCCCCAGCAGGTTCCGCAGTCCCTCGATCTGATCGGGCGGCTGCGCCAGGACGACCTTCGTGTCCGCATCCGCGATCAGCCCCTCCGCGATCCGCGCCTCACGCGATCCAGCCGCCCCCGCCGCCCCCAGGTCGGAGAGCCGATGCAAGGCGATGATGTTCTGAACGCCGTGGGCGCGGCTCAGCTTGAAAGAGCGCTGTAGCCATTCCGCGACGCCCAGGTCCGCCGTGATCCGCCACGCCTCGTCTACGGCGACGATGACCTTCGCGCCGCCACCCTCCCCCGCCTCGGCGGCGCGCTTTCGCTCCATCACGACGCCCTGCAACCAGGCGGCGGCGCAAGTCATCAGGATTCCCAGCGCCGCCGAGTCCTGTACGGCGCTCAGGTCAAGTACGACGAACGGCGCGTCGAGGTCGAGCCCATCGCTCGTCGGCCCGTCGAACATGCCTCGCAGGTCGCCCTCACAAAGACGCTGTAGCGCGAGCGCGGCCTGCCGCGTCGCATCGGCGAAATCGGCGACGCCCATCACCAGCTCTGCCGTCATCGACTCGCCCGGATGCAGCAGCGCCTCGACGACCTTCGGCAAGGTCGGCTCGCGCGGCTCGGACTCGCAGACGACTTTCAGCGCGACCCGCAGCCCGGCGTCCTCCTCCGGCGTCAGTTCGCGCCGCAGCGCCGCCGCCGCCACCGAGCGCAAGAGGCTCAGCTGCGCCTCCCGCCCCATCCGCGAGCTGATCGGGTTGAGCCGCACCGAGCCGCCCGGAACGAGGCTGATCGGCGGCCATCCGAGCGCCCGCCCGAGCGCCGCGTACTCGCCCTTCGGATCGAGTACCCATGCTTCCCGGCCGAACACGTACTGCCGGGCGATGTAGGTCTTGAGGAACGCCGACTTGCCCCGCCCGAGCTGGCCGACGACCAGCATGTTCGGCCCGGAGAGGATGCCCTGCTCGTAAGCCGCCCAGGGATCGAACACCCATGCGCCGCCACAGGCGTCGCGCCCCACGTAGACGCCCGGAGCGCCAAGCCCGCCCTCCGCCAGGAAGGGGAACGCGGCCTGAAAATGAGCCGTAGTCGCGTTGTGGCCGGGACGCTCGCCCCGGCGTCGCGCCCGCCTCACCGAAGCCCCCGGCCAAGCGGCAACGTGAAAGTGAACCCCGCATCCTGCTCGCCGTAGAGGCGCTGCAACTCCAACCGTGAGAGCGCCGCCGCGTGTTCGACCTCCGTGGCCGTCCGCTCAAGCTCAGACGCCGAGTGCGCCGAAACCGTCACGTAGCCCGCGAACCGCATTTCGGCGTGGCCGTCCGCCAACTCCTCCTCCCGACGAGCGGCGGCTTGCTGGCGGCGGCGGATGCGGGCGCTCGTCAAGAAGCCCTGCCGCTCGCGCTGCATCTCCTCCGCGACCTCAGCCGTCCGTGCGGCCTCCGCTTTGCGGATCGCCGTCGAGTGCGGGATCGGCTCCACGCACACCGCCACCGTCCGCAGGGCGGTCGTCTGCATCAGAAGCGGCGTCAGGAATGCAGGGCCGACGTCGGTTCGCGGCCAAGCTGAAATCCAGAAGGTCGCGTGATGCGCGGAGTCGGTTCGGTAGCTGCCCCATCCCGCCTCGTCGGCGAGCGGACCCATCAGCCCCGGCTCCACGCCTTCGCGACCCGGCTCCCCCAGGGCCGCCCGAGCGCGCCCCTGCCGCCCGTAGGGATCGAAGGCATCGCGGATCGCCTCCGCGTAGCGGCGCGGCCGAAGCAGTCCGTAGACCGTCACCTCCGCGATCGAGAGCCGCTCCGCAAGGTTCTCCGCCTCGCGCAGCAACAGCTCGCAGGCCGCCTCGACGCCGCCGCCCAGGCGGCGCATCTCCCGCGCGCCCCGGCGCTCATCCACTTGGAGCGCCAACAGAATCTCATGCTCCTGAGTGACCGGCGCCGCCGACTCGACAAGCTCGATGTAGGAGGCGACCAGGCCCGAGTCCAGCGGCACCGCCCGGTCGCGTTCGGCCTGCAAGTAGGACGCCAGCTCGTCGCCCGCCGCCGGAAGGGTCCGCTCGATCCATTGGAGGCGGCGCACCGGGCTTCCGTCCCGCGCGAGGCTCGCCAGGACCGACCCCCAGGCATCTAGCTTTCGCTCCTGCTCCGCCCCGTCGAGCAGGCCGAACGCCCCGGCCCGCACGGCGATGGCCGCCGTGTAGGTGCCCGCTGCCCGGTCGCGCAGCACACCGACCTGATCCGAGCCGTAGGGCACTTCGAGCATTCGCAGGCCCGCCAGCTCGTCGGGCAGCGACGCTTCGCGGATCGCTCCCCGCTCAGCCCCGAAGCCGCCACCCGGAGCGCCGGAGCGATAGCCACGCTTCTGCTCCGCCGAGCGCAACGCCCAGCGGATCGCGAGCGGTCCCCACTCCTCCAAGGTCCGACCCTCGAAAGGAAGGAGGATGATCGCCCCGGCACTACCGAGAATCAACAACGCCAGCGCCATGCCCGCCCAATCGCGCAGCGCGTAGAGCGCCCCGAGCGCGATCAACGCCGCGACCCCGACGATTGCTACCTGCCCCATTCGCAGCGGCCCGACGACGCCGCGCTGCTCAAGCGGCCCGAAGCGATAACGCCGCCCCGCGCTCACGGCTCCACCGTCCCGCCCGACTTGCTCGCCGCGCCACCGGACTTGCCGCCCGGCGCGCTCGCGCCACCCGCTGGACGTGGCGGCTTCGCCTCACTTCCCGGCGCTTTGCCTCCCGCCGCGTCGGTTGGCTCAGCACCCGCCGCGCCCTTCTCTGAGCCGCCGCCTCCGCTCGCTCCCGACCCGGCTGACTGCCGCTCCGCTGCCGGGCGGGCGGGCCGCTCCGCCCCGCCATCGCTCGCGCGAGCGCCACCGCCAGCACTCCCCGCCTCGCTCGCGCTGCCCGCCTCGCTTGCGGCCTGCCCGGTTCCGCTCCCAGCCAGCTTCCCCGCCGCCGCGCGGCTGCCCTTCTCCGCCGCGACCGCTGCCGCCACCGGCATCGCCACCGCGCCAGCGCCACCCGCCGCCCCTGCCCCACCGGCTGCCTCGCCGGCACCTGCCGCGCCACCGCCCGAGCCGCCACTACCTCCACCGGCCCGGCCGTTCGACCCGCCGCCGCCCGACCGGCCGCCGCCGCCCGAGCCGCCGTCCTTGATGCCGTTCAGCGCCCAGTTCGCGTGCGCCGTCCGGCGCATCATCTGTACCGACGACGCCGTGTGGAGCGTCTGCACCGCTCCGCCGCTCGCGCTCTGGCGGTTGTAGGCGGAGCTGATCGCGCCCTCCGCGAACGGCACCAGCTTGAACAGCACGAACGGCGCGAAGCAAGCCAGCAGGAGCATCGCGCCCGCCGCTAGGACATGCTCGACCTGGCCTCCGCTATTCGCAAGGAGGCTCGCCGCCAGCGAAATCACCGCGACGATGACGAACTTCGAGAAGACGATGACAATGACCAGCTCGCACGTCCGCCGCAGCGCCGAGGACCAGCGCGGCCAGATCGACGCCGCGATGGCGAGCGGCATGAACAACGCGACGACGTAGATCGCCGCGTCGCGCATCAGCAGCTCGATCCAGACGAAGAACGCCGCGAAGGCGGCGACGATGGCGGCGATGAAGCCAACGAACAGCGGCACCGCGACCGCGCCACCCGCTGCCCCCGTCGCCGTCCCGGCTCCCGGCCCGCTCGCGGCGGTCCCCGCCGCAGCGCCCGCGCCCGCGCCGGTTTCCGCCAGCGCTTCCACCGCACCCTTGAAGAAGTGATGTGCGTCGGAGCCGGTCGAATGAGCGATGGCTTCCGAGAAGCCGTCGCTCGTCGCGATCAAGAGCTGGACAACGACGTAGGCGGCGCTCGTCGCAATCGCCGCCAGAGGGACGTTGACGAGGAAGACCCGCCAGAGCATCCCGCCGTCGCTACGCCCCAGCGCCTCGAAGACAGCGAAGACCAGCATCAGCGCCGCCAGCAGCGCCGCGATCAGCGCCATCTGCCGGTACTGCCGAAGGAACCCCTTGCTCAGCAGATTCGGCGAGGTCGTCTTCTCGGTCAGTTCGGCGACTTCGCCGAGCAACCACACCGCGCCGTCCGCCACCCACGTCGTGACCTGATTGAAGATGCCCTGCCCGAGCGACTTGGCCGCTTCTTTCAGGGGATCGAGAACCTTCCCGGCGACCCCGAGGACCGGATCGGTGACGGCATTGCAGGCATCCCCGACCGGGTTCCCGATCCCGAGCGCTCCGGTGATCGGCGCGGCCGGAGCCACACCAATGTCGCAGGCGATGTTCGCCTTCGCCTGTGGCGGGCTCGGATCGAGCAACGGCAGCGCCGCGCCGAGCAGCGCGGCGGCAACCGCCGCGACCGCGACCCTACGGACCCACGGCATAGGGACGCATCTCCCGAACGAGGTCGATCAACCCGAACCCTTCGCCGCCGTGGCGCGGCGAAGCAGGCCGAGGAGTCGGGCCGAAGGAGGCCCGCGTGTCCGCGATCTTCCAGTCGCCTTCACGCCACACCAGTTCCATGCGGCTCAGGCCGAAGTAGGCGCTCGGCTCCACGGAGGTCGCGTTGCCGAGCACCGTGAAGCCCCACGTCTGAATCAGCGCTCGGCGCGGCGAGTAGTAGAGGACGCGGTAGGCGACGGGCACCCCGAAGTAGGCGCTCGGCACTCCCGCCCGCAGACCTTCCCCGAGCGCACCCCGCGCGAGGCGAGCCGCGCCCGGTTCGTTCGCCGCCAGCATCGCCGGGGCGAAGTCAGGAGTGGCTACCGCCTCGATCCGGCGGCGCAGCTCCGCCGGTCGCAGGATCGCCGTGTCGGCAAAAGCCTGTTGGTAGCGGGCGCTCGCGGCGACTGCACCGTCGCGAGTGTGTGCGTAGCCGACGCCGACTCCCCCGACCCCTTCGCTGGTAGGGCCGGGGGATTCGGCGGCGGCGGGCGGGGAGGGTGCGGAGCCGGGCGCGCTGATCCGGCCGACCAGGAGGCCGACCACTACGGCGACGATGACTGCCAGTACGCGGCGCATCGCGGCTAGTGGACGGTCGAACCGGCGTTGTAGAAGAAGTTGATGACGGCGGCGACTGCCCCGATGCCGAAGGCACCCCCGACCGACTTCAACATCCGCTCGCGCCCGTCAGCGGACTGGCTGTAGTTCTGAGCGCGGCTTCCGAACCCCCACTGAGCCGCCCCGATGACGAACGCGCCAACACACGCCAGCAGCCCCAGCGCCGCCGCGCCGTTGAGCAACTTCTGAAAGGCGTCCACACCCGGAAGCCCGCCTGGGTTCGGGTTGACGCTCACCGCCCCAACCAGTTCGATTAGGTGAAAGTGGACCGTCCTAAGTAGTGACACCGCTCCATCTCCTTCTCGTCGCCAACTGTTCGCGCAGTTGGCATCCGAGGCCGGAGAGGAACGCCCCCGGCAATTTGCCGGGGGCGCCGAGCGATGCGACTACATGCCGAACTCAGACCCGGATGAGCTGCCGCCGCCCGACGAGCTACCACCGCCGGACGAGCCCGAGGACGATGGAGCCGGGCGAGCAGTGGCGCCCGAGGACACCGACCCCGACGAGCTGCCGCCGCCCGACGACGGCGAGGAGGCTTCCGGCGTCGATTCGACCGAGCCTCTTTCGACACCGAACTCATTGACCGTTTGCTTCGTGGTCGCCTTCGACGCCTTGGCGCTCTGCCCGCCTTCGCTCTTGGGCTTTGCGCGATTCACCGTCGCCGGTTCGCGTGCCACCGACGACCCCGACCCAGCCTTGCCTTCGCCGCCTGCCGACGCGGCGCTCCCCGTCGCCGAGGGCGGCGGGGAAACCAACACGGGAGCGGACGCCTCGCGCGCCTTCGGAGCCGGTGGCTCCGGCGGGCGCGTCGAGTGCGAGTTAGAGCCGACGATCCCTGGCCCGACGACACCCGTGGCGGCGGCCAGTCCACACACCGCCACCGCTGCCCCGCACACGCCGACCGCCGCCCGCCCGGCCCCGCTCACCGCTGCCGCGTTGCTCGGTTCCGCAAACGGCGACACCCTGCCCCAGAGGTCATTGAGCCGCTGCGCCCCTAGCGCCACGCCTTCTCTCACCGAATCCACCACGCCCTCCGGCCGCAGGCGCGAATGAATCCAGCCCTGGCGGCTCGCGGCGGCGGCGAAGGCGGGGACCGCGATTTCGGGACTCAGGAACGCCCGGTCGCCGAGCAGCGGGCGCAGCCGGTCAAGCGCGGCCTGATGATGGCGGTCGGCGGCCGACTTCTGCCAGCCTAGTCGCCGGCCTGCTTCCCGAATGCTCAGCCCGTCGAAGTAGACGAGGGCGAGCAGCTTGCAGTCCTTATCGGGAAGGTGACTCATCGCTCGCACAATCCGCTCCTGGCGGTCGTGATCGAGCGCCTCCTGTTCCGGCGTCGGAGTCGATTCATCGGCAAGGTGAATCACCGCGTCAATCGAGGCGACCGGCGGCTTGCGCCGTTGCGCGTCGAGAAGGTTCTGCGCCCGGCGATACGCGATGACGATGAGCAGTCCGACCGTCTCGTCCTCACGACCCGCCACCAGACGCTCGGAGAACTCAGCCTGCGCCTGCGCCAGCAGGTCCGCCGCGTTCTCCTCGATCCAACCTCGCGGAAAACGTTTTGAGAAAAGCAGCCGAGTGAACCCACGCTCGGCCTCGCGCAACTGATCCTCAGTTACCGCCTCCTTCTTCGCGCTTGTTACCTCCATCAGCCTCTCCTCACTCCCCACCACCACAACACCCATCGCGCCCTACCGCCTCGCCGGATTGGCACGAAAACCGCTCATACATCCGTTGTCATCAAAATTGGAGAGGACGCGCCCCGCCCGATTTGAGAATCGCCGGGGGCGCTGGGCGTCCCGGCCGGATGCCCACTCATGCCATGAGTGGAATGTCCGACCGACGACTAGCGACGGTGTTGATCGGCATTCCCGTCGCGGCCCTGCTCGCCCTGATCGGAGGCGCCGTGTGCATCGCACTCGCATTCGGCGGTACCCAGGGTTGCGGCGGCGGGAACGAATCCACCGGCACGCTCAAAGGTGTCCCGGCGAAGCTCGTCCCGATCTTCCAGCGAGCCGCCGTCAAATACCGGCTTGGTCCCAAAGGCCCGGCGATGCTCGCCTCGATCAACTTCAACGAGACGAGCTTCGGAACGAACATGAACAACACCACCGGCTCAGGCGCGGAGGGGTGGATGATGTTCCTGCCCGAAACCTGGGCGACCTACGGAGTCGATGCGAACGGCGACGGGGTGAAGGACCCCTTCAACCCCGACGACGCGATCTTTGCCGCCGCCCGCTATCTACGAGCATCGGGCGCTCCCGGCAATTGGCACGATGCGGTCTTCGCGTACAACCATGCCGAGTGGTACGTCGAACGAGTCTTCGGCGACGCCCAGCGCTTCCAGGGCGACGGCTCAGAACTAGTCTCCTCCGGCGGCGAAGAATGCAGCGCCGCCCCTTCCGGTCCCGCCGTGGAACGGATGATCGCCGAGGCCGACCGCCTCAGCGCGCTACGACCGCACACCGAATACGTCTGGGGCGGCTCCCACGGCGAGTCCCCGACGCCGCCAAACGGCCCATTCGATTGCAGCTCGGCAGTCAGCCACCTGCTACAGGTCGGCGGCTTCCACAACCCGACGATGGACACGATTGCCCTGTCCAGTTGGGGCGAACCCGGTCCCGGCCGTTGGATCACGATCCACGTCAAGCCCTACGAACCCGAAGCCCACACCTTCATCGAGTTCATGCCCGGCGTCACCCCGCCGAGCAAACGCTATTGGGGCACTTCGGGCTTTGTGGAACCCGGCCACGGACCCGGCTGGATTCCCGAAAGCACCTTCTCTGCCAGCTACCTCGAACGCTTCGAGCTTCGCCACCCGCCCGGACTCTGAGCAGCCATGAGAGCCGCCGCAAAACAGAGCAAGCAGAAACGGCTCAGTGGTCCCTGTGTCGAGATTACGCCCACCCCGGCGCAGTTCGAGCAGTTCTGCCGCGACCTTGACGCCCTGCGTGGAATGGGCGCGATCTCCAACACCGCCGCCATCCTCGCCGCCGTCCACGACGCCGCGACGACAGGTAAAATGGAGCCTCCAACACACTCAGGCCGGGCGGCGCGTACACGCCCCCGGCCCGGCAACAGGAGGTCTAGTCCTGATGCAGCACAAGCCTAACGAGGGAAGCCCCGGATTCGCCGTCCTCTACGCCGCGAAGTCCAGCCCGGACGAGCGGCTGTCCATCCCCGATCAGTTGCGCGACGGCAACGCCCTTGCCGAGAAAGAACGGCTCACCGTTGTCGGCGAATACAGCGAGGAGAATCAGAGTGCGTACAAGGGCGACCGTGGCCCTGAGCTTGCCAAGGCGCTCGCCCACGCTGGCGAGGTCGGCGCTTCCCTGATCGTCCAGCACAGCGACCGCTTGGCGCGCGGCGATGGCAAGCAGGCCCGCCACCTTGCCGAGCTTTTCTTTGCCGCCACGCGGGCCGGAGTCGAGTTGCGTTCCGTGCAGGACGACAGCACCTTCGAGAGTCCCATCCTCGTCGCCGTCATGGGCGAGCGAAACATGGAGGACAGCCGCCGCAAGAGCGCCGCCGTCAAGGCGGGACACGCCCGCCGCCGCAAGCGCGGCCAGTACCCCGGTGGACCCGCGCCCTACGGCTACCTTCGCCGCCGCAACGAGGACGACGAACTCACGCTTGTCCCCGATCCCGTCCTCTCCCTGATCGTCCAGCGCATCTACGCCGAATACATCGGCGGCTCGACGCAGCTAACGATTGTCCGCGCCCTGTCCGCCGACGAGGTTCCAACCCATCGCGGCGGCAAGTGGCACCAGGGCACCGTCGCCAACATCCTCGCGAACCCGGTCTACGCTGGCCTGCTTGACGACGAAGGCGAGCTTGTCGAGGCGACCCACGACGCGATCATCGACCGAAAGACCTGGGACGAAGCCGCCGAGCTACGCAAGGCGAAGGCTCGCACCCATCAGCGCGGTCGAACGAGCGCCGGGGTTCACCTTTTCCGCAAGGGACACCTTCGCTGCGGGCGCTGCGGCGGATCAATGGTCCCTCGTAGCTCGCAGAACCGAGACAAGTCCTACCACGAAAGCTACCGCTGCTATGAACGCTGGCGCGACCCAAGCGCCTGCTCCATGCAGCCCGTTCCCCGAGCCCTTGTGGACGAGGCGGTCTTTAACTACTTCTCGCAGGTCGGCCTCGACGTGGAGGCAACCCGCGAACAATTGGCAGCGGCCGTTGACCGCCGCCTTGCCGAGGCGCGCGGCCTGCTCACCGTCGCCGAGCAGGCCGCGCAGGAGGCAGCCGCCCGCATCGCTCGCGTCAAGCGCGACTACACCAACGGCGACCTGACGGCCGCCGAGTGGCGCGAGCTAAAAGCCGAACTGGAACCCGAGCATCAGGCAGCTTTGGCCGAGGTCGAGCGCCTACGCGACCAGGCGAGCGACGCAGAGAGCGGCGCGGCGCTGGCGGATGCCGAGAACGAGGTCTTGACGCAGTTGGCGCAGATTCGCTCCGCCCTTGCTGGCGAGGTCGCAGACGCCGATGGCGTGGCCTCAGTCCGCGCCGTCCTTCTCCGCCTCTTTGAGGGCTTCACGCTCCACACCGCCGACGAAGCGGCCGACCACGTTAACGCCGACCTTATCGGCGGCGGCTACTGGCTAGAGCCGACCGTCAACGCTCAGGCAGTCACCGGATACGACGAGGAAATGCTGCCCGTCCTCGCCCGCAAACCGCTTGAGCAAGCCGCAAACAATTCCAATAACGCCTTCCAGCCGTAGTTGACGCCGAGGGCGAAGCCGGTCGAGGAGATCAGCTGCTTGCGGAAGCCGTCGACGAGGGAGAGGGTGAGGTTGCCGTGGGCAATCGTCGTTCCGAAGAGGCTCTCCTTCTTCGCCCGCTCGACGTCGACGTGGATCCACTGGTCGTCGCCGGAGAGCTCGGCGAAGGCGTCGATGTCGGCCTGCGTGACGGTGCGCCACTCGCTCGGCCCGATCTCCCGGCCGACAAGGGCCTGCATCCCCTCCACACCCTGTACCTCGACGGTTGCCATCGCCCGGGCAGTCTAAGCGACTCGCGCGGTGGCGCGGCGTCTCGCGCGCAGACAAGTCGACCCTTGCGCGGTCCGGGATAAGGGAGGAGCCTCTCAACCATTCGATCCTGTACCCAAGGAGGTGCACGATGAAGTTCCTGGTCACCGTCCGACCCGGCCCGATGCCCCCGCCCCCCGAGCTGTTCCGCTCCGCCCAGGAGTGGATCCAGGCCAAGCTAGACGACGGCACGTTCGAGTGCGTCTACGCCTATCCCGAGGGAGGGGGTTGCAGCATCGGCGACAACGACTCCGCCGAGCAGCTGATGGAGGAGCTGCTGGACTACCCGCTCTCGCCCTTCGTCGAGTACGAGGTGCGCCCGCTCGTCGACCTGAACGCCGCCTTCGACCGTGCGATTCCGTACGTCGAGAAGATGAGCGCTCAGCTCGCCGGCCAGGCACCCTGACCACGGTGCCCGCGCCGCGGTTCCCGGATCGGGGCGCGGGCAAGGCCGAGCCAGGAGCGTTAGGGAATCGAGCCAGGTGGGGCAACCCACTGACTGGAGAACGCAAGGACCGTGGCGAGGGTGTCGAAGTGATGGTCGTAGTGCAGCACGCCGAATCCACGTTCGGCAGCGGCAGCGGCTATCAGGGCGTCCGGCACTCGAACGCGATGCGCCCCCGCCGCGCCGCTTTGCGCCAGCTCGCGCATCGACCAGATTGCGGCGTCGGTCACCGAGCGCGTGATCGCCGCCTGCCGGAACCCCGCCATCGCCGAGGCCACCCTCTCGACGGCGTCGCGGTCCGGCGCGTCGAAGACCATCTCCATCGTTATGGGAGCGCACGCGACCAGGTCCCCCGCGCGCACCATCGCCCGCCAGTGCGGCGCGACCTTCCTGTCACTCGCGCGGGCCCAGGCGGAGGTGTCCGCCACCCACGGGCCCTTGGGCCAGCTCACCGACCCCAAGCGCGTTCGCGAGCGCTGCGCAGGCTCTCGAGGTCCAACCCCGAGGTGCCCTCGGCGACGCTGAGCGCGAACTCCGCGGCCCTCCGCTCGGCCGCTCGGTCGCTTTCGAGGGCCTCGGCGCCGCGCACCGCCAGCTCGTGCACGACCCGAGAGGTGGGCGCCGACGCTCCCAGCACGGCACGACCGCGCCTGATCGCGCGCTCCAGGTCGGGGTCGCGGGGCACCTGGACGCGGGAGTGGCGGCCGGCAGCCATAGGAGAAGTGTATCCGCTAGCGGGTACACAAGAACGGATCTCGCTCCTCAAGCCACCAGCCGAACTTCGAAGCTCGGCGCGACGAGGGCGCCGGCGCCGCCCAGCAGGGCGAGGATGCGGCTGACGTAGGCGCTGGTCTCGGGGATCGCGGGGACGCAGTGGCAGGCTTCGACCGGGGCTGGGCCGGCGTTGTAGGCGGCGAGGGCGATCTGGGGCGAGCCCAGCCTGTTGGCGACTTCTCCGATGCTGAGCGTCGCTCCTGCCATGACGATTTCTCCTTGACCTAAACCCAGCTTCAGGGCCAACACTGGCGCCGGACCACTGAAAACCGGAGGAACCGACGATGACCAAGCCTGGGGCATGGCTTTCGACAGCTTCCGTCCCGACCGCTACGACCTAGCCGGAGCCGCGATCTGCCTCGTCGGGGTGGCAGTCATTATGTACGCGCCGCGGTAGTCCGTATGCCATCGATCTGAACGCTTACCTGTATGTGTCACCCCACCTCGAGGTACTGGCGCAGCGCCTTACGGATCACTGAGGAGGTCGCCTCGTTGTCGCGCTGCGCCCGCTGCGCGAGCGCTTGCCGGAGCTCGGGATCGAGCCGAACGGACTCGACCTTCGCGGGACCTGAGCCGATCGGTGGCCGACCGCGCCGACGTCGCAGAATCTCGTCAACGTCGTAGCCAGCCTCGGCTTCCTTGGAGAGCTTCTCGATCAACTCGTCGGTGATCGGCACGCCGCTGACCGTCTTCCCATAGATTTTCTGTCGTGCCATCGTCATTCTCCCGGCAAAAGCCGCCTGAACTTCGGCCGCATCTTCATCGCGTGGATTGCGATCTCCAGGCAGTCGTCGTGAACGATCGTAGCCACCTCGAGCAGCTCCGCATTGCGAGCGGACCCTAGGTACAGCCGAGTGCCGTTATCCCGGTCATCGATGCTCATGGCATGGCTTACGGCGTGTTCGATATCCGCATCGGAAATGCCGTGCTTCCGAGCAGTTGGATGAATTCCGAGGGATATCGTACTACGAAAATCTCGGGTCATGCGACGAGCCTCACTTCGAAGCTCGGCGCGACGAGCGCCCCCGCGCCGCCGAGGAGGGCGAGGATTCGGCTGACGTAGGCGCTGGTCTCGGGGATCGCGGGGACGCAGTGGCAGGCTTCGACCGGGGCTGGGCCGGCGTTGTAGGCGGCCAGGGCTAGCTGGGGGGAGCCGAGCTGGCGGATCAGGTCGGACATCAGGTGGGCCTGGGCGTCCATCGCTTCGGCCGGGTCGAAGGGGTCGGCGAGGCCGTAGGACGCCGCCGTCGAGGGGATGAACTGGGCGATGCCCTGGGCGCCGGCCGGGGAGACG
Organism: uncultured Solirubrobacterales bacterium; assembly: GCA_963695835.1. Lineage (GTDB taxonomy): Bacteria > Actinomycetota > Thermoleophilia > Solirubrobacterales > 70-9 > VRUE01. The sequence continues at coordinate 332,093 of CAVOHR010000002.1, forward strand.
GCGAAGGGGTTGAAGTTCGACTCGGCCATCAGCTGGGCGGCGAGCAGGGCGGCGGAGACGTTCCAGTGGGCCGCGGCGCGCAGCAGCGGCGTCTGGAAGCGCGCCGGTACAAACGAGGGCAGGCCGCCCGCCCCGGCGAGCGCGCCGTCCCCCCCGCTGCCGGCGCCCGCCGTGCCGCCACCGACGCCTTCCGCCCCGCCGGCCGCACCTGCCGTCGCTCCGATAGCGTTGCCCGCCGTCGAACAGGGTGCCGGGGGCGGTCGTACCCGTAGTGCTTTGAGTAGCGCTAACACGATAGCCCTGCCAGGGAGGCAGGGACCCGCGTCCAGCCGCCGAAGGCGTCATGCTGAGGCCATGCGCGACCGGGATATCCGAGCGGCACTGTTGGAGCGGCTCCAGGAGATTCACGCCGACGACAGGAACACGCGTGTCCTTGACGAGCTCGGGATCTGCCAGGGAGAAGCACGCGCCGATGTCGCTGTGGTGAACGGCGCACTCGCCGCCTTCGAGATTAAGAGCGACCGAGACACGCTGGCCCGTCTCCCCCGACAGGTCGAGGTGTATCAGCGTGTATTCGACATCGTGACCGTGATCGTAGGTGGTCGGTACGTCGAGAGAATCATCGACGTGGTGCCGAGTAGCTGGGGCGTCATCCAGGCCGTCCCCGGGGAGGACTCGCTCGCGCTGGAAACAATCCGAGGGCCGAAAACGAACCCGGAGGTTGATCCCTTCTCCCGCGCTCAGCTTCTCTGGAGAGACGAGGCACTTGCGCTCCTGGAGAAACGAGGGCTGGCTGATGGCCTCCGGAGCAAGCCCCGCCGCATTCTCTGGCGAGCGATTGCCGACCAGCTCTCACCAACTGAAGTCAGCGAAGCAGTGAGAGCACAGCTCAAGGCAAGGGAAGGCTGGCGATCTGATCCACAACGGCCGCCAGGTGGTGGCTCACGCCTGCCTGCCGCCACTTAGTGCTCCCCGCCAGAAATCCTTACTCGCTTGAAGGAGCCTCGGCGAGCGCGGCGAATTCTGGGGCGATGCCGGGACGCAGCCCCCACGAGATCGCGCTCAGCGATGAGGAGCGCGCCGAGCTCGAGCACCGCGCCGCCTGCTACACCCGCCCCCACCGCGAGGTGCTGCGAGCCAAGATCGTCCTGATGGCGGCCGAAGGCGCCACCAACACCGAGATCGGCGAGCGGCTGGGGATGACGCGCAAGTCGGTCGGACGCTGGCGAAAACGCTTCTGCGAAGAGAGGATCGAGGGGATTGAGGATCTGAAGCGCACGGGCCGCCCGCGCCGTTTTCCCCCCGGAGGAGATCGCCCAGGTCAAGGCGGTCGCCTGCGATCTGCCGCGCGCCCAGGGCGTCCCGCTCTCGCGCTTTAGCCGCGCCGAGCTGCACCGCCTGGTCATCGAGCGCGGCGTCACAGAGGCCTCGGCGGCGACGATCGCCCGCTGGCTGGCCGAGGACTCGCTGCGCCCCTGGCAGCACCGCTCCTGGATCTTTCCCACCGACCCGGACTTTCTCGCCAAGGCCGGGCCCGTGCTCGACCTCTACCAGGGAAGGTGGGAAGGCGAGCTGCTTCACCCCGGCGACTTCGTGATCAGCGCTGACGAGAAGCCCTCGATCCAGGCGCGCTCGCGCATCCACCCGACGCTCGGGCCAACGTCAGGCTCCCGCGGCCAGCGCGTCGAGCACACCTACAAGCGCCGGGGCGCGCTCACCTACCTCGCCGCTCTGGACATCGGGCGTCGCGGTGGCCGCCCGCCACATGTCTTCGGCCGCTCCGAGTGCAAAGGCGGAATCGAATCCTTCGATCGCCTCGTCCACCAGGTGATGGCCAGGGAGCCCTACGCCTCCGCCCGCAACGTCTTTTGGATCGTCGACAACGGCTCCTCCCACCGCGGGCAGCGCTCAATCGAACGCCTGGAGGGACGATGGAAGAACCTGACCCTGGTTCACCTGCCGACCCACGCGAGCTGGTTGAACCAGATCGAGATCTACTTCTCGATCATCCAGCGCAAGGTCCTCACCCCCAACGACTTCGATGACCTCGGCCTGCTTGCCCGGACCCTGAACAAGTTCGAGCACCACTGGAACGAGATGGCCGAGCCCTTCGAGTGGAACTTCACCCGCGACAAGCTCGCCGAGCTGATGGAGCGGCTGGGCGCCCGCGAGCCCGAGCTGCGCCTGGCCGCGTGACCCGAGGCGGAACGAAGCGGCGGTCCGGGGTCGCATCCGACATTCACCCCACCCCACTGTGGTCAATGTCGGATGCGTGCGATTCGCGGCCCATTCGCGGCGGAACTTATGACCAGGAGCACTTAGTTGCATTGCCCGGTCCATCCTCTTCGCTTGCACAGCGGGCGACGTAGCTATCCCCTGCTGAAAAGTCTGCCCCTTTGAACTCAGGCCGAGCAATCGCTGACCGGCAAATATCGTAAAACTGCTCGTGTCCGTATCGCGTCGGATGCCGCCCCTTCCAAACCAAGAAATCGGCCTCAACCGTGTAGCGCAGATTCGGTGATGAGCGATAGTAGGCGGCCGACACGTCGTAATCGGACTGGATGCCGCTGATCGTGTAGTCAGCGAAGCTCGGGGTTCTCGAGAGGGACTTGGCTCTTGCGCGAAGTCCTTGCCAGATCGCCCATTCTCCACGGGGGGCGGTGTTGGTGGTTTGTGGCGAGTAGTCCTTGACGCTCGGAAAGGCCGTGCCAGCCCAAGTCAACGTTCTCCAGTCTCCTATCTGCGGTATCGAGTTGATGATGGCCACGGCCGCGAGGGTCATCGGGGCCGTCTGGTCTGACGCTACCTCACCGAAATCGAGAACGAGATCGGCGTCCTCGACGCCGACTCCGAGGTGCTCCAGAAGGTCAGTCGATTCCTTGATCGCAGCCTCAACGTCGTCAAAGTCCTCGCTATCGAGGCGGACGCAGACTCCGCATTGATCTTGTGCGACCACAGACTGGATCGCGTCCTGAAAGTCACCGTCACGACTTGGGCTAGTAACCGGGATTGCCTTCAAGTGGAGGTTTCGAACCTCGTGGAAAACGACCTCGACGGGATGGCGACCACCGCCCACCGCAAGCGAAGACGGCAACAGGCCCAACTCAAGAAAGAAAGGTCGATCAGGACCCCAGGATCGTTCAATCCTTCCCGCCACTCCGACAATGCTCGGATCTGGCGTCCCGGGGCCGGCATCCCCCTCGTCAGGGTCCCAGGCGATGGGGGGCAGCTCGATAAAAGGCGTAAGCGAATTGTTGACTGAATCGATTACCTCGCCTAGAGCCCAGAACTCTGCCTGCTTGCCCCTGAGGATCGGTACGTAGTGGTCTGCGTTGAACACAGCTAAAGCCTTTCTTGATCTTGCGGCATTTCCAACCGCCAATTTCAATCTCTCGTACGCCTACGCCGCGCGACGGCCAAACTTCCCACCGATTCGTGGCGCAATTACCGCCTCCTCACCAATCAGACCCAGCAGAGCCATCGTGAGCGCTGCCTCCGAGCGGAGCTCGCGCTCCACCGTGCTGCTCGGCAAAACGGACTTGAGATGCTCGCTGTGAGCGACCTTCGCCACGGCGATCTCGCCATAGGTAGCGATCACCTCCGCTGCAACCTGATCAGCTAGGTGGTCGCCATACTGCGCCTGCCAGTGAGCGACCTCCTCCTCCATCACCGGATGCTCGATGTTGATCAGGACAGCTCCCTCAGGATGATCCGGGTGGTTGGGCGCCCAAGCGGCGAGCATACCTTCACCGACATCCCCTGCTCGAACCGACTCCCAGGTAGGAATGCCGCCAGCGACCCGTGAGCGAGTTGCAGCCACTGTCCCTGGGGAAGAGCCGGTGTTGCGCGCGCCACTCGTTCCTCCCGCTCTCTCGCCACTCCCACTACTTTTCCCCGCGTTGGATCGCTTGATCGCCCGCGGCATCGATCCGGCCTGTGAGGGATCGACTTTCAGTTTGCCGCCCTTCCGCGCGCGAAGCTTGAACATGCGCCAGCGCGAACCGAAACGCTCAGCGAGACGCTCCTTCCATGACTCATCCTTGATCGTCCCGCTGCCGCCAGCGCGTGCATCACGAATCGCCGCGCGAATCGGCTCGGGCATGTTCTCCGCGAACTCGGCGCCCCAATCATTCATCGGCAACTGATCTCCGGCGTGTGGGCCACCCATGATGAGAAGCGAGTTTCGATCGCCACGCGGATACACGCCATGCTTGCCATCCTTCTCGTCAAAGACAGGCGGACGTAAAATCAGCCAAAGCTTTGACCGCACCGCTCCCTCCAAAACTCCGAACGAACGGTAGGTAGAGTGGTGATTGGTTACGTCGTAGAGCTCGCGCTCATAGAGAGCGGCAATGTAGCCACCCTGCGCGGCGTAAGACTGGATTCCGGGACGATCACCGTCCCAAAGGTACCAATCAACGTACGTTCCGCCACCGACTGGCTCACTACCAGATGCTTTGAGGTCTCCCTTTTTAAAGGAGGCAACTGGATACTCGATGTAGTACTTGGCCCCTTCGATGGTACGCCGATTGGTTCGGCGATCAGCACCACCGGTGACGTGTGCCATCTCCTCTGAGACGGGCCATGTTTTTGCATCCGAACTGCGAAGCTCGTCGACAGTAATTTGGGTCTCGGCGTCGACCTCCCAGATACGCCGATTTAGGTAGGTGGAGATACCCTTGATGTCGGACTCGTTGGGGCGATTCGGGTCACCAACAACCGTGCTGGCGTTTCTGTCGTCGCCAAGCAGAACGATCACGGTACCGTGATCTGCGATCCAATCCGGCTTAATCGACGCCCAATCGCAACCGTGATCGCTGTCCACAAACGGCGTCACGACTTCGTCAATCCGGACCTCGTTCGTGTCAGGGTCAACTGCTTCGAAATTACGCAATCCGAACTCACCGGTGGTCGGATCGGCCATGACCCAGATCATTGCCGCATCCCCATCTACCCAAGAGATGACAACCAGTCCAAAGCGATTCCAGGGGAGCAGCGACGACTTCGCACCAATGCCAAAATTCTCGTGCAGGCCACCGATTGGCTTCCCACCACCACCCCAAACGTTAAAGAAGCCGACTAGCTGCTCCGGCGTCATACCCCTGCCATCGTCAGCAATCAGGCGACGGTAGATCCCGAGCTCCTGGACAGCCTGCCACTCAATGCCAAAATCAATTCGCTTCGCACCCGCCTCAAGCGAGTTAATTAGGGTCTCCCGGACCCACTGATGCTCGCCGCCCTCGCGGTAAACCCGCTCGACGTGGTGCTGGATTCCAGACGCCTCCATCGGCGTCACAGACATACGCGATTCTCGCGTGCTCATAGTGCCTCGCTTTCCCCAAGGGACGCAACCGCCGCTTGAGATTTGGCTAGAACCACCCGGCCCTAGCGGGCTATGTTCTGCGCTAGGCCGATATTGCCTAGAACGATGTTCAAGGTACCACCTTGTGCGGTCGCTTATCGGTGCGGCGCGACCTCGACAAGACACGCTAATCATGCGACCAGCCTCACTTCGAAGCTCGGGACGACGAGCGCCCCCGCGCCGCCGAGCAGGGCGAGGATGCGGCTTACGTAGGCCTGGGTCTCGGGGTAGGCGGGGACGCAGTGGCAGGCTTCGACCGGGGCCGGGCCGGCGTTGTAGGCGGCCAGGGCCAGTTGCGGGGAGCCGAGCTGGCGGATCAGGTCGGACATCAGGTGGGCCTGGGCGTCCATCGCTTCGGCCGGGTCGAAGGGATCGGCGAGGCCGTAGGACGCCGCCGTCGAGGGGATGAACTGGGCGATGCCCTGGGCGCCGGCCGGGGAGACGGCGAAGGGATTGAAGTTCGACTCGGCCATCAGCTGGGCGGCGAGCAGGGCGGCGGAGACGCTCCAGCGAGCCGCGGCGCGGAGCAGCGGGGCGCGGAAGCGGGGCGGGACGAAGGAGGGCAGGCCGGCGGCGCCGGCGACGGAGCCGTCGCCCCCGCCCGCGCCGACGGCGTTGCCCGCCTCCGAGCAGGGCGGCGGGCCGGCCGTGTAGCCGTAGTGCCAGGCCTCCCACGAGTAGCGCTGGAGGAAGCCGAAGTGGCCGGCGTTGGCCGCCAGCCAGCCGTAGGCCGATTCCGGCCCGAGGTCGAGCTCGGTCGCGCAGCGGTGCAGCGAGTGGCCCGGCGGCGCCACCCATTGCGGGTCGGGATGGGCGGCGAACAGGGCGGCCTGTTCGGCGTCGGAGCGGAAGGCCGAGTTGACGATCAGGGAGACGCCCGACCGGGCCGCCGCTGCCGCCATCCGGTCGAAGGCGGCGGCGACGTCCGGTCGCATCCCGTGGCCCTGGCGGTAGAGGAGCGAGCCGCTGTAGCCGCCGCCGCTCGCGATCGCCGGCATTCCGCCGCCGCCGGTCGCGGGCGCCGCGGCTTCGGCGACCGCCGAGGATTCGACCCGGTGCGCGTCGACGCTCGCGATGACCACAGCCTTGACCCGAACCGGGGCGAAGGAGGCCGCGTCCGGGAACGACACCCGGAGGCGCCTCGCCGCGACCCCGTTCGCCCTCGCCGCCTCGCCCGCCGCCGCGCGCGCCCGCAGCAGGTAGACGAGCTTCTCCATGTGCGCCGGGTCCGGCAGCCCGTTCGGCAGGGTCGGCGGCGCCAGCAGCCGCGGCAGGTCGTCACGCATCGAGCGGGCCGCCGAGATCGCGGCCAGGTCGGCGGCCCGCTGCGCCCGCCCCTTTCCCGTGATCGCGCCGGCGATCGCGACCAGCGCCAGCGCCGCGACGATCAGCGCGAAGGCGCCGCCGATCGCCAGCAGCAGCGCCTGCCCCTCCTCCCTGCGAATCGCCATGCCCGGAGCCTGCCGGGCGCCGGCGCGCGTGTGGCGCGCTCAATCGAAGAATTCAGCGCAAGAAGTGGAACGAAGGAGACTACGGTTGCCCGGGCGGCAGGCCCTGCTTGCGAATCTGCACCGCCGCCCTGGCGATGCCCTGCTCCAGCTCGTTGGCGCCTTCGGCGATCGAGACGCTCGGCTGCTCCGGCGCGCGCGGCCTCGCGCGCAGGAACGGCACGTGGTCGACGAACCAGTCGACCGCTCCCCAGAACCACTCGCCGGCGCCCTCCAACCCTTCCCCTTCGCCCTCCTCGAGCTCCAGCAGCGCCGGGACGCTCGCCTGCGGATCGACGAGCCGCCGGCCGATCTGGCCCGCCCACCAGCCGGTGACGGCGTCAATCGACGCGTCGGGCACCGGCGGCGCCTCGCGCGGCGCCGGTTCGGTCAGCAGGTGGCCCAGATGAGCCGCCGAGGCGACCCGCGCGGGCAGGCCGCTGAAGTCGCCATCGGCGAAGCGCAGGAGGATCGTCTTGATCAGCGTGGTGTGGTCGTAGAGGAACCTCGGCTCGTTGTCCTGCGCCGAGCCGTAGGCGGCGCCGGGCTTGACGAAGGGCGAGACGACGATCGCCGGCACGCGCGGTCCGAAGACCTCGAACTCGGCCCGCTCGGTGAACTCCCGCGGAAGGTCGCTGTCCGCGGGGCTGCGATGGTCGTAGAACCCTCCGTGCTCGTCGTAGACGATCACGAGCATCGTCTTCCGCCACAGCGACTGCTTGGACCGCAGCATGTTGTAGATCTTCAGCACGAAGCTCTGGGCCGCCATCACGTCGGTCGGCGGGTGATCGTCGTCGGCGCCCGTCAACCCCCCGAGATCGACGAAGTTGGGGTCGATCCAGGCGACGTTCGGAAGTTCGCCGGAGCGGATGTCGCCATACAGCGTGCGTGGCTGGATCGTCGTCGGCTTCTCGACGTGGGCGAAGTTGTCCTCCCAACCGACGCGGTAGTCGCCGTCGACCAGCCGCAGCGACCCCGGGTCGGAGGAGTACCAGCGCCAGCTGACGGCGTCGGGAATCGAGCGCACGAACGAGGTCCGGTCGTAGAGGGGAATCGTCGTGTTGCTCGTTTCCCTCGCCTCCCCGGCGAGCGAGGCGATGCGGTTGGGCCAGGTGGATCCCGGCACGGAGCAGAACCAGCGGTCGCAGACGGCGAAATGCTCGGCGAAGAAGTCGAAGACGGGAACGTTGGACGCCTCCTGGTAGAGCATCGGGTCGCCCGGTTTCGTACATGTGGAGTCGGGGTCTCGCGTGGAGACGTAGCTGGCGACGAAGCCGCCCATCTCGTCTTCCATCTGTTCGGTCACGCAGGGCCCCGAATGACAGGGGTCCTGCGCCTTGACCAGCACCCGGTCCTTGCCGAACGGCTCGATCGGGTACGTGTCTTCGCCGAGCTTGTTGAAGTTCGCCTCCGGCCCCGTCAGGCCGTCGACGTCGGTGCGGGCGCCGCCCCCGCCGCCGGCCGGCAGCGACAGGTACCCGAGCATGTGATCGAAGGAGCGGTTCTCCAGCATGAGGACGACGATGTGGTCGACCTTTCGCAGGTTCTTGCTCGCCTCGTCCATTTGCGCCTCCATGAAGTCCGCTCCGGCCAGTTCGGTACCGGAAACATACGACTACAATACAAATAGGAGTAACAGGAGGTATCCTGATCGCTCGTGGCGAGGAGGACCGCTAAAGCGAGGCGTGGCTCGCCGTGGAAGCCGCCGGCCCTGGCCGAGCTGTCGGGCCGTGAGCTGAGCGGCCTCAAGTACGTGGTCGTCGAGGAGCGGGTCGACGACACGATCGGCCTGCTGGTCTCCGACTGGCCCCGCGGCGGCGCCGGCGGCCAGCCGGTCTTCGGCGCGGATTGCGGCGAGGAGGAGGTCTGCGTCGACCGGCTCGCGCTGCAGCGCAGGCTGGCGAAGCGGCGGATCCCGAAATCGGTGGAGCCGGGCGGCAGCGCGCGGGCGACGCGGCAGGCGCTGCGACAGCGGGACGTGGTCGTCGGCGACGTCTACGCGATCAGGCTCGCCGCCGGGGGCGATCCGCAGCAGGCCGTCGACGAGATCGGGATCGAGCGGTGGATCGAGGACGTGATCGACATCACCGCCGAAGGCCGCGAATCGGCAAAGGCGGCCACCTACGAAGCGCTCACCCCACCGCTCAAGCAGGACGTCGTCAAGGCTCTTCGCCGCAAGCGGGACCGGTCGTCACGATGAGCGCCAAAGCCGCCGCCCCGGCCACCGCCGACGTCCCCGCGTCGCGGTTCGCGGCCGCGGGTGGGTTCAGGCAGGGCATCGAGGCGGACGACCTGGTCCACTTCGTCGTCAACGTCGGTGACGGCGACACCCAGATCCTCTTGCTGCCCGAGGAGGAACGCAGCGACAAGACCAGCTCACGCAAGGCGATCGTGGTCGACGTCGTCGCCGGCGGCAAGCTCGATCGCCTGATCGACGCCCTGCAGAAGGAAGGGCTTCTCGGCAGCGGCGGTCAGCCGCTCGAGCTCGTCGTCGCCACCCATCCGCACGCCGACCACATCTCGGGCATGGGCAGCTTCCTCGCCAAGCGCAAAGGCGAGATCGGCTCCTTCATGGAGCCCGGCTTCTTCATGCCGACGGCGAGCTACTTCCGCATGATGGACGCGCTCGCCGGCGCGCCCGAGATCGACCACCTGCAGCCGAGCAGCGGCACCGTCCGCTTCATCGACCAGGTGAAAGTCACCGTCCTGGCGCCCGGCGTCGGGCTCAAGGGCCGCTACGACAGCTACGGCATCGACCCGAACAACAGCTCGGTCGCGCTCAAGGTCGACTTCCCCGCCCGCCGCTACTACCTGCGGGGGAAGGACGGCAGCTTCGACAAGCTCCCCAACGGGGCCAGCCTGCTGCTCGGCGCCGACGCGCAGACGCTTTCCTGGTCGCAGGTGCTGGTCGACTTCCCGCAGCTCGCGGTGGACAACTCGGCCGTCGCCGAGGCGCTGCGCAAGGCGCGCGGCGTCGAACCGCTGCGGGCCGACGTCTTCAAGGTCCCCCACCACGGCTCGAAGCACGGACTCAACCTGGAGCTGGTCGAGGAGGTCGATCCGGGCGTCAGCGTCGTCTCCTCGGTGGGTGGCGGGGGCAAGTACAACTTCCCCCACCGGGTGGCGCTGGAAGAGCTGCGCGAGGGGCTGGAGAAGACGACCGGGAGCGGCGCCGCGCACTCGCCCGACTACGAGCTGGGGATCCACTTCACCTGCGGTCGCGAGGCGGGGAGCGGAAAGGCGCTCGGCACGGTCGCGGTGGCGATCGGCCCGACCGGTGGCAAGCGCGAGGTCTGGCGCTTCGGCGACGAGCCCGGGGACACGGTCGACCTCGCCGCCGGGCGGCGGTTCAAGGCCTGAGCCGGCCGCCTCAGATCTCCTCGGGCACCATCTCGATCGCGCCGCAGGGGCACTCGGCGACGCAGAGGCCGCAGCCCTTGCAGAAATCGAGGTCGATCTCGTAGCGCTCGCCCGGCTCGCCGAGCTTGATCACGGCGTTGTCGGGGCAGACGCCGTAGCAGTTGTCGCAGGAGAAGCAGTTGCCGCAGGAGAGGCAGCGGCGCGCCTCGAACAGGGCGCTGCGCTCGTCTAGGCCGGCGACGACCTCGGCGAAGCTCGACGCCCGCCGCGCCGCTTCGAGCTGCGGCTGCACGGTGCGCGGCGCGTCGGAGTAGTACCAGGTGTTGAGGGTGTCGAAGGAGGCCAGGTCGTGCCTGGGCGGCGGCTCGTAGGCGACCCCGCGCAGCCACCTGTCGATGTGGCGGGCCGCCTTCTTGCCGTGGCCGACGCCGACCGTGACCGTGCGCTCGGCCGGGACCATGTCGCCGCCGGCGAAGATCCCCGCGTGTCCGGTCATCATGTTCGGCCCGACCTCGACGACCCCGTCGGCGACCTCGATCCCGGGCACGCCCTGCAGCAGCGAGAGGTCGGCTTCCTGGCCCAGCGCCAGGACCAGCGAGTCGGCCTCCAGCTCCTCGGTCTCGCCGGTCGGCTGCGGGAAGCCGGACCCGTCCAGCTCCATCCGCTCGAGCAGCAGCTTGCCGTCTTCGAAGTGCTTGACGGTGGAGAGCCAGCGCATCTCGACGCCCTCCTCCCTCGCCTCCTCGACCTCGCAGTCGTGGGCCGGCATCCGCTCGCGGGTGCGGCGGTAGACGACGACCGCGTCGGTCGCGCCGAGCCGCTTCGCGGTGCGCGCCGCGTCCATCGCCGTGTCGCCGCCGCCGTAGACGGCGACCCGGCGGCCCAGCCGCGGCCGCCCCGCGCCCTCCATGCTCTCCAGCAGCGAGACCGCGTCGACGATCCGCTCCGCCTCGCCGGCCGGGACGTAGGCGCGGCGGCCGATGTGGGCGCCGACGGCGAGGAAGATCGCGTCGAAGCCGCCCTCGCGCAGCGCCTCGAGCGCGTTGTCCACCTTGGCGTTCAGCTTCAGCTCGACGCCGAGGTCGAGGATGCGCTGAACCTCGGCCTCCAGCACGTCGCGCGGCAGCCGGTACTGGGGGATGCCGAAGCGCATCATCCCGCCGGGAAGCGCGCCGGCCTCGTGGATCGTCACCCCGTGGCCGAGCCGGGTGAGGTGGTAGGCGGCGGAGAGCCCGGACGGGCCGGAGCCGACGACCAGCACCCGCTTGCCGCTCGGCTCGGCGTCGACCTCGACCCTCCAGCCCCGCTTGATCGCCTCGTCGCCGAGGAAGCGCTCGACCGAGTGGATGCCGACCGCCTCGTCGAGCTGGGCGCGGTTGCAGGCGGTCTCGCAGGGGTGGTAGCAGACCCGGCCCATGATCGCCGGCAGCGGGTTGTCCTCGACCAGCTTGCGCCAGGCCCGCTCGTAGCCGCCCTCCCCCTCCTCGGCCTCGTACAGCCAGGCCTGGATGTTCTCCCCGGCCGGGCAGGCGTCGTTGCAGGGCGGCAGCCGGTCGACGTAGACGGCGCGCTCGGTGCGCCAGCTGCCGGTCTTGTTGGCGAGGCTGGAGCCGACGTCGAGCGTGATCGCGTAGGGCTTGTTGTTCATCGGGGCGTCCCCGTATCCGATATCGACCCCATTCCGGTGGGGTGAATGTCGGATGCGTCGATTCCGGCCGCCTCGGAAAGCAGCCCGTAGCGGCGGATGTTGGCGTCGGCGATCGCCTGGAGGCGCTCGATCACGTCGGTGCGGGGCGGGTCGCCGAACAGGTGCGCGTAGCGGCGCTGCGGCCGCAGGTACTCCTCGACCGGGACCCGGCGGCGGATCCTCGAGACGGCGACCACCTCGCCGTCCTCGGCCTCGAAGACCGGGAAGAAGCCGCTCTCGACGACCAGCCGGGCGAGCTTGACCGTGTCGGCGGAGTCCGCGCCCCAGCCGAGCGGGCAGGGGACGAAGACGTGCAGGTAGCGGGGGCCGCGGAACTCCATCGCCCGCTCGACCTTGCGCTCGAGGTCGTGCAGGTCGGCGACGGTGGCGGTGGCGACGTAGGGAATGCCGTGGGCCATCGCGATCCGCGGCATGTCCTTGCCCTGGCCGAAGTCGTTGCCGGGGCGATCGGGGCCGATCGGCTTGGTGTTGGCGGTGCGGGCGGCCGGCGGGGTCGCCCCGGAGCGCTGCACGCCGGTGTTCATGTAGGCCTCGTTGTCGTAACAGATGTAGAGCACGTCGTCACCCCGCTCGAACATCCCCGAGAGGCAGCCGAAGCCGATGTCGACGGTGCCGCCGTCGCCGCCCTGGCCGACCACGCGGACGTCCTCGCGCCCCTTCGCCCGCAGCGCCGCGGCGACCCCGGTGGCGACCGCGGGCGCGTTGCCGAACAGCGAGTGGATCCAGGGCAGCTGCCAGGAGGACTCCGGGAAGGGGGTCGAGAAGACCTCCAGGCAGCCGGTCGCGTTGGCGGCGATCAGCTGGCCGCCGGTGGCGCGCATCGCCGCGTCGAGCGCGTAGCGGGCGCCGAGCGCCTCGCCGCAGCCCTGGCAGGCGCGGTGGCCGCTGGTCAGCGTGTTGGAACGGTCCATCCGCGCCTGCACGGTGCGCTGCTCGGGGTCGAGCAGGCGGTTGCCGGCGGCGAAGCTGCCGACCTGGTAGAAGCGCACCCGCTGCTCGGCCATCAGTGCGGCCTCGCGGCGACGATGCCGGCTTCTCGCAGGATGTTCTCGGCGTGCGGGCCGCTGCGCCCACCCGCCGCCATCCGCCGCAGCTCGGCGTCGACCCGCTCGCTGTCGAGGTCGAGGAAGGTGAGCGGCTGGAGCCGGTCGGCGATCGCCTCGGCGAACAGCGCCCGCAGCGAGCGCTTGGTGATCGCGCGGCCACCGAGGCCGGCGACCACCGTATAGCCGTTGAGCTGGATGCCCGACAGCGCCATGCGGACGTTGGCGGAGACGATCCCGCCGATCCCCACCGCCAGCGCCTTCTCGAGCACGACGACCCGCTCGGCGCCGGCCAGCGCCGCCCGCACCTCCGCCAGCGGGAAGGGCCGGAACGACTTGATCGCCAGCGCGCCGATCCTCTCTCCCTCGGCACGCAGCTCGTCGATCGTGTCCTCGATCGTGCCGAGGACCGAGCCGAGTGCGACGACGACGGTCTCGGCGTCCTCGAGCCGGTAACCGCGCACGAGGCCGCCGGAGGGCCGTCCGAACGCCCGCTCGAAGCCGGCCGCCACCTCGGGGATGACGTCGAGCGCCTGCATCTGCTTGGCGTGGGCGAGGTACTTGACCTCGGCGAAGGCCTCGGGCCCGACCATCGCCCCGATCGTCACCGGGTCGGCCGGGTCGAGGACCTGGCGCGGCTCGAACGGCGGCAGGAAGGCATCGACCTGCTCGGCGGTCGGCACGTCGACCCGCTCGTAGGCGTGGGTGAGGACGAAGCCGTCCATACAGACCATCACCGGCAGCGAGAGCCGCTCGGCGATCGCGAAGGCCTGGGCGTGGAGGTCGGCCGCCTCCTGGTTGTCCTCGGCGTAGAGCTGGATCCAGCCGCAGTCGCGCTGGGACATCGCGTCGCTGTGGTCGTTCCAGATGTTGATCGGGGCGCCGATCGCCCGGTTGGCGACGGTCATCACGATCGGCAGGCCGAGGCCGGAGGCGTTGTAGAGGGCCTCGGCCATGTAGAGCAGGCCCTGGCTGGCGGTCGCCGTGTAGGCGCGCGCCCCGGCCGCCGAGGCGCCGATGCATACCGACAGCGCCGCGAACTCGGACTCGACCATTACGTACTCGCAGCGGTCCAGCTCGCCGGCGCGGACCAGGTCGGAGAGGCCCTCGACGATGTGGGTCTGCGGCGAGATCGGGTAGGCGCAGACGACCTCCGGCCGGCAGCGCGCCACCGTCTCGGCCACCGCCGCCGATCCCTCGAGCTGCCTAAGCACTCGCCACCCCGGCTGTCTCGCGCTCGACGTACTCGAAGCAGGCCTCGGCGGCGGCGACGTTGCCCTCGCCGGCGGCGCCGCTGAAGCGCTCGCGGATCGCCGCGGTGACCGAATCGAGGCGCAGGGCGCCGGTCAGCGCCGCGAAGCCGCCGAGCAGCGTCGCGTTGGGCAGCGGCCGGCCGAGGTGGCGGCGCGCGAGCTCGGTTGCGGGGACGCTGAGCAGGCGCTCGGCCCGGGACCGCTCGGCGAGGTCGCCGAGGCCGAGCTCGCCGAAGCCGCGGCTGCTGTTGAGCAGGACGTATCCGTCGGGCCGCAGGCCGCCGAAGAGGTCGACCTGGTGCAGCAGGGTCGGGTCCTGGACGATCAGCGCGTCGGGCTCGACGACCGGTTCGCGGGTGCGGATCGGCATGTCGCCGAAGCGGCAGAAGGAGACGACCGGCGCCCCGGTCCGCTCCGAGCCGAAGCTGGGGAAGGCCTGCGCGTGGCGGCCCTCGTCGAAGGCGGCGACCGAGAGCAGCTCGGCGGCCGTCACCACCCCCTGGCCCCCGCGACCATGGATGCGTACCTCGAACGTCGGTCTCAACCCCTCCATCGGCCCAACGTAGAGAGCGCGGCGGCGCGCTTCATCCGTGGTTCCGGGCAGTCCCGGCGCGGCGAAGTACGGAGCGCGGGAGGCCGGTGCCGGCCGGCAGGGCGCCGAGCAGGGCTCGGCGGGCGGTCAGCCAGGCGAGCGGGCGCTTGAGGACGGCGACGCGAAGGCCGCGGGAGACCAGGTCGCGGACCGCCAGCGCCGCGAGCGGTCGGTCCTCGCGCAGGTCGGCGCGGAGCAGCGCGCCGGTGGACCCGATCCGCGGCTCGGCGAGCACCGGCTGGAGCAGTGCGGGCGGCAGATGGACGACTGCGACCGAGCCGCGGACGAGCGGCAGCGCCGCGGGGATCCGCTCGATGCCCTCGGCGTCGCCGGGCAGCTTCAGGTGGCAGGTGCTGCCCCGCGAGGCCACGCCCGACTCCGGCATGTGGACCGCCAGGCGCTCCTCCAGGTCCCGCGCCGCCGCGGTGGCGAGCAGCGAGGGACGCAGGGCGCGTCCATCGCCGAGATCGATCAGCAGGCCGGCGCGATCCGGGTCGGAGCCGGCGCAGGCCAGCGCCGCGGCCGCGGCGCGGGAGCCGCTCGCGGCGCCGACGCGAGTCACCACGACGATGGTGAAGGATTTGGGGGCCTCCCCTACCCCAAATCCTTCATTCGACCGCCCCGCCATCTATCGCGGCCTCGCCACCGCGGTCGAGGTGACGGCGAGCCGGCCGGCGAGCGCCGGCAGCGGCGAGGGCGGCGGCAGGCGCACCGTCACCCGGCCGTCGCTGACCGAGACGTCGACCTCGCCCTCGGCCCAGCCGGGCAGCGCGTCCCGCGCGGCGGCGACCGCCGGCCGCCCCGAGGCCAGCGCCAGCGCCCCCGCCTCGGCGGCGCCGTCGGCGAGGGTGAGCGTGTAGCCGGTGGTGAGCAGTTGCAGCGCGAGGAGCGCGGCCAGGAGCAGCGCCGGCAAGGCGGCCACGAGCTCGACCGTCGACTGGCCCTCCTCGCTTCCGGTGCGCCTAGCCATCGCCGGACTCCAGCGCCGCCTCGGCGCCGACCGTCAGCTTCGGCACGATCGGCAGCAGGCGCGGGACCGGCACGCGGACGGAGACGGCGTCGCCTTCCTCGACCTCCGCACCGGAACGCAGGGCGTCCGGCAGCGCCTGCCGCGCGGCGGACGCGGCGTCGCCGCCGACCAGCGCCGCCCTCGCGCCCGCCCGCGCCGCCACGCCCGCCGACCACAGCGCCGCCCCCGCAGCCCCGATCTGTGCCGCCACCAGAACCGCCAGCAGCAGGAACGGCACCACCCCGATCAGCTCGACCGAGGCTGTCCCGTCCTCCCTGCGAGGGCTGCTGGCGGCCTGGCGCGACACACCCCGACCGTCGCAGGCGCCGGCGCGCGTGTGGCGCGCACAATGAAAATCTTCTGCAAACCCTTACGCGCGAGAGGCCGGCAGCCGGCCCCCTGTGCTCAGTACGTATGCGCTTCCATCCAGATCTTCCAGATCGCGGCGATCGAGGCGCCGAGCAGGACGATCCAGACCAGGGTGCCGCCGCCGGTCGAGAACAGCTCGTTGCTGCCGGCGATCAGCAGGGAGATCAGGCCGAGGGCGGCGTAGAGGATCGCGCGGCGGCCGTCGCCGAGCGATGCCAGGGTGAGCTGGTTCTGGCGGCTGAGGACGAACACCGTCCAGGCGATCGCCGCCAGGAAGCCCATCGTGATCGCGGTCAGCACCGCATCGGCGGCGTTGCCGCCGGCGGGGACGAACGCCACCACGAAGGCGAGCAGCATCACGATCGCGGCGTTTCGCAGGGCACGCACAGGGAAAATTGTACGGCCTAGGTTCGGGCTCGGCGCTCCATTTCCCGCCAGAACCGCCGCAGCGCCGGCTTGCGCATGCGCTTCTGCCAGGACGGCTTGCGGTGGTCGGCCACCTCGTACTGACCTCGGCAGAACGCCCGGCTGACGGTTCGCTGCCCGTTCGGCTCGTCCGGCGGCGGCTGCCGCAGGGGGCAGAGGCCGTACCTGCAGCCGGCCGGGCACCCGGCACCGAGGACCTCCCGCCGGTCGCGGCTGCCGTGCAGGCAGTAGGGCAGCTCCTTCATGTGGGGGAAGTACGCCTGACGGTCCTCGGGGGCGCCCTCCCTGAGGTTGAGCAGCAGGGTGACGTCGGCGACAAGCTGTGCGGCGTCCCTGTTCATCTCGGTGGAGCGCCGGCTGACCGCCACCCCCTCGTCCGCCCAGATCAGCGACTGCCAGCGGTTGCTGCCGGCCGCGCGTCGCCTCACGGCCCGCCTGGCGAGGCGCGCGGCGCGCCAGACGAACGGATGCGGCTCGCCGCCACCGCGCAGCAGCCGGCCGAAGGCGTCGAAGGCCACCCGGCGGTCGGAGCCGGCGATCGTGTAGAGCGCAAGAGCCTGATGAAGCACGAGCCTCGCGTACCAGTAGCCGGCGTGGTCGAGGCAGAGGTCGGTGACGAGCCGCCGGTTGTTCGCGACGAGGCCCGGCCCCCCGCTCCGCGTCGGGTCGCTCGCGTGGTACATCGCGTCGCGCTTGAACCCCTGCGCGAGCGATGCCTCCAGCTCCGGGTGCCCACCCTGGAAGGCGAGCCTGACGAACTGCTCGAGCGCTTCGCGCGCGCCGCGCACGTCCTTCGCGCGGGCCTCGTCGCGCGCGACGCCGCCGTTACCGCCGGCAGGGGACCTGGCGTCGCCCCCCTCGCGCGAGGAGCCGGGCGCCGCGTCCGCGACGTTCTCGCGCAGGCCGCTGACTATCGCCGGCAGGATCCAGCCAAGAGCCTGAAGCGATTGGGGGTCTTCGCTCGGGCTCCAGGGGTCGGGGTCGTGCCCGTCCGGCGGCTGGTCCGCCGGGGGCTCGGGCGATTCGAGCGAGAGGTCGCGGTCGCTCCGCAGAGCCGCACGCTCCAGCAGTTCGTCGATCCACTCCTTGAGCGCCTCGTACGCGACCAGCGCGTCGGCCTCGATGGCTTCGCTGGCGGCGCGCCGGACCTCCTGGTCCGGATCGCGCGCGAACTCCCACAGGCACACCCAGCCTTTGGAGGTGTTCAGCGCGGCGATGCTCGCGATCGCGTGGAGTTTCGTCCACAGCGTCGCGCCGCGAGCGTTCCGCGCGCATTTCACGATCGCCCTCCTCGGGCACTTCATGATCTCGTCTTCCAGGCGCTCCAGATCCTCCTGCTCCCCGCATCCCACGTCTTCTTCGTCCGGGCCGACACCGGTCGCGCAGACGATCTCGGCCGCGGTCGTCAGCTTGGCCAGCGCGTCGTCGGGATCGACGCGCCTCCCCTCCGGGTGGAACTTCTTGCGCGGGTCGAGGCGAGCGCCGTTCTGGCCGTCCTCGCCGGCAGCTTCGCCCGGAAGCAACTCGATCGCCTGCCGGACCAGCCGCTCCAGGATGCTCTCGACGACCTCCGGTGGCTCGCCGGCGCCATCCGGGGGCTCCCCCTTCGACGTGTACAGCGCGGCGAAGGTCAGCGTCATGTGGGCGGTCAGTCGATCGGGGAAGCGCCGGTCGAGCAGGGCGCCGACCCAGTCGAGCGGCTTCGCCTTCACCCAACCGTCCCTGTCGGGCCGGCTGCGAACCTCCGCGCTCCGGCGCGCCAGGCAGCGCCCGGCCAGATAGGCCTGCATGATCCGGTGGTGGAAGTGCAGCTCGCCGTCCGGGTCGCGGTCGAGGATGCGCAGGCGCTCGCCGGTGTCGACCACCTCGTGCGCGGACACCGTGCTCCTCCTCGCGCCGCCGGCGGCGAACCGGGCGCGATCGTCGGACTTGAGGAACTGCTCGATCTTCGTCCTCTCCGCCTTGCCTCCGTGAGCCTCGATCGCCGTCGCCGCCAGGGTCGCCAGGGCGGCCTCCGAGAGCGCCTCGAGGCAGCTCTCGCGCTCGCTGGGCTCGATCGCAAGCCAGCGGTGCACCCGGCCGGCGACGACCTCGTCGTAGAAGCGCTCCAGCAGCAGGAAGCGAACCCACAGCGGGTTCCACTCGCAGCGCCCGTCTTCCCTTTCCCGGACCCGCCCTCTGTAGCGGCGCTCCTTCCGGAACGCGCGGGCGGGCGCCAGCTCCTCGCACCTCCCGACCGCGACCAGCCTGGCAAGCAGCTCGAGGTAGAAGGGCACTTCCGCGAACCGCCCTTCCTGTACCCACTGCGCGACGGTTCCCCTGACCTCGCCACGGGGCCGGCCCTCCGCTATCGAGCCTGGTTCGGCCCCGGCCACCCGCAGTACGTGACTCACCGCCGCCCGCGGGTCGAGGTCCTCGAGGTCGATCGCCGCGGCCGCCAGGCCGGCCGGGATGCCGGCGGGACGGGTGGTCACCACGGCGGGAAGGTCCGCGCCCGCCAGCTCGTCGAGGGCGCGGCGCAGGATGAAGCCGCGCTCGCCGTCGGGGGCGATGCGGTCGACGTCGTCGATCGCGACCACGACCCGCCCCTGCTGGCGCAGCCAGTGCCAGAGATCCTCGAGCCGGGCGCTCGAGCCGATCAGACCCCGGGCATGCTGCTTGAAGCGATCTTCCGCCGCCCGCACGAGGTCTTTCGGCATCTCTCCCCAGATCGGCACGACGACCGGCACGATCCCGGTGCGCGCCAGCCGTTCGGCGAGGTCGACCAGCGCCGTGGTCTTGCCCGCGCCCGGCTCGCCGACCAGCATCTGGATGTCGCTGCGCCGCGGGTCGAGGATGCCGGGCAGCACATCGTCGTAGAGGTCCTCGCGCGGCACGATCGGCACCTCTTCCTCGCGCGCCGTCAGCTCGGCCTGGCGCAGGGTCGAGGTGGTCGGCAGAACCGACTCCGGCTGCCTGACGATCCGGCGGCGAATCCGCCACGCCTCCCACGGCCAGCGCACCAGGCCCCTCCAGGCGGTGACGATTGCCCCGACGACCACGACTCCGAAGAAGACACTCGACAGGACGGCCCCGATGGAACCTTCGGACGGCTGGACCACGAGCCGCCACACCACGACGGGAGCAAGGAGCAGGAGTGCGGCTAGCAACTGGGGCTGGACGAAGTCCCTCAGTTTCAGCCGAACGCGCAGCCGGAGCCGGCCGAGGGGATGGTGCGGCGACTTGGCGACATGCCGGGCCCGCTCGGCCGCCACGCGGTAGAGCTCGGCCTCACAGGACAGCCGGCGGCCGAGGCGCCGCAGGCGCGGCATCGAGAGTCTCCGAGTCTCCGCCGGAACCGGTCGCACCGACTTCGCGAGATCGGCCAGGTGCTCCTGGGCCAGCCGCCGCTCGTCTTCGGACAGGGTCCCGTCTGACCGCACCCCGGCAGACCGCACCCCGACGAAGATCTCCATACAGGAAGCCTAAATATGAGGAAGTACACAAAGCATCCGAAGTTTCCCGAAAGATGCCGTGGGGGTTTCCACCGGCCTCAGGCGGCCGGCTCCGGCGCCCCCTGCCGGTCACGCCGTCCGAAGAGGACGGCGATCAGCGCGAGCGACAGCAGGCCGACCAGCAGCGGTCCGAGCGCCCCGGCGCCGAAGATCTGCGCGACGCCGTAGGCCACCGCGCCGATCGCCGCCGCCGCCGGCAGAGTCAGCAGCCAGGCGGCCAGGATGTTGCCGGCCACGCCCCAGCGCACCGCCGAGAGCCGCTTCGCGGCGCCGGCCCCCATCACCCCGCCGCTGATCGCGTGGGTGGAGGAGATCGGGTAGCCGAGGAGGGTCGCGACGAGGATCGTCGCCGCGCCGGCGCCCTGGGCGGAGAAGCCCTGGGCGGCGTCCATCTTGATGATTCGCTTCCCCCTCCCCCGCATCAGCCGCCAGCCGCCGCCGTAGGTGCCGAGCCCGAGCGCAACCGCCGCCGCGAAGATCGCCCAGAGGGGCGGATCGGCGTTGCCGCCGAGACTGCCGTTGGCGATCAGCGCAAGGGTGATCACACCCATCGTCTTCTGGGCGTCGTTGGCGCCGTGCGCCAGCGCCAGCAGCCCCCCGGAGAGCACCTGGGCGCGGCGGAAGCCGCGCGTCACCGGCCCGGGCCGGCGGCCGCCGAACAACCGGTAGAGGACCGCGATCGAGACGGCGGCGAGGGCGAGGGCGGCGAGCGGCGCCAGCAGCGCCGGGATCAGCACCTCGTCGAGCAGTCCTTCGCCGCGCAGCACCCCCGTCCCCGCCGCCGCGACGGCGGCGCCGACGAGGCCGCCGATCAGCGCGTGGGAGGAGCTGGACGGCAGGCCCAGCCGCCAGGTCGCGAGGTTCCAGGCGATCGCCCCGATCAGGCCGGCGAAGACGGCGTTCGGCGCGATCGCCGTCGCATGGACGATGTCGCGGGCGATCGTCGAGGCCACCTCGACTCCGAGGAAGGCGCCGGCGAAGTTGAGCAGGGCGGCGGCGGCGATCGCCACGTGCGGGGGCGCGGCCCCGGTGGAGACCGCGGTCGAGATCACGTCGAAGGTGTCGTGGAAGCCGTTGCCGAAGGCGAAGGCGAGCGCCGCGACGACGACCAGCACCATGACGAGATCGGAGCCCACCTCAGCTGTTCTTGATGACTATGCCCTCAAGGGTCTGGGCGGCGGTCTCGGTCGCGTCGATCGCGTTCTCCAGCACCGCGAACATGTCCTTCCAGCGGATCACCACCATCGGGTCGATGCCGTTGGAGAAGAGCGAGGCGACGGCGTCGCGGGAGATCCGGTCGCCCTCGTTCTCCAGCCGGTGGATCTCGATCCAGTAGTGCTCCAGGTCCCTGAAGCCGCGCAGGTTCTCCAGCCCGCCGGCGAGCTGCTCGCAGGCCCCGACCAGCACCCTGGTGAGCGCCTGCGCCTGCGCCATCGGCGCCTCGATCTGGTAGAGGCCGAGGAAGTCGGCAGCCTCCTCGGTGTAGTCGACGATGTCGTCGATCTGCGTCGCCAGGCCGTAGATGTCCTCGCGGTCGATCGGGGTGACGAAGGTCGAGTTGAGCCGCCGGACGATGTCGTGGGTGATCCGGTCGCCCTCCTGCTCAGCCTTGAGGATCTCCCGACCGAGGCCGCCGTCGTCGGGCCAGGTGCTCATCATCTCGTCGAGCAGCCGGGCGGTCCGCAGGGTGTTCTGGCCGGCCTCGATGAACAACTCGAAGAAGGCGCTGTCGCGGGGTAGGAACGAGAGCCGGGCCACCGTCAGATCCTAATCACGACGCGGGCCTCAGCTCGCCGCCGCCGCGAGCTGCTCGCCGCGGCGCGCCGCGTGGAGCTCGCAGAGCTCCTCCTGGACGCTGCGGCGGGCGCCGGGAGGCGGCACCAGCCGGGTCCAGACGCCGTCGGCGCCGAGCTCCCAGGCGTTGGCGTTGTCGGCGAAGCAGCGCTCGAGCACGTCGAGCAGCTCGGCCCGCAGCCCCTCGTCTTCGATCGGCGTCACCAGCTCGACCCTGCTGTCGAGATTGCGCGGCATCAGGTCGGCCGAGCCGGTCAGCACCCGCGTCTCCTCGCCGCGGCGGAAGGCGTAGATCCGCGAGTGCTCGAGGAAGCGGCCGACGATCGAGAGGACGCGGATGTTCTCGGAGACTCCCGGCACGCCGGGGCGCAGGCAGCAGATGCCGCGCACGTTGAGGTCGACCCGCACTCCCGCCCGCGAGGCCTCGTAGAGCGCCTGGATGCAGCCGGCGTCGACCAGCGCGTTCATCTTCAGCGCGATCCGCGCCTCCTCGCCGGCGCGGTGGGCCTCGACCGTCGTCTCGATCTCCTCGAGGATCCGCTCGCGCATCGTCGTCGGCGAGACCAGCACCTTGCGGTACTCGGCCGGGCGCCCGTAGCCGGTGAGGAAGTTGAACATCTCGGCGACGTCGGCGCCGATCTCGGGGTCGGCGGTGAACAGGCCGAGGTCGGTGTACAGCCGGGCGGTGGTCGGGTTGTAGTTGCCGGTGCCGATGTGGACGTACTCGCGCACCCGGTCGCCCTCGCGGCGGACGACCAGCACCGCCTTGACGTGCGTCTTCAGCGCCGGGATGCCGTAGACGACGTGGACGCCGGCCTCCTCCAGCGACTTCGCCCAGTGGATGTTCGCCGCCTCGTCGAAGCGCGCTTTCAGCTCGACCATGCAGACCGCCTGCTTGCCGCGTTCGGAGGCCCGGATCAGCGCCGGCACCAGCGGCGAGTCGTCGCTCGTCCGGTAGACCGTCTGCTTGATCGCCAGCACGTCGGGGTCGGCGACCGCCTGCTCGACGAAGCGCTCGACCGAGCTGGGGAAGGAGTCGTACGGGTGGTGGACGAGGACGTCGCCCTGGCGGATCGCCGCGAACATGTCGACCGGCTCCTCGTCCTCGCCCTGGAGCCGCGGCTGGGTGACCGGCGTCCAGGGCTCGAAGCGCAGCTCGGGCTTGCCGGGGACGTCGGCGATCGCGGTCAGGTCGGCGAGGTCGATCAGGCCGTCGACGTCGTAGACCTCGCGGTCTTCGAGCCGCAGCGCGTCGATCAGCTGGCCGCGCAGCTTCGCGTTCATCCCCGCCGCCACCTCGAGCCGCACCACCTCGCCGAAGCGGCGGCGGCGCAGCTCGTCCTGGACCGCCTGCAGCAGGTCGTCGGCCTCGTCGGAGACGGTGAAGTCGGCGTCGCGGGTGACCCGGAAGTAGCCGTGGTCGATCACCTCGATGCCGGGGAAGAGCGCGTCGAGGTTCGCCGCGATCGCCTCCTCCAGCGGGACGAAGACGCAGCCCCCCTCGCCGATCCGCAGGAAGCGGCCGAGCAGCTCCTTCGGCACCTTGACGCGGGCGATGATCTCGGTGCCGCTGTCGGGGTCGCGCAGCAGCACGCCGAGGCTGAGCGAGAGGTTGGAGATGTAGGGGAAGGGACGGCCGAGCCCGACCACCAGCGGGGTCAGGGCCGGGAAGACCTGCTCGTGGAAGCGGACATCTATTTCCCGCCGCTCGGACTCGCTCGCGGTCTCCAGCGAGACGACGCGGTTGCCGTGCTGCGCGAGCTCGGGCCGCAGCGTCCCGTTGAAGACGCTGTGCAGGCGCGCGTCGAACTCCAGCACCCGCGCCTGGATCGCGTCGATCTGCTCGCTCGGAGCGAGGCCGCCGGGACCGCGGGCGTCGATTCCGGCGTCGAGCTGGTCGAACAGCCCCGCGACCCTGACCATGAAGAACTCGTCCAGGTTGGAGGCGTAGATCGCGCAGAACCTGACCCGCTCCAGCAACGGCACCGAGGCGTCCTCGGCCAGTTCCAGCACCCGCTGGTTGAAGTCGAGCCAGGAGAGCTCGCGGTTGAAGTAGAGGGCCGGATCGTCGATCGGCTCATCGTACTGGCGCACCGGCGGCTCCTCCGACGACTCAGGCGGCGCGGGAGGTGGCGTGCGCCAGCGCCCCCGCCTCGCCCAGCACCCGCCGGTAGCCGGCGGCCAGCTGCTCCATCGCCGTCTCCCAGCTGTGCGTGCGGGCGGCGCCGATCGCCGCGCTGCCCATCCGGCGGCGCAGCGCCGGCGAGCCCGAGAGCTGGAGGACCGCGCCGGCGAGCCGGTCGGGGTCCGGCGGGCAGAGCAGCCCGGTGGCGCGGTCCTCGACCAGGGCCGCCGGCCCGCCCTCGGCGACGGCGACGACGGGCAGGCCGCTGGCGCCCGCCTCCAGCACCACCTGGCCGTAGGTGTCGGTCCGCGAGCAGAAGAGGAAGATGTCGGCGCTGGCGTAGGCGCGGGCCAGCTCCTCCCCCTCGAGCCAGCCGAGGAAGGTCGCGTGCTTGCCGAGCTTTGCCCGCAGCTCGGCCTCCTCGGGGCCGCCGCCGGCGAGCAGCAGGTGCAGGCGCGGTTCGAACCGGTTGGCGCGGAGGAAGCTCTCGGCGAGCAGGTCGACTCCCTTCTCGCGGGTCAGGCGACCGGCGTAGAGCACCTTCGTCAGTCCCGGAAAGGCGGTCGGGTCGGCCTTGGCGGGGGAGAAGCGCGAGACGTCGACGCCGCGCTCCCAGCGGCCGATCCGGCCCCGCTCGGCGCCGAGCCGCAGCAGCGAGCCGTCGGCGGCGGGGCTCGGAGAGAGGACCAGCGACGGGGCCGTGTAGAAGGCGCCGAGCGCGGTCCACGCCATCGCCTCGAGGCCGCCGTCGCCGCTGCGCAGGCCGGCGTAGTCGGCCAGCTCGGTGTGGTAGCTGGCGAGCAGCGGCGCCTGGGCGATCCGGCTGAGCAGCGTCGCGGCGACGCCGGCGGGGCCCGGTGCGGTGACGTGGACGAGGTCGTAGCGCCCTTCGGCCAGGGTCTCGGCCAGGTCCGGCAGGCCCGGCACGCCGAGCCTCATCCCCTCGTAGAAGGGAACCTCCAGCGAGGTCGCGGCGGGAAGCCGGCGATCGACGCCGGGGTCGGTGCCGACCACCTCGACCTCGAAGCCGGGCACGCCGCGCTCGCGGATCTGTTCGACCGTGTGGGTGACGCCGTGCATCGCCTCGATCCCGTCGGCGATCAGCGCCACCCGCGGCCGCTCGCCGGAGCGGCCGGCGAGCTTCGCCTTCTCGGCGCCGAGGAAGAGAGTCGAGGGCGCGTAGGGCACCGCCGGCAGCAGCGCTCCGAACAGGCCGCCGATCGCCGCGCCGGCGTCGTGCCTGGCGATCGCCTCCGAGCCGGCGCCGATCGCGCTCCGCAGGCGCCGGTCGTGGATTCGCCGGGCGCGGCGGTAGAGGTCGGCGTGGGAGAACTCCTGCGACTGCAGATACTCCAGCAGCTCGCGGCCGCGCAGCTCGATCTCCATCGAGCGCAGCCACGAATCGAGCAGCAGGCGGGCGTCGTCGGGCCCGATGTCGGCAGCGACCTTGCCTTCCCGCACGGCGCCCTGGCCGACCACCCGCTGGGCGATCTTCAGCACCGCGGCCGGGTCGGGCCCATCCTCCCCACCGGCTGGATTGCGGGGGCTGTCGTCGAGGACGAGCGCTCGCGTCGCCAGGGCCATCGCGGCGTGCGCCCACTTGGCGGCGCTGCCCTGCTCGCCGCGCGCCTCGGCGCGGCCGGCGCGCAGGTGGTCCAGAAGCTCTTCCGGCGTGGAAGCGCCGGGCACCTCGGTGAAGGTGCGCCCGATGTCCACGCCGGCGTGATCGTCGGAGCCGCCGACCCCGGTGCCGCCGTGCGTCTCGACGTAGACGACGGCGGGTGCGTTCAGCTCCGCCGCGCGGGAACCGTTGCGCACCTCCCAGATCGGGAAGAGCTCGGCGAGGCGGCGGCGGTGACGGCGGCCGAGCGGCGCGGCGACGTTGTAGAAGGGGTGCGCCAGCGCGCAGGCGATCTCGTTCTCGCGAAGGTATGCGGCGCAGGCCTCGAGGTCTCCGGCGTGGGCCTGCAGCCACTCGTGGTCCCCGGGATCGATCCCGTAGCAGAGGACGTGCACCGCCTGGGCCTCGCCGGCGAAGCGGGCGGTCAGCTCCTCGGAGACGAAGCAGTCGGGACGGTCGGCCAGCTCGAGGCAACCGTCGATCGTGTCGTGATCGGTGATCGTGACGAAGTCCATCCCGCGGCGCTTCGCCAGCTCGTAGACCTCCTGCGGCGGGGTGGCGCACTCGGGCAGCCCGAGCGATCTCTGCACCCCGAGGCGCGAGAGCTGCGAGGCGGTGGAATGGCAGTGCAGATCCACTCTGGAAGTCATCGGTGCCTTCCCTTCTGGTCGCTTTATCGCCCCCAGATTCGACGATTAGCAGGGAAAACGTGTGAAGCTGCGGGGAACAGGCCGTGAATATCCGGTTACCGATGACCAAAAATCGCAAACTACTGCTGAGACGTAGTTTACGCTTTTTGTCTATGACAGATTGAGGGTAGAGTGAAGGAATCTAACGCTCACCCGTAGAAACGAGACTTTCTTATGTCGTCGATATCCCCGTCAAACCTGCCCGACCGCCTCCTCGCAGAAGGCCGCTACTGGCTGACCACCGAGGAGGCAGCTCGCCTGATGGGGCGGAAAGCGAGGGCCGCACACCCCCGCCTCGCCGAACTGGAGAGGGCCGACAAGCTCTTCTCGCCGGCAAAGGGGCTGTACGTGGTCGTCCCTCCCGAATATAGAAGTTGGGGAGCGGTGCCGGCCGACTGGTTCATCGATCCGATGATGAGCCACCTGGACCGCTGCTACTACGTCGCCTTCCTCTCGGCCGCCACTCGGCATGGAGCGGCCCACCAGGCTCCGCAGAAATTCCAGGTCGTCGTGGACCGCCCCGTAGCGGACCGTGAGTTCGGCAGGGTCCGCCTTCACTTCGTCAAGAGCAGCGAGACCAAGCTCGCCGATCGGCAAAGGATGAACTCTCACACGGGCTCCTACTTCGTCTCAACGCCCGAGATGACCGCGGTGGACATGGCGTGGCGACCGCGCGAGGGCGGAGGTATGAGCAACGTGGCGACCGTCCTCGAGGACATCGGATCCCTGAGCGGGGAGCGACTCGGGAGGCTGGCGACGATCCGCGGCCGCAGCACCGCGCGCCGGCTCGGCTGGCTGATGGAGCGCTTCCGGCCCGACGTCGACGCCTTCTGGCTACAGCAGGTCGCTCACCCCGCGGAGGGTGCTGCGGCGATGCTCGTTCCGGGGGGGCGACCGCGAGGACCGGTCGACCCCAAATGGGGACTACGCCTCAACGGCGATGTCGAACCGGATTGATTCCCGCAGCGAACATCACCGCCTGGCGGCGCCAGGCACCCTGGCCGGAAGACAACCAGGTCGAGCAGGACCTGCGATCTCGATCATCAGCCTGGAGAGGATCAGGTCCTGCTCGACGCCGAGCCGACCTCCGGGGTCGGACGCATCCGCATCAAAGTCGAGATCAACATCGCCGAGACCGAGGCATTTCTACCTCGAATCGCCATCCCCTACGAAATCGCTTCGCCATGGTGGTCGGGCCGCGGCGAGGTCGACACCTTTCAACTCGAGGAGCTTCTGGGCACCAAGCTGCGGGCGCTGTACCAGCGCAGCAAGGGGCGGGACCTCTTCGACCTCTGGCTGGCGCTTCCCAACCCGCGGCTCGACGCCGCGAAGGTAGTCGCCACCTTTCACCACTACGCCGGAGAGGAAGCGTTCACCTATCCCGAGCTGAGACAGAACCTCGCTGCCAAGCTCGAGGACAGAAGCTTTCGGGAAGATCTCGCCGTGCTGGTCATGGACGCCCCGGTCGCCTACAAGCCGACCGAGGCTGCGGATCTCGTGATGGAGCGTCTCGGCTCACACCTGCGGAACGCTCCCAGCCTTGACGAGATTCGCGACGGCGCCTGGCGGCACTAGGCGGCGAGGCGGGCCGGCGAGGAGCCGTTGGCGCTGCCGTTGAGCAGGTCGAGGACGACGCCCTCGCGCAGCCCTCCCTTGCCAATCTGCAGCGGCCGGCCGAGCAGCTCGGAGACCTTCTCCAGGATCAGCACGCCGGTGGCCAGGATCCGCACCCGCTCGGGGTCCAGCTCGAAGCGCTTCGCCACGTCGGCGGCCGGGTCGCCGGCGAGGACGCGGACCCCGCGCTCGAGCGTCTCGTACTCGAGCACCGCCCCGACCAGGCGCCGCAGCGAGGTGGCGCTGCCGCCGACCGCGACCGCCTGCGAGGGATGCTCGACCTCGACTCCGGCGAAGAGGTCGTCGATGCGGTCGCGCACCTTGCGGATCTCCGCCGCCGAGGGCGGGTCGGAGGCGATCAGCTCGTCGGCCAGGGCGCCCGAGCCGACCCGCCAGGAGCGGACCTCCTCGACGCCGCCGGGCACGGTGCCGAGGATCACCTCGGTCGAGCCGCCGCCGACGTCGACCACCGCCACCTTGCCCTCGACCGGATGGCCGAGCGTCTTGGTCGCGCCGATGAAGGAGAGGCGCCCCTCCTCCTCGTCGCTGAGGACCTCGACCGGCACGCCCGCGGCGTCGCCGATCTGGGCGGCGACCTGCGCCCCGTTGGAGGCTTCGCGCACCGCCGCCGTCGCCACCGCCCGGATCGTCTCCGCGCCCAGCTCGCGGGCGAGCCGGACCTGGGTGGCGACGACCTCGGCGACCTCGGCCGCCTTCTCGGCCGGTATTTCGCCGTCCTCGCCGAGCGCCTTGCCGATCCGCGTATAGGCCCGCTGCTCCATCACCTTCTTCAGCTGACCCTCCACGGGCTCGGCCACCAGCACCCTGGTCGTATTGGACCCGATATCAATGGCGGCACAGAGCATCGCAGGACTCTCCCCTATGTTCCCAGACAGCCCGGATCTCAACCGCGCCGGCAGGGGCCGAGGGGTCTTCCCTCGGCCCTTCACCCGGCCGGATGCGAGGCGTCCTCGAACTCGCGAAAGAGTCCGGTGACGACGAAGGCGACCTGCTCGCCGATGTCGACCGCGTTGTCGCCGATCCGCTCGATCGCCCGCGCGGCGAGAAGCATCGTCATCGCCCACTCGCGCTGGTCGGGGTCGTCGCCGATCTCCAGCGCCAGGCGAAAGCAGTCGCGGTTGAGGTTGTCGACCGCGTCGTCCTGGCGGACCAGGTCGCGCGCCATCTCGACGCTGCGCTCCTCGAAGGCCCGCTTCGACTGGCTGATCAGAGTGCGGGTCTGGCGACCCATCGTGAGGATCAGCCGCACCATCTCCTCGTCGGCCGGCGGCTCGTTGCCGGTCAGCGGGATCATCTTGCAGATGTTCACGCACTGGTCGCCCATCCGCTCGACGTTCTTCAGCACGTGCAGCAGGGCCGAGATCAGCCGCAGGTCGGTCGCCACCGGGGACTGCGTGGCGAGCAGGGTGATCAGGCTCTGGTGGACCTCGAGGTAGCGGCCGTCGATGCGATCGTCGTCGGCGATCACGATCTGGGCCAGCTCGACGTCCTGGTGCTCGACCGCCTCCAGGGTGCGCTCGAGGGCGGCGTTGACCAGGTCGAGGCCGCCGAGGCCGCTCGCCTCGAGGCGCTCGAGTTCCTCCTGGTAGCGGCTGCGGGTCTCCGGCGCCATCAGCCGAACTTCCCGGTCACGTACTGCTCGGTGCGCTCGTCGTCGGGGCTGGTGAAGAGCTTGTCGGTCGGCCCGACCTCGACCAGCTCGCCGCTCAGCATGAAGGCGGTCGTGTCGGCGACCCGCGCCGCCTGCTGCATGTTGTGCGTGACGATCGCGATCGTCACCCGCTTCTTCAGCTCGCCGATCAGCTCCTCGATCCGCAGCGTCGCGACCGGGTCGAGGGCCGAGCAGGGCTCGTCCATCAGCAGCACCTCGGGGTCGACGGCGAGCGCGCGGGCGATGCAGAGGCGCTGCTGCTGGCCGCCGGAGAGCCCGGCGCCGGGCTTGCCCAGCCGGTCCTTCACCTCGTCCCAGAGGCTGGCCCCGACCAGGGCCTCGCGCACCCTGTCGTCGAGCTCGCCGCGGCCGACACCGACGAAGCGCAGGCCGGCCGCGACGTTGTCGTAGACCGACATCGTCGGGAACGGGTTCGGCTTCTGGAAGACCATCCCGACCACCCGGCGCACGGCGACGACGTCGACTGCAGGGTCGTGCAGATCGATGCCGTCGAGCAGGACGTGCCCCTCGATCCGCGCCCCGGGGATCTCCTCGTGCATGCGGTTGATGCAGCGAACCATGGTCGACTTGCCGCAGCCCGAGGGGCCGATGATCGCCGTCACGTCACCGGCCTCGAAGCCCATGCTGACGCCCTTCACCGCCTGGTGGTCGTCGTAGAAGGCGCTGAGGCCCTCGAGCCGGATCGAGTGCATCGCCTCGGTGGCGGTGGGGGCGGCCGGTCCGGCGCCGGGGACCGGGCGCTGCCGCGGACTTCCGGGCCGGGGGGCACCGGCGGCCGGGCCGGCGGCGGCGTCCGGATCGTTGAGATCGGTCATCGGCGAGGCCTCTCCATTCGGGTTCATTATCGGGCTCCCGTCACGCGGCTTCTCCGCTGGATCAGCTTGGCGACCAGGGTGACGATCAGGATCAGCGCGACGAGCGTCAGCGCCGCGCCCCAGGCTCGCTGGACGAGTTCGTCGTTCGGCTGCTTGAGATCTTGGTAGATCTGGGCGGGCAGCGAGTTCATCGGTTCGTTCAGGTTGAAGGTGGTCGCCTTGACGATAGTGGCCGTGAACAGGAGCGGCGCGGTCTCCCCGGCGGCGCGGGCGATCGCGAGCAGGGCTCCCGTGACGATCCCCGACGCCGCGGTCGGCAGGACCACGCGGAGAATCACCTTCCAGCGTGGAGCGCCAAGCGCCAGCGCCGCTTCCCGCAGCGATTCGGGAACGAGCTTCAACACGACCTCGGCGGAGCGGGTGACGATCGGCAGCATCAGCAGCGCCAGGGCCGCCGAGCCCTTCCAGCCCGCGAAGCTGGAACCGCCCGTGCCGGCCAGGACCAGCGTCAGGTAGATGAACAGGCCGAAGACGATCGAGGGAACGCCGGTCATCACGTCGACGAAGAAGCGGACCGCCTGGGCCAGCTTGCCGCCGGCGCCGAACTCGGTCAGGTAGACGGCTACGCCGATGCCGAGCGGCACTGCGACCAGCGCCGCGAAGCCGACGATCTCGATCGTGCCGAGGATGGCGCTCTTGACGCCCCCTTTGGCGCCGAGGAAGTTCCCGGTCGGATCGGTGGTGAAGAATTCGGTGCTGAGCGCGCCGAGCCCCTTGCTGAGGATGTAGACGATGACAAGGACGAGTGGCACGATCGCCACTCCCGTCGCTATCCAGAGCAGCGCCCGGGCGGCTCGGTCGGCGCGCCGTCGGCGCGCGCTGACAGCCGGCAGCAGCCCGTTGCCCGAACGCAGGGAAGCGGCCTCCACCTAGGCCCCCGCAACCGCGATCGGCTTCGCTCCCTGGCGCTCGCTGCGCAGCACGAGCAGGCGGGCGACGGAGTTGACCAGCAGGGTGAGGACGAAGAGGACCAGGCCGGCGCCGATCAGCGCGGCTTTGTGGAGCGGGTCCGAGGCCGCCTCGCCGAACTCGTTGGCGATCACCGCCGCCAGGGTGTAGCCCTGGTCGAAGATGCTGTGGCCGAGAATCGGGTTGTCGCCGATCACGATCGTCACCGCGATCGTCTCGCCGATCGCCCGCCCCAGCCCGAGCATCGAGCCGCCGACGATCCCGCGCCGCGCGTAGGGAAGCATCGAGGTGCGGATCATCTCCCAGCGGGTCGCTCCCAGGGCGAGCGCCGCCTCCTTCTGATCGCCGGGCACGGTCGAGAGAACCTCGCGGCTGATCGCGCTGACGATCGGCAGCAGCATGATCGCCAGGACCAGCCCGGCGATGAAGTAGTTGGGTCCGGCGACGTTGTCGGTCGCGACGAACGGGATGAAGTGGAAGGTGTCGGCGAACCACTGCTCGGCCGGTTTCAGCTTCGGGATCAGGAGGTAGAAGGCCCAGAGGCCGTAGACGACCGACGGGACGGCGGCCAGCAGATCGACGAGGATCGTCAGCGAGCCGCGCAGGCGCCGCGGGCAGAGCTCGGTCAGGAACAGCGCGACCGAGACCGCGACCGGCACCCCGATCACCAGCGCCAGGGCCGAGGTGATCAGCGTCCCGACCACCAGCGGCAGGGCGCCGTAGATCGCCCCGGAGACGTCCCAGTCGTTCGTGAAGATGAAGCCGAGGACCCCGAACTTTTCGAAGACCGGCTTCGATTCGAGTGCGAGCTTGACGAAGAAGTAGGCGAGGAGGACGAGGATCGCGGCGGAGATCGCCGTCAGCCCGTATCGCAGGATGCGGTCGGGCAAGCGGGAGAGGGGCGAGCGATCCAGAGACCGCCTGCCCCCCGTCGCCGCTTGCGTTCCCGCCCCCACGCTCTGCTTCTACCTCGGCGTCCCGTCTGCCCTAGGGCGCCTTGATCGCTTCGCCGTTGCACTTCAAGCCGGCCACCTTTGCCTGGGACGCTTCCAGGAGTTCGGGCGACAGCCCGGCGTAGTCGAGCTTTTCGGCCACCTGCTGGCCTTCGCCGAGCCCGTAGTCGAGGAAGGTGACCACGTTCTTGGCGACTGCTTCGCTCTTGCCCGCCTTGCAGAGGTCTTCGTAGACGATCACGAAGGTGCCCGAGGCGATCGGGTAGGCCGCGGGGGCCGTCGACGCGTTGATCGCGCTGAACCGCAGATCCGGCGGGAACTTGACCCCTTCGCCCGCGGTGGAGGTCGATTCCAGCGTCGGCGTGACGAACTTGCCCGCTTTGTTCTCGACGGCCGCGGTGGTGAATTCGTTCTGCAGCGCGTAGGCGAGCTCGACGTAGCCGATCGCGCCTTCGGTCTGCTGGACGGATCCGGCCACGCCTTCGTTGCCGTTGGCGCCGGTGCCGGTCGGCCACTTGACGGTCTTGTCGGTCCCGACCTGCTCGTGCCACTGCTTGTTGGTTTCGTCGAGGAACTGCGTGAACAGCGCCGTCGTGCCCGATTCGTCGGAGCGGTGGACGACCGTGATCGAGGTGCTCGGCAGCTTGACGCCGGGGTTGAGCTTGGCGATCGCCGGATCGTCCCACTTGGTGATCTTGCCGAGGTAGATGTCGCCGACGGTTTCGCCGTCGAGCTTCAGGCCCGATTCGACGCCCGGCAGGTTGTAGGAGACGGTGACCGCGCCGAAGACGATCGGAACGTGGACCGTCTTGCCGTTCTTGTCGGCGACTTCGATTTCTTCGTCGGTCATCGCCGAGTCCGTATCGCCGAAGTCGACGGTGTTGGCCTGGAACTGGGCGATCCCGCCGCCGGAGCCGATCGCGTTGTAGTTGACCGTGAGGTTGTCCGTTTCCTTCAGTTCGGACCCCCACTGGCTGATGATCGGCTGCGCGAAGGTCGCGCCTGCGCCGCTGATCGTGCCGCCGCCGCCGCCACCGCTCGAGCTGCTGCTGCTTCCGCAGGCAGCGACGCTCAGGGCGATGATCGACGAGGAGGCGATGACCGCAATCCATCTGGAGCTAGTCACTCTGTCTCCTTCTCGTTGATCTGATGACTTCTCGTTCCGACCCGAGGGCCGTTCTCGCATCACACTCTCAGCGGCCTGGGACCAGCTTGTTACCCGCCTGTATCGAGGATGTGAAAAGGATGTAAACGAGCTGTGAACCCGCGGTCCTTGCGGGCGAGGGGCGCGGCGAGCCGCCCTTCAGGAAGCGGCGAGCTGCTCGACCGCCGCCGGCGATGCCGGCTCGGCGGCCGGCTTCTCGGTGGGGGGAAACTCGCTCGGGGCGGTCGATTCCGGGTCGAAGCGGTAGCCGACGCCGAAGTGGGTGTGGATGTAGGCCCAGCCGGGCGAAGCCTTCTCCAGCTTCTGGCGCAGCTTGCGGATGAAGACGTCGACCGAGCGGTCGCCGTGGGCCATCGCGTAGCCCCAGACCCGCTGGTAGATCGCTTCGCGCTCCAGCACCTGGCCGCTGGCGTCGGCGAGCAGCTGGAGCAGCTCGAACTCGCGCCTGGTCAGGTCGAGGCTGGAGCCGGCGACGAAGGCCTGGAAGCGATCGGAGCGGATCTCCAGCTCACCGGCGATCACCGGACCCGATTCGGCCTGCGGCCGGGAGCGGCGGCGGCGGCGCGAGACCGCTTCGATCCGGGCGATCGCCTCTTCGGGATGGCAGGGCTTGGTGATCCAGTCGTCGACCCCGAGGCGCAGGGCGCGCACCCGCTGGGCGACGGTCGAGCGGCCCGAGCAGACGACCACCCCGAGCTCGGGCATCATCCCGCAGACCCGCTCCAGGTAGCTCCAGGCTTCGTCGCCGAGCACGCTGGGATCGACCAGGAGGGCGTTCAGCTTCAGGGCCACAAGCTCCTCGGGCGGGATCGCGCCGGCGAGGGTGCGCTGCTGCCAGCCGGCCGCATCGGTGCGCTTCGCCAGCACCGTGACGAAGCCGCTGTCGTCGTCGATTACCGCGAGCCTGATGGTCTGCTGTGGGTTCAAGTTGGGCGGGCGCCGCATCGGATGACAGGTGCGTCTGGCCTGCGAGACAGCCGCATTGTATGCGGTCGCCACGTCGGACTATGTGCCGAAATCCCTGCGTTCACGGGATTTTCACAGGTCGATTGGCGTAATTTGCGGAATCGGAGCCCGGCGAGCTTATCGGGATCTTCACTCGGGGAAGCCGGAGCGCGGCGAACATCGAGCCCTCACGAGACTCCTCTCTCGTCGCGAACGGCCCGCCTGCCCCGGGCCGTTTGCATTTCCGGGGACGAAGGCGGCTGGCGGGTGCGCTAGATTGCCGCCCGTGAAGTCGCGTTCGACTCGGATCGCCGCCGCCGCCTGCGCCGTGCTCTCGATGCTGCTGGTCGCGGCGCCGGCCGCGCTCGCCGACAACGGGGTCGGGCTGGCCGGGCCGACGACCGACAAGACGATCACCTTCTTCTGCTTCGGCGTGATCGGCTTCTTCGCGCTCCTGGTGATCGTCCTCTCGTTGATCCAGGGGCGGCTGGAGAAGCGCAAGGCGCAGCGGCGCTACGACCTCGAGCGTTACAGCTGATCTCAGTCCAATCTGAAGCCGCTCAGTAGGCGCTTCTCCGTCTCCCCCTCGATCTTCGCCGCGACTTCCACCCGGCCCTCCAGCGGCGTGTCGCGGATCTTCGTCGCCAGCAGGTCGTCGACCTGGAAGATCCCGGCCGAGTTGTTGAGCTCGATCTCGATCCGCACCGGCCGCTCCTCCCCCGCCTCGATTCGCACCTCGTCGACCGCCGCGGCGGAGATCGAGTGGATGCCCTCCTGGCCGGCCTCGAGCGGGATCCTGGTGCGTCCCTGGGCCATGTCGAGCGCGTCGGCCACCCGCACCACGCCGGCCTCGAGCGTGTAGGGCTCGCCACGGCGGCGGTGGCCGATGATCGCGTGGAGGATCTCCGAGGCGACGATCGTCCGCTTCGGCTCGCGGTAGGGGCCGGCGAGCAGTCTTTCCAGCGCGCCGCCGGCGAGGAAGAGGCTGTAGGTCTCGTGGTCGGCGCGGTGGATCGACATGCCGACGTCGTGCAGCAGGGCGCCGCCGGCGACCACCACCTCGGCGTCGCGGGCCGACATCCCGTGGTCGGCGACGACCGCCGGCTCGACCCCCGCCTTGACCAGCAGGCGCAGCAGGCGCAGGGCGACGTTGAGGACGATCTGGGTGTGGACCCAGGAGTGGTCCGACATCCCCAGCCGCTCGGCGTGGACCTGGGCCATGTACCACCAGGTCCGCACCTGCTCGTCCTCGTTGACCGCCCCCAGGAAGCTCTCCAGCTTCCGGTTCCCCCGCGTCGGCGCCCGTACCTTCGCCTCTGCAATCGCCTCCGCCGGGAGCTTGCGACCGGGTCCCTTCGGATCGGGGGCGGGAATTGCCTCGTCGGCCACGTGCGCAATCGTACGGGAGGGGCGTGGCGCCGGGCGCCCTACTCGTCGATCTCCAGGACCGCCAGGAACGCCTCCTGCGGCACCTCGACCCGCCCCACCTGCTTCATCCGCTTCTTGCCCGCTTTCTGCTTCTTCAGCAGCTTCTGCTTGCGGGTCACGTCGCCGCCGTAGAGCTTCGCGGTGACGTCCTTGCGCAGCGCCTTGACCGTCTCGCGGGCGAGCACGCGGGAGCCGACCGCCGCCTGCACGGGCACGTCGAAGAGCTGCCGGGGAATCGTCTTGCGCAGCCGCTCGACCAACCGCTTGCCCTGCTCGTAGGCGAAGTCGCGGTGGACGATGATCGAGAGCGCGTCGACCTGGTCGCCGGCCAGCAGGATGTCGACCTTGACCAGGTCGGAGGGCCGGTTGCCGATCGGCTCGTAGTCGAGCGAGGCGTAGCCCTTGGTCGAGGACTTCAGGTAGTCGAAGAAGTCGAGGACGATCTCGGCCAGCGGCAGGTCGTAGCGAATCTGCACCCGCTGCGGGCTCAGGTAGTGCATGTCGACGTGGCTGCCGCGGCGCGCCTGGCAGAGCTCCATCACCGCGCCGACGTACTCGGTCGGGGAGATGATCGTCGCCCGGATGTAGGGCTCTTCGATCGCCTCGATCGTGCTCGGGTCGGGCAGCTCGGTCGGGCTGTGGACCTCGATCTCCTCGCCGTCGGCGAGGTGGACCTCGTAGAGCACGTTCGGCGTCGTCGCCAGCAGCTCCAGGCCGTACTCGCGTTCGAGCCGCTCGCGGACGATCTCCATGTGCAGCAGGCCGAGGAAGCCGGCGCGGAAGCCGAAGCCGAGCGCCTCGGAGGTCTCCGGCTCATACGAGAGCGCGGCGTCGTTCAGGGCCAGCTTGTCGAGCGCGTCGTGCAGGTCTTCGTAGCGGTCGGTGTCGATCGGGAAGAGGCCGCAGAAGACCATCGGCCGCACCTCGCGGTAGCCCTCGAGCGGCTCGGTCGCCGGCCGCTGCTGCGCCGTCAGCGTGTCGCCGACCCGCAGCTTGGCGACGTCCTTGACGCCGGTGATCAGGTAGCCGACGTCGCCCGCCTCCATCCGCTCGACCCCGGTCATCGCCGGGCGGAAGAAGCCGAGGTCGTCGATGTCGGCCTCGGTGCCGTTCTGCATCGCGACGATCCGCTCGTGCTTGCGGAAGGCGCCGTCGACCATCCGCACGTAGGCGACCACGCCGCGGTACTGGTCGAACTCGGAGTCGAAGATCAGCGCCCGGGTCGGTGCCGCCGCGTCGCCGCCGGGCGGCGGCACGCGGGCGACGATCGCCTCCAGCACCTCGACCACCCCCTCCCCCGTCTTCGCCGAGATCGCCAGCGCTTCGCCGGGGTCGCCACCGAGCAGGTCGGCGATTTCGCCCGAGACCCGGTCGATTTCGGCCCCCGGCAGGTCGACCTTGTTGATCACCGGGATCAGCTCGAGGCCGTTCTCGATCGCCAGGTAGGTGTTGGCGACGGTCTGCGCCTCGACGCCCTGGGCGGCGTCGACGACGAGCAGGGCGCCCTCGCAGGCGGCGAGGCTGCGCGAGACCTCGTAGGAGAAGTCGACGTGGCCGGGGGTGTCGATCAGGTGCAGGTGGTAGCTCCGCCCGTCGGCGGCCATGTACTCGACCCGCACGGCCTGGGCCTTGATCGTGATCCCGCGCTCGCGCTCGAGGTCCATCGAGTCGAGCACCTGGGCGCGCATCTTCTTCGGGTCGACCGACTCGGTGATCTCGAGAATGCGGTCGGCGAGGGTCGACTTGCCGTGGTCTATGTGGGCGATGATCGAGAAGTTTCTGATCTGGTCCATCGGGAGGCGGAGTATGGCTCACGGGGGCGCCGGGCTGCGGGTCCTGTCGCCGGGCTGGGGTGCCCTCCTTGCCCTACGCGCTGCTCCGGGCGGAGAGACCTTGCGCAAGTCGGGACGTGGCCTTGCCCTCCGCAGCCTTCGGGCGGCGAAGGACACCCCACCCCGACACCCAGTTCCAGGCGGCTGGCGCTTTTGTGTCGCATACCGCGACAAAAGCGCCAGTCAGGGGCAGGCCGATGGGTCCAACGGGGCGTTTAGCTGGTAGACGACCGTGGGGGGCTTGCGAAGGACGACGGTTGCGCCGGGGCCGGCCGTCCAGGCTGCCGTTGGGGGGTATGGGGGCTTGGTCGGTTCCATGCGGTCGCGGGTCGCTACCACGTAGTCGTAGTGGCCTTCGTCGAGGAGGGTTCGCCATTGGCGACAGTTCTTCGGGGCGACGAAGCCGCCGTGGGCAGTCCCAATGCCTACGTACTGGACTTGGTTGGAGAGGTCGCGGCCGTACAGGGGGTACTGGCGGGTGCCGGTCGTCGCTATGCGGGCGTTGGAGATCGAGCTGGCCCATTTGAAGGCGGCGTTCAGGCCCGGGGCGGCGAAGGTCGGGTTCGCGTAGCGGTCGCGCAGGTAGTGGCGCTGGACCGGGTAGCCGACGGCGATGACGACCAGGGTCGTCGCCGTGGCGGCGACGAGCGCGCCACGGCGATTTGCCCATGCGCCGGGTCGGTCCGGGCCTTCCCCGGTGGCCTCCGGCTCTTTCCCCGCTCTACCTGCCTCTGCTCGTCCCGGGAGCCACCTCCGCAGCGCCGGCGCCGCAGGCAGCAGCGCCAAGCCGAGGATCAGAGCTGGAGCGAGGTAGCGGAGGCCCGACTCGAAGCCCCGCGGCAAGCCGTCCGGACCCGAGGCCGAGGTCGGAGCGATCAGCCAGGCCAGGCCGGCCGCGAGCCCGGCGAGGGCGGCGGCGCACAGTGCAAAGTCAACCTCGCCCAGCCTGCGCTGTTCCTTTCCCCGGCGATTTCGAGACAAGGAACGGCGGAGCGGGGCGAGGCAGAGCAGGAGGCCCGCCAGCGCCAGCGCGCCGAGCAGCGGCCAGAAGACGCCGAGGCCGTGGTGAAGGCCGGGCAGGAACCAGCTCGACCAGATGCCGCGGTCGGTCAGGTAGCCGAGCACGCTGTGCCCTTCGCGACCCCCCAACGCCTGCTGCGGCGCCGGCAGCGGGATCGGCCCGAGGTGGTCGAACCAGGGCAGCGGGTTGCCGGTGTGGACGAGGTTGCGCAGGTACCAGTAGCCGCCACCGGCCACCGCGGCAAGACCGGAGACCCAAAGCGCCCGCCACCTGGAACCCGCCGGCGCCATGAGGGCGAGGCCGAGCACGAGAACAGCTGCGGGTAGGAGGAAGTTGAGCTTGGTCCCGGCGGCAAGGCCGGCGGAGAGCCCGGCGACCAGCAATGCACCGCTCGACAGCCGGCGCGTCGCCTCGCTCTCGCGCATCGCCGGCTCAACGCTGTCACCAGCACTGCGCGTCGCCGCTTTCCCGGCGCCGTCGTGCTCCTTGCCATCCCGGTCGTTGACGGCAACCGCAACAGCAGCGAGTAGGAAGAAGATCCCGACGATGTCGTTGCGCGCCTCCCCAGCTTGATCCGAGAGCGCCGGGACACTCAGCGCAATCGCCCCCAGGGCCAGCGACCACGGCGCGACCCGGTACGGCTTGCCAATACACCACAAGGCCAGCAGGCAGCCGAGGAACCAGCCGAGATTCAGCAGCGGCGACAGCAGATCCCGCCCGAAGGCCAGCATCCCGGCAGCGTGGAGCAGCTCGGCGTTGGCCGGGTAGAACCAGGCCAGGAACTGCGGCGCGATGAAATGCAGTTCCCAGGTGCTCCCGCTCTGGAAGAAGCCCGCCGCGAACGGCCCGTGGTACCAGGTCGAATCGAACCCGGTCATCCCCGTCGACAGCCGCAGCTTCACACCGGCCGCGAAGTGGATGGTGGCCACCGCCGCGATGAGCAGTGCGATCACGGTGCTGGGATCGAGCGCCCTGCCCGCGGGTCCTGTCGTCGGGTGGGGCACCCTCCTCGGCCTACGCGCTGCTCCGGGCGAAGGGACATCGCGCCCGCCGGGTCGGGGCCTTGCCCTCCACAGCCTTCGGCCAGCGGAGTCCACCCCACCCGACGCCACCCGCGGAAGGAGCGTCCAAATGCCCAGACCCAACGCGCCAACGGTGAGTAGGTAGGGCAGGGGCTTGAACCAGCCGAAGCCGCCCAGGGCCTCCGCCGCCCAGATCGAGAATGCAAGCCCGACGACGATCGTTGCCAGCCAAGCTGGGGCGCCCGCGAGCCGGGGGAGCAGCCGGCGACGCACAGTAAACCCTCCGAGACAGGCGAAGCCGCCGAGGGCGAGAAGCTCGGCGACTCCCAGCAGGTAGCGCGGCAGGTCGAGCATCGCTAGCGGCGCCGAAGCAGGCGCATGACCTGCTCGAGCTCGGCGACAACCAGGAGCCGGGCGATGCCGACGTAGACAAGACCCCCGAGCGCCAGCGCCGTCCCGAGCGAGACGACCTGGCTGAGGAGGCCGCGGCCGAGGGCGCCGTCGAGCAGGTCCCAGATGCCGAAGGAGACGGCGGCGAGCGCGGCCGCCGCGACGGTGATCCGCAGGCCGGTCGAGAACAGCCGCCCCAGCTCGAGACCGCCGAACTCGTGGCGCAGGACGACTGCCTGGGCGACGACGGCGGCGGTCGTGCCGATGCCGGTGCCGGCGACGATGCCGCCGGTGCCGAAGGGCTTGTAGAGGGCGAATGCGGCCAAGGCCGAGACGACCAGGTCCAACGCCGCCAGGCCGGTCGCCATCCAGGGGCGCTGCAAGCTGAAGAAGGTCCGCGTCTGCAGCAGGTAGAGGCCGTTGGTCGGCAGCGAGAAGGCGAACCAGAAGAGCGCCGTGGCCACGAGGGTCGTCTGCTCGGGCGTGAACTCGCCGCGCTGGTAGACGAGCCGGATCATCGGCGTCGAGAGGACGAGGACCGCCGCGGCCGCCGGGACCAGGACGAAGAGGATCTGGCGCATCCCGTTGGCCATCGTCGCCCGCAGGTTGTCGTGCTCGCCGCGGGAGGCGAAGCGGGCCAGGGTCGGGAAGAGGACGGTGGCGATCGCCACCGAGAAGATCCCCTGCGGCAGCTGGTAGATGCGGAAAGCCTTGTCGATCGCCGCCGGCGCCTGGTCGCTGACCAGGCTGCCGAAGAGGCTGTTGATCAGCAGGTTGAAGTTGATCAGGCCGAGGCTGATCGTCACCGGCAGCATCAGCAGCAGGACCCGGCGCACGTCGGGGTTGCGCCATTCGAAGCTCCAACCGAACTTGAACGGGGTGTTGCGCAGGTCGAAGGTCGGGATCAGCAGCTGGACCAGGGTGCCGGCGAGGATGCCGATCGCGTAGGCGTAGATCCGGTTCTGCCCGTGGAAGGCCGGCACCAGCAGGACCACCACGGCGATGATCGTCAGGTTCCAGAACAGCGGCGAGATCGCGAAGGCGCCGAAGCGGTCGTAGCTGTTGAGGATGCCGACGACGACGCCGCTCAGCCCGAGCAGGATCAGGATCGGGAAGAGGACCTGGGAGAGGGTGATGGTGAGGTCGAGGATCTCGCCTTCGAAGCCGGGCGCGAAGAGCGGCATCACGACCGGCGCGACGAGCACGAAGAGCGCCGTGATCGCGCCGAGGACGAGGGTGACGAGCAGCAGCAGGGTCGAGGCGAGGCGGAAGGCCTCGCGGTAGTTCTTCTTCTCCAGCTGCTCGGTGAAGATCGGCACGAAGGCCGGCTGCAGGGCGGCGTCGGCGAACAGGGCGCGGACCAGGTTCGGGACCTGGAAGGCGATCGTGAAGGCCGACATCGGCCCGTACACGCCGTAGTAGCTGGCGGCGACGATCTCGCGCACCAGCCCGGCGATCCGCGAGGCGGCGGTGGCGACCGAGAAGAACGCGGTCGAGCGGGCGATCCGCCCGGCTTGCCTGCCGGGGGCCGGGTCGCCGGAGCTGTCCTCGCCGGGATCGAAGGCCTCGGCGGCGCGCACGGCCGCGTCCGAGGCCACCGCGGTCTGCTCCGGATCCGGTCTTTCGGGTGCCGTGGGCTTCTCCAAGCTTGGTCTCAGTCGCTATAGTCGGCGGCCGCCCGGAGCCGGCTCGGCCGCTTCAGGCACACGACTCATGGCCAACATAGCCTCACAGAAGAAGCGGATCCTACGCAGCGAGCGGGAGCGAACCGAGAACCGGTTGCTGACCAGCACCGTGAAGACCTACTTCCGCCGGCTCGAGAGCGCCGTCGACGGCGGCGACGCCGCCGCGATCGAGGCCGAGCACCGCGCCCTCGTCTCGCGCATCGACAAGGCCGTGCAGAAGGGCGGCATGCATCGCAATACCGGCGCGCGCAAGAAGGCAAAAGCCGCCCGCATCGCCGCCAGCGCGAAGTAACGCAGAGCCCATCCGGTAGGGGTTCCACTTAACTTTTTCCGAAGACAGTTGTCGACTGTCCGCCAGCGTCGCCGCGGAAAAAGTACAAGACGTTCCACCCCTACCGGATGGGCTCTATGCCGAAACGCCGGCTGCGGACCGCAGGGCCAGGGTCAAAGCCAGCTCATCGCCGTAGTCGGCTCCGCCCCTGCACCAGACCTCTAAGTCCGCCAGGGCGATCGTCGCCTCCCGCAGCTCGCCCACCTCGATGTCCCCCAGGCGGCGGACCAGCTGCTTGGCCGCGTAGGGGTGCATGCCGAGGCTGGACTCGACCTGGCTCGGGGGCATCCCCTCCTCCAGCATCGCAGCCGCCGCGCAGGCTTTGCGCAGCCGCGAGGCGAGGCCGTAGATCAGCCCGGTCACGTTCTCGCCCTGGGAGATCAACCGCTCGCCGATGCCGAGCGCCTTCGCGCGGTCGCGTTCGAGCAGGGCGTCGGAGAGCGCCCAAACCGCCGCCTCGGAGGTGTCGGCGACCATCGCGTCGAGGTCCGACGCGGAGACCTCGCCCCCATCCCCCGCCCACAGCGCCAGCCGCTCCAGCTCGTGGTGGAGCCGCGAGGGGTTGGCGCCCATGCGGTCGACCAGCATGCGGGCGGCGGCCGGGTCGAGGCGGAAGCCGAGCCGCTTCGCGTCGGCGACCAGGAGCCGCGGCATCTCCCGGGCCTTCGGCGCCTCGAACTCGTGGATCTCCCCCTTCGCCGCCCTGACCGCCTTGGCCAGCTTGGCCGGCGCCCTGGCGCGCGCGATCAGGACGACGGACAGGTCGGGTGGCAGCTCGCCCAACGCCGCGGCGACCGCGTCCAGCTGCTTGTCGCGCCAGCGCTCGACCCCGTCGGCGAGCAGGTAGCGGCGCGACTCGGTCAGCGACATCGCCGGGATCGCGCCGAGCAACGCCTGGTGGTCGGGCGCGCCGCGGCCCTCGCCGGCCTCGAAGACCTCGAGCGAGGCGGCGCCGCCGTCGCGCTCGGCCCGCGCCCGCAACCGCGCCCGGGTGGCGTCGATCTTCGCCCCGTCGGTGCCGGCGATCAGGTAGAGAGAGCGCATCTCGGCCATCGGCCGAGTCTAGACAGCGCCCCGGCCCCCGAGCCCGGCGCCGACGTGCCGGGAATTAGACCCCCTATATGGGCACTCAATCACCGGCACGTCCCCCGGCATCGTGCCCGTGACCGTGGTCGTCGTCTTCTCGGCCGTAGGCGTGGCCCTCGCCATTGCTCCAGGACGGCGTGTAGGACTCGACCGGCGGGGCTTCGGAAGCGGTCGCTTCGGGCGGAGGCGTTTCGGCCGGGGCGGGAGAGGACGGCGGGGTGGGCGCGGGCGACGGTTGCGCGGTCGGCGCGGGAGAGGACGGCGCCTGCTGCGACTGCGGGGAGGACGGCGCTTGGCCGTGGGGCTCGGGCGTGCCATGCGAGCCCCCACCGTCGGCGCCGCCGCCCTGCGACTCCACCGGAGTGCCCGGTGAAGCGACCAGCTCGGCTGGGGTCGCGGGAGCAGAGGCGACCGGAGCGCCTCCGGTGGAAGCCGGCCCGTCGCTGTGAGCAGCGAGCTTTCGCCGCCGCCTCGCCGAGCCGTCGTGAGCGACTCTCGCCGCCGCCCTCGCGCCGAGGGCGGTCGCACGACCGACCGACGCGTGCAGGGCCGGGGCGCGAGGAACCGGGCTGCCGGCGATCAGCGGCCAGTCCTCTTGCAGGGCGACGGCGATCATCGCCAGGCCGACCGCGGCGACCGCGCCGAGCAGGGCGAAGGTCGTGCTGCGGGCCCGCTCGAGCAGGCCGTCGCCGAGGACGCTGAACCTCGCGCTCGACCGCAACCGTCGCTGTTCCCGCTTGTGGTGCACCTGTACGAGCATCGGTCCTCGATCGCGCCGGCACGAGGGCGGGCGGGCGGAAACCTTAGTTTCGACTCGTCGATTCGTTGAGTCTGGGCACGGGCTCAGCGACCGGTGCCGACCTGAACTCCGCTGCGGCTCACGTCGAGCACGACCGTGCCGTCCAGGT
The DNA here is from genome assembly GCA_963695835.1 of uncultured Solirubrobacterales bacterium. Classification (GTDB taxonomy): domain Bacteria; phylum Actinomycetota; class Thermoleophilia; order Solirubrobacterales; family 70-9; genus VRUE01. The sequence continues at coordinate 376,282 of CAVOHR010000002.1, forward strand.
CGGTGCGCAGGACGGGAACGCCGTGGGCGGCGAGCGTCGCGAGCGTGCCCGGGGTCGGATGGCCGAACGGGTTGCCGGCGCCGACCGAGACGACGGCGAGCTTCGGGCGGGTGCGGTCGAGCAGGTCGGCGAGACCGGCGTCGTCGCTGCCGTGGTGGGCGACCTTGAGGACGTCGATCGGGCCGGGGTCGACCGGCGTCGATTCGGCCTCGGCGTCGGCGGTCAGCAGCATCCGGAAGCGGCGCCAGCGGGCGAGCATGACCAGCGCCAGCAGGTTGGGGTCTTCGCCGCGGTGCGGCCCGGCGAGCAGCTCGCGCGGCGGCCAGAGAACGTCGAGCCGGAGGCGGCCGCTGCGCAGCTCGCTGCCCCGTGCCAGGCGAAGCGGGACGGCGCCGCAGGCGCGGGCCTCGGCGAGCGTCGGTCGACCCAGGACCGCGTAGACCAGCCGGCCGACCGGCATCGTCCCGAGCAGCTCGCGGATCCCGCCCGCGTGGTCGGCCTGGTCGTGGGTGACGACGGCGGCGCCGAGCCGCTCGACGCCGGCGGCGCGAAGCTCCGCCGCGACGCCGTCGCCGGGCGGCCCGCCGTCGACCAGCACCGCCGGTGCGCCGGCGGGCTGCAGGAGGATCGCGTCGCCCTGGCCGATGTCGAGCACCGAGACGCGCAGGCCGGGCGGCGGCCCCGGCGCAGCTCCGCCGCTTTGCGCGAGCAGCACCGACCCGAGCAGCGCCAGCGCGACCGCGAGCGCGGCGAGCAGCGGGGCGGCGGCGCCCCGCCGCCGCCCCTCGCTCCGCTGTTCCTTCTCCCGGGCATGCGATGCAAAGGCACAGCGGAAGCTGAGAGCTTTCGTGTCGCCGGCGGTCCCGGGTCGGCGCAGTGCCGCGACGTGCCGTTCCCGGCCGAGGCGCAGCGCGAGAACCGCCGCCACGCCGATGGCGAGATAGGACAGGACCAGGCCGCCGACGCCGAGCCGCAGGTGAAGGTAGGCCCAGCTCGGTCTGCCGCACCAGGCGGCGACCTGGGCGATGTAGGCGAGCAGCGGGGCGTCGAGCGCGTTCAGCGCCTCGACCGGGAAGCCGGGGACCTGGCCGGCCGCAGCGGCGAGCATCCCCAGCCACATCGCCGGCGCCACCGCGGGCAGGGCAAGGAGGTTGGCGATCAGCGTGGTGGTCGAGATCGCTTCGAAGCGATAGGCGATCAGCGGCGCCGTCGCCAGCGTCGCGGCGATCGTCATCGCGGCGCCCTCGGCGAATGCCCGGCGCCAGCCCGAGGCGCCGATCCGCGCCGCGATCGCCTCGCGCAGCGGCGTCGCCAGCAGCAGGATGCCGAGCACAGCGGCGAAGCTGAGCTCCCAGCCGACGTCGCCGGCGATCCCGGGCTCGAGCGCCAGCATGACGGCGGCAGCGACGCAGAGCGCGAAGAAGCGCGAGGCGCGCCGCCCGGCCAGGGTCGCCACCACGCTCAGCGCACCCATCACCCCCGCGCGCTGGATCGAGGGGCCGGCGCCGGCCAGCGACACGTAGACGGCGATCAGCCCGAGCACCCAGACGAGGCGGCTGCGGAGCGGAATCCCGAGCGCCGCCAGGACGGGTATCGCCAGCAGGGCCAGCAGGGCGACGTTCTGGCCCGAGACCGCGAGCAGGTGGCTGAGGCCGGAGCGGCGGAAGTCTTCGACCGTGACCGCGTCGATTCCTTCGTCCTCGCCGAGCACGAAGCCGCGCGCCAGCTGCGCCTCGCGCGCCGGCATCCCCTTCCCCAGTGCGGCCTCGGCGCGGCCGCGGACCTCGCCGCTGTGCGCGAGCGCCAGCAGGACGGCGACCGCGACGGCGAGCAGCAGCGGCAGGGACGGGCGCGGATCGCGCATCTAAGGCTGCAGCCGGGCGCGCAGCGATTCCATCGTCGCCGGGCCGATCCCGCTGACCTCGTCGAGCTGGTCGACCGAGGCGAGGCCGCCGTGCTGGTCGCGGTATTCGACGATCTTCCCGGCCGTGACCGGGCCGATCCCGTCGATCGTGTCGAGCTGCTCGACGGTGGCGCTGCCGAGGCTGATCGGGCCTTCTTCGCCGGCGGCGGCCGGCGCGGCGCTCCCTCCCGGGCCCTGTTCGGGCACGACGACCTGCTGGCCGTCGGCGAGCCGGGCGGCGCGGTTGATCGCCTCCAGCGCGGCGCCGCGAGCCGTGCCGCCGGCGCGCTTCAGGGCATCGATCACCCGCGCCCCGGCGGGTAGCCGGTAGACCCCGGGCCGCCGCACGGCCCCGGCCACGTCGACGACCACGTCCGGCCCGCCGCCACCGGCGCCGATGCTGAATCCGCCGGAGGAGGATGACGAGGAAGAGGAGGGGTATGTCGATTCGGCCGGCCCGCTGCCCTCGGCCCGGATCGCCCTCGCCCCGACCAGCAGCAGGGCGACGGCGATCGCACCGTAGACGACGATCTGGGAGCGGGACAGTTCGGGCATGCCCGGATCGTTCCGGGCACCGGCGCGCGCGTGGCGCGCACAATGAAAATTTTCAGCTACAAGTCTTCGTCTTCGTCGTAACCGCTGACCTCGGCCAGCTGATCGCTATAGAGATCGGACGAGGCGACCGGCGGGGACTGGGCCGAAACGCAGGCCAGCGGCACGTCGCCGTCGTTGGCGATCGAGTGGTCGGTCGCGGGCGGGACGAGGATCAGGTCGCCCTCGCCCACCTCCTGGGTGTCGCCGGCGACCGACATCGTGCCGGCGCCGCGGACGACGACGTACACCTGCTCGGCCTGCTCGTCGCTGCGCAGGGTCTGCTTCGCCCCGCCGGGGATCTCCAGCCAGGTGACGGACATGTTGCGGGCGCCCATCTCGCCAGCGTCCATGAGGACCCGGTAGCGAAGCCGGTGCCACTCCTCCACGGGGGCGTCTGACGGGCGTCTGACCAGCATGCGGGGCCGCTTTGTACCAGATAGGACACCCCAGGCCGTGAAAACCAGGCGAGTCCGTCAGCGAACGACCAGGTTAACCAGCTTCCCGGGGACGACAATCTCCTTCACCACGTCCCTGCCGTCGAGATGGCGGCGCACCTTCTCGCTGGTCCGGGCCAGCTCCAGCAGCTCCGCCTCGGGGGCGTCGGCGGCGGCCTCGATCCGGTCGCGCAGCTTGCCGTTCACCTGGACGACGAGGGTCACCGTGTCGCTCGCCAGCAGCGCCGGGTCGGCCTCGGGCCAGGGCCGCTCCCAGACGCGGTCGCCCTCGAGCCGCTCCCAGACCTCGGCGCCGAGGTGGGGGGCGAAGGGGAAGATCAGCGAGGCCGCGGTGGCGGTGGCGAAGCGCACGGCGGCCACACCGGCGGGCTCGCCGTAGAGGCCGTCCTTGAGCCGGTAGGCCTCGTTGACCAGCTCCATCACCGCCGCGATCGCGGTGTTGAACTGGAAGCCGCGCTGGAAGTCGCGAGTCACCTTGTCGATCGCCCAGTGTGCCTTGGCGAGCAGATCGCGCGCCTCGCCCGCGGCCGTGCCGGCATCGAGTTGACCGGCGTCCATGCCCTCGACCTCCTCACACAACCGCCACAGCCGCGAGAGGAAGCGGTGCACGCCCTCGACCCCCTCGTCGGACCAGTCGCCGCCGCGCTCCGGCGGCCCCATGAAGCAGACGTAGGTGCGGGCGGTGTCGGCGCCGTGGCGCTGCACGTAGTCGGCCGGGCTGACCGTGTTGCCCCTCGACTTCGACATCTTCGCCCCGTCGCGGGTGATCATCCCCTGGGTGAAGAGGTTGGCGAACGGCTCCTGCACCGAGAGCCGGCCGAGGTCGGCGAGCGCCTTGGTGAAGAAGCGCGCGTACATCAGGTGCAGGATCGCGTGCTCGACCCCGCCGATGTACTGGTCGACCGGCAGCCAGTGGTCGGCCGCCTCGCGGTCCCAGGCGGCGTCGGCGTTCCGGGGATCGAGGTAGCGGATGAAGTACCAGGATGAGTCGACGAAGGTGTCCATCGTGTCGGTCTCGCGCCGCGCCGCGCCGCCGCAGCGCGGGCACTCGGTGGCGACCCAGTCCTCGGCGGCGGCCAGCGGGCTCTTGCCCTGCGGCGCGTAGTCCTCGACCGCCGGCAGCTCGACCGGCAGCTGCTCCTCGGGCACGGGGACGATCCCGCATTCGTCGCAGTAGACGACCGGGATCGGCGCCCCCCAGTAGCGCTGGCGCGAGACCAGCCAGTCGCGCAGGCGGTAGTTGACCGAGGCGCTGCCGCGGCCCTCCGCCGTCAGCCAGGCGACGATCTCGGCGTAGGCCTCGCGGTTGTGCTTGCCGTCGAAGCGGCCGGAGTTGAGGATCGGGCCGTCGCCGGGATAGGGGAGGCCCCTGGGATCGCGCGCCTCGGCCGGGTCCTCGCCCTCGATCACCCGCTGCACCGGCAGGTCGAAGGCACGGGCGAACTCGTAGTCGCGCGCGTCGTGCGCGGGCACCGCCATGATCGCGCCGGTGCCGTACTCCATCAGCACGTAGTCGGCGACGAACATCGGGATCGCCTCGCCGTTGACCGGGTTGACGACGCTGCGCCCGAGCGGCACGCCGGTCTTCTCGCGCTCCTCGTCGCCGCGCTCCTCGGCCGACTCGCGGGCGACGCTGTCGACGTACTCGCGCACGGCCGCCTCGGCCGGGGTGCCGGCGACCAGCCGCTCCAGCTCGGGGTGCTCGGGGGCGAGGACGAAGAAGGTGGCGCCGAACAGGGTGTCGGGGCGGGTGGTGAAGACCGCGAAGTCGAGGTCGGCCTCCTCGCAGCGGAAGGTCACCTCGGCGCCCTCGGAGCGGCCGATCCAGTTGCGCTGCATGGTGACGACGTGCTCGGGCCAGGACTCGAGCAGGTCGAAGTCGGCGAGCAGCCGCTCGGCGTAGTCGGTGATGCGGAAGAACCACTGCTCGAGGCGGCGCTGGACGACCGGCGTGCCGCAGCGCTCGCAGCGGCCGTCGACGACCTGCTCGTTGGCGAGCACGGTGGCGTCCTTCGGGCACCACTGGACCGGCGCCTCGTCGCGGTAGGCGAGCCCGCGCTCGAACAGCTGCAGGAAGATCCACTGGGTCCAGCGGTAGTACTCGGGCGTGTGGGTGGCCAGCTCGCGCGACCAGTCGATCGAGATCCCCCACTCGCGGAACTGGCGGCTGAAGGACTCGATCGAGCGCTCGGTCGCCTCGGCGGGCGGCTCGCCGGTCTTGATCGCGTTGTTCTCCGCCGGCAGGCCGAAGGAGTCGTAGCCCATCGGGTGGATCACCTCGAAGCCGTGGCGGCGGCGGAAGTGGGCGATCGCGTCGCCGACCGCGTAGCACTTGAGATGGCCGACGTGGGGCTCCCCCGAGGGGTAGGGCAGCATCTCCAGCACGTAGGACTTCGGCTTCTCCGCCTCGTATCCGGGCCGGCCGGGGTTGGTGACCTCCCAGGTCTTCTCCTCGGCCCAGACCTGCTGCCACTTCAGCTCGATAGCTCGGGCGTCGTATCCGCTCACCGGCCGATCTTATGACGCTGGGGCGAGGGGGTAGGGGTCGGGTGCCCCTCCCGCTTGCTGGGTTTTTCGCCGGAGAGTCGGCGGCCGTCCGAGAACGTGATCTGTGCGAAAAACATGACGCCGCTGCGCGGGAGGGGCACCCGACCCCTACCTCACGCAACCGGAGAGATGACTCGCAGGATGTGGGGCCAGACGTAGACCTCGATCGTCGCGGCGACGACCAGCGTGGGGATCGCCAGGGCGACGGTGACGAAGGTCGCGGCGAGCAGGCGGTTCCACTGGCCGCGGCGGCTGGCGATCAGCCAGGCGGCGAGGGGCAGGAACAGCGCGGTCAGCTCGGGGATTGCGTGCGGGAGGACGCTGACGATCAGGGCGGCGCGCGAGATGTGCAGCTGGAAGGCGATCGTCGAGCCTTGGAAGCCGAGGTAGAGGGCCTGGGTCGAGAGCGAGAAGAGGGTCACGGCGCAGACGAAGAGGATCGCGAACTGCCCGGCCTTGACGTGCACCCAGCGCGAGACGCCGCTGCGCTGCGCGGCGGCGATCGGCATCGAGGCGCCGGCGATGAAGCCGGCGATGCAGGCGGTCGCGTGCAGGGCGAGGACGAGCGAGTTGCGGTAGAGGATCGGCAGCAGGTCGCCCGGGTCCGACGCTTCGGTCAGCCCGGGCAGGTGGATCGGGGTGATGTCGGGCGTCAGCAGCCCGGCGACGAACCAGACGGCGACGAGCAGCGTCAGCGCGATCGCCAGGCTGAGCGCGAGCCAGCCCCGCAGCACCGCCCACGGCTGCCCGTTCCAGACCGCGAAGGTCTCCCGCGTGTCCCGCATCCCGTGCGAGAACACGTGCTCGTTGGCCCCGTTCATCGCTCAAGCATCGGCAGGATCGAACGGCGAGTTAATCCGGGGGCGGAGCTGCCGGGCCGAGGCGGGCGACCGGCCGACCCCAGCGGGTCACGAGCGTTTCCTCGCCGGCCTCGGCACGCCGGACGTACTGGGCGAGCTTCGCGTCGAACTCGTCCATGCCGACCGTCTGCTCGAGGTCGGCGAAGTCATCGCCCGGAAGGGCCGCATCAATCAGGTGGCGGAGTTGAGGAGTGGAGCTAGTGGGGCTCGAACCCACGACCTTCTGACTGCCGGTCAGATGCTCTTCCAGCTGAGCTATAGCCCCGCGGAACTCGTAATCGGCCGCCCAGTTTAACGCCGCGCGCTGGTTGTTCCTCGCCGGCTCTGTCCGCAGGTTGACTACTGCCCGCCCGTCGAAGAGCTCGCTGGGCAGAAGGAAGCAGCTGTCCAGCTCCCCGCAGTACACGGCTACGGCATCGATCTCGCTGGCGCGATAAGTCGCAACAACGTAGCCCCGCGTTGGGGAGTGATAGGACGACTTGAGTCGCACGTAAATGACATCGCCCTGACATGAGGCCCATTTGCACTGCACACGGAGAAGTCGGCCCTTGATCCCGATGATGAGGTCATAGCGCTCATGCTCTGTCAACGGAGAGAACACCGACAGCCCGAGGCTCGCGGCCTCCTTGGCGATCGCCAGCTCGGCCACGTTGCCCTTGTGATTGGGGTTGTGTGCCTCCACGAACGTATGTTCGCAGACAAAACACTGTCAGTCAATACATCAACCGTCCGGGACTTGCCTCTGGACGCCGCCAGCGCTACGCCGCGTGCTGCTCGGGGCCCTGGTCCTCGTCCAGGTCGAGGATCAGGTCCTCGCCGGCGGTGCGGCGGATCTTGAAGTCGAAGGGGGCGCTCTCTTCCAGCTCGCGAAGGAGGTCGACCGGCTCGTCGAGGCGCATCGAGAGGGTTGCGCGGCCCTCGGAGAAGCGCTCGACCGAGATCTCCGAGGCGCCGAGGCGGCCGATCGCGTCCTCGATCCCGACCAGCTGCGAGAAGTCGCCGAGCGGGCCGATCTCCAGCCTCAAGCGGCCGTCGAGGCCGGCGGGCGCGGCGGGAGCCTCGCTCGCGGGCCCTCCGCTCGCCCCGGCGCCGCTGCCGGCGGCGCCGGCCTGCGCGTCGGCAACCTCCTGCGAGCGGCGGCTCACCTCGACCGCCTCGCGCAGCGCCTTCATCCGGATCCGCGTCGCCTGCCCCCGCGCCTGCTGCTGGATCTCGTCCAGTCGCGCGGAAACAGAGTGCAGCGAGGCGATGCTGCGGTCGTGCCGCTCGTTCGCCTCGCGCAGGCGCTCGCCGAGGCTGCGGATCTCCCGCTCGCGCTCGATCACCATGCCGGAGAGCGAGGCCAGCTCCTCCTCCGCCCGGGCGGCCGCCTCGGACGACTCGCGCGAGCTCGCCAGCGCCTCCTCCGTGTCGCACTCCAGCGCCCAGATCCGGGCGTCGCGCGCGGAGATCGCCGCATCCACCTCGTCGCGGCGGTAGCCGAGGAGCGACCTCTTGAAGCTACCCATGTGCGGCACGCTAGATGCGCCTTCGGACGGCAATTCCGGAAACGCCCGTCAGGCGCTCGCCGCGGACGGAGCCTGCGACTCGCCGAGGCCCGGCTCGAGCCGCGGCGCCTCGTGCCAGAGCTCCTCCAGGCGGTACCGCTCCCGGGCCTCGCCGGTGAAGACGTGCAGGACCGCGTCGAGGTAGTCGAGGACGATCCAGCCGGCCGCGCCGTCGCCGTCCACCCCGCCCGGCAGCATCCCGTGCTCCCGCTTCATCTTCAGCCTCACGTCGTCGACGATCGCCCGCGCCTGGCGCTCGTTGCGCGCTGTGCAGATCGCCAGGAAGTCGGTGTAGGAGGCGAGGCCGCGCATGTCGAGGACGACGATCTCGCTCGCGCCTTTGGCGTCGGCCAGCTCGGCCAGCCGCCGCGCCAGCGCCTCGGAGTCCAGCCCGGCGGTCACGAGTAGACCCCCTTCTCCTCGATGAACCGCGCCACCGCCTCGGGCACCAGGTAGCGCAGCGGCCGCCCCGCCGCCGCCCGCTCGCGCACCGCCGAGGAGGAGACGCCGAACTGCGGCATCTCCAGCATCGTCGCCCGGCCCGCGGCGCCGAGACTGCGCATCACCGCCGCGACGTCGGCCTCGGAGACGCCCGAGCGCCGCGCCACCGCGAGCCGCGCCAGCTCCACCACGCGCTCCGGCTTGCGCCAGCTCTCCAGCCCGACCGCGGCGTCCGCCCCCATCACGAACACCAGATCCGGTTCTCCCCTCTCGCGTGCAAGCAGCTCCAAGGTCTCATACGTGTAGGACGGGCCGTCGCGCTCCACCTCCAGGGTGGAGACGCTGAAGCGCGAGTCGTCGGCGGCGGCGAGCCGGGTCATCGCCAGCCGCAGCTCCCGCCCGGGGTCGTCGGGGATGCGCTTGTGCGGCGCCTCGCCGGTCGGCACCAGCACGACTTCGTCGAGGCCGAGCTGCCAGAGCGCCTCCTGGGCGAGCGCCAGGTGCCCGAGGTGGGGTGGGTTGAACGCCGAGCCGAGGACGCCGATCGCCGCGGCGCTGTCGCCGGCGGGCGAGTTACTCACGCACCTGGCCGTCACCGCGGACGACGTACTTGTAGGTGGTCAGCTCACGCAGGCCGATCGGGCCGCGGGCGTGCAGCTTCTGGGTCGAGTTGCCGATCTCCGCGCCCATCCCGAACTCGAAGCCGTCGGTGAAGCGGGTCGAGGCGTTGGTGTAGACGACGGCGGCGTCGACCCCGGCGGTGAAGCGCTCGGCCGCCTCCTCGGAGCCGGTGACGATCGCCTCCGAGTGCCGGGTGCCGTAGCGGTTGACGTGCTCGACCGCCTCCTCCAGCGAATCGACGACCGCAACCGCCAGCTTCAGGTCGAGGTACTCGGTCGCCCAGTCGTCCTCGCCGGCGACCCCGACCTCGACCCCGCCGGCGCCCCCCCGCGCCCGCTCGTCGCCGACCAGCTCGACCCCGGCCTCGCGCAGCTCGGCGAGCGCCTCCGGCAGGAACTCCGCGGCGACGGCGGCGTCGACCAGCAGCGTCTCGGCCGCGTTGCAGACGCCGGGCCGCTGCGTCTTCGCGTTGACCGCGATCCGCCGCGCCATCTCGAGGTCGGCGTCGGAGTGAACGTAGACATGGCAGTTGCCCGCTGCGGCGTAGATCACCGGCACCGTCGCCACGTCCTTCAAAGCCTTCTTCAGCCCCTCCCCGCCGCGCGGAATCAGCAGGTCCACCGTGTCCTCCCGGGTGGCCAGCTCGGCCAGGTCCTCGCGCCCGCCGCCGGCGAGCAGCAGCACCGCGTCCTCCGGCAGCCCGGCCTCGGCAAGCGCCTCCCGCACGATCGCCGCCAGCGCCCCGTTCGTCCGTTCGGCATAGCTGGACCCCCGCAGCACGATCGAGTTCCCACTCTTGACCGTCAGCGCGGCGCAGTCGATCGTCACGTTGGGCCGCGCCTCGTAGACCACCGCCACGACCCCCAGCGGCACCCGCACCTTGGTCAGATCGAGCCCGCTGGCCAGCACCCGGTGGTCCAGCACCTCACCAACCGGATCGTCCAGCGCCGCAATCGCCCGAGCTCCCTCGGCCATGGCCGCGACCCGCTCCTCGCTCAACGCCAAGCGATCGCGCAGCGCGGTCGTAAGCCCCTCAGCCCGCTCGTCGGCCAGGTCGGCGGCATTCGCCTCGAGCACCTCCGCGACCCGCTCACCCAGCAACCGCGCAATCGCCTCCAGCGCAGCATCCTTGGTAGCGGTCGGCGCCCCAGCCAGCTCCCGCGCAGCCCGCTGAGCGGCTTCGCAGCTATCGCGAACGGTTTTCGCAGCAATCGCCATCGCGGCTAAGGGTAGCTGGCGGGGTCGGGGGGTCCCTCCCGCGCAGCGGCGTCCTGTTTTTCGCCCCGCAAGCTCAAACGGCAGCCGCCAACTCCGAGGCGAAAAACCCAGCAAGCGGGAGGGACCCCCCGACCCCGCCAACCACGCTCAGACCAACACGAACCGGTCGCGGTGGATCACCTCGTCGGCGGCGTGGGGCAACAGCTCCCGGACCTCAGCGCTCTTCAAACCGAGGACCCGGGAGAGCTCCTGCGAGGAGTAGTCCACGATCCCCTTGCCGATCACCGACGCCGTCGGCAGCGACCTCGACCGCATCGCCGACCTCGAAGCTGCCCTCGACGCCGGTGATCCCGACTGGAAGCAGACTCGATCCGGCTCTCTCGCAGGACGCGGGCGGCGCCGTCGTCGACAACGAGCCGGCCCCGCGACGGCTTCGCGTATTTCAGCCAGAGCTTGAAGCTCGATGCCTTGCCGGCCTGAGCGGCGAAGCGGGTTCCGGTCGCGGTACCGCGTGCAGCTGCGAGAAGCGTTCCCGGGTCCGTGCCGTTGCAGATCGTCGCCGGGATGCCCGCCTCGGCCGCCATCTCGGCTGCTGCCACCTTGCTGCGCATGCCGCCGGAGCCGAAGGCGGAGGTGCGATCGCCAATCTCCAGCTCCGCAAGCCGGCTGAAGTCATCGACCACCGGGATCAGCTCGGCATCGGAATCGACATCGGGGTCGGCGCTGTAGAGGCCGTCGACGTCGGAGAGCAGGACGAGCAGGCGGGCGTCGAGCAGGATCGCCACCTGGGCGGCGAGGAAGTCGTTGTCGCCGAAGCTGATCTCGTCGGTCGCGGTGGTGTCGTTCTCGTTGACTACCGGCACCACGCCCCAGTCGATCAGCCGCCGCAGCGTCTGCCGCGCGTTGAGGTAGTTGGTGCGGGCGGCGACGTCGGCGGCGGTGAGCAGCACCTGGGCCGACGCGCGTCCCGCCCTCGGCCAAGCCGCGACTGGTAGGCCCGGAACAGATCGCCCTGGCCGACCGCCGAGGCGGCCTGCAGCTCGTCCATCGCCCGCGGCCGCACCGGCAGCTCCAGCAGCCGCATCCCCCGCGCGATCGCCCCCGAGGTGACCATCACCACCCGCTCGCCGCCCTGCTCCAGCGCCGCCACCTGCTCGCAGACCGAGTCGAGCACGTCGACCCGCAGCTCGCCGTCGTCGGCGGCGACGATCGAGGAACCGAGCTTGACGACCAGGGTCATGGCGCCAAGTCTATGAGCGGAAGCTCGGTCCGCCTTTCGATGTCGAGCTTCTGGAAGACGTGGCGCATGTGGGTCTCGATCGTCTTGCCGGTGACGGTCAGCTGCTGGGCGATCTCGCGGTTGCTCATCCCCTCGGCCGCCATGCGGGCGACGCGCAGCTCGCTCGGCGTCAGCGACTCGACGCCCGTGAACACAGCCTTGCGCGGCCGCGCGCCGGTCGCCGCCAGCTCGGTGCGAGCGCGCTCTTCCAGCGGCCTGGCCCCGCAGCGGTGGGCGAGCTCGAGCGCCTCGCGCAGCGGCTCGCGCGCTTGCTTGCGGAAGTTGGCGCGGCGCAGCGCGGCGCCCTGCTCGAGCAGCGCCTCGGCGTGCTGGAGGCGCGCCCCGGTTCCGCCCAGGACCTCGGCCGCCTCGCCCAGCAGCTCGATTCCCTCCGCGCCGCCCGTGACCACTCCCTGGACACGCACGGAGATCCCGACGCCGCGGACGCCGCCGGCCTCGCGCGCTAGGCGGACCGCCTCGGCGGCGATCGCCCGCGCCTGCTCGCCGTTGCCGAGCGCGGCTTCGCAGCGGGCCAGCCCGATCCGCCACGGGTGGACCTCGGGATTGGCGTAGGGAAGCCAGCGGATCCGCTCCGCCGCGGCGAGGAAATCGTGCCTCGCCTCCGCGTAGCGGCCCGAGGCCCTGCGCAGCTCGCCTCGCGCGCAGAGCAGGATCGAGCCCGGGTTTCCGCTGACGCGGCCATGACCGCCCCACATGTCCTCCATCAGCTCCTCCGCCGCCCGCGACTCGCCGCGGCCGAGCAGGACGTGGACGGCGATGCCCGACCAGACCGCCAGCGGGCCGACGAGGCCGAAGGGGCGCAGCAGCTCGAGCATGATCTCCGCGTCCGCCTGGGCCTCGCGCAGGTCCCCCTCGGCGAGATGGGCGAAGGAGCGAGCGCCATAGCCGCCACCGATCCCCGGCATCGTGGCGCGCCGCCGCATGCCGTCGATCGCGATGCCGAACAGGCCGGCCACCCGGTCGCCGCGATCGGCGAGGACCAGGGCCAGGAGAGCGCCCTGCGGCGGCAGGCCCACGGAAGCGTCGTCGACCAGCAACGCCGGATCCGCAATCGCCGCCTCGGCGGCCCGCCGCGCCCGATCCATCGCACCCAGCCCGAGCACGCCGAGGGCCGCGACGCCCTGCAGGACAAAGCGACCACCCAGGGTCGAGGCGCTCGGAAAGCTGTCGGGCGCGACGCCCTCCGGCACCCGCTCGAGCCCCCAGACGGACTGCTGCAGCAACCAGCCGCACAGCAACGCGCCGAGCTCGCCGTCCGGTTCGGGGATCTCGGCGAGCGACTCTTCCAGGACGGTCGCCGCCTCCTCGTTGCCGTTGCGCAGGCTGAGCGAGTTCGCCATCTCGCCGGCGAGCTCGGCGCGGGCCACACTGTCCCCGGTCGCCGCCCGTACCGTGCGCAGCACTTCGAGCCCCTCGGGATCGTTCGCCCGCAGCAGAGCGACGCCGAGCTCACGGCTCACCGCCGGCCGGATCTCCCGTGCCGGGGGCTCACGCAGGGCCCGCCGCAGGTAGCGGACCGCGGCGTCGGGGGCGCCGCGCCCGAAGGCCGCTGTCGAGGCGGCGCGCAACTGCGCCACAGCCCACTGGTCGGCGCCCGGCTCGGCGAGCAGCAGGTGGGCGGCGACCGTGTCGGCCTCGAGGCCGTCCTCGTGCAGCAGGCGGGCCGCGCGGGCGTGCAGGGCCGCGCGGCGCGGCTCGGAGATCTCGCTCAGGACCGCGTCCCTGACGAGCGGGTGGATGAAGGCCAGCGAGGCGGTATCGCCGAGCAGGCGAGCTGCGATCAGCCGTTCGCCGGCCTCGGCGACTTCAGCCGGCGACAGCCCGGCCAGCGCGGCGACTAGGCGCGGCGTTCCGTTCGGCTCCAGCACCGCCACCGCCCGAGCGACTGCGATCGACTGTTCTCCGAGCCGCACCAATCGAGTCCGGATCGAGTGTGAAACCCCCGCCGCGGCGGCCTTGGTGAGGCACTCGACGCTCTCCTCGCTGTGATCGAGCTCCGCCGAGCCCAGCGCTCGGGCAAGCTCGGCCATCAGGAAGGGGTTACCGGCCGTCGCCTCACAGCAGGCCTGGGCAAAGCGTGGAGTCGACTCGATCCCGGTCTCCCCTGTGACCAGGGTCGCGGCCGCCTCTGCGGTGAGCGGCGAGGGCTCGATCAGGCGCTCGGGCGCCTCTCGGCGAAGCTCGTCCAGCAGCTCTTCGTGGAAGCCGGGCTCCCCGGTCCTCACTCCCACCGCCATCGCCGCAGGCGAGCCGTCGAGGCGGCGGGCGATGTAGATCAGCGCCTGCAACGAGGCGAGGTCGGCCCACTGGGCGTCGTCGATGACGAGCAACAGGGGCGCCGTCGCCGCCAGGTCGGCCGCGAGCCAGTAGAGGCCGTGCTCGATAGCCCCGCCTTCAGCCGCCTCCGCACCGGGCTCGAAGACGGGGGCGGCAAACGCCGCACTGCCGCTCAGCAGCTCGGCCCTGCGGGCCCGATCGTGCAGCACCGGCTCGAACAGCTGCCGCACCACGCCGTAGGGGAAGTCGCGCTCGTACTCGCCGCCGCGCGCCCGCAGGAGGAGCATCTCGCGGCCCGCGGCCATCTCCGCGGCGGCGCCGAGCAGCGAGGTCTTGCCGGCTCCCGCTTCGCCCTCGATCACCATCACGCCGCCGCCGCCGCGCTCAGCCGCGGCGAGCAACCGCTCGATCGTCGCGAGCTCCTCGTCCCTCTCCAGAAGTGCGGTCGCCGTCGCCGACATGCTCAATCGGCATCGATCGTACGCCGCGCAGCCGGCTTCAGACCGTCAAGGCGGGTCTCTCGACACCGGGAGTGGAGACGAGCGTCAGTGCCAGCGCCATCGCCCAGGGCGCTTCCGCCGACCCCGCCACGGCCTCCTCGATCAGAGCTGAGACCCCGCGCGCCGGCTCGCCCTCGCCGACAGCGAGCTGGGCCAGCTCGAGGATCTGGGCCGGGTCCCCGCCGCCGAGCATGCAACCACCGGCTGCCGCGAGCAGCGTGGCGAGCCGCTGCTCGGCTGGGGAGAGCGGGGTCCCGATGCCACCCGAGGCGGCGCCCAGGTCGATCGCGGCGTCGCCGGCCAGAAGGCGCTCGAGCTGGCCGCCGAAGACGACGCCGACGGCCTCCTCCGAGAGGCCGGCGAAGCGGGCGCAGCGCAACGCGATCGCCAGCACGACCTCCAGCTTCATGTAGGGCTCGTCGCTGCCGAAGAGGACCTGGCCAGGGGGCACGAGGGCGAACAGCGCGAGCAGGTCGCTCGGGTTCCACCAGGCCGTGTCGAAGTAGAGGTTCGGGTGATCGGCGGCGACCTCGCCGAGCCAGACAAGGTCGGAGACGGCTGCGTGGGCGAGGACGATCGGGCACTCGCGATGGCGGTCGGCGAGCTCGACGATCGCCGGTCCGAAGGAGCCGACGCCGGCGCCGGCATGGATCAAAACAGGCGCCCGCACGGCCGCGGCCACGCCCAGGATCGTCTCCACGCCAGGGTGGTCGAGCGGGAACTCCTCCGCCCGCGGGTGCAGCTTGAATCCCCTGGCGCCGGCGTCGAGCGCGCCCGCGGCGTCTGCGGCGGAGATCAGCTTTGGATCGAGGCGGGCGAAGGGAACGAGCCGATCCGGGTGGAGGCGGCACTCTTCGACGACGCGCAGGTTCTCCATCTCATAGCCATCGCTCACGCAGAAGGGGAAGATCACCGAGCGACCTCCGAGCGGCGCCAGGTCGCGCACATGCTCCTCGGCGGAGCGGGCGCTGCAATCGATGTCCGTGCCGGTATGGGAATGGACGTCGAACGGCCTGATTCCCTCACTGCCGAAGGCGGCGAGCTCTTCGTCGACGATCGCCGCAACGCTCATCTGGCGCGGTTCGCCCCTTGAGAACCGATGCTCGGTTGACCGTTCGTCCTGCGATGTCGGTCGTTCGGCTCGCCGCCAAGCTCACGCCGCATCCATTCGTCGATGCCCGGCGGGTAGAGCAGCGCCATCTGCGAGCTGATCGCCAACGCCTGCACCGCCTGCTCGCCGATGCTGCGGCGGCGGGACCGGCCTGAGACTCCGTTCGAACCTTTCATGCAGCTGATCCTCGCGCCGCAGGACCCCCTTCGCATCAGGGCACCACCCTGAACTTTTGCCGGCCCGTCCTAGGGGTGCAGCTCGAACTCGTGCTCGCCGACGCGGACGTCGTCGCCCGGTTCGAAGCCGGCGGCGCGCAGGGCGGCGACTACGCCGATCTCGTTGAGGCGCCGCTCGAGGTAGGCGAGCGCCTCTTCGTTGCGGAGGTCGTGGCGCTCGAACAGCAGCTCGACGCCGCGGCCGAGGACGCGGAACGCCCCGTCCCCCTCGCGCTGCACCGAGTAGCCGCCCTCGCCGACCGGCCGGTAGACGCGGTGCTCGACCTCGAATTCGGCCGGCCCCGCCTCGTGGCGCTCCGGGCGGGCGGGCGCGATCGCCGGCAGGGCGGCGAGGATCGCCTGGCGCAGCTCGTCCAGCCCCTCGCCGGTTGCCGCCGAGACGGCCAGCACCGCAGACCCGCCATCGGCCGCGCCGTCAGCTGGCTCGTCGGAGTCGGCGAGCCGCGCCCGCCACTCGGCAACCGCCCCCTCTACCTGCCCTCTCGGAAGCAGATCGCACTTGGAGAGGACGACCAGCTCCGGCAACCCCTCCAGGCCGGCGCCGTACGCGGACAGCTCCGCCCGCACGGCCTCGTAGTTCGTCTCCGGATCGCCTTCGAGCGGGGCCAGGTCGACCAGATGCACCAGCATCGAGCAGCGCTCGACATGGGCGAGGAACTCGTGGCCCAGGCCCGCACCCTCGGCCGCCCCTTCGATCAGTCCCGGAATGTCCGCCACCACCGCTTGCCGGTCCTCGCCCTCGATCGTCCCCAGCACCGGCGAGAGCGTCGTGAACGGGTAGTCGCCAACCTTCGGCTCCGCCCGGGTCAGCCGCGCCAGGAGCGACGACTTACCGGCGTTGGGAAGCCCGACCAACCCGGCATCGGCCAGCAGCTTCAGCCGGACCTCGATCCACCCCTCCTCGCCCCGGGTCCCCTTCTCGGCGAACCGAGGCGCCTGCCGCGTAGACGTCGCAAACCGCCTGTTCCCATGCCCCCCACGCCCCCCGTGAGCAACCACAGCCCGCTGCCCAACCTCGACCAGATCTACCCGACTCCCATCGACAGCCTCCGCCTGGGTCCCGGCAGGCACAGGAATCGCCAGCTCCTCCCCGCGCGCCCCATGCCGGTTGGACCCCTCCCCATGCTTCCCCCGCCCAGCTCTGAAGTGCTTGCTACCACGCAGGGCCCCGAGGTCCCGCTTCGACGAATCGCAAACGAGCACGACATCCCCCCCATGCCCGCCATCGCCCCCGTCAGGCCCGCCCTTGGGCACATGAGCCTCCCGGCGGAACGACACGCACCCGTTCCCGCCGGCCCCGCCCTCGACCCAGATCTTCGCCTTGTCGTACATCGCAACCGGAGAGTGTGGCGACTTCTTATCGCTATGCGACAACAACTCGTCACAAGCAAGCTGACGCAAGCGGGAGGGCACCCGACCCCTCCCCACCGCCCGAGGTCAGTCAGTCAAGACGCTGATCGTCCGGCCCTTGCGCGACGGCTTGAACTGCACCGTACCGGCCTGCGTCGCGAAGATCGTGTGATCGCGACCGAGCCCGGTCCCGTCCCCGGGCCAGAACCGCGTCCCGCGCTGGCGGACGATGATCTCGCCGCCGGAGACCTTCTGGCCCGCGAACACCTTCACCCCGAGCATGTTGGGGTTGGATTCGCGCCCGTTGCGGCTGGAGCCGAGTCCTTTCTTATGAGCCATCGGAGGAGTCCTCTTTCTTGGCGGCGGATTTTTTCGCCGCCGCTTTCTTCGCAGCAGGTTTTTTAGCAGCCGCTTTCGGTTTGGCTTTCGCTTTCGGCTTGGCCGCAGCTTTTTTCGCTTTGGCTTTGGCTTTCGCCGGTTTCTCAGCCACCGGTTTCTCTTTCGGCTCCGCTTTGGCAGCTTTCGCCGCTTTCCCCAGCTTCAGCTCGGTCACCTCGAGCCGGGTCAGCTCGGAGCGGTGGCCGGCGCGCCGCCGGTAGCCCTTCTTCGGCTTGTATTTGAAGACCTTGACCTTCGGCCCGCGCAGGTGCTCGGCGACCGTCGCCTCGACCTTCACCTTCTCCAGCTCCTTCGGATCGGCGACCACCTCCTTGTCGCGGAACATCACGGCGCGGAGGGAAACCGTCGCGCCCTGCTCGGCGCCGAGCCGGTCGACGAGCAGCGAGCTGCCCTTCTCGACCTTGTACTGCTTGCCACCGCTCTCTATGACCGCGTACGTGCTCATTCGTCCTTGCCGCTCTTCGAAGTGGAGCGCGACCGCCCGCGACCGCCCCCGCGACCGCGCCGGCTACTGCGCGAGGCGCCGGATTCTAGAGCCTCGGGCTCCGATCCGTCCCCGCCGGCGACGCCGGCCCCGTTGCTCGCCTCGGAGCCGGGCAGCGAGGCGACCGCCGCCGCCCGCTCGACTCGCTCGATCCGCACCAGCTTGCGCTCGCCGACGAAGCGGCCGCCGCCGGTGACGCTGACGACGTAGGAGTCGATCCGGGCGACCGCGTCGTCGGGGTTGTACATGTGCGGCTCCTCGATCGTCACCAGCACCTCCTCGCCGACCTTGAACGGCAGCGCCCGCTCCTCGATCTCGGCGCGGCTGCCCGCCTCGACCAGCTCGAAGGTCCCGATCGGCAGCGCGTCGGTGCCCTCGAAGTGGAACTGCTTGCCGGTTTCACCCTCCAGCCCGGAGAGCCCGCTGCCGGGCTCGATCAGCTCAGCCGCCACCTTCGGGTTGACCCGCAGCAGGAACGCCTCGGCCTCGCGGCCGGCCAGGTCGCGCATCTTGCGCAGCCCCTCCAGCGCCACCGTCTCGGCCGAGAGGACGACGCCCTCGCCGGCGCAGGTCGGGCAGGGCGCGGTGAGGATCTCGCGCACCCCGTCGGTGACGTTCTGGCGGGTCATCTCGACCAGGCCGAGCGGTGAGACCTCGACCACGTAGCTCTTCGACTTGTCGGCGTCGAGCGCTTTGCGCATCGTCTTCAGCACCTTGTCGCGGTTTTTCGCCCGCGCCATGTCGATGAAGTCGATGACGATGATGCCGCCGATGTCGCGCAGCCGCAGCTGCCGCACCGCCTCCTCGGCGGCCTCGGTGTTGACCCGGGTGATCGTCTCCTCCAGGCCGCCCTTGCCGCGGCCGGTGAAGCTGCCGCTGTTGACGTCGATCACGGTCAGGGCCTCGGCGTAGTCGATGATCAGGTAGCCGCCGGAGGGCAGGTCGACACGGCGCTCCAGGGTCGACTCGATCTCCTTGTCGACCCCCCATTTCTCGAGCAGCGGCTCCTTGCCCTCGTAGAGCTCGACTTTGCCGACCAGCTCCGGCGCGGTGCGCTGGAAGAAGCCGGTGACCCGTTCGAGCTGCTTCGGCGAGTCGATGATCGCCGTTTCGAACTCGACCAGGAAGACGTCGCGGAGGACGCGGACCGGCAGGTCGGCCTCCTGGAAGACGAGGCCGGGCGCCTTGGTCTTCTCGCTGCGGCGCTCGAGCACCTCGTACAGCTTGTGCAGGTAGCCGATCTCGCGCACGAAGTCGGATTTCTTCGCGCCGTGAGCGGCGGTGCGGACGATCAGCCCGCCCGGGCCCTTGTAGGTGCGGTCGACCATCTTGCGCAGCCGGTCGCGCTCCGATTCGGAGAGCCGCCGGCTGACCCCGACCCCGCCGCCCTGCGGCGCGTAGACCAGGTAGCGGCCGGCGATCGAAAGGTTCATCGAGAGCCGCGCGCCCTTCGTCTTCAGCGGGTCCTTGACGACCTGGACGAGGATCTCCTGGCCGGATTTGAGCAGCTCGCCGATCCGCCGGCCGCTGCCGCGACCGCGCTTCGGCGCCTGCTCGCCGCCGGGCAGGACGATCTCGTCGACGTGGAGGAAGCCGTTGCGCTCGAGGCCGATGTCGACGAAGGCGGCCTCCATTCCGGGCAGGACGTTGTCGACCTTGCCCTTGTAGATGTTGCCGACGATCGAGCGCCGGCCGCGCCGCTCTATGTAGAGCTCCGCGACGTCGCGTTTGCCGCCTTTCGTCTTCGACTCGAGGACGGCGACTCGGGTCTCGCCGCGATCGGCGGACACCAGGATGGTTTTCTTCATTTCAACTCAGTTCAGATAGGTACGCAGGGCCCGGGTTCCTTCGCGGAATCACCAGGCGAACCTGCCCTTCTGGCTGAGGCGCGCTTGCATGTGGATGCTCTGGAGCACTCCGACGGCGAGCAGGGTCGCCAGCACCGACGACCCACCGTAGCTCATCAGCGGCAGGGGAATCCCGGTGATCGGCATGATCCCGAGGTTCATCCCCACGTTGACGAAGACCTGGAACAGCAGCATGGCGGCGATGCCGCCCGCCACCAGAGTCCCGTAGGAGTTCTTCGAAAGCGTCACGATCCGCAGCGCCCGCCAGATCAGCAGGGCGTAAAGGGATAGGACTAAGGCAGCTCCCGCGAACCCGTAGCGCTCACCGATCACCGCGAAGATGAAGTCGGTGGTCCGCTCGGGTACGAAGTCGAGCCGCGTCTGGGTGGCCCGATCGCCGCGTCCGGTCTTTCCCCCGGAGCCGATGGCGATGCTGGCCTGGTCTTGCTGGTAGCCCGCGTCGGCGGGGTCGGCGCTGGGGTGCAGGAAGGAGGTCAGCCTCTGTTCCTGGTAGCCCTTGAGGATCGGGGTCCCGACTGCGGGAGCGACCCAGAGGACGAGCGCGACGACTGCCACCAGCCCCGCGCCGATCACCGCGAAGTGCGTCCAGCGGACGCCCCCCACGTACATCACGGCGAGGGTGATTGCCCCGTACACCAGGGAGGTGCCGAGGTCCGGCTGCAGGAATACGAGCGCAGCCGGGGCGAGGCCGAGGCAGAGGTAGCGCACGGTGCGCTGCCTTGCCGAGCCCCGCCGGGCGCCATCGATGACGAAGCCGGCAAGGGCCAGGATCAGCAGGACCTTGCCCAGCTCCGATGGCTGGAAGCTGAAGAACGGGAGTTCGAAGGAGCGCCGCGAGCCGCGGGCGGCGACGCCGAAGACGAAGACCAGCGAGACGCTGGCGCAGAGGAAGGTGTAGATGCCGACCCGCAGCTCGCGGAAGCGCGAGTAGTCGATCCGCGCCAGCAGGTACATACCGAGGAGGCCGAGGATCGCGTAGGTCGCCTGGCGGTTGACGTAGTAGTGCGGGTTGCCGGGCACGTCGTGCAGGGTCGCCTGGCCCAGCGTGAAGACGCTGAAGGCGGCAAGGCCGGCGGCGGCGAGGCCGAGCGCGGCGTCCATGTAGGGCAGGCCGAGCCGCTCGGCGATCCCCGGACGCAGGGCGAACGGCTCCGGGCGGGTGCGGCGGGTGCGGGTCGCGTACATCAGCCGGGGCTCCCCCCGTTGGGACCGCTTTCGCCGGAGCTGCGCTTGCCGAAATAGGCTTCGAGGATCTGAAGTGCGGCGGGCGCCGCCGATTCGGCTCCGAAGCCGCCTTCCTCAATCGTCACCGCCGTCACGATACGGGGATTCGGGTACGGGGCGAGGACGATGTACCAGGACTGGTCGGCGTGGCCGACCCGCTGGGCGGTCCCGGTCTTGCCCGCGACCGGGATCGGGAAGCCGCCGAAGACGGCGTAGGAGGTGCCGCCGGGCGCCTGCGCGGCCTCGTGCAGGCCTTCGAGGATCACGTCGCGGCTTTCCTGCTCGAAGTGGACGCGGCGGCGCGCCCTCGAGGTGAATTCCTTCACCACCCGCCCGGCCGCGTCGTCGATCTGCAGGCCGACGTGCGGGGTGACGACGGTGCCGCCGTTGGCGACGGTCGAGTAGGCGATCGCCATCTGCAGCGGGTTGGTCTGCAGGTCGCCCTGCCCGGTCGCGAGCTGGATGTTGTCGCCGGCCGACCAGGGCCGGCCTTCCGCCAGGCCTTCGGCGGCCAGCTTGTCGCGCCAGTGCATGGTCGGCAGCAGGCCTTCGACGGCGCCCGGCAGGTCGAGCCCGGTCGGCCGTCCGATCCCCAGCATGTGGGCCCAGTGCTGGAGGTCCCCGGTGTCCCACATGTCGAGGCCGAGCGTGTAGAAGAAGACGTCGGAGGAGACCTGGAGCGCCGGGACCAGGGTGAGGCTGCCGTAGGAGGCGCCGCCGGCGTTCTGGAAGCTCTCACCGCCGACCGTCAGCGAGCCGCCGTCTTCGATCACGCTCGACGGCGTGATCGTGCCGCTTTCCAGCGCCGCCATCGCGGTGATGAGCTTGAAGGTCGAGCCGGTGGGATACAGCCCGGAGATCGCGCGGTCGGTCAGCGGCGCCGCGACCGGGTCGCGGTACAGCGCGTCGACCTGGCTCTGGGTCAGCGGCCTGGTGAAGACCGCGGGGTCGAAGGTCGGGTAGGAGCCGAGACCGAGGATTTCGCCGCTGTCGACGTTCATCGTGATGAAGCCGCCGGGCAGGCCGCGGGCGGCGAGCGCCGCTTCGCCGGCTTCCTGCACGGTGGAGTCGATCGAGAGCTTCAGGTTGTCGCCGGGGACCGGCGGGCTGGAGACCAGCCGGCCGTTCTTGGTCGGCTGGCCGAGGGCGTCGACCTGGATCCTGGTCAGCCCCGGCTTGCCGCGCAGCCAGCGGTCGTAGGTGTCCTCGACGCCGTCCTGGCCGACCTGATCGCCCGGCTCGAGGCCCTTGTAGCGCGGTTCCTTCAACTGTTCTTCGGAGACCTCGCCGACGTTGCCGAGGATGTGGGCGGCGAGCGTGCCCCGCGGGTAGCGGCGCACGAACACGCGCTGCACCTCGACCCCGGGGAAGCGGTCGCGGTTCTCCTCCAGGTAGTAGACGAGGTAGTGGCCGACGTCGCGGCGCAGGGTCACCGGCGCGGCCGGCGCGACGACGAGCTGTTCGTGCATCAGCTTGCGCACCCGGTGCAGGGAGCTGTGGGTGAGGTCGGCGAGCTGCGACAGCTCGGCCCGCCGCTTCGCCGCGCGCAGCGGCAGCTTCTGCGGGTTGACCTGGAGCGCCAGGCTGGTGCGGTTGTCGACCAGGATGCGGCCGCTGCGGTCGAGGATCTCGCCGCGGGGAGCGCTGACCCGGTACGAGCGGGTGCGGTTGTTGTTCGCTTCGGCCAGGTACCTGTCGCCGTTCAGCACCTGGAGGAACCAGAGGCGGAAGAAGAGGACGCCGAGAAGAGCCAGCGCGAAGCCGCCGAAGATCGCGATCCGCAGCGCCAGCCGGTTGTTCATCGCCGGGCCGCGTTCGTCGGAGCGTAGGTACATCCGATCCCCCTAGGCTCCCAGCACCGTCGGCTGCCTGCTCCGGCTCGCCCTCGGCTCCTCGACCAGGGCCGGCCGCAGCACCCGCCGCAGCAGCAGGTAGATCGGCCAGCCGAGGAAGAAGGCGTAGATGCTCTTCAGCAGCAGGTCGCGGACGATCAGCGCGCTGACCGGGGCGTCGACGCCGAGCATCGCCTGGACCAGCGCGAAGCCCAGCTCGGCGAACAGGGTCAGGCCCATGCAGAGCAGCGGCGGCACCAGCGAGCTGTGGATCTCGAAGCGTTCGCGGAACAGGCCGGCGAGGTAGCCGGCGGCGAGCAGGACCAGCGAGGAGCCGCCCAGCGGCGCGACCAGCAGGCAGTCGACCAGGAGGCCGATCGAGAACCCCGATACGGCGCCGGCCATGCTGCCGCCGAGCAGGCCGAGCGAGACGACCAGCGCCGGCAGCACGTCGGGGCTGGTGTGCAGCAACTCGATCCGCGAGAAGAAGGAGAGTTGAAGCAGCACGCCGAGGACCGCGATCGCGACCAGGCGGATGAAGATCCTCGGGGTGACGATCACCCGCGCGAGCCCCCGGTCAGGACCTGCACCAGCTCGAGGTTGGCGAGGTCGGCGTAGGGCCGCAGTTCGACCTGCTGGCTCGCCTCCTGTTCGACGATCGAGGCCTGCGTCACTTCGCCGATCGGCAGGCCGGGCGGAAACAGCGAGGCGAGCCCCTGGGCGCGCCAGCCGGCGGTCACCACGGTCTGGCCCTTGTGCACGTGCGTGCTCGAGTCGATGAAGTCGAGGATCAGCGTTTCCGGGTCGCCGACGTCGGGGCGCATCACCCCCTGCACCCCGCCCGGCAGGACCTTGGCCGAGACGGCGCTGGTGTGGTCGCTGATCAGCATCACCTGCGCCGAGCCGCCCTCGACCGAGGCCACGCGGCCGACCAGGCCGTCGCCGCCGATCACCGGGTCGTCGACGTGGATGCCGTTGTGGCCGCCGACGTCGACGGTGACCGCCGACTGCCAGACGGTCGGCGAGCGGGCGATCACCCGGCCGGTGACCGGCGTGTAGGCGGAGGCGGCGAGCGGCGGGGCGCGGTCGAGCTCGACCAGCTTGCGCAGCTGCGCGTTTTCCTGCATCGCCTCCTGGCCGGCGACCGACCGTTCGCGCGCCTTCGCCAGCTGCGACTTCAGGCGGCTGTTTTCACCCCGTGCCTGGAAGGTCTTGTCGAACCAGTCGATCAGGTCGCGGGCCGGCTTCAGGGCGCGGTCGGCGACCGTCTGCAGCGGACTGAAGACGGTGCTGACGCCCCGCTGCAGGCCACCCGAGCTGTGACCGTAGGTGAGCGTCAGCAGCACGAACGACCCGATGATGAGGAGCGTCAGGACCGCCCTACGGCGGCGTACTTGTTTGCGGTACACGGCTGAGCCCTAAATTTGGCGCTTTGTCCGAACGGCGGCTAAGCAACGCGCGCCGTTCCCGAATTCATCTTGCTGGCCCGATGGATGGTCTCGAACTCCTCCAGGGAGATTCCCGAGCCGACGGCGACGCAGGTCAACGGCGACTCTGCCAGTTGACAGGGCATCTGGCACTCGTCGCGGAGGCGCTGTTCGAGTCCTTGCAGGAGCGCACCTCCACCGGCCAGGGTAATGCCTCGGTCCATGATGTCCCCCGCCAGCTCCGGCGGGGTGCGGTCGAGCGTGTCCTTGACGGCGTCGATGACATGGCTGATCGTCTCGTCGAGCGCGTCGCGCACCTCGGCCGAGCCGAGCGTGATCGTCTTCGGCAGCCCGGAGACCAGGTCGCGCCCGCGGATCTCGACCTCGACCTCCTCGGGGAGCGGCGAGGCCGATCCCGCCTCGAGCTTCACCTCCTCGGCCGTCTGCGTGCCGATCGCCAGTTTGTAGCGGTGCTTGCAGTGGTTGACGATCGCCTCGTCGAGCTCGTCGCCGCCGACCCGGATCGACTGCGAGACGACGATCCCGCCGAGCGAGATCACCGCCACCTCGGTGGTGCCGCCGCCGACGTCGACGATCAGCGAGCCGGTCGGCTCGGCGACCGGCAGGCCGGCGCCGATCGCCGCCGCCATCGGCTCCTCGATCAGGTAGGCCTTGCGGGCGCCGGCCGAGAGGCAGGCCTCCTCCACCGCCCGCTTCTCGACGCCGGTGACCCCGGAGGGGACGCAGACGACCACCCGCGGGTGGGCGAAGCGGTTGGAGTGAACCTGTTTGATGAAGTGCCGCAGCATCTGCTCGGTGACGTCGAAGTCGGCGATCACGCCGTCCTTCAGCGGCCGGATCGCGGTGATCGACCCGGGCGTGCGGCCCAGCATCCGCTTCGCCTCGACCCCGACCGCGTGGACCTGGCCGGTGCGCGAGTCGATCGCGACCACCGAGGGCTCGGAGAGCACGATGCCGCGCCCGCGCACGTAGACGAGCGTGTTCGCGGTGCCGAGGTCGACCGCCATGTCGCGGCCGCCGAGTCCGGTGAAGTAGCTGAAGATGCCCATGCGATTGCGGAAAATGCAGCGCAATCATCCCAGATGGTCAAGACCGGCTGGAAATCCGCCTCGACACCCCGTAAGAATTTAATTACGACTCCATTTGACTTCCTACCGCACCGAAACGTATAATCAGCACAGCTGGATCAATAGATTGCCGATGACAGGCGGTGTCGCCGGTGGCAGATAGGCCAGACGCAACCAGGACGGAGGGAGCGGGCTCGACTTTCGAGCAGTTCCTGGAGTTCGTCCCCGACGCGATCGTCGGCGTCGGGCCCGGCGGCAGGATCGTCCTCGTCAACCGCCAGGCCGAGGACCTGTTCGGCTTCGAGCGCGATCGGCTGCTGGGCGAGACGATCGAGACGCTGATCCCGGACCGCTACCGCACGCTGCACAGCGGCCACCGCGACGCCTACTTCGAGGAGCCACGGATGCGCTCGATGGGCGTCGGGGTCGAGCTGTTCGCGGTGCGCCGCGACGGCACCGAGTTCCCGGTCGAGGTCAGCCTCTCCCACCTCGAGCTGGACGGCGAGACGATCGCCACCGCCGCCGTCCGCGACATCAGCGAGCGGGCGGAAAGCGAGCACGAGAAGGCGCTCGAGGACCAGCTTCAGCGGGCGCGGCGGCTGGAGAGCGTCGGCCAGCTCGCCGGCGGGATCGCCCACGACTTCAACAACATCCTCGGGGTGATCATGAACTACGCCGAGTTCGTCGCCGACGAGCTCGATCCGGGCTCGCAGGCGCACGACGACATCGAGGAGATCCGCCGCGCCGCCGGGCGAGCCGCGGCGCTGACCCGGCAGCTGCTGATCTTCAGCCGCCGCGAGGTGGTCAAGCCGGAGGTGCTCGACATGGCCCAGGTGGTCGGCGAGCTGGAGAACCTGCTGCGGCGGGCGCTGGGCGAGCGGGTCGAGCTGGACGTCGTCCTCGACGAGGAGCTGTGGGCGGTCGAAGCCGATCCCGGCCAGATGGAGCAGGTGCTGGTCAACCTCTCGGTCAACGCCCGCGACGCGATGCCGGACGGCGGCCGCCTGCTGATCGAGGCCGAGAACGCCGAGCTGGACGAGGAGTTCGCCTACATGCACCCGGACACCGCGCCGGGCCGCTACGTGCGGCTCAAGGTGAGCGACACCGGCACCGGCATGGATGCCGAGACCACCGACCGCGTCTTCGAGCCCTTCTACACGACCAAGCCCGACGGGACCGGGCTCGGCCTGGCCACGGTCTACGGGATCGTCACCGGCGCCGGCGGGCGGATCGACGTCTACTCCGAGCCGGGGATCGGCACCACGATCAAGATCCACCTGCCGGCGACCGCGGTCGTCCCGGCGCCCTCCCCGCCGGTCAGGACCGAGCGCTCGGCCGGCCGTGGCGAGGTGGTGCTGGTGGTCGAGGACGAGCCGGACGTGCGGCGGATGGCCGAACGGATCCTCACCAAGGGCGGCTACGCGGTGATCGGCACGGCGCGCGGCGCGGAGGCGGTGGAAATCTGCGGTCGCACCGAGCAGGCGATCGACCTGCTGCTGACCGACGTGATCATGCCCGAGATGCTGGGCACCGAGCTGGTCGAGAAGGCGCGGACGGAGCGGCCGGACCTGCGGGTGATCTACATGTCCGGCTACAGCCACGAAGTGCTGGCGCCGCAGGCGCTGACCGACAACGCCCAGAGCGAGTTCATCGAGAAGCCGTTCAACGCGCAGGCCCTGCTGAAGGCCGTGCGGGACCTGCTCGAACGCCCCGCGGCGGCCGGTCGGTGACCGGCCTGGCCGAGCTCGCCGGGGCGCCCGAGGGGAGGCCGCGCATCCTCGTCACCGACGACCGGCCGGAGGTGCTGCGGCTGGTCGAGCGCTCGCTCGCCGACCACTACGACTGCGCGCTGGCCATCAGCGTCGCCGACGCGCGCGAGAAGCTCTCCACAAATCCCATCCAGCTGGCGCTGTGCGACATCCAGATGCCGGGCGAGTCCGGCCTGGCCCTGGTCGAGGAGGTCGCCCGCGACCATCCCGAGACAGCGATCGTGATGGTGACCGGAGTCGACGATCCCGAGATCGCCGAGCGCGCCTTCAGGCTGGGCGCGCACGGCTACCTGGTCAAGCCCTTCTGGCCGGGCCAGCTGCAGATAACGGTCGCCAACGCGCTGCGCCAGCAGCGGCTCGAGCTGGCCGAGGAGGCGCGGCACGCGGCGCTGCTCGGCAGCGCCGAGGAAAGGACCGAGGCGCTGCGGCACGAACTGATCGACGCGCAGCGCAAGGCGATCGCCAGCCTGCGCGCGTCGCGCCAGGAGACGGTCGAACGGCTGGCGCGAGCGATCGAGATGCACGATCCCGCGACCGGCCTCCACATCAACCGGATGGCCTCGATAACCGCGTTCCTGGGCGAACGGCTCGGGCTCGACCCCGCGCAGGTGCTGCTGCTGCGGGCGGCGGCGCCGATGCACGACGTCGGCAAGATCGCCACGCCGGACAGCGTCCTGCACAAGCGCGGCGAGCTGACCGAGAGCGAGCGCACGCGGATGCAGGTCCACACCACGGTCGGCTACGAAATCCTCGACGGCGCCGGCAGCGAGAGCGAGCTGCTGAAGCTGGCGGCGACGATCGCCCTCACCCACCACGAGTGGTTCGACGGCAGCGGCTACCCGCAGGGCCTGAGTGGCGACAAGATCCCGATCGAGGGACGGATCGCCGCGGTGGCCGACGTCTTCGACGCTCTGCTCAGCGACCGTCCCTACCGGCCGGCCTTCGGCGTCGAGAAGGCAGCCGAGGAGATCGCCGGGGAGCGCGGCACCCACTTCGACCCGCAGATCGCCGACGCTCTGCTGGACAGCATCGGCGACGCGGTGGCCCTACGCGACTGAACCGCGCTCCAGCAGCTCCGGCGCCAGCTCCACGAGCAGCCCCACCGGCAGTCCGACCACGTTCGACACGCTCCCCTCCAGCCGCTCGACCAGCGTCGACCCAAGCGTCTGATACTAATCAACACTCAAGTTGATTGATGCTGTTATCCAGGGGTGGCCGGCGAGGGACTGGATCGTGGGGCGGTCTGCTTCGAGGGCGCGCAGCTCCTCGGCGAGGTCGTCCTCGACCTCATCCAGGGTGTCGTAGGCGTTGTTGGAGAAGCGCCGCTCGCGGATCAGGTCCCAGAGCTGCTCTGTGGGGTTCAGCTCGGGGCTGTAGGGCGGCAGGGTGAGGATGCAGATGTTGTCGGGCAGCGAGAGCTCTGTGGCGGTGTGCGAGCCGGCCCCGTCGCAGACCAGGACGACGAGCTCGTCGGGATGGCGCTTGGAGACCTCCTGGGCGAACAGCTCGAAGCAGGCGCTGTGCATGCTCGGCAGGATCAGCGAGCAAAGCGTGCCGTCTTGCGGGCACAGCGCGCCGTAGGCGTATGTGTACTCGCGCACGGTCTGGCAGTCCACTACGGGACGCACGCCGGGTGGCGCCCAGCAGCGCACGGGGCGGTTCATGCGCCCGAAGCGCGCCTCGTCCATGAACATCAGCCTCAGCGGGCGCCGGTCGCCCGCGCGGGCGGACGCCAGGAGCTGCGGGAGGTTTCCTTGAACGCCTCCTGGCGATCGGGGTCGGCTTGCGGATGGCGCGGCCGGGGAACCACCTTGCGCCAGCCGTGGCGGGCGAGGATCCGGTAGAGCGTCATGGCGCTCGGCGGCTTGCCACAGCGCTTCGCCAGCTCGCCCAGCATCGCGGAGGCCGTCACCATCTGCCCCTCCCGGGCCGCCTCCTCGAAGTGGGCGACGAAATCGGCTTCCTCGGAGGGGGTGAGGACCCCGTGGCGGCGGCCGCCCCAGCCAGCGGTGAGGAGCGAGCTCTCGCCCTCGCTGAGGAATTCGGCCTTGCGGCGATAGACGCTGCTGCAGGAGAGGCCGACCGCCTCGGCGACATCCTGCGCCCTCCACCCCAGGGCCAGCAGGCGGATGCACCTGACCCGTACGTGCTCTCTGCTCGACAGCCCCTTCTCTGCCAGCAGCTCATCCATGCGCTCGACGGTGCCTTCTGGAAACGGAATTGAAGTAGCCATGGACGACGATTCGACGCCGCCGGGCTATTACCTACTGGCTTGAATGTGAATTGGTATGAATCGCGTACCCGCCCGACCGGCCGCGCCACTCCCCGAACCGCACGTACCGCTCCTTCGCCGCCTCGTCCAGCTCCCTGAAGACCACGGTGGTCCGTTCGAGCCCACTCCGCTCCTCCCCGCCGGCGAGCACCACCAGCCCGCTGAGCACCTCGTGCGCCCGGCCCGACATCCGGTCCAGGTATTCGCGCGCCTCGGCCTCGTCAGCCGGCTTTCCGAGCGCTCGCCCGTCGAGCACGACATCCGTATCGCAGGCGATCACGATGCCATCGCTTGCGACAGCTCTCGCCTTGAGGCGCGCGTTCTCAAGCACCTCGACCTCAGGATCTCCCCCCGTCAGCTCCTCGACCCCAGGAACCACGACCTCGAACTCAACGCCAAGCTTCCGCAGGATCTCGCTCCGCTGCGGCGATCCGGACGCGAGGACGACGTTCAGGCGAGCTCGGGGAACCAGATGCCGATCTCGCGCTCAGCCGACTCGTCCGAGTCGGAACCGTGGACCATGTTGAAGGTCACCTCGAGCGCGTAGTCACCGCGGATCGACCCGGGCGCCGCCTCGACCGGATCGGTCGCGCCGATCACCTGCCGCGCGGCCGCCACCGCTTCGGTCCCCTCGAGCACCATCGCGACCAGCGTGCCGCCGGTGATGAACTCGACCAGCTCGCCGAAGAACGGCTTCTCGGTGTGCTCGGCGTAGTGCTCGTGGGCGATCTCCCCGACCGCGACCATCGTCTTCAGGGCGACGATCCGCAGCCCCTTGCGCTCGAAGCGTGCGATCACCTCGCCGCTGAGGGCGCGCTCGAATGCGTCAGGCTTTACGAGGATCAGGGTCCGGCTCACGGCTGGGGCTCCTTTGCGGTCGTTTCTGGCTCTCGGTCTCTTTCTTGGCGCGGTCGCGGACCGGCTCCTGCTCGGCCGACGGCGTGGCGCGCGGGGCGCGATCCGGATCGCGTTTCGGCGCTTTGCGTTTCTCGGGCGCCGGCCGTTTCTTGCGCTCCTCGGCGGCCGGCTTGCGCTCCCCGTCCGGGGGGGGCGCCTTGCGTCGCCGCGGCCTCTCCGCCTGCTCGCGCAGCGGCTCCTCGCAGAACGGGCAGAGCGTCCATTTCCGGTCGACCGGTTTGCGGCAGCTCGGGCAGGGGTCCTTGAGCCGGCGCCGGCACTGCGGGCAGCGCAGGTAGTTCTTCTCGATCGGGAAGCCGCAGTCCGGGCAGGACACCTCTCTCAGCTGCCGCACCCGCAGCTCCGCCGCTTCGATCTCCAGCTCGCGTTCGTGAGCGTCTTCGAGGAACTCGGGCGGGCGGACGATCGCGTAGACCGCGGTGCCGATGTAGGGGATGAACGAGGCGAGGGTCGCGCAGCCGACCAGGAACGAATCGGAGATGCGTCGCCTGGCGTCGAGGTAGGTGAAGACGATCAGCGCCAGCCAGACGGCCACCAGAATGAGGATGAGAAGGTTGACGGCCAGGTTGAGGCCGCTGTTGCTGATGCCGAAGATCGCTAGTGCCATGGCTGGGCGCCCGCCGGGGGGGAGCGGTGAGTCTACTTCGCCACCCGTGACGCAAACCCTGTCGGCGCGGCGCCGCGGGGGCTCAGAGGAAAAGCCTGCCGAACAGGTAGCCGAGACCGAAGAAGACCAGGATCACCGCCGCGACCACCGCGGCGACCAGGGCCATCATCGAGAGCAGTTGCGAGCCGGCGCTGCGATCCACGCTTCAATCCTCGCATACGGTCAGCCCGCCAGAGCCGCCCGGGCGGGCGCCAGCACGTAGTGAGAGCCGGTGACGAGCAGGATCCCGCCGGCCGCGGCGGCCAGCTCGCGCCCACGCGCGACCGCCTCCTCGAAGTCGGCGGCGCCCTCGGCCCGAACCCCGACTGCGGCACGACAGATCTCGGCCAGCTCCGCCGCTCGAAACGAGCGGCGGGCGGGGCCTGCCGGAAGCCCGGTGCAGACGAAGCGGTCGACCGCCGGGGCCAGCGCTTCGACGATCGCGCTCGCGTCCTTGTCGCGGAGGATCGCCAGGCAGGCGACGACCGGGCGGCGCCCGGCGACCTCCGGTAGCGCCTCGGCGATCGCCGCCGCGCCCGGCGGGTTGTGGGCGGCGTCCAGGTAGGCCGGAGGGTCGTCGGCCACCCGCTCCAGCCGGCCGGGGATCTCGATGCCCGCGGCGACCGCGGCGACCCGCTCGGGGTCCAGCTCGCCGAGGAACGCCTCGGCGGCGGCGCAGGCGAGGGCGAAGTTGCGGCGCTGGAAGCGCCCCGGCGCCCGCAGCCGCAGCTGCGGCCCCGGATCCTCCGGCGCGACGACCAGCTCGGCGCCGCGCTCGCGCGCGGTCCGCTCGGCCAGCGCCGCAACCGCCGGGCTGACCCGGCCCAGCACCAGCGTCGTCTGGTCACGCAGCACCGCCAGCTTCTCCGCGGCGATCTCCTCCTCGACCTCGCCCAGCCACTGCGTGTGGTCGAGCCCGACCGAGGTCAGCACGGTGACCCGCGAGGGGATCGTGTTGGTCGCGTCGAGCCTTCCCCCCAGGCCGGCCTCGACGACACCCGCCTGAACCCGCGCCGCGGCGAGGGCGACGAACGCCGCCGCGGTCGCCAGCTCGAACTGGGTGACGACCTCCCCCTCCCCGAGGCTGCGGTTCACCGTCTCGGCCGCCTGCGCGGCGCGCTCCACGGCGGCGGCGAAGGGGCCGCCGTGGATCTCCTCACCGTGGATCAGCACTCGTTCGGACCAGCGCGCCGCGTGCGGGGAGACGCAGGCGCCGGCGCTGACC
Organism: uncultured Solirubrobacterales bacterium; assembly: GCA_963695835.1. Classification (GTDB taxonomy): domain Bacteria; phylum Actinomycetota; class Thermoleophilia; order Solirubrobacterales; family 70-9; genus VRUE01. The sequence goes on from CAVOHR010000002.1 coordinate 408,394, forward strand.
CCGTGCGCCTCGAGCAGCGCCGCGGTCATCCGCGTCACCGACGACTTGCCGTTGGTGCCGACGACGTGGATCGAAGCGAAGCGGTGCTGGGGCAGGCCGAGCAGCGTGCTCAGCTTGCGCATCCGCTCCAGCCCGAGCTTCCAGCCGATCGGCTCGAGCGAGTCGAGGTAGGCCTCGGGATCTATTCCGAGAGCTCCTCGAGCTCGGCGCGGTAGCGCACGAGCTTCTCGCGCTCCTCCTCGACCACCTCGGCCGGCGCGCGGGAGACGAACTTCTCGTTGCCGAGCTTGCCCTCGGCCCGAGCCACCTCGGAGCGCAGCTCCTCGCGGCGCGCCTCCAGCCGCGCGGCGACCGCCTCGGCGTCGATCTCGGCCGAGGCGAGGATCTTCACCGGGCCGACGGAGGCGACAGGGTCGCCACCGTCCTCGCCGAACTCGACCCGGGCGAGGCGGCCGACGAACTCCTGCGGCGCGACGCCCTCGGCACGGGCGGGAAGCACGGTCGCCGCCGGCGCCTCGACCAGGTCGCGCCAGGCGCGCAGGCGGCGGGTCAGCTCGATCCCGGCTCGCACCTGGGCCTCCGCCTCGGGGTCGCGCAGCGAATCGTCGGCCGCGGGGAACGGGTGGACGGCGAGGTGCCCCTCGCGGACCGGGTGGTAGCTCCAGATCTCCTCGGTGACGAAGGGCATGATCGGGTGCAGCAGCGCCAGGACCCGCTCCAGCACCCGCAGCAGGATCGCCGATACCTCGGCCTCCCCCTCGTAGAGCCGCGGCTTGGAGATCTCCAGGTACCAGTCGCAGAGCTCCGACCAGAAGAAGGCGTAGGCCTCCTGGGTGGCGTGGGCGAAGTCGTATTCCTCCAGCTTGTCGGTGACCGAGCCGATCGTCGCCTCCAACCGCGAGAGGATCCAGCGATCCTCGACCCGCGTCGGAGAAAGGACATCCTGATCCGTGCCCGTCCCGCCCGCGACCGCGGCAGGAACTTGGTCCTGCCGCGCATCGATGTGCGGTTGATTCTGATCGAATTTCACATTCATCAGAATCAACCGCCCGGCGTTCCACAGCTTGTTCGCCAGGTCGGCGCCCTGCTGCACCTTGGCGTCGGAGAAGCGAACGTCCTGGGTCGAGGACATCGCCAGCAGGCCGAAGCGCAGCGCGTCGGCTCCGTGCACCTCGATCTCCTCCAGCGGGTCGATGCCGGTGCCGAGGCTCTTCGACATCCGCCGCCCGTCGCGCGCCTGGATCACCGAGTGGACGTAGACGTCGCCGAACGGGACCTCGCCGGTGAACTCGAGCCCGGCCATGATCATCCGCGCCACCCAGAGGAAGAGGATGTCGCGCGCCGTGGTGAGGAAGTCGGTCGGGTAGAAGGCGCGCAGCTCGGGCGTGTCGTCGGGCCAGCCGAGCGTGGCGAACGGCCACAGCGCCGAGCTGAACCAGGTGTCGAGTACGTCCTCCTCCTGGCGCAGCTCGCCACCGCAGGCGCCGCAGCGCTCGGGCTCGGCCTCGGCGACGACCAGATCGGCCTCGCAGGCGTCGCAGTACCAGACCGGGATCCGGTGCCCCCACCAGAGCTGGCGGGAGACGCACCAGGGGCGGATCTCGCGCATCCATTCGAGGTAGACGCGCTTCCACTGCGGCGGCGCGATCCGCACCTCGTCGCGCTCGACCGCCGCGATCGCCGGCTTCGCCAGCTCGTCCATGCGGCAGAACCACTGCCGCGAGATCAGCGGCTCGATCCGCTCGCCGGAGCGGTGCGAGAAGGGGACCGAGTGGAGGTATGGCTCTTCGCCGCGCAGCCGGCCCTCCTCGCGCAGCGCCGCGACTACCGCCTCCTGCGCCTCGGCGGCGCTCATCCCGGCGAACCGCTCCCCCGCCTCCTCGCTGATCCGCCCGTCGGGGCCGATCGCGCCGATCTCCTCGAGGCCGTGCTTGCGACCGATCTCGAAGTCGTTGGGATCGTGGCCCGGGGTGATCTTCAGCGCCCCGGTGCCGAACTCGGGGTCGACGTGCTCGTCGGCGATGATCGGCAACCGCCGGCCGACCAGCGGCAGGACGCAGTGCTCGCCGACAAGGTCGGCGTAGCGCCCGTCGTCCGGGTTGACCGCGACCGCGGTGTCGGCCAGCATCGTCTCCGGCCGCACCGTGGCGACGGTGAGGACGCGATCGGCGCCCTCGACCGGGTAGTCGATCGAGTAGAGGGTGTCCTCGACCTCGCGGTTCTCGACCTCGAGGTCGGAGATCACCGAGCGCGAGCCGGGGTCCCAGTTGACTAGGTAGTTGTCGCGGTAGATGTAGCCCTTGTCGTAGAGCTGCTTGAAGACGCGGTGGACGGCGCGGACGTAGCCGTCGTCGAGGGTGAAGCGCTCGCGCTCGTAGTCGCAGGAGGCGCCGAGCCGCTTGAACTGCTCGACGATCCGCGAGCCGTAGCGCTCCTTCCAGGCCCAGGCGCGCTCCATGAACGCCTCGCGGCCCAGCTCCTGCCGCGAGGTGCCCTCGGCGCGCAGCTCCTTCTCCAGCACCGCGTGGACGGCGATGCTGGCGTGGTCGGTGCCGAGCAGCCAGAGCGTGTTGCGGCCGCGCATCCGCTGCATGCGGACCAGCGCGTCCTGCATCGAGCCGTTCAGAGCGTGGCCCATGTGCAGGGCGCCGGTCACGTTGGGCGGCGGGATCGAGATCGAGAAGTTCTCCGCCGCCGTGCCCTCGGCAGGCGGGTGGAAGTAGCCGCCCTCGATCCACTCGGCGAAAACGCGCCGCTCGACCTCGGCCGCTTCGTAGCGGGTCTTCTCCTCCAGCTGCTTCCGGCGCTCATCGGGCATCGAGCGCCGAGTCTAGTGGCGCTTTCCTGCCGCTATCCGGCACAAAGGCGCCAGCTACGTTCGCTAGGCGGTTTCCTCGCCCAGATCCTCCTCGGCCTCGCCGATGTCCTGATGGGCGGCCTCGGTGACCAGCGTGGGGCGGCGGCCCTGGACGATCGTCTCGCGGGTGACGACGCACTTGGTCACGTCGCGGCGCGAGGGCAGCTCGAACTGGACGTCGAGCAGCGTCTCCTCGAGGATCGAGCGCAGGCCGCGGGCGCCGGTCTCCCGCTCCAGCGCCTTGTCGGCGATCGCCTCGAGGCTGTCCTCGGCGAAGACCAGCTCGATGTCGTCGAACTCGAAGAAGCGCTGGAACTGCTTGGTCAGCGCGTGGCGCGGCTCGGTCAGGATCGTGATCAGGTCGTCGCGGGTGAGCTGGTGGATCGCGGCGACGACCGGCAGGCGGCCGATGAACTCCGGGATCAGGCCGTATTCGATCAGGTCCTCGGGCAGCACCTGCTCGAACCACTCGCCCTTGTCCTTCTCCTCGCGGGAGGAGATCGCCGCGCCGAAGCCGATCCCGCGGTTGCCGACCCGCGACTCGATCACCTTGTCGAGCTCGGCGAAGGAGCCGCCGCAGACGAACAGGATGTTGGTCGTGTCGAGGGTGAGGAACTCCTGGTGGGGGTGCTTGCGGCCGCCCTGCGGCGGCACCGAGGCCGTGGTCCCCTCGAGGATCTTCAGCAGCGCCTGCTGCACGCCTTCGCCGGAGACGTCGCGGGTGATCGACGGGTTGTCGGCTTTGCGCGCGATCTTGTCGATCTCGTCGATGTAGATGATCCCCGTTTCGGCCTTCTTGACGTCGTAGTCGGCGGCCTGGATCAGCTTCAGGAGGATGTTCTCGACGTCCTCGCCGACGTAGCCGGCCTCGGTCAGCGCGGTCGCGTCGGCGATCGCGAACGGCACGTTGAGGATCCGGGCGAGGGTCTGGGCGAGCAGCGTCTTGCCGCAGCCGGTCGGGCCGAGCAGGAGGATGTTCGACTTCTGCAGCTCGACCTCGGGGTCCTCGCCCTGGGAGGACATCTGCACTCGCTTGTAGTGGTTGTAGACGGCGACCGAGAGCGCGCGCTTGGCGGCATCCTGGCCGACCACGTACTCCTGCAGGACCTCGTGGATCTCGCGTGGTTTGGGCAGGTTCTCGAGCTCGACCGCGGCCGAGGGCGGCGCCAGCTCCTCGTCGATGATCTCGTTGCAGAGGTCGATGCACTCGTCGCAGATGTAGACGCCAGGGCCGGCGATCAGCTTCTTCACCTGGCGCTGCGACTTGCCGCAGAAGCTGCAGAGGAGCTGCTCGTTGGAATCTGTGGGACGTGCCAGCGGAATCCCCTCCTTGCGGGGCGGTAGTTGCCTACCGGCGTCGCGCCCCAAAGCTTAGTGGGAGCTGCAACCCGGCCCTCTCGGTTCGCTCGTTTACTTCGGGAGCGGCGCCGTCCCTTCCTGCGGGCGGGCGCTTGCGTGCGGCGCGATACCGTGGCGGCGATGGCCGCCGAGGTCCGAGTCGAGCCGGTCTCCGCCGCGCAGCTGGAGGCGCTGCTGCCGCTGATCGCCGCCTACCAGCGCTTCTACGAGGTCGAGGACGTCGACGGCGAGCGCAACCGCGCCTTCTTCTCCCGCTTCCTCGCCCCGAGCGAGGACGGGATGCTGCTCGGCGCCTGGCGCGGCGACGAGCTGCTCGGCTACGCCTGCCTCTACTGGTCCTTCACCTCGCTCCCCCCGGCCGAGACGGTGCTGATGAACGACCTCTACGTCGGGGAGCGCGCCCGCGGCGAGGGCGTCGGCCGCGCTCTGGTCGAGGCAAGCGCCGAGGTCGCCCGCGAGCGCGGCGCCCACCACCTCGAGTGGGAGACCCAGCCCGACAACCTCGCCGCCCGGCGCCTCTACGACTCGACCGGAGCCGAGCGCAGCGATTGGGTCGCGTACGAGCTCAAGCTCTAACCGCACCCGTTCCGCTGTTCCTTTGCCCCACTATGGCCTGCAAAGGCACAGCGGAGCGACCGGTTCAGCTGTAGCGGTCCCAGCTGCGCAGTTCGGGCTCGGGGTCTACCGGGCGGCCGCGGAGGTGGATCTCGAAGTGGAGGTGGCAGCCGACCGTGCGGGCGTTGCCGGTCTCGCCGACGAGGCCGACCGGCTCGCCGGTCCAGACGCGGTCGCCGCGGTGGACGCGGGCCGGGCGGCGCATGTGGGCGTAGAAGAAGCTGCGGTGCTCGCCCTGGCCGTGGATCAGCAGGTAGTTGCCGTAGAGCACCGGGTCATAGCCGCTGCGCAGCACCCGACCGGTCGCCGCGGCGACCAGCGGCGTGCCGCAGGCGGCGACGATGTCGAAGCCTTCGTGGCTGCGGCCGCCGTCGCGCGGGGCGCCGAATTCCCCGATCGGCCCGCGCGTCCCATGCGGCCCGCGAACCGGGAAGACGTGAGCGTAGAAGCGGACGCTTCCGTCGTGGACGGCCGTAGCGGCGGCGACGGGCGCTGCGAGAACCGCGAAGAGGGCGAGAAAGAGGAGTAACGGGCGCTTCAGTGGTGTTCGATGACGCGGTCGACGATGCTGTACTCCTTCGCTTCCTCCGCGCTCATGAAGTAGTCGCGATCGGTATCGTTCGTCACCTTGTCGAACGGCTGGCCGGTGTGCTTGGCGATGATCTCGTCGAGGCGGCGGCGGGTGTCGAGGATCTCCTTGGCGTGGATCTCGATGTCGGTCGCCTGGCCCTGGAAGCCGGCCGAGACCTGGTGGATGAGGATCTTCGAGTTCGGCAGCGACATCCGCTTGCCGGCGGCGCCGCCGCAGAGCAGCAGCGCCCCCATGCTCATCGCGATGCCGACGCAGATCGTCTGCACGTCGGGCTTGATGAACTGCATCGTGTCGTAGATCGCCAGGCCGGCATAGACGGAGCCGCCGGGCGAGTTGACGTAGAGGCTGATGTCCTTGTCGGGGTCCTCGGACTCGAGGTGCAGCAGCTGGGCGACGATCAGGTTGGCGATGTCCTCGGTGACCGGCGTGCCGAGGAAGACGATCCGCTCGTTGAGCAGGCGCGAGTAGATGTCGAAGGCGCGCTCGCCGCGCGAGGTCTGCTCGACCACCATCGGTACCAGGGGACTCATGAGCCGCACTCTATAGAAGGCGTGCGGCGGGGCCGGCTCAATCGTCGCCCGGCGTCCACAGCGATCCGGCCTCTTCGCGCTCCTTCTCCGGCGTCCAGATCTTCTCCCGCGCCTCGGCCTGCTCGACCGGGATCGGCTTCGCCGACTCGGCGACCAGGTCGATCGCCTTGCCGATGCGGATGTCCTCGCGGACCATCGCGTCGCGGCCGTTCTCCTGTAGCCGCTTCAGCAGCTTCTCGGGGCTGGTGCGCTCGTGCTCGGCGGTGTGCTCCAGCGCCTCGACCATCTCCGCCTCGGTGACCTCGATCTCCTCGGCCTCGGCGATCGCCGCCAGCACCGCCTCGCGCTTCAGCTCCGCTTCGGCGTCGGACTTCGAATCGGCGATCACCTCCTCCCGCGTCTTCCCCTGCATCTGGAGGTAGGAGTCGGGACTCATGCCGCGCGCCGCGAGCTGCCGCTCGACCCGCTCCCAGCGCTCCTCGGCGCGGGCGGTCGCGAGCTCCTCCGGCAGCTCGACGGTCGCCTGCGCGGCCGCTGCGTCGACCGCGGCAACCCGGAAGTCCTGCTCGATCCGCTCGCCGACCACCTCGGAGAGCCGCCTGGCGATGTCGGCGCGCAGCTCCTCGAGGGTGTCGAACTCCGAGGCCTCGGAGGCGAAGTCGTCGTCGAGCTCGGGCAGCACCTTCTCGCGCACCTCCTTCACCTCGACCTTGAAGACCGCGTCCTTGCCGGCCATCTCCTCGGCCCGGTAGTCCTCGGGGAAGCCGACCTCGACCCCGCGACTCTCCCCCGCGCTCGCCCCGCCAAGCTGCTCCTCGAAGCCCTCGATCAGCTGGCCGCTGCCCAGCTCCAGCAGGTAGTCGGTCGCCGTCCCGCCCCGGAAGGCCTTGCCGTCGACCAGCCCCTCGAAGTCGATCAGCAGCGAGTCGCCCTCGGCGGCAGCCCGCTCGACCGGCTCCAGCCGGGCGAAGCTCTCACGGATCCGCTCGACCTCGCGGTCGACGGCCTCCTCCGGCGCCTCGGGCTCGGCCTTGCCGACCTCGAGGTCCCTGTACTCGCCGAGCTTCGCCTTCGGCCGCACGCCGATCTCGAACTTGAACTCGAGCGGCTCGCCGATCGCCTCGGGGGTCGAGACGACCTCGACGCCGGGCTCGCCGACCGGGGCGATACCGGACCCGAGCAGGGCGCGTTCGTACCACTCCGGCAGCGCCTCGCGGATCGCCTCCTCGAGCACAGCGGCGAAGCCGAGCCGCTGGATCACCAGCGAGGGCGGCGCCTTGCCCTTGCGGAAGCCGGGCATCCGCATCTCCCGCGCCAGCCCGCGGGCGGCGCGGTTGACGGAGCGCTCGACGTCGGCGGCCGGGACCTCGACCTCGACCTCGACCCGCGAGTTCGGCAGCTCTTTGACCGTCGGCTCCATCGAGCGCCGGACCCTAGAGGATCACCTCGCGCCGGTGGAAGCATCGGGGGGTGCATAGACCCCCAAATGCTTCATCGAACCGAGCCTGACCGCCGCAGCAGGCCGCGACGCACCGCCACCGCGAAGTCGACCGCGAAGGCGAGGCCGCGGCCCAGCGGGCCGGTGACGAGCCAGGCCCGAGCCTCAGTCATCGCGCGCAGCGCTCAGCCGCTCCTCGAGCAGGGCGCCGTGGCCGGCGGCGACGGCGCGGCGGGCGCGGCGCTCGTCGAGTGGCACGCCGCGTTCGCGCGCGAGGTCGAGCAGGTCCTGCTTTTCGGTCCCTTCGCGGGCCACCTCGAAGAACACCCAGGCGAGGACGCCGAGCGCCAGGAAGGTGCCCTCGACCATCATGATCACGCCGGCCGTGCTCTGGTCGGCGATCGCCGAGACGCCCCAGTAGCGCTCGCCCGGCGCGTAGATCGGGTAGAGCACCGTCCCCGACCACATCAGGACGTTGCCGAGAATCGCACCGGTGAAGCGGACGGCGATCACGTAGGCAACCTTCCAGCCGGCGCCGAACCACTGCGGCTTGGGTAGCGGGCCGAAGATCGGCATCCACATCAGGCAGCCGAAGAAGAGGAAGCTGGTGTGCTCCAGCGCGTGGATCGGCGCCGTGCCGTAGGCGGCGTCGTAGATCGGCGGGATGTGCCAGAGGTAGAAGTTGACCGCCCAGAGCGGGAGGGCGACGAGGGGATGGGTGAGGACCTGAAGCCGGTTGAAGAGGGGGATCGCGAGGATCGGCTGCAGCAGCGAGCGGGTCAGGCCGAGGACGAGCAGCAGGGCGGCGATGTCGCCGATCAGCAGGTGCTCGACCATGTGGGCGACGACCAGCTCGTCGGCGATGTGGCCGATCGGGCTGAACAGGGCGATCGAGATCGTCAGCAGGCCGGAGCCGAAGCAGATCTGGCGCCAGAGCGGCACCTTGCGGCCGTCCCAGGAGAGGACCATCACCCGGTGCCAGTAGAGGACGCCGGAGACGGTGATCGGGATCACCTCGATCGGCACGAAGGCGCCGGCCACGTGAGCGAACGGCAGGTTCACGGCATTCCACGGTAGCTTGCCTCCGCCGTGAGCGCCGACAATCACCGCTTCCCGCCGATCGGCAGCTACGGCTTCCTCTCGGACTGCCACACCAGTGCCCTCGTCTCCTACGACGGCACGGTCGAGTGGCTCTGCCTGCCGCGCTTCGACTCGCCCAGCGCCTTCGCCGCGCTGCTCGACCGCGGCGCTGGCCGATTCCGGCTGGCGCCCCGCGACGTGGTCGTGCCGATCAGCCGCCGTTACGAGCCGGGCACGCTGGTGATCGAGACGACCTGGGTCACCCCGACCGGCTGGGTGGTCGTCCACGACGCCCTGACGATCGGCGAGTGGGCCGAGCAGGAGGGGCCGGGGTCGCGGCCACGGACCGCGCACGAGTCCGACCGCTCGCTGCTGCGCACGGCGACCTGCATCGACGGCCACGTCGAGCTCGACATGGAGTGCCTGCCGCGCTTCGCCTACGGCGCCGAGGCGGCCGAGTGGAGCGGCGGCGAGCTGGGCGAGGCGGTCGCCCGCGGCGCCGGCGGCGTCGAGCTGCGCCTGACCAGCGACCTGGAGCTGACCCTCGGGGATGGCGCGGCAAGCGGCCGGACGCGGCTGCGCGACGGCGAGTCGAGCTTCTGCGCGCTCAGCTGGGGAGACGGCGCGCTGGGCGGGCCGCGCAGCGCCCCGGAGGCGATCGAGCGAATCGACTCGACGACCGAGTTCTGGCGCGCCTGGCTGCGTGGCGGCAACTTCCCCGACCACCCCTGGCGGATCCACCTGCAGCGCTCGGCGCTCGTCCTCAAGGGCCTGACCCACGCGCCGACCGGCGCGATCCTCGCCGCGCCGACCACCTCGCTGCCGGAGACGCCGGGCGGCGAACGCAACTGGGACTACCGCTTCAGCTGGATCCGCGACTCGACCTTCAGCCTCTGGGCGCTGCACACGCTCGGCTTCGACCACGAGGCGCGCGACTTCATGCGCTTCGTGCTCGGGGTGTGCCGCGAAGACCCGCAACTGCAGATCATGTACGGGATCGGCGGCGAGAAGGACCTCACCGAGCGGACGCTCGACCACCTCGGCGGCTACGGCGGCGCGCGGCCGGTGCGGATCGGCAACGGCGCCTTCGACCAGCGCCAGAACGACGTCTGGGGAGCGCTGCTGGACTCGATCTACCTGCACGAGAAGGCGCTGCGCGGGGCCGGCACCCCGACCGACCGCAAACTGATCCGCGAGCAGGTCGAGGCGGCGATCGGCGCCTGGCCCCATCCCGACCAGGGGATCTGGGAGTCGCGCGGCGAGCCGCAGCACTACGTCTCCTCGAAGCTGATGATCTGGGTGGCGGTCGACCGCGGCGCCCGCCTCGCCCGCAGCATCGGCGTCGACGACGTCGCCGCCCGGTGGGAGGAGACGGCGGAGAGGATCCGCGACGAGATCCTCGAGCGCGGCGTCCGCGACGGCATCTTCCGCCAGCACTACGAGACCGACGCGCTCGACGCCTCGACCCTGCTGATCCCGCTGGTCCGCTTCCTGCCGGCCGACGACCCGCGGGTGCGGGCGACGGTCGAGGCGATCGCCGAGCGGCTCACCCAGCACGGCCTCGTCCTCCGCTACAAGGTCGAGGAGACCGACGACGGGCTGAGCGGCGCCGAGGGCACCTTCCTGATCTGCTCCTTCTGGCTGGTCTCGGCGCTGTCGGAGATCGGCGAGGCGAAGCGGGCGCGCGAGCTCTGCGAGCGGCTGCTCGAGGCGGCCGGCTGGCTCGACCTCTACGCCGAGGAGCTGGAGGCTGGAAGCGCCCGCCATCTCGGCAACTTCCCGCAGGCCTTCACCCACCTGGCGCTGATCAACGCGGTCTCCCACGTGATCGCCGACGAGCAGCGCACCGACGGCGGCCCGACCGCCGTCTTCAGCGAGATGGGAGGCGTCCGCGAGGACGCCTGACTCGGAGCCCGACAGCGAAGTTCCTCATCCTCAGACAAGGGGGTTGCAGACACAAGATTTAATTTCGTCTATATTGGGGTGACGGACAAATCGCGAGGGGGGAGAGAACTGCGCGCAGCAGCCTTGGGTAAGTGGAGCCGATGGCAGAAATGGACGACAGCCGAACCCCAGCCGAAGACGACGTGGCGGTCGAGGCCGCCGTCCTGCAGCTGCTGCTGGCGCTCCATCCGGCCCAGGTCACACTCGCCGAGCTGCTGCGGATGATGGCGATGGACGAGGCTGACTTCGGCCAGCGGGACGCAGCCGAGCGGGCGGTGGCGGAGCTCGCCGCCGCCGGCCTCCTGCACCGCAACGGGGAGGTCCTTCTCCTCAGCCGCGCCGCGGTGCGGTGCGACGAACTGCTCTCCCGCTGAGCGCGATGCAGGAGGCGGCGCGGCGGGAACTCGGTTGGCCCGACTCGGCGGCAATCGACGCTGCGCTCGCGCGCGGCCGCGCGGCGCTCGAAGGCGCGGGGAGCTTCGAGGCGGCCGAGCTGATCCGCACCGAGCGGGATTCACGCGATGCCCGTGATCGACGTCGTTAGCGACGCCAGCGTGGCGGTCAAGTGGTTCCACGCCGAGGGCGAGGGGGAAGTGACCGAGGCCCGCGCCCTGCTCGGCGCCCTCGCCGAAGTATGCCCGCCACGAGCTGACCCTCTATGACGCCGCCTACGCGGCGGTGGCGGAGAGTCGCAAGGCGACCCTGGCGACACTCGACCAGGAGCTGCTGGATGCCGGCCTCGGCTGTCGCCCAAGCGAGCTGTCAGCCCAGCTCGCCGAAACCGCCGACGAAGAGTCCCGGGAGGGTGAGTCCGGATGAGGCGCTCTCCCGCTGGTCGCCGTTGCGGCTACGGTCCCCCTAGAGCGGCCGTAGGCGGGTCTTCTCGACCCGGGCGAGCTTGCGTTTGAGGCGCTGGAACTGCTTCTCCTGCGCTTCCGTGCGTTCGAAGCCCTTGTAGGCGATGTTTTCCCTCTCCAGCGGGTCTTTCTTCAGGTCGTACATCTCCCACTGCGGCCGTTTGCGCCCTTCGACGTCGTAGTACTTGGCCAGCTTCCAGCGCCCTTCGCGGATGCTGACGATGTGGTTCGGCGGTTTCGGGTAGGGAGGGCTGGCCTGACCGGACTGGTAGTCGTCGTAGGTGAAGACGACGTAGTCCTGGACCGGCTTCGCGGTCGAGGGATGGAGGACCAGTCTGGAGTAGTCGACCCCCTCCCACCTGGCGCGGGCCGCTTTCGGCGCCGCCGCGAGGCTGGCCAGCGTCGGCAGGAAGTCGACGTGGGAGACCAGCGCATCCGTGCTCAGCGGCCGCGGGAAGAGCCTCGGGTTCGAGTAGACGAGCGGGACCCGGGTCGACTCCTCGTAGAAGTTGAAGTTCTTCTGCCGCAAGCCACCGTGCGCCAGGCCCATCTCGCCGTGGTCGGCGGTGCGGACGATCAGCGTGTCGTCGAGCAGGCCGGTCTGTTCCAGCTTGTCGAGCACGTTGACCAGGTAGCTGTCGGAGGAGCGCATCAGGTTGCCGTAGAAGTTCAGGTAGCTGCGCTTCTGGGCGGCGTTCTTGGGCTTGCCGGTGAGGTTGAAGATCCGCAGGAACTCCTCCTGGACCGTGGGCTTGGTCGAGAGGTCTTCTTCGTCGGTCTCCGGCGTGTGGATGTTCCCCTCCAGCCAGGAATCGTCGTAGCCCGCTTCTTCGAAGGTCCTGCTCGGGTAGAAGAGGACGTCGTGCGGGTTGACCAGCGAGATCACCATGAAGAACGGCTGTTCCTCGGCCGCCGTCGAGCTGAGGTACTGGAGCGCCCCTTCGGCCGCACCTTCACCGACCGAGTCGACGAAGCGCCCGTCGTTGTCGGGGAAGCCGCCGCCGGCCTCGGGCACGGTCTGGTTGGCGCCGGCGTCGGGCGGGTTCCAGCGCAGGAAGCCGTACTTTTCGAGGTCGGCCGGGACGGCGTGTTCTTTCTGCGCCGGCTTCGAGCAGTGCCACTTGCCCTTGTAGACGACGTTGTAGCCGGCGGCTTTCATCACCGTGGCGAGGTTCGCCAGGTCGACCGGCAGTTCGACCTGCGGGTAGCCTTCCTCCACCGACATGTCTTCCTCGAGCGTGTACTTGACCCCGTGCTGGGCGGGGAAGTAGCCGCTCATCAGGGTCGAGCGCGCCGGCGAGCACATGCAGGCGTTGGTGAAGGCGCGTTCGAAGCTCAATCCGTGGCGCCGCAGCCGCCGCATCCCCGGCAGGTTCTGCCGCAGCCAGTTGGGCGGGAAGTGCTGGATCGCCCGCTCCTGGTCGGTGAGGAAGAGGACGATGTTCATCCCGGCGACACCGCGCCGCTTCCCCGTCGCCGCAGCAAGCGCCCGCTCGACCCCGCCGCTCTGGGCCAGCAGCGCCGCCGCCGCGGCGCCCGCCCCGGTCCCGATCAGCTCCTTGCGGGTGAGCCCGCCCTCGCGCTTGTCGGTTCGACTCATTGGTTCCTCCGGAAGATGTCGACGGCGTTGCTGCCGAACGAGGTCGAGTAGAGATAGCGGCCGTCGGGGCTGAGCGCGATCGAGCTGACGCCGCGCAGCGCCCGACCGGGCGAGCAGCCCGGGACCGAGTGGGGAGCGAGACAGCCGGGACGGCCCGGCACCTGTGCCAGCTCGCCGGATTTCCCGCCGCGGCGGATCACGTCGATCGCGCCGGTGGCGAAGGCGGCGGCGTAGACGTTCCTCCCGTCCGGCGAGAGGGCGAGGCCCTCGGGCGCGCTGAGCGCGCGGCCGAACGAGCAGCCGACGGCGCGCAGCCAGACCAGGCAGCCGGCGGTGCCGGCCTTCTGCGTCAGGGTGCCGCTCGCGCTGGTGAACGAGGTGACGCTGTTGCTGAACAGCGAGGTCACGTATACGTCGCGGTCGCCGGGGCTGAGCGCGACCGCGTTGGCGCCGTCGAGCTGGACCCCCGTGGTGCAGCCGGTCAGGGCGCTGTCGACGATGCAGCCGCCGCCCGGCTGCGCGAGGGCGCCGGTCGAGGGATCGCGGGCGAGCGTGACGAGGGCGCTGGAGAGCGCGGTCGCGACGTAGACGTCGGCGCCGTTAGCGCTGATCGCCAGGCCCTCCGGCGCTTCCAGGCCGAGGCCCGTCGCGCAGCCGCCGGTCGCCACCGCGGCGAGGCAGCCGCCGGCGCCGGCCGGCTGGGTCAGGGCGCCGGTCGCCGCGGAGCGGTCGAAGACCGCGACCGCGTTGCCGAAGAAGGAGCCGACGTAGACGTTGCGGCCGTCGGGGCTGACGACGACCACATCGGCGCCGAGCAGCGCCCGTCCGGTCGCGCAGCCGGGAAGCGGCAGCCCGGAGACGCAGCCGCTGCCGGGCGGCAGCTGCTTCAGCGCCCCGGTCGAGGCGTTGCGCCGGAAGGCCGTCACCGCGTTGCTCCCCCGCGAGGTCGCGTACAGGTAGTGGCCGTCGGGGCTGAGCGCGACCGAGTTCGGGCCGTAGAGGCCGATCGCGCGGGCGCAGCCGCCGGCGCCTTTGGCGGCGACGCAGCCGGCCGTCCCTTCGGGCTGCTCGAGGACGCCGCTGCGCGCGTTGCGGGCGAAGACGGCGATCGCGTTGCTGCGCGAGGAGGCGACGTAGACGTGCTTGCCGTCCCCGCTGACCGCGATCGCCCGCGAGCCCATGAACGGGCCGGGGCCCTTGAGCGCGCGGGCGGTCCCGCAGCCGGAGTGCGATTTGGACCCCCCGACCAGGCAGCCGCGCGCTCCGGCGAGCTGGGTCAGCGTGCCGGGCGCCCGCGCGGGCCACCGGCCGTAATGGCCGCGGTGCGAATGCGGTGCGCCGAGGGCACCCGCCGGCAGCGCCAGCGCCGCGAGCAGCATCAGACTGGCAAGCGCGCGGGCGGTCATCTCGGGCGACCCTATACCGCCCCGGCAGACGCGTCGAGGAGCGGCGCCCCGGCTCAGCGCTTGCCCGGGACCAGGTTCCCGAGCACGCCGATGCGGAAGCCGAGCCACGGGTAGGTGGCGGTGAAGAGCGCGTTGTCCTGCGGCTGCGGTCCGATCGCGGAGAGCCAGAGCTGGTAGGCGGGGGCGTTGGCGATGCCGCCGTGCAGGCGGCGCCAGACCCGGCCGGGGCCGCTGCGACCGCTCGGCGGCGCGGTGATGGTGTCGGTCCACTCGACCGCGTTGCCGCCCTGGTCGAGCGTCCCCCAGGGGGAGGTGGTCGCGGCCTGGCCGACGCTGCCGAGGCTGCCCTGATAGGCAGCCGCGTAGGTCGTCGGTTCGATGCCGAAGGGGTTGACAGTGGCGCATGCTTCGGGGGTTTGCGACGCCGGGCACCAGCTCGGGGCGGCGACGCCGGAGGCGTGGTAGGTCGCGAGCGGCTGGGTCGCCGCGTTGGTCACGTCGCCGGTCGTCGGGTCGAGCGTGGTCGTCGCCGGGGCGGTCGCGGTGCCGTCGCCGAACACGCCCGGGTTGGTCGGGTACTTCCAGTAGGAGTAGGTGCCACCGGCGCCGGGGTCGTAGTAGGCGGCCTTGATCCACTCGTCCTGACTGGGGATGACGAAGCCCGACTTGCGCGAGCGGGTCGCCGCCCGCTGCCTCATGTCGTACATCCCGCGCTCGGTGCGGCGCGAGAGCCGCACCCGGTAGGTGAGGTAGCGGAAGCCGCCGGCGGCGGCGGCGTGCCTGGAGAGCAGGCGGCCGTTGTAGAGGGAGTTGACGAAGCGCGCCGCGCGGAGGAAGTTGGCGAAGCCGTAGGGCTTGTCGGCCCATTCCGGCGAGGCGACGGTGTAGTGGCGGCCGGACGGCGCCCGGGGGGAGAGGTCGATCTGTCCGTACTTGGGCCAGGCCGAGCCGCTCTCGTTGCCGCTGTAGAGGTGGTGCCGGTTGCGGCCGGCGGGATCGACCGTGTTGAGGAACGCCACCCACTGGGCGACGGTGACCTCGAGCTGACCGATGCCGTAGCGGTACTTGACCCCGCCGACTTCCTGGCAGGCGGGCTGCGTCTGACCCGCTTCGGCGCAGGACGAGTAGACGGCGTCGGTGAAGGGGACGATGCCGACCGCGGGATTCCCGGGGGCGCCGACCTTGACCGTCCTCAGGGTGAGGACGGAGGGCGCGGGCGAGGCGAGCGAGCTCGCCGGCCCGGCGAGCGCCGCGACCGCGGTGAGGGCCAGCGCGAGGGCGAGGCGCTTGCGCAGGACGTTGGGCACCGCGGGGCGAGTTGTCATCTGGCCCTATCGGCGGGGAGTCGCGATGCTTGAGCTATGACCGGCGGCGCATCGGCGGGCGGCGTGATCAGCGCGACCGGTACCGAGAGGCCGGCGGCGCGGCGCAGGGTGGCGATGCGGCGGCCGGGCTGAACTGCCGGCCGGATCTCGCTGAC
Organism: uncultured Solirubrobacterales bacterium; assembly: GCA_963695835.1. Lineage (GTDB taxonomy): Bacteria > Actinomycetota > Thermoleophilia > Solirubrobacterales > 70-9 > VRUE01. The sequence goes on from CAVOHR010000002.1 coordinate 424,152, forward strand.
CCGATCCCCGAGGCCGGCGACGGTCGCGTCGAGGTCGGGGGCGACGAAGGCGAGTCCCCAGAAGAAGGCGGGACGCTCGGCGCCGCCGGCCCGCTCGATCGCCTCGGCCGGCTCCTGCACGACCTCGAGGATGGTCGAGCCGAGCCGGAAGAAGGCCTGCCGCGGAGCGCCCGCCGGCGTCGGCTCCTCGCGGATCCGGCGCAGGTCGAGCCCGGCGCCCTGAAGCGCCGCGACCGTCCGGTCGAGCGCGGGCGCGATCGCGACGACGTGGTCGAGCGCGGCGACGCCGTTGGGGTGCGCCGGCGGGTTGTCCGGAGGCTCGCGATCCGACCGCGCGGTCGGGAGCCCGTCCAGCTCGGTCCCGGCGACGTCCCGCAGCGACCAGCCGGCCAGCCCCCTGCCCGCGTCGGGGCCGGCCAACCGGATCCGCACATCGCCGACCACGCAGATGTCGCCGTCGACCGCGAACCCGAGCGCCGACCAGGAGCTGGGCTCGTCCGCGACCGCCAGCTCGTCGATCGTCGGATTCACGCGTCGTCTCGGTCGACGGATCGCCTACGCCGTCGCAAGGACGATCTCGCAGTCGCCCGAGGCGTACGAGGTGGCTTCGAGTGCCCGTTTCCGGGGCAGCTTCGCGGGCTTGCCCTTCGGCCGGATGTCGATCATCAGCTCAAGGTCGAGCCCGCGTGCGACGCGAATCAGACGCTCCACGCTGGGATTGTGCTCGCCCAGCTCCATCCGAGCCACATCCGACTGGTGGACACCGAGATGCTTCGCAAGCTGGCTCTGCGAGAGCCCGTGAACCGCCCGGTAGTGCGCAACCTCGACGGCAAGCCAACGCGCGACCGCCGTCCGCTCCCAAATGGCCCGAAACTCCGGGTCCCGCAGATCTTCAGCGAGAACCTGCTCATGAGGTATGAGGTGATCGAGATCCATTCCATCTCCCGCGATGAGAATAACAAAGTTGTAATTGCGGCGATCCCTTCAGGCGCTCACTCAAAAGCTCATCGAGGGTGCTGCCGCTGAGCACCGACTGCGGTTGCTCGGCGACGACTTCGGTACCCGGGCGGCGCGGCTACGCCTTCCCGGCCCTCGCCAGGTATTCGTCGAGCCGACTGGTCTCTTCGGTGTCCTCGTAGACCTCGTACTCGCGCAGCTCCCCCCAGGCGATCCGGCCCCAGATCACGTAGCGGTTGTCGTAGACCCGCCCCTCATCGGGATCGTCGAGGTGGATGTGCCCGCGAACGCAGATCGTCTGCCGCCACGGGAACCCCTTGAGGACGACCTCGTCGGGATAGATCTGCAGCCCGAGGCTGACGAAGCGCTCGAGCCACTGCTCCAGCGCCCGTTTGCCGCTCGCCCCCGGCGCGAACGAGCTGCCGCCGGGGAACGTGAACTTGACGTCGTCGGCGTCCATCGCCAGCGTCGGCCCGACGTCCCCGGCGCGGATCGACTTCATGTTGCGGGCGATCATCTTCCCGGCCAGCCATGAAAGCATCGACATCTCCCTCTCTCTATGTTCCCGTGGCCAGGGAGGCTAGCTCGCGGTCAGGGCAAGAGATCAACCGGCCGGCTCGCGAAAGGCAACCACGGTCGTCCACTCCTCCCCGGGCTCATAATCCCGCTCGTGGGCTATCGAGACTCTTACCTCTGGCGGCTGCGACAGGCGGTGGGCAACGACCTCGTCCTCATGCCCGGCGCGATGGTCGCCCTACAGCGAGACGACGAGCGCGTCCTGCTGACCAAGCGCACCGACGACGGAACCTGGTGCCTACCGGCCGGCGCCGCGGAGTCCGGCGGGAGCTTTACCCGGACGGCTACGCCGGAATCGGCGAGTGCAGCGTCTATGTGGCCCCCGAGGCACGAGGGCGCGGTGTCGGCACGGTCCTGACCGAGGCGCTCGCCGCCGCCGCCGTGGACAACGGCTTCCACAAGCTGATCGGGAAGCTCTTCACCGACAACGTCGCCAGCGTTCGCCTGGTCGAGCGCTGCGACTTCTCCTCGGTCGGCCTCCATCGCCGCCACGGACAGCTCGACGGGAACTGGCGCGACGTGCTGGTGGTGGAGCGGCTGCTGGCTATTCCCTGACGTAGCGCGCGAAGTGGTGGGAGGCGATGACCATTCCGGCGTTCAGGTAGAGCCGGTGGGCGTCGGCGCGGTCGAGGCCGACGCCCGAGTCGAGGTGGAGCTGATCGCAACCCAGCTGCCTCCCCTCCTCCAGCAGCCAGTCGAGCAACGCCCGTCCGTGCCCGCGGCGCCTTGCCTCGGGAAGGGTCGAGAGGTCGTCGACGTAGAGGTAGTGCCCCCAGGCGATGCTGTGGACGCCGCGAAAGCCCGCGACGGCGACTGCCTCCGACTCGCCATCCTCGAACACCCCGACGAGCCGGTAGCCCTCCGCTCGCTGCACGTCGTCAACCGCACGAACGAACGCCTCCTCGCCATCGAGGTCCGTTCGCAGAGCCTGCATGGCCCGGAAGACCGAGCCCGTATCGGGCGGGAGCACCTCGCGAATCACGCCTGCATCCTGAGTTTCGCATCGGACAGTCGAGGAACTCGATCCTGGCCTTCGAGTATTTCCTCGTCCCTGCCAAGATGCTGCCGTGCAGTTCACCGCCACCAAGGACTACCGCCGCAAGGCCGAGCACCTTGCGAATGGATCGGAGCCGGGATGAGCGCGACGCACACGAGCATTCATCGCGCGCGCGTGATCTGGGATGCAGTCGGCGACGACGCCCGTGCCCACACGGTCGAGCTCGCCGGTCAACGACTCGCCGCATCCAGCGCAGTGGAGTTCGGAGGTGATCCGGACAGGGCCGACCCCGAGGAGATGTTCGTCGCCCTCGACCGCGATCTCGACGACAAGCAGGTCGATTCGCTGCACCACCGCGCCCACGAGCGCTGCTTCATCGCCAACAGCGTCAGCTGTCCGGTCGAGGTCGAGCCGCGGAAATGACAGTTCGACATGCCGTATCTGACGGCGATGATCAGCCCCGACAACGTCCGCTCGGTCCACGTCGCCGAGCGCCTTGGGCTGACTCCTATGCGTGACGACGTGCTGCTTGGCGACCCGGTGGTCGTATACGGACTCGATCGGGCAGCCTCGAAATGAATCTCGGCGGCGGCAGGCTGTGCGGAGGGCCAGGGTCGGCTCAGGTCACGTTGCTCGCCACGTCCGGCGCCGAAGTCCTGAGGAGCTGTACGGACGCCACGGCCAGCAGCAGAATCGAGGGCGCGAGCAGGAACCGAGCGAGCGGGGTGATGAACGCCAGTCCGACGACGAATAGGAGGAGTGCGAGCCAGCGAGGCATGAGTGCCCGGGCACGCAATGCGACCGCTGCTATTGCCAGGAGCAAGATGCCGATGCCGACCCCGGCGCCGTTGTAGCCGAGGACGTAGGAGATCTCGAACAGCGCCCGGCCGAGTTCCGGCGTGAGATGGCCGTCGTCGGCACGCCACGCCCCGACCATGTTGAGGGTCTCGGCGCCGAGCCCGGCCGCCACCAAGAGGAGTGCGCCACCGAATGCGGTGGTGGCGAGCAGGTCGTCGCCCTCGTGCTCCCGAAGGATCGCCCGAACGCCGCTCGCAAAGAAGACGAGCAGCGCGATCGAGAGGAGGCTGAGACTCCCACCGGCGATGATCCACGCCGAGTTGTCCGTGTAGAACGCGACGATCTCACGCGCAGGGGCACCGGCGTCGGGCCGTTCGAACGCCCACAGCGCGTTGCCCACGCCGAACAGGACCGACGACCGAGCCAAGGCTTGCCGACGTAACGAGCGGTAGCGAAGATAGGCCCATCGATTCGCTCCCCCCGACCAAGACCCCGGTTCCTGACGAGCCGATTCGGCTCTCGCCGTATGACCCAGCCTGGCCGGCCCGGTTCGAGGAGGAGCGGGCGGCGCTGGCTGACGCGATCGGCGAGTGGATCGTCGGCGGCATACATCACGTCGGCAGCACCGCCGTGCCGGGTCTGGAGGCCAAGCCGATCATCGACTGACCCGGAGCAGCTCGGCGAGGCCCCGATCGACGTCGTCCCAGTGCTGCATCGTGAAGACGCCCATCGTCGCGTCGACGCTCTTGTCCTCGAGCGGCAGGGCCTCGGCGACTCCCTGGATCGCCGCCGCGGCGCCCGGCGGGCGCTGGGCGATCATCACCGGCGAGGGCTCGACCGCGACGACCTGGCGATCCTCCGGCTCGTAGGAGCCGGCTCCCGCCCCGACGTTGAGGACGCTCCTCGCGTCCCCGAGTGCCTCCCGGATCGCCGCCTCGAAGCGCGGGTCGGCGCGGCGGACCTCGCTGTAGTCGATGCCCATGCGGTTGTAGGCAGGGGCGATCACGACTTCGCCCCCCGCCGGCGTCCGCGAGGCGGTTCCGCGGAACCGCCCTGGCGCGACATCTCGACCAGCAGCTCGACGAAGTCGCCGAAGAGGTCCTTGCGCACCGCGTCGGGGCTGACCAGCGCTTCGACCGCCAGGCCGATCCCGAGCGCCCGCAGCACGAGCGCGAGGTCGTCGGGCGGCAGCGCGAACTCCTCCCCCGCCTCCTCCTGGTAGCCGGCGATGTAGTGGGCGATGGCCTCGCGCAGCGCCGCCGAGCGCGAGCCGAAGCGACCCGCCAGCTCGGGATCGCGGCCGGCGTGGGCGATGAACTCCATGTGCAGGACGACGGATGCGCGGTCTCTGGAGAAGCGCTCCATCCACTGGTCGGCGAGCGCCCGGGCGCGCACCTCCAGCGGCGCGTCGTCGGCGACGTCGACCTGCGTCGCGGCCAGCTCCCGCGCGCGCTCTGCCATGTAGTCCTCGAAGACGGCGAGGAAGAGGTCGGCCTTACCCTCGAAGTTCGAGTAGACCGCGCCGTGGGAGTAGCCGGCCTGCTCGGCGATCTCCTCGACCGAGGCGCCGTTGTATCCGCGGCGAGCGAAGACCTCGGCGGCGGTCGCGATCAGCTCGGCCCGGGTGCGGGCCTGCTTCTCGGCGCGGGTTTCTCTCTTTCGCTTCGCGGCCATTCAGATTGCAACTCCAACTTGAATGGTGATACTAATACAGAAATGGACGACCCGCTGCAGACCCTCGCCCGCTGGATCGAGGAGGCGCGCGAGGCCGACGCGCCGGCGCCGGCGGCGATGACACTCGCGACCGTGGGCGGCGACGGGCGGCCCTCCGCTCGCGTGGTGTCGCTCAAGCGTCTCGATGCCGGCGCGCTGGTCTTCACCACCGGGCTCTGGACCCGCAAGGCGGAGGAGCTGCGGGGCAACCCGCAGGCGGCGGCCGTATTCCACTGGCCGACCCTCGGCCGCCAGGCGCGGATCGAGGGGCGGGCAGAGATCGCCGAGCGCGAGCTGGCCGAGGAGCTGTTCGCGGCGCGCCCCCGCGGCCATCAGCTCCAGGCGCTGGTCTCCCGCCAGGGCGAGACGATCGACGATGTCGGCCCGCTGCGGACGCGGCTCGAAGCGCTGAGGTCCGAGACGGAAGACCAGCCGATCCCCTGCCCGGACGACTGGGGCGCCATCCGCCTCACGCCGAACGCGGTCGAGTTCTGGACGGAAGGCAGTGACCGCCTCCACGACCGCCTCTCCTATCGGGCCGGCCCCGACGGCTGGCACTGCTCGCGCTTGGCCCCGTAGGCCGGGTGTGGCAAACCTGTCCCTAAACCTAAAAGCATCCGGCGCCGCAGAGAAGATGCCGCGATGCTCCTGACGCCCGAGCTGGATCCACAGGCGACGCTGAGCCGCCGCGGCCTCCTCGGCGGGGCGATCGCGGCCGGGACGGTCGGGGGGCTACGAAAAGATGAAGCTGGCCCAGCGCTTCGTCCTCAGCCGCGAGCAGGCCGCCGCATCACCACCCCGACCGCGGTCCTCTCTCCCCAGCTCGAGCAGTTCTTCCCGGGCCAGGCGCAGACGGTCCACAAATGGCTGCGGCGCCGAGCAAGCTGATGGAGTTCACGGTCGCCGAGGGCGGCGAGCTCCACTGCGAGCCGATGGCGCCGCAGCTGCGCAACGAACGCGCCTTCGACTGGCCCGAAACGCACGCGCGCTCGGGTTAGTCCCCCCTCTCCACCAGCGCCTTCAGGTCAAGAGCGCGACGGCGCGGAGCGCCGCCGGTGTCGGTTCCAAGGTCGCGATGGCCCCCGCCGCGCGCGCCGCCCTTCGGCTCGCCAAGGCGGTCGAGGTGAGGCCGGGGCAGCTGCTCGAACCGGACAAGCCAGGATCCTGAGCCGCCCAAAGGACCGGGGGCGGATCACCGACGCCCGGCTCCCGCTGCTGGTGGGCGATGCCATGCCGTAGCTCCATCGGGGACAACCCCCGCCAAGCCTTCGGCTTTTCACCGATGACGACCGGATCAGCGCGGCCTACCTTGTTTCCCATGCCCGAGCCGAGCATCATCGAGCGCAGCGTCGAGAAGGCGCACATCTGGCTCGACGAGGTCGCCGCGCAGCTCGGCACCGACGACCACCGGCAGGCCTACCGGGCGCTGCGCGCCTACCTCCACGCCCTCCGCGACCGCCTCACAGTCGACGAGGCGGCACAGCTCGCCGCCCAGCTTCCGGATCTGATCCGGGGGATCTACTACGAGGGCTGGGACCCCAGCTCGACCCCGGTCAAGTACCGGGGCTTCACCGATTTCCTCGACCGGGTCGCGGCCGACGCCAAGCTCGACGGCGAGACGGCGGCCTCCTACGCGGTCAGCGCGTCGGCCGGGGTGCTGCGGCGCCACGTCTCCGCGGGCGAGATCGAGGACATCCGCGCCCAGCTGCCCGAAGACCTACAGCCGATCCTGGGCTGACGGCATGACGCGGGCGCGCACGGACTCGCGCGGAACGCCCGCGGAGCCTCTGCATGCCGCCGCACGACCCGGCGAAGCCGAGCGAGCTCGCCCGAAGGCCCCACCGCCGTTCACCGACATCCTCTGCGCCGTCGAGGGCAGTCGCGGCAGCAGGGAGGCGATGCACCAGGCGATCGCCCTCTGCGGTCCGGGCACGAGCCTCCGCTTCGTCGCCATCCGCCACGAGGTCGGCGTGGGATTGTCCGCGCAAGCCGACCTCAGCGAGATGCGAGCGCGCGAGGTCCTCGAGGAGTCGCTCTCGACCGCCCGCCGCGCCGGCATCGAGGCCTCCGTCTCGCTGCTGCGCGGAGCGCCGGCAAGCGACCTGCTGCTGGCCGAGGCGGCGAAGCACGACCTGCTCGCGATCGGCTGTCACGGCGGCTCGCGGCTCGGCGGGATGATCCTCGGCAGCACCGCGACCCAGCTCGCCCACCGCACCGAGCGCGCCCTGCTGGTGGCGCGGCGCGTCGCCGACGCCACCAGCTTCCCGCAGAGCATCCTGCTGGCCACCGACGGCTCGCCCGGGTCGTGGGCGGCGGCCAGGACCGCCACTCGCCTCGCCCAGGCCCAGGACTCCGAGCTCCGCCTCGTCTACGTTCCCGACGGCACCCACCCGGAGCGCTACCGCGAGGTGCTGAAGCAGCTGACCGTGATCGAGAAGGCGACGGGATCCTCGCCTGCGATGGTCGACAACCCCGGTCACGTCGCCGAGCGGATCGGCGAGGCGGCCCGCGCCGCCCAGTCCTCGCTGATCGTCATCGGGCGGCGCGGCGTGAGCGGCGTCAAGGCGCTTGGCAGCGTCAGCGAGCGGGTCGTGCACGGGGCACCCTGCTCGGTGCTCGTGATGCCGGCTGCAAGCGACGCGGACTGAAGGGCGTGGGGCCCGGCACGGGCGTCGCGTACGCCGGCGGCTCCCTATCCGTCCCCGCGAGGCTTGACCTCCAGGTGGCGCGCAAACCAGTCCGCCGCCAGCTCAGCCACCCGCTCGAGGGCGCCCGGCTCTTCGAACAGGTGGGTGGCGCCGGGGACGATCGCAACCTCGTGCTCGCAGCGCAGCAGCCTCGCCGCCTGCTCGTTCAGCTCCAGCACCTGCCAGTCGGCGCCGCCGACAATCAGCAGGGTCGGCGAGGCGACCCCTTCGAGGCTCTCGGCGGCGAGGTCGGGACGGCCGCCGCGGGAGACCACGGCCCGGATCTCGCCGCCGAGGTGGGCGGCGGCGCGCAGCGCCGCGGCGGCTCCGGTGGAGGCGCCGAAGTAGCCGATCGGCAGATCGCTCAGCTCCTGCTCCTCCCGGACCCATCCGGTGACGGCGAGCAGGCGCTCGGCGAGCAGGCCTATGTCGAAGACCTTGGCGCGGTCGACTTCCTCCTCGGTGGTGAGCAGGTCGAAGAGCAGCGTGGCGAACCCCGCCTCGTTGAGGGCCTCGGCGACCTGGCGGTTGCGGGGGCTGAGCCGGCTGGAGCCGCTGCCGTGGGCGAAGATCACCAGGCCGGAGGCGGGCTCGGGCAGGCGCAGGTCGCCGGCCAGCCGCAGTCCCGGGGCAGGCTCGATCTCTACCGGCCGCTCGGCGGCCGGCAGCCGCGGGTCCGCGGAAGCGGCGGCCGCTCCCGGCTCGCGGGCCGTCTCCAACAGCTCGATCACCTCCTCGTCGCCGACCTGACCGAAGTCGACGTAGAACTGGCCGATGCCGAAGAATCCGTGCGGCTGGTCGAGGCAGACGATCTCGTCGAAGTCGTCGCCGAGCCGCTCCCCGGTGCCCGGCGGAGCGACCGGCACGGCGAGGATCACACGCGCGGCGCCACGGGCCTTCAGCGCTTGCCCGGCAGCGACGGCGGTGCCGCCGGTGGCGATGCCGTCGTCGACCAGGATCGCAGTCCGGCCCGCGACCGGATAGGGCTCCTCGTTGCCACGGTAGAGCCACTGTCGTCGCTCCAGCTCCGCCGACTCGCGGGCGACGACCGACTCCAGCTCCTCGTCGGTGATGCCGATTAGCTCCGCGTCCTCGCTGCGAACGAAGCGGATACCGCCCTCGGCAATCGCGCCGATCCCGTACTCGGGGTTGAAGGGAGCCCCCAGCTTGCGGACGAGCAGGATGTCGAGCGGGGCGACGAGAGCCTTCGCGACCTCGAAGCCGACGGGCACGCCGCCCCGCGGCAGAGCGACCACCAGCGGCTCCTCGTCGCGGAAGCGCTCCAGAGCCTCCGCGAGGCGACGGCCGGCCTCCCTGCGATCCACGAACAGAGCCAGACGCTTGGCCATGACGTCCAACTTAGGGGGTGTGCGGCTCCGCCGCAAGCCCTATCGTCGATCGGGCGAATGACGCTGACGCTTGCCCTGGCCGGTGACACGATGCTCGGTCGCGGAGTTGCCGAGCGGCTGGACGAGGATCCGAGCGCGCCGCTGCTCGATCCGGCGCTGGTCGAGGTCGCCCGGTCGGCCGACCTCTTCCTGATCAACCTGGAGTGCTGCGTGTCGGTTCGCGGTGCTCCGATCGAGGAGCCCGGCAAGCCGTTCTTCTTCCGCGCGCCGCCGCTCGCGGCGGAGCGCCTGGCCGAGCTCGGTGTCGCCGCGGTCACGCTCGCCAACAACCACGTGCTCGACTTCGGGCCCGACGCGCTCGCCGACACGCTCCTGCACCTCGACGCGGCCGGCATCGCCACCGCCGGAGCCGGGCTGGACCGCGATGCCGCCCGCGCCGGGACGACCCTCTCCGGCGCCGGCCGCAAGCTCAGGGTCGTCGCCGTCGCCGATCATCCCGCTTCCTACGCGGCCGGCCGGGACCGGCCGGGAATCGCCTTCGCCGACCTCGCCGGCGGCGGCGTGCCGGAGTGGCTTCGCGGCGCGTCCCGCCCCGTCGACGACGAGTACGTGCTGGTCGCGGCTCACTGGGGGCCGAACATGACCCCGGCCCCCGTACCGCACGTCCGCGCGGCGGCGGAGGCCCTGGAGTCGGCCGGGGCGACCCTGATCGCCGGCCACTCGGCCCACCTGCCACACGGAGTGCGCGGCCGAGCGCTGTTCGACCTCGGGGACTTCCTCGACGACTACGCGGTCGATCCGTGGCTGCGCAACGACCTCTCGCTGCTGTGGCTGGTGGAGCTCGACGCGGGCGGACCGCGAACCGTCGAGGGCGTTCCGGTGCGGCTCGAGTATGCCTTCACCCGTGCCGCGAACGACGCCGAGACCGAGGAGCTGGCGCGGCTCCTGAACCAGCGCTGCAGAGCGGTCGGCTCGCGTGTCGACCTCGTCGATCGCCGGCTCGTCTTCGAGCGCGCACCGTCCCCCTCCGCCTAGCTCGGCTTCAGTCGCGGCGTTCGAGCTTGGAGATCTGCGCGTTCAGGTGCGTCACCTCGTCGTCCAGCTCGAAGGCGAAGTGCACCAGCTCCATCAGCAGCTGGTCGACGTCGACCTTGCGCTGCTCACGGAGTTCCTCCAGCAGCCCCTCGAGGTGCTCCCGTCTGGCGCCGCGATCCATGCGGCTGATGGTAGTCCCTCCCGCAAGCACGCTCGCGATCAGAGGCCGCACCGAGAGGACCCGCACACCCCCGGGAGGCCGGGTGGCGACCGAGGGCACGCTGTCGGTGACGTAGATGCCGGCCACGAGTGGGAGCAGCTCCCTCCATCGCTCCCCGGTGAAGAGGCCGTGGGTGACCATCGCCACCGTCTCCTCGGCGCCCCTCCGCGCCAGCTCCCGGCAGCAGGAGACCAGCGTCCCGCCGGTGTCGAGGATGTCGTCGACGACGACGGCCCGGCGGCCCACCTCCCCGACCAGCTCGCGGTGGACGACCCCGGTCGCGGTCCGCTCCTTTCTCAGGTAGGCGATCGGGCCGGCGATCCCGGCCGCCTCCGCCACCGCGCGGCTGCGCTCGATCGCACCCTCGTCGGGCGCGACGATCGTGGCATCGAGCAGGCCGGCGCGCTTCAGCTCCGCGGCGTAGAGCGCGGCCGGCGAGAGCGAGGTGACGGGCATCGGCAGCAGCTCGGCGGCGCGGCGGCTGTGGATGTCGATCGTGACCAGCTCGTCCACTCCGCCGGCCCGCAGGATCCCCCCGGCCCAGGCGATCCCCAGCCCCTTCCCGGGCTCCTCCCTGTCCTGCCGTGCATAGGCCAGATAGGGCAGCAGCGCGACGACCCAAGCCGCGCCCTGGCGCTTCAGGGTGTCGGCCGCCAGGGCAAGGGTGAGGATCTGCTCGTCGGGTGGCGCGATCGATCCCAGCACGGCGCAGGGCCTGCCGCGCACGTCGGTCTCGACGGCGAGCGAGAGCTCGCGATTCGCGAACCGCTCGACCACCAGCCGGCCCGGCTCGCCCGGCTCCGCGGGGAGCAGGGACTCGAAGCCGGGTAGGGCGAAGCGGACCAGGTGAGGGCTCGGCACGGCGGGTAGCCTCGGCGGTGAGTTGGGTGCTCCTGCCATTCTCGCGCTTTGCTTCGAGCGCCGCGTCATCCGTAGTCCGCCGCGGCGCGTTGCGCGGTTCAACCCCCTTGCCCGATCCCGGCACGCCTCCTACAGTCACTGCAAACCCCGGCAAGGAGGATCAGATGGTCACGGCGGAGTTCAGCGTCACCTGCGAGCCCCCGGAGGGAATGAGCCAGGACGAGATGGTCAGGCTCGCGCTCGAGCCGGTCATGCGACGCGGCCTCAAGCACGAGATCGAGCCCCTGGGCACGACGATCGAGGGCGAGCTGAAGGCGGTCCTCGGGGCGGTCGAGGAGGCACACGAGCTGCTGATCGGCAAAGGGGTCGATCGCCTGACGACCAGCCTGCGCATCGATGACAAGCGCGGAGGCACCTCGATGGGCGACAAGCTCGAGGGCTTCCGCTCGCCGCACGTCGAGCCGGCACAAAGCATCACGGAGGCCTAGCCGCGGCTTGCCGGCCGGCGAGGATCCGGCATGTACCGCTGGCTCGACCACACCTCGGAGCGCGAGCTGTGGATCGAGGACGAGAGTCCGGAGGCCGTCCTCGGCGAAGCGGCGATCGCCCTCGGCGACCTGCTGAGCGAGCACCGCCAGGGCGAGCCGGTGACGCATCCGGTCAGCCTCTGTGCATCCGACCTCCCCACCCTGCTCGCCGAGTGGCTGGGCGAGCTGGTCTACCTGGCCGAGACCGACGGCTTCATCCCCGAGCGGGTCGTCGAGATGGACCTCTCCGGCGGCAGCGTCGAGGCGGTGGTGGCCGGGCAGCGCACGACGCCGCAGACCCTGGTCAAGGGCGTCACCTACCACCGGCTCGAGTTCGAGCAGGACGAGGACGGCGCCTGGCACGCCCGCGTCGTCCTCGACGTCTGAGCCTGAGCTACCCCTTGACGACGCCGAGCGGGCGCAGCCGGGCGACCGGCGCCGCGAGCCCGGCGCGCTCGACCACCCCGACCACTCGCTCCACGTCCTTGTAGGCGAAGGGCGCCTCCTCGGCGAGGCCGCGCTGGGAGGGGCAGCGGACGACGATCCCCTCGGCTTCGAGCTGGCGGCGCAGCTCGGCGCCGCTGATCTGCCGGCGGGCGCCGGTGCGGCTCATCCGCCGCCCCGCCCCGTGGCAGGCGGAGCCGAAGGAGCGCTCGAGCGAGCCCGGCAGCCCCCTCAGCACGAAGCTGCTCGTGCCCATGCTGCCGGGGATGAAGACGGGCTGGCCGACCTCGCGGTAGGCAGCGGGGATCTCCGCCGAGCCCGCGGGGAAGGCGCGGGTCGCCCCCTTGCGGTGCACGCAGATCTCCGTCCCTTCGTGGATCTCCAGCTTGGCGACGTTGTGGGCGACGTCGTAGACCTGGCGCGTTCGCTCCGCGACGGCGGCGCCGAGGGCGTCGCGAGCCGCCTCGCGGACGCGGTGCGCGATCGCCTGGCGGTTGGCCCAGGCGAAGTTGGCCGCGCAGGCCATCGCCGCCATGTAGGCCCGGCCCTCGGGCGAGGAGAGCGGGGCGCAGGCGAGCTGGCGGTCGGGCAGCACGATCTTGTACCTGGCGATCGCGGTGTCCATGCGCTTGACGTAGTCGGTGCAGACCTGGTGGCCGAAGCCGCGCGAGCCGGAGTGGATCAACACCGTGACCTGGCCCTCGCTCAACCCGAACGCCTCGGCGGCCACCGGGTCGATGATCCGCTCGACCCGCTGCGCCTCGACGAAGTGGTTGCCCGATCCCATCGTCCCCAGCTGGCCCGAGCCCCGCTCCTTCGCCCGTTCGGAGACCGTTGCCGGATCGGCCCCCGGGAGGCGGCCTTCCGACTCCGTGCGCTCCAGGTCCTCCGCCGTGCCGATGCCCTGCCGCTCGACCAGGGCCTGGGCGCCCTCGACCAGAACCCGGTCCAGCTCCTCCCCGCCCAGCCTGATGCTGCCGCGCCGGCCGGCGCCGGCGGGCACGCTGCGGGAGATCTGGTGGACCAGGTCGGTGCGGCGCTCGCCCAGCTCGGCCTCGCTCAGCGGCAGGGCGAGCAGGCGTACGCCGCAGTTGATGTCGTAGCCGACGCCGCCCGGAGAGACGACGCCGTCAGGCGGCCCGGTCGCGGCTACGCCGCCGACCGGGAAGCCGTAGCCCTGGTGCACGTCGGGCATCGCCAGCGCCGCATCGACGATCCCCGGCAGCGTCGCCACGTTCTGCAGCTGCTCCAGCGAGCGGTCCTCGCGAATCTCGGCCAGGATCTCCTCGTCGGCGAACACGCGCGCCGGAACGCGCATGTCGGCCCGAGCGCTCGCCGGGATCTCCCAGAGCGCAGCGTCCAGCTGGTTTATCTCGAGCTCGGCGACGGTGGTCGATTCTCCTCCGTCCGGCCCCCCGGGTCATCCGCGAAATCCCCACCCCCTGCTCGCGGCTTTCCCCTGATGGCGGACGCCCTCGAGGCACCTACTCTCACTGGACCGATAGTCCGATCCAAAGGAGGCACCCATGGCAACCGAGCTGACCGAGTGGCGTCCGTTCTCCGACTTCGCCGAGCTTCGCCACCGGCTCGACCAGGCGTTCCGCGATCTCAGCGAGGGAGCACAGCACGGCGGCTGGAGCCCCTCCGTGGACGTGGTCAGGAAGGACGACGAGCTGGTCTTGCGCGCCGACCTGCCCGGGATCAAGCCCGACGAGGTGAAGATCGAGGTCGAGGACGACGTGCTCACCGTCTCGGGCGAGCACCGCGAGGAGACGGAGGAAAAGAAAGAGCACTACATGCGCCGCGAGCGCCGCTACGGCTCCTTCGCCCGCTCGATGGTCCTGCCGAAAGGCGTGCAGGCCGACGACATAGAGGCCAAGTGCGAGGACGGAGTCCTGGAAGTGACCATCCCGGCCCCGAAGGGGGAGGAGAAGCAGAAGGTCGAGATCAAGCCGAAGTCCGACTGAACCCGGACCGCCCGGGCTCTCGCTCACGGCCGCTTCGCTACCACAGGCCCGTCGGTCCAGAAGGCGCGCGAGGCGGAGCGGCGCTCGCGCCACTGCTCCCCGTCGGTGACAAAGCTGACGATGCCGGCGGCCTGGTCGGCGTCGGGCACCTGCCAGGCGCCGTTGACGGCGCCGGTCAGCCCGGCCGAGAGCGCCTCGAAGGCCTGTGCGGTGTGCAGGTCGGCCTCGACGCCGTTGTCGATGATGAACTTGAGCTGGCGCATCGCCTGCTGGCTCTTGCCGAGCACGACCTCGACCAGCGCCTCGACCTCTGCATCCAGTCGATCGTCGACGACGACGCGGTTCCAGAGCCCCAGCTCGGCGGCGCGCGCGGCCGGGTGCAGGGCGCCAAGCAGGTTGACCTCCTTGGTCATCCGCCGCCCGATCAGCCGCGACATGCGCGTCGTGCCGCCCCAGCCGGGGGTGATGCCAACGTCGACCTCGGGCATCCCCCAGATCGCCCGCCGGGTCGCGACGACGAAGTCGCAGGCCATCGTGATCTCGAGGCCGCCACCCACGGCGTAGCCGTCGACCGCGGCGATCGTCACCTTGTCGAGCGCCTCCAGCGTGTCGGCCATCCGCTGGTAGCCGCGCACCCGCCGCACGATCCGGTTGGCGTCGCCCCACTGCCCCATCTCGGTGATGTCGTCGCCGGCGCAGAAGGTCTCCCCGGCGCCGCCGACAACCAGCACCTTGATGCTCTCCGAGCCCCGTACCCGCTCCAGCGCCGCCGTCAGCTCGTCGGAGAGCTGCATCGAGAGGGCGTTGTGGCGCTCGGGGCGGTTCAGTGTGATCCGCGCCACCGGGCCGTCCTCCTCATAGGTCAGCTCTTCGGGATTGCATTCAGACATTGCGTCCTCCTCAGTTCCATAACAACGTTAGGGCTTGTTACCATAACGCTGCTATGCGAAACTGTCAACGATGAGCCCCAAGGTCGCCGACCCCGAGGTGCGCGAGGCGCTGATCGACGCCGCCGCCCGCCTGCTCGTCAGCGAGGGCCCGGCGGCGCTGACGACGCGGCGGCTGGCGGCCGAGGTCGGCGCCTCGACGATGGCCGTCTACACGCACTTCGGAGGCATGGACGGGCTTCGTCGCGACCTCAGGAAGGAGGGCTTCGCCCGCCTCACCGACTACTTCGAGTCGGTGCCCGTCAGCCGCGACCCGGTCGCCGACCTCTCCGCGCTGGGTTGGGCCTACTGCTTCAACGCGGTGGCCAACCCGCAGCTCTACAGAGCGGTGTTCCTGGAAGCGCCGATCGACGAGGAGGACGAGGCGATCGGACGCGCCGCGGTGGAGCGCCCGATCGCCACCGTGGCCCGCTGCATCGAGGCCGGCCGCTTCCGGCCCGCCGATCCGGAATCGCTCGGAATCCAGCTCTGGGCCGCCTCCCACGGGATGATCACCGGCGTGCTCGCCCGCCTGCTCACCCTCGAGGAGGTGATCGAGCACTTCTCGGCGATGGGCGTCAACCTCTACGTCGGCTTCGGCGACGACCGCAAGAGGGCGGAACGCTCGGTGAAGCTGGCGCGACGGCGGATGGAGCCGCAAGCTGAAGCATCTGGTGGCCCGCTGCCACGCTGACCCTCAGCTCTGCCGGCGAAGGTGGGCGTAGAGGAACTGCTGGGAGCTGCCCGAGGGAGTTCGATGCTCCTCAAGCCGTGAGAACAGAAGCTCGAACTCCTTGCCCAGTGCCTTCGCGAGCGAGGCGGCGCTGTAGCGGTCGACCGGGAGACCGCTGCAGGCGGTCGGACCACCGGGGCCGAAGGTGGCGAGGATCAGGTGCCCGCCGAGCCGCAGCGAGCGCCGCAACGTTTCCAGATATGCATCGCGATCACCGGCCTCCACCATGAAGTGAAAGACTGCGCGGTCGTGCCAGAGGTCGAAGTTGCGCCCGAAGTCGTATTTGCGAACGTCCGCCTCGACCCAGGCGATCCTCCCGCTCGCTGCGCCGAGCCTGGCTTTGGCGCGGGCAAGGGCGGTGCCGGAGATGTCCGCGACCGTGATGTCCGAATAGCCGGCCTGAAGCAGTGCTGCGGCGAGACCCGACACGCCACCCCCGATGTCGACGATCCCAGCGCTTTGCCCGAGCCCAGCATCCTCGATCAGCTCCAATGAGCCCTGCGGCGAGGGCTGGTGCCAGCTCAGCTCCTCGGGGTCGCGCCGGGCGTAGACCCGCTCCCAATGACTGACGGCGTCGCTGACCACGGGCTCGATTGTGAAGGCTGCCTGGAGAGATCGATCATGCGTCGGAGCTAGACCCGTTTGGTGCCCGCTCCCAGGATGCCATCACGGCCACCGCCGTGCCCGAGGAGAGCAGTCGGAGAAACGCGGCTTTGAGGGTCCTCAGCGTCGCGCTGAAACCGAGGCATCGGCGCCGCTGATCTGCCAACGGACGCCGGGCCCGAACTCGAGGACGACGCCGCCGGGGCTGATCAACTCCCAATTCGGCGGATCGTCGTCTGCCTCGCGCAGGGCGGGCTTCACGTCGAGCACGGAACCCTCGGAGAGCCTGCACCTCAGCTCGCCGGTGCCCTCATCGATCTCGGCGTCCTCGATCGAGTGGCCGACCAACTCGTCGGGATCCGATGGCGACCACTCCGCATCCTGGGTCGCCAGGCGCCATAGACCTCCAGCCGCATCGCGGATCTCGACATGGAGCACTTGTGGGTAGGCGATGCGGGCGCCGACGATCGACCCGCGCATCGAGCGCAGGACATTTTCGGGTGAAACGTCTAGGGCTACAGCGGTTGCCATCAGCGCTGCTTCCATTGTCGCAGCCAATCCAGCAGCTCGCCATAGGTCATGTGCCTCTGCTCGCCTGACGACTCCTTCTCGGCGTGCAGGGCCTCGCTGGCCGCGTAGCGCTCCTCCACCGTCAACCCGGCCTCCTTGCAGGCCTGCCTGAACTGCTTGATGTCGCGCTTACGGGTCACCGGCGCGGCGAGTCTATGCGCGCGACCGCCCCTACAGCCACACCGAGGCCGGCGCCCGCAGCTCCTCGCGCAGCAGGTCGATGTCGGGGGCCGGCCGTCCGCGTTCGCGCAGGATGTCGGCGTCGTGCTCGAACTCGCGCAGCAGCGCCTCGAGCCGCGGCGCGTCCCGAGGCCGCAGCGCGGCTTCGCGCGGCGTGCGGTCGCCCAGCGCCGGCAGTCGCTGGTCGGGGAAGTGAGCCAGCCAGGCCGTCTGCGAGGCCTCGGAGCCGCCGATCGCCAGCAGCTGGCCGGCACGCAGCTGCGGCATGTCCTGCGCCGGATCGATCACGAGCTGCTTGGACACGTCGGGCTCCTCCCCCAGCTCCCGCAGCAGCCCCAGGAAACGATCGAGCCGCTCGCGGGAGTTGACGTCGATCTCCAAGCCCTCCCCGAGCGGCTTGATGCGGCCGCGCAACCAGCGGCGGGGGCCCTCCGTGACGATCTCGTCGGGGTCCTCACCGCGTTCGCGCAGCATGGCACGCACCTCGGCCTCGCCGCTGGCCCGCTCGAGCTCGTCCAGCTCCCGCCCCCACCAGTCCAGCGCCTCGCCGTCGCGCTCGATATCGGGATGGTCGGCGAGGCGTTCGGCGACAACGCCGGGGTCGCCGAGACGGATGGTGGCGTTGATCAGGCACAGAGGGTCTTCGTCGGTGTTGCGGAGCTGGGGCGCCCGCCCTCGCAGCTCGCCGAGCATCGCGAGGAGCTGGGGCATGCCGGCGCCGATCACCTTGGCGGCGAACGAGGTGACCTCGGGGCTCGCCGGCTCGCCCTGGGCGGCCAGCACTCCCGGCGGCTCCTCGACCCAGCGCCCCGGGCGAGTGTCGATCGGCCCCTTGCCGCTGGCAGCGCAGGCAACGTGGCCGATCAGTTCCTCCACCACCTCCGCGATCTCGTCGGCCTCCCGCGGTCGCAGCGCGATCAGCGGGCTGACGGGGCGCCAGGTGCCGTCGAGCGCGACCAGGGCGCCGAGCAGGACCGCCCACCGCCCGGCGCCCTCGAGCTGCCGAGGCGGGATCGCCGCATAACGGCGTGTGCCGGTGAGGAGCTCCGTCAGCCACACTCCCGGCGCGGGCGTCGGGTCGACAAGCTGCCAGAGCCCGTACTCGCAGTGCTCGGTCCAGCGCTCGGCCGCCGCCGCGTCCGCCGCGGCGGTCGAGCGGCTCGAGGCAAACAGCGCCAGCGGCGCGTCCTCGTCGTCATCCTCATGCTCGCCGACGACCAGCCAGGCGTGCTCGGTGGCGGCCCCGACGAGGGCCTCGCGGGCGCCCGCCTCAGGCGCAAAGGGCTCCGCGCCCTCGAGCCACTGCTCGACGTGCTCCGCGATCGGCCCGCGCAGCCCGGGCGCCGACGCGGTGAAACGGCTCACCGCCTCTCGCAGGCCATCGAGGCGGTCGCGATCGCCGAAACGCTCGAGCGCCCGCTCCTCCTCGGGGCGGCAGCAGTCCGACCAGGATCGACCCGACCGGCACGGGCACTCGCCGGGGACGGACTCCTCTTCGCCGGCCAGCCGCCGCCGCGCCAGCTCGAGGCCGGCGGCATGCACGTGCTGGGCGTCTTCGTCCTCGGGGCGCTCGAGCAGCTGCTCGGCGACGATCGCCTGCGACTCGGCGACGCGCCCCAGCTCGAGCAGGTGATCGGCGAGCGTCACCCGCGCCTCGACGCCGGCGAATGTCTCGAGCGCCCGGTCCAGCAGCGCCGAGGCGCGGGGTGCGTCGCCGTCGAGCTGGAAGGCGACATCGGCCGCGAGCGTCAGCGCAGGGGCGCTGCCCGGCGCCTGTGCCTCGATCCGGGCCGCGACCGCGTGAGCCTGAGCGTCGGAGCCGGCGAGCGCGAACATCCGCGAGACCCTCGCCGGCACGGGATCGCCGTCGAGGCGCTCCAGCCAGACCGCCGCCGCGCGCTCCGGCGGCGTCTCGGCGCCGAACAGCTCATCAGCCTGCGATCCGCCTCCCGCTTGAGCTGCACTTCGCGCCGGGCCTTGCGGGCCGCCCTGGCCTGCCGGGCGCGCTTATCGCGAGCGCTGAGGTTCGACTTTCGCCGTCTGCTCCTTGCCATCGTCCACCTACCGTCAGATCACGGGAAACGCGACGCGACGCTAGCGCCTCGTTCGCTCGGCCGCAGCCGGCGGCGCCGCTATTTGGGAAGACCCGCTGGTGGTCAGGGCGCAAAGCTGGCCGCCGCGACCAGGAGCTCTACTCGCTTCTCCGCGCCCAGTGCTCGTGGACAAGCTCAACCGCTTCCTCCTCGCTCAGCCCTTCGATCTCCTCGGCGCTCATGTGGAGCTCGCCGACGAGGGCGGCGATCGCCCAGGCATCGTGCTCGACCGGCGCCCCCTCGGTCTCGACGGGGCGCGAGACCGGCTCGCCGCTGCGGATCGCCTCCCAGAAGTCGGCGCGCGAGACCTCCAGCTGCTCGCGCAGGATCGTGCCGAAGCGGCCCGGGCTGATCTTCTTCGAGCGATCGTGGGAGATGTGGGCCTGAAGCATCCGTCCGTCCGGCAGCAGCTTCTCGAAGAAGATGTGTGCCTGCCTGCGGCCACCGCGCTCGCCGGCGGGAATCTGTCGCCAGCCGTCGACGCCGAGGAACTTCTCAGCGTCGGCCCAGCTGGGCGAGGTGGGCGTCACGCCGGCTGCGGAGCCCGAATCCCCTCGGGCGGCGCCGCCGGGGAGAAGAGCGAGTGCCGCTCCTCGGGGGCGGTGAGCGCGAACTTCAGCAGGTAGGCGAGCTGGCCGCGCCGGTCGGTCTGCATGTAGAAGTCGAGGCGATCGAGAAAGTCCTCGGTCTGTTCGCCGACCAGCTCGATCAGGTCCTTGAGGGCATCCTCGTAGCTCTCGCCGCCGGCGATCAGACCCAGCTCCCGCAGGCGGATGACGAATTCCCCATCCGAGACGCTGACCCGGGGGCGGAAGGAGAAACCCTCGAGCAGCATCGTCAGATCCTCGACGGAAACCAGCACCGCCTGCTCCTTGCCGCGATGGCGATCGATCAGCTGTGGGCGATGGGCATGGACTGCCTGATCCATCAGATTTGAAAGGCGCGCCTTCGCCTGGGCGAAGGCCTCATGCTCCAGATAGACAGTCGCCGTGTCGCTCATCCGGTGCGGATTCTACACCAGGTGACCAATCTGGTCAAATTGGTCACTGGTGCTACCGTTAACCATCGCCCTGAGCCTCGCCGCTCCGAAGATCCCCGTCGCATCATGTGCCCGTAGGTGCGCAGCGTGAAGGCCGGATCGACGTGACCGAGCTGGTAGGTCACCGAGGCGGGATCCTCGCCGCGATGACGATGACCAGTGGATAGCGCCCAGAGGTCCATTCCAACCGATGACCGCCCTCGCGGGCACCGGTGCCCAAACAAGGCAACTCGTTATTCGACAAAAAATGCTGATTTGCAGGGAATTAGGGGTGGACGACCGGATTCGAACCGGCGACCGCCTGGACCACAACCGCCGCCGGGCGCTTCTGACGCGGGCAATCCCGCTCCCCCAGCCAAGGGCCGCCGCTCTGGGTTCGGTCAGGTGCCCTCAGTTCAGTACTTCGGCTAGTACCTCGGCAGCCTCAACCAAGCGCCTTCGCGGGTGGGCAGGCCGTGGCAGCTACGTGGTGGAGGGGGGTAGGGAACCTGCGCGTGTGGGGCCCCCAGCGCGCGGAAGGGGTGGGGCGGGGGAGCCTGGCGTAGCCGTCGACGTGGACCAATCCGCGCTTGCACTGCGCTGTGAAAGAGCTGACGTTGCTCTTCGAATGCGGTCATGCCGCTCTCGACGATTGCAAGTTCTGCGGCCAGCTCGTAGTGAGGAACGTGGCTGATCGGCAGGTTGGCGGCGAGCAGCAGTACCTCGCGCGCGACCTGGTGCGCTCTGCGTCGAGCGCCGGTGGGGCGGGGGCCACCCGCGTTGACACAGCCGACGCCTGGGAGGTGACTCGCCCCGACATGCACGGGTTCTCGCGCTCGCTACCGCCAGTCTTCGATGTCGAGGTTGTGCTCGCCCCAGAGGGCGGCGCAGTCGGCACAGCGGATGAAGCCGTCGAACTGCTGGTACTCGTCCGCGTCCATCGTTCCGCAGTCGAAGCAGAACCAGGTCGCAACGTCCCCCCAATCGACCGGCTCTCCGGCCGGGTTCCTGATCGGCTCGACGTGCGTCACCGCGTGATCGGCTCCGAATCCAGGCGAGGGACTGCTGGCTTCGCGAACGCCTGCTCGACCCACGCCGCCTCGTGCTCGCTCGGCGCGTAGTCGGCGTAGATCAGCGTCGTCTTGAGGTCGCGGTGACCCATCCACTCTTGGAGGGTCCGCATCGGGACGCCGGCGCCAGCCATCCTGGTTCCGAAAGTGTGTCTGAGGTCGTGGAAGCGGACCTCGCGCACCTGCGCTCGCCGCAGCGCCGCCTTGAAGCGTTTGAGCAGCCGGGAGCGGTCGAGCGGGGTTCCGAGCACCGGGTGAGGGAACACCAGATCGTCGTCGCCCTGATAGCTGGACGTCTGGTAGTGACGGTCGAGGTCCCCAGCTACGCGATCAGCGAGCGGCACCGATCGGCTGGACCGCCTCGACTTCGGCGTTCCGTACTCGCCTCGCACCCAGTTGCGGCGTACACGGACGCGCGCCGCCGTCCAGTCGATGTCGCGCCAACGGAGCCCGAGTAGCTCGCCCTGCCGCAGGCCGGTCATCGCCGCCGTCAGGTAGAGCACCCGCAAGGTGGGACCGAGCGTGTCGTCCGCCTCAGCCGTGAGCAGCGCCTCGAGGTCGGCGTCATCGAGGAAGCGAATGTCACCGTTGGGCTCCGGCCTCTCCGGCTTCTCGATCTGCTTCACGGGGTTCTCCGCGGCCCAGCCCTTACGGATGGCGAACTCGAAGAGCGAGTGCAGGACCGAGAGGTAGTTGAGGACGGACTTCGTGCTGAGCCCGTCGCGGCGTTTCGCGGTGACGAACGCTTCGATGTCGCGAGCCTCGATGCGGTCGAGAGACCGGCCGCGGAAGTACGGGCCGAGATGAACGCGAACGGCTGACTCGATGTTCTCCACGGTGGACGCCTTGCGGCCGAGCGCTTCCCGGTCCGCGACCAAGCGCTCCCCGGCGAGCTGGACGTCGACCCGCTCACTGATCGGGGCTCGCGCCTCGTCCGCCAGCTTCCGCAGAACCTTCTCCGCTTCTGCGCGGGTCAGGCCGCGAGTGCCGCCGGGTGCCCGCTTGGGTCCGATCTTCCGCTTGAGCTGCCGCCCGTCGACGTAGATCTTGCCGTACCAGGCCTCGTCGCCGGCCTTGCTCGTGCGAACGAAGATGTGCCCTGACCCGGGCGCCCTTCGCGTCTTGCGCTTCGCCATCCGCTACCTCCTTCGGGTTGCGCGCCGAAGGAATGGGCTGGCGAGGGTCGCGAGCTGAGTAGCCTGCGAACTGCGCCGGGGGCCTGATCTCCCTCGGAGCCACGGGGTCGGCCATTCGCGTGGCGCGGCCCCGCTTTGTTGACGCCGCGATCTTACCTCCGGAACGGCCGAAAAGCGAGCCTCGGAGTACCCGTCGCAGTACCGCACGCCCGCATTCCGCTTACTCATGCGGAAAACCGCCTGGTCCGGAGCCGGGCGCGTACTTCCGGTAGACGGTCGGGCCGCGCTCCAAGTCGGCGACCCACTGGTCGATCGCGTCACGTCGGTAGCGGTAGTAGCGACCGAGCTTGACGTGCGGAATCCGACCCGCGCGAGTCTCGGCGTAGACCCAGGACTTCGGCACCGCCAGCCGCTCTGCCGTCTCCTCGGCGGTCATGAGCCGGCCCGGGGCAGCGACGGCCACCGCAGTCGAGGCGCCGCCGTTGTGCCGCTCGGCGCTCACCTGGCGACCTCGAACTCGGCGAGCCAATGCTCGCGCCACGCGCGGATCGCCGCCTCGGCCCGCTCCCGATCGCCGGCCGCGATGGCGGCGTCGACCTCGGCTCCGAGGCCGCCGTAGGCGATCTCGATCGACTCCCGCGTCGGCGCCGGCAGGCGGGCGTACCCGGCGTTGACGCGCCTCACCGCAGCGGCCAGCTCCTCGCGGACGCTGGGTGTCATCGCCTTCCCCGGTCGGGCAGCGTGTAGCGGTTGCGCTCGTTGGGGCACCGATGGACCGTGAGCAGGCCCTCGCGCTCGAGCCGATCGACGAGGCGGACCACGGCGCCGCGATGCAGCTTCGCTCGGGCGGCCAGCTCCGAGATCGAAGGATCGACGCGGCCGGCGTCGATGAAGGCGGCGACGAGGACCAGCACCTTGCGCCGCTTCGCTCCCTCGACCGGCGGCGCCAGCGCGCGGCGGGCGTTCGGGCCGAGCTGCGCTGCGCTCCTCACGTCGGGCCCCGTCATCCCGCCACCGCCTCGATCGCCTTGCAGTACCGGCAGCTCTCGACCGGCGAATCGGGGTGGCTGGTGCAGCCCCTTCGGTCGCCCTTGCCGTCCCCAGCCGGCGGGACTTTCTGCCCGTCGGGGGCAGCATCCGGCGCCGAATCCGATTCGATGCTGCCCCCCTTTAGGGGGAGGGCAGCATCGGAATCGTCTATGCCGCCCTCCAGCGGGGCAGCATTTGGGGCAGCATTTCGGTGGTAGCGATACGGGTCGCCTTTCTTGCCCTTGCCGACTCGGCTGAGGTCATGGTCGCCGACCATCTCGCGGAGCGGCCCGCTGATCTTGCGCTTGTCGAGGCCAACCAGCGTTGCCAGCTCATCCTCCGTCGCCCCCGGTGGCTCGATCGGCGCGGCCGACAGCAGGCGCTCGCGGATGCCGAGGAGGTCCGAGCCGGCGCGGCCCTCAGCCTCTCCGACGACGCGCCAGGTGCCGTCCTGGCGGCCGTAGTCGATCACGAGCACGTCTGGGGTCTGTGGCCAGCGGGAGAGCGCCACGATGCGTCTGTGCGACGGAGGCGCTTCCTCGCCCAGCCGCTCGTACTCCAGGAGGACATCGACAGCACCGGCGATTGCTCCTGATCCACGTACGCCGGTGCCGTGGTTCGCCCCGATCGACTTCCGCTGGTGGTGGACGATCAGCACTGCCAAGCCGGCGCGGCAGGCCTCGTCGAGCACGGCGAAGACGGCTTGAGCCGTTCCGGCGTCGTTCTCGCGATCGCCATCGAGCGCCGCCCAGAAGGCGAGCGAGTCCAACACGAGGAGGCTCGCACCGACGCTCTGCGCCTCTACGGTGGCCATCGCGATCAGCTCGGGCCAACTCGGCTTAGGCCAGCAGGCGTCGCGGTTCAGGACGCGGACGCGGCCCGTTGGCAATCCGTGCAGCTTCGGGGCGAGCGTTCCGTCGCCCTCCTCGCTCGCCAGCAGGACCGTCCCCCCGCGTACGGTGCGGCCGAGGAACGATCCCGCGTCGGCTGCAATCGCCTCAACCAGCGCAGAGATCAGGGTCGTCTTCCCGGCCTTCGGCAGGCCCGCGACGATCGTCTTCGTGCCTGGCGCGAGATACCCCTCGAGGATCCAGTCAGGGTCGGTCGGTGTAGCGGCGGCTATCTCGTCGGCCCATCGCCACTGAAGCCCTCGCTCGCCCTCCGGCAGGCTCGTCGCGAGCTGGCTCCCGTTCAGGTCCGCCTCGTCGATCCCCATCTCGCCGAGATCCGGAGGGGGCGCGGGTTGCACACCGGGGTCGGCGTCGAGGAGTGCTTGAAGCTCCCGACTGGTGGCCGAGTCGCTCACTCGTCCTCCTCGGCTGGCGTCGGCGGGTGGAGCGCGACCTGGAGCCAAAACTCCAGAAGGCCGGCCAGTGCGTAGCGGCGGCCGTGGCCGCGGAAGCGGAGCACGGGATCGGTGAGGCGTACGCCGCCGGGGAGCAGTACGGGCGCGATGATCAGGCCAGCTGGTGCGGCGAAGGCGCATGCGTCAACGAAGTCGCGGACGGCGATCTCCGTGGGCAGGTGGGCGGCCGGCTCCACGACCAGGGCGACGAACGCGAGGTCGCAGCCGGCGTCGGTGAGCAGCGTGAGAAGTTCGCGCGGGGCCTCGTCCGAGATAACCCACTCGACTGGCACCTCGCGCAGCCTCTCTGGCAGCACAACGGGAACCGCGTCGGCCAGGACACCGGGAAGGTTCGGGCGCCGGCGAACCGTGCCGTCGTCGGCGACGTGGAAGAGCAAGGACGCGAGCGCCAGGCCGGTCTCGAAGCCGACGACGACGATCGCGGTCTGGCCGTCCTCGCCGACAGGCCACCACGCCGCCGGCCTCTCGTCGCCGATCCACGGTTCGGCCTCGCCGTCGACCGCAGTGTGCCAAGCCGCCGTCGAGCCGTCCGCGCGCTTGCAGGGAATCTGGAACGCATGATCGTTGACGCGCCGCAGCGCCCCGGCCTCGACGAGTGCGGCGAGCAGGTCGAGGTCTACGCCGGCGGCTTGCAGACGCGCGGTCACCGAGGCCGAGAGGCTGGTCATCGCTCGCCTCCAACCCGCTGCTCTGGGAGCGGCGTCGGCGCGCAGGGCAAGTGCTGAAGCTGGCCCTCGACGATCCGCCGCGCGTCGCAGCGGCGGATCGGCTCCTCGCAGACGGGGCAGTCGGCGACGACCTCGGACAGGAGCCGCTTGATCGGCCCGATGCGGTTCAACGGACACGGCGCGAGCAGTTCTCCCCAGCTCCGCAGCTCCCCCGGGGTCGCGGCGCGGCGCATCGTCACGACCGCCTCACTTCGATGTCGAGCTGATCGGCCTCCTCAGCGACCTCTGCCGCCTCGGTGTTGCCGAGCGCCTCCCCGGCCGCGGCCTGAGCCCGCCTGACCGGCGCCTCCAGCGCTTTTCGCGTGGAGCGAAGACAGCGAAGCCACCGCTGGGGGTCGGCCGCAATGTCGATCTCGCCGACGTGATCGCGGATGATCCGGCAGGCCGCTTCAATCCTCTCCTCGCGCCGCTCGGCCGGCCACGAGCGCACTGCAGCGGCCGGGGTTGGGCCGGCGCTGTTGCCGTTGGTCCGCGGCGGGACTGGATCGGCCCCCGGCGAGTGATCCTGCCTGCGAGCCGCGGGAGCAGGCGGCTCAGCGGGTGTCATCGGCAGGCGGGCCTCGACCGCTGCGCGCACGTCGCGTGCGGTGACCGGTCGACCGCCTTCCTTTGCTCGCCCCGTCGCCTCCTGGCAGGCGTTCGCTCGTGCCTGCTTGTCGCCCAAGCGCTCCAACTCGCGAACCGCTCGCAGAAGCTCGGCCTCGGACAGCTTGTCTGGGTCGTCGTGCTCCAGATGAGCGAGAAAAACCGGCTCAGGCAGCCCGGCGAGCTTGCGGGCGCGCTCGGCGGACTTGCGGTCGGCGTCGGGAAGCTGTGACGCGCTGTCACTGCTTCCACCTTTCCGGCCTGCCTCGGCCTTCGTCTCCGGCTCCCCCAGCAGCTCCCCCCAGCGCCGCTTCGCCCGCAGTCGCACCCGCGCCATCGCTACCACCGTGGCGTCGGCGACCCGCGCCAGCCGCGCCGCCTCCTCGACGGCTCGCACCTTGCGCCAGAGTTCGTCCGCCTCCTCCGGGGCGCTGACCTCGGCGAGGGCCTGCTCGGCCTCGTCGATGAGCGTCAAGGCCGCGCGGTCGGTGAGGACCAGGTCCGCGCTCATCCGGCGACCTCCGGGTAGGTGCCGGCCTTGACCATCCGCAGGGCGGCCTCGACGGCCTGCCGCTGCCACGAGTCGAGGTCGGCGACGTTGTAGGCTCGGCCGCGCTCGAGTGGCGGAACGTCGACGAGCGTGCGGGGGTCGATGGGCAGCGTCGCGCCGGGCACGAGCGTCAGCTGACTCGCGGCGCTCATGGTCGCCGCCTCTGGATTAGCCGGTCGGAGCGGTGCCCCCTCCGGGGCTCTGGGTCTCCGGAGTCGTCGTCGCTGGGGCCGGCGCGGGAGGCGGTGCCACGACGCGATCCGCGCGTACGGGCGCAGGCTCGCCTACCGGCCCGGGGCCGCTGACGGCTGGTCTGTCCTCGGACTCGCGGCCGCCGCGCGGCTTGCACTCTGAACTCCAGGGCAAGCCGTTCGTTTTGGGCTTGGATCTGCTTAAGCGTTCCCTCGCCGTTGAATGCGTTGCGGGTGCCGGGAACTTTCGGTGTCGGCCTGTAATCGACCTGAACCTCCTGTGCCGCGTAAAGGTCGGTCGCCGCCCGCACACCCAGTAGGTGCCGAATGCCATCGAGTCCACCGACGCAGAGGTCCTTCGCAACCGCCTCGTAGGCTTGAGCCAAGCGCGCCTCTGCCCGGCTCCAGTCGATGCGACTCCCCAACTCGCGGAGGCGATCAACCAACTCTGGCGCATGGTCGGCGATCACGTCATCCACGACGGCGGCCCGGACCTCGGCTTGTAGCCCCGCGACTAGGTGATCGGCGGCTGAGCCCATGCTCGTCGTCCTGGTGCTGGGTACTGCTTCATGACAGCTACGGTCCCACATTGATCGGCGTCAAGTCGAGCAGAACGCGAAACGGCCGGGGGAACGATCCCGGCCGCCGCGATGAAGCTCAGTCCCAGCACAAGACCGAACGAAGCCGATCATAGGGCAGGCAACGGAGCGATTCTGTGGTGTTGTCTTGCCCTTGGACGGCCCGGCGAGGTAGGGTCGTGCGGACCAACGAAAACGGCGGGACGCTGCGTAAACAGCTCCCGCCCGGCGCCGAAGGCATCGCTTCGACGCGGCTCGCAGGGTAACTGCGCTCTCGCAAGAACGACCCCCACGCGCCCTGACTGAAGGGAGCGCTGCATGCGTGATCGACTTACCGCTCTGGCCCTGCTCAACGCCGCCAAGGTGACGAGGCGAATCTTCACGGTGATCGCTCGTCGATCGCCAGAAGGCGGCCTGTATCTGTACAACGCCGGCGTCGACGTCGACCGACTGGCGCGCTGATCCGAGAACGCCCGCGCTGACCTTCTCGGGGTCGGTGCGGGCGTTTGCTTGCGGCTGAACGGGCTGCGGGTGTAAGACGCGGCACGACAAGAAGGGGGCGCTGGATGAGCGATGTTGCATACGGGGACTTCGGTGGCGCCGAGGTCGCAATCAACAAGACGAGGCTCGCGAAGATTCTCGGCCGCTCCCGCCGCTGGGTGGAGTTGCAGATGCGTGAGGGGTTGCCCTCACGCATGGAGGGCAACCAGCGTATGTTCCGACTCTCCGAGGTTCGGACCTGGATGGCCGACAGGGGGGTGAAGGCGGCACCGCCGCGGCAAGCCACAGAACCGAACGGGGATCCCGACGATGCCCCCGGGAAGCGAAGGCAGCGAAGCGGGGAGCGGGCGAAGGCCGATGTGCCCGACTCTCCTCCTGTCCCTCCGTCGCAAGGCGGGGCCAACGCAACCGCAGAACGCATTGCGGAGCTGCGGCGGATCATCAGCGACCTGGAAGGCCGCATCGCCGAACTCGAAGCCGGAGACGAGCCGCCGGCTGCGGCGTGAACCGCTACGGAGTCAAGAAGCGGGGCAAGCGGTGGCAGGCCCGGCCCTACGTGCGAGGCGTCGGCCACGTCTACGCGGACACGTGGGACACCGAGGCAGAGGCGGTGAAGGCAGCGCTTCGCGCGATCGACGAAGAGAGACAGCTGAGCGGCCGATCGACTGTTCGGGCCTTCGCCGCGCGCTGGGTGCGCGACTCCCCGCGGCCGAAGGCGACGACGAATGCCACCTACCAGGCGATCGCCACGCGCTTCGCCGAGCAGTTCGGCGACCGCTCGATGCACCGTGTCACCGCGAGAGAGGCGCGCGCGTATGCCCTTGAGCACCGCTCGGACATCTCCGCCCTTTCTGCGATGTTCGCTGACGCACGACGTGAAGGACTCGTGCTCCGCAATCCGTTCGCGAAGCTGCGCATTCCGCGTGGCCGTGGGCGTCGCGACATCGTCGTCCTGACCGAGGAGGAGCTGCACGAGCTCGCCGACCTGGCGCCGGCCGAGCACGGTCACGACTTCGGCGCGGTCATCCGGGCCGCGATCCTGTTCGCCGGCTACACCGGCGTTCGGCCCGGCGAGCTTCGCGGCTTGGACTGGAGCGACCTCGACCTCGATGCTGGCGAAGCCCACGTGCGGCGCCAAGTCCAGGACGGTCGGCAGACGACGCCGAAGAGCGGTAAGGCCCGCACGGTCGTCATTGCCCCGCCCGTCGCGGAAGCCCTCCGCGCCGTCCCGTCGCGGCACGTCAGGTGCCCGGTGACGGGAGGCCTGATCGTCTTCCCGGCCAAGACCGACCGCCGCATGACGGCGAGCGCCCTCGCCAAGGCGTGGCGCCCGGTGCGGTCGGCCTTCGAAGGTCGCCTCGACCCCGAACGTCTTCGAGAACTCCACGACGCTCGTGCTTCCGACGGCCCCGCGATCGATCTCTACGACCTTCGACACGCCGCCGCGACGATGCTGGTCGAGCGCGGCGTCGAGGCCTGGATCGTGGCCAAGCAGCTCGGCCACCGCGACGGCGGACGGCTGGTTCAGGAAACCTATGGCCATCCGCGCGACGAGATCGCCAGGGAGCGGCTGCGCGCCATCTTCGAGCCGTAGCCTCCCAACCCGCACGCTTGGGCGAGCTAGAGGGTTCCGGCCTGCCACCGGTCGCGTAGAGATCTCAGGCGATTGCGGCGAGGGCTGCGCGGGCCTTCTCGGCCGCCTCGGCCTGTTTGGCCGCCGTCGCCGTCTTCCTCGCCTGGTTGATCGTCGCGGCCAGAGAGGGGGGCGTGCCTGCTGCACCCTGCGACGCGGTTGTCGGGTCCTCGGCCGCGGCGTCGCCTGGCTGGGCTGTCGCTGGCGCAGTCGATCGCGGCGGCGACTCAGGCCGACCCGCCTCGGAATCGCCGCTGGGTGCGAGGCACGTTCGCGCGTCAGTAAGTTGCTCCCCGTCGCCTGCCTGCTCCCGCTGCTCCCGCGCCAATCGCTCAAGTTCCGACCCCGGCCGTGGCTGCACAGAGGTACCTTCCCCGCCGCCTTGTCCCCGTGAGGTCCGTGGCCTTCGCTGCCTGAGGCGCTTGTGGAGGTCGAAGCTCAGATCGGCTACGCGGGCGAGCTTGTCGTAGTCGGTCGGGTTCAGTCCGTGCTTTGCCTGCTTGGCGTTGAGCCGGTCGATTTCGGCGTCGAGGATGCGCGCGATCCGGGCTGGAAAGCGCTCGACGGCCTCTGCGCTCTCTGCCTCCACGACGCTCGTCGGGAGCTTCTGCTCCGCCTCCTCGGCCATCCTGGTCACGATGTCGTGGACGGTGCGCCGAGGGATGGTGAACGGGCTCGTGCCGGCCGTGCCTTCCTCGCAGAGCCGGGCGATCTCGGCGGGTGTCTTGCCAGCCTCGAAGAGCCGGAACATCGCAGTCCGCTGAGCGTCGCTGTAGAGCCTGGGGGCCGCCACGCTATTTCGCCTCGCTTCCCGTCACGAGGCCGAAGGCTACATGGTGAGGCGGCTTGCTTCACACACGCTGGGCGGCTTGCCTTCCTTGCCTTCTCGCCCCTCGGCAGCTTGTGCTGGGCCGCGCAGCTGGCTTCCGTTTCGGCATCGGGCGACGCTCGCCGACCTCGCCGACGCCTACGCCCGCGTCGAGGTCGGCGAGACTCCGCGGCTAGGCGCTCGGGACTCGTCATCCGCCTTTCGGGTACCCTCGGTGCCCTGATGCGGGTGATTCGCGCCTTCTACTTGGTGGCGGGCATCGGGCTCGGCGTCCTCGGGATCTGGATGCCAGCCCTGTCGTTTGAATTCGCTTTGCTTCTCACGGTTCTCGCGGTCGTGGGCGCGGTGGTGAGATTCGCGGCGAAGATGATCGACCGCTACGAGGCACAGGTCAGAGAAGGTGTCCGCGAAGCCGTGAGGCACTTCACCGATCAGCATCCGCTGGCGACGATGGCCTTTGCCTTCGCCGCCGCATTCGCCTTCCTCGGGATCAGCTCTGCCGTCGAGCCGTTGTGGGACCAACGCGCTAAAGGGGGCGTCTCCTGGTTCCCCCTTGAGCTGGCGGGGGGACTCGTCGCAGTCGGGCTTCTCGGGCTCGTCGTCAAGTGGTTGATCGAGTACGAGTGGCGGGAGCGCGTGGCGAGACTGGAACAGCGCGTGGCGGAACTGGAAGGGTGAGCAGTCCGATCCTCGGTGCGGTTCTCGTCCTAGCGTCGGTGGCCGCAGTGATCTTCGTCGGCGTGGGGGCCCACGAGCTGAGCTACGCGAGCGCCCATGCCTACGCCTACGGACCGGCGAAGGTCATCGCGTGGGCGGCAGGTGGTGGCGCGGTTCTGGCGGCGGCTGTCGCACTCCTCGCTCTGGCGCAGCTTCGACAGACGCGCTGACCGGAAGCGCTCCGCCGCCTGCCGCCGAGGGAGCGACCTCGTCTACTACCGCCGGACGGAGACGCACTGTCGGACGTGGGTCAGCAACTCGCTGCTGCGCTGAGGCACGCGCTCACCAGCTTTCGATCAGGGTCTCGAGGTGCCGGTCCAGCTCGTCGTCTGGACCGCTGCCCAGCACTCCGAGAACCGCCGCGAGCAGGCTGCGGTCCTCTGCCACGTCGGCGATGTCCGCAACCTTCCAGCCGGGCGGGAGTGGCGCGTAGGAGACCGCCGGCAGGCCCGCGCCGACGAGCGCGACACTGAGCTCGTCGGCATAGCGCGCTGCCTCTGCCGATCCGGACGGCACGAACCACACGGTGGGGTCGGGCAGCGCCGCGGTGCGGATCTCTAGGGCGACGTACCCGGGAGGAACGGTCTCGAGATCCGGGATGGCGAGGACCACTGCCTCCTCGTTGGACTCGTCTGCCGGATCGGCCCGCAGGATCGACGCAACCTGTTGCGCGTCCTCCTCGCCGACGACGACCGTCACCTCGCGGCCGCGCTTGCCGAGCGGCCACGAGAGCAACGGCCTGTAGACCTCGCTGAGGAAGGCAGCATCTTGTCGCTCCGCTTCCGCTGCTTCAGCCGCCAGCTCGAGCGGGTCGAAATCCGGGAACTGGTCGAAGTCAGCCATCGGCGCTGGAGTCGTCGCCGTCATCGTCGGGCGGCGTCGGGCCGGCGACGGCGAGTACGTAGGACTTCAGGTCCGGGACCCCGACCGGCACGGCAGACGGGCCGGTCCAGGATTCGCCGAGAACAGGCACCAGTCGGTCGGCCGCCTCCCTGCCGAGGACGATGATGACCTGATCGGCGCTGTCGCCCGCAGGCCAGTAGGCCTCAACGGCGCGAACCGCCTCGCCGCCCATCTCAGCCGCCGCCCCCGAAGACGTTGCCGTAGTCGACTTCGGAGTTACTATCGCCGCCCCCGAAGACGTTGCCGTAGTCGATACCGCTGCCCGAACCGCTGCCCTTGGCCGGGACCTCGATCTGCGTGGAGTGAGACAGCGAGCGGAGGTACGGCAGTGGACCGGGCGGGGTGACGTGCAGCGGGCTGAGGTAGCCGACCCCGCTGCGCAACAGCCCTTCGACGGTGTTGTACCCGGGGATGAAGCTGCCGAGCGCGCCGCTGGCCGCGGTTCCCAAGTGGCTGAGTTCGGGGCCGCCGAGCTTGGAGCCTTTCCAGTCACGGCCTTCGCCAGCGGCAAGCGTCTCGCGGATCTGCGGCACGACCCCAGAGGCGATGGACTCCAGCGGGTGGCCGGCATAGCCGAAGGAGGTGTACTTGCCCCACGGCGCGATGCTGCCGCGGATCGGGAGGCCGCCCTGCAGGTAGCCGGGGAGCGGTTCGGAGCCGAGCAGGTCGAGGCCGAGCTTTTCGCGCTCTTCCTGCGTCATCCGCGCCGCGGCGGTGAGGAGTGCCGTCTGGATCGGGTGGTGGGCGGGGAGCGTGAGGTAGACGAGTTTCAGGGCCGCCCGGCTCCAGGTCCAGAAGGGGAAGAAGTTCGTCAGGTACTTACGGGCGTGGGGGCTCATCCGCGACCAGTTGCCGTAGATGTCCTCGATGGCCTTCTGGTAGCGGATCATCGTGTCGGGGTTCTCCAGCCCCTTCACGATGTCGGCGACGAACTCCGGCTGGAGCCGCAGGAGAGCCGCCCAGTGGCCCTGTACGTCGCGCACGTCCTGCATCGCGATCTTGCCGAGCGCACCGTACTGGGGTAGCCGCTCGGTCAACTTCGAGTTGATCGCCAGCATGGCGTGAGAGAGCTTTCCCACGAGGTCGATCAGCTGCTTGGGGCCGGGGGCGGCGCGGAACGCGGCGCTGGCGTCGGCTACTCCTTGCAGCGCCGACCCTGCGAAGTCCTCGTGGCTGCGGTGGGCGGCGAGCTTCTCTACCGAGGAGTAGGCCGCGCCGAGAAGGTGGCTCTTCTGCTCGTCGCTCATCGCCTTGCCGAGCTGGTGGCCTGCGACGAAGTGCTGCGGGCCGACACCGGCAAGCGCCGTGCGAATCGCGTTGTCGATCGCGTTGCCGAAGTAGTAGCTCGGGGAGAACGGCAGGACCGCCCGTTTCAGCGCCGTGGTACTCACCTGGACGCCTTTCATGGCGGGGTGGAGCGGCTGCCACTGCGCCTCCGCGTTCCGGATCACGTCGGCGGGTGCGAAGACGATCGGGCCGTCCGTCCCGTCCCCGCTCCGCGCCTTCGCCAGGGCGTCGGTCAGGATGCCCTCGGAGGCAAGCGTGGGGTCCTGGTGTTTCAGCGCGGCGTCGATCTCGCTTTGCATCGCGGTGAACGGCTGCCGGCGAAGCGCGACCCAGTGGATGTTCGGGTTCAGCCCGTAGCGGGCCGGGTCGCGGATCACCTTCTTGGCGACGTTCATCGAGTCGACCTTGATTCCGCGAGCGACCACCCCGAAGCGAGTGACGAAGTCGTCCCACGTCTTGATGCGGTCCAGCAGGCCGCGTGACCGCCCGAGCTGGCGCAGCACCGCTTCGAAGCCCGCCTCGTGGGAGCCGAACAGCGCCGACCGGCCGGTCCGCCTGCCCTTGGGGATGCTTCCCCGCTCGTTCGTCGGCGCCCAGAAGTCGCTGCGGGTGCCCGCCCGGTGGCTGATGAAGCCGGGGGGCTCGATGCCCTGCTGCTCCATCTTGGCTCTCACCTGCTCGGCGGTGAGCGGGAAGCCCTCGGAGTCGATCAGCTGGTTGTCCATCTTGCGCGCCTGCGAGAGCGCCTTCTCGGCCTCGGCGAGCGTCGCGTCGTGCTGGCGGACCGCCGCCCTGGTGCGCCGGTGAAGCTCGGCGTGCGTGGCGCGGCGCTCTGCCTTCGCCGCCTTGACGCGCTCCCGCGCGACCTCCAGGGTGCGCTGCGCTCGCTCGACGCGGCTGGCGGCCGCCTTCTTGCCCTTCGGCGTCTTGCGCTCCGCGAGGTCCGCCTTCAGATTGGCCCGCAGGGTGGCGACCGTGCGCTCTGCGGCGGTGCGGCCGGCTTCTGCCGCCCTCAGCTTCCTGGCGGCGACGGCGCGGGACTCGACAGCGCCCACCACCTGTCCTCGCGCCGTCTCCCGGGCCGTCTGCCGGGTCGCCTCGACGTTGGCCTTCGCCTCTCGGATCAGGCCCTCCGGGGGGCCGTGACCGGCTCTCAGATGGAACCGCGCGAAGGGGATCGCCGCTGCCTTGGCCGCCTGCTCGGGGTTCAGCACGCCGCGGTCGATCAGCTCTTTGACGATGGGACGCTGCGCCTCGATGAAGGCATTGGCCGCGTCGACCGTTCCCTGAGCGCGGCCCGGCCCGAGGCTCCGCGCCTTCTTGATCTGCGCGGCCATGCTGCGGTTCGCCGCCAGCTCTGCCTTGTCGAGCAGCGGCTGCCCTCCGACCGTCTCGTTTGCCACAGCGTTGAGCTGGTCGAGGTAGTGCGACAGGTCCTCGTGGAAGGTCTCGGGGTGGCGCACGATTCGCTCGATGGCGTGAACGACGACATCGGCGCTCGCCCGGTCCAGTTTCTTGAAGACGCCGAGTACCCGCTTGCGCGGCAGGAGGTCTGCGGCCTGCTTGTACGCCTGCTGACGGCCAAGGCGCTGCGCGTCCTGGGCGTTGGCGTTGAAGCGATCGCCTGCGTCTCGCACGACGTGCTTGCGGAACAGATAGTCGCCGCGGCGCTCGAGGGTCGGGGTCAGACGGTGTCCCGTCCCGGGCCGGATCACGTTGCCGCTCTTGCGGTCATACGCCCGCTGGAGAAGCTGGCGCAGCAGGTCGCGCGAGTAGCCGCGCTGGACCTTGACGTTCGGGTAGCCCTCGACGGTGAGGTCCGGGCGCGCCAGTCCGCCGACCCGCCCGTTGGAGGCGGCTCGCGCGATCGCTCCTGCGCCTCTGCCAACCGCAGAAGCGGCGCCGCTGGCTTCGAGGGCGCTGTAGAGGGGGCGATCCTCGAGCGCCTTGAGCGCCGCCTTGGGATTGCCCTGGGCGAGCGCGGGGAGAAGCCCCGTCTTGACGTACTCGCTCCAGAGCTTGTCGAGGTTCTGCGGGTGCCCGCCCGCGGCTTCGACGCCCGCCTTGCCCGTCAAGTAGAGGCTGGGGGTCACGACCGCGGGGAGGTTCACGGCTTCGTTGGCGATCTGACCGGCCGTCCCGGGGATCGCCGCCGCTGCACCGCTGCCGAGCGCCCCGGTGATCGCGGCCAGGGTGCCGTGCCCTTCCAGCGCTTTCAGGAACTCCTTCGGGTCGCCGCCGTGCAGGGCGAATGCCGGCGCCTGTGCGGCGAGAGGCGACGTGAACGGGTGCTTGACGGGGAAGGCGACGGCGCGGCCGCCGACCTTGGCGCCAACACGGACAGGCGCGGGGACCTTCTCGGCGGCCTTGGCGGCGCGGGCCAGGGCCTTGAGGCGGGTTGCGCGGACGGCCGCGGGCTCGGCCTTCGATGCGGCCTTGGCGGCGGCGCGGCGGATGACGCCGTTCTTGGCCAGCTGCGTGAGCTTGGAGCCCGCTCCGCTCTCGGAGGCGATGCGCTCGGAGGCTTTGATGGCGCGGGCGATGGCGGGGGCGACGCGCTCCAGGCCCATGCTCCCGACTTTCGCCAGGAACGCCTCCGGGCCGACCGGGCTGAGGGCGGCGGCGATGCTGAGGGCTTCGAGGTTCGACACGGCGCCCTGCTCGTTGTGGAGCGCCTTCAGCCCCGCTTTGACGCCGCTGGCCTCGCGGCCCTGGCGTTCGAGGACTTCGCGCTGGCGGGCGGTCATCCCGACCAGGTTGGGGAGCCGCGGGCCGGTCCCGGGGACGCTCGGGCCGTGGTAGCCCGGGACGAGGCCGAGGGCGCGGGCGAACGCGGGGTGCGTCTGCGCCAGCGGCGCTGCCGGCGGGGCGACGGTCCGCACCGTGCGGTGTTCGTGCGGGGTCGCCTTGGAGCGGACGCTCGGGACCGAGGACTGCGAGCGGAAGGGACCGGCGACTTCGGCTCTCGGCTTCCTGCGGCGAGGCGGAGAAGGCGCTCTCGGCTTCCTGCGCGAGGCGGGGTTGCCGGTGATCTGCCCTTGGGGAGCGGGCACGGGCTATTCCGTGCCGGGGTTGAGGACGATGCCGTGGACTGCCTTGCTCGTATTCTTCTTCCACCGCGCGCGCAGGCGTTTGATGACCTCTACAGCGTCCGCCAGCGAGACCCCCTCGTATTCTTTCGTGAGGCCGTGTGCGAGCTTGAGCCAGTCCTCGGTGGTGGCGAGCGGGTGCTTTTCGCGGAGTTCCGGATCCTGTTTCCACTGCGAGATCGCGTCGCGCAGCGCGATCCCGGCGTTGGCCAGGGCCTTTACTTCGGATTTCGATCGCTGCCCGGCTTCCTTGGCTTCCTTCTCGCGTTGCTTGCGCGCCTTTTCCTGCGATTCGAGGTAGCTGGACGCCGTGCCGCGTTCCTCCTTCAGCAGCGAGTTCAGCTTTTCGGCCGAACTTTTCTGCTGCTGGGCACGATCGGAGAGCAACTGCGTCTTCGCTTCGATCATGCCCTTCCTACGTTCGGCGCCGGCGTCGGCCAGCAGGAACGGCAGCGAGGAGGCTGCGTCGCCTTGACGAGCCGTCAGCTCGTTCGCGGCCTGCCGCAAGTAGCCGCCGCTGAGCCCCGAGGACTGCAGATGCTTGAGCGCCTGGGAGATCGTCCCCTCGACCATCCCCGTTGCCGCCTGAGCGGAGCGCGCCTGGGTTCCGTATTCCTGGTTGACGAGGCCGATGGCGCGGCGGTCGGCTGCCTTGACCGGTTCGTATTCGCGCCGCGCTGCTTCCTTCGCTCGACGGGCGAGGACCTTCCGCACTCCGGGGGAGAGCTGGGCGATGTGGAGCTGCTTCTTGCCGACGACGGGCACAGCCATTAGCGACGCCTCCCCCGCGGGTTGAAGCCGGTGCCTCCGTTGCTCGCCATAGGGATGAATTGTCCCAGCCGCCTTGGACGTTCTCCCGC
Organism: uncultured Solirubrobacterales bacterium; assembly: GCA_963695835.1. GTDB lineage: Bacteria > Actinomycetota > Thermoleophilia > Solirubrobacterales > 70-9 > VRUE01. The sequence goes on from CAVOHR010000002.1 coordinate 461,458, forward strand.
TCTACAAAGCGATTCCGGCACCCTCAAGAGCAGCCCGCCCGTGAGCCATCCCGGGGGGAGCCGTGGACGCCCTCGGAGGGGTTGGAGAGGGTCAGAGTGCGGGTCCGCCGCGCCCCGCCTCTCTCGCTTCACACGGACGCCGCCACGTCCTCGGCGATGGACGAAAACCCTACGGGCCCGGTTTAGAGCTGCACGATGCCCGGCAGCCGGCGAAGCTTGCGGGGAGCTCTGGCCAAGAAAGCGGGCCGCCAGCCGTCCGAAGAAGCCTCGCTCAGGGGGCCGGCGACCGGGCCGCCGGGCTGGCTATGGGTCACGCCCTGCTGGGGGCCGACCTTGACGACAGCCCCGAGGTGGTCGCGCGGCAACACGATTTCGTGGACCGCTGGGCCTGGCGGAATGACGATGACGTGTCCGCCAGGGTGACCACTGGGGATATGCGTCTCGCCCGCGACCCCCGCGACCGGCTTGATGACCACGCGGGCAGGGCTGACGCCGGGGTGGCTAGCGTGCGCGGGATAGCTGCCCGCCGGACCGCCCTCACTGGTCCTCGGCCGCGCAGGGTGGTTTCCGGGAGAGGCGGGGTAGACGGCGACCGTGCCGCTTGGCTTGTGAGTGGTGCGGAACGGCATACCGGGATGGTCGAGTACGGACCGGACGGACGGTTTCCGAGCCCGCGATTCCGTGCCATTCCGTGCGGTCGACCCCGGGGCGCAGGGCCGCCGGCGCCTTCCCTCTCCCGCTTCACCCGGATGCCCGCACGACGTTCTCCCCCGCTCGTGCGCCCAAAGCCCCGTGACGCTTCCGCCGCCGACAGTACCGCCCGTAGTACCTTCGCCAAGGTCTTGCCACCTGCCCGGCAGGTGAAAACGGAGCCTGAGCAGGGCTTTCTTAGGGGTGGACGACCGGATTCGAACCGGCGACCGCCTGGACCACAACCAGGAGCTCTACCAGCTGAGCTACGTCCACCGCGTCGCTTCTCAATCTAGCGTGCCTTGGGGGATGGTTGGAGGGTGCTCGGCTGAGCGGTGGGCAGGTCGATGCGGTGCGGCGGCTCCCAGGGGACGTGCCGGATCGCCAGCAGGGTCGGGCGGTCGGCGCTCACTCGCCGCAGGCTGACCGCGCTACGGTTGGCGGGTGGCTCAGCGATTCGGGATCGCCCGGTTCAAGCCGGAGGCACGGCCGGCGAACGCCACCGGCGCCAAGGCGATCGGGGCGCTTGCCGTCGGCGCCGCGGCGGTCGGCGGCTTCGCGATCGGTCGCCTCAGCGTCGGCAGGCTGGCGATCGGTCGCGCGGCGATCGGCAGGCTGAAGATCGGCGAGCTCGAGGTCGGCGAGCTTCACGTGCACGACGACGCGTCGCCCCGATCGTCGCCGCAAACGGCTCCATTCCTGCCTGAGGAACCCTGAGAGATCTCTAAGGCGGCGTTGCACCCGGCTTAGGGGACGCTGCGGAGACTGCACGGCGTGGACGACCTACGCCGACTCGAGGCAAGAGGGCTGGCCCGCGCCAAGGCGCGCTCGCGACGCCTGCGCGTCTCGCGCATCCGCAGCCTCACCTTCCGCGGCTCTCTCGTCCTCTTCCTGGTGCTCTGGGCGGTGGTCTTCGTCCAGCTCGCGAGCGGCAACGACCCGGCGCTGAACCGCATCGCCAAGACCGGCCGGCAGCACACGACGCCCGCCGCGCGCGAACCGCAGGAGAGCCGCGAACCGGCACCGGAATTCGAACCGGAATTCGAAGAACCCGAAGAAGTGGAACCCGAATTCGAAGAACCCGAAGTCGAACCGGAAAACGAATTCGAAGCCGAACCCGAAGTCGAATTCGAAGAACCCGAACCGGAACCCGTCATCACCGCCTCCTCGTGAGCTCGGTCGGTCCGCACCTCTTCTGGATCACCAGCCGGGCGGCGGGCGTCGCCACGCTCGTCCTCTCCAGCGCCTCGCTCAGCGCCGGCCTGCTGATCCGCACCCGCGGCGAACGGCGGCTGCTCGGCGGCGAATCGCGGGCGCTGCACGAGGCGCTGGCACTCGCCACGCTGGTCGCCCTCGCGGTGCACGGAGTCACCCTGCTCGGCGACAGCTACCTCCACCCCAGCCCGATCGAAATCTCCGTCCCGTTCACCACCGCCTACCGTCCCTTCTGGACCGGACTCGGGATCGTCGCCGGCTGGGGACTGGCGATCCTCGGCCTCAGCTACTACGCCCGCGACGCCTTCGGCGGCCAGGCGCGCTGGCGGCTGCTGCACCGCTTCATCGCCGTCTTCTGGGCGCTCGGGATCGTCCACACGCTCGGCGCCGGCACCGACGCCGGCCAGCTCTGGCTGCTCGTCGTGATGGCGATCCCGTCCGTGCCCGCGGCGATCCTGCTGATCGGCCGCCTGCTCGGCCCGCCCCGGGAATCCGCCCGGGGGACTCGGGAGCGCGCCCCGGCGCCCCGGCTTCAGCCGCTGACCGAGCCGAGCACGATGCGGCGGAACTCGGGCTGAAGCCGCGAGGCCAGCTCGTCCGCGGCGGCGCCGGCGGACTCGCCGTCCTCCGCGCCGTCGCCGACCAGCAGGACCTCGTTCGCCGGGTAGCTCTGGAGCTGGTCCTCGACGGCCTGGACGACATCCTCGTCGCCGACCCGCGCCTCGGCCGCGACCCCTGCCTTGGCGAGCGCCGCGACCGTCGCGACGAGATTCTCCTGGGCGCGGCGGCGTGCGCCCTCGACGTCCGAGGCCCAGCGGTCGAGGAAGCCGATCCGGGCCGGCGCGAGGACGAGCACGTCGGCGCCCTCCTCGCCGCCGCCCAACCTCGCCGCGCCGGCGATCTCAGCGACAGCCCCCGGCTCCTCGACCGGGCAGGTGACGACGACGAGCACGTGGCGCCGCCCGTCCTCCGCTTCGGCCGCGGCGATCGGGCCGCGCGGCCGCTGCCGCGCCGCGACCACCAGCAGCGCCACGCCGGCGAGAGCACCCATCGCCACCCCGACTCCGGGACCGCCGACCGCAAACGCCACCGCAACCGGAACGGTGATCGCGGCGACGATCAGCGGCAGCTTCCAGGGCGCCATCCCCGGATTGTCGCCGATGGACGCGGCTATCCGCGGGTACCGCCGCCGCTGCCGTCCGGCGACCAGCCGGGGCCGCGGAAGACGTAGCCGAGCCGGTGCCGCCAGCTCGTCGCCGCGCGCACGTCGCGCGCCAGGTCGGCGAACTCGTGGAAGGCGACCCGGGTCGGGCGGAAGCTGCGGATGTTCTTCGTCAGCCCGTAGCGCGGCCGCTCGGTCTCGCCCTGGAAGGTGCCGAAGAGCCGGTCCCAGACGATCAGGATGCCGCCGTAGTTGCGGTCGAGGTAGACCTCGTTGGCGCCGTGGTGCACGCGGTGGTGCGAGGGCGTGTTGAAGAAGAGCTCAAACGCCGCCGGCAGCTTCGTCACCCGCTCGGTGTGGATCCAGAACTGGTAGATCAGGCTGACCGCCTGCTGGGTGAGGATCATCCAGGGGGCGAAGCCGAGCAGCGCCAGCGGCGCCCAGAAGGGCAGCGCCGTCATCGGCGTCCAGGTCTGGCGCAGCGCGGTCGAGAGGTTGTAGTGCTCGGAGGAGTGGTGGACGACGTGGCTCGCCCAGAAGACCCGCACCTCGTGGTGGATGCGGTGGAACCAGTAGTAGGCGAGGTCGTCGGCGAAGAAGAGCAGGACGTAGGTCCACCACTCGTCGGCCGGCATCCGCAGCGGCGTCAGCTCGTAGAGCCCGACGTAGACGAAGACCACGACCAGCTTCCAGACCGCGTTGATCGCGATGTTGCCGCCGCCCATCGTCAGGCTGGTGCGCGTGTCGCGCGCCTCGTAGCCGACCAGCTCGTCGTCGCGCGCGTACTTGAACGAGAGCAGCTCGACGACGAGCAGCAGCACGAAGGCCGGGATCGCGTAGAAGATCAGTTCGGCCACGTCGTCACCATCGGTCGATCGCGTCGGTGTCACGCCACGGGTCGGCCGTGCGGCGCCTGGTCATGACCCGTGATTCTAGGGTCTGCCCGAAAGCCCCCGCCCGGTCGAGAAGCCTAGCCCGCCCTCGCGATCCAGACGATCCCTGCGATCGAGGCGCTCGCAAGCAGCGCGAGCGCGATGTCGGTACGACGTTCCGAGTAGGTCATTGCCCTAGTTACAACAGCCACGAGGACAGAATGTTGCGGGCAGAGCGCGGGTCGATGCGGGCAACATTCTCGCCGGGAGAGCAACGCGTTTACGCGCATCTTCGATCGAGGCGAGGCGGGACGCTGGGGCCGGTCGAGACCTGGCGGGCGCGGGTGCTGAGCGAGCTGAATGACGGCGGCGGCGTGATCAGCGGCCTCGTCCTCGACGAGCTCGCCCACAGGCTCGTCCTCGCCTGGCTGCGCGACGACGGAGACAGCGATCCTCTCTCGAGCTACCGGGCGGACGCCCACTCGGCGATGCGAGCGGCACGGCGGCGCTTGACGGCGGCGTGGCGCGCGGTCGACAGCGAGACATACTACTCCGGCCCATTAAACGTCCGACACGGTTGGTAGGTTGGGATGCGTGAGATCGCGGGACGCCAGGCGCTTGCCGCAGGCCGCTCAAGAGGAGCTGCGCAGGCGTGCGGTGGCAATGGTCGACGAGGGTCACAACCAGACCGAAGTGGCAAGTTTGCTGGACGTCTCGCGCCAGTCGGTGAGCGAGTGGGTGCGGGCGCACCGGCTCGGAGGCGATGAAGCCCTCGCGGCCGGGCGGCGCGGCCGGCGGGCGGGTGAGAAGACGGCGCTGACACCAAAGCAGCAGGCGCAGATCGCCAAGCTGATCCGCGACAAGAACCCCGACCAACTGCGCCTGCCGGGGTTCCTGTGGACGCGGGCCCTGGTCTGCGAGCTGATCGACCGCCGTGTCGGCGTCAGGGTTGCGGAGAAGACCGCCGGCCGCTACCTGCGCGCCTGGGGATTCAGCCCGCAAAAGCCGGCGCGCCGTGCGCTCGAGCAGAATCCCGAGCTGGTGGCGCGCTGGCTGGAGGAGCGCTACCCCGAGATCGAGAAGCGCGCACACCGCGAGCGGGCGCGGATCCTGTGGGCGGATGAGATGGGGCTGCGCTCCGACCACACCGCGGGGCGCTCATGGTCGCCCGTTGGGCAGACCCCGATCGTCGAGGGCACGGGAAAGCGCTTCGGCGCCAACGTGATCTCGGCGATCTCCAACAAGGGCCACCTGCAGTTCGGGGTCTTCAAGCAGCGCTTCACCGCGCCGGTGTTCATCGACTTCCTCGGCCGCCTGATCCGCCAGGCCGACGGCCAGAAGGTGATCCTGATCCTCGACGGCCACCCCGTCCACCGGGCAAAGAAGGTGCGTCAGTGGGTCGAGAAGCACTCAGGCCAGATCGAGCTTCAGTTCCTGCCCGGCTACAGCCCCGAGCTCAACCCCACAGAGCTGCTCAACCAGGACGTGAAGACCAACGCCCTCGGCCGACGCCGCCCCCGCAGTCAGGACGAGCTGATCGGCGACACACGTTCCTATCTGCGCTCCACCCAGCGCCGGCCTGACATCGTCGCCAACTACTTCGACGAGCAACATGTCACCTATGCCAAGGCGGCGTGACGGCTATTTACTGTCCGGAGTAGTAAGTCGAACCCGGTAGCGCGGATCGCCGCCGAGCCGGTTTCGCTGGCACGGTAGCGCCGTGCGCGGCGATCGGGCTCAGGCCGCGACCGAGCCCCGGTCCTTCTCGACCAAGCCAAGCGGCACTACGTCGTCGTCGAAGACGGCATTGACCTCGATGTGGCCGCCCAAGGCGCCCACATAGTCGGCCAGCGTGCGCAGGTAGAGGTTCTCCGAATGCTCGATCCGGGAGACGTTGGCCTGGGTCATTTCCAGCACCTGAGCAAGCTCGGTCTGCGTCTTGCCGATCTGCTTCCGCAGCTCAGCTAGGCGAACCGCAGAGACGATCGCGCGCTTGCGCGCGTCGATCTCAGCGGCGGCGCCGGGGCGCTTTCTGACCTCCTTGCTGAGCTCGCTGAACGGCTTTCTGTTCATCTTTGGCATCTTGGTGCTCCTTGCCACCCTCGTGCTCGGCGAGCTCCCGAAGGTGTCGATCGTAGATCCGGTCGGCGACCGGAATCATCCTTTTGTAGAAGCGCTTCGCCTTCCCCGCCTTGTCGCCCCCGATCAAGAGGATCGCCGTCCGCTCTGGGTCGAAGGCGAAGAAGACCCGCATCGTTTGGGTTATCCGTAGCTCCTTCATGTTGGGATGCCGGGAGCCCTCGACGGTGTCGGCGAGCGGCCGGCCTGCGCTCGGACCAAGCTCCTGCAAGGCCTCCACCGAGGCGACGACCTTGCGCTGCTCTTGGTCTGTCAGGCCTTCCCACCACTCGTCGAACTCGCTGGTCCTCTCAGCAGCCCAACTCACGCAATCATTATAACGTCTGCATTGTAGAAGTCAAACGTTATAGTCGTCCCCGGCGCGGCTACGAGCAGGCGGCGCAACCAAGTACGGGTGGCACACCTTCCTTGCCCGCGGTTCGACCACCGTAAGGATCGACAAGGCCATACCCCCAGCGAGACATAAGTCGAACCGCATGACAGCGCGGATTGAGGCGGGCGCGGTCACGCTGAGAGGGTAGCCGCAGGGTCGGTGTGGCAAATACGCCAACTTAAGGTGGCATAATTGCCATATGACCCGTCTTCGTTCCCGAGACCTCTTCCCTTCGGAGGAGCCCATTCGCCCCCCGGCGCAGCTCATTGGACGCGGCAGCGACCTGGAGGAGCTCTCGTCGCTGCTCGCAGACGGATTGCACCAGATCGTCGCCGCCCCGCGTCGAACCGGCAAGAGCACGGTATGCGAGGCGACGATCGCGATGCTCCGCAAGAGACGCTTTTACACGGTGAGCGTCAGCCTCTTCAAGGATACGAACGCCGCCGCGCTGGCCGAGACGCTTGCCCAAGAGACCCTCGCGAACCGCTCCGCACTCAAGCGGCTGGTTGAGCGGGTGCGCAAGCTTCCGTCGCGCGCCCTGGCCGGGCGATCGCTGACCACCGTTCTCCGCGTGAAGTCCGAGCTCGGCGACGCGGTGGAGATCGCGCTCGAGCCGACTCGGAAACGTCGTGACGCGTTGCAGGAACTCAGTCTCGCCCTCGAGCTGCCCCAGCGAATCGCCGAGCGCGACGACCGGCAGCTGATCATGTTCATCGACGAGCTCCAGCAGCTGACCAGCGGCGCCTACGGCGACCCCGAGCAGGTCACCCAGCGGCTACGCGAGGCGCTGCACGACTCGCCCCGGGTCACCTGCTTGTTCGCGGGAAGCGTCGAGCACCTGATGCGCGACCTGTTCAGCAACGAGCACCGCGCGCTCTACCAGTTCGGCGGCTTCCACGAGCTTTCTCCCATCACGGATGAGGAGTGGCGCCAGGGGCTGCGCGAGCGCTTCGAGCAGGACGACTGCACGGTCGACGAAGAGGCTATGGAGCTGATCGTCGCGTCAGGCGAGGGCCACCCACGCTCAACGATGCTGATTGCCCAGCAGGCCCACCACGCGTCCGTCGAGGAGGGCACCAGTCATATCGACGGCACGCTCGCCGAGCGTGGCTACCGCGGCGCCCTTGCGGCCGACGCCGGCCGCCACAGCGATCTGATGGACCGCATCCGGGCCATGGGAAGCGTCCCGGTCGAGGTCGCCGTCCGCCTTGCGCACCAGCGGCCCCCTTACGCGGAACTCGAGAACAAGACCGTCAACCGCGCGCTGAACGCCCTTGCCGACGCATCAATCGTCCTCAGGCCCGGCGGGCACCGGTCTTGGACCCTGGCGGACCCGCTGTTCGCAGCCTACGTCCGGCACGAGATCCACGCTGGCTGACACCCCCGGCAGGATTCGAACCTGCGACCCGCTGCTTAGAAGGCAGCCGCTCTGTCCACTGAGCTACGGGGGCTCGCGCGTCAAGGTTAAGGCCCCCGCCCGCGGGCGCCGTCAGCTCTTGCCCGGTTCGGCGCAGCCGGCCGGGTCGAGCTTGCCCTTGACGCGGAAGACGTAGTCGGGCTCGGGGGTGATTTCGGGCTCGGCGACGACCTGTTCCAGCGCCGGGCTCGATTTCAGCCAGGCGTAGATCGGGTACCAGTAGGGCGCCAGTTCGGAGTCCTGGGTGTACTGGCTGACGATCAGGAAGTCGTAGTGGCCGGCGTTGATCCGGCGGCGGAACTGGCGGCAGCTCGTCGCCAGGCGGTAGGTGCCGTCGGGTCCCGGCACGCCGATGTACTGGACGTAGTTGTCGAGGTTGGCGCCGTAGAAGCCGTACTGGCCGAAGAAGATCTCGCCCGAGCCGGCGATGCCGATCCGCTTGCCGTGCTGGTTGCGGGCGAAGGCGTAGGCGCGCCGCGGTCCGCCTTCCTGGAGGAAGGGCGTCGTGCGGGTGTAGTGCTGGTCGTAGTACTGGACCTCCTGGGCGCGGCCGAGCACCACGGCGAGGAGGAGGACGGCGCCGGCGATCGCCGCGACCGCGCCACGGCCGATCCAGCGCCGCGACCGCCCCAGACCCAGCCCGAACGGCACCCAGACCAGCGCCAGGGTGAGAAAGACCGTGCCGACGATGTAGCCGGGGTACCAGCGGGGCGTGGTCAGCACGGTGATCGCGTATACCGCCGTCAAGAAGAGCAGCGTCTGCCAGGCGCGCGAGTCGGGGGCGCGCAGCGGGCGGGCGATCGGCAGCAGGGCGAGCGCCAGCACCAGCCCCGGCATCAGGTAGCGGGTGTTGGTGAAGAAGCCGGTCGGCGAGCCCTCCTGGCCGGCCGCGGTCAGCGGCGTGAAGACGTAGACAACCGCGGTCAGCAGCGCCGCGGCGGCGACCACCCGGAGGATCCGGTTGCGCGAGCGCACGGCGATGAACACCGCCGCCGCCACGGCGACGATCAGGATCAGCGGCCAGAGCGGGCCGAAGGCGTCGTCGAGCCGCGGGAAGAACCAGCGCCGGTAGATCGTCGGGTCGGCCAGGTAGTGGGAGACGGCGAAGCGCGGCCGCGGGTCGAGCGGCATCTGGTCGGGGCGCGGTAGATGTAAGGGCCCGAAGCCGGTCGTCGGGATCGGGTTGCCGCCGGTCTTGATCGCCGCCCGCACGTACCAGTAGCCGCCGACCACGAAGGTCGAGAGGCCGAGCACCCAGGCCGTGGTCAGCCGCCGCCCCTTGCCGCTGAAGACGACGACGCCGAGCCAGATCGCGACCACCGGCACGAGGAAGGTGAACTTGACCGAGGCGGCGAGCCCGGCGGCGACGCCGGCCAGCACCAGCGGCCCGCGGTCGAGCAGCGGCGCGTCGCGCTCGGGCGCGTCCTGGACCGCGCCGGCGGTCGGCGCGCGGCGCTGGTGGCCGTTGATCAGGAAGGCCGCGAAGGCGATCAGGAAGGCGAGGCCCATGATGTCGTTGCGCCCCTCCCCGGGCTGGGTTTCGATCATCACCCCGGCGTCGAGCACGATCGCCCCCGCGACCAGGGTCGCCGGGCCGACCTTGTAGGGGCGGCCGACGCACCAGGCGGCGAGCAACGCGATCGAGAGCCAGAAGAGGTTGATCAGCGGCGACAGCCAGTCGGTCTTGAAGATGACGATCGCGCTGCCGTGGATCAGTTCCGAGCTCTGCGGGTAGAACCAGGCGGCGAGCCGCAGCGGGTCGGTGAAGTGCAGATGGATGATCGAATGTTCCTGCGCGAAGCGCGCCGCGAACGGCATGTGGTACCAGGTCGTGTCGCCGCCGAACATCCCGTAGTCGAGGTTGAACTGCGAGGGGAAGGTCCACTCGGCGACCGTGAAGGAGGCGACGCCGAGGGCGATCAGCAGGGCGATCGTCTGCACCTGCGGCGCCGCCACTTCGCGCCGCTCGTCGCCCGCCATCTTCCAGCCGAGCAGCGCCGCCAGCAGGCCGACGCCGATGCAGACGACGACGATCCAGCCGAGCCTGAGGATGCTGAGGCTGCCGAGCAGCTCCAGCGAGAGCACCAGCAGGGCGACGCCGATCGTCGCGTCGCCGAGCCGCGCCAGCGCGCCGGAGAACTCGGGCGCGATCCAGCGCCGCAGCCAGTAGCCTCCGAGGCCGACCGCCGAGACGATGCCGATCACGGCGAAGCAGCCGCCGATGTAGGAGCCGAAGGAGGGGGTCACCGGCGCGGGATGCTATTCGGCGCGCCGGGCGGGCGAGCGCTAGCCGGCGGCGGCCGGGATGCGACAGGAAACGCCGGTGCCGGCCAGCCCGCAGTAGCCGTTCGGCACCTTGTGCAGGTACTGCTGGTGGTAGTCCTCGGCGTAGTAGAAGGGGCCGGCCGGCTCGACCTCGGTGGTGATCGGCTCGTGCCCGGCGGCACGCAGCGCCTCGTCGTAGGCGCGCAGGGCCATCTCCGCGATCGCCTTCTGCCTGTCGCTCGTGAAGTAGATGCCGGAGCGGTACTGGGTGCCGGCGTCGTTGCCCTGGCGCATCCCCTGGGTCGGGTCGTGCTCCTCGAAGAAGACCTCGAGCAGTCGGGTGTAGGCAATCCGCCGCGGGTCGAAGGCGACCAGCACCGCCTCGGCGTGGCCGGTCCGCCCGCTGCAGACCTCCTCGTAGGTGGGGTTCGGCGTGGTCCCGTTGATGTAGCCGGCGGCGGTCGTGTAGACGCCGTCGAGCGTCCAGAACAGCCGCTCCGCCCCCCAGAAGCAGCCGAGCGCGAAGCAGGCGGTCTCGATCCCCTCCGGGAAGGGCGGCTTCAGCGGCGTACCGAGCACGGCGTGGCGCTCGGGCGCCTCGAAGGCCGGCTCGCTGCGCCCCGGCAGCGCCTCCTCCGGGGCCGGCGTCTCGGCCTGCTTGCGGTTCGGGAGCATCGCCTGCACAAGGTAGCGTTCCCGCATCGGCTGCCTCGTCCTACTGCTCGCGCTGATCTCGCCACGCCTGGTGCTGTTCCTGCTGTTCCTCTTCAGCGACCTGCTCAGCCGCGCCTTCGAGAGCTGGATCGTGCCCTTCGTCGGCTTCTTCCTGCTGCCCTGGACGACGCTCGCCTACGCGGCGATGTGGGCCTCGTCGGACGGGGTCAACGGCTTCGAGTGGTTCGTCGTCCTACTCGCCTTCCTGATCGACCTCGGCTCCCTCGCCGGCGGCGGTCGGCGGCGGCGCGAAACGGCGTAGGCGCGATGCCTACTCGCCCTCGAGCGGGTAGGCGAAGCGGACGTGGACCTTGGAGAGGACGACGAAGGGGCGCTTCTCGGCGACGCCGCCGCCCTGCGGCGTGATCTCCACGTCGACCAGCGGGATGAAGGCGACGTCGCCGCGATTGACCGCGTCCGAGAAGCGGCTCTGGTAGCCCTCGGGCGGCAGGGTGACGTCGCCGACGACGACGTGGTGGTCGGTTTCGAACACGACCCGTTCGCGGCGCCGCGGACTCCCGGACTGGCCCTCCATACGCCGCTTATCGACGTTTGCGGGAATTTCGTTACCGGATAACCGTCCAGCGCCGCCGCGGTCGCGTGCCGAGGCCGGCGTCGCCCGCCCCGAACGACGGCGGCCTCTCCTACGGGCAGACCGCCGTCGCCGCGACTCGCCGATGACCGCGACGCCGGGGGAATCCCGCGGGCGGAGCGCGGGTTTCCCCCGATGAAACGGGGCGGACCGCGCCATAGATTTGCGACCAGGACACCTACGCCGGCGATCCCGTGCGGGACCCGGCAGACGACGAGGAGGCGACGATGCCAACCGCAGCCAAACAACCCAAAGGCGCTGCGGCATCCGACCGCGGTGCAGTCGAGAAGACCGCCGAGCTGTCCGAACAGGTGCTCGAGCAGGTGAAGGACAGCCAGCAGAGCGCGATCGAGGCGGTACGCAGGTTCATGGAGTCCGTCGACGAGGCACTCCCGCCGCATGGCGAGAACCATTCCCGTCGGCAGGACGTCATCGACTCGGCGCTGGAGATGTCGCAGAAGCTGGTCAAGACGCAGTACGAGTTCCTGACCAACGTCGTGCACAGCGCCGGCGAGACGCTGGGAGCGTCGGGCAAGAAGGAGTAACCGGGCCTAGGCTCGCGCCGCCTGCCGCGCGGCGCGACGCCGCTCGGCTTCGAGGCGCCGTTGCTCGTGCTCGACCTGGCGCTTCAGCTGCCGCAGGGTTCGTCGCATCTGCCGGCGCACCGTCAGGGCCGCGGCGACCTCCGTCACCAGGCCGGCGATCCCGCCGCCGACGACGCCGTAGGCGAAGCGGAACTCGATCCTGCTGCGGCCCTCGCCGCGCTCGCGGATCCGCCAGCGGCCGCGGTGGTCGACGCCGGTCACCGAGTGCCAGGCGATGTCGAAGGGCTCGTTCCACTCGACCATCTCGATCAGCCCGCCCACCTCGGCAGCACCGATCCGGACCAGGATGCGGTAGCGGGCGCCGAGCCCGTTGGCCCTCTCGCCGACCACCTCCCAGTGGGTGATCCCCGACATGAAGCGCAGGTAGTTCTCGGGGTCGGCCAGGTAGTTCCAGAGCGTCTCCGGGGGCGCGGCGACGAGCGTCGACTCGTCGATCCTCATCCGATCACCGGGAAGCGGCGCTCGGCGGCGAGCCCGTCGAGCGCCTCCTGCATCTGGGCGGTGACGTGGGCGTAGACCTCGTCGACGTCGGGGTCGGGCCCGAACTCCTTCTCGAGGTCGATCGGCGGCAGCACCTCGATCGTGATCTTCGCGGGCAGCGGCAGGTGGCCGGCGAAATCGCCGACGTTCAGCCCCCAGGGCAGGGCGATCGAGATCGGCAGGACCTTGAGCCGGGCCAGCTTGTCGAGCCGCAGCGCCTTCGCCAGCCCGGCGCCCCGGCTGAGGAAGAGAGCCGTCTCCTGGCCCCCGATCGAGACCACCGGGACGATCGGGACGCCGGCCTCGAGCGCCAGGCGGATGAAGCCCTTGCGGCCCGCGAAGTCGATCTTGCCGCCCTCCCAGCTCGGCCGGTGGGTCTCCCAGTCGCCGCCCGGGTAGACGAGTACCGGGGCGCCGGCGGCGAGCGCCTGCTCGGCGTGCTCGCGCGAGGCGCTCATCGTGCCCGATTTGCGCAGCATTTCCCCGGCGAGCGGCCAGGCGATCGCCAGGTTGTGGGCGAGCTGGTGGAAGGGCCGCTCGACGCCGAAGTAGGTCGAGAAGGCGAGCGAGAAGACGAAGGTGTCGACGATCACGTTGCCGCCGGAGTGGTTGCCGACCAGCAGCGCGGGACGGTCGGCGGGGACGTTGCCGACGTCGCGCACCTCAGCCCGGAAGTAGAAGGTCGCGATCAGCCAGAGCAGCGGCAGCGCCTCGCGCAGGTAGTCGGGGTCGCGGTCCTCGAGGCGGGCGTCGAGGCGCCTGGAGACGCGCTCCCTGAGGAAGCGCACCGCCGCCGAGGCGACCGCCTGGCGCTCCCGCTCCATGTAATACATGTGCGGGAATCCTACGCCGTGTCGGCGAGCGCCGGCGGCGCAGCGGTCGCCTCGCCGGCCGAGGCGATGAAGTCGCGGACGAGCTCGTGGGTCCGCTCGGGCAGCTCGATCTGGGGGACGTGCCCGCAGTCCGGCAGCACGACCTGACGCGCCTCAGGCAGGGCGGCCGCGACGTGGCGGGAGAAGCGGGCCGGCACCAGGCGGTCCTCGCTTCCCCAGACGAACAGCGCCGGCGGCCGCAGCAGCTCGAGGCGCGTCCAGAAGCCGCTGGGCCCGTGCGGCGGCTCGAGGTAGATCTGCCGGGCGGCCGCGTAGAAGGCGACGCGGCCGCCACGCGAGCGGTGGGAGCGGAAGAACTCGTCGGCGGCGAGGTCGGCGATCGCCGGGTCGACGCGGTCGGGGTGGGCGATCATCTGCCAGAAGCCGTCGCTCACGTGGCTGCGGCGAAAGGCGGGCGGCAGGACGGCCAGCTCGGGGCGCAGGACCCGGACCAGCGGCACCAGCCCGCGACCGCGCCGGAAGGCCATCGACGGGGCGAGCAGGCTCAGCGTGCGCACCCGGCTCGGCGCCCGCAGGCCGACCTCCAGCGCGATCCGCCCGCCCAGCGAGTTGCCGATCAGGTCGGCCCGGTCGATCGCCAGGGCATCCATCAGGCGCAGCACGTGGCGGGCGAAGAAGTCCGGGTCGTAGGAGGCGAGCGGCTTCGAGGAGGCGCCGAAGCCGGGCAGGTCGATCGCATGCACCGTGTGATCGGGCGAGAGGGCGGCCACGGTCTCATAGAAGGAGCTCTTGGTGCCGCCGAGGCCGTGGAGCAGGATCGCGTGCTTCGGGCCGTGGCCGGCGGTCAGGCAGGAGATCCGCGCGCCGCGCACCCGCACGTCGTGCAGCCGCAGCAGCGGCGGGCGGTCGCCGGGAAGCCTGAACAGGCCCTCGAAGCCGACGGCGACGTCGAGGTCGCCCTGCGCCCACAGCCGGCGCGCCCGGAAGGCGTCGAGGCCGGAGAGCCGGCCCTCGCGCAGGGCCAGCCAGGTGGCGGCGTCGGTGCCGATCACCACGTCGGGCTCTCCCCGGGGGGAGGTCCGGACCTTGCAGCGGTGGTCCCGCAGCTCGACCTGCCAGGTTCGCCCGATGTCGGAGAGACGGACCTGGACGGTGGCCCGGCGACCCTCCTCGCCGCCCAGGTAGCGCTCGGGGAGCGAGCCGAACACCTCCTCGACCCGCGACAGCAGCTCGCTGTCGGACGACCGTCGCTCCATCCAATCAGCGTAGTAGCCCCAGCGGCGCGCTCACCGGCGCAGCGGATACGTCGCATCGGGGCGGCTGGATTCGAACCAGCGATCTCCTGCCCCCAAAGCAGGCGCGATGGACCAGGCTTCGCTACGCCCCGAGATGCCCAGTGTAGAGCGCACTCGAGCGGCTGAGCCAGGCGCTCGGCCGGGAGTCGCTAGCTTTCTCGCCGCATGGCCGACGTGCGCCCGATCTTCGCCACCCACTACGACCTCCGGGTCGTCGGGTCGCTGGATGACGTTGCCGCGCCGCCCTATGACGTGATCGACGCGGGGCAGCGGGCGGCCCTGCTGGAGCGCTCGCCCTACAACGCGGTCGCGATCGACCTGCCGAAACCGTACGACCAAACCGGGCCGCAGGAGACAGGCGACGACCCCTACGCGCGGGCGGCGGCGGCGATGGACGCCTGGCGCGAGGCCGGGGCGCTGGTCACCGACTCCGAGCCGGCGATCTGGGCGATGACCCAGGACTACACCGGGCCCGACGGCACAGCCCGCACCCGCCACGGCATCCTCGCCCGGGTCCGGGTCGAGGACTTCTCCGCCGGCCAGGTCCTGCCGCACGAGCGCACGCTGCCCGGCCCGAAGCAGGACCGGCTCGACCTGACCCGCGCGACCAGGCACAACCTCTCGCCGGTCTTCTCGCTCAGCACGAAGGACCCCTGGCCGCTCCTCTCCGCGGCGATCGACCCCGACGCTCCCTGGGGCGAGGCGACCGACGAAAGCGGCACCGTGACCCGCGTCTGGCGGGTCGGCGACCCGCAGGTCCACGCGGAGGTGACCGAACTGCTGGCCGGCGCGCAGCTGCTGATCGCCGACGGCCACCACCGCTACGAGACGGCGATCGCCTATCGCGACGAGGTCGGCGGCGAGGGCGATCACAACTACACGCTGATGGCGCTGACCGGGCTCGACGACCCCGGCCTCACCGTCTTCCCCACCCACCGCCTGCTCTCCGGCTTCCGCGACGACCCGGCGCGCCAGCGCCGCCTCGGCGAGGGGCTGCGCGAGCTGTTCGAGGCGACCGAGGCGCCGGTCGCCGAGCTCGACCCGCGCGGCGAGGAGGGGGTCGGCGTCTTCGGCCTCTACGACGCCTTCCACGAGCGCGGCTTCCGCCTGCGGCTGAAGGACGCGGCGATCGCCGCGCTGGACCGCCGGCTCGCCGGCAAGCCCGAGGCCTACCGCCGCCTCGACGCGGCGATCCTCGAGACGCTGGTGCTGAAGGGGATCGCCGGGCTGAGCGAAGACGACATCCTCGCCAAGCGCGGCCTCGGCTACGCGAAGAGCGTCGAGGACTCGCTGGCGCTGATCGAGGGGGGCGCCTACGACGTCGCCTTCGTCCTCCGCCCGATCCCGGTCGGCCAGGTGCGGGCGATCTGCGAGAGCGAGGAGAACATGCCGCCGAAGTCGACCTACTTCTTCCCCAAGGTCCTCACCGGGCTGGTCTTCAACCCGGTCGGCTGACGGGCTCGCGGCGTAGGATCACGCCGTGGTCAAGATCTACACGCGCAAGGGCGACGACGGCAGCACCTCGCTCTGGTACGGCGGCCGCGTGCCCAAGCACCACGGCCGCACCGAGGCCTACGGCGCGCTCGACGAGGCCTGCTCGGAGCTGGGCGTCGCCCGCGCCCTCTGCGCCGCCGAGGGCGCCGAGGAGCTCGCCGCCGACGTCCTCCGCCTCCAGGACGACCTCTTCGTCGCCGGCGCCGAGCTGGCGACGGCGCCGGAGGCGGCCGAGCGGCTCGAGGACGGGATCAGCCGCACGACCGAGGAGATGGTCGCCTGGCTGGAGGAGCGGATCGACCGCTACATGGGCGAGGTCGAGCTGCCGCCGCAGTTCGTGATCCCCGGCGGCAACCAGCTCTCGGCCCAGCTCGACGTCGCCCGGACGACGATCCGCCGCGCCGAGCGCCAGATCAGCGCCCTCAACGACGCCGGCGAGCTGGCGGGCGAGACCGTGATCCACTTCGTCAACCGCGCCTCCGACCTCGCCTACGCGATGGCCCGCTTCGCCGACGTCAACGACCCGGCCCTGTTCGAGGGCCGGCGCCGGGGCCGGCCGGGATGAGGGCCACCGCCCGCCGCCGCGAGGGGTTCGCCCACGAGATGCCCGTCAGCGTCTCCGCGGGGGTCGGGCCGCACTGATGGACCTGGGGCTGGAGGGGCGCGCCTGCGCCGTCACCGGCGCCAGCCGCGGGATCGGCCGCGAGACCGCGCAGCAGCTCTGCGCCGAGGGCGCGAGCGTCCTGCTCGTCGCCCGCAACGAGGAACGGCTGCGAGCCGCCGCCGAGGAGGCCGGCGAAGCGGGCGGGCGCGCCGAGACCCTGGCCCTCGACGTCACCGACGACGACGCCGGCGAGCGCATGCTGGCCGCCGCCGGCGAGCGCTTCGGCAGCCTCGACGTGCTCGTCAACAACGCCGGCTCCGCCCGCTGGCGCGACCTCGACGAGGTGCCCGACGAGGACTGGTACGACCAGTACGAGCTGAACGTGATGGCGCCGCTGCGAGCGATGCGCGCCGCCGCCCCGCCGATGGCCGAGCGCGGCTGGGGCCGGATCGTCAACGTCTGCTCGACGGCCGGCAAGCGTCCCTCGGCGGCGATGCCCGAGTACTCGGTCGCGAAGGCCGCCGAGCTGTCGCTCTCCCGCCTCTTCGCCGACCGCTACGCCAAGCGCGGCGTCCTCGTCAACGCGATCTGCCCCGGCCCGGTCGAAGCCGAGCTGTGGATGGAGCCCGGCGGACTGCTCGACCAGTCGCAGGCGATGTCCGGCGCGGCGAGCCGCGAGGAGGCGCTCGAGGCCGCCGGCTCGAGGCGGCCGATCGGCCGCCTCGCCGAGGTCGGGGAGATCGCCGCCGCGATCGTCTTCCTCTGCTCCGAGCGCGCCTCCTACGTCAGCGGCGCCGCCTGGTCGGTGGACGGCGGCACGGTGCAAGTGATTATCTGATGTCCATGGCGACTTATGCGTCTATATGACGCAAAGAGCGCCAGAGGTCGACGCCGCGGTGCTGCTGCCGCTCTATGGCTGGCCGGACGAGCCCGGCCTCGTCTTCACCGAGCGGCGAGCCGACCTGCGGCGCCACGCCGGCGAGATCTCGTTTCCAGGCGGACGCCGCGACGAGGGCGACGCAGACCTGGCCGCCACCGCGCTGCGCGAGTCGCAGGAGGAGATCGGCCTCGACCCGGCGGTGGTCGAGATCGGCGAGCAGCTGCCGCCCACCGCGACCTTCGTCACCGGCTACCGCATCCACCCCTTCGTCGGTCGCATCCCCCACCCGGTCGAGCTCGACCTGCAACCGAACCCGGCCGAGGTCGAGACCGTCCTCACCTTCTCACTGGACCTGCTGCGTGGCGCCTACGGGATGCGGCGCCTGATCCGCCACGGCGTCCCGATCCACACCCCCACCTACGAGGTCGAAGGACACCTGATCTGGGGAGCGACCGCGCGGATCCTCGCCGACCTGCTGGACCTGCTCGGCTAGTGACCTGAGGTCACTAGACGTCCTTCTCTATGGGCATACCAACCAGGTTGCCCCACTCGGTCCACGAGCCGTCGTAGTTCCTGACGTCCTCGTGGCCCAGCAGCTCGTGCAGGACGAACCAGGTGTGGGCGGAGCGCTCGCCGATCCGGCAGTAGGCGATCACCGGGTTGTCGCCCGCGAGCACGCCTTTGGAGGTGTAGAGCTCGCGCAGCTCGTCCGCCGATTTGAAGGTGCCGTCCTCGTTCACCGCCTGCGCCCAGGGGATCGAGGCGGCGCCGGGGATGTGGCCGCCGCGCTGGGCGCCCTCCTGCTCGTAGCCGGCCATCGCGATCAGCTCGCCCGAGTACTCCTGCGGGCTGCGCACGTCGACCAGGTTGGTTGCGGAGCCGATCGCGTCCTTGACCTGGTCGCGGTAGGCGCGAATCGAGTCGTCACCCGTCTGCGCGGTGAAGGTCGCCGCCCGGTAGCTCGGGACCTCGGCGCTGGTCTCGCGGCCCTCGGCGATCCACTTCTCGCGCGGCCCGTCGACCAGCTTCACCTTGTCGTGGCCGTAGTAGCGGAAGTACCAGTAGGTGTAGGCGGCGAACCAGTTGTTGCGGTCGCCGTAGAGGACGACGGTGCGGTCGTTGGAGATGCCGCGGCTGCCCATCAGCGCGCCGAACTCCTCCGGCCCGAGGAAGTTGCGCATCACCTGGTCCTGGAGGTCGGCCTGCCAGTCGAAGCCGATCGCGCCGGGAATGTGGGCCTCGGCGTAGAGGGCGGGATTCTCGTCCACCTCGACGATGCGGATCGAGTCGTCGTCGAGGTGCTCGGCGACCCAATCGGTCTCGACAAGGACGTCCTTCGCATAGCTCATCCGCAACCTCCGCTTCCGTCGGTTCTCAGTAATTGACCCAAATTCCCATCCGAGTTTAGACATATCGATCTCCCGGTCGAGCAGGGAGAACGGGATGCGCCAGCGCTCGCCGGCCGAGCGCACCGCGACAGCCCCTCGCTCCAGCACGGCGCGATCGACGCTGCCCGTCGCCTCGTAGACGAACCTTCTGACCGGGGTTTCGACCAGCCGTTCGAGGACCCGTTCGAGCTTCTCACCGTGGACCGCCTCGACCGCCTCCGGCTCGCCCTGCGCCGAGCCGAGCAGCCAGAGGACGACGGCGACGTCTCCGACCAGCTCGAGCACCGTCCCCGGCCGCTCGGGATCGGCTAGCGCCGGCTCGATCCCCACAGCCTCGATCGCCGCCAGGCCGTCCTCGCGGCGGCTGGTCCCGCGCACCGCCCAGCCCTCGGCCAGCAGCCGCTCGCCGAGCGAGCGCCCGCGGCAGCCGCAGCCGACGATCAGCGCCCGCGCCACCGCTTCCTCAGGCCCCGGACCGGCCCCTGCGACGCAGCCGCTCCAGCTCCTCCTCCTCGACCTCGGCCCGCAGCTTCCCCTCGTTGATCTCCGGCGCGCCGCGGCGGCGGCGCATCTCGTTCTGCGCCTCGAGCATCTGCCGCACGTCGTCGATCTCGTTCTGCGCCTCGACTTCGGGCGAGCGGGTCGACTTCCAGTCGACCAGCTCGGCGCTGCTGCCCGGGTAGTAGTGCCCGATCAGCAGCAGGACGCCGACGATCAGCCCCAGCATGGCGAGCGTTCCGAGGACGAACCACACGACATCAGGATACGGTCTCGACCGATGGCAGAGGCATACGTAGTCGAGGCGGTGCGCACGCCGATGGGCGCCTACCGGGGCGCCCTCTCCGCCGTGAGGCCGGACGATCTCGCCGCGCACACGATCCGCGCCGCGGTCGAGCGCGCCGGCGTCGACCCCGTGCGGATCGCCGACGTCTACTTCGGCGCCGCCAACCAGGCGGGCGAGGACAACCGCGACGTGGCGCGGATGGCCGCCCTGCTCGCCGGGCTGCCGTCGAGCGTTCCCGGCGCGACCGTCAACCGGCTCTGCGCCTCCGGGCTGGAGGCGGTCAACGCCGCGGCCCGCGCGGTCAAGCTCGGCGAGGGCGACTTCTACCTGGCCGGCGGGGTCGAGTCGATGAGCCGTGCCCCCTGGGTGCTGCCGAAGCCCGAGCGCGGCTTCCCCCGCGGCGACCAGACGCTCCACGACACGACGCTCGGCTGGCGACTGATCAACCCGCGGATGGCCGAGCTGGGGGTCTCGACCGAGTCGATGGGCGAGACCGGCGAGAACGTCGCCGAGCGCTACGGGATCGGCCGCGAAGCTCAGGACGCCTACGCGCTGCGCAGCCATCAGCGGGCAGTCGCCGCCGCCGAGTCCGGCCGCTTCGCCGAGGAGATCGTCCCGATCGAGGCCCGCCGCGGCCGCGAGACCGTCCTCGTCGAGACCGACGAGGGTCCGCGTCCGGACGCCTCGCTGGAGGCGATGTCGAAGCTGCGCCCGGTCTTCCGCGAAGGCGGCACGGTCACCGCCGGCAACGCCTCGACCCTCAACGACGGCGCCGCCTGCACCCTGATCGCCTCCGAGGCCGGGGTCGAGGCGCTCGACGCCGAGCCGCTGGCCCGCGTCGTCGCCTTCGGCGTCGCCGGCGTCGACCCCGCCTACATGGGGATCGGCCCGGCGCTGGCGGTGCCGCGCGCCCTCTCCGCGGCCAAGCTGACGCTCGACGACATCGAGCTGATCGAGCTGAACGAGGCCTTTGCCTCCCAGGTCCTCGCCTGCGCCGGCGAGCTCGGCCTCGACGGGGAGAGGCTCAACGTCAACGGCGGCGCGATCGCCCTCGGCCACCCGCTCGGCTGCTCCGGCGCCCGCCTCGCCACCACCCTCGTCCACGAGCTGCGCCGCCGCGGCGGCCGCTACGGCATCGCCACCATGTGCGTCGGCGTCGGCCAGGGCCTGGCGACCGTCTTCGAGGCCGTCTGACGCGCCCGCCGACGACAGCCCATCATCGTTTCCACGGAATCGATGGAAAACGTGATGGGCTTCGGCTGAGGTAGCCTCGCCCGGCGATGACCAGCGTGCTCCAGGAACTCGCAAGCGTGGATGGGCAGGTGACGCCTACCGCCGAGGCGACCGTGCCGATGCGGGACGACGGGCTCTACCGGGGCGACGGCGCCTTCGAGGTGATCCGCATCTACGCCGGGCGGCCGTTCGCGCTCGGCGACCACCTCGACCGGCTCGGGCGCTCGGCGGCGGCGATCGAGCTCGAGTTCGACCGCGCGGCGCTGGCGGCGGAGATCGCCGCGCTGCTCGGCGAGGCGGGCGAGGTCGACGGCCAGCTGCGCCTGATCGTCACCCGCGGCGGCCGCCGGATTGCCGCGGTCGAGCCGCTGCCGCCCCACGCCGAGACGCTGCGGCTCGCCACCGTCACCTACTGCCCGAGCGTGATCCTCGACGGGGTCAAGTCGCTCTCCTACGCGGCCAACATGCAGGCGACCCGCCTGGCCAAATCCCAGGGCGCCGACGAGGCCGTCCTCGTCCAGCCCGACGGCACGGTGCTCGAGCCGCCGACCTCGGCGATCTTCTGGGTCTCGCCCGAGGGCGGGCTGCGCACCCCGGCGCTCGAGGTCGGCGTGCTCGAGTCGATCACCCGCGATCGCCTGGTCAAGGCGCTGCACGTCGAGGAGGGCGCCTGGCCGGTCGCCGACCTGCACGCCGCACGCGAGGCGTTCCTCGCCTCGACCACGCGGGAGATCCAGGCGGTCGCCGCGATCGACGGCCGCGAGCTGGACGAGGCGCCGGGCCCACGCACGCGCGAGGCGCAGCAGGCATTCGCAGCGACCCTCGGCCAGGAGCTGCCGGATCCCGATCACGACCAAGAGAAAGCAGGGGTGCGATGGACTTCCAACTGACCGACGAGCAGCGCTTGATCTCCGAAGCGGCGCGTGAGTTCGCCGACCGCGAGATCCTGCCGCGGGTCCGCGACAACGACCGCGCCGCCCGCTTCGACCGCGAGCTGGCGAGCAAGCTCGGCGAGGTCGGCTACCTCGGCGCCCCGGTCGCCGAACAGTACGGCGGCCGCGGCCTCGACTACATCGGCTACGGACTGATCGTCGAGCAGGTCGGCCGCGCCGACTCCTCCGCCCGCACGGTCGTCTCGGTGCAGACCTCTCTGGTCGCCGGCTCGATCGAGCGCTGGGGCAGTGAGGAGCAGAAGCAGCACTGGCTGCCGCGGCTCTGCTCGGGCGAGGCGCTCGGCTGCTTCGGCCTGACCGAGCCCGACACCGGCTCCGACGCCGCCAACCTGCGCACCCGGGCCACCAGAACGGACTCGGGCTGGTCGATCAGCGGCCAGAAGATGTGGATCTCGCTCGGCAACTTCTCCGAGCTGGCGCTGATCTTCGCCCAGACCGACCCCGAGAAGGAGCACCGCGGCCTCGCCTGCTTCCTCGTCCCGACCGACAGCGAGGGCTTCTCCACGCAGGAGATCCACGGCAAGCTCGGCCTGCGCTCCTCCGACACCGCTGAGCTCTCGCTCGACTCGGTCGAGGTCGGCGAGGACGCGATGCTGGGCGAGGTCGGCGACGGCTTCAAGGTCGCGATGAGCGCGCTCGACAACGGCCGTTACAGCGTCGCCGCCGGCTGCGTCGGGATCTGCGACGGCTGCGTCGACGCCTCGGTCGCCTACGCCAAGGAGCGCGAACAGTTCGGCGTGCCGCTGGCTCGCTTCCAGCTCGTGCAGGAGATGATCGCCGACATGATCCTCAAGCGCGACGCCTCGCGGATGCTGGTCTACCGCGCGGGCGCGCTGAAGGACGAAGGCAAGCCGAACACGATGGAGACCTCGGTGGCGAAGCTGTACGCGACCGAGTCGGCGGTCGAGTGCGCCAACCTGGCGATCCAGGTGCACGGCGGCGCCGGCTACGTCGACGACTACCCGGTCGAGCGCTACCTGCGCGACGCCCGCGTGACCACGCTGTACGAGGGGACCTCGCAGATCCAGAAGCTGATCATCGGGCGGCTCGCGACGGGGATCAACGCGATGACTCCTCTATGAGCCGAGCGAATGAACGTCACAGTCTGATTCTTCGTGAAATGAGCGAGGCGAATGCCTGATGGGGGGCGAGCTGATTCAGGTCTCGGTCGATGGCGGGGTCGCCCTGCTGCGCCTCAACCGGCCCGAGGCGCGCAACGCGCTCTCTCCGGAGCTGATGGAGCAGATCGCCGCGACCCTGGAGGACTTCGACCCCGACCCCGAGGTGCGCTGCATCGTGATCGCCGGCTCCGAGGAGGTCTTCGCCGCCGGCGCCGACATCAAGGCGCTGAGCGAGCGCAGCTTCGCCGCGGCGCTGCGACACCCGGCGGCGTCGTTCTGGCGCCGCGTCGCTGCGGTCAAGACGCCGCTGATCGCCGCCGTCTCCGGCTACGCGCTGGGCGGCGGCTGCGAGCTGGCGCTCGCCTGCGACATGATCGTCGCCTCCGACAGCGCGGTCTTCGGCCAGCCGGAGATCCGGCTGGGGATCATCCCCGGCGGTGGCGGGACGCAGCGGCTGGCGCGGGTGATCGGCAAGCAGCGGGCGATGGAGCTCGTGCTGACCGGCCGCCGCTTCGACGCCGACATGGCGCTGGAGATGGGGCTGGTCAACAGGGTCGTCAAGAAGGGCCGCTGGCTCGAGGAGGCGATGGAGCTGGCCCGCACGGTCGCCGAGCGCCCGCCGATCGCGACGCGCCTCGCCAAGCAGGCGGTCATCGCCGCCGAGGAGACGGCGCTCTCGGCCGGGCTGGAGAGCGAGCGGCGCCTCTACGAGCTGGCGATGGCGACCGAGGACCGGGTCGAGGGCATGCGGGCCTTCCTCGAGAAGCGCGAGCCGAGGTTCGAGGGCAAGTGATCCCCACCGACGGGCCGATTCCGTCCAAATGACGGACGTTCCAGGCCCGTCGGGGCGCGAGATCGTGCGGATCGGAATCGTCGGCGCCGGCACGATGGGCACGGGGATCGCGCAGATCGCCTGCCTCGGCGGCTACGAGATCAGGTTGCACGATCCCGTCCCCGAGGCGCTCGAGGGCGGGCTGGAGCGGCTGAAGGCGGCGCTGGCCAGGGGCGCCGAGCGCGGCCGCTGGAGTCGAGCGGAGGCCGACGCCGCGGCCGGCCGCGCAGCCCCCGCGCCGAGCCTCGGCGACCTCGCCGGCTGCGACCTGGTGGTCGAGGCCGCGCCCGAGGACCTGGATCTGAAGCGAGGCCTGTTCGCGGCGCTGGCCGAGGCCTGCGGCGCCGAGGCGATCCTCGCCACCAACACCTCCTCCCTGCGGGTCATCGACGTCGCGGCCGACACCCCGCACCCCGAGCGGGTGGTCGGCATGCACTTCTTCAACCCGCCGCTGGCGATGAAGCTGGTCGAGGTGGTGGCGACCGGCAACTCCTCGCCGCAGGCGCTCGACGCGACGGCGGAGGTCGGTGCTCGCATGGGCCGCACGCCGATCCGCGCCAAGGACAGCCCCGGCTTCATCGCCAACCGCCTCGCCCGCCCGTTCTCGCTGGAGTCGCTGCGCATGCTCGAGGACGAGGTGGCCGACGCGCCGACGATCGACCGCGTCTGCCGGCTCGGCGGCGGCTTCCGGATGGGCCCGTTCGAGCTGCTCGACCTGATCGGCCTCGACGTCAACCTCAGCGTCGCCCGCTCCTTCTACGAGCAGGGCGGCAAGCCGGAGCGCTGGCGGCCGAGCCCGATCCAGGAAGCGATGGTTGCCGAGGGCCGGCTGGGCCGCAAGAGCGGCCGAGGCTTCTACGACTACACCCGTGACAAAGGCAGCGGGGCGGTTTCAGGGACCACGCTCGATCCCGGTCAGCTGGCAAGCATCGATCCTGCCGCACCGGAGATCCTGCCGCGCCTGCTGGCGCAGATCGCGAACGAGGCGGCGTTCGCCCGCGAAGAGGAGGTTGGCTCGCCCGAGGACATGGACACCGCGATGCGGCTCGGCTTCAACTGGCCGCTGGGGCCGATCGAGCTCACCGAGCTGATCGGCGCCCGGCGCGCCGCCAGCCTGCTCGAAGAGCTGCGCGGCCGGCTCGGCGACGCCTACGTCCCGGCGCCGCGACTGCTCGCCGCCGCCGAGGAGGAAGCGGCGTGAGCGCGGGCCGCAAGCCGGCGACCCCGCACACCGCGAGGCGCAATCGCGAGGCGCTCGACTCGCTGCCGGCGGACACCGAGACCGACTTCGAGGAGGCGCGCCGCGGCCTCGTCGCCGCCTTCGAGCCGCCGCTCGTCGAGGGCGAGAGTGGCCGCCCGGCCTGGGACCTGCGCCCCTACGAGTTCCTCGACGGCGAGCCGCCCGACACCGCCCACCCGGGCCTCTGGCGGCTCAGCCGCCTCAACCGGATCGCCGGGCTGTTCGAGCTGGCGCCGGGCGTCTACCAGCTGCGCGGCTTCGACCTCTCGAACATGCACGTGATCGAGGGTGAGGAGGGCATCGTCGTCGTCGACCCGCTGATCTCGGCCGAGACCGCGGCGGCAGCGCTGGCCCTCTACCGCGAGCACCGCGGCGAGCGCCCGGTCACCGGCCTCCTCTACACCCACAGCCACGTCGACCACTTCGGCGGCTCGCGCGGCGTCCTCTCGCCCGAGGAAGCGCGGGAGCGCGACGTGCCGATCCTCGCCCCGGCCGGGTTCCTGCACCACGCGGTCAGCGAGAACGTCTTCGCCGGGACCGCGATGGGGCGGCGCGCCGGCTACATGTACGGAGCGCTGCTCGGGCGTGCCGCCGACGCCCAGCTCGGCGCCGGGCTGGGCCAGACGACCTCGCTCGGCTCGATCACGCTGCTGCCGCCGACCCGGGAGATCGAGGCGACCGGCCAGGAGGAGGTCATCGACGGGATCCGCTTCGCCTTCCAGCTCACCCCCGGCACCGAGGCGCCGGCCGAGATGAATTTCCTCCTGCCCGACCGCAACGCGCTCTGCATCGCCGACAACGCGGCCCGCTCGATGCACAACATCCTCACCCTGCGCGGCGCCCTGGTCCGCGACCCGCGCCGCTGGGCCCACCACCTCGACGAGGCGATCGAGCTGTTCGGCGGGCGCTGCGAAGTGCTCTTCGCCGGCCACCACTGGCCCTGCTGGGGCGGGGAGCGGATCGTCGACTTCCTCGAGCAGCAGCGCGACCTCTACGCCTACCTGCACGACCAGACCCTGCGCCTGCTGAACAAGGGACACACCGGCGCCGAGATCGCCGAGCTGATCGAGCTGCCGCCCAGCCTCGCCCGCGAGTGGCACTGCCGCGAGTACTACGGCTCGATCAGCCACAACGCGAAGGCGATCTACCAGCGCTACATGGGCTGGTTCGACGGCAACCCGGCGCACCTCTGGGAGCACCCGCCGGTCGAGCGGGCGCGGCGCTACGTCGAGTCCATGGGCGGCGCCGAGGCGGTGCTGGAGCGGGCGCGCGAGTCCTTCGAGGCGGGCGACTACCGCTGGGTCGCCGAGGTCGTCAACCACGTCGTCTTCGCCGAACCGGAGAACCGGGCGGCGCGCGAGCTACAGGCCGATGCGCTCGAGCAGCTCGGCTACGGCGCCGAGAACGCGACCTGGCGCAACTTCTTCCTGGTCGGCGCGAAGGAGCTGCGCGAGGGTGTCGGCGGCACGCCGACCGCCGCGGCGCCGCCCGACGTCGTCGCCAACCTCTCGGTCTCCCAGCTGCTCGACGCGATGGCGATCCGGCTCGACGGCCCGCGCGCCTGGGAGCTGGAGCTGCGGATCGACTGGGTCGTCACCGACCCCGACGAGGCGCACGCGATCACGGTCCGCAACGGCGTCCTCTGGCACCGGCCGGGGCGCCACGAGCGGCCCGACGCGGCGCTGCTGGTCGAGCGCGGCGCGCTCGACCAGCTGCTGCTGAAAGCCGCCGACGTCGCGGCGCTGGCCGAGAGCGGCCGGCTGCGGGTCGAGGGCGACGGCGCCAGGCTCGGCGAGCTGCTCGGCCTGCTCGACGAGCCGGACCCGGGCTTCGCGATCGTCACCCCGGAGTGAGCTCAGCCGCCGAGGAAGGGCCGCTTTCTCAGACATCCGTCTACCAAGTCAAAGAGTTACACTTTCGTGTCCCACACGTCACACCTATCTCCATATGGTGGAGGCATGGAGGCTATGAGGCAGAGCTGGACAGACGACCGTCTCGACGATCTATCCCACCGGATGGACGAACGCTTCGACCAGGTCGAAGGCGAGATGAAGAGCGGCTTCGACCGAGTCGACGGCGAGATCAAAGAGCTGCGGACCGAGATCAAGGGCACCGCAGGTGAGCTGCGGGCCGAGATCAAGGGCACCGCAGGTGAGCTGCGGGCCGAGATCAAGGCTGTGAGCAGGGAACTACGCACGGAGATGGCAGGTTGCGAGTGTCGACTCGACGCCCGGATCACCGAAAACCACGTCAGGATTCGCGAAGAGATCGCCAAGCTGCACAACGACAACCGTCAGATCCATGCCGAGCTGCATGCGTTTCAGCGGGCGATCATCCAGGTCGGCGGTGGCCTCATCGTCACGCTGATCGCCACCTTCGTCGGGCTGCTGATCACGAACCTCTGAGCTAAGACGCGAGCAAGCGGATGGCCGATCCACCGGCCCATCTGCGATGGTGGCGGGATGAACGGCACCGACGGAGGCAGGGAGCCGATCACCGAGGACGGGATCGCCGCCCTGCGCGAGGAGATCGAGCAGCTCGAAGGGCCGGGCCGGACCGGGATGGCGGCGCGGATCAAGGTCGCGCGCGAGCTCGGCGACCTCAAGGAGAACGCCGAGTACCACATCGCCAAGGAGGACCAGGCCCACCTCGAGACGCGGATCAAGCGCCTGCGCGAGCGCCTGCGCAATGCCGTCGTCGTCGAGTCCGACGGCGCCGGCGACAGCTTCGCCTTCGGCCTCACCGCCGAGGTGCTCGACGAATCGAGCGGCGCGCTCAACACCTGGACCCTGGTCGGCTCGACCGAGGCCGACCTCACCGCCGGCCGCCTCTCGGCCGAGTCCCCGATCGGCCGCGCCCTGCTCAACGCCAAGCCCGGCAAACCGGTCAAGGTGGAGACGCCGAAAGGCGTCCGCGGCTTCGTGGTGCAGAAGCTCCTCTGAGTTAGATTCCTTGTCGCGCCTGAACAAGACGAACAGAACGAGCTCGCCACCGTCCAGGGCATTCTCGATGGAATCGTGCCCGCAGATCGCCGGATCTCCGAACTTCGCAACGAGCGACTTCCCCGCTCAGCGCAGATGCTACGCTGTCGCACATGGAGATCGGCGTTCGAGATCTGCGCAACCGAACCGCCCGCGTCATCGACGCGGTAAGGGCCGGCGAGCGGGTCACGCTGACCGTAAACGGGGAGCCGACGGCGGACATCGTGCCCCATGGCCAGCGCACTCGCTGGCTCTCGGGGCCACAGTTGCGTGAGCAGCTACGCGACCGGGCGGCAGACCCCGCCCTGCGGACCGAGCTCGATCATCTCGCCGGCCAGACCCTGGACGAGCTTTGAGCGAGCCGGAGGTCGGCCTGCTTGATACCTCCGTTTTCGTTGCGCGAGAGGACGAACGGCGACTCGGCAAGCTGCCAAGGCGCGTCGCGGTATCGGTCGTCTCGATCGGCGAGCTGCAGCTCGGGGTCCTGAATGCGGACGACGACTCGATTCGCTCGCGTCGCGCTGACACGCTCGCCCTTGCACGCGCCGCCGACACGATCCCGATCAGCGAGGCCGTCATGGTCGCCTGGGCGCGCCTCGTCGCAGACTGCAAGTCGGCTGGAATCCATCGGGCCATTCGCCTAACCGATTCGCTGATCGCCGCCACTGCGATCGAGCACGGTCTCCCTGTCGTCACACAGGACAGCGACTACGCGAAGATCGCGGGCGTCCATAGGACGCTGCGCGTCCACTCGGTCTGAGCCTGAGCTGGGCGCCCGGCGCCTCCCGTGGATTTGTGACGATCGAATCGGGTCGGCAGCTCTCTCCCTCATGCAATGCTGCGGGTATGCCCGCGCCGCTGATCGAGTTCCCCGCCGACGATCCCGAGCGTGCCCGTCGTTTCTGGCATGAGCTGCTCGGGGTAGATCTCGAGCAACGCCACGCCGAGGCGGGGAGCGGCTGGGAAGCGCAGGACGATGGCCTTCGCCTCGGAGTTCACGAGCGAGGGCGGGGACCGGGCGACACCGGCTCGCTGCCCTACTTCACGGTCGCCGATATGACGAAGGCCGTAGATCGCGTCCGCGACCACGGCGGCTCGATCGTCCACCCCGGCGAGCGCTGGACCGTCTGCCGCGACTCGGAGGGCAACCCCTTCGCGCTGGCGGCCCGCGATCCGGCTTGACGCCGGCGCCCCCGGGGTGTAAACCGGACGGGTCCGGGGGCCCCTGCCCCGCGCCTACAGACTGGAGGAGGTTCAAGATGGGTCGAGTGATGGCCGACTGCCGCCGTTTCGAGAGTGAGAGCAACTGCTCGCTGACGATCATCGGCGAGGAGGACGAGGTGGTGACCGCCGCCGCCGAGCACGCCGCGTCCGTGCACGGGCACGAGGACACGCCGGAGATGCGCGAGCAGATCCGGCAGATGCTCGAGGCCGAGTCCGCCTACGCGCCCGGCGAGCGCCAGCCCGAAGCGTTCCCGGGGTAGCGCCCGGCCCGCCCGCCGGCGGCCTCGCTAGGAGCCCGGCGCCGGGGCGATCTCGGTCGGCTCGCCGCCGGGCATCCAGTGCGCCTCGGCCATCGGCGGGGTGTCGCGCAGGTACCACTCGGCGTCGAGCGCACCCATGCAGCCGGTGCCGGCGGCGGTGACCGCCTGGCGGTAGGTGCGGTCGACGACGTCGCCGACCGCGAAGACGCCGGCCAGGTTGGTCCTGGTCGAGCCCGCCTCGGTGCGGATGTAGCCGTCCTCGTCGGTGCCGACCTGGCCCGCGACGACCTCCGAGCGCGGGATGTGGCCGATCGCGACGAAGGCCCCCTCGGTCCGGAAGTCCTCGGTCCCGCCGGTCTCGGCGTTGCGCAGCCGCACGTGGTCGAGCTTGCCGCCGTCGCCGCCGACGAACTCCTCGGGGACGAAGGGCGTCTTGAACTCGATGTTCGGCCGCTCGGCAGCCCGCTCGCGCATGATCTCCGAGGCGCGGAACTCGTCGCGGCGGTTGACGATGGTCAGCTCGGCGGCGTACTTGGAGACGAAGATCGCGTCCTCCATCGCCGAGTCGCCGCCGCCGATCACGATCACCTTCTTGCCTTTGAAGAAGGCGCCGTCGCAGACGCCGCAGGTGGAGACGCCGCGGCCGCTCAGCTCCAGCTCGCCGGGGATCCCGAGCCGGCGCGGCTCGGCGCCCATCGCCAGGATCACGGTTTTCGCCCGGTGCTCCTCGTCGCCGAGAAAAACCCTCTGCACGCCGCCGTCGCCGAGCTCGACCCGGTCGACGTCGTCGGTCACGAACCGGGTGCCGAAGCGCTCCGCCTGGGCGCGGAACCGGTTCATCATCTCCGGCCCCATGATCCCCTCCGGATAGCCGGGGTAGTTCTCGACGTCGGTCGTGTTCTGCAGCTGACCGCCCCACTGGAAGCCCTCGAAGGCGAGCGGCTCGAGGTTGGCCCGCGCGGTGTAGAGGGCGGCGGTGTAGCCGGCCGGCCCGCCGCCGATGACGATCGTGTTCTCGACTCGTTTCCGCTCTGCCATATCTGCCGCCAGGAGTCTAATACTTTACTTTTTATAGTAGCGCTGCCAAGACGTGCCGGGCGGGGCTCAGTTCGCGGCCGCTTCCAGGCTCGGTTCGCGGCACCCGTCGCGGTCGATCGGCCGCCCCTCCTCTTCCCACCGCACGACCCGTTTGCGGAGCTGGAAGAAGGCGACGATCCCGGGTGGGATCGGCAGCCAGAAGGCGACCAGGCGGTAGATCAGGATCGCCGGGAAGACGGTCTCCTCGGGGATGCCGAAGAGGACGAAGGCGCCGATCATCCCGGCGTCGACCGCGCCGACCCCGGCGGGCGCCAGCGGGAGCAGGTTGGCGACCATGCCGAGGAAGAAGCCCTGGACGACGACGGCGATCGGCACTTCCACCCCGAAGGCCTGGAAGGAGGCCCAGAGGATGCCGATGTTGGCCGCCCAGAAGCCGGCGGCGCCGATCACGGCGAGGCCGCCGCGCGAGGGGTTGGCGAAGAGCCCGAGGGTGAAGCGCAGTCCTTCGCCGACGATGGCCGGCGCCTTGGCGACGTTGGCGGCGATCGCCTGCGCTCGCTCGCCGCGCGCGTGCCGCGCCACCCGCCTGCCCAGGTCGGCCGGGATCAGCGCCAGCAGTGCCCCGCCGATCAGCAGCACGCCGGCGACCGCCGCCGGGATCACGGTCAGCTCGACCGAATTGTCGCCCGGCAGCACGCCGGTGCGCAGCAGGACGCCGAAGGCGATCAGCGCGACGGGATAGAACACGTAGTGCAGGGCGAGGAAGGCGACCATCCGCCGCCCCACGTCGCGGCGCCGCATCCCCGCCTTGCGCAGAGCCCAGTAGGTGAGGGCGATGCCCCCCGCCCCGGCCGCCGAGAAGAGCAGCGTCGCGGCGACTCCCGCCATGTTGATCTCATACGTCTCGCCCCAGGTGAGGCGGAGCACGTCGCCGCCGACCACCGCCTTGAAGAGGGCGATGTAGGTGGCGATCGCGACTACGTTGAAGCCAATCGCGACGACGATCCAGACGGCGTCGGCTTCGCCCAGCTTGCTCAGCGAGTCGCCGAGCCCGACCAGCTTCGGGAAGAGGAAGTAGATCCCGACCAGCAGGACGAGGACGAGGAGCACGGTCTGGACCACTCGTCGCGTCGTGAACAGCGGCAGTTCGAAGGCGCCGTTGCCGTTCGACGGATCCTCGGGAGACACCCCAGGGACGCTACCCGTTCGCCAAGCGCTCCAAGCGAAGCAGGCCGCGGTTGAGCCGCAGAACCAGCGGTTCGGCGAGCGGCTCCCCACGCCGCACCGCGGCGACCAGGGCGGCGCCGGCGGCGAGGTCGGTGACGTAGTGCTCGCCGAGGTAGACGAGGGCGAAGCCGAGGGTCAGGGCGTATGCCCAGCCGGCGGCCCCCGCCGCCCGGCCGGTTTCGGACAGGCCGATCGCCGCCGTCACCGAGGTGGCGAAGTGCAGCGAGGGCATCGCCGCCCAGGGGTTGCCGCCGAGCGCCCCGTACATCGCCGGCCAGGCCGATTTCCAGGTTTCCTCGCCGACCCCGATCATGATCCGGCGCACCTCCTCGCCGGTGTGGCCCTGCTCGGACGCCCACCAGGGCGGCGCGGTGGGAACGGCGAAGTAGGCGGCGCAACCGATGTCGAAGACCGCCGCCAGCCGCCGGGCGGCGCGCGGGAAGCGCTCGGGATGGCGCAGCAGGATGTAGGTGAGGGAGACGTACGGCTCGAGGAACCAGAGCCAGTGCACCCAGGTGAGGAACCAGTTCAGCCTCCCCACCTGCGGCAGCCGGGCGAGGCCGCGCTGAAGGCGGGCGTTCGGCAGCCGGCCGAGCCCGATCAAGCGGTCGAAGACGATCGGGTAGCGGATCCGGAGGCGGGCGCGGAGCCGCTCCGGGTTGTCGTAGGGAAGCTCGTGGACCATCGTGAAGCCCCACATCTGCAGCGCGTACATCGCCACGTCGCGCGGGCGCGAGCGGGGGTGCAGGACCGCCAGCCCGAGCGGCCCGGCGGCGCAGGCGGCAACCGTAGCCGCGGCGGGCACGCGCGCCCGGCGGCGCAGCAGCGGCGCCGCGATCGCGGCGCCGATCGCCGCCGCCGCCCCGGCGCGCACGGCGTTTCGGAGCGCTGGGGAAACCGCAGGTCGCCTCTGCATACGGTCGGCGAGTATATGGAGGACCCTGCCCGTCGCCCGCCTGACGTGCGCGCCGCGGAGCGCCCCCATGCGTGATTAGAATGGCCGCGCTTTGGCGCCCCACTCTCCTGGCACCGACCAGATCGACACCCTGCTTTGGATCGGCCTCGTCGCCGCGGCGATCGTCGTGGTCGCGGTGGTCGGAGCCCTGGTCCTCACCCTGCGGCGCTACCGCGCCGAGCGCGGCGCCGAGCCGCGCCGGGTCAGCGGCGGGCGCCGCATCCAGTTCCGGGTCGGCGCGGCGCTCACCGTCTTCGCCGCCGCGATCTTCGTCCTCAGCGTCGTCTACACGGACAAGGCGCGCGAGACGCCGGCGAGCGGGCCCGCCGGCCTGCGGGTCTCCCACTCCGAGCCGCTGCGGATCGAAACCACCGGCCAGCAGTGGATCTGGCGCTACGACTATCCCAACGAAGCCTTCTCCTACTACAAGCTGGTCGTCCCGGTCGACACCACGGTCGAGATGGACCTCGTCTCGACCGACGTGATCCACACCTGGGACGTCCCCGACCTCGCCGCCAAGGCCGACGCGGTGCCGGGCAAGACCAACCACGTCGTCTTCCGCGCCGACGAAGAAGGGATCTACTACGGCCAGGCCGCGACCCTCTCCGGGCAGGCCTACGCGGCGATGCGCACCGAAGTCGAAGTCGTCTCGCCCGCGAAGTACGAAGCCTTCGTCAAGCAGCAGCGGAGCGAAATCCAGGCGGCCCAGGACCGGGTCGTGGCCCTGATCGAAAACGGGGAAACGCCGTGAGCGCGCCGGCCAGACGTCCCGAGCTGGTGGTCGACGGCTTCGCGCCACGCCGCCCCCGCTGGGTGCAGCTCGCGACCAGCGCCGACCACAAGGACATCGGCCGGGTGATGATCGTCGCCGCCTTCGGCTTCCTCTTCATGGCGCTGATCGAGCTGCTGCTGATGCGGCTGCAGCTGGCGATCCCGGAGAACACCTTCCTCACGCCGGTCACCTTCAACCGCATGCTCTCGCTCTACGGCGCGACGGCGATCGTCCTCTTCGCGCTCCCGCTCGCGCTGGGACTCTTCTACTACGTCGCGCCGCTCCAGATCGGCGCCCGTGGAACCGCCCTGCCTCGACTCGGCCAGATCGGCCTCTGGCTCTACCTGCTCGGCGCCGCGATCCTCTACACCGGCTTCCTCTACACCCCGTCCGAGGCCGGCGCCAACCCGCTCTCCCCGCTCTCGGGGATCGCCTTCCTGCCCGACAACGGCGTCGACGCCTGGTGCGCCTCGACCGGCCTGGCGACGCTCGGCTTCGTCCTGATCGCGATCGACCTGGTGGCGACGCTGCGCAGGCTGCGCGCCCCGGGGATGGCCTGGCGACGGCTGCCGGTCTTCGCCTGGGCGGCGGCGATCTGCTCCTGGCTGCTGATCGTCTGCGGCTCGACGATGCTGGCGGCGATCGCGATGCTGCTGGTCGACCGCAACTTCGACGGCATCTTCTTCGCCGACGGCTCCGGCGGCGCGCCGCTGCTCTGGGAGCACCTGAGCTGGATCTTCTTCACCGGCGCCTACATGCTGATCCTGATCTTCGCCCTCGCGGCGCTCGCCGAAATCGTCCCGGCGATGGCGCGCAAGCCGCTGTTCAACCGCGGCGCCGTGATCGGCTCGCTGGTGGCGATCGCGGTGCTCGGCCCGCTCGCCTGGATGCAGAACATGCTGACCGCGCCGATCGGGCTCGGCTGGATGTACTTCGCGATGCTGATGTCGCTGGCGCTGATCGTGCCCTTCGGCCTCGTCTTCTTCAACCTGATCGCGACCCTCGGCGGCGGCACGCTGCGGATGCGGGCGCCGCTGCTGTTCGCGGCCGGCGCGATCGCCTCGATCGCGGTCGGCCTCGCCGCCGAGATCATGCAGTCGACGGTCGCCGCCGCCTGGAACCTGAAGAACACGACCGACGCCACCGCCGCCACCCACTTCGCGCTGGTCGGCGGCGCCGTCTTCGGCGGCTTCGCCGCCCTGCACTGGTGGTTCCCGAAGATGACCGGCCGGACCATGGGCGAGAGCCTGGCGCGGATCTCGTTCTGGACGATGGCGGTCGGGATCCTGCTCGCCTTCGTGCCGCTGCTGCTCGCCGGCGGCATCCAGGGCCAGGTGATCGACGCCTACAAGTACTTCGCCGGCACCGGCGTCAGCACCTACAACCTGCTCGCCACGATCGGCGCCTTCGTGCTCGCGGCGGGCATCCTGATGACGCTCGTCAACGCGATCCTCAGCCGCGAGGGCGGCGGCGAGGCCGGCCACGACCCGTGGGGCGGCGACTCGCTCGAGTGGTTCGCGCTCTCGCCGCCGCAGCCGCACAACTTCGACCTGCTGCCCGACGTGCGCAGCGCCCGGCCGATGCGCGACGTCCGCGAAGCGGTCGGCCACCGCAGCCGGCGAGCCGCCGCGACTCGCGAATCGCAGCCGGTAGCCTGACCCGCATGGAAGCCTCTGCAGCGGCGGTATCGCGGCGCCCGGCGGCCGTCGTCGGGGCGATGCAGGACTACCTGACGCTGACCAAGCCGAGGGTCCAGACGCTGCTGCTGTTCACGACGGTGACGACGATGTACGTCGCCGGCGACCCCTCGCTCGGCCTCGTCCTCGTCACCTGCCTGGGCGGCGCCCTCTCGGCCGGCGGCGCCGGGGCGATCAACCACGCGGTCGACCGCGACATCGACCGCAAGATGGCGCGCACCGCGGACCGCCCGGTCGCCGCCGGCCGCATCCGCCCGGGCGCGGCGATCGCCTTCGGCTCGCTGCTCGGGCTCGCCTCCTTCCTGCTGCTGGCGCTCGCCGTCAACCCGCTCGCCGCCGCGCTCTCGCTCTCCGGCCTGTGCGGCTACGTCTTCGTCTACACGCTCTGGCTGAAGCGCTCGACGCCGCAGAACATCGTCATCGGCGGCGCCGCCGGCGCGGTCCCGCCGCTGGTCGCCTGGGCGGCCGTCACCGGCGGCCTCGGCGGCACCGCCTTCTACCTCTTCGCGATCGTCTTCTTCTGGACTCCGCCCCACTTCTGGGCGCTCTCGCTGCTGATGAAGGACGAGTACGCGCGGGCCGGGGTGCCGATGCTGCCCGTCGTGCGCGGCGAGGCGGAGACCCGCCGCCAGATCCTCCTCTACACGATCCTGCTCTACGCGGTGACGCAGCTGCCGTTCTGCGCCGGCGGCCTCGGGGTCGCCTACCTGGTGCCCTCGATGCTGCTCGGGGCCGCCTTCATCTTCTGCGCGGCGAAGCTGCTGCGCACCGCCGACCGCCGCTGGGCGCTGCGCACCTACCTCTTCTCGCTCGCCTACCTGGCGCTCCTGTTCGGATCGATGGCGATCGACGCCCGCGTCTGATCGAGCTGCGAAGCCGGCGCCCCTGATAGAACTCCGGCCGTGGATCGCGAGACCTCCAGACGCGACATGGCGGCGGGCCTGGTGGCGGGCGGCATCGCCGCCGGCGTCTTCGCCCTCTGCTTCGTCGTCGCGATGCTCTACATAGCGCAATGAGCGCGGAGCGACCAAGCGTGCATCTCTGGTTCTTCGCGCCGGGAGCGGAGCGGGAATCCTCGTCATGAGCGCGGAGCGCGAGAGCCCCGAGCCCGGCGAGCTGGTCTACGCGCCGCGCCCGTCCTGGGCGCCGGCGGCCTTCGCCGCCGGCGCGGCGCTCGCCGTCTGCGGCATCTTCGCCGAGGGCTTCATGGTCCCCGCCTGGGTCTTCTCGATCATCGGCGCCGTCGTCATGATCTTCGCCCTGCGCGGGATGATCCGCGGCGCGGTCCGCGACTACTTCCGCCGCCCCCGCAGGCAGCGCGTCCGCGGCGCGGTACTGCCGGTCGAAACGATTTCACCGCCTCGGGCCTGACGTTCTGAGACCGGCTCAGTCCGGAGTCATGCCCGACGTTGCGCCATCCGACGTCCAGACCCGGACGATGTCGCGGATCGAGAGGATGCCGGTGACGTCGCCATGCTCGAAGACGACCAGGTGGCGGATGCCGCGGGTCGACATCTCCGCCGCGGCGCGCTCGAGGCTCCAGTCGGGAGAGGCGACGACCAGGCCCTCGCTCATGTGGTCGCGGACGCGCTCGACGTCGGGGTCCTGGCCGCGGCCGAGCGAGTTGAGGATGTCCCGCTCGGTGACGATGCACGGCCCCGGCTGCTCGTCGTCGGCCACCAGCGCCGAGCCGATCCCCTTCTCGACCATCATCGCCGCCGCCTCGCGCAGCGTGTGCGAGGGGCCGACCGTGAGGACCACCTCCGACATCCCGTCCCGTACCTGCATTTGTCCCTCTCCTTCCGGCCTCGGCGGTTGTGAGAATCGCCTCAAGCTTACCCGATGTTCCAGGCACGGCAAGCTGCTTTCGCGGCGGCTTCGACGTATAGACTCCGGCGCGCTTCGCGCCTGATGCAGATGCCCCTTCGACTGAGCCCAACTCGCCTCCTGCCCGTGCTCGCCGCTCTCGCGGCGATCGCCCTGCCGGCCTCCGGCTGCGGCACCACGACCGCCGACGTGCAGCGCGGCCGCACCCTGTTCGTGCAGAAGTGCGGCGTCTGCCACGAAATGGCCCAGGCGGGGACCAGCGCCCAGATCGGGCCGAACCTCGACGACGCCTTCGCCGCGGCTCGCGCCGCCGGCGAGACCGGCTCGACGGTCGAAGGGATCGTCACGGCGCAGGTCGAGAACCCGCGCCCGAGCAACGGCGACCCCAGCGTCTCGATGCCGGCCAACGTCGTCAGCGGCCAGGACCTCGACGACGTCGCCGCCTACGTCGGCATGTACGCCGGCGTGCCCGGGGCGGCGCCGCCGAAGGTGCCCGGCGGGCCGGGCGCCCAGGTCTTCGCCGGCAACGGCTGCGGCGGCTGCCACGCGCTCGCCGCCGCCGGCTCGGGCGGCGTCACCGGCCCCAACCTCGACGAAAAGCTGCCGGGGCAGAGCGCGGCGACGATCGAAGAGTCGATCGTCGAACCGAACGCCGAAGTCGCCCCCGGCTACCCGGCCAACGTGATGCCCGCCAACTTCGGCGAAGCGCTGTCCCCGGAAGAGCTCGAAGATCTCGTCCAGTACCTGATCGAGAGCACCTCCGGCGGCGGCGGCAATTCCGCCTCGGGCGCCAAGGGCGGCTGAGAGCCGCGGCCAGGGCGCGGCCGCTGCAATCATCAGGGGGACGATGGGCGCCCGCCTCAGAGAGCGCATCGAGGTCTCCCCGCGGCGCTACGCGCAGGTCGCCGCCGTGGCCCTCGGGGCGCTGGCGCTGATCGTCCTCACCGGCGCGGGCGTCCGCCTCACCGGCTCCGGCCTCGGCTGCCCGGACTGGCCCAAGTGCTACGGCGGCACGGTGCCGCCGCTCGACGCCCACGCGCTGATCGAGTACGGCAACCGCGTCTTCACCGGCTTCGTCGCCATCGCGGTGATCGCCGCCGCCCTGCTCGCCTGGTTCCGCCGGCCCTTCCGCGGCCACCTCGCGCTGTTCGGCGCCCTGCTGCCGCTCGGCGTCGTCTGCCAGGCGATCCTCGGCGCCCTGGTGGTCGAGTTCGACCTCGCCCCCGGCCTGGTGATGAGCCACTTCATCCTCTCGATGCTGCTGCTCGACGCCGCCTTCGCGCTCGCCTGGTGCTCGCGCTACGAACCGTGGGAGCGGCGGCGCTCCGGCGACCGGCTCGGGGTCTGGGCGGTCCGCGCCCTGATCCCCCTCGGCCAGCTGACGATCCTCGCCGGGACGATCGCCACCGCCGCCGGGCCCCACGCCGGCGCCCACGCCGGCCAGCTCGTCCACCGCTTCACCTTCGAGGGCTCCGGCACGCTGGAATGGGTCGTGCAGCGCCACGCCGCGATCGCCACCGCCTTCGGCCTCACCGCGATCGCCGTCTGGCTCCTCCTGCGCCGCCCCGGTGGCGACAGGCGCGCCGTCCGGCCCCTGACGGCGGTGCTCGGCCTGCTCGGCCTCCAGGGCGTCGTGGGAGGCGTCCAGTGGTGGCTGAAGCTGCCGGGAGAGCTGGTCTGGGTCCACGTCGCCCTGGCGACGACCACCTGGCTGGCGATGCTCTGGACGGTGGCCACCGCCGGCCGTCTGGAGCCGCGAGGCGCAGTCGACACGCCAAGACAACAAATTGCGCGGGTGGCGCGCGCGATGTAAGAATTCAGCCACTCATCTGTGCCGATTCAGCCACCGGAAGCCGTAGACGGCTCCGGCGCAAGCGAGAACCAGCCCCCACAGCGCGCCGGCCAGCGGCGTCGTCAGCAGCGTCAGCCCGATCACCGACGCGGCGGCGACGCCGACGATCACGACCCAGCGGAAGACTGCTGCCTCGGAGAGCTTCAGCGGACCAGGGGGTGTAGGGCTTGATCCCGGCGCATGCGACAGGCTCAATCTACCGCCGCGGCGCGGTCAGCTCGGCGCAACCAGGGCGGCGAGGGCGCCCTGCACCGCGCTGGTCATGCGCTCGGCGCTCGGCGTGAGTTCGGGATCGAGCTGCCACTGCACCAGCAGCCCGTCGAACAGGGCGATGATCAGCGCCGCGAGGGCATCCGCGTCGACGTCCGGCGCCCCGACCTCCGCGAAAGCCTCGCGGGTGGTGACGGCGATCACCCGGTGGAAGTCGGCGTAGGTCGCCATCATCTCCGCGTGCAGCTCCTCTGAGCGGGACATCTGCGCCCAGGCCTCCAGGGACGCGGCAACCAGCGACCGATTCTCCTCCAGCGTGTCGAGGACCCCGGCCAGGCTGCGTGCCAGGCGCTCCAGCGGGGTCGCCGGCCCGGGCTCGGCCGCCAACGCTACCAATGGCTTCAGCCAGCGCTGGAACGCCTCGGCGACGGCGGTGTTGAGGAGCCGCTCCTTGGAGCCGAAGTGGTAGCCGATCGATGCGAGGTTGGTGTCCGACGCCGCGACCAGGTCTCGGGAGGTGGTACGGGCATAGCCCTTGTCCTGCAGGCAGACGATCGCTGCCTCCAGGAGTCGCTCTCTGTGACCGCCGTCACTTTTTCCAGGCATAGCGAGTGCTACTTTACACCCGTATAGATCTATACGGACGTATGTATACGTACTAGGGAGGTTCACGATGAGCACCGACGCCCGTCAGGCAAGCAGCGGCCTCGATCGCCGGTCGCCGCGAGGCCGCCGATTGTCCCTTGCAGTCGCCGCGATCGTCCTCGCCCTGCTGCTGGCCGCAACGATCCCCGTGTCGGCGCTGCCCAGCGGCAAGGCCGAGGCTGAACGGCTGCACTCCACCCTCGCCCGCATGGCGAAGCTGGCCAACCACCGCCTGCGGCCGCCATCGCGACAGCTGGCGCAGGACCTGCCCGCCGATGCAGAACGGCTCGACCGCCTGGGCGAACCGGCGAGCTCCGCCCAGGAACAGCTGAGCGTGGCGCTTGGCGAAATGCGGCAGATGAACGCCTTCACCACCCTCGACTCCCACTACGCGCCGGCGCTGGTCGCGGTGGGGCGTGCGTTCGTCTCGGTCAGCGGCCAGGACCCGCTGACCAGGACGACGATCAACCCGGAATACCTGGGTCTCGAACGTGAGCTTGCGGGGGACGCCACCCGCCTGCGCCAGTCGGGCGACGATGCCGGCAGGCTCTCGCGCGACGTCAAGCGCCTCAGCCGGCAGCTGGTCCTCGCGAAGCGGCGCGCCCGTGGCCTCGAGCTGAAGGTGCGGGGCATGCGCGCCAGGAGCACCGCAGCGAGGTAGCGATGGCGCGCGTCCGGCGCACAGTCGCGCACCCCTGGCTGATCCTGGGCGGCTGGCTGCTGGTCGTGGCGGCGCTGGCGCTGCTCGGTATGGGGATAGTCGATCGGCTGGCCCCCACCTCTCTGCAGGTGCCCGGGTCCCCGTCTGCCCGCGCCGAGGCGATGCTGAAGCGCCAGTTCGGCGAATCGGTGGCGGTCACGGTCCTGCTCCAGGGCCCGGCCGGGGCGATCGACCGGCAGGGGCCCCGCCTGGCCGCGGCGCTCCGCCGCGAGGGCCGGGTGAAGGTGATGTCGCCGTGGGAGTCCGGCAAGCAGCTGGGCGCCCTGCGGCCGCGGCCCACCGCGGCGCTGATCGTCGCCAGCTTCCAGCGACCGCAGTCCGAAGCGATGAGCAAGATCGTGCCCGACGCGCAGCGAGTCGTCGACGAAAACGTGCGGCCGCCGCTCCGCGCCCACTTGGGAGGGGTCGCCGCGATCGCCACAGCCCTGCAGAAGAACGCGCTCGAGGCGACCCACCATGCCGAGCTGCTGGTCGTTCCGATCCTTCTGATCGTCCTACTGCTCGTATTCCGCACTCCCGTTGCGGCTGCGGTTCCGCTGCTGATGGGCGCCGCCACCGTGATGGCGGGGCGCGGACTGCTGCTGCTCAGCACCTACGCGATGCCGATCAACTCGCTGGCCGTCGCGATGGCCTCGATGATGGGGCTGGCGCTGGGCGTCGACTACGCGCTGCTGATGGTCTCCCGCTTCCGTCAGGAGCGCGACGGGGGGGTCGACGTCGACACGGCGATCGCGACGGCTGCGCATGCCGCGGGACGGACCATCGTCTTCGCCGGCGTCACCCTGGCAGTGGCCATGCTCACGGCGGCGATGGTCGCGCCGGGCGACCTGCTCGGCTCGGTGGCCGCCGGCGTCATGGTCTCCGCCCTGCTCAGCGTGCTGCTGGCCATCTCCCTGATGCCGGCGCTGCTCCGTGTTCTGTCGGCGCACCTCGACCGTTGGCGCCTGCCCAGCCCGGGCCGTGGAGGTGGCATGCTCGACCTGGCTGCGCGGCTGATCGCCCGGCCCTGGATCGCGATCCCGCTGATCCTGCTTCCGATGCTCGCCATCGCGGCGCCGGCGGGCGCGCTCACCATCGGCCCCCCCGACCCGCGCCAGCTTCCCCCTTCCGATCCAACCCGCCAGGGCTTCGAAGCGATGCGACGCGTGATCGGCCCGGGCTGGGCCGCGCCGATCGCGATCGTCGCCACGGCGCGCGAAGGCGTGATCTCCGAGCCCGGCAGGCTGGCGGCGATCTCGCGCTGGCAGGATCGCATCGCCCACCAACCCGGGGTCGCGGCGGTGATCGGGCCAGCGTCCCTGCAGGAAGCCGAAGGGCCGCTGAACACAGCGCGCAAGGCCTACCCGACGGTGCCGGACCGGCTCGCGGGCGCCCAGCGCGGGATCGCCGCGCTGCGCTCGGGCCTGCGCCGCGCCGGCGACGGCGTCGCCGAACTGCGCGCCGGGCTCGGCTCGGCCGCGGACGGAGCGGCGAAGATCGCCGGTGGGACCCGGGAAGCGCAGGACGGGGCGAACAGCCTGGAGGCCGGCCTGGGCCGGGCAGGCGCAGGGGCGCACCAGCTGTCGGCGGGTCTCGATGGCGCCGTGCGCGGCGCCAACCGCTTGGTCAGGGGCCAGCGGAGCCTCGGCAACGGCGCGGAACGGCTGGCGCACGGCGTGCGCAGGCTCGACAATACGCTGCGGGCCTCGCTGGGGCAGCTGCAGGCCGTGGCGGACCGGCTGCGCACCTGGTCCGCCTGGATCAGGTCCCTGCGCGTTCCCACCGAGATGGCGGCGGACCGCCTCGAAAGCGCCGCGCGGGAAGTCGAAGCGATGACCGTGGGCAGGGAAGACCCGCGCTACGCCCAGCTGGTCAGCGCCATACAGGAAGCATCGGCGCTGGTTGGCGCTCCGATCGCAACACCGGGCGCAGGCGAAGCGGCGCTGCCGAGCGGCGTCGCCAGCTCGCTGGCGGCGGCAATCGTCGAAATCGAGGAGCAGCTCGCCCGCTCCGTTGACACGCTGGGCTCCATGCCCGACCAGCTCGACCAGCTCGCCGCGGGCGTCGGCCAGCTGCGCGACGGCGCCGATCGGGTGGCAGCCGGGGCGCGGGCATCCGAACGCGGCGGGCGCGAACTTCGCGCGGCGCTGCGCCGGCTGGCGCACGGCAGCCATAGCCTCGACCGTGGCATCGAAACCGCCCAGGGCGGCAGCGGCCGCCTCGCCGGAGGACTCGGCAGCATCGCCTCCGGGGCCGACCACCTGTCCAGCGAACTGCGCAACGGGCAGGCGCGGAGCGGAGAGCTGGCCGACGGGCTCGCCCGGCCGCAGGGACCGCTGAGCCACTACGCGATGGTGCTGCACGGCTACCAGCACGGATACCAGGAACTGCAAGCGAGCTCGCCACGGGCGATCGACTCCGGCTATCTGATGCTGACCGCCCTCGACGGGACCGTGCCGTCGACGCGCGAACAGATCGAGCAGGTCGTCAACGTCGACAGCGGCGGCCAGACGGTGCGCATGTTGGTCGTGCCAAAGTCGGGCCCGAGCTCCGAGGCCACCCGGCACCTCAGCGATCGCCTGCAGAAGGAGCTACCGGTACTGGCTCGCGCCAGCGACACCAATGTGGGGATCGGCGAGGGCGCCCAGGCCCTCGCCGACTACACCGACGCCACCATGACCCGTCTTCCCTGGCTCGTCGGCGCGCTCTCGATCGTCTGCATCCTGATGTTGATCCTGGTGGTGCGCTCGCTGCTGCTGCCGATCGTCGCCGTCGCCCTCAACCTGCTGACGATCGCGGCGGCGTTCGGCGCCCTCCAGATCTTCTTCGGCCTCGACCTGCTGGTGGGGCCCCGCTACATCGACGCGATCTCGGCCGCCGGGGTGCTGACGATCATGTTCGTCCTCTCGATCGACTACGAGGTATTCCTGCTCACCCGCATGCGGGAGGCCTGGCTGGCGACCGGCGACCACATTCAAGCGATCGAGTACGGCCTGCGAAACACCGCCGGCGTGATCACCGGGGCAGCGGTGATCATGAGCTCTGTCTTCCTCGCCTTCGCCACGACCGACATCGCTTCGCTGCAGCAGTTTGGCGCGGGACTCACCTTCGCGGTGGTGCTCGACGCGACCGTGGTTCGGGTGGTGCTGCTGCCGGCGATCATGCGCGTGCTCGGGCGCCGCGCCTGGTGGATGCCCGCCTGGCTGGACCGGCGGCTGCCGGTGCTCGACCACGGCGCCGGGCCCGCGGCGCCGGCCGAGCTGGCGGAGGAATCGGCGGGGGAATCGGCGATCCGGGAATTCGAGGTCGTCTCCCATGCCGAGCACAGCAGCATGCTCGAGCTTCTCGACGAGCTCGAGCAGGCCGGCGCCGCCCGGGATGCGGATCGGATCGCGAGCCTGGCCGGCGAGCTGCGGGCGATCGCCGAGCCGCACTTCCGCTACGAGCAGCGGGCCCTCTTCCCGCGGCTCGCCGGCGCCCTCGGCCCCGAGCGCGTCGAACGCCTCTACGCCGAGCAGGACGACGTCGTCGCGGCGCTGCGGCAGATCGAAGCGCTCGCCCGGCCCGGCCGGATCTACGCGTCCGAAGCCGCGGAGGCGCGCAGGCTGGTGCGCGCTGCGCGCGCATCCGTGAAGAGCTGCGACGCCGCCTGCGAGGCCGTCGAGTCCCAGCCCGCGGAGGTCGCCGAGCAGGTGCTGGCGGCGCGGGCGCGCGTCCTGGCCGCGGGCTGACGCGGCGGCCTTACGCAGCCTGAGCCGGCGGTATCCCCCGGATCGATCGCAGGCGCAGCCGTTGCGCGGCGGCCGCCGGCGGTACCGTTGCCCGATGGATCCAGGGGCTCTCGACGAGCCGAGGCTGGGCAGGCTGATCGAGGTGGGGCGCGCGCTCGTCGCG
This sequence comes from uncultured Solirubrobacterales bacterium, assembly GCA_963695835.1. Classification (GTDB taxonomy): domain Bacteria; phylum Actinomycetota; class Thermoleophilia; order Solirubrobacterales; family 70-9; genus VRUE01. Next base: position 505,921 of record CAVOHR010000002.1, read on the forward strand.
CGTCTCGACCTGGAGGGCGTGCTGGAGACGGTGCTCGACGCGGCGCGCGAGCTGACGGGGGCTCGCTACGCGGCTCTGGGCATCCTCGACGAGAGCAAGCACGAGCTCAGTCGCTTCCTCACCCTCGGGATCGACCAGCCGGCGCGCGCGGCGATCGGCGACTCGCCGCGCGGCCACGGCGTCCTCGGCGACCTGTTCGGGAGCACCGAGCCGCTCCGCCTCTCCGATGTGGGGAGGCACCCGCACTCCTACGGCTTCCCGGCGGGCCATCCGCCGATGCGCGCCTTCCTCGGCGTGGCGATCCGGATCCGCGGAGAGACGTGGGGCAGCCTCTACCTGGCCGAGAAGGGCGACGGCGAGGACTTCGACGAGCGCGACGAAGCGGCGGTGGTGGTGCTGTCCGACTGGGCGGCGATCGCGATCGAGAACGCTCGCCTCTACGAGGGCCTGGCCCGGCGACGCGACGAAGTCGAGGATCAGCGCGACCAGGCGGAGCGCTCGGTGAGGTCCCTGGCCGTGATGACCGACATCGCCCGCACGGTGGGCGGCGAGACCCGCCTCGACAGGATCCTCGAGCTGATCGCCGACCGCGGGCGGGCGATGCTGGAGACGCGCGCGCTGCTGATCCTGCTCGCCGATCGCGACGAGCTGGTCGTCGCGGCCACGGCGGGTGAGCTGGAGGACGGCCTGGAGGGCACCCGGATCCCGATCGCCACCACCCTTCCCGGTCAGGTCCTGCGCAGCGGGCGCGCCGAACGGCTCGCCGGCGACCACGGGCTGGGCGCCGAGCTCGAGCAGCGCGGCGTCTCGGCGGAGGCGGCGGCGCTCGTCCCGCTCACCTTCCGCGGTAGGTCCTACGGCGTCCTGGCCGCCCTGGACCGCGCGGTTGACGGACCCGGGTTCGGTCCGGACGACGAGCGCCTGTTGCGCTCGCTGGCCGCAAGCGCCGCGACCGCGGTCGCCACCGCGAAGTCGGTCGAGGCCGAGCGGCTTCGCCACAGCCTCGAGGGGGCCGAGCAGGAGCGCAAGCGCTGGGCCAGGGAGCTCCACGACGAGACGCTTCAAGCTCTCGGCGCGCTGCGGATGCTGCACTCGGCCCCGCTGCGGAGCGGCGCCGGCGCCGGCGAGCTGCGGGCCGCGCTCGAGGAGGGGATCGAGCTGATCGACGCCGAGATCGACAGCGTCTCGGCGCTGATCGCCGAGCTGCGCCCGCCGGCGCTCGACGAGATCGGCCTCGGGCCGGCGCTGCGCGGGCTGGCCGAGCGCAAGAGCCGGGAGGGCGGCGTCGCGATCGACGTCCTGGTGCGCCTGGAGGAGGGGGACGGCCGGCGGCTGCCGCAGGAGACCGAGAGCACGCTCTACCGGATCGTGCAGGAGGCGTTGAACAACGTGGCGAAGCACGCGGGCGCGTCGCGTGCCGAGGCGCTGGTCGAGCAGACCGGCGGGGTCATCGGGGTCACGGTGCGCGACGACGGGCGCGGGTTCGACCCCGAGGCGGTCAGCGGCGGCTTCGGCCTGACCGGGATACGCGAGCGCGTCGAGCTTGCCGGCGGGAAGCTGCAAATCGACGCCGAGCCCGGGCGGGGGACCACGGTCCTGGCCACGATTCCGATCGCGGCGGGCGGGCTCAGCGCTCCAGCAGGTCGTGCTCCAGCACGTAGCTGACCAGCTCGACACGAGTGTCGAGTCCCAGCCGGCGTTGAAGCTCGGTGCGGTGGGTCTCGATCGTCCGCCCGCTGAGGAACATCCGCTCGCCGATCTCGGCGTTGGTGTGGCCGAGCGCGACCAGGCGGAGGATCTCGGCCTCCTCCTCGCTCAGGCCGTCGGGGGGACCGGGCGGAGGTTCGACGACGATGCGCACGCCGAGCTGCGGGTTGAGGTAGGGCTCGCCGTCGGCCGCCAGCCGCACCGCCTCGATCAGCTCGCTCTCGGCCGAGCGCTTCAGCACGAAGCCGAGCGCACCCGCCTTCAGCGCCTCGCGGGCGAAAGCCGGGTCGTCCTGCATGGTGAGGACCACGATCTGGGTCCCCGGCGCCTCCTCGCGAAGCTTCGGGATCGCCGCCAGGCTCGATTCGCCGGGCATGTTGAGGTCGAGCACGAGCACCCCCGGGCGGTGGGCGCGCACGTAGCGGCGGGCGCTCGGCACGTCGTCGGCCTCCGCCACGACCTCGAAGCCGGCCTCGGTTTCGAGCAGCAGCCGCAGGCCGGTCCGCACCACCCGGTGGTCGTCGGCGATGACGACCGTAACGCGATTCCCGCTCCCGGACGAGGACCCAGACGACTGCATGAGAAAAGGCTAGACGTCCGGGCCCCGCCCGGGCATCCGTGCTCGGCCCGCGTCGCAGCGGGCGACGCCGCAGCCGTCTAGGGTCGCGGCGGTGCAGGCAGGGCAGCCGATCGCCGTCGTGCTCGCCGACGACCACGTCGTCGTCCGGCGCGGGCTGCGGATCGTGCTCGAGCGAATGCCCGGCTTCGCCGTGGTCGGCGAGGCGGGGGACGCCGGCGCGGCGCTCGACGCCGTCGCGGCTGAGCATCCCGACGTCCTCGTGCTCGACCTCAACATGCCCGGCCAGTCGCCGCTGGAGGCGCTTTCCGTGCTTGCGGACTCCGCCCCCGACGTGGCGGTGGTCGTCCTCACGATGGAGCAGGATCCCGCCCTCGCGCGCCTCGCGGTCGACCTGGGCGCGCGCGGCTACGTGCTGAAGCAGGCGGTCGAGGAGGAGCTGGCCGAGGCGATCCGCACGGTCGCCTCCGGTGGCACGCATCTGAGCCGGGCGATCGAGGCGGCGCTCTCCGCGCCCGCCGGGCCGGGTGGCCAGCCGGACGAGCTGAGCGAGCGCGAGACGGAGGTGCTGCGGCTGATCGCGCTCGGCCACACCAACGCCGACATCGCGCAGAAGCTTTCGCTCAGCGTCAGGACCGTGGAGACCCACCGCAGGCACATCCAGCAGAAGTTGCGCGCCTCCACCCTCCCCGAGCTGGTCCGCTACGCGCTCGACGAGCGCCTGATCTGACCCGCTCCGGCGGCGGCGAGGGGGCGCGCCCCGCGGATCGCGCGGGTTTCGTACGGATGCGCGCGCCGCGAGGCGGCGCGAACCTGCCGCCATGACTAGACACTCCGCGTTCTTCGAGGGCGTCGCGCAGGTGGAGGCGACGCTGGCCGGCGAGCCCGCCAAGCTCCCGATCTTCTACTACGACGGCACCGCGCAGACGGCCGTCTTCCCGGCGCGCTTCGGCGCGCTGCGCGAGCTGCTGCCCGACCCGCGGCTGGTACCGGCTCGGCTTGCCCCGGGGCTCGGGGCGGTGGCCGTCAGCTGCTTCGAGTACCGCGACACCGACATCGGCCCCTACAACGAGCTGGCGATCGCGGTCGTCCTCAACGAGCCGCCGTTCGCCCTCAACCCTCCTGGCCGCGCGATCCTCGCGGGCCTGCGCCGCCGGCAGCTCCACGCCTGGGTGCATCACCTTCCCGTCACCACGGAGATCGCCCGCGCCGGCGGCGTCGAGCTCTACAACTACCCGAAGTTCGTGGCGAGGATCGACTTCGAGGAGGGCGGGTCGAGGCGCACCTGCCGGCTCGCCGAGGGCGACGAGCACATCCTCACGCTCGACGGCGAGCTCCTCGCCACGCCGCGAACCGAGCAGGTCCAGCTGTTCAGCCATCTCTGGATGGACCGCCAGCCGCAGTCCTCGGAGTTCAAGATCAACGCCCTCGACAGCGGCCGGTCGCTGCGCCCGGGAGCGGCGCGTCTCGAGCTCGGAGAGCGCCATCCGATCGCCGCGGAGCTCGACCGCCTGCTCGTCTCGCGGCGCTCGATCCACTACGAGCTGATGGCGCGCTTCGAGGGGATCCTCTACGGGCCCGAGCATCTGACGCTGCCGCTGATCCGGCGGGCGCTGGCGCTGACCGAGGCTGGCGAGCCCACGGTCCGCTAGCGATGGACGCCGTGACCGCCAGCGCGGCTCCGTCGCTGGGCGAGGCCTTCCCGCGCCTGCGCCGGCTCGGGCGGCGCGACCGCGGCTACGTCCGCCGGCTCGAGGCGACGCAGCTCGGCGCCCGGCAGTTCGCCGATCGCCACCTGCGCGGGCGGGCGCTGGAGATCGACCGCCGGGCGGGGCAGGACCCCGCCTACTTCGACTGGGAGGTGGTGCGCGCCGGCGGCCTCCACGGCATGCTCGACCTGCTCGTGCCCACCCAGGCCGGGGGGCGCGGCGGTCTCGCGGTGCAGACCGCGATCGTGATGGAGGAGCTCTGCGCCGCCTGCCCGGGCCTCGCGAACGTCTTCGGGGCGCACGCGCTGGGCATCGCCCCGCTGCTGATCGACGGACCGATCCACTGGGAGCTGCTGCGCGAGATAGCCGAGTCCGCGCGCCGCGGCGAGCCGCTGCTGATGGCCTGCGCGCTGACCGAGCCCGACGCGGGCACCGACGTCGAGGACGTCGACCTGATGGAGAGGGCGCGGATCTCGAGCCGGGCGCGACGCGTCGGCGGCGGGTACGCGCTGAGCGGGGTCAAGCGCTTCATCTCGAACGGCAGCGTCGCCCGCTGGCTCACCGTGCTGATGCCGGTCGATCCGCGCCGGGCCGCCGCGACGTGGACGTGCTTCCTGGTCGATGCGGAGAGCGAGGGCTTCTCGGTCGGCCGGGTGGAGCACAAGATGGGCCAGCGCGCCTGCCACGCGGCGGAACTCGTCTTCGACGACGTGTTCGTCCCCGACGAGCGCGTGGTGGGGCGGGTGGGCGACGGGGCCGGGGCCACCCTGATCGTGCTTGCCGCCTCGCGCCCCCCGGTGGGCGCGATCGCCACGGGCATCGCCCGCGGCGCCTACGAGCGGCTGCTGGGCTGGCTGCGCGAGGATCCCGTCGCCGGCGGAATGCTGGAGCGCCAGCACGTGCAGCTTCAGCTGGCCTTCATGGCGGAGGAGATACACCTCGCTCGCCAGGCCTACATGGACGCCGCCACCGAGCTCGACGTCGCCGCCCTCGGCGACGCGCTCGGCCATCCCCTGCTGCGGGGCTTGGCGCTCGTGCCGCCTTCTGTCCGCCGCCGTCCGCGCGTCCGCAGCCTGCTCAGCTCGGCACCGGCTCGCGAGGGGACCGCCAGGTTCCTCAGCCGCACCTCGAGCGACCGGGCGGTCACGCGCTCGCTCGGCCTCTCCTCGCTGGCCAAGGCGCGCGGTGGCGACGTGGCGATGCGAGTCACCCATGCCGCTCTGGAGCTGGTCGGCCTCAGCGACGCGCCGGTCCGCGCCGAGCTGGAAAAGCTGTGGCGCGACGCCAAGCTCACGCAGATCTACGAGGGCACGAACCAGCTCAACCGGGTCGAGGTCTACCGGGCACTGATCGCCGGGGAGACGATGCCGGCGCTGCCGGCGCTCGGCCGCCGCGGGGACTCGGCGGGGGTCGCAGCATGAGCGTGGCCACGACCCCGGTCACCGGGCCGGCCGAGCGCCGGGAGGTCGTCGCGGTGGCGCGCGAGCTGGGCCGCCGCGAGCTGGCGCCGCGCGCACTCGAGCTCGACGGGGCCGGGCTCGAGGCGCCGGCGGCGGCCTGGGCGCAGGTGGTCGAGGTCGGCTTCGACCGGGCGCTGATCGCCGCCGGCGAGGGCGGCGCCGGCCTCGACCTCCCGACCCTGCTCTCCTGCCTCGAGGAGATCGCCGCCGGCGACGGCGGCGTCGCCCTGCTGGTGCTGCTCTCCAACGCCGCCCTGGCGGCGCTTCCGGCCGAGCGGGCCGCGGAGGTTCCCGCCGGGGAGCGCTGGGCCGTCGTGCCGGCTCCTCCCGAGGAGGCGCCGACCGGCGCCCGGATCCGCACGGAGGGGCGCGGCGGCGCCGGAACCGTCGTCGGTGAGCTCTCGCCCGCGCTCGGCGCGCTCGGCGCCGACGGCCTGGTCGTGGTCACGCGCTCCCCCGAGCCCGCCGTGCTCGCCCTGCCCGCCGCCACCGCGGGCATGAAGACGAAGCGCTCCGAGCCACAGCTCGGGCTGCGGGCCGCGGCAGCCGGCTGCGTCACGTTCACCGGCGCCGCCGCGGAGATCGCCCTGCCCGCCGCCGACGCGGTCGTCGTCGCGGCACAGTCGCTGGCGCTGCTGCGGGCCGGCGCCGCCGCGATCGCCCGCGGCATCGCCCGCCAGGCGCAGGAGCTCGCCCTCGACTACGCGAATACCCGGATCCAGGGCGGGGTGGAGATAATCCGCCACGACGCCGTCCGCGACATGCTTGCGGCGATGCGGGTGCGCCTCGCGGCGGCATGCCCGCCGGCCCCCGGCGCCGAGGCGGACGAGTCCGCCGGGCTCGCCGCGAAGATCGCCGCGAGCGATGCCGCGGTGGCGACCACGACCGACGCCGTGCAGGTGTTCGGGGGCACCGGCTACATGCACGAGACCGGCGTCGAGAAGCTGATGCGCGACGCCAAGTGCCTGCAGCTCTGGCCGGAGCCGAACTGGATCGCCCGCGACCTGCTCGTCGAGCTGCTCGCTTGACTTCGATCGCGACGACACTCGACCACCGGCGGCTCTACCGGCTTCCCTGGTCACTGCCCGACAACGCGATCGCCTGGCTCGAGCCGACGAGGAAGTGCAACCTCGCCTGCCTTGGCTGCTACCGCGAGAACGACCCCAAGGGGCACAAGACGCTGGCCGAGGTGCGGAGCGACCTGGAGGTCTTCAAGCGCTACCGGACCGTCGACGGCGTGTCGATCGCCGGCGGCGATCCGCTCGTCCACCCCGAGATCGTGGAGATCGTGCGGATGGTGGCGCAGGACGGCTTCAAGCCGATCCTCAACACGAATGGCCTGGCGCTGACGCCCGAGCTCCTGGACGAGCTGAAGCGGGCCGGCCTGACCGGCTTCACCTTCCACATCGACTCCAAGCAGGGGCGCCCGGGGTGGAAGGACAAGAGCGAGGTCGAGTTGAACCAGCTGCGGCTGCACTTCGCCGAGATGGTGGCCGAGGCCGGCGATCTAGGCTGCTCGTTCAACGCGACGGTCTACGAGGACACGCTCGAGTACGTGCCGGACGTCGTCGAGTGGGCCCAGCGCCACATCGACATCGTGCATACGGTCGTGTTCATCGCCTTCCGCTCCGGTGTCGTCGGCGGCGACTTCGAGTACTTCGCGAACGGAGAGCCGGTCGACTTCCTGGCGGTTCCCTACACCAGCACCGACCAGACCCCCCACGAGATCCAGTCGACCGACATCGTGGCGCAGATCCGCACGCGCTTCCCCGACTTCGAGCCGGCCGCCTACCTCAACGGCACCGAGCGGCCGGACACGTTCAAGTGGCTGCTGAGCGGCCGCCTCGGCACCCGGGACAGGATCTACGGCTACGTGGGGCCCCGCTCGATGGAGCTCACCCAGACCTTCCACCACCTCGCGACCGGGCGCTATCTGGCCTACGCGAAGCCGAACGCGCTCGCACACGGGCGCGCGATGCTGGCCCTCGCCCCCTTCGATCGCCGCCTTCGCAAAGCTGCCCGCCGCTACGCCCGCGCGCTCGCCCGGAATCCGAGCCTGGCGTCGCGCAGGCTGCACTTCCAGTCGGTGATGGTGATCCAACCGGCCGACATCTCCGAGGACGGCCGGCAGAACATGTGTGACGGCTGCCCGGACATGACCGTCTGGAACGGCCGCCTGGTCTGGTCCTGCCGGCTCGAGGAGCCGGAGAAGTTCGGCGACTTCGTGCAGATGGTGCCGAAATAGGCAAGCCCGGCCACCACCCGGGGCGCCGTCTCGACGTGCCGGAGCTCGAGCCGCTCTCCCCCGACAGCGCGATGCGCCGCTTCCGGCGGCTCGTGGAGATCGCCGCGATTGCCACGGGCCTGTTGATCGTCGTCGGCGGGGTGGTTCGCGTCGGAGACGCCGGCCTGGGCTGCGGCGCCGCCGGCAGCGGCCTGAACGGCTGGCCGCTGTGTCACGGCAGCCTGGTTCCGAGCGGGCACGCGCACACGATCGTCGAGTACACGCACCGCTTCCTCGCGGCCCTGGTGGCGATCCTGCTGGCGGCGGTCCTCTGGCAGGCCCTGCGTCGCCTGCGGGGCGAGCGCCGGCTCGTCTACGGGAGCGTCGTCGCCGTGCTGCTCGTGCTCGTGCAGGCGGTGCTCGGGGGGCTGACGGTCGAGCACGGCCTTCGGGCGGCGCTGGTCGCCGCGCACCTGGGCACCGCGATGCTGCTGCTCGGCACGTTGATCGCACTCGCGACGGCGGCCCGGCCGCGGCGGGCGGCCGGCGGCTCCGCGCCGCGACGCCTTCGCGCCCTCGCGGCGGTCGCCTGCGGACTCCTGCTGGCGACCATCGTGGCCGGCGGCGTGATCGCCGGAACGGAGTATCGCGGTGTCCCCGGCGGGGAGACCGAGGGCGCGCATCTCGCCTGCGGCAGGGAGTTTCCGGCCTGTAACGGCTCGTTCCTGCCCTATGGCGAAAGCGAAATGGTCGACATCCAGCTGGTGCATCGCAGCCTGATGCTGGGGGCCGTGGCTGCGATCGTGTGGTTCGCGCTGGCGCTGCGCCGCCGCCGGCTCGCGGGCCTGCTTCCCCTCGCGATCGGCGCGGTGCTCGCGGCTCAGGTCCTGCTCGGCGCGATGAACGTCTGGCTCGGCGAGCACGCCGGGCTCGTCGTCACGCACCTGGGCATGGCTACGTTGCTGTGGGCGCTGGTCGTGGCCGCGGCCTCAACCACCTTCTCGCGCTGAGGTCGGCGGGCGGAAGGAGCAGCTCGGGTCGGCCGCCAGATGGTCGCCGGTTACGGCGTAGGCACGCGCACGGCTGCCGCCGCAGACTTCGCGGAACTCGCAGCGCCCGCACTTGCCCCGCAGGGCGTCCGGGTCACGCAGCTCGCGGAACAGCGGCGAGCTGCGGTAGATGTCGACGGCGCTGCTGCGGCGAACGTTGCCGGCCGAGACCGGCAGAAAACCGGAGGGCATCACCTCGCCGCGGTGGGAGACGAACATGAAGCCACGCCCGTCGTTGACGCCCCTCGCCGGCCGGTCGAGCCCGTCGGCGAACCGGAACCCGGCGCCGGACGCCGGGCCGGCCGAGCGCTGGGCGGCGATCCGCCTGTACTGGGGAGCGGCCGTCGCCTCGATGTCGAACGGCGCCTCGCGGGAGAGCTCGTGCAGCCAGCCGAGCACCCGCTCGTGCCGGGCAGCCGAGAGCATTCGCAGGCGAGCGCCGCGTCCGGTCGGCACGAGGAAGAACACCGACCACTGCACGACCCCCCACTTCTCCAGCGCCGGCACCATGCGCTCCAGCTCGCCGACGTTCTGCTTGCAGACCGTCGTGTTGACCTGCAACGGCAGCCCCTCGGCGTCGGCGTCGGCCATCCCCGCCAGCGTTCGCGCGAAGGAACCCGGGAACCCCCGGAAGCTGTCGTGGACCGCGGGCTCGGCCGCGTCGACGCCGAACGCGATCCGACGCACCCCCGCCTCCCGCGCTTCCCGCATGCGGGCGCCGCTGACCAGAGCGGTCGCGGTCGGGGTGAGCGAGACCCGCAGGCCCCGACGATCGGCATGGGCGGCGAGCTCGAAGAGATCGCGCCGCATCAGCGGATCGCCTCCGGTCAGCACCAGGATCGGGCGGTTGCCGAAGCTCGCCAGCTCCTCGACCAGCCACCTGCCCTCCGCCGTGGTCAGCTCGAGCGGGTCGCGACGTGGTTGCGCTTCGGCCCGGCAGTGACGGCAGGCGTAGGCGCAGGCACGCGTCACCTCCCAGGCGATCGTGAAGGGGGCGCGATCGAAGTCGAGCCCGGCGAGGCGGCGGTCCCGCTCGGCACGGTCGACATGCACACCGGCGTTCGGCACGCCATGATTCTGAACCGAGCGGCGGCCTGTGACATCGGTGGTCATTCCGCCTCCGTCGCGGATCTCGTCCGCGACGGAGGCGGGCTTTGCCCGTCCGCTGCGAGGCACGCGGTTGCAGGAAGGGCTTGGGCCATTTAGGGTGCCCTAATCCAGTTCGCCTGACGATGCCAATCATCCCCACACCGGCTAGAGGACCCAGGTCCGAGATGCGACCTCCGGCTTGCGCACGCCGATGAAGACGCCCCGTGTAGCGGTCGTAACCGACACCACCGCCTCCTTGCCGGGCGAGCTGGTCCGCGAGCACGGGATCGGTCTGGTCAGCCTCTACGTCAGCTGGGACGGCCACTCTGCGCGAGAGTCCGACATGAGGGACCTCGATGCCTTCTACGATCGGCTGCGCGAGGCCCAGCGGCTGCCCACCACCTCGCAGCCGTCGATCGGGGACTTCCTCGAGGTCTACGAGCCACTGGTGCAGGCAGGGCAGGACATCGTCTCGATCCACCTCTCAGGTGGGATCTCCGGCACCGTCGAAGCCGCGCGGCAGGCGGCAGGACGGATCGCAGAGCGCTCGGGCGGCGGCCGCGTCACGGTGGTCGATTCGGCGACGATCAGCGGCGGCCTCGCGCTGGTCGTCCTCGGGGCCGTGCAGGCGGCGGCTGGGGGCGGCAACGCCGAGGAGGTCACCGAGCGCGCCCGGCGCGCACGTGAGGAGATGAAGATGTGGTTCGCCCTCGACACGCTCGAGTACCTGCGCCGTGGCGGGCGAATCGGCGCCGCCTCGGCCTGGCTTGGATCGGCGCTCAAGATCAAGCCGATCCTCACTCTGGAGGAGCAGATCACCCCGGTCGAGCGCGTCCGCACGCACACGCGCGCGCTCCAGCGGCTCGTCGACTACGCACAGCAGTGCAAGGCCGACGGCCGTGACGCATGGCTCGTGCAGCACATCCAGGCGCCCGAGCGAGCCAGGCGGCTGGTCGAGGCCGCAGAGGAGGTCATGGGCACTCCCCCTCTGCTCGTGTCCGAGGTCGGCCCGGTGGGCGGCTGCTACGCGGGTCCGGGAATGCTGGGCATCGGCGCGATGCCGGCCAAGTACCTCGAGTAAGCGTCCGGCTGGGACGGCAGCGGCTTCAGGACCTCGAGCAGGTGCCGCACCAGGGAGCGGGCCTGGCAGGGCAGACCCTCCTCCGCGCTGTGGATCAGCACGAAGCGACGGTGGAAGCGCAGGTCGCCGACCCGGCGCATCACCAGGGTCGGCTCCCCCAGCAGCGACAACGCCAAGTGGGAGAGCAAGACGGGCTCCCCCTCGGAGATCGCGGTCGCGATCGCCGCGGTCGTACTGCCTATCTCCGCGAGTGGCGGCGCCAGCGACAGGCCCAGCGTCTCGATCTGCTCGCTCACAGCTCGGCGGCTGTCGGCGCCGGGATCGCGCATGATCATCCGTGTTGCGACGAACTCGGCGAGCTCGATCCGCTCCAGCGCCGCCCAGGGATGGCTCTCGGGCACCGCGACGACGACCTCGTCCGCGCAGAACGGCGCTTCGCACAGACCCGTCGCCTGCGCATCCGAGGGATCGGCCGCGGGGACCCCGAGGTCGGCCCGCCCCTCGAGCACCAATGCCCGCACCGCGCTGGAGTTGGCGATCGAGAGCTCCACCGAGAGGTGGTGCTGGTGCCGACCCTCGAGGTCCACCAGCAGCGACGGCAGCACGAACTCGGCCATCGTCGGGCTCGCGGCCAGTCGCACCGGCACCGGGTCGGAGGAGAGCCCGTCCATCAGCGCTTCGACCCTCTCCGCCTCCTCCAGCAGTCGCCGTGAGGCTGCGTAGAGCCGCTCACCCACCGGCGTCGGTGAGACCCCTTTTGGAGATCGCTCCAGCAGATCGGAGCCGGACAGCCTCTCCAGGCCCCGCAGCCGCTTCGACATCGCCGGCTGGCTGACCCGCAACAGCCGCGCCGCCTTCCCGATGCTGCCCAGGTCGATCGCCGCGCAGAATGCTCGCAGCTCGGCCAACTCGGGCGTGCGCGCAGGCTTGCCCGCGGAAATGCTGGTGGTCTTGACCCCTTGTTCGGCTTCCGTCATTGCCCACCTGTCCGGCCAGCCTCCGCCTCGCAAGTCGAATCTGCGCACGAAGGCAGCGGCTGGCCTCCGCGCTATTAGGCTACCCTAATAAGCCCTCGCAGGCGACGACCGTCGGGATCCACAGGGCGATGGCGGCGACGATCGCCTAGCCCCCGGCGAGGTCTTCCCGTCGACCAGGTGCAGCCTCAGGCTCGTCGACCCGGCGTTGACCACGAGGACGCCTTCGTCTGTTCGTCGCATCACGTTTTCCATGTCATGCATGGAAAACGTGATCGGCTGATCGGCTCCACGGTTCTCTGCCGAGAGAGATCGGATATGGACATGGAGGCGCCAGCCACAGTAGGGTGTGAGAGAGTCTGAATTGCACACATTCATGTCATAAAGAAGATGGAGGTGTCGAAATGCGCAAGGGTCTGGAGATAGGCGGGATCGTCGCGGCGGTAGTGCTGATCGCATTCGGCGTTGCCTCGATCGTGTTGGGGGCCAGCGGCCGCGACACCGTCACCACCGAACTCAACCGGCAGAACATCGTCGGCTCACCAGACATGACCCCGTCGGCAATCGCCGGCGAGGCGAAGGAAGCCGGCCTCGGCTCCAGCGTCGAACTGCCGACCTGCAACGTCGCCGAAAAGCCGATCGACAGCGGCGAACGGGCGCGCTGCTTCGCCTCCTACATGCGGGTCCACGCGCTCGAGGCGACCGGCGGCTACACCTACGCCGAAATGGGCCGCTTCGAAGCGAAGCCCGGCACGCCGAAGGGCGAGCTCGCCGCGGGCGGCGGCACCGAAAACGAAAAGTACGCCGTCACCGACCCCGAAACCGGGGAACCGGCCGAAAACGGGGCCCGCAACACCTGGGTAACCGAGACGGCGCTCTCGACCGCGCTCAACGCCAGCTACATGGCCGACCGCCTGTCGCTGTTCGGAGTCGTGATCGGGATCGCCCTGCTGCTGACCGGGATCGGCTTCGCCGTCCTCATCGCCGGCGGCGCCGTCCGCGACCCCGACACCGTGCTCAAGTTCCTGCGCTCGCACAAGCCGCACGCGCCGCAAAGCGGCGGGGCAACCTCGCAGAGCGACTGAGCCAACCCGCAGCGTCACCAGGGGCCGCTACCGCCGCGCCGCAAAGCGGCGGGGCAGCCTTTGCGGGCGGGGCTGCGGCGTTCCTAGAGGATGTAGACCGTCGTGTAGACGATCAGCCACATGATGTCGACGAAGTGCCAGTAGATGCCCGGCACCTCGACGCCGAGGTGATCCTTCGCCGCGGAGCCGAAGTGGCCGCGGAAGGCGCGGATCGTGGCGAAGCTGAGCAGCATCAGGCCGACGAAGACGTGGGCGCCGTGGAGGCCGGTGAGGCCGTAGAAGATCGAGCCGAAGGCGAGGTCGCGGGCGCTGAAGCCGATGTGGACGTACTCGTTGATCTGGATGAAGAGGAAGGTCGCGCCGAGCATCCAGGTCAGCACCAGGCCGAGCTTGAGGCCCTTGCGGTTGCCGCGGCGGATCGACTCCAGCGCGTAGTGGATCGTGAAGCTCGAGGAGACGAGGATCGCCGTGTTTACCCCGGCGACCGCGACCGGCAGCTTGTACGGTTCCGGCGGCCAGAGCGGCGGGTGGACGACCACGCGCAGGAAGAAGTAGGAGGCGAAGAAGGCCCCGAACAGCATCACCTCGGAGACGATGAAGAGCAGGATGCCGAGCGTCTGGCGGTCGATCCGCGAGCTCTGGTTGGCCTCGGGCGGCCCGTGGTGCCCTTCGTGACCATGGCCGAGGGCTACGGTGGCGCTCTCCATCAGGCCTCCTCCCCCCCGGCGACCGCGGCGGCGACGGCCTCCGCCGGGCGACCCACCTCGAGGTGCTCGACCGGCTTCTCGGTTATCTCGCGGGTGCGGCCGACCAGGTCCTCGTCGAGCCAGCGCGAGCTCTCGCCGGCGAAGGTCGAGATCAGCACCTCGTCGACGCGGTAGTGCTCGATCGCGTTCCGCACGGCGTGGAAGGGCTCGGGACTCATCGGCTGGCCGGTCGCGTCGACGTCGGCCCGGTACAGCTCGGCGAGCGTCGAGGCGAGATCGCGGACGATCTCCGGCTCCGAGACGCCCTCCGCCCGCGGGCAGATGATCGTGTAGCGGTGGGGGCGCTCGCCGGCCCTGTCCTTCAGCCGCTTGACGAGGTCCGGCGTGCAGACGGTCTGGGTGGCGACGACGAGAGTGTGGATCACGTCCCAGCGGATCGAGTCGTCTTCGATCCGCACCGGGATGTGGGTGACGGCGACCTCGGGCTCGAAGCGGTCGCGGGCCCACTCGACCAGGTCCTTGCGGGTGATCCCGAAGCGCGTCTCGTACAGGCAGGAGAGCAGGACCTCGCCGGGTTCGTGGGCGCGGACCGCGTCGTCGAGCGCCAGCGCCGGGTCCGGGTCCATCACCTCGCCGACCGATTCGATCCCGTACTCGGAGAGGATCGACATCGTCACCTCGACCCGGGCGCGGGCCGCCTCGCGCAGCTCGCCGGAATCGATCAGCTGGCCGACCGCCGGCTGGTTCTGCGGCGCGGCGACGGCGACGAACGGGACCTCATCCGCCCGCTCGGAGACCGCCTCCAGCAACTTGCGCCCGCCCGCCACCTCGTTGAGGAAGACCAGCAGCGGGCGGTTCTCGTCGCCGCTCACGTCTTCCCCGCCACGGTCGGCTCCGGCCGGGGAACCTCGGCGCCTTCGCCGCCCATGATCGCGTGCCGGGCGCCGGGGATGCCGTACTCGTAGGGCCCGCCGACCACGCGCGGGATCTCGTCGAAGTTGAAGATCGGCGGCGGCGAGGAGACCTGCCACTCGATCGAGTTCGCCCGCCAGGGGTTGGCTTCGGCGCGCGGCCCGAAGCGCCAGCTGACGATCATGTTGTAGAGGAAGACGAGCTGCACGGCGCCGAGGATGAAGGCGAAGATGCTGATCAGCAGGTTCCAGTCGCCGAACTGGGCGGCGTAGTCGGCGACCCGCCGCGGCATCCCGTCCATGCCGATCCAGTGCATCGGCAGGAAGGTGCCCCAGGTGCCGACCAGAGTGCCCCAGAAGTGGACCCGGCCGAGCTTCTCGTCGTACATCCGCCCGGTCATCTTCGGGAACCAGTGGTAGATGCCGGCGAAGATCGTGAACACCGAGCCGCCGAAGAGGACGAAGTGGATGTGGGCGACGATGAAGTAGGTGTCGGAGACGTGAATGTCGAGCGGCACCATGCCCAGCATCACGCCGCTGATCCCGCCAACCGTGAAGGTGACGATGAAGGCGAGCGCAAACAGCATCGCGGTCGAGTAGGTGTGGATCTTGCCGTAGAAGAGGGTTCCCAGCCAGGAGAAGATCTTGATCCCGGTAGGGACCGCGATCAGCAGCGTGGTGATCATCATCGGCACCCGCAGCCAGCTGAACATGCCGGCGACGAACATGTGGTGGGCCCAGACCGAGTAGCTGAGGACGACGATCCCGAGCAGCGCCAGCGCCATCAGCCGGTAGCCGAAGATCGGTTTGCGCGCGTGGGTCGAGATGACCTCGGAGATGATCCCGAAGCCCGGCAGCATCATGATGTAGACGGCGGGGTGCGAGTAGAACCAGAAGATGTGCTGGTAGCTGATCACGTCGCCGCCGCCGGCGAACTGGAAGAACTGGGTGCCG
Source organism: uncultured Solirubrobacterales bacterium (assembly GCA_963695835.1). Lineage (GTDB taxonomy): Bacteria > Actinomycetota > Thermoleophilia > Solirubrobacterales > 70-9 > VRUE01. The sequence goes on from CAVOHR010000002.1 coordinate 521,448, forward strand.
AGGAGGCGGTCGAAGAAGACCATGAACTGGGCACCGGCGATGAACGGGGTCGCGGCGACGACCAGCAGCGAGGTCGAGAGGTTGGCCCAGACCAGCAGCGGCATCCGCCAGAAGGTCATCCCGGGCGCACGCATGGTGATGATCGTGACCAGGAAGTTGAGCGCGGTGGCGATCGAGGAGGCGCCGGCGAACTGCACGCCGAGGTTGAAGAACGACTGCCCGAGCGGCGCCCCGGTGGAGAGCGGCGCGTAGCCGGTCCAGCCGGCGTCGAAGGCGCCGCCGGGGGCGAGGAAGCTGCCGACGAAGAGCAGGCCGGCGATCGGCAGCATCCAGAAGCTGAGCGCGTTGAGGCGCGGGAAGGCCATGTCCGGGGCGCCGATCATCAGCGGCAGCACGTAGTTGGCAATCCCGGCGAAGACCGGCACGATGAAGACGAAGATCATGATCGCCGCATGGGCCGAGAAGAGGCCGTTGAAGGTGCTGGCGTCGACGATCTGGGTGCCCGGCTGCGCCAGCTCGGCGCGGATCAGCATCGCCATCAGGCCGCTGACGAAGAAGAAGAAGAAGTTCGTGCAGATGTACTGGATGCCGATCACCTTGTGATCGGTGTTGAAGCGGAGGTAGTCGCGCCAGCTCCTGGCCCCGTGCTGGGAGTGGTCGTCGGGGATGGTCGGCATGCCGGCGGCCCAGCGCAGCCAGTAGTCGAAGCAGCCGAAGCCCGCCAGGAAGCCGAGTGGGCCGGCGACCAGCGGCACGACGACGTGCGGGTAGCCGGTCTGCTCGGTCTGGAAGACGGGCAGGCCGGAGATCGCGCGCAGGGCGACGACCAGGCCGAAGCCGAACGCGGCGCCCAGCAGCGCGCCGAGCGCTCCCCGAATCCACCCCGGTCGCTTGATCGCAGCCACCATCAGATCGCCTCCATTATGCCCCGCCGGCTCCGACCGGTTCGATCGGGTTGGTCTCCGTGTCCTGGCGGATCGACTCCAGGTAGGTGGGCGGCACCGTCTCCTTCAGCCCGGCGACCCATTTGCGGAACTGCGCCGGCGGCTCGACCACGACCTTGGCCCGCATCGAGGCGTGGCCGAAGCCGCACAGCTCGGTGCAGACCAGCTGGTAGGTGCCGACCCTGTCCGGGGTGATGACGGCGGTCGTCGTGATCCCGGGCACGTTGTCTTTCTTGACCCGCCACTCGGGCACCCAGAAGGAGTGGATGACATCCTGGGAGTGCATCTCGAACTTGATCTGGCGATTGACCGGGACGTGCAGCTCGCCCTGCGACCAGACGTTGCCCTTGCCCGGGTAGCCGAAGCTCCAGGCGAACTGCTGGGAGAAGACGTCGACCGTCATCGGGTCGCTCGCCCTCTTTTCGATTTCGTTCAGCACCACCCAGCTGTAGCCGGCGCCGAACAGGACGATGATCGTCGGGATCAACGTCCAGGCGACCTCGAGCCGCGTGTTGCCGTGGATCGGCTCGCCGTCGGACTCGTCGCCGGGTTTGGCTTTGAACTTCCACAGCGCGTAGAACAGCATCACCACGACCAGCGAGAAGACGAGGGCCGAGATGACGATCATCACGTTGAGCAGGTCGTCGATCTTCGGCGCCGCCGTCGAGGCCTCCCGGCCGTTCCAGTCGATCGACAGCATCACGGCGGAGATCGCCGCGGCGAGGGCGACGGTGGCGGCGAGCATCTTCGCTATCGGCAGGCGGCCGTACATGGGCGGCGGCATTCTATTGAAGCGGCGGCGGGAGGTTTTCTGCTCCCGAGCCCGCCGAGGCGGCCAGCACCCCGCGCGCAACCCCCTCCCAGCTCCAGAGCCGGCGAGCGGTCTCGACAAGTGCCTCGCGGGCGGCGGCCCGCTCCTGCTCGGGCAGCGCCAGCCAGCGATCGAGACGGTCCGCGATCGCCTCCACGGCGCCCGGCTCGACCGCGAAGGAGACCAGCTCGGCGCAGCTCTCGGGCAGCGCCGCCGCCAGCTCCCGCGACACCTCCCGCATCCCCGAGTGCCCGGCCGAGACCGGCAGCACGCCGCAGGCCGCGGCCTCCGCGGCGACCATCCCGAACGCCTCGGGGAAGGTGCTCGGCATGACCAGCGCCTCGGCCCCGGGCAGCAGCTCGGCGACCTCGTCGTGCTCGAGCCGGCCGACGAGCTCGACCGACCCGGCGATCCCCCTCGCAGCTTCCAGGTAGCCCTCCGGTGGATCCGCCATGAACGCGCTGAGGATCGGCAGCGGTTCCGCGGAACCGCCCTCGAGCGCCCAGCCCAGGCTCGCGACCTCGCGCGCAGCGTCCGGATCCCCGCGGTCCAGCGCCGCCAGCAGTCGCCGCAACCCCGCCTCGTACTCCCCGTAGCCGGCGATCTGCAGTCGAGCGTCCGGATGCTTCGCTCGCACCAGCGGCCATGCGGCGATCAGCAGGTCCGCGCCCTTGGAGACGATCAGCTTTCCCACGAAGACGACCAGCGGTGCCTGCGCCCGGGTTCGCGGACGGAACGTCTCGGTGTCGACGCCGGGCGGCCCGAGGCGGGTCTTCTCTCGCAGGCCTTCGACGCCGGGCAGGGCGGCCCAGAGCGACTCGGCGGTGTGCCTGGAGCCGACGAGAACGCAGTTCGCCGCCCGCATGCCCTCTTCCGCGTAGGGCACGAAGCGCGGGTGCGGCTTGACCGTGTACTCGAGGGCCGAGCCGTGGACCTTGGCGGCGAACTCGCCGATTCCGGCTCTGGCGAGGATCGCCGGGCCCATCACGAGATGGCCGGCCAAGGCCGCGTCGAAGCCCCCGGTGGCGTCGGCGACCTCGCGGACGGCGGCGACGTTGGCGTCGAGGTAGCTGCCCAGCTCCGCGTCGGTCAGCTCCGGGAAGGCCCTGACCTCGAAGCCCTCGTAGGGATCCTTGACGTAGACGGGTAGCAGGCCGCCGATGTCCGGGTTGTGGATCGAGACGCCCTCGATCCGGACCCGGCGGTCCTGGCAGAGCAGGTGGACCTCGTGGCCCAGGTGGGCCAGCGCCCTGGCCAGGTTGAGCGTGTAGATGTTGCTGCCGGTGCCGCGCAGCATGTAGCCGTGGAAGAGGAGGACGCGCATCGGTTCCGCGCAAGCTATTAGTGTTCCCGGCCGTGAACCCCAAGCAGCTCTACCGGATGCGCGCGCCGGCCTCGGGCCGCGAGGCGCTCGCCTACGCCGAGCCGGGCGAGGTCTACGCCGACCGCGAGACCGGCGAGGAGATGGAGCCGGTGACGATGGTGCTGCCGCTCGCCCCCTCCGCCTCCGCCCTGCCCCGCACCCCGGAGAACCTGCGCGCCTGCCGCCGCTGCAACCAGCTGATCGGCCTCGACGTAAGCGACTGCCCCTACTGCGGTCTGCGCCAGGAAGCCCTTTAGGGCATCTTGACGACCGTCGCCGTATACAGGAGGCGGGCGTTCGAGTAGTAGCAGCCGTAGGTCTTGGTCTTGCCGACGCCCTGCTGCGGGTGGCCGCTCTGGATGTCTTCCTTCGAGGAGCAGTGCTTCGGCAGGCGGCTGCCGCGCCAGGTGTCTTCGCCGGTCACGTTGAAGGCGAACATCGGCGCCCAGGTGGGGACCGTCAGCGCGACCACCTGGCCCTGGAGCACGTTCAGCGGGTGGTCGAGGGCGAAGATCACGGTGCTGCCGAAGTAGCTGTTGAGCACCTCGAGCGGGCTCTGGCGGACCAGCGTGTATTGCGGCGGCTTCGAGCCTTCGACCGGTCGCAGGACGCCGATCCGCGCCTCCGACGGCTTGCCGAGGAATTCGTTGAAGAAGCCGACCTCGTCGGTCGTCTTCGCCGTGTCGGTGCGCGAGGGCCGCGCCAGGGTGATCGACCAGGCGACGATCTTGCCGTCGAACGGAACCTCGTAGGGGCGCGAGACGCCGCCGGCGATCACCTGGAAGCCGGTCACGTGGCCCTCGACCCGGCAGGGGACGACCTCGACGTTGTTGACGATCTTGCCCGGGCAGGAGGCGGGCGGGGTCTGGTCGGTCTGGCCGAGCACGACGACGGGGGCCGGCGCCGAGTCGGCGGCGCCGGGCCGGGCGGCGGCGACCAGCAGCGCCAGCGCGCAGGCGAAGCCCACCGCGGACAGCGCGCGGCTCCGGCGGGGTCGGTTTTCTGCTGCTCTCACCAAGGTCTCAAGCGACAACCCGGGCCTCATGCCAGGGTTGCGGCTCCCGGATTCTGTCGTTCGGCGCGCTCCGGCGCGCTCCTCCGCGCGGCCTGCAGGATCGCGGCCAGACGCCAGTCAGTAGGGTTGCCGCCAATGGAGGGTGCGGCTTCGGCAGACGAATTCATCCCCGCCGGCCTCGCCTCGCTGGGGATCGAGGCCGACGAGACCGACCTGGCGGTGATCGCCGCCGTGCACGGGTTCTTCTGGCCGCCGATCCTCGAGCTGCTGGCGCTCGACACGAGCGAGGTCGAGCCCGAGCGCAACCCCGACCTCTCGCGAGCGCCGGAGTGAACGTGCTCGATCTCACCCTGCGCGGCCAGGCGGCGGCGGTCGCCGCCGGCGACGTCGGCCCCTCCGAGCTGCTCGACGCCGCCCTGGCCCGGATCGAGGAGCGCAACCCGGCGCTGAACGCGGTGGTCGAGACCTTCCCCGAGCGCTCGCGCGAGATGGCCGCCGCGGCGCCCGACGGGCCGCTGCGGGGCGTGCCGGTCGTGATCAAGGACGAGTGGCCGCTGCCCTGGCGGGCGCAGCGCTTCGGCGCCGCCGAGCTGATGGCGCCGACCGCGCCGGGCGAGTCGGGCCCCTACCGCGCCCTGCGCGACGCCGGCGCGACGATCGTCGGGGTCGGCAACATGCACGAGCTGGGCGCCGGCAGCACCGGCAACGTCTCCTTCTACGGCCCCTGCCGCAACCCCTGGGACGGCGAGCGCTGTCCGGGCGGCTCCTCGAGCGGCCCGGCGGCCTCGGTCGCGGCGCGCCTGGTCGCCGGCGCGGTCGGCGCCGACGGGGTCGGCTCGGTCCGCTTCCCCGCCGCCTACTGCGGCCTGACCGGCCTCAAGCCGACCTTCGGCCGCGCGGCGATGGAGGGCCACCACATGGCGCCGGTGACGACGACGATCGTCTCCGGTCCGCTCTGCGCCGACGCCGCCGACTGCCGCCTGCTCGGCTCGGTCCTGTTCGGCGAGGAGCTGGCCGCCGGCGATGCCTCCGGGCTGCGGATCGGGGTCGTCCGCGACGCGGTCTCCGAGGACGTGACGGCGGAGGTGCGCGAGGCCTGCGAGACGGCGATCGAGGCGCTGCGCGCCGAGACGGGAGGCGCGGTCTCCGAGGTCTCGCTGCCCGACCTCGACGCCTCGGCGCTTGCGGCGATCCTGATCATCAACGGCGAGAGCCTCAACGGGACGACGCCGGAGCGGCTCAACCGGATGCACCCGGAGATCGGCCCGATCGCCCGCGGCACGCTCAAGTACCGGATGCTGCTGCCGGCCGCCGCGACGGTGCAGGCCGGCCGGGTGCGGACGATGATGCGGCGGCGGCTCGCCTCCCTCTACGAGGAGGTCGACGTGCTCGCCTGGCCAACCGTCCCGGCACCGGCGCCGCCGCTGGCGGCGCCGCTGGTCGAGCTGCCCTCGGGCACGCGCACGGCCGACCAGGCCAACGTGCGCGGCGCCGGACTCGCCAACCTGACGGGAGTCCCGGCGATCAGCGTCCCGGTCGGCCTCGGTTCCGAGCGCCTGCCGATCGCCCTGCAGCTGCAGGCGGCCTGGGGGCGCGACGAGCTGCTGCTCGACGCCGCCGAGGCGCTGGAGCGCGCCAACGGCCGGCGCTGGGTCGAATCGAGGCCGCCGCTCGCCGAGGCCGAGCCGACGGGGGCCTAGATGGCGGCGGCGATCGTCGTCGAGGGGATCGAGCGTGCCTTCGGCGATGTGCTCGCGGTCCAGGGCGTCGACCTCGAGGTCGACGAGGGCGAGATCTACGGCTTCCTCGGCCCCAACGGCGCCGGCAAGACGACGACCGTGCGGATGCTGACCACGCTGCTGCTGCCGACCGGCGGCCGGGCGACCGTCGCCGGGCACGACGTGGTCGGCGAGGCGCGCGCCGTCCGCGCCTCGATCGGCGTCGCCCTGCAGGAGGCGGCGCTCGACCCGCTGATGACCGGCCGCGAGCTGATCCGCCTTCAGGCGACGCTGCAGGGCCTGCCCGGCGCCGAGGGCCGGCAGCGCGCCGACGACCTGCTCGAGCGGGTCGACCTGGCGGCGGCGGCCGACCGCCGGGTCGGCACCTACTCGGGCGGCATGCAGCGCCGCCTCGACCTCGCCGCGGCGCTGGTCCACGAACCGCGCGTGCTGTTCCTCGACGAGCCGACCACCGGCCTCGATCCGGTCAGCAGGAAAACGATCTGGGAGGAGGTGCGGGCGCTCAACGACGACGGCACCACGGTCTTCCTCACCACCCAGTACCTCGAGGAGGCCGACCAGCTCGCCGACAACGTCGGCATCATCGATGACGGCAGGATCGTCGCCGAGGGCACTCCGAAGTCACTGAAAACGGAAATCGGCCACCCCCACATCCGACTCCAGCTCGAGCAGGGGTCGGTCGCCGAGGCGGAGGAGGTCTGCGGGCGGATCGGCCACCTGCTGCCGCCGGTCGACGGCCGCACCGTGCTGGTCGAGGTCGAGGGCGGCGCGGCCGACATCCCGCGCGTCGTGCGAGCGCTCGACGAGGTCGGGATCGAGGTCGGCTCGCTCGAGCTCGTCCACCCGACCCTCGACGACGTCTTCGTCGCCAAGACCGGACACCACCTCCAGAAAAAGGTTCCGACCACTTCCTCTGCTCCCGCAAATGCCTGAGGAGGTGGAGATGGAGGGGGATCTGCTCCCGCGGTCGGAGGTGGTCGGGGGTGCCGCGGGCCTCGCGGTCGACGCCCGTGTGGTGCGCGCGCTCGGCATGCGCTCGATCCGCCAGACCTTCCGCCGGCCGCAGCTGATGGCGCCGATCGTCGTCTTCCCGACGCTGCTCCTGGCGATCCAGACCGGCGGCGCCGGCGCCGCCGTCAGCCTGCCCGGCTTCCCGCCGGTGCAGAGCTTCCTCCAGTTCATGCTCGCCGGGGCGATGATGCAGTCGCTGATGCTGGCCGGCAACAGCGGCGGGATCGCGATGGCGGTCGACATCGAGATGGGCTTCACCGACCGGCTCTTCGCGGCGCCGATCTCGCGCTTCACGATCGTCCTCGGCCGGCTCGCCGGCACCGCGGCGCTGGGCCTCTTCTCGGCGCTCTGGTTCCTGGCGATCGGGCTGGTCTTCGGCGCCCGGATCGAGAGCGGCGTCGCGGGAGCGCTGATCGCGATCGCCCTGGTCACCGCCTCGGCGCTGGCGGTCGGCGGAATCGGCGCGGCGATCGCCCTGCGGACCGGCAGCGCCAGCGTCGTCCAGGGGCTCTTCCCGCTGGTCCTGGTCGTCCTCTTCCTCTCCTCGGCGTTCTTCCCGGTGGACCTGATGATCCAGCCGGCCCAGGCGATCGCCGAATACAACCCGCTGAGCTTCGTCGTCGACGGGATCCGCAACCCGATGATCTCCGGGATCAGCGCCTCCGACCTGCTCGACGCGGCGCTGGCGATCGCCGCGATCGCCGTCCTCGGCCTGGCGCTGAGCGCGCGCGCATTGAGACACAGGCTCAAGGTGGGATGAACACCGAGCGAGCGAGGGGTGAATCGTGCTAGTGCTGCCGGCCTGGCGAGCCAACCTGGCGATGATCGCGGCATTGATGGCGCGCGCTCGCAACGAGCTGCTGCGGGTGCCCGGCGCGGCGATCCCCGGCGTGCTGGCGCCGACCATCTTCTTCCTCGGACTGAACGGCGTCTTCGGCGCCCTCACCCACCTCAACGGCTTCACCACCGGCAGCTACGAGAGCTTCATCGTGCCGGTCAGCATGCTTCAGGGCGCCGGCTTCACCGGCGCCGCCGCCGGGGTCAACCTGGCGCGCGACTTCGAGCAGGGCTGGGTCGACCGCCTGCTCGTCTCCCCCGCCCCGCGCTGGGTGCTGCTCGCCGGCACGGTGCTGGCGGCCAGCGTCCGCTCGCTGATTCCCGCCACCTTCGTCCTCGCCATCGCCCTCCTGCTCGGCGCCGCCTGGCCGGGCGTCGACGGGCTGCTCGTCACCTACTTCATGGTCGCCGCGATGGCCGCCGTCGCCGCCTGCTGGGGCTCGATGCTGGCGCTGCGCTTCAAGAGCCAGTCGGCGGCGCCGCTGATGCAGGCGGGGACGATGGCGGTGATCCTGACCACGACCGCCTACGCGCCGCTCGCCCTGCTGCAGGGCTGGCTTCAGGACGCCGCCCGGATCAACCCGGTCACCCAGGTCGTCGATGCCGCCCGCCAGGGCTTCGTCGGCGGCGTCGGCTGGGCCGAAACCTGGCCCGGCATCGTCGCCCTGCTCGGGATGCTCGCCCTGCTCGGCGCCCTCGCCCTGCGCGAGATGCGCCGCACCGCACTCTGACCGAGAAAGCGACGCGGCCTCTTCTCGACGAGGCAAAGCCGGGCGGCGAACGGGTCCGCGGGGCTGACCTGCGCCGCTAGACGGCTTTCAACTTCAGCTTGAAAATTGAAGGTTGCGCCGGTAGCCTGCTGCGTGGGTCAACCAGGAGAAAAGCCCCGTGAATCCAACCCGAGAGCTAGACACAGCCGAGCGCATCGCGCGCGACATCGCAGAACTCGACGAACTGGAGAATGCGCTCGCGCGAAACAAAGACGCGCGTCTCAGGGTGGTCCGCATCCGCCGCCGCCGCTTGGCCGAGGCACCCTCCGTGCGCCTTTCGGTCGCCGGCAAGCTCTTGAACCTCTCTGTGCCGACGATCCGTGCCTGGATCGACCGCGGCCTGCTGGAGGAGCCCAGCGGCTCCTCGCCGCGGCGGATAACGCTCCAGAGCGTGTTGGAGGTTCGCCCGCTCGTCCTCGAGCTTCGAGCGCTGGGCCGTGACCGCAACCTGCTCGAGGCTGTCCTCTCCCAGGTCGAAGATGAACGCACCCTGTCCGACCGCAAGCTGCGCAAGTCGCTCGATGAGATGCGCAGCGGGAAGCTGATCGACATCACGCCCCGCAGCGGCGCGTGAGCTATCGGGTCAGCATCACGCCGACCGGCCAACGAAGCGTCGATGCATTGCGCGGCAAGGCCCGCAAGTCCTTCGACGCCGCCGTCCAACGCCTTTCCTCCGAAGGATGCGTGGCAGGCGACTACCGGCTCTCCGGCGAGAGCGTCGATCACATCTGCTCGATCCAGCTCTACGGACGGCACCGCACCCTCGTCTGCTTCCCCGACGACGAGAGCGTGGTCGTTCTCCTCGTCGGGGAGCATCTCGACGGCGACCCGGAGCTCGATGTCTACCGCGGCCTCTACCGCCTACTGGAGCTACCCGAGCCATCAACCAAACGCACGAAACCCCCCTGCTGCGACAAGACCGGCGAGCCGCCCGTCGATCCCGACCTGCTCGACCGTTTCCGGGACAAGGCCAGAGAGCTGAACCGGAGAGGCCGACGGGCCAAACCTTCCCGCTGATTGAGCGCGGCCTCGCCAACCCCACTTGGGGAACGGCCGCTATTTGTAGCGGTAGGTGATGCGGCCGCGGTCGAGGTCGTAGGGCGAGAGCTCGATCTTCACGCGGTCGCCCGGCAGGATGCGGATGTAGTGGCGGCGCATCTTGCCGGAGATGTGGCCGAGCACCTCGTGGTCGTTGTCGAGCTTGACGCGGAACATCGTGTTCGGGAGGGCCTCGGTGATCTCGCCCTCCATCTCGATCTTCTCCTCTTTGGCCATGCGGCGGGAAGGCTACCCCACGCGGGGTCAGCCGCGCACCCGGCGGGCCCGTTCGAGCGCCTCGGCGCGGCTGCTCACCTCGCCGGCGTACTGGGCCGCCTCCAGCTCGGAGAGCAGTTCGCCCAGCTCCGGCCCGGGCTCGATTCCCAGCTCAGCTGCCAGCTCGTCGCCGCGCAGCAGCGGCGGCGGCGGGCCGTCGCGGCGCCAGTCGAGTGCCGCCGCCAGCATCTCCCGCGCCAGCCGCAGGTGGGCCTCGATCGCCTCCTTGGTCGCGAACGGGCCGCTGCCGCGGGCCGAGAGGCGGTCGGCGACCGTGAGCAGGGTGACGTCGGCGGCGACCGGCTCGGTCGCCCGCAGGTACTCATGCACGCGCCGCGGCGGCAGCGGCGCCTCGTGGACCATGAAGCCGAGCCGCAGGTGGTGCAGCGTCAGGCCCCGCAGCTGGGTCGTCAGCCGCCGGCTCGCCCGCAGCCGGCGGCAGATCGCGGCGACGAGCTCGGCCCCGACGCTGTCGTGGCCGATGAAGGTGACGTAGCCCTCGCGCTCGCCGCGCGTCGCCGGCTTGCCGATGTCGTGCAGGAGAGCGCCGAAGCGCAACGCCGTGCCGCGGCTCGTCTCGTCGGCGAGCGGCTCGTCGAGCAGGGCGCGAGCCTCGCCGGCCCGCTCGCCGGCGAAGCGCTCCAGGTCGCGCTCGACCTCGAGCGTGCGCTCCAGCACAGCCAGCGTGTGGCCGTGCACGTCGAGGTGGTGGTTGGGTCCCTGCTCGACGCCGCGCAGAGCCTCGACCTCGGGCAGGACGACCGCCGTCAGGCCCAGCTCGTCGAGCAGGGCGAGGCCGCGCAGCGGGTCGGGGCCGCCGAGCAGGCGGCGCAGCTCGGCGAGCTGCCGCTCGCCGGCGGGCTCGGCGGCGCGGCTCGCTTCGGAGCGGGCGAGGGCGGCGGTGTCCCGGTCGACCTTCAGGGCGAGGTCGGCGGCGATCCGGGCGCCACGCAGCAGCCGCAGCGGATCGGCGGCGAAGCTGCCCTCGCCGACGACCCGCAGCCGCCGCCGCTCGAGATCGGCGAGGCCGCCGAAGGGATCGAGCATCTCACCGCCGGCGAGCGGCACGGCGACGGCGCCGAGGGTGAAGTCGCGGGCCGCCAGGTCGGCCTCGATCGTCTCGCCGCGCAGCGCCGTGGCGTCGAGCTGCCAGGAGCGGTCGGCGGCGACCGCGCGCCAGGTCGCGAACTCGGCCGAAAGCTCGAAGGCGTGGCCGTCGCCCGCGTCGGCGACCGCCTTCGCCGCCGCGGCCGGGTCGCCGGCGACCGCCAGGTCGAGATCGGTCACCTCGCGGTCCAGCGCGGCGTCGCGCACCGCGCCGCCGGCGATCCATGCCTGCGGGCCGTCCGCCAGCGCCCGCCGCGCCAGGCCGACCAGCGGCGCCGCGGCGAGGCGCTCGCCGAGACGTCGCTCCGCGCTCACCGCGCTTCCCTCGGCACCCGGGCGGAGATCCCGCAGGTGATCTCGTAGTTGATCGTCCCGAGCCTGGCGGCAAGGTCCTCGGCGCGGACCTCCTCCTCGCCCTGGGCGCCGATCAGGACCGCCTCGTCGCCCGGCTCGACCTCGCCGCCGGGCCCGAGGTCGATCGTCACGTTGTCCATCGAGACCGTGCCGACGAGCGGATACCGGCGCCCGCGAACCAGCACCTCGGCGTTGTTGGAGAGACCGCGCCGCACCCCGTCGCCGTAGCCGAGCGGCAGCACGCCGACACGGGTGCGGCGCTCGGCCTTCCACCGCTGCCCGTAGCCGGCGCTGTCGCCGGGCCCGAACGTCTTCACGTCGGCGACGTAGGAGCGCAGCGAGAGGGCGGGGCGCAGGCCGCGCTCGGCCGGGTCGCCCTGGAACGGGTCGAGGCCGTAGACGGCGACGCCGCAGCGCGCCATGTCGAAGTGGGAGCGGCGGTCGCGGAAGACGGCGGCGCTGTTGGCGGCGTGGACGAGGATCCGGGGGAACTCGGCGCGCGCCGCGGCGGCGACGGCGTCGAAGCGGCCGAGCTGCTCGTCGAAGAAGCGAGAGTCCGGTTCGTCGGCGGTCGCGAAATGGGTCCAGACGCCGGCCGGCTCGAGGTCGGGGTTGCCGGCGCAGTCCCGCAGCAGGTCGATCACCTCCTCCGCCTCGCGGTTGCCGAGCCGGCCCATGCCGCTGTCGTGCTTGACGTGGACACGGGCCGGGCGGCCCTGCGCCCGCGCGCGGGCGGCGACCAGGTCGAGGAAGCCGCGTCTCCAGACGGCGATCTCCGACCCCGCGGCAAGAGCCGTATCCAGCTCCTCCCCGGTGAGCGCCCCCATGGTCAGCAGCGGCACGTGCGGCAGGCGCCGGCCGATCGCCTCGGCCTCGCTCGCAGTCGCCACCGCCAGCCTCGTCGCTCCGCCTTCCAGCGCCGTCTCGGCGCAGCGGTCGGCGCCGTGCCCGTAGCCGTCGGCCTTGACCACCGCGCACAGCTCCGGCCCCTCCCCCAGCTCGCCCTTCAGCCGGGCGCAGTTGTCCCGCACGGCGCCGAGGTCGATCCGGGCAACCGCCCGCACCATGGCTACTCGACCAGCGCCGCCAGCGCGTCTGCCCGGGTGACCAGGCCGGCGAGGCGGCCGTCGCCGTCGACCACCGGCAGGTGATTGTGATGCTCGTCGGCAATCGTCTTCGCCACGGTCTCGGCGTCGTCGTCACCGCGGACGACGACCGGGTCGGCGGTCATCAGCTCCGAGACCTTGGTCGCGAAGGCCTTTTCGAGCCGCTTCTCGAAGCCCTTCATCGAACCGACGAAGACGATGCCGCCCATGATGTTGAGGTAGTGCGGCAGGTGCAGGTCGGATTCCTCCTCGCTGAGGATCAGGTCCGCCTCGCTGACGATCCCGACCACGCGGCGTTCCTCGTCGACCACGGGGATCGCGCCCTTGTCGGTCATGGCGAGCAGCTCGATCGCGTTGCGCGCGTCGGCGTCGGGCGAGACGGCCGGAACCTCGGCGTCCATGATCTCGGCGGCGGTCTTCATCTCTGGCGAGATTATTCGACCCGGCGGCCGGGAGACATCCCCGCTGGAATCGCCTCGATCACGTCGGTGGCGATCACCGACTCGGCGGCGCCGATCCGCGCCGCCGCCTCGCGGCCGGCGCGGGCATGGGCGAGCACCGCCGCACAGGCGGCGGCGAACGGCTCGAGGCCGCGGGCCAGCAGCGCCGCGATCATCCCCGAGAGCACGTCGCCGGTGCCGGCGGTGGCGAGGCCGGGGGCGGCGACGGCATTGACGGCGACCCGCTCGCCGTCGGCGACGATCGTGTCGTCGCCCTTCAGCACCACGACCGCCCCGGCCGCCCTCGCCGCCTCGCGCGCCGCGGCGAGGCGGTGCGCGGCGACCTCCCCGGAGTCGCGGCCCAGCAGCCGTCCCAGCTCGCCGGCGTGCGGGGTGAGGACGGTCGGCGCCCGGCGCTCCGCCACCCGCTCCAGCTCGCCGGCGAGGGCGTTGAGCCCGTCGGCGTCGAGGACCAGCGGCGCCTCGATCGCCGGCAGCACCTCGCGCGCCAGCCCGACCGAGCCGGGATCGCGTCCCAGGCCCGGCCCCAGCACCCCCGCGGCGGCCCGCTCGAAGGCTCGCAGCAGCGGCTTGGCGGAGGCCGGCGCCAGGCAGCCGTCGCCGCCCGGGCAGCCGACCGACATCACCTCCGGCCGGCCCTGCTCGAAGATCGGCTCGAGGTCGGCCGGCACGGCGACCGTCGCGTAGCCGGCGCCGGCGCGGATCGCCGCCCGCGAGGACATCTGCACCGCGCCGGTCAGGCCGCGCGAGCCGCCGGCGATCGTCACCTGGCCGGAGCTGAACTTCGTCGAGCGGGCGCCGCGGCGCGGCAGCAGGTCGAGCACCCCGGCCTCGATCGTGCCGCCGGCCGGCGTCCCGGGCGCCCCGTCCGGGATTCCGATCGGCGCGACTCGCAGCTCGCCCGTGTGCCACTTGCCGGGGGCTATCCGGTGTCCCAGCTTGGCGGCGTGGAAGCTGACCGTGAAGTCCGCATCCACCGCCGCCCCCTCGACCTCGCCGCTGGAGGCGTCGACCCCCGAGGCGATGTCGCAGGCGACCACCGGCGCCCCGCAGCCGCCGATCGCCTCGATCGCCGCCGGCGCCGGTTCTCGCGGCGCCCCCGAGAACCCGGTGCCGAAGATCGCGTCGACGACCGCTCCCGAGTCCGCCAGCCTCGGCCCGAGGTCGCCGCTCACGTGCTCCGCCTCGAAGCGCTCGAGGTTCGCCGCCGCGTCCCCGCTCAGCTCCTCCGCGGGCCAGAGCAGCAGCGCCTCGACCTCGAACCCCATCCGGTCCAGCTCCCGCGCGGCGACCAGCCCGTCGCCGGCGTTGTTCCCCTTCCCGCAGACGACCCGGATCGGCCCGTCGAGCGCAAGCTCGGCCACAACCTCGGCCACGGCGGCGCCGGCGTTCTCCATCAATTCCAGCGATGGAACCTTCATCTCCTCGATCGCCCAGCGGTCGACCGCCCGCATTCCGTCGGCGTCGTAAAGCGGGTTCAGCCAGCTCTCCATATCGCGGCAGCCTAAACCCGGTATCTCGGGCGGGTGGCCCGCCAGATGCGTTGGGCTACTTCAACCCGACGATCAGCTTCGCGGTCGCCAGTTCGTCCTGGCGGCCGGTGCCGATCGCGATGAAAGCGATGCTGCGCAGGTACCTCTTCGCTTCCTGGAAGCCCTGGTCGGAGTTGGGGACGAGGGCGTCGGCGAGCTTCAGGGCGGCGGCGCCGTCGACGAAGCCGCTGATCGGCGCGTCGCCGAGCGCCGAGACCGCTTCCTTGTAGGCGGGGTTGTCGGACAGCGTCTTGCCCGAGGGCGCGGCGAGCGCGAGCAGGGTCTGCGGCGTGCCGTAGCCGATCGCCACCCTTCCGTCCTTGGCGGCGACGACCAGCGGCTTGGAGCCGAGTTCCTCGCTGTGGAGGGCGAAGCCGCTCGCTTCGCCGCCGAGCACGCTGACCCCGCTGACGTGGAAGGCGCGCACCAGCTTCACCGCTCGTTCGACCGCTTCGCTCGCCTTCGAGCCCTTGGCGGTCAGCACCAGGGCGCCGCCGAGGCTGCGTTCGCTGTTGCCGGTGGCGAAGACGGCGGCGTCTTCGAGCGAGTCGACCAGTCCTTCGAGGTCGATCCCGAGTTCCTTCACGCCCTTCTTCAGCTGGTGCGGCGGGATCGTGCCGGGCACGCCCTGCGCGTCGAGTTCGTCGAGCGCTTCCTGAAGCTGTTCGCCGAAGCCGGAGACGGCGAAGGCGGCGAAGGAGCTCGCCGGCAGCGAGCCGAGCAGCTGCGAGGCATCTCCGGTCGGCGCCTTCTCGCCGCCGAGGTCGCTGCTCAGGTCGATCTCGACCTGGCTGGAGCCGGGGATCACGCTGGCGACCGCGGTCGCTTCGCTCGGGTCGATGCCGGCGTTCTGGAGGATCTGGCGCGCCGTCGGGTCGATTTCCCCGCCCGACTGCTCGATCAGGCCGCCGACGTCGACGTAGGCGTCGGCGAGGCTGCCGTCCGAGGCGGCCGAGATCGCGGTCGAGAAGCGGTCTTCGCCGGCCAGCGATTCGCCGTTGGAGGCGTCGACCATTTCCTTGAACACCGCTTCGTCGTCGCCGACCGCGAGGAAGTCGCCGATCACACCGATCGCGTTGCCTTCCTTGCCGCCGACCTCGAATTCGACCCCTTCGTAGGAGGCCTGCTTATAGGGGACGTCGCCGGCCTTGACCTGGGTGTCGACGAATTCCTGCGTCGCGCCGGTGTCGGTCGACTCGACGATCACGCCCGGCCTGGAGGGGTTGCCGCCTTCGACCTGCTCGAAGAAGACCGCGGCCCGTTCGCCCAGCCACGGTTCGACTTCCTTCGCGTAGTCGAACGGTTCGCCGTCTTCCCGGGCCGAGCTTTCCAGCTGTTCGACGACGTAGTCGCCGAGGTTGTCGATGCCGGCGATCTGCTTGGCGACCGCGTCGGTGTTCGACTTCAGTTCGCCGCTGGGACGCACCTTGCCTTCGATGAAGACCGGCGAGCGCGGTGGCGCCAGCCCGGCCGGGTCGGCGCCCGAGGAGGAGGAGCCGCCGCAGCCGCCGACGGCGACCGGCAGGGCGGCGAGCGCGGTCAGCGCGAGGACGAGACGAAGCTTCATTCGAGCGGCATCCTAACCGCTCCTCACTCGACCGTCACGGTCTTGGCCAGGTTGCGGGGCTGGTCGACGTTGAGGCCGCGGGCGCGGGCGATGTCGTAGGCGAGCAGCTGGAGCGGCAGGATCGCCAGGATCGGCTGCAGGATCCAGTCGCTGCGCGGCACCTCGATCACGTCGTCGACGACCTCGCCGACCCGCCCGGATCCCTCGGTCGCGATCGCGATCGTCGCGGCCCCGCGCGCCCGCACCTCTTCGACGTTGGAGAGCACCTTGTCGAGCACCGGGCTGTCGGTCGCCACCGAGACCACCGGGGTCGACTCGTCGAGCAGGGCGATCGGGCCGTGCTTCATCTCCCCCGCCGCGTAGGCGTCGGTCGGGATGTAGGAGATCTCCTTCAGCTTCAGCGCTCCCTCGAGGCAGACCGGCAGGCCGATGTGGCGCCCCAGGTAGAGGAAGAACTGGCGCTCCGAGTAGGCGGCCGAGATCTCGCGCACCCGCTCCTCGGTGGTGGCGATCGTCCGCTCGACCTTCGAGGGGAGCGACTTCATCTCGGCGATCAGCTCGGCGATCCGCGGCGGCTCCAGCGTCCCCCGCAGCTCCGCCAACCGCAGGCCGATCAGGTACATCGCCGCGACCTGGGCGACGAAGGTCTTGGTCGCCGCGACGCTGATCTCCATGCCGCTGCGGGTGTAGAGGACGGCGTCGGCGTCGCGGGTCGCCTGGCTGCCCATGATGTTGGTGACCGCCAGCACCTTGGCGCCGCGCTCGCGGGCGAGGCGCATCGCCGCCAGGGTGTCGGCGGTCTCGCCCGACTGGGTGATGCCGATCACCAGGTCCCCCTCGCCGACCACCGGATTGCGGTAGCGGTACTCGGAGGCGATGTCCATCTCGACCGGGACCCGCGCCCATTCCTCGATCGCGTAGCGGCCGACCAAGCCGGCGTGGTAGGAGGTGCCGCAGGCGACGATGACGATCCGCCGCAGCCCGCGCAGGAAGGAGTCGTCCAGCTCGACCTCCGAGAGGTCGACCCCGTCGTCGCCGGGGAGCCGGTCGGCGATCGTTTCGGCGACCGCGTCGGCCTGTTCGTGGATCTCCTTCAGCATGAAGGTCTCGTAGCCGCCCTTCTCGGCTGCGGCCTCGTCCCAGTCGATCTCCTCGGCCCGGCGGTCGACCGGGTTGCCCGCGGCGTCGGCGATCGTCACCCCGGAGCGGTCGATCGTGACGATCTCGTCGTTCTCGATCGCCACCGCGCGCCGCGTCTCGGCGAGGAAGGCGGGAATCGCCGAGGCGAGGAAGGTCTCGCCCTCGCCGACCCCGGCGACCAGCGGGCACTCCCGGCGCGCCCCGACCAGCAGGTCGGGCTGGTCGGCGTGCATCGCGACGAAGGCGTAATGGCCGCGCAGCTCGGCGAAGGCGGCGCGAACGGCGGCGGCGAGGTCGCCGTCGTAGTGGCGGGAGATCAGGTGGGCGACGACCTCGGCGTCGGTTTCCGAGCTGAACTCCTGCCCTTCGGACTCGAGCCGCTCCCGCAGCCGGGCGTGGTTCTCGACGATCCCGTTGAGGACGATGTGGACGCGGTCGGAGCCGTCGCTGTGGGGGTGGGCGTTCTCCTCGGTCACCCGTCCGTGGGTGGCCCAGCGCGTGTGGGCGATCCCCGTCGTCGCCGGCGCGGTCGCCACCGCGACGCCGCCGCGCTCGGCCTCGTGCTCGCCCATCGCGGCGCGCAGGTTGGCCAGGTTGCCGACCGCGCGCACGCTGTCGACCTCGCCCTCCTCGATCACCGAGACCCCGGCCGAGTCATAGCCGCGGTATTCGAGCTTCTCGAGGCCGGCGACGAGGATGTCGCGGCAGGGGCGCCCCCCGACGTATCCGACGATTCCGCACATGGAAGGCCGCTAAGGGTAGACGGCCGGGACCGTCAGCCCAGCTCCCGGCGGACCAGGTCGGCAAGCCGCTTGCAGACCGCCTCGGCCTCCCCGGCCTCGGGCGCCTCGACCATCACCCGGACCAGCGGCTCGGTGCCGGAGGGGCGCAGCAGCACCCGACCGCGGCCCTCCAGGCCGGCGGCCTCGCGCTCCGCGGCGTCCCAGACCGCGGCCGCGCCGGCGATCGCCCCGCGGTCGGCGACCTCGACGTTGACCAGGGTCTGCGGCAGCTTCTCCATCGCCTCGACCTCGGCCAGGTCGCGGTCGCCCAGCTCGCGCATCGTCATCAGCGCCGCCGCGATCCCGTCGCCGGTGGCGGCGAAGCCGGTGTCGATGATGTGGCCGGACTGCTCGCCGCCGAGCGCCCAGTCGCGCTTGCGCAGCTCGTCGAGCACGTAGCGGTCGCCGACCTTGGTCACCGCGACCTCGATCCCCGCCTCCTCCATCGCGCGGTGGAAGCCGAAGTTGCTCATCACCGTCACCGCGACGCCGCCGTGCAGCTCGCCGCGGCCGGCCATCCCCCGGGCCAGCAGGGCGATCAGCTCGTCGCCGTCGTGGCGGTGGCCGGCGCCGTCGACCGCGAGCACCCGGTCGCCGTCGCCGTCGAAGGCGAAGCCGATCGTCGCCTCGGAGGCGACGACGTGCTCGGCCAGGCCGTCGAGGTGGGTCGAGCCGCAGCCGGCGTTGATGTTGCGGCCGTCGGGCTCGGCGGCGATCGCCTCGACCCGGGCGCCGAGCCGCTCGAAGATCCCCGGCGCTGCGCGGTGGGTGGCGCCGTTGGCGCAGTCGAGGGCGACGGTGAGCCCGGAGAGGTCGAGCGGGAAGGCCGACTCGAGCGCCCGCAGGTAGTCCTCGACGCCGCCCTCGAGCTCGCGGACGCGGCCGGGTGCAGGCACCGCGGTCGAGGTTTGAGCCGCGTTGCGGCTCAAACCTCGACCGCGCTCTTCGAGCAGCGACTCGATCCGCGCCTCGGCCTCGTCGTCGAGCTTGGTCCCGGCGCCGCTGAAGAACTTGATGCCGTTGTCGCGGTAGGGGTTGTGGGAGGCGGAGACGACCGCGGCGAGGTCGAGCCCGAGGCGGCGGGCGAGGATCGCCGCGGCCGGCGTCGGCAGCACCCCACCGAGCAGCGCGTCGCCACCCGCCGCGGCGACTCCGGCGGCGAGCGCCGATTCGAGCATCGGCCCCGACTCGCGGGTGTCGCGGACGATCAGGACCTGCGGCCGCTCGGCCGGGAGCGACTCCGTCGCGGCCCGCCCCAGCGCCAGCGCCAACTCGGCGGTCAGAAACGTCCCAGCCTCTCCCCGGACCCCGTCGGTTCCGAAGAGCCTGCGCTCCGGCGTCACACGGTCCCCGTCAGCGCTTGCTGAATTGCGGCCGCTTTCTGGCCTTCTTCAGTCCCGCCTTGCGGCGCTCCTTGACGCGCGCGTCGCGGGTCAGGAAGCCACGCCGCTTCAGCTCGGCGCGCAGCTCCGGGTCGACCTCGGTCAGCGCCCGGGCGATCCCGTGCCGCACCGCCCCGGCCTGGCCGCTGACGCCGCCGCCGTGGACGCGGACGCGGACATCGACGCTGCCCTCGTAGCCGGTCGTGGCGAGCGGCTGGCAAACCACCGTCTGATGCAGCGGCCGGGGGAAGAACTCCTCCAGCGAGCGCCCGTTGACCTCGATCTTGCCGCTGCCGGGCAGCACGGTGACGCGAGCAATCGCGTTCTTGCGTTTGCCGGTGGCGAGGAAGCGCGAGTCGCCCTCGATCTTGGCCGGAGCGCGGCTGGCCGCCTGCGGCTCCTCGTCGGCCCCGTCCAGCGCCGCCTCCCGCTGCCGCCGCTCCTCCTCCTCGGCCTCCCGCCGAGCCCGCTCCTCGGCGCTGAGCGGCCGCTCCTCCGGCTCGACCGAGATCGGCTCCAGATCGGCCCCGGGAATCACATCTTTCTTCTTCTCGGCCTGCGGCTCCTCGACGGGCTCGGGCTCGGCTTTCTCCTGCTCAGCCCGAGGCTCCTCCCGCTCGGCGGCCGGCGCGGCCGCGGGCTCCTCCGCCACCGCCTCGTCCTGCGCCTCCTGCCCAGACGCCTCGTCCGCGACAGGGCCGGCGGGCAGGGCGCCCTCGCCCTGAGGCGTGTCCTCCCGCGCCTCCGACGTCTCGTCGTTCTGCGGCTCGTCTGCCATCAGGCGATCTCCATCTCTTTCGGTTTCTGCGCGGCATGCGGGTGATCCGGCCCGGCGTAGACCTTCAGCTTGGTCAGCTGCTTGCGGGCGAGGCGGTTGCGGGGAAGCATCCCCTTCACCGCCTTGCGGATCACCTCCTCGGGGCGGCGGTCGAGCATCTCGGCCAGCGTCCGCGACTTGATCCCGCCGGGGTAGCCGCTGTGGCGCCAGTAGCGCTTCTGCTCGAGCTTTTTGCCGGTGACCTGGATCTTCTCGGCGTTGACGACGACGACGAAGTCGCCGGTGTCGACGTGCGGGGTGTACTCCGGCTTGCGCTTACCGCGCAGCGCGTCCGCGATCCGGGTCGCCAGGCGGCCCAGGGTCTTGCCCTCGGCGTCGACGACGTACCAGTCTCGCTGGCGGTCGGCGGCTGTTGCGACGTAGGTCTTCATCGTTGAAAAACCGCGCGGGCGGGCCGGCGCGGGCGGCGCATCATAGCCGCCTGGCCCTCTATACTGCCGCGCCGGCAATGCCGAATCCCGCCGTGCGATCGGCGGGAGTGGAGGAACCGCAGGGACTCTTGCAGGTCCCGGGGGCGAATCGGACGAACATCGTCCGTAGCGCATCTCTTTCAGCGCGAGCCCGACAGCTAACTCCGCAGGCGAACGAAAGAGAGGGCACGTGGCGCGCAGCGCTTGGCTGGCTGGACCGGTCTCGGTAGTCGTATTCGCGGCGCTCCTGGCGGGCTTCGCCGCCGGCGCCTCGGCGACGACCGGCGGCGCCCCCACCCCGAGTGGCTCGCCGCCGCCGCCGCCGAGCCAGAGCGGCACTCCCGATCCGGCGCCGTCGGCCGGCACGCTCGGCATCGTCTCGGCGAAGACCTGGCCGCGCAAGTCCTTCTACTACGGAGTCCGGACCCCACGGCTGCGCTACGAAATCGGCAGCGACCAGCCGAGCAACGACCTCCGCGTCGACGTCGTCGGCCGCGGCGGCGAAGTCGTCAAGAGCTACTACCGCAACGACATCGCCCCGGAAGCGCCCGATTCCGTCTCCTGGGACGGCACGATCGCCGGCGGGCGGGCGGCGCCCAACGGCCGCTACAGCTTCCGCATCTCGCCGCAGAGCGGCGATCCGACCGCGCAGCAGAGCCTCGACCGCTCGATCCAGGAGGCCAAGCAGCGCGCCTCGTCTTCGACCTCGCCGGCCGGGTCCTTCAGCCTCGGCTTTGCCCTCTACGGTTACGCCTTCCCGATCCTCGGCCCGCATGACTTCGGCGGTGCCGAGGGACGCTTCGGCGCGGCTCGCTCCGGCCACACCCACGAGGGCCAGGACGTGATCGCGGAATGCGGCACGCCGCTGATCGCCGCCCGCGGCGGCACCGTCCAGTACTCGGGCTACCAGTCGGCGGCCGGCAACTACGTCGTCATCGACGGCAAGGGCACCGGCCTCGACACGGCCTACATGCACCTGCTCGAACCCTCGCCGCTGCAGGAGGGCTTGACCGTGCGGACGGGAGAACCGATCGGCGTCGTCGGCCAGACCGGCGACGCCACCGCCTGCCACCTCCACTTCGAGATCTGGACGGCGCCCGGCTGGTATGAGGGGGGAAGCCCGATCGACCCGCTGCCCTACCTGGAACGCTGGGACCGCTACTCCTGAGCGGCCCGCTCGGCGCGCTGCTTGATCCCCAGGAGCATCTTCCTCTGCATGGGGAAGTGCGGCAGCTCGAGCAACGTCCGGTAGGAAAATGAGGCGGGCTTACTCGCGCGGTTGTCTCGTGCCGTGAAGCCACTGCGTCTCAGTCCGAGCAGCGCTCACAGCGGCCGCGCAGGACTACGTCGTGCTCGGTGACGTCGAAGCTGAGCTTGCCGGAGACGTCGGAGATCGCGTGCTCCAGCGAGGCGTCCTCGAAGGGCACCATGCGGCCGCAGTCGCGGCAGATCGCGTGGTGATGGTGATGGCCGCCGGGTTCGACGCGCTCGTAGCCGGCGATCCCGCGAGCGATCTCGATCCGCTGGACGAGACCCAGCTCGTCGAGCTGCTCGAGCGCCCGGTAGACGCTGGCGCGGCCCACGCCGGCGCGGCGCCTGCGCAGTTCCTCGTCGATATCCAAGGCACTCACCGCGCAGTCGTGGCGGGCAAGCGCTTCGACCACCGCGGTGCGGGCGCCGCCGCGCCGGTAGCCGGCCTCCTGCAGGGCGGCAAGTGCGTGCTCGGCCCAGACGCTGTCGGTCGCGGTGGCCATCTCAACCGATCGTAGCCACCGCCGGGGGCGGCTTCGCCTGTCGCCAGGCCAGCGCCCACCCGGCGGGCACCGAGAGCAGGTAGGCGGCGACCATCGCCAGCGCAACCGAGGCGCCGCCGGCGGTGCCGGCGTAGTAGGAGACGTAGAGCCCGGCCAGGCCGGCGAGGACCGCGATCGCCACCGAGAGCGCGATCATCGGCACGATCCGCTCGGTCAGGTTCCGCGCCGCCGCCGCCGGGCCGACGAAGACGGCGACGACGAGCAGGTTGCCGAGACCCTGCACCGCGACGACGATCGCGACCGCGAGCAGCGCGATCAGCGCCGCTTCGACCCGCGCCGGCGCGGCGCCGAGCGAGCCGGCCGCGCCGCGGTCGAAGCCCACGGCGAGGAGCCGGCCGTGAAGCAGCGGCAGGCCGACCGCCACGGCGACGGCCAGCAGCGCGGCCGCAAGCAGGTCGCCGTTGGAGGGCCCGAGGATGTCGCCGAAGAGCAGCTCCTGGATGCCGGGCGGCGACTGCGGCGAGAGCGCCAGCAGGGCCCCGAGCCCGAACATGGTCGTGACGACGACCCCGACCGCGACCTCGCGGCTGACGCCAGGAACCTGCGCGACCACGACGATCGCCAGCCCGGCGACCACGATCGCCGGCGCGGCGCCGAGCAGGAGCGGCGCCGCCGCCAGGGAGGCGAGGACGAGGCCGGGCAGGATCGAGTGGGAGAGCGACTCGGTCGCGTAGGAGAGCCGGTAGAGGACGACCCAGCAGCCGATCGCGCCACCGGCCACCGCGAGCAGGGACATCTCGGCGATCGCCCGGCGCATGAACTCTTCCTGGAGCGGCTCGATCATCGCTCAGTGGGAGTGGTCGTGATGGTGGGGCGGGAGGACGGCTCGGCGGCCGGAGCCGGGCAGCTCGACTATGGCGCCGCCGTAGGTCGCTTCGAGCACCTCGACGTCGAGCGCCTGCCGCGGCGGGCCGGCCGCGATCTGGCGGCGATTGAGGCAGAGCACGCTGTCCCAGCGCTGCGCCTGCTCGAGGTCGTGGGTGGCGACGATCACGCCGCGGCCCTCGGCGGCGAGCGAGTCGATCAGCCCTTCGAGCCTTTCCGAGCTGGGACGGTCGAGTCCCGAGAAGGGCTCGTCGAGCAGCAGGATGCGGGCGTCCTGGACGAGGCTGCGGGCGATCAGGACGCGCTGGCGCTGGCCACCCGAGAGCCTGCCGAAGGTCTCCTCGGCGAGGCCGTCGAGGCCGACCTGCCGCAGCGACTCGACCGCGATCTCACGGTCGCGGCGACTGGGCCGGCGCCACCAGGGAAGCCTCGAGAGGGCCCCCATCGCGGCCACGTCGAGCGCCGAGACGGGGTAGTCGAGCTGCGAGCGCTCGGTCTGCGGCACGGTCGCGCAGCGGGCGCCCACGCGCAGCGCGCCCGCCAGCGGCGGCAGCTCGCCGAGCAGCGCCCGCAGCAGGGTCGTCTTGCCGCCGCCGTTGGGGCCCAGCAGGGCCATCGTCTCGCCTGCGCGCAGGCTGAAGGAGACGCCGGAGATCGCCGCCTCGCCGTCGTAGCCGACGGCGAGGCCGGACGCCTCGATCAGGGGCTCGGCCGGCATCCGCGCTGCCCGTCCGTGAAGCCGCGGGCCATCGCGTCCGCGTTGGCCTCCTCCATCGAGAGATAGGTCGCCCCGTCGGAGCCCCGCGGCCCGAGCGAGTCGCCGTAGAGGGTGTAGTCGGCGCTGGCGCCGGTCTGCCGGGCGATCGCTTCGGCCACCTTGGGGCTGAGGGAGCTCTCGGGAAAGATCGCCTTGACGTGCTCCCGCTCGACGGTTTCCGCCAGCTCGCTCAGGTCCTTTGCCGAGGCCTGCGCCTGGGTGGTCTGCGAGGGGATCACGGCGCCGACGATCTCGATCCCGTAGCGGTTGGCGAAGTAGCCGAACGCGTCGTGGTCGGTGACCAGCTTGCGCTGGCCGGCGGGAACCGAGCCGATGCACCTGGCGATCCCCGCGTCGAGCGCTTTCAGCTTCGCCAGGTAGGCGGCGGCATTGCGTTCGAAGAGCGCCCTGTGAGCCGGGTCGGCCGCCGCGAGGGAGCTCTCGATCTTGCGCACCGCCGCCTCGGCGTTGCGCGGGTCGTGCCACCAGTGCGGGTCGTAGCGCGATGCCTCCGCGCCAGTCGACTCGCCGGGCAGCCGCTCCGGCACGATCGCGCCCAGGTCGACGACCTCGGCGTCGCTGCCGCTGTCGGCGACGACCTGGTCGACCCAGCCGTCGAGGTTGTCGCCGCTGGCGAAGACCAGCGAGGCGCCGGCGGCGCCGCTGACGTCGCTCGGGCGGGGCTCGTAGTCGTGGGGGTCCGTATTCGGCTGCAGGATCTGGTCGACTTCGATCGCGTCGCCGCCGACCTCGCGCGCGAAGTCGGCGATCTGGGTCGTGGTCGCGACCACGTCGAGCTTCCCCCCGTCGCCGCCGCCGGAGGCGCCGCAGCCCGCGCCCAGCAGGGCCAGCGCGCCGAGGGCGGCGGCGAGGACGGCCCGGCGGGGCAGCCGCGCCACGGCCTGTCCGGCGGCCGCCAGGACGAAGCCGGCCCCGGCGACGCAGGCGATCGTCGCCCCGGGCGGCGCGTCGGTTTCGACCGAGAGCCAGAGGCCGGCGACGCCCTCGAGCGCGACCAGGCCGACGCTGAGCAGCTGCCAGGGTCGCAGCCGCCGGGTGAGCAGCCGCGCGGTGACGGCGGGCACGAGGAAGAGCGCGGTGACGAGTAGCGCCCCGACCACGGTCAGCGCCGCGACCGTCGCCAGCGCGACGAGGACGATCAGGACCGCGTCGAAGACGCGCGGGTCCGGCCGGGCGGGGCCGGCCAGGCCGGGGTCGAAGCCGGCGCGGAGCCAGTGCCGGCCGAGCAGCGCGCTGGCGGCCAGCGTCGCCACGGCCGCCCCCGCGGCGAGCCCGATGTCGCTGGCGTCGACCAGCAGCAGGCTGCCGAAGAGCAGCGTCTCGATGTTCGAGCCCGAGCCGAAGACGTCGCTGGCGAGGATGACCCCGGCGGCCAGGCAGCCGGCGAGCACGAGCGCCACGGCGGCGTCCTGCCCGGAGCGGCGACCGCGAAGCGCCGACACGCCCGCGGCGAAGAGGAGCGCCGCGGCGAAGGCGCCGAGAGGCGCCGCGAACCCCAGGCCGTCGGCCAGCACCAGGCCCGGGAAGGACGCCGTCCCGACCGCGTGCGAGAAGAAGGCGAGCCCGCGCATGACGATCCAGGTCCCCAGCAGCCCGGCCGGGACCGAGAGGATCAGGATCTCGACCAGGCCGCGCTGGACGAAGGGAAGCTGGAACGGCTCGAGCACGCGAGGATTAAATCAAAATGAGATTCATTTTTATTTTATGCCTGCCCGGAACCCGCGGAGATGGCGCCGGCCGCGGTCGCGCCACTCGAGGACGGCCAGCGCCAGCGCGACCGGGACCGTCGCCGGCAGCGTGT
Organism: uncultured Solirubrobacterales bacterium; assembly: GCA_963695835.1. Classification (GTDB taxonomy): domain Bacteria; phylum Actinomycetota; class Thermoleophilia; order Solirubrobacterales; family 70-9; genus VRUE01. Next base: position 547,149 of record CAVOHR010000002.1, read on the forward strand.
CGACGGCAAGGAAGAGCAGGTCGAAGGCGAGGGCGAGGGTCGCGACGAGCAGCGCCGCACGGAGCTGGCGAGGTCGGGAGGCGGCCAGCAGACACCCCAGCGTGGCGGCTGCGAAGAGGTCGCCGAAGCCCATCACGGCGGAGCCGAAGTGGATCGCCTGCAGGCGCGGCAGGCCGGCCGGGGCGGCGGCGGTGAGGACCGCGTTCGGGCCCTGGAGCAGGTCGGCGGCGACGAACCAGGTGTCGACGGCGGCCATCGCGTAGATCCCCAGCTTCAGCCAGCGGGCGGGCGCGACCGAGACGAGCAGCCAGCCGAGGCCGACGCAGCCGAGCGCGGTCAGCGCCGTCGCCGCGGCCTCGCCGGCGAGCGAGCCGGGCGAGGCCCAGGCGAGCGCAAACAATGGCGCGACGGCGAGCGCCCAGGCGGGACGGCCGCCGCGGACGAGCCAGCCGAGCGCCAGCGCCGCCGAGGGCGGCACCGCGACCAGCGCCAGCCAGGCGAGCACGGTCGCCGATTCGCCCTCCAGCGCGACGACCCCGATCACGACGACGATCGAGAGCGCCGGCGCCAGCGCCCACCAGGGGCTGCGAAAGGCGTCGAGCCAGGCAAGACGCCGAGCCCGCGGCAGCGCGACGAGCGCTGCCTGCAGGAGACTGAGAATCGCTATCGAGACAGCGAAGGAGGGCGAGCTACTCCCACTCGATCGTCGCCGGAGGCTTCGAGGAGATGTCGAGAGCGACTCGGTTCACGTCCTTGATCTCGTTGATGATCCGGTTCGAGACGCGCTCCAGCAGGTCGTAGGGCAGCCGCGCCCAGTCGGCGGTCATCGCGTCGTCGGAGGTGACCGCGCGGATCACGATCGGGTAGGCGTAGGTGCGGCCGTCCCCCTGCACTCCGACCGAGCGGACGACCGGCAGCACGCAGAAGGACTGCCAGAGCTGGCGGTAGAGCTCGGCGGCGCGGATCTCCTCCTGCAGGATCGCGTCGGCGGCGCGCAGGATGTCGAGCCGCTCCCTCGTCACCTCGCCGCCGACGATGCGGATCGCCAGGCCGGGCCCGGGGAAGGGCTGGCGCCAGACCATCCGTTCCGGCAGCCCCAGCTCGGCGCCGACCGCCCGCACCTCGTCCTTGAACAGCATCCGCAGCGGCTCGACCAGCTCGAACTCGAGGTCCTCGGGCAGCCCGCCGACGTTGTGGTGCGACTTGATCGTCGCCGCCGACTCGCTGCCGCCGGACTCGATCACGTCGGAGTAGAGCGTTCCCTGGACCAGGTAGGCGGCGTCCTCGAGCTTCTCCGCCTCCTCCTCGAAGACGCGGATGAACTCGGCGCCGATGATCTTGCGCTTGCGCTCCGGATCGTCGACGCCGGCGAGGCGGGCGAGGAAGCGCTCCTCGGCTTCGACGTGGACGAGTGGGATGCCGAACTGCTCGAAGGCCGCCACCACCTGCTCGGCCTCGTTCAGCCGCATCAGCCCGTGGTCGACGAAGACGCAGGTCAGCTGCTCCCCGACCGCCCGGTGGACGAGCAGCGCCGCGACCGAGGAGTCGACCCCGCCGGAGAGGCCGCAGATCACCCGCCCCTCGCCGACCTGGGCGCGGATCGCGTCGACCTGCTCGGCGATCACCGACTGCGGCGACCACTGCCGCTCGCAGCCGGCGATCTCGCGCAGGAAGCGGGTCAGGACCTCGGTGCCGTAGGGCGTGTGGACGACCTCGGGGTGGAACTGGATGCCGTAGAGGCCGCGGTCCGGCGCCTCGCAGGCCGCGACGGGCGATGCCGGGGTCGAGGCCAGCGCCGTGAAGCCAGGCGGCGGCTCGAAGACGGCGTCGCGGTGGCTCATCCAGCAGCTCTGCTCCTCCGGCAGGCCGCCGAGCAGCCTCCCCCCCGCGTTCCGCAGCGTCAGCTCGGCCCTCCCGAACTCGCCCGACTCGGCCCCTTCGACCTTGCCGCCCAGCGCCTGCACCATCGCCTGCATCCCGTAGCAGATCCCCAGCATCGGAATCCCGAGATCGAGCAGATCGGTCGGAAACGGCGGTGCCCCCGGCTCGTACACCGAGGCCGGCCCGCCGGAGAGGACCAGTGCCTTGGGCGCCCGCTCGCGAATCGCCTCGACCGAGGTGCTCGCCGGCGACAGCTCGGCGAACACCCCGCATTCGCGGATCCGCCTTGCGATCAGCTGCGAGTACTGCCCGCCGAAGTCGAGGACGAGCACCTCCTCGGAGGCCTGGGCCGGCGCCGTCTGAGCGCCGGCCTCAGTCGTCGGCGACTCCAACACCGGCGGAGACCGCCGCCCTGCCGTTCGACCCCATCCCGACGGACTGCTCGTTCTGCAGCTTCTTCCCCTCGCTCATCAGCGCCGGCGCGACCATCACCTCGGCCCGCTGGAAGGAGCGGATGTCCTCGTAGCCGGTGGTGGCCATCGAGGTTCTCAGCGCCCCCATCAGGTTGAAGGTGCCGTCGTTCTCCTGGGCCGGGCCGAGCAGGATCTCCTCCATCGTCCCGTCCTGCCTGGTCGAGACGCGGGTGCCGCGCGGCAGCGAGGGGTGGAAGGTCGCCATCCCCCAGTGGAAGCCGCGGCCCGGCGCCTCCTTGGCGCGGGCCAGCGGCGAGCCGACCATCACCGCGTCGGCGCCTACGGCGATCGCCTTGGAGACGTCGCCGCCGGTCCGCATGCCGCCGTCGGCGATCACGTTGACGTACTCGCCGGTCTCCAGCATGTGCTGGGCGCGGGCCGCGGCGACGTCGGCGATCGCGGTCGCCTGCGGGACGCCGATCCCGAGCACGCCGCGGGTCGTGCAGGCGGCTCCGGGGCCGACCCCGACGAGGACGCCGACCGCGCCGGTCCGCATCAGGTGCAGGCCGGTCGAGTAGGAGGCGCAGCCGCCGACCACCGTCGGCACCGGGACTTCGGCGATGAACTCCTTCAGGTTGAGCGGCTCGACCGTGGTCGAGACGTGTTCGGCGGAGATCACCGTGCCCTGGATGACGAGGATGTCGATCCCCGCCTCGACTGCGATCTCGTAGTGCGCGCGCACCTTCTGCGGGGTCAGCGAGCCGCAGGCGACGGCGCCGCGCTCCTTGATCTCGGCGACCCGCCGGCCGACCAGCTCCGGCTTGACCGGCTCGGCGTAGATCTCCTGCATGATCCGCGTCGCCAGGTGCGTGGGGGCGGCGGCGATCTTCTCGAGCTGCTCCTCGGCGTTCTCGAAGCGGGTCCAGACCCCCTCCAGGTTGAGCACTCCGAGGCCGCCCAGCTCGTTGACCAGGACCGCGGTGTCGGGGCTCACCACCCCGTCCATCGCCGCGGCGACGAGCGGCAGCTCGAAGCGGTAGGGGCCGAGGGTCCAGCTGATGTCTATGTCGTCGGGATCGCGGGTTCGGCGCGACGGGACGATCGCGATGTCGTCGAATCCGTAGGCGCGCCTCCCCTTCTTGCCGCGACCGATGTCGATCTCCAAATCGATCCTCCAGGGAAGGTGATGGCTTGAACAGCCAGCCTACACTTCCGCGTGGACCTCCAGGTCCCGCACCTCGACCTCGCCGAGCAGCCGCTCGACCCCGCGGCGGTCGATCGTGCCGGCGCCGAAGTGCTGGGTCGACTCGGCGCCACAGGCGACGCCGTAGGCGAGGCACTCCGCGGGCTCGCGACCGTCGTAGAGGGCGGCGACGTAGCCGGCAAGGAAGGCGTCGCCCGAGCCGACCGTCGAGACCGGTTCCAGCGGGCGGGTGCGGACCTCGACCACGCGGCGCTCGGCGCCGCCGCCGACCACCGCGACGCAGCCGTCGGGCCGGGTGATCGCCGCCTCGCCGGCGCCCAGCCGGACCAGCTCGCCGAGCCCGTGGACGAGGTCGTCGCGGTCGGCGAACTCCTGGCCGACCAGCTCCTCCGCCTCGCGCTCGTTCGGGGTGACGATCGAGGCCCCGGCCCGCAGCCCGGCCCGCATCGGCTCGCCCTCCGAGTCGAGGATCGTCGTCACCCCGCGCTCGCGCAGGTCGCCGACCAGGCGCGCGTAGAGGTCCTCGCCGGCCCCCGGCGGCAGGCTCCCGGCGACGACGCAGATCCGCGCTCCGCCGGCCAGGTAGCGCAGCCGCTCGGCGAAGCGCTCCACCTCCTCGGCGCTGACCGCCGGGCCGCGCTCGTTGATCTCGGTCTGCTCGCCCGAGGTCGGGTCGATCACCGCCATGTTGATCCGCGTCTCGCCGGCGATCCAGGTGAAGTCGGTGAGGATCGCCTCGCGCCGCAGCTGCTCGAGCACCCGGTTGCCGGTCGGCCCGCCGGCGAAGCCGGCGGCGATCACCGGGCGGCCGAGCAGGCGCAGGGCGCGGGCGACGTTGATCCCCTTGCCGCCGGCGACCGTGCGGCTCTCGACCGCGCGGTGGCGGTGGCCGAGGCGGAAGCTGGGGACCGCGACCGTGCGATCGATCGCCGCGTTGAGGGTGACCGTGAGGATCATCGCCTGGAGCGCCTGATTACGAGTCCCACGAGGATCAGTATCCCTGACAGGGCGAGCGCGATCCACCCCAGGTTGCCTTCGACGAAGCTGCGGGCGCGGTCGAGGGCGGTCGCCCTCGGCACGGCGCGAGCGGCGCGCAGCGGGACCGCCCCCGCCCGCAGGCCGTCGATCCGGACGATCGCCCGCCCGAGGACGGCGCCGCGGCGGATCGGGCCGTCGACCTCCTGCGGCGCCCGCACCGCGACTTCGACCCGCTCGCCGCGCCGCACCCCGGCGGCGACGCGGCGCGCCGCGCGCAGCGGCAGCTCGCCGCCCTGGTAGCGGATCGAGGGACGGGCGAGCACCTGCCCGGCGCGGACGGGGGTCCGCCTGCGGTACCGGGAGAAGCCGTATCCGAGCAGGCGGAGAGTGTCGTCGAAGCGGTCTTCGTCGGTTTCCGCCCCGACCACCGCGGCGATCAGCTCGACCCCCTTGCGGCGACCCGAGCCGACCAGGACATAGCGGGCGCCGAAGGTGTGGCCGGTCTTCACCCCGTTCACCCAGGGGGCCAGGTCGAGCAGCTCGTCGATCGACTCGATCCGCCGCCGCGGCTGGACGCTGCCCAGCACGGCCTGGCGCGAGGCGGCGATCTTCGCGAAGACCGGGATCCGCAGCAGCCGCCGGGCAAGCGCCGTCAGGTCGGCGGCGCTGGAATGGTTGCCGCGCTGGTCGAGGCCGATCGGGTTCGCGTAGTGGGTGTCGGCGAGGCCGAGCGCCGCCGCGTAGCGGTTCATCTGACGGACGAAGCGCGACTCCGAGCCGGCGGCGGCGCGGGCGAGGTCGTAGGCGGCGTCGTTGCCGCTGCGCAGGACCAACCCGTAGAGCAGGTCGCGAACGCTGATCCGCTGACCGGGGCGGAGGTTGAGCAGCGACTCGCCGTAGGTGGGGGTGTATGGCGCGGCGCGGACGATCTTGCCGAGCGGCAGCTCGTGCAGCACGACCCACGCGGTCATCAGCTTGGTCGTGCTGGCGACCGGCAGATGACGGGCGGCCGCGTGGGACGCCAGCACTTCGCCGCTGCGCGCGTCGATCAGCGCCCAGGCACGGGCGTCGAGAGCCGGCCCCTTCGCGGCCTGGGCGGGCGCACTCGCCAGGACAGCTGCGAGCAGGACGGCGACCAGCGCAGCAAGGGGCCGCGCCGCCCTCACTTCAGCTTCAGCGTTTCGCCGGAGATCAGGATCTGCGGATCGACGCCGGGGTTGAGCGCCCGAATCCGGGCGACCGGCACTCCCGTCTTGTGAGCGATCGAAGTCAGGGTGTCGCCGCTCTGGACGACGTAGGCCCTCGGGATCTGGCGCTTGCCGCTACCGCCGTCGTGCCCGGCGGCCGAGCTGCCCCTGCCGTGACTGGAGCCGCTGTTCCCTCCCCCACCGAGCGAGCCGGCGATGACGACGACCACGACTGCGAAGCCGCAGAGAACCGCGACTGCGGCGAGCACCCGAGCTGGGGCTGAGGAGCGCTTCGTCATGACACCTCCCAGACCGCCGCGCGGAGGCCCTCCGCGGCCGCCGCGGGATCGGGGTCCGAGGAAATGCTACGCGAAGCGGCGACCAGCGCGGCGGCCCGGCCGGGGGCGAAGGCGGCGCCCAGCCGCTCCGGGCGTCCGCCCTGGGCGCCGACCCCGGGAATGAGGAAGACCGCGCGCGGCATCAGCTCGCGCAACCGCGCGAGGTGCCCGGGCTCGGTGGCGCCGACGACGGCTCCCATCCCGCTCAGGCCGCCGTCTCCCGCCAGCCTCGGGGCGAGCCCGTCGACCAGTTCCGCGAGCCGCTCGTGCAGCGGCCGCTCGGGCGCCGGCAGGTCCTCGACGTCGGCGGCGCCCGGATTGCTCGTGCGGACGAGGGACGAAGACACCCGCCCCGGCCGCCCCGGCGGCGGCGACGAGCGGCTCCAGCGCGTCGAGGCCGAGCAGCGGGTTGGCGGTGAACGCGTCGGCGCCGAGTCCCGCGACCGGGCCCCAGGGCGTCGGCGTCTCGCCGACCAGCGCCTGCGCGTAGGCGGCGGCGGTGACCGGCACGTCGCCGCGCTTGCCGTCGGCGATCGTCAGCAGGCCGGCCGCCGCCGCGGCGGCGCAGACCTCGGACAGCGCCGCCCAGCCCGGCGCGCCGAGCCGCTCGAAGCAGGCGAGCTGGGGCTTGACCGCGACGCAGGCCGGTCCCGCCTGCTCGATCAGCCGCCGGCAGTGGGCGGCGACGGCGCTGGCCGCACGCTCGGCGGGCGACCCGGAGCCCCCCGCCGGATCGAGGTCCGGGAGAAGCTTGGCGGGGTCGGGGTCGAGGCCGAGGCAGATCTGGCTGCGGCGCTCTTCGACGAGCGCCGCGAGCCGATCCGCGAACGGGGCAGTCACAACCGGCCTTCACCCGATTCCGGGCGCGGAGAGCCAGATTGCGACGTGCCCGGAATTGGGCTTGTCTCAGCCTTTGACCTTGGCCTTCAGCGCCGAGCCGGCGGAGAAGCGCGGCACCTTGCCGCCCGGGATGGTGATCCGCTCGCCGGTGCGCGGGTTGACGCCCTGGCGGGGGCCGCGCTCGGCGACGTGGAACTTGCCGAAGCCGGTGAAGCTGACTTCACCTCCGCCGCTCAGCGTGTCGGTGATCGCGTCGAGCACCGCGTCGACCGCGTCGCTCGCGGCCTTCTTGCTGCCCACCCGCTCGTCAGCTGCCAGTTGATCCAGGAATTCAGCCTTGGTCACGTCGATGCTCCTCCGTCGTCGTTGAGGTCGGCGGGCAATCTAACAGCGTGCGCGGGCGTAAAGCGTGCCTGCGGGGTGGAAAAGCCCGCACCGACCGCTAGGAGCCGCCGACCGTCATCTCGCCGATCAGCAGCGGCGGCGCGCTGACCGAGCCCCCGAACGGGACCCAGCGCGCCTCCGATCCGGCCGCCCGGACCGCGCGCAGCATCGAGACCAGGTCGCTGGCGATCGTGAACTCGCGCAGCGGCTCGGCGAGCTCGCCGCCGCGGATCGCCAGGCCGCCGGCGCCGACGGAGAAGACGCCCGAGACCGGGTTGACGCCCGAATGCAGACCGGCGACGTCGTTGACCAGGACGCCCTCGCCCGCGTCTCGGAGCAGCTCGTCGAGGCCGGCGCCGCCGGGGCCGACGATCAGGTTCGAGGCGGCGACGCCCGGCGGCGACCGGTAGCCGGAGCGCCCCGCATTGCCGGTCGAGGCCGCGTTGCCGCGCCGCGCGGTGTAGGTGTCGTAGAGGTAGGCGCGCAGCCGGCCGCCCTCGATCAGCGCGGTCCGCTGCCGCGGCGTGCCCTCGGCGTCGATCGGAGCCGCGGCGAAGCCGTCCGGGTCGAGCCCGTCGTCGTGGAGGACGAAGGCCTCTCCTGCGACGTCCTCGCCCAGCCGCCCGGCAAGGGGAGAGCGGCCGCGCTGCACCGCGTCGGCGCCGAGCGCCTTGCCCAGCAGGCCGACGAAGCCGGCGGCGACCGTCTGGTCGAGGACGACCGGGCAGCTGCGCGACTGCGGCTTGACGGAGCCGATCATCTCGGTCGCCCGCCGGGCCGCCTCCCGGCCCGCCGCCTCGGGGTCGAGCCCGGCCGGCCCGCGCGCCTGGTCGAAGCCGAGGCCGGTCTCGCGGGCGCCGTCTCCTTCGGCGAGCGCCTGCGTGTAGGCGTAGCAATCGGAGCTCTCGTACGCACCGCCGGCGCCGCTCGAGGAGGCGATCGCGACCCGCTCGGCGGAGTCCGCGTAGACCGCCTGCTCGACCGCGACCACGCGCGGGTCCGACCGCAGAGCGGCGCGCTCGACCGCGAGCGCCAGCTCGGCGACGCGCGCGGTCGGCCACTCGGCCAGCGAGGGATCGCTGAGGCCGGCGAGCGGCGGCGGCTCGCGGCCAGCCGGCGGCGGCCCCGCGAACTCGTCCTCGTCGGCGACCCGGGCGCCGGCGGCGGCGCGGGCGGCGATCTCCCCGACGCCGCGCCGCGAGAGGTCGGTGCCGAAGCCGTATCCGACCCGGGCGCCGATCCAGGCGCGCACGCCGATCCCACGCTGGGTCGCCGCGGTAAGGCTCTCGACCTCGCCGCCGTGGGCGCGGACCTCGCGCCGCACCGCCTCGGAGACGTAGGCCTCGGCGTCGGTCGCCCCGGCGGCCAGAGCCGCCTCCACAGCGCGCCCGGCGAGCTCGCCAAGCTCGCTCACAGGATCTCCCCGCTCCGGTGTGCCTTGGGGACATCTGCGGGCGAAAGGGAACACCGGAAGTTCATACTTCGGTGCCCCCGACCGTCATCGCGGCCAGCCGGACGTGGCCCTGGCCGGTCCCGACCGGGACTTTCTGGCCGCCCTTGCCGCACATCCCCGACTTCATCCGGAAGTCGCTGCCGACCGCGTCGATCGCCATCAGCGCCTCGAGGCAGTTGCCGATCAGGGTCGCGCCGCGGCACGGCCCGGTCACCTTCCCCCGCTCGATCAGGTAGCCCTCGTTGACGCCGAAGACGAAGTCGCCGGTCGCCGGGTCGACCTGGCCGCCGGCGAAGGAGGCGGCGTAGAAGCCCTTGCCGACCTCGGCGATCAGCGCCTCCGGCTCGGCCTCGCCCGGAGCGATGTAGGTGTTGGTCATCCGCGGAATCGGCAGGTGGCGGAAGCTCTCGCGGCGGCCGTTGCCGGTCGAGGCGACGCCGTCGCGCTCGGCCCGCAGCCGGTCGTAGAGGAAGGCGACGAGGCGCCCGTCCTCGATCAGCCGCGTCCTCTGGGTCGGCGTCCCCTCGTCGTCGATCGCGTCGCTGCCCCACTCGCCCGGCAGGCGCCCGTCGTCGTAGGCGGTCAGCAGCGGCCGGGCGACCTGCTCGCCGAGCTCGCCGGCGTAGACGCTGGCCCCCTTCTGGACGTGGTCGGCCTCGAGCCCGTGCCCGGTCATCTCGTGGAAGAGGACGCCGCCGAAGCCGCCGCCGACCACGACGGGCATCGATCCGGCCGGCGCCGGGCCGGCGCCGAGCAGCGTCAGGGCCTTGCCGGCGGCGCTCGCGGCGATCTCCCCCGGCCCGTCTTCGAGCAGCTCGAAGCCGCGGTTGCCGCCGAGCGTCTCGGCGCCGGTCTCGACCCGGTCGCCGCGGCGGGCGACGGCCTGGACGCCGATCCTCGTGCGGGTGCGGTCGTCGCCGGTCAGCAGCCCCTCGGAGTTGGCGATCGCGACCTCGCGGCGGGCCTCGGCATAGGAGGCGATCAGCTGGGCGATCTCGGCTCCGGCCGAGCGACCGCGCTCGTCCAGCTCGCGCAGCAGCCCCGCCTTGCGCTCGGCCGGCACCTCCCCCGGCGGGCGCTCGATCGGTTCCGGGCTCGTGGCGACCGCCTCGAGCGCCCTCGGCTCGCTCCGCTCGCCGCGCAGCGCCGCCGCCGCCTCTGCCGCCGCCCGCTCGAGGTCGGCCGGATCGAGGCCGTCGACGTGGGCGAAGTAGCTGGTGCCGCCGCTGACGACCCGGACCCCGGCGCCCTGCTCGGCGCCCGACTGCACGGACTCGATCCGCGACTCGTCGATCGCCATCGTCATCCCGCTGCGCCGTTCGGCGAACAGCTCGGCGAACTCGCCGCCCGAGGCCAGGGCGCGGGAGAGGACGCGCCCGGCGACCTCGGGATCGAGCAGCTCCCGCTGCGCGCTCACTGCTTCGGCCGCTTTCCGGCGACCTCGATCAACCGGCCCGCGGCGACGAACAGCTCGCCGCCGGCGACCGAGTCGGCGGCGTGGTCCTCGGCGCGTCCGCCCCTGTAGTAGAGACGGGCAAACGGACGCCGCGAAGCGCGGCGGCGGCGCATGTAGGCGGCGGCCTCGTCGGCGTAGCCGGAGACGCGGTCGAGCAGCACGCGATGGGGCTTCGGCGCCACCGGACTCAGCCCTCCCCGTCCGAGCCGCGCCGCGCAGCGAGGTCGCGCAGCATCGCCCGCAGGTCGAAGAAGGTCAGCGAGGCGAGGGCGAAGCGCTCGGTCACCGCCACCGCCGCAAGCCCGGCGTGGCGCAGCGCGAACACCTCGCCCTGCTCGGTGCCGATGTGGATCTGCTCGACCGGCTCCTCGTCGGCCCGGTCGGCGGCCGCGAACAGCGCCGCCGCGTCGTCCCGCCAGCGGTCGGGGCGGTCGCTGGCCGCCAGCACCGCGCCGGCCGAATCGAGGATCGCGGCGCCGCGCAGGTCGAGCGACATCTCGGTCAGGTAGGCAAGCGCGCCCGCGGCGGCTTCGCCGGAAATCGCCTCGCTCGCGGCATCGTCGGGCATCTGCGTGAAAATACCGGCCCGTGCCCGTCGCCCGCGCCTCCTGGATCACCGTCGTCGCAGTCTGCGCGATCGCCGTCGTCCTCTTCGCGGTGGGCGGTTACACCGGCTACGCGATCACCGTCGGCGCCGTCGGCCTCGCCGCGGCGGTCAACCTCCTGCCCAGTCCCTGAGCAAACCACCGCCTCCTCCCAGGGAGCGAAGCGACCGGTGATCTAACCAGCGCGGTATGGGCCGGCGTTGTCTTCCCTGACGGAGGTCTCGGGCTCGACGTGGATCAGGACGTCGGCGTGGGGGACGTTCGTCTCGATCTCGGCGCGCATCGCGTGGGCAAGCTCGTGGGCGCGCTCGAGGCTGGTGCCGGCCCGGTACTGGACGTGCAGGTCGATGTGGCGGCGGCTGCCGGCGCGGCGGGCGCGCAGCTTGTGGTAGCCGGCGATCTCCGGAGTGCGGGCGGCGGCGATCGCCGCCTCGATCCGGTCCATCTCGTCCTCCGGCAACGCTTCGTCGACCAGCACGCCGGAGGAGCGGCGGATGATCCGCAGCCCGGCGACGACGATCGCCACCGCGACGAGCAGAGCGGTTATCGAGTCGAAGGCGACGATGCCGGTGGCCTGGACGAGGGCCAGCCCGACCAGCACCCCGGCCGAGGTGAGCGCGTCGGTGCGCAGGTGCGCCGCGTCGCCTTCCAGGGCGGGCGAGTCGTGCACCCGGGCCTGCCGCGCGAGCACCGCCGAGACGGCGAGGTTGGCGAGGACCGAGAAGCCCATCACCGCGATGCCGACGCCAAGCGTCTCGACCGTGGCGCCGGTGACCAGCCGGTGGGTCGCCTCGTAGACGATGATCCCGGCGCCGATCAGGATCAGCATCCCCTCGATCGTCGCCGCCAGGCTCTCGACCTTCTCGTGGCCATAGGGGTGCTCGGCGTCGGCCGGTTCGTCGGCTTTGCGGACGGAGACGAAGGCGACGACGGAGGCGACCAGGTCGATCGTCGAGTGGACCGCCTCGGTGACGATCGCGATCGAGCCGGTGATCGCCCCGGCGGCCAGCTTGATCGCGATCAGCAGCGCGTTGGAGGCGATCGAAAGCGCCGCCGCGCCGCTCTTGGTGCGGATCATCGCTCCGCCGGCGCCGCCTCGGCGGCAGCGAGGCGCCGGGCCAGCAGCCGCGTAGCCAGGCCGCGATGGCTGATCTGGTTCTTCTCCGCCTGGCTCAGCTCCGACATCGTCCGCTCGTCGCCGGCGCCGGTGGCGTCGGGGACGAAGGCCGGGTCGTAGCCGAACCCGCCCTCGCCGCGCGGCGCCTCGATCAGGCGGCCCTCGCAGCGAGCCTCGAAGAGCTGCTCGGAGCCGCCGGCATCGACGAGAGCCAGCGCGCAGTGGTAGGCGGCGCGGCGGTCATCGCCCGCCGCCGCGACCTCGCGCAGCAGCTGCTCGAGGTTCTCCTCGTCGCTGGCGCCCGGGCCGCCGTAGCGGGCGGACTGGATGCCGGGGCGGCCGCCGAGCGCGGCCGCTTCGATACCCGAGTCGTCGGCGATCGCCGCCTTTCCGGTCGCCGCATGCGCCGCCCGCGCCTTGCCGAGCGCGATCGAGGCGAAGTCCGGGCCCTCCTCCGGCGGCAGCTCGACCCCCTCCGGCAGGCCCTCCAGCTCGACGCCCGGCAGCAGTTCGCGCATCTCGCGCAGCTTGTGCTTGTTGCCGGTGGCGAAGATCAAGTGTGGCCACTAGCTGTCGGCTGCCCGCTCCTGCACCTGGCGCAGCCGCGAGATGCCCATCTCGGCGAGGCCGAGCAGCTCGTCCAGGGAGGCCCGCGAGAGCGGCGTCCGCTCCGCCGTCGCCTGCACCTCGACCAGGCCGCCGTCCCCGGTCATCACCACGTTGGCGTCGACCTCCGCGTTGGAGTCCTCGCCGTAGTCGAGGTCGCAGAGCGCCCGCCCGCTGACCATGCCGACGCTGACCGCCGCCACCGAGCCGCTCAGCGGCATCGTCTCGATCTTCCTCGCGTCGACCAGCTTCTGCAGGGCGAGCCGCAGCGCCACGTAGCCGCCGGTGATCGCCGCGCAGCGGGTGCCGCCGTCGGCCTGCAGAACGTCGCAGTCGACATAGAGGCTGCGTTCGCCGAGGGCGCGGAAGTCGACGACGACGCGCAGCGAGCGTCCGATCAGACGCTGGATCTCCACGCCGCGCCCGTCCTGTCGGCCCTTCGAGACGTCGCGCGCCTTGCGATCGCCGGTCGAGGCCGGCAGCATCGAGTACTCGGCGGTGACCCAGCCCTTGCCCCGCCCCGACATCCATTTCGGCACCGATTCGTTGACCGAGGCGGTGCAGATCACCCGGGTTTTTCCGAGCGAGATCAGCGCCGAGCCGTCAGCGGTCTCGACGAAGCCGGGGTCGATCGTGATCGGCCGGATGTCGGCCGGGGCGCGGTCATAGCTACGCGAGGCTGGCATTGGCCGAGTCTGTCATGCGAGTGGCCGCGCCGTCCTCCCGATCGCGACTCAGGGCGCCGGCAGGACCCGCAGCCCGCGCTGGGCGAAATGGGCGTCGAAGGCGAACGCCTCGCCGCCGCCGTCGCGCTCGATCAGGGCGAACGAGGTCGCGTCGACGTAGCTCCAGCGCTTGTCGCCGTGTTGCTCGAGGATCTGCCAGGCATCGTCCTCGACACCCGGCTCCAGGCGCACCAGCTCGATCGCCGCGCCGGCCCGGAAGCGGCGCCCCCACTCGATCGCCTCCGCGCGACCCACCCTGACGAGCAGCGCCGTGTAGGTCTCGGCGAAGACGTAGTTGGAGGTGAACAGCGCCGCCCCGTCCTCGATCAGCTCCGCCAGCATCGTGCGGGCGCGCTCGTGCTCGGCCTCCGAGGCGTTGCGCAGGGCGACGAAGGCGCTGGTGTCGACGAAGACCGACCTCATGGCCCGTAGAGATCGCGATCGAGCGTGGTCACGCTCGTCCCCTCGCGACCGCGGCCCGGAGGCTCCTCGAGGAGGAAGCGGAGCAGCGGGTCGCCGCCGCGCTCGGCCGGCCGAGCGCGCTCGGCGTCGATCAGCTCGCGCACGACCGCCGCGATGCTGCCGGCCGCGCCCGCGCGCTGCTTGAGCCAGCGGTACTGGCCCTCGTCCAGGTATAGCTGCGTTCGATGCTTCATACTGGAATACAGCATAAGCCTCCCGTCGGTCGTAACCGCGCCGTTCGCCGCCGGCCGGGCGGGCGCAACCAGTGCCAGCGGCATCGACGCGGGGCGGGCGGCCCGCGTCGCGAGCCGCCCACCTCCCACTCCCGCCCTCATTTGAACGCCACCTTGTCGACCGCCTGCTCGATCTTGTCGACGATCACGCCGGCCAGCTCGGTGCCCTGCTTGCCGTTGAACCCCTTCATCGCCGCGACCATCCCGACCATCAGCAGCGAGACCAGCAGGATCAGGCCGACGTACTCGACCGTCCCCTGGCCCCGCTCGCCGCCGGCCAGGGCGCGGATCGCCCGCACCCGTTGCGCGATCGCCGCGTGCGCGTAGCCCATCAGCAGATAGATCATCGAAGCCTCCTGTCTCGGTTTGAGCAGATGCTCCGGGGTCGCGGCGCAACGATCTAGACGCGAATGCGCCAATTGTGGGGCGGGAATGTAAAAAGTCGGCGACATCCGGGGACGCCCCGCGTTGCGGGTACGCTCAGCGCCGATGCGGGTGCTGGTCGTCACCAATTTCCTGCCCGACGCCGGCGCGCCCCAGCGGGGTCGCTGGGTGCGCGACCAGGTCGAGGAGATCCGCCGCCGCGGGATCGAGGTCGAGGTGTTCGGCTTCCCGCCCGGCCGGAGCGAATACCTCCCGGCGACGAGGCGGCTGCGGCGGCGGCTGCGAGACGAGCGCTTCGACCTCGTCCACGCCCACTACGGCCTGGCCGGCTGGTGCGCGCGGCTGGCCGGCGCCTCGCCGCTGGTGGTCAGCTTCCACGGGACCGACGTCCGCCACGGCCTGGTCGGCCCGCTCAGCCGCCGCCTCGCCTGGCGCGTCGACCTCGTCGCCGCCGTCTCGCGCGCCCTCTTCGCCGCCGAGGACGGCCGGCCGGGCCTGCCGCCGGTGCCCGGCTCGGCGGTGCTCCCCTGCGGCCCCGACCTCGGGCGCTTCCACCCGATCCCCCGCGCCGAGGCGCGCGGCGAGCTGGGTCTCGATCCCGGCGGGCGCTTCCTGCTCTTCCCCGCCAACCCGGGGCGTCCCGAGAAGCGCGCCGACCGGGCGGCCGAGCTGGCGGCGGCGACCGGCGCCGAGCTGCTGACCGGCGGCGCGATCGACCCCGACCGGATGCCACTCTGGGTGAACGCGGCGAACGCCGTCCTCGTCACCTCGGACTACGAGGGCTTCGGCCTCGCCTGCGTCGAGGCCCTGGCCTGCGGGGTACCGGTCCTCTCGACCCCGGTCGGGATCGCCCCCTGGGCGCTCGCCGGGATCGCGGGAACCCTCTGCGCTCGCTACGACGCGACGACCTGGGGCGAGGCCGCCCGCCCCCACCTGGCGGCGGCCGATCCGCGGGTCGACGGAGCGGCGCGCGCCGCCGCGCTCTCGGCCGCGCGGATGGCGGAGCGGACGATCGAGGCTTACCGCGACGTTCTCGCCACGGCGAGATAGATTGGGCACTCGATGAGCAGCGGAAGCGGCGAGCGCGGCAGCGAAGGCCCGGCCGAGCGGGTGGAGGCGGCCGAGCGCCGGCTGCGGGAGGCGGCCGAGTCCGCGGCCGCCGCCGAAGAGCACGCCACCGCCGAGATCCGGGCGCTCGAAGAAGACCTCGAGAAGGAGCGGCAGCGCTCGGCCGAAGAGCTGGAGCGACTGCGGCGCAGCCACGAGGCGGAGCTGGCGTCCGAGCGTGAGGCGAGGAAGCAGGCGATCGCCGCCGCCGACAGCCGCCTGGCCGAGATCGAGGCGCAGGCGGAAGCGGCCGAGGAGCGAGTCGGGGAGGCGCAGCGACGGGCCGCTGCCGCGGAGAGCGCGAAGGGCGGCAGCGAGTCCGAGGCGCGCGAATCGGCCGCCGCATGGCTGCGCCGGCAAATCGAGGCGATCAAGCGAGAGGCGGGGCGACGATAGCAACACGTTCGGCGTGTGACGTCGCTGTCGTCGGCGGCGGCGCGGCGGGGCTGTGGACGGCGCTTCGCGCCGCCGAGCAGGGCGCATCCGTCTGCGTCATCTCCCGCACGCCGCTCTCGCAGAGCGCCAGCTTCTGGGCCCAGGGCGGCCTCGCCGCCTCGCTCGAACCCGGCGACTCGCCCGAGCAGCACGCCGCCGACACGATCGCCGCCGGTCGTGGCCTCTGCCGGCCCGCCGCGGTGCGCGCCCTCGTCGACGAGGCTCCGACCGCGGTGCGGGAGCTGCGCGAGCGTGGCGTCTCCTTCGACCTCGCGCCGGACGGCGAGCTGGCCCTCGGACTGGAGGGGGGGCACACCCGGCGCCGCATCGTCCACGCCGGCGGCAGCCAGACCGGCCACGAGATCGCGTCGAAGCTGGCGACGATGGTCGCCGCCGAGCCCGGCATCGCGGTCCGCGAGCGCACATCGGCGCTGGCCCTGTGGAGCGACGGCGAGCGCTGCCACGGCATCGTCACCGGGAGCGAGTCGATCGCCGCCGCCGCGACCGTCCTCGCGACCGGCGGTGCCGCCGCCCTGTGGCGGCGCACGACGAATCCCCGGGGCGCGATCGGCGCCGGCCCGGTGTTCGCCGCCGCAGCGGGCGCCGACCTGGCCGACCTCGAGTTCTGCCAGTTCCACCCGACCGCGCTCGCCCTGCCGGGGACCCGCTTCGACGGGCTGCTGATCACCGAGGCGGTGCGGGGAGAGGACGCCACCCTGCTCGACGCCGCGGGACGCCGCTTCACCGACGAGCTGGCGCCGCGCGACGCGGTCACCGCGGCGATCCTCGATCGGATGAGCGCCGACGGCGCCGCCAGCGTGCGGCTCGACCTGCGCGGGGTCGACCCCGAGCGCTTCGCCAGCGTCTTCGCCTCGCTCGAGGAGGCCGGGCTGGCCCCTCGCACCGAACCCGTGCCCGTCGCGCCGGCCGCCCACTACACGATGGGGGGCGTCGCGGTCGACCTCGACGGCCGCTCCTCGCTCCCCGGCCTCTACGCGGCCGGCGAGTGCTCCTGCACCGGACTGCACGGCGCCAACCGGCTCGCCTCCAACTCGCTCAGCGAGTGCTTCGTCTTCGGCAGCCGGACCGCCAGGGCGGCGCTGGAGGAGAGTGCCGAGGCGGTCCGGCCGGCGCCGTCGTCGTGGCGGTTCGAGCCGCCGACCGAGGCGACCCGCGAGGCGGTCTGGAGGCTGGCCGGCCCGCTGCGGAGCCCGGAGCAGCTGGGCGAGCTGCGCGAGGACCCCTACCCGCTGGCCGCGGCGATCGCCACCGCCGCCCTGGAGCGTCGCGAGTCCCGCGGCGGCCACCTGCGGGCGGACTGTCCGGGACTCGACCCCGAGCTCGACGGCGTCCACATCGTCCTCGGCCCGGACGGCAAGACCCGCCGCGAGGAGTGGCGGTAGCGTCGCCGCATGCTGCTCGGGGTCGACGTCGGCGGAACCTTCACCGACGCGGTGCTCGTCGACGGCGAGACCGTCCACACGGCGAAGCTGCCGACCACGCCGGCGGATCAGTCGGAAGGCGTGATCGCCGCGGTCGAGGAGGTGCTGGGCCGGGCCGGCGCGAGCCCCGATGCGGTCGGCTCCTTCGCCCACGGGATGACGATCGGGACCAACGCCCTGCTCGAGGAGCGCGGCGCCCGCACGGCTCTGATCGCCACCCGCGGCTTCGCCGACCTGCTCGAGATCGGCCGCCAGGACCGGCCCGAGCTGTACCGGCTCTGCACGCCGAAGCCGGTGCCGCTGGTCGAGCCGGAGCTGCGCTTCGAGGCGAACGAGCGGGTCGGGCCGCACGCCGTGGTCGAGGCGATGGACGCCTCCGAGCCCGAGCGGCTCGCGGATCTGGTACGCGACAGCGGCGCCGACTCGGTGGCGGTCTGCCTGCTCTTCTCGTATCTGGACCCCTCGCACGAGCGGGCGATCGCCGCGCGCCTGCGGAGCGAGCTGCCCGGCATCCACGTCTCCGCCTCGCACGAGGTCCTGCCCCGCTTCCGCGAGTACGAGCGCTGCTCGACGACGACGATCGACGCCTACCTCTCGCCGCTGCTCGGGCACTACCTCGGCCGGCTCGGCGATGCCGCCGAGGGAGCGGGGCTGCCGCGGCCGATCGTCATGCAGTCCTCCGGCGGCGTCGCCGACGCCGCGGAGGCGGCCCGGGCGGGCGCGTGGAGCGTCCTCTCCGGGCCCGCGGGCGGCGCGGTCGGCGCCGCCCTGCTGGCGCGCGCCTGCGGCGACGGCGACGCCCTCGGGCTCGACATGGGCGGCACCTCGTGCGACGTCTGCGTGGTCGAGGACGGCGAGGTGCGGCGCACCGACTCGCGACGGATCGGCGGCCGCGTCATCCAGCTGCCGATGGTCGACGTGCACACGGTCGGCGCCGGCGGCGGCTCGATCGGCTGGCGCGACCCGGGTGGCGCGCTGCGGGTCGGGCCGCGCTCCGCCGGCGCCGCCCCCGGCCCGGCCTGCTACGGACAGGGCGGCGAGGAGCCGACGGTCACCGACGCCAACCTGCTGCTCGGTCGGCTGGCGGCCGGCTCGACCCTGGCCGGCGGGGTCGCGCTCGACACCGAAGCCGCCGCCGCAGCGGTCGGAGGGCTGGCCGCCGAACTCGGCATCGGCGAGCTGGAGGCGGCGGAGGGAATCGTGCGGGTCGCCGACCAGGAGATGGTGCGGGCGCTGCGCGTGGTCACGGTCGAGCGCGGGATCGATCCGCGGCGTTTCGCGCTGCTGCCCTTCGGCGGCGCCGGGCCGATGCACGCGGCGGGGATCGCAGCCGAGCTCGGCGTCGAGCGCATCCTCTGCCCGCGCGCGGGCGGCGTCCTCTCGGCGCTCGGCCTCTGCGCCTCCGACCGCCGCCGCGACACCGCCCGCACGGTGATGCTGAGCGGCCCGCAGCTGAGCGCGGGGCGGATCGCGGAGGAGGTCGAGGAGCTGATCGCCCGGCTCGACGGCGACCTCGCCGGGGCCGAGCCGGAGGTCGTCTACGAGATGCGCTACGCCGGCCAGGCCTTCGAGCTGCCGGTGCCCGGGACGACCCGACCGGATCCCGGGGAGCTGACCGCCCGCTTCGAGCGGGCGCACGAGGAGCGCTACGGCCACCGCGATCCCGACGGCGAGGTCGTCCTCGTCGACATCCGCCTGGCGCTGGTCGCGCCGGGACCGCAGCCACGGCCCGCCGCGGCGCCCGAGGGCCGGCTCGAAGAGAGCGCGCGCGAGGTTCGCTTCGCCGGCCGGTGGGTCGAGACCCCGGTCCTGCGCGGCGAGCCCGCCGCCGGCCTCGCCGCCGGGGGCCCGGCGATCTTCGAGCTGCCCGAGGCAACCCTCGTCGTGCCGCCGGGCTGGCGGGCCGAGGTCGACGGCACCGGCACCATCCACGCAAGGGAACGTGCCGGTGATCGAGCGCCCATATGGGGGGTCGAATCACCGGCCCGTCCACGGGGGCGGAGGATGAGCGGCCTCGACCCGGTCACGCTGCAGGTGATGATCGGCGGCCTGCGGGCCGCCTGCGACGAGATGGGCGCGACGCTGATCCGCTCCGCCTACTCGGCCAACATCAAGGAGCGGCACGACTGCTCGACCGCCCTGTTCGACGCCCGCGGCGAGCTGGCGATGCAGGCCGAGCACATCCCCGTCCACCTCGGCTCGATGCCGGACGCGGTCGCCGCGGTCCTCGACGAGGAGCATCGCCCGGGCGAAGCCTGGATCCTCAACGACCCGTTCAGGGGCGGCACCCACCTGCCGGACGTGACCCTGATCTCCCCCGTCTTCGCCGCCGGCGAGCTGCTCGGCTTCGCCGCCTGCCGCGCCCACCACGCCGACGTCGGCGGACCCAGCCCGGCGGGGATGCCGGCCCGCTCGCACAGGCTGGAGGAGGAGGGCGTCGTGATCCCGCCGACCCGCGCCACCGAGGCCGAGCTGGAGCGCCTGGCGGCGCAGATGCGCTCCCCTCGCCAGCGCCTCGCCGACCTGCGGGCGCAGGCCGCCGCCAACCGGATCGGCGAGCGGCGCCTCGCCGAGCTGGCCGAGCGCCACGGCCTCGAGCGCATGCGCGACGGCATCGACGAGATCCTCGCCTACGCCGAGCGTCGCACCCGCGCCGCCCTCGCCTCCCTCCCCGACGGGGCCTACGCGGCCGAGGACGTGCTGGAGGACGATGCGGACGGCGCCGGGCGCGACGTCACCCTGCGAGTCGAGGCGACCATCGCCGGCGACCGGCTCCTCCTCGACTTCTCCGGCACCGATCCGCAGGTCGGCGGCAACCTCAACTGCCCGCTCTCGGTGACGAGGTCGGCGGCGTTCTTCGCCGTCCGCGTCCTCACCGACCCCGACGCGCCGCCCTCGGCCGGCGCCTACCGGCCGATCGAGGTGCGCGCCCCGGAGGGCTGCCTGCTCAACGCCCGCTTCCCGGCGGCGGTCGCGGCAGGCAACGTCGAGACCTCGGGCCGGGTCGCCGATCTCGTGATCGCCGCCTTCGCGGGGGCCCGGGACGTCCCCGCCCAGGGGCAGGGGACGATGAACAACCTGACCCTGGCCGGCAAGCGATCCGGGCGTGGTGACGAACCTCACCGCGAGCAGCAGGCCGGCGGCGATTGGACCTACTACGAGACGCTCGGCGGCGGTCAGGGGGGCTGCCCCGGCGCCGACGGCCCGAGCGCCATCCACGTCGCGATGTCGAACACCCTGAACACGCCGGTCGAGGCGCTGGAGACCGAGCTCCCGCTGCGGGTTCGCGAGCTCTCGCTGCGTCACGGCAGCGGCGGCGCAGGGCGGCACCGCGGCGGCGAGGGGATCGTCCGCGAGGTCGAGGCGCTGGCGCCGATGCGCTACACGCTGATCGGCGAGCGGCGCCGGCATCCGCCGCGCGGGCGCGACGGCGGCGGCGACGGCGCGGTGGGCCGGGACCTGCTCAACGGCGCGCCGCTGCCGGGCAAGAGCGAGGGCGATCTGAGGCCCGGAGACGTGCTCAGAATCGAGACTCCGGGCGGTGGCGGGCACGGCTGAGGCAAAGTCGATTTGGCGATTCGGCCGACCTCGTCTAGAATGGCTCGCCTTGGGCGGGGGCCCGCCTGGACAGCGTCCAAAAAGGCGCCAGTGCCTGCCAGTAACAGAATCATCGACCTTCTCAGGTAGAGCTTTCACATGCCGATCGCGTTAAAGGAATGGGCAGTAACGGTGCGCGCCCTCGCCGAGGGCGAGCAGCTCCTGACCGTGCGCAAGGGCGGGATCCGCGAGGAGAGCAAGCACTTCGAGCTCGAGCACGAGCGGTTCTTCCTCTACCCGACCTTCGACCACCAGCGGAACAACCTCGTCCGCGAGTCCCATCACCCGGAGCTGAGCCGCGCGCTCGAGGAGGGCGTCTGGCCCGACGAGGAGCCGCCCCCCGGCGCGCTGCTCCAGGACGGCGGCATCCCCCAGCCCGAGCGCGTGCGGCTGCGCTGCTGGGCCGAGGTGACCGACCACCTGACGATCACCAATCCGCGCGTCGTCGACGAACTCTCCCCCTTCTACGTCTGGACCCCGGACTACGCCGAGAAGCGGCTCAACTGGAAGCGGCGCCACCCGCTGCACATCCTGCTGCTGCGGGTCCACCGCATCCCGCGCCCGGTCACGGTCAAGGTGCGCGAGGAGTACCACGGCTGCCGCTCCTGGGTCGAGATCGACCGCGACCTGCCCTTCGAGGGCACCCCGGTGATGGCCGACGAGGAGTTCGACCGCGCCCGCCAGGAGATCCATTCCGTTTGCACCTCATCCGAGCCGGTCCTGGTCTAAGGGCCTAGCGGCCGCTTCGACAGCGGATAGTCTCGGCTCATGCCTTGGGTCGAGACGCACTCCTTGAGCTTTGCGGCACGCCATGACAGTGGCGACGCGGCCTTTGCGGAGCGGATCCTGGACCGGATGGAGGAGCTGCGGCTGCGGCTCGAGGATCGCTTCGAGGCGGTCCCCGGCGACGTCACCGTCGTCGTCCACACCAACCCCGCCCTGCTGGCGATGGCCCACCCGTTCCTGCCGGCGGCCCGCTGGTCGGCCGCGCCCGCCGGGCGCCGCTACCTGGCCGGCTGGGCGATGGCGACCGAGCTGCACGTGCTCAACGACGCGCACATGGAGCGGCGCGCGGCCGGCGCGGACTCGCGCGAGGCGCTGCGCGGCACCGCCGAGCGGCTCTACGCGCAGCTCGTGATCGCCGCCAACAACCCCGCCCTCCCCCCCTCCTGGACGCCGCGCCGCTTCGCCCGCTACCTCGGCTGGGCCTGGCTGGTCGAGGGCGCCGCCCAGTACTTCGCCCGCCAGGTCGGCTTCTACCGCGCGGCGGTGATCCGGCGCCTGCGCGAGAGCGCCCGACCCTCCTTCCCGCCGTCCCGCCGCGACGCGGTCATCCTCGGCGGCACGATCTTCGACCTGCTGGAGACCGAGCGCGGCGCCGGCGCCTGCGAGCGCCTCGCCCTCCAGATCCTCCCCGGCGGCGCCACGCCCACCCTCGAAGCCGCCTTCGAGGCGCGGATCGGCGAAGTCGAGGCAGCCTGGCGCGACTACCTGCGCGCGATCGCCCGCCCGAGCGCACCGTAGACCGTCGGCTTCGACGGGACCGCACGGCCCGCATTGCTTCTGTGGTCTGCCTGGGTCGGGCCTACCAGAGCGTGCGCTCCGGATCGAAGGCGCGCAGGCGCTTGTCCGCCGTGACGAGGCGCGCGTCGTGCTCGACCGCGGTGGCGTAGATCAGGCGGTCGATCGGGTCGCCGTGGAACTCGGCCGGATCGAGCCGGCCGGCCCGCAGCGAGGAGGAGACCGTCGGCGGCAGGGCGCGCACGTCGAGAACGCCCAGCGCGTCGGCGACCCAGGTGTCGATCGGCCGATCCATGCTCAGCCGGCCGCGCACGGCGAGATAGGCGATCTCCTGCAGCGAGACCAGGCAGATGGCGAGCTCCGAGTCCGACTCGACGGCCTCGAGCACCGGACGGCTGAGCCGCTCGCGCTCCCCCGCCAGCCAGACCAGGACGTGGGTGTCGAGCAGGATCAATCCTGCTCCATGTCCCAAGGCCCCATCGAGAAGTAGATCAATTCCTCGTCGGTCATGTTGATCTTGACGCTGCCGCGCAGGTCGTCGGGACGGAGCGGCGGCTCCACCCGGGCGACTGGGCGGCCGTGCTTGGTGACCACCAGCGTCTCTCCCGTTTCCGCCACCTCGTCGAGCAGGCGCAGGCAGCGCGCCTTGAACTGCGTGGCGGTGATCTCTCGTTGGAGGTTGGACATGACCCTGGTCAGGGTACCATGGTCATTTCGTCCAAGCAGATGCGCCTCCATGCCTCTCCAAGCCCGCAGAGACGAAATCTCTCCCCCCGGCGGCAGCTATGAAACGCCCGGCGTTCCCTCCAGCACCTCGCGCGCCCGCTCGGCGATCTCCTCGGCGACGAGGATCTGGCGCGGCCCGGCGGCGAGGAAGTCGGGGACGTCGAAGCCGGCCGCGCGCTTCAGCATGCTGGGTATGCCGTGCTCGGAGAGCAGGCCCTGGATCATTTCGGCCTCCGCCTGGTTCTGGGCGTAGGCGACCTTGACCAGCTTGCCGCTACTCGACGACAAGCTCGGCCTCGGCTATCTCCCCCTCGCGGATCCAGAAGCCCTTCAGGTCGGGAGCGCCCGCGTCGGCCAGCGAGGCGATCAGGTAGACCGCGTCGGGCCAGCCGGCCAGGTTGACGTCGGTCTGCGAGGGATAGGCGGCGCTCCTGGTGTGCGAGTGGTAGATCCCCACCAGCTCCTCCCCCGCCGCTTCGATCTCCTTCATCAAGCGGAACTGCTCCCTGGCGTCGATCGAGTAGCGCAGGGGGCTCGCCTCGGCGTTCTCGGCCCGGTAGACGGTGCGCGCCTCACCGTCCGCGCCGCCGACCATCCCGCAGCACTCGTTGGGCGTGTCGTCGCGCGCGTGGGCGACGATCTCGTCGATCAGGCTCTGGGCGATTCGCATCGGGCTGGTGCTTACCACCAGACGGTGGAGTCCAGGTTCTCGATGTCGTCGATCGGTTTCGTGTAGACGCCGGAGGAGAGGTACTTCCAGCCGTCGTCGGGGATCAGGAAGACGACGTTGCCGCCCTCCAGCTCTTCGCCGATGCGGACCGCGATGCGGGCGATCGCGCCGGAGGAGACGCCGGCGAAGACGCCCTCCTCGTCGAGCAGCTTGCGGGTCCAGACGATCGCGTCGCGGTTGGAGACCATGATTTTGCGGTCGATGATCGAGAGGTCGATGATCGGCGGGATGAAGCCGTCCTCGAGCGAGCGCAGGCCGTGGACCATCTCGCCCTGCATCGGCTCCGCGGCGACGATCAGCGTCTCGGGGTCGTGCTCCTTGAGGCGGCGGCCGTTGCCCATCAGGGTGCCGCCGGTGCCGAGGCCGCCGACGAAGGCGGCCACCTCGTCGAGCTCCTCGAGGATCTCCAGCGCGGTGCCGTTGTAGTGGGCCAGCGGGTTGGCCTCGTTGCCGTACTGGTAGGGCATGTAGTAGCGCGAGCCCTCGGCCATCTCCAGCGCCACCTCGACCGCCCCGTTGGAGCCCTTGGCGCCCTCCGAGTAGACGATCTCCGCCCCGTACATCTCGAGCAGCTGGGTGCGCTCCCTGGTCACGTTGTCGGGCATCACGACCTTCAGCGAGTAGCCCTTGCGGCGGCAGATCATCGCCAGCGAGATGCCCGTGTTGCCGGAGGTCGGCTCGAGGATCGTCTGTCCCGGCTCGATCCGGCCCTCGGCCTCGGCGGTCTCGATCATCGAGCGGGCGACCCGGTCCTTGACCGAGCCGGTCGGGTTGCGACCCTCGAGCTTGGCGTAGATGCGGACGCCGGGCTTCGGCGAGAAGCGCGGCAGCTCGACCAGCGGCGTGTTGCCGATCGACTCGACGATGTCGCCGAAGCGTCCCCCGCAGGGTCTGTTTAGAAGCTCGTCGCGAAGCATCGCTCTCCCGTTACTTCAAAAAGTATAGCCACGGATTCTGAGACGGCCGCAAGCCAAGCCTGGCTAGGACGCAGGAGGGCCGGCAAGGGGAGCGCACAATTAGTGCGTGACCCGCAGCCGGCCGACCGAGGACAACGCCAGGCGCAGCGTTTGCGGCCGTCTCAGCCGCCGGCCATCGCCGGGAGGATTACGACGGTGTCGCCATCCGAGACCGCGGTGTCCAGCCCGTCCAGCACCCGCACGTCCTCGTCGTTGAGGTAGACGTTGACGTAGCGGTTGAGGTCGCCGTCGGCGCCGAACAGCTGCGACGCGGTGTCGGGGTGCGCCGCGGTCAGCGCCCGCAGGACCTCGCCGACGTCGGCGCCGGCGGCCTCGACCTCGGTCTGCCCCCCGGTCTGGGCGCGCAGCACCGGTGGTATGCGAACCGTCGCCATCGGGGAGCGATCCTAGTCGAGCCGGCCCGCGGCAGTCCTCAGCCGGCGCAGAAGGCTTCATAGTCGGGAAACCTCCCCAGCTCGGAGTCGGGGGTCTCCGGCGCGTCGTCGCCGCAGATCGGGCAGTGGGGGTCGCGGCGCACCTTCAGCTCGGTGAAGCGGGTGCCCAGCGCCTCGTAGAGCAGCAGGCGACCGATCAGCGGGTCGCCGATCCCCAGCACCAGCTTCAGCACCTCGTTCGCCTGCAGCGTGCCCATCGTCCCGGCCATCACCCCGAGCACCCCGTTGGCGGAGCAGCTCGGCGCCAGCTCGGCCGGCGGCGGGGTCGGGTAAAGGCAGCGGTAGCAGGGCCCCTCGTAGGGGACGAAGGTCGAGATCTGCCCGTCGAAGCTGAGGATCGAGGCGGAGACGACCGGCTTGCGCAGCCGCACCGAGGCGTCGTTCAGCAGGTAGCGGGTGGGGAAGTTGTCGGCCCCGTCGACGATCACGTCGTAGCCGGAGAGCAGCTCGACGATGTTCGACGCGTCGAGCCGGGTGCGGTGCTCGACCGCCTCGACGTCGGGGTTGAGCGCTTCGATCGTCAGCCGCGCCGACTCGGTCTTCGGCGTGCCGATCCGTTCGGTGTTGTGGATCACCTGGCGCTGCAGGTTGGAGGCGTCGACGACGTCGTCGTCGACCAGGCCGATCGTGCCGATCCCCGCCGCGGCGAGGTAGAGCGCGGTCGGCGCGCCGAGCCCGCCGGCGCCGACCAGCAGCACCTTCGCGTCCAGCATCTTCAGCTGGCCGTCGACCCCGACCTCGGGCAGCAGCGTGTGGCGCGAGTAGCGGTCGCGCTGCTCGGGGGTCATCCCGGCGGCGGCAACCACCGGCAGCCCCTGCTCCTGCCAGGCGAGGATCCCGCCGGCCATCGAGGCGACGTCCTCGTAGCCAAGCGCTTCCAGCTGTTCGGCCGCCGCGTAGGAGCGGTTGCCGCTGCGGCAGTAGACGATCGTCCGCGCCGACTTGTCCGGCGCCGCCGCCCCGATTTCGTCGCCGAGCAGGCCCGGCGGCACCAGCTTGCCGCCCTCCAGGTGGGACTCCTGGTACTCGTGCGGCTCGCGCGTGTCGACCAGGACGACGTCGCCGCCCTCGATCTCCTGCGCCGCCTCGAAGGGCTCGATCTCCTCGATCTGCTGCTTGGTCTGCGTGCCGATGGCCATGCCGTCTCCTAAATACCCTAAATCCCGATCAGCTTTACTTCAAAAAGTATAGCGCCCGGCGACAACCTCACCCTCCGCTGTTCCTTCGGTCCGCTATCTCGGGCAAAGGAGCAGCGGAGGGAAGGGATTTCAGCCGAGGCTCGGGCGCATCTGCCGCAACCTCTTCACCCGCTCCTCGATCGGCGGGTGGGTCGAGAAGAGGCCGGCGATGCCCTTGCTGGAGAAGGGCTTGACGATGTAGAGCGGCTCGGCCGCCTGGTTGACCTGCATCGGCATCGCCGTCGCCCCCTGCTCGAGACGCAGCAGGGCGCTGGCCAGCGACTCCGGGTTGCCGCAGATCTCCGCCCCGCCGGCGTCGGCGGCGTACTCGCGCTGGCGCGAGATCGAGAGCTGGATGATCGTCGCCGCGATCGGCGCCAGCAGGACCAGCGCCAGCGAGGCGACCAGGCTGAGCGGCGACTCGTCGTCGCTGCCGAACCAGAGCAGCATGTAGGCGAGGTAGGTGATCGCCGCGCCGATCGCCGAGGCGACCGACTGGATCAGGATGTCGCGGTGCTTGACGTGCGCCAGCTCGTGCGACAGCACGCCGCGCAGCTCGTCTTCGGAGAGCAGGTTGAGGATACCGCGCGTCACCGCCACCGCGGCGTGGTCGGGGTTGCGGCCGGTGGCGAAGGCGTTGGGCTGGTCCTGCGGGATCACGTAGAGGCGCGGCATCGGCAGGCGGGCGCGGGTGGTCAGTTCACGGACCGCCTCGTAGAGCTTCGGCGCTTCCGATTCGGAGATCGGCTTGGCGCGGCTCATCGCCAGCGCCATCTTGTCGCTGAAGAAGTAGGAGCCGAGGTTGATCAGCAGGGCGAAGCCGAGGAACAGCGCCGCCGTGCTCGGGCCGCCGATCAGGGCGCCGATCACGACCAGCAGGCCGGAGAGGGTCGCCAGCAGGATCGTGGTCCGCAGCGTCGCCCCGAAGGTCGACTGCTTGGTGGTGCTCATGCCGCTCAACTCCTAGGTAGATGGATGAGCCGATTATGACGCAGCGCCATAACCGACTGTCTCGGTAGGATTTAAGCATGCTGTTCTCGACGAAAGCGGAGTACGGAGTGCGGCTGATGGTCGAGCTTGGCCGCCAGCCCGGTTCCTCGCCGATCTCGCTTAGCGTCGTGGCCGAAG
>CAVOHR010000003.1:0-526514 GCA_963695835.1 uncultured Solirubrobacterales bacterium
ACGTCGGCCTTGCGCGAGACGTAGATCGAAACGGCGGCCGACTCCGATTTCGGAAAGGCCGCGGCCCAGCGCAAGCCGAGGCAATCGCAGGCCGAGCAGAAGATGCTCGTGATGTCGGTGGAGACGTTGGTGAAGGCATAGCGTGGCTGGCGCCATCCGCCCCTGCCGGTGTTGATGAACCGGCAGCCATCGGACTGAAGCAAGCCCTTGACGAGCTGCTTCGGCCATCTTTCGGCCAACTGCTGCTGCCAATCGGCGAGATAGATCGGTCGGCAGTCCCGCACGGTGGGCAAGGGAACGCCGAGAAGTCGAGCCACACGGCGCGCCCCGAGCCCCTCCTCGTCGCGAAGCCTCAGCGCCTCGGCAACCGTTGCCTGCGAGTGCATCTCAAGTCGACCGAGGAAGTGCGGCGGGGGGGATTCGAACCCCCACGTCCTTTCGGACACGAGCACCTGAAGCTCGCGAGTCTGCCGTTCCTCCACCGCCGCGTGGAGTGGTCAATTTAGCGGTTGAAGCGAGTCTAGGCCATCGGAAGTTGCTCTCGAACATATGTTCGTAACCTATCGACTCGACCAGACGCAGCCGGACTGACGCAAGCCCGTCGGCGCCCGCTAGAATGCCTCCCCCGCGCCGCTATCGTCTAGGGGACTAGGACGCCGGATTCTCAGTCCGGAAACCGGGGTTCGAATCCCCGTAGCGGTATGGCTCTGGCAAGCCGAATGCTTCCGTGAAATGGCCATGAGATTGGTTTTTCGGCATCATTTCGGTATCAGGAAACAAGCAGGACGCAGGCTCGGCAGCGTTCATGTGAGCTAAGAAGAAGCCCTTGCCGTTGCCGATTTGATCTCGCATCGCTGTGATTTCCGTTGCCGAAGTTGCCGACTCGAGGCCCATCGTAGCTTCTGGCGGCAGTGGAATCGCGGCGGCGGGCCAGGTCCACTCACGGCAGTAGCTGGAAGGCGACCTCGTGGCGCGGACGGACGACGCTGAAGTGACGGCGGTCAAGCGTCGCCACTTCGGTGGCGTCGAGCCGCTCCGCCGTGGCGATCACCGAGGCGTCGACGGTGCCGAGCGGCAGGTCCCGGTACTCGGCGACGAGCCCGGCGATGCGGACCGGGTCGCTGGCGTGCAGCGGAAGGTCACCGGGCTTGGCCAGGTGATCGCCAATGCGCCCTTTGCGTGTTCAGCCGGGTCATCACCGACCAGGCGCCACAAGTTCAACAAGACCGACGCCCCCACTCGCTACGTGATGCGCGCCCAGGTGCCCGACCAGGGCGGCAACCCCCACCTGGAAGGCGACTCGGACCCGCTGACGTTGATCGTCTTGCCTCATCGCCTCACCGGCGCTGAGCCGGGATGAAGAATCGAGAGGCAGGACATAGCACGGCCCCCCATCCTTTAGCGATGCAGACAAAGGCCAACAAATGTTCGATTACGCAAATCCGCACATTTCAGCGCTGTGTGTTGTTTGAGCGAATGTTCAGAGGTCGGATCGGATCGTTCCGATCTCTGGATTCCAAGGGTGGCGCGCCCGGCGCCTCATCCGTGGGGAGGAAGAGGGCCTCGCAGTCCGGCCCTCAGTAGATCGAACCGAACATAGAAGTTAGGAGATGAGGTATGTCGACTCGACCGAGCCAGCCGGTCAACCGGCCGGTGCTGATTTCCCTATGCCTTTTGGCGCTCACCCTCGTCGTCGCGCTGATCGCGGCGGCAACCGCTCACGCCGCCGAATACAAGCAGGTCGACTGCGCCGCCAATAGCGGCCTCCCGGCCTACACCGTCACCACGAACACAACCAGCCCGCAGAACCCTGCCGGCATCTTCACCTTCGAAAACGACTGCATCGACCAGGGCGGCGACCCGCCGGGCGACAAGTCCTTCGTGCGCATCTCCGAGCACGAAGCAGGCGGCATGGCGGGCTACGGCGCCTACATGGCCGTCACCTTCGAGACGCCCACCGGCGTCAACTTCCGCTCCGCCGGGGGCTACCTGCGCGAGCCCAACGCCTTCAACGACGGCTGGCAGGCGCGCTTCGGCTTCAACTACATGAACGGCTCCCCGCAGCCGCAGCTGGTCCAGGGCGCCCACCTCGAGGGAAGCGGTCCCGGCTACTGGGGCACGACCTCGATCTTCGGCTCCTATCTGTGGCCTTGGGGCTATCCGATCGACTTCTACCGCTGGACCTTCGAAATGGTCTGCGCCAGCCCCTCGGGCTGCGACCGCACCAACTACAACGCCGTCGACCTCAACGGGATCGTCTTCACCGAGCGCGATTGGGAAGACTCCCACGCCAGCTTCACCGACACGAACTCCGACCTGATGGCCGGTCGCTGGGTCAAAGGCCCCCAGAACGTCTCCTGGCAGGCCTCCGAGAAGGGCTCGGGTATTCGCATGGAGCGCCTGCGCCTCGACGGCGCCGAACGCTGGAGCCTCGACCACGGCCCCGAATGCGACACCTCCTCCGATCAGACCAACGGCACCTTCGCCCGCGTCTATCAGCCCTGCCCGACCGGCGGGCCTTGGGGCCGCTCCTATGGCCTCGACACCGCATCGCTGCCCGACGGCGCCCACACCGTCCAGGTCTGCGCCCAGGACTTCGCCCAGTGGCAGGGCCTCAACGGCACCGGCGGGGAATCGTGTGACCAGCGCACGATTCGCACCGACAACACGCCCCCGGGGGCGCCGGCCAACCTCGAAGTGCGGACCGCCGATCCCAAGCGCTACCTCTCCCACTTCGGCGCCCAGTGGCAGCTGCCCCCCAACCAGGGCAGCCCGATCGCCAAGGTCCACTACGACCTGATCGACGCCACCGGCAAGGAGGTCGCGCTCGAAAAGACGATCTCGGCCTCCCAACCGATCGAACTGAAGGACGTCGAAGGGCCGAAGGCAGCGGGGGAATACCGGCTGCGGGTCTGGCTCGAGGACACTGTCGGCTTCAGCGGTCCCGCCGCGATTGTCGCGGTCCCGCACGACTCCACGCCGCCAGCGGCGCCGCAGGGCCTCACGGTGACCCCGCCCACCACGCCTCGCTCGGCCGAAGGCTTCGACGTGCGCTGGCACGACCTCGCCGATGACGGCTCGCCGATCGACGCCGTCCACTACCAGGTGCTCGACGGCACCGGCAAGGCGCTCGTGCCGACGCGGACGATCGTGGGTGAAGGCATCCAATCGATCGCCAGCCTCGACACCCCCACCGGCCAGGGCCCCTACCAGCTGCGCGTCTGGCTCGAAGACGAAGAGGGCAACGCCAGCACGCCGGCCACCGCCCCGCTGGCCTATGAATGCGTGCGCTCCGATGCCTCCGGCGGGACGGCCCTGAGCAGCGGGCTGGGGGCGAGCGGCGCGGCCGAAGAGGTCGTCGCGCAGGGGAGCGACTCGGTCCTGCACGGGCGGCTCGGCGGCCCCGACGGGGGTGTCGGCGATGCGCCGCTTTGCATCTTCAGCCGCGTGGTCACCGAGGGGGCGCGCGAATTCCTCGGCTTCGCCCTCACCGGCCCCGACGGTGGCTACCAGTTCCCGATCGGTGCCGGCCCCTCGCGCGAACTGAGCGTTCTCTACCGCTCGGGCACGCGCGAAATGGCCTCTCACGCGACGATCGAGACGACCGTCCACCCGACCTTCGCGGTCTACCGAAAGGTCGTCCACAACAAGCACAGCGCGACGTTCACGGGCTCGATCCCCGGCCCCGATAACGACAACGTCGTCGTCGACCTACAGGTGAAGCGCGGCAAGGGCTGGCTGGCATTCCGCCGCTACCGCACGCGCGAAGACGGCCAGTTCACCGTCGCCTACAAGTTCAACAAGACGGACGTTCCCACCCGCTACGTGATGCGCGCCCAGGTGCGCGCCCAGGGTGGCTATCCCTACATGGAAGGCGACTCGGACCCGTTGACGTTGATCGTCTTGCCTCATGCGTCCCACCGGCGCTGAGCCGAGGCGATGAATCAGCGGGCGGGAGGTGAGAGCGGGC
Source organism: uncultured Solirubrobacterales bacterium (assembly GCA_963695835.1). Taxonomy (GTDB): domain Bacteria; phylum Actinomycetota; class Thermoleophilia; order Solirubrobacterales; family 70-9; genus VRUE01. The sequence goes on from CAVOHR010000003.1 coordinate 3,971, forward strand.
CGGCCCCTCGGAGTGGCCGGCCCCGCTCCGCCGCCCGGAGGCGCGGCTGAGATGGCGGCCCGCCCCCAAGGAGGGCCGAGCGCTCCCGTCGCCGCGAGGAAGCTGAGCGTCGAGGAGGCCCGCTTCTACGCCAGCGTCTACAGCTCGGCGAGGAAGGGGAGCCTCGGCGAGCTGTGCCGCAAGGGCTGTAGTGAGGAGGAGGCCGAGGAGCTCTTCTCGATGGCCTTCGAGAAGGTGATGGAGAGCGTCGACCCGATCGCGCGCCAGTTCACAGCACCCCAGATGGTGAACTTCATCAAACGCGCGGCCTGGCGCTGCCTGATCGATCGGCGCCGGCGACAGGGCCAGCGCCCCGAGCTCGAGCTGGGTGAGGTTCGCTCGCTGAGCGACCCCAGCGCCGAGAGCCCCGAAGAGGCGGCCGAGGAGCGAGAGGCGGCCGCGATCGGCCGTGAGGCGCTGCAGATGCTCCCCGAGCGCGACCAGGCCATCTTCCGCCAGCGCCACCAGATGAACCTGAGCCCGGCGGAGATAGTGCAAAGCACACCGGGCCTCAGCCTGCGCACCTACCGCAAGATCATCCAGCGGGCCAACGCGCGTGCGCTTGAGGCCTTCGAGCGGATCGAAGGCGGCGAGCGCTGCGAGGAGATGGAGGGTGAGCTCTTGCGCCGCTACGTCGGTGGCGAGTCTCCCGAGGCCGAGCGGCGCGCCGTCGAGGCCCACCTTGCCCACTGCCGTTCCTGCCAGCAGGCCCAGGCGCGGCTGCGCGGCTACCTGCTCGACGTCGCCGGCGGCCTGCTCGTTGCCACCTCGCTGTCGGGATCCGGTCGCCTCGTCGCGCTCGATGCGCTGCGTGCTCGCATCGCGGAGACCGCGGCCAGCGGAGCACACGCATTTGCCGGGGCGAACCGAGCGGCGCGCGAGCGAGCCCGGGAGCTCTTGCTGCGGATCGCCGGCGGGCTGCCGGGGGCTGGCGGCGACGCGACCGTCGGCCAGGCCATCTCGGGGCCGTGGGTGAAGGTCGCCTCGATCTGCGCCAGCGGCCTTGCAGCCGGAGCCTGCGTGGCCGCCGGCTTGGCGCCCGGCATCGGCGGGATCGGTCTTCTGGAGAACCACCACACCGAGAGCCATAGGCCGGGGCGGAGCGCCGCCCGCACGGCCCCGGCCCCCGAACCTCCGAGCATGATCGACACCCTGCCGGCCAGCGAAGCGGCGCCACACCTCGTCAGGAAGCCGAGGCCCGAACCGAGCAGGCGGGCACCCGAAGAAGCTAGCGGGACGCCGCACCCCTCGGTTTCGAGTTCTGAAACCTCAGCGCCGGTGCCGAACACGCCCTCGAGCGCGCGGGAATCGGGAAGCCAGGTCGGCACCGAGTTTGGCGGCGGTGAACCCATCACGCCGCCCGCGGAATCGCCCGCTTCGAGCCCACCATCGGGCTCATCGGGCTCGGGCCAGAGCGCCGGCGGCTCGTCGCACGGCACCAGCAGCTCCGAGTTCGGTCTCTGAGCCCTCCCTGACGGCAGGCTCTGACCCTCGGCCCTCTCACCCGGGGACGGAGCCGACCGGGGGAAGTGGGGGTGGCGCGCAGCCGCGCACCTGCGTGCAGGGGGTGAGCGCCTTGCGCCTTCGGGCGGATCGGGCGCGCCACGCAAACCACACCGACACCCGAGGGCCAGATGGCAAAGGACGAATACTTCTCTTTCGGCGACGAGGATCTCCTTGACGCTCCTGGCTCCGATGATGCCGAGGCCCGGCAGACGACGGCGATCGCCCTCGCCGATCCGCCGGAGGAGCCCCTCAGCGGCGTGGAGGACGTCGCGGCCGGCGCGAAGAGGGCCGAGCGCCCCCGAGGCGACTCCGATTCGGGACCGTCGGAGAGGCGCCGGCCCTCTTCGCGCCGGCCGCGCCTTCTCGTCACGGCCGCGCTTCTCCTCGGCGCCCTGGCGATCGCGCGAGTCGCGGTCCCGGCGATCGAGGGCGCCGGCTCGAGCGCCGCCCGCCCAAGCGCCCTCGGCGAATCGGAACGCCCCGTCCCGGCGCCCGCCGTCCCCCTTGCTCGCGAACGGGCCGAAGCGCTGCGGGCGAGCCGCGAGCGCGCAGCCGAGCGCCAGCTGACGCGAAAGCGCCGGGAGAAGACGAGGCGACGGGCGCGAAGGCGCCACGCCCAGCGCCACCGCCGCGCCGCAGAGAAGCGCGTCAAAGACGTTTCGCCCGAAGCGTCCAGCGCTCCGCCGCAGGCGCCCGCCGCCGAATACGTCCCGCCCGCCCCCGAAGCGGCCCCGCCGCCCAGCACCCCGCCGCCCGAAGCGAGCCCGCCCCCTCCCTCGCCACCGAGCGAAGGCGGCCTTCACGACGGCGCGAGCTCGCCGGAGTTCGGGCTCTAGGAGGCGGAGATGGAGGCCTCTCCGAAAGCCGCTCCCTCGCTTCGCGCTCGCCTCGCCGCCCTGCGCTCCTCGGCACGCTATGGCCGCCTGCGGGCGCGGGTGCCCCGCTACGCCTTCCTCGCGCTCGTGGCCATGATGTGCGCGGCGGGGATCCACTCGATCCTCTCCCCGCCGGCGCCAAGCGCCGCTGCGGGTCAGACCGGCCCGCCTCTCGACTACGCCGAGCAGAGCTTCGCCCTCGCCTTCTCGCAGGCCTACCTCACCTACGACGGCGCCCGCCCCGAAGCGCGGGAAGCGGCGCTTGTCCCCTTCGCCTCCTCGGGCTTTGAAATCGGGGCCGGCTTCTCACCCCCGCAGTCGGGGTCCCAGCGGGTGCAGTGGGCCGACGTCGCCCAGGTCCAGCGCCCCCTGGCGGGCGGGGTGATCGTCACGGTCGCGGCCAAGCTCTCCACCGCGGCGCGGCCGGTGTATCTCTCGGTGCCGGTCGACCGCGACCGTGCCGGCGCGATCTACCTGTCGGCCTATCCCGCCTTCGTCGGCCCCCCGCTCGCCACCACCCGCGCCCCCGCCGCGCAGGCCGGCGAACCGGTCACCGACCGCGAAGCCAGCGCGCTCGTCAAGCGCGCGCTCGCCAACTACCTCGCCGGCGATGCCGAAAACCTCTCCGCCGACCTCGCCGATGCGGCGACGGTAACCCTGCCCACCAACCGGCTGCGCTTGGAAGGAGTCGAGCAGCTCGTTTGGGTCAACGGCGGGGGTGGGGGAGCCGCCCTGGCGACGATCGACGCCCGCGACGCCCACGGCGGCACCTACACCCTGCGCTATGAGGTCGGCCTGCGGCGGGTGAGCGCGGCCGACCCCCGACTCGGCCCGGGCTGGCGGGTCACCTACGTCCAAGCGATCTCCCAACAGAGCTGACCGCGATGAAGGCGGCCGGCCACATCCACAAACGCACACCTCGAGGAGGCGGATGCACCATGCGCAAGTTGACGGCGCTGGGGGCACTGCTCCTCGTCGGCACCTTGGGCCTCGCTCTGGCGGCGCCCGGCGCCGACGTGGGGCTGCCCGTGCCAGCGATCACCACGGTCTCACGTGCCGATGCGGCGATCGGTCGCGGCGGCGGAGGGGGCGAAGGCGGGCGACCGCAGGTCCTCTCGCGGTTCGCATCGTTTTTGCAGGGCGAACTCGCGGCGATCTTCTTCATCGTCGTGGGCATCGCCCTCGGGGCGGTCTCCCTGCAGCGAAACGCCGGGGCGGCGGTCGCGATCCTGGTCGCGGCGCTCGTGATCGGCGCGTTCCTCCTGGTCCCCGAACAGGTCGAATCGTTCTTCCGCTCGATCTACCAGCTCGTGCTCCAATGAGGGGCGCGGGCCCCCGCAGTGCGAGCCGGGCGGGTTGAAGCCATGGTCGAGTCGCGGGGCATCCAGCTGCGCGGATACCGGCGGGTGTTTCGGATCGAGCGGCGCCTCTTTCGCTTCGAGCGCTGGCGGATCCCCTACCCCCACGGCGTGCCGCTGCGCGGCATCGGCTACTTCCTCGTGCTGGAGCTCGGCGTCCTCGCGCTCTCGCGCCTGCCGCTCCTCGGCGCACTGATCGGGCTCCCCAACCCCGCCGTCTCCTACCTCGGGCTGCCGATGGCCGGCGCCTTCTTGGCGATGCAGGTCCGGATCGACGGGCGCCCGCCCCACCACGTCTTGGCCTCGCTCCTTCACTTCTCGCTTCACCCGCGCTCCCTGGCCGGGCTGAGCGCCTGCCCGCGCCCCGGCGAGGAGGTGTTGGCGCTCAAGGAGGTCGCGGTCGCCTTCGATGCCCGCGAGTCCTTCGGGGTCAGGGGCCGGATCAAGGGCCCGGCGACGGTGACCTTCCGCTACCCCGCCTCGGTGCGGGTGCAGGGCGCTCCGCCGTGGCTGCGCGACCCGCGAAAGCGGGCGGCGCGGGCTCGCCGCTACCGCGTCCGGCGCCGGGCAGCGGGCGCCCCGATGCTGCGCGGAAAGGTCCTCGGCGTCCCCCGCGGCGGCGAGGTGGTGATCGAGTGATCGGCGCCTCGGGGGCAGGGCCTCGCCCGCGCCCCTCCTTCATCTACGGCAACGTCGTCTTCGGCCGTGACCTGGGCGACGCCTGGGCCCTCTACAAGCTCGCCAGCCAGAGCTACGCCGGCCTCTCGACCGGGCGAAAGCTCGAGGTGATGGGGCAGCTGGAGGGCCTCGTCCACCGGATCTCGGCGGACTTCCAGATCCTCCGCGTCGCCCGGCGCTTCTCGGTGCGCCGCTACCTCGCCTCGACCTGGCAGACCTTCGACCGCCGCCACGGCAGCGCCGAGGAGATCGAGCGCCGAAAGGCGGCCTTCGAGGCGCTTCTGCGCGCCCACGCCTTCGCCCTCGCCGAGCGCGAGACGGTGCGCCCCGACATCTACCTCGCGGTGCGACTCCAAGACGCCGAGGCGGGGATCGCGGAGCTGCTCGGCGAAGGCGCCGTCGCGGCCGCCTGGCGGCGCTTTGCCGGCGCCGTCGGGATCAGCGACCCGCGCGGCCTCCGCTACTCGAAGCTGGTCGAGATCGAGCGCGCCGAGCGGCGCACCCACGAGCGGGTCCTCGACTTCCTCGGAGCCGAGCGGGCGCTTGCCTCAGAGATCGTCTGGCTGATCCGCCACGCATACGTGCGCGGCCTCGGCGACCCGGCGCTCGACTCCAACTTCCGCCCCCAAGCCCTGGCGATCACCAACGAGGAGGGCGAGGAGATCGGCTTCGAGCCGGCCCAGTGGGACCTCCTGCGGCTGCACTCGGACTACCGCGTGCGGATCGCCCGCCGCCACCTCGAGATCGAGAGCGAGGGCGGGGTCTCCCACCAGGCGCTCTTGGTCTGCGGCTCGCTGCCCGAGGAGCGCGAGTTCCCCGGCCCCGAGGCCGAGCTGATGTTCACCCCGCTGGACCTCGAGTTCCCCGTCGACGCGTGCCTGCACTGCGAATACCTGCCCAACCGCGACGCCCAGCGCCTCGCCCGCAAGCGGATGGTCGACGCCGATCAGATGTGGCGCGAGGAGGCGGCCGGCGAGCACGGCGCCTCGCCTGAGGCCGAGGACCGCCCCTCCGACGCGCGCGCCCTGCAGCGCCGCCTCGGCTCGGGCGACCACCCGCCGCTCCTTCGCAGCGCGCTGACCTACGTCGTCCCCAGCGCCGTCGGCCCCGAGGAGCTCGAGGAAAGGATCGAGCGCCTGCGCTCGGAGGTCGGCCAGCGGATCGAGCTGCACCGCCCGATCGGCGCCCAGCACCAGATCTTCTTGGGCACGCTGCCGGCTCAGCGCTTCCCGCTCCCCGCCTACCGCGAGCACCTCCTGCCCGAGGAGGTGGCGGCGATGGTCCCGACCGCGGTCAGCCATGCCGGCTCGGAAATGGGCCCCTACATCGGCTACACGCTGACGCCCTCGCGCCAGCCGATCCGGCTCGACCTCGCCGAGGCCTCCCAGCAAAACCGCCCGCCGCCAATCCTCTTCACCGGCTCCCAGGGCTCGGGCAAGTCGGTCGCGATGCAGCTGCTGCTCTATCAGGCTTTCCTTCAGGGCTCAGGTCCGATCGTTCTCATCGATCCGAAGGGGACGCCCGAGCACCCCGACCACAAGCTGCACCTGATCCCCGAGATGGCAGCGGAGATGGAGCAGATCGTGCTCTCTTCGGAGGAGCGCTACCGGGGCCTGATCGACCCCCTGCGGATCGCCCCGCCCGACGGCAGGGCCGACGCGGCGTTCGGGTTCATCATGGAGGTGCTGCCGGCGCCGGTGCCGGCGCCATGGCAGACCGAGATCCGCGCCGCCGTGGAGCTCGTCTGTACCGGACCCGAGCAAGACCAAGTGCTCGGAAAGGTCGTCGAGGTTCTCGAAGAGGGTGAGGAGGTCGCCAGGGAAGCCGGCCGGGCCCTGGGGGTCCACGCGAACGCCGGTCTCGCCAAGCTCGCCTTCGGGCTTCCCGGCAGGCAGATAGCCGAGGTCGGCACCAAGCGGTTCATCCCGATTCATATCCGCAATCTGGTGCTCCCACGCCCGGACACGCCCCGTAGCGAGATGGCTGCGGAGGAGCGGCTTGGCACCTCCCTACTCGGCCTCGTTGCGCTCTATGCACTCTCGCTCTGCGCGCGCGATCCCAAACGCCACTCGGGGCTTGGTTGCGATGAGGCTTGGGTCGTCTTCAAGACGGCGATCGGGCGCGCACTGCTCGATCGCGCCTCAAGGCTCAGCCGCTCTCAGAACCTGAGCCTGCTGCTGTCGACCCAGCAAGTCATCGACGCGGAAGAGATCGAGGGCCTGATCGGCGCCTACTTCTCCGGCGGTGTCGAGACCGAGGAGGAAGCTGGCCGCTCGGCGCGCCAGCAACGGCTTGACGACGACGACCCTGCGCTGATCCAGCGCTTCCTGGGCTTCAACGCCGGGCGCTTTTACTACCGCGACATCGACGGCCAGTCGGTGCCGCTGCAGATCGACCTCTGCGAGCGCCGCCTCTTCTCGCTCTTCGGCACTCCGCCGCCGCGGACGGGCGCCGAGGACGAGGGTGGGGAGGAGGTCGCCGATGTGCCGGCCTGAGCGAGTCGGCGCGCGAGGGCGCCTGGCGATCGCGATCGCGGTCTTCGTCCTCACCCTCGGACTGGCCGCGGTTGCCGGCGCGGCGTCGCAGGTCACCCTGGTCCGCGTCTACGGGACCGATCTCCGCGGCACCGTCTTCGAAGTCTGCAAGGGCGAGTTCAACCCGCCGGCCACCAACGCGATGAACCCCGCCTATTGCAAAGGCACGCTCGCCCGCTGGTCCGAAGCGCAGTGGAAGGCCTACAACTCGGGCAAGCCGGCCGGGAGCGGTGGGCAGGGCGCCGGCAAGCCCAAAGAGGAAGAGGGGAAGGCCAAGCCCGCGGTGGCGAGGGGGAGCGAACCGGCCGCCGGCGCCGCCCGGGCGCCGGCGAGCATCCCCTACGGCGGCTCGCTGGACCCGACGACGGTGCTCGGGATCGAAAACCCGCTCTGCGGCGAACCGGCGCAGCTGAGCGCCCAGCAGATCCGCAACTGCCGCTCCTCGCACTCCCCCGAGGCGGCTTACCCGGTCGGCAACTACGGCTGGGACATCCACGTCGAAGAGGGCGGCTTCATCAGCTCCCTCTTCGTCCCCGCGGTCTCCTTCGTCCTGCAGGTCTTCTCGTTGCTGTGGCTCGTCTTGCTGATGATCCTCAAGGGCTGCCTGATCATCCTCGGCTTCGCCTTCTCGCTCAGCCCGTTCACCGACAACCGCATGCTGAGCCAGCTCGGCGCCGGGCTCACCGGGCTCTTCGAAGGGCTGACCTCGCCCTGGCTCTCGACCCTCCTCGTCATCCTCGGCGGCTGGGGCCTCTACAACGGCCTGGTTCGCCGCCGGGCCGGAGAGACGATGGCCGGGATGGCAATGGCGCTGGCGATGATGCTCGCCGCGCTTTGGATCATCCACTCGCCCCGCGACACCGTCGGCCGGGTGGCCGAGGCGGTCAACGCCGCCTCGCTGGCGGCGGTCGCCGCGCCCTCCTCGGGGCACGTCAGCGCCCCCGTTCGCTCCTACAACGACGCGATGGCCGCGGTCTGGAACCAGATGACCGCGGTGCCCTTCTGCGCCATGGACTTCTCCGACGTGCACTGGTGCATGACGGCGAAGCCCTCCGAAGACGCCCTGCAAGAAGCGCGCAGCGGCCTCGGCGAAGGCGACGCCTTCACCCAGCAGCTCATCTCCGCCCTGCCGAGCTCGCCCGAACTCGCGACCAAGGCGCTTGCCCACGATCTCTCCGGCCTCTTCGGCCCGGCGCCGACGATCCGCGACCTGTATCTGCGCTTCAGCCCGCAAAGCGGCCCCCGCGACAAGCTCTGGGACTACTACAACGGCAAGCCCGACGAACACGTCGGGCTGCCGCTGAACATCGGGCCCCAGCTCGACGTCGGCGGGGGCAGCACCGGCGCCGCCCCCGACAAAGTGGCGATGCAGGGCCGCAGCGGCGTGCTCACGCGGATGGTGATGGTGCTGATCTTCACCATCGGGCTGATCGGCGGGCTGCTGCTCTTGCTCTGGCTGGCGATCAAGCTGGTGATGGCGACGGCCTCCTCCTTCATCTTGGTCCTCGCCACCCCGCTGGCGATGTTCCTGCCGGTCTTCGGCCAGGCCGGGCGGGCGGCCTTCACCAGGTGGGCGACGGCGCTCCTGGGGGCGGTCGTCGCCAAGCTGATCTTCAGCGCTCTGCTCGGGATCGTCCTGCTCGGCTCGAGCGTGATCGGCTCCTCGGTCGGGCGCTCCTCGCCGACGCTCGGCCTGCTCGCCGTGATGTCCTTCTGGTGGGCGGCCTTCCTCTCCCGCGAGAAGTACCTGGCGGTCTTCCAGGTCGACCCCGCCGGCGATCGCGGCGCGGGCCTCTACCGCACTCTCGCCGGCGGCTACCTCGCCTACAGGATCGCCAAAGGGGCAAAGAGCGCGATCGGCGGCTTTCGCGAGGAGCGCCGCGAACGCGGGCGCCAGCGCCACGACGAAGAGGCCAGGCGCCAGCGCAAAGGCGCCGAGCGCGAGCTCGACAGCCAGGCCCACCAGCGCCTCGACATCGCCACGGCCAACGCCGAGTCGCGGCAGAGCTCACACCGCGAGATCGAGCGAGAGGCAGCGGTGCTGCGCGAGGACCACGAGGTCCAGGGCCTGCGCCAGGACCCCGCCAGCCTCGAGGAGCCCGAGCGGCGAAGCGCGCTCGCCAAGAGCGCGCGGCTGAGTGAGCTGCAAAGGCAAATCCAGGCCTCCCAGCCCCAGGCGCAGGCCGACCGTCGCCTGCTGAACCGCGTGCGGGCCAACGAGGCCGCCGGCCAACCCCCCCACGGCAAGGAGGAGATCCAGGGGGCGAGGGAAGCGATCCGCCGCGAGGCAAGCCTGCCGATCGACGCGCCCGAGCATCGCTGGCGCGCCGAGGCCGCGGGCAAGGACCCCGCCAGCCCCGAGGGCCGCCAGGCGATCGCCGAGAGCCTCGCCACCACCCGCTCGGCCGTCGGGGCGATGTCCTCCGAGCGCCTCGAGCAGGTCGACCTCCACCGGCCGCGGCGAAGCGGCGAGGACCAGCGGCGCCCCGACAGCGGCCTGCGCCGCGCTCAGCCGGCCAGGGCACCGGGCGCAGTCGGCCGTTCTGAGGACGTGCGCATGCCGCGGCCCCAGAGGCGCTCGCGCGTGCGGGACTGGCTCAGCAGGTGATCGGCGATGCGCTTGACTGAGGATCGTCGCAAGGCCCTCTTCGCGCTCGCCCTCGCGACCCTAGTCGCCGCTGCCGGCGCGACGGCGCTCGCTCATCGTGGCGAGCGGGTTGCTGGGCCCCGCGCCCCTCGCCTTCACGGCGTGCCGGATCTGCATGAAGAGAGGCGCCGGTCGGGCGGTGGTGGGGGCGGGATGCTCGACGCCACCCGCTCGGCCGAGCGCTTCGTTCGCGCCTACCTTCGCTATGAGGCGGGGACGCTCACGGCCACCGGCCGCCGCGCTCTCGCCCGCTTCTCGACGGCGCAGCTCGGCGGCCAGCTCCTGCGGGCGCCGGTGCGGATTCCGCCCGGGGGCAGGGCGCCGCGCCAGAGGGTGGTCCGGATTGCCTCCGCTCGGGTCAGCGTCCTTGACGGCGAGCCAGCCTTGCTGGTCGGCGTCCTCGTCGCCGGCAGCGGCGGGGCACATCTGCTCAGGGCCAGCACGATCGAGCAGGGCGGCCGTTGGCTCGTCGCCGGAGTCGGGCCATGAGCGAGCACCGCTCGGCGCTGGCGAGCTACCTGAAGCGCAAGGTGGCGCTGAAGCTGATCGCCAAGGTCGGCAAAGCGAAGCTGCTGGTCGCCGGCGCGGTCGTGATCGGGGCCTTCCTGCTCTTCCTCATCCTCCTGGCCGCCATCGTCGGGGCGACGCCGTCCGCCGATGCGGAAGGGGCGGTGAGGTGCACGGCGAGCGGGGGGTCTGACAGCCCTCCAGCGAAGCTGCTGCCGATCTACGCGGCGGCGGCGGCGAAATACCACCTCGGTCCACGCGGCCCGGGGATCCTCGCCGCGATCAACAAGGTCGAGACCGACTTCGGCGCCAACATGGGACCTTCCTCGGCCGGCGCGATCGGCTGGATGCAGTTCATGCCGGAAAGCTGGGAAACCTACGGCGTCGACGGCAACGGGGACGGGCGCAAGGATCCCTATGACCCGACCGACGCGATCTTCGCCGCGGCGAACCTCCTGCACACCGACGGCGCCCCGGGCGACTGGTACGAAGCGATCTTCTCCTACAACCACGCCGACTGGTACGTGCGCGAGGTGGAGGGGTACGCGAAGGAATTCAGCGGCTCGATCGTCTGTACGCCGGTCGCCGAACAGCTGGTCGGCGCCGCGGCCGCCCTGCAGAGGGTGGAAACCCTCTATCAGCCGCGCGCGTTCAAACCGATCCCGTCGGCGCTCTGGGCCGGCGGGGGATCGCCGGAGTCGGTGGACTCACGGCTTTGGCCGGATGCGATCTGGCTGCTGGAGACCTTTCACCTCAGGGTCACCGCCGCGCGGGAGACCGGCCACAACACCCACGGGGACGGGACCGCGATGGACATGGTCCCCGAACCCGGCAAGGGCTGGGATGAGACGGCGCGGGCGGCGGCAGAAACGCTGGGATGGCGCGAAAGCTGCGGCGCCTCGGGCACCGCTCCGGTCTGCCCGCTGGCGCCGGCGATCCAGTTCATCGGCTACAACGGGTACCCCGACCACGGCGACCCCGCCCACGCCGGGGAAAACGCCCACCTCCACGTCTCCTGGCAAAGCTCGAGCTTCGGCTGCGCCGAACTATGCCCACCGCCGGCCTGGGTGCGGGTCTTCCCGCTGGCGGGCTGAGGCAGGGTGGATGGCTACTTCCCTGGGAAGTACTGGCGGCCTTTCTTCGAAACGCGGCCCTCTTTCTCGAGGTCGCCGAGGACCCGGTAGAGGTAGTTCGGTTTGATTTTCAGGGACTTGGCGATGTCGCCAGCGGTGATGCCGGGGCTTTTGACGATCAGCTTTGCGGCTTGATCGGCGCGGCCGCCTTTGCGCCGGCGGCGAGGAGCGCGGGTGGCGGCTTTGCGGCCCGAGCCGCGTGGCCTGCCAGGGCCTCGACGGGGGCGTCCGGTGACTTTGTCGCCCAGCTCTGCCAGGGCACGCTCGAGACGCTTGCGCTCCTCGTCCAGCTCGGCGAGGCGCTTCCTGATCAGATCGGCTGCCTCCTCCAACACGTGAATTGCCATTCTCTTCCTCTCTGTGGGTTCTCTATCGGCGGTGGCGGGGAGTGTCTCCGCATTCGGACTGTTGTTCGAGGTGAGTCTACAAATGCGGCCGGCTTGTGGGTCCCGGACACAAGGATGATCCACCCACCACCCTGATTCAGGCTTATGGTTTTGTCAGAAGGCTGAGGTCCTTGTACGTACGCCGGTGGACGGCTCTAGACTCCAAGCCATGACACGCCGGCTCCTCGCTGGTTCTCTCTTCCCCGCCGTCATTCTCGCGCTGGTCGCACCGTCAGTCGGGGCCTCAGATGAACCGATCTACATTGCGTGCGCGCGGAAAGGGGATGCGCCAAGCCCTAAATCTCACCCCCACGACTGCACGACCGTGGGTTCGGGGGTCTTCAGGCACAGCGCGGGCTTGTTGGTCCTCGATCTCCAGAGGATTGCCTGGAGTCGTTGGGGCTCTGGGACCGCAAAGGCGGTGGCAAGCGCCGTGGATCCGGAAACCCATGCGCGGATGGAGATCCGCTTTTCGGTCACCGGGAGGCAGGTATGCGAAGGACTCACGTACTACGCCAGGATCGTGTTGGAATACCCCAGACGCCTGTACCCGCGCCATTTTGGCTTCACGCTGAGCTGTGGCTCGGAGCCTAAAAATTCGGGTACTGCCACCTAACATCCTCCGCCGTATCGACGACGCCGCTGGCCTGTGGCCGCGCTCCTTGGGCTGATGGGCTGACCGGGAGGCAGCCAGGGGGGCTTCGCTCCTCGCGAACTGCAGCAACGGAAAGTGTTGGGCGGAGCGCTGGGTTGTAGGTGAGCGCTTGGGCTTATTGCTTGGATGGCAGCGCAACCCATACACTCTCGGCCATGGGGGCGCTCGCACCGATCGGTAGGTCGGCTTTGCAAGGTTCACATAGCTGCTTCCCGCGGCTCGCCGGCCTGTTCGCGTTGCTTGCCGTGCTGGGCGCTGCCGGCCTTTGCTCCGCACCGCCGGCGCTCGCTGACGGTCAGGCGATCGTCAACGCAGCCGCCTCTCAGGCTGGGCGTCCCTATTGCTGGGATGGCGGGAATGAACATGGCCCAACCCACGGAGAAGGGGATTTCGGACATGGGGGCTGCGGCGGCGGCACCGTCGGATTCGATTGCACCGGGCTCGCGATCTTCGCCGTTTACCAGGGAACGGGCATCGCGGGCCTTCCACACGACGGAGAGGGCAACAAATGGGCCGCGAAGGGGACCGCCATCATGAGCCAGGCGGACCTCCAACCCGGCGACATCGTGTTCTTCGGGAAGTCGTTTGGCAGCTTCGATCACGCTGGCATCTATGCCGGTAACGGGATGGTCTGGGATGCAGAGGACTTCAACGTTCCAGTCCAAGAGCACAGCCTCGCCTGGATCGAGCACGCGCTGCCCTTCGTAGGCGCAGTGCGCTTCACTGGTTCGCCGCCTGGCGGCGGGCCTCCACCACCGCCTCCTCCTCCCGTGCACCATCCGCTGTTCGACGTAAACGGCGACCGCAATAGCGACATGTGCTTCCTCACCGGCCTGAATGGCGGCACCACCGGCTCGGGCAAGCTCGAGGTCCACTGCGCGCTTGGGTCGGGGTTCTCCTCGCGCCTTGATGTCGCCACCCCCTTCAGTTACATGAGCATGCAGACCGCGCTTCCGTTGGGGGGCGGTGTTGATGACGTCAACGGCGACGGCAACGCCGACATGTGCTTCCTCACCGGCCTCAACGGCGGCACCACCGGCTCGGGCCGCCTCGAGGTCCACTGCGGCCTCGGCCCCGGCTTCTCCTCGCGCCTGGACGTGGCGACCTCCTTCGGCTACCTCAATACCCAGACGGCGCTGCCCTACTTCGCCGACGTCAACGGCGACGGCAACGCCGACATGTGCTTCCTCACCGGCCTCAACGGCGGCACCACCGGCTCGGGCCGCCTCGAGGTCCACTGCGGCCTCGGCCCCGGCTTCTCCTCGCGCCTGGACGTGGCGACCTCCTTCGGCTACCTCAATACCCAGACGGCGCTGCCCTACTTCGCCGACGTCAACGGCGACGGCAACGCCGACATGTGCTTCCTCACCGGCCTCAACGGCGGCACCACCGGCTCGGGCCGCCTCGAGGTCCACTGCGGCCTCGGCCCCGGCTTCTCCTCGCGCCTGGACGTGGCGACCTCCTTCGGCTACCTCAATACCCAGACGGCGCTGCCCTACTTCGCCGACGTCAACGGCGACGGCAACGCCGACATGTGCTTCCTCACCGGCCTCAACGGCGGCACCACCGGCTCGGGCCGCCTCGAGGTCCACTGCGGCCTCGGCCCCGGCTTCTCCTCGCGCCTGGACGTGGCGACCTCCTTCGGCTACCTCAATACCCAGACGGCGCTGCCCTACTTCGCCGACGTCAACGGCGACGGCAACGCCGACATGTGCTTCCTCACCGGCCTCAACGGCGGCACCACCGGCTCGGGCCGCCTCGAGGTCCACTGCGGCCTCGGCCCCGGCTTCTCCTCGCGCCTGGACGTGGCGACCTCCTTCGGCTACCTCAATACCCAGACGGCCCGGGTGCTGGATGGAGGGATGAGTGCCTCCCTCGCTCCCACCGATGTGGCTGCTCACGCGGGAGATGGTTCGGCTTCCGTCTCTTTCTCGTCGCCACCCTATGACGGCGGTAATCCGATCACCAGCTACACCGTGGTCTCATCGCCGGGCGGGGTCACCGCAACTGGGTCATCGTCGCCGATCACGGTGTCGGGGCTGATCAACGGAACGAGCTATAAGTTCACGGTTACCGCCACCAACGCGTTCGGCCCGGGTCTTCCGTCCGTTCCGTCAGGCAACGTGACGCCGACGAGCGCCTCCAAGGCGCTTTCCTGCTTGGCTGGCCGACCGGGGATCTCGCCCAGCTGTCGCGGTGCCAAGTCCTCTAGAAAGTGCATCGTTCCCCGGTTGCGCGGCCATACCCTTAGGCAGGCACGCCGCATACTCGCCCATGCGAATTGCAAGCTCGGACGGGTCCACCGTCCCCGTGGGCGGACTCGCCATGTTCTCCGGGTGAGTCAGCAGTCCGTTAGACACGGGACTCGCCACCGTCACGGCTACGGAGTCGCAGTCTCAATGCAATAGGCGATTGCGGCTGACGCACTGCGCTCGGCCATCGTTAGCCGCGTCGGGCTTCGACCGCCCGCGAATTGGTCGCGAGAGCGGGGGAGCCGCCTGCGGTGCGACCGATGATCCAGCGGTCGGCATGCGTCGAAGTCGACTCTGCGGTCAGTTGACGCGATACCTAGCCTTCGGGGTGAAAGCCACGGCGCGGGTATCGAGAGGTGAGGATCCAGCGACGATGGCTCGAGCATGAAGTGACCGTCCCGAACCTCACTTCTACGCCACCTGGGGCGGTATGGCATTCCCAACCGCCGAGGTGCATGATGCACCCAGAGCCCGTGCATTGCCCCTTCTTTGCCCGACTGAAGTAGGCGCGGATCACCCGATGGGCCGTCTGGCAGCTCACTCCGGGCGTGGCCTTGAAGTACAGCCGCCTCGGGCCGACCACCGTCCCGATCACCCGCGACCCGCAGCGATGCGGTTGAGCCTGGGCTGAGCTTGGGGCGGCGAGGAGTAGCAGCGCCGCGATCAGGGCGCAAGCTCCCAACGCTGGTGCGGCGCCCGATGGACGGGAGTGCATTGACGGCAGTCTATCTTTGCTCCGTGGTCCTGGGCATCGGTCAGAACCTTGCTGAAGCGGTGAACGAAGTCATCGGGTGGCAGTGGGTCGCGGTCTTGGTCGTGGCGATGGCGGTGATCGCGGCGTGGCCCAGAATTGCGCGACGGTTGAAGCGCCGCCGCTGACATCGAGGAGCGGATGACGGGACAGGCGAGCGTGCCTTCACTTGCTCTCGGAGTGGCTGACTGCTTCAGCTCGTGGGACTTCCGGCGGGTGGCGTGACACCGCTCGCGCCCGTGTAGGGGGTGATGGCCCCTACAACCGAACAGGACTGAGATGAACACCCGACAGGCCGGCCGGGCGGGCTAGTGGCGCCGCACCGCCAAATCGTCCTTGCGCTAGCCGCTCTCGCCGCCGTGGCGGCGCTCGTCATGGGCGCCCTCAATGCCCACCGCCCGTTCTCGACGCTCCCCCACGGAGCGCTCGCTCGATCAGAGGGCCACAAGGAACCCAAGTCGAGTCCAACTGCGCCCCGCTTTGCTGTTCCCACCGAAGTCGGGGCGGCGAGGCTCGACGGCAGATACGCCGACGGCTCGCCAGAGAAGCCCTCCGCAGGAAGGACGACCTCATGGTCTGCGGGAGCGGAGGGCGCTATCGCGACGGCCGGGTCGGTCTTTTGCTGGGCCTTGCTCTTGTCGGCGCTGGCAACCAGCGCCCTGGTTGCCAGCCGCATCCATGCTAGGCGAGCTCGCGCGATGCAGCGCATCCTGATCACCCCCGGTCGCTCCTCAGAGGCTTCGCCCGCGCAGATCGCCGGCCTGATCGAGGCACTCGGAGCCGTCACTCGGGAGCGGTGGTGGGTTCGGCTCTGGAGGGGCGTGCCCCCGGCTGCGACGCTCGAGCTGATCGCCGGCGTCCATCCGGGCGGGATGCGCGAGCAGCGCCTGGGGATCGCCGTGCCGAAGGGCGACGGGCACCTCGAGGCGCTTCGCGGAGTGCTCTCGAGCCGCTATCCCGACGTCGAGCTGACCCCACTCGGCGATCAGGCGCCCGATGCCCTGCGGTCCTGGCTCAAGGAGGTGGTGCGCCTGAAGAAGGCAAAGCCCTTCGCCCGTGCCCTCGATCGCCCCCTGGAGCGCAGCCTCTCCGCCGCCGAGCCCTACCAGGAGGCGCCGGTCGACGCCCTGCTCTCGGTGATGGCCGAGGTGGGGGAGCGGGTCTTGGTCCAGATCACGATCACGCCGGTTCCCAACCGCTTCCAGAAGGCCGCTCGAAGACGTCGCCGTCCAGCGGAGAAAGCCGGCCCGCGAGGCCCCGGCCCCCGATGCGGTGCAGCAGCGCGAGGAGCGGGCCTCCACCGACGCCATGGTCTTTCGCCCGCTCAGCTTCTGCGACATCCGCGTCGGCGCCGAGACCTACCGCGCCGCCCGCCACGTCGCCGGGGCGATCGAGGGACACGCCGAGGGAGGGGAGAACCGCCTCTGTCAGCGCCACCCGATCCTCCGTCGCCGCCTCTACATCGAGCGGATGGCGCGGGCGGAGTCAAACCCGCTGCCCTCCTGGTGGCGCGGCGTCTACTCGAGCCTGGAGATCGCCGCCCTCTGGCAGATCCCGACTCCCTTCACCAAGAACGTCGCGATCGCGCGCTCAAACGTGCCCCAGCTGGCGACGCCGCCCGAGGTGCTGCGCCCGGCCGATGCCGGCAAGGCGATCGCCACCGACCTGCGTGGCAACTACGTCGGCATCCGCAGCGAGGACTTCAAATACGGCGTGCAGGTCTCGGGCGTCCAGGGCGGCGGCAAGACCTCGATCCTCGCCAAGATCGCCGAGGTCCGCGCCAGGGAGCCCAACACCGCCGTGATCGTGCTCGATCCCAAGGACGACCTCGCCGAGGCGGCGACGGCGCTGATGCCGAGCTGGCGGACGGTGCGGGTGCTCGACGTCGCCCGCCCGCTCTTCGGCATGGCGCTGCGAAGCGCCGATCGCGACCTGCAGGCAGAGGCCGCGATCTTCTCCGAAGCGATGGTCGACGTCTCGCGCACCGAGGAGGGCGACAGCCAGGCGCTGAACGCCTCCCAGCGCTCCTTCAAAATGGCCCGCGGGGCGACCCTCGCCCTCGAGGAGGACCCGACCTTCTGGCACACCGCGCGCTGGCTTGCCTCCGACGATGAGGCAGCCGAGTGGCGGGCCGAGAAGATCGCCAAGCTAAGCGGCGATCCCCAGTGGCACGGCGTCTGGGATCACTTCGCCCGGATCCTGCCCGCCCAGCTGGCCAAGTCCCCCGCCCAGGCGGTGATGCGCCTAGAGGCCCCCTACAACAAGATCCAGACCCTGCTCGGCGACGAGCGGCTGAACACGGTCCTGCACCACCCGGTGACGGTCAGCTTCGACGAGGTGATCCGTCGCCGCGAGGTTCTGATCGTCGCCGCCCGCGTGCCCGATCACCCCGACGGCGCCGTCCTGCTCAAGTTCTTCATCCAGCTGATCCACCGCGCGATCCTCGCCCAGCAAAAGCTCCCCGAGGACGAGCGCGCCCGGGTGGCGGTGATCGGCGATGACGCCGGCAACCTCTTCAGCCCGACGATCGCGCGGATGATGGAGCACGACCGCTCCGCCGGCCTCGATCTCGCCCTGGGCTGGCAGCACGGCGGCCAGATGACCCCCGAGCTCGCCCAGGCGATCGACGCGCTCTGCAGCTCGCGCTTCTATTTGCGCTCGGCGATGGCCGACGCCGAGCGCGCCGTCAACCGCCTCAACCCCGCCTACGTGGAGCGCCGCAGCGGCTCCCTGGCGGAGCTGCAGCGAATGCGGGTGGAGGTCAACCAACTGACCAGCCTCGACGTCCACCACGCGATCGCGGTCCTGCAGGCGGGCAAGACGCTCTCGAGCTCGTTCACCGTCGCCACGATCCCCTGGCAGCGCGACCCGAAGAAGCTGGAGGAGTTCGAGGCCCGGATGCGCGAGGAAGGGGGCTATGACCCGGAAGTGATCGCCCCGCCGCCCGAGCTGACCGGCCGCGGCGACAACGAGGAGCTGCGAGACGTCGGCGGAGAGGAGGAGCGCGCCGCCGCAAGCGGTGGGGAGGAGCCCGAGAAGGACGCCGAGCGGAGTGCCCCGAGCGCCCCCGAGGAGCCGCCGGCCGCCAGCGATGCGAAGCCGAAGGCCACCTCGGCGCCGAAGCGCGCGCCCCAACCGGCGCCACAGAGGCAGGCACCGGCACAGGCCTCGCGCCGCGGGCGCCGCGAGGCCGAGGTCGCAGCGCTCGGCGCGCCGACCGACAAGCCGCTCAGCGAGGGCTACCGCGAAGTCGAGCTGATGCGCGAGCAGGCGGCCGCCATCACCTGGGAGAAGGCGAAATCCGAGCCGCCCCAGCTTCGCCACAACGCGATCAACGCCGAGCAGCGCTCGATTCTCGAGGCCCTCTATGAGCTGCGGGTCCTGAGTGCGGGCCAGATCCAGCGCGACTTCCTGATGTCGGCCGGCGAGCGCCAGGTCCGCCGCGAGCTCTTGCTCTTGGTCCGCCAGCGGATGATCAAGCGAGCCGAGCTGGGGCTGCGCCGGGCCCGCGGGCGCGGCAAGCGCTTCTACGTCCTCGAGAGCGCCGGCTTTGAGCTGCTGCGTGACGCGGCGGACCACGAGACCTCGGGCACCTGGCGGGCCCCCGAGCTGCGAAGCGCCCAGCACGTCGTCCACGACCTCGCCCGCAACGAGTGGCTCTTTGGCTTCCGCTCGCTCGCCCCCCGCCAGCTCGCCGGCTGGCGCGGGCCGCGGTCGGGCAAGATCGAGGTGCCGCTGGTCAAGGAGCGCCGGGAGGCTGCGCGGCGCCTCGCCCCGGTCGACCTGCGCGAGAACGCGCCGATCGACTTCGGCGGGGCCGAGTTCGCCAACGTCGTCCCCGACCTCACCCTCGAGCTGTTGCTCACCAAGCCCGACGGCGAGAAGGTGAGGACCGACCTGCTGGTCGAGATCGAGTGGGGCAACAACGACGAGACCGTGCGCCGCAAGGCGCTCGCCTACGACGGCTTCCTCACCGGCTGGTGGCAATCGCATCCCCGCTACAAGGACCTCGGCCGCCCCCCGATCCTCTTCTTCGTCGTCCCCGACGCCCAGCGGGCTGCCCGCTTCATCGAGCTGCTCGACGAGGCGCTGACGAGCTATCTCCTCGGCCCCGCCCAGACCCAGACGCGCGAGCAGCGGGCGCGGGGTGTCACGCCGACTCCGAAGAGGCTCTACCTCGGCCGGCGAAACACCTTCGTCGCCGTCGCCCGCGACATCCACCAGCGTACCCTGCGGGCGTGGCGGGTGCCGGCGGAGCTGCCCGCCGATCGAATTCGCGCCGCCCGCAACGCCAAGGAGCGCCGCAGCGCCGGGCGGCCGGTCCCGCGCTCCTTCATGCTGATCGACCCCCGCGATCAGGTCGACCCCGCGAAGTGAGGGACGCTTCGATGGGTAGCCACAACGGAGCACGATGGTGGGCTCGGTCGCGGGGACAAGGAGCCGGGCCGAGCCGGCAGCCCGTGGCGCTCGTGCACGCCGGCGACCTCGACCGGCCCCACTGCGATGAGCGCCGCCGCCGCTTGGCGGCGACCGTCGTGCGCGACGGCCTCGCGCGGGCCGAGGAGCGCTACCTCGTCGCCCCGGGTGCCAGCCTTGGCACCTGGTTCGCGCGCGTGCACGAGACGATCGCCGTCGCCTCGCGGGTCACCCTCGCCCGCAGCGCGGAGGGCAGGCTTCCCGGCGAATGTGACGTGGCGAGCGAGCTGGCCGGGCTCTACGCGGACATCTGCGCCGAGGCGATCCGAGGTGCCGCGCAGTTGTTGGAGGGAGAGTCCCCGAGGCGGGCCAGAGACGAAGCCCTGGACCATGTCTCGGCGGTAAGGGTCCGCCTGGTCGATCTCACCTGGGAGAGGCTGCTCGAGCTGCTGGTGTGCCTGAACGCGCAGCTCGAGCCGCTGGCCAACGGGCTGCGCGAGGGCGATTTGCCGAT
Organism: uncultured Solirubrobacterales bacterium; assembly: GCA_963695835.1. Lineage (GTDB taxonomy): Bacteria > Actinomycetota > Thermoleophilia > Solirubrobacterales > 70-9 > VRUE01. The sequence continues at coordinate 24,222 of CAVOHR010000003.1, forward strand.
GGGGGAGCCGACCGACTGCGACCTGGTGATGGAGAGGCTGGTCGCGGTCGCCGAGGGCGCCTTCGGAGCCGTCTGTGTGCTCTCTTGAGCAGGGCGCTCGCGCATTCTCCGCGATCGCTCCCTGGCCCAAGCCGTCCTGGCCCATTCCTACCGTTGATTTGATGAGTGCCAACGCGATCCCAGGACAGAGCGTGCGCCAGACGTCGGGGCGCCTTTACCGCGAGGCGGCCGAGTGGGCCCTCGGCTCGGCCCTGCTGTTTGGCCTCGGCCTGGCGATCGGCGCCAGCGGCGGCGGCGGGGTTGGAGCGCTCCTGATCGCCGGCGGCCTCTTGGTCGCCAACGGGGCAAGGACGCGGGCGCGCTCGGCGCGTCGCTTCAAGGCCGGCGCGATCGCCGAGGAGCGCGTCGGCTCGCGCCTTTGGGTCTTGGAGGAGTGCGGCTGGCTGGTCGAGCACGACGTCCAAAAGCGTGGTGGGGGCAACGTCGACCACGTCGTCCACTCGCCCGGGGTCACCTTCGTGATCGACACCAAGGCCTCGAGCTGGAGCTACCGCGACATCTCCCAGGCCCATCGACACGTCGAGTGGGCCGCGGGGTACTTCGGCGCCGGGAGGGAGATCGTGCCGGTCATCTGCGTGCAGCGCTCCAATCAGGAGGCCAAGCTGATCGACAGCGTCTACACCCTCGGCGCGCCCCGGATCAAGGGCTTCCTGCTCGACCGGGGGTGAGCAATGACGGGCGGTCATTCGCTGAACCTCAAGCAGGGCCCGGGGCCGCGTAACCCGCGCCATCCGGCCCGCATCCGCCCGGGTCAGATGTTCTTCCCGCGCAAGGGCCGCCTGCGCCTGCGGCTGACCGTCAAGCGCCTCGACGGCGAGTGGATCCGAGTAATGCGCGAGGACGGCGGCGAGGCCAGCCTGGCGCTGGAGCGGCTGCTGGCCTGCGATGAGGCAGGCAACGGCATCCACTACCGCTTCCACGGCTGGCGCCCTCGCCCGCGCGGCTACCGGACCGAGCTGCGGGTGATGAGCGTCGAGCAGGGGACCGAGCGCTGCCTGCTCACCCTGCCCGAATGGGATCCCGACACCGAGGTTGAAGAAGCGCTCTCGGCGCTTCCCGAGGAGCTGCGGGAGCCCGGCGCCAGGGGGTCGTGCATGGCCGACCTCAGCTCGCCGAGCGCCGCCGGGCTAGGCATCCACAGGTGCCGCAAGTCCAAGGTCCGCGATGCCTCCCGCGAGGCCGCTCGCCAACACCCCGAGCTGCTTGCCGAGGGCCAGCGGTATAGCCGGCGAGGTGACGGCGCCAAGTTCCGCCTGCTCGATGCCGAGGGGTCGAATGTGGCAGCCTGGAACGGCGAGCGGGTGGTGCGGATCTCGAGTCGCAGGCTCTTGGCGGCTGGGCCCAACGGCCGTGGTCGCCACTATGAGTATCTCGGCGGCGGCGTCGCCGCTACCCGTCGCAAGCGGGCCGCTCGCCTCAAGGCGCCCACCGGCTGAACCGTGCCCAAGGCCAACCCCTGCGCCGCCGAGGACTGTACGGCTCTTCGGGGCAGCTAGCCCGTCGAGTGGGGCCCTCCGAGCGACGCCGGTGCTCCACGCACACGCTACACGGAAGAACGAACGGTGGGCACGACGCCTCTTTCTCGTTCAACCCGGGTGTCTGCCGCTGATCGCCGACGCGCTCGCAACTACGCGGAAAGCATGAGTCTCCGCGCAATGTCTACGTGGGTCGTTCGGTATAAGGATGTCTACTTAGGCTTGTGGTCCGCCTCCGTTTGTCTGTGCTGCGGAGAGGCTTGCATAGCCGATCATCAGGACTCCGGCGAAGCACGCGCCAAGCACGATCCCTTGGCCCAGCTTCCAAGTCGGATGACCGTAGGCGACGGTCATCAATGCAAAAATCTCCCCCGTGACCAGAGCCAAGAGTGCCACCGCAGCGACCGCCCAGTTGTTCAGTGCCCCAATCAGCTGATCGATCTTCTCCGGTAGCTCCGGATCAACGGACGACGGAACTGTTGGAAGTTTGAACACGCGCAACTCAATGGCCAGGGCGAGGAAGAGCACCGGTATTACCTGTGCTGTGGCTTCGAAAAAGCGCATTGGGTAGATGTGCCCCGCTTTACAACCGACCACAATTCCGGCTACCAGTGGAAAGAGCGTAGGAACAGATCGCAGAGTTGTGCAAACCGATGACTTGATCCAATCGCCGATCGTATTTCCTCCCACGATGCTCGCAGTTTAAAACGCTTCTTGGTTCCCTGCATAGCGATTGACAGTTGGGCTCGAAACCCTGCCGTAGGCAGGAAACTTTCGCTTTGCGCGATTTGCGAGCGCCCGCTGAGCTTCGCTCCAAATGCCCGGTTCGGACGAGGAGGGAGAGTGCGCGGGAGTGATGCACCAAGAGACCAAAGAGCCCCAGTGTGTCTGTTATGACTCTCGCGAATCCTATTCAGGCTTTTTCTCCAGCCGAACAGCGCCTCCCTCCTTACTTGGCCGACCCCCGCCGCCTCCAAGGCATCAGGTACGCCAGTGCAGCAAGCGGCGCCCCCGGCAGCGCGAGGACGACGCTCACAGTCCGCCACCAGCCGCCGTCGATCTGGCCCCAGAGCGCAATGCCCGCGGCGATGGAGACCGCGAGGGAGACCGCGATCAAGACGGCGCACAGTGCCTTGCGGCCAGGTGGCCAGAGCAGAAACTGGTTGAGGGTGCTGCCGAGCACGGGCAGCCGCAGCGCCGACAGGCCCGCCGTGGCGACGAGGGCGAGGACGACGATTTCCTGCGGCGGGTTGTCGGCTCCCGGGCAGAGGAGGACCTGTTCGAGGCTGAGGCCGCCACCCCTCGCCCACAGCGCAAGCAGCCCCGCGAGGACGCCGCCGCAGGCGAACAGCCCGAACGCCCGGGCGGCGTTCAGCGGACGCTCGATGGCTTTCCACGCTTGCAGCACAGGTACCGCAATCGCCGTCAGGACAACCAGCCAAGCCACCAGTGACAGCAGCACCGGCAGTGAGTAGAGGTCGGAGAAGGGTGGCGCGGTCGGTTCGGCGGTGACGATGCGGCTCGACAGGTAGACCGCCGCCGCCGAGAATCCACAGACGGCGGTCAGCCGGCTCAGCCGCTCGCGAGCGACGACACCGGAGACGGCCAGGGCCGGCACGCGGATGACGCCGAGCGCCTTGGTCAGCGGCGCAGAGGTCGACTCGAGCATCGAGACGCCGACCCGGCTTGCGCGGGCGATCGTCCCCAGTCCGAGATCGCTGACCGCCTCGCCCTCGCCGATCAGGCGCTTCGGCAGCGACTCGCCGCTGCGCAGCTCTTCGATCCGCGAGCGTAACCCGCCCTCGCCGAGCTCGAGCGGCTTGCCGGAGCTGCCCCGTTCCCCGTCTGTCTTCGCCTCCTCGACCAGCACCGGCAGCTCGTCGCGGATCGCCTCGAGCTGCGCGGCGCGGGCGCAGACGGTCCGGGTCAGGGTCAGCTCGGTTACCCGCGGAGACCGCCCGTCGCGGGGCACGTGGGCCAGCTCGTGGAGGATCGCTCTGGTGAGAAGGACGGTGAGCTTCGTCGCATCGAGCAGCTCTCCGTCTGGCTCCGGCACGACCCCGCCCTTGTGATCCGCCAGCGCCTCCTGCACGAGCCAGCGCTGCTCAACTGTCGCGCCCGGGCCCAGCACGCCCTCGGCGATCGTTTCCGCTCGGGCTCTCAGTCGCTCCAGCCGCTCAATGAGATGCTCTGTGGTCTGCTTCGGTTCCGGCGGCTGGTCGAGCAGCAGGTCGACCACTCGCGCCGCTCCGTCGAGCCGGCCCCACATGAAGTCGTTGGCGCGCCAGGCGCGGCGATAGAAGCCGGCGAAGTGACCGAGCCCGACGCCGGTCAGCTTGTCCTTCGCCGCCGCAGGAGGGGGCGGCTTGGTGAGTGGCCGGCGGGCAAGAATCGGCGTCGGCGCCGAGGGCGTCAGCTGGACGAAGTGCAGCTCCTGGGCGGTGTCGATCTCGACGTCGTCGGAAAGGGCCCGGCGCAGGACCTCGATCGCCAGAACACGGCGGAAGAAGACCTGGATCGGGTCGTATGGCCCCTCCTCCTCGACGGGAGCGAACAGCACACCGAACGCCTCGTCGGGCCCCAGTCCGCCCCGTTCCTCACGTGCCCGCTCGCGGAAAATCAGCACTTCACGTCCCGCTTCCTCGACCTCCCCATAGATCGGCTGTCCTCTGTCGGCGGCGATCCTGGCGGCGTCGGCGATTGCGCTCGCGAGCTCATCCCCCTCCGCATCGGCGCCACCGGGCACGGCGCCTTTCGGCGCGGCCAGTAGCCAGCGGAGCAGGTCATTGAGGCGGCGGTTGGTCTGCTCCAGCCGCCCGAGCCTCGCGTCGAGCTCCCCGCGCAGTTTCAGTAGCGCCTGTGCCTGCTCGCCCGACGCTTCGGCCAGTTCCTCGCGAAGCAGGTCGAGCAGTAGGTAGAGGATCCTCTGAGCTGGACGGACGCCCCAGTCCCACTCGTCCGACTCCGGCGCCTCGATTTGCTCCCCGTCCGGGATCCACGGCAGCGGCCCGCCGTCTTCCGGGATCGCGTCCCGCACGGCTCTTGCCCTGACCGGGTCGGGGACCAGAGCCTCGATCGAGCGTACGGTTCGCCGCCGCTTGTAGGCCGGCAGCAGCGCTTTCGCCGTCTCCTCCAGCGCCGGCAGGTCCATTCCCAGGAGCTCCCGGACGATCGCCTGGGTGACCAGCGGTCGGTTGACCGCGGCGCGGACGGCGTAAAGCTGGTCGACGAAGGGGGCGGTGCGCGGCAGGTTCACCACGTAGCCGATCACGTCCTCGACCTCGGGCTGCCCGTGTTCGCCAGAAGGCTCCGGCTGGACCGGGTCGGCGTTCAGGTAGCAGGCGTAGCGCCGCACCCGGGTGTCGGCGGGGCGGAAGGGAATCAACTCGAGGGCGGCGCGGATCGGGGCGTTATCGAGCACCCCGCCGTCGATCCCGTAGGTCGGCCCCTTCAGACCCGCCCTTGCGGCGGCCTCACCGTCGACCCTCCAAGGCTCGAAGGCGATCGGGAAGGAGGCTGAGGTCCGCGCCGCGTCGGCCAGCGCCGGCGCAGCGAAGTCGCCCGGCTTGCGGAACTTGAAGCGCGGCGCGTACTCGCGGGCGAATAGCTCTTGGCCCCATTCGTCCGGAAAGGTGCGCGGTGTGCCAACCACGTCGGTCATCGTCACGTCGAGGTCCGGGACCAGACGTCCTCTGTTGCCATAACGCTGGCCGGCGGGAAGCCGGCTCGGTGCGAGCGCCGCGGCCTCGATCTCGCCTGGCTTTCCGCCGCCGGCGTTGCTTTCTCCCCTGATGGCGTAGAAGACCCGCAGCAGCTCTTCGTGAAAGAGGTCGCCGTCCATCAGCGAGGGAGGTTTCTTTCCGGTCGGATCGCGCAGCAGCAACCCCAGGTCACCGAGGTCGAGCCAGCGCTCCCGCAGGAACCGGGGATGCAGGCGTCGGCCGGAGACCATCGCCGCCCCGAGTAGGGCTCCGTTTATGCCACCAGCGCTGGCTCCGGCGAGGATGTCGACCGAGAAACTGCGCCCCAACGCCTTGCATAGGCTGTGGTAGACGCCGCGCGTTGCGGTGGCGCTGGCACCGTCCGGTTCGTACTCGTCATAGCCGAGGTCCTCGGCGCCCAGGTGAGCCCGCCGTGCGCAGTCCAGCTCCACCGCGCAGCCACCCATCCATACCGCGAGGCTGACGCCACCGTTCAGGGCCATCGCCACCCGCACCTCCTCGACGGAAGCATCGACGCAGCACGACTGGAGTAGCTGCACCATCAGCAGCCCTCATCCAATCATCCCCGCGGATAAATTGATCAAGATGTCGTCCATGGTCGGCGCGCCCCGGTGATCCCGGCGGCCGTTGCGTTGGCCTTATAGGCCGCGCTACCAGTGCTGCACTGGCCGACGGTTGCCTCCACGCGGAGGGAGGACTGGCTGGCGCTGTCCGCACCGTTTTTCCGCTCCTCGTCCTTTGCGAGAGCGCACTGCGCACTGGTCTGGGCGCTCGCATCTCGCAATCGACAAACAGCAGACAGCTACATTCGAGAGTCCCCCTTATGGGTCAAGTGATTCATCAAAAGAGGGCGTCCATAGTTCGATGTGCTCGATGTCGGAATGCTCGACGAGCCCTCGTCACAGTGATGATTCGACCGTTGACATAGGCTTGTGCTTGACCGCTTTTCGACTAGCGCCGTGAGTGCTTCAGCCCCTGTTTGATCGTGAACGGCCCGCAGCGTAAATGCAACCCGATGGCGGACGACACGATGGGTATGCCTGGTGCGCGTTGGGAGTGCTCAAGTTGGAGCTACGTCTCGCAATCTCGGCGGTGAGCCACCCATTCGCAGGAAGTTTTTGTCGACGTCTCCGGGCGCGATGCGAGGCGACCGCTAAGTCCCGGAGACTGCGACACCGTTGACTCACTGACGTCGACCCAGAGCATCGAGAGCAGCCTCCTGGTCCTTCTGGGGGATCTCCGAGAGGTCCATAAGCGCGTACAGACGCCACCCCAAGTCCGTTGGGTTTGCAGCTGCCCGCCCTGCCCATCTGCCGTCCTGTCTAATACCTAGCAACCCGGCATTGGCCAGGCCGTCAACCTCGGCGATGACTCCAGGCTCAGCCGTCCGCCTGCCGGCAGATCGCTCGGCTGCAATTGCCGTCAGGGCGTGGCGATGCTCGTCGCCTCCAAACATCGCGAGCAACACCAGCTGGCGGTAGCTGAGGAGCTCCGCGATCTTGAGAAAGTAGTTCGCGTCCGCAGCAGTCAGACCCGGGGTAAAGGCGAAGCCCGCATAGAGACGACCGAGCCATGCAACCTTTCGTTCCTCGTACTCGTTGGCCGCGTGAAGGAGCGTGCCCTCGAGCAACTCCTCGCCAGGGGATGGCCAGTCACCCTCCCTGGTAAAGAAGTCGTCGGTCCGGAAGTGCTGCCCCGCTTCGACCAAGCTCTGGCCACGCTCGGTCATGGCGTCCCACGCGATCTCAATTCGTCGTGCTTGTCGCCACGTAAGGACTCTCTGCGTCAGGTCAATGGCAACGCGTCGAAGCGCGGCTGTCACGCCGATGGCTATAGGAGGGCCAGCGAAGGGTGTGAGTGCGAGCCCAGCGCCGACAGCGGCGGTGCCGCCTGCGATGGCCGCCCCCCACTCAATAATCTGGTCAGCGCGACGCGAGATGTCGGACTCATCCTGGCTCCGGCCAGCCATCAACCAAGCTTCTCAGACCAAGACGCCTATGCCCAAGCTCGGTCAGAGGCAGAGGACTGGCTCCTCGAGTTGACGCTTGAATGGGCTCGCGCGAGAAACGCCGATGGTGCAGATGTGCGCTGGTCGGATGCGGGCGTCTATGTCACGGCAGAATGCATGCTCGCTGCGGACTAGGAAGGAGGCGTCGTGCCCCCCTTCGCGCTCCTTGTGGCGTGGGCGTGGAGCAGCGGCATCGATCGACAGCTCGCCGGGCCGGTCCCAACTCGACGGGCTAGCTGCTCCGAAGGGCTGCGCAGCCCTCGGCGGCGCAGGGGTTGGCCTTGGTCTACCGGCAATTGTTTGGGCCGATCTCGGTTCAGGTCACCCCGACGGCAGCTGACACAGGAACTCTGGCCGCCTTTCCGGAGCTGGCATCTGGCCAGCGCTCACTCCTTGGGCTGATCGAGAACGAGTTTGTTGCTTCGCTCCGGATCACTGATCAGGTCCATCCTTTCCGAAAACAGCGCTTTCAGGGATCCGAGCAGCAGACGTTTCGCCCGCGCCTGGCTTTCTGCGATCTTCGCATCGGCAACATCTGCTCCATGCACGATCTGGCTCCGCACCGCATATGCGCTCTTTGCATCTCGCTGAATCTGCACTCGCTTGTCGGCATTCCTCCCGAGCAACCACGAAAGCGCTGAGGAGATTCGGAAGGTCAGCTCTCCCGTCCGAGTGCCGAAGAGACTCTCAAGCGCGATCATTAGGTCAATAAGGGAATCTTCATCAGCCTCGCGCTCTGAGAGAGCCGTAATGGCGCGCCGCGTGGCAATTCGAACGGCTGGGTGGTGATGGCGCTCGACCTGAGCAAGCCAGTACTCGAACTCAGGCAGCTCATTCGGGCGTAACTTCGCTGAGGTCGCCGTGTCTCGTGCCCGCTTGAAGGAGCCGACGTATGGCTGTAGAGGATCGAAAACTTTGGTCCAGGTCTCCACGGGGAGTGCAGGCACAGTGGCTGGGTCGCGAAGCAGGAGACCCGAAAGACCGATTAGCTCAGCATCGTGGCGGAGATCTCCTAGCCCACGGTAGAAGTCGCCAGCATCAGGGGGCGCCTCTCCTATATGTAGTGCCACTACTGCCCGCGTTTCCAAGACCATCGTCGCGGGTGCGGCGTACGGCATCTTCAGATCTGCCTGAGTAGCCGATCGCAAAGTCCCGCCTCTGGGTCCGCGCAGGCGCATGTCCTCGGGCACCTCGACGTGGGCGAAGCCGATGATCGCCGGTGCTTCGGCCTGCCCAAATTGACTGAGCTCGCGCACAATCTGCAGACTTTCCAGTGCGGCATCGATGAAGTCAGCCGCTCGCCGTCGATTCATGATCCGGACCCTCAACTCGGCCGTGGCAATGCAACACTCAACGATTCGCGTGGCGTTCGGTGCGCTGTAGCCGAAACCGGTTGAGGTGAAGAAGGCCGGCTCGGCCGTCAACAGTCGGTGGAGACTTGTGTCGCCGGTGATCGCTTCTGCAAAGGCGGTGACCCGCGAAGTGGCGACAATCGGGGGCTCAGTTGCCGGTTTCTCTGGGCGAGGTGGAGGGAGCAGGGTCACCGGGAAGTAGTCGATCGCAATGGTCGCCAGAATTTGCTCTGCTGGGTCGAGCCCGTCGGGGGTCCGCGGAATCTCGCCTCCAGCAGACGTTCGGAGCCGGTTGGCCATCGTCTGCTCTGCGTCCAGGTCGAACCAGCCAAAGCGTCGCATCCGATCGGCGGCACTGCCCTCGGGTCGGGCCGGTGCGGCGTCTGGTTCCGGCCAAGCCCAACAACTGGCCATGTCTAGGGTGTTCGCAAGTGCGGCCTCACGTTTCCCGCCGAGGGTCTGGACGCGACCCTCGAGTCTCTCTTTGATTTCGTCTTCGCTCGCTGCGGTCGTATAGGCGAGGAAGGGTGTAGCCAAGAGGGCGGTGATCTCCCGAAGTGCCTCCGGCTCGCTCGATCCCATGGTCTCCGACACTATTGGCTCGCAATGGATATGACTGCCCAGCGGGAGGCTGGCCGCTCTCCGGAAGCGCCCCGGCGATGCCTCTTTGCGGAGGCTCAGCCGACCCCCGGGACGATCGTGGCGGCGAGCTGTCCTACCGAGAAAGCCAGCGGCTTGTCTTTGGCCCCGAGGGCGTTGAAGGAGATCAGCGTGCCGCTAGCCCGATTCCACCAGAAGGCCCGCAGCTTCCTCACCCCGCCGGTCACGGCCTGGTAGCCGAGCGCGGCTTCAGCTCCGACGCTCGGTGGAGTGAAGGCATGGCCCTGCAGGTCCCTTTCGGTGAACTGAGCCTTGGCCCGGTCGAGCAGCCCTTCGAGCTTGGTCGGGAAGCTTGCAAGCCAGGTTTCGGCGAAGGGGCCGGGGTCGGTTACCCAGGTTTCGACCCTGAAGCTGGCGACGGTCCCTGCGAGCGTACCCGCCCGCCGCCGCGCGACGTTGGTGGGCTTCGGGCCACTCCAGGCGAATACCCGGCAGCGGATGTGAATGACTCCGGCGGGATTGCCTGGCTCCCTGAGAACGGCGTGGTGGGGGACAGCGTCGGTCAAGCCGAAGGCCTGCGCCATTTCGTGCTCGGTGATGAGCCCGCAGGGTTCGGGATCGGAGGCGGCAGCTGGCGCCGCAGCGAGCCCCGTCGACGCCAGCGCCGCCAGGGTCGCGCTCACCAGGAAGTGGCTGGCGGTGGTGGGTAGACGGCGTCTGCTCATGCTTCTCCTCCTCGCTGTGTGACCGGCCGCATCGGATCGGCTGCACCGCTAACCCCGCCGGCGTCGTTTGGTCGCGGTCTGGGCCCGAGCGCCCAACCTCCCAAAGGGATGAAGATGGCACCCGAAAAAGGCCATGTCCGCTAGGGAGGAAAAGGCGTCCGCTAGGCCCGAAAACACGTCCGCTAGGTGTCCGGCAGGGCCGTTTTCGTGTCCGCAAATGCACGCTACCCGGCCGCCCTGCCGGACATATTCGGCCCCGCTTTTCCGCACTACAGAGCCAAGTCGCCCCGATGTCCGCAAATCGGCGCTGCGAAGGGGAAGAGAGGTTCAGGCGTGAAGGCATAGCCAGGCGGACACCGGCTTGACAGATCCAGGCAAGCCCCTACTCTCTGACTCCTCATCTCTCACGCCATTTCACGGCAGTTCCCGCTCACAGCGGTCCCACATAGGCACTCGAACCAGAGGCCAGCAGCGATCGTCAAGACCTAGCTTCTCGCCGTCTTCTCGATCCACCGAAGCGCTCCACGCCATCTCCGTCGAGCCCACCGGTCAAGACCGCATCGAGCACCTCAGAAGCCCAGCCTCACTGCGCATCGAAGACCCACGCACGGCCTGACCGCGCGCGGAGAAGCGATGCACGGAGAAGGCGCGCCGTGATCGGCGAAGCCAAGAGAAGCGCCCTGCGGCGCTAATCGCCGAAGCCGCGAGTGGGCGGCCCGGTGGAGTTGACCGGAAAAGGACAGGGAAGGTCGCGGAAACGGCCTTCCCCTGAAACCCAGCGGGGCTACAGACCCCGCGGAAAGGAACAGCGATGAACTCATCTCACGCTGCCCCTGTAACGACGATAGCCCATGGCGAGGGCCTCTCTGAGTCCCACGGATTCATGGTGGGCCGCCGGGAGGAAGCCCAGCGCACCCTCGACCGGGAACTGAAGGCCGGGCTCCCGCCCCTGGTGGCGCTGGCGAAGGCCGGTCGCGCGATCCGGGCCGCACGCCGGGCCCAGATCATGCACCTGGCCGAGCTGCCCCACCTCACCGCCTGATCCCAGGCGCAGGACACCCAGGTTCCACAGGCCCCCGCACCCGCGGGGCGCCTTCACTCACTCCGAGGTGCCTACCTCAGGCGGGCCCTCTGACCCTGCTCACCGCCGCTGGGAGAAGCGGCGGCGGTGAGAGAGAGGAATTCACATGAGCAAGGAAGCAAGTCGCATCCGTCGGGTTATCAATCGACTGAAGAGCCGCGAGGACATCGCGGAGATCCTGAAGATGGCGCAGGTCGAAACGGTGATCGCCATCTTCTCCGACGACGGCAAGAGGCTCGACCGCGCCGTGGAGATCTACGAGGCCGCCCAGGACGCCCTGGAAGCCGCGAGTGTCCGTCTCCAGGCGCCGCGCTACACGGCCGCTGCCTGAGGTCCAGCGCAGCTACCCGGACGCGCTCGCCAGAGCGCAAACTCGCCGGCACCCGGTGGTCGGGCTCGACTCGCCCGAGCACCGCGTCGGCCCAGTTCCAACCGGTGCCCGTAGGCGGCTCACCGCCTGCGCCACCGACACAGAAAGAAACCCCAGGTGGGGAGGCCTGCCGCAGTGTCCAGAGCAACAGGCCTCCTCACCCAGACCTCGCGCAAAGCGCGAAGGAGGACACATCATGACCGAGTTCCAAGAGCCCGCCTGGGTCGGGATGGACGTTGACGTCGAGCTGGCCCGCTATGAGCAGGAAGACCGCAGGCGCGCGGCCGCACAGCGCGCGCTCGCCGCTCCCAGCACCGCACCCCGCTCACCCCGTGGCAGGAGCCTCCGCGCTCCCTTCGCCCTGATGGGGAAGGAGGCACCTTCCCCGCGGTCCCCACTGGCCGCCTGATGGCGCCCACCGACGTTCCTCACTCCGAGATCTCCCGCGCGCTTGCCAAGTTGGGCGAGCGCGCGGGGTCGGCCGAGGTGGCGGCCGCGCTGCGGTGCGACTGGGAGCCCTTCGAGGCGCAGATGCGTCGCCGGATGCGCACCCGGCCGCGAGCAAACCGTGACGCCTACCTCTCCCTCGCCCGCGCGGGCTCGACGAAGGTTCGCTTCCATCTCGAAGCGACTGGAGTCCTACCGCCGTGTGAAGGTCCAGCTCGTAGGAGTCCCGGCGCCGTTGTCAGGGTGCGGGACCGTAGTCGCAGACGACGGCGAAGGCCCGGCCACTGTGGAGGCAGGAGGTGATGCCGGCCACCGTAGCTGGCGAGGAGCGCGGGCGGCAGACCCTCGCTCACCTCGCGCAGCGGTTCGCGCTGCAGCGTGGCAACTGGGAAGTCGACTGCCCGGCCATGGTCGAGAAGGTCCTGGCGATGGCCTCGGGGCGAGAGCCGCTGTGTGGTCGCTTCGCCGCGGTTGCCGCCGACCAGAGCCACGCCTTCATCGAGGTCACGGTCACTGAAGCCGACGCCCTCGGCCAGCTCGCCCGCTGGGCGGCCGATGCGCGCTACCCGAAGTGTCCCCTCGCGCTGGCTGACCTGCACGAGGGCTCCATCCACCCGGTGCGGGTCACGATCAGCCGTGGCACCGCTCTCCGACCCTCACCCGAGGAGGGATTGCGATGTTGACCTACAGACGCGTCCTGCTCTTCTTCTTTCTGGCCGCGTTCGCTGAAGAGGAGGCCAGGGCATTGCGCTGGGTGCTCACGCTCGTCATCGACGTGGGCAGCGAACTGGCGCTGCAGGGCCTCGGCTACAGCGCGATCGCGCTGGCCGCCAACGCGGGGTTGATCTGGGGCGTCCTGTGGCTCCTGCGCCGCTGGTGGCGCTCGCGACGCAGGGCCCCTGTCCCGATCGAACCGCCCCCCGGTGGCTGGGATCAGGCGACCGAGACCGATCCAACCGTGCCCCTCGACCCAGTCGGTCAGGGAGGCTCCGAGCCGGCCGGCCGGCCGGAGGAAGGAGGCAGCGATGAACAGCGCCCTGAGCGCACCTAGCCCTGCTGCGGCGCCCCCGCGCACTGACGAGCAGCACCCACCCCCCGTGGATGCCGAGAGGGGTGGCGCAGACACATCTTCGGGCGTGCAGGGGGCGAGTGCGATGGCCGCAAGATGCGAAAGCACTATCTCGGTAGCGCTGAGCGCCGGAGACCTCGAGGGCGAGGGCTTCGCCAACCTGCAGCGCGTCGGGGGGCCCTCGGCTCCGCTGCCCGTGGCCTGCCTTCGGCTGCGAGAGATGGACCTGGTGATCTGCGACGGGGCAGGGCTCGCCCTCTACTCGCTGCAGATCACGCCCAGCACGCTGAGCTGGGAGCAGCGCGTGATCTTCTACCCGCCCGCCGAGGAGCTGCGGGCGCTGCGGGAGCACCCCCACTGGGCCCGGTGGGCAAGGCGCCTCTGTCTCACCTCAGCGGAGGCGCGCGCCTGCCGGGTCCCGGTCGGGGTCGTCGCCGCCGAGGCGCGGGCCTCAGAGGAGCTCGGTGAGCTCGGGGACGGCGAGGAGGCCGTCTACCGGCTTTGTGAAGCGGCGGCAGCTCGGCATCAGACGCTCGGCAAGGTTGCGGCGAAGGCCGGTCGCCACTTCCTCGCCGAAGTCGAGAAAGCACGACGTCCCAGCCATGTGCCGCTGTATCGGTTGCAGGGGGCCCTCGCCGAGGAGCTTGCCCTCGGCCACAGCGTCGGCGCCCTGTGCTCGCGCTCGGAGGGCTTCAGCGACTCCCGCGATGAGAGCAAGGTGACGAACCTGCTCTGCCGGCGCCTGGGGCTGCTCGGCCACCGCGACTGCAACCGCCAGCTGCGCTATGCCCGAGTCGCTCCCGACACCTCGGCGGTGCTGCTCTGCGAGGCGCTCGACGTGGCTCCCGAGCAGGTGGGCCTGTGAGTGTGGCCGTGGCGCCCCGACCCCGAGCCCTCGCTGTCCCAACCAGCGGACCCCCGCAGCTCGTCGGGCTGCGCGACCGCAACGGGCGGCGTCTGCAGCGGGTTCTCGGCGCCGATGCCCACGCCGCTCTGCTCTCCGAGCTCCTGCACAGTGATCGCTCCGGCTTCGTCGAGGTCGTCGGTGTCAGGCGCCTCCCCGATGGCCGACTCGGCCGCTTCGACCGCTCCCGCCTGGAGAACTTCGTCCGGGCGGGCCAGCGCGAGGCGCTGCTCGAGCGGGTGCGCGAGTTGCGCGCCGAGGAGCGAGCCGAGGTGTTCCTCACCCCCGCGACGTTGCGGGTGCCCGTCCCCGGCAACGACTCGGTTGATTGCTCCGCAGTCGCCTGGGTCGACATCGACGATCCCCGCCGCTTGCGAACCCTGCGGCGCTTTCCCCATTCCCCACACGCGGTGATCGCATCGGGTTCGGGCGGTGCCCACGCCTACTGGCGGCTTGACTCTGAGCTCTCCGGCGAGCACTGCGAAGCGCTCAACCGGATGCTGGCGGCCGCCCTGGGCGCCGATCCGGCCTCGTGCAACCGGGGGCGGATCCTGAGGGTGCCGGGGACGTGGAATTGGAAGCCGGCCACGAAAGGGCGGGGAGCGGCCTGGTGTCGGGTGGTGATGTGCGACTTGGCGAAGCCCCCCTACAGCCCCCGGCTGCTCGCCGCCGGCCTGCGCGATCCCAAAGCGCCACGGCCGGCGCGACGCCCTCGCCTGCCACGGCCTGGCTCTGAGGCGGAGCCCTGGTCGGGCCTGGAGGCGGCGGAGTACTACCGGGTGATCACCGGCAACGAGCCTCGCCGCGACGGCAAGATCCGCTGCCCCAACGCCGCCCATGAGGACCGCCATCCCTCCGCCCAGCTCTACAGCGGTGTGGGGGCGGGCTGGTATTGCTTTGCCTGCCAGGCCGGCGGCGGTGCAGTCGACATGGTCGCCGCCACCCACGGCTACCCGACTGGCACCGCTCTGCGTGGCGAGGAGTTCAAGCGCTGTGTCGCCGAGCTGCGCCGAATGTTCGGTGTTCCCGAGGCGCCCTCCCGGAAGCCGGGGGCACTCTGATGGCCGTTGCCAAACGAGGCTCAAAGTCCCGGGAGGAGCGAGCGCCGAAGCGCTCCACCTCCCGCGCCGAGGCCAACCAGCGCCGTGCGGCGATCTCCGCTCTGAAAGCGGACGCCCGCCGGGCCCGCCTCGGCGCCGCCGCGCTCCTCGGCGACGAACGGGCGGCCCAGGTCAAGGTGCTGACCCTGCTCTCGATGACCTGGCACTGCAGTCTGCGGATTGCGCTTGACGCCCTACTCGTCTGCCAGATCAACGGGGCACGGACCTGCGGTGAGCTGAGCGAGGCAGAGCGCCGGGAATTGGCGGCGGCAGTGTCACAAGTCCGCCAGGGCATCGCGGACCCTCCCCACTGCGCGTTGCCCAGCCACCCCGAGTGGGCCGATCGCGAGCTCGACCGAGTCCTACGCAGCACGCGCCAGAACGTGCCGGCGGTCGAGCTCGCCCCCTCGGAGTTCGCCGCCGCCCGCACGGGCCTCGAGGTCGACCCGCTGCTCTTGCGCGTGGTCGACCGGCTCGTCGGCGCGGTGCGCCTCTACGCCGATCGCGACGACGGCGGGGTCCGCGCTCGCACGGTGGCTGAGCAGTGGGTCCGCTACCGCAATTACATCGCCAAGGTCGCCCGCGGTGAGTACCCGCCGCCGACCCAACGGGGACCGGCGGTACTCGAGTGAGCGGGCGGCATGTTGTACTGGTCGCTGCCGTACTCATGGTGGCGTTGTTGGTGTCGGGATGCTCGACGCTGGCGCCGGCGTCCTCGACGAGCGCCGTCGCTCGATCGTCCGGCCGGATCGTCTCGGTCGCCGATGGCGACACGGTTACGGTGCGCCTCGACTCCGGGCCGACGCACAGCGTGCGGCTGTTAGCGATCGACTCGCCTGAGAAGTACGCGACGCGCTACGGGAGCCCAGAGGAGTGCGGCAGCCTTGCCGCCTCGGCCTTCGTGGAGCGCTTCGACGGAGCCCGCGTCGTCCTGGTCCCAGACCCCAGTCAGGATGATGCCGACCGCTACGGGCGCCTGCTGCGCTACCTGCAGCTGCCCGACGGCGCCGACCTCGGCGCAGTGGAGGTCGCCCGCGGGTTGGCGATGCC
This sequence comes from uncultured Solirubrobacterales bacterium, assembly GCA_963695835.1. GTDB lineage: Bacteria > Actinomycetota > Thermoleophilia > Solirubrobacterales > 70-9 > VRUE01. The sequence goes on from CAVOHR010000003.1 coordinate 40,185, forward strand.
CTACGTGTACGACACCCCGCCCCGGCGCTACCGCCGCTACCGGGCGCTTGCCATCGGCGCCCGGCGAGGTCGCCGAGGTAGCTGGGACTCGCCCTGCAATGGCGACTTTCACTCCTCGGTAGGGCGAGTGCAGAACGGCCTCTGAGTTGCAACGAGCGGAGTGACTTCGCGCCGGTGCCAACTCGGACATAGACCACATCGACCGAAGGAGATCCAGATGAACGACTCGTGCCAGGGAAAGGCGAGGGATGAGCTCCGACCCCTCCCTCTATAGCCAGCGCGTCGCCCCGTGCGGCTGCCGCAGCGTGCCAGCTGGTCAGCACCTCCCCGGCTGCTCGGAGTGCTCGACTGAGGATGCACCTCACTGCGAGCGCTGCGGCCTGCGGGCGCGGACCGAGGCGGGTTGTTGCGGGATCTGCGGCGCGGTTCGGTTTCCCGCGCCGATAAAGGCACCGCTCCAGCTTCTCAGCGCAGAGGAACTAGAGCACCCCTTCGGCCCCGGCATCGACTGGCCCGAGCGGCTCGAGCGGTTGCGAACCGAGGAGTGCGGCGACTTCCGTATCGACCTCTGGGACACCAATGTGCGTCGTCCCGACGGCCATCACCAGCTCGCCTATCGCCTCTGCCTCGCCGAGGGGACTCGGTGGGTGCTGATCTTCTCCGGCGAAGACTTCGGCACTTCGCCCCTGCACGCCCTCGATTCCGACAACACCCTGGGGGCGATCATCGGCTTTCTCGCGCTGCGCCCGGGCGATACCGACGCCGAGCACTTCGAGCGCTACACCCCTCGCCAGCTTGAGTTCGCAGAAGCGCACGGCGAACGGCTCGCCCGCTGGTCGAGCGAGCTCGAGGAGGGCTGAGGGGTGCCCGCGATGCCCGAGTACCCCGCGCCCGCGCCCTCGCGGTAGACGGGGCTCGGTCCCGGGCGGTCTCCGCGGCCGCCTGACACAACTTCCCCACCGGTGCTCGGCGGCAATTCGCCGTAGCGCCAACCACCTGACCTGAGCCCGGCCGCATGTGGCCGGGCCGATAACCCGTGCCCGCAACCGCGGGCAGGAAGGAGTACGCGAAATGCGACCCAACTACGGACTCATCCGTCAGATCAAGCGTGCCGCCGGCGGCGATGTCGGCGATGCCAGCATCGGTCGCTCGGTCGAGCTGATCGAGGCGTCGACCCCAATCGGGGCCTTGATGGCAACCGTGGCGCCGCGAGAGTTCACCCCGACGATGCTCGACGCAGCGCAGGGACGCCCCCAGGGCGAAGTCCTTGCCTGGCTCACCCTCGCCGCTGCGGGCCCTGTCAAGACGCGGCTTGCGCTCGCCGAGCGGGCGGTAGAGATCGTCAACCCCGATGCGCTCGTCGAGGTCCTGCTCGAAGAGGGGAGCCTCGCCGGCCCCTGTGAGCGACGCGCCGCGCAGGCCGCAGGCGACGAGCAGTGGGGCGCCTGGCTCCTACTCGCCCGGCTTCGCCGCCGTGAGCTTCGCCGACTCGTTGAGGCCCGCCCCGAGCTGCAGCACCGCTTCGAGAACGCCAAGCGCGCTCGCGGTCCAGTCAACCCGCAGATCTCCGCCCAGCTGACGGCTCTCGGGCTGCTGCAGGGGCGCGCCTGATCGAACCACCCCCGCACTACCCGACCCACGAACGAGACGCGGCTCGGCGAGGCACGCCGGGCCGCCCCACGAATCGCCTGCAGCTGCCAGGCAGAGAGGAGTGCCTATGCACCCAATGCGCCGCATCGAAGAGATCAGGAGCACGCTTGAGGACGGCGAAGTAGGAGCCGCGGAAATCCGAGCCGCGGCCAAGCTGTTGGAGGCCACCACACCGGTCGGCGTGGTGCTCGCCGCCGTCGCCGCCAAGGACTTCCTGCCGGCGCTGATCCGCCACTCCGAGGGATGCCCAGCACCGCAGGAGCGGGCCTGGCTCACCCTCGCCGCCGCTGGTACACGCAGGGCGCGGCTGACCCTGGCCTGGCGGGCAAGCGAAGCCCTGCAGGCGGCCCAGGTCGTCGAGGTCTTCGTCAACCACCGCCATGACCGCAAGGAGGAGTGCCGACGCCGCGCTGCCGCGACCACCGAGGCGGACGGCGGGGGCGCCTGGCTTTTGCTCTCCCACCTCAGCGGCCGTGAGCTGCGTCGCCTCGTGAGGGGACGCCCAGCGCTTGCAGGCCTCTATCGCCGGGCACGGGCAAAGCGCCCCAGCGCCACGCTTCACCCCTCGCGGAGCGGGATTGTGCCCGCCGCTCCCGGGGCTGGCGGGGAACTTGGGGCCCTCAGCGTCGGCTAACCGCGATGCAGATCCGACGACGCAGTCCTGAGAGGAGGTGGTCGCGATCGCGCTCAAGACGATCGGCTCGGCCGCCAAGTTCTTCCTGACCCGGCACTGGGAGCGATCCTGGGTTGGCCCCTACGTGATCACTACGACCGAGGCGCGGCCGGGCGCTTATGAAACGACGGTGACTTGGGGCGAAGCAGGGCCGCAGGTCGAGCAGTTCGGCTCGGGGCTCTCCTTCGACCTTGACGGGGCCGAGGACGTCCACCGAGAGGTGTGCGAGCGGGTCGAACGCGAGGTTGGCCTCGAGCGCCAACCCGCCCCCCGCCCGCCCGCGGCCTGAGCTTCGCTCTCGCCAGCGAGGCGCACCGAGAGACGCCGCAGCGGCGGCGAGGCGGCGATGCCCATCGCCCGTGGGCTCGTCGCGCGGAGTTGACCAGGGCATCTCAGCGAAAGGAGTCAGAGGGATGAAGGCAATCCTGATCCCCGTCGAGGGTGAGCCGCGAGAGGTCGAGCAAAATGGCCTTGAGGACCTGCAGCAACTCGTCGAGGGCCTGATCGACGCGGTCGATTTCCCGGACCGACCCGATCTCACCGTCTACATCAACGACGAGGGCAAGCACGTCCTCGAGCGCAATCGCACGGCAACCGGGCTGCTGCGCGAGGGGCTCTTCTCAGGCGACTGGATCGCAGGCCCTTGCGCGCTGGCCGGGTTTGACCCGTCGCGGCGCGAGACCCTCCCGGTTCCCGAGGACGCGATGGCCCTTGTCAGGGCCGCGGCGACTCAGGTGACTCAGGAGTTCGGACCCTCGCTCGGCGCCGTACCCGACGAGGGCGCTTCCGATCGCCCCGGCGAGGCGGTTAGCGACCGCCCAGGTCAGGCGCCGCGAGAACCGCGCACAGAAGGGAGCCAGACGACCGACAACCCGATCACCGTCAAAGCCCAGGGCCTGAGGCGAACCGACATCGCCTGGCACCGCAACCGCGAGCAGTTCGCGGTCGTCAGCACCGTCACCGCCTGGCCCGAGCGGGGCGAGGTCGAGGTCTGCTTCCTCTACGAGGGTGGCGAAGTCGCCCAAGTGTTCGGCCTCGACGAGGAGGTTCCGCTCGAGGCCGCGGGGATCAACGCCCAGCGGATCATCGACCGGCTCTGCGTCCCCGAGGGCGAGAAAGCGAGCGCCTGGGAAACCAAGCGCTACGAGGACCACATGTTCCACGCTGGCTTTTACCCGGTCGGCAACGGGCATGAATTCGTCGCCGCGCTCGGCGCCTGGGAAAACGGAGGCCACATTCGTCTGCTGCCCGACGGGGGCGAGTTCCCTTACTCCTTCTCGCTCGCTGCCGACGCCGAGCTCGCGATCATCGATTACTGCGAAGGCGACATCGGCGTTCGGGTCTACAGGGAGAAAGAGACCTACATCCGGGCACTCGACCTCTACGTGCGAGGGTCGCTCGACAGCGAGGCGCGGCGCCGGGAGCACGAGCGTTTGGTCGCCCGCGCGCTTCGCACCAGGACCTTCCCGGGCACCGTGGAGTTTGAGAGCCGATGAGTCGCTCGGAGCTAACCGAGCGGCTAAAGCGCGCCCTGCTCGAGAACCCCGAGCTTTCAGAGCGGTCCGCGGGGGTTGCCCGCGAGGAGATCGCCGGCCTCGACCTCACCAGCGAGGAGCGCCACAAGGCGCGATCGGAAGCCGGCTACGCGCTGCGCGAGCTCTGCGAAGAGCTCTGCGGCCTGCACTACGTCGAAGAGGCCACCGACAACGCGCGGGAGCCTTCTCTCGCCCGGCTGCTCTTGGAGGCAGCGCTCGAGCGCGTCGACTTCAAAGCGATTGCCGACCACTACGTCGAGGAGGCCGAAGGCCCACGGGCGACTGAGCCCGCTGGCCGAGGCCACGCCCCAGACGCCGGGCGCGATCGCCGCGCCCGCGCCGACAGACCAACGCAAGGCCGACCGCCGATCTCGGCGCCGTGCCTTCGATCTCAACGAAAGGAGCCTGTGATGAACCAGATCCCACGGAGGGCCCGCGGATGCTGAGCAGCGTCGCGTCCTTCACCCTCGAAGGGGCGCAGGCCCGCCCCGTCAGAGTCGAAGTCGACATCCACCGCGGCCTGCCCGCTTTCTCGATCGTCGGCCTCCCCGACGTTGTCGTCCGGGAGGAGCGCGAGAGGGTGCGGGCAGCGCTGATCAACAGCGGCTTCGAGTTCCCTATCAGGCGGATCGTCGCCAACCTCGCCCCCGCTTGTTCCCGCAAGCAGGGACACACCCTGGGCCTAGCGCTCGCCGTCACGCTGCTCTGCGCCTCGGGGCAACTGAACTGGGAGCGCTTGGCACGCCTCGCCCTGGTCGGCGAGTTGCAGTTGTCGGGCTCGCTGAAGCGCATCGATGGGGCGCTGGAGATGGCCGAAGCTGCCCGCGAAGAAGGCCGGGAGGCGATCGTCGTCCCGGCGAACAACGGATGCGAAGCGCGTCAGGCCGGCGGGATCGAGGTGATCGCACTCTCCAACCTCGGCCAGCTCCCGGCGCTTGCCGCCGGCGAGTACCCGAAGCCGCCCCCACCTGCCGTCGAGTCAGCTGGTCGCGAGCTCCCGGCAGGCACCGCGCCCCCGCGACCGGGGAGCGCACCTCGTGCCTGCCCCGAGTGCCTGCGCCGCTCGCACCTGTTGGCTCAGCTCGCCCCCTACATCGAGAGGATCTGCTCGGCGGCTCCGGGGCGTCGGGTTCCAGAGCTGTTGACCCTCGGCAACGAGGAGCTTTGTGCGGTCGTTGCGCCGAGCCAGGCCGACCAGCTTCTCGCCCGCGCGGAGGCGATCAGTGAGACTCGCCTCGGCGGGCTGCTGAGCGCTGCGGAGTGCTGGGCGATCTGCCGCCACGAGCGCGGCTTCCCCGAGGCCCTGCGCGAGGTGTCGGGCGCACCCTGGGCGCTGATGGGTCGCGGCAATCCGGCACTGCTCGAAGGACTGGTGCCAGATGACGCCGTGACGATCGTGGGTGCGCGGCGCGCCACCACCTACGGGCGCGAGATCGCCCGTAGCCTCGCGCGCGAGCTCGCCGAGGCAGGGATCGTCGTCGTCAGCGGCCTCGCATTCGGGGTCGACGCCTGCGCTCACCGAGGCGCCCTCGACACCGGGCGCACCTTCGCCGTGATGGGCTGCGGCCCCGACGTCGCCTATCCAGCTGCACACCGCTCGCTTTGGCGACGGATCTGCGAGCGGGGGTTGGTCCTCTCCGAGTTGCCGCCTGGCACCGGAGCCTGGCGCTGGACCTTCCCGGCGCGCAACCGGATCATGGCGGCGCTGGGGGCGATGACCGTGGTGGTCGAGTCCGCCGAACGCTCGGGGTCGCTGATCACTGCGGAGGTGGCCGAGCAGCTTGGCCGCAAGCTCGGCGCAGTCCCCGGCCCGGTCACCTCGCGCACTTCGGTCGGGCCCAATAGCCTGCTCGCGCGCGGTGCCAGCGTGGTGCGCGGGGCGCAGGATGTACTCGACGCCCTCTCGGCGGCGCGCGGTGTGAAGGGGGGCTCCTGAGATGGGTTGGACCGTGATGGACCACCGCCCCTGCGGCGAGAGCCACGCGGAATTCTTCACGCGCGAGTTGGTGGGGAAGGACCAGACGATGCTCGCCAGCGCCCACGTCGGCGGCATCGGCGGCACGTTTTACGCCGCGGTTCGCCAGGAGAAGAGCGGCGAGGTTTGGGCGATGGTCGTCCTCACCACCGGCCGCCCTGGCGCCAGGTTCGGCTGGAAGGCGATGGAAGAGCGGATGGGCCCCTTCGAGAGCGAGTGTCCGGCCCACATCCTCGACCTGCTGAACCCGACCGAGGACGAGCAAGCGCTGAGGTGGCGAGCTCGCTGCCGTGCGCGGCTGGCCCGCCTCGCCGCGGTTGTTCCCGGCGCAAAAGTCGTCTTCGACGCGGAGTTCCTCACCCCGGATGGTCCGTGCAAGCGCTTTGAGGCGGTCGATCCGGGCAAGGGTCTCTTCCGCGCGCCCAGCGGCGCGGTCTACCGGCTGCTGAAGTGGCGTGGAGGAAGCTTCGAGGTTCAGGGGGCGACGTCGTGACGCGTCTGTTCGCCCTTGCCGTCGTCGCCGAGGCCAAGGACGCCGAGGAGGCCCAGCGCTTCACCCGCAACATGCTGTGTGAGGGCATCCGCTGGGATCACCCGCTGGAGGTCTCCTTTGTCGGCGAGGGCTGTGAGATCGGCCCCGCCGAGCGCTACGCGACCGAGGAGATCCACCTGCTGCGCGATGGGATGCGCGCGATCGCCGTCCCCGAGCCCAGCGCCTAGTCGCCTGGGCAGCGCCGAGGGCTCGGAGTACGCGCTCTGACCCGCCCTCGGTCCTGCACCCATGCCCGAACAACCCAAAAGGAGGTCAGATGGAGGTCTACGTATCCGTCTACGAGCATCGCCACGGCACCGACGTCAGCGTTCACCGAAACGAACAGCTCGCAATGGCTGCCGCCGCCGCGATTGCCCGCGAATGGTGGGGTGAGGCCCGCGAACGCGACAAGACGCTGCCGGCGCGGCCGCCGAGTTCTGACGCAGAGGCGGTCTCGCTGTACTTCGAGGCGCAGGACGGCTTCGAGTTCCACCAGATCCGTTGCTGTGAGGTCGAGGGACTCGAGCCCGCCCTCGCCGGCGCGGGGGGCTGAGCATGGCGAGCGACCCCTACACCTTGCGTGCCGAAGCCGAGCGGGTGATCGGTGAAGACCGCGTCCCCGAGGAGGAACTTCGCCGCCTGGTGGCCGCCTTCGGCCCGCCCGGGCCCGAAGAGGTGCGGACCTTCGCCCTCGTCGTCGCGGTGGCGGCGCCGGGGCCCGAGGCGGCCTGGGAGTTCCTTCGCGACCGGTTGACCAAACAGTCCGAGCCCGAGGGCATCGAGGTGCCCTACGTCGGCGCTGCCTGGGAGGGGCTCCCCGAAGGCACGACCGAGATTGCCACCGCGGCGGTCGCCCTCGAGCTGACTCATCCAGCGGCTCTGACTTCGAGCACGGAGTCATCTCCCTGACGCCGTGTGAGTGAGGGCCGCGGCGGCGATTCGCCAACGGCTCTTAGCTATCCGGCCCAACGGCGCCGGGGAATACGAACCGAGAGGAGAAGCAATGGAAACCGATCTCGAGCGGTCTCTCAAGGAGGCGGCCGAGGATCATTCAACGCAGGCGCTGGCGCTTACCGCCAACGCCGCCCGCGCCCAGGGTTGGCGAGTGGTCGCCGTGGTCGAAGAAGAGGTCAGGCCGGGCACCCGCCAGCACGGCTACGCCGTCGTCTCGCGCACCGGCTCCCAGTTCCTCCTTCCCGACGAGGAGCGGGCCTTCGCGGTCCTCACTTGGATCTATCGCCACGAGGACGGCACGGTCTTCTTCGAGGCCGGCGAGTACGACCTGACCCGGGGCGAGGCGTTGGCGCGGTTCACCAACCGCTCCAAGCTGATGGAGCAGGCGCTGGCGTCCAACTTCGCTGCCGCCCTCGCCCCCTGATGCCCCGCTGGAGCATGCGCGTCGCCGGCGCAGTTTGCGCGTGGTCGGAATGAGCGCCGCCGATGCGGTGAGCGCCCTCTACGACGCGGCGCGCGACGAGGACCTGACGCTCCTCGACGAGCTAGTCGAGCGGGCGGGCCTGGGCTGGAAGTGTCAGGCCAAGTCGCCCAAGGGCCCCTGCCTCTACATGAACGTCGGCGCTTCGCGCTGCGGGGGCTGTGGGGCCAAACCAAAGAATCGAGAGGAGGTTTCAGATGGTTGAGTTCACGATGAGCGCATTCGCGCGCTACCCGGACGGCTCGACGGGAGACGCTTTCGCCGAGGTCTCCTGCAGGACGCCCGTCGCGTGCTTTGCGGCGATGGCCGTCGAAGTCGCCCGGTGGATGCCCGCCGCTCTGCACGCCGAGTGCGGCGAGGTGCCCGAGGCGATCGAGATGACCCTGGGCTGGCGAGACGAGGCTGCATCGCTGACGGCGCTGGCGCTGCCGCAGGGCCCCCACGATCAAGGGGCGCTCGAAGCTCGCGCCGAGCGCGGCGAGGTCCTCCGCCCTGAGCGGCGAGGTGCGGTCTGCGTGGCGCGGCCCGCAATCGAGCCGCCTGTGCGGGCGCTGCCCTGCGCGCGCCGGCGGGCGGGCCGCCGCGTCGCCTTGCAGCTGGCCCAGCCCGCGTGCGGCGCCGCCGAGGCCGCCTGATGAGCGGCGAAACGCGAGGCCGTAAGCCGAGCCGCACCCACCTGGAGCCGCCGCCCGAGCGGGTCTGGGGAGTCGTGGAGCACTCCGACCGCGTCTTTTACGTCGAGTCCGCAAAGGAGCGGATCGGGCCGTTCCCGGCCGAAGCCGCCCATCGGGAGGCAGATCGGCAAAACGAATACGAGCTGGTGATCGCCGTGGCCCGCGCAATGCTCGGGTCCGCCGATCCCGACGCCTTGGAGAAGGTCGCCGCCCAGAGCAGGTTCGAAGGTGCCTTTGACCCCCTGCTGGCCGCCGCGCTGCACGAGCTCTACAGCTGCGGGGAATGCGACGAGAGCTGTGAGACGGCCGCGGGTCCGGTCGCGATCATCGACCGCTTCTTGCTCTTGGTCGAGCCCACCGGAGTGGCGGTGCGCGAATACGACTCCCCCGAGGACGCGATTCCCAACTTCGAAGTCCTGTGCGAGGAAGGATGAGCGGCAGGGAGGCCCGACGCGCGGGATTCCCATGAGGCTCGGCGCGCTCGGCGTCGACGCAGGCCAGGAACGAAGGAGGTGAGATGGCCCAAGCAACTGAAGCGCCCCCGAGCACAGAGGCACCGCCGCCCAAGCGGATGACGAGCCTCGATCCCGACCAGGGAGCTGCGGTCCACGCGGCCCTGGAGCGCCCGCTACTCGTTGTCGCCGGGCCCGGCGCGGGCAAGACCCGCGTCCTGACCCAGCGGATCGTCCATCTGGTTCGTAGCGGCGCCGCGGCGCCGACCCAGATCGTGGCGATCACCTTCACCAACGCGGCGGCGGCAGAGATGGCCGAGCGGGTGGAGGCCGAGCTGGAGGCCGAGCAGGTGGGGGTGCGGATCTCGACGATCCACGCCCTCGCAGCGCAGGTCGTCCGTCGCCACCCCGAGGCCGTCGGCTTGGACGCGCAGTTCTCGATCTTCGACAACGACGACCAGCTACAGCTGGCTCGCTCGGCGGTCGAGAGAGCTGAGCTCGAGGTCGACCCGCACGAGCTGGCGCGCCGGATTGGCAACGCGAAGGCCAACCTCGAGGACTCGGCGCTGTGGACGGTCAGGGGCGAACTCGCAATGGCGAGAGCCTTCAACCTCTACGAGGCCGACCTGCTCGCAGCGAATGCCCTCGACTTCGAGGGCCTGGTACGCGCCGCCGTCCTCATCCTCTCCGACGATCGGATCGCGGCCGGTTGGCGGGTCAATGTGAAAGCGCTTCTGGTCGACGAGTTCCATGACGTCTCCGAGTGCCAGTTCGCATTCATCCGTCTCCTGGTGCCGAGTGGCGCCGGGCTGACGGTGGTCGCCGACGACGATCAGATCGTCTACGCATTCCGCGGCGCCGACCCGGAATTCACGGTGGACTTCGAGCGCTACTTCCCCGCTGCGGAGGCGGTTGTCCTGCGTCGCAACTACCGCTCCCACGGGGGGATCGTCGACTGTGCACTGCGCCTGATCGCCCACAACGAGCATCGCCGCCCCAAGGCGCTCGTCGCCGCGCATGGCGAGGGTCCGATCCCGATCTATGAGCGCTATGAGTCAGAGGAAGACGAGGCCGAGGCGATCGCCGCTTGGGCCCAGAGTCACATCGAGGCTGGCGGCAGGCCGCGTCAGCTGGGGGTGCTGACGCGGATGCGAAGCATGCGGGTTCGCCAGGACTTGGAGATCGCCCTTGCGACCCGAGGCATCCCCTACACCACCCTGGGGGAGCGGGCGCTGTGGGAACGCTCGGAGGTCCGCGACGCGCTCGCCTGGTTGACGCTCACCGTCAACCCGGCCAACTCCGCCGCCTTCGCCCGGGCCCTGGAATCGCGGCCGGGCCTGGGGCCGGCGACTGCCCGTTCCCTTGTGGAGGTCGCCAAGGCGCGGGGGATGAGCTATGAGGCGATCTGCCTGGTGCCCTGGGAGGGGGGCATCGGCCAAAAGCGCGGCGAGACGGCGATCGAGTTTGGGGAGTCGATGGCGACGATCCGATCGACGGCAGCCGAAGGCAATAAAGAGTTCAAGACGCTGGTCGGCGACATCATCGTGATCTCGGGCATCCCCGAGCGCCTGCGAAAGAAGGGCAAGGCTGGCAGGGGGCAGCTGGGCAGCGTCCGCGAGCTGTTTCGCGCCGCCCGCTCCTACCAGCAGCAGTGTGAGGCGGAGGGCGTCGCCCCCCGTCTGTCCGAGTTCCTGCAGGAGCTCTCCCTGCACTCCGGCGAGAGCCACCGCCAAAGCGATGCGCTCGCCCTCGGCACCGTTCACGCGGTCAAGGGCCTGGAGTTCCTGCACGTCTGGGTCGCCGGCCTGGAGGAGGGTGTGATGCCCTCGACCCGCTCGCTGCAGGAGGGCCGCACCGAGGAGGAGCGGCGCCTCTGTTACGTGGCGCTGACCCGCGCCCGCGAGAGCCTCGTCATCTCCAGTTCCGCGCGGCGCTGGGGCAGGGCGGCGAAGACCTCGCGCTTCGTCTCCGAGGCGGGCCTCTAACCCTCTAACCGCCCGTGCCGGCGGGAGACCGCCGAGTCGCCGGGGCGGGGCCGATCCGGTCCCCGGTCCCCGAGCACACGTCAACGTGGCGCTGGCCCCAAAGGGTCCCGCGCTGCACCACCCACGGCCCCTCGTGCAGATCGCGCGTGGGTGCCGGAGAGGAGATTTGATGAGCAGCACCGCAGAGCTCGCCAAGCGAAACGGCGAGCCGAAGATCGACCCCAATCAGTACCGCAGCGCGGTCAAGGCGGGGATGAAGAAGCGCGAACCCGACTCGGACGGTACGTCGCGCCTGGTCGCGCCGAGCGAGGCTGAGGTCGACCGCTTCCTGATGGAAGCCGCGATCTACGGGCTTGAGCCGCTGGCAGGCCAGATCTATGCCACCTGGGACGACGGGGTGATGAAGACTGTCGCCCACATCGACGGCCTTCGCCTGCTCGCCGAGCGGACCAAGCGCTACGACGGCCAGGACGACCCCGAATGGTGCGACAAGGAAGGCAACTGGACCGACTACTGGGCCGGTGATGACCACCCCCTCGCCGCTCGGGTCAGGGTCCACAAGAAGGGAACCAAAGTGCCGACCACCGGCACCGCCAACTGGCACGACTTCGCGCCCCAGACCGAGGTCGGGGCCGGGTCGCTGTGGAGCATGTCCGGCGGCAAGCCTGCCCACATGCTGAGCATCCGAGCCGAGGCTCTTGCGTTGCGCAAGGCCTTCCCCTCGGAGATGAGCGGCCTCTACACCGCCGAGGAGCTGGGCATCTCGCTCGCCGCCCTCGAGGCCGCTCCCCCCGCCGCCAATACACCGAGCATCTCGCCGCCCGTGGCGCCCCCGACGACCGGCGCATCGTCAGCACCCGAGGGTGCCCCTGCGGCGAGAAGCGGAGAGGGGCCCTCGGTCATCGTCGATCCTCCCGCGACCCAGCCGAGCGGAGCACCCGCGCGCCCGGCGAGTCGCCGCACCCTGGCCCAGGTGCTCGAGTCCGGCGAATACGACAAGCTCCGAAACGAGCTGACCGAAGCGCTCTTCGACCAGCTCCCCGACCGGCTCACCGACGAGCAGACCAGGCAGCTTGCGGCTTTGTTGCGCGAAGCCGACGAGGCGGGGATCACGGCCGTCGAGTTGGAGCGCCTCTGCAAGGTCGCGCTCAGGGAGCCCAACGTCGAGGCCCGGGGCAAGGCGCTATTGGACTGGGTCGCGGAGCGCCGCAAGAAGGCCGAGGCGCAAGAGCCGACCGCCGCGGCCGATGTCGACAGGGGCTCAGGGCCCGTGACGGAGCCTGAGGCGGGCGAAGGTAGAGACGATGCCCCGACCTCGCTGCCCGATCGCGACCCGGGTCCCGAACCCACCCCGTGAGTGCCACCACCACGGCAGCGCCGGCGCTGCGGGTGCCGCTGCAACTGCCGCAGCGCCGCTATGGCTACGGCTACCGCCTCGACGTCCTCTCGCCGGCCAGCATTCGCGCCTTTGAGAAATGCCCGGAGGCGTTTCGCCGCCGCTACCTGCTGGGGGAGAAGGTTCCGCCGAACCTCTCGATGACGCTCGGCTCGGTGGTGGGCGACGCCCTCGCCCACTTCTTCCAGGGCAAGATCGACGGCCGCCCGCCCGGCGCCAAGGAGCTCGACGATCTCGTTCTCGAGCTCTTCGCGGCGAAGATCGCCGAAGCCGTCCTCGTCCCCGACGACGACCCCGAGGGGGGCAAGGGCCAGTGCCGCGCGGGGGTGGCCGACTACCTGGAGGAGCTGGCTCCAAGCGTCACGCCGATCTCGGTCGAGAGGCGCGCGAGCTTCCGCTTCTGCGAGGAGCAGGAGTGGAACTTCGTCTGCTACTTAGACCTCAAGTGCGCCAAACAGCTCTCCGACCTGAAATTCGGAAAGTCCTGGGTCAAGGAGATCCGCGCCGCCAGGGACTTGCAAGCGACTGCCCAGACCTACCTGCGCTGGGCGGAGGGCAACCCGGCCGAGTTCGTTTTTCACACGGGACTCCTCGAGCCCGAGGGGGCCCCACGCTGGAGTGTCGTTCCCGCGCCCCGCACCCTCGCGCAGCTACGTGGCTTTGAGCGCCGTGTCGCCCGTGTGGCCCGCCAGATCGTCCACCTGGATCAGACCGAGCCCGGCGAGTGGCCGCTGTCTTCGGACTTCGGCTGGTGGTGCGCGCCTCGGGTCGGGACGGATGGCTGCCCCTATTGGGACAGCTGCCCGGTCGGTGGCGGCGCGGCGGCGGTCGCGTGAGTCCAGCGACGCTGGTCAAGCAAGCTCGGAAGGTGGAGCTGACCGAGGAGCAGCTTGGGATGGTGTGTCTCGACGGCGCCCGACATTCGCTGGTTTGGATCCACAACGCCGAGCGAACGGTGAGCGTCGTCGTCGATCGTCCCGAGCAGGGCTCCGAGAAGGTGATCCGCCTGATCGGCGCCTTCGGCACGGCGGAGGACTTCGACGTGATCGAGCCGCTGATCGCCGACTTCGAAGAGCACTATGTCAAGTGCCCGCGACGGGAGCGAATCCGCCCCCGTCCGCTTGAGCCCGAGGACCTGATCGCGCCGCTCGGCTCTGAGTAGGGCCTAGCCGCTCGGCGTCCTCGGCGCCCGAGCCCGGGCACCGGGACCGACCTTGCTGCGTCGCCTCGTGGCTGGCGCAAGTGAGCCCGACTGCGCTCGCCGGCTGCCCGAACGGCAGCGGCAGCGCGCAGCCGCCGCGTCCAGAGCGGCGCGGCGAGACCGCATCACAACAGATTCGAAGGAGGAAGCAGATGCCTGCAGAGATGGGCGAGTTGCGCATGGTGAAGGTCGAGGAAATCCTCGTCGACCACGCGAAGAACCCACGCGGGGAAATCACCAAAGAGGACATCGTCGAGCTGGTCGCCTCGGTCCGCGAGAACGGAGTGACCCAGCCCGTGCTTTGCACCCAGGGAGAGGAGGGGCTCGAACTCGTCGCCGGCTACCGCCGCGTTGCGGCCTGCAAGGAAGCGGAGGTGGCAGAGATCCCCGCCTACGTGCGCGACAGCGAGCGTCGTGACACCTATGCGCTGATCGAGAACCTGCCCGGCTTGCGCAAGGACATGACCCCGATCGCCGAGGCGAGGGCGATGCAGAGGATCGCGCAGGGCGCAGGCCTCAACCAGAAAGCGCTCGCGAAGCGACTTGGCAAGTCGCCTGGCTTCGTCGCCGAACGGCTGCGGATGCTGCGCTTGCCCGAGGCGGTTCAGGACGTCTTCATCTGCGGCCGACCGGGCATTTCGGTCGTCCCGCAGCTTGAGGCGATCGCCAAGGTATCCGAGGCCGTGGCAGCACGTGTCGCCCAGCTGGCCGCCGCCGAGGAGGAGATAGAGCGACTGCTGCGATCCGCACCCGACCGCGTGTTGAGCCGCCTCGAGCGCCAGCTCGTCGCGGAGCGAGGCACGATCGAGGTCGCAGAGGGTCGCACCGCTCCCCGCCCGCCCGCCGAGGGCGAGTTGGTGATCTTGGAAGTCGGTGGCTATCACGGCGTCGACATCTCCGAGCTGGCTATCTCCGAGGAGCGCCGCACGCAGCTGGCGAAGCGGCTCGCCGCCCTCGAAGAGCGCGAGGTCGATTCCTTCCGGCCCGGGGAAGAATTCACGATCAGGCTCGGGGAGCACGATCTCGACGCGCTGCGGGCCCTCGGCGTCCTGCTGGAGTACGACGACGAGGACAACTACTACGTCCAGCGCTTCTGCTTTCACTCCGACGCGGTCCTCGACCGCATGGAGCTGGCGCTGGAGGAAGCCGAGACCGAGGCGAAAGCCGCTCGCGATGCCCAGGTTCAGAAGGCCCGGAGCAAGGCCGAGGCGGAGGGCAGAGAGGTCCCCGAGGACGCCGATCCGGCCGAGATCCTCGCCGAGAAGAAGCGCGAGGAACGAGCTGAGGAGCTGAAAGAAGCCCGCGAGAAGCGCACCACCGCGCACCGGGTCAACCTCGACCTGGGGCGCAGGCTGCTGAAGCGGCGCGCCCGCAAGCGCACCGAGAAGCGTCGGCGCGAGTTGGTCCGTGCGCTTGCCCTGCACGCGATCTCCACGGAGGAACACCTGGCGGGCCTGGGGGCGAGGCTGATCTATGAAACCTGGCAGGAGGTCGAACAGAAAACGCTGAAAAGCGGCAAGCCCGGCGCGGTGAAAATCACGCACCTGGAGCCGCGGAAGGCCACGGAGCGGCTGCGCAAGGAGGTCAGGGGCGCCAAAGCCCTCGACGACATCCTCGACATCATCGGCAATGCCCTGGTTGGCGCCGTCTATGCCTCCGAGGAGGAGCTGGCGGTCTCGCGCCGTGTCTGCGGATACCAGGGACGGCTGCGCTATGGCACGACCGGCTCGATCCGCAAGGCGATTGACGAAGAGGCCAAAGGAGTGTTGCCGCCAGAGCTTGTCGAGGAGCTGAAGCGTTCCCGCGAGGCCGGCTACGAGGAATCCAGGTTCCCCTACTAGCCCCGGTGCTGGCGAGGGGGCGGCGAGCGCTCGCCGCCCCCTGCGCCTCGGGCTCAGAGAGGAGAAGCAATTGACTACCGAGACACAGGAGCCGCCGCGCGCTCGCGGCGCACCGACGCGGAAGGCTCGACCAACGAGCGCCGCCCGCGGCACGCTGTGCGGAGGCAAGAAGGCAGCGGGCGCCCGCGGGAAAGGAGGCGCGGCGGGGGCACGCAAATCCCGGCGCAAACGCTCCACGGCTAAGGCTCGCCGCTCGGAGGCTCGCCTGCGAGAGGCGCGAGAATCTTTCGCCGGCGCCCTTGAGCAGCTGCGCAGCGAGGAGAGCTTTCGGGGCTGGCTGGAGGCGCAGCGGCGGCTGTATCGCTACTCGCCTCGAAACATCCTCTGGATCCTTTTCCAGAACCCCGACGCGACCTATGTCGCCTCCTACAAACGCTGGAAGGAGGATCTCGGCTACCAGGTCCGCCGCGGCGAGGAAAGCCTGAAGATCTGGGTGCGCAGCTCGCACAAGGTCACCGAGACCGACCCCGAGACTGGCGAGGAGGTCGAGGTGCGCCGGCCCTTCTACCTGGTCGGCGGTGTCTTCGACCGCTCTCAGGTCGATCCCATCCCCGGCGAGGCAAAGCCGCTCGCGCCGCCACCGCCGGCAGCGATCAGCGGCGACTCCCATGCTTGGGCGATCCCGGGCCTCGAGTCCTACGCCGCCGAGCTGGGCTTCGAGGTGCGCCGCATGGCGCTGCCGGAGGGCAAAGACGGCTTCTGCGACTACGACCAGCGCCTGATCGGAGTGGAGGAGTCTCTCGCCCCCAACGGGCAGGTGCGCGTTCTCTCCCACGAGGACGCCCACGCCCTCGGGATCGACTACGAGACCTTCGGTCGCCGCCGCGCCGAGGCGATCGTCGACTGCGCCGCCCACATCGTTTGCGCTCGTATCGGTCTCGACGTCTCAGCCGCGACGGTTCCCTACGTCGCCGCTTGGGCGAAGGAGGACAGCGAGGTGATCGCCCGCGACGCCGGCGAGATCGACCGCGTCGCGCGGGCGATCCTGCGCGGCACTGGTTTGGAGCGCGAGCGCGGGGAAGCGCCGAGCGCGAAGTGAGCATCGACGAGGCATACCGCCGAGTGCGAAAGACGGGCTGCATCTTCGGCACCGAGGAGGAGGTCAAAACCCAGCTCGCCGACATCGCGGCCTACCTGGGCACGAAGGACCCGATCGAGCTCGGCGCAGCCTTGCTGTTGGAGCAGTCGGGCTATGAGCGCTCCCAGCTGCAGCTGAGCCTCGACATCGCCGGGGAAGCCGAGCCGGCACCGGAGGACTGACGGCGCCGGGCGGGTGCCCTGCCCGCCTCGCGCGGCGGCTTTCAGTAGGGCAGGACAACCCCACGAAAGGAGAGAGATGACCATGCACTTTGCAGTGCGCGCTGACATCACCTTTGAAGCGCGCGATGAGGCTGAGGCGCTACAGGCGGCGAGCGAGATCGCCGAAGCGGCCTCAGAGACGGGGCCAGCGATCGCGGCTGCCGCCAACGTCGCCTGCGCCGATTCCCGGCCGGAGTTGATCCATGGCTGAAGTGATCGACAACGCCCGCCGCCGCGACCGCGCGGCGCAGGCGGTCGGTTCTTACGACACGGAGGTGACCCGCGGCGCTCGCTCGCCGCGGGTGCGCTCAGCCGAGGAAGCCGCAGAGGCGATCAGCGAATTGCTCTGCGACCTGCGTCATCTCGCCGACGAGTTCCACCTCGACTGGTACGAGCTCGAGCGCGAGGGCGAACGCTTCTACCGCAACGAGGCGGAGCGCCATGTCGTAGAGGTCACCACCGAGGGCTTTCAGATCCGCGACACCGAGGCCGACCGTTTGCGTGCCGACGTGTGGAGTTCGCGAACCGACGCTGAGACCGCCTGCAACGCGCTCAACGACGAGGTACACGCGAGAGCCGCGTAGCGCCTGGCTCCCTCGGGGTCGTCCCACGCGGGTGTGTGGGAGCGAAGCCGTCCAAGCGGGCGGCCGGCAAGCGCAGCAGACGACCAAGGCAGGGTCGCCTCGTGCTCCCCTGCCGGAAAGGAGCCGGATGGCTCAGAAGGGCAAGCGCCTCAGCGGAGGCGCGATCTCCGAGGAGGCGATCGCCTCCTCACCGACCGTATTGGGCCCGGGCGCCCACGGCCAGGCGGCCGGGCTGCAGCAGTACTTCAGCCCGCCCGAGGCGGCCGAGCTGTGCTGGGAGATCCTAGGGGAGGGCGTCGAATGCCCCGTCCTCGACATCACCGCCGGCGATGGCTCGCTGCTGGAGCGATGGCCGAAAGATCTCAGCTTCGGCGTCGAGGTCGACGCCGATCAGGCAAAGGCCGCGAAGGGCCGCTACACGCCGCTCGTCGGCGACCTGCAGCGCCTCTACCCGATGCTGCGGGCCTCGGGGCAGCGCTTCCCGCGGGTGCTTGCGAACCCCCCCTGGGGGCTGAAGTGGCAGGTGGCGACTCTCAACGGAGGAAAGTCTGCCTCCTCGACCCTGCTCGGGCTGAAGATGGCACTCGGCCTGTTGGAGCGCGACGGCGAGGGGATGCTGATCACCGCCGCCGATCGCTACCGGCGCGAGGTGGAGACCGCCCCCGACGGGCGCCTCGTCTGGTGCACGGTCGAGGTCTGTGACCTCTTCGACGGGGTCGATGCCACCAGCCTGATCGCCTTCTTCGCCGGCCCGGAGGCCCGGATCGGAGGCGAGCCGGTTGCGCTGAAGGCCGAGCGCGGCAACCTGCTCGAGCTCTGCGCTGAGATCCGCGTCGCCCGCGAGGAGCGGGTGCTGCCCGTCGAGCCCTACATGCCGGCCGAGCAGGTCGCCGAGACCTTTGAGGCGATCGCCACCGAGCACGACCGCCGCCTGCAGGTAGAGCGTTCGAAGCGGCCGAGCTATGACGTGCGGCTGCGGGGCAAGCGGATCGGTGTCGCGCTCTCGGCGTTCGCGCAGGTCGCGCTGCGCGAGGCCGAGGACTACCAGACCCTGCGCACGGTCGAAGGGTTCAACAACAAGGCGCTCAGCTACTTGGCGCTGAACCTTCGCGATTGGCGGTTGATCGAGGGCTTCGCCCGCGATGGCGTGCTCACCCTCGACCCCGCGCTCGCCGACGCGGCCGAGATGGCGCTTGCCGAGGTCGACCGCGAACTCTGTCCGCTCTACGAGGTGCGCCCGCAGATGCGGCTCGGCTTCCTCGAGGAACTCGACCGCATTCGCTGTATCCGCTCAGACCCCGAGCGCGGCTTTCGGGAGGGGGAGACCTACCCGATCTCCACTCGCTCGCAGATCCATAGCTCCAAGGACGAACGGCCATATGAGAAGCGCGACGGGACGATGGAGGTCCGCACCTTCGTCAAGCAGCGGAAGCTGCTGAAGGTCACGATCGGCGACGAGGAGTTCGACGAGCACAAGGACTCGATCGAGTACCTGCTCGAGCACTTCGAGATCCCCGACCCCGGGCACATCGGCGACCGCTTCCCCGAGGAGATGGCGCGGGCGCGCGCGATCCTCGACAGCTTCCCCGAGCGCTTCGGCTGGGCCGAGAAGGGGATCTCATGGAAGGACCTCGAACGCGAGGACGGCGAGATCGAGGTCTGGCAGCGCGAGGACCTAGTCCGCATGATCGTCAAGGGATGCGGTGCCTTGTTGGGCTGGGAGCAGGGCGGCGGCAAGACCCTGGGGTTGACCGCCTTGGCACTCGGCGCCATCGAGTACTGGGGCCTCGCCAACCAGGCGATGTTCGTCGTTCCTCAGGACCTGATCCCGCAGTGGAAGCGGGAGGTGCGCAAGTTCTTCGACCTCGAGTTCGAGTTGATCGACTCGATCCCGAAGGCGCGCTCGGTTCGCCGCTCGATGCACGCCGGCGGCGAGGGCTTCTACATCACTTGGTACGAGCTCCTGAGCCTCTCCGGCGCGCGCCGGGAGCCCCTGGAGCCGGTCCAGGTGAAGGTCCCCTCCTCGGCTGGCGCAGGAAGGGTGACGCTCTCAAGCGAGGAGGCCTGCCCCTCCTGCGCGGCGATGGAGTACGAAGGCTGGAGCGGGGAAGCCTGCGAGCGCTGCGGCTACGTGCACCGGGCCCTCGAGGTCCGCTGCGCTGCCTCCCAGCTCTCCACCGCCTTTCGCCGCGGCGTGATCTGCGTCGATGAGCTCTCGCTGATTCGCGGCATGACCTCGCGGCGCTCGAAAGCGATTCGGGCGCTGCGCGCGGCCTGCCGCTTCGGCGGCTCAGGCACGCCGATCTCAAACTACGTCAACGACGCGTTCTGGGGCCTTTGGTGGGTGCTCGGCAACGCGACCTCGCGCTTCCCCTACGACTACCACGGGGGGCCGACCCAGTTCCAGACTGATTTCTGCGTCGTCGAGTACCTGATGGGCCGCGAGGAAGACGGCGAAGGCAACCGCAAACAGCGGACCAAAGTCATGCCCGAGGTCACCAACGTCTCGGTGCTCTGGCGGTTGCTCTCGGCGGGCCTGGTCCGTCGCCGCCAGGAGGACATGGGCAAGATGGTGCCGCGCCGCGAAGTGCCGGTGGTGGTGCCGATGGGTCGCGCGCAGTTGGCGATGCACGACGGCTGGCTGAAGCGTTTTCCGGCCTTCTTCACGCAGGAAAACCCCAACCACCCGCTGGTTCTAAACGGGGCAGTCGAGCGCTTCTCGGCGGTCCTCGGCCAACTTGCGAAGCTCGAGTACGCCTCGACTCTGCCCCCGGCGGATCCCGACAGCGAGTGGGTGCTGGCCGCCGAGAAGGGCCTCTCGGCATCGCACTACACGCCGGCGATGCTGAAGACGCTGGAGCTGGCGTTGAAGCATGTGCGGGCCGGCGAGAAGGTCCTGATCGGCTCCGACCTGGTCGAGACCGGTCCCTTCATCTGCGAGCGCCTCTGCGAACGGGGGGTGAAGGCGGTCCACATCGTCGAGCAGGCCGCCGACGGCTCGCACACCACCAAGGCGC
This sequence comes from uncultured Solirubrobacterales bacterium, assembly GCA_963695835.1. GTDB lineage: Bacteria > Actinomycetota > Thermoleophilia > Solirubrobacterales > 70-9 > VRUE01. Next base: position 60,494 of record CAVOHR010000003.1, read on the forward strand.
CGCGCAAGCGAGCGGCGGAGATCGCCGCCTTCGCCCACGGCTCGGCCCAGGTCCTGTGCACGGGTGTCCAGGCGATGCGGCTCGGGCACAGTCTCGAGGTCGCCTCGGTGGCGATCGTCCTCGGCTTCCCCTGGTCCCACGAGGCGATCGACCAGTTCGTCAAGCGAGTACACCGCCTGACTTCACTGCGGCCGGTGACGATCTACTTCGTCTTCCCGGCCGGCTCGATGGGGGAGCGCAAGCACAACCTCCTGGGCGAGAAGGGAGCGGCGGCCGATCTCGCGCTCGACGGCCAGCTGATCGACATCCCCGAGGAGCCGATCGACTGGCGGGCGGTGATCAAGGAGATGAAGGCCGCCGGCGCCGAGCTCTCCGAGAAAGACACCGTCGAGGAGTCCACGCTGCGCGATCTCTGGGAGATGGCCGAGGGGCCCTACGCGTCCCTGAAGCCAAACCTGCGGATCGTGCGCACCACTGAGGGGAGCTTCGAGCGCGAACCGCTCGACCCCGACGCCACCGAGCAGCTGGAGCTGTTCGCCGAGGCGGCCTAATCAACAATCACGAGCCCCCGGCGGGTCACGGCCCGCTGGGTGCCGGAAGGAGCGATGCAATGGTCAGCATCCGATTTGAGGCCAGCGAGGCGATGTATGAGGAGGGCGGAGCTCTTTTCGGCTCCAAGCAGCCCGACAGCCTGGAGCTTGGCCCCTTCGATTACGTCCAGCTCACCTATGACCACCTCCGGGTGGCGCCCGACGGCGATCCGATCGGCTTCTTCACTGACGGCCGCCTCTGGTCAGTGGGGGTGGAGCGAATCCCACTCGACGACAAGTGGTGGTCGGTGGGACCCGCCCCTGACGGGCTGTTGTTCAGCGACGTCGTCCTGCACACCGAGGCCAGAGCGTCTGCCGCCGCAGAGGCGGGCAAGCAGGATCGACCAGACTGGGTGGTCTGCGTCAGGCTTGCCGATGGCTCTTGCGCCACCGACCGAGTCACCGGCGGGGTAGCTGCAGCAGAGGCCGCGCTCAAGGCGGCGCTGGAGCGGGAGCGGGCCGAGTTGGAGGAGGACGGAGAAGAGCCCGCAGGGGCCCTATTGCCGGCCTCGGGTCTGTTCGAGCTCGGCGAGTTGGTCCTGCGCTGGGCGGGCCCGCTGCGGGAGGGAGACCTCGAACGGTTCTCTGACGCGATGGGCTTCTCCTCGGTACCTGGGGCCCTCAGCGAAATCGGAGAAGCGATCCGTTCGCGCGGTGAAGAGGACGCTCGCCCCGAGAGCGAGTCCGGCTGAGCGGTTCTCAGCCCCGGCGCCAAAGCCCGCGTCGCGGAACCCTGGGCGCTCTCGAGGCGCCCTGAATGAGAACGAATCGGAGAGGCGAGGGGCTGCCCCTCGCCTCTCCAAAAGGGAGGTGTTGAATTTGAGCACAAGCCATTCATGCAAGGGCAGGGAGGCGATCTTCCTTACCGGCTTCGTCACCGACGGCGGTACCGGCGGCTTCGAGTGGCGCGTTGACCGCGGCGAGGTTGAGGCGCTGCGCGCCAAGTGGATCGAGGAAGGCGACGCTGATGTCTCGACGGTGCGCGAGGTCGCGCGCCCCGAGGGTGACGGCGAGGCGATCACGAAGGCCCTCGACGAACAACCCGAGCTCTGGGAACCACGTAAAGGTGAGGGCCGGAGCGACACCGAGAGGCTCATCGTCGCTCTCGACAAAGCCGACCATCACGATCTTGCCGCAGAGGTGGGCAGGGGCGTCGATCTCGCGCGCGTTGAGTCTCAGCTGTGTGAGCGTGGTCGGGACGGCAGCTGGGCGGCGCACTGCGTCCGTCGGGCCGCCGGTGGCATTGGCTCGCCGGTGCCCGAGGCGCTTGCCTGCCCGCGCTGCGGGGGGCCCCTGGAGGCCTCAGCCAAGGTCTACTTCGATGTCACCGCCACGGAGCGGACGCCCGAGAGCCCGCTGGCGGTCACTGGCCTCGAGTTCTCCGACCTGAACGATTCATACAACGGCCACCCCGCCGCCATGGAGCACGAGGTGCAGGTCTCCTGCGCCGAGTGCGGACACACCCCCGATTTCTTCGTCTCCGGTGGCGCCGAGGAGCGGACGAGTTTTTATGGGGTCTCGCCGCAAGGGGAGGTCAACACTGGTGAAGTTTGCGGGTACGTCGTCCTCGACGACGGCGAGACCTTCTCACCGATTGCTGGCGCCAAGGTCTACACGGTGCCCTGCTCCTGGGGCACGGAGCGCCTCGAGGCCGCCCTTGCCGAGGGCGGCCTCACCGGAAGGCCGGTTCGGTGAGTAGCGCTGTCCAGGCACTGCGAATCGAGGCCCAGGCGCGGGAGGCGATGGCCGAGATCTATGTCGAGCAGGGCAACGAGGACGCTGCGGCCAGCGAGCGGGAGCGTGCCGAGTACCTGCGCGGTCTCGCCGACGAGCTCGCGATCCCACCGATCATCTCCCTCATCTACGGCGAGGAAGACGTGCGCGGCTACGCCTCCGATGCCGAAGTCGACGAGGAGGGGGCGCTGCGGCGCGCTCGGGAGTGGGGGCGCCACATCCAAGACACCGCTGCGGGCCTGTGCGCCGAGCAGCTGATGGCTGTCGTCATCAGCTGCCAGCCGTGAGCCTTACTGCGGGGCGAATCGAGAACGCAGCGAGGTCACTCTTGACGCCGGAAGGCGAGGTCGAAGGGCTGCGCTGAGCAAGACCCAGCGCTGCAACCTCGGAGGCGGGGGCATTGCGGTGTGGGCGGAAGCAGTCGCCACACCGCTCGCGCCCCTGCTCGCTTTTGACGACCGCTCGCATCAGTGGGCGGCGACGAATCCAAAGGAGGTACACGCGATGAACCTGCAAGAGAAGTTCACCGCGGCGCTGCAAAACCTGGCGGCTGGACGGGACCTCGATCTCGTGGTCGAACTCGACTACGCCAACACGGGGTTCTTCTCTTTCCAGCCCCGTGACAGCTTCGTTTCGGTCCTGCGCTTCCCGTTCAGCTTCCAGACCGGCTACTCGTCGTTTTGCGGAGGCCTCGGCAAACTGGGGCCGCTCGGGCAAAACCATAAGGGCGGCACCTGGAGCGCCGTGAGAGGAGCCGAGCACGATGCCGTGATCGCTCGGGTGACTGAGCAGCTCGAAGCGAAGGATGTGGAGCGCTCTGGCGGTGTCCCTGATCGGAGCGGTCGATGAGCGCCGACCTCGTTATCGCTGCGCTCGTGATCGACGAGCGTCGCGAGCTCGACTTCGAGGCCGCGCTGCGCGTGGTCGAGGGTCTCGGTTCAGAGGATGTCGAGGAACCGGACTTCTTCGATGTCCTCGACCCCGACGAGCCAGAGGGCCTGAGGGAGATCCGCACCCAGCTGCGCGCCGATCTGCGCCAGTTGCAGGAGGCGATCGTGAACTGGGATGTCGAGATCGCTGAGCTCACTGTCCGCGGCGCCACCGTCTACGTCAGCGGTGGCCTGAGCTACGGAGACGCGCCGACGGAAGTTTGCAACGTGATCTCGCGACTGCGCGCGGTGCGCGGCGTCCTCGCCGCAGCCGGCTTCGAGGAGGAGGGCTGAGCAGCCGAGCGGGCAGACGCTGATCCCGCCCGCGCCTCTCGCGCCCGTAACAGCGCGAGAGCGCCGACGCCGGGCCGAACCCGGCGCAGCAAACACTTGAAAGGAGAAGCTTGTGGCCGAGGAAGCAGTTGCGAAGTGCGACCCAGTCGAGGTCGACTACCGCGTTCAGGTCGCCTACACCGTCCCAGTCGAGGTGATCGTGGATCTGCGGAAAGGAAGCGTCGATCGCGTCGTGGTGATCGACGAAATGGTCGCGCTGGACCGGGAGGAGGGCGCCCGCCAGGAGTCAGTCCTCGCTCCGGTGCCCAGCGAGGTAGCGGACCGCGCGATCGAGATCGCCGAGAGGGCCGAGATCCCAGGCTGGCCCAGATGGGAATTCGGATTCTGATGGGCGAGATAGGCCGTGATCAAGAAGGCGCCAGCGGGAAGGCAACGATGACCTGTCCCTATTGCGGCGCCACGGACGTCAACCACTACAGAGATGCCTACGTTAGGCACAGAGTCCTCGAGCAAAAGGACGATACTCTCATCCTCGACGCTGGCGATCGCACGGTCCTGCAGTACGAAAAGGGGACTGAAGTGGTCTGCGACGAGTGCGGGAAACACCTCGACCTGGGACGGAACGAGGTCGAGTTTGCCTTCCCGAGCTTCGGTCTCGACCCCGAAGCACTCCGCCGCGGTTTCGAGGACGCTTACGGGGTCGATCGAGCCGATCCGCTTGCTGCTCTCCCCGGCGGTGAGATCGAAAGCTTCGGGGAGTTCGCGCAGGGCGTGGTCGCGTGCGCTCTGCATGACTGGGGGGCGATTTCCGCTCCGCGAGTAGTCACCGTCCGGCTCGTGCCGCTCTTCCCCTTTGGCGAGCAGCTCTGTCCGATAATGCACGTCGATGGGCGGGAGGATGAGCTTGCCGGGACGACGATCTCTCGCACGGAGCTTGAGAACCTCTGCGGCATCGGCCTAGCTACCCGCTCGCTCGAGAGCGCGATCGTGCTGTGTGGATGCGCGGTGGACGCGGCAAACGAGCTCCTTCGCCAGCCGGCGACGCTGGTCGAGTTCGAGGAGTGATCGTGAGGGGCGCAAGCGTCTCTTCAGACGTGCCCAAGGCCGAGATCTTCCATGCAGCAGAGTGCCAACACGTCGGTTCTCAGAACGGTCGAGATCCGCAACAACCTCTGGCCAGCAGGCACGGAGGTCGTTCCCCCGGACGAGACCAACGGCGCGTTCTGGCGCGATGTCGTTGGCCGACCCTATGCGTTGCCCGAGCTGCTCTTCGGAGCCGATGAGCAGAGCAGGGCCTTCCTTCGCATCCGTCACGTCGTGGCGATCGAGGGATTGCTGGCGGCCTCTTTGCGAGCTGACCAGGATGGTCGGCGTAGCCATGCCCGAACCGCTCGCCACTGGGCGAGGCGGCTGATCGGCGAGCTCGATGGCTGGTGGGTCGAACAGGCACGCGAAGCGCGCGGCGAGAATCGACGCCGCGGCAAGTAAGGACAGCGGAGGCCGGGGCGCAATGCGTTTCCGGCCTCCCGCTGCCCACAATGGACCTCTTCTTTTTTTTGCCATTTTCCGGCCGGGAGGTGGCCACTTCCCTGCACTGCCGGGTCTTAGCTCGTCAGGCCCGGGCTTCTCGGCACTCTTCGATGGCCGCTTCAAAGGACTCACGCGAGAATTCCGGCCACATCTCATCGCTGAAGACGAGCCAGGCATCTGCTACCTGCCACGTAAGGAAGTTAGAGAGTCGCTTCTCGCCGCCGGGGCGGATCACCAGCTCAGGTTCGTGCATCTCTGGCGCGTAAAGGAGCGCCCTGAAATCCTCCTCGGTGGAGCCGGCAAATCTCCGTGCGGCTTGGAGAATCTCGCCTCGACCACCGTAGTTAATTGGGACATAGAAGGTGATCAGGTCGTTTTTGGCCGTTAATTTCTCTGCCCAGCCCATCTTTTCTACGAGAGAGGGAGGCAAGGGCGGCGAACGGCGGTCTCCGATAAAACGCAGTCGAACTCCTTCTTTATAAAGTTCAGGCGTTACGAAGTCGATGTACTCGGCGAGCAGTTCCATCAGGCCTTTGACCTCATCGGCAGGCCGAGCCCAGTTCTCGGTTGAGAAGGCAAAGATCGTGAGCTCTTGAATTCCAAACTCAGCCGCATCACGCAATCGCGCCCGCACATTCTCGGCGCCGGCTCGGTGTCCTTCGCCGATTGACAATCCCCGTTTTGCTGCCCAACGCCCATTCCCATCGGCGATCATTGCGACGTACTTGGGGTAACTATTCCTAGTCACGACGCAGAACTCGCATTGCCGCGAGGATTGGATAGACGGCTGGGCCGAGCGCCTTAAGCATGCGAGCCCGGATGGGGCCAGCGAAGGTGCTCTTTGCGGCGGGCGTGCTTAGGTAAAAGCCGCCCACACCCATGAGGATGGCGATGTGTTGTCGACCGAAGCGAAGGTCCGCTAGGGCGCTCCGGCTCTTATGCGCCATGAGGGAAAATCGCTCAGCCGCTATCTCGTTGCTCGCGTAATAGTCGAGGTAGTTGTGTTCTCCAGAAACAACGTCGTCCTCTCGGTCGATTAGGTCATCCAGCAGGACGGTTAGGGCGCCGATCGGAGGGAAGTAGGCGGCGTCGATGCGCTCGGCTTCCTCTACGTCGGTCTCGCGGTGGGCGGCTGCTGCGATGAGGGCATGGAGTGCGACCGATGAGCTCGCGCCGGCCGCTTGCTCCCACCAGAAGTACTCGCCGTGCTCGTCTAGGCCCGCTGCCCATGCCTCCAGCTTCTGTGCGCCGTCCTCGCTTCCGACCGCCGCATGGGTATAGCTCTGCCCTTCGGCGCAGCGGCGCGCTGCTCGCTGCGCCGTAACGAGCACGGTGTCACTCGATGGCAGGGTGGCAATCTCGCGTTGGCAGGTCGCGACAAGCTCGGCCAAATAGCCTCCATCTTCGGTTTGGGGGTGCAGGTGGTACCAATCTGAATACGGTGCGCCTGGGGTCACGGCCTCGGCAAGCGCACCATGCAATGCCAGCCCGTCTGCCAGGGGTTCATCGGGTAGCTGCTCGCCTATTACGTCCAGGTACTCGATAGTCGTCTGAAGCGCAGTCATTGCGCGTAGTGCGGATGACCTCTGAGAGCGTGGAGCCAAAATCGCGAAGACCGCCGTAGCCTCGACGTTGCTGCTCTTCTCTCTGATCGCCGAGAGCGCTGCATCGCGTAGAACTAGATCGGGAATCTTCACGGTCCAGCGCTCCCAACGTCGCAGCTCGCTGCGTACCTGCGGTAGAACCGCCACTCGGTAAGTGAGGAGGGCCGACACCACCGAGAGAACTAGCCTTATTCGGCTGAACAAACCGTCAAGCCGAGTCTGTGTCCCCCCGCTCAATTGGGCGGCCCGCCTACTGAGTTGCCAGCGAATACGCTTCCTCTGCCCCGAGGAAAGGGACTAGCGTCACGTATACGACCGGCGGCACTATCTCTGGCAGTCGCTCCGCGCCCTTCTGCCTTACGTGGTCGTAGAAGAGTGCGTAGAGCGCACCGCCGATCGCCTCAGCGGTGATCGGCGGCACAGCCGGGTTCACTTTGTAGCCCTCGGCCAGCAGCAGCTCCATGCCTTCGGTGACTTTCTCGCGCTGCTCCAAGGCGCGGGTTCCCGCCCCGAAAATCTCGACCGCGCCAATGTGCGCGTACTCGGGCTCCTGCACCCCGAAGGTGAACATCGCCTCCTGGGTCGCCTGAATCGAGTGCTTCCAATCGGGCGCCCGCCGAAACGCCGGCATCGCCTCGGCGAGCATCTTCTGGGAGCCGCTGTCAAGAGCGGCCACCATCGCGTCCTCCTTGCTGTCGAAGTACTCGTAGAAGGTGCGCCCCGACGTTCTCGCTCGCTCGACGATGTCCGCCACGGTGGTCTCGTGATAGCCCTTCTCCGAGACAACCGCGGCCAGCGCCCTGAGGATCCGCTCCGGGGGAGAGGAGGCGGCCTGGCGCTCCTCGAAGGGAGAGGCTTTGCGCGAGCGCCGACGCGGCGCTTTCAGCGGGCCGGGAGGCGTCGGGTTCAAGAACAGCCAGTCCCAGAGCTGTGGCGCCAGCTCGAGCAGCTCGCCCTCTTTACCGCGGTAGAGGCGCTTGTGGATCACCTTCTGAACGCCGCCGATCAAGGCACGCACGATCTCCGAGGGCATCCCCTCATAGCCGGGCGTCTGGTCAAGCATCTGCCTGACGAGCACCTCGAACGCGTCGATCGTTCGGTCGATCAGGGCGACGCCCTCGGCGCCGGCCGCATAGACGTCGACGAAGCACATCTTCGCGGCAGCAGGTTGGGCGACGATCTGCTGGAACAGCGTTTCGAATGCCTGCTTGGCAAGCTCGGTGTCCCCAGGAGGCTCCAGCCCGCCCTCGACCGTCTCCAGGGCCGGTCCGACCAGCGCTTCGATCGCGGCGACGAAGCACTCCTGCTTGTCGCCGAAATGGCGATAGAAGGCGCTGCGCGAGACGCCCGAGAGCTCGACCAGGTCAGCCACCGTCGTCGCCTCATAGCCACGCTCGGCAACCGTCGCCACCAGCGCGGCGAAGAGCCGCTCGCGCTGATTGCGCTTGGCCTCCTCCCGAGGCGTTCCCCGCCCGGGCCGCAGCTTCCTCCTCTTTAGCTTTGCAGCGTCCCCCCAAGGCGTCTCCACAAGTGAACGATATCCCTGCACCAATGGCTGTTTTCGCTTTGCCACAGGCAGTGCCGCCAGGTGGTATGCCGTTGACCTCAATGAATGAACGATCTAAGTCCAACTCCCTTGGCTAATGGAGAGACAATCCGGATCTCAGATCAAGCGGAGTAAGTTCTTATGGTGCGTTGGTGTTCCCAATCACTGCGCGCAAGTGTCGCTTGTGGACTCCAAGAGGAAGCTAAAAGGGAAATTCTGATTCTTGTACCGGAACGAAGAGGCCTAGTTTTTCTTAGACTCCTTTGAATGAGAGGGGGGCTTTGGTCTGGGGGGAGCCGTAGCCGTCCCCTTGCAGGGCTCATCGTTGTCTTGCTCGCCTGTGCAGTTCTGGGTGGCATCGGTCTGGGCGTCGAAGACAAGCTTGATCCGTTCTCGCTGAACGTGCCGGGAACCTCGGCCGACGAAGGGGAACTACTTGCCTCGAGCCATTTCGGCGACTCGTCGCCGTTCGTTGTCTTGTTGCAGGGACCCCCCCATGCGCTTGATCGACAGGGCGTGTCGCTGGTCCGGGACTTGCGCCGCAACCCAGAGGCGACCGTGATCTCGCCCTGGGATCGAGGGTCTGTCGCTGGACTTCGACCGAGCGCCCGCAAGGCCCTTGTTTTGGTCGACTTTCAAGAGCCGCTCGACGAGTCGATGCGCGACACGGTGCCGCGACTGGACCGCGTCCTCGAAACTCGGATTCACGCCCCGATCGAAGCGACGCAATCGGGATTCGCTACCGTCTCCCGGGCGCTGCAGGACGAATCACTAAGCGCGACCGAGCGAGCCGAGCTGCTGGCGGCGCCGCTGCTCATCCTCATCCTGCTGTTCGTCTTTCGCTCCGTTGCCGCCGCAGCGATCCCGCTTGTTTTCGGTGCCCTGACCGTCTTTGCGGGGCGCGGGGTGCTTGCGTTGCTTAGTTCGGTCATGACGATCGATGCACTCTCGCTTGTCGTCTGCACCATGATGGGCCTTGCCCTTGGCGTCGACTACTCGCTGCTGATCGTTTCTCGCTTCCGCGAGGAGCTCGATAAGGCTGAGGATCCTTGGAAGGCTGCTGCCGCAACGCGGGAAAGCGCTGGCCGCACGACTCTCTTTGCCGGCGTCACGCTGATTGTGGCCGTTGTCTTCTCGGCCTTCTTGCAGCCGGGGTCCTTGCTGCTCTCCCTTGCAACCACGGTGGGGGTGGTTGCAGCAATCAGCATCGCTGTTTCGACGCTTGCGGTGCCGCCGTTGCTTGCCTTGCTGGGGAGGCGGATCAATGCGGGACGAATTGGGAAACCGCGCTCGAACCGACGGCGCTCAACCATCGCTGCGGCCGCAACTGCTGCACTTCGCAAGCCGGCCCGTGCCGCCCTCCTTGTCTCGGTTCCATTGGTGTTGCTGGCGCTGCCAAACGTTGCCTTCACCACTGGCCCCCCTGGCATCCAGGAGCTCTCCGCCTCAAATCCAGCGCGCGAGGATTCCGAGAAGATTGACCGAGCGGTAGGTCCAGGATGGGGAGCGCCTTTCATTCTGGTCGCTGCGACCGAGCAAGGGCCGATAACGACCTCCGCGAAGTTGGCGTTGCTGGCTCGTTGGCAGCGCCGAATCGCCCATCAACCAGGAGTACGCGCAGTAATCGGCCCCGCTCCAATCGCCAGACGCACGGCACCGCTGCAGTTGCTCGGGGCGGGCGTCGCCTTCGGACTGCGATCGCTTCTCCCACAGATCCAGAAGAGCGAGCTTCCGCGAGCGCGGCAACTCGCCATTCGGCTCGAACACGCTGCCGCAGACGACCCCGCTCTGACGTCCGCGGCGAACCAGGCGCGGGTTCTTGCTCGAACGATTGCCGCCGACAGCAACGAAGTCTCCGCCGTTGCCAGACCGCTCAGCCGCGGGATCGGCCGCCTTCGTCGCGAATCCCCCCAACTCTTTGACTCCGGCTACTTTGTCCTCTCAGCGCTTGATGGCGCCTCTCCAGAGAATCGAGCTGCGGCGGCAGAGGCGATTAGCCTTAAAGATGGCGGTCAGGCAGCGCGAATGCTCGTCGTATCTACGTACGGCTTCAATACCACGGGGTCGCGCGAGATTGGGGATCGCCTGCTAATCGAGGCAAAGAGGCTGGGTCAGGAAGGCGGGCTGCGAACCGGTGTCACGGGGGGCGCAGCAACCTTTAATGCGTACGGCGAAGCAACGGAAGCCCGTTTGCCATTCGTGCTTGGGGCTTTTGTTCTCTTCACCCTCTTCGCGTTGATCGTGATTCTGCGGGCTCCACTCCTCGCCCTTCTTGCCGTTTGTCTCAATATCGCATCGGTAGCAGCGGCGATCGGAGTAATGACGCTTGTATGCCAGGTCCCGGCCGGGTATCCGCTGGGAGGCCACCCCTATATCGACACGGTGGGTGCGGGTGCAATCTTCGGGGTGACTTTCGGGCTGTCGATCGACTATGCAGTCTTTCTGATCGCCCGAATGCGGGAGCGGTACATAGTAGACGGGGACAATCGAGGGGCGATTGAATTTGGCTTGGAGAAGACCGCCGGGGTAATCACGGGCGCGGCGGCGATCATGGCGGCGGTCTTCGTTTCTTTCGCCGGCGCACCAATCGCCACTGTGAGCCAAATGGGAGTTGGACTGACTGTCGCGATTCTGCTCGACGCGACGGTTGTGCGAATCGTTTTGCTACCTGCCCTCATGCTGCTTATTGGTGATCGCGTCTGGCACGTTCCACAGTGGCTCGCACGCATTCTTCCGAGCCGCACTCTGCTAGATGGAGGCCGAGCAGCGCCAACGAAGTTGAGTCGATAGACGCGGGGGACTGCATGTTGCCTTAGGGCCTAGCCCTATAGGGAGGATTCCCACCCCCGTCGAGGAAGCCCTCAGCCGATCTGTTGATCGGACATAGGAGGTTGGAGATGGCCTGGTCGACCGCGACGACGGCTGGCGAATGCCGGACTGGCTGTGGGAGAAGATCGAGCCCCTGCTGCCGCCTCCGCCCGAGCACCCGCTCGGCACCCACAAACGGGGGCTGCCCAAGCGCCAGGTGATGGACGCGATCTTGTTGGTGTTACGCACCGGCATGCAGTGGAACGCGCTCGATGCCACCGGCGTGTGCAACTCCTCCACTGCCCACCGGCGCTTCCAGGAATGGGAGCGGGCAGGGGTCTTCCACGAGATCTGGCGCCAGGGCCTGCTCGACTATAACTCCGAGATCGGCATCGACTGGTCCTGGCTGGCGGCCGACGGGGCGATGACGAAGGCGCCGCTCGGCGGTCCCAAGATAGGTCCCAATCCCACAGACAGAGCCAAGGGGGGCGAAGCGCTCGCTCCTCACGGATGCTGCCGGAATCCCGATCGGGCTCGACCACGACGGCGCCAACCGCAACGACCACCTCTTGCTGAAGGGGACGCTCGACTCGGTCCCGATCGAGCGCCCCGACCCGAGCGAGGACGATCCCCAGGGCCTCTGCCTCGACAAGGCCTACGACAACCAAGAGGTTCGCGAGCTGCTCGGCGAGCGCGAATTCACACCACACATCCGTGCTCGCGGCGAGGAGATCGACCTCAAGCAGCACAACCCCGACTGGCGAGCGCGGCGCTGGGTGGTCGAGGCGTGTCACTCTTGGCTCAACCGCAACCGCGGCGTCCTCGTCCGCTGGTCGAAGAAGGACGAGAACCACCTCGCCTTCTTACAGCTCGCCAGCGGCATGATCGCCTTCAAGCGAGCGCATGCGGCACGGGTGGCCGCGGCCCTATAGGGCTAGTCCCTTAGGCCGGGGGGAGCCCCTGAATTGGAACGGCCCTATAGACTTAGGATCGAACGAGGTCTTTTAAGCGTACTGGTCTATGTTTATCGCGGTATGCTAGTGTTTCAATATGGCAGCGTATCGGGAGGCGCTTTCCCCAGTTGAACTGGCCTTAGCGCTTAGTTCAAGGTCTGGGCACGTTCCTATTCCGTCGCCAAGAGTGCAGGGTCGCCCGGGGCCCGCATTCCAGTTCTTCCGATGGGCCTGACTGGGGACTGGCGCAGCAGCCAGACGCCGCGTCGCCACCTTCGGCAGCGTGGCTTACCGAGGGCATGGGATCGAGGTTTCAATTATCTAGCCCGCTCCCCTGTCGCCGCTCGTTTTGGCCTAGGGGTTCTCGAGGAGCGGCCGATGCGTCGCCTCTTGATGGCTCAACTTGCTTCTAGAAGCGGCGACTTCATAGTGATCGCGGCGCTGCCGTTCGCTGTGTTTTCGATCGGTGGCTCGGGCGCCCAGGTCGGAATCGCGTTTGGTGCCGGGGCTCTAATTGAGGTGCTGATAGTTCTATTCGGAGGAGTGATCGGCGATCGCTTTCAGCGTCGGGCCGTGATGATTGTCGCGGACATCCTGCGCTTTGCGAGCCAGGCCGTTCTTGCGGTTCTGCTGATTCTCGGTGTGGCCGAGTTTTGGCAACTGCTTGTCGTCCAGACCATTCAGGGGGCTGGCGCGGCCCTCTTCAACCCAGCTATGAGCGGCCTGGTGCCCGAAGTGGCTCCCAAGCGCTGGCTGCAGGAGGCGAACGCCCTGCTTACTACTTCATTTGCGGCAGGAGCGACGCTCGGACCCGCCCTCGCAGGACTTCTGATTGCGGTTGGCGGAGTCGGTTGGGCCTTTGCCCTAGATGCCGCCACGTTTGCCTTGAGTGCTCTATTGCTCATTCACATTCGCGTATCGGCCGCTTCCAGGGCGGAACCGGCCGGCTCGATCATCGGCAGTCTGCTTGAGGGCTGGACGGAATTTCGGCGGCGAACCTGGCTATGGATCGTGGTCGCTGAGTTCGCCCTTCTGAACGCATTGGTCTTTGGGCCTTTCCTGATGCTCGGTGCTTCGGTGGCCGCTGAATCTCTCGGTGGTCCGGGATCCTGGGCGGTGATTCTCTCCGCTGCCGGCATCGGTCAGCTCGGTGGGGGACTTATTCCGTTGCTCTGGCGTCCCCAGCGTCCGCTGTTCGTCGCCACCCTTCTGATCGTCTCATGGTCGCTGCCACTTGCACTTCTAGGGTTCGCGGCACCGCTCCCCGCGATTGCCCTTGCCGCAGCCATTGCTGGTGCGACCCTGTCGATCTTTGGAGTGCTTTGGCACACCACGCTTCAAAGCAAGGTGCCCGAGGATCAGCGCTCTCGGATGAGCTCCTATGACTGGCTTGGCTCGCTAGCGCTCCTACCTCTTGGCTATCTACTTGCCAGCGCCGCGCAATCCTTGGTCGGCGCCGAGGCGACGCTGGTCGCAGCCGCATGCGTGGTGCTGGCTGCCACGGCGATAGTGGTGCCGCTTCCTGCGATCCGTGACATACGTGCCAGCGAGCGATCGAGGCCGCTGACCCTGGTCGCCGCGACTTCGGAGCAGGCTACTTAACGTGCTGCTAGGGAGGGGTGCATCAACAGCGACTCGCCTGCGAGTCGTCCGGCACATCCGAGCAGGGGCGGTCGGAGTTCCCCGGTCCGCTGATCCTGGCTCCCCCTTCACCTCCCATGAGGGGGAGCCAGGATGAGTGGACCGGGGACAAACAGGACCGACCCAGTCTGTGCTGAGCTCGGCGTCATTCCTAAACCGACGAGAGGTTCGAGCACGTCGAAATGAAGCCTCAGGCACAACCTCCATTCGATCATCAGATACGCCGTCGCATACTGCGGCGCCTCAACGAGGTTGACGGCCCCTACGCCGCAGGTCGGCTATCGGGGGACCTGAAGCTGGAGCTGAACGAAATCCGTTACCACGCCCGAGTCCTTGCCAGGTGGCGAACGGTCAAGGAACGTCGAACGGGGGCTGACCATGCCACTGTCCGCTACGAGTCATTAGTTGCTGACGATCCAGATGTGATTGCGCTGCTCAACTCCACCGAGACCCAAGACGAGCCCCAGACACCGGGCGCCGATCCCTTGGCGGACTGAGCCAACAGCCACCAAAACCTCTCGGGCCACACGTCCGAAAGCAAAGCTCACTGCGCGTCCGCCAGCGCTTCAGGCGTTCATCTGAGCAGGACCAGGTCTTTGGTCCCCCCGCCTACTGAGTTGCCAGCGAATACGCTTCCTCTGCCCCGAGGAAAGGGACTAGCGTCACGTATACGACCGGCGGCACTATCTCTGGCAGTCGCTCCGCGCCCTTCTGCCTTACGTGGTCGTAGAAGAGTGCGTAGAGCGCACCGCCGATCGCCTCAGCGGTGATCGGCGGCACAGCCGGGTTCACTTTGTAGCCCTCGGCCAGCAGCAGCTCCATGCCTTCGGTGACTTTCTCGCGCTGCTCCAAGGCGCGGGTTCCCGCCCCGAAAATCTCGACCGCGCCAATGTGCGCGTACTCGGGCTCCTGCACCCCGAAGGTGAACATCGCCTCCTGGGTCGCCTGAATCGAGTGCTTCCAATCGGGCGCCCGCCGAAACGCCGGCATCGCCTCGGCGAGCATCTTCTGGGAGCCGCTGTCAAGAGCGGCCACCATCGCGTCCTCCTTGCTGTCGAAGTACTCGTAGAAGGTGCGCCCCGACGTTCTCGCTCGCTCGACGATGTCCGCCACGGTGGTCTCGTGATAGCCCTTCTCCGAGACAACCGCGGCCAGCGCCCTGAGGATCCGCTCCGGGGGAGAGGAGGCGGCCTGGCGCTCCTCGAAGGGAGAGGCTTTGCGCGAGCGCCGACGCGGCGCTTTCAGCGGGCCGGGAGGCGTCGGGTTCAAGAACAGCCAGTCCCAGAGCTGTGGCGCCAGCTCGAGCAGCTCGCCCTCTTTACCGCGGTAGAGGCGCTTGTGGATCACCTTCTGAACGCCGCCGATCAAGGCACGCACGATCTCCGAGGGCATCCCCTCATAGCCGGGCGTCTGGTCAAGCATCTGCCTGACGAGCACCTCGAACGCGTCGATCGTTCGGTCGATCAGGGCGACGCCCTCGGCGCCGGCCGCATAGACGTCGACGAAGCACATCTTCGCGGCAGCAGGTTGGGCGACGATCTGCTGGAACAGCGTTTCGAATGCCTGCTTGGCAAGCTCGGTGTCCCCAGGAGGCTCCAGCCCGCCCTCGACCGTCTCCAGGGCCGGTCCGACCAGCGCTTCGATCGCGGCGACGAAGCACTCCTGCTTGTCGCCGAAATGGCGATAGAAGGCGCTGCGCGAGACGCCCGAGAGCTCGACCAGGTCAGCCACCGTCGTCGCCTCATAGCCACGCTCGGCAACCGTCGCCACCAGCGCGGCGAAGAGCCGCTCGCGCTGATTGCGCTTGGCCTCCTCCCGAGGCGTTCCCCGCCCGGGCCGCAGCTTCCTCCTCTTTAGCTTTGCAGCGTCCCCCCAAGGCGTCTCCACCATCGTCGACGAAAGATATCCGCGTCCCTAAGGGAATGGCGATGGGCGCGCTGAGTTATTTCCTGCGTACGATTTGATCTTCGTCTTGGTATGTTAGTGTTCCAATATGGCAGTCTGCCTGGGAGGCTGTAGTGCCTGATGGAAAAGGGAAAGTCGCGAAAGAGCTCAGAGGTGTTCGAACCGATCTGGTCCGACAGCGTTCCTATTGCTTTCGGAAGGCGGAAGGCGAGCGGTTCTTCTTCAGGACCGCTTTGAGCGCCTCACGCCCGGCCACGTGATCCGCGCGGAGGACATAAACAGGCTTCTTGATTGTCGGGAGCGCGATGTGGAAAGCATCCCGGAATGGTGTCGACGCCACGATGTCGATGAGGCCGTAATCCGTCGACTGGCTGCCGCCTACGGCTTCAGTCGCCAGTCCGCGGTTCTTGCGATTGATGCCTTTCGCCTTGGTCATGAGGCTCGCCGAAACGATGAGCCGAGGTCGGAGCTCTCGTCCGGCCGAGAGGGCCCTCGATACGCCGTCGAGTTTGTCGTCATAGATCGGGACGATGGCCGGATCGTGGGGGACCCGACTCCTTCCCAGGGGGCTGCAGAAGGCCTCGCTGGAACGTACAACGAGATCGACGGGCAGCCAAGTCAAGCCAGTCGCAAGGCATGACCGGCAGGACTCGGCTTCAGGGTGGCTGCGTCGTAACGGCTGCGGGCACCGTACTAGTGGCCGTGTTCTTCATCTATGCGAATCGCGACCTGATGCCAGCTGATGTCCGAGCAACGGAGGGGCGCGAGAATGCCAGGGAGGAGCGCCGCGCGCCGCGGGTTGCACTAGCGACGACTTCGAATGAATGAGCGAAGGCGGTCAGCGGATACCGCACTGCCGAGGGGGCGGAGATTCAGGATTGCAGGGCTCGCTCCAGTCGAGTACGGTCGCCTTCGCCTATTGGAAAAGAGGAGGTCCTCATGCGGCAACAGACCGAGAGAAAACCGCTTGCGCGCGAAGCGCCGAGTTGCTTGCTCGACAATCATGCATCCTCCATCACCGCCAACCGTCTCAGCTTCGTCGGGCTCTCCTTGGGGGGGTAACCCGCCTATGCAGCGCCCCGCTCTCCAGTGACCAGACGGATGGACAGCCAAGATAGGTCGCCGGAGGCGATCAGGGTTGATCTTGCCGCACGATTGCGAGCACGTGCGCCCGAGATCGAGCAGGCAATTTTTACGCGAATCAAGGAGCTCTCTGATCCAATCGGTGATGGGGACCCTGCCTATATCGCCGGCCTCCGGAGTGCGGTCGCAGAGGCATTTAGATACGGCGTGGAGGCGGTCGAAAAGGGCCGAGAGGAACCGGTGCCGATCCCACCCGAGACGGCGAAGCAGGCTCGTCGCGCTGCCCGGGAGGGAGTACGGCTAGACACGGTTCTTCGACGCTATGCGGCTGGCGCCAAGTCGTTGGAGGAATTCATCATGGCGGAAGCAGATGGCATTCCCAGCGACGTGCTTTGTCTGATTCTGAGCGATCAAGGGCCACAGGTTGACCGACTCATGGAATCGGTTTCGGCTGAATACAGGGATGAATTTGAGCAGACCAGGCGCTCATCAGTTCAAAAGCAGGCCGACCGCATCTTGCATCTTCTCGAGAGCAGCAGTCTCGTTGGCCCGGCTGATGTCGATTATGACTTCGATCATTATTGGCATATTGGAGTGATCCTCACCGGCCCTACGGATTTGACCACGCGCGCACTGCGCGCGCTTGCGGATCGGTTGGGCTGTCGATTGCTCAACATGACTCGCGATCACGAGACTGTCTGGGTGTGGCTGGGCCGCTCTCGGGAGCCTGATATGGCGGAGATAGCTCGTTTTCTCAGCATGGACATGCCGGAGGAAGCATCGGCGGCAATTGGTGAGCCGCGCCAAGGCCTCGATGGATGGCGTCAGACATTTCGCGAAGCGCAGGCAGCGCTCCAAATCATGCTTTATCGGCCGCAGCCTGTTACTAGATGTCGGGATGTGATTCTCGTCTCGGCAATCGTGCGAGGTCCAGCCTTGGCCAGGTCTTTGGTTGAGACTTTCTTGGCGCCCTTAGATGGGCGCAGCGATTCTGGGGAAGTTCTGAGGCAGACTCTGCGCGCCTATTTCAAGGCTGATCAGAACGCAAATACCGCAGCTTCGATCCTTGGGGTTAATCGACATACCGTTGAACGTCGTCTACGAGGCATCGAGAAGAGGCTAGGTCAGACGCTTAATACTTGCGGTGCCCAACTCCAAGTGGCGCTTTGCGTGGAGGAACTGAGCATCGCTTCCGACCAGGCGATCCAGTCTTCGGGTCCTTAGGCAGGAGCTGCCGCAGTTGCAAACCGCGCTGTTTATTTAGGCCGTTTTGTACCAGAAAACGGATCGTGGTGTGTCACATAGGCACACGACGAGTAGCCGAACCACTGCGAGAATCCTGTGCATGGAGGGAGGGGTAGCGACGATGTCGGCTGGGCGGGGTGAGGGTCCATCCCGTCTTCGGGGCACGACCCCCGTTGCCTGGACGCCAGGTGAGGATATTGACGCCGTTGGGTGGGTGCGAGCTGGACATCGGTTGGGGGCGATGACGCGCTGCAGTCAATGGTGGCTTGGGGATTGGGTGCGCTACGGGACCGCACGCTGGGGCGAGAAGTATAAAGAGGCGTCGCGAATTACAGGGTACGATATCCAGAGCCTACGAAACATCGCCTATGTTGCCGGCAGTGTCGAAGCGTCCCGACGTCGGGATGATTTGACATGGAGTCATCACGCCGAGGTGAGTTCGTTAGAGCCATCCGAGCAGGACAGATGGCTTGACCTCGCGGCTTCGGAGAGGATGTCCGTATCCGATCTCCGAATGGAGCTGCGAGCTATGCGGCGAGGCGACGACCGCTCTACAGCGCGTCTTACTCCGTCAAAGGGGGCGACAGAGACCGTGACGTGTCCAGAGTGCAACCACGAATTCGAAGCGCCTGTCCGGTAAGTCCTTTGGTAGGCCGTGGAAGAGTCGGGTTGAGTCAATTCGCTGTCGCAGGATGGAAGAGCCGCCTGTAAACGACCATGCGGACCGTGCCCCATCATTGAAACGGGAGTCTGAGGTAGTATGAGCGTGACCGAACCTGCAGTGACCCTGGGGGCCAATGCGAAGGGCAACCCCAATCTTCCGCTTGAGCGGCTGCAGTCGCTCTGCGATGCGGGATCGTTCGAAGCGATCCGCTCGGCTGCCGCGTCAACGAGGCCTGGCGTGCCGATGTCTTCAGGCGACGGCGTGGTTGCCGGCTTTGGCCACGTCGCTGGCCGTCCAATTGTCTGCTACGCGCAGGATGTCAGCTTTGTGGGCGGTTCGCTCGGAGTAGCTCAGGCTGAGACAATAAATCGCCTGCTGAAGATCGCTGGCCGCTCTCGCCTTCCGGTTGTGAGCCTGATCGAGTCGGGGGGAGCGCGCATGCAGGAGGGGACGGCGGCGCTCTGTGGGTATGCGCAGATCTTTCGCAGGAACGTGATGCTTTCCGGCCGGGTGCCGCAGATTTCCGTTGTGGCCGGCCTTACTGCCGGCGGTGGAAGCTACTCTCCTGCTCTGACCGATTTTGTTGTGATGACCGATGACGCAGCAATGTTTCTCACGGGTCCGACTGTCATCCGGGACGTCTTAGGCGAGGATGTCGAGGCTCATGAGCTGGGCGGTCGTAAAGTGCATGAGCGCAACGGCGTCTGCGATCTTGTCGCGTCGGATGAAGACTCAGCCATAGCGCTGGCACGCGATCTGCTTGGCTACCTGCCCCAATATGCGGGCGGCGCCTTGCCGTGGTGTGCTGGGATAGCTCCGGAGCATGACGATTTTGACGAGCATGTGCCACGATCTCCGCGCAGTGTCTATGACGTTCGTGGTGTAATCCACGGTGTTTGTGATGCCGGCTCGTTTCTTGAGCTCGCACCGCGATGGGCACGCAACATTGTGACCGGGTTAGCACGACTGGAAGGCAAGCCCATAGGCGTGATCGCGAACCAGCCGCGCTATCTCGGCGGTGTGCTCGACAGCGAGTCCTCCCAGAAGGCTGCCCGCTTCGTCGAGACTTGCGACGCCTTTTGCTTACCGCTGGTCGTCTTGGTCGACACGCCAGGATTCCTACCTGGAATAAAACAGGAGCATGCCGCTGTGATTCGGCACGGCGCAGCGCTCGTCAAGGCATTTGCGAGAGCGATGGTGCCGCGGTTGACCGTTGTCCTTCGCAAGGCGTTCGGTGGAGCCTTCATTGCGATGAACTCGAAAGATCTCGGGGCCGACTTAGTCTTTGCGTGGCCACGCGCAGAAATCGGCGTAATGGGCGCGCACTCGGCGACTGGAATTATCCATCGACGGGAGCTGTCCTCTGCAGTCGACCCGCTCGTCAAGCGGCAATCACTGTCTGCTGTTTATGCCCGCGAGCACCTTAGTGCTGAGGTAGCGGCCGCTGGCGGCTTTATCGATGAGGTAATTGAGCCGTGCCAGACGCGTGCTCGTATTGCCGGGGGGTTGGCTGTAGTAGGAGACAGTAGATGATGAGTTGTACCCTCCTACCATGAGTCCATTGGGTGTTTACGATCAGTGCTACGCGGGCGCTGAGGGCGCATGTGAGCGTTCGGCACTGGTGGCCTTTCAATGAAACGACATTGGCGACCCGCGGTTGCTGTGGTCCTAGTCACGGTCGGAGCGGTCTACATGTGGAGTCAATGGACCGGCGACACCACTGTGCCCGCTTCCATCGGCGAAGCTCTTTCAAGCTTTAGATCCCATATCGGCAGAGCACACCGCCGTCCGGGACTACCGAAGTACGGTGTCTATGTCTACAGGACCCAAGGAAGCGAGACGCTCGACACCGCCATTCTCGGCAGCACGCATAAGTATCGGGGAAGTTCGACCATAACGGTCGAGCCTTCTACCTGTGGCATAAGGGAACGGTGGCAGGTCCTTACGACGCGCTGGAACCAGTCAACGACATGCCAAGCAAAAAGAAATGGGCTGCGAGCGAGTTCGCTCAGCGAACATCATGAGTTTTTCGGAACCGTGTCCGCCCTCTCCTATCCCTGTCGGGATTCCCATGAGCCTCAGGCATCCAACTATCGGATTGGCTTGCGATGGACGATCTCGTGCGGCAATTCGGCGGACTCGGCTCGGATCAGCTCAAGCGTTGTCGCATTCCAAGCGATCAAAGTTGACGAAGAACGGATCCCGGCGTTCAAGATCCGCTCTCGAGTGGTATTCGACGGCGAAGTTGTCGGAGCCTCTCTTGTGAGAGATTGGAGGCGACAGTCCGACAGCCTCTTGCTTCGGCGCACTGTCGACACGAAGGCTAGTGTCAACGTTATCGGGGGAGGCCATTACGACGAGAACTATTCGCTCAAGATTTCGTCGATCGCGCCTCACAAATGATTCCGTTACTGCGCATCGTTGTCGCTCATCGGGTCGAGGATCAATACGATGTGCGGGAAGCTCCGCTGATCGGAGAGCTGACCAAGGATCAACCACATGACGAAGCCCAATAATTTGAAAGTGTCGCGCGTTCGAGCAAAGACGACAGAGTGCCCAATGAGGCCTTGTGCTCAACTGCTTAGGTCATCACGGCGACTGCGGCGTGAGGTGTGGAAATCCAATGGCGGTGCGTCGGGGCTTTCAGGGTGCTCGTTGGCAGCGAGGGCTACTGTGACCTTGCCAAAGCGCCACCACTGATCATGATGAGGGGCGACGGCGCAATTAGAGCGGAGGACCTTTGCGTTCGTCGTGGCGGCGAGCGCGTCCTACGGTCGATCTCCTTTTCAATCGGCGCCGGCAGGGTTGTCGGACTGCTTGGCCCTAGCGGTTGCGGCAAGACCACGCTAATGCGGGCGATTGTCGGCGTGCAGGTTGTGGAGTCCGGTGGTGTGACAGTGCTGGGGCAACCATCCGGCTCGCGCTGGCTGCGCTCGCGAGTGGGCTACGTCACGCAGGCTCCATCGGTGTACCCCGACCTGAGTGTGCGCGAGAATCTGCGCTATTTCGGGCGTGTACTTGGCACGCGACGGGAGCGCATTGACGATGTGATCGAGACGGTGGAGCTTGGTACGGAGGCCGACCGGGTCGTGAGCACGCTTTCCGGTGGCCAGCATGCCCGCGCATCCCTTGCTACGGCCCTGCTTGGTGAGCCGGATGTGCTCATCCTTGACGAGCCGACTGTGGGCCTTGACCCTCTGCTGCGGCTGGATCTGTGGGGAACCTTTGCGAGGCTCGCGCGTGAGGGCACGACCCTGCTCATTTCCAGCCATGTAATGGAGGAGGCGGAGCACTGCGACGAGCTGTTGCTGATGCGCAGCGGGGAGCTTCTTGCCGCCGAAACGCCGGAGGCGTTACGCGCTCGGACTGGCCACGGGCGGCTCGACGAGGCATTCCTGACCTTGATTGAAGCGGGCGAGAGAGAGGGAGTGGCGACGCGATGAACACGCGCATTATCGCCGCGACGTCGCTACGCGTGCTGACACAGCTGCGCCGCGATCCGCGAACGATCGCGCTGTTGATGCTGGTGCCGCCGATCCTTCAAGCCCTGCTCAAGGGGGCGTTCTACGAGGACCCCAAGACCTTTCAGCACATCGGAGGGCCACTGCTGGGTCTGTTCCCTCTGAGCACGATGTTCGTTGTCACCTCGGTAACGACCCTGCGCGAGCGTACTACCGGCACCTTGGAGCGGCTTATGTCGCTCCCGATGGGCAAGCTCGACTTGCTTTTCGGATACGGCATCGCATTCGCGCTGGTCGCAATCCTTCAGGCGAGCTTCACCGCTGCGGTGGTCTTCGGTCTGCTGGGCCTCGATGTCGTCGGTTCAACTGCGGCGGTGGTCGCGTTGGCGGTCGGTACTGCACTGCTCGGTATGTCACTCGGCCTTTTCGCAAGTGCCTTTGCGCGAACCGAGTTCCAGGCCGTGCAGTTCATGCCCGCGATAGTCCTCCCGCAGTTCTTGCTCTGCGGCCTCTTTGTCCAGCGTGATCAGATGATCGGGATCCTGCATGTGGTTTCCGCGGTGCTGCCTTTGACCTATGCATTTGATGCCCTAAACCGGGTCACGACGCTGGGTTACCTTGGATCTCGCGGCACCCTAGATGTGTGCGTCGTCGCGGGTGCGACGATCCTTCTGCTCGCGCTCGGGGGAACGACCCTGCGTCGCCGTACCCCCTAGCGGCTGGTCAAGCGGATGCAGGGATAGGTCGCACTACGAGAACGCGGCGAGCAAACCTGGGCTGCATCGCGACTACGACGAGCGCTGGCACGGTCGCGGCCCTCGCTTCGAGACGGCGCTGTGGGCTCTGCGCAGTTGACCAGCCCGCCACATTTGACCTACGGGCTCGTCGACGGCTACGGTGACGCAGAAGATCAATGAACGTTTGCGGCATCCCGTTTACCTATCGTCATGTTCCGGATTGCGACCACCCGGTGTTGCTTCTGCCTGGCCTCACTGGGAAAGACTGGATCTGGCGAGCGACGGATGTAGATCTAGTCCGCGCGGGGTACGGAACGATTCTCTGGAACTCCGCGGTGGCGGAGCTTGACATTGACGCACTGACCCCCGGAGGAACAGGCTCTCTTATCAGCGGGATCAGCGACGCAGCACTCGCGATGTTGGACGATCTGTCCATCGACAAAGTCCTGGTCTGCGGCAATTCGCTCGGGGCTCTACTTGGTCTTGACTTCGCGAGCCGGCACCCAGAGCGTACTGCAGGCATGATCTTCAGCGGCTGCCCGGGGCTGGGCGAGAAGATAATCGACACCAGCTACATGATAAGTCACAGCGAGCGGGAGGTTCTTGAAGAGTTTAGAAGCCGGATGTTCCAAAACGAGCCAGCGTGGGTCAGGCCGTTGATGGAAGAAACGATTGAGATGGCGCTTCCCCGACCAATTCAGCTAAAGATGCTGAAACTGCTGCGCGCGGCGGCATCGTACGACACCCTTAACTGCGTTCCGCGCGTCACATGTCCTACGTGTGTCGTCTGGGGGGAGTATGATCGGATCACTCCTCTGGAGAACTGGGAGCCGCATTTCGCTAAGTTCCCTCATGCCGAGGTACACATAGTGCCTAACTGTGGCCATTCGCCGATGATCGAGATGGCGGACGAGTGGATGGAGCTGGTGCGGGGTTTCGTTGGACGAGTCATCCCTCTGTCTGGCGCCGAGACCGTGGCGGTTGGAGGCGTCACCGCGCCAGCCGGATGAGCAAGCGGATGATGTCGGCGACGGCCTGGACGCCCGAAAGAGTATTCATGGAGATCCTTCTTCCTTTGGTGGGGGAGGTCGAGGAAGAACTCGGTGCCGAAATTGCGAAGGATCGTGCAACGCCACTGCTAGGCGAGGGGACTGTACTTGACTCCCTTGCGGTCGTTACTCTTCTGATCTCGGCGGAGGAGCAGATCGAGAGCAAGGTTGGTCGCCCGATCAAACTTGTCGACGAGCAGGCGATGTCCCGCCGAGCAAGTCCGTTCCGAACCCTGGGGACGCTGGCGGACCATATCTCGGGACTGCTGGAGTCTTCGGAAGCTGCAAGGCCCTAGGTGGGCGCGTGGCGCCCAATAAACCCGTCATGACAGGACAGCCCGTCACGCTAGTCACGGGGACTCGGAAGGGCCTTGGACGATTCCTTGCCCAGTACTACGCCGGGAAGGGACATCAGGTGGTTGGCTGTAGCCGCCGCGGGATCGACTGGTCTGCGGAGAACTATGAGCACGTAGAGCTCGACGTCGCCGATGAGGAGGCGGTCCAGGGGTTGTTCGGGCGCCTTCGCTCGTATGGACGGCTGGATCACTTGATAAACAACGCCGGCGTTGCTTACCTAAACCACTCACTGCTCACACCTGTCAGCGCAGTTAGCGCAACGCTGGACACGAACGTCCTTGGAACCTTCCTCTTCAGTCGAGAAGCTGCGCGAGTTATGAAGCGGGGTCGCTTCGGTCGGATCGTCAACGTTACGTCGTCAGCTGTGCCTCTGAAGCTCGAGGGTGAGGCGGCCTATGCTGCGTCGAAGGCCGCCATAGTCACTCTGACGGAGGTGCTAGCACGTGAGCTGGGGCCACTGGGCATCACGGTCAACGCAATAGGCCCAGGGATTGTGGACACGGACTTGATCCGGGGTGTTCCGGCGGAGAAGATGGAGCGGGTGCTGGCTCGACACGCGATTCCACGTATGGCTATACCTCAGGAGGTGGCCAACGTCGTCGACTTCTTCATTTCTCCTGACAGCCAGCTGGTGACCGGCCAGGCGATCTACCTCGCGGGGCCATGACGTCAACGGGGATAATCAGCACGCGTATCAGCAGGTACGTCGACGAGCCGGCAATTATCTGGCGCAACGCACGAGTATCGTACGCCGAGTTGCGTGAGCTCATTCGGGCTGCGCGAGATACCCTCATAAGCGAAGGGGTGGGTAGGGGATCGGTGGTTGCCGTCATCGGGAATTTCAGCCCTAATGCGATCGCGACCGAGCTCGCGCTGTTCGAATTGGGCTGTGTGGTTGCGCCGCTGCGGCGGGGCGATGAGGTCAGGCACGAGGAGCTTTGTAAGATTGCCGAAGCGGAATGGGTCGCGAGCATCGATGAGGACGATTGCCTCGAGGTGCGGCGCCGCTCGGGCGGCGCAGAGCACCCCCTACTGTCCCAGCTCACGCAGGATCGGCGAGCCGGCCTGATCCTGTTCTCGTCAGGCACCAGCGGCGTAGCCAAGGGTGCGCTGCATGATGCGGAGCGATTCTTGGCCAAGTTCGATAGGCCAGCTCGTCCCCTTTCAATGTTGGCGTTTCTGCTGTTCGATCATGTAGGGGGCATAAATACGATGCTCCATGCGCTCCTGAACGGTGGAAGTCTCGTGGTGCCGACTGGCCACAGTCCTGAGGCCGTCGGATCGGCGATAGAGCAACATCGAGTCGAACTCTTGCCCACCTCGCCGACGTTTCTAAATCTTCTCCTGCTCAGTGGGGTGGACCAACGGTATGATCTGAGGAGCCTTCGCGTTATCTCGTACGGCTCGGAGCCTATGCCTGAGTTCACGTTGCAGACGGTGTGCACGCGGCTGCCGGCCGTCAAGCTGCACCAGACGTACGGCATGACGGAGCTGGGAATTCCTGTGTCTAAGTCTCGCAACTCTGACTCCTTGTGGATGAAGTTTGATGGGGAGAACTGTTCCTATCGAGTGCGCGATGGAATGCTGGAGGTCAAGACGCGCAGTGCAATGCTCGGATACCTGAATGCGCCGAGCCCGTTCACCGACGATGGCTGGTTCATGACGGGGGACGCGGTTGAGGTAGAGGGGGAGTGGTTTCACGTGCGTTCCCGTCGATCGGAATTGATCAATGTGGGTGGCCAGAAGGTCGTCCCCGTTGAGGTGGAGAGCGTGCTTGAGGAAATGGACGGCGTGGAGGAAGCCGTTGTCTCGCCTGAGGCGTCCCCCCTGACGGGCGAGATCGTGTGTGCCTCGGTGCGCCTCCAGCGAACCGAGGCGCTGCAAGACTTTCGTAAACGGCTGCGTCGTCATTGCGCTGGTCGACTGCCGCGCTACATGGTTCCGCAGAAAGTCGTGATCGTCGATCAGACGCTCCATTCAGCACGGCATAAGAAGCAGAGGGCAGCCGGGTTGACGCCAGAGGCAGGCATCGACGGGGCGCCTGCAGCCGCGTCAGAGGAGTGAGCCCTGCGCCGTGCGCACGGGAATGGTTCTACGAAAATGGAACGGGTTCAGTGAGCTACTTCCTGCTGGTGCGGCCGTCGCGGCAGTACGAGGGGATGCGCATGTCGATCTGTTCGCAGAGGAGGAGGTGTTGCTGCGACGGGCCGTTGACAAGCGCAGACGCGAGTTCATCACTGGACGCGCCTGTGCGCGTGCCGCGCTCGAGGAGCTGGGTTTGCCTGTCCAAGCGATACCAAGCGACCGGGATGGAGCACCGAGGTGGCCGGCTGGCACGGTCGGCAGCATCACCCATTGCGAGGGCTATCGCGCGTGCGCCGTTGCTCGCAAGGCAGAGTTGGCGACGATCGGGATTGACGCCGAGCCCAACGGGCCGCTCTCGCCCGCCGTACGTCGTCTAATTGCTCTTCCGCAAGAGGAGCGTTGGCTGGATGAGCTTACGCGCGTTATCCCGCAGGTCAGCTGGGGACGTCTCCTGTTCAGCATGAAGGAGGCGGTGTTCAAGGCGTGGTGGCCTCTAGCTGGCCGTGGCTTGGGCTTTCAGGATGTCATCATTTCTGTGGATCCACGCCTAGGCACGTTTGAGGCGCGGTTTCGAGCAGCTGGTCCGGTTCTCGGTGGCTCCGTGCTGCCCGGCTTCGCTGGTCGCTGGCTGGTCAAAGAAGGACTTGTGCTTGCGGCCGTCTCTCACGCGGCCCCTGCCGTGCAGGTTGACCCCAGGCGTTTCCAGCGGGCACCATCTGGGTGCTTGAGGTAGTTTTAGATCTGTGGCAGGCGATCCCCGGCAGGACGACCCTATAGCGGCCCGACGTCGAAGAGGCGTGTGCTCGGGCGCCACTGCGCTCTCTGTGGCCGGCGAGGCCTGCATGGAGGTCCAATGACGCCGGGAGGGCTATGTGCCTGAGTACAAACTGAAAATTCGCCGATACCAGCCGGAGAGCGGCGAGGGTCCTTTCTGGGAGGAGTTCAGCGTCGACCTCGATCCCTCGCTCTCGGTCCTCGACGGACTCCTGCAGGTAAGAGATCGAGACGACGGCTCACTCGGCGTGCGCTGCTCTTGCCGCGCCGCGATCTGCGGCTCCTGCGGAATGAAGGTCAACGGCCAGTCGACGCTCGCCTGCAAGACCCAGATCGGCGAGGCACACGAGGCCGCGAACCGGCGCAATGGCGGCTCGGAGCCGATCATGGTCGAGCCGATGGGCAACATGCCCGTGATCAAGGACCTGATCACCGACATGGAGTCGACCCACTGGGAGAAGATCCGCCGCGTCACCCCCTGGCTGCTGCCGCACGGCGAGCCGCCCGAGCGCGAGTACGTGGTCGAGCCCGAGTCGATGATCGACATCACCCAGTCGATGGCCTGCATCCAGTGCGGCGCCTGCGTCTCCTCCTGCCTCTCGATGGAGGCCGACCCCGACTTCATCGGTCCTGCCGCCCTGGCCAAGGCCTACCGCTTCGTCGGCGACCCGCGTGACGCGGAGACCAAGGAGCGCCTGCACGACCTGGCTGAAGACCCGCACGGGATCTACGACTGCACCCACTGCTTCAGCTGCATCGACGCCTGCCCGAAGGGGGTCGCACCGATGGACCAGATCATGCGCCTGCGGCGCAAGGCCGGCGAGGAAGAAATCGACGATGCCAACAGCGGCCACCACCACGAGCTCGCTTTCGTCAAGATCATCGAGAAGAAGGGAACCCTCGATGAGGGCCTTCTCATACAAGAGTCCTATGTTCCGGGTGTCAAAGGCAAGCTGACGCCCAGCAAACGAGGGATTAAGGAAATGATTGGCTCGCTTCCCACCGTGCTGCGCGCAATCAAGACCGGAAAGGCCCGCTCGCTCTCAAAGCTGGTTCCTGGCCTCCACCACAAGCTGCCCGGCGATGCGCAGGATGAGGTGAAGGCGATTTTCGCTCACGCCGAGGAGCACGGAGAGCAGATAAATCTCTACATCCGCGGCGAGGACAATGTTGAACCCGAGCCCGACGAGCGGACCGCGACATCCCCAACGGCAGACGGGGCAGCCTAAACTCTTCGCGTATTCCTCACAAGTCGCTGTCACGATGGCAGCAGGCCCAGCGAGCCAGCCATCAGAAGAGGCGAGGCAAGCGGGTACCGACCCTGACGTCTTGCCAGCATGATCGATGTCATCGGGCCCGAGTCCTGAAAGTCTGGACACTCTGCCCGGCACATCGTCCCTGTGGGATGGTCGGGCGTGTCGGTACCGCTTCCGACGAAGCGTAGGCGCCGCGTTCGCCTCGTAGGGCCAGCTCCTCGCAAGATCATGTCGATAAGGGAGCGATCGACACCGCAGGTGGTCGCGGGTTCGAAGCCCCGCGCGGCCATGACCAATATTTGTGCAGGCCTCCCCGCATCGTCAACATTCGCGCGGTTCATCGGGTGGCGTCGCACATGCTGGGGCCGCTCGCCCGAATGGAGTCACGCCAGCATTTACGAATCAACGAATATATGCGCAGAACAATCCGCCTGGAAGAGCCGCCCGCTGTCATGGGTCGTCGTCGGACGGATCGAGGAGCATTCCAGCCTCGGCACCCGCACTCGCAAGGCATCGTTCGGGCCAGTGTTCACCTGATCTTCGTTGGGCTGCGAGTGGCGGATTTCCAAGCAGCCGGAAGCCGATGACGTTGCTGCGACAGCCACCTGCCACCCTGGGCGAGGCGCTCGCCCACCAGGCAAGCCAGCGGCCAAAGGAGGTGGCCCTGCGGTTCATTGAACCTAGCGGTAGCTCACTCCGCGACGCGACTACCACGGAGCTGACGTTTGAAGCACTGGCTGGTCGGGCCGCCGCAATCTCTAACCAACTCAACAACATATGCCAGCCCGGTGATCGGGTACTGCTCCAATGCCCACCCGGCCCGGATTACGTTGCATCACTGTTTGGCTGCTTCTGTTCCGACGTGATCGCGGTGCCAGCGTACCCTCCGATGACGAGCGAGGTAGATCAGCGACTGACCCATTTGATCAAGGACTGCCAGCCGCGCGCGATTCTCTCTACGCAGCTGCTCGCGCCGCTTTGCGCAGAGATAAAGACCGATCAACTCGGAGAGGGCACTGACGTTCCTCTCGTCATCACCGATGAGCTTCAACGGGAGGACCGCGTGGACGTACCGCGCACGGCCACACCCGATGGGATCGCGCTTCTTCAATACACCTCGGGCTCTACTGGCGCCCCGCGTGGGGTGATCCTGAGCCACGCCAACCTGCTGGCTAACATCGAGTCGCTGGTTGCTTATGGGGCGATCACGGGCGAGGACCGAGGCGTTTTCTGGCTTCCGCCCTACCACGACATGGGGCTGATCGGCGGGATCCTGATGGCGGTGGTTTGTGGGCTTGAAACGACGCTCATGTCGCCTCTTGCCTTCCTTGCCGACCCTCTGCTGTGGCTGGAAGCCGTCACGAGGTACCGCGGTACTTACTCTGGGGCACCGAATTTTGCCTTCGAGCTCTGCGTGCGTAGAGCCAGCGAGGAGCGAGTGGCGACGCTCGAGTTGTCGTCGTGGCAACGGGTCGCCAACGGTGCAGAACCCGTGCGAGAGGCGACGATGAAGCGCTTTGCCGAGTACTTCGAGCGAGTGGGATTCCGGGAGGCGGCCTTTCGTCCGTGCTACGGCCTCGCCGAGGCGACGCTGTTGGTCAGCGGAGGTAGATGGGGTGGTCCGGGGGGTAGCGGAAGGGAAACGAGCGGTCAGCGGCCGAAGGCAGCTGCGGATTCTGCGCTGGATAGGGCGACTCTATCCGTGGGTACCGTGCACAACGGCAGGGTCGTAATCGTCGATCCGGAAACGCACCGTTTCTGTGGGGAGGGTGCTGTTGGCGAGATCTGGTTCCAGGGTCCAAGTGTTGCCAGGGGCTATTGGAACAACAGCGAGGAGAGCGACAGGACGTTCGGGGCGGTCCTAGCCGACGAGCCCGAGGGGGGACAGTTCCTGCGAACCGGAGACCTGGGAACGCTACGCGACGGCGAGCTGTTTGTGGCCGGCCGGTTGAAGGACCTGATCATCGTGCGCGGTCAGAACTACCATCCACAGGATATCGAGGACGCGGCAACTCAGGCTGACCATAGGTTGCGGCCTGGATGTATAGCGGCATTTGAAGTATCGAGCGGCAGCGAGCAGAAGGTAGTGGTTGTGGCCGAGGCCGGGAAGGGTCTAGAGGCCGGTGTGACTAAAGAGATCTGGACCGGCGTCTGGCGAGCGGTGTCGCGCGAACTTGGCTTGACGCTTGCAGAGCTGGTGATCATCGAGCGCGGAACGAGCCTAAAGACGAGCAGTGGGAAGATACGACGCAGGGCCACGCGGGAGGCGTATCTAGCGGGTGCTCTGGCGGTGTTAGCGACGCACCGGGTTGCGAGCGACTCAGATGGTGGGGGTGTGGTCGGTTCGCTACGTCGCGCATTTGGTTCTTTCGGGCGGAGGGTTGCTTGCGGCCTGGTCCGCACCCCTGCCCGCCGCGCCGCCGCCGGCTCCCTGGCCGAGCGACTCGCCGGGGTCCCCGAGTCAGAGCGCGAGGCGGTCGTGCTCGACTTGGTGCGCTCCCACGCAGCGGCCGCCCTCGGCCACGCCGGCGCCGAGGCGATCGAGGCCGAGCGCAGCTTCAAGGACCTTGGCTTCGACTCCCTCTCGGCCGTGGAGCTGCGCAACCGCCTCATCACGGCCACCGGCCTGCGCCTGCCGGCGACCCTGGTCTTCGACTACCCGACTCCGGCAGCGGTGGCGGGGTATCTGCTCCAAGAGTCGGCTGGAGGAGAGCGCAAGGCGATCGCGACCCCCCGCGCCGTGGCGCTCGAGGAGCCGATCGCCATCGTCGGAATGAGCTGCCGCTACCCCGGGGCTGCCTCGCCCGCCGAGCTCTGGCAGCTCGTCGAGGCCGGCGCCGATGCGATCTCCGAGTTCCCCGGCGACCGGGGCTGGGACCTGGAGCGCCTCTATGACCCCGACCCCGAGAGCCCCGGCACCAGCTACTCCCGCGAAGGCGGCTTCGTGGAGGGGGCCGCGGACTTTGACGCCGGCTTCTTCGGGATCAGCCCGCGGGAGGCGCTGGCGATGGCCCCCCAGCAGCGGCTGCTCCTCGAAGGCGCCTGGGAGGCTCTCGAAGACGCTGGGATCGACCCGACCTCGCTGCGCGGCAGCGCGGCCGGGGTGTTCGCCGGCATCAGCTCCCAGGACTACGCGGTCGCCTCCGGGCGCCCGCCCGCCGAGCTCGAGGGGTACCTGGGGACGGGCGTCGCCGGCAGCGTCGTCTCCGGCCGCGTCGCCTATACCCTGGGCCTCGAGGGCCCGGCGGTGACCGTCGACACCGCCTGCTCCTCCTCGCTTGCGGCGATCCACCTGGCAAGCCAGGCGCTCAGGCAGGGGGAATGCTCGCTGGCGCTGGCCGGTGGGGTGACCGTGCTCGCCTCCCCCGCTGTGTTCATCGAGTTCGCCCGCCAGCGCGGCCTCGCGCCCGACGGTCGCTGCAAGTCCTACGCGGCGGCCGCGGACGGCACCGGCTTCTCCGACGGGGCCGGCCTGCTGGTCTTGGAGCGCCTCTCTGACGCCCAGCGCAACGGTCACGAGGTGCTGGCCGTGATCCGCGGCTCGGCGATCAACCAAGACGGCGCCTCCAACGGGCTCACCGCGCCCAACGGCCCCTCCCAGGAGCGGGTGATCCGCCAGGCGCTCGCCAACGCCGGGCTCTCCCCGGCGGAGGTCGACGCCGTCGAGGGCCACGGCACCGGCACCGTCCTCGGCGACCCGATCGAGGCGCAGGCGCTGCTGGCGACCTACGGCCAGGGCCGCTCCGAGGGCCCCCTCTACCTGGGCTCGATCAAGTCCAACATCGGCCACACCCAGGCGGCCGCCGGCGTCGCCGGCGTGACCAAGATGGTGCAGGCGATGCGCCACGGCGTGCTGCCGAGGACCCTGCACGTCGATGAGCCCTCCGAGCACGTCGACTGGTCGGCGGGGGAGATCGAGCTGCTGGTCGAGGAGGTGCCCTGGCAGCCCAACGGGCGCCCGCGCCGGGCCGGCGTCTCCTCCTTCGGCGTCAGCGGCACCAACGCGCACCTGATCCTCGAGGAGGCGCCGCAGCGCGAGGCCCAGAACGTCGCCGACGGCGGTCCGGTCGCAGTGCTCGGCTCCCCACTGCCGGTTCTCCCCTGGCTGATCTCCGCCAAGGACGAGGTGGCGCTTTGCGCTCAGGCCGAGCGGCTGCACTCACACCTGATCGCGCACCCCGAGCTTTCGGCGACCGACGCTGCCTTCACCTTGGCCACCGGCCGCGCGAGGCTTCGAGCACCGCGCGGCGGTGATCGCCGGCGAGCGCGACGAGCTGCTGGCGGGCCTGCAGGCACTTGCGCTCGGCGAGCCCGCCGCGGGCGTGGTGCGGGGGCACGCCACGCGCCCGGGAAAGCTCGCCTTCGTGTTCCCCGGCCAGGGCTCGCAGTGGAAGGGAATGGCCAGCGGCCTCCTGGATCATTCGCCCGTCTTCGCCGAGCGGCTGCGGGCCTGCGCCGCCGCGCTCGACCCCTATATTGACTTCGCGCTCGAGGACGTCCTGCGCGGCGTCGAGGGGGCGCCTTCTCTCGACCGCGTCGACGTCGTCCAACCGGCCCTGTTCGCGGTGATGGTCTCCTTGGCGGAGCTCTGGCGCGCCTTCGGGGTGCAGCCGGATGCCGTCGTGGGCCACTCCCAGGGCGAGATCGCCGCCGCCGTGGTCTGCGGCGCCCTCTCCTTGGAGGACGGTGCGCGTCTGGCAGCTCTGCGGGCCAAGGCGTTGATCCCGTTGGTGGGGGAGGGCGACATGGTCTCGATCGCCACCGGCCCAGATGAGTCCGGACCCCTGCTCGAGCCCTTCGGCGAGCGGCTTGCGATCGCCGCTTATAACGGGCCGTCCTCGACCGTGGTCTCGGGCGAGCCCGCGGCCCTCAAGGAGCTGCTCAGCGCCTGCGAGGCAGCGGGCCTGCGAGCAAAGGAGATCCCGGTTGGCTATGCCTCCCACTGCGCCCAGGTCGAGGCGATCGAAGAGGAGCTTCTGGGGGCCGTCGGCGAGCTCGCGCCGGGCGCGGCCACCGTTCCTCTCTACTCCACCCTGATCGGCGAGCCGGTCGAGGCCGAGGCCCTCAATGCCGAGTACTGGTATCGCAACCTGCGCGAGCCGGTTCGCTTCGAGCAGGTGACCCGGCGCCTGATCGATGACGGCTTCACCGCCTTCGTGGAGGTGAGCTCGCACCCCGTCTTGGCGATGGCGCTGCAGGAGACCTCCGAGCAGACGGTTCCCGATTCGGAGGCGATCGCCGTCCTTCACACCCTTCGTCGCGAGGAGGGAGGCATGCAGCGCTTCCTGTCCTCTTTGGCCCAGGCGCACGTCGAAGGCATAGCGGTGGACTTCTCACCCCTCTTCGAGAACAGCGGCGCAAAGCGCGTCGACCTTCCCACCTATCCCTTCCAGCGCGAGCGCTTCTGGCTGGAGTCCGGCGCCGGCCGGGGGGATCCCGGCGCGCTCGGCCTCTCTGCCGCCGAGCACCCCTTCCTCGGCGCGTCCCTGGTCCTCGCCAACGAGGGCTCCCAACTGCTCACCGGCCGTCTCTCGCTAAAGAGTCACCCCTGGCTGACCGACCACGCGATCGGCGAGACCGCACTGCTGCCGGGCGTCGCCTTTTGCGAGCTGGCTCTGCGGGCGGGGACGGAGGTCGGCGCCGCCCAGCTCGAGGAGCTGGTCTTGGAGGCGCCCCTCGTGCTGGGCGAGATCCCGGTGCAGATCCAGGTCACTCTCAATGCCGTCGAGGGGGAGGAGCGCTACGAGGTGGTGATCCACTCCCGACCAGAGGAGGACGAGGAGGAGCGCCCCTGGACCCGCCACGCCCAGGGGACCCTCACCCCGCAGGGAGCCGCCACTGGCTTCGAGGCAACCGCTTGGCCGCCGCCGGGTGCCGATCCCCTCGATACCGATGCCTTCTATGACCTACTCGAGGAGGTCGGTCTCAACTACGGGCCCGCCTTCCAGGGCCTCAAGGCGGCCTGGCGGGTGGGGGAGGAGCTCTTCGCCGAGGTCGCTCTGGCTGAGGAGCAAAGGGGCGAAGCCGAGCGCTTCGCGGTCCATCCCGCACTGCTGGACGCCGCCCTTCATGCCGCCTTCCTCGAGGTCGAGGCCGATGCCCAGATGCGACTGCCCTTTAGCTTCGGCGGGGTCAGCTTGGGGGAGGGCAGTGGAGCCAGCGCCCTGCGAGTACGGGTCAGCGTCGAGGGGGAGCGGATCGCCCTTGAGGCCACCGACCCGGAGGGCCTGGCAGTTTGCTCGATCGCCTCCCTCGTCACCCGCCCGCTGGACCCCGCCCAGTTGCAGGTCGCCCCCCGAAAGGCCGAGGCGCTGTTTCGGGTCGAGTGGGCCGAGGTGGAGGTCGAGGCGGGGGAGGGGGTGGAGGTCGAGGTCTTCCAGTGCACCCCAGACAAGGCCCTGGACTCCGCCCAGGCCGCTCAAGCGCTGAGCGCCCAGGCCTTGGAGTGCCTGCAGACCTTCCTTGCCGATGAGGAGCGTGCCCAAAGCCGCCTCGCGTTCCTCACTGGGGGCGCGATGGCACTCTCCCCGAGCGAGACCCCTGACCCCGCCGCGGCCGCCGTCTGGGGCCTGGTGCGCTCGGCGCAGTCCGAGCACCCTGGCCTCTTCGCCCTGATCGACACCGACGGCTCTGAGGCATCCGAGGAGGCTCTGGCCGCCGCCCTGAGCTCCGAGGAGCCACAGCTCGCCCTGCGCGGGGGAACGGCAAGGGCGCCGCGGCTGATGCCGGCGGGGGAAAAGCGCCTCAAGGCTCTCGCAGAGCCCTGGCGCCTCGATGCCGGTAAGGACGGCACCTTCGAAAGCATCTCGGTCATTCCCAGCCCCGAGGCAGCCCGACCCCTTGAGGCGGGCGAGGTGCGGATCGCGATGCACGCGGCGGGGCTGAACTTCCGGGACGCGTTGATTGCCCTCGGTCTCTACCCAGAAGAGGCTTCACTCGGCGGGGAGGGCGCCGGCGTGGTGGTCGAGGTCGGCCCCGGAGTCGAGAACCTCGATCCAGGCGATCGGGTCTTCGGTCTGACGAGCGCCTTCGGCCCCCTGGCGATCGGCGAGAGCCGCATGCTGGCCCCGCTGCCGGCGGGCTGGTCCTTTGCCCAGGGGCCTCGGTGCCGATCGCTTTCAGCACCGCCTATTACGGCCTCTTCGACCTCGCCGGTCTAGATGCCGGGGAGCGCGTCCTGATCCACGCAGGCGCTGGCGGGGTGGGCATGGCCGCGATCCAGCTCGCCCGCCACCGCGGTGCCGAGGTCTTCGCCACCGCTCACCCTTCCAAGTGGGAGGCGCTGCGCGCCCTCGGCCTCGATGAGGATCACATCGCCTCCTCGCGCACCCTGGAGTTCGAGGAAAAGTTCCTCGAGGTCACCGACGGGGAGGGCCTCGACGTCGTCCTCGACTCCCTGGCACGCGAGTTCGTTGACGCCTCCCTGGAGCTGTTGCCACGGGGCGGTCGCTTCCTGGAGATGGGCAAGACTGACATCCGCGACCCTGGGCAGGTGGCGGCCGAGCACCCCGGCGTCCAATACCGGGCTTTCGACCTGATCGAAGCGGGCCCCGAGCGGATCGGGGAGATCCTTAATGAGCTGCTCTTGCTCTTTCACCGGGGCGTCCTCTCCCATGCCCCGATCGCCGCCTGGGGCATTCAGCGCGCCCCCGAGGCGATGCGCTTCCTGAGCCAGGCGCGCCACATCGGCAAGCTCGTTCTCACCATCCCCCAGTCCCTCGATCCCGAGGGCACTGTGCTGATCACCGGCGGCCTCTCGGCGGGCTGGGTGCCCTCATCGCCCGCCACCTGGCAGAGCAGGGCGCCAAGCGCCTTCTGCTCACTTCGCCGCCGCGGCCTCGAGGCCCCCGGCGCCGCCGAGCTGCAGGCCGAGCTCGCCGAACTCGGCTGCGAGGCCCAAATCGCCAGCCTGCGACGTCTCCGAGCGCGAGCAGCTCCAGGACCTGCTCGCCCAGGTTCCCGCGGAGCACCCTCTGAGCGCGGTGATCCACTCCGCCGGGGTTCTCGATGACGGCGTGGTCGAGGCGCTCGACCCAGAGCGCCTGGCCAAGGTGATGGAGCCCAAGGCGAAGGCCGCCTGGCACCTGCACGAGCTGACCAAAGACGCCGAGCTCTCGGCCTTCGTCTTCTTCTCCTCCGCGGCGGCCACCTTCGGCGCCCCCGGGCAGGCCAACTACGCCGCCGCCAACTCCTTCCTCGACGCGCTCGCCCAACGGCGCCGCGCCGAAGGGCTGCCCGCCACCTCGATCGCCTGGGGCCTTTGGGAGCAGCGCGAGCGGGCTGACCGCCGGACTGGGCGAGGCCGACATCGCCCGCTTCGCGCGCAGCGGCATCGCCCCGATCTCTACCGAGCAGGGCCTCGCCCTCTTCGACCGCGCCCGCGCCCTCGCCGACCCGCTGCTGATCGCCACCCCGCTCGAGACAGTCCGCCCTGCGCGCAACTCGCCCAGGCCGGCGCTCCTGCCGCCGCTGCTCAGCGGCCTGGTGCGCTCCACCGAGACGCCGCAAGGCGAGCGGCTCGCTCGCCCGCCGCCTCGCCGAGCGTTCCCGAGTCAGAGCGCGAGGCGGTCGTGCTCGACTTGGTGCGCTCCCACGCCGCGGCCGTCCTCGGCCACGCCGGCGCCGAGGCGATCGAGCCCGAGCGCAGCTTCAAGGACCTTGGCTTCGACTCCCTCTCGGCGGTGGAGCTGCGCAACCGCCTCATCACGGCCACCGGCCTGCGCCTGCCGGCGACCCTGGTCTTCGACTACCCGACTCCGGCAGCGGTGGCGGGGTATCTGCTGGCCAAGAGTCGGCTGGAGGAGAGCGCAAGGCGATCGCGACCCCCCGCGCCGTGGCGCTCGAGGAGCCGATCGCGATCGTCGGCATGAGCTGCCGCTACCCCGGGGCTGCCTCGCCCGCCGAGCTCTGGCAGCTCGTCGAGGCCGGCGCCGACGCGATCTCCGAGTTCCCCGCCGACCGCGGCTGGGACCTGGAGCGCCTCTACGACCCCGACCCCGAGAGCCCCGGCACCAGCTACGCCCGCGAGGGCGGCTTCCTCGACGGGGCCGCGGACTTCGACGCCGACTTCTTCGGGATCAGCCCGCGCGAGGCGCTGGCGATGGACCCCCAGCAGCGGCTGCTGCTCGAAGGCGCCTGGGAGGCGCTCGAAGACGCCGGGATCGACCCGACCTCGCTGCGCGGCAGCGCGACCGGGGTCTTCGCCGGCATCAGCTCCCAGGACTACGCGGTCGCCTCCGGGCGCCCGCCCGCCGAGCTCGAGGGGTACCTGGGGACGGGCGTCGCCGGCAGCGTCGTCTCCGGCCGCGTCGCCTACACCCTCGGCCTCGAGGGCCCGGCGGTGACCGTCGACACCGCCTGCTCCTCCTCGCTGGTGGCGATGCACCTGGCAAGCCAGGCGCTGCGGCAGGGGGAGTGCTCGCTGGCGCTGGCCGGTGGGGTGACCGTGCTCGCCACCCCCGCTGTGTTCATCGAGTTCGCCCGCCAGCGCGGCCTCGCCCCCGACGGTCGCTGCAAGTCCTTCGCCGAGGCCGCCGACGGCACCGGCTTCTCCGAGGGGGTCGGCCTGCTGGTCTTGGAGCGCCTCTCCGACGCCCAGCGCAACGGCCACGAGGTGCTGGCCGTGATCCGCGGCTCGGCGGTCAACCAGGACGGCGCCTCCAACGGCCTCACCGCCCCCAACGGCCCCTCCCAGGAGCGGGTGATCCGCCAGGCGCTCGCCAACGCCGGGCTCTCCCCGGCGGACGTCGACGCGGTCGAGGCCCACGGCACCGGCACCATCCTCGGCGACCCGATCGAGGCGCGGCGCTGCTCGCCACCTACGGCCAGGACCGCCCGAGGGCCCCCTCTACCTCGGCTCGATCAAGTCCAACATCGGCCACACCCAGGCGGCCGCCGGCGTCGCCGGCGTGATCAAGATGGTGCTGGCGATGCGCGACGGCGTGCTGCCGAGGACCCTGCACGTCGACGAGCCCTCCCGCACGTCGACTGGGAGGCGGGGGAGATCGAGCTGCTGACCGAGGAGGTGCCCTGGCAGCCCAACGGGCGCCCGCGCCGCGCCGGCGTCTCCTCCTTCGGCATCAGCGGCACCAACGCGCACCTGATCTTGGAGGAGGCGCCGCGCCCGAGCGGCGCCAGAGAGGGCGAGGGCTCCGACCCCGCCGGCGAGATCCCGCCGGCTCCCTCAGCCGGCCCGGCGGTCCTCGAGCGCCTGGAGAGGCGTGCCCGTGCCGTGGCTGCTCTCGGCCAAGAGCGAGCAGGCGCTGCGCGAGCAGGCCGGCGCCTCGCCGCCCACCTGCAGGAGCGACCCCGAGCTCGGACCCACCGACGTCGGCCTCTCGCTGGCCACCGCGCCGCGCGAGCCTTCGAGCACCGCGCCGCGGTGGTCGGGCGAAGACGCGAGGAGCTGCTGCGCGGGGCCTCGACGCTCTGGCCGCTGGCGAGCCCGCCGCCAACGTGGTCCTCGGCAGGGCCGCCGCGCCCGGGAAAGCTCGCCTTCCTCTTCCCCGGCCAGGGCTCGCAGTGGAAGGGGATGGCGCATCGGGCTGCTGGAATCACTCGCCCGCCTTCGCCGAGCAGATGCGGACGTGCGCGGCCGCCTCGACCCCTCACGTCGACTGCGTCGCTGGAAGAACGTCCTGCGAGGGCGAGAGGGCGCTGCTTCGGGCCTCGACCGCGTCGACGTCGTCCAACCGGCCCTGTTCGCGGTGATGGTCTCCTTGGCGGAGCTCTGGCGCGCCTTCGGGGTGCAGCCGGATGCCGTCGTCGGCCACTCCCAGGGCGAGATCGCCGCCGCCGTGGTCTGCGGCGCCCTCTCCTTGGAGGACGGTGCGCGGGTGGTGGCGTCTGCGCAGCCGGGCCCTGACCAAGCTAGCGGGCAGAGGGGGGATGCTGTCGATCGCGGCTACGCGCGGACGAGGTCGCTCGCGCGCATCGAGCGCTTCGATGGCCGGAGCGAGTCTCGATCGCGGCAGTCAACGGCCCGACCTCGGTGGTGCTCTCAGGCGAGTCGAGGCGCTCGACGAGCTGCTCGAAGCAGTGCGAGGCCGAGGGCCTCAGGGCGCGCGCCAGATCCCGGTCGACTACGCCTCCCACTCAGCCCAGGTCGAGGCGATTCGGGAGGAGCTGCGTGCGAGGTCTGCGCTCGGACTCAAGCCGCGCAGCGCCGAGGTGCCGTTCTGTCTCCACCGTCACCGGCGGGGCCGCTTGAGACCGGCAGAGCTCGACGCCGAGCTACTGGTATCGCAACCTGCGCGAGGCCGGTGCGCTTCGAGGAGGCGCTCGCGGCGCACTGCTCGATGAGCGGGCACCACCGCCTTCATCGAGGTCAGCCCGCACCCGGTGCTGACGATGGCGGTCGAGGAGACCGCCGAGCGAGTTCGCTACTGACTCCGAGGCGGTCGCCGTCGGTCGGCTCGCTGCGCCGCGAGGAGGACGGGCCTGCGAGCGCTTCGAATCTCGACTCGCACCGCTGAGGCCATGGCGTGGCGGCCTCGACTGGAGTCGGCGCTCTTCGAAGGGTCAGCGGCGCAAAGCGCGTCGACCTTCCCACCTATCCCTTCCAGCGCGAGCGCTTCTGGCTGGAGTCCGGCGCCGGCGCGGGGGATGCAGTCGCGGCCGGCCTCAGCGCCGCCGACCACCCCCTGCTCGGCGCCGCAGTCGGCCTCGCCGAGGAGGATCGGTGGTTGTTCACCGGTCGCATCTCGCTCGACAGCCACGCCTGGTTGGCCGACCACGCCGTCTTCGACACGGTCCTGCTCTCGGGGACTTCCTTCGTCGAGCTCGCCCTGCGGGCTGGCACCCAGGTCGGCTGCGAGACGGTCGAGGAGATCACCCTCGAGGCCCCGCTGATCGTCCCCGAGCGCGGCGCCGTCCAGCTGCAGCTCGCCGTCGCCGAGCCTGACGAGGACGGCCGGCGGCCGATCGCAATCCACTCGCGCCCCGCTTCCTCCGACCCCGAGGACGTCGAACTCGAGTGGACCCGAAACGCGAGCGGCTTCCTTGCCCCTGGCGAGACCCGTGCAAACGCCGAGTTCGGCGCCTCGGCCTGGCCCCCGCAGGGAGCTGAGCCGATCGAGGTCGACTTCCTCTATGACCGCCTCGCCGAGGTCGGCTTCGGCTATGGGCCCGCCTTCCAGGGCCTGCGCGCTGCCTGGCGGCGCGGCGAGGAGCTCTTTTGCGAGGTCACCCTCGACGAAGGGCATGCCGGCGAAGCGGGTGCCTTCGGCATCCACCCGGCGCTGTTCGACGCGGCGCTTCACGGCGGCTTCTTCGGCGCCGAGGACGCCGCGGTGCGGTTGCCGTTTGCCTGGCAGGGGGTGCGCCTAGGAGCCCTTGGCGCCACCTCGCTTCGGGTCCGCGTGGCATCTGCCGGGGAGGGGGCGCTGAGCCTCGCCGCCGTTGATCAAAGCGGCGCTCCGGTGGTCTCGGTCGACTCGCTGCTCAGCCGGCCGGTCGAGCCGGCCCAGCTCGCTGGCGCTCGCCGCCAGCACGACTCGCTGTTTCGGATCGAGTGGACGCAGCTTGCGGCCCCCTCCTCAAACGGCTCGCCGCCGACGGTCGCGCTGGTGGGCCCGCCGGGCGCCGAGCTGGAGGCGGCCCTCGCCGCCGAGCGCTACGAGGACCTGGGCGCCATCGAGAAGGCGATCGAGTCCGGCGCAGCAGCCCCCGAGCTGGTCGTCTTCGCCGCCGCCGCCGCGAGCGCCGCCGCCGCTGGCGAGCTTGCCGCGGCTGCGCACGAGCACACCGCCGCCGCGCTGGCGCTGCTGCAGGATTGGATCGCCGCCGAGCCCCTCGCCGAATCCCGCCTCGTCTTCCTCACCCACGGTGCCGTCGCCGTTTTGGAGGGTGAGTCCCCCGAGCTTGCCGCGGCGCCGCTTTGGGGGCTTTTGCACTCGGCTCACTCCGAGCGCCCAGACAGCTTCGCCGCGATCGACTTCGACGGCAGTGAGGCCTCCGCAAAGGCGCTGCAGTTGGCCTTCGCCCTCTGCGCCGAGGAGCCCCAGCTCGCCCTGCGCGAGGGAGAGGTCCTGGTGCCGCGGTTGGCCCGGGCGAAGGTGGAGGCCGAGCCGGAGGGGCATGAGCTGCCCGCGCCCCTCGACCCCGAGGCAACGGTCCTGATCAGCGGCGGGACCGGCGGGCTGGGCGCCCTGGTGGCCCGCCACCTTGTCTCGGCGCATGGCGCCCGCCGGCTGCTCTTGGTCAGCCGCCGCGGCGTTGAGGCCGAGGGGGCGGCGGAGCTGGGGGCCGAGCTCGTCGAGCTGGGCGCCGAGGTGGAGATCGCGGCCTGCGACGTCGCCGATCGCGACCAGCTCGCCGCTCTGCTGGAGGCGATTCCCGCCGAGCGCTCACTGGGCGCCGTGGTCCATGCCGCCGGGGTGATCGAAGACGGCACGCTGGAGTCGCTCAGCCCTGAGCGTCTGGACAGGGTCTTGGCGCCGAAGCTGGACGCGGCGCTCAACCTGCACGAGCTGACCCGTGGGCTCGAGCTCTCCCAGTTCGTCCTCTTCTCCTCGGCCGCCGCCACCTTCGGCAGCCCCGGGCAGGCCAACTACGCCGCCGCAAACGCCTTCCTCGACGCGCTGGCGGCTCACCGCCAGGCCGGCGGGCTGCCGGGGACCTCGCTCGCCTGGGGGCTCTGGGAGCAGGCGAGCGGGATGACCGCCAAGCTCAGCGAGACCGACCGAACGCGGATGAGGCGGATGGGCATCGTTCCGCTCACCAGCGAGCGCGGCCTGGCGCTGTTTGACGCCGGGCGGGCCCTGGCGGAGCCGCTGCTTGTCGCCGCGCCGCTCGACACCGCTGCCCTGCGCGCCGTCGCTCGCGCCGGGATGCTGCCGGCCCTTCTGCGCGGCCTGGTCCGCACCCCTGCCCGCCGCGCCGCCGCCGGCTCCCTGGCCGAGCGACTCGCCGGGGTCCCCGAGTCAGAGCGCGAGGCGGTCGTGCTCGACTTGGTGCGCTCCCACGCAGCGGCCGCCCTCGGCCACGCCGGCGCCGAGGCGATCGAGGCCGAGCGCAGCTTCAAGGACCTTGGCTTCGACTCCCTCTCGGCCGTGGAGCTGCGCAACCGCCTCATCACGGCCACCGGCCTGCGCCTGCCGGCGACCCTGGTCTTCGACTACCCGACTCCGGCAGCGGTGGCGGGGTATCTGCTCCAAGAGTCGGCTGGAGGAGAGCGCAAGGCGATCGCGACCCCCCGCGCCGTGGCGCTCGAGGAGCCGATCGCCATCGTCGGAATGAGCTGCCGCTACCCCGGGGCTGCCTCGCCCGCCGAGCTCTGGCAGCTCGTCGAGGCCGGCGCCGATGCGATCTCCGAGTTCCCCGGCGACCGGGGCTGGGACCTGGAGCGCCTCTATGACCCCGACCCCGAGAGCCCCGGCACCAGCTACTCCCGCGAAGGCGGCTTCGTGGAGGGGGCCGCGGACTTTGACGCCGGCTTCTT
The DNA here is from genome assembly GCA_963695835.1 of uncultured Solirubrobacterales bacterium. Classification (GTDB taxonomy): domain Bacteria; phylum Actinomycetota; class Thermoleophilia; order Solirubrobacterales; family 70-9; genus VRUE01. The sequence continues at coordinate 103,179 of CAVOHR010000003.1, forward strand.
CGGGATCAGCCCGCGGGAGGCGCTGGCGATGGCCCCCCAGCAGCGGCTGCTCCTCGAAGGCGCCTGGGAGGCTCTCGAAGACGCTGGGATCGACCCGACCTCGCTGCGCGGCAGCGCGGCCGGGGTGTTCGCCGGCATCAGCTCCCAGGACTACGCGGTCGCCTCCGGGCGCCCGCCCGCCGAGCTCGAGGGGTACCTGGGGACGGGCGTCGCCGGCAGCGTCGTCTCCGGCCGCGTCGCCTATACCCTGGGCCTCGAGGGCCCGGCGGTGACCGTCGACACCGCCTGCTCCTCCTCGCTTGCGGCGATCCACCTGGCAAGCCAGGCGCTCAGGCAGGGGGAATGCTCGCTGGCGCTGGCCGGTGGGGTGACCGTGCTCGCCTCCCCCGCTGTGTTCATCGAGTTCGCCCGCCAGCGCGGCCTCGCGCCCGACGGTCGCTGCAAGTCCTACGCGGCGGCCGCGGACGGCACCGGCTTCTCCGACGGGGCCGGCCTGCTGGTCTTGGAGCGCCTCTCTGACGCCCAGCGCAACGGTCACGAGGTGCTGGCCGTGATCCGCGGCTCGGCGATCAACCAAGACGGCGCCTCCAACGGGCTCACCGCGCCCAACGGCCCCTCCCAGGAGCGGGTGATCCGCCAGGCGCTCGCCAACGCCGGGCTCTCCCCGGCGGAGGTCGACGCCGTCGAGGGCCACGGCACCGGCACCGTCCTCGGCGACCCGATCGAGGCGCAGGCGCTGCTGGCGACCTACGGCCAGGGCCGCTCCGAGGGCCCCCTCTACCTGGGCTCGATCAAGTCCAACATCGGCCACACCCAGGCGGCCGCCGGCGTCGCCGGCGTGACCAAGATGGTGCAGGCGATGCGCCACGGCGTGCTGCCGAGGACCCTGCACGTCGATGAGCCCTCCGAGCACGTCGACTGGTCGGCGGGGGAGATCGAGCTGCTGGTCGAGGAGGTGCCCTGGCAGCCCAACGGGCGCCCGCGCCGGGCCGGCGTCTCCTCCTTCGGCGTCAGCGGCACCAACGCGCACCTGATCCTCGAGGAGGCGCCGCAGCGCGAGGCCCAGAACGTCGCCGACGGCGGTCCGGTCGCAGTGCTCGGCTCCCCACTGCCGGTTCTCCCCTGGCTGATCTCCGCCAAGGACGAGGTGGCGCTTTGCGCTCAGGCCGAGCGGCTGCACTCACACCTGATCGCGCACCCCGAGCTTTCGGCGACCGACGCTGCCTTCACCTTGGCCACCGGCCGCGCGAGGCTCGAGCACCGCGCGGCGGTGATCGCCGGCGAGCGCGACGAGCTGCTGGCGGGCCTGCAGGCACTTGCGCTCGGCGAGCCCGCCGCGGGCGTGGTGCGGGGGCACGCCACGCGCCCGGGAAAGCTCGCCTTCGTGTTCCCCGGCCAGGGCTCGCAGTGGAAGGGAATGGCCAGCGGCCTCCTGGATCATTCGCCCGTCTTCGCCGAGCGGCTGCGGGCCTGCGCCGCCGCGCTCGACCCCTATATTGACTTCGCGCTCGAGGACGTCCTGCGCGGCGTCGAGGGGGCGCCTTCTCTCGACCGCGTCGACGTCGTCCAACCGGCCCTGTTCGCGGTGATGGTCTCCTTGGCGGAGCTCTGGCGCGCCTTCGGGGTGCAGCCGGATGCCGTCGTGGGCCACTCCCAGGGCGAGATCGCCGCCGCCGTGGTCTGCGGCGCCCTCTCCTTGGAGGACGGTGCGCGTCTGGCAGCTCTGCGGGCCAAGGCGTTGATCCCGTTGGTGGGGGAGGGCGACATGGTCTCGATCGCCACCGGCCCAGATGAGTCCGGACCCCTGCTCGAGCCCTTCGGCGAGCGGCTTGCGATCGCCGCTTATAACGGGCCGTCCTCGACCGTGGTCTCGGGCGAGCCCGCGGCCCTCAAGGAGCTGCTCAGCGCCTGCGAGGCAGCGGGCCTGCGAGCAAAGGAGATCCCGGTTGGCTATGCCTCCCACTGCGCCCAGGTCGAGGCGATCGAAGAGGAGCTTCTGGGGGCCGTCGGCGAGCTCGCGCCGGGCGCGGCCACCGTTCCTCTCTACTCCACCCTGATCGGCGAGCCGGTCGAGGCCGAGGCCCTCAATGCCGAGTACTGGTATCGCAACCTGCGCGAGCCGGTTCGCTTCGAGCAGGTGACCCGGCGCCTGATCGATGACGGCTTCACCGCCTTCGTGGAGGTGAGCTCGCACCCCGTCTTGGCGATGGCGCTGCAGGAGACCTCCGAGCAGACGGTTCCCGATTCGGAGGCGATCGCCGTCCTTCACACCCTTCGTCGCGAGGAGGGAGGCATGCAGCGCTTCCTGTCCTCTTTGGCCCAGGCGCACGTCGAAGGCATAGCGGTGGACTTCTCACCCCTCTTCGAGAACAGCGGCGCAAAGCGCGTCGACCTTCCCACCTATCCCTTCCAGCGCGAGCGCTTCTGGCTGGAGTCCGGCGCCGGCGCGGGGGATGCAGTCGCGGCCGGCCTCAGCGCCGCCGACCACCCCCTGCTCGGCGCCGCAGTCGGCCTCGCCGAGGAGGATCGGTGGTTGTTCACCGGTCGCATCTCGCTCGACAGCCACGCCTGGTTGGCCGACCACGCCGTCTTCGACACGGTCCTGCTCTCGGGGACTTCCTTCGTCGAGCTCGCCCTGCGGGCTGGCACCCAGGTCGGCTGCGAGACGGTCGAGGAGATCACCCTCGAGGCCCCGCTGATCGTCCCCGAGCGCGGCGCCGTCCAGCTGCAGCTCGCCGTCGCCGAGCCTGACGAGGACGGCCGGCGGCCGATCGCAATCCACTCGCGCCCCGCTTCCTCCGACCCCGAGGACGTCGAACTCGAGTGGACCCGAAACGCGAGCGGCTTCCTTGCCCCTGGCGAGACCCGTGCAAACGCCGAGTTCGGCGCCTCGGCCTGGCCCCCGCAGGGAGCTGAGCCGATCGAGGTCGACTTCCTCTATGACCGCCTCGCCGAGGTCGGCTTCGGCTATGGGCCCGCCTTCCAGGGCCTGCGCGCTGCCTGGCGGCGCGGCGAGGAGCTCTTTTGCGAGGTCACCCTCGACGAAGGGCATGCCGGCGAAGCGGGTGCCTTCGGCATCCACCCGGCGCTGTTCGACGCGGCGCTTCACGGCGGCTTCTTCGGCGCCGAGGACGCCGCGGTGCGGTTGCCGTTTGCCTGGCAGGGGGTGCGCCTAGGAGCCCTTGGCGCCACCTCGCTTCGGGTCCGCGTGGCATCTGCCGGGGAGGGGGCGCTGAGCCTCGCCGCCGTTGATCAAAGCGGCGCTCCGGTGGTCTCGGTCGACTCGCTGCTCAGCCGGCCGGTCGAGCCGGCCCAGCTCGCTGGCGCTCGCCGCCAGCACGACTCGCTGTTTCGGATCGAGTGGACGCAGCTTGCGGCCCCCTCCTCAAACGGCTCGCCGCCGACGGTCGCGCTGGTGGGCCCGCCGGGCGCCGAGCTGGAGGCGGCCCTCGCCGCCGAGCGCTACGAGGACCTGGGCGCCATCGAGAAGGCGATCGAGTCCGGCGCAGCAGCCCCCGAGCTGGTCGTCTTCGCCGCCGCCGCCGCGAGCGCCGCCGCCGCTGGCGAGCTTGCCGCGGCTGCGCACGAGCACACCGCCGCCGCGCTGGCGCTGCTGCAGGATTGGATCGCCGCCGAGCCCCTCGCCGAATCCCGCCTCGTCTTCCTCACCCACGGTGCCGTCGCCGTTTTGGAGGGTGAGTCCCCCGAGCTTGCCGCGGCGCCGCTTTGGGGGCTTTTGCACTCGGCTCACTCCGAGCGCCCAGACAGCTTCGCCGCGATCGACTTCGACGGCAGTGAGGCCTCCGCAAAGGCGCTGCAGTTGGCCTTCGCCCTCTGCGCCGAGGAGCCCCAGCTCGCCCTGCGCGAGGGAGAGGTCCTGGTGCCGCGGTTGGCCCGGGCGAAGGTGGAGGCCGAGCCGGAGGGGCCTTGGCACGTTCGCACTGACGGGTCGGGCACGTTAGAGGGCCTGTTGCTGACAGCGAGTTCCTCTGCCGAGAAGCCGCTCGGGGTAGACGAGATCCGCCTTGGCGTGCGGGCGGCGGGGCTGAACTTCCGCGACGCTCTAATCGCGCTTGGGATCTATCCGGGCGAGGCTCCGATCGGCAGCGAGGGCGCGGGCGTGGTTCTTGAGGTTGGCTCAGAAGTCAATGATCTGGTCGTTGGCGATCGCGTCATGGGGCTCATGCCGGATGCGCTTGGCACTGTGTGCGTCACCGACCGTCGCATGGTGGTGCGGATGCCACAGGACTGGTCGTTCGCCGAGGGAGCCTCGGTTCCAGTCGCCTTCCTGACTGCCTATTACGCACTGGTTGACTTGGCCGAACTACAGGCGGGGGAGAGGCTGCTCGTCCACGCGGCAGCCGGCGGCGTTGGCATGGCGGCGACGCAGCTTGCCCACCACCTCGGGGCCGAGGCCTTCGCCACTGCAAGCCCGAGAAAGTGGGAGACGGTACGGGGATTGGGCGTTAATGCCGACCGAATCGCTTCCTCGCGCACGCTCGACTTCCGGAATGCGTTCATGAATGTCACCGCAGAAGAGGGGGTGGATGTCGTGTTGAACGCGCTGGCGGGGGATTTCGTCGACGCCTCGCTCGACCTCTTGCCGCGCGGCGGGCGGTTCATCGAGATGGGCAAGACCGACATCCGCGATCCAGATGAGGTCACTGAGAGCCACTCTGGCGTGCGCTACCGTGCCTTTGATCTGATCGAGGCGGGGCTGGAGCGAGTCTCCGAGATGCTGGGCGAGCTCGTCGAGCTGTTCGAGCAGGGTGCGTTGACCCTTGCCCCGATCAAAAGCTGGGACGTCCGCGAAGCGGTTCCTGCTCTCCGCTACTTGAGCCAGGGCCGCAACGTCGGCAAGATCGTCCTCACGGTCCCTCGGTCCCTCGACCCCGAGGCAACGGTCCTGATCAGCGGCGGGACCGGCGGGCTGGGCGCCCTGGTGGCCCGCCACCTTGTCTCGGCGCATGGCGCCCGCCGGCTGCTCTTGGTCAGCCGCCGCGGCGTTGAGGCCGAGGGGGCGGCGGAGCTGGGGGCCGAGCTCGTCGAGCTGGGCGCCGAGGTGGAGATCGCGGCCTGCGACGTCGCCGATCGCGACCAGCTCGCCGCTCTGCTGGAGGCGATTCCCGCCGAGCGCTCACTGGGCGCCGTGGTCCATGCCGCCGGGGTGATCGAAGACGGCACGCTGGAGTCGCTCAGCCCTGAGCGTCTGGACAGGGTCTTGGCGCCGAAGCTGGACGCGGCGCTCAACCTGCACGAGCTGACCCGTGGGCTCGAGCTCTCCCAGTTCGTCCTCTTCTCCTCGGCCGCCGCCACCTTCGGCAGCCCCGGGCAGGCCAACTACGCCGCCGCAAACGCCTTCCTCGACGCGCTGGCGGCTCACCGCCAGGCCGGCGGGCTGCCGGGGACCTCGCTCGCCTGGGGGCTCTGGGAGCAGGCGAGCGGGATGACCGCCAAGCTCAGCGAGACCGACCGAACGCGGATGAGGCGGATGGGCATCGTTCCGCTCACCAGCGAGCGCGGCCTGGCGCTGTTTGACGCCGGGCGGGCCCTGGCGGAGCCGCTGCTTGTCGCCGCGCCGCTCGACACCGCTGCCCTGCGCGCCGTCGCTCGCGCCGGGATGCTGCCGGCCCTTCTGCGCGGCCTGGTCCGCACCCCTGCCCGCCGCGCCGCCGCCGGCTCCCTGGCCGAGCGACTCGCCGGGGTCCCCGAGTCAGAGCGCGAGGCGGTCGTGCTCGACTTGGTGCGCTCCCACGCAGCGGCCGCCCTCGGCCACGCCGGCGCCGAGGCGATCGAGGCCGAGCGCAGCTTCAAGGACCTTGGCTTCGACTCCCTCTCGGCCGTGGAGCTGCGCAACCGCCTCATCACGGCCACCGGCCTGCGCCTGCCGGCGACCCTGGTCTTCGACTACCCGACTCCGGCAGCGGTGGCGGGGTATCTGAAGGACAGTGCGAGTGGCAACGTGGAGTCTGCCCTCGATGAGAAGTTCAACTCGATCGAGACTATGGTCACGGCGCTCGCCAACGGCAATGATCGCTCGCGGCTCGAACCACGACTGCGAGCATTGACGGAGCGTCTGCACAAACTCCTCGCCGACGGCTCACCGGGTGGATCCGACGGAAATGGTGCGCCACAGCTGGATCTCGACTCAACCTCCGACGATGAGCTCCTGGAGCTGATCGATCACGAGTTCGGCCGGCCGGAGATCGTGTAGTCCACAGTGAACGGGGCTGGGGAGCGAGGGCATGGCTGACCAGGAGCAACTAGGTGCTTACCTTCGGAAGGTCACTAAGGATCTGCGCGACACGCGCGGTCGCTTGCACAAGCTTGAACTAAGGGGCCGCGAGCCGATCGCCATCGTCGGAATGAGCTGCCGCTACCCCGGGGCTGCCTCGCCCGCCGAGCTCTGGCAGCTCGTCGAGGCCGGCGCCGATGCGATCTCCGAGTTCCCCGGCGACCGGGGCTGGGACCTGGAGCGCCTCTATGACCCCGACCCCGAGAGCCCCGGCACCAGCTACTCCCGCGAAGGCGGCTTCGTGGAGGGGGCCGCGGACTTTGACGCCGGCTTCTTCGGGATCAGCCCGCGGGAGGCGCTGGCGATGGCCCCCCAGCAGCGGCTGCTCCTCGAAGGCGCCTGGGAGGCTCTCGAAGACGCTGGGATCGACCCGACCTCGCTGCGCGGCAGCGCGGCCGGGGTGTTCGCCGGCATCAGCTCCCAGGACTACGCGGTCGCCTCCGGGCGCCCGCCCGCCGAGCTCGAGGGGTACCTGGGGACGGGCGTCGCCGGCAGCGTCGTCTCCGGCCGCGTCGCCTATACCCTGGGCCTCGAGGGCCCGGCGGTGACCGTCGACACCGCCTGCTCCTCCTCGCTTGCGGCGATCCACCTGGCAAGCCAGGCGCTCAGGCAGGGGGAATGCTCGCTGGCGCTGGCCGGTGGGGTGACCGTGCTCGCCTCCCCCGCTGTGTTCATCGAGTTCGCCCGCCAGCGCGGCCTCGCGCCCGACGGTCGCTGCAAGTCCTACGCGGCGGCCGCGGACGGCACCGGCTTCTCCGACGGGGCCGGCCTGCTGGTCTTGGAGCGCCTCTCTGACGCCCAGCGCAACGGTCACGAGGTGCTGGCCGTGATCCGCGGCTCGGCGATCAACCAAGACGGCGCCTCCAACGGGCTCACCGCGCCCAACGGCCCCTCCCAGGAGCGGGTGATCCGCCAGGCGCTCGCCAACGCCGGGCTCTCCCCGGCGGAGGTCGACGCCGTCGAGGGCCACGGCACCGGCACCGTCCTCGGCGACCCGATCGAGGCGCAGGCGCTGCTGGCGACCTACGGCCAGGGCCGCTCCGAGGGCCCCCTCTACCTGGGCTCGATCAAGTCCAACATCGGCCACACCCAGGCGGCCGCCGGCGTCGCCGGCGTGACCAAGATGGTGCAGGCGATGCGCCACGGCGTGCTGCCGAGGACCCTGCACGTCGATGAGCCCTCCGAGCACGTCGACTGGTCGGCGGGGGAGATCGAGCTGCTGGTCGAGGAGGTGCCCTGGCAGCCCAACGGGCGCCCGCGCCGGGCCGGCGTCTCCTCCTTCGGCGTCAGCGGCACCAACGCGCACCTGATCCTCGAGGAGGCGCCTCTTCCCGAGCGGGTCGCCAAAGAGGGTGAGGGTTCTCCGATCCCCGCCGCCGAGATCCCCGCCCCGGCTCCCTCGGCCGGCCCGGTGGTCTTCGAGCGCCTGGGAGAGGACGTGCCCGTGCCGTGGGTGCTATCGGCGAAAAGCGAGCAGGCGCTGCGCGAGCAGGCACGGCGCCTAGCCGCCCACCTGCAGGAGGGTGCCGAGGTGGACCCACTCGACGTGGGCCTCTCGCTGACCGCGCGGCCGAGCCTCGAGCACCGCGCCGCGGTGGTGGGCGAAGACATCGAGGAGCTCGCGCGGGGCCTCGATGCTCTGGCCGCTGGAGAGCCGGCCGCCAACGTGGTCCTCGGCAGGGCCGCCGCCCCGGGAAAGCTCGCCTTCCTCTTCCCCGGCCAGGGCTCGCAGTGTGCAGGGCTGGGCAGAGGGCTCTATGCAGCCTCCCCGGTGTTTAGGGATGCGCTCGACGATGTCTTCGACCAGTTGGACGGCTACCTCCCGGGTACCTCTTCCCTGCGCGATGTCGTCTGGGCTGAGAGTGGGAGCGGGGACCTGTTGGACCAGACGCAGTTTGCGCAGGCAGCTCTGTTCGGGCTCCAGCTTGCCCTTTCGGAATTCCTCATCTCACTGGGCATAGAGGCGGACTTCCTGATCGGCCATTCCCTCGGAGAGCTCTCTGCGGCGCGGGTAGCAGGGATGCTCTCCGCGCATGACGCTAGCGCCTTGGTCGCAGCACGTGGAAGGCTGATGCAACAGCTACCACCTGGTGGCGCGATGGCCTCTATTCAAGCCAGCGAGCGCGACGTCCTGCGCTCGCTGATGGACACCGGCGGACTCATCGATCGGGTTTCGATCGCTGCTCTAAACGGTTCCGCGTCGGTCGTCGTATCCGGTGATGAGGATGCCGTTTCCGAGGTTGCCGAGTTGTGGTCAGAGCAGGGCAGGAAGACCAAGCGCCTGAGAGTCAGCCACGCGTTTCACTCCCGGCGGATGGAGCCGATACTTGAGGAGTTCTCCGAGATCGCTGGCACCCTCAATTTCAGCCGGCCGAAAATCCCGATCGTCTCCAACGTGAGCGGCAAGGAAGGTTCAGCCGACGAGATGTGTAGCCCTGGCTACTGGGCCCGCCACGCGCGCGAGCCGGTTCGATTCGCAGATGGAGTGAGGTGGCTTCGTTCTCAAGGCGCAAGCCGGTTCCTCGAACTCGGCGTCGACGGCGTCCTCAGTGCGATGGTGCAGGACTGCGTTCACGGTTCGCAGGACAAGGGCCGAGTGCGTGTCCTCGCTACGTCTCTGCTGCGAGGAGGACGTTCGGAGAGCGGGGCGATCCTGCGTTCCTTGGGCGAGCTCTGGGTGTCCGGCGTGGAAGTCGACTGGAGTCGACTCTTCGAGAGTTCGGGCGCGAGGCGGGTTGACCTTCCGACCTATGCGTTCCAGCGGCGACGCTTTTGGGTTTCCGGCAAAAGCGGAGATGGCAACTCACCTCTTGGTTCATTGCCCGAGCGGGAAGGCCCCCCTTCGCACTCGCGGCAATCGCTCATCGAGAGCCTCAGGAAGACCCCAGGCGATGAGCGGGAGACGGCGATCATCACGGCGATTCGCGCTCAGCTGGCAAGGACGCTTGGGTACGAGGTGCCCGACGACCTTCAGCCGGACGTTCCCTTTCTGGAGTTGGGTCTTGACTCCCTCGCGGCGTTGGAAATCCAAACCTGGCTTGAGGAGGAGACGGGCCTGGCCCTGCCGGCAACTCTTCTATCGGAGTATCCGACGCCTGAAGAGTTCACGGCGTATCTGCATCGCGAACTAATGCCGGTGCTCGAAGGCAACCCAGACCGAAGCAGCCGAGGCGAGTCTGCAGCAACTGAGCGCTTCGCGGCCGATAACCAGGAGGCCTTCGCGATAGCCGCACTGTTCAAGCGCGCCCTTCAACTTGGCACGGTGAACCAGGGCATCGCTCTGCTGGAGTCGGCATCCGATCTGCGGCCGAAGTTCGAGGCTCCACTCGAGGCCGCACGATCGCCGACCCCTGTTTGGCTATCGCGGGGCAATGCCCCGACGTGCCTGGTCTGCATCCCCTCCTCCCTCGCTGGCGCTGGCCCGCATCAGTATGCGAGATTCGCGAAGTCCTTCCGCGATGAGCGCGAGGTGGTGGTGTGTCAGCTGCCGGGATTTCTGGATGGCGAACAAACCCCCGCCTCACTCCCAGTCCTCCTTGAGTCGATGGCAACCGCTTTGCGGCCGGTCCTCGGCGACGGTGGGAGGTTCGTTCTCTTGGGCCATTCGACCGGCGGAATCCTGGCGCACGCCCTGGGCGAATTGCTCGCGGTCGATGGAGCCGGACCAAGCGGAGTTGTCCTCATCGACTCCTATCGCACTTGGTCGTCAGAGCTCCTTCCTCAGATTCTTGACGAAATGGTGAAGCGTGATCAGGTGGCGGTGCGACTGACCGACACGCGTCTCACGGCCATGGCGAGCTACGGCCGACTGCTCAAGGCATACCGAGCCGAGGAGCTCGAGTGCCCGTCGCTGCTTGTAAAAGCTGGGTCCGCCATCGGCGATGGTGGAGTGGTCGGAGGGCCCACGTCAACGTGGATGCTGGCCTCGGAGGTCAGAGACGCTCGCGGCGATCACTTCACGATGATGGAGGATCACGCGGAGACGACGGCCGAGGCCGTAGCGGGGTGGGTCGCAAGTCTCGAGTGACCCCGGCGCGCCCCGGCGATCGCGTTATTGAGCACAAGCGCTGGGGCTAGCAAGAAATTCGATGCCGACTTGGCCTTCCGCGAATTTCTGACTTTTGGAGTAACCGCAGAGCTCCATCTATGCTCGCCGTCGTCATGGAGCAACAGGGAGATAGCATCCTTTTCAAGCCACTCCGTATCGGGGGCCTAGAGGTGGCCGGCCGAGTGTTCAAGGCTGCCACCACCGAGACCTGCGCTTCCGAGGAGGGGTTCGTCACCGACGACATCCTGTCGTTCTATGAGCCATTTGCTTACGCAGGAACGCCCCTGGTCATTACGGGCAGCCTCTATGTGAACCTGCAGGGTAAGACCTTTCCACGCGCCGGAGGGATCGATGCTGACGACAAGATCCCTGGACTTCAGAGTCTCACGGATTCCGTCCATCGCTACGGTTCCAAGATCTTTGCCCAGCTAAACCACTGTGGCCGACAAGTTTTTCCGAAGGATGTCGGCCTGGAGTCAGCGGTTTCGGCTTCAGCGGTGCGCGAGAAGGTGATGGGAACCAAGCCCCGGCCGATGACGCGGGAAGAGATACGGGAGACGGTGAAGGACTTCGCCTCGGCCGCGGGAAGGGCTCAGGAGTCCGGCTTCGACGGTGTCGAGATCTTGGCTGGGGTGGGCTATCTACTCAGCGCTTTTCTGACCCCATACACGAATCGCCGAACTGACGAATACGGCGGCTCACTTTCAAATCGCATGCGGTTCTTGCTTGAGGTCCTTCGGGCCGTTCGAGAGAGAGTCGGGCCCGAGTTTCCGGTGATAGCCAAGCTCAACGGGACTGACGGGCTTCCATGGCGCGGCGGCCTGAAGACCCCTGAGCTGTTGAAGGTTGGGATCGCGCTGGAGTCAGAAGGGCTGGACGGGGTGGAGATAACCGCGTCGCACTATGAGACCGCAATGGTGGCCGGGCAGGGTCAGTTTGATGGCGTCTTCCGCGTGATGGTCGAGGAAGGCCGCATGACGAGAGGGCTTCCCGGTTGGCGTAAGCGCATGCTATTGCTGTCGTCTCCGGTCTTTGAGCGGTTCGCCAAGCGTCTATGGCCACCGGAAGAGGGATTCCTTCTTCCCTACAGTCGTCAGTTCAAAGCTAAGCTCGAGATCCCAGTCATGTCGGTGGGGGGCTTTCAGACCGGGGAGGCGATGGAGGAGGCGCTCGCGACCCAGCAGTGTGACGCCGTTGCTGTGGGGCGAGCGATGGTCGCCGACCCACTCCTTTACAAGCACCTACGCGAGGACAGCTTTGGACCGGTGTGTGATTACTGCTCGGGCTGTGTCGCTAGGGTCGGACATTCCCCGGTTGCTTGCTATAACAGGGAATTGAAAGCGCAGCAGGCGGCCATGCTGACGGCGGAGGGACTGCCGAGCTAGTAGTCCGGTTAACGGGTGCCTGGGAAGGCATGGGTGACCCGTTTGTGGCTCATTGCGCCCAGGTCACGGCGATGTCACCGGCTCTGGCGTGATCGCGCGCCGGGGGCGACCGCGGCGACGCTAGGCCGAGGTCGGCACCGACTCGCGCGCGGCCGAACGCGACTCGAGCACGACCGGGGTGCCGTCCTTGGGTGAGAGCGTGATGTTGAAACTGCGGATCCGCTCCGGCCGCGGGCTCGCCTTACGCAATCGACAGCGACCGAGGACCTCACGCAGGACGATCCGCATCTCGAACTCGGCGAAGGTGGCGCCGAGGCAGCGGCGGACGCCTCCGCCGAAAGGGATCCAAGCGTATGAGTCGGGCTTGCCCTCGAGGAAGCGCTCGGGGCGGAAGGCGAATGGCTCTGGGTAGAGGTCCTCGCGAGTGTGGGTGAGCCAGATCGCGGGGGTGACGTCGGTGCCGGCGGGCAGGTCGAGTCCCCCTGCTTGCAGCCGAGTGGCGAGGCGCCGGCCGGCCAGTGGGAGGACCGGACGCAAGCGCAGGCTCTCGGAGATTGCCGCCCGCAGGTATTTTTCCTCGCCGCTGGCAAGCTCATCGCACAGGCGCTCAAGCACCTCGGGATGGCGAAGCAGTAGGTCGAAGGTCCAGGCGAGTCCGTCCGTGGTCGTCTCGTGGCCGGCGAGCAGTAGCGAAACCAGCTGATCGCGCAGCTCCTGATCGTCCATTGTGCCGCCATCCTCGAACTCGGCAGTCATCAGCATGGCCAGAATGTCGTCGCGCTCGGCGAGGTCGGGCCGGGCGCGGTGATCGGCGATCTCGGCGAACATCAGCTCGTCAGCCCGGCGCAGCTGCCGCTCGAAGCGTGCCCATAGCCCGCGCTCGCTGAAGCGGCGCGTGGCCAGGGCCAGCCGCCCCAGCGTCGAAGTCGTTTCCTGTAGCAACGCCTCGATCTCCGCACGTAGCCGGTCCAGCCGTTGGCCCTCTTGGGCGCCGAAGAGCGCACGCAGGATCACCTCTAGCGTGATCGCCTGCATACGGGAATGAATCGGGAACGGAGTACCGAGTGGCCAGGAGTCGACGTCTCTGGCGACCGCAGTGCGCACCGTCTCCTCATAGGCGCGCATCCGCTCACCGTGGAACGGAGGCAGCATCAGCTTGCGGCGCGCCAGGTGCTCGGCACCGTCGAGCAGCAGCACCGAGCGCTGGCCGAGGATCGGCTCGAGAATGATGTTGCGGCCTGGGGGTAGCCCGTTAGTGGACTCCGTGTAGAGGGCCCGGATCGCCGCTGGCTCGGAGATCATCACCATCGGCTCCTCAAGGCCGAGGAAGCGGACGCTGAAGGCGTCGTCGTAGCGACGATGGCACTCACGCATGAAGGCCAGTGGCCGCAAGCTCCAGCGCAGCGTCTGCTGTAGTGGCGACCAGTTTGGTTCGGGGGGTAGTGTCATGCGCGGAGGGTGACGCGAGTCAGCGTCACCGTCGTAATTTACGGTGATTACGGGCATTGCCATAATTGCCGCCATCGCCGACCTCAAGCTTTGTCCTTGCGTAAGGTGCGCGAGACTCTACGAGCGGAATGACGCTCGAGTAGCCGGCGTCACCGAAGTCCTGGATCGCAGCAGTTTCGCCCTGAGGCACTAGTTCGCTGGCGCGCCTCGCGCCCAGGGCCGTCTTCACTGGGGATCGCGCCCCCGCGGCTCCTGTGCTCAGCTTTGGCATCGACCAGCTTCTTCGTAAGCGCTGCCTCTGCTCGCGTTGCCGCTAGGGCCGGTTCGCCTACGTGTTGGGATCGATTGGATCGAGATGTGCAGCGAGCTTTCCGCCTGTGCGACTCAGGGCCGGGACGGGAGGCAAATGCCCCACCCCGACCCCAGGGTCTCTTGTGTTTACCTAGCGGCTATTTGGCGGCGTCGAACGCTGCCTGCAGCTCCGCGCCGCCTTCGGGCGGCGTCCCGTCAAAGCCGGCCACGACAAACGCTATGTCGCTGTTCGGAAGCACCACTTCATTGGTTCCTGGCGGAGAGGGGGAGCCCCCGCAGTCGTTCACCAGCCGGTCCTCAGGACGGGGCGAATGGCAGCGATAACGGCCTGCAAAGCCAGAGGCAGAAATCTCGGAGCGCGACGCTAGGGAGCGCAGTGGCCGAGAGCCAAAGAATCTAAGATGGGAGCACGTCCCACCGTGGATGCCAAGGCCATCACGCTGAGGACAAAGGGAGGTTGTCTAGCTACAAGCGGCATGAAGAGAGCCGACGGGTAGTGGACCACCACCGCGATTTGACTGTGCTGCGGGGTGGCGCGAAGGGCCGTCCAGTCGTGTAGGTGGCATGAGGGAGCCGAGCGCAGTCAATCGTCGCAGGTGCCTGCACGACCCGCATACGTGGTCGGGGTGTTTGTTGAGGACATGAGATGGCAGTCGGCGTCAAATACGAGTTTCCCGCTGAGCTGATTGAGAGGGTCGCCGAACGCGCCGCAGAGCTGATCAGTCAGCAGACGCAGGCCGATGATGCCTGGCTAGACGTCGGCGAAGCGGCGGATTATCTTCGGTGCCCGACGTCGCGGATATATGCCCTGACCAGCGCAGGGAAGATTCCTCACCATCACGATGGTGCCCGCTTGCTGTTTCGGCGAAGCGAGCTCGACGTATGGGTTGAGCGTGGTGGTGCTCGGCGATCCTAAAACCGGACTTTCATGTCGAAGCGGCTCGAGGCTGGGCCGGTTCCGTTGGCGAGCTGGTCCGCCCCCGATCCCAGCCATCAGATCGGGGGCGGCCCTCGCCTGTGTCGAGCCTCTTGTTATCCAGCGGCACCGACCAACTCGTGCTCGGCTTCCTCCGAGGCGGACGAGATGCGATCGACTCCGTCGTCGACCTCCGTGATCCAGGTCATGGATTCCTCCTCGGCTCCGCTAGCCCCTCCGCCCGGGCCTCGAGGCGGACCTTCGATCGCACCATCGAAGAAGTCGGCGCCGCCCACGCCGTCATCCATGAGATGGACGTAGGTGCGGAGAGTGAAGGCAGGGTCTGCATGGCCGAGCCAGACCTGCACCTGCTTGATGTTCTTGCCGTCCTGGAACAGCAGCGATGCGCAGGTATGGCGGAACGCGTGGAAGCTGACCCACGGCATCCCGATCGCCTCCCTAGCAGGATTCAGCACGCGTCCGGCGATCTTGCCTCGGATCAACTCCGTCCCTACGCTGGACGGGAACACGGGCGATTTTGGCCCTCGATAGGTATCGCGTCGATGTGCCAAGAGCCGTGCTGCCATCCCTTTCGATAGCGGTATGTCGCGCCTGCCCGCGCCGCTCTTGAGCTTGCGACGCTTGCCTCGGTAGAACTGTTCGCGCACCTTGATATGGGGGTTCTCTCCAAACACCACGTTCTCCCAGGTCAGGCCAATCGCCTCGGAGATACGGAGGCCGGTATGGGTCAGGAACTCGAAGAAGAGATGCCATTTGAAGGGGACGGCTGCGAGCAGAACCTTTAGCTCGGCGCGAGTCAAGGCCTTGGCATGCTCCTCGACGGGATCCTCCTCGCTTGGGGCCGATGGGATGCGGACGCCGCGGACAGGATTCGTGGCGATCAGCCCGTCCTCGACGGCCGTTGCGAAAAGCGCCGAGAGCGCTGCCCGGAGCTTTTTAATGGCCGAGGTGCTTTTGCTTTCCCGACGCAGTGCGCCGAAAAGCTCCCGAACGTCGCTCGATTCGATCTCGCTGAGCTTCCAGGTCCGCCAGCGTGACAAGGCGTAAGCCTCGATCGGTCTCCGATACTCGGGCCGCGTCGTCTCGGAGAACCCCCGGCTCGTCAGGCCGGAGTAGCTCTCGATCCAGCTGGGGAAATACTCCTCAAATCGGATCTTCGACTTGGGCCGGCTATTGCCCGCCTCCGCACTCGCCTTCCTTTCGCACGCCTCCTTGAACGTCGCGCAGGTCTCCTTCTGCTGCCCGCCCCGGTGCCGCCAGAGCACGACGTAGGGGCATTTGCAGCGCCTCGGTTCCTTGCAGCCCCACCCGTGACGGCGGAAGATGCCGGGCGTGCTGGTCTTGGTCAGGGGCGACTTGTCTTTGGCCATGATTGCCTCCTTGTTGAGGTTTCATGGCGCATTCACGGATGAGCGGCGATGGGCGCCACCCTCCGGTGTCCGGACCCCGCTGTCCGGACACCGGAGGGTGCGAGGTTCTACAATCTTTTCTCCGGCGGCGGATCGTTGTCGGCATCAATTCGGTATCGAAAGCGCCACAACCAGCCGCAAACTGAGTGGACGCAGAACCTCTATAATTGGCTCTGTAGCGCCGAATAAAAAGGCCCGCCGTAGACGGCCGCAAAGCTATTTCCAGTTTCTCAGTCCGGAAACCGGGGTTCGAATCCCCGTAGCGGTACTCGTCGCCATGCTCAGCAAATGTAGCTTCGCTAGGCGAGGTCGGCCTCTCTCATGTTCTTGGTACCCCAAAGGTATTGTCTATTCCTTTTGGGACCCGACGAGAGGGATTTGAGGATCAATGCCGGCAACGCGATGGGAGTACTACGTCGAGAATTTCAACCTGACCGAACGTTGGAGTTCCCGGCGCCAAGCAGAGGAGATTCAGAAATTCATTGGCCGTCTCAACGCGATTGGCGCCGAAGGGTGGGAGCTGGTGACCCAGGCCGAGGTCACGATGAAGGGCGGAATAACCGGTGCAGCCAAGGGTGAGCTGACGACCTGCTTTTTCAAGCGACAAGCCTAGCTAGGTCAGCGAGGTCTAGCGGGGGTTTGGAGGGGCCGGGACCCCGAGCTGCACACAGATCGACTGTGTTAGTCCGGGGCCGATCTCCTTGTGCCGTGGTAGCGCCGAGACTTGCCTCTGCGGCCCGCGCCACTTCGCATGCTTCGAGCCGCCGATCTCGCGGCAGCCGTGGCTGCGCAGGTGGCGCTCAAGGTCGCGGCGCTTCACGCTGCGGCGACGAACCGCAGGTGCTCGTGGTCGGCCTGCGGGGTCTGTCCGGCAAGCTCCTCATCGGGGGTCAACACAGTGCGCAGGGCATCGAGTACGTTCTCCTTGGCCTCATCGCGCGTGCGGCCCTGGCTCATCGCCCCCGGAACCTCAAGGACGCGTGCGACGATCCAGCCCTCCGCGTCGGGGCTATCGAATGAGATCGTGAGGTCGACGGATGCGGCCATGCCCAAACGGTAGCGCCTTTGGGCGCGGTTGCTGAAAAGCGTGTCCCGAAATATGTCCCCGACTCCACCGATCTAGATCGAACTCAACCGAGCTCCTTGGACGTAGCAAACCCAGATCGACCGCAAACGGCTTGCTAGAGCCAATTCTCAGTCCGGAAACCGGGGTTCGAATCCCCGTAGCGGTACTCGCTGCAAGGGGCTCTAGAAAGCCAGAAACCTCGGTTTTGCCGGGGTTTTTCTCGTTCTGTGGGGCAACAGTTCGGCAACAGGGTGTTGCCACCGCTGCAACTGGATGCTTGTCCGAAGGCGAGAGTTTTCCCCATCCTGAAGCGGTTCGCCGATACCCCGTCGGCAACATCGGCAACAGTTTTAGGGCAACGGCTACGAGTCGCCGTCGTGTTGCCCTACCGGCGTCGTGAGTGGCGGCGAGGGAGGACGGTGATCGCGAAGGTGGCGGAGGCTTCGTGGATCAGATCGACAGGGACGGCCGTCGTCCTGGCGGCGCTCCGCGGCGGTTTGTCGGAGCCGAAGAGGGCGATGGAAACCAGTTGCCCGCGTGGGTCGTGGCGGGCCTTGTAGCGGATGCCGTCATAGCCGGCGTCTTGCAGGGCGAGCGCCCAGCCCTGGGTCAGGTTGTAGTCGGAGGTTGAGTGGATCTCAGCGGTGAGGCCAATGAGTCCGAGGACGGTTGGGTCCGTCAGGTCAACGACGTTTGCTTTGGGTGGGCGCAGCCTGGATAGCCGTTGCGCGTCGACCAGCGGCTCCGGGATCACCCCGCCCGGCCGCAGTAGGCGCCCGAACTTCTCGACGAAGGCGCTAATCGGCTCCTCGGCGAGGTAGCAAGTGCCTGACTCGGCGAGGTTGAACCTGCCATCGGGGCCGACATCGAAGAACCAGGGCGCGACGTCGGCGGCATGGATTCGCCACAGAGGCTCCGTCCCGAGCTTCGTGCTCGGAAGCTCGGGCAGGTCCTCCGGAGGAGCGGGCAAGCCGCGCGGACTCAACGCTTCAGGTCGGCCACGGTGCGGTGAGCGGAGAGACGCAGGGGCTCGAGGTCCGCGTCGGCGAAGGCATCGATGGGCGCCCGGTCACCCAGCTCGGGCTGGGGGGCGGTGGCAAACGCGGCAAGCGCCCAGGGATCAAGCCCCGCTTCGCCGAAGATTTCGTTGAGCTTCTTGATCGCCCCGAAGGGCGCTCCGCTGGCCACGTCGAACTGCCAGCGCGGGTAGCGAACCAGCCCAGCATCATCGCGCAGTGCAATCACCGATCCGCTGACGACCCGCTTGCGCAGCGCCTCGCGACTGACCCCCCCGAGCAGAACCCGCGCCTCAGCGCTGGTCAGCAGCTCCCCAAGCGCCCGCTCCCAAGCCCCACCGGCGAGCACGACCATCGCCGCACGCCGGCCGAGCACCTCGGCATCGTCAGCCGAACTCGGCTGCCCACCGATCTCGGTGAGGGTTCGCCGGAACTCCTCGACGGTGCGATCTAGGAGGGCTGGATTGGCTGCCATTGGACTACTACGGAGGGTAGCGTCAACGCCGTCAACGGTCAAGGAGTTGATCCGCTGCCTCGTAGGAGCGGGGACGTCCGACGTGGACAGGATGATGACTATGTGTCGGAACTCAGGAACGCCGAGTCGAGCGCCCGCTCGCCGAATCGGCTCCAGTGCGGCGCCGTCACCAAAGGTCCAAAGCTCAACGTGATCGCCGGGGCGGCGCGTTAGCGAGCGCTCCGCGGTACGCGTGCCCCAGCCGCTCTCGCCGGAGCCAAGCGGCGCCAGCCCGAAATCGGGATCGTCTCTCGTGCCCTTGACCAGGGTGAGAGTTGGGCTTGCTCGCTCTTCTGGCACGGGGAGTCCTCGTCCCTCCCAGAACGGCGAGTTGAAGCACAGTCAGATCGCTGCGTCTGACAATCGGGGGATTCGTCAGTCGCGGCGGTGATCCTGAGAAGTGGGTCGACCAGCTCGTTGACCTCATTGCCCCCAAGCTCGTTCAGCGCGGCTTTGTACAGAACCCGGGCTCTCTGGCACCGATCCCGGACACGGCCACGTCCGGGGCTGCCGCGTCATCTGACTACGACCGTGAGACGTGCGAGCGGTTCTTGGAAGGACACCATCTCGGCGATAGCGTTCTTGAACGGGCCAGGATCTTCTTTGGTCAAATCGCCGAACAGGGCGAGATCAACTCGAAAGATCTCGTCTGGGCGTTGAATCTGAAGGGCCCGACGAGCATCCCGGCGAACCTGACCAATCCCTTGAAGAAGTCGGCCCGCCGGCTCGGGATAGAGGAGCCTTGGACGTGGGCCGAGACGCCAGATGGGACGCGGACCGTCTGGAAGGATCGAGACGGCATCGCAGCGCGCATGGTCGAGGTGATCGAAGATGAGCGCGTCCGGCGCGACTTGGTGCAACCACATCGCCCAGAATCTCGATGAGGCTCGAAAGAGCCGCAAGGACGGTTCACGACGCCGGAGGGCAGGACGCTAGGCACCAGGCGGCTCTCTCGTGGCTGGTCCATCGACTCCGATCCCGCCGACGCTCCGCCGTGACATTGGCGGTCAGCTTGTGAGGCTTGCACAGCAGACAGCCGTTGCGCCGATGCTTGGGGCGTTTGCGCTTGTGATGGGCCATTGATTCAGCTTGCCACGGATCGAGGAGCTCGGCAAACTGGCAGCGTAACTTCCATGCTACGCTTGGCTGGCGATCATGGCTCCCCGAAGCAAGCTCGACACGAGCTATCACGACCGACGCCTCGCGCGACGGCTCAAGGAAGATCCTGAGTTCCGGGCGGAGTTCGAGCGGCAGCGACGGGAGATCGTCCAGATCGACTCGATCGTCCGCCAGCTCGACGAGCTGCGCGAGCAGGCAGGAATGTCGAAGGCTGAGCTGGCTCGCATGATCGGGAAGGAGCCGTCCAGCATCCGCCGGTTCTTCACCGCCGACGTCAACCCCGAGCTGAAGACCGTCGCCGCCGTCGCCGACGCCCTTGGGGCGGAGGTCAAGGTGGTTGAGAGCAAGAGGGCTCGCAACAAGCGCCCCCGCCGTGCCGGCGCCGCTGTCGCGTAGGCGGGGAGCCGGGACCGCCGCGGGCACGTCTAGCCTGCGCCGAGATGGCGTGGGGGATCGTCTACTTCAAGGCGGCGGACGGCACAGTTCCGGCCGACGGCTTCCTGGATGCGTGCCCCGCGAAGATCGAGGCTCGGTTCCACGCCGTTTTGGAAGCTGTGCGCGACGCGCCGCCTCCGCAGTTCAGCGGTGGTGGCTACTGGGAGGCGATGCACGGCGACATGGGCGGGTTCTACGAGATTCGCCTCACTGGCCCTGGACGCCGCCAGTATCGGCTCTTCTGTGTCCTCGACAACACCGATCCGAACGAGCTGCGGAAACGTGGCTTCGATGGACCCCAGATCGCGGTCATCACCGGCATGATCAAGGACTCCGGTAGGAAGTTCTCCGATCGCGATTACGCCAAGGTCAGGAA
The DNA here is from genome assembly GCA_963695835.1 of uncultured Solirubrobacterales bacterium. GTDB lineage: Bacteria > Actinomycetota > Thermoleophilia > Solirubrobacterales > 70-9 > VRUE01. Next base: position 123,540 of record CAVOHR010000003.1, read on the forward strand.
ACTGGGGGGTCAGTACGAAGAGGGGCTCCCTCGTTCCATCGCGACGTGATCGACCGGCGCCCCGCGTCGTTCGTTGCGAGAGCTCCCCTTCTCGCCAGCGGAGCGTTATAGGGTTCGCTCGGAATGGCGGATTCGGAGCTTGTTGTGACGCAGGCAGCCCGTTACTTCACCCTTGCGGACGGCGAGTCGATCATCTTCGCCTGCCGACCGGCGAAGCTCCCGAGGTTCGCTCTCTATCTGGTAACCCTTGGCCTCTACGAGTTCTGGCGTCGCGTCAGCTTCTACGCGGTGACCGATCGGCGAGTGACCGAGCGGGCTGGACGCAGTGATCGATGAGGCCTTGACGAATTCCACGAGAAAAGACGGCCTGGAACGGCTACGCAGCGAGATCCTGGGCGAATGAGCGTGGACGCCTACGCCGATGTCTGGAATCCGAGTCCGGAAACCCGTTTTTCCGGGGCTGTAGGCCGATGATCGGCGGATGTCGTCAAATCGGCCCGGATGACTTTGTCCCGAAGTTTGTCCCCGACTCCACCGAACTCCCGGAATCTCCACCGAACTCCTTGGACTCAGCAGGCACAAATCGCCCGCAAACGGCTTTCTAGAGCCAATTCTCAGTTATCTGAGTACAGAGTCCGGATACCGCGGGCGCCTCCTCCTTGCTGCGGCTAGGTATCCGACAGGGATTGCAGCTCCTCAACTTCATATCCGAGGGACTGGTACGCCTTGAGGCGCTTCGCGAACATGCGACGCAGCACGGGTAGCTCGGCGTCCACGTAATCGTAGATGATCGCGTCGCGCTTGCCGGGGAAGGCGCGGTGAAGCCGCCCGGCGTACTGGACGACGGTCCCTTTCCAGGCAATCGGCATTGCCAGCAAAAGTGTGTCCAGACGGGGTTCGTCGAATCCCTCGCCGACGTAGCGACCAGTGGCCAGCACCAGACAGGGCTCACCGTCGGTGGCGCCGAGTTGCTCGGACGCAGCGCGATTCGCCGCCGCCGACATCTCACCGTGCAGCGCAACGAGGGTAGGAACCCGATCGACGAGATGCGCCTGAAGGCTCTCAAGATGCTCGCGCCGTTCGGTAAGGACGAGTGGTGTACGGCCCTGCTGAACCAACTCCAGCGCCTCCTCTGCGATCAAACGAGTCCGCTCACCATCGTCCGCGAGAGCGCCGAAGACCTCTTGGATCGAGGCTTCCGTGGGAAGCGCGGAAGGGTCGAAGCCGGTCTCACGACGAACGACGCGCAGTTGCAACGCATGCTCCTCCGGCGACCCCTGAGCGATCTTGTGGCGGACGGGCCCGCACTGCATCGCGACGATCGGGTGGTGTCCGTCGCGTCGGCGGGGTGTGGCAGTGAGGCCCGTCACGTAGCGCGCGGGGGCGGCCTGAAGGACTCGCTCGGTTGTCACCGCAGGGACGTGGTGGCACTCGTCCACGACCACGTATCCATACCCTGCAATCTCCTCCTCTGGCGCATCGAGCCGCGCCAAGCTCTGGATCATCGCCACGTCAAGTAGGCCGGTTGGTTTCTTGCGACCTCCGCCGATCGTGCCGATCGAGCCTGGGTCGACATCAAGGAACTGCGTCAAGCGTTCCGTCCACTGCTTGAGCAGAGGCTTGCGGTGGACGAGGACCAGAGTTGAGCGCCCCCGGGCAGCGATCATCTGGGTGGCGATCACCGTCTTGCCGCTCCCCGGCGGTGCGCAGAGCACGCCGAGGTCGTCGCCCAGTATGTCCTTCGCTGCCCGGGCCTGCACCGCGGTGAGCTCACCGGTGAAGCGCGCGTCGAAGTCGATGCCTTCGGTGCGCTCGTCTGTGAGCTCCAATGCGATGCCAAGGCCTTCGAGTATCTCTTCCAACGGCTCCCGGCAGCCACGAGGCAGCGTCAGGAAATCACCCGCCTCCTCAAAGCATGAGATCACCCTGGGCGTGCGCGCAGTGGAGAATCGCATGCGCTGGAGCTCGAAGAACTTCGGATTGGAGAAGCAAGCCAGGCGCCGCAGGGCGTCGTGGAGTGCCGGCGGAAGGTCGGCGCACCTTACGTAGAGGCGTTGGGCGAGGGTCGCGTGAACAATCTCGGGCAGCCTCGTTGTCGCGAGACGGGTGGCGAGGGATTGAGCCGGTCGCCACGGGGCCGCGCCATCTGGCGACTCCTCGCCTACCGCGAGAGCACGGGAATCGCACTCGCCGTCTGCGACGAGTTCGTCGAGCCGCTGGGGCTCGATCAGCGTCAGGGAGTCGAGGTAGGTCCATTGATCTGCGTATGGCTCAAGTTGCTCATCGAGGAAGACAGTGTTGCCTGCTCGGCGCGCCTCCTGCTGAAGCGGGAGCGCGATCAGATTCCCGAAGCCGCCCCTTGGAAGGCTGTCCTGACTCGGGAAGAGGCGGTCGTAGGAGGCCATGTCGAGGGTCGGGCATCGCGCCATGGCATTTGTCAGCAGCATCAGTCCGAAGCGGCGGGCGGCCGTTGCCGGGACGGCCTCGCTGAAGAAGAACCAGACGTGTGCACCCTGGCCAGAGCGAGAGCGCTCGACTGCGGGCAGGACGCCGAACTCCTCGCAGGCTTCGCGGATTGCGGTGATGTCCTCGCGCCAGGCGTGCCCATCGAGGTCTATTGCCAGCAGGCGGCACGTGTCGTCGGCGAGCAGCGGATAGACGCCCATGACCTGATGACCTTCGAGGTGCGCTCGGAGCTCGTGCTCTGCGGGGTCAACGAACGCCTGGTTCGGGCACTCCCCGCACCTCACCCGGGGCTTCTCGCACACTCCCGGCCTCCACTCGTTTGCGCAGCACGGCGTCCATCCGCTGCGACCCTTGGCGTTCTCCCAGCGCTTTGGAAAGACATCCGGCCGGCCTTGAAACAAGCGCTCGAAGAGAAGGAGTTTGCGCTCGCGCGACCAGCCATTGCTCGAAGTCGCGGCCTCTGTCGTTCCCGTTTCCCCGGCGCCGTCCTGGGCGGCGCGCAACTCATCCAGGCGACGGCGAGAGTCGTCGCGACGCCGCTCGAGGTCGTTCAGCCGAGCCTCCTCCGCAAGGATCTCTCCAGTGAGGTCAAGATCGGCGGTCACGTCTCTCTCATTCTGCAAAGCCGACCGGCGTCACGCCACCGTCCGCTTGGTTCGTTAAAAGACGCCTATGGTCGAGGATGACGCGACGCAGAGGGTCCGCGAGCTTCGCGCCCAAGGCTTGTCTCCCAGGGAGATCGCTCGCAGCCTTGGGATTCGGCCCGCCGAGGCGTCTGCTCTCGTCCGCAAGCTCGCCGCCGAGCGCGACAGCGCGAATCCCGACGCCGACTTTCTCGGCTGCTGGCTCAACGCCGGTTGGAGCGCTGGCCTGGGGGTACCTGATCGCGCCGACTGGTGCGATCCCGGCGCCGGCGACGGGACGGAGGGCCTGCTCACCGCGGTAGTCGCTCGGCGCCGACGCCACCGGCGCCAGATCACGGCCTGTACCTACCTGGTCGATGCCTACTGCCTTGGCGTCAAGAACGCCATGGGCCCCGATGAGATGGACGACCGAGGATTGCGTTCGCTCGCCGATTTGGTGTTCAGCGCCTATGCCGGGCCGCCCGTGAGCGCTCCGATCGATCTCGTCCGCGACCTCGTGCTGGGGGCTGTCGAGTACGCCCACGGGCTCGGGTTCGCGCCGCATCCCGATTTTGAGCAAGCCCGCCTGCATCTCGGCCCGTGGGAGGGGCCCAGCGCGATCACGTTCGGCTGCGACGGCCAGCCGCTCTACATCAACGGTCCCGACGACGATCCCGATCGCATCCTTCGCACCCTGCGCCGCACAGTCGGAGACGGAGGGTTTCGTCATTCCGTCGCATACGACCTCGACGAGCTGCGAATGGCAGGATGACCCCTGCGGCAAGCGGTACCCTTGACGCATGGCCAAGGTGATCGAGAAGCGTCCGGACGGGACCACCGTCGTCGTCGTGCCGGCGGCCGATGCCTCTGGGCTGGAGGTTGGTGCTGCGGTTGATGTCCTTCCCAAGCCGACCGGGAACGGGCAGGATCGGCCCTGGCCGGTCGGAGCGCTCGCCGACGAGCTCCCGTCGATCGAGATCGCCGACATCAAGGCTGCTCGGCAAGAGGCGCTGCTCGGCAAGGCCAAGTAGAACCTGTCCGTGGCCAGCGTCGTTGCCGATACCCACGTGCTGCTGTGGATGCTCAGGGGAACCCTGCGCGAGCGCTCGCCGAGCGGTGCGGACGCTGTCGATCGGGCGCTGGTTGCCAAGACGCTTCATATCTCGATCGGCTCCTTCCTCGATCTGCGCTACCTGGTCGACTCGGGCCGTCTCTCGGCGCAGGTGCTCGATGACGCGCGATCAATCGTCGAGGGAGATGCCTTCACGGTCGTGCCATTCGACCTGCCGGTGCTCGACGCGATGGCGGCGGTCCCAAGGGAGAAGGTGCCCGATCCCTTCGATCGCATCATCGCGGCGACTGCGCTGACGCTCGACCTACCGCTCGTCAGCGCCGACGAAGACATCCAAGCAGCGATCGGCGAGCGGGTGATCTGGTAACGGGGAAAGCGTGTCCCCAAATTTGTCTCCGACTCCACCGAAATAGATCGAACTCGGCCGAAATCCTTGTACTCTTCAGGCACAAATCGCCCGCAAATGGCTTTCCAGAGCCAATTCTCAGTCCGGAAACCGGGGTTCGAATCCCCGTAGCGGTATCGCCCGTCCACTCAGGGCGCGTTCTCAGTCTCGATTCTCGTCGCCAGCTCGGCGAGGCTGTCGGTGTCGAGTGCCTCTTCGACGATCGGGAAGAGCTGGCGCTCCTCGAAGCGGACGTGATCGTGGAGGAGCCGGCCGAGCTCCTGCGCCTCCTCCAGCGAGGCCTCGCCGGCGCTCAGGCGCAGGGCTTCGCGGCGAATCGCGAGGTGCTCCTCGAGCATCCGCGCCACCCCGGGCCGGTCGACCTCGGCGTATCTCGCCCAGTGGGGGAGCAGCACCTCCTCCTCGATCCGGAAGTGGCGCTGTCCCTGGCTCTCCCAGAAGTCGAAGAAGACCTCCGTCACCGCCTCGAGGTCGCTTCCCTCGCGCAGCACCTTCGCCGCGTGGAGGGCGTTCAGGTGTTCGCGCGAGAGTGGGCGGAGGGCCTCGTCCCGTTTCATCCGCCGGCAAGTCTTGCACAACGATCCCCACGGGAAAGAGGGATGAGGTCGTCAGCACGTGATAGGACTTCGCCCGCGTGTTCGCGAGACGATCGCAACTGGAGGCGATGCCGTAACACCGTCGGATGCCAACGCAGGGAACCGCCAAAGACGAGGGACTCGAGGTGTCTGAGGGTCGAGCGCTCCTGCGGGCGCGGCAGTTCTTCGAGCCGCGCCAGCGCTCCGCGGACGGCTGGAACGAGCGCTCGACCTACTCGCGCGACTGGGAGGCCGCCTACCGGCGGCGCTGGCAGCACGACAGGGTCGTCCGCTCCACCCACGGGGTCAACTGCACCGGCTCCTGCTCCTGGAAGATCCACGTCAAGGACGGCCTGGTCACCTGGGAGACGCAGCAGACCGACTACCCGTCCAACGGCCCCGAGACGCCGGACTACGAGCCCCGCGGCTGCCCCCGCGGGGCTTCGTTCTCCTGGTACATCTACTCGCCGCTGCGGCCCAAGTTCCCCTACGTGCGCGGGGTGCTGCTGGAGATGTTCCGCGAGGCGCGCGAGCGGCTGGGCGACCCGGTCGAAGCCTGGGCCTCGATCGTCGAGGACCCCGAGAAGGCGATGGCCTACAAGTCGCAGCGCGGCAAGGGCGGCTTCCTGCGCGCCGACTGGGACGAGGTCGCCGAGCTGATCGCGGCAGCCCACGTCCACACGATCCGCAGGTACGGCCCCGACCGCATCGTCGGCTTCTCGCCGATCCCGGCGATGTCGATGGTCTCCTACTCGGCCGGCACCCGCTTCCTCTCGCTGATCGGCGGCGTCTCGCTCAGCTTCTACGACTGGTACGCGGACCTGCCGCCGGCCTCGCCGCAGATCTGGGGCGATCAGACCGACGTGCCCGAGTCGGCCGACTGGTGGGACGCCTCCTACCTGATGCTCTGGGGCTCCAACGTCCCGCAGACCCGCACGCCCGATGCCCACTTCATGACCGAGGCGCGCTACCGCGGCCAGAAGGTCGTCGTCGTCTCGCCCGACTACGCCGGCCACACCAAGTTCGCCGACCACTGGCTGCCCGCCCGCGCCGGCACCGACGGCGCCCTGGCGATGGCGATGGGCCACGTCATCCTCAAGGAGTTCTTCGTCGAGCGCCAGGTCGACTACTTCGAGGACTACGCCCGCCGCTTCACCGACCTGCCCTTCCTCGTCACCCTGCGCGAGCGCGAGGACGGCACCTACGCGGGCGACGCGCTGCTGCGCTCCTCCGACCTCGGCGGCGAGGAGGAGAACGCCGAGTGGAGGCCGGCCGTCCTCGACGCCCGCAGCGGCGAGCCCGCCGTCCCCAACGGCACGATCGGCGACCGCTGGGGCGGGCGGGGCGAGGGCAGCTGGAACCTCGACCTGGAAGGGATCGAGCCGGCGCTGAGCCTGCTCGGCCGCCACGACGAGGCGGTCGAGGTGACGCTGCCGCGCTTCGACGGCGGCGAGTCCGAGGGCGGCACGACGATGCGTCGCGGCGTCCCCGCCAAGCGGATCGGCGGGCGGCTGGTGACCACGGTCTTCGACCTGGCCCTGGCCCAGTACGGGGTCGGCCGCGAGGGCCTGCCGGGTTCCTGGCCCTCGGGCTATGACGACGCGACCCAGCCCCACACCCCCGCCTGGCAGGAGGTCCTGACCGGGGTCGACGCGGGGCGCTGCCTGCGCATCGCCCGCGAGTTCGCCGCCAACGCCGAGCAGACCCGGGGGCGCTCGATGATCGTCATGGGCGCCGGCACCAACCACTGGTTCCACTCCGACCAGACCTACCGGGCGATGCTCTCGCTGGTCATCTTCTGCGGCTGCCAGGGCGTCAACGGGGGAGGCTGGGCGCACTACGTCGGCCAGGAGAAGGTGCGGCCGCTGACCGGCTGGCAGACCGTCGCCTTCGCGCTCGACTGGAACCGGCCGGCGCGCCAGCAGCCGGCGACGCCGTTCTGGTACCTGGCCACCGACCAGTGGCGCTACGAGACCTTCGGCGCCGAGGAGTTCAGCTCGCCGGCCGGGCCCGGCAAGCTGGGCGCCAAGCGGCACACCGCCGACTGCCACGCGCAGGCGGCGCGACTGGGCTGGCTGCCAACGGCGCCGAGCTTCGACCGCAACCCGCTCGACCTCGCCGACGAGGCCCGTGCGGCGGGCCGCGAGCCGGCTGAGCACGTGGTCTCCGAGCTGCGCGCCGGGCGTCTCGGCTTCGCCTGCGAGGACCCCGACGACCCGGCCAACTTCCCCCGCGTCCTCACCCTCTGGCGGGCCAACCTGCTCGGCTCTTCGAGCAAGGGCCACGAGTACTTCCTCCGCCATCTGCTCGGCGTGCCCGACGCCGCCGTCCGCTCGCCGGAGTCGGCGCCGGAGGATCGCCCGCAGGACGTCCGCTGGCGCGACGAGGCGCCGCAGGGCAAGCTCGACCTCTTCACCACGATCGACTTCCGCATGAACGGCTCCTGCATCTACTCCGACGTCGTCCTGCCGGCTGCCACCTGGTACGAGAAGCACGACCTCTCCAGCACCGACCTGCACCCCTTCGTCCACCCGTTCAACGCGGCGATCCCGCCGCCCTGGGAGGCGAAGTCCGACTGGGAGGCCTTCAACCGGATCGCGGCCAGGTTCTCCGAGCTGGCGGCCGAGCACCTCGGCACTCGCACCGACATCGTCGCGACGCCGCTGCTCCACGACACGCCGGACGAGCTCGGCCAGCCGGGCGGCCGGGTGCGGGACTGGCGCGCGGGCGAGTGCGAGCCCGTCCCCGGCCGGACGATGCCGCGGCTGACGGCGGTCGAGCGCGACTACGCCGCGGTGGCGGAGAAGATGACCGCGCTCGGCCCGCTGGTCGAGGAGCTTGGGACGGGGGCGAAGGGCGTCTCCTGGAAGCCGGTGGAGGAGGTGGCCGAGCTGGGAGCGCGCAACGGCGTCGTCGACGAGGGCGTCGCCGCCGGCCGGCCGCGGCTGGAGCGCGACGTCGAGGTCTGCGAGACGATCCTCGCCCTCTCCGGCACGACCAACGGGCGCCTCGCGGTGGAGAGCTTCCGCGCCCTCGAGCAGCGGACCGGCCGCCCGCTCGCCGACATCCCGGCCGAGCACGCCGACGAGCGGCTGACCTTCGGCGACCTCGTCATCCAGCCGCGCAAGGTGATGCCCTCGGCGGAGTGGTCGGGACTGGAGTCCCGATCGCGCCGCTACTCGCCGTTCACCGCCAACGTCGAGCGCTCGATCCCCTGGCGGACGCTGACCGGCCGCCAGCAGCTCTACCTCGACCACGAGTGGATGCTCGACCTCGGCGAGGGCCTGCCGGCCTACCGCCCGCCGGTCGACGCCGGGCAGCTGCTCGGCCTGGGCGGCGAGCCGGCGCCCGAGGACGCGCTCGAGGTCACCGTGCGCTACCTGACCCCGCACTCGAAGTGGTCGATCCACTCCGAGTTCCAGGACAACCTGACGATGCTGACCCTGTTCCGCGGCGGGCCGGCGATGTGGCTCGCGGTCGAGGACGCGGAGCGGATCGGCGTCGCCGACAACGACTGGCTCGAGGTCTACAACCGCCACGGGGCGGTCGCCTGCCGCGCCGTCGTCTCCCACCGCGTCCCGCCCGGCGTCGCGCTCTTCTACCACTCCCAGGACCGCCACGTGAACGTGCCGGTCTCCGAGACCACGGGCGCGCGCGGTGGGACCGACAACTCGCTGACCCGGATCTCGATCAAGCCCAGCCACCTGATCGGCGGCTACGCGCAGCTCTCCTGGGGCTTCAACTACTACGGGCCGACCGGCCCCCAGCGCGACCAGCTGATCGTCGTCCGCAAGCGCCGCGCCGAGGTCGAGTACTAAGTGTCCCTCCCGGAGGGACACTGATGCGCGTCCGGGCCCAGATGGGGATGGTGATGAACCTCGACAAGTGCATCGGCTGCCACACCTGCTCGGTCACCTGCAAGAACGTCTGGACCAACCGGCGCGGCATGGAGTACGCCTGGTTCAACAACGTCGAGACCAAGCCCGGCCGGGGCTTTCCGCGCGACTACGAGGACCAGGAGAAGTGGCACGGTGGATGGAAGCTGGACCGCAAGGGGCGGCTGAAGTTGCGCGCCGGCGGCAGGCTGCACAAGCTGGCGAACATCTTCTGGAACCCCGACCTGCCGGGCATCGACGACTACTACGAGCCCTGGACCTACGACTACGACCACCTGATCTCCGCTCCGGCCGGGGAGCGCCAGCCGGTGGCGAGGCCGAAGTCCCAGGTGACCGGGAAGAACCTCGACCTGCAGTGGGGGCCCAACTGGGAGGACGACCTGGCCGGCTCCCAGGAGCATGCCGCCAAGGACCCCAACCGCCGCGCGCTCGAGGACGAGGTCAAGCTCGAGTTCGAGCAGGCCTTCATGATGTACCTGCCGCGGATCTGCGAGCACTGCATCAACCCCTCCTGCGTCGCCTCCTGCCCCTCCGGCGCGATGTACAAGCGCGAGGAGGACGGGATCGTGCTCGTCGACCAGGAGGCCTGCCGCTCCTGGCGCTTCTGCGTCTCCGGCTGCCCCTACAAGAAGGTCTACTTCAACTGGGACACGGGCAAGGCCGAGAAGTGCAACTTCTGCTACCCGCGGATCGAGGCCGGGATGCCCACCGTCTGCTCGGAGACCTGCGTCGGCCGGCTGCGCCACGTCGGCCTCGTGCTGGTCGACACCGATCGGGTCGAGGAGGCCGCCTCGGTCGCCGACGAGCACGACCTGATCGAGTCCCAGCTCGACATCCTGCTCGACCCCGACGACCCCGAGGTCCGCGAGCAGGCCCGCCGCGACGGGATCGCCGACGACTGGCTGGAGGCGGCGAGCCGCTCGCCGGTCTACGCGATGTGCAAGCGCTGGCGGATCGCCCTGCCGCTGCACCCGGAGTACCGCACCCTGCCGATGGTCTGGTACGTGCCGCCGCTCTCGCCGGTCGAGAGCCTGGGCGAGTCGCTGGTCCGCGACGGCGGCAATCCCGAAGATGTCTTCGCGGCGATCGAGGAGCTGCGCATCCCGGTCTCCTACCTGGCCAGCTTTCTTTCCGCCGGGGACCCCGAGCCGGTGCGGCGCTCGCTGCGGCGGCTGGTCGCGATGCGCCGTTACATGCGGGCCAAGAACGTCGGCGGCGAGGCCGACCCTGGGATCGCCGAGGGGGTCGGGATGGACCCGGTGCAGATGGAGGCGATGTTCCGCATGGTCGCGATCGGCGACTACGACGAGCGCTACGTGATCCCCAAGCGCCACGGCGAGGCCTCGCCGGCCGCCTTCGCCGAGCAGGGCTCCTGCGGGATCGACTTCGTCAACGGGGCCGCCCTGCCGCCCGGCATGGCCGACCCGCGCGACGCCCCCGAACCCGCCTCCGGCCCCGACCCCGACTTCGATATCCGCGACCACCTCGTCCACAGGAGCGGCAACGGTGCCGGCTGAGACCGTCCACCCGCTGAAGCTGGTCTCGGTCCTGCTCCAGTACCCGAGCCCCGCCGCGCTCGAGTCCGTCGCCGGCCTCGACCCGGCCGAGCTGGCGCCGCTGCGCGGCCGCCAGGCGCAGCGCCTCGCAACCTTCCTCGACTGGTACCGGAGCCGCTCGCTCGGCGAGCTGCGCGCGGCCTACGTCGAGACCTTCGACTTCGCCAAGCAGCGCAGCCTCCACCTCACCTACCACCTGCACGGCGACAGCCGCCAGCGCGGCCTGGCCCTGCTGAGGCTGAAGGAGGCCTACGCGGCCGAGGGGCTCGAGGGCGACGCCGCGGAGCTGCCCGACTTCCTGCCGCTGATGCTCGAGTTCTGCGCCCTGGCGGCGGAGCCGGCGGGCCGCGATCTGCTCGATCGCCACCGGCCGGCGATCGAGCTGGTCCGCGACAGCCTGCACCGCGAGCGCAGTCCCTTCGCCGAGCTCCTCGACGCGGTGGTCGACGGCCTGCCGGGGCTGACCGGCAGGCAGCTGGCGCGGATCAAGCGCCTTGCGGCCGAGGGCCCGCCGACCGAGCAGGTCGGCCTGGAGCCGTTCGCTCCGCCCGAGGTGATGCCGATGCCCGGTGGCCCGCCGGCGCAGCCGATGGTCGGGGGGCGCGAGTGAGTCAGGGCTCGGTTCTCCTCTACACGGTCCTGCCCTACGCGGCGATCGCCGTCTTCGCGGTCGGCACCGCCTGGCGCTACCGCAACGACCAGTACGGCTGGGGCGCCCGCTCGACCCAGTTCCTGGAGAGCAGGGTGCTGCGCTACGGCAGCACGATCTTCCATCTCGGCGTGCTGGCGGCGATCGGCGGCCACGTGCTCGGCATCCTCGTGCCGCAGTCCTGGACCGCGGCGGTCGGCGTCTCCGACTCGGCCTACCACGTGCTCGCGGTGGCCGGCGGCGTGACGGCCGGCGCCGCCGTCATCGCCGGCTTCCTGATCCTCCTCTACCGCCGCCTGCGCTTCCCGCGGGTCCGGGTGACGACCACGCGGATGGACCTGGCGACCTTCGCCCTGCTCGCGCTGGGGATCGTCACCGGCCTGCTCGCCACCCTGACCAACCTCGGCGACGCCGTCCACTACCGCGAGACGGTGGGGCCGTACTTCCGCCAGGTCCTGATCCTCGACCCGAAGCCGGAGCTGATGACCGGTGGCGGCGTCAGCCTGATCTTCCAGATCCACGTGGTCGGCGTGTGGTTCCTCTACGCGCTCTGGCCCTTCAGCCGCCTCGTCCACGTCTGGAGCATCCCCGTCGACTTCCTTCGTCGCAGCCCGATCCCCTACCGGAGCCGTATGCCCCGCCCGAGCCCATGAGTCGCGACGCAAACCGAAACCTGATCCTGGCGACGATCGCCTTCGCCCTCTGCTTCTCGGCCTGGGGCATGCTGGCGCCGCTGGCGCCGAAGCTCCAGGACGACCTCGGCCTCTCCAACACCGAGACGGCGGTGATGATCTCGATCCCGGTCATCCTCGGCTCGCTGCTGCGGATCCCGCTCGGCCTGATGACCGATCGCTTCGGCGGTCGCGTCCTCTTCGGGGCGATGCTGGCCTACTCGGCGGGCGCTGCGCTCCTGGTCGGCTTCGCCTCCAGCTACGCCGCCCTGCTCGGCGCCGGCTTCCTGCTCGGGGCCGCCGGCGCGGCCTTCGCGGTCGGAGTGCCGTTCGTCGCCGAGTGGTTCCCGAAGGAGCGCCAGGGCTACGCGCTCGGCATCTACGGGATCGGCAACATCGGCACCGCGGTCGCGGCCTTCTCGGTCCCGGCGATCCGCAACGCGGCCGGCCAGGCGGTGGCGGGCGTCGTCTTCGCGGTTGTCATCGCCGCCTACGCCGCGATCTGGTTCTCGCTTGCGCGCGAGGCGGCCGTCGAGCGGCCGCGCACCCGCTACGGCGAGGTCTTGCGCTCCGGCTGGAGGCTTTACCGGCTCGCCTTCTTCTACTTCGTCACCTTCGGCGGCTTCGTCGCGATGGCGATCTTCCTGCCGAAGCTGCTCAAGGACTGGTTCGACTACTCGCTGACCGACGCCGGCCTGCGGGCGGGAGGGTTCACGGTCGTCGCCACGGCGGCGCGGCCGCTCGGCGGCTGGCTCTCGGACCGCGTCGGGGCGAGTCGCGTCCTGATGACCTCCTTCCTCGGAGTCGGCCTCGACGCGGCCGGACTCGCCTGGCAGGCCGCCGATCCCTCGATCGTCCCGGTGACGATCTTCTGCCTGACGATGGCCGGCTTCCTCGGGCTCGGCAACGGCGCGGTCTTCAAGATGGTTCCGGCGGAGTTCCCCCAGGCGACGGGTGCGGCCACGGGGATCGTCGGCGCCGCCGGCGGGCTCGGCGGCTTCTTCCCGCCCCTGGTGATGGGCGTGGTCAAGGACGCCACCGGCGAGTTCGTGCTCGGCTTCGTCTTCCTCGTCGCCTTCGCCTGCGTCTGCGCCGCCCTCGTCGCCCCGCTCGTCAAGCCGCGCGCCCCGGCGGTCGCCGATGGAGGCTGACGGCCCGCTCTTCGACGGCCACGGGCGGCGGATCGGCGACCTGCGCGTCTCGGTCACCGACCGCTGCAACTTCCGCTGCCAGTACTGCATGCCCGCCGAGGGGATCCCCTGGCTGGAGCGGGAGCAGATCCTCAGCTTCGAGGAGATCGTGCGCCTGGTCGGTCTGCTCGTGCGGATGGGCATCGAGGACGTCCGGCTGACCGGTGGGGAGCCGCTCGTCCGCAAGCAGCTCCCGCGGCTGGTGGCGATGTTGGCCGGGATCGAGGGCCTCCGCGACCTCTCCCTGACCACCAACGGATACCTGCTGGAGCGCCAGGCCGGCGCCCTGGTCGAGGCGGGGATCGGGCGGGTCAACGTCTCGATCGACTCCCTCCAGCGTGACCGCTTCTTCCAGATCGCCCGCCGCGACGCCCTGCCGCAGGTGCTGCGCGGGCTCGATGCGATCGCCGCCCACCCGCGGGTGCGGCCCGTCAAGGTCAACGCGGTGGCGATGCGCGGCTTCACCGAGGACGAGGTCGAGCGCTTCTGCGAGTTCGCCCGCTCGACCGCCTTCCAGGTCCGCTTCATCGAGGTCATGCCGCTCGACGCCGACCGGGCCTGGACCTCGGACTCGGTCCTGGCCGGGGAGGAGCTGCGCCACATGATCGAGACGATCCACCCGCTCGAAGAGCTGCCGCGCGAGCCCTCCGCCACGGCGCGGGTCTTTCGCTTCGCCGACGGCAGGGGGGAGATCGGCTTCGTCAACTCGGTCTCCGAGCCGTTCTGCGCCGACTGCAACCGGCTGCGGCTGACTGCGGAGGGGAAGCTGCGAACTTGTCTCTTCTCCCTCAACGAGACCGACCTGCGCGGACCGCTGCGCGACGGCGCCGGCGACGAGGAGCTGGAGTCGATCGTCCGCGACGCGGTCTGGCGCAAGGAGTTGAAGCACCGGGTGAACGAGCCCGGCTTCCGGCAGCCGCCGCGGACGATGAGCGCGATCGGGGGCTGAGGTGACGAGCGCGGACACGCGCCGGCGGTCCGGTGCAGTAAGGGGGGCGCTCGACGAGCTGGCCGGGGGGCTCGGCGACAGCGGCCTCTTCATCCCGATCGCCGTCGCGATGATCGCGCTCAACGGCCTCAACGCCACCTCGGTGTTCGTGGTCACCGGCTTGGTCTACGCCGGCACCGCCCTCTATTTCAGGGTGCCGATCCCGGTGCAGCCGCTGAAGGCCTTCGCGGCGGCGGCGATCGCCCTGCACCTGTCTGCCGAAACGCTCGCCGCCGGGGCGCTGCTGATGGCCGCCGCGATGACGGTGCTCGCGGCCGGAGGCTTCGCCGACTGGCTCGCACGGCGCTTCCCGCTGGTCCTCGTCCGCGGCATCCAGGCCAGTGTCGCCCTGCTCCTCGCCAAGGCCGCCGTGGACCTCGCCGAACAGGGGAACTGGCCCGGCTTGCCGTCGCTGTCGCCCACCCTCGGCGTCGCGATGGCCGTCGCCGCCTGTGGCCTGCTCTTCGCCTGCCGGCGGCTCTCGCTGCCGGGCAGCCTGCTCGTGCTCGGGGCCGGCGCCGCGGTGGGGCTGGCCGTCGGCGGCCTACCCGAGCTCAGCGCCGGGCCGCAGCCGATCTCACTTTCGGTTCCAGGCGGCGACGCCTTCGCACTTGCGCTCACCTCGCTGGTCATCGCGCAGCTGCCGCTCACCTTCGGCAACGCGGTCGTCGCCACCGCCGATGCCGAGCGCAGCTACTTCGGCGCTCGTGCCCGGCGCGTGCGCCCCGCGAGGCTGGCCCTCTCGATCGGCGCCGCCAACCTGTGCGCGGGCCTCAGCGGCGCGCTTCCCCTCTGTCATGGGTCGGGCGGCGTCACCGCCCACTACAAGCTGGGCGCGCGCACGGGTTTCTCGACCCTGGCCGTCGGCACGCTCTTCGTCGCGCTGGGCCTGGGCTTGGGATCCTCGCTGCCGGCGCTGCTCCAGATCCTCGCGCCCGGCGCCCTGGCCGGGATGCTGGCCTACGTCGCGATCCAGCACGGCCTGCTCGCCGCGCAGCTGGAGCGCCTCGACGACCGCCTCATTGCCGCTGGCGTGGGCATGGCCACCCTGCTGGCGGGGAACCTGGCAATAGGCTTCGCCGCCGGCGTGGCGGTCGTCTCGGCTCGCGCGATTTGGCGGCGCTCGCCGTGGGCCACCGAGCCCCTCGCCCCCGTATGACCGCTATCCCCGCCGGAAGCCCACAGATCGAAAAGGAGGCCGTATCGTGAGCGCTGAGGAGTGGGTGGAGCAGTTCGCGAAGGAGATCGGCGTCAGCGCCCCGAGCAAGGAGGAGGTCGATGAGATCCTCAAGCTGGCCGCGGAGGCAGCTCACTCCTCGGAGAGAATCGCCGCTCCGATCGCCTGCTGGATCGGGGGGCGAACCGGAAAGCCGCTTGCGGAGCTGATCGAGGTCGCCGAGCGCATGGGGAAGGCCTGACCGCGCCCACCGCCGCCGTCAGCGGACGGTCGGCTCCAGCATTCGCTCCGCCTGTTCGACGTCGGCGGGCGTGTTGAGGTTGAAGCAGAGCCGTTCCGGGTTGCCGAAGCGTGCCAGCTCGGCCTCGGCGATCGTCCGCGGCCGCAGCGACTCGAGCGTGGCCCGCAGCGCCCGCCCCTCCGCCAGCGCCTCTTCGAGCGTCGGCAGGAGCGCGCTGTCGTAGCGGGCCGGCAGCGGCTGCAGGCGGTTACCGACCGAGGGGATGACGAGCGGTTGCCGCGCCGATCCGAGCCAGGCGAGCAGGCCGGCGCCGGTGAACGGCATGTCGCAGCCGACCACCACCAGCGGCCGTTGCTTGGCGTGCCGCAGCGCCGCGATGATCCCGCAGAGGGGATGTCGCGGTCCTGCCGGCTCGCGAATCACCCGGCAGTTCAGCGGCGGTAGCGCCGAGTCGGCCTTGGCCACCACGATCCGCTCCAGGCCGGCGGCCTCGACGGCGGCGAGGGGATAGGAGATCAGGGGACGGCCGGCCAGCTCGACCAGCGCCTTGGCTCCGCCGATCCGGCTGCCCTGCCCGCCGGCCAGAACTGCGCCGACCGGCGGCCCGGATCTTCGTCTGCCGTCGACGGGCTCGCTCATCGCGTCAGTCTGCCACTAGTCTCGACTGCCGAGGTGACCTACGTGGCGGCCCCCAAGCCGATCGAGCTCGAGCAGGCACGCGACGCCGTCCTGGAGCGCTCGGCGCCGCTCGGCGCCGAGCGGGTTCCCCTGCGGCAGGCTCTCGGGCGGCGCCTGGCGGAGGACTCCATCGCCGCCGAACCCGTGCCGGCCTTCGACAGCTCGGCGATGGACGGCTTCGCGGTGCGTGCGGAGGACACGCGCGGCGCCCGACCCGACGCTCCCGTTCCCCTGCGCCTGGCCGGCGAGTCGCGGGCAGGTAGTCCCGCCACCGCGTCGCTGGGTGCTGGGGAGTGCATCGCGATTTCGACCGGAGCCGTCCTCCCCGCAGGCGCCGACGCCGTGGTCAGGGTCGAGAGCACCGCCGCCGAGGACGGCCGTGTCTTGATCCGGGAGGAGGTCGAGGCCAGTCGCGACGTGCGGCGCGCCGGGGAGGACGTCCGGCCCGGCGAGGTGGTGCTCTCGGCCGGCGCCCGGATCGGGCCCGCTGAGCTTGGCGTCCTCGCCTCGCTCGGCGCGGCCACCGTCGGCTGCCACCGCCGCCCCCGCGTCTCTGTCCTGACCAGCGGCGACGAGCTGCTCGAGCCCGGCGAGGAGATGCGCCCCGGCGGCGTTCGCAACTCGAACGCCTACTCGATCCCGGCCCTGGCCGAACGCGCCGGGGCCGAGGTGGTCGTCGCGGGCCCGGCGCCCGACGAACTCGAGGCGACGCGGGCTGCGATCGCGCCCGCACTCGACGTCGATGTCGCCGTGCTCTGCGGCGGCGTCTCGGTCGGCGAGCACGACCACGTCAAGCAGGCGCTGGCCGAGCTCGGCGTCGAGCAGCTTTTCTGGGGCGTGGCGCTGAAGCCGGGAAAGCCGACCTGGTTCGGTATGCGCGGCGGCACCCTGGTCTTCGGGCTGCCTGGCAACCCGGTCTCGGCGATGGTCACCTTCATCCTGCTTGTGCGCCCGGCACTGACGGTCCTGGGTGGAGGGCATCCGAGCCACCTGCGGACCACGGCCAGGCTCGCTCGTGCCGTCGAGAAGCGCCCCGGGCGCGCTCACGCGGTGCGCTGCCGCCTCGAGCTGCACGAGGACGGGTGGCACGCGCACCCCGCTCCGCAGCAGGGGTCGCACATCCTCACCTCGATGCTTGGGGCCGATTGCCTGGCGCTACTCCCCACCGCCAGTGGGCGGCTGGCCGCCGGCGAGCCGGTGGAGGTCGAGTTGCTCGATCCGGCGGCGATCTAGCATGCGACCGATGATCGTGCGCGTGCGTCTCTTCGCCGTACTCCGCGAGCGGATGGGAAGCGACTCGATCGAGCTTGACCTAGCCGAGGGGGCGACGGTCGCCGACGCCCTGGAGGAGCTCTCCGGCCTGGACTCCCTGGCCGAGCTGCTCGAGCGGATGCCGGTCCGGATGGCCGTCAACCGCGCCTATGCGAGCCCGGAGACGCCGCTTGGCCCTGACGATGAGCTAGCCCTGATCCCGCCGATCAGTGGCGGCGCCGGCCCGCACGTACGGGTAACCGGGGAGCCGCTCTCACTGGAGGCGCTCGCCGATGTGGTCGGCCGCCCGGGCGCCGGGGCGGTCGTCGCCTTCCAGGGCGTGACCCGGGAGGTCCGCAGGCTCGATTACGAGGCCTACGCCGAGATGGCCGAGGAGCGGATGGGGGAGATCCTCCGCGATTGCGTCGAGCGACACGGCCTGGAGGCAGCCGCCGCCGAGCACCGCACCGGCCCCGTCGCCCTCGGCGAGCCCTCGGTGATCGTCGCCGTCTCCGCCGCCCACCGCGAGGAGGCGTTCGCCGGCGCCCGCGAGGCGATCGACCGGATCAAGGCCGAGGCGCCGATCTGGAAGCGGGAGGTCGAGAGCGACGGCGCCTCGCGCTGGGTCGAGGGGAAGGTGCCGCGATGAGCGATCCGTGCGCCCGCGCTTCCGACATTTACCCCATCCCTGTGTGGTCAAAGTCGGATGGGGTTCGCCGGTGAGCGAGCCGCGGCTCACCCACCTCGACGAGGAGGGCGCGGCGCGGATGGTCGACGTCGGCGCCAAGCAGCCCAGCGAGCGCCGGGCGCGGGCTCGCGCCCGGGTCCGCATGGCGCCGGCGACGGCGCGTGCGGTCGAGGCCGGCGACGCCCCGAAGGGCGACGTGCTCGGCGTCGCCCGGCTGGCCGGCATCCAGGCGGCCAAGCAGACCGGCACGCTGATCCCGCTGGCCCACCCGCTGGCGCTCACCTTCGTCGACGTGGAGGCGAGCATCGACGCCGACCACGGCCTCGTCGAGCTCGTCGCCGAGGCTCGCACGGTGGCCCGCACCGGGGTCGAGATGGAGGCGATGACCGCCTGCGCGGTCGCCGCCCTGACCGTCTACGACATGGTCAAGGGGCTGGAGCGCGGGGTGGTGGTGGAGCAGGTCGTACTGCTTGAGAAGAGCGGTGGGCGCGGCGAGTGGCGCCGCGAGGGCGACGAGAAGGCCTGAGGTGCGGGCGGCGATCCTCACCGTCAGCAGCTCGAGAGCGCACGGCGGGGGTCTCGACGAGAGCGGCGCGCGCCTCGCCGTGCTCGCGGAAGCGATCGGTGCCGAGGTCGCCGCGCGAGACCTGATCGCCGACGATCGCGAGCTGATCGAAGAGCGGCTTCGCCGCTGGGCCGACGTCGATCGCTACGAGCTGGTGCTGACGACCGGCGGCACCGGCTTCTCTCCCACCGACCTGACCCCGGAGGCGACGAGAGCCGTGATCGAGCGCGAGGCGCCCGGGGTCGCCGAGGCGATGCGCCTCGCCTCCAGGGACCACACTCCTCACTGGATGCTCTCGCGAGCCGCGGCCGGCATCCGCGGCTCGACCCTGATCGTCAACTTCCCGGGCAGCCCGCGCAGTATCTCCCAGGCCGGCGATGCGATCGCCGCGGCGCTGCCGCACGCGCTCGACCTGATCGCGGGCCGCGGTCCGCGCCACTAGGCCGCCGCTCGGGCAAGCGCCGCAGGGCGCCGGTCGGGTTCCTCGAGGAGGACGGCGAGTTGGTCGTGGTGACCGAGGACGGCCTGGGGAGCGGGTGGGTACGCAACGCGCTTGCCAGGGACGGTCGCCTGCGTGTCTTTCTGCGCGGGGAGTGGTGCGAGGCCCGGCTGGAGCCACGGGACACGAGCGCGATTGTGCGAGGCCTGAGTGCGACGATACCCCGTCGCTCGGCCAGCTGTCCCGTGGCGGATGGGCCAGTTCGCCGACGTCGACCAGGTGTGCGCCCGGCACAACTCCTAACACCGCCTCTCCGATACGCAGAATCGATTCGGAGGTCCTCCCGAAAGACGCATTGCCCCGTCAGAGCGCCACGACGGTGAGGCCCGGAACCCGTTCGAACTCGGTCGCGTTGGCGGTCGCGACGTCCATGCCGTGACTCACGGCGGTCGCCGCAATCCACATGTCGTGCGCGCCGATCACTTCGCCACCTCGCTCCAGTCCCGCCCAGATCTCGGCGTGAGCGCGGGCGACGGGGGTCGTGATTGGCAGCGGCTCGATCGAGGAGATCAGGTGCTCGACGAAGGCCTGCCGCCGGGTGCGAGCGCGATCGTCGGCGGCGCGGTGAACGCCGTGCAGCAGCTCGCTGGCGGTGATCACGCTGATTGCGCGCTCCCGCTCACCGAGGGCGCGCTCGAGCGGCAGCCCGCGCCGCTCGACGTTGATCAGCACAGAGGTGTCGATCAGGACGGCCAAGCCGCGCTCGGCGGGCCGATGGCGTCGCGACCCGCTTCGACATCGCGCTCGAAGTCACTGTCAACCTCCGGCGCGCTGTCCATCAGCTCGCGCCAGCGCGCCGCGGAGACGGCCTGGGAACCCCGGGCGGGGCGCATCTGCACGATTGGGACGCCGTTGCGAACGACCTCCACCTCCTCGCCGGCGCTCACCCTGTTGGCAACCTGCGAGAACTTCCTGGCGACCTCCGTGGCGGTCAAGCGAGTCATGCTCTGGACTGTATCAGATAAATCTGATTCAAGGATCTGACCCCTTGCCGACGGCCGTGCCGTGATCGTCTTGCCGAGCTCAGCCGAACGGGATCGAACTCCCCCTGTCGGCCAGCGACTCGAATCGCTTGTACGCAACAAAGATCGTTGCGCTATGATCGTGACCACCATGCCGGTTGCGACCTCAGAGAAGGTCACCGCGTTGAGCCACGACCTCGGCTCGCAGCGACGCCTGGCCGAGCTGCTGGGCGTGAGCCCGGCGCAGGTCACCCGCTGGCGCCGCGGTGGCGGGATCGATCCCGCCAACGCCGAGCGCGTCGACCTGCTCGAGCTGGTCCTCGCGAGCCTCCTGCGGCTCTACTCGGCGGACGCGGCCGAGCAGTGGCTGCGGGGGCTCAATCCCCATCTTGGCGATCGCCGCCCGATCGACCTGGTCCGCGCCGGGGGGGCAGAGGAACTGCTCGGCGCGATCGCTGTCGAGCGCTCCGGTGGCTATGCGTGAGGCTCTGGCGGGCGCTGCCGCTCGATAGGAGCGCGAAGGTCGACGGGCCGGGAGGTCCACTCTGGTTTCCCCGCGAGCAGCAGGGTGCCGGCAGGCATGACAACCCTGACCTCTATGGTTGCTTGTATCTCTCCGAGGAGTCGGTCTCGGCCGTGGCCGAGCAGCTTGCTCCGTTCCGGGGGACGGGAGCCCTTTTGCCCTCGATGCTCGTTCGCTTTGGCCTTCCGCTGGCGCTCGCATCGTTGGAATTGCCGGACGAGGCGGCGATAGTCGACCTCGACGATCCCGTTGCCTTGAGCGCCGAGGGCCTGCGCCCATCACAGGTCGCAACTCGCCGGCGCAGCGTCACCCAAGGCCAGGCGGCCGAGATCCACACCTCTCACCCGGCCGCGATCGCAATTCGCTGGTGGTCGACCCTGGAGGCGAGTTGGATCAACTGGACGCTGTTCGAACGTGTCTCCGCGGAGCTTGAGCTGGGGGGACTGGCGGAGCTGACGATCGACGATCCGGTCGTGTCGGAGGCAGCCGACCTCTTGGGCCTATTGCGGGGCTGAAGGTTGGCGATGTCCTATTCCTTCGCATTCGCCGGCAACTTCTGCGGCTTGCAGAGCAGGCAGCCGCTGCGGCGATGCTTGGGGCGTCGGCGCTTGTGGTGGGCACAGGTCGAAGAGATCCCGCCCCTTGCGCCGCTGGCACAGAGCCCGGACCTTGGTGGCGAGGATCTCCTCGGTGGTGAAGGTGCGTACATCTGCGCTTCCGTTCCACCACGGCGAAGTCACCTCGAACGGAATGAAGACGTGGTCGCTGTGGGGCGTGCTCTCGGCGACGTTGGTCTCGATCTTGACCCGGATCGTCGTGGTCCGGGACTCTGCGTCTGTGTCGAACCACATCGTGGCCGTGTCGGAGTCCTTGCCGGGGAAGGTGCGGCGGTGCTCACGCAGGCCAATCCGCTCGGTGATCGCGCGCAACCGGTCGAAGACCTCGCCGAGTATCGGGCGCTGGTCGGTGCGCACGAAGTCGAGGTCCTCGGAGTAGCGTTGCGGCTCCTTGAGGTGGAGCTTGTGCAGGCAGGTGCCGCCGCGGAAGGCGAGCTCCTCGGAGAGCAGCGGATCGGCAGCGATCTCCACGAGCAGCCGCGACACAATCAGATCCTGCTCGACCTGGTCCTCGGAGGGCCATGGGGCGGTAGCGCTCCAGGCGACGATGGAGGCGCGCGGGATCATCAGATGTCGGGTTCGACCTCGGTGTTGACGATGACGCCCCAATCCTCGTCGAAGGTTCCCCGAGAGGGTCCGCCTGCTGCCAGCGGTATCGGGGCGCCTTTGCCGGGATCGGCGACGGCACGCAACGAGTTCGTCTCGACATCGCCGCGGAACTTCGTGAGCAGCCAGCCGAGTCGCCGAGCGTGGGTCCGCGGGCGCAGGGCACTCAAACGGGCGAGCTCGGTTCCGTCGAGTTCGCCTATCTCGCGCAGGATTGTCGCGACATTGCTCAGTCCACCGCTCTTCCCGGGGCGCTCGACGAGGTCGCCCGCAGTCGCCTCACGGGTCGATACGGCCATCGTTCCCGTCGGCGTGTTGACCTGCTCGACCGGGGTTTGCGCGGCAAGGGCCGAGGTTTGAAAGCGAAGCCGGATCCGGTCGAAGTCACGATCCTCAACATGGCGGTCGGTCACGACCTGAAAGATCTGAGCGGCCTGGTGGGATGCCCCATGCTGAGCGGCAGCGGAGAGCAAGCCCACGTAGTAGTCGCGGCCGAGGTGCTGCATCATCGGGTCGATGAACCAAGCCGCCGGGACGGCGCCCCAGCTGCGGTACTCGGGCGGCACCATCACGTGGAAGCTGCGTGCCGGCGTGAAGAGGCGCCGCTGGCTTCTCAGGCGCGCCAGCCCGTGACGGGTAGCATCGGACCCAGCCCCGGTCTGCGCCGCGATTTCGCCGGTGGTCGCCCAGTAGCGCCCACGGCTTATGAGGAAATCAGGCAACTCGCGGAATGTCATCTGATCGGCCAACGTGATGAATTACATCATGTTGGGCGAGCGGAGCGAAAGCAATGACCTATCCGAGCGGTATCCGATGTCCTATTCCGGCAACTCACCTTCTCATATCAGCCCGGAAACCGGGGTTTGAATCCCCGTAGCGGTATGGCTCTGGCAAGCGGTTTCCGGGCGGCAGAGCACCAAGAGCAGGCCCGATCGCAAACCGACTGCAAACGGGAGCGGCATGGAGGCGGGCCGCTGTGCGCGCGTCTCGCGCCCTCCGGCCGGTGCCAGGTGGCTTGACTCGCCTCACCCGCCTCCGGGATGCCGGCTAGTTGTGCTTGAGGATGTAGCCCGGCATCACGTCGCCGACGATTCCGATCTTCACGCTGATCACCCCCTTTCCGGCTCCGCTTCACCGATGCCGAGGACCGGCGATTTGTGGAGAAAGTTCCAGCATTTGTTCTCTGGCCAACCCCCCGCGTTTCGATATATAACGACATTCGTACTCAAACTGCGCTGAGCAGATTGGACGCGGGGAGGTTTGCGAGACCGTCAAGAAGCTTGGTCTTGTCGCGGCTGGCGATCAGCAGCTTGGACTTGCCGAAGAGGGGCCTTCGCACCTCGATCTTGCCCTTGTAGCGCTTGGCATCGATCACGTAGACGCCCGATGGGGCGACCGCCAGGTGGTCGATGTTGGCGCGGCTGCCGGGCATGCGCCTGTCGTGGAGGACGGCTACATCCGGGCAGCGCCGTGCCAGGGTGCGGGCAACGGCTTCCTCGCCGGCGGCACCACTCGCCCATACTTGCTCATGACGAGGCTCTGCCTGCTGGGTCGGCAGTGCTCCGCCGAGCCGCGGGTGCCGATCGCGGACGCGCTGTTCGCGGGCCTTTCGTCGACGTTCGTGCTCGCGCCGCGCGCTCGCCCCCGCTTTGCCGGGGTCAAAGTCGTTCTCCTCGTCCACGCCAGCGGTATCGGCAGCCGCCCGGAATCACCAAAGGCCTTCGAACGGATAAGGGCCCGCTCGCTACCCGGCCGCGAGCCGCAGCGGTGCGTGGCGCGCGATGGTGAGGAAGTCGGCGTCCTCGCAGAGCAGCTCCGCGTCGTTGCGGATGGCGACTGCGGCGATCAGACAGTCGGTGAGCTTGCGCGGCGTCTCGCCTCCGCTGCGGCAGAGCCGGTACAGCTCGGCGGCGCGCTCGTAGTCGGCAGGGCCCTCCACCGCAAGAAACCCCAGGCCATAGAGCAAGCGCCTCAGCCGGTCGCGGTCCGCATCGTCGCGGGCGCCGGCGAGGATCTCCATTACGACGACGTCGGTACTTGCCAGGTTGGCCTTCTCCTGAAGCGCGGAGCGCACCTGCAGGTGGGCGGGGCTGCCGGTGGCGCGCAGGAACTCCACCCAGGCGGAGCTGTCGACGAGGATCACCGCTTGGGGATCTCTTCGCGAGAGCGGATCTCAGCAAGGTCGCCAGCCCAGCCGGCCCCCTCCATCTCAAGCGCCTCCTCACGGCTCATCGGCTCGCCCACGAGCCTGCGCAGGGCCAGGTCAACGGCCTCGCGCTTGCTACGCAGCCGGTAGAGGCGTATCGCGCGATCAACCAGCCGATCGTCGATCTCGATGTTCGTCCGCGTCATTCCCACAACGATACACCCTGTGGTGTAGGCTCGCACAGGAACCATGGATTCGAGCTGGCGATCATGGTGAAGGTCATCACGATCTCGTCGACACCGACCTCCTTGGTCTGTTGACCGACTGTTGCCGATGTCCTATTCCGGCAACGCCTCTTCTCAGCCCGGAAACCGGGGTTCGAATCCCCGTAGCGGGTGTCACCGCGCCGGGCTTTCCTGGTGCGTCGTCCAGAGGGCCGAGACCGGCAGTGCCCGGAGGTTGGGACCGAAGGGCAGCGTCTCGAAGCCGGTGTGCACGACGGCGCCGAACTTGAACCGCCCGCCCAGCCTGCCCTGAAGGTGGCGAAGGGCGCCGAAGTCGCGAGAGTGTGGGGTGGCGCCGAGCTTGACCTCGATGCCGCATACCGACCCGTCCCCTCTCTCGATCAAGATGTCGATCTCACGTCCCCCGGCGGTTCGGAGGTGATGGATGCGGACGTTGGCTTCAGCCCACGTCGCCTGCTTGACGAGCTCCATCGCCACGAAGTTCTCGAACAGGGCTCCTGCGAGCGCCGTCTCGTCCTCTTCGAACCGAGCCTGCTCGTAGTCGAGCAGGTGGCAGGCCAATCCCGTGTCGGGGAGCCAGACCTTGGGCGCCTTGATCAGGCGCTGACCGATGTTCCGGCTCCATGCTCTGGCACGGATCAGCAGGAACAGCTGCTCGAGCAGCGTCAGGTACCGCTGTACCGTGGGACGGCTCATGCCCGCATCGCGGGCGATCCCGGTGGGGGAGAGCAACCCTGAGATGCGCGCGGCGGCGAGGCGGAGGAGGGTGGGGAGCTCGTCGAGCTGCTGCGCGTTTCGGGTGAGATCCCGCACGTCGCGCTCCAGCGTCATCGCGACGTACTCCTCGAACCAGCGCCCCCGTCTGCGCGGCTCCTCACGTGCGATGGCCTCCGGATACCCACCGACAGTGAGTGCCTCGGCGATCGCGGGGCGGCCAACCGGCGCATTCACGAGTTGCGCCACGCGACCGGCGAAGAGGTCGTCGATGAAGGTCTCGCGCCGGCCGAGCAGCTCGCCCTGCGAGAGCGGCCAAAGCGGCACCCGCTCCGCGCGGCCGACGAGGGACTCGGAGATGCGAAGGGTCGCCCAGACGTTTGCCGAGCCGGTGAGCAGGAACATTCCGGCCGGGCGCCCCCCACCGGCACGTGCGCGGTCGACGCGAGCCTTGATCGCGGGCAGCAGCGCCGGTGCCTTCTGGAACTCGTCGATGCAGAGGGGAAGCGTCGCGCTCTCGATGAATCCCGTGGGATCGTCGTTTGCCGCTGCCCGAGGACCGTCGTCGTCGAGGGTCACGTAGCGCGCGCCTCGCTCTCCGGCCACGACGGATGCGAGCGTGCTCTTTCCGGCCTGCCTGGGGCCGACGACGATGACTACGGGAGTATCGTCGAGAGCGGCATCCAGTCCCGCCTTGATATGCCTGGGGTAGAGACCCACCATCTGATAATCGCTCAGATTATATCTGACAATCGCTCAGAAGCAAACTGACGATCGATCAGCGTCAATCCTATGTCAGCGAGAAGGGATCACCGATCGGCACCTGGCCGATCAGCGCTCGACCTTCATCGTGGAAGTCGACCGCTGCTCAGAGCCTCAGCTCGACCCGCCCCAGAAGGCGACGTGATCGCGGATCTTGCGGATCCAGGGGAAGGGATGGCGGTAGGTCCAGGCGGCGTTGCGATCGGTCTCCCCATCGACCTCGACCTGAACAGCAGGTTCTCCTCGGGGAGGTAGTGTTTGCCGGCGAGGGCGCCGATCCCCCAGATCAAGTTCGCGAAGCCGGCGACCACGAACATGATCCCGGCGAACCTGAGCCAGCCCGATTGGCGCGCAGTGGATGGCTCCATCGATGACCTCCTTGTCGCGTGCTCCGCTGGTCCAGGCCAAGGCTATCGGGCGGCTTCGAGCAGCTCCTCGAGCGTCTTCTCCATGCCGCCGGCCAGCAGGTCGAGATCCGGTACCGAATCGCGGTCGGCGTTGAGCGTGAAGAACACCTTTCCGTCGTAGCTCAGCGCGGCGAGCCCGACCGCGTGGTCGGCGGCCAGGGGGACGAGCGGCCAAGCCTCGGTCATCCGCGAACCGAACCCGTAGAGGGGGGTCTGGGGGCCGGGCACGTTGGTGATCGTCACGTTGAACAGCCGGGTCGCGAACAGGGATCGGGCGAGGAAGCTGTGGACGACCGGCGGGGCGTGCCGGGTGAGGTCGAGCAGGGTCGTGGTCCCGAGCGCCTGGGTGCCGGACTTGAGGCTCTCGGCCTCCTCCACCTGGCGCGCGTAGCGCTCCAGCGGGTCCTCGACGCCGACCGGCAGGTTGACGTACAGGGAGGTGACCCGGTTGCCCATCGCCAGCTCCTCCCCTGCGGCCCGGATGTTCACCGGCACCATCGCGCGCAGTCCCCGCTCGGGGAGGGGATCGCCGCGATCGACCAGCAGGCGCCGGATGCCTCCCGTGGCGACGGCGAGGACCACGTCGTTCACCGTGCCGCCCAGCGACCGCTTGACCGCCTTCAGGTCGTCGAGCGGCGCCCGCATCACGGCGAGCCGGCGCTTGGCTCCGATCGGGACGTTGAGGCTGGTGCGGGGGGCGGCCATCAGCTCGTCCTGGACGATCACGTCGGCGAGCGCTCGCGAGCGTCGCAGCGCCTCCCTGCCGCGCTCCGGGCGCCGGGCGACGCCGAGCGCGCCTCCGATCAGCCCGGCGGTCGCCCTCGCGACCCTGACCGGAACCTGGACGGCTCGCCCGGGAAGCCGGGTCAGCCCGGTCGCCGCTCCGCTCACAGATCCCAGCAGCGAGGCCGGCTGCGGCGCCTCCGGGGCACCCGGGGGTGGGGGGACCGGGCGCGAGGCCGTGCCGGGATCCGGCTCGGTGTCGACCACGAAGTGGCCGATGTCGACGGAGCCGACTCCGTCGACCATGCAGTGATGCGTCTTGCTCGCCAGCGCCCAGCGCCCGTCGGAGAGGCCGTCGACGACCACCATCTCCCACAACGGCCTCGTGCGGTCGAGGCGCTCGGAGAAGAACTCGCCGGCCCACTCGAGCAGCTCCGCCTCCCCGCCCGGCCGCGGCAGCCCGGCGGCCCGCACGTGGTTGTGGAGGTGGAACCGCTCGTCCTCGCGCCAGTCGGGCCAGGAGAGGCCTCCGGTGGCGGGGGACGAGAGCCGCTGCCGGAAGCGCGGCAGCTCGTCCAGCCCCTGCCCCAACCGCCTGGCCAGCTCCGAGACCGACGGCGCTCCCCGGTCCCCCGGCCTCGGCTCGAAGATCATCACGACGCCGATGTGCATGTGGGCGCTCTGATCCGCCTCCTCGAGCTCGAGGAAGGTGGCGTCGAGCGCGTTCAGTTGCTCGCTCATCGGGGGCTCCGTCTCTCGCCCCCAGTCTACGGCGCCGCTCCCATCGCCGTCGACGACGGGCAGGCTTGCCGGGAGCTCACCCCCGCCGTGACCGGCGGGGAACCGGCACCCCCCCTCGAGACGAGGCGCCGGCCGCTACCCGCCCGCCTCTTCGCCGTTCGGGTGCAGCGGGTACCAGGAGGCGCCGAAGGCCTTGACGTCGGTGCCGTTGGCTTCGCCCGGCTCGGTGTCGCCGACGTAGGTGTAGAGGGGCCAGCCGGCGTAGGTGACCTGGGTGGTGCCGTCCTTGCGCTTGCCGGTGCCGAGCATCGAGCTGTCGACGCCGTTCGTCGCGTGCGGCGCGCCGCCGCCGGTCAGTGGCGGCCAGGCACTCGCGCAGGCGCCGTAGCAGGCCGACTTTCCGCCCTTGTCCTTCTCGAAGTAGTAGAGGGTGAAGCCTTCGGAGTCGACCAGCACCCTGCCGACGTCGCCGACCGCGGCGACCGACACGGCGCCGGACGAGCCGCTTCCGCCGGCAGCGGCCGAGCCGCCTTCCCCGTAGCCGCCTTTCGCGGATTCGGTCTGCGCGCCGCCGCCTTCTTCGCTGCCGTAGGCGCCGCCTTCGGCGGAGCTACCGCTGCCGCCGCAGCCGGCGACGAGCGCCGCCGCAGCCGCCAGCGCGGCGATGGCTGAAAGGTTCCTGATCACGTTGCCTCCTCGGGTTCTCGGTGTCGACCGTGAGCGTCTTCGCCCGGCCTACGTGGCCCGAGTGGGATGGGTTCAAAGCCGCTCGGGAAGCCCGAGGCGCTCGAAGGCGACGTCCTCCCGGTCCGCAGTGTGTCGTCCCGGGCAGAGCAAAGCTAATCGGTTCTGAGAGTCGGTTCGAAGCCCCTACGCGCTGCCCGAGCCGCCGACCGGGGCGGCGAAGGCGCGGCGCCCGACCCGGACGACGATCGCACTGGTTCGCGAGAGGTCGAGGGCCGAGCTGAGGACGGCCTCCTCGTCGGCCCCGTAGCGGTAGCGGAAGGTGCCGGCGGAGAGCCGCGCGCCGTGCGGGCCGCGCAGGGTCACCCGGCAGAGCGTGCCCGAGCGGACGCCTACGACGTACATGTGGATCTCGGTGCCGAACGGGCGAGGTTCGAGCCTGGCGTCGATCTTCATGCCCTGGGGAAGCCGCGAGAAGGCGACCCACTGCGAGGGCTTGCCACCGCTGCCGCCGAGCACGAAGATCGCCAGCACCGCCGCGGTCGCCGCCGCCGCGATCGCGGCGCCCAGGGCGAGGCCGAGCCGCCGCCGCCGCCGCCGCGACGCCCGCCGCTCGGAGCGGATCGTCGCCGCCACCCGGTCGGCCAGCGCCGGCGGCGGCTGCGGGGCGGCGCCGAAGCGCTCGGGGTCGCCGAGCGGCATCAGCCGCGCGACCGCGTCCAGCGACTCCAGCTCGGCGCGGCACCCGGCGCAGCCCTCGAGGTGCGCCGCCAGGGCGACGCGCTCCTCGTCCGGCAGCTGGCCGAGCGCCAGCGCCCCCAGCGACTCTCTCCACTCGCAGCGCTCAGTCGTCATAGCCGATTTCCTCCAGGGCGACGCGCAGCGCCCGCAGCCCGTAGTAGACGCGGCTCTTCACCGTTCCCTCCGGCACTCCCAGCTCCTCCGCGACCTCGGCGTAGGGGCGGCCCCGGTAGTAGGTCTCGACCAGGACCCGGCGGTGCTGCTCGCCGAGCCGCCGCATCGCCTCCTCGAGCTGCCAGGCGAGCAGCGCCTCCTCGAACGGCTCGACCGCCGGCTCGGCCCCGGCCTCGGCGACCCCCGGCCGCGCCGCCCGCGCCCGGCTCAGGTCGATCACCACGTTGCGCAGGATCGCGAACAGCCAGGTCCGCAGCGAGCCGATCTGCGGGTCGAACCGCTCGCCGGCCCGCCAGGCGCGCAGGAAGGTCTCCTGCACCGCCTCCTCGGCGAGCCCGGAGTCGCCCAGCGAGCGCACCGCGAACCCGTACAGCTCGCCCGCGTGCGCCGCGTAGGCCGCGCGCACGTCCCGCTCGCCGCTCAGCGCGCCGGGTGGCATGGACCCCATCTTGACGCAGCGCCGCGGCTCACCCGACCACGATCTTGCCGTGCATGAAGGTGTGGATCGTGCAGTGGTAGGCGTAGACACCGGCCTTGCGAAGGGTCACGGTGACCGAGTGCCCGGGGCGGATGTGGCCGGTATCGAACTTGCCGGCGCTGGTCGCGGTGTGGGCGGTCGAGTCGTGGTTGGCGAAGGTGAGCCTGGCGCCGCGGGCGACGGTGATCCTGCCGGGATGGAAGGCGAAGTCCTGCATCTCGACCTCCGCCTCGTGCCCGCGGAGGCGATGACCGGCGGCGGCCGGCGCGGTGGCGCTCACGATCCCGGTCAACGCGAGTGCCACGGCCGCCGCGGCCACCGCCACGGTGCGGCCTCGGCTCCTCCTGAGTGAGTCGAGAGTCGATCGCATCGCCCGGGCTACGGGCCGCCCCCGGCGGAGGTTCAAATCGTGTGATCCTCCGTCGGGGCCGCTAGCCGCCGAGGCGGAAGGCGACCATTTCCGGCGTCTGGCCTTCCGCCGCCGCCACCCCGGCCGGGACGAGCACCGTGTCGCCGGAGACCGTGACCCCGGTGTTGGTGCCGGCCGGCAGCGTTTCCTGCCAGAGGATCCGGCCGCTCTTCGCTTCGAAGGCGTAGACGTTGCCTTCGTAGGTGGTGGTGAAGACGAGGTCGTTGACCGAGCTGGTGGCGCCGAAGGCGGCCGAGGAGAATGCGTGCTTCCACTCGACCGCGCCGCTCGCCGCGTCGAGCGCGACCAGCTCGCCGGTCAGCGGGCTCGATTCTTCGACTTCCGAGGGCGAGGAGATCGTCACCGAGTGGTTCACCACCGGCGCGAAGACGCCGGCGCCGTCGGTCGACATCGGCGCGATCACGCCGCCGAGGTTGCCCGGCGAGACCGTCATCGGCGTCTTCAACTTGGCGTATTCGTGGCGCATCGCGTAGAGCCCGTCGTCGTCGTGGCCGTTGTGGTTGCCGACCGGCCGCTTCCAGACCAGCTTGCCGCTTTCGGGGTCGAGCGCGATCACGATCCCCGACTTGCCCGCCGCCAGCAGCAGTTCCCTGCCGCCGGACTTGCTCAGGATCGGCGGGCCCTGGAGGTCCCAGTCGTAGATGTCGTGCGGGGTCAGCTGGTAGTACCACTCCAGCTTGCCGGTCTTCGCGTTCATCTTCACGATCGAGTCGGTGTAGAGGTTCGGGCCGGGGCGGCTCGACCCCCAGGGGTATTTTCCGGTGCCGGGGAACGGCGCCGGGTTGCCGACCCCGAAGTACATCGAGCCCTTGGCGTCGAAGGCCGGTGCGTACCAGAGGCCGCCGCCGGAGTTGATGTTGAAGTTCTTCTTCTCCCAGAGGTCGGGCGGGACGGTGTTGAAGTGCCACAGTTTCCTCCCGGTCTTCGCGTCGAGCGCCCAGAGCACGCCGACGCCCTGCCCTTCGTAGAACTCGGTCGCGTTGCCCGGCACGGTCGAGACGTAGACGATCCCTTCGTGGAACCCCGGCGCCATGTCGATGCCTTCGTGTTCGTTCTTGGCCAGCGGCACCGACCAGAGCTGCTCGCCGCTTTCCTGGTCGAGCGCGAAGGCGGCCTTCGAGGTGGCCCCGTAGACGCGGCCTTCGGCGACCACGACCCCGTTCGGGCCCTGGTCGGCTTCTTCGTAGGACCTTTCCCACAGCACGTCGCCGCTTTCGAGGTCGATCGCCTGCACGTTGGAGGCCAGGTCCTGCGAGTAGACGACGCCCTTGGCGACCACCGGGGCGGAGGAGTAGCTGCCGTAGGTGCTTTTCGCTTCCAGCGGCAGCGTCCAGGCGACTTCGAGCCGGGTCACGTTCTTGCTGTCGATCGGGCCGCCGCTGTGGCGGGTGTTGGTCGGGTCGATGTTGGGGTAGGCGTCGCCGGTGAAGCTGACATTGCTCGACGACGACGAGCCGCATGCGCTCAGCAGCACGGCGCTCGCCACGACGAGCAGCGCGACCGGTCCTGCCGCGATCGACACGGTTCTCCCTGCCATGTTTTTCACCCTATCTGTTGAATAAAAGCGAGTCAACTATTACTGGAACTTACTAACCGCGTAGAACGTTCCCGCTCGACCAGCAGCGGCTGCAGCACCCGGCTCGAGAGCAGGCCGAGGGCGCCGAGGTTGGCGAAGCCGGGGCCCTGGCTGAGACCCGCCAGCCCCGGGATCTGCAGTCGCGGCTCCATCCCGCGCAGCTCCAGGTTGCGGCCGATCGGCACCTCGGTACCGGCCGGCGTGTCCCAGAGCTGCCCGACCCGCTTCTCGATCTCGGTCCTGACCCGGTCTCCGAACAGCGTCCGCATCTGCGCCAGCAGGTCGAAGCCGGTGCAGTTGGCGACGTAGTCGTGCTCGGGCCGCTCGACGCCCTCCGGCGAGTGGTGGACCAGCCGCACGCCCTCGCCGCCGCGGGCCGAGCCGACGTCGGTGACCCTGCCGGTGACGAAGCGGACGCGGTCGTCGTAGGCGATCGCCGCCAGGCTCGGCGGGTCGAAGACGCCGCGGTCGGAGTGCTTGACGAAGTCGCGCCGCATCTGCCGGTCGAGCGCCGTCCATTCGACCTCGTCCGGGTTGGAGAAGACGCGGTTCTCGAGGAAGCTCTCGCCGCGGCTCAGCGGCAGCATCGGCGTGTAGATCGTGAACCTCGCCCGCGGCCGGAAGCCGCGCAGGAACATCACGCAGCTCAGCGCGCTCTCGCCGCCGCCGACCACGGCGACGTCGCAGCCGCGGTCCTCCGGCAGGCGGGCGAACTCCTCGCGCTTGCTGTCGCAGTGGAAGACCCGCGGCGCGATCCCGGGCTCGTGCGGGAAGGCGCGGTGGATTCCCGGCCCGGTCAGGACCAGCGCCCCGGCGCTCAGCTGCGAGCGCCGCTCGCGCTCCTCGACCTCGACCGTCCAGCGCTCGCCGGCCGGATCGAGCGCGACCTGGGCGACCCGGCCGCGCACGTGGGCGATCCCGGCGGTCGCCCGCGACAGCACCCAGGCCAGGTACTCGCCGTAGTCGCGGTGGCGGACCGAGGGCGAGCCGGCGTCGACCCAGCGGGCGTAGCGCCGCTCGCCGACCATGTAGCGCTGCCAGGAGAATCCCATCACCGCCTCGTCGACCGCCTCGCCGTGCTCGCCGAAGACGTCGAAGCTCCGGTAGGGGAAGCCGATGTCCTTGATCGGCGTCACCGCCAGCGGCTCGTCGCCGGAGGTCATCCCGTGGCGGCCCAGCCAGGAGGCGGCGACCTCGGTCCCCTCGACGATCGTCAGCGACACCGGGCCGAGCCCGAGGCTGTTGACCGCGTGCACCTTGGCCGCGATCCCGGCCGCCTTGGCGCCGGCGCCGACTACGAGAAGATCGGGCTCGTTTGCCATTCCGGTTCTCCTTTCTCGACGGGGGCCCGCGGTTCGGCGACCACCAGGCCGCGCTTGTCGGGGCTGTAGGCGATCGCGCTCTTGCGCACCCGCTCCGAGCGCGAGCCGGCGGGGCGCAGGTCGACCTCGGTCAGCACGGTGCGCAGCACCCGCTTGATCTCCTGTTCGGCGTAGCTCGCCGCCAGGCAGCGCCGCGCGCCGCCGCCGAAGGGGATCCAGGTGTAGGTGCCGGGCGGCTGCTCGAGGAAGCGCTCGGGGACGAAGCGCAGGGGGTGGGGGTAGACCGCCGGGTCGCGGTGGACCAGGTAGACGCAGGGCGCGACCGTCGTCCCCGCCGGGAGCTCATAGCCGCCCAGCTCCATCGGCTCGAGCAGGCGGCGAACGACGACCGGCACCGGCGGGCAGAGCCGCAGCGTCTCCTTGACCACCGCGTCCATGTAGTCGCCGCCCTCCCCGGCGAGGATCTCCTCGCGCAGCCGCTCCAGCTTGTCGGGGTGGCGCAGCAACCGCTCGAACAGCCAGGAGAGCGAGGTCGAGGTCGGGCCGTCGGTCAGCAGGGTCAGCATTTCGTCGCGCAGGTCGCGCTCGCTCATCGGCGAGCCGTCCTCGTAGCGGGCGTCGACCAGCATCGAGACGACGTCCTTGCGACCGCGATCGCCTTCGGCGCGGCGCTGTCGCACCTCTTCGAGCACGGCGTCCTCGACCGCGCCCATCGCCTCGCGGAAGCGGCGGTTGCGCGAGATCCAGCCCGGTCCGAGCGCGGCCAGCATCGCCAGGCGGCCGGGGTCGTTCATCGCCTCGGTCAGCTCGCCGAGCAGCCCGCGCAGGCGCCGCAGGCGCGGCGTCTCCTCCGGCCCGAAGACGGCGCGGACGATCACCCCCTGGGTGATCGCCTGCATCCGCGGCCACAGCGCGAAGGGCTCGCCGACCGGCCAGCTCGCGACCTCGCGCCGCGCCACCTCGGCCATCATCTCCGCGTCGCCCTCCATCCGCTCGCCGTGGAAGGGCGGCAGCATCAGGCGCCGGCGCTGCATGTGCTCGGGCTCCTCGATCAGCATCACCGAGCGCGGCCCCAGCACCGGCCCGAGCAGCGGGTTCGCCAGGTCGACGCCGAGGCTCGAGGGCTTCGCGGTGAAGACCTTCTTCACGTCCTCGGGGTCGCAGAGGATGACCCAGGTGCCGCAGTGGACGATCCGCAGCGTGAAGGTGTCGCCGTAGCGCTCGCGGCAGCGCTTCATCAGCGGGAACGGCCGCCGCGCCCAGCCGAGCGACTGCAGTGCCGGCGGCATCCGCGGACCGGGAGGCAGCCCCGCCCTCACCGTTGCCCCCCGTCGCCCTCGGGCGCCGGCGCCGCCATCAGCTCGTCCTCCTCCTTGCAGGTGGCGGCGATCAGCAGCTCGAACAGGTCGGCGCTGAACTCGGCCGGCAGCCCGGCCTCGACGCCGCGGGCGAGGTAGCGCGTTCGCACCTCGTCGACCCGCGCCGGCTGCATCATCGGGATTCCCTCGGCGAGCTTGTGGCGGGCGATCTCGCGGCAGACCTCGAAGCGCTCGCCGAGCAGGCGGGCGATCTCGTCGTCGAGCCCGTCGAGGCGCCGGCGGTAGGGCCCGAGCCCCCGACTCATGCCGGCACCACCGCCTCGTCGAGCAGGCCCGCCGCGAAGGCGTAGCCGCAGGCGGCGAGCGAGTGCAGCGCGTAGCCGCCCTCCTGGATCACGCAGACCGGTAGCCCGGAGGCGGCGAGCAGGCGGCCGATCTGGGCGAAGATCGTCGGCGAGAAGCTCCAGCTGCCGTGCGGGTCGCCCCGCACCGTGTCATAGCCGAGCGAGACGACCAGCGCCCCGCAGGTCAGGCTCAGGGCGTCGACCGAGGTGCCGACGGCGTGCAGGTAGTCGGCGGCGTCCGGACTGCGGCGGAACTCGACCACCCGTTCGCGCTCGCTGCTCGGCCTCACCGTCTCGCCGGCCACGTTGGTCACCGGGTGGGCGTGCAGCGAGTGCAGCCTGGCGTCGCCCATCGAGGCGACGATCGCCGCGGTGCCGTTCGGGTAGTGCAGGTCGAGGTCGAGGATGCCGACCGGTCCCATGCCTCCCTCGGCAAGGGTCAGCGCCGCCGCTGCGGCGGTGTTCAGGTAGCAGTAGCCGGCGCACCAGTCCGGCCCGGCATGGTGGCCCGGCGGGCGGCTCAGCGCGTAGGCGAAACGGGCGCCGCCGACGATCCGCGCCGCCGCGGCGATCGCCGTCCGCACCCCCTCGCGGGCGGCGGCGACGAGGCCGGCGCAGACGGGGATGTCGGGCGCCAGGCCGGGGGCGGCGAGGTGCGGCATCACCACCGGCTCCTCGGATCGGACCCCGTCGAGCTCCTCCAGGTAGCCGGGCTCGTGCAGCCGTGCCAGCGTCCGTTCCAGCTCCTCGTCGCCAGCGTCGGCGCCGGCGGCGCGCACGCGCGAGTGGCAGGTGAGGCCGCTGCGCAGCTCGGTCAGGCGGCGGTTGTCGTC
The DNA here is from genome assembly GCA_963695835.1 of uncultured Solirubrobacterales bacterium. Lineage (GTDB taxonomy): Bacteria > Actinomycetota > Thermoleophilia > Solirubrobacterales > 70-9 > VRUE01. The sequence continues at coordinate 159,078 of CAVOHR010000003.1, forward strand.
CATGCCCGGCCGCCGCCGGCCGCCTTCGACGATCCAGTGGGCGGAGTCGCGGCGGCCGCGCCGCTGCTCGATCATCAGCAGCTCGGCGCTCACAGGACAACCCTCCGCCGTTCCTTGGCGGCGGATGACAGGGGAAAGGCACAGCGGAAGCTCATAGCAGCCGCCGCATCCGCGGTCCGAGGTGCTGGAAGCCGTTGGCCCGGTAGAAGGCCTCGGTCGCGCCGATGCCCGCGAAGGTCTGCTTCGGCAGGCCGACCTCGAGCCGCCTGACGCCGCGCTCGCCCGCCTCCTGGACGAGCGCCATGATCAGGTCGCGGCCGATCGACCTGCTGCGCCAGGACGGCAGCACCCAGAGGTCCTGGATCGTCGCGTAGCGGCCGGGCACGTGGACGGCGAACTGCCAGCTCGCCGCCAGCACCCCGACGATCTCGCCGCCCGTCTCGGCGACCAGCAGCGCCCCCGCCTCGGGACGGCCGGTCAGCTCGCGCACGGCGCCCTCCAGCTCCGTCGTCGACGGGCCCTCGCCGCCAAGCTCGACCAGCAGGGCCTCGATCGCCGCCGCCACCGCCGGGGCGTCCTCGGCGGTCGCCGCGCGGACCTTCGGGCCCGCCGCTCCCGGTCGGTCCAGCGCATCGGGCACGCTCGCGCTCGGCTCGGTCATGCCGCCTCGAGCGTCTCCGCGCGGGGCTCCAGCTCGACCGACCAGGCGGCGGGCGAATCGCTGCCGGTCGCCGCCTTGGCGATCGCCGCCATCGGCGCCCTTGCCTTCAGCAGGATCTCGTCGAACTCGTCGACCGGGTCCGACTGGATGACGATCGCCCCGCCGGCGCCGATCGTCGTCCGCCCCGGCCGGATCACGATCGTGCGGATGACGATGCTGAGGTCCATGCTGCCGTCGACGCCGAACCAGCCGATCGCGCCGGAGTAGACGCCGCGCGCCTCGGCCTCGATGTCGTCGATGATCTCCATCGTGCGCAGCTTCGGCGCCCCGGTCATCGAGCCGCCCGGGAAGCAGGCGCGGGCGCATTCGGGCGCGGTGCGCTCCTCGGCCAGGACCCCGCTCACCGTCGAGATCAGCTGGTGGACGGTCGCGTAGTCCTCGACGATCATCAGCTCGGGGACGCCGACGCTGCCGACCTCGCAGACGCGGCCGAGGTCGTTGCGCAGCAGGTCGACGATCATCAGGTGCTCGGCGTAGGTCTTTTCGTCGCTGGTCAGCTCGTCGCGCAGCGCCGCGTCGCGCTCGGGGTCGGCGGCGCGCGAGCTGGTCCCCTTGATCGGCCGCGCCTCGACCCGGCGCTCGCGGTCGACCGAGAGGAAGCGCTCCGGCGAGGAGCTGACGATCGCCGCCTCGCCCAGCTTCAGGTAGGCGGCGAAGGGCGCCGGGTTGCTGCGGCGAAGGGTCTTGTAGAGGTGGAAGGGGTCGGGGCCGGCGTCGGTCGAGATCTGGTCGGTGAGGCAGACCTCGTAGGACTCGCCTGTCGCCAGTTCGGCCCGGCTGCGGGCGATGTCGGCCAGGTACTGCTCGCGGCCGCGCCCGACCCTGAAGCTGACGTGGTCGGCGAGCGGTTGCTCGGGCGGGGGACCGGGCGGCGACGCCGAGGGGGGCGGCAGGGCGAGGACCTCGCCCACCGCCGCCTCGGCGTCGTCCAGCCAGCGCTCGGCACCCGCCTCGTCGCCATGGCAGAGCGTGACCAGGTGCGTCCGGTGACGCACGTGGTCGACGGCGACGAGACGGTTGGCGAGCATCATCACTGCGTCGGGAAGATCCGATCGGTGCACGTTCGGCGCGCCGCAGTCGGCCTTCAGCTCGTAGCCGAGGTAGCCGACGAAGCCGCCGAGCAGGCCGCGGGGCAGGTTGGCCGGCGGTTCGATCGCGTGGGCGGCGACTTCGCGGTCGAGCAGCTCGAAGATCGAGCCGCGCTCGGTCTCGCTGCCGCCGGCGCGGTGCGCCTGCGCGAGCCCGGTCTCGACGTCGTATTCGAGCACGCAGCGCTCGGCGCCGGCGCTGGTGCCGAGGTAGGAGCGCTGCGCCAGCCGGGTCGGGGCGTCGGCGCTGTCGAGCCAGAAGGCGTGCTCGCAATCGGCGAAGAGCCGTTCGAAGAGCGCCTCGGTCGAGGGCTCGCCGGGCAGCGAGCGGCTGCGCATCTGCATCCCCGTGGCCAGCGCGCGGCGCACCTGCGAGCGGCGCTGCGGCGCCTCCCGCGGCCGTCTCGCGCCGCGCCGGCGCGAGACCTTGCGCTGCCGCGCCAGCGCGTAGAAGTTCTCGATCAGGCGCGCCCCGTACTCGGTCGCGATCGACTCCGGGTGGAACTGGACGCCCCACAGCGGCCGGCGCAGGTGTTCGATCCCCATCACCACGCCGTCGTCGGCCCGGGCCGTGATCTGGCCCTCCGGCCCCATGTCGGTGATCTGCAGCGAGTGGTAGCGGACCACCGGGAAGTCCTGCGGGATCCCCTCGAACAGGCCGCTCTCCTCGTGGTGGATGCGGCTGAGGCGCCCGTGCATCGCCTCGGGGGCGCTGCAGACCTTGCCGTCGAGCAGGTGGCCGAGCCCCTGGTGGCCGAGGCAGATGCCGAGCACCGGGATCTCGCTGTAGCGGAGGATGTCGTCGCAGACGCAGAAGTCGTGCCAGCGCTGCGGCGTGCCGGGGCCGGGGGAGAGGACGATCGCGTCGAACTCCCAGCGTTCCAGCGCCCGCCAGGAGACCGCGTCGTTGTCGACGACGATCGGCTCTTCGCCCGAGACGCCGGCCAGCAGGTGGAAGACGTTGTAGGTGTAGGAGTCGTGGTTGTCGACCAGCAGCGTCCTCACAGGACCCCCTTCCGCCGTTCCTTGTCGATGCATGTCGGGGGAAAGGCGCAGCGGAGCGTCATCGTGCCGTCTCCAGCCCGAGGCCGCGGGCGCTCTCGTCGAGCACGGCGCCGACCACCCGGTCGACGTGAGGGCCGCGGTCGCGCTCCAGGTGCCAGTGCGTGAGGTGGCCGGCGTAGCGCGCCAGCGGGAGCGGGTCGAGCCGCTCGGAGGCGAGGCTGAGGTGCCGCCGGTACATCTCGGCCTGGAGGACGGCGAAGCGGTACTCCGGGTCGTGCAGGCGATCGTCGTTGGAGGAAGGCGCCCGCCTGCTGCCGCGCGAGCGGGCGCGCGCCATGTCCCAGCCGAGGCTCTTCTCGTCCAGGAGCAGCTTCTCGGGCTCGAAGTCGACCTTCTTCGCCGCCGGGTGCAGGAGGAAGTAGCCGAGCGCGATCTGCGAGGCGACCTGATCGGGGCGCGGGTGGTCGCGCCGGATCGCGGCCCGCTGCGGATCGGCGTCGAGCTGCTCGTCGATCCATTCGACCAGGTGGTCGATCAGCAGCGCCCCCTCCTTGCTCGAGGCGATCTTCTGCTTCTCCTTGGCGACCATGCCGTGGAAGATGTCGTGGTAGGGGTGGAAGCCGTTGCCGCTGTCGGTGTGGACCAGCTCGGCCATCAGCTGGCGCCGGCAGGTGACGTGGGCGAACCACTCCTGGCCGCAGACCTGGACCGAGGTCGTGCCGTCGAGCCCGGTGTCCGCCAGCCAGTAGGCGAGCGCGCGCATGTGCTGGGTCGGCACGCCGTCGGAGCGGACCAGCGGCATCTCCTCCAGCTCCTCGCGACCGGTCAGGTAGACGACGGTGCCGTCGGGGCGGCGCTGGAGCGTTCCCTCCCGCAGGCCGCGCGCGGTCAGCTCGACGACCTCGGGCAGGAAGTCGGACTCGAAGAAGACGCGATCGAAGGAGATGCCGAGCCGGGCCAGGGTCTTGCGCTGGCCGGAGATCACCCAGGCGCGCGTCTGCGACCACAGTTCGAGCGCGCTCTGGTCGCCGTTCAGGACCCGCAACAGCAGCTCGTCGGCGCTGTCGTTGCGGACGTCGACCTCGCGGGTCAGCGAGTCCGCCGGATGGTCGGAGGCGAGCCCGAGAGCGGCCCCGTTCTTGACGTAGTCGGCGTAGCAGTAGCCGACGAAGTGGTCGCTCTTGACGCCGTTCTCCGAGGACAGCTGCGGATAGCGGCCGCTGCGGATCACCCCGGCCATCGCCTCGCCCATGCTGCGGCCGACGTCGCAGATGATGCTGCGCCGCTCGACCCGCCCCCCGGCCTGCGTGAGCGCGGCGGCCAGGGCGTTGCCCAGCCCGAGGTTGCGCAGGTGGCCGATGTGGAGCGCCTTGGTCGAGTTGGCGTCCCAGAAGTTGAGCGCGAAACGGCGACCGGCGGCGAGGTCGCTGTAGTCCTCGCCGCCGGCGCCGTCGCGCTCCTCCAGTGCGGCGCCGCGCTGCTCGATCAGGTCGTCGACGACGCGCACCCGGACCTGATCGCCGCGCCGCTCGACCGTCTCGACCCACGGCACCAGCTCGATCCGTTCCAGTGCCCGCAGCGAGTCGGGGTCCTGCCGCCAGCCGCCGACCCGGGGGACCAGCATCAGATCGAAGCGGTCGTGCGGCCTGTACGGCGCCCGGAGCCCCCAGTGAGCTTGGGTCCCGTCCCGGCCCGCGGCGTCGTCGAAGTAGTCGAAGAGGTTGATGTCCATAGGTGCGACCACTCTCGTTCTCCCATGCACCAGCCGGGGCTCGAACCCGGATCGTCGGCTTACAAACCCGATCCTCTAACCGATTGAGGTACTGGTGCCCGTCTTCCGGTCGAGCGTCCAAATCGACGCCCGACTAGTCAATTTCGGCTGAGTGTAACAGCACGATCAAACGAGGGTCGCCCCGGGTACGCGGCGAGTTGCCAGACCCTCGCGGCGCTGACGCCGCAGCCGCCGAGGCTGCCGTCTAGCGGGGAACCGCTTCGAAGATCGGGTCGGCCGCGTCGGGGTCCTGGCCCTCGGCGCGCTGGATGTAATCAGTCCTCTCGAGCACCAGCAGGTGGTAGAAGACTTTCTCCAGCGGCGGGCCGAGCTTGCGGGTCAGCTCCGTGGCGCGCGACGGGTTCGCCCTCACCGTGGCGAGGATCTGCACCCGGAGCGCATGCCAGAAAACCCTTGCCTCTACGAAATCCACCCGATTCCCCTCTCGATGCTGAATGTGCAATATCCGATGACCTGGTCGGACTGTCTTCAGCTAATGATTGCGCGCCGGCGACCGTTTCGGACCGCTTGAGCGCTGTCTTAACGATTGGCTAACCAGCCAGTGACAATTGAAACACTCAGGACGCTCCGAAAGAGCGGTTGGGAATGCTTCAGGCGTCGCTCGGGAACCCGCGGGGAGGGGTTTTCGATTCGCGGGCGATCCGGATCGCCGGTCTGAGCGGCGATCCGGCGATCCGCTGGTTTGGGGTTTGGGGCGCTCGACGCGGCCGTCAGCGGCCGGCGGGCTCGACCGAGTCGAGCAGGTGGCGGGCGAGCGCCCGGGCGGGCGCCGGCAGGCTCTCCTCGCCGCTGTGGATCAGGACGAAGCGCCGCTCGAAGCGCAGACCGGTCGCCCGGCGCTCCACCAGCCCCCTGTCTTCGAGCCCGCTCAGCGCCAGCGTGGAGAGGAAGACGGGGGCTCCCTCGGAGGCCGCGGCGGAGATCGCTGCCGGGGTGCTGCCGATCTCCGCCAGCGGCGGGGCCGGCGACAGGCCCAGCGCTTCGAGTGCCTCGGCGACGACGCGCCGGCTGCTGGCGCCGGGGTCGCGCATGATCATCCGCGTCGACACCAGCTCGGCCGGGTCGATCTCCTCGCCGGCGGCCCAGGGATGCCCCTCCGGGACGGCGATGACGATCTCGTCCTCGTAGAACGGCGATTCGCACAGGTTCCCCCCGTTCGCGCCCGACCCGCCGGCCGCGACGACGCCGAGCTCCGCCCGTCCCTCCAGCACCAGCGCCCGCGCCGCGCTCGAGTTGGCGATCGACAGCTCGACCGAGAGGTGGCTCTCGTGCTTGCTCTCCAGCTCGACCAGCAGCGGCGGCAGGACGAACTCCGCCATCGTCGGGCTGGCCGCCAGCCGGACCGGCGCCCGGCTCGGGTCGAGCCCCTCCATCAGCGCCTCGACCGTCTCCGCCTCGGCCAGCAGCCGCTGCGCGGCGGGGTACAGCCGCCTGCCGGCCGGGGTCGGCGTGACGCCGCGCGTCGACCGCTCCAGCAGGGTCGAGCCGCTCAGCCCCTCCAGGTTGCGCAGCCGCTTGGAGAGGGCCGGCTGACTGACCTGCAGCAGGCGCGCCGCCTTGCCGAGGCTGCCGAGGTCGACGGCCGCGCAGAAGGCTCGCAGCTCCGCCAGCTCAGGCATCCGTACGAGCTTTCCCATCGAGTCGCATTGTGACCCCCGCGGCGGCGGCCGCCGCCGCGGTCGCAACCGAGCGCGCTGCCTAAACTAGCTCGGATGAGCTTCGCCGCGGATCGCGATTCGACCCTGACCCTGTACCGGCGGGGGATCGAGCTGCTCGAGGAGGCCGACTTCGAGCAGGCGACGCGGCCACTGGAGGAGGCCGCCAGCCGCGCGCCGGAGAAGTCCTCGGTGCGCGAGGCGCTCGGCCGGGCCTACTTCCGCTGCGGGCGCTTCGCCGCCGCCGTGGAGGAGTTCGAGGCGGTGGTCGACACCCACCAGGTCAACGACTTCGCCCACTTCTGCCTCGGCCGGGCGCTGGCCAAGACCGGCGAGAGGGAGCGCGCCCGCCACCACCTGGCGCTGGCCGCGAACCTGCGGCCGGAGCGGCGCGACTACCGCTTCTACCGCGACCTGCTGGCTCGCGCCTGAGCGCCCCGCACCCGGGACGTGCCGGGGGTTGGATACCTATGTGGGCACCAAATCCACGGCAGGTCAGAAGCCGGCGACCAGGCGACCGACGTTGCGACTGCTGAAGTAGGGGCCGAAGGTGTGCCAGCGGTCGCCGACCTTGCCGTAGCTGGTCAGCCCGTCGATCGCCGTGCCTTCGTCGATCAGCCAGCCGCCGCCGCTCGCCCCCGGCACCCAGCGGCAGCGAATCGCGATCGTCGGCGGTCCGGGCACCCGGTAGGTGAGCGCGTCGTCGCCGACGTAGGGCGAGTCGCAGCCCTGCATCCAGCGGGCGGCGCCGGGGTAGCCGTAGGTCTGGAATTCCTCGTGGCGGCTGCGGTCGAGGGCGATCGCCGCGCCGCCGCCGACCGCGTCGGCGACGTTCGCCCCTTCGGCGTTGGGGTCGACGAGGATCGCGCCGACGTCGAAGTTGGGGTTGCCGAGCTGCACCCACTGCCGCGGCGCGAACTCCTGCCTGCGGTGGGCGACGAAGGCGCCGAACGGCGCCGCCCCGCCCGAGTAGGCGGGCACGAACTCGAGCAAGCTCGACCAGACGCCGTCGCCGGGTCGCAGCGAGGGGCCGGAGTTGACGCAGTGCCCGGCGGTGAGGACGAGCCGCCGGCTGGGACTGTCGATCGCGGTCGCCGAGCAGTAGCCCTCCCTGTCGCCCTGGCGGACGAAGAGCCGGCCGTTGACCGCGTGCGGGGGCAGGGTCGGTTCGGGCACCTGCGCGTAGCTGACCCGCGCCGCGGGGCGGGCGCGCCGCGGGGCGTCGAGCGGGGGGGCGCCGCGCATCCGCGCCGCGGTCCAGAGGCGCGCGACCCGCGCCGCCTCGCCGCGAGCGGCGGCGCCGGGGTGGAGCCGGGCCGGCGCCGCCGCGGCCGGACCGGCGAAGGCGGTCGCGGCGAGGCAGAGCAGCGCCGCGAGCGAGCCCGCGACGCGACGCCTGAAGCCGAGCGGGCCCATTCGCATCGCGTCGGAGGATAGAGAGCGGAGGGCGCGGGGACGCGATTCGCCCGCCTGCGGGGGCGGCGGGGCAGGTTCGGCCGCAGCCGGCCTCGGGCCGGCCCTACTGCGTGAGCAGCGGGATCACGCAGCGGTAGTGACGATTGCTCGTCGAGTTAATGAAGTTGACACCGCCCGCCGCGGAAACGGTGGCAACGCCATAGACGTCGAGCCCAGACACATTCGTGACATCCCCCGACCACTCCCCTCCCACGTCCAGATGAACGCTCGGCTGTTGCGCGAAGGCGGCGAGCTGGAGCGCCTCCGGCAGCGTCCCGCCCTGTTTGGCGCATTCGATCGCCGCCTGGGGCGCGGTCACGGCCGCGCCGATCGACGAGGTCTGCCAGCAGGCGCCGGCGAACGGGGTGGTGCCCGTTGCGCAGCCGGCGCTGTAGCCGTTGACCTTCTGCGCGTCGATCGCGTTGACCGCGTTCAGGGCGGTCTGCGCGTCGACGGCGCTCTGCGCGGTGTCGGCGGTTTCGGCATGCGTCGCCCGCGGCACCTGCCCGAGCGTCAGCTCGTCGATCTCGGCCCCGGTCAGGGGAGCGGAGAGCCGCGACGCCGCGGCAAGCACACCCGGCTTCAGCCCGCTGGCGGGGATCGAGTGCGGCTTCAACCGGTTCCCCGGCAGCGACCGAACCTTCACCCGGTTCCCCGGCATCGACTTGACCCCGATCGCCCGGCCGCTGATTGCGTGCCGCTTCTTCGCCGCGTACACGCTCCCCCCGAGCGCCGCGAAAAGCGCAATCGCAGCCACCACCAACGCCGGCCAGTTCCGCTGCAACCCCTGCCCCATGTCTCCCCCCGTAAACAGCTTGGTTTTCCGATCCACCCGACCCTAAGCCGCAAGCTCCGCAAATCCCAAGCCATCTGGACGAACGTTCAGCGCTCAGAGGACGGCCAGCACTGCGAGCGTCAGGACCGAGGCGGCGACCAGGGCGAGGGCGACGCCGGTGACGACGCGCTCGCCGCGGCCGAGCGCCTGCTCGCCCATCAGCTCGCGGTTCTTGCCGAGCTCGCGGATGAAGGGCAGGATGACGAGCAGCAGCACCGCGTTCAGCGCCTGCGAGAGGAAGAGGATCGGGATCAGCGGCGCGCCGGGGATCAGCACGAGGACCGCCGCGACCGCGACGACGGCGGCAAAGGAGAGGTAGAAGGAGCGCGCCTCGGCGAAGCTGTCGTCGAGGTCGGCGCGGCGGCCGAGCGTCTCGGAGATCGAGTAGGCGGTGGAGAGCGGCACGATCGCCGCCGCGAGCAGCGCGGCGCCGAGGAAGCCGAGGCCGAAGAGCGTCGAGGCGAGGCCGCCGGCGAGCGGCTCGAGCGCGCGCGCGGCGTCGCTCGCCTCTTCGATCGCGATCGTTTCGGCGTGCAGCGTCGCCGCGCAGGCGACGACGACGAAGAAGCCGATCACGCCGGTGAGCACGGCGCCGACGATCACGTCGATCCGCTCGTAGCGCAGGTCGGCGACCCGCAGCCGCTTGTCGACGGCGTAGGACTGGATGAAGGCGAGGCCCCAGGGCGCGAGCGTCGTCCCCAGCGTCGCCACCGCGACCAGCAGCGCGTCGCGGTTGAGCGCGATGCCCGGCACGACCAGCCCCTTCGCCGCCGCGCCCCAGTCGGGGTGGGCGAGCACGCCGGAGATAACGTAGGCGACGAAGACCGAGCTGAGCGCGAGCAGGAAGTGCTCGACGTGGCGGAAGTTCTCGCGCAGGACGAGCGCCGAGACGCCGATCGCGGCGAGCGGCACGCTGAGGTAGCGGCTCATCCCGCCGAGCAGTTCCATCGCCGCGGCGACGCCGGCCAGCTCGGCGCACATCGTGCCGGTGTTGGCGATCGCCAGCGCGGCGAGGACGACCGCGGCGGCGCGCTCGCCGTGGTGCTCGCGGATCAGCGTCATCAGCCCCTTGCCGGTGACGATCCCCAGCCGCACCCCGAGCTCGTGGAAGACGATCAGCGCCGCGGTCGAGAGGGCGAGAACCCAGAGCAGCTCGTAGCCGTACTTGGCGCCGAGGATCGAGTAGGTCGTGATCCCCGCCGGGTCGTCGTCGGACAAACCGGCGAGCAGCCCCGGCCCGAGCACCGCCAGCAACGTCGCCAGCGCCCCGCCGCGCAGCAGCAGCCGCCGCCGCCGCGCGACGCGCCAGTGCGTGTGACGACCGGGGATGCGGTGCGGGCGATACGGCATCGACGCATACCTTGACCGCCGGCGCCGATGTAGACTCGCCCGCGTAAATACGGTCGGTGGTCAAGGGAAGTCCGGTGCGAAGCCGGCGCGGTCCCGCCACTGTGACCGGGCCAAGGAAGCCGCGGGCGCGCTGTGCGCGTCAACCACTGAGGGGGACACCGAGCCCTCGGGAAGGTGCGGCCGACCATCCCGGAAGCCAGGAGACCTGTCCCCCGGCCAGCCATGACAACCCTCGAGGAAAGGGTGGCTGAGATGCCAAGACTCGTTCCATTCCGGCCGGCGGCCGCGTGCGCGCTGGCCCTACTCGCGGTGCTCGGCGCCGCGCAGCCGGCGAGCGCCAGGGGCGTGCCCGCAAGCCTGCGGGTGGTCGACACCGGCGGCCGGGTGCTGGCCGAAAAGACGCTGCTGACCGGCACCACGACCGTCCCGACCAGTCCCCGCGCGACCTGCTTCGGCAAGGGCACCGGCGGCAGCGGCAAGCCGGCGACGATCGAGGGGGCGACGGCGCTGGGCCTGCTCGGGCAGGCGGCGAGATCGACCGCGCCGCTGCGCCCGCTGCTGATCACCGACGCCTTCGACTTCGGCCTCGGCCTCTGCGGAGTCGGCGGCAAGGCGATCCACGGCAGCAAGGAATCCTGGTACCTGAAGGTCGACCACAAGGGCTCGAAGGTCGGCGGCGACTCCGTCAAGCTGCACGCCGGCGACGAAGTGCTCTGGTATCTGGCGGCGAGCTATCCGTATCCCCGCGAGCTGTGGCTGCAGTCGCCGGGGCACGTCCGGCCCGGTCAGGCGTTCCGGGTGCGGGCCTTCTCCTACGACGAAAGCGGCCAGCGCAAGCCGGCCGCCGGGGTGAAGGTGAGCGGCGCAGCGGGCGTGACCGGCGCGGACGGGCGGGCGACCGTCGTCCTGCGCAAGCCGGCGCGGCTGATCGCCCGCGACCGCGGTGAGATCCCGTCCAGCCGGGTGCCGATCTGCGTCGGCGGGAAGTGCCCGCGGGGCTGAGATGAGCCGGGGGTCGGCGGTCGCGATCGCGCTGCTCGGAGCGGCGCTCGCGGCCGCCGGCTGCGGCTTCGGCGCCGGCAAGGGGGTCGGCGAGGTCTCGCTGCTCGTCACCCGCGACTACGGAGCGCGGCGCCTGCTGGGGCCGCAGCGCCGGCCGGCGAGCGAATCGGACACGGCGATGCGGCTGCTCGACCGCGAGGCCGAGATCTCGACCCGCTACGGCGGCGGCTTCGTGCAGTCGATCGACGGTCTCTCCGAAGCGACCCGGGACGGGCATCGCTTCGACTGGTTCTTCTACGTAAACGGGGTCGAGTCGCCGGTCGGCGCCGCCGACTACCCACTGGGCGGCGGCGACGCCGTCTGGTGGGACTACCGCGACTGGTCGGCGGCGGAGCACGTGCCGGCGGTGGTCGGCTCCTGGCCGCAGCCCTTCCGCGACGGCTACGAGGGGAAGCGGCGCCCGGTGGCGGTCGAATGCCTCGGCGGCGGACCGGCCTGCAGCGAGGTCGGCGCGCGGCTGAAGGCGGCAGGGGCTTCGCTCGCCTCGGGCTCGGCGGGGGGCGCCGCCGCCACGGCGAGCGCCGGCGGCGGAGCGCTGCGGGTGCTGGTCGGCCCCTGGGCGGAGGTGCGAGCGGACCCGGCGGCCGCCCAGCTCGAGGCAGGGCCGCAGGCGAGCGGCGTGTTCGCAGGCTTCGTCCGGAGCGGCGCGAGCGGGTACCGCCTCGAGGGCCTCGACGAAGGCGGGGGGGAGGCGCGGGCTTTCGGCCCCGGCGCCGGCCTCGTCGCCGCGACCCGGCGCTACGAAGCGCCGCCGGTCTGGCTGGTCACCGGCGCCACCGCCCGCGGAGTCGCCGCGGCGGCGCGGCTGCTGGACGCGACCGACCTGCACGGCCGTTACGCAGCGGCGGTCGAAGGCGGCCGGGAGACGCCGCTGCCGATCGGGGCGGGGGACTAATGAGACTCCACTGTGCCTTTGCCCCGATATGCACCGGCAAGGAGCAGGGGAAGGATCTCGGATGAGGTCGCCCTTCGCTTACACGCCGCGATCCGGTCCGCTGCAGGCGGCCTCTCCGGGCGCCGCGATCGCCTATCTCGGCTCGCTGGTCGCCGTCGCCTTCCTCTACTCGAGCCCGCCGGTTCTCGCCGCCGCCGGCGCCGCGGCTTTCGTCGCCGGCTCGCTCGCCGGCGCCCGCGACGCGGTCCGCGCCGCGCTGCGGATGAGCGTCACCCTGGCCGTGCTGATCGTCGTCGTCAACGCGCTGGTGGTCGACCGCGGCGAAACGGTGCTGCTGCGGCTCGGCGACTGGCCGCTTCTCGGCCAGGTTGACATCACCGCCGAGGCGCTGGCCGCCGGCGCGACGATCGGCCTGCGGGCAGCGGTGGCGATGATCGCCTTCGCCGTCTACTCGGCCTGTGTCGACCCCGACCGCGTCCTGCGCGCCCTGCGCCCCGTCGCCGGCCGCTCGGCCCTGACGGCGGCGCTGGTCTCCCGCCTCGTCCCGGTCGCCGCCGCGGATGCGAGCCGCCTCCGCGACGCCGCCCGCCTGCGAGGCCCCGCCGCCGCCCCGCTCGGCCGAGCCGCCCTGGCCCGCCGCCTGCTCGCCGGCTCTCTCGACCGCGCCGTCGACGTGGCGGCAACCCTCGAGCTCCGCGGCTACTCGCTCGAGCGCCCGCGCCCCCGGTTCGTTGAAGCTTTTTCCCCCCTGGGGAGTGGACGATCCTTCAACCGACCGTCGCGCTTCGACCGCCGCTTCTACGTGACGGGCGCGGCGGTCCTGCTGGCGGCGATCGCCGGCAAGCTGCTCGGCGCCGACAGCTTCAGCGCCTACCCGATGCTCGAGATCGGGCTCGGTCCCGCGACCGCCGCTCTCTCGCTGCTCCTGATCGCGGCCGGTCTCGCGCCCCTGCACCGCAGGGCGCGTCGTGCGAGCCGGCCCGCTTCCCGCCCTGCCTTAGCCGCCACCTCGGAGGCCACCGGTGCCTGAGCTCGCAGCCCGGCCCCGCGCCGTCCCGGCCCTCTCGATCGAGGGTCTCGCCTACGCCTACCCGCACGCCGCGCGACCCGCCCTCGTCGACGTCTCCCTGACGCTCGCCCCGGGCGAGTTCGCCCTCCTCGCCGGCCGCTCCGCCTGCGGCAAGTCGACCCTCCTGCGAGCAGCCTGCGGCCTCGTCCCGCACTTCCACGGGGGAGAGATAGAGGGAGCGGTCACGGTAGCCGGCATCGACGCGATCGCCACCGGCCCCGGCGAGCTGGCGGCAGCGGTCGGCTACGTGGCCCAGGACCCCGAGACGCAGATCGTCTCCACCACCGTCGCAGCGGAGCTGGAGCTGCCGCTGGAGATGCGCGGACGGCCACAAGCCTCCCGCGCAAGAGCCGTGGAGGAGGTGGCCCTGGCCTTGGCGATACCCCACTTGCTCCCCCGAACGGTCGACACCCTCTCCGGCGGAGAGCTCCAGCGAGTAGCCCTCGCAGCAGCCCTCGTCACCCGCCCGCAGCTGGTTCTACTCGACGAGCCGACCTCCCAGCTCGATCCCGTCGCGGGCGACGAGCTGATCTGGCTACTGCGCCGCCTGAACGAGGAGTGGGGCGTATCCATCCTCCTGGCCGAGCACCGCCTGGAGCGCTGCCTGCCGGCCGCCGATCGCGTCATCGCCATGAACGCCGGCTCCATCGCCTACGACGGCACCCCCCGCGAGTTCCTAGGCTGGGCCCAGGCCAACGACACCGCCCTGGAGACCCCCGCAGCTCGCCTGTTCAGCCTCTGCGGCATCGACCCGCTCCCGACGGGCGTCCGCGATGCACGCCGAACCCTCGGCTCGTCCGACCCGGATCCGCAGCTCGGGCGGGTGGCGCCGGAGCCGGCGGCGCCCGCCGCCGCGGCCTCCCCTCACAGCAGGGCGATCGAAGTGCGCGGCCTCTGGGTCGAGCTGGCCACCGGAGACACCCGGCGCGACGTCCTGAAGGGAATCGACCTGACGATCGACCGCGGCGAACGGGTCGCCCTGATGGGCCGCAACGGCGCCGGCAAGAGCACCCTGCTGCGCACGATCGCCGGCCTGGTCGAGCCGGTCAAGGGCAGGGCCGGCGCCCCCGCCGGAATCGCCCTGCTGAGCCAGAACCCAGGCGATTACCTGGTGCGGGAGCGGGTCGCCGACGAGCTGCCGGGAGGCACCGGCCTGGCGGCGCTGCGCACGGTCGGACTGGAGCATGCGCTCGACGCCGACCCGCGGGACCTCTCCGGCGGCGAGCGCCAGCGGCTGGCACTCGCCATCGCCCTGGCGGGCCGCATGGAAGGCGACGAGCTGCCGGGCCTGGTCGCCCTCGACGAGCCGACCCGCGGCATGGACCGCGCCCGCAAGCAGGAGCTCGACGAGCTGATTGCCGGCCTCGCGGCGCGCGGCGCCGGAGTCGTCGTCGCCACGCACGACGTCGAGTTCGCGGCGGGCTTCGCCGAGCGGGTGGTGCTGCTCGGCGACGGCGTCGCGATCGCCGACGGCAGCGCCGCCGAGATCCTCTCCGGCGGCTGGTACTTCGCCACCGAGGTGGCGCGGATCCTCGACCTGCCGGGGACGATCACGCCCGAGTCCGGTGCCGCGGCCCTGGGTGAAGGGCGAGCGCCGGGCGACCGAGCATCCAGATCCGATTCCTGGCGAGGGAGCGAGGCGCGAGATTGATGTCCTGGGAGCTGGCCAGCTTCCTGATCCTCGGCGCCGTCCTGATCGGCGGCTTCGCCTGGTATGAGCGCTCGCGCCCGACCTCGCAGGTCGTGGCCCTGGTGGCCGCTCTGGCCGCGCTCGCGGTCGCCGGCCGCGTCGCCTTCGCGGCGCTGCCCAACGTCGTCGCCACCACCGACATCGTCATCTTCGCCGGCTTCGCGCTCGGCGCCGCGCCCGGCTTCGTGGTCGGCGCCCTCGCCGGCCTGGTCTCCAACTTCTGGCTCGGGCAGGGGCCGTGGACGCCGTGGCAGATGGCGGGCTGGGGGCTGTGCGGGATCCTCGGCGCCGTGCTGGCGGTCGCCAGGCCCCGGCCCAGCCGCTTCACCCTGGCCGCCGTCTGCGCCCTGGCCGGCGTCGGCTACGGCGCTCTGCTGAACTTCTCTCTGATGGCGACCTACGGAGGTGACCTCTCGCTGCAGCGATTCCTCGCGCTGGAGTCGCGCGCCGTGCCGTTCGACGCCGCCCACGCGATCGGCAACGCGACCCTGGCGCTGCTCGCCGGTCCGGCGATGGTGCGGGCTCTGGTCCGCTTCCGCGAGCGCTTCGAGTGGCGCGCCCCGGCGGTCGCCTCGGTCGTCCTCCTGGCGCTCGCGCTGGCCAGCGTCCTGCCCGCTCGCGCCCAGGCCGGCGGCGCCGGCGCCGCCGCCTGGCTCGTCTCGGTCGAGAACTCCGACGGCGGCTGGGGCTCCTCGCCGGAAAGCGCCTCGAGCCCGTCGATCACCGCCTGGGCGATGCTCGGCCTCGAGGCCGCCGGCCGCAACCCGCTCGACGTCTCCAAGGGCGGCAAGACCCCGGTCGACTACCTGCGCTCCGGCGTCGGCAAGCTGAGCAGCGCGGGCGACTTCGCCCGCACGATCCTCGCGCTGGAGGGCGCCGGGATGAACCCGCGCGACTTCGCCGGCCACGACCTCGTCTCCGCCCTGGCCAAGCGCCGCCGCGGCGGCGGCTCCTTCGGAGGCTGGCCGGGCTCGACCGCCTTCGCGATCATCGCCCTGCGCGCCGGCGGCGCCGGCGGGATCGACAGCTCGATCTCCTGGCTGGCCAAGGCTCAGAACGGTGACGGGGGGTGGGGCGACACCCCCGGCTCGCCCAGCACGCCGGACGGCACCGGCGCCGCGCTGCAGGCGATCCCGAGCACCGACGCGGCCCGCCACGGGCTCGCCTACCTGCGCCACGCCCAGCGCCCCAACGGCGGCTTCGCGCTCGGCGGCTCCGGCGCCGCCAACACGCAGTCGACCGCCTGGGCGGTGCAGGGGATGATCGCGGTCGGGACCGACCCGGCGACTGTCAGGGCGGGCGGCAAGAGCCCGCTCGAATACCTCGCCTCACTCCAGCAGTCCGACGGTCACTATCGCTACTCGGCGTCGAGCGACCAGACGCCGGTCTGGGTCACCGGCCAGGTGCTGGCCGCGACCGCCGGCGACGCCTTCCCGATCCCCGCGCCGCCGCGCCTGCCGCAGCCGAAGCCTCAGACCACTCCCGCCCCGCCGAGCGTGCCTCATGGCACCGGGTCGGGTTCGGTTCCCACGGCGCCGTCGTTGCCGCCGTCGCTCGAACGGGGCAGCCCCGGGACCCCGGCTTCACCGGCCGGCGGGGGAACCGGAAGCGGCGGCTCCTCCGGCGCCAAGCCGCCGCCGGCCAGGGGCGTCCCGGCCCTGCCGCTGCCGCCGGGCGTTCCCCGGGACGAAGAACCGACCACGATCGCGCCGGCGGCGGCCGCAGCGACCTTCGAAGCGAGCGAGAATCCAGGCCCGAAGCCCTGGGCGCCGCTCGGCATCGGCCTCGGCTGCGCCGGCGCCGCCCTGGCCGGCGTCCTCCTCCTCGGCCGCCGCTTCGGCTGGTAGCCGGGGCGCTATACGCTCGAAGGCATGGATCTCGAGACGGCGATCCGCAGCCGCCGAACCCACAAGGCGTTCGGCGCCGAGCCGCTGCCCCGCGAGCAGGTCGAGGAGCTGCTCGACCTCGCCCGCTGGGCGCCCAACCACCACCTGACCGGGCCCTGGCGCTTCCGCGTCGTCGGGCCCCGAGCGCTGAAGCGGCTGAAGCAGGCGGCCGGCCCGGAGGGGGCCGCCAAGCTCGACCGCGCCCCGACCCTGATCGTCGTCTCCTGCGTGCTCAGCGGCGACCTGCTCCAGGACGAGGAGGACCTGCACGCGACCGCGGTCGCCTCCTACATCGTCCTGCTCGCCGCCCACGGCCGCGGGTTCGCCGGCTACTGGCGCACGCCCGCCGTGCTGCGCAGCGAGGCGGGAAGGCGGGCGGTCGGGCTGCCGCCGGGCGAGCGCTTCGTCGGCCTCCTGCACCTCGGCGCGCCGCGGCAGGAGAGGGAGCCGCCGCAGCGACCGCCGGTCGAGCAGACCGCGATCTTCCTCGACTGATGCTGTCGCGCGCCGCAGCCCTCGAGTCGATCGCCGGCCGGCGCTTCGAGGTGGTGGTGATCGGCGGCGGGATCACCGGCGCCGGCGTCGCCCTCGACGCCGCCTCGCGCGGCTACTCGGTCGCCCTGCTGGAGCGCGGCGACTACGCCTCGGGCACCTCGAGCCGCTCCTCGAAGATGGTCCACGGCGGCCTCCGCTACCTGCAGAACTTCGACCTCGGCCTGGTCCGCGAGGCGCTGATCGAGCGCCAGCTGATGGTTCAGCTGGCACCGCACCTCGTCTACCCGACTCCCTTCGTCGTCCCCTCCTTCGCCGACGAGCGCCGGCAGCGGGGCCTCGGGATCGGGCTCAACATGTACGACGTGATGGCGACGACGCGGGTCGGCCGCAGCCGCCGCGACATCCGCGCCGCCAGGGAGGAGGACGAGCAGCTCTACTGGTCGCCGGACCGCCACCGCACGATCGACCGCGAGGAGCTGCTCGAGCTGGTCCCCGCGCTGGAGCGGCGCGACCCTGAGGACGCCTACCTCTTCTACGACTGCCAGACCGACGACGTGCGCCTCGTCCTCACCGTGCTCGGCGAGGCCGAGCGCTTCGGCGCGACGATGCTGAACGGCGCCGAGGTGACGGAGGTGCTGAGCCGCGGCGGCCGCGCCTGCGGGGTCGCCTGCATCGAGGCGGAGTCGGGCGAGCGCTTCGAGGTCGAGGCCGACAACGTCGTCAACGCGACCGGCGTCTGGGCCGACCGCATCCGCTCCGAGATCGTCGAGGAGGAGGACGTGCCGCGGATCGCGCCCAGCCGCGGCACGCACGTCCTCCTCGACAGGGACGACCTCTCGACCGGGTCGGCGGCCTGCATCGTTCCGGCCGCAGAGGGGCGGCAGATATTCGCCCTGCCGTGGTACGGCCGCACCCTGGTCGGCACCACCGACAACGACTTCAGCGGCGACATCGACCACCCCGATCCGGTCAGCGGCGACATCGAGTACCTGCTCGAGGCGGTCAACGCCTTCTTCGGCGTGACGCTGGGCGCCGCCGACCTGGTCGGTGCCTACGCCGGCGTGCGGCCGCTGATCTCCACCGGCGACCCGAAGAAGTCGGTCGACATCTCGCGCAAAGCGGAGCTGTACGAGACATCGTCGGGGATGCTGACGATCACCGGCGGCAAGCTGACCACCTGGCGTCGGATGGCGAAGCAGACGGTCGACCGCCTGGTCGAGCGCGGCGCCCGCGAGGCCCCCTGCCACACCGCCGAGATCCCGCTGGGGATGGAGGCGCGCGCCGCCGACCTCGAGGCGCCCGCTGGGGTGGGGGAGGAGGCGGTCGCCCAGCTCGCCTTCCGCTACGGCCACGCGGCGCGCGCCGTGCTGGCGCTGGCCGGGGAGGATCCGAAGCTGGCGGCGGCGATCGTCCCCGGCCGCCCCGACCTACTGGCCGAGGCGACGATCGCGGCGCGGCACGAGCAGGCCCGCAGCGTCGCCGACGTGCTGCTGCGCCGCACCAGGCTGGGCCTGCTCGCCGCGCCGCAGCTGCGCGACGCCGCCTCGGTGCGGCCGGTGGCGGAGGCGCTGGGCGCCGAGCTGGGCTGGTCGCGGCGGCGGGTGAAGCGCGAGGCCGAGGCCTGGCCGGCGGCGGCGGCCGAGGCCGGGATCGACCCGGCGGCGACCGCGGCAATCCAGCCGCTTCAATAACCTGCCGCCGGTGAACAAGTCCGAGCTGGAGTCCAAGCATCTCGCCGAGCTGCACGCGCTGGCCGCCGAGGCCGGCGTCGAGCGCTACCGGATGCTGCCCCGCGCCGAGCTGATCGAGAAGCTCGCCGCCGGCGGCGGCGATGGCGGGGCGAAGCCGAAGGGCGAAGGCGGGGGGCGCGAGCCCGGCCGCCGCAGGCGGCGCGGCGGCGGCGATCGGGCCCCTCGCGAGGACCAGCCGCGCGGCGAGCCCCGCGAGCGCAAACCGCGCGGCGAGCCCCGCGAGCGCAAACCGCGCCAGCCGCGCAAACCGCGGCCGGAGCCCAAGCCCGAGCCGGCGCAGAAGCCGGCGCCGCGGGCACGCGAGGCCGCGCCGGTCGCGGCCGCCGCAAGCGCCGAGCGCCCGAAGCGCAAACGCCGGCGCCGTCGCTGGGGCCGGCGCCGCAAGGGCGGCATCCGCGTCCACGACCTGCTGCTGCCGCCGTCCCCGGGTCGCCGCGCGATCGTCTACGCCGAGAGCCGCGAGGGCTGCACCGCGCTGCTGCGCGAACTCGCCTCCGAGCTGGCCGGGGAGTCGAAGGGCCCGGACCCGATCGCCCTGCTGATCGACCCGAGCCCCGAGGAGCTGGCCGAGTGGAAGCGCGAGGCGCCGCGGGCCGAGATCGTCTCCGCCGGCCAGGCACGCCACGCCGACGACGCCCTCGCCCAGGCCGCCCGCCGCGCCGGCGGCGGCGAGGACGTGATCGTCCTGATCGACTCCCTGACCCGCTTCGCCGAGACCTTCGCCGGCCCCGACGAGGCCCGCGACCTGTTCGATGCCGGCCTCGACGCCACCGGCGGCACCCTGACCGTGGTGGCCGCGGTCGAGCGGCCGAGCTGACTCTCAGGCTCAGTACTTCCCCGCAGCGCCAAGCAGTGACCTGTGCGGATGGCGCTGCCGCGGGGCGCCCCTAAGGTCGGATGGATGGATGCCGCCGAGTCGACCGAACGCGCAGCCGAGTCGGTCGAGGCGGTCCGCGGCTTCGAGCGGCTCTCCCGGGCCGACGTCGACTTCGCCGGCGGCAAGGGCGCCAACCTGGGTGAGCTGACCGCCGCCGGGCTGCCGGTTCCTCCCGGCTTCGTCCTCGGCGCTCCCGCCTACGCCGCGTTCTGCGACGACAGCGGCCTGCGCGCCCGGATCGCCGAGCGCCTCGCCGCGGTCGACGTCGAGGACACCGCGGAGCTGGAGCGGGCCGCCTCGGAGGTGCGGCGGATGGTCGAGTCGGAGCCGCTGCCGAGCCGGCTCGAGCAGGCCGTCGCCGCGGCGTACGAGCAGCTCGCGGGCGAGGAGACGGACGCCGCTGTCGCGGTCCGTTCCTCGGCCACCGCCGAGGACACCGAGTCCGCCTCCTTCGCCGGGATGAACGAGACCCTGCTCAACGTGCGCGGGCCCGACGCCGTCCTCGACGCCGTCCGCCGCTGCTGGTCGTCGCTGTTCGGCGCCCGCACGGTCTACTACCGGGCGAAGCGGGGCTTCGGCCAGGCCGACATGGACATCGCGGTCGTCGTCCAGCGGCAGGTCGAGGCGACCCGGGCGGGCGTGATGTTCACCGTCGACCCCGCCTCCGGCGCCGCCGACCACCTGGTCATCGAGGGCGCCTTCGGCCTCGGCGAGGCCGTGGTCTCGGGCTCCGTCTCGCCCGACCGCTACGTCGTCTCCAAGCGGGGGATGGCGATCGCGCGACGCGAAGTGCGCCGCAAGGAGCTGGCGATCGAGCCGGTCGCGGGCGGCGGCACCGCGACCCGGAAGCTGGAGGAGGGCGAGGCGATGGCGCCGGTCCTGGACGACGGCGAGGTGCGGCGGATCGCCGAGCTGGGGATGCGCATCGAGGAGCACTACGGAGCGCCGCAGGACACCGAGTGGGCGATCGGCGGCGACGGCGCGATCTGGATGCTCCAGTCGCGCCCGATCACCGCGGCCGGTGGCGAGGGCCCGGCCCCGCCGCGGGCGGCGCGCGGCGCCGAGCTGGTGCGCGGGCTGGGCGCGGCCCCGGGCGCCGCCTCCGGGGAGGCCCGCATCGTGTCCGCCCTCGACGGAGCCGGCAAGCTGGCCGAGGGCGAGGTCCTGGTCACCCACATGACCGCTCCCGACTGGGTGCCGCTGATGCGCCGCGCGGCGGCGATCGTCACCGACTCCGGCGGCATGACCTGCCACGCGGCGATCGTCTCGCGCGAGCTCGGCATCCCCTGCGTGGTCGGCACCGCGGAGGCGACCAAGGTGCTGCGCGACGGCGAGCTGGTGACCGTCGACGCGACCGAGGGGGTGGTGCGAGAGGGGGCGATGCCGGAGCGTCCGGCGGCCCCGGCCGCCGGCGCCGGAGCGTCGCGCCCGGCCGCCGCGCCGCCGGGCCCCGTCACCGGCACCAAGCTCCTAGTCAACCTCTCCGAGCCGTCCCAGCTCGAGCGCGCCGCCGGCCTCGACGTCGACGGGGTCGGCCTGCTCCGCGCCGAGCTGATGGTCGTCGAGGCGCTGGAGGGCGTCCACCCGCGGCTGCTGATCGAGCAGGGGCGGGGCGAGCGGTTCGTCGAGCGGATGGCCGACTCGCTGACCGCCTTCGCCAACGCCTTCGCGCCGCGGCCGATCACCTACCGGACGATCGACTTCCGCACCAACGAGTTCCGCGGCCTCGAGGGCGGCGAGCGCTTCGAGCCCGAGGAGTCCAACCCGATGATCGGCTACCGCGGCGCCCTGCGCTACATGCGCGAGCCCGACCTGCTGGGCCTGGAGCTGGAGGCGATCGCGCGCGTCTGGGACGCCGGGCACACCAACTTCCACGTGATGATCCCGTTCGTCCGCACCCCGCGCGAGGTGGTCGCGGTTCGGGCGCAGATCGAGGCCGCCGGCCTGCTCTCGCGGCCCGGCTTCGAGCTCTGGGTGATGGCCGAGGTCCCCTCGGTCCTGTTCCACCTCGAGCGCTACGCGGAGCTGGGGATCGCCGGCATCTCGATCGGCTCCAACGACCTGACGCAGCTCGTGCTCGGCGCCGACCGCGACTCCGAGCTGGTCGCCGAGGTCTTCGACGAGCGCGATCCGGCGGTCACCGAGTACATCGCCGAGCTGCTGGCGCGGGCCAGGGATCTCGACCTGCGCAGCTCGATCTGCGGCCAGGCGCCCTCGGTCTACCCCGAGTACGCCGAGATCCTCGTCCGCGCCGGGATCGAGGCGATCTCGGTCAACATCGACGCGGTCGACCGGGCGCGGCGGCTGGTCGCCGCCGCCGAGCGGCGGGTGCTGCTGGACTCGGCGCGAGGCGGGGCCTAGCCCAGGCCTAGCCCCGGTAGGCGATGCGGCGCCAGCTCGGCTCGCGCGAGAGCTCGATCGGCTCGTTGCTGCGCTCCGGCTGGACGTAGCCGAAGGTCTGGCTGCGCTCGTCGAAGACGACGTCGAGCTCGCCCTCCTTGACCCGCTGGTCGAGCCAGGCGCCGCGGAAGACGAGGCGCCGCAGCCAGTGCACGAGGCTGCGGTTGGCGGGGCCGACCAGGTCCTCCCAGTTCTCGTTGATGTGGACGCCGAGGCGCGAGCAGGGCTCGGCGATCTCGCCGTTCACCGCCAGGTCGAGCAGGTCTTCGAGCTCGTCGGGGCTCAGCCCCTGCTGGACGAAGCCGAGCTTGACCGCGGCCTGCTCGACGCGCTGGCCGAAGTCGTTCTCGTTGAAGGCGAAGCGAAGCTCGCCGTACTCGAGCACGTAGTCGGAGCCCGACTCGTAATTGCCTCTGCGGGTCGTCTTCTTATTCACGTTGAAGCCCAATCTGCCCTCGCAAGCCCAGCGGGAGCAGGTGCTGGATCATGCCTGTCATCGTAGCCGCGTGCACTGGAGCGGCGGCCGCTGAAAGAGGTGTTGCGCTTGATCGACCTGCATTGCCACATCCTCCCCGCGCTCGACGACGGGGCGCTCGACCGGCGCGACAGCGCCGGCATGGCCCGCCAGGCCGTGAACGACGGGATCGAGGCGGTCTGCGCGACTCCCCACATCCGCCACGACCACGACGTGCGGATCGAGGAGGTCGGCGAGCGGGTCGCGGCGCTCAACTCCCACCTCGACGAGGAGGGGATCCCGGTCGAGGTGCTGAGCGGCGGCGAGGTCGCCGAGACCGCGGTCGAGGCGCTCTCCGAGGAGGAGCTGGCGCGGATCTCCCTCGGCGCCGGGCGCTGGGTGCTGCTGGAGCCGGCGCCGGGGCCGCTGGGCGACAGCCTCGAGCGCCGCGTCGCCCACCTCGCCGAGCGCGGCCACCGCACCCTGATCGCCCACCCCGAGCGCCACGTCTCCGCCGACATGTTCGAGCGGATGGCGCGCCTGGTCGGGGCGGGCGCGCTGATCCAGGCGACCGCCGACTTCTTCCTGCGGGAGCGCACCGCCGCCGGCATGGTCGGCCTCGCCGAGCGGCGGCTGGTCCACGTCCTCGGCAGCGACGCCCACTCCTCCCACGGCGGCCGGCCGCTCCACCTCGGCGAGGCCCTCGCAAAGCTGCGCGAGATCGAGCCGATCGCCCCCCACGTCGACTGGATCGCCGAGACCGCCCCACAAGCCATCGTCGCCGGGCGCGACCTGGCTCCGCCGTTCGCTCCCGCCGTCTGACTGGCTGCGGGTCGCCTTATTCGGCATATGGACGGATAAAGCGACCCGCGGCTAGTCCAGCCGCCGCAGCTCGACCCGCGGCGCCAGCTCCTCGACGACCGAGCGCGAGGCGCTGCCGAGGCCGTGGCGGAGGAAGTTGGCGGCGCCGGCCGCGGCGCCGATCCGCAGCGTCTCCTCCCACTCGCGGCCGGCCGCCATGCAGGCGGCGAGCGCGCCCATCATCGAGTCGCCGCAGCCCTCGCGGGCGCCGCGCTCGAAGCGGGGCGGGATCAGCTCCCAGGCCTCGTCCCCGCGCAGCACCAGGGCGGGCTGCTCGGCGCGGGTGACGATCGCCGCGGCGGCGCCGCGCTCCAGCAGCCGCTCGGTCGCCGCCCGCATCCGAGCCGGCGTGTCGACCGGCCCCTCGACGAACTGCGCCAGCTCCCAGTCGTTGATCTTCACCAGGTCGGGCTTGCCCCCCAGCGCGCTGTCGAGCCGCGGCGGCGAGAGGTCGACGATCGCCGGGGTGCCGTTGTCGCGGGCGTCGGCGACCAGGCTTCCGTAGATGTCCAGCGGCAACGCCTCGCCCGGATAGGCGTTGCAGACGGCGAGCACGCCGGCCTCGAGCGCCGCCGCGCAGGCGATCGAGAAGAGGTCGTCGACCTCGTGGCGGGAGGGTGGCATGGCGGCGCTCTGCGCCATCGGCACCCGCTCGCCGCTGCGGCGGTCGTGGATGTAGGCGCCGCTCGCCTCGGAGGTCTCGACCAGCCGCAGGTCGAAGCGGAGCTGCTCCAGCAGCGGCCGGAGCACGTCGCCGGTCTCGCCGCCGATCAAGCCGCAGAGCATCGCCTCGGCGCCCAGCTCGGCCGCCATCCGCGCCACCCAGACGCCCTGACCGGCGGCGTGGACGTGGATGTCGTCGCCGCCGTCCGCGGTCAGCGCCTCGATCGTCACCGAGAGCATCGGATGGGGGCCGAAGACGGCGACCTTGCCGCCGAAGGGGGGAGAGACGGACTCGCTGCGCACTTGGCACATCATGACCTGCCGCAGGTTCCACCGGCTCCCATCGGCGAGCGTGCTCGGGCTGCAGGTCCCGGTCGCGACCGGGCCGCGCGCCCGCCTGCTCGGCCTCTCGCGCCTCGACCGCGACGAGGCGGGCGCCGGGCTGCTGATCCCGCGCTGCTGCAGCGTCCACACCTTCGGCATGCGCTTCGCGCTCGACCTCGTCTTCCTCGACCGGCGCGGCGGGGTCCTCTCGACCCGTCGCGCCGTCCCCCCGCGCCGCCTCGCCGCGGATCGCCGGGCTGCCGCCGTCCTTGAGCTACCCTCGGGGACGGAGATGCGGGTTGCCGGGAGCAGCGATGGAGCCGAACCTATGACCATGACCGCCGCCAGGGAGGTGGAAGTCCCACCGCTTTCGCTTGAGCGAATGCGCGGCTTGATCGACTCCGATGACTGGAGCCGGCTCGAAGAGGGGCTGGGGAAGGCGCAGCAGATGCTGGCCGGGCGCGAGCTCTGGAACGTCAACTCGACCGCCGCCGGCGGCGGCGTCGCCGAGATGCTCTGGTCCTGGGTCGGGCTGGCGCGCGGCCTCGGCGTCGGCATGCGCTGGCTGACGATCGACGGTACGCCGGACTTCTTCACCCTGACCAAGCGGCTTCACAACCTGCTGCACGGCGAGCTGGGCGACGGCGGTGAACTGGGCGAGGAGGAGCGCTCCGTCTACGAGCTGGTCAGCTGCGCCAACGCCGATGCCGTGATCGAGCGCCTCGCCCCGCGCGACGTCGTCTTCCTGCACGACCCCCAGACCGCCGGCCTGATCCCCCCGATCGCCGCAACGGGCCGGACGGTGATCTGGCGCTGCCACATCGGCACCGACGACGGCAACGGATACAGCGGCGCCGGCTGGGAGTTCCTCGAGCCCTACGTGACCCGCGCCGACGCCTGCGTGTTCACGCGCGACGCCTACGTCCCGGACTACTGCCGGGAGATGGTGACGGCGATCGTCCCCCCCTCGATCGACGCGATGTCGCCGAAGAACCAGGAGATGGAGCCGGCTCGGGTGCGGGCGATCCTGCGGCACGTCGGCCTGCTCGCCGGCGGCGAGGAGGAGGAGCCCGCCTTCGAACGGGCCGACGGCACGCCGCAGCGAGTGGAGCGGAAGTGCGAGGTGCTCAGCCTGGGCGCGCTCCCCGGCGCCGACACTCCCCTCGTCGTGCAGGTGTCGCGCTGGGACCGGCTCAAGGACCCGGTCGGGGTGCTGCGCGGCTTCGCGGAGATGGCGTCCAGCGACAGCGAGGCTCAGCTGATCCTCGCCGGGCCCAGCCCCGGCTCGGTGTCCGACGATCCGGACGGCGCCGTCGTCCTCGCCGAAGTCGAGGACGAGTGGCGCCGGCTGAGCCCGGAGTCGCGGGCACGGGTGCACCTTGCCTGCCTGCCGATGGAGGACCTCGACGAGAACGCGGCGATCGTCAACGCCCTCCAGCGCCAGGCGACGGTGATCGTGCAGAAGAGCCTCAAGGAGGGATTCGGGCTGACCGTGACCGAGGCGATGTGGAAGGGCCGGCCGGTCGTGGCGAGCGCTACCGGAGGGATCCTCGATCAGATCGAAGACGGCGTCAACGGCATGCTGCTGAAGAACCCACTCGACCTGAAGGCATTCGGCAGAGCGATCCGGGAACTGCTCGACGCGCCGCAGCGGGCGCGGCAGATCGGCCTCGCCGCGCACGAGCAGGTGCGCAAGGCGTACCTCGAGAACCGCCACACGCTGCAGTACGTGGACCTGCTCGGACGGGTGCTTCGCTGAGCGTCGCGGAGTCCCGACGCGGCGGTCCCGGACCCGTCAGAATCTCCGCCTGATGGCGGCCGCTCAGCCGAAGTGGGTGTACCGGTTCGACGAGGGGTCGAGGGAGATGCGCGACCTGCTCGGCGGCAAGGGCGCCAACATCGCCGAGATGGCCCGGCTGGGGCCGCCGATCAGGGTGCCGGCGGGCTTCACCGTCACCACCGAGGCCTGCGTCGCCTTCCTCGCCGCCGGCGACGAGTTCCCGCCCGGGCTGGAGGAGCAGTTGAGCAGCGCGCTCGGTGAGCTGGAGGAGGAGGCCGGCAAGCGCCTCGGCGACCCGTCCGACCCGCTGCTGGTCTCGGTCCGCTCGGGGGCGCGCGAATCGATGCCGGGAATGATGGACACGGTGCTCAACCTCGGGCTTGGCGACGAGGCCGTCGGCGGCCTGGCCGAGCGGACCGGCAACGAGCGCTTCGCCTGGGACTCCTACCGCCGCTTCGTGCAGATGTTCGGCAACGTCGTCGCCGGGATCGACGGGATGCTGTTCGAGCGGGCGATCCGCGCGGTCAAGTCCGAGCGCGGCGTCGCCCTCGACACCGAGCTGCGGGCGGACGACCTGCGCCGCCTGGTCGGCGACTTCAAGCGGATCTTCGCCGAGCGGGCCGGGCGCGAGTTCCCGCAGGCGCCGCGCGAGCAGCTGGGCGAGGCGGTCGCCGCCGTCTTCCGCTCCTGGAACGGGGCGCGGGCGATCGAGTACCGCCGCCTCAACGGCATCCCCGACGAGTGGGGCACCGCGGTCAACGTGCAGCAGATGGTGTTCGGCAACAAGGGCCTGAAATCGGGCTCCGGCGTCGCCTTCAGCCGCGACGAGATCAGCGGCGAGCCCTACCCCTCGGGCGACTTCCTGCTCGACGCCCAGGGCGAGGACGTCGTCTCCGGCACCCGCGACACCGCCGACCTCGAAGAGATGGCGCGAATGCTGCCGGACGCCCACCGCCGGCTGGTCGAGATCGTCGAGGCGCTGGAGCGCCATTTCGGCGACATGCAGGACGTCGAGTTCACGGTCGAGGAGGGGACGCTGTTCATGCTGCAGACGCGCAACGCGAAGCGGCCGCCGCAGGCCGCCGTGCGGGTCGCCGTCGACATGGTCCGCGAGCGGATCCTCAGCCGCGCGGAGGCGATCGCCAAGATCGACGCCTCGAAGCTGGAAGCGCTCCTGCACCCCTCCTTCGACCCCGCCTTCGAGCTGCAGCCGCTGGCCCGCGGCGTGCCGGCGTCGCCGGGCGCCGCCAAGGGCGAGGTCGTGTTCGCCGCCGAGCGCGCGGTCGAGCGGGCCGAGGCGGGCGCGGCGGTGATCCTCGTGCGGCCGTTCACCGAGGCCGACGACGTCGCCGGCTTCCACGCCGCCCGCGGCATCCTCACCTCGGAGGGCGGCAAGGCCTCCCACGCGGCGCTGGTCGCGCGCGGCATGGGCCGGCCCTGCGTCTGCGGCGCCTCGGCCCTGGAGATCGACCTCGAGGCGCGCGAGATGCTGGTCGACGGGCGCCTCCTGCGCGAGGGGGAACCGATCGCGATCGACGGCGGCAGCGGCATCGTCACGACCCAGGACGTGCCGCTGGTCGAGGCGGAGATGGACGAGTGCTTCCGCACCGTGCTCGAGTGGGCCGACGAGCTGCGCCGGCTCGGCGTCCGGGCCAACGCCGACCGACCGGAGGACGCGGTCAAGGCGCACCGCTTCGGCGCCGAGGGGATCGGCCTCTGCCGCACCGAGCACATGTTCCTCGGCGAGCGCCAGCCGGCGATGAAGCGGATGATCATGGCCGAGGACGAGACCCAGCGCCGCGCCGCGCTGGCCGAGCTGGAGCCGCTCCAGCGGGCCGACTTCGAAGGGCTGTTCGCCGAGATGGCCGGCCTGCCGGTGACGATCCGCCTGCTCGACCCGCCGCTGCACGAGTTCCTGCCTCGGGTCGAGGAGCTGGTGGCGGAGATCGAGCGGCGGCTGGTGACCGGGCGCGAACCCGCGGTCGCGCGGCTGGAGCACGAGCTGCACCGGGTCCGCCAGCTCGAGGAGACCAACCCGATGCTCGGCACCCGCGGCTGCCGGCTCGGGCTGGAGTTCCCGGAGATCTACGAGATGCAGGTGAGGGCGATCGCCGCTGCCGCGGCCGCGGTCCGGGACCGGGAGGGGAGCGCTCCGCGGCTGGAGGTGATGATCCCCCTGGTCGACTACGAGCGCGAGCTGGCGGCGATGCGGGAGCTGGTCGAGCGGACCGCGGCCGAGGCCTTCGAGCGGCTGGGCGCCGAGCCGGTCCCCTTCGCCGTCGGGACGATGATCGAGCTGCCGCGCGCCTGCCTGATCGCCGGCCGGCTCGCCGAGCGGGCCGAGTTCTTCAGCTTCGGCACCAACGACCTCACCCAGACGGCGCTCGGCTTCTCCCGCGACGACTCCGAGGGCCGTTTCCTCAGCGAGTACCTGCGCCGCAAGATCGTCAGCCGCAGCCCGTTCGAGTCGATCGACGTCGAGGGGGTGGGGGAGCTGGTGCGGATCGCGGTCGAGCGCGGCCGCGCCGCCCGCCCCGACCTCGGCCTCGGGATCTGCGGCGAGCACGGCGGCGACCCCGACAGCATCGCCTTCTTCCACGCGGCGGGCCTCGACTACGTCAGCTGCTCCCCGTTCAGGGTGCCGATCGCCCGCGTCGCGGCGGCCCAGGCCGCGGTGGCTGCGAGGTAATCCCGCCCGGGAGGGGGGAGAGTTTCTGTCGCTGTGCCCTTGATAGGGCATGCTTCCCCAGCGACGTGAGATCGCCAGCGTCGTCGTCTGCGAGGACGACACCGTCACGCTCGAGCTGCTCTGCGACCACCTCGTCGCCGACCGCTTCGGCGTGCTGCCGGCGCCGAGCGCCTCCGATGCGCTGCGGCTGTGCAGGTACAAGCAGCCGGATCTGATGCTCCTGGATCTGACGCTGCCCGACGCCTCCGGCCTCGACGTCCTCCAGGAGATCCGCGAAGCCGACGGGATCGCCTCGCGCTTCGACCCGGGGCTGCCGGTGATCGTCCTCACCGGCCGTGGCGCCGACGACGACCGGGTGCGCGGGCTCGAGTTCGGGGCCGACGACTACCTCGTCAAGCCCTTCCATTACCCGGAGTTGCGGGCGCGGATCGGGGCCGTGCTGCGGCGGCGGGCAGAGCGCCGCGACGGGCCGCTGCGGGTCGGCGAGCTGGTCGTCGACCCGGCGCGGCGGCGGGTCTGGCTCGGGCAGAGGCCGATCGAGCTCTCGGCGAAAGAGTTCTCGCTGCTTCGCATCCTCGCCGGCGACCCGCACCGGGTCTTCACCAAGCGCGAGCTGCTGGGCGAGGTCTGGGGCTACCGGACGCCGGCCAAGACGCGGACGCTGGACTCCCACGCGAGCCGGCTGCGGCGCAAACTCGACCCCGAGGACGGGCGCTTCGTCGTCAACTGCTGGGGCGTCGGCTACCGGCTGCTGGACGGATGATCGCGCTGGCCGAGATCGTCGCCGGCTGGCCGCTGGCCGCCTCCTTCGCCGCGGCGGTCACCGCGCAGGGACTGCGTGCCCGCCGCCGCAGCGCGCTGAACGAGGCGCTGCACGAGCTGCGCCGGCCGCTGCAGGCGCTCGCGCTGGCGGGCGGGCGGGAGGCGCCGCCGCCGTCGGTGGTCGAGAGCTCGGTCCGGCTGGCGACGGTCGCGCTGGAGCGGCTGGAACGCGAGGTCAACGGCGGCGGCGCTCTCGGCGGGTCGCGCGGGGAGGTGCCGGTGCGCCCGCTGGTCGAGGCCGCGGTGGGCCGCTGGCAGGCGCGGGCGCAGCTCGGCGGCGGCTCGCTGCGGCTCGGCTGGTGGGCGGGGACGGCGGTCGTCGCCGGCGACGGCGCGGGCCTCTCCCAGGCTGTCGACAACCTGATCGTCAACGCGATCGAGCACGGTGGGCCAGCGGTCACCGTCGAGGCGCGGCGCAGCGGCGAGCGGCTGCGGATCGTCGTCGCCGACTCCGGCACCGCCTCGCGGCCGCCGTCGCGGCGCGGCACGCCGGCCGAGACGATCGCCCGCCTCTCGGGACGGCGCCGGCACGGGCACGGGCTGGTAGTGGTCCGGCGGGTGGCGGCGGCTCACGGCGGCCGCTTCGCATTGCGGCGCTCCGAGAGCGGCTCGCTTGCCCTGCTCGAGCTGCCGCTCGCCCGCCACGACGCCCCGCTCGCCGCATGAGCCTCCGCTGTTCCCTCTCCTCGCTATCTGCCGCCAAGGAACAGGGGGAGGGTCTTCTGTGAGCCGCCGCGGGCGAGCGGTCGCCTTCCTGCTGCTCGCGCTGGGAGCCGCGGTGGCCGCCGCGGCGATCGCCGACGGCTACGGGTCGAGCGTCGCCCGCGGCTACGGGCCCTTGCGATCCGTCGTGGTGCTCGACTCCTCGCTGCCGGCCGGCAAGCGGATCGGGCCGCGCCAGGTCGGCTCGGCGCTGGCGCTGCGCCGGGTGCCGGAGCGGTTCGTCCCTCCCGGCACCCTCGCCTCGCCGGCCGAAGCGCTCGGGCTCGTCCCGCGCGCGCCGCTGCCCCCCGGCTCCTACCTGCTGGCGACGCAGCTCGGCACGGCGCGGCGTCGCGCCGCCCGCCCGCCGGGTCTCGGCGGCGGCCGCCGCCCGGTCGAAATCGCCGTCAGCGGCGCCGGCGCGCTGCTCGCCGCCGGTTCGCCGCCGGCGGGGCTGAGGGTCGACGTGGTGGTGACCGGCGAACCGAGCGGCCCGGGTCCGGGCCGCACCTACGTCGCCGCGGCCTCGGCGCCGCTGCTCGGCCTGCGATCGGGTCCCGAAGGCTCCGAAGCCGGGGCGGCGGCGGAGGCGACGCTGGCGCTGAGCAAGGCGCAGGCGCTGCGGCTGATCGCCGCCGAGAGCTTCGCCCGCAAGATCACGCTGCTGCCGGGGAGCTGAGCGGGGGTGGAGGCGCGGCAGCGGCACCTGGAGGCGCTGTCCGCATCGCTGCGTGAGAGGCTGATCGAGCGCCGCCGGGCCGGGGCCGCCGCGGGTGGCGCGCCCGCGGTCGAGCTCGGCGAGGAGGTGCGGGAGCTGGTCGACCGAGAGGCCGCGCCGCTCGGGGCCGAGGATCGCGACGCGCTGGTCGCGCGGATCGTCCGCGACACCGTCGGCCTCGGCCCGCTCGAGGAGCTGCTCGCCGACCCGGGCGTCGAGGAGGTGATGGTCAACGGGCCCGACCGCGTCTACGTCGAGCGCGGCGGCCGGATCGAGCCGACCGAGGTCGCCTTCGCCGGCGAGGAGGAGCTGCGCAACGCGATCGAGCGGATCCTCGCCCCGCTCGGCCGGAGGGTCGACGAGCTGAGTCCGATGGTCGACGCGCGGCTCGCCGACGGCTCGCGGGTCAACGCGGTGATCCCGCCGCTGGCGATCGACGGGCCGGTGCTCTCGATCCGCCGCTTCGGCGCCCGCCGCCCCGGGCCGCGCGAACTGGTCGAGCTGGGCACGCTCGACGAGGTCCAGCTGGATCTGCTGGGGCGAGCGGTCGCCGCGCGGCGCAGCGTCCTGGTCAGCGGCGGCACCGGCTCGGGAAAGACGACGCTGCTGAACGCGCTATCCGGCTTCATCGGCGAGGACGAGCGGGTGGTGACGATCGAGGACGCGGCCGAGCTGCGGCTGCGCCGGCGGCACGTCGTCCGGCTGGAGAGCCGGCCGGCGAGCGTCGAGGGCAGGGGGGAGGTGACGATCCGCGACCTGCTGCGCAACGCGCTGCGGATGCGCCCGGACAGGATCGTGATCGGCGAGGTGCGGGGCGCCGAGGCGCTCGACCTGCTGACCGCGCTCAACACCGGGCACGACGGCGCCCTCTCGACCGTGCACGCCAACTCGCCGGCCGACGCCCTCGGCCGGCTGGAGACGCTGGCGCTGATGGCCGGGCTCGGGCTGCCGCACGAGGCGATCGCCGCCCAGGTGCGGCGTGGGATCGACCTCGTCGTGCAGCTGGAGCGCTGGGCGGACGGCTCGCGCCGGGTGGTCGAGATAGCCGAGGTCGCGTGCTGATCCTGGCGGGGGCGCTGGCTGGCGGGCTGGCCGCGCTCGCGGCGCGCGAGGCGGTGCTGGCGAGCCCGGCCGCGGCGCGCTGGCTGCGTCTGGCGCTGGAGCCGTTGCGGCGGGCGGGACGGGAGGGCTACGCGCCGTCGACCGTGGAGCGCCGCCGCCTCGCCGCGCTCGGAGCGGGGGGCGCCCTGCTGGGCGGCTGGTTCCTCGCCGGCCCCTCGGTCGCGCTGCCGCTGGGCGTTGCCGGCCCGGGGCTGGCGGCCTGGGCCGTGTCCAACCGGCGCCGGCGCTACCGCCGGGCGGTCGAGCGCGCCCTGCCCGACGCGGCGGTTGCGATCGCCGACTCGCTGGCCGCCGGGCGCTCGCTGCGCGCCTCGCTGCCGGCCGCCGCGGCCTCGCTCGACGGTCCCGCCTCGGTCGAGCTGGCGCGGCTCGGCGCCGAGCTGGACCTCGGTGCTCCCACGGCCGACGCCGTCGACGGCTGGCGGCGGCGCATGCGCTCCCCCCGGATCGACGCCTTCGCGGCGGCGCTGCTCAGCCAGCGGCTGGCGGGCGGCGACCTCGCCGGCCTGTTGCGGCGCTTCGCCGAGGGCGCCGCCGAGCGCGACCGGGTGGCCGACGACGCCCGTTCGGCCACGGCTCAGGCCCGCTTCACCGGCCTGCTGGTCGTCGCGATGCCGAGCGGCGGCGCCCTCTTCGCCGAGCTGATC
Source organism: uncultured Solirubrobacterales bacterium (assembly GCA_963695835.1). GTDB lineage: Bacteria > Actinomycetota > Thermoleophilia > Solirubrobacterales > 70-9 > VRUE01. Next base: position 191,886 of record CAVOHR010000003.1, read on the forward strand.
CAGCCCGGCTTCGTCGGCAAGGCGATGAGCGCCCCCGCCCCGGCGGTACTCGTCGCGCTCGCCGCCGCGCTCCAACTCGCCGGCTTCGTCGCGATCCGCCGCCTCTCGCGGGTGGTCGAATGAGCCTCCGCTGTTCCCTTGCGCTGCTATCTGGCGACAAGGAACAGGGGAAGGGCTTTCTGTGAGCGGCGCCGGATTGCTCGCCGCGCTCGCGGTGCTGCTTGCCGCCGCCGCGCTGCGCGAGCTGCGGCCGACCGGCGCGCGAGCCGGCGCCTCCCCGTTCGGCCTGCTCACGCGTGGGCGCTCGGCGCGGGCGGCGCTCCGCCTCGGCCTCCCGGCCCGGATCTCGCGGGCCGGGCTCGAGGCGCGCCTCTCGCTCGGCGCCGTGCTGCTGGCGAAGCTGGCCTGCGCCGCCGCCGGCGGGCTCGCCGCCTCGATCGCGGCGCCGGCCGCACCCGGGCGGATCGCGATCCTGGTCGCGATCGGGATGCCGGCGGCGGGATTCGTCCTCCCCGACGCCCTGCTGGAGCGCGAAGCGCGCCGCCGCCGCCGGCGCCTGCTCGGCGCGCTGCCCGACGCCCTCGACCTGCTCGCCGTCGCCTCCGGCTCGGGCCGCAGCCCGGCGGCCGGCTTCGCCGAGATCGCCCGCTCGGGCGACGGCCCGCTGGCCGAGGAGCTGCGGATGACCGTCGCCGAGCTGTCCTGCGGCAGACCGCTGGTCGAGGCGCTGCAAGGCCTGCGCGAGCGCGTCCCCGGCAGCGAGGTCGCGACCCTCTGCGCCTCGATCGAGCGCTCCCGCCGCCTCGGCTCGCCGCTCGCCGACCAGCTCCGCCGCCAGTCGGCGGCGCTGCGCCGCGGCCAGCGCCGAACCGTCGAGGAGCGGGCGGCCCGCGCCGCGCCGAAGATCCAGCTCGTCGTCGCCCTGATCCTCGTCCCCTCGGTCCTCCTCCTGATCGCCGCCGGCCTGATCGCCAACGCCGACGTCCTGCTCAGCGGCTTCTGAACCGCAGCCGACCTTTACCCGGCTGGGGTGGGGTGAAAGTCGGCAGCGGCGATCGAGCCGACCTGCAACCGAAGTTGCGGTGGGGACTTTTTTTCGGCTTGTGTTGCAAAGTGGGGCGAAGTGGGGTACTGTGGCGCTCGAGTTGAAGCCCAGGACCGGGGTGGTGAGGCTCCTCCCACCTCATCACTCCGGTCCTAACTCTCTTTCCAGGCAGCAGAAAGGACACCGACGGGGATGGCATTTCGGGGTCTCTACGAGCACAGCCTCGACTCCAAGGATCGCCTCACGGTTCCCTCCCGGTTCCGCGCTCCGCTCTCCGACGGCGTTGTTCTCTCCAAGGGCTTCGACCCCTGCGTCTGGGTGCACACGACCGCGGAGTTCGAGCAGCTGTCCGACCGCTTCCTCTCGCCGCACAGCCCGTTCGGCAGCGACGCGCGGCGCCTGCGCCGCCGCTTCCACGGCGGCTCCTTCGACGAGAAGCTCGACTCGGCCGGCCGCATCCGCGTCCCCAAGCCGCTGATCGAGCACGCCGGCCTGTCCGGCCCCTGCGTCGTGATCGGCGCCGGCGAGTACCTCGAGATCTGGGACGCCGAGGCGTGGGCGAAGCAGGAGGAGGAGCTGGACGCTGCCGCGCCCGAGATCGCCGAGGGCCTGGCCGGAACCGGAGCGGGAGCGTGAGATGCGAGTCCGTGCCGAGCGACTTCGATCCGCGGCGAGCCCGCAGCCGATGAGCGGGACCATTCTCTTCATGCCCACCGAGCACGAACCGGTCCTGGCCCCCGAGCTGACCGCCCTGCTGGCGCCGCAGCCGGGGGAGACCGCGGTCGACTGCACCTTCGGCGGCGGCGGCCACGCGCGCCGGATCGCGGCGGCGATCGGCGCCGAGGGAACGCTGGTCTGCATCGACCGCGACCCCGCCGCGGAGGCCCGCTTCGAGCGCTTTGCCGCCGAGGCGCCCTGCCGCACCCGCTTCGTCGGCTCCGACTTCGCGGCAGGGCTTCGCACCCTGCGCGGCGAAGGCATCCGCCCAGACATGGTCTACATGGACCTCGGAATGTCATCGATGCAGGTCGACGCCCGCGAGCGGGGCTTCTCCTACTCCTACGACGCGCCGCTCGACATGCGGATGGACACGCGCCAGCAGCTGACCGCCGCCGACCTGCTCAACGAGTGGCCGGAGTCGCGGATCGCGCAGGCGCTGCGCCGCTTCGGCGAGGAGCGTTACGCGGGCGGGATCGCCCGCGAGATCGTCCGCCGCCGCCCGCTGCGGACCACCTCCGAGCTGGTCGTCGCAGTCAAGGCCGGGATGCCGGCCTCGGCCCGGTTCGGCGGCGGCCACCCGGCGAAGCGCACCTTCCAGGCGATCCGCATCGCCGTCAACGGCGAGCTCGACTCGCTCGACGACGCGCTGCCGACGTCGTGGGCGATGCTGCCGATCGGCGGCCGGCTTGCCGCGATCTCCTTCCACTCGCTCGAGGACCGCCGCGTCAAGCGCTTCCTGGCGGAGCGCGCCCGCGGCTGCGTCTGCCCGCCGGAGCTGCCGGTCTGCGTCTGCGGTCGCGAGCCCGAAGCCGAGCTGCTGACCCGCCGGGCGATCGCCCCGGGACCCGACGAGGTCGCCGCCAACCCGCGCTCCAAATCGGCCCACCTGCGCGCCGCGGCGAAGATCGCCGCCGTCCAGCCGGCCGGGAGCGACGCCTGATGGCCGCCGCGGCGACCGCCCGCAGCGCCGCCCCGGCGCGCGCGCCGCGGCGCAGGGCGCCGGTCCGCCGCCCCGGCGGCCAGCTGATCCCGATCGCGGTCGGCACCGCGACCGCGGTCCGCAACCTGCCCGACTCGGGCCTGATCGTGCGGCTGACCCGCGGCCGCGCCTGGATCGCGGTGCTCGGTGTCCTGCTCGCCGGGATCGTCACGCTCAACGTGGTCACCCTCAGCCTCGCGGCCGGTGCCGGCCACGTCGACCAGAACATCCAGGCGCTCGACCAGGAGAACTCGCTGCTGCGCAGCCGCGACGCCGAGCGATCCGGCGCGGCGCGCGTCCGCCACGACGCCGCCTCGCTCGGCTTGACCGCGGCGCCGTCGGCCGAGGTCGGCTACCTGAAGGCCGAGCCGAGCGACGTTGCGACCGCGGCCCGGCGCCTGGCCGCCGCCGAAGCGGGCTACTGAGGCAGTCGATGCGGACGATCGAGCGCAGGATCGGGCTGCTCTTCGCCGGCTTCCTCCTCTGCTTCCTGGCGATCGGCGCCCGCGCCTTCTGGCTGCAGGGAGTGCAGGGCGCGACGCTCGCCTCCGAGGCCGCATCCCAGCAGACCGAGGTCATAACCGTCCCCGGCCTGCGTGGCGCCGTCCTCGACCGCTACGGCAACCCGCTCGCCGTCTCCGAAGACGCGAGGACGATCTACGCCACGCCCTACCAGGTCAAGCATGCGCCTCAGGACGCGGCCAAGCTGGCGCCGATCCTCGGCATGGAGACCGGCGAGGTGCTGAACAGCCTGACCGAAGAAGGGGGCTTCGCCTATCTCGCCCGCAAGGTCGACCTGCCGACCGCGGCGCGGGTCGCACGGCTCGACCTGGCCGGGATCGGCGAGCTGCCGGACAGCCGGCGGACCTACCCTCAGGGGGCGATGGCGGCGCAGACGATCGGCGCCGTGGGGTCCGAGAACCAGGGTCTGACCGGATTGGAGGCGGCCGAGGAATCTGTGCTGCGCGGCGAAGACGGCGAACGGCAGGTCGTCACCGACGCCCTCGGCGAACCGATCCGGCTGGAAACCGTGAAGGCGGCGCAGGACGGCGAAGACCTGCGCCTGACGCTCGACCCGGCGATCGAGAAGAAGACCGAACAGGTGCTGGGCGAAGTCGGCGAAACCTACGCGCCGAAGGGCGCCACGGCGATCGTCATGGACCCGCGCAACTCGCAGGTCCTGGCGCTGGCCAACTGGCCGCCGGTCGACCCGACCGACCTCGAAGGCGTCGAACCCGAAGACCTGATGGAACGCGCCACCGGCTTCACCTACGAGCCCGGCTCGACCTTCAAGGCGTTCACCGTCTCGGCAGCGCTGGAGGAAGGAGAGGTGACGCCCGAAACCGCCTTCACTCTGCCGCCCGAGCTCCAGGTCGCCGACCGCACGATCACCGATGCCGAGGCCCGCCCGACGGTGACGCTGACCGTGGCTCAGATCCTCGCCCAGTCGTCCAACATCGGCGCGGTGACGATCGGGCTCGGGCTGGGCAGCGAGAAGTTCAGCCGCTGGATCGACCGCTTCGGCTTCGGCCGCCCGACCGGGGTCCGGTTCCCGGCCGAGGAGCAGGGGATCGTGCCGAAGCTCGACGAATACTCCGGCTCGACGATGGGCAACCTGCCGATGGGCCAGGGCCTCGCGGTGACCCCGATGCAGATGATCGCCGGCTACGCGGCGATCGCCGACGGCGGCGTCCTGCGGCGGCCGCAGCTGATCGAGCGGATCGGGGAAGACGCGGTTCACGAGCCGCGCGGGCGGCGGGTGATCTCCCCGCAGGTGGCGGAAGAGGTGCGGACGATGCTGGAGGGGGTGCTCGAAGCGGGCGGGACCGCGTCCTCGGTGAGCGTGCCCGGGTACACCCTGGCGGGGAAGACCGGGACCGCGCAGGTGGCCGAAAACGGCGGCTACTCGGAAACCAAGTTCGTGGCGTCGTTCATCGGCTTCGCGCCGGCTGCCGATCCGCGGTTGCTGGTGGCGGTGATCGTCGATCAGCCACAGGGGGACATCTACGGCGGGTCCGTTGCCGCGCCGGCGTTCGGGAAGATCGCAGCGTTTGCTCTTCCTTATCTCGGGGTTCCGACCGAATAGTGGGGGTGGGGGGTCGGGTGGCCCTCCCTTCGCTGGGTTTTTCGCCCCGTGCCTTGTGTCTCTCGCTGAGTTGCCGGGCGAAAAACATGACGCCGCGTGCGGGAGGGCCACCCGACCCCCCACCTAAACTCCGGCACCGTGAGGCTGGATGAGCTTGCCGCGGTAGCTGACGGGGCCCGAGTCGTCGGTGACGGGTCCGCTGAGGTCGAGTCGCTTGCCTACGACAGCCGCAAGGTGGGGGCCGGGGCGCTGTTCTTCTGCGTGCCCGGGGGGAAGGTCGATGGGCATGAGTTCGGCCCGGCTGCTGTGCAGGCCGGCGCCGTCGCGTTGGTCGTCGAGCGGGAGCTCGAGGTGGACGCGGCGCAGGTCGTCGTGGCCGATGCTCGGGCGGCCATGGCGCCTCTTGCGGCTCGGTTCTGGGGGGACCCGACCGGGGAGCTGAAGGTGGTTGGAGTTACCGGCACGAACGGGAAGACGACCACGGCGTTCCTGATCCGGGAGGTGCTGGAGGCTGCCGGCGTGCGGTGTGGGCTGCTCGGGACGGTCAAGCAGGTGGTCGGCGGGGTGGAGGAGGAGGTGGAGCGGACCACTCCCGAGGCGATCGATTTGCAGGCGACGTTTCGACGGATGCTGAACGGGGGGGACGGGGCCTGCGCGATGGAGGTGTCCTCGCACGCGCTCGTCCTGCACCGCGCGGACGCGATCCACTTCGATGTCGCGCTGTTCACCAACCTGACCCAGGATCACCTCGACTTCCATGCGGACATGGAGGACTACTTTGCCTCGAAGCGGCGGCTGTTCGAGATCGGGCCGCGGGTCGCGAGCGTCAACGTCGACGACGAGTACGGGCGCCGGCTGGCCGGCGAATTCGACTGCACGACCTTCTCCGTCGAGGGCCGCGACGCCGACCTCGTCGCCCGCAACGTCGCCTTCGACGCCACCGGCGCCGGCTTCACCGTCACTTCGAGGCCGACGGACCCGAGACCGACGCCTGGCGACGGGAATCGGCCCGTCGGCGGGGAGCTGCGGGTGCGGACCCGGTTGTCGGGGGGGTTCAACGTGGCAAACGCGCTGGGGGCGCTCGCTGCCTGCATCGCCCTCGGGGTCGAGCCGGAGGCGGCTGCCGCCGCGCTCGCCGGGGCCGCGCCGCCGCCCGGGCGGTTCGAGCCGGTCGACGAGGGGCAGCCCTTCACCGTCCTCGTCGACTACGCGCACACGCCGGACTCGCTTGAGAACGTGCTGCGGGCGGCGCGGCGGCTGACCCCGGGGCGGCTGATCTCGGTCTTCGGCGCCGGCGGCGATCGCGACCGCGACAAGCGGCCGAAGATGGGGCGGGCCGGGGTCGCCAACTCCGACCTCGCCGTGATCACCTCCGACAACCCGCGCTCGGAGTACCCCGATGCGATCGTCGCCGAAGTGGCGGCGGGCGCCGAGGGCGGCGGCGCGGTCGAGCTCGAGGTCGATCGTCGCGAGGCGATCGCGATGGCGCTGGCGGAAGCGCGCCCGGGCGACACCGTCGTGATCGCCGGCAAGGGCCACGAGCAGGGCCAGGAGTTCGAGGACGGGCGCAAGGTTCCATTCGACGACCGCGAGGTCGCCCGCGAGGAGCTGCGCAAGCTGCCGGGCGCCGCCGGCCCGGCAGCGACGGGCGCCGGATGAACCTCGCAGCGGAGCAGATCGCGACGGCGATGGGCGCCGAGATCCTTGCCAGGGGAGAGCCCGGAGCGCCCCGCCGTGCGGTGATCGCCTCCGGCGAGGCGGCGGCCGGCGACCTCTTCTTCGGCCTCCGCGGAGAGACCGCCGACGGCGGCGAGTTCGCCCCGGGGGCGGTCGCGGCCGGCGCCTGGGGGGTCGTAGTGCGGCCGGAGCTCGCCGGCGGCCTCGAGGGCGCCTGGGTCTTCTCGGCGGCCGATCCGCTCGCCGCCCTCCAGAGCCTCGCCCGCGCCTGGCGGCGCGAGCTCGGCGCCCGCGTCGTCGGCATCACCGGCTCGGTCGGCAAGACCTCGGTCAAGGACATCGCCCGGGCGCTGCTGCCGGGGCGGGTGCACGCCAACCGCGAGAATCTCAACACCGAGATCGGGCTGCCGCTGACCGTGCTCGAAGCGCCCGAGGACGCCGAGGTGCTGATCCTGGAGATGGCGATGCGCGGCGCCGGGCAGATCGCCGAGCTGGTGGCGATCGCCGAGCCCGAAGTCGCGGTGATCACCAACGTCGGCCCGGTCCACGTCGAGCTGCTCGGCTCGGTCGAGGCGATCGCCGCGGCGAAGGCCGAGCTGCTGGCGGCTCTTCCGGCCGCCGGCACGGCCGTCGTCCCGGTCGAGGCCGGCGAGCTGGAGGCGCACCTGGGCGACGCGCCGCGTCTGCTGCGCTTCGGGCCCGGCGGCGACGTCGACGCGGTCGAGGCGAAGGTCGAGGACGGCGTGACCGAGGCGCTGATCGCCACCCCCACCGGCCGCGCCCGCTTCCACTTCCCCTTCGCCGAGCGCCACAACCTGACCAACGCCCTGGCGGCGATCGGCGCCGGCGTCGCGCTCGGCGCGCCGCTCGAGGAGATGGCCGATCGCGCTGCGAGCATAGGCTTCTCCCGCTTCCGGGGCGAACGCCTCGAGCTTGGAGACGGGATCGTCCTCGTGAACGACTGCTACAACGCCAACCCGGTGTCGATGCGCGCGGCGCTGGACCACCTCGCCTCGCTGGAAGGCGAGCGGCGGATCGCGGTGCTGGGCGAGATGGCCGAGCTGGGCCCCGGCGCCGCCGGCTACCACCGCGAGGTCGGCGCCCACGCGCGCGCCGAGGGCATCGACCTCCTGGTCGGCGTCGGCGAGCCGGCGCGCGACTACGACCCCGACGAGCTGGTCGGCGCGCCCGAGGAGGCCGCGGAGCTGCTCGCCGCCCAGCTCGAACCCGGCGACGCGGTCCTGGTCAAGGGCTCGCGCTCGGCCGGCCTCGAGGCGGTCGCCGAGGCGCTCGAGGGGCTGCTCTGATGGGTGAGGTCCTGATCGCCGGGATGGCGGCGATGCTGATCTGCATCTTCCTCGGCCCGAAGTTCATCGAGTACCTGCGGGTGAAGGAGTTCGGGCAGAACATCCGCGAGGACGGCCCGCAGGAGCACCACGCCAAGGCCGGCACGCCGACGATGGGGGGGCTGATCGTCTTCGCCGCGATCACCGTCCCCTACCTGGTCCTCTCCGACCGCGACGCGCAGAGCCTCGCCGTGTTCGGCGTCGCGATGGGCTGCGCCGCGCTCGGCTTCGCCGACGACTTCATCAAGATCGTCAAACGCCGCTCGCTCGGCCTCTCGGCGCGCTGGAAGCTGGCCGGCCAGCTGATCCTCGCGCTCGGCCTCTGGTGGGTCGCACGGCACGAGGTCGGGCTGGAGCCGATCCTCTACTTCCGGATCGGCGACGCCAGCCTCGACCTCGGCCCCGTCCTCTACTTCGTCCTCGTCTTCCTGGTGATCGCCGGCACCTCGAACGGCGTCAACCTGACCGACGGCCTCGACGGCCTCGCCGCCGGCTCCTGCGCGATCGTCCTCCTCGCCTACACCGCGATCGCCTTCGTCACCAACGAGCAGCAGAACCTGGCCCTGCTCTCCGCCTGCCTGGTCGGCGGCTGCATCGGCTTCCTCTGGTTCAACTCGTTCCCGGCCTCGATCTTCATGGGCGACACCGGCTCACTCGGCCTCGGGGGGGCGATCGGCGCCCTCGCGGTGATGACCCAGACCGAGGTGCTGCTGATCATCATCGGCGGCATCTTCGTGATCGAGGCCCTCTCGGTCGCGGTCCAGGTACTCGCCTTCAAGACCTTCCGCCGCCGCGTCCTGCTGATGGCGCCCCTTCACCACCACTTCGAGATGATGGCCTGGTCGGAGACCAAGATCATGCTCCGCTTCTGGATCATCGCCGCGGTCTGCTCCGGCATCGGCTTCACCCTGTACCAGCAGAGCATCGGGCGATAGGAGGGCCGGGCACCCCTCCCGGCTCAACTTTTTCCGAAGACAGGATTTTGGCTGTCCGCCAGCGTCGCCGCGGAAAAAGTACAAGCCGCCGGGAGGGGCACCCGACCCTCCCTGACGTACAGGTTCGGCTGGCTGTAGCGCGAACCTATGCCTGATGAATGCGCCGCCTCCCAGGAAGCCTCGCCCCGAGCTGCCCGAGGGTCCGTTCCTGGTCGTCGGGCTGGCGCGGTCGGGGCAGGCCGCGGCGCGGATGCTGGCCGCTCGGGGCGAGGTCGTGCGGGGGGTCGATTCCTCGCATCCGCAGGGGGCGGCAGGGCTGGAGGGGGTCGGCGTCGAAGTTGCCCTGGATACGGATGGACTTGCTCAGCTCGATGGCACGCGGACCGTCGTCAAGAGCCCGGGCGTGCCCCGGGAGGCGCCGGCGATCGCAGCCGCGCTGGAGCGCGGCGTTGACGTGGTCGGCGAGCTGGAGCTCGCCTGGCGGGCGATCCCCAATCGCTTCCTCGCCGTGACCGGAACCAACGGCAAGACGACCACCGTCGAGCTGCTCGGTCACCTCTACCGCAGCGCCGCCGAGCCGGTCGCCGTCGCCGGCAACGTCGGCACGCCGCTCTCCTCGCTGGCGGGCGAGGTCGATCCGGCGACGACCGTCGTCTGCGAGGCCTCCAGCTTCCAGCTCGAGGACAGCGACTGCTTCGCGCCCGAGTGCGCCGTCTTCCTCAACCTCGCGCCCGACCACCTCGACCGCCACGCCGACCTCGACGCCTACCTGGCGGCGAAGCTGCGGATCTTCGCCAACCAGGGCAACGACGACATCGCCGTCTACAACGCCGACGAGCCGGCGCTGGCCGGCGTCGACCTCGGCGGCTGCGCCCGCCGCGTCTCCTTCTGCCACGGCGCCGGCCCCGACTGCGAGGTGGCGCTGGCCGGGGGGACGATCTTCCACGGCCGCGAGCCGCTGATCGCCGTCGAGGAGCTGGGGCTGCTCGGCGAGCACAACGTCGCCAACGCGATGGCCGCCGCCGCGGCGGCGCTCTCGATGGGGCTCGACCGCGACGCCGTCCGCGCCGGCCTGCGCAGCTTCGCCGGCGTCCCACACCGGCTCGAGCAGGTCGCCGAGATCGGCGGAGTCCGCTTCGTCAACGACTCGAAGGCCACCAACGTCGCCTCGGCGACGGTCGGCCTGCGCGCCTTCGGAGGCGGTGTCCACGCGATCCTCGGAGGCAGCGAGAAGGACGAGCCGTTCGCGCCGCTGATCGAGCCGGTCGCCGAGGCCTGCGCCGCCTGTTACCTGATCGGCGCCTCGGCCGACCGCCTGGCCGCCGAGCTGGCGCCGGTCCTCGAGCGCGGCGTCGAGCTGCATCGCCGCGCCGACCTCGACGACGCCGTGCGCCGCGCCGCCGCCGCGGCCCGCCCCGGCGAGGTCGTCCTGCTCTCGCCGGCCTGCGCCAGCTTCGACGCCTTCGAGAGCTTCGAAGCACGCGGCGAGCGCTTCCGCCAGATCGTCGAGGGGCTGCGATGAGACTCCGGAGGGGATCGAGGAAGAAGTCGAGGAGGGCCGGCTCGGGGAAGGCCCGCACGCGCGCCGCCAGGCTGCCGCCCGAGTACAACATGCTGCTCACCGCGACCCTCTGCCTGCTCGCCTTCGGCGCGGTGATGGTCTTCTCGGCCAGCTCGACCACCCGCATCCTCAGCGACGGCGGCCTCTCCGACAGCGCCTTCTACCTGAAGCGGACGCTGATCTTCGGCGCCGCCGGCCTGGCGATCATGCACCTGACGGCCCGCCACGGCCTGGAGACGGTCCGCCGCCTCACCCCGGCGATCCTCGGCGTCTCGCTCCTCCTCCTGCTCGCGGTGCTGCTCGGCGGCACCACGGTCAACGGCTCCAGCCGCTGGATCGGCCCCGGCTTCATCCAGCTCCAGCCCTCGGAGCTGGCGAAGGTGGCGCTGATCCTCTACGGGGCCGACCTGCTGGCGCGCAGGCCGAAGCGGGCGCGCACGCTGGAGGGCCTGATGCCGTTGCTGCTCGTGGCCGGCGCCGCGACGCTGCTGATCGTCGTCGAGCCGGACCTCGGCACGGCGATGGTGATCGCCTTCGCGGTTGCCGCCACCCTGGTCGCCGCTGGGGCGCGGCTGCGCGATCTTGTTGCGATCGGCCTCTGCCTCGCTGCCTTCGCGCTGATCATGACCGTCGTCGAGCCCTTCCGGATGGCCCGCCTCACCTCCTTCCTCAACCCGAGTGCCGACGCGGCTGGAGCCGGCTTCCAGGCGGCGCAGGCGAAGATCGCGCTCGGCTCCGGCGGCATCTTCGGAGTCGGGATCGGCAACGGCGTGCAGAAGGCCTACTACCTGCCGGAGGCGCACACCGACATGATCTCCGCGGTGATCGGCGAGGAGCTGGGGATGGTCGGCATCCTCGGCGTCGTCGGCCTCTTCTCGCTGTTCGGCTACGCCGGCCTCCAGGTGGCGAAGAAAGCGAAGGACAGCTACGGCAAGCTGCTGGTCGCCGGCCTCACCTCGCTGGTCCTCGTGCAGGCGACGATCAACCTCTTCGCGGTGATGGGCCTGGCGCCGCTGACCGGCGTGCCGCTGCCGTTCGTCTCCTACGGCAACAGCAGCCTGCTGGCGACGCTGTTCGCGGTGGGCCTGATCCTCAACGTCGCCCGCGGAGGGACCGCCCGCGCTGGCAAACTGCGGGTCGTCCAGGGCGGTCGAACGCCGGCGCGCGGAAGGAGCCGATCGAGCAGTGCCAGAAGTCGTAAGAGTGGTGGTGGCGGCCGGGGGAACGGCCGGCCACGTCGTGCCGGCCATGGCGGTCGCCGCCGAGCTTCGGGCTAGCGGCGCCGAGGTCTCCTTCCTCGGCGCCCGCGGGCGGATCGAGGCCGAGCTGGTGCCGGCGGCCGGCTACGAGATCGACCTGCTCAGGGTGCGCGGGATCGACCGCGGCAACCCGCTGCGCGCCGCTGCCGCCGCGGTCGAGGCCGTCGCCGCCGTGGGAACGGCGCTGCGCGCGATCCGCCGCCGCCGTGCCGACGTCGTGGTCGGCGGCGGCGGCTTCGTCGCCGGCCCGGCCGGTCTCGCCGCCGTCCTGCGCCGCACCCCGCTGGTGCTGACCGAGGCCGACAGCCACCTCGGCCTCGCCAACCGCCTGCTCGCCGGCCGCGCGCGGCGCGTCTGCCTCGCCTTCCCGATCGCCGGTCGCGAGGGCGGGCGCTACGAGGTCACCGGGCGGCCGGTTCCGGCGGCGGTGCTCGCCGCCGATCGCACCGTCGCCCGCGAGCGCTTGGGCGTCGCCGCGAACGACAGATGCCTGCTGGTGATGGGCGGCAGCCAGGGCGCGCGCTCGATCAACCAGTGCGCGGTCGCGGCCTTCGCCGAGCGGCCGGGCCGCGACTTCCACGTCGTCCACGTCTGCGGCCGGCGCGACTTCGAGTCGCTGGAGGAGCGCCTCGCCGCCGCCCCGCAGCGCGAGCGCTACGCCCTGCTCGCCTACGAGCCGGACCTCGGCGACGCCCTCGCCGCCTGCGACCTCGTCGTCGGCCGCTCCGGCGGCTCGATCTTCGAGCTGGCCGCGGCCGGCCGTCCCGCGGTGCTCGTGCCCTACCCGCACGCCGCCGCCGGACATCAGGAGAGCAACGCCGCCTGGATGGCCGAGGCGGGCGCGGCGACCGTGATCCGCGACGGCGAGCTGAGCGCCGAGCGTCTGGCCGTCGAGGTGACCGGCCTGCTCGCCGACGAGGCTCGGCTGGCGACGATGGCCGCAGCCTCGGCGGCGCTGGCGATGCCCGACGCCGCGCGGCGGATCGCGGACGCCGTCCTGGAGCTAGCCCGATGATGCGCCGACAGAGCGCAGCGGAGCGGGTCGTGAAGCGCGACTGGGCCTCGCGCCGGCTCCACTTCGTCGGGATCGGCGGCGCCGGGATGAGTGGCCTGGCGCTGGTCTGCCACGAGCTGGGCGCGACCGTTACCGGCAGCGACCGGGCCGACTCCTCTTATATGGAGCGACTGCGCGCCGCCGGCCTCGACCCGGTGGTCGGCCATGACGCGGCGAACGTCCCCGAGCACGCCGAGGTGGTCGTCTCGACGGCGATCGGAGCGGACAACCCGGAGCTGGTGCTCGCTCGCGAGCGCGGCCTGGCCGTGCGTCGCCGCGGGGGGCTGCTGGCCGAGCTCTGCACGGCGAAGCGGCTGATCGCCGTCGCCGGTACGCACGGTAAGACCACGACGACCGCGATGCTGACCTGGGCGCTGCGCGAGATCGGCGCCGACCCGGCCTTCTTCGTCGGCGGCGAGGTACCGGGTCTGGGTCCGCACGGCGAGGCCGTCAACGCCGGCTGGGGCGGGGGGGAGTGGGTCGTCGCCGAGGCCGACGAGAGCGACGCCAGCTTCCTCGAGCTCGAGCCGGAGATCGCCGTCGTGACCAACGTCGAGATGGACCACCACTCGCACTGGGGCTCGGTTGCCGCGCTGCGGGCCGCCTTCGTGCAGTTCGCGGCAAGGGCTGCGGGGGTGGCGCTTCCGGCGGGCGGCGCGCTCGACCGGCTCGCCCCCGACGGTCGCCGGGTCGAGTTCGACTTCGCCTCCCCCGGTCCCCCCGATCTCCCGCTCAGGCTGCCCGGCCGCCGCGGTCATAACCTCCTCAATGCCCGCGCTGCCCTGGCCGCTGTCCAGCTGGCGGGTCTCGACGTCGGGGAGGCAGCCGACTCGCTGGCCGGTTTCGCCGGTGTCGCCCGTCGGCTCGAGCGCAAGGGGGAATGCGCCGGTGCCGTCATATATGACGACTACGCCCACCACCCGACCGAGGTGCGCGCAGCGCTTTCGGCCCTGCGCGAACTGGGTCCCGAGCGCCTGCTCGCCGCCTTCCAGCCGCACCTCTACTCGCGGACCAAGGCGTTCGCCGAGCAGCTCGGAGCGGCCCTGGCTCTCGCCGACGAGGTCGCGGTGCTGGACGTCTACCCGGCCCGCGAGGAGCCGGTCGGCGAGCTGGCCGGGGTCGGCGGCCTCGACGTCGCCCGCGCCGCCGCGGATCGCATGGAGGGCAGGCGGGTGTTGTGGACGCCGACGCTGGAGGCGGCGCGATCGGCGCTCGCCGACCGGCTTGGACCGGGCGATGTCCTGGTGACGGTCGGCGCCGGCGACGTCTTTCGCCTCGGCGAGGCTCTGGTCGAAGGCGCGAGCGGGAGGGAGGGATGAAGGCCCCGCCGGAGAGCGTCGAGCGCGACTATCCGCTCTGCCGGCTGACCACCGTCCGCACCGGCGGCGCCGCCGATTGGTTCGCGCGCCCCGCCGATCGGGGGCAGCTGGGCGCCCTGCTCGCCTGGGCCGGGGAGGAGAGCCTGGAGATCGGCATCATCGGCTCGGGCTCGAACCTGCTGGTCGCCGACGAGGGCTTTCGCGGCCTGGCGCTGAAGCTCGAGGGCGAGCTCGCGGCGGTGGCGCGCGACGGCGAGCGGCTGCTCTGCGGCGGCGGCGCCCGCCTGCCGTCGGCCGCCGCCAAGGCCGCCGGCTGGGGCCTCTCCGGCCTCGAGTTCGGCGTCAACATCCCGGGCACGGTCGGCGGCGCGGTGAAGATGAACGCCAACGCCTACGGCGGCCAGCTCGCCCGGGTGCTCGAGTGGGTCGACGTCTGCACGCCCGAGGGCAGCGACCGCCGCGATCCCGAGGCGCTCGGCTTCGCCTACCGCAGCTCCAACCTCGGTCGACAGGAGGTCGTCGCCCACGCCGGCTTCGCCCTCCTCGCCGCGGACCCCGGCGAGGTCAAGGCGACGATGGCGTCGATGCGGGCGCGCCGCCACGAGGCGCAGCCGTCCGGGATCAAGACCTTCGGCTCGACCTTCAAGAACCCCGAGGACGAGCGCGCCGGGGGTCGCACCGCCGGCCGGCTGCTCGAGGCGGCCGGCTGCCGCGGCCTGCGTGTGGGCGACGCCCGCTTCTCCGCGAAGCACGCCAACTTCGTCGAGAACACCGGCGGGGCGACGACCGCCGACGTGCTCGAGCTGATGGCGGTGGGGCGGCACCGGGTGCACGAGCGGTTCGGCGTCGAGCTGGAACCCGAGGTGCAGACGCTGGGCGAGGTGCGATGGCCGCGGGACTGGGAGCTGTGAGGTCGAGGCGGAAGCGGCGGGCGAGGTTGGGCGGGTCCCGGCACCGGCTCGCGATCGTCTTGCTCGCCGTGCTGGCCGGGGGGTTGCTCTACTGGTTCGCCCTGCGCGACACCACGGTCGAATCCCACCTCGCTGTGCCGCGGGCGACGGCGACGATCGGCAGCGGCCCCGAAGCCGTCGCGGTCGGGCCCGACGGCCGGGTCCTGGCCTGGCTGCCGGTCCCGGAAGGCGCCAAGCTGCCGCAGCTTCCGCTCTCCGAACCGCCGCGGAGCGGCCGCCTCGCCGGCCCGGCGCTGGCGCAGGCGAGGGTGCTCGGCGCGGCGCCGGCGACGTTGAGGCCCTACCTGGCGAGCAGCTCCTACGGCGAAAGCGGGGTGGACGTCGAACTGCGCTCGGGGATCGAACTGCGCTTCGGCGATGCAAGCCACGCTGCGCAGAAGTGGCGGGCGGCGGCGGCGGTCCTCGCCGATCCCTCGGTGACGTCGCTCGATTATGTCGACCTGCACGCTCCGGGCCGCCCGGCCGTGGGCGGCTCTGGGCATACGCTTCCGCCCCCTCCTTGAACCCTCGACCAAAGGGTTAGGTTGGCCAAACCCTCAAGTGGCAGTCGAGACTAGCGCCTTGCAGGATGCCTTTCGGGGGTTTGACAGGACCCCGTCAATGCCCTACGTTGAGCGCAATTTCCGCGGTTCAGGCGTAGTCTTGAACTCTCAAGCTTCGCCGGAGGATCGGACGGAACAAAGGCTCAACTCATATCCAGCCCTTACCGGGCTGGGCGAAATCCAGCCCCGCCGGGGCTGGGCTTGGAGAAATCGGGAGATGGAATCCACTTACCTGGCCGTGATCAAGGTCGTCGGAGCCGGCGGCGGCGGGACCAATGCCGTCAGCCGGATGGTCGACGCCGGAATCCGCGGCGTCGAGTTCGTCGCCGTCAACACCGATGCCCAGGCGCTGCAGGCCTGCGACGCCGACATCAAGCTCTCGATCGGCCAGGAGCTGACCCGCGGCCTCGGCGCCGGCGGCAACCCCGAGGTCGGGGCGGGCGCCGCGGCGGAGAGCCGCGACGAGATCAAGGAGGCGCTGAAGGGCGCCGACATGGTCTTCGTCACCGCCGGCGAGGGCGGCGGCACCGGCACCGGATCGGCCCCGATCATCGCCGAGATCGCCAAGGAAGAGATCGGCGCGCTGACCGTCGGCGCGGTCACCAAGCCGTTCGAGTTCGAGGGCAAACGGCGGATGCAGCAGGCGCTCGAGGGGATCGAGAAGCTGCGCAACAACGTCGACACCCTGATCATCGTCCCCAACGAGAAGCTGCTGCAGGCGGTCGAGCGGCGGACCAGCGTGCTGGAGGCCTTCCGCCAGGCCGACGACATCCTCCGCCAGGGCGTCCAGGGGATCACCGACCTGATCACCATCCCCGGCCTGATCAACCTCGACTTCGCCGACGTGCGGACGATCATGCGCGACGCCGGCTCGGCGCTGATGGGCGTCGGCGCCGCCTCGGGCGAGTCGCGCGCGGTCGACGCCGCCAAGGCGGCCGTCACCTCGCCCCTGATCGAGGAGTCGATCAAGGGGGCGACCGGGATGCTGCTGAACATCACCGGCCCCGAGGACCTCGGTCTGTTCGAGGTCAACGAGGCGGCCCAGCTCGTCCAGGCCGAGGCCGACGACAACGCCAACATCATCTTCGGCTCGGTGGTCGACCAGTCGATGCGCGACGAGGTGCGCGTCACCGTGATCGCCACCGGCTTCGAGGGCTTCGAGCTGCTCGCCCGCTCGCCGCAGCGGGTCCGCCGCCGCTACGAGAGCCGCGGCCCGCGGATCTCCGCCGGGGACACCGACATCCGCAAACTGCGCGTGTCGGACGACGAGATCGACGTCCCCGGGTTCCTGAAGGAATAGCGACGAGACGGGGGGCTCGACCGGCCCCCTCCCCGATTCGCGCGACGCCTGCAATACGCTGCCGCGCGTGAGCGGCACGGCGCTTCGGCACACTCCCCTCTACGAGTTGCATGCAGAGCTGGGGGCGAAGCTGGTCGACTTCGCCGGCTGGGAGATGCCGGTGACCTACGAGGGGGTGCGCGAGGAGCACTCGGCGGTGCGCACCCACGCCGGCATGTTCGACGTCTCCCACATGGGCGAGGTCGAAGTCGAGGGACCCGGTGCGCTCGCCTTCCTGCAGCGCGTCCTCTCCAACGACGTCGCCGCGCTCGGGGTCGGCGGCGCCCAGTACGCCTGCCTCTGCGCCGAGGACGGCGGCGTGCTCGACGACCTCTTCGCCTACCGGCTGGGCGGCGACCGCTACCTGATCGTCACCAACTCGGCCAACCACGAGGCCGACCTGGCCTGGTTCGGCCGCTGGAGTCGCGGCTTCGACGTCGCCGTCCGCGACGTCGCCGACCGCTACGCGATGCTCGCCGTGCAGGGCCCGCACGCGCGGGCGATCGTCTCCCGCGCCCTCGGCATCGAGCTGCCGGCGCGGATGCGGGTCGAGGCCGCCCGCGTCGGCCGCCCGGCGCTCGTCTGCGGCACCGGCTACACCGGCGAGGACGGGGTCGAGCTGCTGCTCGACCCCGAGGTCGCGCCGCCGGTCTGGGCCGAGCTGCTCGACGCGGGCGTCGTCCCCTGCGGGCTCGGCGCCCGCGACACCCTTCGGCTCGAGGCCTGCTTCCACCTGCACGGCAACGACCTGACCCCGGAGCGCAACCCGATCGAGGCCGGCCTCGGCTGGTGCTGCGCCGAGGCGACCGGCTTCGTCGGCGCCGAGGCGGTCGCCCGTGCCCGCGCCGAGGGCACCGCCGAGCGGCTGGCGCCGTTCCGGATCGAGGGCGTCGGCATCCCCCGCCAGGGCAACCCGGTGATGCTCGGCTCCGAACGGGTCGGGACCGTCACCAGCGGCACCTTCTCGCCCTCGCTCGAGGTCGGGATCGGGATGGGCTACGTACGATCGGACCTGGCCGTGCCGGACAGCGAGGTGGAGATCGACGTGCGCGGCAAGCGCCGTCCGGCCCGGATAGCGTCCAAGCCCCTCTACCGGAAGGAGAAGTGAGTTGGCCGACGCGAGCTACCCCGAGGAGCTGCTGTATCACCCCGAGCACGACTGGGCCCGGATCGACGGCGAGCAGGCGACCTTCGGGATCACCTGGTACGCGCAGGACTCGCTCGGCGAGGTCGTCTTCTACGACCCGCCCGAGGTCGGCGCGACGGTCGCCAAGGACTCCCCGTACGCCGAGGTCGAGTCCGTGAAGGCGGTCTCCGACGTGATCGCGCCGCTGTCGGGCGAGATCGTCGAGGTCAACGAGGAGCTCGCCGAGGCCCCGGAGCGGATCAACGAGGATCCCTACGCCGGCGGCTGGCTGGTCAAGGTGCGGCTCAGCGACCCGAGCGAGGCCGAGTCGCTGCTCGGCGTCGCCGAATACCGCAAACTGCTGGAAAGCGACTGAGGCGCCCCCGCCTCGGGCTTGCGTAGCCTTGGGAGCGTGACCCGCTACACCTCCGCCACGCCCGCCGACCGGGCCGAGATGCTGGCGGCGATCGGCGTCGAGTCGGCCGCCGAGCTGTTCGAGCAGATCCCCGGGCCGCTGCGGCTCGGCCGCCCGCTGGCGCTGCCGCAGGGCATGAGCGAGACCGAGGTCTACGAGCGGCTGGCGGCCCTCGCCGCCCGCAACGCCGACGCCGAGGAGCAGGTCTGCTTCCTCGGGGCCGGGATGTACGACCACTACGTGCCGGCGATCGTCGACGCGATCACGCAGCGCAGCGAGTTCCTCACCCCGTACACGCCCTACCAGCCGGAGATCTCCCAGGGCGGCCTGCAGGCGATGTTCGAGTTCCAGACGGCGATGTCGGAGCTGACCGGGCTGCCGGTCTCCACGGCCGGCCTCTACGAGGGGCCGTCCTCGGTCGCCTCGGCCGGGTACCTGGCGATCGGCGCGACGAAGGGGCGGCGGCGCTTCGTCGTCTCCCGCGGCGTCCACCCGCACAGCCGCGAGACGCTCGCCACCTACTCGCAGGGCTTCGGCGCCGAGATCGCCGAGGTCGGACTCGGCGAGGGCGTCACCGATGCGGGCGCGCTCGCCGGCGCGGTCGACGGCGAGACCGCGGCCGTCTTCCTCCAGAGCCCGAACTTCCTCGGCGCGATCGAGGACGTCGAGGCGCTCGGGACGGCGGCGAAGGAGCACGGGGCGCTGCTGGTCGTCGCGGTCGACCCGATGACGCTCGGCGTGCTGAAGCCGCCGGGCGAGTGCGGCGCCGACATCGCCCTCGGCGAGGGCCAGCCGCTCGGCAACCGGCTCGACTTCGGCGGTCCCTCGTTCGGCTTCTTCTGCGGCACCGAGGAGCTGATCCGCAAGCTGCCGGGACGGATCGCCGGCGAGACCGACGACGTCGACGGCCGCCGCGGCTTCGTCCTCGCCCTGCAGGCCCGCGAGCAGCACATCCGCCGCGAGAAGGCGACCCACAACATCTGCACCGCGCAGGCGCTGAACGCGCTGGCGGCGACGATCCACCTCGCCTGGCTCGGGCGCGAGGGCTTCCGCGAGCTGGGCGAGCTGCTGGTGCGGCGAACCGCCTACGCGCGCGAGCGGCTCGCCGCGGTCGACGGCGTCGAGCTACTGCACGGCGCACCGGTCGCGCGCGAGCTCGCCGTCCGCCTCGCCGCCCCGGTCGACGCGGTGCTGGAGCGCTGCGCCGAGCGCGGCATCGCCGCCGGCTACCCGCTCGGCCGCGACTACCCCGAGCACGAGGACGGCCTCCTGGTCGCGATCACCGAGCGCCGCACGCGCGAGCAGATCGACGACCTCGCCGAGACCCTCGGGGAGGCGATTCAAGCCGAGTGTGACGACTTGTTATCGCATAGCGAGAACAAGTCGTCACAGGCCGAGGCGGTCGGTCGATGACGCCGGCCGAGATGCCGATGCAGCGCGAACGCGCGCGGACGATCTTCGAGAAGTCGAAGCCCGGTCGCCGCGCCGCGGTGCTGCCCGACGCCGGCGTCCCGGAGCCGCCGCTCGCGGAGCTGATCCCGGCGAAGCTATTGCGCGACGAGCCGCCGCGCCTGCCCGAGATCGCCGAGCCGGAGATCGTCCGCCACTACAACCGCCTCTCGCGCCGCAACTTCGACCTCGACAGCGGCTTCTACCCGCTCGGCTCCTGCACGATGAAGCACAACCCGCGCCTCAACGAGCGGGTCGCGGCGCTGCCCGGCCACGCCCGCCTGCACCCGGCTCAGGACCCGCGCCGCGCCCAGGGGGCGCTGGAGCTGATCTGGCTGCTACAGCAGTCGCTGGCCGAGATCTGCGGCCTGCCGCACGTCAGCCTGCAGCCCTCGGCCGGCTCGCACGGAGAGCTCGCCGGCCTGCTGCTGACCCGCGCCTTCCACGCCGACCGCGGCGAAGAGCGGACCAGGGTGCTGGCGCCGGACACCTCGCACGGCACCAATCCGGCCTCGGTGACGATGGCCGGCTACGAGATCGTCAAGGTCGCGACCGACGCGCGCGGCGGGGTCGAGATGGACGACCTGCGGGCCAAGGTCGACGGCGAGGTCGCCTGCCTGATGCTGACCAACCCCAACACGCTCGGCCTGTTCGACGAGAACATCGCCGAGATCGCCGCCCTGATCCACGAGGCGGGCGGGACGCTCTACTACGACGGCGCCAACCTGAACGCGGTGATGGGCCATTCGCGCCCCGGCGACATGGGCTTCGACATCGTCCACGTCAACCTGCACAAGTCGTTCAGCCAGCCGCACGGCGGCGGCGGCCCGGGGGCGGGGCCGATTGCGGTCTCGGAGCGGATCGAGCCGTTCCTGCCGCGGCCGCAGGTCGTGCGGCGCGAGGGCGGCGACGGCAGCGGCCCGACCTTCGACCTCGACCACGAGCGGCCGAGGTCGATCGGCCGCCTGCGTGGATTCCAGGGCAACTTCGGCGTCTTCGTCCGCTCCTACGCCTACATCCTCAGCCTCGGCGCAGACGGCCTTGCCGAGGCCTCGGAGACCGCGGTGCTGAACGCCAACTACTTGAAGGCCCGGCTGGCGCAGGGCCGGGCCGGCAGGCAGCTGCCGGTCGCCTTCGAGCGCCACTGCATGCACGAGTTCGTCCTCTCCGGCAGGCCGATGAAGCGAGAGCTGGGCGTCGCCACCCTCGACCTCGCCAAGCGCCTGCTCGACTTCGGCTTCCATCCGCCGACCGTCTACTTCCCCCTCCTCGTCGAGGAGGCGCTGATGATCGAGCCGACCGAGACCGAGACGAAGGAGAGCCTCGACGCCTTCGCCGACGCGATCGAGCAGATCCTCGCCGAGGCCGAGGCCGACCCGGAGGTGGCCAAGCAGGCCCCCTACACGACCCCGGTCCGCCGCCTCGACGAGGTCAAGGCGACCCGCAGGCCGGTCGTCCGCCAGTCGCTTTAAGGCCTATCCCGGCAGGGGTTCCACTTAACTTTTTCCGAAGACAGTTGGTTGCTGTCCGCGGGCGTCGCAGCGGAAAAAGTACAAGACGTTCCACCCCTACCGGGGATAGGCCCTGAGCCCGCCGACGGGGGTCAGAGCTCCGGCAGCTTCTGCTTCAGCTCGAGCACCGGGGCGAAGAGGTCGCCGTGCTGCTCGATTCGGTTCAGCACCTCACCAGCCTCGAAGACAAGCGAGTCGGCGTCCTCGTTCTCGGCGGCATTCGTCACCTCGTCCCAGGTGACCGGGGTCGAGGCGGTCGGGCGTTCGCGGGCGCGCAGGGAGTAGACGGCGATCGTCGTCTTGCGCTGGTGGTTCTGGGACCAGTCGACGAAGACCTTGCCCTCGCGTTCGACCTTCTTCATCTTCGAGACGACCTTGTCCGGCGTCTGCTTCTCCAGCAGCTGGGCGATCGCTTTGGCGAACGGTTTGGTGACGTCGTATGAGGTGGGGCCGTTGAGCGGGACGTAGACCTGCAGGCCCTTCGAGCCCGACGTCTTCGGGAAGCAGGCGAGGCCGAAGTGGTCGAAGAACCCGCGCAGGCGCAGGCCGACCCGGCAGCAGTCGACGATGCCGGCCGGCGGCCCGGGGTCGAGGTCGAAGACGAGCACAGTCGGGCGCATCGGCGCCCGCGAGAGCGACAGCGACGGGTGCAGCTCGATCGCCGCCAGCTGCGCCATCCAGACCAGGGTCGGCAGCGAGTCGCAGACGCAGAAGTCGATCATGCCGGCACGGGGGCCGGCCTCGACCCGCGCCGTCTTCACCCATTGCGGCCGGTGCTTGGGGCAGCGCTTCTCGAAGAAGGCCGCGTCGAGGTCGTCGACGCCTTCCGGGAAGCGGCGCATCGTGACGGCGCGTCCGGCCAGGTGGGGGACCAGCGCCGGCGCCACCTTGGCGTAGTAGTCGACCACCTCGCCCTTGCTGAAGCCGGCCTTCGGATAGAGGACCTTGTCGAGGTTGGTGAGGGTCAGCTCACGGCCGTCGACCTCGACCTGGCGGCTGGCGGTCACGGCCTGGTGACGGTCACTTCGAGGTTTTGGACTTGCCCTTCGACGGGCTGCGCTTGCGTTTGCTCGCGACCTCTTTCCGCGGCGCCTTTCGTTTCTTGCCCTTGACCGCGGCGATGCTCTCCTCGAGCGCGCTCATCAGGTCGGGGGCGCCGGTCGGCTTCGGCTCCTCGGGGGCCGGCGCGCTGACCACGTCCTTGCCCTCGGCCTTGCGTTCGATCAGCGCCAGCAGTTCCTCGCGGTACTCGTCGCGGTAGGCGCCCGGGTCGAAGTCGCCGGTCAGCGAGTCGATCAGCCGCTCGGCCATCTCGACCTCGCGCTTGGCCGGCTTCGGCGGCTCGGCAGGGAGCACGTCCTCCAGCTCGGCCGGCGGCACGACCTCGTCGGCGAAGCGCATCGTGGTCAGGGTGAGGACGCCCTCGCTCGGCCGCAGCGCCGCCAGGTGCTCCTTGTTGCGGAAGACGAAGCGGGCGATCGCCACCTTGCCCGAGCGCTGCATCGCCTCGGCGAGCAGCGAATACGCTTTCTCGGCGCCCGGCGCCGGTCCCAGGTAGTAGGGGCTGTCGAAGTAGATCGGGTCGATCTCGTCGAGGTCGACGAAGTCCTGGACCTCGATCGCCCGCGTCTTCTCCGGCGCCAGCGCCGCCAGCTCGTCCTTGCTCAGCGGCACGTAGCGGTCCGGGGCGATCTCGAATGCCCTGACGATCTGCTCGTAGGGGACCTCCTCGCCGGTCCCTTCGGCGACCCGGCGATGGCGGATGCGGGCGCCGTCGGACTCGCGGATCTCGCGCAGCGAGAGGCCGCGGCGGGCGACCGCGCTGTAGAGCTTGACGGGCACGTTGAGCAGCCCGAAGCTGATCGTTCCGCTCCAGATCGCTCTTGCCATCAGGGGATCACCTGCCCGGATTCTCGCAGCCAAGCCGGGTCCGGCGCCAGCGCCGATCGCCTGCGGCAGGCTTCTTGCGCGAGCCGTGCGGGATCATGCCCCGGTGCTGTTCGAGCTGCGCGACGTCAGCCTGACCCGCGGCGAGCGCCGCGTCCTCGACGCGGTCAGCGCCGGCGTTCCGGCCGGCTCGGCGGCGATCGTCGGCCCCTCGGGCAGCGGCAAGTCGACCCTGCTGCGGCTGCTCAACCGGCTCGCCGATCCCGACACCGGGACGATCGCCTACCGCGGCCGCCCGCTCGACTCCTACGACCCGCTGGAGCTGCGCCGCGAGGTCTCGTTGGTGCCGCAGCTTCCGTCGCTGCTCGAGGGGACGGTCGAGTCGAACCTCGCCTACGCGGCCGAGCTGGCCGGCAAGCAGCTCGACGCCGAGCGCTGCCTGCGCCTCGCCGGACTCGGCGCCGATTTCGCCGCCCGCGACGTCGCCAAGCTCTCGGTCGGCGAGCAGCAGCGGGCGATGCTCGCCCGGGCGCTCGCCCAGCAGCCCGGCGTGCTGCTGCTCGACGAGCCGACCTCGGCGCTCGACCGGGCGGCCCGCGACGCGGTCGAGGCGACCCTGGCCGAGCTGCGGCGCGAGCTCGACATCTCCTTCGTCCTGGTCAGCCACGACCCCGAGCAGGCGCGCCGCCTCACCGGCTGGGCGCTGCGGCTGGAGGAGGGGCGGGTCACCGCGACCGGCGCACTGGAGGAGGTCGCCCAATGACCTTCCGCTGTGCCTCTTCCGCGCCATTTGCCGAAAATGCACATCGGAGGCTTCTGCTGTGACCACCTCGATCCACGTCTCGCCCGGCCAGGTCGCCGCCTCGCTGGCCCTGGTCGCCCTCGCCGCCGCGGTCTCCTTCTGGCGCAGGACCGACCTCGAGCGCGACATCGCCGTCGCCACCGTTCGCTCGTTCGTCCAGCTGACCGCGATCGGCTACGCGATCAAGCTGATCTTCGAAGCCGAAACCCTCCTGCTGGTGCTGGCGCTGCTCTCGGTGATGGTCCTGTTCGGGGCGCTGACCGCCCGCAGCCGCGCCAGGAAGGTGCCGGGCGCCTTCTGGCCGCTGTTGATCGCCCTCGCGGCGGCCGGGGCGACGACGCTCGGCCTGGTCGTCGTCCTCGGCGTCTTCGAACCGACGCCGCGCTACCTGGTCCCGGTCGGCGGCATGGTGATCGGCAACGCGATGACCGCCTCGGCGGTGGCCCTGAACCGGCTCGGCGACGAGGTCGTCGACTCCCGCGCGGCGATCGAGGCGACCCTGGCGCTCGGCGCGACCGCCCGCGAGGCGGCGGCGCCGTTCGTCCGCCGCGCCCTGCGCTCGGGGACGATCACGCTGGTCGACTCGACCAAGACGACCGGGCTGATCTTCTTCCCCGGCACGATGGTCGGCATGCTGCTCGCCGGCGCCGACCCGACCGACGCGGTCCGCCTGCAGCTGATCCTCCTCTACACCCTGCTCGGTAGCGTCGCGATCTCCGCCCTCGTCGCCACCGCTCTCGCCTACCGCAACTTCTTCACCCCGGCCCAGCAGCTGCGCGAGCTTCCCGACGTACACTGACTCTCGTGTCCCGTCGGCAGCGCCTGACGCTGATCGCGACGATCCTCGGCTCGACGGTCGTCTTCCTCGACTCGACCGTGGTCAACGTGGCGCTGCCGACGATCGCCGACCGGCTCGACGCCGGGCTGGCCGGGCAGCAATGGGTGGTCGAGGCCTACATGCTGACCATGGTCTCGCTGCTGCTGGTCGGCGGCTCGCTCGGCGACCAGTTCGGGCGCCGGCGGGTGTACGTGATCGGCCTGGTCGCCTTCGGCGCCACCTCGATCCTCTGCGCGCTGGCGCCCTCGGTCGAGCTCCTGATCGGCGCCCGCGCCCTGCAGGGAATCGCCGGGGCGTTGCTGGTGCCCGGCTCGCTGGCGATCGTCGCCGCCACCTTCGAGGGGGCGGCGCGCGGCAAGGCCGTCGGCACCTGGACCGCCTGGACGGGGATCGCGGTCGTCGTCGGCCCGGCCGGGGGAGGGGCGCTGGTGGAGGCGCTCTCCTGGCGTGCGATCTTCTGGGTCAACATCCCGCTGATCGCCGCCACCGTCGCCCTCTGCCTGCACTCGGTGCGCGAGAGCCGCGATCCGGAGGCGTTCCGCGGGATCGACTGGCTCGGCATCGCCCTCTCGGCGGCCGGGCTCGGCGGTCCCGTCTTCGCCCTGATCGAGCAACCGACCCACGGCTGGGGCGATCCGATCGTCTGGGCGCCGCTGATCGCCGGCGTCGCCTGCTTCGCCCTCTTCCTGCTGCGCGAGGCGCGCATCCGCCATCCGATGCTGGACCTGGCCCTGTTCCGGATCCGCAACTTCCGGGTGGCCAACCTGACCACGTTCGTCGCCTACGCGGGGCTGATCGCGGCCCTCTTCTTCATCACGATCTTCCTCCAGCAGGTCGGCGGCTACTCGCCGCTCGAGGCGGGGCTGGCGACGACGCCGGTCTCGCTGATCCTCTTCGTCCTCTCGCCGCGCTGGGGCAGGCTCGCGTCGGGCAGCGGGCCGCGGTTGCCGATGAGCCTGGGGCCGATCGTCGGCGGGCTGGGACTGATCATGCTGCTGCGGGTCGGCGCCGACCCCGGCTACGTGGGCGAGGTACTGCCGGCGATCGTCGTCTTCGGCCTCGGCCTCTCGGCGACGGTCGCGCCGCTCACCGCGACCGTGCTCGACTCGGTCGAGGAGCGCCACGTCGGGATCGCCTCCGGGATCAACAACGGTGTCTCGCGAGTCGCCGGCCTGCTCGCGATCGCCGTGCTCGGGGCGCTGATCTCGGCCAAGTTCGACGCGAGCGTCGCCGGCCACGTCAGCGGCCCACTGACCGCGAAGGCGCCCGCCGCCTCGACCGCGGCCTTCCATCTCGGCGTGCTGATCGCCGGCCTGCTGATGATCGCGGGCGGGGTCTTCGCCGGCTTCGGGATCGAGAACCCGCGCCGGGAGGTCGAGGCGGTCCCGAGCCGCGGCTCCGCGGCGGCCGGCGAGTGCGGGCACGGCGCCGACGCCGACTCCGCCCAGCAACGCGCAGCGCCCGCGCCCGAGGCTGCTTGAGGGCCTCTTGAATAGGCTCCGGCCCGTGGGCGCCCCCGTCATCTTCTCCGGCATCCAGCCGACCGGCCGCAAGCACCTCGGCAACTACATCGGCGCGATCCGCCAGTACGTCGAGGGGCAGGAGCGCGGCGAGCCGGCGATCTTCTGCATCGTCGACCTGCACGCGATCTCGGTCGCCTTCGACCCGGCCGAGCTGCGCGAGCGGCTCTACGACACGACCGCGATCCTGCTCGCCGCCGGGCTCGACCGCGAGCGCTGCATCCTCTTCCGCCAGTCCGACGTGCACGAGCACACCGAGCTGACCTGGCTGCTCGCCGCGGTCACCGCCCACGGCGACCTCAACCGCATGCACCAGTTCAAGGACAAGTCCGCCAGGCAGCGCGAGCTGGTCTCCGCGGCGCTCTTCTTCTACCCGGTGCTGCAGGCCGCCGACGTGCTCGCCTACCGGGCGACCGAGGTGCCGGTCGGCGAGGACCAGCGCCAGCACATCGAGCTGATGCGGGAGATCGCCCGCCGCTTCAACGAGCGCTTCGGCGAGACCCTGGTCGTCCCCGAGCACCGCATCCCGGAGCTCGGGGCGCGGATCATGGACCTGCAGCAGCCGGAGCGGAAGATGTCGACCACCGGCGCGACCGAGGCGGGGAGGATCTACGTCCTCGACGAGCCGGCGGCGATCCGCAAGAAGCTCGGCAGCGCCGTCACCGACTCCGGCCGGGAGATCGTCCGCGCGCCCGACAAGCCCGGCGTCTCCAACCTGATCGAAGTGCTGGCGATCGCCCGCGGCGTCGAGCCGGCGGCGATCGAGCGCGAGCTGGAGGGAGCGGGCTACGGCGACCTGAAGCAGGCGACGGCGGCCGGAGTGGTCGAGCTGCTGGCCCCCGTCCGCGAGCGCTACGCCGAGCTGCGCCCGGACGAGCAGGCGCTGGAGGCGGGGCTCGCCGCCGGGGCCGAGAAGGCCCGCGCAATCGCCTCGGCCACGCTCGCCGAAGTGCGCGAGCGCATGGGCGTCGGCGGCCCCGCCTACCCTTAGCCGATGCCCGTCGCCGACCTCGACCTCGAGCTCGACGTCTTCGCCGGGCCGTTCGACCTGCTGCTGGCGGTCCTGCTGCGCGAGGAGGTCGACCTGCTGGAGGTGGAGCTGGGCGAGGTCGTGGTCGCCTACGTCGCCCACCTCGAGCGCGAGGGCGAGCTGGAGCTGGAGGTGGCGACCGAGTTCCTGGTCCTGATCGCGGCGCTGCTGGAGCTGAAGTCGCGCCTGCTCCTGCCCGGCGCCGAGGAGGAGATCGACGAGCTGGGACCGGAGGAGGCGGTCGAGGAGCTGCTGGCGCGGCTGCTCGAGTACCGTCGCTACCGCGACGCCGCGGCGATGCTGAGCGAGCGTTTCGAGGCGGCCCGCGGCTACCTCTACCGGGTGGCGCCGCTGCCGCCGGGCCTGCGCCGCGTCGCCGTCGAGGCGGCGACGGCGGTCTACGACCCGGAGCGGCTCGGCGCCGCGCTCGGCGACCTGCTGGAGGAGCCGCCGCCGCTCGACGTCGGCCACATCCGCCCGACCGTCTCACTGGAGCGGCGCCTGCGAGCCCTGCGCGAGGCGCTCTCCGGCCGCGCCAGCATCGACTTCGACGAGCAGTTCGGCGGCGAGGACCGGCTGACCCAGGCGGTGACGCTGTTCGCCCTGCTCGAGCTGTATCGCAAGGGTGAGGTGACCTGGCGCCAGAGCCGGCCGCTGGGGCCGATCGAGATCCGCCGCAGCGGGGTGGAGGCGTGAGCGACCTGCCGCGGACGATCGAGGCGCTGCTCTTCCTCTCGCCGCAGCCGGTCCCGGTCGCCGACCTGGCGGAGGCGACCGAGACGACCGAAGGCCAGGTGAGCGAGGCGCTCGACGTGCTGCGCGAGGACCTCGGCGAGGGCCGCCGGGGCGTCGTCCTGCGCGAGGTCGCGGGCGGCTTCTCGCTGGCCAGCGACCCCGGCAGCGAGGACGCGGCGCGGCGGCTGCTGGCCAAGCCGCGCACGCCGCCGCTGACCCAGGCGCAGGCCGAGACCCTGGCGATCGTCGCCTACCTCCAGCCGGTCTCGCGGCCCGAGGTGGCGCGGATCCGCGGCGTCTCCTCGGAGTCGGCGGCGCAGACCCTGGCCGAGCGCGGCCTGATCGAGGAGTCTGGCCGCTCGCAGTTCGGCGCCGCCCTGTTCAAGACGACCGAGCTGTTCGAACGGCTCTTCGGCCTCTCCGGGCTCGACGAGCTGCCGGACCCGTCCCAGTTCGATCCCAGCCCGGAGGACGAGCGCGAGCTGCGCGAGCGCCTGCTCAAAGCGGGGGAACAGCGGGCCGAGTGAGGGAGCCCATCCCGGTGGGGGTTCCACTTAACTTTTCCCGAAGACAGTGGGCGGCTGTCCGCCAGCCGCTTCCCGGAAAAAGTACAAGACATTCCACCCCCACCGGGATGGGCTCTTAGTGCGGCTCGCCAAGTTCCTCGCTCACGGGGGAGTCGCTTCGCGGCGGAGAGCTGAGAAGGTGATTGCTGCCGGCAGGGTGACCGTCGGCGGTGAGGTCGTCAGGGATCCGGCTCGGGATGTGGGAGAGGGCGACGAGGTGCGGGTCGATGGGAGCTTGGTGGGGGCGGAGGCGCGGGAGGTCTGGGCGGTCAACAAGCCGGCCGGGGTGGTCTCGACCGCGCGCGAGCCGGGAGCCAGGCCGGCCGTGGTCGAGCTGGTCGATTCGCCCGCCAGGCTCTACCCGGTCGGGCGGCTCGACGCCGACTCCACCGGCCTGCTGCTGCTGACCAACGACGGCGAGCTGGCCAACCGGCTGACGCATCCGCGATACGAAGTCCCCAAGGCCTACAGGGTCGATCTGCGGCGACCGCCCTCCGAGGCCGATCTGCGGCGCCTGGCGAGCGGGGTGGAGCTGGACGACGGCCCGACCGCCCCGGCCGAGGTGCGCCGGCTGGGCGAGCGCCGGATCGAGATCGCCCTGCGCGAGGGCCGCAACCGCCAGGTCCGCCGCATGGCCGAGGCGGTCGGCAACGAGGTGGTCGCCCTGCGCCGGGTCCGCTTCGGCCCGGTAGCGCTCGGCGCCCTGCCCGAGGGCGCAGCGCGCCGCCTCGCCGCCGACGAGGTCGCCGCACTCTGGGATGATGCGGGCGATGGGTGAGCAGAGGCTCTTCGCGGTCCGCGGCGCGGTCCAGGCCGAGGCCAACGACGGCGAGGCGATCCTCGACGCGACGACCGAGCTGATGCGCGAGCTGCTCGAGCGCAACGAGCTCGAGCCGGGGGCGATGGTCAGCGTCCTCTTCACCACAACCGAAGACCTCGACGCCGAGTTCCCGGCGGTCGCCGCGCGCAATCTCGGCCTCGACGCCGTGCCGCTCCTCTGCTGCCGCGAGATCCCCGTCCCCGGCTCGATGCCGCGGGTAATCCGGGCGATGGTCCACTACTACGCGCCCGCCGGCCACGTCCCCTCGCACGCGTACCTCGGCGCGACCCAGGACCTGCGCTCCGACCTCCACGCCGCCCAGTAATCCGGCGGTCGGCCACAATGGGCGCATGACCGTCACCTTCGCCGAGAAGCTGGCCCGCATCCCGGGCTACCGGGCCGGCGTGCCGACCGGGCAGGCGCCGGAGGCGATCGCCGCCGGCGGGATCGCCCAGCTCGCCTCGAACGAGTCGAGCCTGCCGCCGCACCCGAAGGTAATCGAGGCGATCCAGGCCGCCGCCGGGGCGATGAACCGCTACCCGGACCCCGATGCGACCCTGCTGCGCAGCCGCCTCGCCGAGCGCTACGAGACCGAGCCCGGCCGGGTCGCCGTCGGCAACGGCTCCTGCGAGATCCTGCTCGCCGCCGCCGAGGCGCTCTGCGAGCCGGGCGCCGAGATCCTCTACGCCTGGCCCTCGTTCTCGATCTACCCGCACCTGGCGGCGCTGACGGGCGCGCGCGAGATCCGCGTGCCGCTGGCCGAGGGCGAGGTCCACGACCTTGACGCGATGGCGGCCGAGGTCACCGCCGCGACCCAGCTGGCGATCGTCTGCAACCCCAACAACCCGACCGCCACCCACCTGCGGGCGAAGCAGGTCGCCGCCTTCTGCGAGCGGATCCCCGGCCACGTCACGATCGCCCTCGACGAGGCCTACGTCGAGTTCCAGACCGACGACGACCCCGACGCGACGATCGACCTGCTCGCCGAGTTCCCCAACCTGGTCGTCCTGCGCACCTTCAGCAAGGTCTACGGCCTGGCCGGGCTGCGGGTCGGCTTCGCGCTCGGCTCGGCCAGGTTCCGCGCGGCGGTCGACGCGGTGCGCCAGCCGTTCAGCGTCAACGCGCTCGCCCAGGCGGCGGCGGCCGAGGCCGTCCTGCACCAGGACGATGTCGAGCGCCGGGTCGAGCGGACGATCGCCGAGCGGCTGCGGGTCGAGGAGGCGCTGCGCGAGCTGGGCCTCGCGACCGCGGAGACGCAGACCAACTTCTCCTGGATCGACCTCGGCGAAGCCGGCGAGCGGGAGGTCGTCGCCGGCCTCGCCGAGCGCAAGATCGCCGTCCGTCCCGGCTCGCCGCTCGGCGACTCCGGCCACATCCGCGTCAGCTACGGCGCCCCGGCCGAGAACGACCGTTTCCTTGCCGCCCTCGGAGAGCTGCTCGACTGAGCGCGCCCCGCCTGCTACAAAGTCAAGCGGTGAAGAAGCGAACAGCAGGCGACAACCCACTCGAAGCTCGCGCCGTCGGCGCCGCAGTCGCCCCTGCTCGCCACTTCTATCGCTGGCATTGGCGATTTAGCTAGGCGTCCGGCCCCGGCGGCATCGCGCCGCCTCAATAGAGCGTTTGGCCGGGCGCCGGTCCGATCGGTTCGCGCGCTTCGCGATGCCCGTGCCCGATGGCGAAGCGCGCTTGGAAAGTAGAGTCTCGACGGTGGAGAAAGGCGGCGACAAGATGATCGTGGGAATGCAGGGAGATACCGAGAGACCGGGTTCGCGACCGGCGGATCGAGCGGGTGGTCGAGTTGGTGCCCCCGATCGACCTGCTCGGCGACCTGCCGCTGGGCGAGGAGCGCGAGCGCGCCGTGATGGGGGGGCGCGGCTCGGTCGCCGAGATCGTCGGCGGCAGCGACGACAGGCTGCTGGTCGTGGTCGGCCCGTGCAGCGTGCACGACGTCGAGGCGGCGCTCGACTACGCCGGCCGGCTCGCCGGGGCGGCCGGGGAGCTGCGCGGCGACCTGCTGGTCGCGATGCGCGTCTACTTCGAGAAGCCGCGGACGACGACCGGCTGGAAGGGCCTGATCAACGATCCCTACCTGGACGGCTCCTGCGACGTCAACGCCGGCCTGCGGATGGCGCGCACCCTGCTGCTGCAGGTGCTCGACCTCGGCCTGCCGATCGGCTGCGAGTTCCTCGACCCGATCACGCCGCAGTACATCTCCGACACGGTCGCCTGGGGGGCGATCGGCGCCCGCACGACCGAGAGCCAGATCCACCGCCAGCTCGGTTCCGGCCTCTCGATGCCGATCGGCTTCAAGAACCGCACCGACGGCAACGTCCAGGTCGCGGTCGACGCGGTGCGCGCGGCGGCGGCCCCGCACGCCTTCGCCGGGATCGACGACGCCGGCCGACCGGCGATCCTCCATACCACCGGCAACCCGGACGGCCACGTGATCCTGCGCGGCGGCCGCGGCGCGCCGAACCACGGCCCGGAGGGCGTCGCGGCGGCGCTCGAGAAGCTGCGCGCCGCCGGCCTCGCCGAGCGGGTCGTGGTCGACGCCTCCCACGACAACAGCGAAAAGGTCCCGGCCAAGCAGATCGCCGCGGCGGGCGTGATCGGCGAGCAGGTCGCCGCCGGCAACGAGGCGATCGTCGGGGTGATGCTCGAGTCCTTCCTGGTCGAGGGTCGCCAGGACCTCGGCGACGCCGGCTCGCTCGTCTACGGCCAGTCGATCACCGATCCCTGCATCGACTGGGAGGAGACGGTCTCCCTGCTCGAGCGGCTCGCCGCCGCCGTGCGGACACGGCGCGGCGAATGAGGGTCGCCGTTCTCGGGGTGGGCCTGATCGGAGGCTCGATCGGGCTCGCGGCGCGGGAGCGGCTGGGGTGCGAGGTGATCGGCTGGGGGCCGAACCGGCCGACCCTGGAGCGGGCCGAGGCGCTCGGGGCGGTCGACCGTTCGGCGCCGTCGGTCGCCGAGGCATGCGCGGGCGCCGAGATCGTCTTCTGCGCGGCGCCGGTCTCGGCCCTGCCGGAGCTGGCGCGGGCGGCGCTCGCGGCGAGCGGCCCGGAGGCGGTTGTCACCGACGCCGGCTCGACCAAGCAGGGGATAGTCGCCGAGCTGGGCGACGACGAGCGCTTCGTCGGCGGCCATCCGCTGGCCGGCGCCGAGACCGCCGGGGTGCAGAACGCCCGTGCCGACCTGTTCGAGGGCGCGCGCTGGTACCTGACCCCGACCGAGCGCTCCGGCGAGGCGCTGCTCGATCGCCTGCGGAAGGCGATCGCCGGCCTCGGCGCGCGGCCGCAGACGATCGACCCGGAGGCGCACGACCGCTTGATGGCGACCGTCAGCCACCTGCCGCACGTATTCGCCGACGTCCTGGCCGGCCTCGCCGCGGCGGAGCTGACACGCGATTCCGAGCGGCTGCCCGAGGTCGGGCCGAGCTTCCGCGACGCGACCCGGGTCGCCGGCTCCAACCCGGCGATCTGGGGAGACATCTTCGCCGCCAACCGCGAGGCGGTGGCGGCGGCGATCGACGACGCGATCGTCCGCCTCGACGAGGTGAGGGCGCTGATCCGCGCCGGCGACGCCGGCGCGATCGCCTCCTGGCACGCCGCCGCCGGGGCGCTGCTGGGCGCCCTGGACAGCATCGAGCGCGCAGGCGGCGACGAGGCGTAGGCGGTGGGCAGGCGCTTCGAGCCGTCGGGGCCGCTGCGCGGCAGCCTCCGCCCCCCGGCCGACAAGTCGGTCTCCCACCGGGCGGCGCTGATCGCCGCGATGGGCGAGAGGGAGACGACGATCGAGGGCTATCTCGACGCCGCCGATACCCGCTCCACCCTCGACGCCGTGGAGGCGCTCGGAGCGGAGGTTGGGAAGGCGGTGGCGATGGTGGCCGTAGAGGAGGGCGGCGACCTGGCGTCGGCGGAGACGGCAGCGGGGGCGGGCCCGGCTCTGCTCGTCCAGGGTGTCGGCCTGCGGGGTGCCCGCTCGACGTCGATCGACGTCGGCAATGCCGGCACCCTGCTGCGCCTGCTGCCCGGCTGGCTCGCCGGTCAGGGGACCGGCGCCTGGACGCTCGACGGCGACGAGTCGATCCGCCGCCGCCCGGTCGACCGGATCGTCGCGCCGCTGCGGTTGATGGGCGCCGAGCTGAGCTGCCGCGAGGACCGCCTGCCGCCGCTCACCGTCGAGGGGGCGTCGCTGCGCGGCATCTCCTACGAGCTGCCGGTCGCCAGCGCACAGGTCAAGTCCTGCCTGCTCTTCGCGGGACTGCTGGCGGAGGGCGAGACGCGGATCGTCGAGCGTCAGCCGACCCGCGACCACAGCGAGCGGATGCTGCGCGCGGCCGGCGCCGAGATCGAGCGCGAGGGCGACACGATCGTCGTCCAGCCGGCCGAGCGCCTCACGCCCGAGCGCTTCGTCGTCCCCGCCGACTTCTCCTCGGCCGCCTTCTTCGTAGTCGCCGGCCTGCTAGTGCCGGGCAGCGAGGTCGGCCTCTCCGGCGTCGGACTCAACCCGACGCGCACCGGCCTCTTGACGATCCTCGAGCGGATGGGCGCCCGTATCGACGTGACTCCGGCGGGCGAGGGGGGCGGCGAGCCGATCGGCACCGTCGTCGCGCGCGCCTCGGAGCTGACGGGCACCGAGGTGGGCGGCGCCGAGGTCCCGCTGGCGATCGACGAGCTGCCGCTGGTCGCCCTCGCCGCCTGCTTCGCCGAGGGCGAGACGACGATCCGCGACGCGGCCGAGCTGCGGCGCAAGGAGAGCGACCGGATCGAGACGGTCGCCGCGGCGCTGATCGCGTTCGGCGCAACGGTCGAGACGAGCGAGGACGGGATGCGGATCGAGGGCGGCGGCGGCCTGCGCGGCGGCGCGATCGACTCGCACGGCGACCACCGGATCGCGATGCTCGGCGCGATCGCCGGGCTGGCCTCGTGCGAGGGAGTCGAGGTGGCGGGGATGGACGCCGCCGCGGTCAGCTACCCGGGCTTCGAGGCCGACCTGGCCGCGCTCGCCCGGTAGCCGCGGCGCGAATACGCTGCCGCCATGGTCATCGCCATCGACGGCCCCGCCGGGGCCGGCAAGTCGAGTGTCGCCCGCGCCGTCGCCGAGCAGCTCGGCTTCACCTACCTCGACTCCGGGGCGATGTACCGCTGCCTGGCGCTGGCCGCGCTCGAGGCGGGCGCCGGCCTCGCCGACGGCGAGGCGCTCGGCCGGCTGGCGGACGGGCTGGAGATCGACCTGCGCGGCGACCGGGTCGAGCTGGACGGCCGCGACGTGGGCGCGACGATCCGCGAGCCGCGGGTCACCGAGGCCGCCTCGCGCGTCTCCGTCCACCCGCCGGTGCGGGTGGCGATGGTGGCGCGGCAGCGGGCGATGATCGCCGCCGGCCGCTACGTCGCCGAGGGCCGCGACATCGGCACCGTGGTCAGCCCCGACGCGCCGCTCAAGGTCTTCCTCACCGCGAGCGCCGAGGAGCGCGCGAGGCGCCGCGCCGCGCAGTCCGGCGAGGACGAGGCGGCGGTCCTGGCCGCCCAGCACGAGCGCGACGGGCGCGACGAGGGCCGCGAGCACGGCGCCCTGCGCGCCGCGCCCGACGCGGTCGAGATCGACACCACCGACCTCTCCCTCGACGATGTCGTCGCCCGAGTCGTCGCCCTGGCCCACGAGAGAGGTCTGTGACGAGTTGTTGTCGCTATACGACAACAACTCGTCACAGGGGGGCGATTTCACGTGAGCCGCCTGCCCACCGTCGCCGTGGTCGGCTTTCCCAACGTCGGCAAGAGCACGCTGGTCAACCGCCTGGCCGGCGGGCGCGAGGCGGTGACCCACGCCGAGCCGGGCGTCACGCGCGACCGCAAGCGGGTGCGCTGCGAGTGGAACGGGCGCGCCTTCGAGCTGCTCGATACCGGCGGCATCGACCTCGAGGACGAGACCGAGCTGGCCGCCGACGTGCAGCGCCAGGCGCGGATCGCGATCGCCGAGGCGGACCTGACGCTGCTGGTGGTCGACGGCCGCGCCGGCGTCCGCGCCGGCGACGCCGAGCTGGCGAAGACCCTGCGCGGGGCCGAGGCGCCGGTGCTGGTCGTCGTCAACAAGGTCGACCGCCCCGAGGACGAGCACCTGGCCGCCGAATTCCACAAGCTCGGCCTCGGCGAGCCGATCGGCGTCTCGGCCAGCCACGGGCTCGGCAGCGGCGACCTGCTCGACCGCGTCGTCGAGCTGCTGGGCGAGGCCCCGCAGCCGCCGCCCGGCGAGGAACCCGTCCACGTCGCCGTCGTCGGCCGCCCCAACGCCGGCAAGTCCTCGCTGGTCAACGCCTTCCTCGGGGCCGAGCGGGTGATCGTCTCCGAACGCGCCGGCACCACCCGCGACGCGATCGACACCGAGCTGGAGGTCGAAGGGCGGCCGGTCGTCCTGGTCGACACCGCCGGCCTGCGCCGCCGCTCCAAGGTCGCCGGCAGCGTCGATTACTACGCCCAGCTTCGCGCCGAGCTGGCGGTCGAGCGGGCCGACGTGGCGATCGTCGTCTGCGACGCCTCGGAGGGGATCACCGCCGAGGACCTGCGGGTCGCCGAGCTGGCAATGAAGGCCGGCTGCGCCGTGCTGCTGGCGCTCAACAAGTGGGACATCGGCGCGACCGACATCGACGACGCCCGCGCCCGGGTCGAGCGCAAGCTGCGCCTGCGCCCCGCCGTCGTCACCTGCTCGGCGCTGCGCGGCCGCAACGTCGCCCGGCTGCTGCCGCAGGCGCTCGAGCTGGCCGACCGCGCCGGAGAGCGGATCCCGACGCCGGAGCTGAACCGCTTCGTCGCCGAGGTCGTCGCGACGACGCCGCCGCCGTCCCGTCGCGGGCGCCGGCTGCGCCTCTACTACGCGGCCCAGGTCGGCGAGCGGCCGCCGCGGATCGCGATCCAGGTCAACGACCGCCGCCTGATCGTCCGCGACTGGGCCTACCACCTGGAGAACCGGATGCGCGAGGCCTACGGGCTGGAGGGGGTACCGCTGGTTATCGACTACATCCCCCACACCGGTCAGCGACGCCGCTGACGCACGCCCCGGTACGCTTCCGCAATGTCAACCACCCAGCCGCTCGCCGAAGGCGAGTACCTCTTCACTTCCGAGTCCGTCACCGAGGGCCACCCGGACAAGGTCTGCGACCAGATCTCCGACGCGATCCTCGACGCCGTGATGGCCGGCGACCCCGGGGGCCGGGTCGCCTGCGAGACCCTCGTCAACACCGGGATGGCGGTCGTCTCCGGCGAGATCTCGACCGACGTCCACCTCGACGTGCCCGAGCTGGTCCGCGAGACGATCCGCGGGATCGGCTACAACCACGGCGACTACGGCTACAACTGCGACCACATCTCGGTCCTCGTCGCACTCGACAAGCAGTCGCCCGACATCGCCCAGGGAGTCGACGTCTCGCACGAGACCCGCACCGGCTCGGTGACCGACGACGAACTGCTGCGGGCCGGGGCAGGCGACCAGGGAATGATGTTCGGCTACGCGACCGACGAGACCGAGGCGCTGATGCCGATGCCGATCCAGGTCGCCCACCGGCTGGCCGAGCGGCTCGCCGCGGTGCGCAAGGACGGCGCCCTCGATTACCTCGGCCCCGACGGCAAGACCCAGGTCACCGTGCGCTACGCCGACGGCCGCCCGGTGCGGGTCGAGAAGCTGCTGATCTCCACCCAGCACGCGGCCGGGGTCGACTCCCAGGAGACGATCAAGCCCGACCTCTGGCAACACGTGGTGATGCCGGTGCTCGCGGCCGAAGCGGCCGGGATGTTCGACGAGGCCGAGCTGCGCGAGGGCTTCCTCGTCAACCCGACCGGCAAGTTCGTGATCGGCGGCCCGGCCGGCGACGCCGGCCTCACGGGCCGCAAGATCATCGTCGACACCTACGGCGGCATGGCCCGCCACGGCGGCGGCGCCTTCTCCGGCAAGGACCCCTCCAAGGTCGACCGCTCGGCCGCCTACGCGGCGCGGCACGTCGCCAAGAACGTCGTCGCCGCCGAGCTGGCGCAGCGCTGCGAGGTCCAGGTCGCCTACGCGATCGGCGTCGCCCACCCGGTCTCGCTGATGGTCGAGACCTTCGGCACCGGCGCCCTGCCCGACCGCGAGATCTCGCGCCTGGTCGAAGCCGAGTTCGACCTGCGGCCGGGCGCCTTCCGCCGCTACCTCGACCTGCACCGGCCGATCTTCCAGAAGACCGCGGCATACGGCCACTTCGGCCGCGAGGACGAGGACTTCACCTGGGAGCGGACCGACCGCGCCGACGCCCTGCGCAAGGCAGCCGGCTCAGTGACGGCTGCGCCTGCCTAGAGCCCGCCCCGGCAGGGGTTTCGCTTAACTTTTTCCGAAGACAGGCTGCGGCCATCCGAGATTGGATGCCCAGAAAAAGTACAAGACGCTCCACCCCTACCGGGGCGGGCTCTGGTCGGGTGGCTGTGCGACACCAAGGCCGTGATCCCCGGCGGCACCGGCGCCCGTCGCTTTGTCGACAGCTTGGACTACTTGCTCCGGGTCGGCAACGCCGACGAAGACGAAGTCGTAGTCATCGGTCGCGGCGGTGTCGAAGTCGACGTCGCCGATCTGCATGATCCGCTGGTAGACCGACTGGCGGTAGTTGACGTTCTGGACGCGCTCCAGGCGGGTCTCCTGGATCTCCCGCGAGACCATGCCGCGCTTGATGTTGAGCCGGCGGTCGGTGATCGTGTAGGTGGTCGCGACGCGCCTGAGGAAGCCGGCGAGGACGGTGGCCGCGATCACCGCCAGGACGATCAGGAAGACGGTCACCGCCCCGGCTCCGACCAGCTTGGCGACCGCTCCGGCGACGGCGGCGATCAGGACGCCTTTCAAATAGAAGCCGAGGATCGCCCGCCACGACGGGTGCCCCCGGAAGATCACCCGCTCGCCCGGGCTGAGGTTGAGACTGGCCATCGCTACGACGTGAGGATACCCGCGCCGTCCGCGCCTCTCCATACCTTCCGCGGGTGATCGCCAAGGTCGAGCCGCTGACCACGGCCCGCGCGCTGCGCGGCCCCTTCGACTACCGCCTGCCGGCCGAGATGGCCGGGGTCGGGGTCGGCAGCGTCGTCCGGGTGCCGTTCGGGCGGCGCCGCACGCTGGGCGTGGTCGTCGGCCTCGCCGAGACCTCCGAGCTGCCGCCGGAGAAGCTCGCCGAGCCGCTGGAGGCGCTCGAGGCCGGCGTCCCGGCCGAACTGGTCCGACTGGCCCTCTGGGTCGCCCGCGAGTACTGCTCGACGCCGTCGCGCGGTCTGCGGCTGGTCCTACCCGCCAACGCCGGCGTCCGCAAGCGGCGCGCGCGGCCACGGGTCGAGCACCCCGCGATCGGCGAGCCGCCCGCCGCCCACCCCGCGCTGCTGCCGGAGCAGGAGCACGCCGTCGGGCGGGTCGTCGCCGCGCTCGACGGCGAGGCCGGGGCGCCGCGCAGCCTGCTGCTGCACGGGGTGACCGGCTCGGGCAAGACCGAGGTCTACCTGGCCGCGGTCGAGGCGGCGCTGGCCCGCGGCCGCGGTGCGATCGTGCTCGTGCCGGAGATCGCCCTGGCGCCGCAGGCGGTGGCGCGCTTCCAGGCGCGGCTCGGCGACCGGATCGCGGTGCTGCACTCGGCCCTGACGCAGGGCCAGCGCTACGACGAGTGGCGGCGCCTGCGCGACGGCGCCGCGAGCGTCTGCGTCGGCCCGCGCTCGGCCGTCTTCGCCCCCGTCCACGACCTCGGCCTGATCGTGATCGACGAGGAGCACGATCCCTCCTACAAGCAGGAGGGCGACCCCTGCTACGACGCCCGCACCGTCGCCCGCCGGCGCGCCGCCGAGTGCGGCGCCGCGCTGCTCGCCGGCACCGCGACGCCGCGGCCGGAGTCGTGGCTGGAGCTGCCGCGGGTCGAGCTGCCGCGCCGCGTCGACGGCCGCCCGATGCCGCCGGTCGCGGTGCTCGACATGCGCGGCGCCGACCCGCGCTCGGGCCCGCTGCACCCCAACACCTGGGCGGCGCTGGAGGGGGTGCGCCGGGCCGGCGCCAAGGCGATCGTGATGGTCAACCGGCGCGGCTTCGCCCCCTGGCTGACCTGCCGCTCCTGCGGCCGCCACTGGGGCTGTCCCAACTGCGACGTCTCGCTGATCGTCCACCGCCGCGCCGGCCGTCTCGTCTGCCACCACTGCGCCCATGCCGAGCCGCTGCCGCGCGCCTGCCCGGACTGCGACTCGACCACCCTCTCGCAGGCCGGGGCCGGCACCGAGCAGGTCGAGGCGCTGCTGGCGGAACGGCTCGGCCCGATGCCGGTCTTCCGGCTCGACTCCGACGTCGCCGCCGGCCGCGGCGCCCACGGCCGCATCCTCGCCGCCTTCGACGCGGCCGGGAGCGGCGTCCTGGTCGGCACCCAGATGGTCGCCAAGGGCCACGACTTCCCGCAGGTGACGCTGAGCGCGATCGTCGACGCCGACGCGACCCTGCGCTTCCCCGACTTCCGCGCCGGCGAGCGCACCTTCGCGATGGTCACCCAGCTCGCCGGCCGCAGTGGCCGCGGCGAGGCGGGGGGGAAGGTGGTCGTCCAGACGCTGGCCCCGGGCGCTGCGAGCATCGGCCACGCCGCCGCCCACGACTCGGCCGGCTTCCTCGCCGGCGAGATCGAGCGCCGCCGCGCGCTCCGCTACCCGCCCTTCTCCCACCTGGTGCGGGTGGTGCTGAAGGCGGAGTCCGAGACCCGCCTGGACGGGGCGGCTGCGAAGCTCGCGGCGCTGCTCCGCGACACCCTCCCCGGCGATGCCGACCTGCTCGGGCCGGCGCCGATGTTCCGCGTCCGCAACCGCCACCGCCGCCGTTTGCTGGTCAAGTCCGGCGACCGCGACGGCGCGGTCGCCGCGATCGGCGACGCGGTCGAGCGCCTCGCCGCCGACCGCTCGCTCAAGGACGTGGCGATCGGCGTCGACGTCGACCCCCAGTAGGGCTGAGCCGATCCATACAATCGATCCGATGAGCGATGAGGGTGCCGTCGAGGCCGGAAGCGAGCGCGAGGAGCTGGAAGCGGAGCTGCTCGCGCGGCGCGAAGCGGCGCTGGCGCAGGTGGTCAAGTTCGGCGACCCGGTGCTGAAGAGCAGGGCCTCGCCGGTCTCCGACTTCGGACCCCAGCTGCGGGCCGAGGTCGAGCGGATGATCGCGATCATGCGCGACGGGATGGGGGTCGGGCTGGCCGCCACCCAGCTCGGCGTATTGCGCCGGGTGCTCGTCTTCCAGGCCGGTTCCGACAGCCCGCCGAGCGGCCTGGTCAACCCCTCGGTCGAGTGGCTCTCCGAGGACGCGGTGGTCGCCGAAGAGGGCTGCCTCAGCCTGCCGCGGGTGGCGATGGAGGTCGAGCGGCCGCTGCACGCCCGGATCGCCGGCCTCGACGTCGAGGGCGAGTCGCTGACGATCGAGGCCTCCGGGCTCGAGGCGCGGGTGCTCCAGCACGAGATCGACCACCTCGACGGGGTGTTGATCCTCGACCGGGCGCCGCGCGAGCAGCGCAAGGCGGCGCTGCGGGCGCTGCGCGAAGGCGGCAGCTACGCGCCGGCCGCCGAGGACGGCGAGGCGGCAGACGGCGAAGAGCACCACCGCGAGCCGCGCGCCGACGCGTGAGGACCGCCTACCTCGGCACCTCTGGCTTCGCCGCCACGGTCCTTGAGCGGCTCGCCGGCTCCGCGCACCGGCCGGCGCTGGTCGTCACCCCGCCCGACCGCCCGCGCGGCCGCGGCCGCCGCGACGGCGCCCCGCCCGTGGCCGCGGCCGCGGCCGAGCTGGGGATCGAGCTGCTGCAAGCCGAGCGCGTCAACGACGAGGCGGCGCTGGAGGCGATCCGCGCCGCCCGCCCCGAGGCGATCGGGGTCTGCGCCTTCGGCCAGCTGATCCGCGAGCCGCTGCTCTCCGAGTGGCCGCTGCTCAACGTCCACCCCTCGCTGCTGCCGCGCTGGCGCGGCGCGGCGCCGATCGAGCGGGCGATCATCGCCGGCGACGAGCGCACCGGCGTCTGCGTGATGCGGGTCACCGCAGGCCTCGACTCCGGCCCGGTCGCCCTGCGCGAGGAGGTGCGGATCGGCCCGGAGGACGACTTCGAGAGCCTCTCGGAGCGCCTCGCCGCGATCGGTGGTGAGCTGCTGGTGCGGGCATT
This sequence comes from uncultured Solirubrobacterales bacterium, assembly GCA_963695835.1. GTDB lineage: Bacteria > Actinomycetota > Thermoleophilia > Solirubrobacterales > 70-9 > VRUE01. The sequence continues at coordinate 233,584 of CAVOHR010000003.1, forward strand.
CGACCTGCAGCAGGCGGGGCGGCTCGAGCTCGCCGAGCAGGACGACGCCGGGGCGACCTACGCGGAGAAGATCGATCCGGCCGAGCGGCGCCTCGACCCCGCCCGGCCGGCTGCGGAGCTTGCCCGTATCGTTCGCGCCCTGACCCCGCACGTCGGCGCCTACCTCGAGCTCGGCGACGGCGAGCGACTCGGCGTGCGCCGCGCCCGCGCGGTCGACGTCGGCGTCAAGCAGGGGGGGCTCAAGTCGGAGTGGGGGGCGCTGCTGCTCGGCTGCGGCCGCGGCGCCCTGCGGCTCGAGGTCGTCCAGCCGGCCGGCGGCAGGCCGATGGCCGCCGACGCCTACCTGCGCGGCCACTCCGTGCCGGCGCTGTGAGCGCGGAGCGACGGACGGTCGAGATCACGCCCGCCCGGGCGCTCGCCTTCGCCGTGCTGCGGGCGACCTTCGAGGACGGCGCCCACACCGAGCGGGCCTTCCGCAGGGCGGCCGACGAGCGAGAGCTGGAGGGACGCGAGCGGGCCCAGGCGCAGCGACTCGCCTACGGCGCCGTGCAGCGCCGCGGCACCGCCGACGCGGCGATCGAACGGCTGGCCGAGCGCTCCACCCGCCTGCTCGACCCGCCGGTGCTCGCGGCCTTGCGCCTCGGTCTCTACGAGCTGCTGTTCGCCGACGCGACGCCGGACCACGCCGCGGTCGGCCAGGCGGTCGAGCTGGCGAAGCGAGCCGGCGCCGCCCATGCCGCCGGCCTGGTCAACGCGGTCCTGCGCCGCGCCGCCCGAGAGCGCGACTCGCTGAGCGAGTCGCTGCTCGGCGACGATTCCACTCCCGAGCGCGCCGCCGTCGCCCACTCGGCGCCGCTCTGGCTGGCGCGGATGTGGTGGCAGGAGCTGGGCGAGGACGGCGCCCGCGCCCTGCTCGCTGCCTGCAACCGCCCGGCCGAGGTCGCGTTCCGCGTCGACACGCTGCGGAACGAGCCCGAGGCCACCCTCGCGGCGCTGCGCGAGGCCGGGGTGGAGGCGAGCGCCGCGCAGGGACCGTGGCCGCTGGCCGCAGCGGAGCTGATCGCGATCGCCGGCCGCAGCGGCGCCACCGTGCCGAAGCTGGTCGCCGCCGGCCGGCTGACCCCGCAGAGCCGCGGCTCCGCGGCCGTGGTCGAGGTCCTCGACCCGCAGCCGGGCGACCACGTCCTCGACCTCTGCGCCGGTCCCGGGATCAAGAGCGGCCAGATCGCCGCCCGGATGGGCGACCGGGGCGAGGTCATCTCGGTCGAGCGGGACCCCGAGCGCGCGGCGGAAGTCGCCGCCCAGGCGCAGCGCCTCGGGTTGCGCAGCGTCACCGTCGTCGAGGCCGACGCGACCGCAGCGGGGATGGCGCCGGGCTTCGACCGGGCGCTGGTCGACGCGCCCTGCTCGGACCTCGGCGCCCTCGCCTCGCGCCCCGACGCGCGCTGGCGCAAGTCGCCGCGCACGATCGAGCGCCTGACCGAGGTCCAGGACGCGCTTCTGCTCCGTGCCGCCGAGGCGCTGCGGCCGGGCGGCAGGCTCGTCTACGCGACCTGCACGGTCTCGCGCCGCGAGTGCGCCGACCGGATCGCGGCGCTGCTGGAGCGGGCCGCGGCGGGAGCGGCGCCGCCGCTCGCGGTCGAGGACCTCGGCGCCCTCGCTCCCGGCCTCGCCTCGCCCGACGACGGCCGCTGCCTGCAGCTCCGCCCCGACCGCGACCGCACGACCGGTTTCTTCATCTGCCGGCTGAGCAGGGATGATGGGTGACGATGAACCACGCCGAGGAGCGCTAGGCGATGCTGAGGCGGGCCAAATGCCCGGGCTGCGGCGAGCCGTGGCTGCGCCCGGCGCAGCTGCCGGGCCGCTTCCGCTGCGTGTACTGCCTGCGCCGCTTCGAGCTGGTCTCGCAGTGCCCCAACTGCGGCGAGCACCAGACGATCGCGCGGATGAGCAGCACCGAGGACATGACCTGTCAGATGTGCGGTGATTCTATGCTGAGGCCCATATGAGCGAGGCCCTATCGATGGGTTCATATGAGTGAGCGAATGGCTGAGCTCCTGGGCGAGCGGCGGGTCGCGCCGTCGATCCTCTCCGCCGACTTCTCCCGCCTCGGGTCCCAGGTCGACGAGGTGATGGCCGCCGGGGCGCGGGTGATCCACGTCGACGTGATGGACGGCCACTTCGTACCGCCGATCACGATCGGGCCGCTGGTCGCCGGCTCGATCGCCGACCGGGTCCACGCCGCCGGCGGCGCGATCGACGTCCACCTGATGGTCGAGGCGCCCGAGCGCCAGATCGAGGCCTTCGCCGCGGCCGGCGCCGACTCGATCGCCTTCCACGCGGAGGCGACCCCGCATGCCAACCGCACCCTGGCGGCGATCCGCGACCTCGGCTGCCTGGCCGGGATCGCGCTCAACCCCGGCACCCCGGCGGACGCGGTGAGCGAGCTGCGCGGCGAGGCCGACCTCGTCCTCTGCATGACCGTCAACCCCGGCTGGGGCGGCCAGGCGTTCATCGCCGGCTCGGTCGACAAGGTCTCGCGCCTCGCGGCGCTGGCCGGCGGGGCGACGATCGAGGTCGACGGCGGCATCGACCGCGAGACCGCCGGCCCGATCGCCGCGGCCGGCGCCGGGCTGTTCGTCGCCGGCTCGGCGGTCTTCGGCGCCGCCGACCCGGCCGCCGCCTACGCCGAGATAGCCCGCGCCGCCGGAGCGGGCTGAGGCGACGCGTGTCGCAGGGGCAGCTTCCGGGCTTCCGCCGGCTTGCCCTGCTGACCCTGGCGATCGGCCTGCTGCTGGTCGCCGGGACCGCCGGCTACATGATCACCGAGGGCGCCTCGGCCGGCTTCGGCTTCATCTGGGCGCTCGACACGGTGGCGACGGTCGGCTCGATCCCCGAGCCGGCGAGCAGCGCCGGGCAGATCGTCAAGGTCGTGCTGATCGTCTTCGGCGTGGGTACTCTGCTCTACGCGCTGGTGACGGTCGCCGAGCTGTTCGTCGCCGGTCACGTGTCCGGACTGCTCGAGGAAAGGAGGGCCTTGAAGGAGATCGAGTCGCTCAGCGACCACATCCTGGTCTGCGGCTTCGGCCGGGTCGGCCGCCAGATCGCCCGCGACCTGCGCGAGGCCGGCTTCGAGTTCGTCGTCATCGACAGCGACGTCGAGGGGACCCGCGAGCACGCCGAGGCGACCGGCGCGCCGATAATCCATGGCTCCTCCTCCGACGACGAGGTGCTGCGCCGGGCCGGGATCATGCGCGCCGCCGCGCTGATCGCCTGCGTCGACTCCGACGCCGAGAACGTCTTCATCGTGCTCAGCGCGCGGGAGATGCGCTCCGACCTGACGATCGTCGCCCGCGCCAGCGTCGAGGACAGCGAGCGCAAGCTGTTGCACGCCGGCGCCGACGGCGTCGTCTCCCCCTACAAGGAGAGCGGCTCGAAGATGGTCCGCCTCGCCGTCGGCGCGCTCGGCGGCGACTCCGCCGCCGGTTAGCCACAGCCCCTACAGCGGCTCCTCGATGCTCGCCAGGCGCGCCTCCAGCTCCTCCGGCGAGCCGGGCTCGGGCACGTCCTCGGCGCGCTCGTGCGGGCGGCGGTAGACGTAGTAGAGGAGCGAGAAGAGGACCCCGGCGGCGAGCAGGAAGCCGATCTCGACCCGGCGGAACTCGTCGCCGACGAGCGGGACGAAGTTCCAGCCGATGAACAGCGCTGCGCAGCCGATCCAGCGGGCCGCGGCGCGGCGCACCTGCCCCTGCGCGACGCAGGCCTGGTTGAGCGTCACCGAGCTGAGGTAGAGCCCCATGCCGAGCGTCACCAGCAGCAAACCCTCGCGATCGTAGGTGAACTTGTTGCTGAAGGCGATCTGCATCGCCTTCGGTCCGGCGACCGCCATGAAGACGAAGGCCAGCGCGGTAAAGGCGGCGAGGCCGAGCAGGACCATGCGAACGGTGCGGTGGAACTCGCGATCGCCCTCCTCCGTGCCGCCGGCGTGGAGCCTGGTCAGGTGCGGGAGGATGCTGGTCGAGACGGCCTGGAAGAGCTGCAGCGGGGCGCGGGCGATCATCAGCACGTTGAAGATGAAGCCGGCCGCCGCGGCGCCCTGCAGCCCGCGGACGATCAGCGGGCCGGCGTTGAGGAAGGCCTGTTCGCTGAACATGATCAGCAGCACGGCGGCGGCGAAGCCGCTGCCGTGGCGCATCGAGAACGCGGCCTGGTCGCCTTTGGCCGGCGGCGGCTTCGCCCCCTCGCGTTTCGCCCGCCGCGCGAAGGCGAAGGGAACCACCATCAGCGAGAGCGCCGGCGCGGCGACGATGCCGATCGCGACCGCCGACTGGCCGCTCAGCACGCTGACCGCGACGAGCACGGCGAAGACCGTGCGGAAGCACGATTCGGAGAGGATCAGGGCGACGAACAGGCCGAAGCGCTGGTTGCCGGCGAGGAAGCCGCGGGCGAAGTAGCTCGCCGCGTAGAAGAGGACGGAGGAGAAGAAGACCCAGTAGAGGACTTCGCTGCCCTCCAGCAGGTCGTCCTGGATCGGCCCGCGCAGGACCAGCGCGGTGACGGCGAAGAAGAGCGAGAGGCCGAGCTGGATCGTCGCGCCGACGCGCATCGGCTCGCCGATCGGCTCGCCCGTCGTGCGGCGCTCGGAGATGTGGCGCGAGAGCAGCTGTTCGATCGGCCGGTAGAGGGTCGAGATGGTGATGAAGACGGCCGACCAGAGCACCGTGATCTGCCCGTAGTCGGGCTTGGAGAGGACGTGCGAGGCGATCAGGAAGTAGGCGTAGGTGATGACCCCGGTGAGGCCGACGCCGACCGCCAGGAAGCTCGCCGTCTTGCCGTAGTCGGTCGTGCCGACCGTGCCCGCTGCGGCTCCCTTCCCGTCTTCCCGGCTCATCGGTCGCGGGCCGGCTCGCGCGCCGCGCCGCGCTCGTAGTGGGAGGGCTCGACCCCGAGCGACAGCTCGACCCGCCGCACCCGCTCGAAGACCCGCTGGGTCATCACCCGCTGGCCGGCGAGCAGGTCGCCGATCACCCCCAGTGCCAGCAGCTGCACCGCGGCGATGAACAGGACCGCGCCGAGGATCAGCGACTGGATGTGGCCGCTGCTGTCGCCGTTGAAGACCCAATCGATCAGGAACGGCATCCAGGCGGCGAGCGCCAGCAGCCCGACCAGGAGGCTGGCGCCGGCGAAGACGCGCAGCGGCTCGTAGCGGGCGTAGATGCGGAGGATCGAGAGGGCGTTGCGGCGCACGTAGGCGCCGGTCGAGCCGAACAGGCGCGACTCGCGCGTCTGCGGGTTGGTCTCGACCTCGACCTGGTCGACCGCGACCAGCATCTTGCCGGCCTGGATCAGGCTCTCCAGCGTGTAGGTGAAGTCGTCGGTGACCAGCAGGCCGAGCGCCGCCTCGCGGTTGTAGGCGCGGAAGCCGGAGGTGGTGTCGGCGATCGCGGTGCCGGAGATCCTCCGCACGACCCAGCTGCCGAGTCGCTGCAGGGCTTTCTTGCGGCCCGAGAAGTGCTCGATCGTCGCCACGCGGCGGTCGCCGACGACCATGTCGGCCTCGCCGGCGAGGATCGGCGCCAGCAGCTTCGGCACGTCGGCGCCGCTGTACTGGTTGTCGGCGTCGGTGTTGACGATCGCGTCGGCGCCGAGCTTGAGGCAGGCGTCGAGCCCCGCCTGGAAGCCGGCGGCGAGGCCCTTGTTGTTGGTCAGGCGGACGATGTGCTCGACCCCGTTCTCGCGCGCCACCTCGACCGTGCGGTCGGTCGAGCCGTCGTCGATCACCAGCAGCTCGACCTCGTCGACGCCCTCGATCTCGCGCGGCAGCGCGGCGATCGTCGCCGGCAGCGTCGCCTCCTCGTTCAGGCAGGGGATCTGGATGATCAGCTTCACGGGGGGCGGCCAGAGTATCCAGAGGCCAGGTCACCGGGGGAGTAAGCTGGTGTTGATTGACTGGTCAATCGGTTACATGGACACGCAGCTCACAGGCACGGATCGGGCGCATCTGAAGCGGGCTATTGAGCTTGCCGAGGGCGGTCGGGGTCGGGTCAGTCCGAATCCGCTGGTGGGAGCGGTGATCGTGCGTGACGGCGAGCTTGTCGGCGAGGGGCTTCATGCGGAGCTGGGCGACCTCCATGCCGAGCGGGCGGCCTTGGAGGACTGCCGGCGGCGCGGGGAGGATCCGGCCGGGGCGACGATGTACGTGACGCTGGAGCCCTGCGCGCATCGGGGGCGACAGCCGCCCTGCGTCGAGGCGATCCTCGAGGCGAGGCTCGGCCGTGTCGTGATCGCCTCCGAGGACCCGAGCGAGAAGGCGGCGGGCCGCGGTCCCGGCATCCTGCGGGATGGGGGCGTCGAGGTCGACTTCGCCGCCGGCGAGGAGGCCACGGCGGCGCGGCTGCTCAACCAGCCGTTCCGCAAGCACGCCCGCACCGGCCTGCCGCTGGTCACGCTGAAGCTGGCGATCTCGCTCGACGGCCGCACGACGACGATGCCCGGCGGCTCGCCGTGGATCAGCGGCGAGCGCAGCCGCGAGCTGGTCCATCGCTGGCGCGCCGAGTCCGACGCGATCGCGGCCGGCATCGGCACCGTCCTCGCCGACGACCCGCAGCTCACGGCCCGCCCCCCGCGTTCGAGCTTTGAGTCGCATAGCGGTTCAAAGCTCGAACGCGCGGATGTGCGACAGCCGATTCGGGTCGTCTTCGACCGCCAGGCCCGCCTGCCGCTCGATTCCCGGCTCCTGGGAACGCTCGACGAGTCGCCCGTGGTCGTCGTCGCCTCGCAGGAGGCCGACCCCGACCGCAGCGCGGCCCTGCGAGACGCGGGCGCCGAGATCCTCGTCGCCGACAGCATCGACGCCGCCCTCTCCGAGCTGGGCCGGCGCAACATCACCAGCCTCTTCCTCGAGGGCGGTCAGACCCTCGCCAGCGCCTTCGTTGGCGCCGGTGTGATCGATGAGGTTCGGACGTTTGTCGCACCCGTCTTGCTCGGGGGCGATTGGCGCGCGGGTCCTGTCGCGGGGCAGGGAACCTCCCCCTCACCGGGGGAGGAACCCAGCCCCACGCCACCCACGCGAGAAGCGCCTCTGTCCACGACCGTTGAGACGATCGGCGACGACGTTCTGATCTCAGCCCGGTTGAAGGAGTGGTGATGTTTACCGGGCTGATTCAGGATGTGGGCGAAGTCGAGTCCGTCGATGGCGGCGCCGAGGGCGCGCGGCTGCGGATCGCAACCTCGCTTGGCGCCGAGATCTCCGCGGGCGATTCCGTCGCCGTGAACGGGGTCTGCCTGACGGCGACGGCGGCGGATGCCGGCGGCTTGGAGACCGCGGCGATGAACCAGACGTTGGAGGTGACCGCGCTCGGAGGGCTGGAGCCTGGACGCCGCGCCAACCTCGAGTTGGCGATGAAGGCGTCGGATCGGCTCGGCGGCCACATCGTCCAGGGGCACGTGGACGGCGTCGGGGAGGTCGTCTCCGTCGGGGAGGACGGGTTCGCCAGGCGCCTGCGGATCGCTCTGGCCCCGGAGCTGCTGCGCTACGCGATCGACAAGGGATCGGTGACCCTCGACGGCGTCAGCCTGACGATCGCCGCGCTGGGCGGGAGCTGGATAGAGGTGTCGCTGATCCCCGAGACGCTGGAGCGGACGACGCTGGGGGAGGCGGAGCCGGGGCGCAGGCTGAATGTCGAGTGCGACGTGATCGCGAAGTACGTGGAGCGGCTGGTACAACCATTCGTCGGAGAGGAGCAGGCGTGAGCCAGATGACCGAGACGCAGAAAGCCGAGCAAGCGGAGCGGGCCGAGGACGCGAGCCCGTTCGCGACGATCGAGGAGGCGATCGAGGAGATCCGCCGCGGCCGCATGGTGATCGTCTGCGACGGCGAGGACCGCGAGAACGAGGGCGACCTGGTGATGGCGGCGCAGTTCGCGACGCCGGAGGCGGTCAACTTCATGGCCAAGGAGGCGCGCGGGCTGATCTGCCTGGCGCTGACCGCGGAACGCTGCGAGCGGCTCGGCCTCAACCTGATGGCGGCGAAGAACGAGGCGCCGCTGCAGACCGCCTTCACGGTGACGATCGAGGCGGCCGGCGGGGTCACCACCGGCATCTCCGCCCACGACCGCGCCCACACGATCCAGGTCGCGATCGATCCCGGCTCGGGCGCTCGCGACATCGTCGTCCCCGGCCACATGTTCCCGCTGCGGGCCAAGGACGGCGGCGTGCTGGAGCGCACCGGCCACACCGAGGCCAGCGTCGACCTCGCCCGCCTCGCCGGCCTGATCCCGGCCGGGGCGATCTGCGAGGTGATGAACGACGACGGCACGATGGCCCGCGTCCCCGACCTGGTCCCCTACAGCCGCAGGCACGGCCTGAAGATGGTCACGGTCGCCGACCTGATCGCCTACCGCCGCCGCACCGAGAAGCTGGTCGAACGGGTCGTCGCGACCGGGCTGCCGACCGCCTTCGGCGACTTCACCGCGGTCGGCTACCGCTCGCTGGTCGACGACAAACACCACGTGGCGATGGTCAAGGGCGAGGTCGACGGCGCCGAGGACGTGCTGGTCCGCGTCCACAGCGAGTGCCTCACCGGCGACGTCTTCCACAGCATGCGCTGCGACTGCGGCGAGCAGCTCGAAGCGGCGCTGTCGATGATCGAGCGCGAGGGCCGCGGCGTCCTCCTCTACCTCTCCCAGGAGGGGCGCGGGATCGGCCTGCTGAACAAGCTGCGTGCCTACAAGCTCCAGGAGGAGGGCGCCGACACGGTCGAGGCCAACCTCAAGCTGGGCCTGCCGGCCGACCTGCGTGACTACGGGATCGGCGCCCAGATCCTCGGCGACCTCGGCCTGACCAGCATCCGCATCCTCACCAACAACCCGAAAAAGATCGTCGGCCTCGAGGGCTACGGGCTCTCGGTCACCGAGCAGGTGCCGATCGAGGCGCCGCCCAACGCCCACAACGAGTCCTACCTGCGGGCCAAGCGCGACAAGATGGGCCACTCGCTGCACCACCAGGGGCTCGCCTTCGACGAGGAGATGATCCACGACGAGGGGGAGCGCGACGCCGCCGACGGGAGCGAGCCGGCGGATGGCTGAGCCGGGAGCCTTCCTCGAGAGCTTCGAGCAGGGCGAGCGCGAGATCCTCTCCTCGCTGCGCTTCGCCGTCTGCGTCGGCCGCTTCTACGAGGACCTGGCGCAGCGGCTGCTGCGCGGCGCCGGCGACGGCTTCGAGCTGGCCGGCGTCCCCGCCGCCGCGGTCAGCCAGGCCTCCGTCCCCGGCGCCTACGAGCTGCCCTTCGCGGCGAAGCTGCACGCCGAGAGCGGCGAGTTCGCCGGCGTCGCCTGCCTCGGCGTGGTGATCCGCGGCGAGACCGACCACTACGACTTCGTCTGCGCCGAGGCGGCGCGCGGCATCCAGAACGTCCAGCTCGCCACCGGCGTGCCCTGCTCCTTCGGCGTGATCACCTGCGACACGATGGAGCAGGCCCTGGAGCGGGCCGGCGGCGGCAAGCGCGACCAGGGCCGCAACGCCGCCCTGACCGTCGCCCGCATGGCCCTGCTTCAACGCCGGCTGGCGTAGTCAGACGGCAGGCAAGAGCGAGACGGGGTAGCGCCGTATCTCCCGGTTTGAGGTGACCAGGGTCAGGCCCTCGACCTGCGCTTGGGCGATGAGCATGCGGTCGAAGGGGTCGCGATGATGGTGAGGGAGGGCAACGATGGCCTCGGTGTGGCGGATCGTGACCGGAAGCAAGCTGAACTGGCCATCGCGCAGAGTCTCGTAGAAAACCTGGGGAAGCTCGATGCGGCGCCGCGACAGCTTGATCGCCAACTCCCACGGACTGACAACGCTGACGAATACCTCGTTCTCCGACAATTCGATCAGTCCCAATGCCTCCGGCGCGACCCGCTCCGGTTCGGTGATGACCCAGACAACAGTGTGGGTGTCGAGGAGAAGTCTCAATCTCCCCGCCAAAGCCTGTCGCCGGTGGGAAATATCTCGCTTTCCTCGAAGTCCCGTTCGATTTCGCGATCCATCTCTGCCCATTCCTCGTCGGAGGGAAGCTCGATCTTGCCGCGCAGGGTCCCAAGCACCCGCTTTCCCGGCCGTGGTCGCTCGACCGGCACCAGCTTCGCCGCGGGCTTGCCGGCACGGCTGATCACGATCTCCTCGCCTCCTTCGACCCGCTCGACGAGCTTCGACAGGTGGGTCTTGGCCTCGTGCATGTTCACCCGCTCCAAGTCCTCAGCGCTCATTTCTCTCCCCCCTTCCGAGGTGGCGGTAGCCGGGTATTGCGACCAACTTGCTATTAGTCTACTTAGCTAACTAACGATCAGGCTACCATGCACGACCCGATGGCCAAGGTATGCCACAGCTGCGGCAAGGGACCGGCGTTCGGCCAGTCCCGCAGCCACTCGATGGTCGCCACCAAGCGGCGCTTCGACCCGAACCTGCAGAAGGTGCGGATCGAAGAGCGCGGCCGCAAGCTGCGCACCTACGTCTGCACTCGCTGCCTCAAGGCCAACAAGGTCACCAAGGCCGCGTAACTTCTAGCGCAGCATGGAGGCGGCCACGCCGCCTCTCTCACGACGCTCTCAAGGGCTCCGGTTCGGATCTCGCGACAGCCGCCGGATCGCTGCCGCTTATCGTCCAGAGGGAGAGTCTCGGCGGCATTTGTCGACCCGCTCGCAACCACCCGAGAGCGGCAGTGACGGTCAACTCGGTGATCCCCACATGGCGGGCGCATCGGACATTGACCACAGTCGAGTGTGGTCAATGTCCGATGCGCCCAGATGTGACAGTCCGATGTGACGCCTTCTGGCCCGCCCCCGGTCCCTTGATGAGGGGGTGGCAGCCTTGAACGAAGCGGCGCCGTTGTCGCAGATAAAAGCATCCGGTCTGTCTGGCATTCTGGTTGGATGGCTCAGGTCACGGAGACGGCGGACTCGCTGGAGCTGATTGCGGCTCCGGCGATTGAGAAGCGGATCTTGGTCGTTCGCGGACGCCAGGTGATGCTCGATGAGGATCTTGCCGATCTCTACGACGTCGAAACCAGGCGGCTGATCGAGCAGGTGAAGCGGAATCGTGACCGCTTTCCGGAGGACTTCATGTTCCAGCTGAGCAAAGAGGAGGCTGCGGTTTTGAGATCGCAAATTGCGATCTCAAACGGCGGCTCGGGCGGCCGCCGCTACGCGCCCTACGTCTTCACCGAGCAAGGAGTAGCGATGCTCTCGGGGGTCCTGAAGAGCAAAAGGGCCGTCGCCGTGAACGTCGCGATCATGCGAGCGTTCGTGGAGTTGCGCCGCGCAGCGGCGGGCTACGCGGCGTTGGAGAAGCGGCTCGATCAGCTGGAACGAGATACAAGTTCGAAGCTGGGCCAGCACGATGAACGACTGGACCAGGTCTTCAAGGCGCTGCGGCAGTTGATCGCGCCGCCCGTCCGACCAAAGCGGCCCATCGGGTTCAGGGCGCCGGAGGATGAGTAAGCGTCTCATCGTGCAACGCCCGGATGAGGGCAGTTGCGCCTTGGTTCAAATACCATCCGGTTAGGCCGCTGTAGACAACGACATCCGGCGTGTTTGGCATCCTGTTCAAATGACCGATTCGGCAGGGAGAACAGTGCCGCTGGAGCTGGTTGTTGCTCCGGCAATCGAAAAGAGGATTTTGGTCGTCCGCGGGCGCCAAGTAATGCTCGACGAGGATCTCGCGGATCTCTATGGCGTAGAGACCAGGGTGCTCGTTCAGCAGGTCAAGCGCAACGCGAAACGCTTCCCTGCGGACTTCATGTTCCAGCTGACAAGCGCCGAGGAAAAGGCTTTGAGATCACAAATTGTGATCTCAAACGAGGGCCGGGGCGGCCGCCGCTACGCGCCGTACGTCTTTACGGAGCAGGGCGTGGCGATGCTCTCCGGCGTCCTTCGCAGTGATCGGGCGATTGCCGTGAATATCGAGATCATGCGAGTTTTCGTCGAGCTTCGCCGGGTCGCGAGTTCCTATGCCGCGATCGAGAAGAGGCTCGAAGAGATCGAGCGGGAATTGGGCGGGCATGACGAGCAGCTGAACCAGATCTTCATGACGCTGAGGCAGCTGATCTCACCACCCGACCGACCGAAGCGGCCGGTCGGGTTCAGGCTACCCGAGGACGAGGAATAGAAGCCCCCGCCGTGCGACTGCTCTGGCGTGAAGGCAGCAGTGGCTGGGTGCATGAGAGCGGGTGTCGGTGTCCCTCTCCCGGAATGTCGCGAAGCGGCGATATGCAATCTGTCTTCTGCGCGGCGAAGCCGCGCTCCTACTTCGTCGCTAAGCGCGAAGCGCGTGCGACATCAATTCACGGAGAGGGACACCGACACCGGCTCCCCGACGGCGAGCCTTAATCGGTCTCCGGTAGCGGTTTCGGTCCGCCGGGCTCCACCGCGATCCGGGGTAGGCGCTTGCTCAGCCATTCGGGCAGCCACCAGGCGCGGGGGCCGAACAGCTGCATGATCGCCGGCACGAGGACACTGCGGATGACGACCGCGTCGATCAGCACCGCGGCCGAGAGGCCGAGGCCGAACAGCTTGATGATCCGGTCCGGGCCGAGCATGAACGAGGCGAAGACGGTGACCATGATCACCGCCGCGGCGGTGATCACCCGCCCGGTCAGGGCGAGGCCGCGGGTGACGGCGCGCTGCTCGTCGTGGCTCGCCTCCCATTCCTCGTGGATGCGCGACATCAGGAAGACCTCGTAGTCCATCGAGAGGCCGAAGACGATCGCGAACAGGAAGACCGGCAGGAAGGACTCGATCGGCCCGGTGCCGTCGAGCCCGATCAGGCCGCCGAGCCAGCCCCACTGGAAGACGGCGACGACGATCCCGAAGGCGGCGCCGATGCTGAGCACGTTCATCAGCATCGCCTTCAGCGGGACCAGGATCGAGCGGAACACGGCCATCAGCAGCAGCGCCGAGAGCAGCACGACGACGCCGATGAACAGCGGCAGCTTTTCCGCCAGCGCGTTGCCGAAGTCCTCGAAGATCGCGGTGATGCCGCCGACGTAGACGGTGGCGCCGGTGCTGCGCGCGGTCGGCGGGATGACCTCGCCGCGGATCCGGTGCAGCAGGTTCGTCGTCGCCTCGCTCTGCGGCGAGGTGGTCGGGTAGACCTGGATCACACCGACGTCCCCGGCCGGGTTGAGCGCCGGCGGGGTGACCCCGGCAACGCCGGGCTGGTGTTCGATCTGCCGCCGCAGGTCGACCAGCGCCGCGTCCTCGCCCTTCCGCGGCAGTTCGGCCACGACCGTGAAGGGGCCGTTGAAGCCCGGCCCGAAGCCCTCGGCCAGCAGGTCGTAGGCCTCGCGGGTGGTCGTGCCGGCGGGGTCGGAGCCGGCGTCGCTCGACCCGAGCCGCAGCGAGAGGACCGGGATGCAGAGCAGGATCAGGAGCCCGCCGGAGAGCAGCATCGCGGCGACCGGATGGCGCTGGATCGTCGCGCTCCAGCGGTACCAGCGGCTGGAGTGGAGTTCGGCGAGCGGCCGGCGCGTGCCCAGCCCCGGGATCCGCAGCCGGTCGACCCGGTGGCCGGCGATCGCCAGCAGCGCCGGCAGCAGGGTCAGCGAGGCGATCATCGTCATCGCCACCGCGATCGCGGCGGCGATCGCCACGCCGTAGAGGAAGGTGACGCCGAGCAGCAGCATCCCCAGCAGCGAGATGATCACGGTCAGGCCGGCGAAGAGAACCGAGCGCCCGGCGGTGTCGATCGCCCGCACGGCGGCGGGCTGTGGCTCCAAGCCTTCGTCGAGGCCGTTGCGGAAGCGGGTGAGGATGAACAGCGCGTAGTCGATGCCGACGCCGAGCCCGATCATCGCCGCCAGCTGGGTGGCGAAGTCGGCGGTGTCGAAGAGGTGCGTGCCCAGCGTCACCAGGCTCAGCCCGACGCCGAGCGCGAACAGCGCGGTGAGGATCGGCAGGCCCATCGCGACCACCGAGCCGAAGGTGAAGAGGAGGATGACCATCGCCGCCAGCAGGCCGATCGCGAACGAGGTGTCGCCTTCTTCCTGGCGCGCTTCCTCGATCGGCTGCCCGCCCAGCTCGACCTCGAGTCCGGGGCCGGCGGCGCCCTGGGCAATCTCGATCGCCCGTTCGACGTTGTCCTTGCCGATCTTCTTGCCGACCTCGTCGAACTGGACGGTGGCGTAGGCGATTTCGCCGTCCTCGGCGACCGCTGCGGCGCCCCCGCCTGCGTACGGGCTCGCCACTTGGCTGACGTGGGGGACCTTTTCGATCTCTGCGAACGCCGCCGACATCCTCCGTTCGACGGCCGGCGATCCGGCCCCCTTCGACGCCCGGAAGACGATCGTCGCCGTGGTCCCCGACTGCGCCGGGAAGCGGTTTTCGAGCAGGTCCTGCGCGCGCTGCGAGTCGGACGAGGGCAGCGAGAAGTTCTCCGAGAAGGCCGAGCCGGCCGACCCCGCCGCGAAGCCGACCAGGATCAGCGCCGCGATCCAGCCGAGGATCACCGTCTTGCGGTGCGTGGTGGTCCAGCCTCCGAAGCGTCGCACGGACGCCGCACCGTAGCGAACAGAGGTTCACTCCGCACCGCATCCGCGGGCGGCGGCTAGATTTCGGTCGATGCCCGACCCTTCGATCGCGCGCTTCCGCCGCGTCGTCACCGCCGCCTACGCCTCGCTCGAGGAGCGCCGGCAGGAGGTCAACGACCTCAACGTCTTCCCGGTCGCCGACGGCGACACCGGCGACAACATGGCGATGACGATGCGCGCGGTGATGGAGGAGCTCGACCGGCTCGACGGGCTCGAGGTCGACGAGGTCGGCCGCACCGAGCTGGTCCAGGCGCTCGCCCGGGCGGCGCTGATGGGCGCCCGCGGCAACTCCGGCGTGATCCTCAGCCAGATCGTCCGCGGCGCCGCCGAGGAGCTGGCGAGCCGGCCCGGCGAGCTGGTCGACCCGGTGCTCGTCGCCTCCGCCTTCGCCAGCGCCGCCGACGCCGCCTACGCCTCGGTCCGCGATCCCGCCGAGGGGACGATGCTGACCGTGTTCCGCGAGATGGCGCACTCGATCGCCCGCCAGCTGGCCCATCTCGACGCGGGCAGGCAGCGACTCGGCAAGGGGGTCAGCGACGAGCGGCAGGACGCGGTCCTCGCCGAGGTGCTCGAGCAGGCGATCGCCGAGGGTCAGCGCGCGGTCGAGCGCACCCCCGAGCAGCTCGAGGTGCTGCGCGAGTCGGGCGTGGTCGACGCCGGCGGCTACGGGCTGGTCCTGATCCTCGCCGGGGTCGTCGCCGGCCTGCGGGGGGAAAGCTCCGAGGTCCCGGAGGTCACCCACCACGAGCCGGCGCGGCTCAGCCGCCCGCACCACGCCGACAGCCGCTACCGCTACTGCACCAACTTCATCGTCTCCGGCGCGGGCCTCGAAGCGCGCGAGTTCCTGCCGCGCCTGGAGGGGATGGGGGACTCCGTGCTCGTGGTCGGCGACGAGGTCACCCTCAAGGTTCACGTACATACCGACGAGCCCGAGTCCGCGGTGGCGATCTTCGACGGCGCCGGCGAGGTCACCAACCTCGACGTGGGCGACATGCGCGAGCAGATCGTCGAGCGCGAGGCGCGGCTCGCCTCGGGCCGCAGCGGGGCGCTCGCGGTCGCCGCCGGAGAGGGGATGGAACGGCTGTTCGGCGAGCTGGGCGCGCACGTCGTCCACGGGGGCGAGACGCTCAACCCGTCGACCTACGAGCTGCTGGCCGGCATCCACGAGGTGCCGGCCGACGAAGTGCTGGTCCTGCCCGGCTCGTCGAACGTGGTCATGGCCGCCGAGCGGGCCTGCGAGCTGTCGGAGAAGCCGGCCCGGGTCGTCGCCGCCACCTCGCAGCAGGAAGCGCTGCTGGTCCTGGTCGAGCTCGACCCGGCCGCGACGGCGGAGGAGAACGCCGAGTGGCTCGCCACGGCGCTGGAGGGAATCGTCTCCGGCGGCGTCGCGCCGGCGGCCCGCGACGACGCCCAGGGTCGCTTCCGCAAGGGCGACGCGGTCGGCTTCGCCGGCGGGGAGATCGTCGCCTGGGGCGGCGCCGGCTCGACCCTGGCGGCGACGATCGCGGCGCTCGCCGCGGGCGCCGAGATCGTCACCGTGCTGGCCGGTGAGGACGCCCCGATCCCGCTCGAGGAGATCGATACCCACGTCCCCGACGGGGTCGAGGTCGAGACGCACTCGGGCGGTCAGCCGAGCTGGTGGTGGCTGCTCGCGGCCCAGTAGTGCGGGCGTTCGGCGGCGCCTCGAAGTTGACGGCGGCGGAGCTGCTGGACGCGCCGGTCCATCGGCCGCGCCCGAGCGCGTTGGACGTCTCGCTGGAGGCGCTCGAGGGGGTCGGGTCGAAACTGGCGGAGGCCGCGGCGGAGGCCGGAATCCGCACGGTCGGCGATCTGCTGTGGCGCGTGCCGCACGGCCATCGCGACCGGACCGTCGTCCCGCTCGGCGATCTCGAGCTCGGCAAGCAGGGGACCGTTCGCGTCGAGGTGCTGGCCGACCCGGGCCGGCCGTTCCGGCGGCGCGGGCTCTCGATCCTCACGGTCACGGTGGGCGACGAGTCGGGGTCGGTGCGGGCCACCTGGTTCAACCAGCCCTGGTTGGCGCAGAAGCTGACGCGGGGGACGGGACTGCTGCTCACCGGTTCGCTGGACAAGCGCGGCTTCCGCGTCTCGGAATACGAGATCGTCGAGGGAGGGGAGCGAGGGGGTGCCCCTCCCCGTCGCGCGCGGTTCGTTCCCGTCCACCCGGCGACCGAGCAGCTGAAGGCGCAGAGAATCCGCCAGTGGGTGGAGCAGGCCATCTCGCTGGCTCCGAACGTCATCGAGGCGTTGCCGGCGGAGCTGCGGGTGCGGCGGCAGCTTGCCGGCGTCGGGGACGCGCTGACCTCTGTGCATTTCCCGGAGTCCGAGGACGACGTCGAGGAAGCGCGGGCGCGGCTGGCGTTCGAAGAGCTGTTCCTGTACCAGGCGATCCTGGCGACGCGGAAGCGCGCGCATCGGGTGGCGCGGCCGGCGCCGCGGCTCGGCAAGCCGGGGGAGAGCGTTGCCGGGTGGATCGAGTCTTTGCCGTTCGAGCCGACGCGGGACCAGCTGGCGGCGTTCGGCGAGATCGATGCGGATCTGGACTCGGGTGAGCCGATGCAGCGGTTGCTGATGGGGGAGGTCGGGTCGGGGAAGACGGTGGTGGCGCTGTACTCGATGCTGCGGGCGCGGGAAGCGGGGTTCCAGGCGGCGCTGATGGCGCCCACCGAGACGCTGGCCGAGCAGCACGCGGCGACGCTCGGGAAGCTGCTGGCGGCGGAGGCGACGCCGTTCGCGCTGCTCACCGGGGCGACTCCGGCGGCGCGGCGCCGGGAGGCGCTGGAGCGGTTGGCCACGGGGGAGCTGGGACTGATCGTCGGCACCCATGCGCTGATCGAGCCGGACGTTCGATTTGCCCGCCTGGGTCTGTGCGTGGTCGACGAGCAGCACCGCTTCGGCGTCGCCCAGCGAAGGGCGCTCGACGCGAAGGGGGTGGAGGGGATGGCGCCGCACGTGCTGCACATGACCGCGACGCCGATCCCGCGCACCCTCTCGCTGACCGCCTACGGCGACCTCGACACGACCGCGCTGCGCGAGCTGCCGGCCGGGCGCCGGCCGGTCGAGACCCGCCTGGTCGAGCCCGACGACCGCGACGCCGCCTACGAGCTCGTCCGCGAGCAGCTGCGCGCCGGGCGCCAGGCCTACGTCGTCTGCCCGCTGGTCGAAGAGTCCGAGAAAGCACAGGGGAAGGCGGCGGAGCGCGAGGCCGAGCGGCTCGCCGCGGCCGAGCTGCGCGACTTCTCGATCGGCGTCATCCACGGCCAGATGCCCTCCGCGCGCAAGGCGGAGGCGATGGAGGCGTTCGCGACCGGGAGGCTCGACGTGCTCGTCGCGACCACCGTGATCGAGGTCGGGATCGACGTCCCGAACGCGACCGTGATGCTGATCGAGAGCGCCGAGCGCTACGGCGTCTCCCAGCTGCACCAGCTGCGCGGCCGGGTGGGGCGCGGCGAGCACTCCTCGCACTGCCTGCTCTTCGCCGGGGACGCGGGCGCGACGGCGCGGCGGCGGCTGCGCGCGGTCGTCCGCTCGCGCGACGGCTTCGAGCTGGCCGAGGTCGACCTCGGGCTGCGCGGCGAGGGCGAGGTGCTGGGCACGCGCCAGCACGGCCTGCCGCGCTTCGCCGTCGCCGAGCTGCCCGAGGACACCTCGACGCTGGTCGAGGCGCGCGACGAGGTGCTGACCCTGCTGCGCCGCCACGGCTCCCTCGAGGCCCCGGAGTGCGGCCCACTCCTCGACGCGGCGCAGCGCCGCTTCGGCGCCGGCGCCTCCGACCCCATCCCGCTCTGACATCGTGGGGGCGTGCCGGTGATTAGACCCCCCATATGGGCACTGGATCACCGGCACGTCCCGGCGGACGGGGGCGTTCGGCGGTGAGGGTGATCGCGGGAGAGCTGCGGGGCCGGCGGCTGGTCGCGCCGCGCGGCTGGCAGGTGCGGCCGACCTCCGACCGGGTGCGCGAGGCGATCTTCTCGGCGCTCGGCGAGGTGCGCGGCGCCCGCGTCCTCGACCTCTACTGCGGCACCGGCGCGCTTGCCGTCGAGGCGCTCTCGCGCGGGGCGGCGAGCGCCACGCTGGTCGACCGCGACACCCGCCCGGCGCTCGGCAACGTCGAGCGGCTCGGGCTCGGCGAGCGCGTGGAGCTGGTCCGCGCCGACGCCGGCCGCTGGCTGGCGAGCCGCGCCGAGGACCCGTCGGCGCCGCGCTTCGACCTCGTCTTCGTCGACGCCCCCTATAGACTCGCCGACCGCGTGGGGCAGGAACTGAATCAACATCTGCCATCCCTTCTCACCGAGGGGGGGCGGGCGATCGTCGAGAGCTCGGCCCGCCGGCCGCTGCGGATCGAATCGCTGGAGCAGATCCGGCAGCGCCGCTACGGCGCCGCCGACGTCGCCTTCTACGGAGAGCCCTCCTGATGGCCGAGCGTGACGGCACCGTCGTCTGCCCGGGCAGCTACGACCCGGTTACCAACGGGCACGTCGACATCATCACCCGCAGCTCGCAGGTCTTCGAGCGGGTCGTGGTCGGCGTCGTCAACAACCCGATCCGCAAGGAGGAGACCATGTTCACGCCGGAGGAGCGCCGGGCCTTCATCGACGAGGCGACCGCCGATCTGGCCAACGTCGAGGCGCGGGTCTTCTCCAACCTGCTGGTCGAGTTCGCCCGCGAACTCGGCGCCAAGGCGATCGTCAAGGGGCTGCGGGCGATCTCCGACTTCGAGTACGAGTTCGAGATGGCCCAGCTCAACCGCAAGCTCGCCCCGGAGATCGAGAGCATCTACATGATCGCCTCGCCCGAGTACAGCTTCCTCTCCTCGACCGGGGTGAAGGAAATGGCGACGTTCGGAGGCGACGTCTCCGACCTCGTCCCAGGCCCGGTGGCGGCCGCGATGGCGGAGCGCGCAGGTGAGAGGTAGGCTTTCGATCGCGCTCTCCCGTGGGCGAGAGTTTGCAGAAAGCCGAGGAAATCACGGCTTCTTCACCGAAATCCGCTCTGACACGTAGGCTTACGACCTTCCGATGGACGTTCTGGTCCTCATAGACAAGCTGGACGACGTTGTCCACAACGCCCGACCCGTGCCCCTCACGGATCAGGTCCGCGTGGACCGCGAGGAGATCTACGACCTCCTCGACCAGATGCGCGCGACGATCCCCGAGGAGATCAAGCAGGCGCGCTGGATCGTCAAGGAGCGCCAGGAGATGCTGGCCGAGGCCAAACGCGAGGCGGAGCGGATCGTGCGCGAGGCGCGCGAGCAGCAGGCCCGGCTGATCTCCGACGAGGAGGTCACCAAGCAGGCCGAGCGCGCGGCCGACGAGATCGTCGAGGACGCCCGCACTCGCGAGCGAGAGATCCGGCTCGGCGCCGAGGACTACGCCGACGAGATCCTCAACACCCTCGAGGTCAACCTGCAGAAGTTCCTCGCGGCCGTGCAGCGCGGCCGCGACCGGCTCGCGGGGCGGGACGAAGAACCGGTCGCGGAGCTGGACGAGCAGGCTTAGGGCATACATCTAAATTAATGCAGGATAGTCGCGGGTTGCATCGAAACTCTGAGTCACCATGCTTGGCCCGATGGTCGACGAGAGCCCGATCCGCGAGCGATGGCTGGTGGTGTGCGACGAACTTGACGAGCGCGGCCGCCGGATGTGGGCGGCGGCGGAGGCCAGCTCACACGGCCGCGGCGGGATCGCTGCGGTGGTGCGAGCGACCGGGATCTCCGAAGCGACGGTGAGGCGGGGAATGGCAGAGGTGGCGAGCGGCGAGCGCGCGCCCGAGGACCGGGTCAGGCGGCCGGGAGCCGGGCGCCCTTCGATCGAGGCGCGCGAGCCGGGCCTGCGGGAGGCGCTGCTGGAGCTGCTCGAGGGGGCGACGCGCGGGGACCCGGAGTCGCCGCTTTTGTGGACCAGCCGCAGCGTGGCCAACCTGACCGCCGCCCTGCGCTCCCAGGGCTTTGAGGTCGCCGAGAGCACCGTGCGCCGACAGCTTCAGGGGCTGGGGTTCAGCCTGCAGGCCAACCGCAAGACCCACGAGGGGGCCGACCACCCCGACCGCGACGAGCAGTTCCAGCAGATCGCCGAGGCGTCGGCCCGAGCGCTTGCGGCCTCCGAGCCGCTGATCAGCGTCGACACCAAGAAGAAGGAGCTGGTCGGCAACTACAAGAACGCCGGTCGCGAGCTGGCTCCCAGCGGCGAGCCGATCCTCGTCAACACCCACGACTTCCCCGACAGGGAGCTGGGCAAGGCGATCCCCTACGGGATCTATGACGTCGGCCGCGACGAGGGCTGGGTCTCGGTCGGGATCTCCGCCGACACCGCCGCCTTCGCGGTCGCCGCGATCGGCAGCTGGTGGAAGAGCCTCGGCCGCAAGCGCTACCCGAACGCCACCACGCTGACGATCACCGCCGATTGCGGCGGCTCCAACAGCTACCGCACCCGCCTTTGGAAGGCCGAGCTGCAACGCCTCGCCGACCGGACCGGCCTTGAGATCCGGGTCATGCACTATCCGCCGGGCACCTCGAAGTGGAACAAGATCGAGCACCGCCTCTTCAGCTACATCTCGATCAACTGGCGCGCCAAGCCGCTCACGAGCCGCCAGGCCGTGATCGACCTGATCTCCTCCACCAAGACCAAGACCGGACTGAAGGTCTACGCGCGTCTCGATCCCAAGACCTACCCCACCAAAGTCAAAGTCACAGACGAGCAGATGAGCGCCGTCAACATCGCGGGCGATGAGTTCCACCCGGAGTGGAACTACACCATTACTCCGTCAGTAATTTAAACTAGTGCCCTTAGCGGCAGAGGAGGGGCCGGGTGCCCCTCACGCTCAACTTTTTCCGAAGACAGTCATTGGCTGTCCGCGGGCGCTTTAGCGGAAAAAGTACAAGCCGCTTTGAGGGGCGCCCGACCCCTCCCTCACGGAGCGTTACTGCTGGTCCAGCTTTAGCTCGCTGAGCTTGGACCAGCGAGGATCGGGGCCGGTGTTGTGCTCGTGGGCGGTGGGGTCGGCGTCGTTCAGGGACTTGCCGCAGACCGGGCAGAGGCCGGCGCAGTCGGGGCGGCAGAGGATCTGGGTGGGGATCGCGAGGACGGCGGCGTCGTGGGCCCAGCGGCCCAGGTCCAGTTCGTCGTCTACGACGTAGGGGCTGCGCAGCTCCTCGTCCTCGGTGTCGGACCGATCGACCTCCCGCGCGTCGACCTCCGTCTCGACGGCAGCCGCCTCGAGGCAGCGCATGCAGGGGCCCTCGACTCGCAGCGGGAACCGCAGGCGGAACGCGTAGCCGTTGCTCGGACGCGAGACGTCGAGCCTCGCTGCGACCGCGTCGCGCTCGAGCCGGTACGTCTGGCCGCCCAGCTCCAGCGGGTCGAGGCGGACGTCGAGGTCGAGCCGGGCGCCCTCCCCGTGAGCGAGCGAGAGACGCGCGAGGTCGATGGTGGTGGTGCTGGGGAAATTGGCCATTGGTCGATCCTCCGCTCGGCCGGCACTTACGATGGCTCCTCCACGACGAGGTTACGGAATGGGTCAATTCGACTGGACACCCGACGAGTACTTGGAGCGCATCCGCGCCAAGGTCCCCCGCTACGACGAGCTGCAGGAGCAGGCCGTGGCGGCGATCCCCTTCCCGCCCGAGCGGGTGCTGGAGCTGGGGATGGGCACCGGCGAGACGACCCGAAGGCTGATCGAGGCCTATCCCGACGCCTGGGTGGTCGGCCTCGACTCCAGCCCCGACATGGTCTTCCGCGCCCGCCAGACCTACGACGACGTCCAGCTGGCCCGCATGGAGGACCCGCTCCCCGACGGCCCCTGGGATCTCGTCATCTCCGTCCTCTCGGTCAACGACCTCAGCGACGATCAGAAGCAATCCCTCTGCCGCCGCGTGCGAGAGCACTCCCGCTCGCTCGTGATCGGCGATTCCTTCAAGGAGGAGCAGCTTCAGAACCTGCTCGACTGGTCGGACGGACAGCTCACCTGGCAAGCCGACGACCTGGCAGTCGTGCGCGCGGAGTACTGAGCGGAGGGTCGGGTGCCCCTCACGCTCAACTTTTTCCGAAGACAGGTGCCGGCTGTCCGCGGGCCTCGCTGCGGAAAAAGTACAAGCCGCTTAGAGGGGCACCCGACCCTCCGCTCCCCACGCGTAGCAGGCACCTGACTCTCGGCCCGCTACCATTCCGCGACCGATGGCCGTCCCAAAGAAGAGAACTTCCAGCACTCGCCGGGATAAGCGACGGGCGACGCACAAAGCCGCCAAGCCGCGGCTCAACACCTGTCCGCGCTGCCACAGCCCGCGGCTGCCGCACCGCGTCTGCCCGACCTGCGGCACCTACAACGGGCGCGAGATCGTCACCCACACGATGGTCGACCCGACCGCCGGCGCCTCCGACGCGGAGTAGCCGGGCGATGGCGGGCGGCGTGACCGTCGCCCTCGACGGCTACGGCGCCGAGCAGGGTTTCGAAGCGCTCGCCGAGGGCGCCCGGATGGCCGCGGCGGACGGGATCCGGGTGCGGGTCTTCGGGCCGGAGCGGGGGCTGGGCTTGCAGGGGGTCGAGGGAGTCGAGGTCGTCCCGACCGCCGAGTGGATCGGCAACGACGAGGACCCGGTTCCCGCCGTCCGCGCGAAGAAGGAGGCCTCGGTGGTGCGGGCCGCCCGCGCCGTCGCCGAGGGCGGCGCCGACGCGATGGCCAGCCCCGGCTCGACCGGGGCGACGATGGCCGCCGCCACCTTCGGCCTGCGCCGGATCAAGGGCGTGCAGCGGCCGGCGCTCGCCGTGCAGCTGCCGCTGCCCGGCAAGTCCGTCCTCTTCCTCGACGTCGGCGCCAACGTCGAGGTGCGCGCCCAGCACCTGGTCCAGTTCGCCTTCCTCGGCGCCGCCTTCAGCGAGGCCGTGCTCGGCGTCGAGCGGCCGCGGGTCGGCCTGCTCTCGGTCGGCGAGGAGGCCGGCAAGGGGAGGGGGGAGGTGGTCGCCGCCAACGCGCTGCTGAGCGAAGCGAGCGGGATCGAGTTCGCCGGCAACGTCGAGGGTGGAGATCTGCCGGCCGGCGCCGCCGACGTGGTCGTCAGCGACGGCTTCACCGGCAACGTCGCCCTGAAGCTGATGGAGGGAACGGCCCGTGCCGTCACCGCGGCGATCCGCGACGCCGCCCGCTCCAATCCGCTCGCCGCCGCCGGCGGGCTGCTGATGCGGCCGGCGCTGAGCGGCCTGCGGCGCGAGCTGCACCCCGACACGACCGGCGGCGCGATCCTGCTCGGACTGCGGGGAATCGCCGTCGTCGGCCACGGCAGCGCCGGCGCCGGAGGGGATCGCCAACGCGGTGCGCCTGGCGGCGCGCTGCGTCGAGGTCGAAGCGGTCGGCCGCACCGCGGCGCTGCTCCGGGAGGGCGGCGCGACGCGAGGCTCGCTCGCCGCCGGGCCGGGCGCGTGATAGGAAGCCGGCATGGAGAGAGACGAGGTCCTCGCCCTGGTCCGCGACCATCTCGCCGAGGAGCTGGAGGTGGACGCCGCCGAGATCGACGAGGGCACGCGCTTCAAGGAGGACCTCGACGCCGACTCGCTCGACCTCTACGAGCTCGTCATGGAGCTGGAGGACCGCTACGGGATCTCCGTCTCCGAGGAGCAGGCCTCGCGGATCGCGACGGTCGGCGACGCGGTCTCCTTCGTCCTCGAGCACGCCCCGGCGTGAGCGCCGAGGCACTCGCGGCGCTTGTCGGCGAGCTGCCCGACGATCTGCGGCGCCGCGCCCTCACCCACTCCTCCTGGACCGAAGAGCAGTCCGAGTCCTACGAGCGGCTCGCCTACCTCGGCGACAGCGTGCTTGCCCTGGCGGTCGCCGCCGACCTCTACGAGCGCTTCCCCGCGCTCGGCGCCGGCGAGCTGACCAAGATCCACAACCACGCCGTCAGCGGCGTCGCCTGCGCCGAGGTCGGCCGCGAGCTGGGCGTGCCGGCGATGCTCGCAGCGGCCGAGCCGCAGGCCGAGGAAGCGATCCCGGCGGCGGTGCTGCTGGCCGGCTCGCGGCCGCTGCCGGAGGTGACCGAGGCGCTGATCGGCGCCTGCTTCGTCGCCTTCGGCTTCGAGCGCGCCGCCACCGCGGTGGTCGCCGCCTTCGCCGCCCATGTCGAGTACGCGACGGAAGCGCCGGTCGACGCGAAGTCGGCCCTGCAGGAGCTGCTCGCCCGCCGCCGGGCGCGCGTAAGCTACGCGGTGATGGCCGAATCCGGGCCGGCGCATCGGCGGACCTTCGAGGTGGAGGCCCTGGTCGATTCCGAGCAAGTCGGCACCGGGGCGGGTCGGAGCAAGAAGGCGGCCGAGCAGATGGCCGCGGAGGAGGCGCTGAAGCGCCTCGGAGGCTGACCGGGGGGTCGCGTCCGACGCAGGCGCGAGCCTTCGGGACCGAGGACGAGGGATGTATCTGAGATCGATCGAGATGAAGGGGTTCAAGTCGTTCCCCGAGCGGACCCGGCTGGAATTCTCGCCGGGCGTCAGCGTGATCGTCGGCCCGAACGGCTCGGGCAAGTCGAACATCACCGACGCGGTGCTCTGGGCGCTCGGCGAGCAGAGCCCCGGGGCGATCCGCGGCGCCTCGATGCAGGACGTGATCTCGGCCGGCGGCGAGGGGGTCGGGCAGCGCCGCGCCGCCGAGGTCGAGGTGACGATCGACAACTCCGAGGGCCGCGCCGCAACCGAGCTGTCGGAGATCGCGATCCGGCGCAGCCTCGACCGCTCCGGCGACGGCGTCTACCGCCTCAACGGCGCCCGCTGCCGCCTCGTCGACGTGGTCGAGGTGCTCTCGGACACCAACCTGGGACGCGAGATGCACTCGGTGATCAGCCAGGGCCGGGTCGAGTCGATCGTCCACTCCAAGCCACGCGAGCGGCGGCTGCTGGTCGAGGAGGCGGCCGGCCTCGGCAAGCACCGCAAACGCCGCCGCCGGGCCGAGCTGAAGCTGCGCGCCACCCGCGACAACCTCGACCGCGCCCTCGACGTCGAGCGCGAGGCGCGGGCGCGGCTGCGGCCGCTGAAGCGGCAGGCGCAGGCGGCGGAGCTGGGGGCGCGGATCGAGCGCGAGGAGCTGGAGCTGCGGGGCCGCCTGGTCGCCGAGGAATTGCGCTTCGGCGCCGACCGGGCGCAGGCGGCGGAAGAGGCTGCCGAGCAGGCGCGGACCGAGCGGGCGACGATCGAGCGGCGCCTGGCCGAGGTCAGCGAGCGCCGCCGCGCCGCCGAGGAGCGCTTCGCGGCCCGCGACCGCGAGCGCACCCGGGCCTGGGGGGTGCTGACGAAGCTGCGCGGGGAGCAGCAGCGGATCGCGGTGCGGGCGATCGCCCTGAACGACCGCGAGGGCGAGCAGGCGGCGGCGCTCGACGGCCTGCGGGCCGAGTTCGGGCCGCTGACCCTCGACCTGGGGGCGACCGAGGGCGCCCCGGCCGAGCGCGCGCGCAAGCTCGAGCAGGAGCTGGGCGAGATCGACGCCGGCCTGAGGACGGCGGCAGAGGGATTCGCGATCGCCCGCGCGGCCGACGCCGCCGAGTCCGAGCGCGAGGCGGCGCTCGGCTCGATCCAGGCCGGCGCCGAGCGCGCCTCGCGGCATGCCCGCCGCGCCGAGGGCCTGCTCGGCGAGCGCCACCGCGAGGCGCTGCGCAAGCGGGTCGCGGCAGGCGAGGAGCTGCTCGACGATGTCCGCGCCGCCGCGGCCGCAGCCACGGCGGCCGAAGCGGCGATCCTCGCCCGGGTCGAGCGGATCGAAGCGAAGGTCGTCGGCGAGCAGGGGGGAGGCGACGAGATCGCCGCGGAGATGCGCGCCTGCTCGCGCCAGGAGTCCGAGCTCCAGGTGGAGATGAAGGCCGCCTCCGACAAGCTGACCGAGGCCCAGGTCGAGGCGGCGCACCTGGGCGACCGCCGCGCCGAGGCGGCGAAGGAGCTGGCGTCGATCGCCGAGCGGCTCGGCGAGGAAGTCGAGCCCGCCGGGGAGGCGCTGAGCGACGAGGAGCGCGGCGAGATCGACCGCCGCCTGCAGCGGCTGGAGCGCCGCCGCGCCCAGATCGGCCCGGTCAACCCGCTCGCCGAGCAGGAGTACGAGGAGGCGCGCGAGCACGTCGAGTCGCTCCAGGTCCAGCGCGAGGACACCGAGCGCGGGATGCGCGAGCTTGAGGCGCTGATCCGCGAGATCGACGCCGAGATCGAGCGCGCCTTCGAGCAGACCTTCGAGGCGACCGCGAAGAACTTCGAGGAGATGGTCGAGCACCTCTTCCCGGGCGGCCGCGGGCGCCTGCGGCGGGTGGCGCTGCGGCCGGTACGCGACGCCGAGCAGGCCGGGGCGCCGGCGGGCGAGGAGGCCGAGCCCGAGGTCGAGGAGGAGGAAGAGGAGCGCGAGGAGCTCGGAGTCGAGATCGAGGTCACCCCGGCCGGCAAGTCGACTCGCAAGCTCTCGCTGCTCTCCGGCGGCGAGAAGTCGCTGGTCGCGCTGGCCTTCGTCTTCGCCGTCTTCCTCGCCCGGCCCTGCCCCTTCTACATCCTCGACGAGGTCGAGGCCGCCCTCGACGACGCCAACATCGATCGCTTCCTGCAGCTGATCCGGCGCTTCTCCGACCGCGCCCAGTTCATCGTCGTCACCCACCAGAAACGGACGATGGACGCCGCCGACGTGCTCTACGGCGTGACGATGGGCGGCGACGGCGTCACCAAGGTCGTCTCCCGCCGCCTGCCGCGCGAAGCGGAGGCGCAGGCGCAGGCGCCGCCGCCGTTCGCGGGCGTCGCCCCGGCCGGCGAGCCGGAGAGCGGCCGCGCGCTCGGCGAGCGCGCCGTCGCGGATCCAGGCGTCGGCGACGACGCGGCTGCCGCCGCTTAGTCGATGGCGACCTCCTGGCAGGACGTCCTCGACCTCGGCGCGCGCGAGACCGCGCCCGCCGATACCGGGCCCGAGCCCGAGGAGCGGCGCCGCGGGGTCTTCCGCCGCCTCCGCGAGAGCCTCTCGAAGAGCCGCCAGGCGCTGGTCGAGGAGGTCTCAGCCAGCCTCTTCGACACGATCGACGAGGAGACCTGGGAGCGGCTCGAGGAGGCGCTGATCCTCGCCGACGTCGGCGCCCCGACCACCGCCGAGGTGGTCGAGCGGCTCGAGCGCGAGGTCGAGGGGGGCGAGGTCTCCGCCGACGGCGAGGCGGTCCGCGACCGCCTGATCGAGATCCTCGCCGAGGTCGCCGCGTCCGGGCGCGAGCCGATCGACCTCAGCGGCGAGCCGGCGGTGCTGCTGATGGTCGGCGTCAACGGCACCGGCAAGACGACGACGATCGGCAAGATCGCCTGGCACCTCTCGAAGGAGCTCGGCCTCTCGGTGGTCCTCGCCGCCGGCGACACCTACCGCGCCGCCGCCGCCGAGCAGCTCGCCGAGTGGGCCGAGCGCGCCGGCGCCGAACTGGTCCGCTCGGCCCCCGGTGCCGACCCCGGCGCGGTCGCCTTCGACGCGTCGCCGCCGCCCGCGCCCGCGGCGCCGACGTGGTGATCGTCGACACCGCCGGGCGGCTCCACACCCAGGGCAACCTGATGGACGAGCTGGCCAAGGTGCGGCGGGTGATCGCCAAGCAGATTCCCGACGCGCCGCACGAGACGCTGATCTCGATCGACGCGACGACCGGCCAGAACGGGCTGCGGCAGGCGCAGGTCTTCTCCGAGGCGGTGGAGGTCGACGGTGTCGTCCTGACCAAGCTCGACGGCACCGCCAGGGGCGGCATCGTGCTGGCGATCGCCAACGAGCTCGGCATCCCGGTGAAGCTGATCGGCACCGGCGAGTCGCTCGAGGACCTGCGCCCCTTCGACCCCGACGACTTCGCCCGCGCCCTGCTCGCGGAGTGATGCCCCCAAGACCCCGTTCCGGAGGGGTGCGAGGAGCCGGTCGCTTAAGCTGAGTGACCGTGTTCGACCAGCTCTCAGACCGCCTCCAGGCGACGCTCTCCGAGGTCCGCTCGCGCGGCAAGCTGAACGAGGGCGACGTCGACGCGGCGATGCGCGAGATCCGCCTCGCCCTGCTCGAGGCCGACGTCAACTTCAAGGTCGTCAAAGGCTTCACCAAGGCGCTGAAGGAGCGCTGCCTCGACTCGGAGGTGCTGGAGAGCCTCGACCCGGGTCAGCAGGTGGTGAAGATCGTCGACGAGGAGCTGACCGCGCTGATGGGCGGCGCCGGGCGGGAGCTCGCCTTCGCTTCGAACGGCCCGACGGTGATCCTGATGGCCGGCCTCCAGGGCTCGGGCAAGACGACCGCCTGCGCGAAGCTCGCCCGCCATCTCGGCGAGTCGGGCAAGGACGTCGCCCTCGCCGCCTGCGACGTCTACCGCCCGGCCGCGGTCGATCAGCTCGTCACCGTCGGCGGCCGGGCCGGCGCCCACGTCTACGAGCAGGGCACCGAACGCGACCCGGTCGAGATCGCTGCCTGGGCGCTCGACCGGGCGCGCGAGGACGAGCGCGACGTGCTGATCGTCGACACCGCCGGCCGCCTCCACATCGACGCCGAGCTGATGGACGAGCTGGCGAAGATCCGCAAGCGGACCAGGCCGCACGACGTGCTGCTGGTGGTCGACGCGATGACCGGCCAGGACGCCGTCGGCGTCGCCGAATCGTTTGCCGGGGCGGCCGAGTTCGACGGCGTGGTGATGACCAAGCTCGACGGCGACGCCCGCGGCGGCGCCGCGCTCTCGGTCAAGGCGGTCACCGGCAAGCCGATCCTCTTCGCCTCGACCGGGGAGAAGCTCGACGCCTTCGAGCGCTTCCACCCCGACCGGATGGCCTCGCGGATCCTCGGCATGGGCGATGTCCTCAGCCTGATCGAGAAAGCCGAGAAGCAGGTCGACGGGGACCAGGCCGCGGACCTGCAGAAGAAACTCGAAGGCGATCGCTTCACGCTCGAGGACTTCCTCCAGCAGATGCGCCAGGTGCGCAAGATGGGCCCGCTCAGCGGGCTGATCGGGATGCTGCCCGGGATGGGCGCGATGAAGCAGCTGAAGGGGGCCGAGGTCGACGAGGGCGAGCTCGACCGGGTCGAGGCGATCATCCTCTCGATGACGCCGCTGGAGCGGGCCAACCCGGCGATCGTCAAGGGCTCGCGCCGCAAGCGGATCGCCGCCGGCTCGGGGACCAAGGTCCAGCACGTCAACCAGCTCGTCAAGCAGTTCGACCAGATGCGCAAGCTGATGCGCCAGATGGTCACCGGCAAGGCGCCCGACCCGCAGCAGCTGGCGCAGATGGCCGGAGCCGCCCCGCGCCCGAAGTACCGCAGGCGCTAACCTGCCGGGCCGCTATGGCAGTGCGAATCAGACTCAGGCGCGTGGGCTCGAAGAAGAACCCGGTGTGGCGGATCGTCGTCGCCGACAAACGCTCGCCCCGCGACGGGCGGACGATCGAGACGATCGGCCAGTACAACCCGCAGACCGAGCCCTCGACGATCGTGCTCGACGAGGAGCGCGCCCGACACTGGCTCGAGCACGGGGCGCAGCCCTCGCAGACGGTGGCGACGCTGCTCCGCACCAAGGGCATCGCCGCGTCGGGCAGCTAGGCGATGACCGAGCTGCTGGAGTTCCTCGTCCGCGCGCTGGTCGAGGAGCCTGAGGCGGTCGAGGTCGAGGAGCTGGAAGAGGACGGGGACCTGATCTACGAGATCAGCGTCGCCGAGGGGGATCTGGGGCGGGTGATCGGCAAAGGGGGGCGGATCGCCAACGCGATCCGGACGATTGCGAAGGCTGCCGCAGTTCGCCTCGACCGCCGAGTGATAGTCGACATTCTTGATTGAGCATGGGGGCGGGGTCCGGGTGGGGGTTCCGCTTAACTTTTTCCGAAGACAGTTCGCGGCTGCCGCGGGCGTCGCCGCGGAAAAAGTACAAGACGCTTCACCCCCACCCGGACCCCGCCCACTCTCATGAAGCTGGATATCTTCACGCTGTTCCCAGAGGCTTTCGACTGGTTCCAGTCGCAGCGGTCGGTTCAGAACGCGCTGGCTCGGAAGCATGAGCTGCGGCTCTTCAACTACCGCGATACGACGCCGCTTGGGGCCGGGCAGGTCGACGATGCGCCCTACGGGGGCGGGGCGGGGATGGTGCTGCGGGTGGATGTGGTCGATGCGGCGCTTCAGGCCGCCTATACGAACGGGGAGAACCCTCGGATCGTGCTGCTGTCGCCGACCGGCCGGCTGCTCGATGACGAGCTGGCCGACGAGCTGACGCAGGAGCACCATGTGGCCTTGCTTTGCGGGCGGTATGAGGGGTTCGACGAGCGGGTTCATGCGCATCTGGCCGACGACGAGGTCTCGATCGGGCGGTATGTGCTGGCCGGGGGGGAGCTGCCGGCGATGGTGCTTGCCGACGTGGTGATGCGGAAGCTGCCGGGGGCGCTGGGGCACGAGCGCAGCGCGGTCGAGGAGTCGTTCAGCCGGGTCCTGGAGGGGGCGCCGGAGTACCCGCATTACACGCGGCCGGCCAGCTACCGGGGCTGGGGGGTGCCGGAGGTGCTTGCCTCCGGCGACCACGAGCGGGTGCGCGAGTGGCGGGCCGAGCAGAGCAGGGCGCGGGCCGAGCAGTTCGAAAAAGACTCCGAGTAGGTACGATTCCCCGGCCGCGCGGCGCCCGCTTACGGGGCCGGCGGTTTTTTCTCGCCGGCGAGCGAACGAGATCTCCGGCGATGGTTAGCGTGAGCGAGCAATTGACATGAGCAGCGTTATCGACAACATCGAGCGGCGCCAGCAGAGGCAGGGACTTCCGTCCTTCGCCCCGGGCGACCGCGTGCGCGTCCACTTCCAGGTCGTCGAGGGCAGCCGCCGCCGCACCCAGGTCTTCGAGGGGATCGTCCTGCGGCGCCAGGGCTCCGGCGCGCGCGAGACCTTCACCGTGCGCAAGCAGTCCTTCGGGGTCGGCGTCGAGCGGACCTTTCCGCTGCACTCGCCGAAGATCGAGAAGCTGGAGATCGCGGCGCGCGGGGACGTGCGTCGCGCCAAGCTCTACTACCTGCGCGGCCGGATCGGCAAGGCCGCCCGCGTCGCCGAGCGGCGCTGGGGGATCGACGAGGAGCTGATCTCGACCCCGGCCGCGGCCGCGGAGCCCGCGGCGGTCGACGCCGAGGGCGTCTCCGTCGAGGAGGCCGAGGCTGTCGAGGTGCCGCCGCCGGCCGAGGCCGAGCCCGGCGAAAGCGCGGAGGCGGAGGGCGCCGAGGCGCCCGAGGCAGGGGAGACCGAGGACACCGCCGCGGCGCAGGATGCCGAGGACGAGTCGCCGCCGGAGGACAGCGGCGATTCCGGTGAGGACTCGGCCTGAGACCGAGCCTCCCCAAGCCGAAGAGCCGCGCCGGCGGGCTGATCGAGCTCGTCGTGATCGTGGCGCTGGCGCTGGGCCTGGCGCTGGCGATCCAGGCCTGGCTGATCAAGCCGTACCAGATCCCCTCGCAGTCGATGGAGCCGACCCTCGATGTCGGCCAGCGGGTGCTCGTCAACCGCTTCATCTACCACTTCGAAGACCCGTCGATCGGCAACATCGTCGTCTTCCACCCGCCGAAGGGGGCCGACAACGGCACCGAATGCGGCGTGCCCCACTCGCCGCGGCAGGCCTGCCCGAAACCGACCCCCGAAGAGTCGAGCCAGAACTTCATCAAGCGGATCGTCGCCGGGCCGGGCGATACGGTCAGCATCCGCAACGGCCACCCGGTGGTCAACGGCGTCGAGAAGGCCGAAGAGCCCTACACGATGCCCTGCGGCACCGGCGGTGCCTGCAATTTGCCGGAACCGATCACGATTCCACCCGGCCACTACTTCATGATGGGGGACAACCGTGGGGCGAGCGACGACAGCCGTTTCTGGGGCCCCGTCCCCCGCGAGTGGATCATCGGCAAGGCCTTCGCCACCTACTGGCCGCCCGACCGGGTCGGCACCCTCTAGGCAGTCGAAGACCCACCAGCGCCGCCTCGCGCGCTCGCGGCGCCTCTTCGCCTTCGACCGCGGGCTCGGCAGCCGCTTCGTGGCCGGCGCCGACGAGGCGGGCCGTGGCTGCCTCGCCGGGCCGCTGGTCGCCGCCGCGGTGCTGATCGACTACGAGTCGCTCTCGCGCTCCGACCGCCGCGCGCTGGCCGGCCTGCACGACTCGAAGCAGATGAAGCCCGAGAAGCGGGAGGAGCTGTACCCGGCGGTGCTGCGCGCCGCGGCTCGGGTCAGCATCGCCGTCCGCTGCGTGCGCGGGATCGACGGCCGCGGCCTGCACGTGACCAACATCGAGGCGCTGGCCAGCGCTCTGGAGCGGCTGGCGCCCGGCGAG
The DNA here is from genome assembly GCA_963695835.1 of uncultured Solirubrobacterales bacterium. GTDB lineage: Bacteria > Actinomycetota > Thermoleophilia > Solirubrobacterales > 70-9 > VRUE01. Next base: position 266,428 of record CAVOHR010000003.1, read on the forward strand.
GAGGCGACCTGCCTGGTCGACGGCTTCTCGCTGCGCGGGTGCGGGGTCCCGCACCGCGCCGTGGTCGAGGGCGACGGGACCAGCGCCGCGATCGCCGCCGCCTCGGTGATCGCCAAGGTCAGCCGCGACCGCTACATGCACGGCGCCGCCCGCCGGCACCCCGGCTGGGGCTTCGAGGAGCACGTCGGCTACTCGACCCCCGAGCACCGCGCGGCGATCGAGCAGCTCGGCATCTCGCCGCTGCACCGCCGCTCGTTCCGGTCGGTCGCCTACTCGCAGCTCGAGCTGGCGTAGGGCCCCGGCGCCAGCGCATCAGGTTTTCCACGTCATCGGTGGAAAACGCGATGTGATTAGAAGGCTCCTTCGAGGTGCTCGTAGTCGACGACGCGGCCGGCGCGGCCGAAGCTGACGCCGACCGCGTCGAAGCGGATCTCGACGTAGCGGGGCAAGTCGCGGTGCTCGCCCATCCAGGCGGTCGCGAGGCGGCGGATGCGGCGCTGCTTGTCGCGGGTGACCGACAGGACCGGTCGCTCCGGGCCGAATACCGAGCCCTGCCGGCCCGCCTTGACCTCGACGAAGACCAGCGTGCGACCGTCGAGGGCGACGAGGTCCAGCTCGCCGTAGCGGGTGCGGGCGTTGCGCTCTATCAGCTGCCATCCGGCCGCTCTCAGCCGCGCCGCGACCAGGCTCTCGGCCTGCTTCCCCAGCCGCTGTCGCCGCTCGGTCATCGGTAGCGACGGTAGGGGAAGGCTCGCCCTCATGCCTTTTTTCACATTGAGGGTGCAGACAAATTCCAATCTGCGCACCACACGCGCGCCGGGACCCGCGAGCGTCCCCGCCATGCTCGCCACGACGCGGACATTCACCCTCGACGGCATCGCCGCCCGCCCGGTCCGGGTCGAGGTCGACGTCCACCGGGGCCTGCCCGCCTTCTCGGTCGTCGGCCTCCCCGACGCGGCGGTGCGGGAGGCGCGCGAGCGGGTGCGGGCGGCGCTCTCCAACTGCGGCTTCGACTTCCCCCTGCGGCGGATCGTCGCCAACCTCGCCCCGGCCAGCCTGCGCAAGGCGGGGCCGGGGCTCGACCTGCCGATCGCCGTCGCTCTGCTCGTCGCCTCGGGCCAGCTCGAGTGGGAGGCGCTGCCGCGGCTGGCGATGGTCGGCGAGCTGGCGCTCGACGGCGAGATCCGGCCGGTGCCGGGAGTGCTGGCGATCGCCGAGGCGGCGCGCGAGCTCGGCGCCGAGGCGATCGTCGTGCCGGCCGGCAACGGGCCCGAGGCGGCGCTGGCGGGCGAGATCGAGGTGCTGCCGCTCAACAGCCTCTCCCAGGTGCCGGCGCTGGCGGCGGGGGAGTGGCGGCCGCAGCGCCCCGATCCGCTGCCTCTGCCGCTGACGCCCGGTCCCGGCGGCCCCGACCTCGCCGACCTGCGCGGCCAGGTGCACCTGCGCTACGCGCTCGAGGTCGCCGCCGCCGGCGGCCACAGCATCCTCATGGTCGGCCCGCCGGGGGCCGGCAAGTCGCTGGCGGCGAGCCGCCTGCCCTCGATCCTGCCGCCGCTGGCACCGGGGGAGGCGCTCGAGGTGGCGCGGATCGCCAGCGCCTGCGGTCGCCTCGACGGCCGCCCGGCGGGAAGGCCGTTCCGGGCGCCGCACCACACCGTCTCGCCGTCGGGCCTGATCGGCGGCGGCAACCCGCCCGGCCCCGGCGAGGCGACGCTGGCCCATCGCGGCGTCCTCTTCCTCGACGAGCTCTGCGAGTTCCACCGCGACTCGCTGGAGGCGTTGCGGGCGCCGCTGGAGTCGGGCTGGGTCTCGATCGCCCGCGCCGGCGCCTCGCGCCGGCTGCCCTGCCGCTTCATGCTCGTCGCCGCCGCCAACCCCTGCCCCTGCGGGCGCGGCGAGAGCGACCCGGAGTGCAGCTGCGCGCCGCTCGACGTGCGCCGCTACCAGGGCAAGCTGAGCGGCGCCCTCGCCGACCGCATCGACCTGCTGGTGCCGATCCGCCAGCCGAGCGCCGAGGAGATCGGCGGCCCGCCCGGCGAGCCCTCCGGCGCGGTCCGCGAGCGGGTCGCGGCGGCGCGCGAACTCCAGCAGCGCCGGCTGGGGCCGGGACGCTGCAACGCCGAGATGACTCCCGGCGAGGCGCGCGAGTGCGTCCTCTCCGACGCCGCCGCCGCGCTGCTGGCCGACGCCTACTCGCGCCGCCGGCTCAGCGGCCGCGCCCACGACCGGGTGCTGCGGCTGGCGCGGACGGTCGCCGACCTGGCCGGCGCCGAGACGGTCGCGCGCGAGCAGATGGCGCAGGCACTGCAACTGAGGAGGAGGGACCATGAGTGAACCGAATGCGTGTCCGGATTGCTTGCGGCGGGCGCGGCTGCTGGCGCACCTGGCGCCGTACATCGAGAAATTGGCCACCGGCAAGCCGGGGTCGCGCTCGCCGGAGCTGCTGCGGCTCTCCAACGAGGACCTCGCCGCGGTCGCCGCGCCGAAGGTCGCCGAGCAGGTGCTGCACCGGCTCGCGGCCGTGCCCGAGGCCAGGTTGCGAGCCGACCTGGAGGCGGCGGAGTGCTGGGCCTGCTGCCGCCACGACGCGCTCTACCCGGTCGCCCTGCGCGATGCCGCCGACGCCCCCTGGGCGCTGATCGGCCGAGGCGATCCGGCGCTCCTGGAGGGGTTGGAGGCGTCTCAGGCGGTGACCGTGGTCGGGGCGCGGCGCGCCAGCACCTACGGGCGCGAGGTCGCCCGCGAGCTGGGCCGCGAGCTGGCCGCGGCCGGCCTGGTCGTCGTCAGCGGCCTCGCCTTCGGCATCGACGCCTGCGCCCACCGCGGCGCGCTGGAAGGCGGCCTCACCTTCGCGGTGCTCGGCTGCGGCGCCGACGTCGCCTACCCGGCGGCCCACCGCTCGCTCTGGCGGCGGATCGGGGAGGCCGGCCTGGTCCTCTCCGAGCTGCCGCCGCGGACCGGCGCCTGGCGCTGGACCTTCCCGGCGCGCAACCGGATCATGGCCGCGCTGGGGGCGATGACGGTCGTGGTCGAGGCGGCGGAGCGGTCGGGATCGCTGATCACCGCCGACCTGGCGATCGATCTCGGTCGCGACCTCGGCGCCGTGCCGGGCCCGGTCGGCTCGCGGCTCTCTGCCGGGCCGAACAACCTGCTCGCCGGCGGCGCCTGCGTCGTCCGCGGCGCCCAGGACGTGCTCGACGCGATGCTCGGGCCGGGGGCGCGGCGGATCGAGCGCACCGGCCCGCCGCTCGAGCCTCGCTCCCTGGCGGTGCTCGAGGCGCTCGAGCTGGGCGCCGAGACCAGCGACGCGATCGCCGCCGGGCTGAACCTCGGCGGCGCCGAGACCGCCGCCGCCCTCGCCGACCTCGAGGCGGGGGGCTACGTCACCTGCTCGATGGTCGGTATCTATTCGCGCACCACCCTGAAACCGCCGGCGGACATCTAGGCTGCCGACATGCGCACCGAGCCCCACTTCCCGACCGTCCTCTCGATCGCCGGCTCCGATTCGGGCGGGGGCGCCGGCATCCAGGCGGACCTGAAGGCGTTCGCCGCCTGTGGCGTGTACGGGACGACGGCAATCACCGCAATCACCGCGCAGAACACGGTTGGCGTCAGCGCTGTCGAGCCGATCTCCCCGATGATGATCGTCGCCCAGGTGCGAGCGGTGGTCGAGGACATCGGCGTCGACGCGGTCAAGGTCGGCATGCTCGGCACGGCGGAGACGGTGAGGGCGGTCGTGGAGGCTCTCGACCTCGTCGGAGACGCTCCGGTCGTCGTCGATCCGGTAATGGTCGCCGAGAGCGGCGCGGTCCTGCTGGATGACGATGCGAGGACGGCCCTGATCGAGGACCTGCTGCCCCTGGCGGAGGTGGTCACTCCGAACATCCCCGAGGCCCGTGCCTTGACGGGCGCACCCGAGAGCGACTCGCAGGAGGACCTGGCCCGAGAGGTTCTGGCGCTCGGGCCCGAAGCGGTCGTCGTCACCGGTGGCCACAGCGAGCAGGTCGTCGACGTGTACTTCGACGGCGTCAACGCCGCCGCCATTCACGGCAAGCGCTACCCCGACGGTGCCGCGCACGGCTCCGGCTGCACGCACTCGTCGGCACTGGCGGCGATGTTCGCGCTGGGCCGCAATCCCCTGCGGGCGGCGGAGCGGGCACGGCAGATCACCGAGGAGGCGATCCGCACCGGCCTGCGCGAGATCGGGCAGGGGCCGGGCCCGGTCGACATCTTCGACCTGAAGGGCTCAGAGGCCGCCATTAGGCGTCCCCGCTCTGCCGAGTAGCCGGGCGATCACCGCGTCAGTAGATTCCAAGCATGACCACGAACGGCGCCACCGCGACCAAGCTCCCACGTCCACGCTCGAGCGTCGTCTTCGACGGCCCCGACCGCGCCCACGCGCGCGCCTACATGAAGGGCATCGGCTTCGACGACGACGCGCTCAGCCGGCCGACGGTCGGCATCGCCAACACCTGGACCGAGGCGATGCCCTGCAACTTCCACCTGCGCGGCCTGGCCGAGCACGTCAAGGAGGGGGTGCGTGCCGCCGGCGGCACGCCGATGGAGTTCAACACGGTCGCGATCTCCGACGGGATCACGATGGGAACCCAGGGGATGAAGGCCTCGCTGATCAGCCGCGAGGTGATCGCCGACTCGATTGAGCTGATGGCGCGCGGCTACCAGTTCGACGCGATCGTCACCCTCTGCGCCTGCGACAAGACGATCCCCGGCTGCGCGATGGCGCTGGCCCGGCTCGACGTCCCCTCGGTGGTGCTCTACGGCGGTTCGATCGCGCCCGGCCGCTGGCACGGCCGCGACGTCACCATCCTCGACGTCTTCGAGGCGATCGGTGCCCACGCGGCCGGCGACATGAGCGACGAGGAACTGAACGAGCTGGAGGGCGTGGCGAGCCCCGGCGCCGGCGCCTGCGGCGGTCAGTTCACCGCCAACACGATGGCCTGCGCCTTCGAGGCGCTGGGGATCAGCCCGGGCGGCTCGGCGATGGTGCCGGCCGAAGACGACGAGAAGGGCACGGTCGCCGAGAAGATCGGCGAGCTGGTGATGAACGTCCTCGCCAAGGACCTGCGGCCGAGCCGGGTGATCAGCCGCGAGTCGCTGGAGAACGCGATCGCCTGCGTCTGCGCCTCGGGCGGCTCGACCAACGGCGTCCTGCACCTGCTGGCGCTGGCCCACGAGACGGGGATCGAGCTGAGCATCGACGACTTCGAGCGGATCTCGCGGGCGACGCCGCTGCTCGCCGACCTCAAGCCCGGTGGGCGATTCGTCGCCACCGACCTCTACCGGGCGGGCGGCGTGCCGCTGATCCTCAAGCGGCTGGCCGAAGCCGGGATCCTGCACGGCGGCGCCCTCACGGTTACCGGCCGCACGATCGGCGAGGAGGCAGAAGCGGCGAGCGAAGCCGAGGGGCAGGAGGTGGTCCGGCCGCTGTCGGACCCGCTCAAGTCCGGAGGCGGCCTGGCGATCCTGCGCGGCAACCTCGCGCCGGAGGGCGCGGTGGTCAAGCTCGCCGGCACCGAGCGGACCAGGCAGACCGGTCCGGCGCGGGTGTTCGAGTCCGAAGAAGAGTGCTTCCGCGCCGTCAAGGAACAGAAGATCCGCCCCGGCGACATCGTCGTGATCCGCAACGAGGGCCCGGCCGGCGGGCCCGGGATGCGGGAGATGCTCCAGGTGACCGCGGCGCTGGTCGGCGAGGGCCTCGGCGAGCACGTCGCGCTGCTGACCGACGGCCGCTTCTCTGGCGCGACCCGCGGCCTGATGGTCGGTCACGTCGCTCCGGAGGCGGTCAAGGGCGGCCCGATCGCCGCGATCCGGGAGGGAGACGAGATCAGCCTCGACGTCGATGCCCGCCGCCTCGACCTCGCCCTCTCCGACGAGGAGATCGCCAGGCGGGTGGCCGAGTACGAGCCGCCCCCGCCGCTCTACGAGCGCGGCGTGATGGCCAAGTACGCGGCGTCCGTCTCCTCGGCCGAACAGGGCGCGGTCACCACCTGACGGACTAGAGCGGCGCATATCGGCGTCCTCGGTCGCTCGCGTGCAGAGCACGCCACGCTCCCTGCGTCCTTGATCTGCTTGCTCTAGTCCGTCAGGAAGTCGTCGAGTAGGGCGTTGAAGCGCGCGGGCCGCTCCATCTGCGGCACGTGGCCGGTCCGCTCGAACAGCTCCAGGCGCGAGCTCGGGATCAGGCGGTGGTAGCCGATCGCCGCCTCGACCGGGACGAGCCGGTCGTGCATGCCCCAGACCACCAGGGTCGGGATCTCGATCTCGGTCAGGCGGTGGCGGGTGTCGTAGCCGCCGATCGCCCGGATCGCGTCCGGGAAGCCGGGACTGCGGATCCCCGGGTCCATCTGCTCGGCCAGCAGCTCCGGCCGCACCCGGTTCGGGTAGCGGAGGAGGTTGCCGAAGGCGACCTGGCGCGCCCGCGCCCGGGTCAGCCAGGTCTCGCGACGGCCGGCCAGGAACGGCACCACCGCTTCGAACAGCCGCACCTGCGCCTCGCGTTTCCGCCCTTCGGTCTCGGCGAAGCTGATCCCGGCGGCGGAGACGAGGACCATCCGGTCGAACCGGGAGGGCTGGTCGATCGTCGCCTCGGTCGAGACGAAGCCGCCCATCGAGTTGCCGACCAGCGCCGCGACCCGCTCGATCCCCAGCTTCTCGCAGAAGTCGTGGATCAGGCGACCGTAGGAGGGCATGTCGATCGGCCACGAGGGCATCGGGCTGTCGCCGAACCCGGGCAGGTCGAGCGCGATCGCCCGGTGGGTGCGGCCGAAGTGAGGGAGGTTCTCGAGCCAGTTGCGCCAGCAGCCCGCGAGGCCGTGGACGAAGAGGATCGGCTCGCCCTCGCCGATCTCGGCGTAGTTGACCTCGGCGCCCGGCAGCTGCACTCGGTGCAGGTGCTCGCGCCAGTCGATCTTCAGCCACTCGGGGTCGGCGTTTCCGTAGTCGCTGGCCGGGAAGTTCACCGACCCGCTCATCACAGCCTCAGGCATAGCCCATCCTTTCCAGAATCGGGATCTCGCGGATCTGCGGCGGCTGCAGGTGGTCCCAGAGGATGCCGCGGGGGCGTTCGTACTGGCGCTCGACCTCGATCACCGCACGCGGCGTCGCGATCAGGTCGACCGGAAGGTCGTGGGAGATGACCGGCAGGTGCCGGCGCAGGATCTGGATCGGGTGGACGGTGGTGGCGACGGTCGTGTGGTCGTCGATCTTACCGGCGTCGATCAGGATTCCGTACTCGATGTCGTTGTAGCCGTCGCCCTTGCCGATCCGCGCGCCGCTGAGGTTGACGGCGACCGAGCCGCAGAGGACGAAGTCGATCTCCGGCAGGTCGTCGAGGGCGACCACCTTGCCGTGCTTCAGCGCGCCCTTGATCGTCGCCGCCTCCTTCATCGCCGATTTCGAGAGCCGCTTCGGCTCCAGCACGCGGAAGGGGTGAGGATCGCGCAGGCGGGGCACGGCCATGATCAGCGTCTTGCCTTCCTCCAGCGCCATGCGCCGGGCCTGCGTCTGCGGCGAGTCGGGGTTGGCCTTGATCGCCCGCGCCCGCTTCCAGAGGCGGTGGCCGGCGAGCTTCTCGGCCGCCAGCTTGGCCCCGGCGAAGTTCGGGATCCGCCCCTCGGCGCCCGGGAAGCGGGAAACGCCCTCGCGGTCCATCGCCTTCCAGACCTCCTTGCGGACTTCCTCCTTGGAGCGCACGCCGCAACGATATCCCTCGATACGACCGCCGCGCCTCCCTACACTCCCGGTGTGGGTCGCAGAGCCAAGATCGCGGTCGTCGCCGGCGCCCTCCTCCTCGTCCTCGTGGCGCTCGCCGGGTACGCATACGACAACTCGCAGAAGGAAACGATCGCCGACGGGGTGACGATCGGCGGGGTCGACGTCGGCGGCATGGACGCCGCCGAAGCGAAGCGCGCCGTGCGCCGGCAGCTGCTGGGCCCGCTGCGCCACTCGATCCGGGTCGGCTACGGCGGGCGGAGCTGGGAGCTGTCCGGGGAGGCACTCGACGTCCATGCCAACGTCGAAAGCGCCGTCGACCGGGCGCTCGCCGAGAGCCGCGAAGGGGGCCTGCCGGGCCGCCTCGTGCGCTACGTGACCGGCGAAGAAGTCGACAAACGGGTCTCTGCCGCCGTCACCTACTCCCAGCCGGCGGTCAACCGCTTCGTCCGTAGGGTCGCCGCCGCCGTCGACCGCGAAGCCCGCGACGCTACGGTCGAACCGAGCGTCGACTCGCTCCAGCTCGTCCGCGCTCGCAACGGCCGCAAGCTGCGCGACCGGCTGCTGACCAGGCAGCTGGAAGCGGCCGTGCTGAACGCGAACGCGGGCCACACGGTCGCCGCCCGGACCCACCCGGTCAAGCCCGAGATCACCGCGGGCGAAGTCGCCGCCGAGTACCCCAGCTACCTGACGCTCGACCGCGGCGCCTTCACCCTGCGACTCTGGAAGCACCTGAAGCTGGTCAAGTCCTACACCGTCGCGGTCGGTCAGGAAGGCCTGGAAACGCCGGCAGGGCTGTACCACATCGAAGAAATGGAAGTGAACCCGCCCTGGCACGTGCCGAACTCGGCCTGGGCCGGAAGCCTTGCCGGACAGACCATCCCGCCGGGTCCCGAAGACCCGATCAAGGCCCGCTGGATGGGCATCTTCGAAGGCGCCGGCATCCACGGCACCGAAGAGACCTGGTCGCTGGGCCAAGCCGTCTCGCACGGCTGCGTGCGGATGTCGATTCCCGACGTGGAAGAACTCTACGACCAAGTCGAAGTCGGTACGCCGATTTACATCGGATAGCGGACGCTGCAAACCGGCGCACGTTCGCAGGACGTACTTGGGCAAAGCCGAATCCCTAGCGTGTGGACTGGGATGAAGCGCTTGTCGCGCACGACCGAGACTCGAGGGCGCGGAATCTGGCCGAGCGAACCCGCAAGGCGTACGGGGTGGACCTCGGCCAGTTCGTCGCCTGGGCGAAGGAGCGGGGGCTGGAGCCGGGGAAGGTTCGCCATCGCGACGTGCGGCGCTACGGGGCCGGCCTCTCCTCCGGCGGCGCGGCGCCGGCTACGGTCGCCCGCAAGCTGGCCGCCGTGCGCGGCCTGTTCGACTTCCTCGTCCGCACCGAGCGGGTCGGGCAGAACCCGGCCGACCTGGTCTCCAGCCCGAAGCGCGAGGAGAAGCTGCCGAAGGTGCTGAGCGACGAGCAGATGAGGGGGATGCTGGAGGGGATCCCCGCCCACACGCCGCTGGAGCTGCGCGACCGGGCGATGCTCGAGCTGGCCTACGCCTGCGGGCTGCGCTGCGAGGAGATCGTCAACCTCGACGTCGGCTCTTTCGACTTCGACTCCGAGCAGCTGCGGGTGCTCGGCAAGGGCTCGAAGGAACGCCTGCTGCCGGTCGGCGAGCCGGCCCAGCGAGCCCTGCGCCGCTACGTCGAGCGCGGCCGCCACGCGCTCGCCACCGATCCGCGCGAGCCGGCGCTGCTCCTCTCCAAGAGCGGCCGCCGCCTCTCCAGCTCCGACGTGACCCGCCGCCTCGCCCTCTGGGTGCGTGAGGCCGCGCTCGCCGCCGGCGTCTCGCCGCACTCGCTGCGCCACAGCTTCGCCACCCACCTGCTGGAAGGCGGCGCCGACCTGCGGACGATCCAGGAGCTGCTCGGCCACGCCTCGATCTCGACCACCCAGGTCTACACTCGGGTCGATGCGGCACGCCTGCGGGACGCGTACGCGACCACCCATCCGCGGGCCTGACCCTCGAAAAAGCGCCCTGCAACCGTAGAATCGAGCCCAATTCCATGGAAACCGGCGTCAAAGAGGTGGAGCTGCGCGATCTGTGGCGCCGCTACAAGGGGGAAGGCGACTCCGGCGCCCGCGAGCGCCTCGTCGTCGCCTACTCGCCGCTGGTCAAGTTCGTCGCCGGCCGGCTCGGCGCCGGCCTGCCCTCGCACGTCGACGACGCCGATCTGATCTCCTACGGCCTGATGGGCCTGATCGGGGCGATCGAGCGCTTCGAGCCCGAGCGCGGGATCAAGTTCGAGACCTTCGCGATGACCCGGATCCGCGGCGCGATCATCGACGAGCTGCGCTCGCTCGACTGGGTGCCGCGCTCGGTCCGCTCGCGGGCGCGCGAAATCGAGGCCGCCCAGTCGAAGCTCGAACACAAGCTCCAGCGGGCGCCGACCGACGCCGAGCTGGGCGCCAAGGTCGGCCTCAGCGAAGAGGAGCTGCAGAACGCGCTGCTGGAGATCGCCAATTCCTCGGTCTACGCCCTCGACGAGCTGTGGTCGATCTCCGACTCCTCCGGCGACCAGGTCTCGCTGCTCGACACGATCTCCGACCCGCGCGCCGACGACCCGCAGGAATCGCTCGCCAGCAGCGAGGTCAAGGACGCCCTCACCGAGGCGGTCGCCGGCCTGCCGGAGCGCGAGCAGCTCGTCGTCGCCCTCTACTACTACGAGAACCTGACCCTGCGCGAGATCGGCGAGGTGCTCGGGGTGACCGAGTCGCGCGTCTCCCAGCTGCACACCAAGGCGGTGATGCGGTTGAAGTCCGCTTTGCAGGACGTCTAGCGGCGGTCTAATCTCGGACCGTGCCACACAAGGCCGCAGACCGGATTCGCAACGTCGCCCTGATCGGGCACCGGGGCTGCGGCAAGACGAGCCTGCACGAGGCGATGCTGTTCGAGGCGGGGGCGACACGCCGGCTGGGCACGGTCGCCGACGGGACCACGATCTCCGACCAGGAGCCCGACGAGCAGGAGCGCGGGATGTCGATCGGCGCCGCGGTCGCCGGCTTCGAGCACGACGGGCGCGAGATCAACCTGATCGACACGCCGGGCGAGCCGAGCTTCGTCGCCGACGCCGCCGCGGCGCTGCGGATCGCCGACTCGGCGGTGGTCGTCGTCAACGCGGTCAACGGGGTCGAGGTGCAGACCGAGCGACTCTGGCGCCGCGCCGACGCCGAGGGCCTGGCGCGGCTCGTCTTCGTCAACATGCTCGACCGCGAGCGGGCCGACTTCCTCGTCGTCCTCGACTCGCTGAAGAGCGCCTTCGGCCCGCACGTCGTCGCCACCGAGATCCCGATCGGCGCCGAGCAGGGCGTGCGCGGGGTGATCGACCTGATCGACCTCGAGGCCTTCGTCTACGAGGGGACGGGTCCGGGCGCCGCCGAGCGGATCGAGATCCCGGATGACCTGCGCCCCCAAGCCGAGGAGTACCGCGAGCGGCTGATGGACGAGGTGGCGGAGATCTCCGACGAGCTGATGGAGCGCTACCTCGACGGCGTGGAGATCGACCACTCCGAGATCGTCGGCGTGCTGAAGCAGGGCGTCACCGCGGGGCGGATCTTCCCGGTCACATGCGGGGTCGCGACCCGCAACCTCGGCGCCGACCGCCTGCTCGAGGCCCTGGTCGAGGACCTGCCCTCGCCGGCGATGCGCGGCGCGGTCGCGGCGCTCGGCCCGGGCGGCGAGGCGATCGAGGTCGAGCCCGACGAGGACGGCCCCCTGGTCGCCTACGTCTTCAAGACGCTCGCCGACCCCTACGCCGGGCGGATCAACCTCTTCCGCGTCTACCGCGGCACGCTGCGCTCCGACTCGCAGGCGTTCGACGCGACCCGCGGCGAGAAGGAGCGGATCGGCCAGCTCGGCCGGCCGCTCGGCAAGGAGCTGAGCCCGGTGAGCGAGCTGGGGGCGGGAGAGATCGGCGCGGTCGCCAAGCTGAAGCGCACCCAGGCCGGCGACGTCCTCTGCGAGGGCCGCGAGGAGATCGCCTTCGCGCCACTCGACCTGCCGGTGCCGGTGATGGCCTTCGCCTACGAGTCGAAGTCGAAGGGCGACGAGGAGAAGGCCGCGGCGGCGGTGCGGCGCCTCGCCGAGGAGGACCCGACGCTCGACCTGCACCGCGACCCGCAGACCGGCGAGCAGATCCTCGCCGGTCTGACCCAGATCCACGTCGAGGTGATCGTCGAGCGGATGCGGCGCCGCTTCGGCGCCGAGATCGAGCTTCACCCGCCGCGCGTCCCCTACCAGGAGTCGATCCGCCGCCCGGCCGAAGCCCACGCCCGCTACAAGAAGCAGTCCGGCGGGCGCGGCCAGTTCGCCGACTGCAGGATCGAGATCGAGCCGGCCGAGCAGGGCGCCGGGCTCGACTTCGTCGACAAGATCAAGGGGGCGGCGATCCCCGGCAGCTTCATCCCCGCGGTCGAGAAGGGGGTGGAGGAGGCGATGCGCCACGGCACCATCGCCGGCTACCCGGTCAAGGACGTGCGGGTGAAGCTGGTCGACGGCAAGCACCACGACGTCGACTCCTCGGAGATGGCCTTCAAAGTCGCCGGCTCGATGGCCTTCCGCGAGGCGATGGAAGCCGCCGACCCGGTCCTGTTGGAGCCGATCGTGCGGCTGACCGTGAGCTGCCCGGAGGAGGTGGTCGGCGACGTGCTGGGCGACCTCAACGCCCGCCGCGGGCACCCGCTGGGAATGGAGCCGAAGGGCGCGGCGACCGAGGTGCGGGCGGAGGTGCCGATGGCCGAGGTGCTCGACTACGCGCCCGACCTGCGCTCGATCAGCGGCGGGCGGGCCGACTTCACGGTCGAGCTCGACCGCTACGAGGAGGTGCCGGCCCAGCTCGCCGAGCGCGTAATCGCCTCGGCGGCCGCTGCTAGTTTGGCGGGGTGAGTCCCGACGAGAGCTGCGCTGTCTGCGGCCGCAACATCCTGGCCGGCGAGCGGACCCGCTCCTACATGAGCCCCAAGGACGGCCCGCGGCTGGTCTGCGAGCTGTGCCGCGGGCGGGCCGAGCGGCTCGGCTGGGTCGACCCGGCGGCGCCCGGGGCCAACGTCGGCCGCCGCCCGCCGGAGCCGGAGGCGTCGGAGTCGCCCGTGGGCCGGCTGGAGCGCGCCGCGCTGCGCTTCAACACCAGCGACGCCGCCCGCACCGTCGCCGGCCTGATCCGCACCCTCGGGCAGCCCTGGGTCTCGATCGGCTCTCTGGCCGGCTCGCCCAGCGAGGTGCGGGTGACGGTCGCCTGGGAGCTGACCTGGTACCAGTGGGGGGTCGACCTCGGCGACGAGATGCGCGCCGTCTTCGAGGTCGACAGGGGCAACGAGCTGGACCAGCTCGACGGCTCGGCGCGGCAGTGGAACGCCGGCACCGCCGACGGCGGCCGGATCGTGGTCGGCGCCGGCGAGCCGGTCGGCTGAGGGCCGTGGAGAAGCTGGTGGTCAACGTCGACGGCGGCGCCCGGGGCAACCCGGGCCCGGCGGCGATCGGGGTCGTCGTCCAGAGCCCCGAGGGCGACGTGCTGGAGGAGCGTGGCGAGCGGATCGGCGTGGCGACCAACAACGTCGCCGAGTACCGGGCGCTGCTGCTCGGGATCGAGCGCGCGGCCGAGCTCGGCGCGCGCGAGCTGGAGCTGGTCGGCGACTCGGAGCTGATCGTGCGCCAGGTGAAGGGCGAGTACAAGGTCAAGGACGCCACCCTGCGCGAGCTCCACGCCGAGGTGAAGCGCGCCCTGCGCCCGTTTGAGAGCTGGTCGATCCGCCACGTCCGCCGCGAGCAGAACGCCGAGGCCGACCGCCTCGTCAACGAGTCCCTCGACGGTTGACCGGCGCCGCCGGTCGGGCGCAGTAGGCACGATCCCCCTGCCCTGCTCGCTCCTCACGAGCTGAATGTAGAATCCCGCTCCGCGCGGCTGTAGCTCAGCTGGCTAGAGCGTCTGCTTGCCATGCAGAAGGTCGTGGGTTCGAATCCCATCAGCCGCTTCGCATCGAATCCCCTGCAAGTGGGCCGGTGGGCCTCGGCGGGGGAATCCAAATCCAACCGGAACCACCCCCGCATATCGCCTTCATTTCGGGAACTAATTCGAATTAGTTCCCGAAACCGCCCCGATGCGCGGCGAATAGCGCCGATTGCGGCCGGTGAGGAGGCCGGGGCGTGACGGGCCGCTACAGGACGCGCAGCTTCTCGACCGGCACGACCACGATCCGATCGAGGATCGGCTCGGCCGGCAGCGAGGTCAGCTCGACGATCACCTTGTCGCCGTCCAGCACGTCGGTGATGCCGCCCCGCGCGCCCGCGGGCGCTCCATCGACCGGCTTGGTCAACTCGACCAGCCCACCGATGGCGATCTCACGCGTCGCTGCCATGGGCCTAATTGTACGGGGTGGGGTAGGCGGTGACCAGCCGTGGCGCCTCGCCCTCGGCTGCGAAGTGCCAAGCGCTGGTCACCCTCGCCGACCGCTCCCCGACTCGCAGGTCCACCACGACCCCGCAGGAGACGCCGCCCGCTTCAGGGATGCGAACCATCTGGATCGGCGCCTCGCGCACCGCTTCCTTGAGCGCCTGCCAGGCCTGCTCCCAATCGTCGCTCTCGACGCGCAGGACGCGAGCCCATTCCGGGCCGTGGCCCCGGTCGGCCAGAATCCAGTCCTCCCACTTCTCCGGGATGCACCAGGCATCCGCCGAGCGCGGCAGCGTCCCTCCAATCTCCGGCGGCCATCCCATGGCGCGCGCACCCTACTGTCCTCGGTCGCCATTGCACTACGAACTGGCCGAACGCCAGGCGATCGTCGCGACGCTCCGCTTCTCCGGCCCGCGCGCGCACGAGCTCTGCAACCTGCTCTGGCGCGACGTCGACCTCGCGAACGGGCGCCTGTTCATCGGACGTGACTGTCTCCGTCAATCGCTTGCTGGGCGAGGCACTGATCGAGAGGGGACTGGCAACGGTGGGATGGGGCTGACGAGCCTCGATCGTCACAACTGAGCCAGGCCGGGTTTGACGGAGACCTTGAAACCAGGATTCCTACCTGGAAGAAGGGAACTCCCAAGCCATGCCACGACAGAAGAAATACCCCGATGAGCTGCTCGATCGCGGTGCCCGGATGGTCGCCGAGTCCGGCCGTCCGATTGCCCACGTAGCCCGCGACCTGGGCATCCACCACGAGACCCTGCGCAAGTGGGTGCGCCAGGCCGAAGCCGACGCCGGCAAGCGCAAGGAGCTGCTGAGCAGCCAGGAGCGCGAGGAGCTGAAGGCGCTGCGCGGTGAGGTGCGCGAACTGCGCCGGGCCAACGAGATCCTCAAGAGCGCTTCGGCGTTTTTCGCCGCCGAGCTCGACCCACGCCGAACGAAGTGAGCTCCTATATCGAGGAGCACCGCGAGCGCTTCGGGGTCGAGCCGATCTGCAGGATCCTGGAGGTGTCGGCCTCCGCCTACTACGAGCGACGAACCGCTCGCCGATCGGCCCGCGCGCTCGAGGACGAGCGCCTGCTTGCCCGCATCCGCGAGGTCCACGAGCGCAACTACTGCGCCTACGGCTACCGGCGGATGTCGATCGCCTTGAAGCGCGAAGGGGAGGATGTCGGCAAGAGCCGCATTCAGCGGCTGATGCGAGAAGCTGAGATCCAAGGCGCAAAGCGGCGCGGGAAGCCATGGCGCACAACGAAAGCCGACCCGACGGCGCAGCGCCGCCCGGATCTGGTCGAGCGCGACTTCAGCGCCGAGGCGCCCAACCGACTTTGGGTCGGCGACTTCACCTACCTGCGCTCGTGGGAGGGCGCCCTGTTCTTCTCCTTCGTGATCGACGCCTTCTCGCGCAAGGTCGTTGGCTGGCAGCTCGCCTCCCATATGCGCACCGACCTGGTGCTCGACGCGCTGCGGATGGCCCTCGCCCAGCGCGAGCCCGGCGCCGACTTCGGGCTGGTGGCACACACCGACCGCGGCTCTCAATACACCTCTGCCGACTACACCCAAGAACTGAACGACCACAGCGTCCTCGCCTCGGTCGGCACTGTCGGCGATGCCTATGACAACGCGATGGCGGAGTCCTTCGTCGACAGCTTCAAGACCGAGCTGATCGCCGACCGCGTCTGGCGCTCTCGCACGCAACTCGAGCTGGCCGTCGTCGAGTATGTCGCCTGGTTCAACAACGAGCGCCTGCACGAATCCCTGGGCGATGTCCCACCCGCTGAGTTCGAGGACCTATACGTTGCCGAGGGGGTCCAACTGAGCAATCTCTCTTAAATTGGAACCAACAAAAACGGTCTCCGTCAAACCCGGTCCGGCTCACACCCTCGTATCGAAGGTGATTGGCGAGATAGCGAGCAACCGTCTCCCACTCTTTCCCCGCTACGTCCCGATACCTGACAGTCACCTCGAAGCTCGCGCCTTCTGTCCTTCCCTGAGCTCGAATCTCAATCGCGGTCGATTGATCCTTGCCAATGCCGGTCATGGTCCCCGGAGCCTGAGAACCGACCGGGGCGATCGAGGATTTGCCGTCGGCGTCGAGCAGCTTGAGCGACGCTTCGACATGAAGGGCTGGACCTACACCGATGTTCTGGACTGGAATGACGACGAGCCCGTCGCGCACTTTGGGACCCACCTGGAGTGTGTGGCGGCTGACGGTTCCGACCTTACGCTCCCCTACGACCGGAACCACGACTGGCCTGTGGGCTTCTTCGACCTCCTTCCGGGACAACGCAATCTCTGCTCGCGTCTGGCGGACGGCGATGCCGGCAACGATGACCGCCGCAAGCGTGACCACCGCCAGCCCTAGCGTTCCGATCGCCGTCCAGTCCCAGGTGCCATTGAAGGTCGCGAGCACCGGATCAGGAGTGGCAGCAGCGGGAGCGCGGGGCAGGCGAGACCGGCCTGGTGGGTCGCATATTGCGGTAAGTCAGAGCAAGTCGCGAATTTCCGCGAAGCGCTCAAGTACGTTGTCGAAGGTTGGGTGGGGCCGAAAGAAAAGCCGTCGACACTCTTGTTCGTAGCCGGGCTCGATAGCGGCTCGGAGATCGTCGGGTGGAAAGAGCGCGTCGCTGTTCGTGAAGCGGAGGTCCGGCGGGGGCCGATAGCTACGCGGGAAGAAGGCCCGGCTCTTCTCGTCGTAGTCGACCTTGATCTCGTCGTACTCGTTCGACGCCAGCATCGCCGCTACCTCGGGGCGGCCGGCGAGGACGTAGAGGTCTGCGTAGTGGCGCACGTCCCGACCCAGGGGAGCACCGCTCTCCTTGAGTCGCTCGACCTTGCCGTGGATGGCGAAGAGCTTCTCGACGAACGTGCGCCGGAAGTGCAGGAGGGTCATCTCGA
Source organism: uncultured Solirubrobacterales bacterium (assembly GCA_963695835.1). GTDB lineage: Bacteria > Actinomycetota > Thermoleophilia > Solirubrobacterales > 70-9 > VRUE01. Next base: position 283,511 of record CAVOHR010000003.1, read on the forward strand.
AGGGCTGGAGTCCCTCGACATGAAGCTCATCGGCGGCTTCCCGCTTGGTCAGGAGCCTGCCGACGATCGAGGAGATCTCGATGGTCATGGTCGGCTGCTTGCCACTCTGGATGCCCGGCTCGAGACGGACAGTCGGCGGGAAGCCCTCAAGCTCGGGGAAGTGTGAGCGATAGAGGAAGGTGTCCATGCGTCCGCGCCCGCCGATCGTCTTGGAGCCGGCGCGGACGAAGTCGAGCCCGGGTATGGCGGCGACCTCGCGATTCAGCTTTTTCATCGCCCGGTTGATCGCTCGTTCGTTGCGGAGCGTCGGCTCGATCGTTGGATCGACGAAGAGGTCAATGTCCTCGGAGAAGCGATCGAGCAGGTCCCAGCCCTTCGAGAGGCTGGTGCCGCCCTTGAAGATGGCCCGCTCGCCGAGCGTCGTGGCGATCGTGCGCAGGATCTCCGTGATCCAGTAGTCCTTCTCGACGAAGGTCTCGGGCAACTCGGACTCCGTTGCCGCCGCGGTCAGGAAGGCAGCGAAGTCGGGGTGCTCCGCGAGTCTCATCGCGCCTGCCATTCGCTTGCGTTGGGCAGCCCAGAAAGAACGCCGAAGTCGAACCTGCTGATCGGGTTGAGGCTCGTTCGCAGGTCCTGAAGCGCGGCGGCGGGAGCGCCCGCCTGCTCCCCGAGCGCGCCGAGCATGGCGCGGACCCGCGGGGGCTCTGAGAGGGATGCCTTGGCGAGTCGCATGAAGCGCGCCCGGTCAGAGAGCATCGAAACGAGGCGCCGCATGGTCTCCTGCGGGGACAGGTCGCTGTAGCGGGCGCGGTCACGCAACAGCTCGAGCAGGGCACCGTCGGGGGCATCGAGCTCGAAGCGGGAGGCCGGGCGACGCGTGTGCACGGTGGCGTCTCGAAGCGCGGCGGGCGCGGCGGCGGCCGGCGTCGCGAACTCGGGGCGGGCCGGATTCTGCGTCGAAAACCCCAATGCGTTCCCGGCGCTCAGCCCGGTTGGATGAAGCGGCGCATTCAGCGTGTGACCGACCGCTGCGCTGGCACTTGGCATGGAAGGGCCGATGACGGTCTGCTTGGGGCGGTAATAGAGGCCCTTGCGCAGGCGCTGCAACTCACCCTGGCCCGCCAGCCGAGACAGCGCATGGGCGACAGCGGTTGCCGGCAGATCGCGAAAGTCTGAGAGCGACCAGTAGCGCTCACCTCCGGTGCGCACTCGCTCGTAGACGCGAGTGGCCGTGCTGCTGGGGCTGCGTCCCCGGCCGCGTGCGTTTCGTTGCTGCTTTGCCATGGGGCCAGTCTAGCGTATCTGGCAAGTTTTTCTGTTGTAGAACTTGCCAGATAGTCTCACACCTACTCAGGGGTGCGTCGATTGGAACCGCCCTCGTCGATTTCGGGAACTTCTGACCAGAAGTTCCCGAAACACCGCATATCGGCGCACATCCCCGCCTATTGACGAGGGCGGCCACCGGTTGGCTCGTTCGCAACTCCCCTGCAAATGGGCAGGTTCTAACACGGAAGTCGCCCGAAGCCGCCGTAGTTGCCATGCAGAAGGTCGTGGGTTCGAATCCCATCAGCCGCTTCGCATCGCAGAGCCGTTTCCGGCGATCCCAGCAAGCGGATCGTCGGACGAAAGCGACTCTACGCGCAATCTACGCGCAACCTCCGATTGCGCCGCGCCGCGATCTCAGTACCCGCAAGGTCCGTTCAACCGTCCAGCTCGACACCTTCTGCTCCTCGCGGCATGTCAGAATTGAGGCATGACCAAGGCCGATCTCCATCAGATCGTTGACCACCTGCCCGAGCAGGCAGTCGATGGCGCAGCGATCCTGCTGGGCGAGATCAGCAACGGCCGCATCGATCCCGAGCAGGCTTGGTTCTGGACTCGCGAGTGGCAACAGCGCGAGCGCGAGGCCGACGAAGACCTCTCCGCTGGCCGAGTCACCCGCTACGAGAGCGACGAGCAGTTCCTAGCGGCGTTGGACGAGCGCACGAAGCCGCTCGATGCCGACGCGTGAAGTCCTCGCGTCGTTCTGGCGCGATTGGGATCGGCTGACGCCTCAGCAGCAGCGAGCCTTCCGCGAGGCCGTGGCGCAGTTCATAGCGGACTTCGGCAGCGGCAGCCAGAGCTTCCATCCCCGTCTCCGCGTCAAGCGAGTCCAAGGCCATCCCGGCGTCTGGGAGATGACCTGGGCCTACGACGGCCGCGCGACCTTCCAATACGGCGAGGAGGTCCAGGCTGGCCAGCCGCACATCATCTGGCGTCGCGTGGGCACCCACGCGATCTTCCGCCGCCCTTGAGGTTGGGCAGTCAGTCCTGGGCGGGGTCTACCATCGAATGATGGCCAGTCCGGCATTCGTTCACGGTACGGCGCTGAAGCGCGACCGTCTGCTTGGCGGAATCGGGATGAGTCTTGCGAGAGAGATGCGCTTTGGGGTCGGGTCGAGTCTGCGACCAGGAATTACCACGCTTGCTCAAGATGCCATGCGCATTCTGGACACCACTAGCCTCACCAAGGGGGTTCGTGCCGATCTGGCTGGGCTGACGCCGCCAGATTCAATAAAGTTGCATAGGGAGCAGGCGCGGGTCTTCGACCTGAGTGATGTCGCCAAAGACATGAGAGCTGCCCTTGGCGTGAATGCATCAAGTAAGGCCCTTCTTGCCAAGACCGACACCGCGAGCCTTGCCAAACGGATGAGCGCCGACATCGCCAGCTTGTCGCCGCTTGCTGTCGGCGGCATCGACCGAGACGCCATGCGCAGCCTGGGCACGGTTGGCATCGGCAAGGACTTCACGGGCATCCTTGGACTGAATGCCTCGGCAAGGGACCTGTTCGGTGGTATTGGCACCGCGAGCCTTGCCAAACGGATGAGCGCCGACATCGCCAGCTTGTCGCCGCTTGCTGTCGGCGGCATCGACCGAGACGCCATGCGCAGCCTGGGCACGGTTGGCATCGCAGCAGACCTCGGGCGCGCCCTCGGCTTTAGCTCGGTAGCCAGCGATCTTCTTGCCAAGACCGACACCGCGAGCCTTGCCAAACGGATGAGCGCCGACATCGCCAGCTTGTCGCCGCTTGCTGTCGGCGGCATCGACCGAGACGCCATGCGCAGCCTGGGCACGGTTGGCATCGGCAAGGACTTCACGGGCATCCTTGGACTGAATGCCTCTGCAAGGGACCTGTTCGGTGGTATTGGCACCGCGAGCCTTGCCAAACGGATGGCATTGGACAACGCGCAACTGATGAGCGCATTGCGATCAGCCGTGCTCGACTTTCACGAAACCCTGTCCGACGAGGCATTTGGTTCGGAAGCGACGGCGGAGCCAATGCCCCTCGACACGGATGTCCTTCGATGGCTGCGACAACTTCCAGTGGCGGGCCGCTGGAAGCTGTTCCTGGCATTCGTAGGGTTCTGCGAGGCCGTGGAAGGTGAGATGGAAGCTGGACCGATGGATGTCGCGGATTCAGTAAAGCTGCACATCTACGCGGCCGTTGCCGTGGTCGCCTTCGTGTGGGCATTGGTCGAAGCCGACCATCACTAGGCGGCAGTCTGAGATGTCGTGAACGTTGACTGCGCTTGGCGTGCTGCGTAGATCGCAGCTTCGGCGGGCACGTTCGCTTCAACGCCGTCAATGACGTGGGCGTAGGTCGTCAGGCAGGTCTGAGGCGAGTGGCCGAGCTGCTGTGCAACGTAGGTGATCGGTCGCCCTTCCCATATCAGCAGGGAAGCGAACGTGTGGCGAAGGTCGTATGGCCTGGCCGTGGTGAGCGGGTCGAACGTGCGCCGTCGCCAGTTCCCGTAGTCGCGCTCGGTCCACGGCTCGTCGTCTGAGCGCGGGAACACGAGGCCCGTCGCCGGACGCCCGCAGGCTTCCCGCCAATCCTCCAGGTCGGCAGCCAGCGGCTCCAAGAGGCGTACGCTCCGGGCCTTGTCCGTCTTGGTTCCCGGCTTCAAGGCTCCGTCCACGAGCTTGCGCTCGATCAACAGGCGGCCGTCCGTGACCTGCTCCCACCCGAGCGCCAATGCCTCGTTGTACGGGCGCAGGCCCGCGTAGGCGAGAACCGAAACGAGAGTGGCGTCGCCAAGCTGATCCGTGGCGAGCAGGGCGGCTCGAATGCCCTCGATCTCCGAGACCCTGAGCGGTTTGACCGGCGCCTTCTTGTGGCTCGGCTGTTCGAGGTAGATGGCCGGGTTCGCGGCGATCAGTTCGAGCGCGACTGCGCGCTTGAGGATGCCGTGGAGCAGCGCCCCCGCCTTTGCGATGGACGTGGACGTTATGCCGACGTCGGCATAAGAGGCACTATGCCGACATCTGCGTTATGCCGACTTCGATTCCAAAGCCCGCTTCCCAGGCGGAGATCGCGGTGATGGGGTCGGCATAATCCCGGTGCCCTGAGGATCAAGAAGCTCCCCCTCCAAACAATGCGAGGAGGAGTTCATGATCGATCCATCGCGAGTCCGGATGACCGGGCCGCTCACCTCATTCAAGACCGGCTTCGCCGCCGAGCTTCAGCGGCAGGGCTACACCCCCAACTCGGCGCGCCAGCTGCTGGGGCTGGCTGCCCACCTGAGCCGCTGGCTGGCGGGCGAAGGCCTCGGCCCTGGCGACCTCTCGCCGGCCGTCGTGGAGCGCTTCTTCGCGGCCAGCCCCGCCGCCGGGCACTCCAACCACCGCACGAGCAAGGCGCTTGGGCCGCTGCTCGCCTACCTGCGCGGGCTGGGGGCCGCACCGCCGGAGCCCACGCCGGCGCCCGAGGGACCGGTTGAGGAGCTGCTCTGGCGCTACCGGCGCTACCTGACGGTTGAGCGTGGCCTCGGGGGCCCGACCGCCCGCGGCTACGTGGACGCGGTTCGCCCGTTCCTCGCCGGCAGGGTCTCGCCGGAGGGGCTTGACTTGGAGCGACTGAGCGCCGCCGACATCACCGCCTTCGTCGTCGCCCGCTGCCCGCACCAGGCCCGCGGTACGGCCAAGCTGACGGTGACCTCGCTGCGCTCGCTGCTCGGCTTCCTTCACCTCGAGGGCGTGATCCGCCGACCGCTGGCCCAGGCGGTGCCCTCGGTCGCCGGCTGGCGCTTGGCGGGGCTGCCGAAGCGGCTGGAGGCAGACCAGGTGCAGAGCCTGCTGGCCTCCTGCGACTGCGACACCGCGAACGGGCGCCGCGACTTCGCGATCCTGACCGCATTGGCCCGGCTGGGCCTGCGTGCCGGCGAGGTCGCGACGCTCAGGCTCGACGACGTCGACTGGCGTGCGGGCGAGATCGTCGTGCGCGGCAAGGGAAAGCGATCCGAGCGGCTGCCGCTGCCCACCGACGTCGGCGAGGCGATGATCTCCTACCTGCACCGCGGCCGACCGGCGAGCGCTGAGGGCCGGACGGTGTTCGTGCGGATCAAGGCCCCGCACCGGGCGCTCAGCGCCGGCGGCGTCACCATGGTCGTGGCCGCTGCCGCGCGGCGCGCCGGGCTCGGGACGCTGCACGCCCACAGCCTGCGCCACACCGCGGCGAGCGAGACGCTGCGCGCCGGCGCCTCCCTAGCCGAGGTTGGCCAGCTGCTGCGCCACCGCCGCGCGGCGACGACGGCGATCTACGCCAAGGTCGACCGGGACTCCCTGCGCGCCATCGCCCGCCCCTGGCCGGGAGCGGCCCGATGAGCCCGCTTCGAGCGGCGCTCGCCGACTACCTCGCCCTGCGCCGCTCCCTCGGCTACAAGCTGGAGCGCGCCGAGAAGCTGCTGGGGCAGTTCATCGCCCATCTCGAGGAGCGCGGGGCGCAGACGATCACAACCGAGCAGGCACTGAGCTGGGCCCAGCTGCCGGCGAACGCGAGTCCCAGCTGGCTCTCCTACAGGCTGCAGGCGGTGCGCGGCTTCGCCTCCTACCTGCAGACGATCGATCCCGCCTGCGAGGTGCCGCCCGCCGAGCTGCTGCCCGATCGCTCCCACCGGGCGACCCCCTACCTCTACTCCGAGGAGCAGGTCGCCGCCCTGATCGAGGCGGCGGGGACGCTGCGCACACCGCATCGCACCGCCACCTTGCGCACGCTGATCGGCCTCCTGGCGATCACCGGGATGCGGGTCGGGGAGGCGATCGCGCTCGACCGCGGCGACATCGACTGGGGAGCGGGCGTGCTCGTGGTCCGCGGCGCCAAGTTCGGCAAGTCGCGCGAGCTGCCGCTGCACCCGAGCACGCTCGACGCGCTGCGCCGCTACCTGCGCCGCGGCGACCGCCCACGCCCGGCACAGGACACCGATGCGGTATTCGTCTCCATGGCCGGCACCCGGCTGCTCTACTGCAACGTCCAGGCGGCATTCGCTCGCCTGCTGGATCGCGCCGGAATAATGCCGCGTTCGGCCAATTGCCGACCTCGCCTGCACGCTCTGCGCCACAGCTTCGCCGTGCGCACGATCCTCGACGCCTACCGCGACGAGGGCGATGTCGAGGGGCGCCTCGCGGCGCTCTCCACCTATCTCGGACACGTTGACCCGGCCAAGACGTACTGGTATCTGTCGGCTGCTCGACGCGCTGCTGGCCGCGTCGCACTTCGACCGCCGCGAGGGGACGGGACCGTGTTTGCACGCAATCGCAGAATCCCTTCCTGGCCACCCATGACCAGTTCTCTCGGTATTCTCTCGGTCGTTCCAAGAAACTGAGAAAGAGGCTTATGCCCAAAATTAACGTGATCATTAAAGGCCAAGGGTCAAAAGACCACACGCTCAAGAGTCCTCAGTTGAGTCAAGAGGATGCGGATTCGCAGCTGGATCAGATCGGCAAGCTGATAGGGGAGGGTGAGACTCTGGAGCTTCCTTGGATTCGAGTGGCGGGATACAACATCATCTCGGCAAACCAGATAGCCGATCCTGCGATGCCTCGGGTCGTGTAGCTGTCCGATCCGGGGGCAAAAGATGGATGACATCGATCTCAACTTTTCTTCTGGGGAGCGCCTCTTTGGGCCGGGCGGCGGCGACTGGAGAGATACCGCCGTGATGGCGGGAAACACGAGCGATGTCGTGCCCTATTCGAGTGGTTTTCGTGAGGCCGGTGACATTCTTGTCAGTAGGGGAATAGAAACCCGGATGCAGGATTTCGTCGCATTTCCTGCTCTTTACTGCTACCGCCACGCGCTTGAGCTTGCGATGAAGGATGTGATCTACGAATGGGAACGGGCGGAGACGGGAGACTTTGAGGTGATTGGGACTCATGATCTCGTGCCGATCTGGGGCCGCACTCGTGCCGCTCTGGAAGGGGCCTGGCCCGAAGGGGATGTCGATCAGCTTGATCGTATGGAGGCGATCATTCGGGAATTGGCTTTGGTTGACCCCGGCGGTGAGCAGTTTCGCTACGACCGTGATCGAAAAGGCTTCGTACGGGATCTTCCGGAGGAGTTGATGCGCTTTGACTTGCCCAATGTTTCCAACGTCATGAACAAGCTGTTGTCCTTGATGTGGGGAGCGGTCGATGGCATCGCCGACCTGAGAGATGCCGCTGAGTAGAGGTTGATTGGCACTCGAATCGAGCGAAGGTGCTTTGCTGGCAGGCCATGGGTCACAGAGCACGAGTGAACCTAAGGCTTCACACTGTGTCGTGGGAGAAAAGTCAACCATCCACGGATGGGACAGGGGTCGGGAGAAGGTTCGATGGATCGTGTGGGCGTCTCAAGGACCTATGGGGACAAGCAACGCGTGCGTGAGCGCAGGAAGGCGATGCTACGGCGAAGGGCGGCAGTCCTCCGGAATGTGCTTTACGTGCTGTCGCTCGGAATGTGCCTCTGGATTACCTGGCACCTGTGGGGGGCCAGAACCAACGATATCCAGACCCTCCACAGCGTCGTAATTTGGGTCTCCCTTGCCGTGGCGCTCCGGGCCTCCCGTGAGGTTCCCTTTCCTCAGCCGCGACCGCGAATAGCCGTCGGCCTGGCAATGGCTGGCTGGGGGCTCACGCTTCTCCACCTTGCCCTTACGGCGAGGACGGGCAGGTCGGTCGCTGTAGTTGTTCTGCTGGCTATCGGGGGTCTAGTGCTGTTGCGGTTCTTCGTGTCGCACTTGCGCCAATTTACCGAAACGCGTATATGGCTAGGCACTTTGATAGCTGCGGCAGCCATGGCTCTTGCTGCCTGGGAGCTGTCCAGTGGCGGTACTCCCGAAGCTAGCCGCGGAATTGGAATTACGTCGGGTATGACGAAGGTGGGCGAGGCAAATCCTGGACTTCTCATGCGGCTGGACGTGTATCCACACGGATGCTCCAGCGTTGATGCGGAGGCGCGGGTGTTCGGGACGTCGGAGTTCTGGGCTAAGCATCCCGTCACGGACGACCCGATTGCTTTGCAGGTGTTTATGCCGGCAGGGAGTGCGCATAGTGTTCAAGTCTTTGCGGAAACGGACTCGACCGCCGCCAGTGACGAGACCCAGCCAGGAAGTTTCCAGCCATCACCGTTTCCCCACTTCTCCGGAGGTCATATGGATCAATCTGCCCCCTTGTCGTTGCCCTTTCGTGCGGGCATTCACAGTGTCCGAAACTATGGTGGATACGAACTCGTGGATGCCTGGGTCAGTGGCAACTGGGCCGAAGTGAAAGGGCCTGTCACGGTTCGGTTTAGCCCGAGCTGGCTGACGAGCAACGGCCTTGAGTCTTGCTACCTGCAGACGCCTCCACTCGTCGGACCACTTGCCTGGCCAGATCTCGAATCATCAATCTGGAGGCACATCAATCACGGTCATCTGGTGCTTCCTGCAAGCGCTTCTGTAATTGTCCATAATGCCAGCTATGTTGCCGGTTCCTCGCGGCCGGAACCCACTGGTGGAGGCGCAGAAACGCTCATATGGGATTGTGGGATCTCGGTCGGAAAAGGGATCGAACACATAGGCGCCTCGCGTTCGCTCTTGACCTATGCGCTCAAGGACTATGAAAAGGCGCGAATGGCTGACTGCGGAGAGGTCACGCCACTCGAAGAGAGAAGTGCCAGGACTCTGCACGACCTCCTGATCTTCCTCGTCGGCGGATTGGTATCGCTCGGCTTGACGGTCATAGTCAGTGGTATCCCCAGGTCTGGAGATCTGCACGGTCAGCCACGTGCCAAGCGTGGTTCGGGTGGAGCCCGACGTCATTGGTAGGCACCCGACGAACCGCTGAGCAGGGATGCATCAAGCCAGGAGACCCCCCCAGACTTCGGCCGCCATTGGATGCCCAGGCGGTCAACAGGACCGGAAGCGGCTCAGGTTCGCAGCCTCTCCCGTCGTCCCGGGGGTCCCACTTCCCTCATGTTGTTCTCGCGGCGGGTGGTGTCCGCTGCCGAGAGGGCCGACCCGTCGGAAGCGCGCAACCTGCGCGCAGGCTCGGTGATCACGGGCAGTCGAGACCTGCGACCCGCCCGAAGGGGCTGGGTGCACTCAGACGGCAGCGGGCAGCCATTTTCGGGGATTCCGGTCGACTTGTGTTCTGCCTCGGCAGTCTCTTGCCATGCAGAAGGTCGTGGGTTCGAATCCCATCAGCCGCTTTTTCCCCGCAAATCGATGCTTTCCGCTCCGACGGGAATCTCGAGCTACTGCTTATTCCGCTTGACCCTTGGGCACGGTTTGCCCGAACCACCCTCTCTTTTTCGGCCCTTTTCAGGCACGAGTGCCTGAAACAGGGCGGAAGAGACGCTTCCTGGTGACCGGCTGCAGGCGATGCAGAAGGTCAGGGTTTGGCTCCCTAGCCCTAGCCGTTTCCCAGAGCTTGTCGGAGGCGGGGCCGCCAGGGGCCGGTTTTCAACCCCTGCCGCTGGCCCTCTGTAAGAAAGCGGCGGGCGCCTGCGGTCTACCTCACAAAGACCGAAACCCTCGGTCGCCAAGAAGGAGGCTAGATGGCTCGCTCTCGAAAAACATCCGCCCGCGCCGCAAAGTCAGCTTCGAAAGTGCTGCGGGGCAACTATTCGAAGACCGCGAAGCGGGCCGCCGGTTCGGCGCTCTCACAGCGCGCCCCGCGCGGACGGCGAAGTTGAGGATTCGCCGCGGTTCAAGTCCGGAACCGCTCGGTATCGTCCTGCGCGCAGACCGATTCGAGCTTTGACAAGTTGAGAGCGACGAGGGTTCATGGGCGACGACAGCCCGACAGATGCAGAACGCCGTGATCAGCGCCACCTGGCGGCGCTGAGCGCGGCGCGCGCCACCGGCGATTCACTGGGCGAGCGCCGGGCGATGGCGGAATTGCTCGACCCGTACTGGTCCCAGTGTCGCTCGATCGTCCGTGGTCGGATCGGTGGCGTAGCCGATCCCCTCACCGATGCCGAAGACATAGCCCAGGAAGTGATGAGACGGCTGGTGGTCACGCTGGCCAAGAAGACCGAGTTCGACTCCCCGTTTCACGCCGTCGTCTACACCAACCTCAAGTGGGCGGTCGGGGACTATCGGCGAAAGCAGGCCGGAGTGGGGGCCTTCTCCAAGGGTTCTGCCGAGCTTCCCGAGCTTGAAGTCGAGGACGGCCCCTCGTCGCGTGCTGAAGTCGAGGACTTCGACCGCCATCTGCGAGACCTCCCCAGCCGCGACCAGGAGCTGATGAGCGAACGCATCATCGCCGACAAGAGCGCCGCCGAAATCGCCGCCGCCCGCGGCATGACCGAGGGCGCAATCAACACGGCGCTGCACCGCGCCTTCACGAAGCTCCGAGAGGATTTCCAGGCGGATGTAAGAGATTCAACGATGGGCGCGGATTAACTGACATGGGACAAAGCGACCGATACGAAGAGGATTTCCAAGGTCTCGACGACCTTCAGCTCGAGAGTCTGCGCGTCGACATGCTCAACCAGAATGACGATCGTCTGGAAGCGCTGATCCGGGTCTTGGTGATGCGAGCGGTGCCGGTGATAGCGAAGATCTGTCGACTGCAGGGCGGCGATCTCGGCCTCGGCCGAATTGAGATCAACCGGGCGATCGAAGACGCCTCGGCCCGGCTCCTGCTGCGGCTGGCGCGCCCTGAATGGGTCGCGGCGATCTCCGCTCTCGCCGCTCGCCTCGCGACTTCCTGCGTGCAAGCGCAGTATCCACAGCCTGCGCCCCGACTCGCCCCACGGCGCCCGCAGCTACGAGTTGTCGATCAGCTTGGAGAAGCGGTCCAGAAGGCGAGAGTCAAACCCAACGATTGGACTTCTTCATGAACCCCCGCAGCGATTCCTTCGAGCGCGCCTACTGGCAGGCGCTCGATGACATCCAGGAGGGCGCCGGCCGGCCGATCGAGAACTACCTGGTACTCGTCCCACGGGAGGAGCGCGATGAGCTCGCCCTGATGCTCTCCGATCTGCTCCTCGCCCGAGGTGCCGCCCCGACGCCGAGCAGCGAGGAGAGCGAGGGCTATGAGCGGGCGATCGCGGCGATCGATGCCGTTCTCGGTGAGCGCAAGCAAACGGGGATCCTGCCTGGCGCGCTGAAGACGATGCGCCGGGCGCGGGGGATCGAGGCCGAAGCGGTTGTCGCGGCGCTCGCCAGCGACTTCGACGTCCACGGTGATTCGGGGCTGAAGGCGCTCGAGCGGAACTATCACCGCCTCGAGACCGGCAAGCTGCTCGGCACCAAGCTCAGCTCGCGACTCTTGGAGTCGCTGGCGCGGATATTCGATATCGATCCCCGCGACCTGATCGCCGGCGCTCAGATTGGTGGTCCGGTTGCGCCGATGAAGTCGGTACCGGCTATGGGCCGGGCCAGTGGATCGAGCGCAGCCACTCGGCGCGCTCAGCTAGGGCCGAGCGCGGATGTTGTCGATCCGGAGGTCGAGTGCGTCGAGAGGCTATTTCTCGGAGGCCCCGACGCCTGAGCCGCTTGCAGCCGCGCAGGCCGTGCTTCGGGAGTTCGAGGAGAGCTACGGCGCATCGGATGCCCCACCGGTGCCGGTGGGGCGGATCGCCCGTTCGCTCCTGAACCTCTACATCGACGAACACGACGACATCCGATCCTTGCCTAACGCCCCCGACGACCATGGTCACCTCTCCGGAATGCTCGATCCCAACGAGATGGTGATCTGGATAGATCGTGCCGAGGCGCTCCGCAGCCCGGGCAGACGCCGGTTCACGATCGCCCACGAGATCGGCCATTTCCGCATGCATCTGCCGATCGAAGGGGTCTTCCCCGACCGCCCCCAGGATGTCGTTGAGCTCTCCAGCCAGGGCGAGGACGCGCCCCCCGACGGTGACCACCTGCGACGCGAGCACGAGGCCAACGTCTTCGCTCGCGCCCTTCTCATGCCCGAGCCGCTGGTGGCCGAGCACGCCGAGGCCAGCGGCTTCAATTTGGCGGCGCTCGCCGAGCGCTTTGGAGTGTCGGTGCCGGCAATGCGCCTGCGCCTGCGCGTCCTCGGGGTCCTTCCCAGGTACATGGCATGAGGATCGCCCACCTCGCCGATACTCACCTCGGCGCCAGCCGACTGCACTACACCGACGAGCGCGGCCGCAACGTTCGCGAACAGGACATCTTCAAGTCCTTCGCCGCCGCCATCGACAAGATCCTCGAGCTGAAACCGGCTGTGGTCGTCCACGCTGGCGATCTCTTCGACGGCTACCACCCCTCGGCCGCGGCCATGGGTGTCGCCCTCGATCAGTTCGATCGCCTCCGTAAAGCCGAGATCGAGGTCGTCGTCATCGCCGGCAACCACTCGACTCCCCGCAGCGCCGCCCTCGAGCACCCGTTCGCGATCCTCGAGCGCTTCGGCGTCCACGCCGTGTATGGAGAGCCGCGTCAACTGCGCTTCGGAGAGCTGGGGGTCACCGCGATCCCCCACGGCGGCGATGAAGAGCTGTTGCACAGCTGGCTCGCTGCGGCCGAACCTGACGCCAGTGCGGACTTCAACCTGTTGGCGGCTCACCTCGGGCTCACCGGCCTCAGTCGCGTCGGCGCTGGCGAGCCTGGGTCGCTCGAGCTCTCGGGTGAGGCCTTGGAGCAGAGCAAAGGCTTCGACTACATCGCCCTTGGCCACCTGCACGAGTTCGATCGGATCCGTGTCAATGCCGCCTATGCCGGCTCCCTCGAGCGGCTGAGCTGGGCCGATCGTTCGAAGAAGAAGGTCTTCATCGAGGTCGATCTCTCAGTCGAGCCGGCCGCTGAGGGCTTCACGCAGGCGCATGAGGTCCCGACCCGAGCCCAGCTCGTGCTGGCGCCGGTCGATGCCTCCGCCACGGAAAACCTTACGGAGTTGATCTGCGCTTCCGCGGGCGCCACCGAGCTCGAGGGCGCGATCGTACGGTTGCCGATCAGGGCGGTCTCCTTCGAGGCTTTCGGCGCCGTCAACCGCCATGAGGTCAACGTGGCCTTTGGTCATTGCCTGCACCTTGAATTCGACCCTGAGTTCATCGATCGGAGCGCCGGTGAGCCGGCGACTCCGCGGCCACAGGATCTACGCGATTTCCTCGCCCAGCACAAACCTCAAGGGGTCGATCTGGAGGTCTTCCTCCAGCGGGCGGAGATCTATATGAACCGGGCCGCAGAGGAGCTCGGGGCATGAAGCTCATTCACCTGCATGCAGAGAACTTCAGGTCCTTCGCGCACCTCGATCTCGATTTAAACGCGTCCGGGCTGTTCTCGATCACCGGCCCCAACGGCGCCGGCAAGACCTCGATCTTTGCCGCCGTCGAGTGGGCGCTTTACGGCGGCAAACGTGGTCTCGGGGCAATGGCGGTAAGGCGACAAGGTGCCGACGGCGATTGTCGAGTGCAGCTCGACTTTGAGGTCGCTGGTCGCCTGCTTCGTGTGGTCCGGGTTGATCGTGGGGCCGCCTCTCTGACCGACCTGACCAGCGGCGAGGAGCTGGCCAGCGGCCTTACGGGCACCAGTCGAGACGTCGCAGTGGCCTTGGGCCTGACCCAGGAGATGTTCGCCGGAACCTTCTATGCCCGCCAGAAGGAAGTCGAAGCGCTCTCCTCGAAAAACAGCCTCGATGCCCGCCGCAGCCAACTCGAGCGGCTGCTCGGCATTGAGCACCTCCGCCTCGCCGCGGAGCTGGCATCGAGCGATGCTCGTGAGCAGAAGCTCTTGGTCGACGGCCTGAGCGAGGAGCTGCCGGACATCGCGGTTCTGCAGGCCGACCTCGAGCGCAGCGAGCGCGAGGCTCAGGAGGCAGCCCCCGCGATCAAGGGCCTGGAAGGGGAGATCGAAGATCTGGCCAACCGCCACCGCGACGCCACCAATCGCATCGATGCCCTTGCCGAGCAGCTAAAGCAACACGGACAGCGACAGCTGTCTGCGGAGAAGAAAGCCTCCGAGCTCGTCGAGCAGCGAGCGGCACTCGAGCGAATGGTCAAGCAGCGCAACAGCGCGACCAAAGCCAAGGTCGAGCTGTTCGAGTTGGAGCCGGCCGCAGAAGCGCTCGAGCAGCTAACCGCCCGCGAGCGCGAGGTCGAGGTCGAGCGGCGAAACCACGAGCGCCTGGAGACCCTGCGCGCTCAGGAACGCACGGCGCTCGAAGAGCTCGCCGCGGCCACCGACGAGCTGTCGGACCTAAAAGACGGGCCGGGGGAGGGTCCTTCCTCCGTCGCGCTCAGCAAAGCCCAGCAAGAGCTGAACGAGAACGGCAAAGAGCTCCGAACGGCATCGAGAGCGCGCGAGCTGGCAGAGCAGCACTCTCGGCAGACCAACGAGGGCCTGGCGCTGGCAAAGAGGGCCGAGGCGCTCGACGCCGAGATCGCCGCGCTCTCAGGATGCGAGCGACAGCTCGAGAAGTCGCGGAGCCGGTGGGAGGTGCTCCGCAGCCAACAGGCTGCACTGAGGGCCGAGCTTGCCCACGAGGAAAAGCACCGCGATGCCCTCCGCGGGGCCGACGATGAGCTCGACGGAGGTCTGTGTCCGACCTGCCGCCAGCCGCTGACGGTCGGCCTCGACGTGCTGCTGAGCGACTACGAGACGCAGATCGAGGATCGTGAAGCCAGGCTCGATCGGCTCCAAGGCGAGCTCGACGATGCCGAGGCCGAAGGGATCAAGGATCGAAAGGCGGCCGACAGGCTCGCCGAGCTGCGGGCAAGCCGGGCCGCGCTCGGCGACGCAGGCCCGGCCAGCGAGCTGGAGCAGAAGGCCGCCGAGGCCGCAGAGGAGGCGGCCGCCACCCTGGCCGAGGAGCAGCGCCTGGAAACCGCCCACACCGCCCTCGAAGCCGCGATCCCCGCCCTTGAGGCGGCGCTCAAGGAGGCCACCGGACAGCAGCAAAAGCGGGCGCAGATCAAAGAGCGCCTGATCAAGGCCGAGCAGCAGGTGAGCACCTACGCCGAGCAGCGCAGCACCGCCACCACAAACGGCTATGACCCCGACGCCCACCGGGCGCTCAAGCAAGAACTGCACGACGCCCAGGAGGCTGCTCGCCGCTGCGTTTCACTCCGCGAGCTCGCGGAGTCAGAACCTCTGCTGGAGCGCCAGATATCCGCCCAGGAGCCGCGCGTCGGCGAGCTGGCCCAGACGGTCGAGGAGTTGCGCGAAAAGGCGATCGAGATCGCTCCGGAGGAGGACGCTCACGAGAAGCTCGCTTCGCTTCGCGATCGCCTCGACGAGGAGCTCGAAGCCAAACGCCGAGCCCTCTCGGACGCCAAGCAGAAGGTGTCGGTCGAGTCCCAGGCGGTGAGTGCCGCGCGGGCACGACTCAGCAGTGCGCACGACCAACACAAGCACCTCGATGCCGAGCGCCGGGAGTCGGAACTGCGCGCCGCTGTCGCCGGGGCCCTCGACGCCTACCGCGAGCACGCCTCACGACGGGCGCGTCCGATGCTCGAATCAGAGGCCTCGGCGCTGCTGAAGCGAGTCACCAACGGCACCTACCCGGTCGTCCGCCTAACCGACAAGTATCTGCTTGAGATCATCGACGGCGATAAGTTTCACTCGAGCAGACGCTTCTCCGGAGGCGAGCAGGATCTTGCGGCGATCTGCCTGCGTCTGGCTCTGGCCCGGACGCTCGCTCACCAGCGAGGGGTCGAACACAGCTTTGTCGTGCTGGACGAGGTCTTCGGCGGTCAGGACACTGAGCGACGCCAGATGCTGTTGGAGCAGCTTCGCGAACTGGCCGAGGCCGAGTTTCAACAGATCTTCGTCATCTCTCACACCGACGACATCATCGACCACTGCTCCCTCCACATCGAGGTCTCGAGGCGGGACGGGATCAGCACGGCAGGGGGTCCGAGTGCGTGAGGGGCAAGCGCCTCGACTCTCGGAGCCCGGCGCCTATCCTCGTCAAAATGGTTGAGGGCCGGTTTCGTATCGAGGAGCGCCATGCGGAGGGCGGGAGGGAGGCCATCAGCTCTCGCTTTCGATGGGAGGCGGCAGCTGCCAGGTCGCCGAATGCCTGGCCTGTGGCAGGAAGGCGACGCCACTGCACAGTAAGCCTTTGCCAGCGGAAGGTCGTGGGCAGCAGCTCGTGCGCCGGCTGACCAGAAGGGCCGACCGGGAGGCGAAATAAAGGGCAAGCCAGATGCGACCATCGAGGCGGTTTCGCTTGCCGAATTCGAGCGCGGCGCAGAAGCTCAGATTGTTGACCATGGCGGCCGGCGGTCCCGGCTCGGCATGTGGCTTCCTAAAGCCGATGGCCGCGACAAGATCGTCGAACGAGCGGAGTGGCTTCTAGCCAACCACCCGCCACGATGGCGCTACAACTTGATCGGCAACAACCGCGAGCACGCCGCGAACTTCTGTGTCGCCGAATACACCGAGAGCCTGCAGGTGCGCCGGTTTGAAGTCAGGTTGGCAAGATTCAATGCTCGCGAGGCGGAGCGAGCGCAGATCGAAGCGTCGTTCGACGATTCGTTCATCTCCAGTTGAGACACACCTACGGCAACTCGATTCAAACCTGGAAGTTGCCATGGGTTGAGTCAGCGTGGCGACAACGCGTCTCCTTACGTTAGTCCGGCTTTGCTAAGAGTCGGTTATCGAGGCAGGCCAGTCCGCGGGGCGCAGGCCTTCCATGCCAACTTTGTCGTACCACCGCTCAAGAGCAAACGGGGGGATGAGCTGATACGGAACACCCGAATCACGGAGGAACACGAGGGTCCGATCAGTTAGCTCATCGTAGGTGGGACTACTGAAGTCGCCGCCGAGCAGATCGCAGGCAATATGGAACGCACCGGCTACGGCCCAACCTCCACCAGCTTCTTCGCTAGCACGCAGCAGCCCGTCGAGGAAATCGCTAACAAACTCGTCCCATGCTGGCGTTCCAGGCGAAGGAAAGCCACGTGCATTCAAGGCAGTCATGTAGTACTCCGACACGCTCGGCGGCGGTGAAGCGCTGGCGCCGACTCCGTGCGGCGGCATGAAGACGGCCTCTCCAATGCGCGCCAACTCACCGGCGTCCACCGCCAGACCCCGCTCTGGTCGTGCGCCAGCCTTCTTCCTGAAAACTCCCATCGTGGCGAGACTATCCGCTATCCGTCGTGCCCACCACCGGAACCCTCCCGTACCCGCCTTCCCGCATCTCTACTGGACTTCGTGAGAGGATGCGCCCGATGTCCACCCTCCTGAGGGTTTCTGCAGGGACCCGCTCGCTCCAGTCAACCGTGGCTGGCTGAAGATGGCCGGTACAGACCCGCCCGCCCCGGGCTCAGCCGTTCGCCATCCTCGAACGTGGGTCTGCAGATGTTTGTCATGAACGGCCAGTCAACGAGGCGCGCGAGAAGGTGCCGCCACTCTCCTCCAGGGCTACGTCCGGGGGCGAACGCGGCCGCAAGCTGCGCAGCGAGCTGGGGGCGAGGCATCCCGGTCGCTGCGCCAATGAGATCGAGGACGCGATCCAGACCGCGTGCAAGCGCTTCCTCGACAAGGCGGAGGGGATCTCGGCGCCCGCAGAGGTCTATGCCTGGATTCGCACGACCGCCCACCGCCAGCTCAATCGCCGCGACGAGCGCTGCGAGCGCGAGATCGCGGTCGACCCGACGCTCGAGGGAGGCCTTTCGGAGGCGGTCGCCGCGGACCCCACCCCCGAGGAAGAGGTGATCGCCAGCGAGGAGGAGGCGGAGCTCTCCGGTCTGGTGGAAGAGGTCGCATCCGCCCTGCCCGAACGCAGGCGAAAGGTTCTCGCCCTCTACGGGGCTGGGTGCAGCCGGCGGCAGATCGGCTCCCGTCTCGGCATGAGCGAGGGAAGGGTGAAGCGCGATCTCCTGGAGATCATGGACAAGGCAAGGGCCGGGCTCGTCCGCCGCGCCGGCGGAGGATGTCTGCGCGGCGAGCCGCTGGTCGTGCGGTTCGCCTGCGGGCTGACGACGCCGACCGGGGCGGAGCGGGCGCGACGCCATCTGACCCGATGTCGGCGCCGACGACTCTGCCGACCCCAGGCGATGGCCGCGACTGGCTCGCTTTCGGCGTCGCGCTGTACGGCGCCGTTGTCGCAAGCGGCGTGGCGATCTACCAGTTCGTTCGCGATCGGCCGGGGGTCAGGATCATCATGTCGCCGACCCAGGCGTGGCTCGCTGAGGGTGCGGGACCGGAGCTTTGGGCGATCCGCGTGGTCAACCACCGGAAGCGGCCGATCACGATCCACTCGGCTGGGCTTCTCATCGACCTGGAGGGGAAAGTCGAACTCAACGCGGCCGTCCTCGGAACGAATGGCGAGTCGGCCGACGACCCGTTTCCTGCCACCCCCCAGGACGGTGGGTATGTGGATTTCTTCGTCGGCCGCCATGAGAAACCGAAGATCCTCGGCGCGTGGGCAAGGGACTCGTTCAATCGGGTTTTCGAGGTGCGGCATCCAACCCAAAACCCCATCGCGCGGTTCAAGGCCTGGAGAGATCAGCGCAAGTGGGATCAGCGTTTGCGCAGGCGCGGCATCGAGCCCGAAGGGGGACTACTAGTTCCCGAAATCGTCCAGATGCGCGGCGATCAGCGCCGATTGCGGCCGATCTCGGCTTGCTTTCGCGCAACCGCCGACCATCGCGACCGCCTCCTTGCGGGAACTCATCAGATATGCCGATCGGGCTCTCAGGCATGACTGACGCCATCCTTTCTGCTCGCTCAGGCTTCAGGCGGATGGCTACTCGTCCTGCTGGCGCAGACGATCGCGAGGATCATTCTGATGCTCCTCGTCCGTTGCCTATGTATCCGACCCTCGGCGGGCCAGTGTCTAGCTTGTCTCATTTTTAAGCATAAAAACTAGCCAAATGCTAGAGTGGCGGTTATGCCCAAGGGTCCGGGAACACTGAAGCGCGCCGGGGCGCCCAGCGCCGCCGCCCGGATCCGCCGCCGCGTCGAGAGGGGCGGCGAGCGCTTCTGGCGCGTATCCGACTTCAGCGACCTGCCCCCGCGGACGGTTGCGCGCACGCTGGCGCGGCTGGCCGAGGCGGGCATCGTGGAGCGGGTGCGACACGGCCTCTACTACCGCTCGCGCCCGACGGTCCTAGGACCGAGCATCCCATCGGCGACCGCTGTAGCCAGTTACGTGGTTGGCGCACCTTTGCACGCCGCCGGCCTGAGCGCGGCGAACGTGCTCGGGCTGACCACCCAGAACCCGGCGCGTCCGGAGCTTGCAACCCCGGCGGCCAACCCGCCGAGTGTGTTGGGCAACGCGATCGTCCACACGCGGCGACCCGCGAGCCGGGCGCATCTCAACAATGAGGAGGGGGCGCTGATCGAGATATTGCGCACGCGGGGCCGCTACAGCGATGTCGGATCTGCGAGGACGATTAAACGGCTTCTCCGCATCCTCGGGACGGGGAACACGTACGAGCGAGTTGCTCGGACCGCCCTCGATGAGCCGCCGCGCGTCCGGGCCATGCTCGGTGCCCTTGGTGAGGAGTTGGAGGCCAATCCGCGCACGCTCAAGCGGCTGCGCGACAGTCTCAACCCTCTCTCTGCATTCGATTTCGGCCTCCTCCGCGATCTACCCGCCGCCAAGCAATGGCAGGCGCGATGAGGCTCTTTGATCCGCGTCGAGCTCGCAACTGTCGGATCGCTGCGGAAACGAGTCAGCCGGCTCAACGAGAAGGCAGGAATCGCGATCCTGCTCGACGCCTACACTACCTGCCGATCTCCACGGTTCGGACCTAACAACCAGTCGGTGATCGCTGCCTCCACCGCTGGTATGGCCTTCGAAATGGCGCGTCGAGGGCAGCTGGAGCATCCGACGACCGCCGTCTCCCGGGTGCCGGTGATACCGGTGACCCCGCTGGACCCCTACATGCTGGCGACCCTGTGGCCCAGGAATGCAGACGCGGTCATCTCTCACGCATCGGCCCTCGGCCTCTGTGACCCGGGCGACGTCAACCCGGCGAAGATCCACATCACCGTCCCGCGCGCGCACCGTCATCGAAGACGACTCGGCCGCGGTTCGATGAGCGCGTCGATCCTCCCTGAGCGGGGCCTCAACCGCCGCCCCGAGCCCAAGGCCGTGCAGTCTCTATCAAACTATTCACGTCTCTAGTAGGAACGCTAGAAAATGTTAGATATCGCTAGACTCGCGCAGCTCGACGAGGAGTTCTTCGGGCTCGGGGTGGGGCGCACGACCGCGGCGGAGCTTGAGCTCTGCCGCGCTCTGGCGAGCCTGGGCGAGGGACCGCGGCCGTTCCGCGAGGTGGCGCGAGGGATGGGGCGAGAGCCGAGAAGCCTCTCACCGACCCGCGCGGCCCTGATCCGAGGGCCTGATCTACCCTGCGGAGCGCGGGCAGATCGCGTGCACCGTCCCACACTTCGGGCGCTACCTGGAGCGAGCTCACGAGCGCTGAAACGGGGGCCGATCTCGAGAGGACATGACCGACGAGCGGCACTTCTCAGCTCGCCAGCCGTGAGTGGAGACGTCGAGGGGCCCGTCTACAGTCAGGACGATGAAGCGTGCTCGTACCGCGGGCAGATCAGCTGGGTCACGGGGCCGTCGTCGCCGATCGCGACATTCGCGCCAACCTGGGGTCGCTGACCGGGCGGAGCTCACGGAGATCGAAGGCTGGGCTGATCTTGGCTGGGTCGAGTGGGGCGGTGAGTTGATCTGGGCGGTGGGCTTCACTTCGGGCGGCGCCCCATTCGGCTTACGGCCCTCCGACTTCAGCGCAACGGATCTCGAAGCCATGGGGCTTGATCCGGGGCTCGCAGCCACGAGATCGCCGGTCGAGCAGCCGGACCCCTGGCCCGCCCGCGACGCATGGGGCCAATCCGATGACGCTGGGGTCTCCTTTGCGCCGGAGGAGGAGTGATGAGCACGGGTCCACGAGTCGGCCGAGGCGGATTCCCGCGAGGTTCCAGGCACGACGGCGAAGGCGCGCTGAGTCGTCCAGTCTGACCCCCGCGCTCCCAGTCGCCGAGTTCGCGCCTCCGCTGCTTCCATCCGGGTCGGGTGTGACCATTTCCGGCGACGATGGATCCTCTCCAAAGGTCCAGAGCAGCAGCGGCCCGCCGAAGCCGGACCCGCGGCGCCGCGCGATCGTCGTCAACTACGCCGAGGATCCAGACGGCTGCGCTGATGCGATCGCCGAGTTGGTGGCCGAGTACGAGGTCTACATCGCGGGCGAGCATGAGCACTGCCCGGATTGCCCGGTGGCGCGGTCGGGCCCTTTCATCGCCTACTCGATGCTCGAGTGGAAGGCGATCTACGCCGACGGTTGCCTCGACCGGTGGACCGTCCCCGACATCCACGAGTACATGCTCGACCACTTCCCCCGCAAGGTCTCTGCGGACCGTCATCTGCTCGGCGCGACTCCCGCCTGCGTGCGCGATCTCATGTACTTCCTCGCCGATCGGGGGTCGCTGCGCGGTGAGGATCCCAACCTTCTCGGCGACGCCGCCGACGAGCTCTTCGAGCGGTTCGTCGAGGCGAATCGCGACCGGCGTAACTGGGGCTTCGCCAAGCAGACGTTCATGGGGCCGCTGGGGGCGATCGTGGGGCGGATGGCCGAACGCGCAGAGCCCGAGGCGGTGAACGAGCTCGCAACGCGTGCGCCGGTTGGCAACGTAGATCGTTCCCTCGGGGACCGGCGGCAAGCGAAGGAGAAGGCGGTCGCCGCCCGTCGCCGCCGGCGCAAGGCGGCGCGCGCCGCGCAGCAGCGGAGGCGAGGTTGAGCGATGGGAACGGGAGGACGGCGTTCCAAATCAGCGGCCGCGCGGGCGTCCAAGACGCCGGCGCTTGACACGCTGCGGGTCGAGGAGCAGGCGGGCGTGCTGGAGCTGCTGCTGCGGTCGGCCCCGCGTCTTGCGACCGATGCCGAGCGCATCGCCCGCGAGCTGCTCGCCGACACCAGCGTCGAGACAGTTGCCGAGGAGGTGGAGTGGGGACTTCGGTCACGGGAGGCGGACGAGCTCCAGGGTCGCGCCGGGCGCCAGCGCTATGGCTACGTCGAGCCGACCGAGGCGGCGTGGGAGATCCTGGGCGAGGAGCTCGACCCGCTGCTCTCCTGGGCCCCGACCTACCAGCCGATCACGCCGACGGACCGCTCCGTATGCTGCGCGAGGCCGGAATCGACGTTCCCGAGGGCGAGCTCCAGGAGCTGGCGCCGGAGTGGGCAGGCTGAGCTGGAGCGCAGCGGACTGACCCCGGATTGATGTGCAGGTAGGGCAGGTTGTCTGTTATCGTGAGGGGCGATGAAGACGATGCATCTGGACCCGACAGCCGGCGACCAGGTCGCCTCGGTTGTCGAGGAGGTCGACAAGCTGCTGCGCGAAGGCAAACAGGTCGCGGTCACCGTGGCCGAGGAGCAGGAGTTGCTCTCGCCTCAGCAGGCGGCTCGGCGGCTCGGCATCTCCCGCCAGCATGTGAGGCGCCTGATCGACTACGGCGAGCTTGAGGCGCGGCAGCTTCCGGGGTCGAGCTACTGGAAAATTCCGCTGTCGTCGGTCCTCGCGCTAGAAGAGCGTCGCGCCGAGCACGAGCGCCGTACGGCGGAGTGGTCTCGCGAACTCGACGCGCTGGGCGCTCCGGCTGAGTGAGCAGGCAGATCCCGCAGGGGCACCCGTCCTCTGGCGGCGCAGGGGTGCGAAGGTCATGAGGATGTCGTACGACTCCGAGGAAGTTGCGTCCGACACCGCTGCTACCTTCCTTTCCATGGCTTTGCATAGCTCGCCTATCAAGAGCAACGATGTCCGCTTGCCCGACCCGCGGCCCGGGGAGGCGCTCGTGGTCGAGCGCTACAGCGCGGAGCACGTCAAGGCGGTGATCCTGCACCCGGATGACTTCGCTGAGTTGCAGGGTAACTCGGAGCTTCTTGATGATTTGGCCACCACCTCGGATCTGAGCGACCTCGGGGCGCGTGAGCACCGGATTGCCGAGTCGCCCGAGGGGGAGCTGATCGACGACGAGGCGTCGGTCAGGCGCCTACTCGGCCTTTGAGCCTCGCGGCCGGCGAGGTCTACTGGGCGATCGTCCCCTACACGCCCGCGGCGCCTTTCAAGATCCATGTAGCCGATGGCACGCCGGTGGAAGTGCCCTCGGCCTCCCAGATTGTCGACGGTCTCCGCAAGGGCGGTGACGCGGAGTTCGAGTTCGTCGTGCGCGCAAAGGCGAGGCCGGTACTCCTCCTGTCCGGTCGCAGTGATCCTCGCACCGGTGACCTGTTCGCCCTGCGCCTGCTCCGGCTCGAGAAGCTCTCCAGCCAAGAGCGGCAGCGCGTCGGGGAGCATCGCGAGCCGTCGCTCTTCCCTCTGCCCCCGGAACGTTTCCCCGATCTCGCCGCGGACTCTGCGGCGATGGTAACGGCGCCGATCCGGCTGCACGAGACGGCGCTCGACACGCGCAAGTCGCTCGGTCGGCTCGACCGCAAGGAGATGCGAGCCTTGGTCGAGCGCTTCGTCTCCTACTGGCAGTTCGACCTCCGCCAGCTCTTGGTCGCTCAAATCCGAGAGCTCCAGCACCGGCGAAAAACCCGCTGATAGCCGACTGGAACCGGTCTCGTCAGTTTCGGGAACTTCTGGCCAGAAGTTCCCGAAACACCGCATATCGGCGCACATCCGCGCCTATCAACGGCGGCAAGCGCCGGCTGCGTTGACCAGAAATGTCCTGCAAATTCGCTGGTTCTCACACGGAAGTCGCCCGAAGCTGGCGTAGTTGCCATGCAGAAGGTCGTGGGTTCGAATCCCATCAGCCGCTTTTTTGTGATGTCTCGGGACATCGGAGACAGATGTCGCGAGACATCACACAGCAGTTCCTGGCGGCATTGAACCAGCGCATGAAGCCGCTCGCGGATGCTGCTGTGGCTCTGATGCCTAGGTAGTGGCGAAGTGGGCGGCGAGGGCGTCGCGGCGGAAGTCGAAGATCCGCTCGAGGTCGCGGCGTACGAAGAGGCTGTGGGCGAGCTCGCCGAGGGGCCCGCAGGGGATGGCATAGCGAACGCGGTCGTGAATCGTGCAGGCGTGCTCGCCGTCAGGCTCGAAGACGTGGGTGTGCTCCCAGAGCGAGTAGGGCCCGCGGACCTGGGTGTCGCTGAATCGCAGAGGCGGCTCCCAGGTCTCGATCCGCGTCTGCCAGCGAATCGGGAAGCCGTGGAGGCGCAGCCGGTACGCAAGCAGCGTCCCCGAGCCCATCGCGATCGGCTTCGGCGTCGTCACCCGGAAGTGGAGCCAGGGGGGCGTCATCGGCTCGAGGTTGACGGCGTCGGCGTAGAAGCCGAAGGCGCGCTCCGCCGCGACGGGGAGGCGCTGGCTGCGTTGCAGGACGTGCGCGCGCACAGGCGCCAGTCTCGCAGGCCGGCGCCCCCGATCGGGTAGCGTGGATCGATCCCACCGAGCACGTTGATCGCAGGTGCGACGGGTTTCGTCGGCGGCCGACTGGCGACGGCGCTGGCCGGTTCGGGGCCGGTCCGGTGCCTGGTCCGCGAGCGCTCTCGAGCGACGAAGCTGGAGGGCCTGGGCGTCGAGCTGCGGGTCGGCGACATCAGCGACGCCCCCAGCCTCGTCGGGATGGGGGAGGGGGTCGACGTCGCCTACTACCTGGTCCACGCGATGGCCGGCGGCGCCGGCTTCGAGCAGCGCGAGCGGGTCGCCGCCGGCAACTTCGCCCGGATGGCCAAGCGCGAGGGCATTGGGCGCGTCGTCTACCTCGGCGGGCTCGGCCAGGAGACCGAGTCCAAGCACCTGCGCAGCCGCCACGAGACCGCCCGCATCCTCGCCGCCGAGGGACCCCCGCTCACCTACTTCCGGGCGGCGATGGTGGTCGGCGCCGGCAGCGAGTCCTACCGCACCCTGCGCTACCTGGTCGAGCGGCTGCCGGTGATGGTGGCGCCGAGCTGGCTGCGCACGCCGACCCAGCCGATCGGGATCGACGCGACGATCGAATACCTGCTGCGGGCACCGGCGGTGCTCGAGTCGGTGGGCCGCGAGGTCCAGATCGGCGGCCCGGACATCCTCTCCTATGCGGACATGCTCGACCGGATGGCGCTGGCGCTCGGCAAGGCGCCGCCTCGCAAGCTGCCGGTGCCGCTGATCACGCCCTGGATCTCGGCGCTCTGGCTGGGACTCGTCACCCCGGTCGACACCAAGGTTGCCAGGCCGCTGGTCGAGGGGCTGAGGACCGCGACCGTGGTCACCGACCCGAGCGGGGCCGAGCCGTTCGGGATCGAGCCCGAGTCGTTCGACGAGGCGCTGCGACGGGCGCTGGCGGAGGAGGAGGCGGGCGCCGAAGGGTGACGCTCGCGCTCGGCGTCAGCCGCGGCGCGGCGGTCGCGGGAAGAAGGCGCTGGTGCGGGCGACGTAGTCCGCGTAGCCCTTGCGCCTGCGGCTCAGCGAGCGCTCGAGCAGGGCGATGCCGCTGACTCGGATCAGCAGGACGGACATGACCGCGGGGCCCACGACCGTCCACCAGGTGCTCCCGGCGGCCAGGGCGACCAGCCAGATCCCCCACCACACGCAGAAGTCGCCGAAGTAGTTGGGGTGGCGCGTGTAGCGCCAGAGGCCGCGGTCCATGACCTTGCCGCGATTCGCCGGGTCGGCCTTGAACCGCGAGAGCTGCCAGTCGCCCACGGCCTCGAAGGCCAGCCCGACCGCCCACACCGCGGTTCCGACCCAGTCGAGCAGCCCGAGGCCGGCCGGCGTGGGGTCGGCCATCGCCGCTTGGACGGGGAGGGAGACGACCCAGATCAGCGCCCCCTGCAGCCAGAAGACGACGAACAGGCTGCGCAACGGCCAGCCGTCACCGTGGCGGCGGCGCATCTCCGCGTAGCGGTAGTCCTCGCCCTTGCCGAGGTTGCGGTGGGCGAGGTGGGCGGTGAGGCGGAGGCCCCAGGCCGTCACCAGCAGAGCGAGGAGCAGGGCGCGGTCCTGGCTTCCGTCCGCGAGCGCGTAGGCGGTCCACGCCACGAACACGAATCCCGTGCCCCAGAAGACATCGACGATCGAGGCGTCCCGCAGCACCAGGCTCACCGCCCAGAGAATCGTGAGAAGCGCGAGCACGAGACCCGCCTGGATCGCGAGCAGGCTCGCCGTGCTCACGCCGCCGTCCCTGCGAGTCCGTCTGGGTGGCGCTGCCGCTCGATCCAGTCGTCGACGTCTTGCCAGAGGTCGTAGATCCAGCCCGTGCGCTCCGGGCCCGCCGCGGGTGCCGCGGAGCGCGGCACCCGCGTGATCTGGACTCGCACCGTGAGCCCGACGAGGCCGCCGCGCCAGATGTCGGATACCAGGCGCAGGCCGTCGAACCCGTAATGCGCGACGATGAGGAGGTCCGCTGCGGGGGCGCCGTCGAGCAGCGCCCCGACGCCGCCCAGCCGCGGCGGCAGCAGGTGGCGCAGGCGCTCGGCCCGCGCCGCCAGTCGTGGGTCGCGCTCGGCGATGCGGGCGATTGCCCGGGCGCGCCGCTCGGGCGTGAAGCGGGTTCCCTCGGGGTAGATCAGCACGCCCTCGTCTCGTCCCAGGCCGTGGGCGAGCGCCCCCACTCGGTCCCGCTCCTCGGTCTCGCCCGTGCCCCGACGCACGAAGTAGTTCGGCAGGCGCCGCCCGGCGACGTCGAGGCAGGGATCGGCGAGCAGCTCGCGCTTCAGCACGTAGCGCAGGCGGATTCCGTGCGGACGCGCGATCAGGCTGGCCGGCAGCAGGTTGTCGACGATGCTCGCGTGCCTGATCAACACGATCACGGGGCCCGGAGCGACGTCCTCGCCACCCGTCACCTCGAGCCGCAGGCCGAACAGCGCGCGCACCGCGCCGAAGAGGGCCGCTGCCCAGAGCTGCTGCAGGCGTCTGGTGGCGTCGCGCAGCCAGGCGTCGCGGCGGCCGCCACCGCCGGCGACCCACGCCGTCGCCAGCGCCGCCAGCCCCGCCACCTCGGCGGCGAGGTAGACCCAGAGGAAGAGCGCAAGCCGCGTCGCGGTGGGCGGAACCCGGGACACCGCCCAGCGCCCGAGGTCGATCGCCAGGCCGGCTGGCGCCATCGGGGTATTGCCCTACGTAGTGCCCTACACTGTGTCCTCATGCGCAAGACCAGCATCTACCTCGATGACGAGCAGGCGGACCGCCTTGCCCGGTTGGCCCGCGCGGAGGGCCGTCCCCAGGCGGAGATCGTCCGCGAGGCGATCTCTTGCTACCGGCCCGCGCCCAAGCGGGATCGGAACTTCGCTCTCGCCGGCAACTTCGCGCGCATCGATGCCGATGCCCGCCCGATCTCGGAGATCCCCGAGGACGAGCTGATGCGCGGCTTCGGCGAGTGACGCTCATTCTCGACGCGGCGCCGTTGGTCGCGTTGGCCGACGCCGAGGAGCCGCAGCTCGAGGCGCTGCTGAGAATCCGCGACGAGGAGGAGGGCCCGTTGGTCCTGCCGGCGCCGGTTGCGGCCGAGGTCGACTATCTGCTCGGCGTCCGCTTCGGCGATGCGGCTCGACGCGCCTTCCTCAGCGATCTCGCTGCGTGGCGCTATGACGTGGCGTGCTTGGAGGCGGGCGACTAGCGGGTGGTCGCCGAGCTCGACGCCCGCTACTCCGACCTCGGCCTTGCCGATTGCTCGATCGCGGTCCTTGCGGAGCGCTATGAAACCCGGCGCCTCTTCAGCTTCGACGAGCGCCATTTTCGGACTGTGGCACCGCTTCAGGGCGGATCCTTCACGCTTTTGCCTGCGGATTTCTGACCGCGCACCTTGCGTTCCCGATTGAATTCGCTCAGGTGATGGCGCATTAGCTCGCCGGCCCGCTCCCCTTCACGGCCTTCGACGGCGAGCAAGATCTCGGCGTGCTCGTCGGCCCGTCGGCTGAGCGTGGCTTCGCTGTCCTCGGACGGAGCCTCCTTCAGGTGGGCGGCAATGGGACCTCGAAGCCCCAGCATCACCAGGCGCATGGCCTCGTTGCCCGAGGCGGCGGCCAGCGCGAGGTGGAAGCTGACGTCGGCAGCGTGGAACTCGGTCGGCGCGGTGAGCTTGCTTCGCATCTCCTTGGCGGCAGTGCGGGCCTCCTCGAGGTGCTCCGGCCGACATCGCTCGCCGCTCGTTCTACCACTGCGGCCTCGAGGGTGGCGCGCAGGGCCAGGAGGTCGTCCAGCGGGTCTTTACTGCGCTGCGGATCGGGTGCATGATGTAGCCGGCGCTGGCCAGCTCCCTGGGAATCTCCCTTGCCTGTTCCCGCCAGGCCGGACGCATTTTCAGCGCTGGCAAGGTCCGGTCAATCGTCCAGTTCGACAGGTTCCGTTCCTTACGGCATGTCAGAATTGAGGCATGACCAAGGCCGATCTCCATCAGATCGTCGATCATCTGCCCGAGCAGGCAGTCGATGGCGCAGCGATCCTGCTGGGCGAGATCAGCAACGGCCGCATCGACCCCGAGCAGGCTTGGTTCTGGACCCGCGAGTGGCAGCAGCGCGAGCGCGAGGCCGACGAAGACCTCGCTGGCGGCCGCGTCACGCGCTACGAGAACGACGAGCAGTTCTTGGCGGCATTGGACGAGCGCACGAAGCCGCTCGATGCCGACGCGTGAAGTCCTCGCGTCGTTCTGGCGCGACTGGGACCGGCTGACCCCGCAGCAGCAACGAGCTTTCCGCGAGGCCGTGGCGCAATTCATCGGCGGCGCGTCGGCACCCACTCGATCTTTCCGTCGCCCCTAATCGTTTGGGCAGCGGGACGCGCTGCGCCGCCGTGCGATCGTGCTTCGACTAAGCTGGCGCGCCGTGCATCGGGTCCTCGTCTGCGCGCTACTACTCGCCGGCCTCACGGCGGCTCCGGCGGGCGCCGATTCGCCGGCGCCGCCCGACATCGTGAAGGTGTACCCGGGGAACCCGTACTACCCGCTCGTCAAGGCGCAGACCGAACCGCAGGTGACCTACGGCGCGGTGGTCTCCGGGTGCGAAATCGCGGTGGAGACCTCCTGCCCAGCCGCGAACCTGGCCGGCGCGCGTCTGCTCGGGGCGATCCTTCCGTACGGGAGACTGAGCGGCGCCAACCTCGCCGACGGCTCGCTGGCACTCTCGATCGGCTCGTACCTGCGGGCCGGCGGGGCGAACCTGAACGGGGTCGACTTCATCGGCTCCTCGCTCGCCTTCGCGCAGATGCGCAAAGCCGACCTCGGTGGCGCGCGGATCACCTTCGCCGGGATCACCGACGCCGACCTCCGTGGCGCCCGGCTGGAGGGCGCCGACGGGTACTTTGGGGCGATCGTCGGCTCCGACCTGCGCGGTGCCGACATGGGGGGCATGGACCTCTCCAACTCGGACGTCAACGGCACCGACATGCGCAACGCGGACATGCGCGACATGAATCTCACCAACGCCGACTTCACCGGATCCCGGATGGGCGGCGCCAACCTGCGCGGCTCGCGCTTCTGCAACACGCTGATGCCGAGCGGCCGGGTGATCGCCCCGCTCAAGGGTCTCTGCCCGGGCCAGATCAGACCCGGGCCCACGGGAGCCACGCCGATCTCGGTGCCGTCAAGCAGTCCGCTGTTCTCCGCCATCCACTCGCTGCAGGTCGGCACCCAGGTGCAGGCTGGGACGGTGGTCCGGGGCTGCAGGGTGGATGCCTTCACGAAGTGCCGCGGCGCCCGCCTCGAGGGGGTGAGCTTGCAGGGGGCCTTTCTCGCCTATGCCGACCTGCGGGGCGCCGACCTGCGCGGAGTCGACTTCCCGCTCGGCTCGCTGGCCTTCGGCAAGGCGGGCGGCGTCCGGCTCGACCGCGCGAGCCTCGGGGCCACTGCGATCGTCGACGCCGACTTGCGGCGCGCCTCGATGCGGCGGGTCTCGCTGGGCCTCACCGTGCTGAGCGGCTCGGACCTGCGTGGCGCCGACCTGACGGGCGCCGACGGCCGCGCCTCGGCCTTCGACGGCGCTGACCTGCGTGGCGGCAAGCTGATCGGAGCCAATCTCGGCGGCTCCAATCTCTCCGGCGCCAACCTGCGCGGCGCCAACCTGCGCGGCGCGGATCTCAGCGACGCGATCCTGGCCGGGGCGAAGCTCGGGCGGGCGAGGCTCGCCGGCGTCACCTTCTGCAACACGGTGATGCCGAACGGGGCGGTGCGGAACCCGGCCGCCTCCTGCCAGGGCTGAGGCGGGACGAGCGCGCGACCCGAACGCGGGCGTTGGAGTCGGCCGGGAGGCGATGTCCGGGACGACAGCCAGGTCGACAACTCGGGGTCCAGATGCGGGTGGAGGGTGCTCCTCGAACGATTCTCCCGGGCCGGCCCGGGAGACGCCCAGGGAGCAGTCGCCCGGCCTGGACGGCGACAGGATGCCGACCTCAGGTCATTTCTACTTCGGCGGAAGCGTCTCCGCGTAGTCCGCGCCGGCGTCCACCCACCGGGCGAGGTTGTCAGCGTCGGCGATGCCCGGCGTCTCGATGACGACGAAGCCTCGCATCGGCCGCCCGGTGAATTCCATCGGACCGACGTGCTCCTCTGCCAGAGCCTCCTCCGCCTCGTCGCGGTCGAGCCGCACCATCAGATCCTCGCCGATCGCCCCGCAGGCCATGTTGCCGTTCACCATCCACGCCACCCCGCCGAACATCTTGCGCTCGACCACCCCCGGTCGGCCGTCGATTGTCTCTCGAATTCGATCGGCCAGCTCCTCCGAATAGGCCACGACGTCAGTCTAGAGCCGCTCGCTGGAGCCGAGGCTGGGCGGCAGGCCCAGCCGTCCGAACAACTCGATGTCTCGCGGAAAGCCCGTGATGCCAGAGACCCGGCCGCCGGTTGAGCGTTCGCTGTCCAGGCTGGCAACCGTGACGACTACGGCGCCTGCGGCGCCGCGACGACGATGGCGAGCGTGAAGCCGTCGTAGCCCTTGCCGCCGACCGTCTGGACGGTGGTGGCCTCGACCCGGGGATCGGCGGCGATCTGCTCGTGCAGGCGCCGCTGGGCGGCTGTCACCGGATCGTCGCTGTCGGCTTCGGCGAGGGTTCCGCCGCGGACGACGTTGTCGGCGACGATCAGGCTGCCGGGGTGGGAGCGATCCAGCGCCCAGGCGAAGTAGTCCGGCGTGTGGACCTTGTCGGCGTCGATGAAGGTCAGGTCGAAGGGACCGGCGCCCTCGGCCGCCAGGGCCGGCAGTAGGTCGAGGGCCGCTCCGACGCGCAGGTCCACGCGGTCGCCCAACCCGGCCCGCTCGATGTTCGCCGTGGCGACCTCGGCGTTGCGCGGCTCCGCCTCGAGGCTGATCAGGCGCCCGTCCTGCGGCAGCGCCCGGGCGAGCCAGATCGTGCTGTAGCCGCCGAGCGTCCCGAGCTCAAGGACCGTCCGGGCGCCGATCGCCTTCGCCAGCAGGTGCAGCAGCTTGCCCTGCGGCGGCGAGACCTGGATCGGCGGCAGGCCCGCCTCCTCGCTCGCCCGCACGGCCGCATCCAGCGCCGCGTCGTGCGGCGCCAGCAGCCCGGCCACGTACTCGTCGACCGCCGCCCATGTCTCGTCTGCCATGGCTGCTGTCTATCAACGCGGGCCGCCGCTAGGCTTAGATCACTCGCGCGGCGCCTTGGCGGAGTGGCTACGCAGCGGCCTGCAAAGCCGTTTACACCGGTTCGATTCCGGTAGGCGCCTTGACGAAAGCCCCGCAAAAACGGGGTTTTCGTGTTCTTGTCGAGGAAACCGTGTCCCGAGCGTGTCCCGAAACCTGTCTTGCTTGGAACACCGAACGCTGGTCTAGACTTCTCCCTATGGCCACGCGTGACCGCGTAATCCACGTTCCCTCCGACGCCTACGACCGCTTGGAGCGCGAAGCGGGGCGGCGCGGAGTGCAGCCGGATGCACTGGCCGCTGAGGTACTGACCGCTGAGTTTGCGCCGGCAAGCTCGGATCTCGACAGCATCCTGGCCGACCTGGCCGAGATTCGCGGTCGGGTTCGCGGGCCGGTCGATGCCGTTGCGGTCGTCCGCAAAGGCCGCGAAGAACTTGAGCAACGCGGCCTTTGACGGTCGTCCTCGACTCGAACGTTGTCGTGGCGCTGGCGCTTGACGCCAAGCGCGCGCCGGCCATCGAGCAGCGGCTACTGAAATGGGAAGAGGCGGGAGAGGCGCTGCACGCTCCATCTCTGTATCGCTTTGAGGTTGCGAACGCGTTGACCCGCAGCATCGCTGCCGGCGTAATCGACTCGTCCGATGCGAAGTCGGCGTGGGAACGGATCGTCGCGATAGAGGTCAGCCTGCATGGCCTGAAAGACGGTCCCGCGGTCGTCGCCATCGCCCAGAAGCTCAAACGAGAGAGCGCCTACGACGCTGCCTACATCGTCTTGGCCCAAGAACTCGGGGCCGAGCTTTGGACGCTCGACGGTCCCCTCGCGCGGAACGCGAGCGGCGCTGATCTCCCGGTGCGGTTGATCGAGACGGCGTAGTCCGAGTCTCGGCTTCTTGTGACACTCATCTACTGTGACAGCGAGATCTAGACGCTCGCATGCCCGGCCGTTTCGACGATTTCTTGGAGCCACGTCGAGATCCGGCCGAACTCCTCACCGAGTTCAATGCCGTCGCGCTCAGCGTCGGCGATCAACAGGCGGGGCAGATGCGGGTCGAGCTTTCCGCTTGGCTTTCGGTCTCCATTCCAGCCTTTGGAACCAATCCGCTTGGCGACGCTTTTTGCCGGATTGGGGCTTGCTCGAAACTGCTCACAGGCTTCGCTTGCGAGCCAGCCCTCCCCTTCGGGGCCAAGCTCAGAAATTATCCGCTCGGCTCCCAGGGAGTCAACCAAGAGGCCCTCTAAGTCCGAAGTCAAGACGAAGGCTCGATGATTGGCGAGCATCGCATTGAGGTCAACCTGGGCCTGCAACGCTTCCGCGTAGCTGTCATTCGATTCGTCGGCTCGCTGGGCCAAAGCCGCCAGCGTTTGGTCATCGGGTGGCTCCGAACTTGCTTCGAGCGCATCGAAAATGCGGCGCGAGCCATCGGTCGAGCGCAGGCTGTCCTTGTCGGTCAGGAAATGCGCCCGGACGCCGAAACGCTCCGCGAGGGCGATGAGATGTTTGATCTTGCCTACACCCTCAGCCGAGATCACGGTTATGCCCTGTGCAAAGTACCCTCCCGCATCGGTGCAAATCTGATCGAGCATGTATTCAATGACCTGCTGGTCGCCGAACCCCTCAACGAAGATCACTGCATTGGCAAAGATGAGCTCACTATTTCCGGCGGTGCAGTATCTGTCGAGACGACCCTCGTCGGCTTCAGTCAGCTCTGGTGGATCCCAGTCGAACTCCGTCCCGTCTGGACAGAGCGGAAGGCGGGCGATGCGAACGATAGAAACGCTGTCGGTGACCACCGCACTATGAGTCGTAACAACCACCTGCGCCTCGTTGGAAATCGACTTAATGATGTGCGTCATTGCCCGCTGCGTTTGTGGATGCAGAAAGGCCTCGGGCTCCTCGATCGCGAAGATGATGCTGTCCGCTCCTGAAACCTCCTGTTGGGCCACGTACCGGAGGACACCCAAAATGAGAGCGGACTGAAACCCCGTGCCCCGCTCGGCCAGCGGGACGACCGCCCCTTCGCCGCTCTCTATTTCGGCGGCTTCCAGCAATCCGCGTAGGGCATGGCGAAAGTCAGGCATGCGGAAGACGACGTTCCCTCCCTGAAAGGGGAGCTCTGAATGGATGCTTGTTGCGGAGGCATCCAGGACCTCCTTGACCATCGCTTCAACTCCACTGGCTTCTTTACTGAATTTCTGCTGCATTGCCGTTCTACGGGTTTGTCCGGTCCGGACTAGTAGCGATTCAAGCGTGTCAATAAGGCGCTCAAGCGAGGCAGGGCGATCAATATCCCCTGATCCACCGAGACGAATCGAGGGGATCTTCGTAAAGTGGAACTTGCTCAGGACGTGCTCGTAGATCACTCGGGCGCGCTCGCCTTTCAAGTCCTGAGAGGTAAGCAGCGTTACGTTTCCGGCCTTTGAGCAGCGAACCGCCACCCAAAATCGCTTGTCCTGACGCAACGCCCCGGCGCATATTTCCTCGTCTTCATTCGAAAGACCATCGAACCAGAGCTTTACCGATATCAACGTTCGCGTTCCTGACTCGGGGTAGTAGGCGTGGGCTGGCTTGATTGCAAGCATCTCCCCGCCGCTCGGATCTGAGAAGAACATCTCGACCAGGCGTACAAAGGAAGACTTCCCGGCGTTGTTCGGCCCCGCGATCAGCTGAAAGCTGTGGTTGAGCGGCATCGTCAGGTGTCGAAAACAAAGCGCGTTGTCGATTTCGACCTTGTCAACCCTCATTACGTTCTCCCTGAAATTAGGTGACCTCTGCGTTCTCAGCTCAGGTTGATAATCGAGGCATCCTTGCACCTTCATCGGGCGCAATGGAGTCCCCGGCTACAGACACCGCCCCAGACAAACGCCCAGACGCAGCGTCCGCAGCCACTTCGCCTCCCGAGCGGGTTTGAGCCCTTTGGACGCAGCCGACCACGCACACACACCATGTGATGCGTACGTGGTCGGCTGCGTCGTCGGGCACATACCGAGGGGAGGCGAAGTGGCTGCGGGGGTATCGGACCGGGCGCAGGAAACGTCTCGGAAACAGATGCCCGGTGCAAGGAGAACGGGGAGGATCAGCCAGAGGGACCTGGAGGTGCTGGAGTTCATCGCGCGCTACGGGGTGGTGCGGAGGGAAGCGGTGGCGATCTGGGCGGGGACGGCGCGGGCGGTGACGGCGGCAAGGGAGCGGCGGCTGCGGGAGGCCGGGCTGATCGAAGTTCTGCCGGGGATCGGGAACAGCGGGCGGATCGTCGTCTGCAAGCGCGCCGGCCTGCGCGCGTCCTGCCGCCAGGAGCTACCGACGCCAAGGCCTTCGCCGGCGACCCTGATCCACTCCTGCGTGACCGCCACAGTCGCCGCCCGGCTCGACCCCGGCGGCGAGCGCGTCCTCTCCGAGCGCGAGATCGTCGCCGGCGAGCGCTCGGCCGGCGAGCGCATCTACTCCGGCGAGCGCGGCAGCCACTTCCACCGCCCCGACCTGATTGTCCTCGGCGACCCACCGGAAGCCATCGAGGTCGAGCTGAGCGACAAGTCGAACCGCCGCCTGGACGAAATCCTCAAAGGCTGGCGCTGGGCCGTGGCCGAAAAGAAGGTCAGCCGCGTCCGCTACCTCTGCTCGCCGCGGGCGTTGCCCTACGTCGAGCGGGCCATCGATCGGACGAGGATCGAGACGCAGGTGGTGGTGGCGCGGCTTGAGAGCTGCTGACCCGCGGACGGACTCCGCCTCCGACCGCCGCGCTTTTTTCGGAGCGAGGTCGATTTTGGGTGCTCGCGAGCCGTTTACAGCCCCCTTTTCCTCGCTCCCTCTTAGATCTTCCGTAGACCGTAAGCCGTTCTGCGGTTGTTCAGCAGTTGAGCTGCCTCCCTGGGGTGGGCTGGGTTCGTTAGAAGGCGTACTGCCCCCGCTGGGGGGACAGTACGCCGATATGCGGTTCTCCCCGGGTTCGGGAGGGCACGCCTTCGGCAACGATGGGCACGGGACCGGATACGCCTTTTACTACTCCGGACAGTAAATAGCCGTCACGCCGCCTTGGCATAGGTGACATGTTGCTCGTCGAAGTAGTTGGCGACGATGTCAGGCCGGCGCTGGGTGGAGCGCAGATAGGAACGTGTGTCGCCGATCAGCTCGTCCTGACTGCGGGGGCGGCGTCGGCCGAGGGCGTTGGTCTTCACGTCCTGGTTGAGCAGCTCTGTGGGGTTGAGCTCGGGGCTGTAGCCGGGCAGGAACTGAAGCTCGATCTGGCCTGAGTGCTTCTCGACCCACTGACGCACCTTCTTTGCCCGGTGGACGGGGTGGCCGTCGAGGATCAGGATCACCTTCTGGCCGTCGGCCTGGCGGATCAGGCGGCCGAGGAAGTCGATGAACACCGGCGCGGTGAAGCGCTGCTTGAAGACCCCGAACTGCAGGTGGCCCTTGTTGGAGATCGCCGAGATCACGTTGGCGCCGAAGCGCTTTCCCGTGCCCTCGACGATCGGGGTCTGCCCAACGGGCGACCATGAGCGCCCCGCGGTGTGGTCGGAGCGCAGCCCCATCTCATCCGCCCACAGGATCCGCGCCCGCTCGCGGTGTGCGCGCTTCTCGATCTCGGGGTAGCGCTCCTCCAGCCAGCGCGCCACCAGCTCGGGATTCTGCTCGAGCGCACGGCGCGCCGGCTTTTGCGGGCTGAATCCCCAGGCGCGCAGGTAGCGGCCGGCGGTCTTCTCCGCAACCCTGACGCCGACACGGCGGTCGATCAGCTCGCAGACCAGGGCCCGCGTCCACAGGAACCCCGGCAGGCGCAGTTGGTCGGGGTTCTTGTCGCGGATCAGCTTGGCGATCTGCGCCTGCTGCTTTGGTGTCAGCGCCGTCTTCTCACCCGCCCGCCGGCCGCGCCGCCCGGCCGCGAGGGCTTCATCGCCTCCGAGCCGGTGCGCCCGCACCCACTCGCTCACCGACTGGCGCGAGACGTCCAGCAAACTTGCCACTTCGGTCTGGTTGTGACCCTCGTCGACCATTGCCACCGCACGCCTGCGCAGCTCCTCTTGAGCGGCCTGCGGCAAGCGCCTGGCGTCCCGCGATCTCACGCATCCCAACCTACCAACCGTGTCGGACGTTTAATGGGCCGGAGTAGTACCTCCCGTTTCGCCTATCGATCTGCCAGGACTTAGTCCTGCGACATTAAGCCAGGGCGGGCATTCCCTGGCTCCGGTTTCGGTTCCGACCTCAAGAGGTTCCCCGGCGGCTCGTCACCCTCCGGGTCCAACGGCCCCGTGTTCCGTCGCGACGAACATGCAGTTTCGCTGAGGCGACGGTCCCAAAATCATTTCGTTTCCATCGGATGCCACTCTGCGCTCAGGGTCCGGCCCGGCGGTTGGGTCGGTGCCCACGACGGCCGTTCGGCTACTCGGCAATCCCGTCCGAGCGTCGAGCTATGCTGGCGGCGATGGCCCCTGCACCACGAAAAGCTCCGCAACCCCAACCAGCGGCGCAGTTGATAGACATGCTCGACCGGAATAGCGTGGAGACCCTGGGCGAGCAGATCGCAAGGGAGGCTGGCAGATCACTCGGCATCGAACTCGGAAGGATCAGCCCCGCCATGCGAGCGAGTCTCATCGCGGCTTTGACGCAAGGGGACGTGACTTCCGCATCTGAGAGCCGGGCTCGTTTAAGCCAGCGCGTAAATATGGACACACAGTCGCCACCGTCAGTTCTGCCGGGAGTTGCTGCGGTGAGGGGCCGTACCAGCCCTGCCCCTGCTCGATCGCCACGTCGTCGCGCGATACGAATGCCCTTAGATGAGCGCATCGCCAGGCGAGTGACCCGGCGTCACCGGAGCGCCGCCGTGAGCTTCTTGAAACGGGCCGGATTCGACAGCGACGTGAATGAGCTACTTGCAATCGAGACTCGGCTTGCCGAAGGGACGCATCGCGGTTGCATGCACGCGGCTTTTGGCGCACGAACCCTGATGCAGGCGATAGCAAATTCTCTCTTCCCACCGTCGCCAAAGATACGTCTCGACCGGCATGGCCGTCGGCACTCGCTTGGTCCAGACGACCATAAGAATCGACTGATCGCCTACGTCGAGGAAAATCTGGCGGGGCAGTTGGAAGGGCACGAATTTCGAGCCTTCACAGGAACGATGGATTTAGTCATGCGCTGGACCGGTAGCGGCCCGCACGGAACCCACGGCCTGGAAGATGCTGAGCACATGTATACGCGGATGCTCGATGCCTTGACGGTAATTGCCAAGGCGCACGAAGCCGCCTAGTTGGCGTTTTCTTCCGCTGCCTTCGCCAGCTCGAAAACGGGCACGCCGAGCGCCGCTGCGATCCCGCGCACCGTCGCCCAGGTCGGGTTGCCTTCGCCGCGCCCGGGCGCGACGCGCCCCCACTGGCGCGATCAGCCGAGGGCACTGAGGGCTGAGCCGGCGGCTGAGAGGACAATTCCAATACCCAAAGCGAAAACGCCTGCCGTGCGAAGCCTGAGGTTGGCGGACAGGATCTCGCGGAAGCCACTCCGCAAATCCTCATCGCCAGCATCAATCTCCTTGAGAAGCTCGATCTCCAAGTCGTCGCGCTCCTTGTCGACGGCGCGTCGCTGCTCAGTCAAGAGATTTGCAAGCGCGGCCGTAGCGGCTTCAACCTCTGCCCTGAGCTGAAAGATGTCTGGAGAGTGGCCAAAGTGGCGGCTGCGCTCGCCTGGCGTCACGGTGGTGCCACGAACGTGAAGATCAGGTGGGTATTCACGGCGCGGCGCTCGATGCTGCCTGTCCTTGGAGAGCAGTTCGCGGGCTTGGTCGCGATCTGACTTAATCTCAAGCACTACGACGGCGAGACCGCCCAGCTCAAAGAATCCGCCAGCGAGCGACATGATGACGGCGGTGGTTTGCATCGCCATGATCGTGGCAGGGCACAAGGACGCAAATCGTGTCCCGAAACGTGTCCCGAAACCCGCCGATTCGGCCGGAACCGAGGGCACCTCGGGACTCCGTTCCGTGCCTGAGACCACTCTGTAGAGTCAAAGGCCGAAGCCTGCAAAGCCGTTTACACCGGTTCGATTCCGGTAGGCGCCTTCGGCGCTTCTATTTCTCGGGCTTGCCGAGATCGATCGGGCTGGAGGCGGGTCGGCTGCCGGCGTGGCCTCGCTCGAACCACATCATCGCCGCGATCCGCACCGGCCTTGAGTCCTCCGCTCGGGCCTCGTCGCGCGCCTTGATGGCTTCGAGGCGCTCGAGCATCTCGGCCTGAAGCCCGGTGACTTCGTCCTGCCCTCGATCGCTGAGCTTCATCGGAATCCAGACGAGGTACATGTCGTCGTCGGACTCCATCTTGCGGTGACGGAAGGAGGCGAGGCTGTCGGCGATGATCGCTTGGAGGGCGAGCCCTGCGACTTCTCGGCGGGCCGGCACCGGCATCGCCTTCCACTCGTCGGCGTCGACTTCCGGCCTCACTTTCGCCCGGTAGTAGTGCTCGACCGCTCCCCGGCGCTGGGCCGTCTTGACCAGCTCGACCACCCCGTCGGCATGCAGTTCGGAGACGTGGTGGCTCACCGTGCCAAGCGGCTGCTTCAGCGCTTGGGATATCTCGTTGGGACTCGCCATCCGTTCGAAGAGGATCGAGAGAGCGTCCAAGCGGACAGGATGGGCGACGGAGTAGGCGATTTTTCGCTCGCCGGTCCTTGCTTTTCGAGCCTTCTTCGCATTCGAGCCCTTGCTGGTGGTTTTCGGCGTCATCGCCATGTACTCCTCCCTCGCTCAGCTGTGGTTTAGCGCGGTACGTCGAGAGATGTATAGCGAAAAGTCCGAGTATTTGCACGCATCTGTCTCACGGAACTCTGACTAGTGGAACTTCCTCCACCATTGCTCGGGTCTGGCCCCGAGTTGAAATCAGGACAGGTCCGAGGGAGGTGAATCAAGTGAAGGTCACCAGCGTGGAGGCCGTACTTCGCCCTGAGCTCGTCGTCAAGCACGGCTAGGGAGGCGCCGCAGTCGATGCGCGCAGGTCGGTTCCCGTACCCGTCCCGCCCGCCGGGGAATCGACCGCGCGTGCGCCTCGCTCTCCTACCGGCTTCGCGCCGAACCGCCGGCGCCCGCCGGGTCGGCGCCTCGGCGGAACGGAAAAGGGCCCCGATCGGGGCCCCTTGCTTCCGAAGGACGTACCACCAGACAGGTCAACTCGCTGGCTCGTCGGTCCTTGAGCTTTGAAGTTCTCGGCGCCGCCTGCTCGGCGGCTACGGATTCATAAACACCTGGTCCGCGGGAAAGTTGCACCCGTTGCATCGATGCGCGGCGCGTCGGGCCTGAGCGGATCGGTAAATTCAGATCTCCCGGGGCGCATAGCTCAGTTGGGAGAGCGCCAGCTCGACAAGCTGGAGGTCACAGGTTCGAGCCCTGTTGCGCCCACTCCTCGGTTGCAGGCCGTCCTCTAGGCTCGCCGCCTCGTGATCGCGACCTATGCAGCGGTCGTGGCGGTCTGCGCCGCCTCGCCGGCCATCGGACAGGCCGCCGTCGGGCTTTGCGGGAAGCAGCGCTGGTCGTGGCTGTCGCCCGCGATCGGCCTGGGTCTGCTCTGCGCGATCTGCTGGGCTACCGTGCGACTGCCGGGGCACGGGATCGCTTCGGCGATCGTCGTCCTCGTGCTGGTCGCGGGGTCCGCGGTCTACCTGCGGGGACGGGTCGAGGGCGGGAAAGAGGCGCTGCGATCGGGGCTCCCCGTCGCCATCGTCGCACTCGCCGCAGCCTCGCTGCCGTTCGCCGCCGAAGGCCACTTCGGCATCCTCGGCACCGGCTTCAACCCCGACATGTCGCAGCACCTGCTCGCGGCCGACCGTCTGGCCGACGGCGCCGGCTCCCAGCTCCTCTACCAGGGATATCCACTCGGGCCGCATGCCATCGTCGTAGCCCTGAACAAGGGCCTGGGCATCGGCCTCGTCCAGGGCTTCAGCGGGCTCACGATCGCCGTAGCCGTCCTCGCCCCGCTGACCGCGCTGGCCGCGTTCGCGGACCAACCCCCGATCCGCCGCATTCCTGCAGCGCTGCTGGTCGGCCTCCCGTACCTGGTCGCCTCCTACTACGCCCAGGGCGCCTTCAAGGAGACGATGCAGGCGCTGCTCGTCCTCGCCTTCGCATTGGCCCTGCGCGAGAGTGCCCGAGCATGGCCCGAGCTCCGATTGCGCTTCGTCCCGGCCGCGCTGCTGGCGATCGGCAGCGTCTACGTCTACAGCTTCCCGGGCCTCACCTGGCCGGCGACGATCCTGGCGCTGTGGCTGATCTTCGAGCGAATACTGCCGCTGCGGCCGCTTCTGCTTGCCCTCGTCGTGTTCTTGGTCGGCGCCCTCCCCGAGCTGGGCCGGATGATCGACTTCCGCAGCTTCGAGACCTTCGACCCCGCCGGCCCCGGCCTGGGCAATCTGTTCGGCCAGATCTCGCCCTTCGAGGCGCTCGGCATCTGGCCCTCGGGCGACTTCCGCCTCGCCCCCGGCGGCGGCGCCGTCCCGGCCGCCGTCTACTACCTGGGGGCCGGCTTCGCCACGGCGTTGCTGCTCTACGGGCTCGCCCGCTGCGTCCGCCGCCGCGAGCGGGCGATCCTCGCGGGAGCGATCGCCGTCGCTGCGCTCTACGCCGGCGCCCGGATCGGCGGCACGCCGTATACCGCCGCCAAGGCGCTGGAGATCGCCGCGCCGGTTGCCGCCCTGGCCATCCTCAGCGCATTACTCGACCGGCGGGAGCCGATGGGGCGCTTTATTCGGCGTATACCCGAACAAGTCGCCCCGTTCGCGGCGGCAACCTATTTCGCTGCCGCCGGCGCCTGTTCCCTGCTCGCCTTCGCCAACGCGCCCGTCGGTCCTACCTCCTACTCGCCGGCCCTCACCGGCCTGCGGCCGCTCGTCGCCTCCGGCTCGGTCCTCGTCCTCGCCCCCGACAGGCTGCTCGCCGACGAACACGGCGACCGCTACATCGCCTGGGAGCTGCGCGGCGGCCGGGTCTGCGTCGAACCGGCGAGCGCCGCCGGCGGCACGCCCCCCTCCGGGATCCGCTTCTTCGTCACCTTCGAGGGCGACCGCGCCCCGTTCCGCGGCCTGCGGTTGCGCCGCCGCTCCGGTCCCTACCTGCTCTGGGAACGTCCCGGCGCCCTCGGCGGCCCCAGCCCCTGTCCGCTGATCGCGGTTCGCCAGGCGCGGCGCGCCACGTAGCATGGGCCGCGTGGAGGCAACGACGAAGATCACTGTCACGCTGCCGGACGGGACTCCGCTCGAGCTGCCCGACGGCGCCACGGGCGCCGAGGCCGCCGCGGCGATCGGCCCGCGCCTCGGCAAGGCCGCACTGGCGATCCGCGTCGACGGCGAGTTGCGCGACCTCGACACGCCCCTGCCCGACGGCGCCGAGATCGCCGTCCTCACCGACCGCGACCCCGAGGCCCTGGAGCTGATCCGCCACGACGCCGCCCACGTGATGGCCGAGGCGGTGATGGAGCTCTACCCGGGGACCAAGGTGACGATCGGCCCGCCGATCGAGCAGGGCTTCTACTACGACTTCGACTTCCCGCCCGAGGTGAAGGTCCGCGAGGAGGACCTGGAGCGGATTGAGGCGGCGATGCGCGAGCACATCGAGGCCGACGAGCGCTTCGAGCGTCGCGACGTCCCGCCCGAGGAGGCGATCGAGGTGTTCCGCGCCCAGGGCCAGGACTACAAGGTCGAGCTGATCGAGGACCTGGTCCGCGACGAAGGCGTGGAGACCGTGTCGCTGTACCGCAACGGCCCCTTCGAGGACCTCTGCCGCGGCCCGCACGGCCCCTCGACCGGGCGGATCAGGGCGATCAAGCTCAGCTCGATCGCCGGCGCCTACTGGCGCGGCGACGAGCGTCGCCAGATGCTGAGCCGGATCTACGGCACCGCCTTCTTCTCGAAGAAGGACCTCGACGCCCACCTGGAGCGGATCGAGGAGGCGAAAGCGCGCGACCACCGCCGGCTCGGTCCGCAGCTCGGCCTCTTCATGCTGCGCGACGAGGCGCCCGGGATGCCCTTCTGGCTCTCCCACGGCACGACGCTGCTGCGCCTGATCGAGAAGGAGGTGCAGGAGCAGCTCCGCAAGCGCGACTACGAGGAGATCAAGACGCCGCACGTGATGGACGTCGACCTCTGGCACCGCTCCGGCCATTGGGACAACTACCGCGAGAACATGTACTTCACCGAGTCGCGCGAGCGCCAGTACGCGATCCGGCCGATGAACTGCCCCGGCGCCTGCCTCGTCTACGCCGCCGAACGCCACTCCTACCGCGAGCTGCCGCTGCGGATCGCCGAGTTCGGCCAGGTCTCCCGGGCCGAGCGCGAGGGCGTCCTGCACGGCCTGCTGCGGGTCCGCGCCTTCACCCAGGACGACGCCCACATCTACTGCACCCCGGAGCAGATCGTCGACGAGGTGACCGGAATCTGCGAAGCGATCGACGAGCTCTACGCGCGCTTCGGCTTCGAGGACGTGCGGATCGAGCTCTCGACCCGGCCGGAGAAGTCGATCGGCAGCGACGAGGACTGGCAGCAGGCCGAGCAGGCGCTGCGCAGCGCCCTCCAGAGCGAGGAACGCGACTACAAGCTCAACCCCGGCGACGGCGCCTTCTACGGGCCGAAGATCGACTTCCACATCACCGACGCGCTGGGCCGCTCCTGGC
Organism: uncultured Solirubrobacterales bacterium; assembly: GCA_963695835.1. GTDB lineage: Bacteria > Actinomycetota > Thermoleophilia > Solirubrobacterales > 70-9 > VRUE01. The sequence goes on from CAVOHR010000003.1 coordinate 326,879, forward strand.
AGTGCGGCACCTGCCAGGTCGACTTCTTCATGCCGGAGCGCTTCGACCTCTACTACACCGACCCCGACGACGCCCAGCAACGGCCGGTGATGATTCACCGCGCCCTGCTCGGCTCGATGGAGCGCTTCGCCGGCATCCTGATCGAGCACTACGGCGGCCGCTTCCCGGTCTGGCTGGCGCCGGTGCAGGCGAAGGTGCTGCCGATCTCCGACCGCCACGTCGGCTTCGGCAGCGAGGTCGCGGCGAGGCTGAGCGCCGAAGGCGTCCGGGTCGAGGTCGACCGCCGCTCGGAGTCGATCGGCAAGAAGGTCCGCGACGCCGAGCTCGGCCGCTATCCCTACATGCTGGTCGTCGGCGACCGCGAGGAAGAGACAGGGGAGGTGGCGGTGCGCTCCCACCGCGAGGGCGAGCTCGGCGCGATGGGCCTGGCCGAGTTCGCCGCCCTCGTCCATCGCGACGAGACAGCTTGAGCGCTGGGCGCCCGGGCAAGGCGGCTCTGTCTATACTGCGGGCACTTGTTCGCAGGCATGCCAAACACACCGCGCCGCTGAGCGTCCCGTGGCCGCCTCCGCACCCCTCGTCCTCTTGAAGCTCCACCTCTCCCGCTAGTGCCTGTCCCGCGCAGGTTCGACCGGCGGCCGCCGGAGCGCGACACGACGCGGATCAACGACCGCATCCGCGTGCCGAAAGTGCGCCTGATCGGCGCTGAGGGCGAGCAGCTCGGCATCGTCGAGATCGCCGAGGCGCTGAAGCGGGCCCAGGACGCCGACCTCGACCTGGTCGAGGTGGCCCCGGGCTCGAAACCGCCGGTCACCCGCCTGCTCGACTACTCGAAGTACAAGTACGAGCAGGAGCAGAAGCAGAAGCAGGCGCGCAAGCACCAGACCCAGGTCAACGTGCGCGAGATCAAGCTGCGGCCGAAGATCGCCGACCACGACTACGAGACCAAGAAGGGCCACGTCGAGCGCTTCCTGCGCCAGCGCAACAAAGTCAAGATCACGATCATGTTCCGCGGCCGCGAGCAGGCCCACCCGGAGCGGGGGAGGAACCTGCTCCAGCGGCTGTTCGAGGACCTCGACGGCTTGGCGACGATCGAGTCCCAACCGCTTCAGGAAGGGCGCAACATGAGCATGATGCTGGCGCCGAGCAAAGAGGTCACGAAGGACGATTCGACGAAGGACGAGTAGCGGATCAGCCCGACTTGACGACGGAAAGCGCCGGCAGCGTGCTCGTGCTGTGAGAGCTGGTTCAAGACGGCGGCAATACGGTCGTTTTACGGTACGATTGAGGTCTTCGCCGAGCCAAACGACGAAAGCGAGATCCGATGAAGCCGTCCGTCCGCCTGCTCGCCGTCACCGCCGCCGCGGTCGCCCTAGCCGTTCTGCTGATTGCCTCGCTGCCGGCCGGTGCCTCGGCCCGCGGCGACAAGGATTGCAAGGACTTCCGGACGCAGCGGGCTGCGCAACTCTTCTTCCTGAGGCACGGAGGGCCGCGCTACGACCCGGATCGCCTTGACGCCGACGACGACGGAATCGCCTGCGAGGACAATCCGTGCCCCTGCTACCGCAAGAGGCATCTATCGCATCGAGCCCGGCCTAGCGATGCCGGCTCGAGCCTCTACTGTTTGAGGCGTGCCGGACGCTCCCGAGCTTGACGAGTTCGAATCGCTGGTCGCCGACGCGATCGATCGGTTGCCGGACGAATTCCAGCAGGTGCTGGCGAAGGTCGCGGTCGTGGTCTCCGACCTCGGCTCCGACGCGCGTGCGTACGGTCAGTACTCCGGCGACGGCGTCGCGCGCGAACGCTACGAGGACCGGATCGTCATCTACCGCGACACGCTGGAGCGCGACTTCGGCGCTGACCGCGACCTGCTCGCGCGACAGGTCGAGCGGACCCTGCGGCACGAGCTTGCCCACCACCTCGGCTGGGACGAGCGAGGGGTGGGCGGCCTCGGCCTCTGACTACGGCGAGAGCCGCACAGGCAGCGTCTTCAGCTGGTTGATGAAGGCCGACTCGACGAACTTGGCCCTGCCCGCCAGCTCCATCTCCGGGTAGCGGGCGAGGGTCTCCTCGATCAGGACCCGCAGCTCGAGCCGGGCCAGGGCGGTGCCGAGGCAGAAGTGGCGGCCGCCGGCGCCGAAGGCCTGGTGCTCGGGGTTGCGCAGCACGTCGAAGCGGTCGGGATCCTGGTAGCGCGACTCGTCGCGGTTCGAGGACGCGTACCACATCACCACCTTGTCGCCCTCGCGGATCTCCCGCCCGTGCAGCTCGGTGTCGCGGGTCGCGGTGCGGCGGAAGTGGGCGAAGGCGGGGAACATCCGCAGCGACTCCTCGACCGCGCCGGGGATCCGCGAGGGGTCGTCGAGCAGCAGCCGGCGCTGGTCGGGATGTTCGAGCAGGGCCCGCATCCCGCTGCAGTAGGTCGCCTTGGTGCTGTCGTTGCCGGCGGCGACGAGGAGGAAGAAGCCCATCACGATCTCGTGCTCCTCGAGCCTCTCGCCGTTGATCTCGGCATGGACGAGGACGCTGGTCAGGTCGTCGGTGGGGTTCTCGCGCCGCGCCGCGATCATCTTGCCGCAGCGCTCGAAGATCTCGGGGACGATGTTCTCGACGGCGCCCTCGATCCCCGCCGGGTTGAGGTCGGGATCGCTCGCCCCCAGGGTCGAGTTCATCAGCTCGGCCCAGATCGCGTCGTCCTCCTTCGGGATCCCCATGAAGCTGCCGATCACGCGCGAGACGGCGGGCTGGGCGACGTCGGTGACCAGGTCGCAGGTGTCCCGTCCGTCGATTCGGTCGAGGACGTCGACGACGATCTCCCTGATCTCCTCCTCGTGGGCGGCGATTCGCTTCGGGGTGAAGCCGGCCTGGAACAGGGCCTTGATCCGGTCGTGCTTGGGCGGGTCCATGCCGATGAACATCGACCGCATCAGCTCGAGCGGGAAGACCGCGGTGACCGCGGTGATGCCGCCTCGTTCGGAGGAGTAGGTCCGCCAGTCTCGGCTCACCGTGTAGACGTCGTCGGCGGTCGTCACCGACCAGTAGCCGGCGGACTCGGGGAACTCGGTGATGCCGCTGGTCCAGTGGACGGGGCACTCGCGGCGCAACTGCTTGAACAGCTCGTGCGGCGGCCCGCCGGGCCAGTGCTCGCGCTCGGTCACGAGCACGTCTTCGAGGTTTCGGTGTGCGGAAACGGTCACTGGCTGGCTGGCCAGTATAGAGACCGCGCGGACCGGCTCAAACCGGCTGCGCGCGCACCTCGTCGAGCGCGACGCGCCCGCCGACCTCGACCAGGCCGCCGCCGGCCGGCCGGGCTCGGATCACCGAGCCGTGGCCCTGGTGGACGACGATCGGGCGCTCCAGCCGGGCGCAGAGGGCGAGTGCGGCGGAGCCGGTCGCCTCGTCCTCGGCGATGCCGGCCTCGGGGACGAAGGAGCGGGCGCGGATCGTCCCCGCCGCCTCGTCGATCCAGGCCCAGACGTAGGCGTTGCCTCCGTCGCCGGGCGGGCCGTCGAGTGCCCGCACGTCGGCCGGCGCGTCGAGCTGGACGTACGCGAACGGCGGCGACCATCCCGGGCGCGCGCTGACGAAGGCGGCGCCGGGCTCGATCCTCACCCCGACCGCTCCGGCGGGCGGCCGCAGCGTCTCGACCGGCGTTCGCCCGTGCGCGAGCAGCCACGCCGTCCCCACGGTGGGATGGCCCGCGAAGGGCAACTCGACCTCGGGCGTGTAGATGCGCATCCGGCCGCTCGCCCGATCCTCGACGAAGACGGTCTCGCTGAAGCCGAGCTCGGCGGCGATCGGCTGCCGCTCGGCCTCCGGGACGGCCGCTCCGTCGAGGAAGACCCCGAGCGGGTTGCCCCACTCGCCCGCCTCGTTGACGAAGACGCGCAGGACGTGCAACTCGGCCACCGGTCGATGGTAGGCCGATCGACTACCTTGACGCGCGATGAAGGCCCGCCGTCCCCTTCTGGCGCCGCTGTTGCTCGGGCTCTCGGCCGCGGTGGCGCTCTTCGCTCCGGCCGCCTCCGGCTCGGTCACGCTGCACCGCTGCGACCTCGGCGCCAAGCGCCCGCTCCGCTGCGGCCACGTCGTCGCCCCGGCCCGCCGGGGCGAACCGGCCGCGGGCACGATCAAGGTCGCCTTCGCCGTCCGTCCCCGCTCCGACCGCAGCCGGCCGTCGCTCGGCACGATCCTCGCCACCGACGGCGGCCCCGGCTACGCCTCGACCGCCGCTCCCTACGTCCGCTCGCTCAGCGCCGCGCTGGCGCCGCTGCTGCGCCGCCGCGACCTGGTCTTCGTCGACGCGCGCGGCACCGGGCTCTCCGGCGTCGTCGACTGCGCGCCGCTTCAGGGCGGGCTGACGCCGGAAGCGATCGCGATTGGCGAATGCGCCAACCGGCTCGGCCCGAGCTTCGCCGACTACACCACCGCCGAAACCGCGCGCGACCTCGACGCCGTCCGCGAAGCGCTCGGCGCCGGGCGCGTCTTCTTCTACGGCGACTCCTACGCGACCCTGCTCGGCCAGGCCTACGCCGCCCGCTTCCCGCAGCGCCTGCGCGGCCTCGTCCTCGACTCCGCCTACCCGGCCGACGATCCCTACTACCGGACGCTGCTGCCGGCCGGCCGCCGCGCCCTCGGCATCGCCTGCCGCCACTCGCCGGCCTGCTCCGGTGACGCGATCGAGCGCTTCCGCCGCGTCGTCGGCCGCTTCCACGCCCGCCGCCGCTCGACCGAGGACCTGCTGCGCTTCCTGCTCGAAGCGGGCACCCTGGCGCCGCGCTCCTACCTCAGCCTCGACGAAGCCGACCGCCGCTTCCTGCGCGGCGAACCGCGTCGCCTCGATCGCCTGATCGCCCCCGGCCCGGCCGGCCACGGCAAGCTGTCGGAATTCTCGTACGGCCTCGAGATCGCGGTCGAGTGCAACGACTATCCGCTGCTCTGGGACCCCTACGCGCCGGTCGACGAGCGCATCGCCCAGCTCTCGACGGCGCCCGGGAAACTGCCGTCGGGCTTCTTCGCTCCCTTCACCAACCGCGAGTACCTGCTCTCCCGCGCCGCCCACCTGACCAGCTGCCTGACCTGGCCGGCGCCGCCGGCGGGCGGCCTCGAGCCGCCGGTCCCGGCCGGCTGGCGAGCCCCCGGCAGCTTCCCGACCCTGATCCTCGCCGGCCAGATCGACGACGTCACCTCGGTCGCCGAGGCGCGCCAGGTGAAGAAGCGCTTCCCGCGCTCGCGCCTCTACGTCGTCCCCGACCGCGGCCACGTCTCCAGCCTCTACTTCCCCTTCCGCTCGCCGGCGGTCGGCGTCATCCGCGGTTTCCTGCGCGCGCACTAGTCTTCTTCGCAGATCCCCGATGAGAGGAGTGGACGTGTCAAAGGAACGCTCGAAGCGGAAGCGCGCGCGCCGCGCCCCGGCCCTGCTGGCGGCGCTGGCGATCACCGTCGCCGGAGTCGCCTGGAGCGGCTGCGGAGGCAGCAGCGACAACAGCACCAGCGAAGCTCAGGAACGGCTCGAAAAGGGACTCGAAGAAGCGAAGCAGGGGATCGAAAAGGGCAAGGGAGAAGTCAAGAAGGGCTTCCAGAAGGCGGAAGAGGAAGCCAGCCAGGGCGTCGCCAAGGGCAAGGAAGAAGCGCAGCGCGGAATCGAAAAGGGCAAGGAAGAAGCGCAGCGCGGAATCGAAGAAGCCGAAAAGTACGCACCCTAGATCTAGGCGGGCGTCTGGACCGCGGTGGGCTCTTCCGCCAGCTCCTCGGCGAGGGCCTCGACGATCCGGGGGTCGAACTGAGTGCCGGCGTGCCGGCGCAGTTCGGCCAGCGCCTCGTCGGGGCCCATGCCCGCCCGGTGGGGACGGGGCGCGGTCATCGCCGCGAAGGCGAGCGAGACGGCGATGATCCGCGAGCCGAGGGGTATCGCCCCGCCGGCCAGCCCGTCCGGGTAGCCGCTGCCGTCGAAGCGCTCGGAGCTGGCGCGGATCAGGCCGGCAACCGGCTCCAGGCCGGGCGCCGCGGCGACGATCCGCTCGCCCTCGACGGTATGGCTGCGAGCCATCGCCGCCTCGATCTCGTCGAGCGGCGCTTCCTTCTCCAGCACCGACTCGGGGACCGCCAGCAGCCCGACCTCCTGCAGCTCGGAGGCGAGGGCGATGTCATCGATATCGGCGACGCCCATGCCAAGGCGCCGGGCCAGCGAGATCGCCCGGTAGGCGACTTCGCGCAGGTGGTCGCGCAGCTCCGGACGGCGTACGCTCAGCGCCGCCATCAGGACCGCGTGGGCCTGGCGCCGGGCGGAACGGTGCTGGCGCTGCCGGTGGGCGTCGAGCCGCTGGCCGGCGAATTGAAGGGCGACTTCGGGATCGGCGGTCTCGTCCGGGATCGTCACCTCGCCGTGGGAGCGGCCGAGCACCTGCTCGCCCGACGCCTCGCGCGGCGCGGCCGTGGCCGCCAGCACGACCTCGCCGTAGCCCGCCGGCCCGCACGGCGCCAGGCCCGCAAGGCGCGCGGTGTCGACCCGGTAGGCGGCGCCGCCCAGCGGCGCGACGGCGTCGCACAGGTCCTGCGCCGCTCGGCGCAGCAACTCGTCGCCCGCCGCGTAGCCGAAACGGTCGCTGTGGGCCTGGAGGCCGTCCAGCTCGACCAGCACGAGGACGTGGCGCTCCCCGGTGGCCGCCGTGGCGGCGAGGTCCAGCTCGAGCTTGCGGCGGTTCTCCAGGCCGGTGAGGGGATCGCTGAGCGCGCCGCGCTCGTGACGGCGCAGGGCCCCGGACTGGCGGCGAAGGGTTTCGATCATCCGCCAGAAGACGGCGACGATCAGCGCCAGGGTGAGCCAGAAGACGAGCTCCGTCACGCGGCGGTTGAGGTGGTCGTAGACGAGCAGCGCGATCGCCACCACGGCGAACACGGCGGGGCCCGCCGTGGATTTCCAGCTGAGGCTTCGCACGTTCTCTTTCATCGGTCGCAGCGCGGTGGCCGGCAAGAGACGCGGACATTTGATCGAAGCTCCCGCGAGTGAAGCCGAGCTGCCTGCGCGTCGCGGCTAGCGAACCCGGCAGTCGCGGACGACGGTGCTGGTCAGGCGCTGGCCGTTGGCGAAGAGGAAGCTGCCCCTGGCGAAGGGGAAGATCGCGCCGGGGAAGCCGCTGGGCGCGGCGCAGGCGGCGCTGAGGAAGCTGAGCTGCTTGCCCCTGTAGCCGTAGCGGCGCCCGAACGAGAGCGAGATGTCGGTGACGTAGCCGAGTTCGCCGGCGATCGTCGGGATGCGGGTCGAGAGCACGGTGCCGAACCGGCCGCCCGTCGGGTGGGAGATCTTGAAGATCAGCACGACCGAGGCCTGCACCGGGCTTTCGGCGGCGATGTGGACCGCGATCGCCGTCCTCCCACGCAGCGTGCTGTTGAAGCCGAGCACCCTGCCGTCGATGTGCACCGGCTTTTCGCCGGAGAGGGCGAGGTTGGCGCCGAACCGCCCACGGCCGACCAGGGCTCCCCGGCAGCGCCGCAGAGCGGACGTCGAGGAGACCGACTGGAGCGCGCCGGGGCTACAGACCGGCAGGCCGCGGGTCGTCAGCCGCCCGTAGCGGTTGAGGGCGATCGAGATGCGGCGCAGCTCCGGCGGCCGGCTGCCGTCGGCGGTCGCGACCGATCCGTCGAGCCTCACCCGCACCGGCGCCGCCCGGGCGCGCGGCAGCGCGTGGGGGGCGAAGGTGGCGTCGAAGCCGATTCGGAGGTTGCCCTGCTGCACCGACTCGCCACGGGCGAGCGCGACGCCGAGCAGCGCCGTCGCCGCGACCACGATGATGAGAGCGAGGCGCTTCATGCGAACCCTGCCAGTGAGTGTAGGCGCCGGATTGCTTCGACAAGGCGGCCGATCCTGGCGGCCGCTGCAGCTCAACCCTCTCTGCCACTTCGCCCCTCGCCCGGATGCGTCACCCGTTCGGCTTGGTGGCGCAGTTCCGCGGCCGCTTCCCTGGTCGCGGCCAGCGCCTCGTCGCGGGCTGCGGCGACCCCCTCGCTCGGCTTGCCTCCGACCAGGTCGCGGAAGGCGTTCTTGAAGCGGTCGGTGCGGCGGTCGGGCGGGAAGCGGGCTTCGGCCCTGGCCTGCTTGGCCGGGCGCCGCTCGCCGTAGCGGCGCCGGGCCCAGGGGGAGCCGGGCTTGCCGAGCCGCCAGGCGCCGTAGATCGCCACCGGGAAGACGAAGAAGCCGATGCTGCCGTGGAGGACCCGCTGCTTGGCGAAGCAGATCGCGACCAGGCCGAAGACGAAGGCGGCGCCGAGGATGCTGGCCACCGTCTCCTCGACCGAGCTGGTGTTGAAGCTGAACGGGCTGAAGCCGAGCAGGACGAGCATCATTCCCGCCGCGGCGATCACCGTCGCGTCGATCGAGCTGCGGCCCTCCTTGGCCCAGTAGACGTCGTCGAGGTAGACCCAGAGGGCGAACTCGTCGATCGTCAGGCCGGCGCCGACGCCGAAGGCGAAGGCGCAGATCTCGGTCAGCGGGCTGTCGCCGAGGGCGGTGAAGCCGAGCGCCCCGGAAACCATCATCGTGACGATCCCGAAGACCAGGTGGTGCAGGTGGACGCCGCTGTCGCTGACCACACTGCCCGGCCACCAGGGCACCTTCGGGCTGCGCATCAGCCGCGTGCTCATGCGGATGAAGGCGAAGGAGAGGACGAAGCCGACGAGGACCAGGAAGAGGCCCTGTTTCTGGTTGGCGAGGATCTGGTCGTTCCAGAAGTCGCCGAATATCGAAGCGGCGGTCATCGGCCGTCATTCTCGTCGATCAGGCTGACCGTCAGCAGGACGCAGGCGACGGCGAGGAAGGGCGTGGCGACGATGTTCGACAGCGACTCGGCGAGCCAGTCGGCCCAGAGGGTGTGGCCGAACAGGGCCTGTGCGAGCAGGTCGGTCAGCTCCCCGACTCCCTCGCTCGCCAGCTCGAGCGGTGCCAGCACCGCGAAGACCAGCCAGAACCGGCCGCGGACCAGGCGGGCGCTGCGCGCGAATGCACCCCGCACCCCGCGCCGCTCGATCTCCACCACCGGTCCCGCCAGGCCCAGCCATATATAGGCGAGGACCCCGGGGACGATCAGCAGCACCAGGCCGGCGATCACCAGCGCGCCGTAGATCAGGTCGACAGCGATCAGGCGTCCGTAGGCGAGCCGGCGGGAGATCTCGCGCAGGGTCGGCGGCTCGTCGTCGTCGTGCGTAAGCGCCACGGCGACAGCGCCGCTGTAGAAGACCTCGCCGACCAGGGAGGTACCGACCAGCGTCAGCGTCGCCAGCAGGACGCCGACGGCGACCAGGCCGCTGCCGAGGCTGAGGGAGTCGAGGTTGACGTCGAGGGGGATCGCGTCGACCAGGCCGAGCGGCACGAAGATGACCGCCGCCAGCGGCAGCAGCGGGCGGGCCCAGCTGACGTAGGTGCGGCCGATCCGCCCGTAGAGCGAGCGCAGCGTCAGCTCGCCGGCCAAGCTATCCCCGGCGCCGTCCCGGGCTCTGGCGGCCCCGTGCCTCGAGCTTCGACTGCGAGGATGCCGAGGCCGCGACCTTCTTGACGCCCCGCAGATCGGGGACGAGCAGTTCTTCGGCGCACTGCCGGTGCCAGTGATGGTGTTCCGTCCCGCCCAGCCGCAGCACGTACTGGACGACGGTGTGCTCGGTGCCGATCTCGATCTCGCCGTGGCAGCCGGGGCAGCGGTAGAGCTTGCGGCCGAAGCTGCGGATCAGCCAGACCTCGTTGCCTTCTTCGTCGCTGCCGCGCAGGCTCCAGCGCTTGCTGGGCAGCCCGGCGTCACCGCTCATCGCTTCGAGAGCCAGGCGAAGCCGGCGGCCATCGCCAGGTTCGCGGCCCCGGCCAGGCGGAGACCGAGCTTGGCGCCGGGCCGGCTGACCGCCGGCGACTCCGACCAGAGCGCGTCGGTCGCGATCTCGGTGCCGCGCAGCCAGGCCAGCGCCCACCAGTCGCGCTGCTCGCCACGGGTCGCGGCGAGGGCGTGGGCCGCGGCGAAGGTGAGCCAGATCGGCCCGCAGCGGCGGAACAGGTGGGCGGCGTCGGGGGACGGCTCGTCGTGTCCCAGCACCCGCAGGGTCGCCTCGGGGGCGGCGATCGCCGCCGACCCGAGCAGCAGGTCGAAGGCGACCATGTTGCGGTTGACGAGGCGAAGCGCGTCTTCGGCGGTCATCTTCACTGCTATCCAACCAGATCGGAAGGGAATGCGGGGGCACCGGCGAAAGGGACGGCCGTGACCAAGACCGCAACGAAACCACCCCAGCTCAAGAGCCTTTCCGAGTACATCCAGGAGCGCTTCGACGAGTTCTCGCGCTCGCAGAAAGACGTCGCCCGCTACATCGTCGACCATCTCGACGAGGCGGCGTTCCTCACCGCCGAGGAGCTGGCCCGGAGAGCGAGCACCTCCTCATCGACGGTGGTGCGCTTCTCCCAGGCCCTCGGCTTCGAGGGCTACCCCGAGCTTCAGCAGGCGGCGATCGAGGAGTACCGCACCACCACGGTCGCCGGCAGCGGCGGCGCCTCCGGCGCCGCGCTCTTCTCCTTCGACCACTCCGAGCTCGAGGGCTCGCTCGGCGCCGACTACTCGAACCTCGAGGAAACCGCGAAGCACCTGACCCGCGAGCAGGTCGACGGCGCCGTCGCGGCGCTCGCCGAAGCGCAGCGCGTGGTGATCGTCGGCGTCGACCAGATGGCCTTCTTCGCCAGCTACCTGCGGCACATCCTCAGCCTGCTCGACATCCGCGCCGAGATCGTCGCCAGCACCGGCGGCGAGTCGCTGCAGCGACTCGGGCGGATCGACGAGGAAACGCTGGTCATCGCCCTCTCCTGCGGCCGTGCCCACCCGCTGCTGCTGCGGGCGATGAAGCTCGCCCTGCACCGCCGCGCCCGCACCCTGGCGATCTCCGACGCCTCGATGTCGGAGGTCGGGGAGCACGCCGAGCAGACGCTCTACTTCTCCTCCAACAGCCCCTCCTTCGCCCGCTCCAACACGGCGCTGATGGCGCTGGTGCAGGGGTTGGCGCACGGTCTCTACGCTCGTGACGAAGCGGCGCACAAAGATCGCATCAGGGCTTACAAACTGAAGTAGCAGCCGCCCCCGTAACCGCCCCCGTAATATGGGGCGCGATGCCCGAGCGAGCTACGTGGAGGGTCAAGACCGGCCTCGCCGAGATGCTGAAGGGCGGGGTGATCATGGATGTGGTCACTCCGGAGCAGGCGCGGATCGCGGAGGAGGCGGGGGCCTGCGCCGTGATGGCTTTGGAGCGGGTTCCGGCGGACATCCGCCGCGACGGCGGCGTGGCGCGGATGTCGGACCCGGCGATGGTCAAGGGGATCCAGCAGGCGGTGACGATCCCGGTGATGGCGAAGGCGCGGATCGGCCACTTCGCCGAGGCGCAGGTGCTGCAGGCGCTGGAGGTCGACTACGTCGACGAGTCCGAGGTGCTGACCCCGGCCGACGAGGCCAACCACATCGACAAGCTGGCCTTCGAGGTGCCGTTCGTCTGCGGCGCCACCGACCTCGGCGAGGCGCTGCGGCGGATCGGCGAGGGGGCGGCGATGATCCGCTCCAAGGGCGAGGCCGGGACCGGCAACGTGGTCGAGGCGGTCCGCCACATGCGCGAGATCGTCGGCGGGATCAAGCGGCTGGGGCAGCTCGGCCCGGAGGAGCTGTCGAGTGCCGCAAAAGAGCTAAGGGCGCCGCTCGAAGTCGTCCACGAGGTCGCCGGCGCGGGCCGGCTGCCGGTGCCGTTGTTCTGCGCCGGCGGGATCGCGACGCCGGCCGACGCGGCGCTGATGATGCAGCTCGGCGCCGAGGGCAACTTCGTCGGCTCCGGCATCTTCAAGAGCGCCGACCCGGAGCGGCGGGCGCGGGCGATCGTCGAGGCGACCACGCACTTCAACGACCCCGTGCGGGTCGCGGCGGCCTCGGTCGGCCTCGGCGAGGCGATGCCTGGCCTGGAGATCGCCGAGCTGGCCGCGGCGGACGCGCTTCTCCAGGACCGCGGTGCCTGAGCTGCGGATCGGGGTCCTCGCGATCCAGGGCGGGTTCGAGGCGCACGTCCAGACGCTGCGCGGCCTTGGCGCTGAGGCGCGGGAGGTGCGCACGCGGGAGGAGCTGGAGGGACTGGACGGGCTGACGATCCCCGGCGGGGAGAGCACGACGATCGTCAAGGGGATCGCGGCGGCCGGGCTGGAGGAGGCGATCCGGGGGCATGTCGAGGCCGGCGGGACCGTGTTCGGCACCTGCGCCGGGATGATCGTCTGCGACGACGAGCACCTCGGCCTGATCGACGCGACCGCGCGCCGCAACGCCTTCGGCCGCCAGCTTCAGAGCTTCGAGGCCGACCTGGCGGTAGAGGGGTTGGGGGACGAGCCGCTGCGGGCGGTGTTCATCCGCGCGCCCTGGGTCGAGCGAGCCGGACCGGGGGTCGAGGTGCTCGCCGAGTACGAGGGACACCCGGTGGCGATCCGCGAGGACGGCGTGCTGGCCTGCGCCTTCCATCCGGAGCTGACCGACGACCCGCGGCTGCACGCACTGTTCATGGCAATGACCACCGGCGCGCGGCAGCGCGCCCGCGAGGAGGCGGAGACGTGAGGGACCCGAGAGCGGAGCGGCTGGCGAAGATCCTGGTCGGCTACTCGACCGAGGTGAAGGAGGGCGAGATCGTCTCGATCGACGGCGAGAGCGCGGCGGCGCCGCTGCTGACCGCGGTCTACGAGGAGGTGCTGAAGGCCGGCGCCCATCCGGTCGTCAACGTCTCCCTCGACGGCCAGACCGCCGCCTACTACAAGCACGCGAGCGACGCCCAGCTCGACTGGATCTCGCCGGCCTCCGAGTGGCTGCTCGACAACGCCGACGTGCGGATCGCGATCGGCGCCAGCAGCAACACCCGCGAGCTGTCCGGTGTGCCGCCGGAGAAGCAGATGCGGCGCCAGGCGGCGACCGGCGAGCTGCTGGGGCGGGCGATGGAGCGCAGCGCCCGGGGCGAGTTCCGCTGGGTCTACACGCTGTTCCCGACCAACGCCTACGCCTCGGAGGCGGAGATGAGCCTGGCCGACTACGAGGACTTCTACTACGGCGCCTGCCTGGCCGACGACGAGGACCCGCTGACCGCCTGGCAGCGAGCCTCGGCCGAGTGCAAGCGCCTGTCGGAGTGGATCGAGGGCCACGAGGAGGTGCGGGTGATCGCGCCGGGGACCGACATCGTGCTCGGCATCGCCGGGCGCAAGTTCATCCCCTGCGACGGGCGCCACAACATGCCCGACGGCGAGTTCTTCACCGGCCCGGTCGAGGACTCGGTCGAGGGTGAGGTGAGCTTCCACCTGCCGGCGACGATCGGCGGCCGCGAGGTCGCCGGGGTGCGGCTGCGCTTCGAGGCCGGCAGGGTCGTCGATGCGAGCGCCGAGCGCGGCGAGGAGTACCTAATCAAGCTGCTCGACACCGACGAGGGAGCGCGGCGGCTCGGCGAGCTGGGGATCGGCACCAACTACGCGATCGACCGCGGCACCCGCGAGGTGCTGCTCGACGAGAAGCTCGGCGGCACCGTCCACATGGCGGTCGGCCGCAGCTACCCCGAGTCGGGCGGCGAGAACGAGTCGGCGGTCCACACCGACCTGGTCTGCGACCTGCGCCTCGGCGGCAGGCTCGTCGTCGACGGGGAGGACTTCCAGGTCGACGGCAAGTTCGTGGTCTGACCTAACGGTTTGGGATCGGCGAGCCGGCGAGCAGGAAGAACCAGCCGACGAAGACGAGCATGGCGAGCATCACCGAGCCCATCAGCACCGCCTCGACGACGGTCGTCGTGCCGGGCGCGGCACCCGTGTCGCGCGTGCTCTTCAGCCAGCTCGGCCGCATCGGCGAGAGCCGGTCGGTGCCGGTGATCCGCACGTAGACGCCGTTGAGGAGGCCGATCAGCCAGGCGTCGAGGACGATCGAGACGATGATCCCGACGGCGACGACCGCGTAGGGGCCCTCGGCCGGGAACTGCGTCTGGGAGACCTTCGAGCCGATGTAGAGCCAGCCGACCGGGATCGCGGTCCAGAGCGCGAGCGCGGCGATCAGCATGACGAGGAATACGAAGCTCGCCGCGATCCCCTTCATCGCTCATAGAATGGCAAACGATGTCCGGGCATTCGAAGTGGTCCTCGATCAAGCACAAGAAGGGCGCCGCCGACGCCAAGCGCGGCAAGCTGTTCACCAAGCTGGCGCGGGCGATCACCGTCGCCGCCCGCGACGGCGGCCCTGAGCCCGAGAACAACCCGGCGCTCGCCACCGCGGTGCAGAAGGCGCGCGAAGCCTCGATGCCGAAGGACAACATCCAGCGGGCGATCGACCGCGGCTCGGGGGTCGGCGCCGGCGCCGAGGCGATCGAGCGGGTCGTCTTCGAGGGCTACGGCCCCGGCGGCGTCGCGGTCCTGGTCGAGGCGCTGACCGACAACCGCAACCGCACCAGCGCCGAAGTCCGCCACGCCTTCACGAAACACAACGGCAGCCTCGGCGAGCCGGGCTCGGTCGCCTGGATCTTCGAGAAGCGCGGTGTGCTGACGGTCGACGCCGAGCGCTACGGCGAGGACGACCTGATCGCCGCGATCGACGCCGGCGCCGACGACGTGCGCGACGAGGGCGAGCTGCTGCGGGTGCTCTGCGAGCCGGGCGACCTCGGCGCGGTCCGCGAGGCGCTCGAGACCTCCGGGGTCGAGGTCCGGTCGGCCGAGCCTGCGCTGGAGCCGAAGAGCACGGTTGAGGTCAAGGGCAACGAGGCCAGGTCGCTGCTCAACCTGATCGAGGCGCTGGAAGAGGACGACGACGTCAACGAGGTCCACGCCAACTTCGACATCCCCGACGAGGTCCTCCAGCAGCTCGCCGCGTGAAGGCATCCGGGGCTCTTCCCAGAATCACTCCCCATGCAAGTCGTGATCGGGATCGACCCCGGCGCCGCCAACCTCGGCTTCGGCATCGTCCGGGTCGAGGGCAACCGCATGGTCGCCCTCGACGGGGGTGTCGTCGAGACCGCCGCCGGGGTGCCGATGGAGCGCCGCCTGAAGCGGATCTACGACTCGCTCGCCGAGCTGCTCGCCTGGCACGAGCCGCGGGCGATGGCGATCGAGGACGTCTTCTTCGGCAAGAACGCGCAGACGGCGATGGCGGTCGGCCGGGCGAGCGGCGTGGCGATGCTGGCTGCGGCGCAGGGCGGCGTCGACTGCTTCGCCTACACGCCGCAGGCGATCAAGATGGCGGTCTGCGGCTCCGGCGCCGCCGGCAAGAAGCAGGTCCAGCGGATGGTCGGCACGCTGCTGGCGCTGCCCGAGCCGCCGCATCCCGACCACGCCGCCGACGCGCTGGCGGTGGCGATCTGCCACGGCGGCGGCGCCGGCCGGCGCGCGGCGGCCGAGCTGGCTGCGGCGAAGGCGGCCGGATGATCGCCGCGGTGCGGGGCGAGGTGATGGTCCGCCGGCCCGATCACGTGGTGATCGACGCCGGCGGCGTCGGCTACCTCCTGACCGTCTCCTCGGAGACGCTGAAGGCGGTTCCGGCGACCGGCCGCGAGACCTTCCTGCACGCCGAGCTGGTCTCGCGCGAGGACTCCCTCGCCCTCTTCGGCTTTGCCTCCGAGGAGGAGCGCGACCTGTTCGGACAGCTCGTTTCGGTCAGCGGCGTCGGCCCGAAGGTGGCGATCTCGGTCCTCTCCGGCGGCCCGGCGCGGGAGCTGCTGCGGGCGATCGCCGCCGGCGACGCCAAGCGCTTCCAGGCCGCCCCCGGGATCGGCAAGCGGACCGCCGAGCGGATCATCGTCGAGCTGCGCGAGAAGGTCGCCGGCGCGCTGGAGGAAGAGTTCGCCCTGGCGGCCGCCGACGGCGGCGGCGACGCTCGCGCCCTGGCCCGCGACGGCCTGGTCAACCTCGGCTACGCGCCGCTCGAGGCCGAGCAGCTGCTCGACGGGCTCGAGAGCGACGACGCCGAGCAGCTGCTGGCGACGGCGCTGCGCAAGGCGGGGACGGGCAAAGCCGCGTGAGCGAGGAGCGCATACGCACGCCGGGGATCGACGACGAGCCCGAGGTCCGCATCCACGACGCCCGCGCCGACGCGCCGGATGAGGACCTCGATCGCTCGCTGCGGCCCCCGACCCTCGCGGACTTCGTCAACCAGGAGCAGGTGACCGACCAGCTCGCGATCTTCATCGAGGCGGCGCGGCGGCGCGGCGAGCCGCTCGACCACGTCCTGCTCGCCGGCCCGCCCGGGCTCGGCAAGACCTCGCTGGCTCACATCGTCGCCGTCGAGATGGGGGTGCCGCTGGTCCAGACCGCCGGCCCGGCGCTGGAGCGCAAGGCCGACGTCGCCTCCTTCCTCACCGCGCTGGAGCCGGGCAGCGTCTTCTTCGTCGACGAGATCCACCGGCTCGGCCGGGCGGTCGAGGAGACCCTCTACCCGGCGATGGAGGACGGCGAGCTGCCGGTCGTGCTCGGCCAGGGCGCCGGCGCCCGCACGGTCACCCTGCCGCTGCCGCCGTTCACCCTGGTCGGGGCGACGACCCGGGCCGGCCTGCTGACGACGCCGCTGCGCGACCGCTTCGGCGTCTGCCACCGGCTCGAGCACTACGCCCCCGAGCACCTGGCGGAGATCGTCGCGCGCTCGGCCGGCATCCTCGAAGTCGAGATCGACGCCGAGGGGGCGCGGGCGATCGCCAGCCGCTCGCGCGGCACCCCGCGGGTCGCCAACCGGCTGCTGAAGCGGGTCCGCGACTTCGCCGAGGTGAAGGGCACCGGCACGGTCGACGCCGGGGTCGCCGCCGCCGGCCTGGAGATGCTCGAGGTCGACGCCGGCGGGCTCGACCGCAGCGATCGCAACCTGCTCGACACCGTCGCGACCAAGTTCGGCGGCGGCCCGGTCGGGCTCTCGACCCTGGCGGTCGCGGTCGGCGAGGAGCAGGACACGATCGAGGACGTGCTCGAGCCCTATCTGCTCCAGCAGGGCATGCTGAAGCGGACTCCGCGCGGCCGCGTCCTGACCGAGCGGGCCTACGAGCATCTCGGGCTCGCGACCCCCGAGGGAGCGCGAAGTCTGTTCTGAGCGGACTCTCAGTAGCCTGTGAGGGGATGCCGTTCTTCATCTGTCCCAACTGCGGCAACAGGGAGCTGAGCGCCGACCGCACGGCCGGCTTCAGCACGCGCCCCAAGGGCTGCTCCAAGTGCGGCTTCGGCTTCCTCTTCGAGCTGCTCGACGACTACTACCCGGCGCCGAACGCCGCCTTCTTCGTCTGCGACCAGAAGGCGCGGGTGATCGACGCCGGCCGCGGCAGCTTCGAGCTGACCGGGCTGACCGACGAGGACGTGATCGGCCGCCCGGTCAAGGAAGTCCTCGGACTGCGCTGGCTGCCCGAAGAGAACGGGGACCCGATCGAGACCTCGCTCGAGTGGGGGGTCCGCTCGCTCGGCAAGAAGGTCTCGGTCAACGCCGAGGGCGACCTGCCGGCGGAAGCGGTCGCCGACGTGTTCCCGGCCTACGACGACGACGGCGGCCTGCTGATCGTCCTCACCCCGGAGGGCTGAGGGGCCGATGAGGCGGCGCCGCAACCTCTTCGTCCTGCTCTTCGTCCTGGCGCTGATCGTCGTCTCGGCGCTGGTCGTCGCCTCCAAGCCGACCAAGCTGGGACTCGACCTGAAGGGCGGGGTCGAGCTGGTCTACCAGGGGACGCCGACCGGCCAGGTGAAGGAAGTCAGCGGCGAAGACATCGAACGCTCGATCGAAATCATCCGCCAGCGGATCGACAAGCTGGGCGTCTCGGAGCCCGAAGTCTCGCGCCTCGGCACGACCGAGATCTCGGTCAGCCTGCCCGACGTCACCAACGCCCAGCGGGCGATCGAACAGGTCGGCACCACCGCCCAGCTCCACTTCTACGACTGGGAACCGAACCTGATCGGGCGCGAGAAGACGCTCGGCGGCAACCCGGGTCGCGAACCGCCGAAAGCGGCGGTCGGAGAAGTCGAAGAAGAATGGAAGGAAGCCGGCCGCAGCACCAAGACGCCCGAAGACGCGCCGCTGATCTTCTCCGGCGCCTACCCGAGCGCCTACGGTGCGGTCAGGCTCGCCGCCGAACAGGAACCGGTCGCCGACTGCACCACCTGCTCGACGACCAAACCGCGCTACTACCTGTTCGCCGACGACGCCGATCACACCCTGATCGCCGGCCCCGAGTTCTCCAAGGAAGACCTGTTCATCAGCGCGACCGGCAAGAAGCGCCCGCACAAGGGCACCGTGATCAAGGTTCCGGCGGGGACGATCGTCGCCTCCGAGCAGCCCTCCGACAAGAGCGGCAAGACGATCGACGGGATCGAACACGCCGGCTGGTTCGCGCTCAAGGACAACCCGGCGCTGTCGGGCACCGACATCACCAACCCGAAGCAGGAATTCGCTCCGGAAACCAACGAACCGAACGTCACCTTCCAGTTCACCGACAAGGGCCGCGAAGCCTTCCAGGACGTCACCCGCAAGATCGCCCAGCGCGGCCAGGCGCGGGCGATCGGCCCGGCCTCCGAAGAAGAAGCCGAACGGCTCTCCGGTCGCTTCGCGGTCGTCCTCGACAACGAAATCAAGACGGCGCCGATCATCAACTTCGCCACCAACCCCGACGGGATCGACGGTCGCACCGGCGCCCAGATCTCCGGCGGCTTCACCAGCATCACCGAAGCGCAGGACATCGCCACCTTCCTCCAGATCGGCGCCCTGCCGATCAACCTCAAGCTGATCAGCCAGACCCAGGTCTCGGCCACGCTCGGCACCCAGGCGCTGCACGCCGGGATCAAGGCCGGCGCGATCGGCCTCGCCCTGGTCGTCATCTTCCTGCTCTTCTTCTACCGCTTCCTCGGCCTGATCGCGGCGGTCGCGCTCGGCGCCTACGGGGTGATCTTCTTCGCCCTGATCAAACTGATCCCGATCACCCTGACCCTGCCGGGGATCGCGGGTCTGATCCTGACGATCGGGGTCGCGGCCGACTCGAACATCGTCATCTTCGAGCGGATCAAGGAGGAGGTGCGCGCCGGCAGGCCGATGGCGGCGGCGATCGCCGCCGGCTACCGCCGCGGCATCGCGACGATCGTCGACGCCAACGTCGTCACCCTGCTGACCGCCTTCATCCTCTTCGTGCTGGCGACCGCCGGGGTCAAGGGCTTCGCCTTCACGCTCGGCGTCGGCACGATCGTCTCGCTGCTGACCGCGGTCGTCTTCACCCAGGCGCTGCTGCTCAGCATGAGCCGCTCGCGGCTGCTGCGCTCGCCCGGCGTGCTCGGCGCCTCGCGCCGGCGGATGCGCTGGCACTTCGACTTCATGGGGGCGAGCCGCTGGTTCTTCTCGCTCTCGGGGACGATCCTGCTCGTCGGCGCCCTGGCCCTGGCGACCCAGCAGCTCAACTTCGGCATCGACTTCGAGTCGGGGACGCGGATCACCGCCGCGCTGGTCAAGCCGACCGACGAGGAAGGCGTGCGCGAAACGCTCGACAAGGTCGGGGTCGGCGGCGAGGAGATCCAGCAGATCTCCGACCCGGAACTGGGCGAAAACGTCTTCCAGGTGCAGGCGGCGCAGCTCGGCCCGGGCGAAGTGGCGAAGGCGCAGACGGCGCTCGACAGGGAATACGGCGTCGTCGCCAACGGCTTCGACAGCTCCAGCGTCGGCCCGACCTTCGGCGAACAGGTCGCCGAAAGCGCGCTCAAGGCGCTGATCTTCTCGCTGCTGGTGATCTGCGCCTACGTCGCCTTCCGCTTCGACCCGAAGTTCGCCGTGCCGGTGCTGATCGCGCTCTTCCACGACATCCTGATCACCGCGGGCGTCTACGCATTGACGGGGAAAGAGGTGAGCAGCGGCACCGTCGCCGCCTTCCTCACGATCCTGGGTTACTCGCTCTACGACACGATCATCGTCTTCGACCGAATACGCGAGAACATGCCGCGGATGCCGCGGGCGGCGTTCTCGCAGATCGTCAACCGCTCGATGAGCGAGGTCCTGACCCGCTCGCTGGCGACCAGCTTCTCGACCCTGCTGGCGGTCGTCTCGCTGCTGATCTTCGGTGGCGCGACGCTTCAGGACTTCGCCTTCGCGATGCTGGTCGGGATCGCCTCCGGTACCTACTCCTCGATCTTCATCGCCTCGCCGGTGCTGACCGCCTGGAAGGAACGCGAGCCCGGCTTCGCCCGGCGGCGGGAGCGGATCGCCGAGGTCGACGGGACGGTGCCCGCCTTCGCCGACGAGGTGACGCTGGCGAAGCTCGGCGAGGAGGAGAGCGACGCCGAGATCGAGGAGGAGCTGGCCGCGGTGGCGGTCGGCGAGCCGCCGGGCGGCAACGGGGGAGACCCTGAGAAGGAGAGCTCCGAGCGCCGCGAGCGCAACGCGCGCCGCCGCGAACGCCGCAAACAGCGGCGCAAGCACGGGAGGAACCGCTGATGGCCCTGCTCGTCTGGTTCACGATGGGGATCGCCCTCTGGCACTTCACCGTCTTCCTGCCGGAAGACCGCTTCTGGCAGGGGATCGTCGGCGCCTTCCTCGGCGCGGTTACCGGGGCCATGGTCTTCGGCGGGATCGTCGAGACCGCCACCGGCAAGGGGCTCGGCAACACCGACCTCGGCACGGCGCTGATCGCGATCCCCGGCGTGGCGATCGGCCTGGCGGTGGTCTGGGCGCTCGGCGTTCGCGCGGAACGAGCGGGATAAGGAGCGCCTGGTTCTGTCTTCGCCGCCACCTAGCCTCGTGGCGTGGCGGAGACCATCCACGCTTACCGGGCCGAGCCCTACTCCTACCGCGAGGCGCGGGCGCTGGTCGACGCGCTCGGCCTGAGCGAGCCGGTGGCGGTGACGCTGGTGCGGCGCGGCTACCGCACGCCGGAGGCGGCGCGGGAGTTCCTCGCGGCCGACGAGTCGCACTCGCCGGACGAGTTCGGCTCGATGGGGGAGGTCTCGCGCCGGGTCCTCGCCGCGGTCGAGGAGGGCCGCCGGATCGCCGTCCACGGGGACTTCGACGTCGACGGCGTCTGCGCCACCGCGATCCTGGTCGGGACGCTGCGCGAGCTGGGCGGCGACTGCGACTGGCTGATCCCCGACCGGATCGCCGACGGCTACGGGCTCTGCGCTGCGAATATCGAGCGCCTGGCCGAGCGCGGTACCTCGCTCCTCCTGACCGTCGACTGCGGCGTCACCGCGGTCGAGGAGGTCGCCCTGGCCCGCTCGCTGGGGATCGAGGTCGTCGTCACCGACCACCACCAGCCGGGCGGCGAGCTGCCGGACTGCCCGATCCTGCACCCGGCCCTCGACGGCTACCCGTTCGAGCAGCTGTGCGGGACCGCGGTGGCCTGGAAGCTCGCCTGCGCGCTGCGCGGGGAGGACCGGGAGGACGACCTCGACCTGGTCGCGCTGGCGACGGTCGCCGACGTGGTGCCGCTGGTCGGTGAGAACCGCTCGCTGGTGCGAAGGGGGCTCGAGGTGGCGCGGCGGGCCCGGCGTCCCGGCCTGCGGGCGCTGCTCGAAGCGGCGAGCTGCGAGCCGACGGCGCTCGACGAGGGCGACCTGGCGTTTCGCCTGGCGCCGCGGATCAACGCCGCCGGGCGGCTCTACCGGGCCGACGCCGGGGTCGAGCTGTTCCTCACCGACAGCGAGGGGCGGGCGAGGGAGATCGCCGCCGAGCTGAGCCGGGCCAACGGCGAGCGCCGCGCCACCGAGCGCGAGGTCGACGCCGCCGCCGAGGCGGCCCGCCGCGAGCTGCCCGAGCGCCTGCGCGAGGCGCCGGGCCTGGTGCTCGCCGGCGAGGGCTGGCATCCGGGCGTGATCGGGATCGTCGCCTCGCGCCTGGCCGAGCGCCACCACCGCCCGGCGCTCGTCGTCTCGCTCGACGGCGAGGGGGGCGGGCGCGGGTCGGGCCGCAGCATCCCCGGCTTCGACCTGCTCGCCGGCCTCGAGGCCTGCTCGGAGCATCTGGTCCGCTTCGGCGGCCATCGGGCGGCCGCCGGGCTCGAGCTGCGGGCCGCGGAGCTCGACGGCTTTCGCGAGGCGTTTGCCGCCCACGCGGCGAGCCTTCTGGGGCCCGACGACCTGCGCCGCACCGAGCGGATCGACGCGATCGTCGGCGGCGCCGGCCTCGGCCTCGACCTGGCCGAGGAGCTGGAGCGGCTGGCGCCGTTCGGGATGGGCAACCCCGGGGTGCGGCTGCTGGTCCCGGCGGCGCGGGTGCGCGACGTGCGCACGATGGGCGCGGGCAAGCACGCGCGCTTCAGCCTCCACAGCGGCGGCAACCGGGCGCTCGGGGTGGCGTTCGGGCGGTCCAGCCTCGGGGTGGGGGAGGAGGACCCGGTAGACGTCGCGGTGCGGCTCGAGGTCAACCGCTGGAACGGCTCCGTGGAGCCGCGCCTGGTCCTGCGCGAGCTGTACCCGCGCGAGGCGGCGGCCGAGGCCGCCGCGGAGGAGCAATGGTGGCGGCGCTTCGAGGCCGAGCTGGCGGCCGACCCGGCCAGCAGCTTCGAGCGCGTTCGAGCTTTGGGTCGCATACCGGTTCAAAGCTCGAACGCACGCGTCGAGAGGGTCACGCTGCAAACGGCTAGCTCACCGGCTGCCGTGGTGGCCGAGCTGGCATCGAGCGGGAGTGGGGCGGTGCTTGCGGTGGTGGCCTGCACCGAGCGGCGGGCGGCGCTCGGCGAGGGCGGAGTGACGTTGGCCGATGCGGCGACGCTCGAGGCCGAGCCCGGGCTGGCCGCCGGCTTCGAGCACGTCGTCCTCGTCGATCCGCCCGCCTTCCCGCACCTGGAGCGCCTGGCGGCGCTCGCGTGCACCGAAGGGGGGTATATGCACTCCGTTTGGGGCGAGGCCGAGCGGCGCTTCGCGCTGGCGATGCTCGACGAGCAGCTGGCCCGCCGCCGGGCGCTGATCGGGCTGTTCCGCGACCTGCGCGAGGCCGGCGAGGTGAGCGGCGAGGAGCTGCTCGCGGCGCTGCGCGGCAGCGGCCCGCACCCGCGCGGCCCCGAGGCGGCGGCGCGCTGCTTCCGGGTGCTGGCGGAGCTGGAGCTGGTGCACGGAGAGCCGCGCGGGGGGGACGGGGCCGTCGGGGTCGTATCCTCAGAAGGGACAGAGCTGGAGCGCTCGGCCGCGTTCCGCGCCTACGGCGACCGCCATCAGGAGGGCGTGCGATTCCTGGAACGACGAAAAAAGCCCTAGAGCAGGACCGCGAGCTGCTCGCCGATCTCTTCGCCGTGGTCGAGGAGTTCGACTCCGCGATCCACGAGATCGACCGCGAGGCGGTGACCCGCGCCTTCGACTTCGCCTGCGACCGCCACGCCGACCAGCTGCGCCGCTCCGGCGACGAGTTCATCACCCATCCGGTCGGCGTCGCCCAGATCTGCGCCGGGATGCGGCTCGACACCGAGACGCTCTGCGCCGCCCTGCTCCACGACACGGTCGAGGACACCAGCGCCAGCCTCGAGGAGATCCGCGAGGAGTTCGGCGCCGAGGTCGCCCAGCTCGTCGACGGCGTCACCAAGCTGACCGGGATGACCTTCGAGAGCCGCGACGAGCGGCAGGCCGAGAACTACCGCAAGATGATGGTGGCGATGGCCACCGACGTCAGGGTGATCCTGATCAAGCTGGCCGACCGCCTGCACAACATGCGCACGCTCGGCGCCCTGCCGAAGCAGAAGCAGACGGCGAAGGCGCGCGAGACGCTGGAGATCTACGCGCCGCTGGCCCACCGGCTGGGGATCCACGCGATCAAATGGGAGCTCGAGGACCTCGCCTTCGCGACCCTGCACCCGCGCAAGTACAAGGAGATCAAACAGCTGGTCGCCCAGCAGCGCGACGAGCGCGAGGTCTACGTCGGCCGGGCGGGGGAGTTCCTCGCGCAGGAGCTGCAGGCGGTCGGCATCGAGGCCGAGATCTCCGGCCGCGCCAAGCACTTCTACTCGATCTACACGAAGATGACCAAGAAGGGCCGCGAGTTCAACGAGATCTTCGACCTCACGGCGATGCGGGTGATCGTCGGCTCGGTCAAGGACTGCTACGGGGCGATCGGCGTCATTCACTCGCTCTGGAAGCCGCTGCCCGGGCGCTTCAAGGACTTCGTCGCGATGCCGAAGGCCAACATGTACCAGGCGCTGCACACGACGGTGATCGGGCCCGAGGGCAAGCCGCTGGAGATCCAGATCCGCACCGGAGAGATGCACAAGCTGGCCGAGTACGGGATCGCCGCCCACGTCGCCTACAAGGAGGGCGGCGCCGCCGACCCGGAGCGCGAGAAGATGACCTGGCTGCGCCAGCTGGTCGAGTCCGAGGGCGAGCAGGACCCGGCCGAGTTCCTCGAGTCGCTGAAGGTCGACCTGTTCGAGGATGAGGTCTTCGTCTTCACCCCGAAGGGCGAGGTGAAGAACCTCTCCGCCGGCTCGACGCCGCTCGACTTCGCCTACGCCGTCCACACCGACGTCGGCCACAGTTGCGTCGGCGCCAAGGTCAACGGCAACATCGTGCCGCTGCACTACCAGCTGCGCTCCGGCGACATCGTCGAGGTCCTGACCGCGAAGCGGAAGCGCGGCCCCTCGCGCGACTGGCTGAAGCTGGTGCGGACCAGCCGCGCCCGCAACAAGATCCGCGCCTTCTTCAAACAGGAACGGCGTGAGGACGCCGAGCAGAAGGGGCGCGAGGCGCTCGAGGAGGCGCTGCGCAAGCGCGGCCTGCCGATGCAGAAGCTGGCGATGTCGCCGCTGCTGGCGCAGGTGATCCGCGAGATGGGCTTCCGCAAAGCGACCGAGTTCTACATCGCGCTCGGCCAGGGCAAGATCGCGACCAAGGCGGTCGCCAACAAGCTGATGCAGCGCCTCAAAGAGGGCGAGGCGGTCGAGGACGAGCAGCCGATCGGGCTCGGCGAGGCGCGCGAGGACCAGGCGCGGCGGACCAAGGACGCCTCCAACTACGGGATCCGCGTGAGGGGCGCCGACAAGGTCGCGGTGCGGCTCGCCAAGTGCTGCCGGCCGGTGCCGGGCGACGAGATCGCCGGCTACGTCTCGCTCGGCCGCGGCATCACCATCCACCGCGCCGACTGCAAGAACGTCAAGGCGCTGATGAAGTCGCCGGAACGGTTCGTGGAGGTGGGATGGGACGGCGAGAACGAGTCGTCCTACAGGGTCGAGCTCCAGATCGACGCCTACGACCGCACCCGCCTGCTCGAGGACCTCTCGCGCACCTTCGCCGAGGCGGGGATAAACATCCTCGGCGCCAGCTGCATGACCAAGCACCCGATGGTGAAGAACCGCTTCGTGGTCGAGGTCGGCGACACCGAGCAGCTCAAGCAGTGCATCTCGCGACTGCGCAACGTCGAGTCGGTTTTCGACGCCTACCGGATCACGCCGACCGGCTGAGCCTCAGGACACGACCGTCAGGGCCCCTGGCTCCACTCGTAAATCCAGCTGGGTGCGCTCGCCGATGTAGTCGCCGTCGACTTGGACCGGGAAGGGCCGGGCGACGCCGTCCTTCGTCTTCGAGATCGAGGCGATCATGGCCGTCGTGACATCTTCGAAGTGCTCGATCTGGCGGTGGCGGGCGGCAGGCCGGCGCTCGCTGAAGAAGCGGGGGATCAGGCTCGGCATGTCGCGCTGGGCGGCGCGTTTCAGCACCGCCAGCGAGAGGGTGCCGTCGTCGATCTCGATCCCCTCGCAGACGCGGATCGGGCGGCTGGCGAAGTAGGTGAAGGGGTCGGAGTTCTGGGCCAGCGCGGTGACCCCCTCGCTCGCCTCGCCGTCGACCTCGACCCGCAGCCGGACCGGGTTGACCATGTACTGGCGGTAGAAGGCGGAGATCGCCGCCCAGCTGTAGTAGTAGGGACCGGCGCGCGACTTCAGCCGCGGGTGGGCATCGACCCGCTTGACGACGGTGGCGTCGATCCCGACCCCGCAGGAGAAGACGAAATGGCGCTCGCCGGCGACCCCGAGGTCGATCCTGCGCGGCGCCCACTCGTCGACCAGGGCGAGCAGGTGCTCGGTCGCGTCGACCACGTCGTTGGGGATGCCGAGGGTGCGGGCGACGACGTTGGTCGAGCCACCGGGCAGGACCGAGACCGGCACGTCGGTCCCCGCGAGGCCGTTGGCGACCTCGTTCAGCGTCCCGTCGCCGCCGAAGGCGACGACGACGTCGTAGCCGTGGTCGCGTACCTCGCGGCCGATCTCGGTGGCGTGGTTCTGCGCCTCGGTGGAGACCGTCTCGACCTCGTAGCGCCCCTGCAGCGCGTAGGCCACGAGGTTCTTCAGCCGGTCGGAGACGGTCGTCGCGTAGGGGTTGACGATCAGCAGCATCCGCTTCTTGCCGGATCGCCTACCCGGTCGCCTCATAGCGGATCACCTCCCCGTCGTCGACTTCGCGCACCCGGCCCTCGTTGACCAGCAGGTCGGCGTGGCCGATCACCTCGGAGAGGGTGAGGAAGGCCTGCGTGACGGCGACGTTGCCCCAGATCGCCTGGGCGACCTCGTAGCCCGTGCGGGGGCGCTCGGCGATCAGGTCGTAGATCTTCTCCTTGCGGCGCCCGTGCTTGGCGAGGCGGTCGTCGATCAGGGCGACGTGGTCGGTGATCGGCTCGCCGTGGCCGGAGAGGACGATCTCGGCCGGCATCTCGCGGGTCTTCTTCATCGACTCGATGTAGGTGACGAGGGCCTGGGTGCGCTGCGAGGAGCCGTCGAGCGGCCGGGTGATCAGCGGGTTGGAGGAGATGTGGGCGATCAGGTGGTCGGCGGCGATCAGGATCCTGCGCTCCTCGTCCCAGAAGACGGTGTCGGAGGGGCTGTGGCCGGGCCGGTGCAGCGCCTGGAGGGTGCGGTCGCGGAAGGGCATCAGCTGACCGTCCTCGAGCGGTTTCGTCACCTCGGCCCTGGCGCCCCAGCCGCGGAAGCTGCGCGAGACGCTCTGCAGGGCGAAGGCGACCTCCTGCGGGATGCCGTTGCGCAGCATCAGCTCGACCGCGAACTCGTCCTCGCGCTCGGCTTCCTCGCCGAAGCCGGCCAGCCGCCGGGCGGCGAGGCCGAGTGCCGCCACCTCGGCGCCGGAGTGCTCGACGACGATCTCGACCAGGCCGAGGTGGTCGATGTGCTGATGCGTGAGGATGACCAGCTCGAGGTCGTCGATCGCGTGGCCGCGGGCGGCCAGCTGGCCCTGCAGCTCGTCGAGCGCCTTGCCGGAGTTGGGCCCGGTGTCGACCAGGGTCAGCGGCTCGTCCTCGAGCAGGTAGCAGTTGACCCGGCCGACCGCGAAGGGGGTGGGGATGCGGAGCTGGTGGATGCCGGCCAGCGCGGCCTGCTCGAGGGCCTGCTCGGGGGTCAGCGTCACGCCCGGATCAGTCCCAGCACCTCGTCGCGTTTCGCCTCCATGTCCTCGCGCGAGACCAGCGACTCGAGGTTGAGGCGGAGCAGCGGCTCGGTGTTGGAGGGGCGGACGTTGAAGTGCCACTCGGGGTAGTCGACCGAAACCCCGTCGAGGCGCGTGATCTCCCCGTCGGAGTAGCGCGCGGCGATCTCCTCCATCTTCGCCTCCTGGTCGTCGACCTCGGAGTTGATCTCGCCGGAGATGAAGTAGCGGGCGCGGAACTCGGCCATCAGCTCGCTCAGCGAGCGGCCGTCGAGCGAGAGCAGCTCGAGCATCAGCAGGGCCGGGATCGTGCCCGAGTCGGCGCACCAGAAGTCGCGGAAGTAGTAGTGGCCCGAGACCTCGCCCCCGAAGGCGGCGCCGACCTCGCGCATGCGGATCTTGAAGAAGGCGTGGCCGACCCGCGAGAGCTCCGAGCGGCCGCCCTCGGCGGCGACCAGGTCGGGGACGGCGCGGCTCGAGCGGGGGTCGTAGAGGATCGTCGCGCCGGGGCTCTTGGCCAGCGCCGCGCGGGCGAGCAGCGCGCAGACGAAGTCGCCGTCGCAGAAGGCGCCCTCGCCGTCGATGAAGAAGCAGCGGTCGGCGTCGCCGTCCCAGGCGATTCCGAGGTCGGCGCCGCCGGAGCGCACCCGCTCTTCGATCAGCCTGCGGTTCTCCTCCAGCAGCGGGTTCGGTTCGTGGTCGGGGAACTCGCCGTCGGGCTCGAAGTAGAGCTCGTCCAGCTCGAGCCCGAGCTTGCGCAGGATCGGCCCGACCATCGGCCCGGCCATGCCGTTGCCGCCGTCGACCACCAGCTTCATCGGCCGCACCGTGCCGGGGTCGACGAAGGAGAGGGCGTGGGCGCGGTATTCCTCCCAGACGTCGACCTCCTCGAAGGAGCCGCCGCCGGGCGCGGGGCCGAGGCCGGCTTCGATCTCGCGCCGCACGTCGCCGATCCCGGCGTCGCCGGAGAGCGCCAGCGCCCCCTCGCGGACCAGCTTGACGCCGGTGTAGGCCTTCGGGTTGTGCGAGGCGGTGACCATCGCGCCGCCGTCGAGGCCCCGCGAGCCGACCAGGTGGTAGAGCACCTCGGTCGCGACCATGCCGGCGTCGAGCAC
Source organism: uncultured Solirubrobacterales bacterium (assembly GCA_963695835.1). Lineage (GTDB taxonomy): Bacteria > Actinomycetota > Thermoleophilia > Solirubrobacterales > 70-9 > VRUE01. The sequence goes on from CAVOHR010000003.1 coordinate 355,343, forward strand.
GGTGGCGCCCTCCATCGCCATGCCGTCGCGCAGCTCCGCCGCCATCGCCGGCGCGGTCAGCCGCATGTCGCGGCCGAGCCCGATCCGCAGCTCGCCGGGCCGCTTTCCCCGCAGCCGCGCCAGCACCCGGGCGAAGGCGCGGCCGATCGCCAGCGCCGTCGTCTCGTCCATCTCGGAGCCGTAGAGGCCGCGGATGTCGTAGGCCTTGAAGATCGACATCAGAACGCTCCCTTCAGCGCTGCGTAGCTCTGCTCCAGGGTCTCGGGCATCACCCTGGTGTCGGCGATCACCGGCATGAAGTTCGTGTCGCCGCCCCAGCGGGGGACGACGTGGAGGTGGATGTGGTGCTCGACCCCGGCGCCCGCGACGCGGCCCTGGTTGAGGCCGACGTTGTAGCCGTGCGGCGCATAGACCTCCTCCAGCCGGCCCATCGCCCGCTGCGCCAGCGCCATCATCTCCGCCACAGTCTCGTCGCCGAGGTCCTGGAGGCGGCCGATGTGCTCATACGGCGCCACCATCAGGTGCCCGTTGGTGTAGGGGAAGAGGTTGAGGATCACGAAGCAGCGCTCGCCGCGGTGGACGATCAGGTTCGCCTCGTCGTCGTCCGCCGCCGGCTTGGCGCAGAAGATGCACTGCTCCTCGTTGTCCTTCGACGCGTCCTTCACGTAGGCGAGGCGCCAGGGCGCCCAGATTCGAAAGTTAGCCACCGGCGCGGGAGGCTACAGCCAGCCGCGCTTGCGGAAGTAGGCGAGCATGGCGGCGAGCATCACGACCATCGCGGCGATGACGATCCAGAAGACCGTCAGGCTCGAGCTGGGTGGGTCGCCGCCGCCGGGGAGGCCTACGTTCATGCCCCAAATGCTGGCGATCAGCGTCGCCGGCAGGAAGACGATGCTGAAGACGGTGAGGATTCGGAGGATGTCATTGAAGCGGTGCGAGATCACCGACTCGTTGGTCTCCCCAAGAGCCTCGACGACCTCCTTGTAGTTCTCCAGCATGTCCCAGATCCGCTCGTGCGCGTCGACGATGTCGTCGAAGTAGATCTTGAGGTCGAGGTCGGTCGCCAGGTAGCGCTGCTTGACCTTCTCGAGGTCGCGCAGGACGGGCCGCTGCGGGCGGATCACCTTGCGGAAGTTGATGATCTCCTGCTTGACGTTGGAGATGTCGCGCACGACCTCCTCCGAGCGTCCCTCGAAGATGTCGTCCTCGAGCGCGTCGAGCTTGTTGCCGATCTTGCGCAGCATCGGGAAGCAGTAGTCGAAGCTGTCGTCGACGAGGCGGTAGAGCAGGTACCCGGAGCCGCGCGCGAAGAGCTGCTCGCGCAGCTCCTCCTTGGCGCGGCAGCGCTCGAACAGGTACTCGACCGGCTGCAGGAGCTGGTTGGGGATCGTCACCACGTAGCCCGGCCCGACGAAGAGGTCGAGCTCGCCGGCGCCGAGCCGTCCCGCGGCCGGGTCGAAGATCGGGAAGTGCAGGACGATGAACAGGTAGTCGTCGTAAACGTCGATCTTCGGACGCTGGTTGCGGGAGAGGACGTCCTCGAGGTCGAGGGCGTGGAAGTCGAAGTTCTCCTCCAGCCAGGCGCGCTCCAGCGCGCCGGGGCGCTCGATGTTCACCCAGCGCAGGCCGGAGGAATCGATCTGCTCGACGTTCGGCGCCTGGGGCTCAGCCTGCGCAGCGGGGATGAGCTCGCCGCGCCGGGCAGCCCGCCGCAGCCTTGGCTTTGGAAGGTTCGGCATCGTTCTTGCTCATCATCTCGTCGGGCATGGTTGGCACTAGGTTAGACGCCCGGGCGAAATCGCAATGAACGATTCGTTCCCTGGTAGGCTTTCCCCAACATAAGCGCCACATCTAGAGGGGTGGAGGGACTGGCCCGCAGAAGCCCCGGCAACCGCCCCGGACCTTTGGTTCGGGAGAGGTGCCAAGTCCAGCAGGTCGACGGAGGCCTGGAAGATGTGGGGGATGTCCGATCGGACCTCGCCCCACAAAAGGCGAGGTTTTTTCTTAGGTAAAGGAAGTGAAGATCGGATGTCAGTTGAGAGCTTGAAGTGCAAGGAGTGCGGGGCGACCTACGAGCTGAACGCCAGCTACGCCTGCGAGAACTGCTTCGGGCCGCTCGAGGTCGGCTACGACCATTCCTCGCTCGACGCCGCCGAGGCGAAGCGGCGGATCCAGACCGGTTCGCAGGGGATCTGGCGCTACCGCGACTTCCTCCCCTTCGAAGGGCGCCCGGCCGACCCGCTGGAGCCGGGACTGACGCCGCTGCTGCGCGCCGACCGGCTCGCCGAGCGGCTCGGGCTCGACGCCGAGCTGTGGATCAAGAACGACGCTGCCAACCCGACCCACTCCTTCAAGGACCGGGTCGTCGCCGTCGCCGTCGCCAAGGCGCGCGAGCTCGGCTTCGAGACCGTCGCCTGCGCCTCGACCGGCAACCTCGCCAACGCGGTCGCCGCCCACGCCGCCGCCGCCGGGCTCGAGTCCTACGTCTTCGTCCCCGCCAACCTCGAGGAGCAGAAGCTGCTCGCGACCGGGATCTACGGCACCAACCTGGTCGGCGTCCGCGGCAACTACGACGACGTCAACCGCCTCTGCACGCAGCTCGCCGAAACCCGGCCCTGGGCCTTCGTCAACGTCAACCTGCGGCCCTACTACGCCGAGGGCTCGAAGACGCTGGCCTACGAGACCGCCGAGCAGCTCGGCTGGGAGCTGCCCGACCGGGTCGTCTGCCCGATCGCCTCGGGCTCGCTGTTCACCAAGGTCGGCCGCGGCTTCCAGGAGTGGCTCGACCTGGGGCTGATCTCAGGCGAGCAGCCGGTCTTCAACGGCGCCCAGGCGCAGGGCTGCAGCCCGGTCGCCACCGCCTTCGCCGAAGGCTGGGAGGTCTGCAAGCCGCAGAAGCCGGAGACGATCGCCAAGAGCCTGGCGATCGGCGATCCGGCCGACGGTCCCTACGCGCTCGAGCAGGCGCGCCGCAGCGGCGGCGCGATCGACGCGGTCGGCGACGAGGAGATCCGCGCCGGGATCCGGCTGCTGGCCGAGACGACCGGCGTCTTTACCGAGACCGCGGGCGGGGTGACGGTCGGCGTCCTCGCCAAGCTGGCCGAGCGCGGCGACATCGCCGCCGGCGAGCGGGTCGTCGTCTACATCACCGGCGAGGGCCTGAAGACGCTCGACGCGGCGCGCGATAGTTTCCGCATGCACGAGATCGACCCCGATCTCGACAGCTTCGAGTCCGAGTTCGAACCGCAGCAGGAGGTAGCAGCCTGATGTCCGTCACCGTGAAGATCCCGACCCAGCTCCGTGCCGCGACCGGGGGGGAGGCCGAGGTCGAGGTCGCCGGCTCGACCGTCGGCGAGGTGCTCGACGCAGTCTTCGACGCCCACGGCGACCTGCGCGAGCGAATCACCCAGGACGGCGACCTGCGCCGCTTCGTCAACGTCTACGTCAGCGGCGAGGACATCCGCTTCCAGCAGGGCCTGGAGACCGCGGTCGGCGAGAGCGACGAGGTGACGATCCTCCCCGCCGTCGCCGGCGGCTAACTGTCGAGTTTATGACCCCATAGGGTCATAAACTCGACAGTCGACGATGAAACCGCCCGTGGCGATCCTCTGCGGCGGCCGCGGCACGCGGCTGCGGGAGCGGACCGAGACGGTGCCGAAGGCGCTGGTCGAGATCGGGGGGCGGCCGATCCTCTGGCATGTGATCGGGATCTACGCGGCGCAGGGGTTCGAGCGCTTTCTGCTCGCCACCGGCTATCTGGGCGAGGCGGTCGCGGAGTTTGTCGCGGCTGAGCCATGGCCCGACGCGATCGAGGTCGAGTGCGTCGACACCGGGGTCGACACGCCGACCGGCGGCCGGATCGCGCGGCTGGCGGATCGGCTCGGCGGCGGCACCTTCTGCGCCACCTACGCCGACGGGGTCGCCGACGTCGACCTCGAGGCGCTGCTCGGCTTCCACCGCGAGCACGGCGAGGCGGCGACGATGACCGTGGTGCGGCCGCACCTGCAGTGGGGGCTCGCCGAGCTGGACGGCGACGGTCGGGTCGAGGGCTTTGTCGAGAAGCCGCGCAGCGAGCACTGGATCAACGGGGGGTTCTTCTGCTTCGAGCCCCGCGCGCTCGGCTATCTGGACGAGGACAGCGTGCTGGAGCGCGAGCCGCTGGAGCGCCTGGCCGCCGACGGGCAGCTGCGAGCCCACCGGCACGACGGCTTCTGGGACTGCATGGACACCTACAAGGACGCGGTGACGCTGAACGACCTCTGGGCTTCCGGAGAGGCGCCGTGGGCATGAGCCGCGCTCTGGTCACCGGCGCCCACGGCTTCGTCGCCTCGCACCTGGCGAAGGCGCTGCTGGAGCGGGGGGAGGCCGTGCGGGTGCTGGACCGGCCGGCGCCGCGCGAGGCTGACGTCGGCGGCGAGCGGCGCTCGGGGCTGGAGCTGCTGGGGATCGCCGGCGAGGTCGAGCTGGCCGAGGGGGACCTGCGCGACGCCGAGGCGGTCTCGGCGGCGGTGGACGGCTGCGACTCCGTCTTCCACCTGGCCGCGCAGACGATCGTCGGGGTGGCGCGGCGCTCGCCGCTGGAGACGCTCGAGGTCAACGTGCGCGGGGCCTGGCACGTGTTCGAGGCCTGCCGCGAGCACGGTGCCGGGCGGGTCGTCTTCGCCTCCTCCGACAAGGCCTACGGGTCGAGCCCCGAGCTGCCCTACCGCGAGGACTTCCCGCTGCGCGCCGCCAACACCTACGACGCCAGCAAGGCGGCGGCGGACATCGTCGCCCGCAGCTACGTGCATGCCTACGGCCTGCCGCTGGCGGTCACCCGCTTCGCCAACGTCTATGGCGGCGGCGACCTCAACTTCTCGCGGCTGATCCCGGAGACCGTCGTCGCCGCGCTCGACGGCCGCGCACCGGTGATCCGCTCCGACGGCAGCCCCGAACGGGACTTCCTCCACGTCGACGACGGCGTCTCCGCCTACCTGGCGATCGCCGCGGCGCTGGACCGCGGCGAGGCGGCGGGGGAGGCCTTCAACGCGGGCGGCGAGCGGCCGCATCCGGTGCGCGAGGTGGTCACGCTGATCGCCGAGCTTGCCGGCAGCGGGGTCGAGCCGGACTTCCGGGGATCCGGCAACCCGGACGGCGAGATCGATCGCCAGTTCGTCGATTCGACGAAGCTGCGCGGGCTGACCGGCTGGGCGCCGGCGGTCGGCCTCGAGGACGGCCTGCACCGTACCCTCGACTGGTACCGCGAGCACCCGGAGGCGAGGCCGTAGCGATGTGCGGGCGCTTCACGGTCGACGGCGGCGAGCCGTTCGCCTTCGCCGGCATCTGCACACGCAAGGAGTGGGAGGGCGCCGGGGACCGCGGCGTCGCCGACGGCTGGCTCTACAGCTGCACGATCGTCACCACGACGCCGAACGAGGTCGTCGCCAAGGTGCACGACCGGATGCCGGCGATCCTGCCGGGCGCGGAGGCCGAGGCGGCCTGGCTGCGCCTCGACCTCGAGGTCGAGGACGCGGTTGCGCTATGCGCGCCGCTGCCCGCCTCGCGGATGGACGGCGCCCCCGCCAACCCGAGGCTGAACAAGGTCGGCAGCGGAGTCGAGGGCCCGGAGCTGCTGGTCGCTCCCTAGAGCGAACCCGCGGTCCGCACCGTGGCCGCGCCGGCGGCGGTCTGGACCGTGCAGGCGATCCGCGCCGACGGGGTCGTCGTCGTCCGCCAGACGGCGGCGAGGCCGAGCTCGAGCGGCTCCTCGGGCCGGCCCTCTGGCAGGCCCCACTGCCACACCTGGACGCCCTCCTTGAAGGTCCCCCAGCTGACCGTCGGGCCGGGCTCGGTGGTGAAGACCGGGAAGACGTCGCCGAATTCGAGCGAGGCGAGCTCGTCGCCGTGGACGTTGAACTCGACCAGCACGGTTTCCGGCACGTCGCCCTGGTCGAGCAGTTCCTTGCCTTCGCCGGTCGAGCGCGGGTAGGCGGCGCGGCTGCCCGGCGTGTGGGCGACCAGCGTGCGGGGCGGATGCGGGACGTGCATGGCGCAGCGCAGCCTGCCCTGGCCGACCGCGGAGCCGGGCGCGATCGTCAGCACCGAGGCGACCCGGTAGAGCCGGTAGCCGCTGATGTTGCCTTCGCTGACCCGGATGCCGCCTTCGGAGAGCCGCATCGAGCCGCCGCCGGGAATCGCCGCCGGCTTCGAGTCCGGCAACGGTCCCTTGGCGATCCATTCCAGCTGCGCCGCACTGCCCACCGGCCCGCTGGTAGCCAGCGCCGCCGCCGCCACGGTAGCCACCAGCCCCACCGCGATCACGACAAGCGCCCCCCGCGGCGGGCGAGTCTTCAGGGCCTCCTTCATGACGCGCCCGACAGGATTCGAACCTGTGGCCTCCGCCTCCGGAGGGCGGCGCTCTATCCAGCTGAGCTACGGGCGCGGGAGGCCCAGTCTAGCTTCGCGTGCCGCGCGAGCCGGGTCGCGTAGGCTCGCGGCCATGGATCTCTCGGTCGCCTTTCTCGGCACGGGCGGGGCCGTGCCTTCGGCGCGGCGCAATACGGCGAGCCTGCTGGTCGCGCGCGGGGGGGAACGGCTCTTGTTCGACTGCGGCGAGGGGACGCAGCGGCAGATGCAGCGCTCGCTCGGGCTGGTCCAGGTCGACGAGATCTACTTCACCCACTTCCACGCCGACCACTTCCTCGGCCTGCCGGGGTTGCTGAAGACCTACGATTTGACCGAGCGCGAGCGGCCGCTGACGATCTACGGGCCGCGGGGCCTGCGCGAGCTGATCGGGAGCCTCGGCCGGGTGATCGGCCGGGTCAAGTACAAGCTGGACCTGGTCGAGCTCGAGGCCGGCGAAGCCGTGCACCGCGACGGCGCCGAGGTGCGCGCCTTCCCGGTCGAGCACGGCGTCCGCGCCCAAGGCTACGCGCTGGTCGAGGAGGAGCGACCCGGGCGCTTCGACCCGGAGGCGGCAAAGCGGCTTGGCGTCGAGGAAGGGCCGGACTTCGCCGCCCTGCAGCGTGGCGAGACGGTGGGCGGTTCCGCGGGACCGGTCCAGCCCGGCGACGTGATGGGCGAGTCGCGCCCCGCTCGCACCCTGGCGATCACCGGCGACACCGCGCCGTGCCACGCCACCGTCGAGGCCGCCCGCGGCGCCGAGCTGCTGATCCACGACTCGAGCTTCGCGGAGGAGGAGGCGCAGCGAGCCGCCGACACCGGCCACTCGACCGTCGGTCAGGCCGCGGCCGTCGCCCGCGAGGCCGGGGTGAAGATGCTCGCCCTGGTCCACATCTCCTCCCGCTACCACGTCGGCAGGGTGCTCGAGGAGGCGCGCGAGGTCTTCGAGCCCTCGGTCGCCCCGAAAGACTTCGACACGATCGAGATCCCGTTCCCCGAGCGGGGAGCTCCCAAGCTCGTGCAAAACGGAACGAGGGAGGAGGACCCGCCCCCTTGCTACTCTCACCGCGTCCTTTAACCCGGTCCCGCGAGGCCAGTAAGGAGCACCAGAGTGAGCGAGAAGGTCGTGCTCGAGCGCGACGACCTGAGGCGAACGCTGCGGCGGGTCGCCCACGAGATCGCCGAGAAGAATCCGGAGCCCGACGGCTTGGCGATCGTCGGCATCCACACCCGTGGTGCGGTCATCGCCCGCCGGCTGCACGCCCTGATCGGCGAGCTGACGGCGGCCGAGGCGCCGATCGGCGACCTCGACATCTCCTTCTACCGCGACGATGTCGGCGCCAAGTCGGCGCTCGCCTCCCAGCCGGTCGTCCACGCCTCGCACATCGACTTCGACCTGACCGGCCGGACAGTCGTGCTGGTCGACGACGTGCTCTTCACCGGCCGCACCGTGCGGGCGGCGATCGACGCCCTGTTCGACTACGGACGGCCGCAACGGGTCCAGCTCGCGGTCCTCTGCGACCGCGGCCACCGCGAGCTGCCGATCCGTCCCGACTACGTCGGCAAGAACCTTCCCACCGCGCGCGGCGAGCGGGTCAACGTCCGCCTCGAGGAGACCGACGAGGTCGACGAGGTGACGATCTCCGAGCCGCAGGCCGCGGAGGTCCCGGCATGAGGCACCTGCTGGCGATCGAGCAGCTCTCGCGCGAGGAGATCGAGGCGATCCTCGACCGCGCCGAGAGCTTCGCCGAGGTCGGCCGCCGCGACATCAAGAAAGTGCCGACGCTGCGCGGGCGCACGGTCGTCACCCTCTTCTACGAGGCGAGCACCCGCACCAGCTCCTCCTTCGAGCTGGCCGCGAAGCGCCTCTCCGCCGACCTCGTCTCGGTCAAGGCTGCGGGCTCCTCGGTCGACAAGGGCGAGTCGCTGAAGGACACCGTCGCCACCCTCTCCGCCTACGACCCGGCGGCGATCGTGATCCGCCACCCCTACGCCGGCGCCGCCCAGCTCGTCGCCCAGTGGAGCGAGGCGGCGGTGGTCAACGCCGGCGACGGCAAGCACGAGCACCCCAGCCAGGCGCTGCTCGACCTCTTCACCCTGCGCCGCCGCCTCGACACGCTGGAGGGGAAGCGGGTCTGGATCGTCGGCGACGTCCTCCACAGCCGCGTCGCCCGCTCCAACCTGGTCGCCTTCCAGGCGATGGGGGCCGAGGTGACGGTCTGCGGGCCGCCGGCGCTGATCCCGCGCGGGATCGAGCAGCTCGGCTGCGAGGTCTCCTACTCGCTCGAGCGGCTCGGCGAGGCCGACGTCGTCTACGCGCTGCGCCTCCAGCGGGAGCGGATGGCGGAGAGCTTCGTGCCCTCGATCCGCGAGTACACGGCCCGCTTCCAGGTCGATTCGCGCCGCCTCGGCCCGCGCCAGCTGCTGATGCACCCCGGTCCGGTCAACCGCGGCGTCGAGCTGTCCGGGGAGGCGATCGACTCGCCGCAGTCGCTGATCGCCGAGCAGGTCGCCTCCGGCCTGGTCGTGCGGATGGCGATCCTCTACGAGCTGCTGGCAGCCCGCGACCGCAGCGAAGAGATGGTCGGGCAGCCGGCGTGAGCCTCGCCGACTCGCTCGACCTGCGCTCCGCCGCGAGCGCCGAGCTGGTTCTGCGCGGCGTCACCGTGCTCGATCCGGTCGCCGGCGTCGACGGCGTCCACGACCTGATCGTCCGCGCCGGCCGAATCGCCGAGCTGGCCTCCCCGGGCGCGGCCGAGGCGGGCGGCGCCGAGGAGGTGGACGCCGAGGGCCTGCACGCCTTCCCCGCTTTCTTCGACCCGCATGTCCACCTGCGCGTTCCCGGCCAGGAGCACAAGGAGGACATCGAGACCGGCAGTCGCGCCGCCGCCGCCGGCGGCTACTGCGGCGCGATCGCGATGGCCAACACCGAACCGCCGGTCTCGACCCCGGCCGACGTCGAGGCGCTGCGCCAGGCCGCCCGCCAGGGTGCCTCGGTCGCGGTCGGCTTCCTGGCCACGGTGACCCGCGGCATGGCCGGCGAGGAGCTGACCGAGATGGGAGAGCTGCGCGAGGCGGGAGCGCTCGGCTTCAGCGACGACGGGCTGCCGATCCGCAGCGCCCGCGTCCTCCGCCGCGCCCTCCAGTACCAGCGGCTTTGCGGCGGCACGATCGCCCTGCACGAGGAGGACGCCGAGCTGTCCGGGGGCGGCGTCATGCACGAGGGGCCGGTCTCGGCGGCGCTCGGCCTGGCCGGCATCCCCTCGGTCTCGGAGTCGACGATGATCGCCCGCGACGCCGCCCTCGCCGCGTACGAGGGGGCGCACATCCACATCCAGCACCTCTCCGCCGCCGAGTCGGTCGAGGCGGTCCGCGCCGCCAAGGCGGCCGGTGTGCGGATCAGCTGCGAGGCCAGCCCGCACCACCTCTGCCTCAGCGACGAGGCGGTCCGCAGCCTCGACCCGAGCCGCTTCAAGATGAACCCGCCGCTGCGCTCCGAGGCCGACCGCCAGGCGCTGATCGCGGGCCTGCGCGAGGGCACGATCGACTGCATCGCCACCGACCACGCACCGCACGCGGCAGAGGAAAAGGAAGTCCCCTTCGAGCAGGCGGCGATGGGGGTGACCGGGCTGGAGACGGCCTTCGCGGCGCTCCACACCGACCTCGTCCTGCCCGGCGTCCTCGGTCTCGGCCAGGTGATAGAGCGGCTGAGCGGCGGCGCCGAGCCGTTCGGCGTCGAACGGCCGAGCCTTGCGCCCGGCAGCGAGGCGAACGTCGCCCTCTGTGACCTCGGCGCCGAGTGGACGGTCGGCGAGGACGGCTACGAGAGCCGCTCGCAGAACTCCTGGTGCGCCGGCAGGAAGCTGACCGGCCGGGTGCTGATGACCGTCGCCGCCGGCCAGGTCGCCTACCGGCTGCGCAGCTTCTCCCTGGGGGTAGCCGCATGATCCCCAGCGGAATGAGTAGTGGGGGGTACCTGCTGCTGGAGGACGGGACCCGGCTCGACGGGGTCGCCTGCGGACACGAGGGCGCGGTCACCGGAGAGGTCGTCTTCAACACCGCGATGACCGGCTACCAGGAGTCGCTCACCGACCCTTCCTACGCCGGCCAGATCATCGTCTTCACCTACCCGCTGATCGGCAACTACGGCGTCTCCGCCGAGGCGATGGAGTCCGACCGCGCCCACGCCTGCGGGGTGGTGATGCGCGACGCCAGGAACCGCGAGGACGTCGCCACCGCCGAGGGCGGCTGGCTCGACTGGCTCGCCGATTGTGGCGTGCCGGGCATCTCCGGCGTCGACACCCGCGCCCTCGTCCGCCACATCCGCGACCGCGGCGCGATGCGCGGCGGCATCTTCCCCGCCGAGCTGGCCGAGTCCGAGGCGCGCGAGCGGGTCGCCGCCGAGCCGCCGATGGACGGCGCCGACCTCGCCCGCACCGTCACCCCGCCGGAGCCGGTCCGCTTCGAGGGCGACGGCCCGCACGTGGTCGGAATCGACACCGGCGTCAAGCTCAACATCGTCCGCGAGCTGCGCCGGCGCGGCTGCCGCCTCACCTTGCTGCCCTGCGACAGCGGCGCCGAGCGGGTGCTCGCCGAGGATCCCGACGTCGTCTTCCTCGCCAACGGGCCCGGCGATCCCGGTGCCCTCGGCTACGTCGTCGACACCGTGCGCGAGCTGGTCGGGCGCAAGCCCATCTTCGGCATCTGCCTCGGCCACCAGCTGCTCTGCCGCGCGGTCGGCCTCGAGACCTTCAAGCTGCCGTTCGGCCACCGCGGCGCCAACCACCCGGTCAAGGAGCTGGCGACGGGACGGATCGAGATCACCTCGCAGAACCACGGCTTCGCCGTGCGGGGCCCGGGCGGCGAGCCGCGGATCGAGGCCGACGAGCCGGTCCGCTGGGCGACCGACTTCGGCGCCGCCGAGCTGTCCCACCTGAACCTCTACGACCGCACCGTGGAGGGCCTGGTGCTGAAGGACGTCGCCGCGGCGACCGTCCAGTACCACCCGGAGGCCGGCCCCGGCCCGCACGACGCCCGCCACCTCTTCGACGACTTCCTCGAGCTGGCCCATGCCTAAGCGGACCGACATCGAGAAGATCCTCCTGGTCGGCTCGGGGCCGATCGTGATCGGCCAGGCGGCCGAGTTCGACTACTCCGGCGTGCAGGCCTGCAAGGTGCTGCTCGAGGAGGGCTACGAGGTCGTCCTCGTCAACTCCAACCCGGCGACGATCATGACCGACCCGGAGTTCGCCACCGCCACCTATGTCGAGCCGCTGCTGCCCGGCCCGGTGGCGAAGATCATCGAGAAGGAGCGCCCGCAGGCGCTGCTGCCGACGCTGGGCGGGCAGACGGCGCTCAACCTGGCGATGGCCCTGCACGAGGACGGCACGCTGGAGCGCTTCGGGGTCGAGCTGATCGGCGCCGAGGCCGGCGCGATCCGCCGCGCCGAGGACCGCGAGGAGTTCCGCCGCACGATGAACGAGGCGGGCCTGCGCATCCCCTGGTCGATGACCGTCGGCAGCCTCGGCGAGGTCGAGGCTGCGCTCGCCGACGGCCGCGTCTCGCTGCCGGCGATCGTCCGCCCGGCCTTCACCCTCGGCGGCCAGGGCGGCGGCGTGGGGGAGACCGAGACCGAGCTGCGCCAGGTCGTCTCCGAGGGCCTCGCGGCGAGCCCGATCAACCAGGTGCTGGTCGAGGAGTCGGTGCTCGGCTGGGGCGAGTTCGAGCTCGAGGTGATGCGCGACCGCAACGACAACGTCGTGATCGTCTGCTCGATCGAGAACGTCGACCCGATGGGGGTCCACACCGGCGACTCGGTCACGGTCGCGCCGGCCCAGACTCTCACCGACCGCCTCTACCAGGAGCTGCGCGACCAGGCGATCCGGGTGATCCGCGCGGTCGGGGTCGAGACCGGCGGCTCCAACATCCAGTTTGCGGTCGATCCGGAGACCGGCGACATCGTCGTGATCGAGATGAACCCGCGCGTCTCGCGCTCCTCGGCCCTGGCCTCGAAGGCGACCGGCTTCCCGATCGCCAAGATGGCGGCGAAGCTGGCGGTCGGCTACGCGCTGGAGGAGATCCCCAACGACATCACCCGCGCCACGCCGGCCTGCTTCGAGCCAACGATCGACTACGTGGTGACCAAGGTGCCGCGCTTCGCCTTCGAGAAGTTCCCCGGCGCCGAGGGCCGTCTCTCGACCCACATGCAGAGCGTCGGCGAGGCGATGGCGATCGGGCGCACCTTCCGCGAGTCCTTCGCCAAGGCGATGCGCTCGCGCGAGCTGGACGCGACGCCGGAGCCGCCCGAGGGCGACGAGGAGCTGCTGGAGGCGATCGCCGTGCCCAGCGCCGAGCGCTTCGATTTCGTCCTCGAGGCCTTCCGCCGCGGCATCGACATCGAGACGGTGCACGCGCGCTGCCTGGTTGACCGCTGGTTCCTGCGGGAGCTGTGCGCCCTCGCCACAGAGGGCGACGGCACCGCCGGGCTCGCCCGCACCTACAAGTCGGTCGACACCTGCGCCGCCGAGTTCGAGGCGGCGACGCCCTACTACTACTCGGCCCACGAGCGCCCCGGCGCCGCCTCCGAGGTGCGGCGCGGCGAGCGCGACTCGGTCGTCATCCTCGGCGCCGGCCCGAACCGGATCGGCCAGGGAATCGAGTTCGACTACTGCTGCGTGCACGCGGCGATGACCGCCCGCGAGCTCGGCCGCGACGCGGTGATGGTCAACTGCAACCCGGAGACGGTCTCGACCGACTACGACACCTCCGACCGGCTCTACTTCGAGCCGCTGACGGCGGAGGACGTGCTGGCGGTCTGCGAGCAGGAGCGCCCCGAGGGCGTGATCGTCCAGTTCGGCGGCCAGACGCCGCTGAAGCTGGCCCGCGATCTCGAGCGGGCCGGCGTGCCGCTGCTCGGCACGCCTGTTCACGCGATTCATCTGGCAGAAGACCGCGGGCGTTTCGGCGCGCTGCTGCGCCGGCTCGGGATCGAGCACCCGCCCTACGGCACCGCGCTCTCGGCCGAGGAGGCGACGGTGATCGCCGAGCGGGTCGGCTACCCGCTGCTTGTCCGCCCCTCCTACGTGCTCGGCGGCCGGGCGATGGAGATCTGCTACTCCGGCGAGGACCTGGCCGCCTACCTGGAGGCCAACGTCAAGGCCGACCAGGAGCACCCGCTGCTGCTCGACCGCTTCCTCGAGAACGCGATCGAGGTCGACGTCGACGCCCTCGCCGACGGCAGCGACGTCCACGTCGGCGGCATCATGCAGCACGTCGAGGAGGCCGGCGTCCACTCCGGCGACTCGGCCTGCGTGCTGCCGCCGCTCAGCCTCGGCGAGGAGATGCTGGCGGAGATCGCCGCGACCACCGAGCGGATCGCGCTCGAGCTCGGCGTGGTCGGCCTGATCAACGTCCAGTACGGGATCGCCGGCGGCGAGCTCTACGTGATCGAGGCCAACCCGCGCGCCTCGCGCACCGTCCCCTTCGTCTCCAAGGCGACCGGCACGCCGCTGGCCAAGGTCGCGGCGCGGCTGATGCTCGGCGAGAAGCTGGCCGACATGCACCTGCCCGAGCCGCCCACCGGCCACGTCAGCGTCAAGGAGGCGGTGCTGCCCTTCGCCCGCTTCGCCGGCGTCGACTCGGTGCTGGGGCCGGAGATGAAGAGCACCGGCGAGGTGATGGGGATAGCCGCCGACTTCCCGACCGCCTTCGCCAAGGCCCAGGCAGCGGCCGGCGTCACCCTGCCGACCGAGGGGGCGGTCTTCATCACCGTCACCGACACCGACAAGCCGGCGGCGACGCAGCTCGCGGCGCGCTTCCACGACCTCGGCTTCGAGGTGATCGCGACCGGCGGCACCGCCCAGTCGATCACCGCGATGGGGGTGCCGGTGACCCGCATCAACAAGCTCGGCGAAGGCTCGCCGCACGTCGTCGACCTGATCCGCGAGCGCCGCTGCGACCTGGTGATCAACACCCCGACCGGCTCCGGCGCCCGCGCCGACGGCCAGGCGATCCGCACCGCGGCGGTCCGCCACGGGATCCCCTGCGTGACGACGATGACCGGCGCGACGGCGGCGGCGCGGGCGATCGTCGCCCAGAAGCAGGGGGAGGAGGGGGTGCTGTCTCTCCAGGAGGTGCACGGGCTGACGAGAGCCGAGCAGCCGCGATGACCGCGCCATGGGGCCGCCGCCTCTGCGCGGTCGCGGAGAGCGGCGACTCCGGCGGCTACCGGGTCCTCTCGCTGCGCGACGCCGAGGGGCCGGCTCCCGCGCCGGGCCAGTTCTACATGCTCGCCGCCGAGCGCCACTGGGAGCAGCGCGGCGGGCGCCCGTTCCTGCCCCGCGCGCTATCGGTCGCCGACGCGGAGGACGGCCGGCTCGATTTCCTGATCGAGCGGGTCGGCCCGGGCACCGACCGGCTCTGCGAGCTGGCGCCGGGAGAGCGCGTCTGGGTCAACGGCCCGCTCGGCAACGGCTTCTCGGAGCCAACCGGCGCCGCCGGGGCGATCCTGGTCGGCGGCGGGATCGGGATCGCCCCGCTGGCGCTGCTGCGGCGCCGCTTCGCCGCCCGCAACGTGCCCGCCCGCGTCCTGCTCGGCTTCCGCGACGGGGCCCACTCCGGAGGCCTCGACGACCTCTTCGCCTGCTGCGAGGTCGGCCTCGCCAGCGAGGACGGCCACGTGGGGCATCGCGGCTACGTCACCGACCTGCTGGCGGCGATGCTCGACGGCGACGACGCCGCGAGCGCGGCCGTCTACGCCTGCGGCCCGCCGCCGATGCTCGACGCCGTGGCGGCGATGTGCGCCGAGCGCGGCGTCGCCTGCGAGCTGGCGATGGAGGCGCCGATGGCCTGCGGCTACGGCGCCTGCTTCGGCTGCGCGGTGTCCAAGCCCGATGGCGGCTATGCCCGGCTCTGCGTCGACGGCCCGGTGGTTCAGGCGGTGGGGGAGGGCGGGGGTGTCCCTCCGCTTGCTGGGTTTTTCGCCAGGGGAGTCGGCGGGAACTCGCTGAGCCCCCGGGGCGAAAAAGAGGACGCCGCTGCGCGGAGGGGCACCCCCGCCCTCCCTTTGCAGCCCGAAATCCCCGTTGAGTTCTGCGGGCTGGAGCTGCGGAACCCGGTCATCAACGCGTCAGGGACGTTCGACGCGATCGCTGCGAGGCGCGTGTATGGCGATGGGCTGCTTAAGGACTTCCCCTTCTCCGCCTTCGTCTCGAAGACGATCACGCCGGAGCCGCGGGCGGGCAACGAGCCGCAGCGGATCTGGGAGACGCCGGCGGGGATGATCAACTCGATCGGACTGCCGAACAAGGGGCTCGACGGGTTCATCGCCGAGGACCTGCCGCAGCTCGCCGAGCTGCCGGTGCCCCTGATCGTCTCGGTGATGGCCACCGGCCGCGCCGAGTTCGGCCGGATGGTCTCGGCGCTCGCCGGGCGCGGCGAGGTCGCCGCCTTCGAGCTGAACGTCTCCTGCCCCAACGTCCATTCGGGCCTGATCGTCGGCGAGCGGCCGACCGAGACGGCGGCGCTGCTCGAAGCGCTGCGGCCGCTCACCGACAAGCCGCTGATCGTCAAGCTGACTCCCAACGTCGCCGATCCCGCCGCGGTCGCGGTCGGAGCGCAGGAGGGCGGCGCCGACGCCGTCTCGCTGATCAACACGCTGAAGGCGAGCGAAGGCAGGGTGACCGGCGGGCTCTCGGGAGCGGCCGTCCGGCCGGTGGCCGTCGCCCAGGTTCGCGCCGTCGCCGCCGCGGTCGAGCTGCCGATCGTCGGCATGGGGGGGATCGGCGGCGGCGCCGACGCGCGCGAATTCATCGCCGCGGGTGCGACGCTCGTCGCGGTGGGCACCGAGAGCTTCCGCGACCCGCGGGCCGGAAATCGCATTGCCGCAGAGCTTCTCGAGCAGAACGCTCGGGGACGTTAACCTCAAGCTCGAGTCGAGGTCCAGGTGAATTTGGCGCAAATGGGTGAAATGGCTTTGCACGCCCGGGAGGCGCGGCTATACTCGCCGCCCACATGCCCGCCTCAGTCAAGACCTCCGCCGCGGCCCCCGAGAGGTCGCTGGACCAGCGGATGGACGCTCTCAAGCGGGCCAACAACATCCGCACCTCCCGCGCCAAGCTGAAGAAGGACCTGAAGGCGGGCAAGGCGAACATCCACGCGCTGCTGCTCGACCCGCCGGAGTACGTGATGACCGCCAAGGTCTTCGACATGCTCCTCGCCGTCCCCAAGTACGGCCGGGTAAAGACCAACCGCATCCTCAACCAGTGCCGGATCTCCCCGTCGAAGACGATCGGCGGCCTCTCGGAGAGGCAGAGGGCGGAGCTGGTCTCCCAGCTGCGCCGTTAGTGGCCAAGGTCTTCGTGATCACCGGGCCGTCGGGGGTCGGCAAGGGGACGCTGATCGCCAGGCTGCTCGACCGCCTCCCCGACCTGGAGCTGTCCGTCTCCGCCACCACCCGTGAGCCGCGCGCGGGCGAGGTCGACGGGCGCGACTACCACTTCCTCACCGCGGAGGAGTTCGACCGCCGGGTCGAGTCCGAGGACTTCCTCGAGTTCGCCACCTACAGCGGCAACCGCTACGGCACGCTGCGCTCCGAGGTGCGCAAGCGGCTCGACCAGGGGCGCTCCGTCGTGCTCGAGATCGAGGTGCAGGGGGCGCGGCAGGTGCGGGCAGCGATGCGCGAGTCGGTCCAGGTCTTCATCGCCCCGCCCGACCCGGCGGTGCTGCGGCGGCGGCTGGAGTCGCGCGGCGCCGACTCGGCCGCGGCGATCGACGCCAGGCTGGAGGTCGCCGGGGTCGAGCTGGCCGCCCAGAACGAGTTCGCCTACCGGGTGGTCAACGACGACCTCGAGCGGGCGGCGGACGATCTGGAGGGGATCGTGCGCGCCGAGCTCGGCTTGCCACTAGACTCCCGTGCCGGATGATCAAGCCACGCGTAGACAAGCTCCTCGAGCACGCCGATTCGCACTACGCCGCGGTCGTCGTTGCGGCGAAGCGAGCTCGCCAGATAAACAGCTACTTCCACAACCTCGGCGAGGGCGGCTTCGGCGAGTACCCGCCGCCGATGGTCGAGGTCGGCACCGACCGCAACTACATCTCGATGGCGCTCGACGAGCTTGCCGAGGGCAAGCTCAAATACGAGTACCGCGCTTAGGGCTCTCCCCATGGCCAGAATCCTGCTCGGCGTAAGCGGCGGGATCGCCGCCTACAAGTCGCTCGAGCTGGCTCGGCTGGCGACCGCCGCCGGCCACGGCGTGCGCGTCGTGATGACCGAGACGGCCGGCCGCTTCGTCGGCGCCGCCTCCTTCGAGGGTATCGCCGGCGCCCCGGTCCTGGTCTCCGAGTTCGAGCGCGATCCGCTGCGCGGCGCCTTCCCCGGCGATCCGCCTCCGCAGCACGACCCGATCGGCCATCTCGCCCTGGCCGCCAACTGCGACGCGTTCCTCGTCGCCCCGGCCTCGGCCAACACCGTCGCCAAGCTGGCCGCCGGCATCGCCGACTCGATGCTCACCACCAGCTTCCTCGCCTGCACCGTCCCCCGCCTCGTCGCGCCGGCGATGAACGACCGCATGTACGCCGACGCCGCGACCCGGGCCAACCTGGCAACCCTGCGCGAGCGCGGCGTCGAGGTGATCGACCCCGACGAGGGCGCCCTCGCCTCGAGGGGCGAGCACGGCAAGGGCCGCCTGCCGGACCCGGCCAACCTCCTCGCCCGTGTCGAAGCGGTCCTGCCGCAGGGCGAGCGCCCCTGGGACGGCCTCCGCGTCCTCGTAACCGCGGGCGGCACCCGCGAGCCGATCGACCCGGTCCGCTACATAGGCAACCGCTCCAGCGGCCGCATGGGCATCGCCCTGGCCGCCGCCGCGGCCCGCCGCGGCGCCGACGTAACCCTGATCGCCGCCAACGTAGCCCTGCCCGAGCCGCCCGGCGTGCGGCGCGTAGACGTGGAGACGGCCGAGCAACTCGCGCAGGCCGCCCAGACTGAGTTCTCCAACACCCACGTCCTCCTGATGGCGGCCGCCCCCGCCGACTTCCGCGCCGTCGAGGTCGCCACGGAGAAGCTGAGGCGCGAGGAGGGGCTGTCGCCGCGAAGCGCATCCGACTTTGACCACACAGGAGGGGGGTCAAAGTCGGATGCGCGCAGCTTGCGGCTCGAAGGGACCGAGGACATCCTCGCCGGACTGGCGGCATCGAGGTCGGACGGCCAAACGCTCGTCGGCTTCGCGGCCGAACACGGTCTCCACGTCGACCGCGCCCGCGAGAAGCTCAACCGCAAGGGCGCCGACCTGATCGTCCTCAACGACGTCTCCGACCCGAGCATCGGCTTCGACAGCCCCGACAACGCAGCAACCCTGATCAGCTCCACGGACGAGGCCACCCTCCCTCGCGCATCCAAGTACGAGATAGCCGAGCAGATCCTCGACCGCGTGGACTCGCTGCCCGGCGTTGTCAGCGGGCTATACTGAGCGCAAGCTTTATCGTCCCTCGCAGCGTCGAGAAGTGGGCCTGGCCCACTTTTTTTTCGGCCCGAACCAGGCATGGCAGACCTCGAAGACAACATCCAGCAGCAGCTGTCAGAGCTCGACTCCGAGCTCGACCTGGTCGCGCTCGAGCGGCCGGGCACCGAATCGCTGCGCCTCTTCATCGACCACCCGGAGGGGGTCGACCTGGCGCTCTGCGAGCGGGTCGTGAGCCACCTGAGCCAGCTGCGTGCGGACTACTCGCTCGAGGTCTCCTCGCCGGGACCCAAATATCGCAAGGAGGAGCAGTGAGCAAAGAGATCGTCGACGCAATCAGGGCGCTCGAGCAGGAGAAGGGCATCTCCGCCGACAAGCTGATGGACGCGCTCGCCGACGCCCTGCTCTCCGCCTACAAGAAGACCCCGGGCGCGGCCAAATACGCCCGCGTCGACCTCGACCACGAGACCGGCGACTTCCGCGTCTTCGAACTGATCCTGCCGGCCGAGCTGGAGGAGAAGCTGCTGGCCGAGGCGGCCGAGGCGCAGGAGGCCGAGGAGCGCGAGATCGACCCCGAGACGGGCGAGCTGAAAGAGCTCGAGGAGCCCGAGCTCGACCCGGAGATGATCGCCCCCTACGAGGACCAGATCGAGACCCGCGACGTCACCCCCGACGACTTCGGCCGGATCGCCGCCCAGACCGCCAAGCAGGTGATCCTCCAGCGGATCCGCGAGGCGGAACGGATGATGATGTTCGAGGAGTACCAGGACCGGGTCGGCGAGCTGATCACCGGGATCATCCAGCAGTCCGACAAGCGCTACACGCTGGTCCAGCTGCGCGAGCGGGTCGAGGCGCTGCTGCCCAAGTCCGAGCAGGTCTACAACGAGCGCTACGACCACGGCATGCGGGTCAAGGCGGTGATCACCGACGTCTCCGACTCGACCAAAGGGCCGGCGATCGTCGTCTCCCGCCGCAGCCCCGAGCTGATCAAGAAGCTGTTCGAACTCGAGGTGCCGGAGATCGCCGACAACCTGGTCGAGATCGTCGGCGTCGCCCGCGAGCCCGGCTACCGCTCGAAGATCGCCGTCGTCTCCCACGCCGACGGGGTCGACCCGGTCGGCGCCTGCGTCGGCCCGCGCGGCTCGCGGGTGCGGATGGTCGTCTCCGAGCTGCGCGGCGAGAAGATCGACATCATCCCCCACAACGACGAGCCGGCCCGCTTCGTCGCCAAGGCGCTCTCGCCGGCCCGGGTGCGCGAGGTGATCGTCGACGACCAGGAGCGCCAGGCGACGGTGATCGTCCCCGACGACCAGCTCTCGCTGGCGATCGGGCGCGACGGCCAGAACGCCCGCCTCGCCGCCCGCCTGACCGGCTGGCGGGTCGACATCAAGTCCGAGACCGAGTTCTCCCAGGAGGAAGAGAAGGAGGTCTACGAGGGCGAGGAACAGTCCGACGGGCACTGCATGGCGGTGCTCTCGAACGGACGGCGCTGCCCGAACGCGGCGATCGCCGACTCGAAATACTGCGGGCTGCCGACGCACCAGGCGCTGGCGCGGTTCGAGACCAACCAGATCGCGGTGCTGGGGCCGCTCGAGGAAGCGGAGGTGGCGATCCTGGCCGATCCCGCGGCCGACGAAGGACAGGTCGACGAGATCGTCGGGAAGGCCGAGGCGGAGTTCGTCGAAGAGGCGCCCGTCGCCGAGGAGGCTGAGCAGGCCTAGTGGCTAAGAAGCGCGTCCATGAGATCGCCAAGGCCCAGGGGCTGAGCAGCAAGCAGCTGCTCGCCGCCTTGAAAGCCGCCGGGGTCGAAGCGAAAGCGGCGGCCTCCAGCGTCGAGGAGAGCCAGGCGATGCAGGCGATTTCGGCTGCGAAAGCCGATGGTGGCGGGGCAGCCACCGCCACCAAGCCCAAGCCCAAGCCGAAACCCAAGGCTGACCCGAAACCGGCCGCGCAGGGGAAGACGAAGAAACGCCGCGTCGTGATCGATTCCCAGGCCGCTCGTCGCGACCAGATGGGTGGCCCGCCGCCGCAGCGGCCGCCGCGGCGGCGCGGCGGCCGGCGGCGGCGGCCGATGCTCGAGGAGCCGCCGGTGAGAACCGAGGCGCCGGCCGAGCCGGAGGCGACCAAGGTCAATTCCGGCGCCACCGTGCGCGAGGTCGCCGAGCTGCTCGGCCTGGGCAGCGCCGAGGTGATCAAGAAGCTGATGACGATGGGGGAGATGGCGACGCTCACCCAGACGCTCACCGACGAGTCGATCAAGGCGATCGCCGACGAGTACGACCGCAAGATCGAGATCGTCACCGCCGCCGAGGAGGAGCCGGAGGCGCCCGAGTACGAGGACGCCGAGGAGAGCCTGGCGCCGCGACCGCCGGTGGTGACGATCATGGGCCACGTCGACCACGGCAAGACCTCGCTGCTCGACGCGATCCGCGAGACCGAGGTCGCCGCCGGCGAGGCGGGCGGCATCACCCAGCACATCGGCGCCTACCAGGTGCACCACGGCGACAAGGGGATCACCTTCCTCGACACGCCGGGCCACGCCGCCTTCACGGCGATGCGCGCCCGCGGCGCCAGCGTCACCGACATCGCCGTCGTCGTCGTCGCCGCCGACGACGGCGTCATGCCGCAGACCAAAGAGGCGATCGACCACGCCCGCGCCGCCGACGTGCCGATCCTGATCGCGGTCAACAAGATCGACAAGGAGGGCGCCCAGCCGGACCGGATCCGCAACGACCTGGCCGCCGACGGGCTCACCCCCGAGGCCTGGGGCGGCGAGACGGTCTACTGCGACGTCTCCGCCAAGACCCACGAGGGCCTCGACAACCTGCTCGACATGATCCTGCTGGTCTCCGAGCTGGAGGAGCTCGGCGCCAACTCCGACGCGCCGGCTTCGGGCGCCGTGGTCGAGTCCCAGCTCGACCCCGGCCGCGGGCCGGTGGTGACGATCCTCGTCCAGCGCGGCACCCTGACGGTCGGCGACGCACTCGTCGCCGGCCCGGTCTGGGGCCGGGTGCGGGCGATGCACGACTTCACCGGCGAGCGGGTCGAGCGGGCCGGGCCGGGGATGCCGGTCGAGGTGCTCGGCTTCGACGGCGTCTGCGAGGCCGGCGAGCACGTCCGGGCGGTCGAGAACGACCGCCGCGCGCGCCAGCTCGCCGGCGAGCGGGCCAACCGGCTCAAGACCGAGGCGCTGGCCCGCCGCCAGGCGCGCAAGGTCAGCCTCGAGGAGGTCTTCTCGCGCGCCCAGGAAGGCGACATCAAGGAGCTCGACATCGTCCTCAAGGCCGACGTCGCCGGCTCCCTGGAGGCGCTCCAGGACGAGATCGCCAAGGTGCCGCAGGAGCAGGTCGGGATCAACATCATCCACTCGCAGACCGGCGGCATCAACGAGTCCGACATCATGCTCGCCTCGGCCTCCGACGCGATCGTGATCGGCTTCAACGTCCGCCCGCTGGCCGACGCGCGCCGCGCCGCCGAGCGCGAGGGCGTCGACGTCCGCACCTACTCGGTGATCTACAAGATCACCGAGGACCTGCGCAACGCGATGGAGGGCATGCTGGAGGCGATCGAGGTCGAGGAGATCCTCGGCGAGGCCGAGGTCAAGCAGACCTTCAAGGCCTCCAAGGTCGGTCGCATCGCCGGCTGCGTGGTCAACGAGGGCCGCGTCACCCGCGGCGCCAGCGTCCGCCTGATCCGCGAGGGCACGGTGATCTGGGGCGGCAAGCTCGGCTCCCTGCGCCGCTTCAAAGACAACGTGCAGGAGGTCGAGCAGGGCCAGGAGTGCGGCGTCGTGCTCGACGGGTACGCCGACGTCAAGGACGGCGACGTGCTCGAGTTCTTCGAGACCAAGCAGGTCGAGCAGACGCTGGAGTAGGATGGCCACGCCTCGCATGCGCCGCATCAACGAGGTGCTTCGCGAGGTGATCGGGGCGGCGATCGCCACCGATCTGAGCGACCCCCGGATCGGCTTCGTCACCGTGACCTCGGTTGAGACCAGCCCAGACCTCCGTGCCGCCAAGGTGCACGTCAGCGTGCTCGGCGACGAGCAGGCGCGTGAGGCGGCCCTGGCGGGCCTGCGCTCCTCGCACGGCGTGATCCAGTCCAAGGTCGCCGCCGAGACGCGGATGAAGCGGACCCCGACCCTGACCTTCCACTACGACCCCACGATCGAGCAGGGGATGAGAATCTCGCGCCTGCTCGAAGAAGAGGAGGGCGATGAGCGAGACGACTGACGTCGGCACCGCGCTGGAGCGCGTCGCGGCGGAGATCCGCCGCCGCGAGCGCTTCCTGCTGACCGCCCACGAGGGGCCCGACGGCGACGCCCTCGGCTCGCTGCTCGGCATGCACCACCTGCTGACAGCGCTCGGCAAGGACTCGGTGATGTTCCTCGCGGCGAAGGAGTTCCCGCTGCCCGTCGAGTACCGCTTCCTGCCGCTCGAGGAGGTCTTCCACGAGCCGCCCGCCGACATGTCCGACCGCGCCGTCGTCTTCCTCGACTGCGGCAACATCGACCGGATGCCGGTCGACTTCCTCGCCGAAGACAGCCACTTCAAGATCAACATCGACCACCACCACGACAACACCCTGTTCGGCGACGTCAACCTGGTCGAGGTCGACGCCTCCTGCACGGCGGAGATCGTCTACGAGCTGGCGGTCCTGCTCGGGGTCGAGCTGACCCCCGAGATGGCCTCGGCGCTCTACGTCGGCATCGTCACCGACACCGGCAAGTTCATGTACGAGAACAGCAACGCCCGCACCCACCGGATCGCCGCCGAGCTGATCGAAGCGGGGGTGGCTGTCGACGAGACCTACCGCCGTCTCTACGAGCACGTGCCGATCGAGAAGCTGCGGCTGCTCTCGCGCGTCCTCGACGGCATCGAGCGCCACTGCGGCGGCGTCCTCGTCACCGCCTACATCACCGCCGCCGACTACGAGGCCAGCGGCGCCGGCGAGGAGATGACCGAGGGGATCATCGACCACCTGCGCTCGGTCGAGGGCGCCCGGGTCGCGGCGCTGATCCGCGACCTCGGCGATCCGGGAAGAGCGGCGCGGAAGGTCAGCCTGCGCAGCAGCGGCGCCGAGATCGACGTCTCGGCGATCGCCCGCAAGCACGGGGGAGGGGGGCACAAGCGCGCCGCCGGCTTCTCCACCGATCTCGAGACCGCGGAGCTGGTTCCCTGGCTCTGCGACGAGGTCTCCGCCCAGCTCCCTTGACGCTGCTGCTCTGCGACAAGCCGGCGGGGATGACCTCGCACGACATGGTTGCCCTGGTGCGGCGCGAGCGCGGCGAGAAGGCGGGCCACGCCGGCACCCTCGACCCCTTCGCCACCGGCCTGCTTCTCGTCCTGCTGGGGCGGGCGACGCGGCTACAGCGCTTCCTCACCTGCCTGCCGAAGACCTACCTGGCGACAGCGCGGCTCGGCTGGCGCTCCAGCACTGGCGATCCCGACGGCGAGCTGACCGCGACCGGGAACGTCCCCGGGTCGCTCGAGCTGCCGACCGGCACGGTCCGCCAGCGGGTGCCGATGACCTCGGCGGCGCGGGTCGGCGGCGAGCGGCTCTACCGCAAGGCGCACCGCGGCGAGACCGTGGCGACGCCCGAGCGCGACGTCGAGGTCCACCGGGCCGAGCTGCTCTCGAGCGACGGCGAGACCGCCGAGTACGAGATCGACTGCTCGGCGGGCACCTACGTCCGCACCCTGGTCGAGACCCTCGGCGACGCCTACTGCTCGCAGCTCCGGCGCACCGCGATCGGCCCCTTCCGGGTCGAGGAAGCCGGTTCGGAGATCGAGATCGAGCGGGTCACCAAACTGGTCCCGGCGGCAGCGGAGGCGCTGCGCTGATGGCCAGCATCAAGGTCACCTCGCTGCCCGACGCCGAGCCGCGCCCCCGCCACGTCGCGATCGGCACCTTCGACGGCGTCCACCTCGGCCACCAGGAGGTGATCGACGAAGCCGACACCGTCCTCACCTTCGATCCGCACCCGCTGGAGATCCTCCACCCGGCGGCGCTGCCGAAGCTGATCATGCCGTTCGGGGTGAAGCGCGACGTGATCGAGGGCCTCGGCGTGCACGAGCTGGTCGTCGTCCCCTTCGACCGCGACTTCGCCATTCGCTCGGCTGAGGAGTTCGTCCAGGGCGTCCTCGTCGAGCAGCTGACCGCCGAGCGCGTCTCGGTCGGGGAGAACTTCCGCTTCGGCGCCAAAGCCCGGGGCGATCCCGCCATGCTGGCGGCGCGCGCCGAGTTCGAGACCCGGGTCGTGCCGCTGGTCGAGGTCGACGGCGAGACCGTCTCCTCGACCCGGATCCGGGCGCAGATCGCGGCCGGCGACATGGAGGGCGCCCGTCACTGCCTCGGGGCCCCGTTCATGGTCGAGGGCACCGTCGTCGAGGGCGACCAGCGTGGCCGCGAGCTGGGCTTCCCGACCGCCAACATCGTCCCCGACGACCGCCTCGCGATCCCCGGCCACGGCGTCTACGCCGCCTTCGCCGACGGCGTCCCGGCGGCGGTCAACGTCGGCGTCCGGCCGACCTTCGACAGCGGCCGCGGGGTGCTGATCGAGACCTACCTGATCGACCGCGAGGAGGACCTCTACGGCGGCGCCCTGAGGGTCGCCTTCGTCGCGCGGCTGCGCGGCGAGCGGCGCTTTCCGGGGGTCGAGGAGCTGATCGCCCAGATGCGGATCGACGTCGAGGACGCGAAGCGGGTCTGTGCTAGCTTCACCGGCGCATGAGCCTGACCAAGGAGCGCAAGACCGAGCTGATCGGCAAGTACGGCCGCGCCGACGGGGACACCGGGTCCGCCGAGGTGCAGGTGGCGCTGCTGACCGAGCGGATCAACGAACTGACCGAGCACCTCCGCTCGCACTCCAAAGACCACCACTCGCGCCGCGGGCTGCTGATGCTGGTCGGCAAGCGCCGCCGCATGCTGCGCTACCTCGAGCGCACCGACCTGGAGCGCTACCGCGCCCTGGTAGCCGAGCTGGGCCTGCGCCGCTGAGCCGCAGATGATCCCTCCGGTCGGGGCCGAGGACCACGCCCGCGGCGAGGGCGCCGAGACGATCGTCTACGCCGACCTCTGCTGCTCCCACTGCGCCGCGGTCTGGCCGCGGATAGCCGCCGTCGAGGGCCGCCTCGTCGTCCGCCATTTCCCGGTCGCCGCCAAGCACCCGCGCTCGCCCGCCCTGCACGCCGCGGCCGAGGCGGCGGCCGCCCAGGGCGCCTTCTTCGAGATGTTCGAGTCGCTGCTCGAGGACCGGGCGCGGGTCGACGACCCCCACCTCTGGCAGCGGGTCGAGCGGCTCGGCCTCGACCTCGAGCGCTTCGAGGCCGATCGCCGCTCCGAGCGGGTGGCCGAGCGGGTCCGCCGCGACACCGAGTCGGGACTCGCGGCCGGGGTCGCGGACACGCTTGCGATCTTCCGCGACGGACGGGAGGTCGGAGTGGATGACCTGTAGTCTCCCTGCGGACAGAGAACGAGAGTTCTGAACGCAATTGGCCGCCATCCGGGCGGCCGGAGGTAGGACAACAGATGAGCATGTTTGACGTAAGCCGCGTTTCGGCGGAGGTCGGCGACGACCAGATCTCCTTCGAGACGGGCAAGCTGGCGAGGCAGGCGGGCGGTGCCGTCGTCGTGCAGTCGGGCGACACGATGGTCCTCTGCACCGCGACGATGGGCAACCTCCGCGACGTGGACTTCCTGCCCCTCACCGTCGACGTCGAGGAGCGGATGTACGCCGCGGGCAAGATCCCCGGCTCGTTCTTCCGTCGCGAGGGGCGCTCGGGCGAGAAGGCGACGCTGACCGCGCGGATGATCGACCGCCCGATCCGCCCGCTCTTCCCGAAGGGCTGGCACTTCGAGACCCAGCTCGTCGCGACCCCGCTCTCCGTGGACCACGTCCACCCCTACGACATCCTCGCGATGAACGGCGCCTCGGCGGCGCTGGCGATCTCCCCGGTCCCCGTCGCCGCCCACGTCGGCGCGGTGCGGATCGGCAAGCTGGAGGGCGACTTCGTCGTCAACCCGCCCGAGGAGACGCTCGAGGAGCTGGAGCTCGACCTGATCGTCGCCGGCACCGACGAGGCGATCCTGATGGTCGAGGCCGGCGCCGAAGGCGTCAGCGAGGCGGAGATCCTCGACGCCCTCGACATCGCCCACAGCGAGATCAAGAAGCTCTGCGCGGCGATGGTCGAGCTGGCCGAGAAGGCCGGCAAGGAGAAGATCGAGCACGAGGCCGACGAGGTCGACGCGGGCCTGCTGGAGGAGATCCGCACCTCGCACGGAGCCCAGATCGACGAGGCGACCTCGATCGAGGGCAAGCTGGAGCGCCAGGACGCCTGTACCGCGGTCAAGGAGGCGGTGGTCGAGAAGTACGCACCGGCCGGCGCCGACGGCGGGGTCGACTCCGAGCGCAAGGCGGAGGTCTCCGCCGCCTACTCGAAGCTGGAGAAGGAAGTGATCCGCAAGCGGATCGCGGTCGACAAGAAGCGGCCCGACGGCCGCGCCCAGGACGAGATCCGGCCGATCGAGTGCGAGGTAGACACCTCCCCGCGCGTGCACGGCTCGGCCCTCTTCACCCGCGGCGAGACGCAGATCCTCTCCAACGTCGCGCTCGGCACGACGCGGATGGACATGCGGCTCGACACGCTCGGGCTGCAGACGACCAAGCGCTTCTGGCACCACTACAACTTCCCGCCCTTCTCGGTCGGGGAGGCGGGCTTCATGCGCGGCCCGAAGCGGCGCGACATCGGCCACGGGGCGCTCGCCGAGCGGGCGCTGGCGCCGTCGATCCCCGGCGAAGAGGACTTTCCCTACGTCCTCCGCATCGTCTCGGAGACGCTGGAGTCCAACGGCTCCTCCTCGATGGGCTCGGTCTGCGCCTCCTCGATGGCGCTGCAGGCGGCCGGGGTGCCGGTCTCGGCGCCGGTCGCCGGCGTCGCGATGGGCCTGATCAAGGAGGGCGAGGACTACGTCGTCCTCACCGACATCGCCGGCGTCGAGGACCACCTCGGCGACATGGACTTCAAGGTCGCCGGCACGGCGGACGGGATCACCGCCCTGCAGATGGACATCAAGATCACCGGCGTCACCTTCGACATCCTCCGCGACGCGCTCGCCCAGGCCAACGCGGGGCGCCTGTTCATCCTCGGCAAGATGGCCGAGGCGATCGACGGGCCGCGCGAGATGCTCTCGCAGCACGCGCCGCGGATCGAAGCGATCAAGATCGACCCGGAGAAGATCGGCGCCGTGATCGGCAAAGGCGGCGAAACGATTCGCGCCCTCTGCGAGGAGTTCGAAGCGGAGATCGACGTCGAAGACGACGGCACGGTGCGGATCTACGCGCCGACCGGCGACATGGTCGAAGCCTGCGTGGCGCGGGTCCAGTCGATGACCAAGGAGGCCGAGGTCGGCGATCGCTACGGCGCCGCCAAGGTCGTCAAGACGACCACCTTCGGCGCCTTCGTCGAGCTGGTCAAGGGCACCGACGGCCTGCTTCACATCTCCAACGTGAAGCCGGGCGAGCGGGTCGACTCGGTCGACGACGTGCTCAGCTCCGGAGACGTGATCGACGTCACCGTGGTCGAGGTCGACCGCGAGCGCGGCCGGATCGGCCTGCGGCTCTCCGACGACCCCTCGGTCGCCGGCAAATCGCCCGAGGAGCTGGCCGCGGTCGGCTCCGGCGGCGACGGCGGCTCGCGGCGCAACGGCGGCGACCGCGGCGGCGAGCGGCGCGGCGGCCGCCGCCGCGAGCGCGAGCGGCGCAGCTAGAAGTTGAGCGCCGCGCGGCTAACCGAGCTCGGCTCGGGCGTCCGGGTCGTGACCGAGGAGGTTCCCTCGGTCCGCTCCGTGGCGCTCGGGCTCTGGGTCCGCGCCGGCGCGCGCGACGAGACGCCCGTCCAGGCGGGCGTCTCGCACTTCCTCGAGCACCTGCTGTTCAAGGGCACCGAGCGCTTCTCGGCGATCGAGATCTCCGAGCGCCTCGACGGGCTCGGCGCTTCGGTCAACGCGGCGACCGGCAAGGAGACGACCCACCTGCACGCCCGCTTCCTCGACGAGCACACCGAGGAGATCTTCGACCTGCTGGCGGAAATGCTGCTCGCCCCGACCTATCCCGAGATCGACTCCGAGCGCGAGGTCGTGCTGGAGGAGATCGCGATGTACGAGGACGAACCGCAGGACCGCGTCCACGACATCCTCGCCGACGCGGTCTTCGGCGAGCACCCGTTGGGGCGGCGGGTGCTGGGCGAGGCCGAGGTGATCTCCTCGATCCCGGTGCCCGAGATCGAGGCCTACCGGCGCCGCCACTACACCGGCCCCCATGTCGTCGTCGGCGCCGCCGGCCACCTCGACCACGAGGCGATCCTCGCCCTGGCCGAGCGGTTGGTCTCGCCGCCGGCGGGCGGGAACGGCGCCGCTCCCGTCGCCGCCCCCGGGGACGAGGCGCGGCTGCGCTTCTACCAGAAGGACACCGAGCAGTACCACATCTGCTTCGGCGCTCCCGGCATCGTCCGCGCCGACGAGCGCCGCTACGCGCTCGCCGTGCTCGACGCGATCTTCGGCGGCTCGACCTCCTCGCGGCTGTTCCGCGAGGTGCGCGAGAAGCGCGGCCTCGCCTACTCGGTCGGCTCCTACAACGAGCAGTACACCGACTCCGGCCTCGTCGCAACCTACGTCGGCACCCGCGAGGACAACGTCGAGGAGGCCTGCGCCGTGATCGGCGCCGAGCTGGAGCGGCTGCGCAGCGAGCCGGTCTCGGCCGAGGAGCTCGGCCGGGCGAAGGAGAGCGTCAAGGGCCGCCTGGTGCTCTCCTCCGAGTCGACCGCGGCGCGGATGTCGCGGATCTCGCGCGCCGTCCTCTTCGACCTGCCGATCGACAGCCTCGACGAGATGCTGGCCAAGGTCGACGCGGTCACCGTCGAGGACCTGACCGAGCTGGCCGCCGAGCTGTACGGGGAGGAGCGCCTCTCGGCGGCCTGCGTCGGTCGCGAGGAGGATCTCTTCCACAAGGCGGTCGCATGATCCGGGTCGCGGTCGCCGGTGCAGCCGGGCGGATGGGCGCCACCGCTTGCGCCGCGGTCGAAGAGGCCGGGGACCTGGAGCTGACCGGCCGGGCCGATCCGGCGCTCGGCGTCGAGCTGGCCGAGGTGCTCGGCGAGGCCGACGTCGTCGTCGACTTCACCACGCCGGACACCGCGCTGGAGAACGTACGCGCCTGCCTCGACGCCGGGGTCCACGTGGTCGTGGGGACGACGGGTTTCGACCTGGCAGCCGCTCGAGAGCTGGCGGCGTCAGCGGCGGCCAACTGCTTCGTCGCCCCCAACTTCGCGATCGGCGCCGTGCTGCTGATGGAGGCGGCGCAGGCGATCGCCCGCCACATGCCCGAGTGCGAGATCGTCGAGCTGCACCACGACCGCAAGCTCGACGCCCCCTCGGGGACCGCGAAGCGCACCGCGGAGCTGATCCGGGCCGCCGGCGGCAACGTCCACGAGCCGATCCACTCGCTGCGCCTGCCCGGCCTGGTCGCCCACCAGGAGGTCGTCTTCGGCGGCGAGGGGCAGACGCTCAGCATCCGCCACGACTCGATCGACCGCAGCTCGTTCATGCCCGGCGTGCTGCTGGCGGTGCGCAAGGTCGGCGGCCTTCCGGCTCGCTTCACCGTCGGACTTGAGAAGCTACTCGGATGATCGACGCGACCGCGCAGGCGCAGCTGGTCCGCGACGGCGAGGCGAGCGCCGCCGAGCTGGCCGAAGCGGCGATCGCCCGCATCGAGGCGGTCGACGGCGAGGTCAACGCGGTCATCCACCCGCTCTTCGAGGAGGGCCTCGCGGCCGCCAACGGCGAGCTGCACGACGGTCCCTTCAAAGGGGTGCCCTTCCTGCTCAAGGACCTCGGCGCCGCCTTCGCCGGCCAGCCGCTGCACATGGGGATGCAGTACCTGAAGGACCGCGACTTCCGCGCCCCGATGGACACCTACCTGGCGCAGCGCTTCCGCCAGGCCGGCCTGGTGACGATCGGCAAGACGAACACGCCCGAGCTGGGCAGCCTGCCGACCACCGAGCCGCGCGCCTACGGGCAGACCCGCAACCCCTGGGACACCGGCCGCTCCGCCGGTGGCTCCAGCGGCGGCTCGGCGGCCGCCGTGGCGGCCGGGATGGTGCCCTTCGCGCACGCCAACGACGGCGGCGGCTCGATCCGCATCCCCGCCTCCAGCTGCGGCCTGGTCGGCCTCAAGCCGAGCCGGCAACGCATCACCGAGGGCCCGCTGATCGGCGACATCATGTCCGGCATGACCTGTGAGCTGTGCGTCTCCCGCTCGGTTCGCGACACCGCCGCCCTGCTCGAGGCGGTGCACGGGCCGGCCCCGGGCGACCCCTACGTAGCGCCGCCGCCGCTGCGCCCCTACACCGAGGAGGTCGGCGCCGACCCCGGCAAGCTGCGGATCGCGCTCTGGACGGAGACGTCGATCGACGCCGAGGCCGATCCCGAGGTGGTGGCCGCGGCTCGCGGCGCGGCGAAGACCCTCGAAGGGCTCGGCCACGAGGTCGAGGAGCCCGACCTGGCGGCGATCCGCAGCATCGACCTGGTGCAGCCGTTCCTCGTCCGCTGGGCCGCCGGCCTGGCGGCGATCCTCGACCAGCTCGGGATCGCGACCGGCAAGGCGATCGGCCGCGACGACGTCGAGCCGCTCTCCTGGGCGCTGGCCGAGCTCGGCCGCCGCCACAGCGCCGCCGAGTACCTGGCCGCGGTCGGCCAGCACCAGGTGCTGTCGCGGATGCTCGCCGGCATCCACGAGTCCGGCTTCGACCTGCTGCTCAGCCCGACGATGGCCGAGACGCCGCCGCCGCTCGGCAGCTTCGACGACTCCGGCCCGGAGCCGCTGGCGGCCTTCGAGCGCGCCTTCGTCGACTGCTGCTTCACCGCCGCCTTCAACGCGAGCGGCCAGCCGGCGATCTCGCTGCCCCTGCACTGGAGCGAGGACGGGCTGCCGATCGGCGTCCAGCTCGCCGCCCCGCTGGGCCGCGAGGACCTGCTGCTGCGGGTCGCCGCGCAGCTCGAGCAGGCGGTTCCCTGGGCCGACCGCACCCCACTAGTCTTCGCACCGTGATTCGAGGTGTCCTGACCGCGATGGCGACGCCCTTCGACGAGGAGGGGCGGGTCGACGAGGCCGCTGCGAGGCGGCTCGCGACCCACCTGGTCGAGCACGGCTCGCACGGTGTCGTCGTCGCCGGCTCCACCGGCGAGGCGGCGACGCTCGACGACGGTGAGCAGATCTCGCTGCTGCGGGCGATCGTCGAGGAGGTCGGCGCGGCGGCGACGGTGGTCTGCGGCACCGGCACCAACGACACCCGCCACTCGATCGAGCTGACCAGGGCCGCCGCCGAGGCCGGGGCCGAGGCGGCGCTGGTCGTCACGCCCTATTACAACAAGCCCAACTTCGCCGGCATCCGCGCCCACTTCGAGGCGATCGCCGCGGCCGTGCCGGAGCTCCCGCTGATCGCCTACAACATCCCCTCGCGGGTGGTGGTCAACGTGCCGCCCGCGCAGCTCGCCGAGCTGGCCGAGATCGACAGCGTCGTCGCGGTCAAGCAGGCCCAGAATCAGGAACTGCAACAGATTGAGGGGCTGGCGCTCCTCGCCGGCAATGACGATGGCTTCTTGCCAACGCTGGAACTGCAGGGCGCCGGTGGAATCCTCGTCGCCTCCCATCTGGTCGGTCCGCAGATGCGGGAAATGTGGGACGCCGCGCAAGCTGGCGATTTGGCGCCGGCAAGGGAGATCGACAGCGGCTTGCAACCGCTGTACAAGGCCCTCGGCGTAACCACCAACCCGATCCCGCTCAAGGCGGCTCTGGAGATGACCGGCCTGATTCCCTGTGGCGGCCTGCGACTGCCGCTGGTCGAGGCCGACGCCCAGCAACGCGCGACGGTGCGCGACGCGCTCGACGCGGTCGGCATCGCGGTGGCCTCCTAGCCGATGGCGGCGAAGCTGCGAATACTGCCGCTCGGCGGCCTGGGCGAGATCGGCAAGAACATGACCGTGATCGAGTACGACGGCAGGATCGTCGTCGTCGACACCGGGCTGATGTTCCCGACCGCCGAGATGCTGGGCATCGACCTCGTCCTGCCCGACTTCTCCTACCTGCGCGACCGCGCCGAGGACATCGAGGCGATCGTCCTCACCCACGGCCACGAGGACCACGTCGGCGCGCTGCCCTACGTGCTGCGCGAGATCGGCATGCCGCCGGTCGTCTACGGCGGCCTGCTGACGATCGGCATGGTCCGCTCCAAGCTCGACGAGCACAAGCTGGGCGAGGCCCCGCTGGAGGAGCTGCCGGCCGGGGAGAAGGTGCAGGCGGGGCCCTTCGAGCTGGAGCTGGTCCACCTCTCGCACTCGATCCCCGACGCGCGCGGCGTGATCGTCGGCACCGAGCTGGGCAAGATGCTGATGACCGGCGACTACAAGTTCGACCAGACGCCGGTCGACGGCCGCCCGGCCGACATCTCGCGGCTCGCCGAACTCGGCCGCGACGGCCTGCTGCTGCTCTGCGGCGACTCGACCAACGCCGACCGGCCGGGGATCGCGCCGTCGGAGTCAAGCGTCGGCCCGGCGCTGCTGGAGACCTTCGGCGCCTGCAAGGGCCGGATCGTCGTCACCTCCTTCGCCTCCAACATCCACCGCGTCCAGCAGGTGATCGACGCCGCCGTCAAGCTCGACCGCCGCGTCGCCCTGGTCGGCCGCTCGATGCGCAAGAACTTCAACATCGCCTCCAACCTGGGCATCGCCAACGCGCCCTCCGGCCTGTTCATCCAGCCGCGCGAGATCGAGGACTTCCCCGACGAGAGGGTGATCGTGATCTCGACCGGCAGCCAGGGCGAGCCGCTCTCGGCGCTGCGCCGGATGGCCAACAACGACCACCGCGACGTCGAGCTGCACTCCGGCGACACGGTCGTCTTCTCGGCCACCCCGGTGCCCGGCAACGAGCGGGCGGTGAACGAGACGGTCGACCGCATCTACGAGATCGGCGCCTCGGTGGTCACCGCCAAGGACGCGCCGATCCACGCCTCCGGCCACGGCTGGCAGGAGGAGCTGAAGCTGATGCTCAACCTGACCAAACCGCGCTACGTGATGCCGGTCCACGGCGACTACCAGCGGCTGCGCCTGCACGCCGAGCTGGCCGAATCGGTCGGCGTCGCCGCCGAGGACATCTTCCAGGGCCACAACGGGCTGCCGCTCGAGGTCGACGAGGACGGCGCCCGCTTCGGCAAGGAGATCCACAGCGGCGTCATGTTCGTCGACGGGGTCAACGTCGGCGAGCCCGACGACGTCGCGCTGCGCGACCGCCGCGAGATCTCCGCCGACGGGATCTTCATCGTCGTCGCGACGATCGCCTCCGACGACGGCAGCGTCGTCGCCGACCCGGAAGTGATCTTCCGCGGCGTCGCCTTCCTCGAAGAGGCCGACGCGCTGGTCGAGGAGCTGAAGGACGTGGTCGAGGACTCGCTCGAGGACGCCGCCGAGGCCGGCACCCGCGAGCTGCACCTGATCCAGGAAGACCTCCACGACGCGATCGGCAAGCTCGTCTACGAGAAGCTGCGGCGCCGGCCGATGATCCTGCCGGTCGTGGTCGAGGTCTGAGAAAGCCCGCCGGGCTGCGTTGGGGAGAACCCGGCGGGCTTTGTGTCTCGTCCGCCGGGGAACCTAAGCCGGGCCGCTAAACCCGGTCTAAAGCGGCGCTAATTACTCGCTCAGATCTTGCCCGCGGCAGGCGGATGCGGAAGAGGGCGCCGCCGCTCTCGGACTCGGTCGCCTCGACGCTGCCGCCGTGCGAGGCGGCGACCGCGCGGACGATCGCCAGGCCGAGGCCGCTGCCGCCGCGCCCCGCTGTGTCGGCTGGGCCTGCGCCGCGGACGAAGCGGTCGAAGATCTGCTCGCGCATCTCGGGCGGGACTCCCGGCCCGTCGTCGGCGACCTCGACCACCGCGTCCCTCCCGGCGGCGCGCAGGCGCAGCTCGATCGCCGAACCGGGCGGCGTGTGGCGGACGGCGTTGTCGAGCAGGTTGAGGATCATCCGGTGCAGCTCGTCGGGATTGCCGTCGACCGGCAGCGGCCGGCCGTTGTCGATCCGCAACTCGCGTTCGCCGGTCGTCGGCGCCACCTCGGCTGCCGCGTTGCCGGCGATCTCGGCCAGGTCGCAGCGGGTGCGGGCGGCGAGCCGGCCGGCGTCGGCGCGGGCGAGCAGCAGCAGGTCGGTGACCAGCCGGCTCATCCGGCTCGAGGAGCGCAGGGCGGAGTCGACCATTTCCCGCTCCTCGTCGTGTGTCGGTTCGTCGAGCGAGGCCTGTAGCAGCTCCAGGTTGGCGAGGATGCTGGTCAGTGGCGTGCGCAGCTCGTGCGAGGCGTCGGCGACGAACTCGCGCTGCTTCTTCAGCGCCGCTTCGCGCTCGGCCCGGGCGGCGTCGAGCGAGCGCAGCATCTGCTCGAGCGTGCGCGCCAGCTCGCCCACCTCGTCGTCGACCCGCGGCTCCGGCATATGTCCGGAGGGGTCGCCGGT
Source organism: uncultured Solirubrobacterales bacterium (assembly GCA_963695835.1). GTDB lineage: Bacteria > Actinomycetota > Thermoleophilia > Solirubrobacterales > 70-9 > VRUE01. Next base: position 390,731 of record CAVOHR010000003.1, read on the forward strand.
GTCGGCGATCTCGCGCGCGGTCGCGGTCAGCGAGGAGATCGGCCGCATCGCCCGCCGCGCGATCGCCAGGCCGGCGAGGCTGGCGAGCAGCGTCGCCCCCAGGACCCCGGCGGCGATCAGCACCCAGAGCCGGTCGACGGTCGAATCGACGTGCTGTTCGTTGCGCCCGTACTGGACGAAGCCGGCGATGCGGCCGCTCTGGCGGCTGCGCAGGACGGCGGTGACGACGCGCATCTCGCCCAGCTGGTGGACGCCGGGAACCGGTGGGCCCAGCTCCGCCGCGTTCGGGCTCGAGTCGAGCTGCTGCCCGTTCGCGTCGAAGATCCGCACCGAGGCATCGTTGGGGCTGACGAAATCGGCCAGGTCGGGCTCGCGGATGATCAGCGTGTTGGTGATCGTGTCGACGATCTGCACCTGCGAGGCGAGGGTCGAGACGGCGCCGGTCATCTCGCGGTTGAAGTCGTCGCGCACCCGCTGCGCCGCGAGGTTGCCGACGATCGCCCCGAACAGCACCAGGATCGCCAGGGTCAGCCCGGCGGAGACGGCGGCCAGACGCCAGCGCACCGGCCAGTTCCGAAATGGCGATCCCAGGCGTCGCCATGCGGCGTCCTCGGTCGTCCTCCTCGGGTCACGCACTAGAAGTGCGCTCCCCTCGTCGTCCTCCCTGCGTCCTTGCCTGGCAACGCCTGGAATTCGCCATTTATGCCTTTAAGACATACCCGGCGCCGCGCTTGGTGTGCAGGAGCCGTGTCTCGTCGCCTTCCTCCAGCTTGCGGCGCAGGTTTGAGATGAAGACGTCGATCGTGTTGGTCGCCGCCATCGGGTCGTAGCCCCAGACCTCGTCGAGCAGGCGCTCGCGCGAGACGACCAGGCGCTCGTTGCGCATCAGGTATTCGAGCAGCTCGAACTCGCGATTGGTCAGCTCGACCTCGCGCCCGCCGCGCTTCACCTCGCGCGTGTCGGGGTTGAGCGTCAGGTCCCCGACCTGTAGCGAGGCGGAGCCGCGCGGCGGGCGGCGGCGCAGCAGCGCCCGGATCCGCGCCAGCAGCTCCTTGCGCTCGAAGGGCTTGACCAGGTAGTCGTCGGCGCCGCTGTCGAGCCCGCCGACCCGGTCCTCGGTCTCCGCCCGGGCGGTCAGCATCAGGATCGGCACGTCGCTGTCGGCGCGCAGCCGGCGACAGACCTCGACCCCGTCCATCCGCGGCAGCCCCAGATCGAGCACCACCAGATCCGGCACGAAGCCGGCGGCGACGTCGAGCGCCTCGACCCCGTCGCCGGACGTCCGCACCTCATAGCCCTCGTTCCGCAGCGAGCGCCGCAGCACGTCGGCGATGTCCTCGTCGTCCTCGACGACGAGCACCCTGCCACCCACGAGATCCGTTTCCGCTGCAAGCACTCAGCCGATGTTAGCCCCACCGCGACGCATCTCGGCGTGCTTTTAGCGCGAATTTAGGACCCGGCCCGCGCCGTCTTGCGGATGCTCCGAGGCGGTTCCGCGGGACCCGAGCGGAATCGGCTGCTCAGCGTGTCGACGCAGCCGGCTTGACGGGCCTGCCTCAGCAGGGGTAAGCTCGGCGTTCGGCGGCTCAGGGATGGGCCTAATGGGGGAGATTGCTCGGTTGGCCAAGCGGGTAGGCATAGGAGGGGTGGCGCTTGCGTGGCTCGGCGTGCTCAGCCTTACCCCGGCCGCGCTGGGGGCCGGGGGCGGCGCGGACTTCGGCGATGCGCCCGACGGCGCCCGGGCCGGGTACTCGACCGCGCCGGGCGTGATCGGCCACTTCCCCTCGAAGGCGGCGAGGCCCGGCCCGCGCCACGTCCCTGTTTCCTCGTTCTACCTGGGTGCGGGCGAGAGCGCCGAGGCCAACTCGCGCCAAGTCAACAAGGACACCGTCGACGACGGCGCCTCGGTAAGCCTCACGAAGTGCGGTTCCAGCACCCTCAAGGTGGTGCTGAACGGCGCCGCGTTGCCGGCGGCGACGCGCACCTCCGCGCACGTCGCCTATGTCAATGCCTGGTTCGACTGGAACCGCGACGGCGATTGGGCGGATTCCAGCGACAAATGCAGCTCGGAGTGGGCGATCCGCAACCTGCCGGTCTCGATGGACAAGCTTGCGCCCGACGGCATCGCCGTGCTCCCGATCGGCTTTAAGGCCGGCAGCCATACCAGCGACATCTGGGACCGCGTCACGCTGACCCTCGACCAGCCGGTCGCCGGCCCCGACGGAGGCGGCGCGGCCACGCCATATGTGAGCGGCGAGACCGAGGACTACCTGATCCCACCCGGCACGGTCGGGGGGCCACCGCATCTGCCGCACCTCAAGGAACCGCCCCCGGAAGAAGAAATCATCTGGAGAAGGAGGAAGAGGAAGCTACCGCCTAACGAAGAACCGCCGCCGAAGAAGCCGGGAAAGTTCACGGTCTCCTGCGCGCCCGAACCGGCTGTGATCCCCCATGGCGGCACCGCGACCGTGAAGTTCGTGATCGTCGACGAAGGCAAGGGCTGGATCTTCGGTTCTCCCTCGACCCAGAAAGGCCCCGGCGGAAAGGCGTCGGTGACGCCGGTGAAACCGCAGCCGGGAGGTGTTCCTCCCGGGTTCGTGGCAGCCGACGGCTTCAAGCAGAGCGGCAGCAAGGTCGACCCGCCGCTGCGCATCCAGGTGGTTGTCGTCAAGTTCGCCTTCAGGCGCGGGAAGCAGACCCAGAACCTCAGCTGCAAGGTGCTGATCGTCCACTGGGGCCACGGGAACCCGAACCCGTTCCTGCCCCGCGTGGTCTGCGAAGGGTCGTGTCGGACCTCCGAGCCGCCCAAGGGAGGGACCACCGGGACGAGCAGCCCCCAACCGAGCCCCGAACCGCTCAAGGGGAGCGGGGCGCTGCAGGAAATACATCCCAATTCGTTCTTCGACGTCTTCTTCTCGCTCCCGGTCGAGCGCTTCAAGGTCGTTCTGCCCAGCAGCAACCAGGTGTCTAACGTCGTCACTCTGCCCGCCGCGCCTTATACGTGCGCGCCAGACACGTCGGTCACGGCGAACGACACGGTGCTCTGCTCGGGTAGCCTGCCCGCAAACGTTCACGCGCAGGGAACTTTCTCGGCTACCGACTCGATAGCCGGCGGCACCGCCCAGCTCTTCGGGGTGCAGCAGGGCTCGACGTCCTTCGAGGGCCCCTTTACGGTTACCGGGCCCGGGCCCTGAGTCAGAGCACCATCCGATCGGTCGGACGGCTATCGAACGAAGGTCGGCACGATTTAGGCACGGAGATAGCGGGGAAGGCGCGCTTTCGGGCGCAGTTGCCATCTGCCCCGGTTGGCATGATCGATCTCGCCCGTGAGCTCTGCCGCCGCCGTCCATCTCCATGCCCACAGCGAGTACTCGCTGCTTGACGGCGCCTGCAAGATCGATGCGATGGCGGCGCGGGCGGCGGAGCTGGGGCAGCCGGCGCTGGGGCTGACCGACCACGGCGTGATGAACGGCGCCGTCGACCTCTACAAGGCCTGCCGCAAGCACGGGATCAAGCCGATCGCCGGGCTCGAGGCCTACCTCGTCGACGACGTCGCCGCGGTCAAGGAGAAGCCCAAGTACGAGCGCAACCACATAACGCTGCTGGCCGAGAGCGACGCCGGCTTCGCCAACCTGGTCAAGCTCACCTCGGCCGGCTTCCTCGAGGGCTTCTCGCGCGGCAAGGCCAACGTCGACATGGAGCTGCTCGCCCGGCACGCCGAGGGCGTCATCGCCCTCACCGGCTGCCTGCAGTCGCGCTTCTGCCGCCGCCTGGTCGAAGAGCGCGCCGACGACGCCCGCGCCCACGTCGACGACCTGATCCAGGCCTTCGGGCCCGAGCAGGTCTACTTCGAGGTGCAGAAGAACGGGATCGAGGAGCAGGAGAAGGCCAACCGGGGCATCGTCCGCCTCGCCCGCGAGCTGGGCCGGCCGCTGGTCGGCACCGCCGACGTCCACTACCTGCGCCGCGAGGACTTCGACAACCACGCGGCGCTGCTCTGCGTGCAGACCAAGTCGACCCTGGAGGCGCCGAAGCTGAGCTTCGACACCAACGAGTTCTTCCTCAAGAGCAACGAGGAGATGGGCGAGTCCTTCGCCGAGTGGCCCGAGGCGATCCCGACCACGCTGGAGATCGCCGAGCGCTGCTCGCTGGAGATCGAGCTCGGCAGCCTGCTGCTGCCCCGCTACCCGACCGAGGACGGCGAGGAGCCGGAGGCGATGCTGCGGCGGATCGCCGGCGAGGGCCTGCGCGCCCGCTACGGCGACCCGCCGCCGGCCGAGGCGGTCGAGCGGATGGAACTCGAGCTCGGGGTGATCGAGGAGATGGGCTTCTCCTCCTACTTCCTGATCGTCTGGGACTTCGTCCGCTACGCAAAGCAGAACGGCGTCGCCGTCGGCCCCGGCCGTGGCTCTGCCGCCGGCTCGATCGTCTCCTACATCCTCAAGATCACCGACCTCGACCCGCTTGCCAACGACCTCCTCTTCGAGCGCTTCCTCAACCCCGGCCGCAAATCGATGCCGGACATCGACATCGACTTCTCGGTTCGCGGCCGCGAGCGGATGATCCGCTACGTCGGCGACAAGTACGGGCGCGAATCGGTCGCCCAGATCATCACCTTCGGCAAGATGGCGCCGCGCGCCGCGACCCGCGACGCCGCCCGCGTGCTCGGCTTCGACTACGGCACCGGCGACCGCCTCGCGAAGCAGATTCCCGAGCCGATCATGGGCCGCAGCCCCTCCTTCGCGGAATGCCTGGAGCAGGGGCAGGAGCTGAAGAGGACCTACGACGCAGAGCCGGACGCGAAGCGGATCGTCGACGTCGCCCAGGGGCTCGAGGGGATCATCCGCAATAACTCGATCCACGCCGCCGCGGTGGTGATCGCCGACCGGCCGCTGCAGGAGATCGTGCCGCTGCAACTGGCCGAGGACCGCAGCAGCGGTGGGGAGAAGGGGGAGAGGCAGTACAAGATCGTCACCCAGTACTCGATGGGCCCGATCGAGGAGATCGGGCTGTTGAAGATGGACTTCCTCGGCCTCCGCAACCTCGACGTGATCGAGGACGCGATCGAGATCGTCCGTCGCTCGCGCGGCGTCGAGCTGGAGATGGCCGAGATCCCGATGGACGACGCGAGGACCTTCGAGATGCTGGCGGGCGGCGACGGCACCGGCGTCTTCCAGCTCGAGTCGGAGGGCATGCGCGAGGCGATGAAGAAGGTGCGGCCGACCGGCTTCGACGACATCGTCGCCCTGGTCGCCCTCTACCGGCCCGGCGCGATGCGCTACATCGACGTCTACGCGAAGGGCAAGCGCAACCCCGACTCGGTGACCTACGCCGACGAGCGCTTGCGGCCGATCACTCAGCCGACCTACGGCTGCGTCCTCTACCAGGAGCAGTTGATGGAGATCGCCAAGCAGATGGCCGGCTTCAGCCCCTCCGAGGCGGACGACCTGCGCAAGGCGATCGGCAAGAAGAAGCGCGACCTGATGGCGACGATGAAGGACAAGTTCCTGGAGGGGATGGAGGCCTCGGGGACGGCGGCGAAGGTGGCGAGCGAGATGTGGTCGCTGATGGAGGCGGCCGCCGACTACTCCTTCAACAAGTCCCACGCCGCCTGCTACGGGCTGATCGCCTACCGCACCGCCTACCTCAAGGCCAACTACCCGGCCGAGTACATGGCGGCGGTGATCTCCTCGGTGATGAACACCAAAGACAAGGTCCCGTTCTTCGTCAACCGCTGCGCCGAGATGGGGATCGACGTGCTACCGCCCGACGTCAACTCCTCCGACCACGACTTCGTGGTCAGCGAGAAGGCGATCCGCTTCGGCCTCGACGCGGTCAAGAACGTCGGCCACAGCGCGGTCGAGGCGATCCTGCGGGCGCGCGAGGACTCCCCGATCGCCTCGATCTGGGACTTCTGCGAGCGGGTCGACGCGCGCGCGGTCAACAAACGGGCGATCGAATGCCTGGTCAAGTGCGGCGCCCTCGACTCGACCGGGGCGACTCGCAAGGGGATGCTGGAGGCGCTGCCGGCGGCGCAGTCGGCCGGGCAGAAAGCGCAGGAGGACGCGCAGCTCGGCCAGGGCTCGATTTTCGACTTCGGCGACGGCACGGCGGGCGGATCCTCGCAGGCCCACCACCGGCCGCCGATCTCGGCCGCCGAGTTCGAGCGCCGCGAGCTGCTGGCGATGGAGAAGGAGACGCTGGGTACCTACCTCTCCTCGCACCCGCTGTCGGAAGTGCGCGAGGCGCTGCGCGCCCGCGTCGACTGCGGCCTGGCGGGGCTGGCCGGCAAGCCGGACGGCTCCTGGGTGACGGTCGGCGGGATCGTCGCCGAGTGCAAGAAGATCCGCACCAAGAGCGGCACGCAGATGATGTTCGCGACGCTCGACGACGTCGAGGGGCAGGTCGAGATGCTGATCTTCAAGGCCGACCAGGCGGAGAGCGCGACGGCGATCGAGCCCGACGCGGTCGTCCTCGTCCGCGGCCGGATCGACCACAAGGAGCGCGGCGAGACGAAGCTCGTCGTGCAGGAGGCGGAGCGCTTCGAACCCGACAGCGAGGAGATCGCCCGCGCCGGCGCCGCCACGAGGGAACCGGCGGAACCGCTGCGGCTGACGATCGACGCGGCGAAGCTGCGGTTGCCCGGGGTGTTCGACCAGCTGAAGGAAGTCTTCGAGCACCACAGGGGCGAAGCCGACGTCCACCTGGCGATTCGCGGCGAGGACGGCAGGCCGACCGAGATGAAGCTCGGCGACGGCTACCGGGTGCGGCTGTCGAGCGGACTGCGCGCCGAGCTGGACCAGATCCTCGGCGGCGCCGATGCCCTGGCCGCCTAGACTTTTGGTGTGCCGGCCACCAGGGCGAAATCAGGCGAGTGCCGCAGCTGCCGCTCCTTCTGCGACAGGATGGTCGAGCCGCGCAGCTGCGTCGAGATCGGCTGCCGCTTCCTCTACAGCTATCTCGACGCCCTCACCGGGGTGCAGTACGTCGGTTGCATGCAGCAGGTCTTCGGCGCCAAGGTCGAGCTCGACGCGGTGCTGCAGCCCGGCGGCTTCGGTGGGGTGAAGATGACCGGCGAGCCGCTGCCCCACTGCCCGTTCTCGGTCGAGCGGGCCTACGATGGCTCGGGCGGGGAGTACGACTGCGTCAACCGGCGCTTCTTCGACTGCGCCGACGGCGGCCCCGAGGGGCTGCGAGCCTTCGACCTGCGGGACGTCTAAGGCGACACCATTCCGTGTAGGATTCGCCGCATGAGCGATCAAGCGGCGGTGGCGGAGGCGCCCGGCTTCACGCTGGAGCTGAACCAGGACCAGAAGGACATCCGCGAGTGGGTCCACGGCTTCGCCGAGGGCGTGGTGCGCCCGGCGGCGGAGGAGTGGGACGAGCGCGAGGAAACGCCCTGGCCGGTGATCCAGGAGGCCGCCAAGATCGGCCTCTACAGCTTCGAAGCGCTGGGCCAGTTCTGGGCCGACGAGGCCGGCCTGACCCTGCCGATCGCCAACGAGGAGCTGTTCTGGGGCGACGCCGGGATCGGGATGGCGATCATGGGCACCTCGCTCGCCGTCGCCGCGATCTTCGGCCAGGGGACGCCGGAGCAGATGGGCGAGTGGATCCCGCAGTGCTTCGGCTCCGCCGAGGATCCCAAGGTCGCCGCCTTCTGCTCCTCCGAGCCCGACGCCGGCTCCGACGTCTCGGCGATCCGCACCTCCGCCAAGTACGACGAGGCGAAGGACGAGTGGGTGCTGAACGGGCAGAAGGCCTGGGCCACCAACGGCGGCATCGCCGGCGTCCACGTGGTGATCGCCACGGTCGACCGCGAGCTGCGCTCGCGCGGCCACGCCGCCTTCGTGATCCCGCCGGGAACCGCCGGCTGCGAGCAGGGCGCGAAGGTGAAGAAGCACGGCCTGCGCGCCTCGCACACCGCCGACGTCCACCTCGACGACTGCCGCGTGCCGGGCGCCTGCCTGCTGGGCGGCAAGGAGAAGCTCGACGAGCGGCTGGCGCGGGTGCGCGAGGGCAAGCGCTCCAAGTCGCAGGCGGCGATGCAGACCTTCGAAGCGAGCCGGCCGACGGTCGGCGCGCAGGCCATCGGGATTGCCCGCGCCGCCTACGAGTACGCGCTCGACTACGCCAAGGAGCGCCAGCAGTTCGGCCGCCCGATCATCGAGAACCAGGCGATCGCCTTCGCCCTCGCCGACATGAAGATGGAGATCGACGCCGCCCGGCTGCTCGTCTGGCGCGCCGCCTGGATGGGGCGCAGCGGCCAGAAGTTCGAGAACGCCGAGGGCTCGATGTCGAAGCTGAAGGCCGGCGAGGTCGCCGTCTGGGCGACCGAGCGGGCGATCCAGATCCTCGGCGGCAACGGCTACACCCGCGAGTACCCGGTCGAGCGGATGCACCGCGACGCGAAGATCTACACGATCTTCGAGGGCACCTCCGAGATCCAGCGCCTGGTCATCTCCCGCGCGATCTCCGGCATGCAGATCAGGTAGCGCCGCGCCTCCGGTGTGCCTATGTCGCCCATAGACGCATAGAGCACACCGGAAGCCCCTGTCGAGCGATCCGTCCCTTGAGAGGGGTCAGCTTGTCGATCGTGGGTAGCTGAGCAGCAGGTCTACGCACGCCCAGACATCAAGCGCCCCTTGACAGAAGCGTCCATCTCAGGACTCTGCTGGTCCGTTGGAGCGCAACATCACACATCCCACACACCGTTTACAGCCCAAGGATCGCCAGGGGCCATATTCCCAGGCGCAGCGACCGCTCACCTAACCTTTGCGAGGGGCTTTGCCTGGTGATGGCGACGGTGATGGCGACGGTGATGGCGATGGCGATGGTGATGGTGATGGCGTGGGCGGGTCGACTGGCACCGATGGGGTTTTCGGTTCCGTATAGGGCGGAACTTTCGGGTCGATTATCGGGGATTTTGGCTTCGGCTTGTCCTTCGAACGCTCAGCTCGCTGATCATTCACTTTTCGATTCCTCCTTTGGCGGTCCCAGGTAAGGCTAACCGGCTCCACGCCGGAATTGCTCCTGGGGTCCAAGCCGGTAAAGTAGCTATCCCGTGGCCGAGACGATCATGGTCAAGTGCAACAAGTGCGGGCGACAGTACCCCAAGGATGCTGGTAGCGATCCGAGCGCATGGCGCTGCCCTTCTTGCGGCGCCGCTTATGAGGGACACCCGCCCCCGCGTCCCACGCGAGCAGCCCACGACGACGACTGACGTTCTCGCGGGTGGTCGTCAGCACCTCGCCGGCCCTACTTGCCGCGGCGTTTGAGCCCCGCCCTGCGCAGGCGCTTCGCTGCCTGCACCTCCTTCTTGTCGGGGCCTTTCTTATTCGGGCCCGGGGTCTCCAAGGTGGCCGGCAGGCCCTCGAAGCGGGGCTCGGAGAGGAACGCCTCGAGGCCGCGCTTGCCCATCTCGCCCTGGCCGATGTTGGCGTGGCGGTCGCGGCAGGAGCCCAGGGGGGCTGCGGCGTCGTTTACGTGGACGCAGCGGAGGCGCTTCAGGCCGACCTTTTCGTCGGCCTCGTCGAGGACGGCCGAGAGGTGCTCGGCGTCGGTGATGTCGTAGCCCTGGACGAAGAGGTGGCAGGAGTCGAGGCAGAGGCCGAGGCGCTTGCCGCCGCCGGCCCGGTCGATCAGCGCGGCGGTCTGGTCGAAGTCGCGGCCGAGCAGGCCTTTGTGGCCGGCGGTCTGCTCGAGCAGCAGCGGGCAGCGCTCGCTGTCCTTCAAGGCTGCGGCAATCACCTTGGCGGCGCGTTTGATCGAGGGGCCGAGCGGCTCGCCTTTCTGGGCTCCGGGGTGCAGGACGACCCCTGCGGCGCCGATCGCGTCGCCGATCCGCAGCGCGTGGGACAGCGAGGCGAGCGACTTCTCGCGCAGCTCCTTGTCTTTGCTGGCGCAGTTGATCAGGTAGACGGCGTGGATCACCACCGCCTCGATCGGGGAGTCGTCCATCGCCTCGCGGAAGGCGGCGAAGTTGTCCTCGCCGTAGCTGGTCGGTCGCCACATCCGCGGGCTCTGGTTGAAGATCTGGATCGACTCGCAACCGAACTCGGTGCCGCGCTCGATAGCTTTCGGCAAGCCGCCGGCAGTGGACACGTGCGCGCCGATGAGCATGAATCCCGGCATCCTAGAGCCATCTGCGGTTCCTCCGTTGAGCCAGGCCGGGTTTGACGGAGACCCCGAAACCAGGATTCCACCCTGGAAGAAGGGAACTCCCAAGCCATGCCAAGACAGAGGAATCTGACCATGACCATGCGAACGCCCGCCGAGAACGCCGCCCTTTCGACTTTCATCGACGCCGCCACCAGCGACGCCGATCCGGGCTACCCGCACGGCGTCGCCTTCATCGCTTGGCAAGAGAGCGCCCAGACCGACCGGGTCCTGTGGCGCTATCTGCACGAAGGGCGCCCGACCGTCATCGTCGGGACGAACGACCTCGAGATGCTGATCGAGCCGCTCCCACTGGGCCGGCTCGCCCGGCTTCGCAACGAGCTCCTGCGGCGCGTCACCGTGCAGGTTTCCTATCGGCGCAAGCAAGCACCGCCCGCCGCCGATATGCCACCGGTGCGGGCCGACATAGGGCGCCACGCACTTGAGCATCTGACTCCTGCTGTCGCCTGAAGCCGCTCCGCGTCGTACTGGCCCTCGGGGACTGAGGCGACAAAGCGGTAGCGCGGCGTGCTCGCCTGAGAGCCGGCGACGAACACCATCTCGGGGCGATGGACGAACAATCAGGCGATCGAGCGAACCTGGGGGTTGGAGGGATCGGCGCCCTCGTTGACGATCAGCAGGTCGGTCAGCTTGAAGGGCGATCGGTTCAAGGCGCGCGCCCGCACCGGGAGCGCCGAGGAGAAGGCGGAAATCTGGAAGACGAGGCGAATGCCTAGCCGCGGCGCTCGTCGCCGCGATCGACGGATCTGCCGGGCAGCAAGGTAAACGCCGCGATCATCTCCGAACCGATCACGAGGTCCTCTCCATGGGAGTTGAGACTCACCTTGCCGTGCGGGCCAGGGGAAATGGCCTCATCGCCCTCGACAAGAAGACCGTCCACTCGGTGTCCGGTGGTCGCCTCGACCCTGACCGGAATGTCCCCCACTCTACGGGTGGAGGCCCCACTTTGGTGCCCCAGCGGGAGGCCGGAAGGCCCTCTGTCGGCAAACGCCATAGCGTGTCTTGTGGACCATTGCTGTAGTACTAGACTGAACGGGATGTTGGGAGGCACGCGGGAAAGATGAAGCCTGCTCAGCGATCCGTGGTCGTTAGGCTTCTCGTCGGGCTGCCCTTCATCGCTCTTGCCCTGGCCGTTATCGCGATCGGCCTCCCATCTGACCGAGCATGGCCGGTCGCCGCGTTCTTGTTGATTGGAATCATCGTCTTGGTCGTGCCCGTGGACGCCTGGCAGAAGTTCCTCAGTAGCGTCGAGAGAGCGCAGATCGGGCCGCTCAGCTTTGGGTTGAGGCAGCACGTCGAGAAGGCGGCGAAAATAGCTCCCCCCTCCGACAAAGGAGAGGGGGTTGCCGACGAACCTACCGAGGATGCTCAAAGTGTGTTTGAGCTGAGGATGCAGCTCGAATGGAAGCTGGCCTTCATCGCGAAGCACCTACTGGCAGGCCGCAATGGTACGACCTTCGTGACGATCGGCAGCCTCAAGTTTGACGGCTATCTGACCGATTCCGAGGCACGAACGGCGACCGGCATCATGTTGGCGCGGGATGAGGAGCTGCGCGAGCTGCCCGCCTCCGAGCGGCGTAAGTTCATATCGGAGGCACAGGAATTCTTGGACGGACTCAGGACCAGCGTCTTCTGGGGGCGAATCAAGAGGGAGTTGGAAGGGAAGGATGACGAAGGCGCCCCTAACCTCCTGCGTGAATCCGTCCGTGGCACCGGCGGTCGCAATGACCTCTTGGCGGACTACAACGGCGTCAGCACGCGCATCGTGCCGGTTCTGGCGTTGAATCGCGAGTCGTCGAATCTCAAGAAAGCGGCCGAACGCATGGAGGAGGGAGCGCTGCCTGGTCCAGAGACGAAAAGGCAGCTAATCGTCGTGCCCGACAGCACCGAAAGCAAGGTTCCCCCGGATGCGACGTCGAGCATCGTGGAGCTCGGCGAGCTTCGGGAAGCGCTCACGTCGCCTTAGCTGGAAATATGCGCGCCGACCAACATCGTGCCCGAAGACTCTCCCATCCGACTGAGGTTCGCCCCCTCGCCGACCGGTGCCCTGCACATCGGGGGCGCGAGGACGGCACTCTATAACTGGCTCGCCGCCAGGCACACGGGCGGCGAGCTGGTGCTGCGGATCGAGGACACCGACCGCGAGCGCTCGACCGCGGAGAACGTCGAGCAGATCCTCGACGCGATGAGCTGGCTGGAGCTGGACTGGGACGAGGGGCCGCTCTCCCAGGCAGAGCGGGCCGACCGCCACGGAGAGGCGCTGCGGCGGCTGCTCGACTCCGGCGCCGCCTATCGCGACACCGCGACCGCGAAGGACGTCGAGGCGTGGAAGGCCGAGCACGGCGCCGACCGTGGCTACCGCGGACGGCCCTCGGACGAGGAGGGTGCGGCGATCCGGCTGCGCGTTCCCGACGAGGGAGAGACGGTGGTCGAGGACCTGATCCGCGGCCCGGTCCGGTTCCCCAACCGCAGCTACGACGACTTCGTGATCGCCCGCGGCGACGGCTCGGTCCTCTACAACTTCGCGGTCGCGGTCGACGACGCCGAGATGGGGATCACCGACGTGGTCCGCGGCGACGACCACCTCTCCAACACGCCGAAGCAGCTGCTGGTCCTGGAGGCGCTGGGGCAGCCGCCGCCGCGCTACGCCCACCTGCCGCTGCTGCACGGCCCCGACGGCCGCAAGCTCTCCAAGCGCCACGGCGCCGCCTCGGTGCAGGAGCTGCGCGAGGCGGGCTATCTGCCGGCGGCGGTCCGCAACTACCTGGCGCTCCTCGGCTGGGGGACGGACGACGACGCCACGGTCATCTCCACCGCCGAGCTGGTCGAGCGCTTCCGGGTCGAGGACGTCGGCAGGGCGGCGGCGATCTTCGACGAGAAGAAGCTGCGCTGGCTGAACGGCCGCTACATGCGCGCGCTGCCGCTCGAGCAGTACACGGCTGCGGTTGCCCGCCATCTCGGCCGCGAGCCGGACGGGCGCCTGCGGGCGGCGTGCGGGATCGTGCAGGAGAAAGCGCAGACGCTGGCGGAGGTCTGGCCGCTGATCCGCTTCCTCTTCGGTCCGCCGGTCGCCGACGAGAAGGCGTGGCGCAAGACGATGAAGGACGGGGCGCTGGAGGCGCTGGAGGCGGCGCGAGAGGCCCTCGCCGCCGCAGACGGGTTCGGGGCCGAGGCGGTCGAGGCGGCGCTGGCGCCGCTGCCCGAGCGGCTCGGCGCGAAGCCGGGAAAGGTCTACCAGCCGATCCGCGTGGCGATCACCGGAAGCACCGTCTCGCCGGGCATCTTCGAGTCGCTCTCCGCGCTGGGCCGCGAGGAATCGCTGCGGCGTATCGACGCCGCCCTGGTGCGCCTGCACGCATAGCAACACCCAATATTGGGGAGGCCGGGGCTAAACCGTGTGTCCTCGGCTGCCGATGACCTGGGCGTGAGCTCCAACGGGAAGTTGCACAAGGCCGGCGCCGCGCGCGGCGGGCCCGGCGCCGCGGCTCCCGGCGCCCGCCTCGCGGCCGCCTTCGAGGCCGTGGAGAAGTTCCCGGCCCTGATCGAGTCCCGTGCGCGGGTGATGCAGGCGGCGACTGCCGAGACCGCGCGCGTCGGCGAGCTGGTCGAGGTGGTCGAGGCCGACGTTGCGCTGACGATCGGCGTCCTTCGCTTCGCCAACCGGGCCGGCGCCGGCAACGTCGCCGGCGTGCCCGAGGCGGTCGACATGCTGAAGCCCTCCGGTGTGCTGGCGATCGCCGGCACTGCGCCCGTCTTCGACTTCTTCGACTCGAACGGCGGCTGGGAGCTGCGGCCCGAGCAGTTCCGCGTCCACGCGCTGGCGACCCGGCAGGCGGCGGCGCGGATCGGCCGCGAGATCGGCTGGCAGGATCGCGACGAGCTGGTCGTCGCCGCCCTCCTGCACGACATCGGCCGCCTGGTGATCTCCAGGCTGCACCCCGGCAAGCACGGCTACTTCGATGTCTCCTCGCGGACGCCGGAGCAGCGGATCCGCGACGAGCGCGAGCAGCTCGGCATCGACCACGCGCTGGTCGGCGGCGTGCTGGCGCGGCGCTGGAACGTGCCGCAGCGGATCGCGGTGGCGATCGAGCGCCATCATGCCGAGGACGCCGAGGGCCTGGCGGCGGTCGTCGCCACCGCCGACATGGTCGCCCACTACTCGCAGGGCGAGATGGTGACGCCGGAGCGGTTGCGGGGGATGGCGAAGCGCTGCGGGCTCGGGGCCGGCGGCCTGCGCGAACTGCTCTACGAGCTTCCCTACCCGCGCGACGACAGCCCGCGGATCAGCGAGCCGTGCCCGCTTTCGGCACGCGAGCTCGACGTCCTCCGCCACCTGTCGGAGGGCATGGTCTACAAGCAGATCGCCGGCGAGATGCAGCTCTCGGTCTCGACCATCCGCACCCACCTGCACAACGTCTACGGCAAGATCGGCGCGGTGGACCGGGCGCAGGCGGTGCTCACCGCACGCGACCGCGGCTGGATCTAGACGATCAGCGACTCTCGAAGGGCGATCGCCACCGCGTGGGTCCGGTTGCGGGCGCCGAGGCGGGCGAGGGCGTGCTTGGTGTGGGTCTTGATCGTTTCCTCGCTGAGGTCGAGCTCGCGGGCGGCGACGGTGGTCGACTCGCCGTCGGCGAGGAGCTGGAGGATCTCGCGCTGACGGTGGGTCAGCTTGCCGCGACTGCCTTTGGGTGGGACGGCGGGGTCGACGAATTGCTCCTGCGCCAGCGCGGCGCGGACCGCGCGCATCATCTCCTCCGCCCGCGCGGTGCGGGCGACGTAGGCGGTGGCGCCGGCTTGCAGGGCGGCCACCGCAAGGTGGCGCTCGGCCCGATCGCCGTGGGCGACGATCCCGAGCGAGGGGGCGGCGCGGCGCAGCTCGCGGATCGCCTCGTCGGCGCTCGGCGCTGCGTCACCCGGATCGCAGCGCAGGTCGACGACGGCGACGTCGATATTGCCGACGTCGCGGATCAGCTCGATCGCCTCGCTGCGGCTGGCGCTCTCCTCGATCTCGAAGTCGCCGGCCAGGGTCTGGCGCACGCCGAGCCTGACCAGCGGGTGAGGGTCGATCACAAGGCAGTGTGGACGCTCGCTCAGGACCGCCCGATCCTAACCCAGCCGGTCCGGGTCGTGCGGTAGAAAGGACTTCGTGATCTCCATTACCTCGAAGTCCCGCTACGCGGTCGTCGCGATGGCCGAGCTGGCCCGCTCGGGCGAGCGGCCGGTGCCGATCAAGGAGCTGGCCGAGCGCCGCGCGATTCCCGAGCAGTTCCTCGAGCAGCTCTTCTCGACCCTGCGCCGGGCCGGCCTGCTGACCAGCCACCGCGGGATGAAGGGTGGCTACACGCTCTCCCGCCCGGCCGACGAGATCACCGTGCTCGAGGTCGTGCAGACGCTCGACGGCAAGGTCGGCCAGGAGGCCGACGAGGCGGGCGGCATCTGGGCCGAGGGCGTCACCGCCCTGCGCAAGGTCTTCGGCCAGACGACGATCGCCGAAGTGGCCCGGCGCGAGCTCGAAGAGGCCGGCTCGGGGACGTACTTCATCTGATGAGGATCGCGACGGAGGCTTCGGCGACGGTCGGCGATACGCCCTTGGTCGCGCTGCGGCGGCTGGGGGAGGGACTCGGGGCGGAGGTCTGCGCCAAGCTCGAGTACTTCAGCCCCGGCGGCTCGGTCAAGGACCGGATCGGGGTGGCGATGATCGACGCGGCGGAGCGGGACGGGCTGATCGAGCGGGGGCGCTCGGTGATCGTCGAGCCGACCAGTGGGAACACCGGGATCGCTCTGGCGATGGTCTGCGCGGCGCGCGGCTACGAGCTGATCCTGACGCTGCCGGAGGGGATGAGCCGCGAGCGGGCGAAGCTGCTGCGCGCCTACGGCGCCGAGGTGCGGGAGACGCCCTCGCTGGGCGGGATGGGCGAGGCGGTCGAGCTGGCGGAGGAGATCCGCGAGCAGCGCAGGGGCTTCATGCCGCAGCAGTTCTCCAACCCCGCCAACCCCGAAGCGCACCGCCGCACCACCGCGGAGGAGATCTGGCGCGACTGCGACGGCGAGGTCGGCGCCTTCGTCGCCGGGGTCGGCACCGGGGGGACGATCAGCGGCGTCGGCGCGATGCTGCGCGAGCGCAGCCCGGAGACGCTGGTCGTCGCGGTCGAGCCGGCGAGCTCGCCGGTGCTCTCGGGCGGCAAGCCCGGGCCGCACAAGATCCAGGGGATCGGCGCCGGCTTCGTGCCGGGCGTGCTCGACCGCTCGGTGATCGACGAGACGGTCGCCGTCTCCGACGAGGACGCGCTGGAGACGGCGCGGCTCGCCGCACGCCGCGAGGGGGTGCTGGCGGGGATCTCGGCGGGCGCCAACCTCAGTGCCGCGCTGGAGGTCGCCGGGCGGCCGGAGATGGCCGGGAAGCGGGTTGTGACGGTGGTCTGCGACTCGGGCGAGCGCTACATGTCCCTACCCTTCTTCGCACCCTGATGCTCAAGCGACTACTGGAAGAGATCGGCGCCGATGTCGCCGCCGCCCGCGACCGCGACCCGGCCGCCCAGAACGTCTCGACATTCGAGATCCTCACCGGCTGGGCGGGCGTGCAGGCGCTGCTCGCCCACCGCCTCGCCCACCGCCTGCTCGAGGCCGGTGTGCCGTTGCTGCCGCGGACGATCGCCTACCTGACCCGGGCGGTGACCGGGATCGAGATCCACCCGGCGGCGAAGATCGGCCGCGAGCTCTTCATCGACCACGGCGCCGGCGTGGTGATCGGCGAGACGGCCGAGATCGGCCGGCGGGTGACGCTCTACCAGGGGGTGACCCTGGGCGGCACCGGCTTCCAGCGCGGCAAGCGGCACCCGACGCTGGGCGACAACGTCAGCGTCGGCTCCGGGGCAAAGTTGCTCGGCCCGATCTCGGTCGGGGATGGAGCGAAGATCGGCGCCAACACGGTCGTCATCGAGGACGTGCCGCCCCGCTCGACCGTGGTCGGCAACCCCGGCCACCCGGTCAAGGTCGAAGGGCGCCGGGTCGAAGGGCCCGACGCCGACTGGATCCACCTGCCGGACCCGATCGCCGAGGCGATCAAGACGCTCTCGGAGCGAATCTCCCGGCTCGAGGAGCGGATCGCGGCACTCGACGGCGGCGACGGTCCCGACGGCGCTGTTGAGGAGCTGCGGCAGCGCACCGGGAGGTCCTCGGCGGGCGGTTAGCCGGCTCTCGGTCAGCCGACCTCGTCTCTATGCTCGGACGCGTGCTTCAGGAGAGCGATCCGGACACCGCGCAGCATGCGGACGGGCTCGGAGCTGCACCGACCGAGCCGGGCGCTGACCGCGCCGAGCGCCTGCTCGCCGAGCTGAACCCGCCCCAGCGCGAGGCGGTCCGCCACGGCGAGGGGCCGCTGCTGGTCCTGGCCGGTGCCGGCTCGGGCAAGACCAGGGTGCTGACCCACCGGATCGCCTACCTGCTGGCGACCGGCGCGGCGCGGCCGGGCGAGATCCTGGCGATCACCTTCACCAACAAAGCGGCGAACGAGATGCGCGAGCGGGTCGAGGCGCTGGTCGGCCGCTCGGCGCGGGCGATGTGGGTGACGACCTTCCACTCGGCCTGCGCGCGGATGCTGCGCGCCGACGCCGAGCGGCTCGGCTACTCGCGCGGCTTCACGATCTACGACGAGGCGGACTCGCTGCGGATGCTGAAACGGGCGATGGAGGAGCTGCACGTCGACCCCAAGCGCTACCCGCCCCGCTCGATCCGCGCGCAGATCTCCGGCGCCAAGAACCAGCTGGTCGAGGTCACCGGGGAGGTCTACGCCGAGGTAGCGGCGCTCTACGAGAAGCGGATGCTCGAGGCCAACGCGATGGACTTCGACGACCTGCTGGTGTGCACGGTCAACGCCCTGGAGCTGTTCGAGGAGGTGCGCGAGCGCTGGCGCCGCAGCTTCCGCCACGTCCTCGTCGACGAGTACCAGGACACCAACCACGCCCAGTACCGGCTGCTGCAGCTGCTGACCGCGGAGCACGGCAACCTGATGGTCGTCGGCGACGAGGATCAGTCGGTCTACGGGTTCCGGCACGCCGACATCCGCAACATCCTCGACTTCGAGCGCGACTTCCCCGAGGCCGCGGTGGTCAAGCTCGAGCAGAACTACCGCTCGACGCAGACGATCCTCTCGGCCGCCAACGCGGTGGTCGAGCGCAATCGCGAGCGGCGGCCGAAGAGGCTCTGGACCGAGGACAGCGGGGGGGAGCCGCTGCAGCTGGCCGAGCTCACCGACGAGCACGAAGAGGCGCGCTGGGTGGGCGGTGAGATCGAGCGCCTCGGCGACGAGGAGGGGGTGCGGCGCGAGGACGTCGCGGTCTTCTACCGGACCAACGCGATGAGCCGGGTGCTGGAGGACACCCTGAAGCGATTCGACGTGCCCTACCAGGTGATCGGCGGCACCAAGTTCTACGAGCGAGCCGAGACCAAGGACGCGATCGCCTACCTCAGCCTGCTGGCGAACCCGGCCGACCAGATCTCCTTCTCGCGCATCGTCAACTCGCCGCGACGGGGGATCGGCAAGACCAGCCTGGGCCGGCTCGCCGCCTACGCGAACACCACCGGCTTGACGATCTGGGAGGCGATCGAGCGCGCCGAGGAGGTGCCGAGCCTCGGCGCGGCGGCGATCAAGGCGGTCTCGCGGTTCTTCGAGACGATGGACGGGCTCCGCACCCGCACCGAAGAAGCCTCGTCGGTTGCGGGGCTGCTGGAGGCGGTCCTGCGCGAGACGGGATACATGGAGGCGCTCTCGGCCGAGCGCACGGTCGAGGCCGAAGGGCGTGCCGAGAACCTCGAGGCGCTGATCGAGGGCGCCGCCGAGTTCGACCGCGAGCGCGAGGTCGAGGGCGAGAGCGAGGGGTCGCCGCTGGAGGGATACCTGCAGCAGATCTCGCTCTACAACGACCAGGACTCGCTCGAGGACGAGGAGGAGCAGATCACCCTGATGACGCTGCACAACGCGAAGGGGCTCGAGTACGGCACGGTCTTCGTCGTCGGCTGCGAGGACGGCTCCTTTCCGCATATGCGAGCGCTCGAAGAGGGGGGCGAAGAAGAGGAGCGCCGCCTTTGCTACGTCGCGATAACCCGCGCGCGTCGCCGCCTCTACATGACCTGGGCGCGTCGACGGCGACTCTTCGGGCGGGACGAGGAAAACCTTCCGTCGCGTTTCGTGGACGAGTTGCCCGCCGAGCTGGTCGAGTACCGCCAGAAATCGCGCGCCGGCGGGGGAATGACCTGGAACGCCCCGGAGCCGGCGGCGGGCGCCGACCCGGCCCAGCCGGTCACCCCGAGCCCGGTGTTGGAGATGGCGGTGGGCGACGACGTAGTCCACGCGATGTTCGGAGACGGGGTCGTCACCGGTGTCGAGCCGGACGGCATCGTCGTCCGCTTCGCCGGCGACGGCAGCGAGCGCAAGCTGATGGCCGACTACGCGCCGATCCGGCGGCGGTAGCGCGTGGCGGCGCGGATCATCGACGGCAAGGCGGTCGCCGCGCGGCTGCGCGAGCGGGTCCGCGAGGAAGTCGCTGCGCTGCCCTCGCCGCCCGGCCTGGCGACGATCCTGGTCGGCGACGACCCCGCCTCGACGGTCTACGTGCGGATGAAGCGCGAGGACTCGGCCGAGGTCGGGATCGAGTCCTTCCACCACGAGCCCGACGGGAACGCGACCCAGGAGGAGATCGCGGCGCTGATCGAAGCGCTCAACGCCGACGAGCGGGTGCACGGCATCCTCCTCCAGCTGCCGCTGCCGGACCAGCTCGACCAGGACCCGCTGATCTCGCTGATCGACCCGGCCAAGGACGTCGACGGCCTCACCCCGATCAACGCCGGTCTGCTGGTCCAGGGCCGGCCGGAGGCGATCGCGCCCTGCACGCCGGCCGGCGTGATGGTGCTGCTGGAGGAGGCCGGGGTGGAGCTGGAGGGGGCGCGCGCGGTGGTGATCGGCCGCTCGATCCTGGTCGGCAAGCCGCTGGCGGCGCTGCTGCTGGCCGCGAACGCGACCGTCACCCATTGCCACTCGCGCACCCGCGACCTGGCGGCGGTCTGCCGCGAGGCGGACGTGCTGGTCGCCGCCGCGGGGATGCCCGGCCTGGTCGGCGCGGAGATGGTGCGCGAGGGGGCGACGGTGATCGACGTCGGCACCAACCGGGTCGACGGCAAGCTGGTCGGCGACGTCGACTTCGAGGCGGTCCGCGAGCGGGCGGCGGCGATCACCCCGGTGCCGGGCGGGGTCGGGCCGATGACCCGGGCGATGCTGCTGGTCAACACCCTGAGGGCTGCCCGGTGGCAAAGCTGAGCGGTGGAGAGAGGGTCTCGGCGGTCTCCGCGATCCTCCTCTTCGCCTTCATGTTCCTCGACTGGTTCGGCGCCAAGGTCTCCGGCGTCCCCGGCTTCACCGGGTCCGCCGGCGGCGGCAGCGCCTGGCAGACGCTCGACCTGATCCCGGTCTTCCTGATGCTGGCGATCGTCGCCGCGCTCGGGGTGGCGCTCGTCCGCCTCACCGACGCCGAGCTCGAGCCGGCGGTCCCGCTGAACGCGATCGTCGCCGCGGTCGGCGCCCTCGCGGTGCTGCTGGTCCTGTTCCGGATCGTCGACCCGCCGGGCGTCGGCAGCCTGGACGGGGTCCCGGTCGACGTCACCCCGCAGCTCGGCATCTTCCTCGGCCTGGCCGCCGCCGCCGGAATCGCCTACGGCGGCTACAGCGCGATGCGCGAGGAAGGCCTGACCTTCGGCGAGGTCGGCGACCGGTTATCCGAGTAGGCCGGCGGCCACTCTCTTCGCGAAGGCGACGATCGTCATCATCGGGTTGACGCCGACCGAGGTGGGGAAGAGCGAGGCGTCGGCGACGAAGAGGCCGTCGACTCCGTGGACCGAGCCGTCGGCGGCGCAGACTCCCTCGCCCGGCGCGGCGATGCGGGCGCTGCCCATCGGGTGGAAGGCCTCGAGGTGCAGCTCGGACGGCTTGAGGGATGTCGCCTCGAACCCGGCGAGGTCGGCGGGGCGCAGCAGCGGCACGCGGCCGATGTTCGGGTAGACCTCGCTCGCCCCGGCGGCGAAGTGGACCTCGGCGGCGCGGGCGATCCCGAAGGCGAGCCGGGCGGCGTCCTCGGCGCTGAGCGTGTAGGTGACGCGCAGCGAGCCGTCGCCGGCGAGGCCGACGCGGCCCGAGGACTCGTCGGAGAGGTGGACGCCGATCGAGCCGATCCGGCTGTAGCCGAGGATCGCCTCCTGGTGCTCGCGGCCGGAGCCGAGCAGCCAGGCGCCGCCGAAGGAAAGCGGCGTGAAGGTCGCCTCGAGCAGGATCCGCTCGCGCTCCCACTCGTCGACGTAGTAGCTCTGCATCACCCCCTCCCAGCCGCGCACCTCCTGCTCGTAGCGGGCGCCGACCCAGCAGGCGGGGTGGATGTGGAGGCTGCGGCCGACCTGGCGCCCGCCGAGGCCGGAGCGCAGCAGCAGCTCCGGCGTGCCGAAGGCGCCCCCGGCGGCGATCGTCGCCAGGCGGGCGCGGACCGTGTAGCCGCCGGCGCAGCGGACGCCGGCCGCGCGGCCGTCCTCGACGATCACCCGGCGCGCCTCGACCCCGGTGCGCAGCCGCGCCCCGGCGGCGACCGCGCGCGGAAGGTAGCTGACGTGCATGCCGCGCTTGGCGTCGATCCGGCAGCCGAAGGGGCAGGAGCTGCACTGCACGCAGCTGCCGGCGTTGCGCGAGATCGGACCGCCGCTGGCCCCGATCGCTTCGGCCCCCTCCATCGCCAGCTGGCCGTTGCGGCCCATCCGCTCGGGGTCGAGCGGCGTCACCCGCAGGAACTCCTCGGCCTCGGCGAAGTCGGGCGCCAGCTCGCCGGCCCAGGCGATGCCGTAGCGCTCGCGCCAGTGCTCGAGCACCGGGTCCGGCGCGCGGAAGCAGGTGCCGGAGTTGACCACGGTGGTGCCGCCGACGGTCCGCCCGACCGGCACCGGGATCGACGGCTTACCCTCGGCGATCGTCAGGCCGCCGTCGCGGTAGAGCGAAACGATCGCCTCGAGCGGGTCGTCCGGATAGCTGTCGCGCTCGAAGCTCTGGCCGGCCTCGAGCACGATCACGTCGAGGCCCGCCTCGGCCAGCGTCGCGGCGGCGACCGCGCCGCCGGCGCCCGAGCCGACGATGACGACGTCGCATTCCTCGCCCTCGCCGGGGGGGCTGGTGTCGCCCAGCGACCCCGCCGGCTCGGGCAGCGAGCCGTCGCCGAGGCGGCAGCTCGTCTCCAGCCCGAGCCGGGCTTCGACCCGCGGGTCGATCGCGTAGCCGAGCGTGGTGAAGGTCTTCGCCATCATCAGCAGCTCGTGGTAGAGGCCGAAGCGGGAGGCCTCCATGCGCTGAAGGAAGTCTTCGCGCGCCGCCAGGTCGAGGCGGCTGAAGCGCCAGGGGAAGGGGAGCCACTCGAAGGCGCGCAGGCCGAGCCTGATCCGGGCCAGCATCCGCGGCGAGAGCGAGCGGAGCAACTCGGAGACCGGTCCGGAGACGTCGACCTCGCGCTCGGCGGCGGGCAGCCCGTCGAGAGCCGGGGCCATCGCCTCGCAGATCGCGCTCAGGGTTCGCTGCTCGGCGGTCGACAGCCCCGGCGGGCGCTGTCAGCCGGGAGCGGCCGGGCGTCCGATGCGGCCGGCCAGCGACCAGAGCCAGAGCGAGGCGACGGCGAGGAAGCCGTCGACGAGGAAGTTGAGCAGGTAGATGAAGACGTGCTGGTCGAGCAGGTAGAAGCCGAGCGAGCCGAGCGAGGAGGCGGTCTTGCCCACCGCGAGGACGAGGATCAGCGGTCGGTAGCGGACGACGTCGGCCTGGGCGACGACGCAGATGCCGGTGATCACCACCATGTAGGCGAAGGCGAGCGCCAGCCAGAGGTCCTCCTGGGTGTGCGGCGCGCGCGGGAAGCTGCCGATCGAGTCGCCGAGGTCGGAGACTACGTCGAGGACGCCGCTGGGGACGGCGATGAAGAGGATGCCGACGACGGCGAAGCTGAGCGCCATCAGGCGCAAGCTCAGGACGACGAACCGCTCGGCAGTGTGCCCCCGCATCTCCGGGCACAATAACCGGCTGGGCAGCCATACAATCCCGCGCATGATCGAGCGAGAGCAGGTTCTCCACGTCGCGCGACTGGCTCGCCTGCGGCTTTCCGAGCCGGAGCTGGAGAAAATGGCCGGGGAGCTGTCCGGGATCCTGGAGCACGTCGACCGGATCGGCGAGCTGGACCTCGACGACGTCGAGCCCACTTCGCATGTGGTCGAGCTGGAGAACGTGTTGCGGGCCGACGTGCCGCGGCCGAGCTGGCCTCGGGAGGCCGTGCTGGAGCAGGCGCCCGATCCGGCCTCGGGGGCGTTTCGAGTCCCTTCGCCGCAGGCCGGATGATGGGCGAGCTGCTGGAGCTGACCGTCGCCCGGGCGGCGGCGGGGATCGCCGCGGGGGAGGTCTCGCGAGAGGAGTACTTCGAGGCCTGGCGCGGGGCGGCGGCCGGCGACGAGCTGAACGCCTACCTCTGGCGAAGCGAAGACGGCGGTGGCCACGGCGATGGCCCGCTGGGCGGCATCCCGGTCGCGGTCAAGGACCTGTTCTGCACCGAGGGGGCGCCGACGACCGCCGGCTCGCGCATCCTCGAGGGCCACCGGCCGCTCTACACGGCGACGGCCGTCCGCCGGTTGGGGGAAGCCGGTGCATCGATGCTCGGCAAGACGAACATGGACGAGTTCGCGATGGGCTCCTCGAACGAGAACTCGGCCTACGGGCCGGTGCTCAACCCCCGGGATCGTGGGCGGGTGCCGGGCGGCTCGTCGGGCGGGTCCGCCGCCGCCGTGGCCGGCGGCTTGGCGCCGTGCGCGATCGGCACCGACACGGGCGGGTCGATCCGCCAGCCCGCCTCCCTCTGCGGGATCGTCGGGCTGAAGCCCACCTACGGCGCGATCTCGCGCTACGGGATGATCGCCTTCGCCTCCTCGCTCGACCAGTGCGGGCCGCTGACCCGCGACGTGACCGACGCGGCGCTGCTGCTCGAGGCGATGCAGGGTCGCGATCCGTGCGACTCGACCTCGGTCGGGATCGACGGCGGGGTCGGCGTTCCGGCGCGCGAGGACCTGAAGGGGCTGCGGTTCGGCGTCCCCGCCGAGCTCTCCGGCGAGGCGATCGAGCCCGGCGTGCGCGCGGTCTTCGAGGCGACGCTGGGGCGGATCGAGGAGCTGGGCGGCGAGCTGACCGAGGTGCCGCTGCCGCACGCCGAGCACGGCATCTCCGCCTACTACGTGATCGCCCCCGCCGAGGCCTCCTCGAACCTGGCCCGCTACGACGGCGTCCGTTACGGGATGCGCGCCGGCGGCGACGGCGACCTGATCGAGATGTACGAGTCGACCCGGGCGGAGGGCTTCGGCGCCGAGGTCAAGCGCCGGATCATGCTCGGCACCTACGCGCTCTCCTCCGGCTACTACGAGGCCTACTACGGCCGCGCCCAGCGGGTGCGGACGAAGATCGCCGCGGACTTCGCGGCGGCCTTCGACGCGGTCGACTTCGTCGTCACGCCGACCTCGCCCTCGGTCGCCTTCGGGCTGGGCGAGAAGACCGGCGATCCGCTGGCGATGTACATGAACGACTTCTTCACCGTGCCGATCAGCCTCGCCGGCATCCCGGCGATCTCGATCCCCGCCGGGCTCGCCGAGCCCGAGGGTGGCGGCCCGCGGCTGCCGGTCGGCTTCCAGATCGCCGCGCCGGCCTTCGCCGAGCGGCGCCTGCTCGACGCCGCCTACGCCCTGGAGCAGGCGATCGATGGCTGAGCTGGAGGCGGTGATCGGGCTGGAGATCCACGTCCAGCTCTCGACCCGGACGAAGATGTTCTGCGGCTGCGAGCTGTCCTTCGGCGACGAGCCGAACGTCCACACCTGCCCGGTCTGCCTCGCCCATCCGGGGGTGCTGCCGGTGCCGAACGAGGAGGCGATCCGCTATGCGCTGAAGATCGCCGCGGCGCTGGAGTGCGAGGTGGCGCCGCGCTCGGTCTTCCACCGCAAGAACTACTTCTACCCCGACAACCCGAAGGCCTACCAGATCAGCCAGTACGACATCCCGCTCGCCTCGGGCGGCAGCCTCGGCGGGATCCGCATCCACCGCGCCCACCTCGAGGAGGACGCGGCGAAGACGATCCACGTCGGCGAGTCGGGCCGGATCCACGGCTCCGAGCGCTCGCTGGTCGACTTCAACCGGGGCGGCACGCCGCTGGTCGAGATCGTCACCGAGCCCGACCTGCGCAGCGCCGCCGAGGCCGGCGCCTGGGCGCGGCTGCTGCGCACCACGGTGCGCCAGCTCGGCGTCTCCGACGTCAACATGGAGGAGGGCAGCCTGCGGGTCGACGCCAACGTCTCGGTCCGGCCCGCGGGCAGCGAGGAGCTGGGGACCAAGACCGAGCTGAAGAACATGAACAGCTTCCGCTTCCTCGAACGCGGGATCGAGGCCGAGCTGGCGCGCCAGCGCGAGCTGGTCGAGGCGGGGGGGACCGTCGCCGGGGAGACGCTCCACTTCCACCCCGAGGACGGCACGCTGACGCCGCTGCGCTCGAAGGAGGAGGCGCACGACTACCGCTACTTCCCCGAGCCCGACCTGGCGGCGCTGGCGCCGACCGAGGCGATGCTGCGCGAGGCGCGCGAGTCGCTGCCGGAGCTGCCCGAGGCGCGGACGCGGCGTTACGAGGCCGAGCTGGGGCTCTCCGCCGAGAATGCGACCCAGCTGGCGGCCGATCCCGAGGTGGCGGCCTACTTCGAAGCGACCTGCGCCGCGGCGGGCGAGGTCGAGCCGCGGGTCGTCGCCAACTGGGTGACCGGCGAGCTGGCGGCGGCGCTGAAGCAGGCAGACGGGGGCGGCGCGGTCGAGCCGACGGCGCTGGCGAAGCTGGTCGTCATGGTCCAGGAGAAGCAGATCTCCCACGGCAGCGGCAAGCAGGTGCTGGCGACCCTGGTGGCCGAGGGCGGCGACCCGGCGGCGATCGTCGAGCGCGAGGGCCTCGCCCAGATCTCCGACAGCGGCGAGCTGGAGGGGATCGTCGCGGCGGCGGTCGACGCCAACCCCGCGGCCGCCGAGCAGGTCCGCGCCGGCAACCGGAAGGCGATCGGGGCGATCGTCGGCGCGGTGATGAAGGAGACCGAGGGCCGCGCCGACGGCGGCGAGGTCAACCGCCTGATCGGGGAGAAGCTGGGGATCTGATCAGGCGGCTTCGCGCTCCTCGCGCTTGCGCCAGTAGCGGTCGAGGCCACGCCACTGGTACTGCGGCGGGACCGCTTGCAGGATCTCCTCGGCCGCCTCGGGGCCGGGGGCGGCCGCAGCCACCCGCTCGCGGAGGCGGCGCTCGTAGTCGTCCTCGTCCAGCTCGCGGGCGAGCTGCGCCTCCTCGCGCAGCCGCTCGCGCACCGCGGCCAGGTGGGGCGCCGGCTCGTCGACCTGGCCGAAGTGGGTGAGGGCGAGGCGCTGCGGCCGCCAGGCTTCGACGATCGCGATCGACTCCTCCCAGGCCTCGACGTCGATGTCGGGCGGCGGCGTCGGGGGGACGACGATGCCGGTTCCCGGAATCCGCACCGCGGCGACGTCGCCGACGAAGGCGGCGCCGGTCTCCTCGTGCAGGTAGCAGACGTGGTGGGAGGCGTGGCCCGGGGTGTAGGCGACCCGCATCCCGAGCACGGTCTCGCCGCCGCAGAGGGCGGTGACGTTGGCCTCCGGCACCGGGACGATCTCGCCCCAGAGGCGCTGCATCTGCTCGCCGTAGAGCCGCTCGGCGCTGGCCAGCAGCCTCGAGGGGTCGACCAGGTGGGGAGCGCCGCGCTCGTGCACGTAGACCTCGAGGTCGGGCCAGCGCCGCACCAGGGCGCCGGTCGCGGCGGCGTGGTCGAGGTGGATGTGGGTCAGCAGCAGCGCCCGCGGCCGCTCCTCGCCGAGCGCCTCCAGGAGGGTATGCAGCGAGGACTCCGGCCCCGGGTCGACCAGCGCCTCGCCGACCTGCCAGCAGCCGATCACGTGCGGTCGCCCGAGGTGCATGACGTCGATGACGCGCATCGAACCGGCCTGCGCTCAGGCGGCCACCGGGGCTGGGAAGCGGTCGTCTGCCTCGAGCGTCTGCCGCAGGCCCTCCTCCATGCCCCGCGGCGCGTAGCCGAGCTCGCGGGTCGCCTTCTCGTGCGTGGCCCAGAAGGTGACCCCGTCGGCGGAGGAGATCAGCTCGCGCAGGTTCGGCGGCTGGCCCATCAGCTTGCCGACCAGCGGCCCGATCGGCGTCATCGCCTTCATCAGCGCGACCGGCATCGCCCGCTTCGGCGCCCTGCGGCCGGCCAGGCCGGCGACCACCTCGATCGCGTCCCGCATCGTCGTCACCGGGCCGCTCAGCACGTAGGCCTCGCCGACCGTGCCCTTGTCGAGCGCCAGCAGGATCCCGGCGGCGACGTCCTCGACGTGGGCGAGGCAGATCCCCAGCTCGGGGAAGGGCAGCAGCGGCATCTTCCCGGCGAGGAACCGCTCGAGCAGATCGGCGACCTGCGAGGTGTCGCCGGGCCCGTAGACGCCGCCGGGCTGGACGATCACGCCGGGCAGCCCGTCGGCGATCATCCGCTTGGCGATCCCGTGCGCCTCGAGCTTGGTCTCCTCGTAGTAGGAGGTGAACTCCTTGCCGGGGTGCTCGTAGGCCTCGTCGACCACCTTGCGGTGGGTGTTGCCGAAGACGCCGACGGTCGAGACGTAGACGACCTTCGGCACCCTCGCCTCCAGCGCCGCCGTCAGCACCCGCTCGGTCCCGGCGACGTTCGCCTCCCACATCGCCGGGTGCTGCGAGGCCGGGATGCCGACCTCGTAGATCGCCGCGGCGTGGATCGCCGCGTCGCAGCCCTCCATCCCCCCGCGGATCGCCACGGCGTCGGTCAGGTCGCCGCTGACGAGCGTGCAGCCCAGCTCGGCGAGCTTGTGGCCCTTGTCGGGGTTGCGAACCAGGCAGACGACCGCGTCGCCGCGCGCGCGAAGCTGGCGGACGACCTCACCGCCGATGAACCCGGTCCCTCCGGTTACGAAGACCTTCACCGCGGCAAAGCCTATCGGTGCCCGCCGTCCACCTACAATCTGTTCGAGTGGATCGATCGAGAAACGGGCGCAGCAACCCCCGGGCCCGCCAGCGGGCGCTGGCGCTCGGCATCGTCGACGGGCGCGAGCAGGGCGAGCCGCTGGCCGAGTTGAAGGAGCTGCTGCGGACCGCCGGGGTGGCGACCGCCGGCGAGGCCGTGCAGCGGCGCGCCGCCCCCGACCCCGACCGCTACGTCGGCCGCGGCAAGCTGGACGAGCTGAAGCGGCAGATCGCCGCCTGCGGCGCCAACCTGGTCGCCTGCGACGACGAGCTTGCTCCGCGGCAAGAGCGCAACCTCGAGAGCGCGCTGGGCGTGCCGGTGATCGACCGCACCGCGGTGATCCTCGACATCTTCGCCGACCACGCCCACTCGGCCGAGGGCAAGCTGCAGGTCGAGCTGGCGCAGCTCGAATACAACCTGGCGCGGATGCGGGGGCTGTGGACCCACCTCGAGCGGCTCGGCGGCGGGATCGGCACCAGGGGCCCGGGCGAGAGCCAGATCGAGACCGACCGCCGCCTCGCGCGCGACCGGATCGCCGCCCTGCGCCGCCGCTTGGTGCGGCTGGAGCGCAACCGCGGCGTGATGCGGGCGCGGCGGCAGCGCTCGTCGCTGCCGCGGGTCGCCCTCGCCGGCTACACCAATGCCGGCAAGTCGACCCTGCTGAACGCGCTGAGCGGGGCCGAGGTCGGGGTCGGCGACAGGCTGTTCCACACGCTCGACCCGACCACCCGCAGTGTCGAGCTTTCCGGCCGCGACTTCCTCGTCACCGACACCGTCGGCTTCATCGAGAAGCTGCCGCACCAGCTGGTCGAGGCCTTCAAGGCGACGCTGGAGGAGACGGTGCTGGCCGACCTGATCCTGCAGGTGGTCGACGCGGCGGCGCCGGAGGGGCGCCGCGTCGCCGACCTCGAAGCGGTCGACGCCGTGCTGGAGGAGATCGGCGCCGGCGACAAGCCGCGGCTGCTGGTGCTCAACAAGGCCGACCTGCTCGACGACGAGGAGCGGCGCGAGGCGCTGCTGCGCCACCCCGGCGCGGTGCTTGTCTCGGCGCTCGGCGGCGAGGGGATCGAGGAGCTGCGCGAGCGGGTCGAGGCGGCCTTCGGGGACACCCTGGCCGAGGTCGAGCTGCTCGTCCCCTACAGCGACGGGGCGCGGCTGCACGAGCTGCACGAGGTGGCGGGCGACCTGGAGCGGACCGAGCGGGCCGACGGCGTGCTCGTGCACGCGAGGGTGCCGCTGGCCGAGATGCACCGGTTCGACGACCTGCGCACCGCGGCGGCGTAGCGAGGGCGCTGTAGGGTGCGCGCCGTGGAGCTGCGGATAGCCAAGCTGAAAGATGGAGCTGCGTTGCCTACACGGGCGCATGCGGGGGATGCCGGGCTGGATCTCTATGCCTGCGAGGCGGCTCATATCGGGCCGGGGGAGCGGTGGAGCGTCGGGACCGGGATCGCGGTCGAGGTGCCCGCGGGCCATGCCGGGCTGGTGCTGCCGCGGTCCGGGCTGGCGCGGGAGCACGGGATCGCGCTGGTGAATGCGCCGGGGTTGATCGATGCCGGCTACCGCGGCGAAGTGCGGGTGCTGCTGCTGAACACGGATCCGGCCGAGGTCTTCCGGGTGGAGCCGGGGGAGAGGATCGCGCAGCTCGTGATCGCGCCGGTCGCCCTGGCCGAGCCGGTCGAGGCGGAGGCGCTCAGCGAGTCGGTGCGCGGCGACGGTGGCTTCGGCTCGAGCGGGCGCTGACGCGGCGCACCCTGAAGCGGAATACGGCGGGAGTGCGGTCGGCGTTGCCCGCCAGGGCGACGGCAAAGATGCGAACGGTGTGGCGGCCCGGCCCGACCCGGTAGCGCCGCGGTGAGCTGCACGGTCTGAACGGGCCGCGGTCAAGCCGGCAGCGGAAGCTCGACCCAGGCTCGTTCGAGGCGAAGGCGAAGGCGACCGTGCGCCGCCGCTTGCGGGTGAAGACGACCTTGCCTGGGCGGTGGAGGATGCGGGTTCGTGGTGGCGTCGTGTCGCGGGGCGGGGAGGTAGCCGGCGCCGGATTGGCGGCCGATTCCGGTGCAAAAAGCGCTTCCGGCGGCTGGAAGCTGTTCGGTTCGGCTTCGTAGACCGTCTCGCATCCGCTGGGGGCGGGGTCGGCGTATTTTTCCGTCGGCCGATCGATGAAGGCCGTGTCGTTCCCTTCACCGCAGTCGATCACCAGGTCGGAATCGCCCGAATTGGCGAGGATCGTGTCGTCGCCGGCTTCGGCGAAGTAGGAGTCGGGGCCGAGGTGGCCGAGCAACTGGTTGCTCCCGCCGTCGCCATGGAAGAAGTCGCCCTGACTCGTCCCCTCGAGGTCCTCGATCGTCTGCAGGTGATCCAGCGATTCAACTCCCGAGCAGCTCGGCTGGCCGCCCCCGGGGCGGCCAGCGATGCCCGGATCGAGGCGCACCGCCACCGGCTCCTTCAGTTTCGTCCAGGAGGCGTTGTCCCGATAGTCGCCCGCGCCGCCGTTCAGCAGGTCGCCGTCGCAGATCGAGTCGGAGAGGAACAGGTCGCTGCCGGTCCCTCCGTCCAGCGAGTCGACGCCGCCGTTGTTGAGCAGCGCGTCGTCTCCGTCGAGCGCTTTCAGTTCGTCGTTCCCCGGCCCATCGACGACGACGTCTTCGGTTTCGCCCCCGATGAGCGAGTCCGTTCCGGGGCCGCCGAGGAGGATCACCGAGGTCGAGTCGGGGAAGCCGCTGGCGCTCAGGGAGTCGTTGCCGCCGAGCCCGGCGAGGACGATCGAGTCAAGCGTGCCGGAGAACGGGCAGACGAGCTCGGTCGAGGTGGGCGGTTCGCAGCCGCCTTCCGTCGACGAGCTCGCATCGAAGGAGCCGACCGAACCGCCTTCGAGGCGAAAGACGACGTTGGACGGTGAGTAGGTCGCCGTGACTTCGCCGTCTCCGTCGCTGCCCGCCAGGTAGAGCTCTGCCTCGCCACTCGACGCCGGCGTCATCAGCCCGGCGGTGACCTTGGCCGGGTCGCGAGGAGCCACTTCCTCGCCGCCGCTCTCACATTCAGTGATTTCGGCGGCTTCTTCTCCGGAGCAGCTGTCTCCGTCGGCGCCCCCGTGGATGTGGTCCGCGCCGCCGCCGCCGAGGATCACGTCTGCGCCGCCGCCACCGTAGATCGTCTCCGCCCTGGGCGTGCCGACGATGTAATCGGAGAACGGCGTGCCAATCACCCGCTCGAAGTCGGCCCCCTCCAGTTCCCCTTCGTTGGCTCCGTCGAGCCCCCCGCCGTCGGGAGCGACGCCGTTGTCGCCGATGCCTTTCGCCAGGTCGATGTATACGCCGCGTTCTCCGCCCGCGTCCGGAAAGCCGGTGTAGTCCGAGAAGGGCGGATACCCCTTTTCCGGGTTGTTGTTGAAGCCCGGCGTCACGCCGGTCCCGTAGCTGAGCGTGTCGGTGCCGCCGCCGTCGGCGATCTTGTCGAGCGTCGCGTCGCCGCGGACGAAGTCGTCCCCGGATTCTCCGTCGAGCGAATCGGCGCCGAAGCCGCCCGAGAGGAAATCGTTCCCCGGCCCGCCGCGCAGCAGGTCGTCGCCGATTCCGCCGTAGAGGCGGTCGTCGCCTCCGCCG
Source organism: uncultured Solirubrobacterales bacterium (assembly GCA_963695835.1). Classification (GTDB taxonomy): domain Bacteria; phylum Actinomycetota; class Thermoleophilia; order Solirubrobacterales; family 70-9; genus VRUE01. Next base: position 422,635 of record CAVOHR010000003.1, read on the forward strand.
CCGTTGAGCGTGTCGTTGCCGCGCTCGCCGTAGACGATGTCGTTGCCCGGTCCCCCGTCGAAGGTCTGGCTGCCGACGCCGAGGTGGCAGCCGGCCGGGCAGTCGGTGGTTGCGGCGATCGGAGTGGCGACGATGGTGTCGTCTCCGGCGCCCCCGTGGACGGCGGTCACGCCGGGCGGGGCATGGATGACGTCGGCGCAGGGCGTTCCCTGGATCTCGTTGCCGATCCGCTGCGGCCCTCTCGCGCAGCTCGGCCCGCTGGCCTGGGCGCTCGTCGCCGGTACCGCCCACGAAGCGAGCAGGACGACGGCCAAGGCGAGCCGCTCAGCCATGCAGTGCCACATCTCGCGCGCAGGCTTCGGCCGCCAGCTCCAGCTCGTCGTCGAGCGGCTCCAGATTGGGTATCGAGCCGTAGCGGCGCTCGAGGGCTAGAGCGATCAGGCGATCCGCCAGCCAGGCGTTCTTCGGCAGCAGGGGCCCGTGCAGGTAGGTGCCGATCAGGTTGCCCTGGCGGACGCCCTCGAAGCCGTCCCTGCCGTTGTTGCCGAAGCCGGAGATCACCCGGCCGAGCGGCTCGGCGCCGTCGCCCAGGTAGGTGCGGCCGCCGTGGTTCTCGAAGCCGGCCACGGTTCGCGGGCCGTCGCCGAGGTCGACCTCGATCGCGACGTTGCCGATCAGTCGCGGCCCGGGCTCGCGGACCGTCTCCAGGTCGACCAGGCCAAGTCCCGGGAGCTTCTCCTCGCCGAGCTGGTAGCTGTGGCCGAGCAGCTGGTAGCCGCCGCAGACGGCGAGCAGCACCGCCCCGTCGTCGACCGCGGCGGCGATCGGCTCGCGCTTGCCGGCGACCATGTCGGCGGCGACCGCTCTCTGGTCGCGATCCTGGCCGCCGCCGAGGTAGAGCAGGTCGTGCCCGCCGGGGTCGAACCCCTCGCCCGGCCCGGCGGCCGCGTAGGCGAAGTCGATCCCCCGCCACTCGCAGCGCTGCCGCAGGAAGAGGATGTTGCCCCGGTCGGCGTAGATGTTCATCTGCTCCGGGTAGAGGGCGAGCAGGCGAAGCTCCATCAGGACTCCCTCTCCAGCAGGACGACGGTCGAGCCGACGTGGGCGTCGGTGGCGGCGATCGGGCGCCGCCCGGCGGGCCGCAGCCCGGCCTCCCGAGCCTCCCCCTCCAGCGTCGCGGCGTCCAGCTGCCGCAACACGACCTCGTCGACCTGCTCGCTCAGCTCACCGGCGGGGGAGACGGTCTGCCGCAACCGCCGGACGCGGATCGCCTCCGCGTCGATCGCGGTCTCGACCGGCAGGCTCGAGTAGACCCAGCCGTCGACCTCCCGCGTGTCGGGCAGCGGAGGGACGGCATCGACGGGCTCCTCGGGCATCGTCTCCACGATCGCAAACGCGGCAAGCCCGCCCGGCGCGAGGTGTCGCTCGACCGCGCGCAGGCAGGCGACGCGCTCGCCCGAGTCGGCGAGGAGCTGCACCAGCTGCATCGGCGCGACGACCAAGGCGAACCTCCTGTCGAGCTCGAAATCCCTGGCGTCTGCGACCACCACCGCGTTGCCGGTCCTGCTCAGCTCAGCGACGAAGGCCGGGTTCGTGTCCAGCCCGACGACCTCGTGTCCACGCCGCGCCAGATGTCGCGCAACTCGCCCGATCCCGCATCCGAGGTCGAGGATGGCGACGTCGCTTGCCTCGGCCAGCTCTTCCCACAGCTGTAGATCCGCCGCATAGCCGCCGCACTCGACCTCGTGCCAGACGACCTCGGCATCTCGGGCGGCCGCGTCCGTCATCGCCAGAACTCCCGCGTCAGGCCGCGCGAGGAGAGCAGCTTGTGCAGCTCGAGCAGAGCCGTGTACGTGGGCAGGGCGAAGAGCCGCTCGGGGGCCTCGCCGAGCGCCCGGTCGAGCGACCGCTCGATGTCCGGCTCGACCGCGATCGCGCCCTGCGACCAGCCCGCGTACTTCAGCCGCAGCGCCATCTCCGGCGCCCGGGTTCCGGCGCACGTCACCCGCCGCACCGCCCCCTCCAGCAGCTCGAAGTCGGCGTCCCAGACCCAGGAGACGTCGCGGCCGTCGGCGATCCGGTCGTTGAGCGCGATCCAGAGGTCGAGCTGCGACTCGCCCGCCTCCAGCCGCAGCGTCCGCAGCACCTCGTTCGCCCCGGCCGGGTTCTTGATCAGCAGGATCGAGACCGACTTCTCGCCGACCGCGACCGTCTCGACCCGGCCGAAGGCGCCGCGCATCGAGGCGAGCGCCGTCGCGACCCGCTGCGGCTCGATTCCCAGCTCGAGCGCCGCCGCGACGGCCGCGAGGGCGTTGTAGACGTTGTAGAGGCCGGGGAGGGGGAGCTCCAGCTCCAGCGCGCCGCCCGGGACGCGGACCGCGACGGACGCGCCGCTGATCCCGTGCAGCTCGACCCGCGTCGCCGCCACGTCGGGCGCCGGGCGCTCGGCGCCGCAGCCGGGGCACGAGTAATGGCCGAGATGTCCGACGAAGGCGCGCTCGTAGGCGTAGGGGTGGCCGCAGCGGCGGCAGTGCCTGGCGTCGAAGGCGTGCTGAAGCTCGGGCAGTGCCTGCGAAGCGTCGTCGATGCCGAAGTAGAGGACGCCCTCGCGCCGCCGGCCCTCGGCGTCGCGCCCCAGATCGGCGACGAGCGGATCGTCGGCGTTGAGCACGAAGCGGCTGCGCCCGGCCCGCCCGGCGACCGTCCTCGCCCACTCGTCGGCCAGCGTCTCGGTCTCGCCGTAGCGGTCGAGCTGGTCGCGGAAGAGGTTGCCGAGGACGATCAGGGTCGGGTCGAGCTGGGCGGCGACCTGAGGTAGCCAGGCCTCGTCGACCTCGAACAGGCCCTCGTCGCCGCTCTGCTCGAGCAGCGCCGTGGCGATCCCCCAGGTCATGTTCGAGCCGGCCCGGTTGTGGACCGGGCGCCGCCCGCCGGCGGCGAGCAGCGCCGCCAGCATCCCGGCCGTGGTCGTCTTGCCGTTGGTCGCGCTGACCAGCGTCGCGCCGCGATCGAGCCGGGCGCCCATCCGCGCGATCGCCGCCGGGTCCATGCGCAGCAGCAGGCGCCCCGGCAGGGTCGTACCGCCGCCGCGGCCGCTGGCCCGGCTGGCGGCCCCGACCGCCCGGGCGGCGAGTCGCTTCGCCCCGAACAGCGGCCCGTTCGAACCCGCGCTCACTCCACGGCCCGCGGCGGCACGATCACCCTCAGGGCCCGCGGCAGCAGCCGCAGCGACGCCGGCAGGTCGGTCAGGTGCTCGCCGTCGGCGTAGACCGGGAAGGGCCGGCTGGCGCTCAGTTCGAGCCGGGGCGCGCGGAAGACACGGACCTCGTCCTTCTCGACGTGGGTGCCCTTGAACACCTTCGGCAGGTTAGCCATGAACCGCAGCTTTCCGACCTCGCCGACGACGACCACGTCGAACTCGCCGTCGTCGAGCTCGGCGTCGGGGGCGATGAACATGCCGCCGCCGAAGGCCCGGCTGTTGGCGACCGAGACCGAGTAGCCGCTGAAGCGCCGGCGCTCGTCGCCGACCCGGATCGTGAAGCGCGCCGGCTTCCAGCCGGCGAGGGTCCGCACCCCGGCGTAGAGGTAGACCAGGTTCCCGCGCAGCCACCTGGTCTCGTTCGCCCGCCGGTTGGCGACCGAGTCGAAGCCGACGCTGACGACGCCGAGGAAGCGCTTGCCGTTGACCTCGCCGACATCGATCCGCCGCGTGTTCCCGTCCGCCAGCACCGCCGCCGCGCCCTCGGGGTCGTCGGGGATGCCGAGCACCCGGGCGAGGTCGTTGCCGCGGCCGCCGGGGACGATGCCCAGCGGCGTCTCGGACCCGGCGAGGGCGCCGCCGACGGCACCGAGGAGCCCGTCGCCGCTGACCACCACCGGTACCTCGTCCGCCTCGACGGCGCGCAGCGCCCGCTCGACGCCGTGCTCGATGTCGCGGGTGCGCTCGACCCGGAAGGCGATCCGGCGCGCGTCCAGCTCCCGCTCGAGCCGCGGCAGCAGCTTCAGGGCGCGGCCGTGCGCCGAGGCGGGGTTGACCAGCAGCGCCAGCGGCATGCCCTCGACATCCATCTCGCGCGGCAGCCTATTCGGCGGCGAGACGCGACAGGCGGAACGGCTCGCCGCCCGCCTCGCCGACCTCGACCGGCTCGATTCCGCGCTGTCCGAGCCGCCAGTCGGCCAGCCGCCGCTCGCCGATCAGCAGCAGATGGCCACCCGGCCGCAGCACCCGCGCCAGCTCGCCGGGGCGCAGCGGGCCGTCACCCTGCACCACCAGGTCGAAGAGGCCGTCGGGGTAGGGGAGGGTGCGCCGGCCGCCGTGCTTGAAGGCGACCCGGCCCTCGGGGTCGAGGCCGACCCGGGCGACGGCGTCGTGGATCGCCTCGGCGGAGCGGTCGACGCCGCGGACCCGTGCGGCCGGGAACTCGCGCGCCAGGAAGAGGACGCCGTCGCCGCTGCCGCAGCCGACCTCGAGGATCCGCTCCGGCCGGCCGGGGACGCGCAGGACCGCGGCGGCGAGCGGGATCGGCTGCGTCGGCATCTCAGGCACATCATCTAGGCTTTCGCGCCGATGGAGGGGACCAGCGACCGCACGAAGTGGATCGTCCTCGGCGTCTTCGCGCTGGTCGCCGCCGGCATCGTCGCCGCGATCCTGATCTCCCGCGGCAACGGCGGCAGCGGCTCGGCCACGCCGGCGAGCGCGGGCGGCTGCAAGCAGGTCGAACAGCCGCAGCCGAAGAGCGTCAGCTTCAAGGCGCCGAAGCAGACGCTGAGGAAGGGCGAGAAGCTGACCGCCGTCGTCGAAACCAGCTGTGGTGTCTTCGAGATCGCGCTCGACACCGAGCGGGCCCCGAAGACCGTCAACTCGTTCGTCTTCCTCGCCGAAGAAGGCTTCTACGACGGCCTCACCTTCCACCGGGTGGCGCCCGGCTTCGTCATCCAGGGCGGCGATCCGCTCGGCAACGGCACCGGCGGCCCCGGCTACAGCGTCGACGAGAAGCCGCCCGCCAACCTCTCCTACACCAAGGGCACGGTGGCGATGGCGAAGAGCTCGGCCGAGCCGCCGGGGCGCTCGGGCAGCCAGTTCTTCGTCGTGCTGGCGCCCGACGCCGGACTGCCGCCCGAATACGCGCTGGTCGGCAAGGTCAGCAAGGGCTTCGACGTGGTCGAACGGATCGGCAGGCTCGGCACGCCGTCGGAAAAGCCGAAGCAGACCGTGCTGATCGAACGGATGACGATCGAGAGGGGCTAGGGCGGGCTAGGGCCAGCGAAGCTACCGGGGTGGCTATCGCGGGGGAAAAACGGAAGGTCGACCAGCATCAATGCATCTTAGAACGGATGCCCAAACGACGATCAGCATCGGCGGTGGTTAAGCAGACAAAAATTTCCCGACCAAAACGACATGGGACCCGGCGTACTTCCACACCGTGACATCGGAACCTGAGGAAGTCACAATGGAAGCGCCGGAAATCGGTGAGGAAGGTGGGGTGGGATTGGTCACAGCTACTTGGGCATGTATGGATCTAGCTCCGAGAGCGGCACCGACACGGGCACAATCACCTTCGCCGCGGGAGACGCAGAAGGAAATCCAACCAACTTCACAATCGAAGCAACAGTGTAGGCTGACCGCCGTCGATCCACGCCGGGCGGAACACTATTGTCCCGCCCGATGGTGGACGCTACCCAGCTGCTGAGCGATTACGCCACCGGCCTCTCGAAAAGGCTTGCGGGCGTCACGACCGAGGGAGCTGAGGCGCAGCTCGCCGATCTGGTACCGAACCTGCTCAGGGCTTTTGCCGCCGAGCAGGGTCGGTCGGGTATTGATCTGCGTGGACAGGCGCACGAAAAGGGGTTCGGAATCCCCGACTTCTCGGTCAAGGACGGGCTGCTGCTGATCGGCCACGTTGAGTGCAAGGCGCCCGGCGTCGGTGCTTCGCCGTCCAAATTCAAGACGAAGCACGACAAGGAGCAGTGGAAGCGCTTCCGTAACCTCCCCAACCTGCTCTACACCGACGGCGTCGAGTGGGGCCTCTACCGGTCCGGGGAACGGCTTGGCGGACTGCTCCGCCTCTCGCTGCCGGCGCCGGGTGAAGCTCCCGGCCCGGATTTGGCGAAGCAGGCCGCGAAGCTCTCTGCCCTCGCGGCCCAGCTGTTCTCCTGGAAGGCAGTTGCTCCGCCCTCACTGCGCACGCTTGCCGAGGCGCTCGCGCCGCTGACCGCGGTTCTGCGCGACGAGATCCGCGCCCAGCTCGAGGACGAGGACTCCCAGGTCTTCAAAGCGTCCGATGAGTTCCGCGCCGCGCTCTTCCCGGAGCGCGACCCCGACCAGGTGGCCGATGCATTCGCTCAGGTCTGCGCCTACTCGATGCTGCTCGCCCGCTCGCGCGGCGCCCGCGACCTCACCGCTCACGACATCGAGATCTCGCTCGAACATGGCCATCCCGTGCTGGCCCGCGTGGTCCGCGTCCTGCTCGACAACGAGACCGAGGAAGAGATCGGTTGGGCCCTGGATACGGTCCGCTCGCTGATCGAGGTGGTCGACTTCGAGACCCTGCGCGGCGGCAAGGCACTGCCGGGGATGACCCATCATGACCAGACCTGGCTCTACTTCTATGAGGAGTTCCTCACCCGCTACGACCCCAAGCTGCGCGACGAGTACGGGGTCTATTACACGCCGCAGGGCGTAATCTCCGCCCAGGTTCGCCTGCTCGACGAGATCCTCCGCACCAGGCTGAACAAGCCGCAGGGCCTCGGGTCTCCAGGCATCACTCTGCTCGATCCCTCGAGCGGGACCGGTTCCTACCCCCTTCGGGTGGGCGAAGTGGCGGCAGACAGCGCGCTTCAGGCCTTCGGCGAGGCGGCGGTTGCCGGCGTCGTCTCCAGCTTGGCGCGCAACCTCTTCGCGTTCGAGGTCCTCGTCGGCCCCTACGCCGTCGCGCATCTGAGGCTGTCGGAGATCATCGCCGACTATCAGGCCGAGCAGCCGCCGGACGGAGTGCAGGTCTATCTCACGGACACGCTCTCCTCGCCGTTCGCGGAGCCGACCTCGCTGACTCGCCTGCTGGAGCCCCTGGTCGACGAGCAGAAGCGGGCGCTGGAGGTCAAGCACAACCGCAACATCCTGGTCTGCATCGGTAACCCGCCTTACCAGCGCGGCGCCGGGGCCGACGCCCAAGGCGAGGGGGCGGGGGGCTGGGTGGTGCACGGGGATCCGCAGGTCGAGGCTCCGCCAATCTTTGACGCATTCCTCAAACCGGCGAACGAACGGACGATGTTCAGCCACGTCGCCAGCCTCTACAACGAGTACGTCTACTTCTGGCGCTGGGCGCTCTGGAAGGTGTTCGAGTCACCGAACCTAGACGGGACCGGCACGGACGGACCGGGCGTCGTCTCGTTCATCTCCGCCGCGTCGTACCTGCACGGGCCCGGCTTCCTCGGCATGCGGGAGCACATGCGCCGGCTCTGCGATGAGATCTGGGTCATCGACCTCGGCGGCGAGGGCAGAGGCGCCCGGCGCGAGGAGAACGTCTTCGTGATCCAGCGGCCGGTCGCTATCTGTATCGCGGTACGCAGCGGCTCCACTCGCTCCGAACAGCCTGCCACCGTCCGCTACACGCGCATCCGCGGCGATCGGGGGGAGAAGCTCGAGGCGCTGGGCGAGGTCGCCTCTCTGGGCCAGCTGGAGTGGTTCGAGGCATCAAGCGGCTGGGACGACCCGTTCACTCCGAGGTCCTCGGAAGCTTGGGAGCAATGGCCGCTCGTCACCGACCTCTTTCCGTGGCAATCCCCCGGAGTCAAGGTGGGGAGGACGTGGCCCATAGCGCCACTCGCGGAGACCCTCGAGCAGCGCTGGTCGCGTCTCGCCGGATCCAGCTCGCCCGAGGATCGCGCCCGCTGCTTCGTCAACCCCCGTCACGGCCGCCGCACGACCACCGTCGTTGACGCCGACACCTTGCCCCCACCGGTGTCGAAGGGGACGATCGACGACCTGGCGCCCGGTGATCCGGTCCCACCGGCCGCCCCCTACGGGTTCAGGCCTTTCGACTCGCAATGGCTGCTCGCCGATCCCCGCGTGATCGCCCTGCAACGGCCGGGCCTGTGGTGGGCGCACTCCGAGCGCCAGATCTACATGGTCGGATTCTTCGTCGGGATCCTCGGCAGGGGCCCGGCGGCGATCGCCAGCGCCTTCATCCCCGACCTACACGCGTTCCGTGGCAGCTTCGGGGGTAAGGACGTCATCCCCCTCTACCGCTCGTCCGACCACCAGCCGAACGTCACGGGCGGCCTCGTCGCCAAGCTCGGCGAGCGCCTCGACGTCGAGGTCACTGTCGAGGGTCTCTTTGCCTACTGCTACGCGCTGCTCTCCTCGCCTGCCTACGTCGAGCGCTTCTGGGACGAGCTGGAAAAGCCGGGGCCGCGCCTACCGATCACTACCGACCCGCAGCTTTTCGAACAGGTCCGCGAGCTGGGCGAGCGCGTGCTCGATGTCCATACGCATGGCAAGGACGGAAAAGGACCGTCCGCACCTGGGAAGGCCAAGCTGGTAGAGGCGATCGGCGAACTCCCGCCTTCCGATTCCGTTTCCTACGACGCAGCTAGCCGGACCTTGAGCCTCGGCGAAGGCCGCATCGCACCGGTGGCCCCGGCGGTCTGGGAATTCGAGGTCAGCGGTTGGGAAGTTCTCGAGCGCTGGATCAAGTGGCGCCTGCGGGATCCGGTCGGTGCTGCCAAGTCCTCTACAAGTCCCCTGGATCGGATCAGGCCCACGAGCTGGTCGCATGAGTTCACGGTCGAGCTGCTTGAGCTCATCTGGACTCTGGAGCGTACGATCGAGCTCCATCCCGAGCAGGCGCAACTCCTGGAGGCGGTCTGCGCCTCGAACACCGCCCGAGCCGCTGACCTGCCCGAGCCGACGGCCGTCGAGCGGGCCCACCCGAAGCCGCCGAAGAAGCGGAAGCCCAAGGGCAAGGTCCACCCGCAGCAGACCGGGTTCGACACGGAGGCTGGCTAGTTGCTAGTGCGTTCTGATCCCGAGCTGTCTTCGCATCTCGGGGTTTGGACGAGCTAGCCGGCGGCGAAGAGCTCGCGGGCGCGCTCGGCGACCAGCTCGGGGCGCTCGTCGGCGATGAAGTGGCCGCAGCCGGGGACCAGCTCGATCGACATCTCGTCCGCGTGGCGCTCGTAGCCGGCGAGCAGCTCGGGCCGCAGCGCCGCGTCGTCGGTTCCGAACAGCATTCGGGTCGGGACCGTGAGGCGTTGCCGAGCGTAGCGGCCGCCCAGGATCGGGCGGACCTCCCTGAGGTTGAAGACGCGGTACATCTGCACGGCGGCGCGGGCGCGGTCCGGTTCGGCCAGGTTGTCGGCGAAGCTGCGCAGCGTCGCCTCGTCCCAGGCGTCGCGGACGGTCGAGGCGCCGACCAGCACCCGCGGCACGAACCTGCCGCCGCGGTGCAGCCGGTAGCCGACGCCGGGCGTCAGGATCACCAGCTGGTACCAGAAGCGCCAGGCGTGCGGCAGCGTCCGGCGCCGGCTCAGCCATGGATGGAGGATGTTGAGCGCCAGGTAGCGGTCGAACCGCTCCGGCGCCTTCAGGCAGAGGAGGAAGCCGATCCAGCCGCCCCAGTCGTGGCCGACCAGCTTCACGCGCTCGACCCCCAGCTCGTCGAGCACGGCGAGCACGTCGTCGGCCAGGTTCTCCTTCTCGTAGCCGTCTCGGGGCGCGTCGGACCAGCCGAAGCCGCGCAGGTCCATCGCCAGCACCCGGTGGCGGTCGGCCAGGGCCGGCATCAAATGCCGCCACTCGTACCAGTGCTGCGGCCAGCCGTGCAGGCAGAGGACGGCGTCCTCGCCCGAGCCCGCTTCGGCGACGTGGAAGTCGAGGCCGCGCGCCCGCACCGTGCGGTGGCTGACGCCGTCGACCTGCGGGGGCTGGGCCATGGGCGACAACCTACCTCCTCTAATCTGCGCCCATGGCGAAGGCGCGCGAGGGAGACCCGGCACCCGAGTTCGAGCTGCCGGGCACCGGCGGCAGCACCTACCGGCTCGCCGACTACCGCGGCCGCAAGGTCGTCCTCGTCTTCTACCCGGGAGACTTCACGCCGGTCTGCACGAAGCAGCTCTGCTCCTACCGCGACGAAGGCGAGCGGCTCGACGCGATCGACGCGGTGGTGCTGGGCATCTCCCCGCAGTCGGTCGACTCGCACGAGCGCTTCGCCCGCGAGAAGAGCCTCGACGTGCCGCTGCTCGCCGACGAGGGCAAGGCGGTCGCCCGCGCCTACGGGATCGTGGCCGGCCCGATGGTCCGCCGCGCGACCTTCGTGATCGACGAGGAGGGGACGATCCGCCACCGCAAGGTGACGCTGGCCGGGCTGAGCTTCGACACGGTCGAGGACATCGAGGCGGCGGTGGCCGCGGCCGGGTGACGCGGCCGTTCGAGGCCGGCGACGGCCTGACGATCCGCGGCGAGGTCGCGGGGGAGGGGAGCCCCGTCGTCCTCTGCCACGGGATCACCGCCAGCCGCCGCTACGTGATCCACGGCTCGCGCGCCCTGGAGCGGGCCGGGCACGAGGTCGTCTCCTACGACGCCCGCGCGCACGGCGAGTCCAACCCGGCCCCGCCCGGCCAGGGTTATGGATACCCGGAGCTGGTCGGCGACCTGGAGTCGGTCGTCGCGGCGACGGTGGGAGAGGCTCGGTTCGTCCTCGCCGGGCACTCGATGGGCGCCCACACGGCGGTCGCCTACGCGCTCCGCCACCCGCAGCGACTCGCCGGGCTGGTCGTCATCGGCCCGGTCTACGGAGCCGGCGAGATCCCGGATCGGGCGCTCGCCTTCTGGGACGGCCTCGCGGCGGCGCTGGAGCGCGGCGGCGTCGACGGCTTCGTCGACTACATCGACCGCGAGCAGGGGATCGACCCGGCCTGGCGCGACCCGGTGCTGCGCTTCACCCGCGAGCGGATGCTGCTGCACCGCCATCCGGACGCGCTCGCCGAGGCGCTGCGCCAGGTGCCGCGCTCGCGCCCGTTCGAGGCGCTCGGGCAGCTGGAGGCGCTGGAGGTGCCGGCGCTGGTCGTCGCCAGCCACGACGCGGCCGACCCCGGGCACCCGCGCGAGGTGGCCGAGCGCTACGCGGCGCGGCTGCCGCAGGCGCGGTTGATCGGCGAGGACGAGGGGGACTCGCCGCTTGCCTGGCAGGGCGGCAAGCTGTCGCGCGAGATCGCCGCCTTCTGCGCGGAGCCGACCGTGGCCGGGTCTTTAGGCGCGGTGTAGGGCCGGTTTACTACGTTTATGGCGATGAGGGCACCGGCAGAGGGGACGCTGCGCAAGGTCGCCGTCTTCGTCGCGGCGTTCGGCTGGTACTTGCCAAGCCGTTGTGCACGACAAAACCTTAGGCTTCACGAATGATGAGAGTGCTTCCGGAGGTCGTATTGCGCATCGCGGCGACGTATTACGCGGCGTATGGCATCGGCGTCGCCACCTACATCACGATCGCCGACTCGGGCGGCGGCTCGCCCGTCTGCCTGGCGGGCGGAGGCGGTTGCGAGACGGTCGCCGGCAGCTCCTACTCGCACCTGCTCGGGGTCAACGTCGCGGTCTTCGGGATCGTCGGCTACGTGCTGCTGCTCGCCGCGGCGCTGCTGCGTGGCGACGTCGCGCGCATGGCCGGCTTCGGGATCTCGCTGGCCGGCTTCGGCTTCAGCGTCTACCTGACCTACCTGGAGCTGTTCAAGATCGAAGCGATCTGCCAGTGGTGCGTGTCGAGCGCGGTGCTGATGACCGTCCTTTTCGGGTTAAATGCAGTCCGCATGGTCGGCTACGTCGGAAAGCAGGCATGAGCGGCAAGAGCGCCCGAGAGGAACGCCGCGAGCAGCGGCTGCAGCAGGAAAGCGAGACGGACCGCGAGGATCGGCGCAAGCGCCTGCTGCAGATCGGCAGCGCCGCGGTCTTCCTGGCGGTGATCGCGGTCGCGGTGGTGATCGTCGTGGCCGCCACCGGCGGCGGCAGCGGCGGCGACACCAATCTCGAGGACGCCGGCCTGGTCGAAAACCAGCTCAGCGGCATCCCGCAGAGCGGCACCGTGCTCGGCCAGCCGCAGTCGAAGGTGACCCTGTACGAGTTCGGCGACCTCCAGTGCCCGGTCTGCAAGACCTACTCCGAAGAAGTGATCCCGGAGCTGATCAACTCCGAGGTGCGCGGCGGCGCGGCGAAGATCGAATTCCGCAACTTCACGATCATCGGCCCGGAATCGGTCCCGGCGGGCGCGGCGGCGATCGCCGCCGGCATGCAGGGCCGCGGCTGGAACTACATCGAGCTCTTCTACCGCAACCAGGGCACCGAGTCCTCCGGCTACGTCACCGACGATTTCATGACCGAAGTCGCCAAGGGAGCCGGCGTGCCGAACATCGCCAGGTGGAACAAGGACCGCAAGAGCCCCAAGGTGATCTCCGAAGTCGAAGCGACGACCGCCGAAGCGCAGAAGCTCGGCTTCAACGGCACGCCGTCGTTCGCCGTCGAAGGCCCCGGCACGTCGGGGAAGGAAACGCTCGGCACCCCGGGGTCCGCCGAATCGATCGAAGAATCGATTGAAGAAGCCGGCTAGTTTACATAAGACTTACAGCCCTGCGTTGTCGATAACCCCTCCAGGGCTGAATTACGTAAACCCGGTCTTGATCGGTCCCCCCTAGCCGGTCGATCTGCCTCTCGCAAGCTACGCGAGGAGGCGCGCATGACCGAGTACCGGCTGCCTACGGCCGAGGGGCGGGAGCTGCTGATCCGCCCCTGCATCGACGAACGGACGCGGCTCAACGTCGCGATCCTCAGCCGCCGCGGCAACATCATCGAGTCGCTGACGATCGAGCTCAGCGACGTTCCCGCCCTGACCCGCGGGCTCGCCCGGCTCGCCCGCGTCGCCAATGCCACTGCCGAGCAGGCGGTCCAGGCCGCCCGCGTCGCGGCACGCTGCCGCTACCGCGCCGCGCTCGCCCGCAACCCCTGGCAGACGCTGAGCCGCGTCGAGCTCAAGCGCAGGGGGCTCGTGTGAGTCCGTTTCACATGAAACGTAAAGGCTGTTTACTCGGGAGCTGGTCTACTTGAAAGTGGGTAGGCTCGCAGTCGTCCTGATCCTCGGCCTGGTGGGCATGGGTATCTTCCTGCGCCGCTCGCTGCTCGGGGGAGCGATCCTCGCTACGGCGATCCTGATTGCCGCCTACTGGGGCCTGCGCTGATGTTCGGCTTCCGCATCTACCTGCGCCACGCACCTTGGAGTGGTGCAGGTGCGTACATCGCCGAGTCGACCTGCCTGCGCCGCGGCTATGGCCAGGCGCGCGGCGAGGCGCTGCGCCGCAAGGTGCTGAGGGCCTGGTGATGATGATCCCCGAGGACCTCGAGCGCCGTCTGCGCAGCAAGGTCATCGACCTCGCTCAGCGCCGCGGTGATCACCGCGAACGTGGACACGAACTCGACCTGCGCGCCGGCGAGCTGCTACTCGAGGCGGCCGCGCTGCCCGAGCTGACCTTGAAGGAGGCCGCGCAGCTGCTCGAGCTCTCGCGCCCGACCTGCTACCGGCTGATGGAGGAGGCGCGCAAGCAGCACCGCCGCGAGCAGCGGGTCGAGCAGCACGCCGGCGCCGAGGCGGAGAGGGCATCGTGATCGAGGCCACCGAGATCGATGCGATCTGCGATTGGCTCGATCGCAAATTTGACGGTGGAGGCTCCGCTGAGGTACGGGCCTGGTTCGAGGCCCGCGGGATCGACTTCTTTAGCGTCGCCCGCCAGGCCGAGCGCTACAGCGCCGCCTCTCTCCTCGAGATCGCCGGCGGTACGCCGCCGGGGGCCACCCTGATGGTCAGCTTCCTGCTCGGCTTCCAGGTCGGCATCGACGCTGAACGCCGCCGCCGGGATGCCCAGGAGCTGCCCTCGTGAGCATCGAGATCAAGAATCGCGCCGGCGAAAGTCCTCTTCGCCGACCCGGATCTGGCGGACCTGCGGGAGGCGAACCTGTGGGGGGCGGACCTGCGGGGGGCGAACCTGCGGGGGGCGAACCTGTGGGGGGCGAACCTGCGGGAGGCGGACCTGCGGGAGGCGGACCTGCGGGAGGCGAACCTGTGGGGGGCGGACCTGCAGGGGGCGAACCTGCGGGAGGCGAACCTGTGGGGGGCGAACCTGCGGGAGGCGGACCTGTGGGGGGCGAACCTGTGGGGGGCGAACCTGCAGGGAGGCGGACCTGCGGGAGGCGGACCTGCAGGGAGGCGAACCTGCGGGAGGCGGACCTGCAGGGGGCGAACCTGCGGGAGGCGGACCTGCGGGAGGCGAAGATCTATCCCGGCTGGAAGATCGTCAGGAGCGCGCCAGCGTGACCTCCTTGCCGATGCCCGGCCCCGGCCGTCCGCAGCACCCCGGCATCTTCCGCGAGCCGCCGAGCGAGCGCCGCCTCGAGCAGCTCCGTCGCGAGCGCGAGGTGCTGCGCCAGCACGCGCTCGAGCAGGATCATCGGCCTCGCCTGGGTGCTCGGCGCCTGGTGCGCAGGGGGCGAGGCCGATGATCGTGCTCAGGCGCGCAAAGCCCTGGCAATCGCGCTGTTCGCCACGGCAGCCGCATGCTCTGCCCGTGCTTGCCTTCTTCGCCCTCGGCTTCTACACGGGCTATGTGCGTGGAGTTTGCCGTGGCGCGGCGGCCGTCTACACGGGCTATTGCCGTGGGATGTTCGAACTGCTGGGCGCCGACTGGATCGGGCGCCGATGACCGTGCGCTCGACGTCCGTGCGAGCAGCTGCTCTGCTCGCCCGCCTTAGGCACGACCACTCTCACCCTTGGCTTGAGGCTGACCCTCCGACCTGGCAGTGGCCGCGGTGAGCCGCCGCGATCTTGACGGGCCCGGCGCGGTCCTCTCGACCCAGGCCGCGGGGCTGATCGAGGTAGACCGCTATGACGACGTGGTCTTCCTGACTATCGACGTCGAGGAGCGGCTGCGCGGGGGCGGACACCGCAAGGGCTGCCACTGCGCCTTCTGCAGCGACGACCGGGCCGCCGGCGGCCGGCGCAAGCAGCTCGAGCTGACGCCGGTGGAGGCTCGCGTGCTGGCCGATTTCTTGGCCCCGCTGCCTCCCGATTTTCCACCGAGCTCCGGTGGAGGAGATGCCCCGGCGGCGCCTGCCACGCCGCCGGGGCTAATGAAAAGTAAGTAATGAGCCGGACCGCCTACCTGCCAGCGGGCCCGCCTTGAGCACGGCGACCAGCGCCAGGGGCCCGCTCGGCCGCGCCCGCCCACTCTCGATCGCCGCCCTCGACGCGGCGATCTCCGAGACGATCGGCAAGCCCGTACGGGCCGATCGCCTGGCGCGCGATGACCGGGTCTACCGCTGGATCGTGCGGCGCGCGATCGCCGCCGGCAGCAGGCGCTTCAACACCACCTACGCCGAGGCCGCCGCCGGCGCCGGCTACGAGGTCCCCCGGCTCAACTGCCGCGCCAACCGCCGTCAGGCCCGCGCCCAGCGCGTCTCCACCGTCTACAGGGCCCTGCGCAGCCTGCAGGCCGCCGGCATCGTCCGCTTCCACGGCGTGCGGCGCGAGAACGGCCAGTGGCGCTGCCTCTCGGTCGGCCTGACGCCGGCCGGCTTCGGCCCGCTGGCGCCCTTCGGCCGCAGCGCGCCGCGGCCCGCGCCGCTGCGCCGGCGGCCGCGTCTCGTTCTCGCGCCGAAATTCTTCGCGCCGAAATGGCACATCACCTCCGGTAGTAACTACAAAAAACCGCGCCGAGAGCGTGGACGTACGCGCGTACGCGCGCGCAGGACCGACAGCAGCAGGTGAGGGAAGCGACTCGAGCTTCCTCGCCGCCGCTCTCGCCCCACTGCAAGCGAACTCTGAGCCCTCCGGTCCTCGCCCCTGGCCGAACGAACGCTTCGATCTGCCCGATTTCGAGCTGGTCGAGCTGGTCGAAGCCTTCGAGTCGGCCTTCGGCCTACCGCCCCGGTTTAGCTACAACCACCACGGCCCGGCGCTGCGCCGCGCGCTCGATCGCTTCGATCGCTTCGCCGAGGATCGCAGCGGCTACACCGCCGACGGGCGGCGCTGGCGCCACGGCGCCGGCTACCGCGCCGCGGCGGCGCTGATCGCCCAGCGCGGGGCGCTGTATCGAACCGGCAACCGAGGTCTGCAGAAGGTGCGCAGCCTGGCCTACTTCGTGCCCAAGCTCGATCAGATGTCCAAGCAGGTGCGCCGCAGCTGGCGCGACCACCACGGCCTCGAGGTCTGGGGCCCGACCAAGGAGGCCAGATGAAGAAGACCGGTGAGTGGATCGCGATCCTGAACGCCAAGCTCAAGGTCTCCCGCCTCGACATCGACGCCAACGTGGTCCTCGACCTGGTCGAAGTCACCGAGGTCGACCGGCGCAGCGGCCGGCCGGTCTCGGTGCGCTTCTTTGACCGGGTCGAGGGGGCACGGCTGCGCTCGGCGCTCGGCGAAGCTCTGGACGCGCTCGAGCGCGCCTCGATCGAGGACCTGTCGAGGCCCGGCCCGGGCGCGACGGATCACCCGCCCGGCTCCTTCGGCGGGCCTTAGGCGGCATCTCAGGGGCTCGGTTATCTGACTTACTTGGCAAGTAACCCAGGAAAGTCAGCTCAGGTGGGCCGGTGGGCTGTCCTGGGCGAGCTCCAGCTCGAGGATCCGGCCCTCGAGCCGCCCCAGGCGCGCCCGCAGCTGCGTGTTTTCGGCGCGCAGGCCGTCGATCACGTCGCGGTAGTACTTGGCGATCGCCGCGTCGCGCTCGGGGCCGGCGATCCGCCCGAGCAGGCGCATGCCGCCACCGCCGGAGAGCGCTCCGACGATCGCCGCGAGGATCGCTTCGGCCTGCACGGGCGGCTCAGCCGTAGCGCAGCCGCTTGATCCGGCGCGCTTCGTGCAGGACCTCCTCGAGCGGGTAGTCCGGCCCGGGGTCGGTGTGGCTACCGCCGGCGGTGCCGAGCATCGCGTGCGTGGCGATCCCGGAACGCTCGACCGTGGTGCCGTCGATGTAGGCGATGCGGATCGGGATCCGGTGCTGGTGGGACCACTGCGCGATCCAGCGCGCCGTCTCGACCCACTCCCGCCGGCTCCAGTGCGCCTGCCCGGCGCGCCCGACCTGCTCGATGTTCAGCGAGGGCGAGTTGAACGCCATGCAGGCCCAGGCCTTGAGGTGGTCGCGCACGCAGCGCGCCGAGTGGCCGTCGGCGTCGGTGATCACGTGCGCGGAGACCTGCGAGTCGCGGCTGGCGAACCAGGCGGCGACGCCGGACAGGTCGGCAGCCGAGCCGGGCACGTTGGAGCTCTCGGTCGAGTGCAGCACGATCAGCGAGATGTTCGCCGAGCGAACCGAGACGTTGGGCGAGTCGCGGTGCACGACGACGTCGGGATGCAGCCGCTCGAGCGTCATCGCGCCGGCGGAGTCGAGGGTGGGGCAGGGGGCGGCTCGAGCGCCGGCGGGGCGGGCGGCCCGGCGCCGGTGGCGCTGGGCACGATCGCCGGCGCCGGCGCCGGCGCCGGCTGGGGCCCGTCTTCCGCGCCGGTCCCGAAGAGGCTCGAAGCCAGGTCGCCCAGCACATCGCCGAGCTCGCCGCCGATCTTCGCCGCCTCGAGCCGCAGCATCGCGGCGACCACCGCCGCGCCGCCGGCGAGGAAGGGCAGCAGGTAGATGGCGAGCGCGATCCGCTCGAGGTGCAGGCCGAGCAGCGTCTGGGCCTCGTTGGCGATCAGGGTGGCGAGCGCCAGGGTCAGCGGCACGATCAGGCCGCCGACGGCGAGATTGCGGGTGTGGGTCTTCAAGGTGATCTCCTTCCGCCCGGCAGGAAGGCATGCGTTTTATGCAGGACTTGCATAGTTATTCGGTGGCTACTTCCGCCGGCGGCGCCGGCGGCGCTTGCGCCGGCCGCCAGCTGGCGCCTTGCAGAAAGCGCAGTGGCAGCCCTTCTTGTGTCCGCGTCCGTGTGGCATGTGCTCACCTCCTCTCGACTCAGTAGCGCATCGGTTCCTCCACTAGAGAAGTGCTCCTGCCTCCGAAGCTATTGCTATCTCCAGCAGCAGGCTTTCGCGACTGTTGGGCAGTTCTTCGGCGAAGGTCCACCAGGATTCCCTGGTAGGCGGGCCACCGCCTGCGGCCCATTCGCCCGCCAGGGCTTCGCTGGGGAGCCAGAACTGCATCCCGGCACTGCCCACTTTTCCCGCTGCATATTCGCCTTTGGCAGCGGCGACGAAGGTATCCGATTGGGCAATCGGCAGGATCGCCTTCTGGCCGCTATAGACCGCGTAGCCGAGAATCGGTGCTGGCTGTCTGGTCATTTTCACGCCGTAGCTGGGGGCGACAGCGGCACCGACCAGGTTGGAGCGGCTTCCGCCGAAGGGTACCCCTGAGGTGGAGACGGCGAAAACGTAGATCGTCTGGTTGCATTTTTCCGCCGATTCGGCGGTGCGCTTGAGATGGAACCACTGCGGCAGTGCCGCCAGCGCAGTAGCTCGGTTCCCTAATTCAGATTCCCAGACTTGAATTATTGGACCTCCTTCGGCCAGTGCGGCAATGTTCTGGCTCAGTGCTTTATTCTGGAAGATGACTTCCGAGATTCCTTTTTTCACCGGGCCGTTGGAGATCGTCACCAGCGCAATGTAGGAGTAATACTGGTAAGGGCCGGTGAAGCGCAGATAGGCGTGAAGCTGTTCTTTTTTCAGCGCCCAGGTGACCGGCCCCTGGACAACGTAAGTGCCGAGCGGTGGCGCCGGTGTGCCCGATTTTCCTTCGGGCCCTTCTTCCCCTTCGGGCCCTTCTTCCCCTTCGGGCCCTTCTTCCCCTTCGGGCCCTTCTTCCCCTTCGGGCCCTTCTTCCCCTTCGGGCCCTTCGGCTTCTTCGACCAGGCCTTCGGAGTCGATCGTCATGAAGGTGTTGGGGCCGATCGCGTCGACCGCGGGCTGGGCCTCGAGTGCCTCGAGGCGGTCTTCGATGCCGTCGAGCCGGCGCTTGAGCGGCGCCAGGTCGACGGCCTGGCCGACCATCTCCCTAAGCCCCGCCATGGAGCTCCTCGGCGGTGCGAGTGGTGAGGCTGACCTGGGCCTGTTTGGCTTCTGGCGGCAGGTTGGCGGCGGGGATCGCGGCGCGGACCTGGAGCGCGTCACAGCGATCGTTGAGGCTGTAGCGGCCGGGCGGCAGTTCCTCCTCGGGTTCCCAGTTGCCGACGTTGCCGCCGGCCAGGCCGGTGCCGCGGCGCCAGAAGATCGACTGGTTGGAGACGTTGAGCCGGACCCTGACCGTGTCCTGGCAGCGCAGGAAGCCGACCGCTTCGCTGTAGGCGTCGGGGGCGGTGAAGTTGGCCAGGGCGGCACTCACACCAGCGCTCCGACGAAGAAGGCCTGGGGGACGGGGAAGCGGACGCGCAGGATCGTCCCGGCTTCTTCTTCGATTTCTCCGGCGTCGACGGCGAGTTCGATGTGGCCGTTGACCTGGAGCGGGGCGACCACCAGCTTCTGCTTGGGGACGATCAGGCCGTCGGCGTCGGCGCTGGTCCCGGCGAGGGCGACGAAGACGCGGAATTCGTTCGGGTTGTAGACGGCGTAGGAAAGGCAGTTGGAGCCGTGATCGTCGAGCTGGCGGATCAGCCCGGCGCCGCCGTCGAAGCGGAAGCGTTCGATCTCGCCGCCGAGGAAGTGGCGCGCCTCGAGGCTCTTGAGCTGCTCGATCGCGGCGGTCAGGTCCTCGATGTGCTGCTGTGAGGGCGCGGGCTGGTGCTGGTTCACGGCGTGGCTCCTTTCGGCGTTTTCGCGGTGCCCACCGGCGGCTCGAAGCCGGCGGCGCCGGCCGGGCCTTTCCAGGCGAGCATGGCCATGTTCTTCGCCGGTGCCTTCACGCCGAGCATCAGCGCGGCGCCGTAGTAGACGAGGAAGGCGCCGCCGCCGAGCAGGGCGATGTTCAGCATCAGCGCCTCGGCGTGGATCTCGCCGAGCAGGCCGGAGACGATCTGGCCGGCGAGTCCCGCCGAGGCGCTCTCGGCTTCGCCGACGGCCTGTGGAGCTTCGCCGGAGAGCTGCAGCGGCACGCCGGCCGGCCCGAGGGCCTTGCCGGCATTGCTCAGGGCGTCGCCGAGCCAGCCTGCCTGGGCAGAGCCACGGGCCGGGCCCCCCGAGCCCTTGAGCGAAGCGAGGAAGCCGGCGAAGGCCTTGCCGGCGCGCGTTTCCAGGCCCTCGTGGTATTCGGCGTGGCTGACCGGTTCGCCATTGGCCTTGGCCCAGCCGGTCTCGATCCCGGTCGAGGTGCCGGGGATGATCTGGCCGATCACCTCGCCGGCCGCGACGCGCTGGCCGACATGGACGGCCGGGCGGACGCCCTCGTAGACGAAGACGTAGCGGCCGCGCCGGGGCCCGTCGAGCAGGCGGTAGAGGATGCCTCCCCCGCCGGGCCAGCCGGGGGCCCCGAGCTTGACCACCTCGGCGTTGCCGATCGCCAGGATCGATCCGCGGCCGCCGAAGTCCTGGCCCTGGTCGATCCGGCCGACGGTGGCGGAGCCGGAGAAGGGATAGACGTAGCCGCGGTAGGCCGAGCGCCGGCGCGCCATCAGGCCCTCCCCGCGGCGGCGCTGCCCATCATCCGGGTCACTCCGAGGCCGACCAGGCCGGCGCCGCCGAGCACCAGCAGGCCGGTGAGGCCGATGTGGATCAGCTCGCCGCCGAAGCCCGAGGATCCCTGCGCGGGCGGAGCTGGGGATCGGCGGGAGCTGGGGCTCGGCTGCGCCCGCCCGGCGCCGCGCCTTGCCTGCTGGCCGATCGAGACCGGCTGGTGCAGGATGTAGTCGATGTAGGACTGGCCGCCGCCGGGGTTGTAAGCGTCGAGACCCTGGTCGCGCATGAACAGGCCGGCGGCATGCATCGCTTCGTCGGGGCTCTTCCAGGGGTCGACGCGGTATTTCAGGATGAACGAGTACCGCGTGCCGGGCATGAACTGCGTGCCGCCGCGCGCGCCGGCCGAGCTGACGGCGCCCTGGTTGAAGCCCGACTCGCCGGAGGCGATCCTGGCGAGCAGGGTGGCGCCGTTGGGGAGGCCGTAGCGGTGCGCCTGGCCTTCGGCCAGGTAGCCCCAGCGTTCGGCCGCTTCGCGCCAGACTCGCGGCACCTGCGCCACGCACTACGCCCCCACGCTGGTCATGTGGGCGGCGTGCTTGGGCACTGTGCCGGGCGCGTGCAGCAGTTTGCCGAACAGCCAGGGCAGCGCCAGCAGCAGGACGATCAGCGTCAGCAGCTTGGTCAGGTAGTCGAGCGACTCGAGCTGGGGCCAGTGGCCGCCGATCGGCTCGTCGACGCCGTCGGCCGGCTCCCCGTCTGCCCCAGGCTCCAGCAACGGGAGCCAGGGTGGCGGACCCGCTAGCGGCCTGGGGTAGGGGGAGCCGGCCGGCATCGCTCGCCTCTAGACCTGCCCTGCGAGCTGCTTGTGGACGGCGCGGACCAGGGCCTCCCAGATCCACGGGCCGACGGTGTCAGGGGTGCGCGCCGAGCGGACCCGGGGGTCCTCGGAGACGCCGTAGTCGGCGCAGAAGGCGCGTACCGCGTCGGAGACGCCGGCATCGTAGATCGCGTGGGGGTTGCGGCCGGCCGAGATCGTCGTGCCGTAGCCGAGGTGGGCGAGCAGCGCGGCCAGCTCGACCACCACCTCGCCGGCGGAGCCCGAGCTGAGCATCAGGTGGTTCTGGGTCAGCGCCGGCGGGTTGTCGGCCTCCCAGGGCTGGGGACCGGTGTAGCCGACGTGCGGCCACTCGGCCGACATCACCTTGGGCTGCTGGGCCACAGTGACGTCCGCCGCCGGCGGCGGCGGCGGAAGTGCGCCTTCGGGCGCCGGCGGCGCCGGCGGCGGAGCGGCGACCGTGACCGGGTCCAGCGGCCCGCTCGGTTCGGATGGCGCCGCCGCGGGCGTGGCGGGTTGAACCTCGCGGATCTCGGAGGCGGGAGTTTGGTCGGGGGCCATGCGATTCCTTTCCTAGCGGTGGCGTCGACGGCGGGGTCGCCGCGGGCGGTGTTGACGTTTCGGGCGGTGTTGACGTTTCGGGCGGTGTTGACGCTGTTTGCGCTGTTGACGCCGGTGGTTGGCGCGATGTGCCGCGGCGGCGCTGGTGCCGCCGGTGCGGTGGTGTTTGGCGCGATGTTTCTGGCGATGCTTGTGCTTTTGCTTCTCCTTGTGGGCTTTCTTGTGCGGGCCATGACCGGGCGGCCCCGGTTCGCGGCCTGCGATCCCTTCGGGCCCTTCCTGGCCTTCGGGCCCCTCCTGGCCTTCGATCCCGGATTCGCCGATTTCGCCGGGCAGCCCTTCGATCCCGGCTTCCATCGATCCGACCGGTTCGCCAGCGGCGCCGCCGGGGTAGCCGAACTGCTGGGCCACGGGATTGATTTCTTCGCGCCGGCGCTGGCTTTCTTCGGCGGCTTCTTCGCTGCCGGGCATCGCACCGCCGCGCGAGCGCAGCGCCAGATAGGCGATCGCGAGCAGGCCGGCGACCGCGACGACGATCAGCACCCGCCGGCGTTTCGGGTCGAGCTTCGCCCACCAGCCCTTCCCCTTCGGGCCCGCCGGCGGTGCTTGCGGTGCGGGCATCAGCGGCTCCTTACCGGCAGGCTCGCGGCGATCCGCGGCGGCGTGCCGGCGGCGGCGCGCTTGTTCGCCATCCCCGGCGCGTTGCCGGCGTTGGCGACGCCGGCGCGGACGCTGTCTTCGGAGTTGGCCTCCGCGGGCGAGCGCCAGACTTGCGGCTGGGGCAGGACGGTGCCGAAGTAGCGCGGCCGGGCCGAGTTGTCGCCGAGGCGCACCGCGGTGGCGGCGTCGAGCATCGAGCCGAGCAACTCGCGCACACCGGTGCCGATCAGATTCTGCACCGGTGGAGCACCGGGCGCGAAGTCGCCACCGGCGAGCTCCGGCGGGCGCTCACCGGCCACCGCCGGCGGTGGGGCGGTCAGCATCGGGCCCTCGGCGCGACCGCGCATTACCGTGCGCACGGCGAAGGAGCCGCGCGAGGGGAAGCGGTGGTGGGCGGCGAGCATGCCTCGCTCCTAGTAGCTGCCGCGACCCTGGAAGTCGCGGATGATCCCGCCCCAGCCCCGGAAGAGGCCGCCGGTGACGCTGGTCGCGCCGCGGAAATGGGTGAGGATCAGGAACAGGGCGACGAGGACCAGGGTGAGTTTGACGAGTTCTTTGGTGGTTGCCTTCATTTCTTCGCTCCGTGGGCTTGGCGGCGGTATTTGCGGCGGAAGCGGGGGGGCGTAGGCGGTCCGGCGACTTCGCCGCGGTGGAAGCGGTGGGTATAGGCGCCGGGCGGACCTTCGGGTTCGAGGCCGCCGGGCCCTTCGACCATCCCGGCCGGGATCCCGGCGGCAGTCGGGAAGACGTCTTGAAGGCTGAGGAAGCGCCCCAGGGCACGGGTGACGGCGTCGATCATCCGCGGCAGCGCCTTTGCGCCCGAGCCCGGCGTCTCGGCCGAGCTGAGGAGCAGGTAGAGCAGCGAGAGGCCGACCGTGGCGCCGAGCGCGGCCATCAGCGTCGAGCTGCCCGTGCCGGCCGCGGCGGGGATCCCCGTCTGGCCAATCGCGCGGTCGACGCGCGGGGTCGGGCGCCCCGTGGCCGCAGCTCGCTGGGAGCGGCTGCGCCGGGCAGCCGGGTCGAGGCCGGGCACCGGCTTGCGCGTCGGCGCTGGCGGCGGCTGGGAAGTCTTGCGGCCAGACTGCTTGGAGCTTCCCGCCGGGGCGGGATTGCCGGTGCGCCGGCGACCCTCGTGCACGGGCGAGCGCGAGCCGCGGCCGTGGCCGCGCTCGCGGGCGAAGGCCTCGGCGCCACCGACCGGCACCTCGGCGATGTCGGGATAGCGCGCCTCGAGGTCGGCGATCGCCTCGCGGTACTGCTCGCGCTGTTCGGGATCGGTGGCATTGGCTTCGCGCTGCGCCCAGCGGTCGCGCCGGCGCGCCGCGGCGACCGGACCGCCGGCGAAGTTCTGCGCCTGGTCGAGGACGGTCATCCCCGCGGCCCTCCGCGCAGCTGGTCGCTGACCGCGTAGTAGCCGACCACGAGCAGCCAGATGCCGAGGCTGATCGCCACCCAGCCGAAGCTCTCGCGCAGGCCATCCGTCTCACGGGCCAGCGTCTGGGCATTGACGCGCTCGAGCAGGTTCAGCCCGCGGTGGAACTCGACCCGCCCGATACCGCTCTCGGCTGCGGACCCGGGCCCGTCGCTCTGGCGCTGCTCGCCGGTCACGTCCGTCACGTCCCGAGGATGTGGTTGACCAGCGTCTTGCCCTGGCTGCCGCCGCGGACGGTCCGCAGGATCAGG
This sequence comes from uncultured Solirubrobacterales bacterium, assembly GCA_963695835.1. Taxonomy (GTDB): domain Bacteria; phylum Actinomycetota; class Thermoleophilia; order Solirubrobacterales; family 70-9; genus VRUE01. The sequence goes on from CAVOHR010000003.1 coordinate 446,935, forward strand.
AACAGGCCGAGGAGTATCAGGGCCGCGCCGGTCCAACTCATCCCCGCACCGTCGGCGGCGGCTCGCCGAGGAACTTCGAGCGCCACCACATCTCCGGGCCGGCCGGGCCGTGCTTGACCAGCTGGATAAACAGCGCGGTGAAGACCGCGAGGACGAGGAGTTTGGCGATCTCTTCCATGCCTATCTACTCCAGGGCCGCGCCGGCGCGCACGTGCTTGCCGAAGCCGCCGGCGGCGCCACTGGCGCTCAGCTTGAGGTGGGAGAGGTAGACGATCGCGACCAGGAGCAGGAGCAGCCACGGGGTGGCGCTGCCGCGCAGGTTGAACAGGTCGCGCCAGTGGCCCATCGCCGACGCCGCGCCTTCGGGCGTGGCGATCGTGTCGGCGGCGGGACCGGCCTGACTGTAGGGCTGGGTGATCACCCGGCTCCAGCGCTCGTTGATGTTGTTGCCCATCTCGCTGCCGCCGCCGACGAGCGGGTGATCGGGCGCGATCCCGACCATCTCAGCCCACTCCATCGGCCCGGCGCCGCGGACATCGGCGGGGTCGATGACACCGCCGCGTTCGGATCCTTCGCGGCCGATCGGCATCGGCCTACCGTCCCGCGAAGAGGGCCTCCTCGGCGAACTGCACAGCCGAGTTGGCTTCGACTTCGACTCCTGCACCGATCGTCGGGACGACCTTGAGTTCGGTAACGCCCTTGGGGAAGACGAGATCGCGGCTCGGGTTGTCGGCCTCGAAGTCGAGGACGACGTAGCCGACTTCGGGCAGGATCAGCCCGTTGTAGTCGTCGGCGTTCTTGTAGAGCAGGTGCTGGACCGGTTTGTAGTTGCGGGGGATCCGGTTGGCGCCGTATTCCATCCGCAGCTGTTCCCAGGTGGCCGGTTTGATGATCGCGCCGGGCCCATTCTGCATGTAGAAGTAGAGCGCCAGGAGCTCGCCCGAGACGCGGACCAGCGGCACTTCCACGTCGCCGTTGTTGGCGAACTGCTTGGTGTTGGTAATGAAGCCGTGCAGCCACTGCAGGTCGGGGACCAGCAGGACGCGGCCTTTGGAGGTCTGGGCGAAGGGGACGTCGAAGGTCGTCGTCTCGACCATGATCTTGGCGTCGGTCAGTTCGACGCCGGCTTCTTCGGTCAGCGTGAACAGTTCGGCTTTCGAGGGCATCTCCAGGTGCAGGGCCGCGTAGGTCTGATCTGACTGCATGAACAGCGAGCCGGTGATCGAGTACCAGTCGTGGACGATCGGCACCTCGTAGATCACGAAGACCGAGAATTCTTTTTCTTTTTCGATCGCTTCCAGGGTCGGATCGCCGAAACCGTCGACCGAGGGGGCGGTGGTGATCGGGTCGCGCGGGTTGCGGTAGATGCGCGAGTGCCGCGCCCGGCAGTCCAGGCCCGAGGGGGCGATCAGCGAAGTCTGGCCGTTGGCGGTGACGGCGATCTTCTTGAACAAACCCCAGGGCCAGCGGAAGGTCGGGGTGATCGTGCCTTTGGCGCCGGTCGTTTTCAGCGTCGCTTCGACGGCGATCTGAATGCCCGAGAGGACGCCGACTTTGGCGATCGGGATGTCGAGCGCGGTACCGCCGAAGCCGGGGTAGGTTTCGACCTTCTGCGGGACGTCGTTGCGCTCGGTGTTTTCGCTGAACACCTGCGTGTTCATTGCGTAGGTGCCCTCGGGAGGCAAATTGGTCATGAAGGCGGCGCCGTCCATCCCGGTCGGCATCCGCGCCGAGACCGGGCCGAGGCCGCGCTCGATCATCCGCTGGACGTGGGGCGCCTCGAGGTCCGCACCGGCGGTCTCCCAGGCCTTGCGCAGCTGGCCGAGCGAGTGGACCTGGCGGAAGGAGCGGGCCCGCCGGCGGCCCTCGTGCTTGCGGTGGGGCGCCTGGCGGTCGAGGTGGCGGTCCTCGAGGGTGGCCAGGCTGGGGACGAAGTCGCCGCGCATCGCTAGGCCGCCGTGACGATCGAGTGGAAGCCGGGGATGTTGACCCGGGCGTCGAGCTGCTTGGCGAGGTAGATGACGACGAGGGCGATCAGGCCGATCACCAGCATCTGGCCGAGCGTGTATCCGAAGAGCTTCACGGGAGCGAACCTAGACGGCGCTCTCTGAGCTTGGGAAGGGGGTCCAGGGGTGGACCCCCCCTGCCCCCGGTGGACCCCGGCGGCGGTTCTGGTATGACCATAAACGTGCTCGCGATCGCGCTCACGTTCGACTGGGAGGCGATCCGTTGGATCTATGACGCGGTGCGCGGTGAATCACTGCGCGAGAGGGGCGGCCTGCTGACCGGCGAGGCCAGCGGGCTGTGCAGTGCCGTCCCCGCCCACAACCAGGCAGCCGATCCGCGCTCGGAATTCACGATCGACGCGGAGCAGCTGGCCAAGCTCAGCGATTGGATCGCCGCGTCGGAACTCGAGCTGATCGGCTCCTGGCATTCGCACCCGAACGGCAACGCGCAGATGTCGAGCGCCGACGCGGCGATGGCGCGCGCGACCGGGATGCTGCTGATCGTGGCGCCGGCGTCGCCGTGGCAGTGGCGGCTCTGGGATCCGGTCGCCGGCGGCGAGGTCGGCTTCGCGATCGCCCCGCCGCGGCGCTAGGGCGTACGGTGTAGCCGAGTCGAAGCACAGCGCCGGCGCCCTCGGGTTCCTCCCAGATCGAGGTCGCCGGCGCTAAGCTCCCCTCCTCTATGGCCCGCGGAGGATTCAGCTCGGATCCCGCGGCGCGCAAGCGCCAGGAAGACGGCCTTGCCCGCGGGCGCATGACAGCAGCTCGGAACGCGCTCGGGATAACGAAGGGGGGGAGTGACGCCGCTGCGCCCGCTGCTGCGGCGCCCCCTCCTCCCGAGCCCACTCCTGCCACGAGTTCGCGCAAGACGACGCCCGGCGGCTACCCCAAGCCGCCGGCGAAGGCGAAAGCGAAACCGCGAAGGAAGGCAGGCAGTGCCAAACGAGCCAGAGCACCCGAGCCCCGAGAGCGCCCCGAGCCCAAGCGAGGCGGCTTCCTCGCCGGCCTCAAGCAGGGCCTCTCGATCTGAGCCGGCCGAACCGCCCGGTTTCGTAGCCGATACCGGCCCGGCCTTCGATCCCGAGGCGGCCGCGGAGATACCGCCCGAGCCGCCGCCGGCGGCCGAGCCGGTGGAGTCGGTGCAATGGGAGGAGGAGACGATCGCGGCCCTGCTCGGGCTGAAAGGCCGCGCTCTGCACGCCGCGGCCGGCGTCGCCGAGGAGGACTGGCGCTACACCGAGCTCGACCTGGCGGCGATCGCGCCGCCACTGGCCCGCATCTGCAACCGCTACGAGCCGATTCAGCGCCTCGCCAAGTACAGCGATCCGATGACGCTCGCCTTCGCCCTCGGCGCCTACGGCGTCCGCTCGCTCGAGGAACGACAGGCCGAGCTCGGCTATCGCGAAGCCGAAGCGGACACGCAGCCGATCGCGGCAGCCGGGGAGCCCGCGGCGCCGGCGAGCGAGGCACCGCTGCCGGAGACGGCGCCGCGGCAGGCCTCGAGCTTTCCGGCGGCGCCGCCGCCGCCGATGCAGCCGAGCGAGGGCCCGGCGCCGCCGCCGCCGCCGCGGCCGGCGGAGGCGCCGATCAACCCGACCGAGGTCGACTGGCAGGTGGGCGGGTGAGCAGCCGCGAGAAGGTGCTGGCGCTGCGCCGGCGCCTGCTCGAGCTCAAGCCCGAGGATGAGTCCTCGGCGCAGATGCTCCAGGTCCTCGCCGCACTGTCGCCGTTGCTGCTCAAGGCGCTGCCGTCGGATCCGGCCGAGCTCGATCGCTACCTGCGGATGATCGCCTGGGGCTCGGCCCAGTGCCGCTCCGACGACGCGGCGCCGCTGGGACTCTTCGAATGGAGCGGCGCCGAGTGGCGCCAGGTGGAGGAAGAGGCATGAGCGGCGTCAACTACAACGAGCGCGTCTTCGTCGCCGGGCCGACCGAATCGGGCAAGTCCGAGCTGCTGAACGTGCTGCTCTCGCAGTTCGACTGCCAGCGGCTGCTCTATGACACCAAGGGCCACGAGTGGACGATCCCCGGCGTGGAGCCCGTCTCGGATCCGGCGACGATCGACTGGAGCCAGCCGGTGATCCACTACGTGACGACGACGACCGACGTTGGCGAGGCCGACGCGGTGTTCGCCCAGGCCGAGCGGCGCGTCGACCTGGTCGTCGCCGTGCACGAGCTCGGCGACCTCTGCGAGTACCACACCAACAAGACCCCCGCCTCGGTCAACCGCTACCTGGCGCAGGGAGGCGCCAACGGCCGCGGCTTCCTCGGTGGCTCCCAGGAGCCTGTCGACATGCCCAAGCGGGCCAAGAAGGAGATCAACCACGCCTTCACGATGGCGCCGGCGATGAGCCCCGAACACCTACAGGAGGTAGCGAAGATCGTCGGTGGGATCGGCGGCGCCGAGATGGCCGAGGAGATCCAGGCGCTACACCGCGAGCACGGCGATCACTCGTTCGTCCACTGGCCCCGCGGCGCCCTGCAGCAGCCGACGACCTATCCACCCCTGCCGCCTTGGATGCGTGAGCAGAGCATCGTCCAGCGCCGACGCCCGCATGCCCGTGAGCGGTCTCGGTGAGCGCGGCAGCCGGCTTCGCGGGCTCGCCCGCAAGCTCGAAGCCGGCGCCGACGATCCCGCCCTTCTACGTGCAAAGCCCCGACGAGGAGGAGATCCGCGCCGTCGGCTGGTACATGCGGCGCAGCCGGCGAGGGCGCGCCGTCTTCCTCGGCCACTCGGCGGCCGCGGCGGAGGCCTGGCTGCGCGAGCTGCTGGTCGAGCAGCGCAAGCGCGAGCAGCGCAAGCGCGCTAAGAGCCGGGTGCGCAAGGGGGGGAAGTAGCCGTGGCTGAGCCACGGCCGCCGAGGCTGCCCGACCCGGCGAGCAAGCCGCGGCTGACGAAGACGGGCCGCCAACTGCGCGATCGCCCGGTCTACAGGCAGAGCGGCGGCGAGGGCTTCGGCGCCTGGGAAGTGGAGGTGACGCCGCTACTTGGCGCCACCCACACCGGCCGCGGCATCGACAGCCCGCGGCTCAAGCCACGGGCCACCTTCGAGGTTCGGGCGGCGTACTACGGCCCCGGCCTGCGCGAGTTCGGGAGCCAGCCGAACACGCGGCTGATCCCCCATACCCACACCGAGGACGAAGAGCTGGCGCTGGCGATCGCTCGGGCGCTGGAGGCGCAGTTGCGTGGCGGCAAGCGCGAACTCGACGTCGTGGCGATCGCGCGCGACGTGGAGCGGCGGCGGGCCTAACAGGCCGTCGAATACGGGTGGGACCAACACCACTGTTCCTCTGTTTCTTCATGTTCGAGCTGTTCCCACAAGGCCACGTTTTCGCCTATCTTTACGACACCAAAAAACCCCAGAGACGAGCTAAGTTCCATCTCAACGGGGACAAGCTTCCCTTCAAGAAGAGCCTGGCACCAAAAGAGTTGACCCTTCCTAGCTCGAACGTGGCTAGGGCACCGAGCGCCTTCATTTTCCTCCCTGATATACCGATCAGGCGCGGGCAGGCCATACCATTCCGCAGCCTCCTTGAAAGCGCTTTCAGCGGCCCCTTCCAGGTTGACGTAGTGAAACCCCGATGGCTCCTGCGGTGCGATCGAGTGATGCGTAGGGCCTCCGGCATTTGGCGCCTGAACCGAGGACGAAGAGTAAAACGCCCATGCCACCGCAGCGCCGCCGACGGCCCCGGTCACAAGAAATACGACTAGCCACTTCATTCTTCATCCGGTATCGGCAGAGTCGGGGAGGTCTTGACCGCAAGACGCGGCCTCAACGTAAAGACGATTGACCTTCCGCCGTCGCAGCGGCTACAGTGCCCGTATGCCTACCTGCCAGGCACAGCCGCCGTTCGCGCGCACCCTCGGGTTTACATATGACTTATTATCGTGCGTTGAAAGGATGATTCGGCCTAAAAGTCTACGCCCGGCCTACTCACTTCTAGGGTTTCCGCCCATTCCGAGGCCCGATTCGCTCCGACTAGCGCGCCAGACTTGACGCTGCAGCGCTGAACGAGCCGGCGACCACGGTTAACCTCACAGTTCCCGGTCACCGGCTCGTTGAGCGCTGAACCTCAGCCGGTCCAGCTGCCAAGCGACAGCCCGCAGGGCCGACCGGGCTCGCTCGTACTCCTCCCGCGAGACCTCGACCACACCGCCGGCGTTATGGCGCCGGCGCCGGCGCAGCCCGCGCCCCTCGGCAGCGTGATCGGGGCAGTAGTGCCGCGGCGGATGCGAAGTGCGCCACGGAGGAGCCTCAAGCTCGAACCAGTTGACGGGCAGCTGCTCCGGCGCGGTGATCGCCGTCGCCTCGCAGGCGAAGCACGACCAGCGGACCGCGACGACTTCGACCGTCACTCAGGACGCGGCCTGAGCAACGCCGGCGACGACCGCGATCACGACCAAGACCGCGAACAACCAGGGAGCGAACTCACGTTCGTACCCCCGCCCACGAGCACCCGCCAGGCAGTCATCGCAGACGATGTAGCCGGTCAAATCGGGGCGATCAGCCCACGGGTCGACGGCGACGAACGAACGCCGCCCGCAGCGGCGGCAGACCTGAGCGACCTCGCGCATCAGCCCTCGCCCCAGGCCGCCGAGTCAAGAGCTCGCTCGATGATCTCCTCGAGATCGACCTCCACCGGATCGATCGTGCCATCCGCAATCACCAGGCCAAGATCGGCACAACGGCGCCGCTTCTTGAACCAGGTCGCCCTCGACTGCCGGTTCTCACCAGCCTGCTCCAGGAGGAGCCACCCCGCAACATCAACGGCCTGGCGGGGACTGAGCACGCCCTCGTCCACGAGTTCACCTATGCGAATCGCCAGCTCGGAATCGTCTATCGCTCGACTGGCGAGGAGTACGGGTCGAATGGAGCAATTCTGCTGGGTGACGACACTGGCGAGAACGAGGCCGCCTGAGACTTGTCGGTTGGTTCCAGCTGGTTCGCGGCCGACGCGGCTAAGGTGAGCGTCGGCCGGCCCCAGGCCAACGGCTTGGTGATCGGCGGCGCGTTCGCCCCATGCCAACTCCTACGCCGTCAGCTCCGCGGGCAGCAGTGCCGCCATCGCGGACGCGGTCCTCCTGTTGTCGATTGCAAGAGGGGCGGCGCGACGAAGGCGGAGGAGGTCGTTGATCATCGCCAGGAACTTCGCATGCTCAGAGTCGGGGATCTTGATGTTCAGCGCTTGCTCAAACCAGTCGACCACTTCGTGCCAGCGCCAAACTTGGGTCTTCGCCTCCGGCGCACTCGCGGTCTTCGGGAACCCCCCCGGTCCACGCTTGCCCTGGACCAGCAGGCGGATGCTCTCGTGGCTGCGACCCATGCGCTTGGCGATGCCGGAGATCGTGGTCAGCTCGTCGGGGTCGACGCGGATGAGCTCGGCCTCGGGGAAGACCCGCAGGATGTCCTTGAGGGCGCTCAGGACAGCGTCCGCGAAAGTTGGCGCCGACCGCTCGAAATCCGCCTCGAAAATGCCGTCGCCCTCTTCGGGCAAGCCGAGCAGGAGATCCTGAAGTCCCGGATCCTCGTAGGCGCGCACGGAATGATCGCCATCTTCCGTGGCGCCCAGAATGTGAAACGTGACCATGAAGACGTGGCCTTCGGGCGCGGTGTTCATCGGTGTGGACAGCGGTCGATGTATTGGCGTAGGCGATTTGCATCCATGGAGGGGGAACGTACTTGAGCACCTCCTCGATCTCCTTCTTCGGATGTCTGGGCCTCATCGTATCGACCCGTGTTGGATATGTCCAAAGGCATGCGCCTGGGGGCTCGCTGAAGCCACACCGGGTTAAGGGCGCGGCGGGTGCGATCTCTCCCCCCTCCCCTGAAGCGGCTCGAAACGGCGCGGCGGTGCGGCGTTATCGTGCGTTGAGGATCGCGGCGGCGATCGCCTGCGGGGTCGGCGGGCAGCCGGGGATGCGGATGTCCACCCCGAGCAGCTCCTCGAGCGGCGCCGCGATCTGCTCGGGGTCGGCGAGGACGCCGCAGCCCAGCGCGCAGTCGCCGAGGGCGGCGACCAGGCGCGGCTCGGGCATCGCCTCATGGGCCGCCAGCAGCGCGCCCGCCATGCGGATCGTCACCGGCCCGGTGACGAGCAGCACGTCGGCGTGACGCGGCGAAGCGACGACGTCGAGGCCGAAGCGCTGCAGGTCGTAGTGCGGCGCCGCGGTCGCGGCCAGCTCGTGCTCGCAGGCGTTGCAGGAGCCAGCGTCGAGATGGCGGATGGCCAGGGAGCGAGCGCCGTTGCGCCTCGGCAGCCCCGCTTCGCGGCGCACGCGCTGGAGATGGCGGAGCAGGACGAACACGTCAGCGGTCCACGCAGGCGTAGCAGAGCTCGAAGCTCTTGTTGATCAGGGGGAAGTCGGGCAGCAGGCTGCCGGCGGTCGCCTGGGCCAGCGCCGGCCAGTTGGCGTAGGAGCCGGTGCGCAGGCGCAGCCGCCCCACCCGGCCCTGCTCGGGCTCCACCACGCAGACCGTCTCCCCTCGCGGGCTCTCGACCCGCGCCACGCCGACCGCGGCGGCGGGCGCAGCGGGACTGGCCGCGTCCGGCCCGATCGGCTCCGCGAGCAGCTCGTCCAGCATCTCCAGGGTCGCCTCCAGCTCGATCGCCCGCAGCGCGAGCCGGGCGGCGACGTCACCCGTCGCGGCCGGCGGCACCGCCGCCGCGAACGACGATCCGTACCAGAGCCCGGGGCTCGCCGCGCGGGTGTCGAGCCCGATCCCGGCCGCCCGCGCGGCGGGCCCGACCGCGCCGAGCTCGGTGGCGGCGTCGCGGTCCAGGACCCCCACCCGGTCGAGTCGCGCCTGCACCGAGGTGGCGAAACGGACCTCGCGCCAGGCCCGCGCCGCGTCCTCCCGCAGCTCGCGCAGCTCGCCGCGCGCCCGCTCGGCCAGCGGCGAGGGAAGGTCGAGCCGGCTGGCGCCGACCTCGACCGAGCCGAAGAGGAAGCGATGGCCGGCGAGGGCCAGGTTGAGCCGCATCGCGCGCTCCTTCAACGCGGCGAAGGCCATGTTCCCGGTGGCGAAGCCGATCCCGGCGCAGACGGCGGCGACGTCGTTGAGGTGGTTGTAGAGGCGCTCCAGCTCGAGCAGCAGCGTGCGGGCGCGCCGCAGCTGTCGCGACGGGAGCAACCCGAGGACGCCCTCGCAAGCCTGGGCGTAGGCGACCGAGTTGGAGACGGCGCAGGCTCCGCAGGCCCGCTGGGCGAAGGCCAGCCCGCCGGCCAGCTCCTGTCCCTCTGCCGCCCGCTCGAGGCCGCGGTGCTTGTGGAAGAGACGCAGGTCGACGAGGAGAATCCGCTCGCCGACGACGTGGAAGCGGAAGTGCCCGGACTCGATCACTCCCGCGTGAACGGGCCCGACCGCGACCTCGTACACCCCCTCTCCCTCGACCGGGACGGTCCAGCTGGATGGGTCCGCGGGGTGGTCGGCCAGCGGGCGCAGCGGCTGGTGACCGTCGAAGCGCATGCCGTGCAGGTCGTGCGCCTCGCGCTCGTCCCAGTCCGCCGCGGGGACGAGATCGACGATTGTCGGCGCCTCCCCGCCGTCGAGGGCCGTGGTCAGGACCAGCGTGCTCGAGCCGCGGGCGAACAGCGCGCTCCAGCGCCGCCCGGAAGGGGGGCCGGAGGCGTGGGCCCCGCAGAAGCGGCGGCCGTCGTCGAGCGCGCGCCGGCAGGCGTCGCGCCATCCCGACCGCTCGACCGAGGCCAGCTCGACCTCCTGGCGCGGCGCGCCGGCAGGCGTGCGCCCGTGCGCGCTCACGCTCCGCTCCCGGTCATGGCCTCGACGATGCTCGAGCCCGGCAGGGCGTAGGCGATCGCGGTAAGCGCCAGCAGGGCGACGGCGGCGGAGCCGGCGAGCAGAGCCACCGAGCGCGCCGAGCGCGACGGCCGCCGCCCCTCCCCCACGCCCAGCAGGCCCTCCAGCAGAGCATGCGCGAGGCCGAGGAAGCCAAGCGCGAGCAGCACCGCGGCGACTGCCGAGACCGCGACCAAGCCGGCGTCCATGCCGCCGAGCAGGATCATCACCTCCGAGACGAAGAGGGGCGACGGTGGCAGGCCGGCGAGCGAGATCAGGCTCACGGTCATCGCCAGGGCCGTCGGCGCGCTGGTCCGGGCGACGCCCCGTGGCGGCCGCTCGGCGGTGGCCGGGTCCTGCCGCAGCAGGGGGATCGCCGTGTAGAAGCCGAGCGCCTTGGCGATGCCGTGGCCGGCGACGTGGACGACCACGCCGGCGATCGCCAGCGGCGTGCCGAAGCCCACCCCGAGCGCGAGGATCCCCATGTGCTCGAGGCTCGAGTAGGCGAGCAGCCGCTTCCACGGCAGCGGTCGCCAGAGGAAGGGGACGGCGATCAGCAGGGAGACCAGCCCGAAGCCGACGAAGATCTCCTGGACGGCGCTCGCGCCGAGCGCCGGTTCGAGCGCGAGCTTGCTGCGCCAGGCGATCAGCAGCACGGTCGGCAGCAGCGCTGCGGAGAGCAGCGCGCTGACCGGCGGCGGCGCCTCGCTGTGGGCGTCGGGCAGCCAGTTGTGGACGGGCGCCCAGCCGATCTTGCTCGCCAGCCCGGCCATGATCAGGACGAAGGCGACGAGCGTCGTCTGCGGCGAGAGCTCGGCGGCACTCCCGGCGAGCGTCTGCCAGTCGAGCCGGCCGAGGCCGCCGGCGTCGCTGCCGACCGCGACGAAGAGGACGACGATCCCGAGCAGGGCGATGGCGAGCCCCAGGGTGGTGAGGACGACGTACTTCCAGCCCGCCTCGAGCGCGCTGCGCTTGCCGCTGAAGGCGACGAGGAGCGCCGAGGCCGCGGTCGTCACCTCGATCAGCAGCCAGGCCAGGGCGAGGTTGTCGACCAGCGGCAGGGCGAGCAGCGCCGCCCAGAAGACGTTGAAGGCCGCGTAGTACCAGGCACGGGATCGCCCTGCGCTGAACCAGCTGCGGCCGGCGTGGCGCAGGTAGAGCGGCGAGACGACGGCGCTGGCGAGGCCGATGACGGCGACGAGCGCCAGGAACACGCCCCCGGCCGCGTCGAGCACGTACCAGCTCCCCCGCCCCGCATCGTCCGGCGCCGCGGCGAGCGCGAGCGCCGCCAGTGCCAGGGCCAGCGCCGCGGTCAGGGCGGAGGTCGCCAGGTTGAGCCGATCCGCGGCGCGCGGGGTCGGCATCGGCGCCACCAGGACGGCGGAGCCCAGCGGCACGGCCAGGACGGCGATCGCCAGGGTCGCGTCAGCCACGGAGCCCCCGCAGCAGGTCGGTGTCCCCGCTGCCGACCTCGCCGTGGATCTTGCGGGTGAAGGCGGCGGCGACGGTGACGACGAGCGCCAGGTCGAACAGCACGCCGAGCTCGATCGCGAACGGCATCCCTCCCGGCACCGAGATCGCCAGCAGGTAGACGCCGTTCTCGGCGACGAGGATCCCGATCACCTGCATCAGGGCGGGCCGGCGCATGATCACGATCGCTATCCCGAGCGCCAGCAGCGCCACGGCGCCGTGCTCGGCGGCCGGCTCGCCCAGCCCCAGCGGCGGGACCGCCGCCACCGCGACGAGCGACACCACGGTGGCGGCGAGCAGCCGGACGACGATCGTCGTCGCCGGCGCGACGAGCTCGGGCTCCGGCGTTCGACGCCGGGTCAGCGACAGCAGGGCGGGAAGGGCGACGCCGCGAACCAGGAGGATCAGGCCGGCCGCCAGCAGCCCGGCGCGGCTCTCGCCCGCGAGCCCGATCGCCGCCACGCCGAGCAGCAGCGACTGGGCGGCGAGCAGGAGGATGGCGAGGAGGCGACGCCGTACCAGTATCACGCCGAAGCCGAGGACGACGAGGGCCTCGATCGTCGTGCCGCTCACGCCCCGCCCCCCGCCAGCCAGCCCGCCAGCCCGACCAGCGCCAGCAGGCAGCCCCCGGCGAGCAGGGCCGGCGCCCGCAGGATCCGCATCTTGGCCTGGGCGGTCTCGGTCAGCGCGAGCGCCGCGCAGAGCAGGGCGACGGCGGCGGCGAGGCAGCCGAGCTGCGCGCCGAACCCTCCCCAGTGGGGTCCGAACAGCTCGGCGGCCAGGACGAGCACGATCCAGTGCCGCGCGGCGGCGCTCCACTCCAGCAGCGCGAGGTCGCGCCCGGCGTACTCGAGCAGCGGGCCCTCGTGGATCATCGTCAGCTCGAGGTGGGTGTCGGGGTTGTCGATCGGCTGGCGCCCGGTCTCGAACAGGACGACGAGCGCGAAGGCCGCCGCGGCGCACCAGTGAACCGGCTCGCCCCAGACGGCCGTGCCGTTGGCGGCGGCGTCGATCGCGACGAGGTCGGTGCTGCCCGACGGCAGCGCGGCGAGGACGATCGCCAGCAGCAGCAGCGCCTCGGCGAACACCGAGAGGGTCAGGTCGCGACTCGACCCCATCAGGGCGAAGCCCGAGCCGGTGTCCCAGCTCGCCGCGGCGAGGGCGAACCGCGCCAGGGCCAGCAGCCCGACCAGGACGACCGCGTCGTTGCCCAGCGGCCAGTCCGGCGAGAGGCCGGCGATCGGGACCAGGAACAACGTCAGGGCCGTCGCCGCGGCGACGACGCAGGGCGCCAGCCGGTAGACGATCGTGGTCGGCTGCGGGTCGGCGAGCGTCTTCCCCCAGAGCCGCCTCAGCTCGCGGTAGGGCTGCAGCGGCGAGGGCCCGCGGCGGCCCTGCAGGCGGGCCTTGAGCGCCTGCACGGTCCCCGGCAGCAGCGGCGCCAGGGCGAGGCCGCCGGCGATCTGGATCGCCCCGGCGAGCGCGGTCATCCGATCGCCCCCGTGCGAACCAGGAGGAGCAGCCCCAGCATCAGCGCCAGCAGGTAGGCGGCGTAGGCGCGCACGCTGCCCGACTGGATGCGGCGGGCGACCCGGGCGCCGGTCAGGGCGCTGCGCCGCAGCGGCCCGTAGAGCACCGTGTCGAAGAGGTGCGGGATCTCGCCGCGGTAGAGGACGGACTGGACCAGGCCGTGCTCGCGCACCGTGTCGATCTCCCGCCGCGGTCGCAGGACGCTCTCGAGGACGAGCCGCAGCGGCTTGGTGAAGCCGGCCGAGCTCCACTCGAGTCGCGGCTCGATCGGCTGGCCGCAGGCCCAGGCGGGCACCGGAGCGCTGCGCTGCGCGCCGCGCAGGCGCCAGAGCAGCGCGCTCAGCGCGAGCAGTCCGAGGAGGAGCCAGGGCGAGGGCAGCGAGCCGGTGCCCGGCACCTGCAGGCCCGGCTCGGTGGCGAGGCCGGCACCGTGGGGAGCGAGCTCCATCAGCGACGGCACCAGCAGGCCGGGCACCGCGCCGAGGGCGACGCAGCAGCCGGCCAGGAAGGCGGGAGCGAGCCGCATCGCCGCCGGCGCCTCGACCGCCTCCGCCGCCGCGGCGCTGCGCGGCCCGCCGAGCAGCACCAGCCCGACGACCTTGACGAAGCAGAAGACGGCGAGGGCCGCCGTCGCGGCGAGACCGGCCGTCGCCAGGGCCCCGGCCAGCCCCACCCCGAGGGCCGGGCCGAAGGCGACGTGGACCAGCGCCTGCAGGGTGAGCCACTCCGAGGCGAATCCGTTGAGCGGGGGCAGGCCGGCGATCGCCATCGACCCGACCAGGAAGGCGCCGCCGGTCCACGGCATGCGACGCAGCAGCCCGCCGATGCGATCGAGGTCGAGCGAGCCGACCGCGCGCTCGAAGGCGCCGGCGGCGAGGAAAAGCAGCGCCTTGAAGACGGCGTGGTTGAGGACGTGCAGGAGGGCCGCGGCGAAGGCGATCGCCGCCCAGGTCCGGTCGCCCTGGGAGGCGAAGAGGATCGACGCCCCCAGCCCGAGCGCGACGATGCCGACGTTCTCGATCGAGTGGAAGGCGAGCAGGCGCTTGAGGTCGTGCTGGACCAGCGCGTAGAGCACGCCGCCCAGGCAGGAGAGGAGGCCCAGCCCGAGCACCGCCAGGCCGGCCCACAGCGGCGCCGGAGCGGCCCACTCGAAGAGGACGCGGACGAGGCCGTAGAGGGCGACCTTGATCATCACCCCCGACATCAACGCCGAGACGTGGCTCGGCGCCACCGGGTGGGCGCGCGGCAGCCAGGAGTGCAGCGGCATCAGACCCGCCTTGGTGCCGAAGCCGACGATCGCGGCGACGATCACCAGCGCCTGCACCGCCGCTCCGTTCGCGGCGAGCGACCCCGGGTCGGCGAGCGCGCCGTAGTGCGCCAGCGCGAGCACGCAGATCCAGACCCCGGCGCCGCCCAGGTGGGTCACCGCCAGGTAGACGAAGACGGCATGGCGAACCGGCGCGTCGCTGCCGCGCACCAGGATCGCCGCCGCCGGCACGAGCGTCATCAGCTCCCAGCAGGCGAGGAACGAGGACGGGTCGCGCGCGGTCACGACCCCGGCGAGGACGAGCAGGAAGAGGCCGGAGAGGACGACCAGGGTGCGGGCACGGGCGGCGCCGGCCAGGTAGCCGCGGGCGAAGAGCAGCGACGGCGCCGCCACCACGGCGATCGTCGCCAGGAAGAAGCCGGTCAGGCCGTCGATCCCGAGCGCCGGGTGGAGGCCGTCGCGGAAGCCGGCGCCGATCGCGGGCTCGCCGAAGAGCACGAGGGCGCCGCCGGTGCCGAGCAGGCCGATGCCCAGCCCCTGCAGGGCGAGCGCAGCCGGCAGCGGAGCGCGCAAGAGCGGCGCCACCGTTCCGGCGCCCAGCAGCAGCGTGCCGGACACGGCGAGTAACTCCAAGCTATTCACGCCCGCGGACTAGCGACCCGCGGGAAGACTCTCGACTGAGATGTCAGCGCCTCGGTTTCGTAGGTTGAACGTCGTGTCGCCTCGGCGACGCGCGTAAGACTATTTGTCCGCGGGCCCGGCCAGCGTTGCGCTGCCCCGCACCAGGGGCCTGACCAGGGGCGGGGCCTTCGGCAGGCGGTCGTGCTCGACTCGCTCCACGGTCAGCGGCGAGGCTTCGATCGTCGCCACGGTGTCGCGGTTGCAGTGGCAGCCGTCGCCGAGGAAGCGCCAGGGCTTTTCGAGGCGGTCCTGCCAGCGGGCCAGGCCGGGGTCCTCGGCGCGCACGTGCTCGACGAAGAGCAGCCTGCCGCCCGGACGCAGGATGCGGGCCGCCTCGGCCAGCGCCGCCGCCGGGTCGGGCACAGTGCAGAGGACGAGGGTGAAGACGGCTGTGTCGAAGCTCGAGTCCTCGAACGGCAATCGCTCGGCCGGAGCCTCGACCAGCTTCGCCCCGGCGCCCGATTCGCCCAGCCTGCGGCGCAGCCGCTTCGCCATGTGCTCGTCCGGCTCGCTGAGGACCAGCTCCGTGACGGCCTCCGGAAAGAGGCCCAGGTTGGCGCCGGTACCGGCCCCGATGTCGATCGTGCGCCCGCGCGCTTCGGCCAGCATCTCGCGCCGTATCTCCCGCAGCCCCGCCTCCTCGGTCCCCTTCAGGCCCACGGTCGTAGAGCGCCGCGAACAACCGCCCCCAGGTGGCGTCGTAGACCCGTCCCATCCCGTTCAGTGAAGCATTCGGGGGCTCATAGACCCCCAAATGCTTCCACAGACCTCAGGCGGCGTCGCGCTGGGCGGTCGCCGGCTCGGTCTGGTCGGCTCCCGCCTCGCCGGACCTGCTCTTCGCGGCACGCTCCTCGTAGCCGCGGCGGGCGCCGTGGTCGGCCTCGAGCATCAGCTTGTCGATCCCCATCGCGCGGCCGATCCACTCGCGGGCCGGGCGCGGCAGCATCGAGATCGTCTTGAACATCGCGCCGTTGGCGCGCGGCACGAAGACGTCGAAGCGCGGCGCTTCGAGCGCGTCGACGATCTCGTTCGCGACGTCCTCGGCCTCGACCGCCTTCACCCAGCGCGAGGAGACGCCGTGGGTCAGTTCGGTGTTGACGACGGTCGGCATCACGCAGGAGATCTCGACCCCGGTGCCGCGCAGCTCCTGGCGGACCGCCTCGCTGACGCCGACGACGGCGTGCTTGGTCCCCGAGTAGGTGGCGATGCCGGGGATGCCCGCCTTGCCCGCCTGCGAGGCGAGGTTGACGACGTGGCCCGAGCCGCGCGGCTGCATCCGCTCGACCGCCAGCTGCATGCCGGTGATCACGCCGTACACGTTGATCTCGAGCTGGCGCCGGATCGAGTCGACGCCCTCGGCGGCGAACGGAGTCACCGGCATGATCCCGGCGTTGTTGACCAGCACGTCCAGCGGGCCGAGCTGGCGCTCGACCTCGCCGAGGAAGGCGGCGAAGGAGTCGCGGTCGGTGACGTCGAGCGCGGCGGCGATCGTGCCGCCGCCCAGCTCCGCCGCGGTCCTCTCGGCCAGCGGCAGGTCGAGGTCGCCGATCGCCACGCGGGCGCCCTTGCGGACCAGCGCGGCGGCGGTCGCCTTGCCGATCCCCCGGGCGCCCCCGGTTATCGCCACGACCCTGCCGTCGAGTGAGCGTCGCTCCTTCTTCGCCATCGGGACCTCCTCCTCCGGAACGGCCCCTAGGCCGCCGGCTTGTAGACGGTGACCACGGCGGCGCCGCCGAGGCCGATGTTGTGCTGGAGGGCGGTCTTGGCGCCCTCGACCTGCCGCTTGTCCGCTTCGCCGCGCAGCTGCCAGGTCAGCTCCGAGCACTGCGCCAGCCCGGTCGCCCCCAGCGGATGGCCCTTGGAGATCAGCCCGCCGGAGGGGTTGACGACGACCTTGCCGCCGTAGGTGGTGGCCTCTTCCTCGACCAGCTTGTGGGCCTCCCCCTCGGCGGCGAAGCCGAGCGCTTCGTAGGTGATCAGCTCGTTGGCGCTGAAGCAGTCGTGCAGCTCGCAGACGTCGACCTCGTCCGGGCCGATCCCGGCCTCCGCGTAGGCGTTCTCGGCGGCGGTCTTCGACATGTCCGAGCCGACGATCTTCATGCAGTCGGTGTCCTCGGCGAAGGTCGAGCTGAGGTCGGTGACCATCGACTGGCCGGCGATCTCGATCGCCTGGCCGCCGAGGTCGTGCTCTTCGACGTAGCGCTCGGAGGCGACGATCGCGCAGGCCGAGCCGTCGGAGGTCGGCGAGCACTGGAGCTTGGTCAGCGGGTCGTGGATCATCCTCGCCGACTTGATCTCCTCGAGGCTGTATACGTCCTGGAACTGGGCGTAGGGGTTGTTCACCGAGTGCTTGTGGTTCTTCCAGCCGATCCAGGCGTAGTGGTCGGGGTTGGAGCCGTACTTCTCCATGTGGTCGCGGCCGGCGTTGCCGAACATCTGCGGCGCCGGCGGCGACTGCTCGGGGTCGCGGATCTCGAACATCCGCATCGCGTGCTTGTCGAGCGCGTTGGTGCGGTCGGTGTACTTGACGCCGAGCGAGCCCGGCTCCATCTTCTCGAAGCCGAGCGCGAGCGCGCACTCGACCAGGCCGCCCTTGACCGCCTGGCGGGCGAGGAACAGCGCCGAGGAGCCGGTCGAGCAGTTGTTGTTCACGTTGACCACCGGAATCCCGGTGAGGCCGAGCTGGTAGAGCGCCCGCTGGCCGTAGGTCGAGTCGCCGTAGCAGTAGCCGGCGTAGGCCTGCTCGACGTCCTCGTAGGGGATGCCGGCGTCGGCGAGCGCCTTCTCCCCCGCCTCCTTGGCCCAGTCGGGGTAGTCGCCCTCCTTCGTGCCCGGCTTCTCGAACTTGGTCATCCCGACCCCGATCACGTACGTGCGGTTGCTCAAAGTCTCTCCTGTGTGGTCGCGCCGCCCCGGGCGGCGTTTGGCTGCGTGGCCAGGAAATCTACCGGGCCGGGTCCGGTGGCGCTGCCGGGGTTCTCCCCTCCCCCGGGTTCGGCCAGAGCAGGAAGGCGGCGCCGGCGATCGCGATGCCGATCGCCGTGGCGATGGCGCGCTGGCCGGCCGCGTGCAGCGCGGGCTCGCCAAGCGTGTCGGCGAGCAGGACCGCGTAGGTGGTGATCGCGGCGGTGAACAGCGCGTACTGGACGGTGAGCAGCCCGTAGGCGAAGGCGGTGGCGATGGTCAGGGCGACGGCGAGAGCGATCCCGTCGTCGTTGAGCCAGAAGGACAGCGCCGTGGCCACGATCAGCCCGATCGCGGTGCCGGCGGCGCGCAGGATCAGACGGCGGAAGGTCTCGTCCTCCTCGGGGCGGAGGACGAAGAGGACGGTGAGCGGGATCCAGAAGCCATGCTCGTGCATCCCCAGCAGCCAGTAGGCGGCGGCGGCGGCGGCGAGCGCCCCGCCGAAGCGCAGCGCGTGGCGGGCGCTGGCCGAGCGCAGGGTCAGGTTGTCGGAGAGCGCCCGCAGCGCCGCGCGGGTGTCCCAGCCCGCCGCCCCTCCCTCCTCCGTGCGGTCGCCGGCGGCGTAGACGCAGAGCGAGAAGGCGGCCTGGAGGGCGCCGCCGAGGGCGGCGAACAGGAGCGCCTCCGTCGTGTGTGCGATCGGGATGCCGAGGCCCTGGGAGACCAGCAGCGCCAGCGCCACCGAGAGGCCGGCGATCGAGAGCCGCAGCGAGACCGCGAAGCAGTAGCCCGCCGCCGCGCCGACCAGCGCCATCGCCGCCACCGCGGGCAGCGCCGAGCCGCCGCTGAGGACGCCGAGCGCTGCCGCGAGGGCGACGAACGGCGTCACCGCCGCCTGCCAGGCGGCGCGGGTCCGGGCCGGCGCGTCGAGGCCCGGGAAGCCGACGAAGAGGGCGCCGGTCGCGATCGCCCCCTTGCTCGCGGTGCCGATGCCCAGCTCGACCAGCAGCGCCGCGCCGACGGGGATCGCGACCAGGGAGCCGCGGCGCAGCGCCGGCCCCGGCGCGCTCGGCCCGAGCGTCAGCAGCGGCGAGGCGCGCAGGCGCTGCGCCGCGCCCGCGGCGTTGAACAGCGGCGCTGTCGAGCTGTTGGCGGGCGTGGCAGGCGAGTCTAAGCAGAACGGAGGGCGCGCCCAAGTACCCTGAAGGGCCGTGATCGTCGCCGACCTGAGCACCGATCCGACCGCGGGAGTCGGCGTCCTCGCCGCGCTCGTGGCGGGGCTCGTCTCCTTCCTCTCCCCCTGCGTGCTGCCGCTCGTGCCCGGCTACCTCTCGGCCGTCAGCGGCGTCTCCACGGCGGAGCTGGACAGCGCCGGCTGGCGCCGCGTGCTCGGCCCCAGCCTGCTCTTCGTCGCCAGCTTCTCGGCGATCTTCATCCTGCTCGGCCTCACCGCGACCGGCCTCGGCTCGACCCTCCAGGACCACAAGCAGTTGCTGACCAAGATCGCCGCGGCGCTGATCGTCGCATGGGCGTCCTCTTCGTCGCCTCGCTGTTCATAACCCGCCTCAACCGCGAGTGGCACGTCGACGCCCTGCTGGAGCGGGCCGGCCGCGGCGGCCCGATCGTCGCCGGCGCCGCCTTCGCGATCGCCTGGACCCCCTGCATCGGCCCCACCCTCGGCGCGATCCTCTCCGCCGCCTCGCTCTCCGGCTCGGCCGGCCGCGGCGCCTTCCTCCTCGCCGTCTACTCCGCCGGCCTGGCGATCCCCTTCCTCCTCACCGCCGTCGCCTTCTCCCGCATGACCAGCGCCTTCGCCGCCGTCAAGCGCCACTACCAGGCGATAGTCGCCACCGGCGGCCTGGTCCTGATCGCGATGGGCGTCCTGATCTGGTCGGGCGAGCTGACCCGCCTCAACATCGAAGCCCAGAGCTGGCTGAGCGGCCTCGGCCTCGAATTCTGGAACGTCTGAGTTCGCCGCCGGTGTGGCTCAGTTGTTCGCCGGCACGACCGTCACGAGCTCCCGCCCGACCGCCTCGGTCTCCTCGAGGCCGGCATCGTCCAGTTCGCGCGAGCAGACGATGCGGAAGCGGCCGGTGCCGATCTCGGAGTCGGGCACGACCGGCAGTCCGCGGATCTCCTCCCAGCCCAGCCGCTCGACCTCGAACGGGTTCATCCGCACCTCCGCCGCCGGGAACGGGCAGCTGCGGTTGTGCTGGTCGATCGCCTTGGAGATCGCCTCCAGGTTCTTCGCCTCGGGTGACGCCACGGAGTGAAGTCTAGGACGATCCGCGCGGCCTCACAGCGCGCCGCCGGTCTCGTACGGCTGGCCGGGCGTGGCGCCGAGCGCCAGCAGGCGGATGCCCTCGGGGCCGGGAACGATCTTGCGCTTGACCTCGGGACCGACACGGGCGACGTGGTCGGCGTCGATCGGGTAGTGCTCGCCGTCGGCTTCGAGGATGCCGGAGCCGCCGAGGGCGATGTAGACCTCCTCCTGGCCGAGCTGCTGGGGGCGCTTGGCGAACATCTGCCCGCCTATCCCCTTCTCCGAGTGGTCGTGCTCGGGGTAGTCATCTGCACCGGGCGCCAGGTCGATGATCGAGATGCCGAAGGAGCTGACGCCGAGGCCGGCGGCGGCTTTGTGGAACTTGATTCCCTCGAAGAACCCGTCGATCGCGTCGATCTGGTCGATCTTCACGTGGGTGATGTCGGCCATGGATCGATCCTACCCTCGTCCTACGATCGGTTCGTGGCCGACCGGCGGACAATCGCCCATCTCGACATGGACGCCTTCTACGCGTCGGTCGAGTTGCGGCGGCGGCCGGAGTTGCGGGGGAAGCCGGTGGTGGTCTGCGGGTCGGGGCCGCGGGCGGTGGTTACGACGGCGAGCTACGAGGCTCGGAAGCTGGCCGGGATCCACTCGGCGATGCCGGCGGCTGTGGCGCGGCGGCGGCTGCCCGACGCCGTCTACCTGAAGCCCGATTTCGCCGCCTATCGCGAGGCCTCGGCGCGGGTGATGGACATCCTGCGGCGCAACGCGGAGACGGTCGAGGTGGTCGGGCTCGACGAGGCCTACCTCGACCTCGGCGGGCTGTTCTCGCCGAAGGCGACGATGCGGCGGATCGCCGCCGAGATCCGCGCGGAGACCGGGCTCACCTGCTCGGTCGGGATCTCCGAGAACCGGCTGCTGGCGAAGATCACGAGCGAGCTGGGCAAGCCGGCCGGCCTCGTCGTCCTCTCGCGCGCCGAGGCGCTCGAGCGCTTCGCCGCCGACCCGCCCGGCCTCGTCCCCGGGATCGGCCCGAAGACCGCGCTCAAGCTGCAGCGGATGGGGATCCGCACCCTGGCGGATCTGCGCGACCACGACCCGGCCGCCCTGGCGCGCGCCTTCGGGCCGCGGATGGGTCGCTGGCTCCCCGCCCGCGCCCGCTTCGAGGACGACACCCCGATCGTCGTCGTCCGCGAGACCAAGTCGCAGTCGGCCGAGACGACCTTCGACGT
Organism: uncultured Solirubrobacterales bacterium; assembly: GCA_963695835.1. Lineage (GTDB taxonomy): Bacteria > Actinomycetota > Thermoleophilia > Solirubrobacterales > 70-9 > VRUE01. The sequence goes on from CAVOHR010000003.1 coordinate 468,089, forward strand.
CGACGTCGCCGACCACGACGAGATGGCGACCCACATCCGCTCGCTCTCCGAGCAGCTCTGCCGGCGCCTGCGCTCGCGCGACCTCGCCGGCCGCACGATCGGGATCAAGGTCCGGCTCGACGACTGGACCAACGTCAGCCGCTCGCACACAGTCGAGGAGCCGACGAACGACCCCGCGGTCGTCACCCCGATCGCGCTCGAGCTGCTGCGCGCTTACGCCCCGCCCCGCCCCGTGCGACTGCTCGGCGTCCGCGTCGCCGGTTTTGGCAGTGAGGCCGCCATCGAGCCGGAGGCGCCGACAGGCTCAGATCGCAGCTCGGCGTCGCCGGTTAGGTCTGCGAAGATGAGGCGGTGAGCAACGGCGACCGTCTGACCGGACTCGACGCCTCGTTCCTGCACATGGAGCGGGCCGGCGCCCACATGCACGTCGCCTCGGTCAGCGTCTTCGAAGGCTCGGCTCCCAGCCACGAAGAGTTCCGCGACCACATCGAGTCGCGCCTGCACCTGGTGCCGCGCTTCCGCCAGAAGCTGCGCTTCGTCCCCTTCGGCCAGGGCCGCCCGGTCTGGGTCGACGACCCCTTCCTCAACCTCGACTACCACGTGCGGCAGACCGCCCTGCCGGCGCCCGGCTCCGAGGAGCAGCTGCGCAACCTGGCGGCGCGGATCTTCTCCCAGCAGCTCGACCGCACCAAGCCGCTCTGGGAGCTGTGGCTGGTCGAGGGCCTCGACGGCGACCGCTTCGCGATCGTCGGCAAGAGCCACCACGCGCTGGTCGACGGCGTCTCCGGAGTCGACATAACCACCGTCCTCTTCGACCTCGAGGCCGAGCCGGAGAACCCGCCGGCGCGCCCGCCGAAGTGGGCGCCCCGCCCCGAACCCTCCGACATCGACCTGCTGCGCGACGCGCTGCGCGAGCGCGCCACCAGCCCGAGGGAGATCGTCCGCGGCGCCCGCGCCGCCCTGCGCGCGCCGCGCCGGGTGCTGCGCGACCTCGGCGCCACCGGCAAGATGCTCGAGGTGGCGACGAAAGCGCCGCAGACGCCGTTCAACGTCGAGATCGGCCCCCACCGCCGCCTCGCCTTCGTGCGCTGCGAGCTGGACGACCTGAAGCGGGTCAAGAACGCCCACGGCGGCACCGTCAACGACGTCGTCCTCTCGGTCGTCACCGGCGCGCTCGGCAACTACCTGCGCGCCCGCGGCCACGACACCGAGGACCTCGAGCTGCGGGCGATGGTCCCGGTCAGCGTCCGCGCGACCGAGGAGCGCGGCGCGCTCGGCAACCGCATCTCGGCGATGATGGCGCCGCTGCCGGTCTGGTGCGAGGACCCGGTGCAGCGGCTGCGGCTGATCTCGGAGACGATGGGCGACCTGAAGGGCTCCGGGCAGGCGGTCGGCGCCGAGATCCTCACCCGGCTGACCGATTTCGCGCCGACCACGATCGCCTCGCAGGCGGCCCGCCTGCAGCCGGCGCAGCGCTTCTTCAACCTCGTCGTCACCAACGTGCCGGGGCCGCAGTTCCCGCTCTACGTGCTGGGACGGCGGATGGAATCGATCTTCCCGCTGGTCCCGCTGGCCCGCCGCCAGGCGCTCTGCGTCGGGATCATGTCCTACGACGGCCAGATCGACTTCGGCCTGGTCGGCGACCTCGACGCGATGGCCGACCTCGACAGCTTCGCCCTCGACCTCGAGGGCGCGGTCGGCGAAGCGGTCGCCGGCGCGCCGCCGGCCGGGAACGGTCAGCGCACGACTCGGCGCGCACCCGGAACGGCGCCGTGTCGGTCAAGTAGTTCCAGTCGAGCCGGCGCGCGTCGAACCCCTGGGCGCTGGTGTCGGCGTTGACCACCACGGCGGTGATCCGCTTGAAGCGACCGGGCCGCGGCAGGCGCACGGTCAGCTCTCCCCCGTGCGGCCTGAAGCGCAGGCGGCCGATCGACGTGGCCGTGCCGCTCGCTGCCGCTCCGCCCGACCAGGGCCAGGCCGGCGTCGATCCCGCGCGGAGCCAGTGCGCGGACGACGACGGCGCGCCCGGCGTGGGCGTGGACGCCGAGCAGCTCGAAGGTGGCGTGGTTGAGGTGGCGCTCGAGCGGCCGGCCGTCACGAGGTAGGCCGCCCTGGCGCGGCACGTCCGGGTACTGCGGCCCCTCGCGGAAGGCCGCGCCGGTGCGCCACTCGGCGACGTCGCGGGCGAAGCGGGCGAAGTCGAGCTGGATGCCGGGACCGCCGGCGGCGCGGATCGCCGCGTCGTAGGCGGCGACCGAGAAGCCGCCCGGCCTGGTGTGGATCGCCCGCGCCCAGGCGCTGCGGATCACGCCGCCGCCCGTAGCGGTGCGCCAGCCATTCGTTCCAGACCGCCGAGCCGTACTCGCGGATCGAGCCGGCGGTCAGCGGCGTGTTGAAGAGGCTTCACCCAGCGCCGCACGTAGCGCAGGTAGTCGTCGATCCCGTCGTAGACCTGGTTCTCCATCCAGGTCGCGGTCGACTCGGCGAACCAGGCGTCCTGGTAGGCGTCGTAGCCCATCTGCAGGATGTGGTTGTACTCGTGGGCGAAGGTCACCTCGAGGATCTGTCGGCAGCGAGGCGCTCGGGTACTCGAAGCGGTCGTAGTCGTTGTCGAGGACCAGGTAGCCGTGCAGCCGCCGCGGCAGCCGCCCCGCCTTGCCTTCCTGGCCGTTGTCGGGCGCCGCGTAGCCGAACAGCTGGCGCCCGAGGTCCTTCAGGTAGACGTCGGTCTTGCCGTTGCGGCCGCCGCGGCGCCCGTCGGAGCGCGGCTCGCGCCAGCCCAGCTTGCCGTTCTCGATCGCGTGAACGCGCCGGGCGACCCGCAGCACCCGCTCGACGTAGTCGGGGACGCCGTCGCCGTCTGCGATCCCGTTGTCGTCGGCGAGCGGCGGCGCGTCGAGGCCCTCCGAGACCCAGTGGACGCAGAAGCGGCCGGCGCAGGCGGGCGAGCGGGGCGCCTCGGGCACGCTGTAGGAGTGCCGGGCAGCGTCGGGGTGGTCGGTCGGTCGCGCCTGCGGGGCGCGGAAGACCCACTGGTCGCCTGCCGACGCAGTCGCCGGCAGCGCCGCCGCCGCGGCCAGCAGTCCGATCGAGACGAGCGTGGCCCCGGTCTGTCGCCGCCATGCCCGCATCAGGCGCAATCTACCGACGACCGCGGCGCTTGCCGACACCGTCGCCCGCGATACTTCCCGGCATGAAGCTGCGGAGCATCGGATGCGCGTAGCGCTCGCCCAGATCGACCCCACGGTCGGCGACGTCGACGGCAACGCGGCGAAGATCGCCGAGTGGATCGGCCGCGCCGAGGCCGAGCGGGCCGAGCTGACGGTCTTCCCCGAGCTCTGCGTGCCCGGCTACCCGGCCGAGGACCTCTACCTGAAGCAACACTTCGTCGAGGCCAACCGGCGCGCCGTCGAGGAGCTGGCGCGGGGGGTCGGCGACACGGTCGTCCTGGTCGGCTTCGCCGAGCCGGTCGCCGGCGGCGGCGACCACCGCCACGCCCACAACTCGATCGCCGTGATCTCCGGCGGCCGGGTCCGCACCGTGTACCGCAAGAACCGGCTGCCCAACTACGCGGTCTTCGACGAGCAGCGCTACTTCGTCCCCGGCACCGAGCCGCTCACCGTCTCCGTCGCCGGCGCCGGGGTCGGCCTGACGATCTGCGAGGACCTCTGGGTGGAGGGACCGCCGGCGTCGAGCGAGGCGATCGAAGGCGCCGAGCTGATCGCCAACCCGTCGGGCTCGCCGTACCACCGCGGCAAGGGCCGCGAGCGCGAGGAGATGTTCGCCGCCCGCGCCCGCAGCTACGGCGCCCACATCGCCTTCTGCAACCTGGTCGGCGGCCAGGACGAGCTGGTCTTCGACGGCCACAGCTTCGTCGTCGACCCCGGTGGCGAGGTGATCGCCCGCGCCGCCCAGTTCGAGGAGGAGCTGCTGGTCTGCGAGATCCCCTCCACCTCGCCCGGGCGCGTCGCCGAGCCGCTGCCCGACCTGGCCGAGGTCTACGGGGCGCTCGTCCTCGGCCTGCGCGACTACGTCGCGCAAGAACGGCTTCCGCCACGTCGGCCTCGCCCTCTCGGGCGGGATCGATTCGGCCCTGGTCGCGCTGCTCGCCGCCGACGCGGTCGGCCCTGCGAACGTCAGCTGCGTCGTCATGCCCTCGCCGCATTCAAGCGATGAAACCCAGGCCGATGCCCGAACTATCGCCGCCAACCTCGGTGTCGAGGCGATCGAGATCCCGATCGGGGCGACGATGGCACGCCTACGAGGCGGCGCTGGCGCCCTCCTTCGCGGTCGACGAGAACGCCGCCCCGCGTTCCCTCCCCCACGATCCGGCGCTTCCCTCGGAGGTCGACCTCGCCGCCGAGAACATCCAGGCGCGGATCCGCGGCAACATGATGATGGCGCTCTCCAACAAGCACGGCTGGCTGGTCCTGACCACCGGCAACAAGAGCGAGATGTCGGTCGGCTACGCGACCCTCTACGGCGACATGGCGGGCGGCTTCGCGGCGATCAAGGACGTGCCGAAGATGCTCGTATACGAGCTGGTCCGCCACCGCAACGAGACAGCCGGCCGCGAGCTGGTTCCCGCCTCGGTGCTCGACCGCGCGCCGTCGGCCGAGCTGCGCCCCGATCAGCGCGACGTCGACTCCCTGCCCCCCTACGAGCTGCTCGACCGGGTGCTCGAGGCCTACGTCGAGCGCGACGAGGGCCGCGAGGAGATGATCGAGGCCGGGATGCCGGCCGAGGTCGTCGACGAGGTGGTGCGGATGGTCGACCGCTCCGAGTACAAGCGCCGCCAGGCGGCGCCCGGCATCCGCATCACGCCGAAGGCGTTCGGCCGCGACCGCCGCCTCCCCATCACCAACCGCTTCGGCGGCTAGGCCGTTTCCATGCCGGCGCCTGACGGCGTCCTCGGTCGCTCGCGTGCAGAGCACGCCACGCTCCCTGCGTCCTTGTCAGGCTTGGCCTGGCAACGGCCTGACAGCAATGGTCATCTGCGCAAGAGCACAGAGTTTCTCCTCGGCGTCGAGGACTTCGGCGTCCCAGACCCAGGTGGTGCGGCCGCGGTGGCGGGCCCTGGCCCTTACCTCGGCGTGGCCCTCCACGATCGGGCGCATGAAGCTGACCGAGATCGACTGGCCCATCGCCACCATCCCCTCGCCCATCACCGCCAGCGCGGTCGCCCGCGAGCAGACGCTCTCGACCAGGCTCGACATCACGCCACCGTGCAGCAGGCCGACCGGCTGGCGCAGCTCGTCGCGCATCTGCACCCGCACCCGGGCGTGCTCGGGGTCGTCGTCGAGCCACTCGGTGCCGATCAGGACGTCGAAGTGGGAGCGCAGGCCGCGCGGATCGTCCGCCATCGAGGCCGGACCCTACCCGGCGATGTCGTCCCTTAGTGTTCCCGGGCCGTGGCGCTGACCGACGACCAGAGGGCGATGCTCCGCCTGCTCGCGCAGAGCGACGAGAGCTACGAGGACATCGCCGCCTTGAAGGGCGTCAGCGTCAAGCAGGTCAGGTCCGAAGTGAAGGCTGCGCTGGCGGCCGCGGCGGCCGAGCAGGAGCCGAGCCCACCGCCGGCCAAGCCGAAGCCGCCGCGCAAGTCCGGGAGCCCCGTACCGCCGGAGCGGCGGCGCCTGCTCGCGATCGCCGCCGGCGCGGTCGCGATCGTCGCTGCGGCGCTGATCGCGACCGCGCTCATCGGCGGCACCTCGGGCGAATCAGGCTCTTCCGGCTCCGGCAGCGGTCAGACGGCGGCGGCGACCGAAAGCGCGAGCGCGGCCGGCGGCAAGCTGACCCGGGCCGAGCTGATGCCGGTCGACGGCGGCAGCGCCAAAGGCCAGGCGGTCTTCGGCCGGCTGCAGAAGAAGATCGTCCTGCTGGTCGAAGCGGTCGGCCTGGAACCGAGCGCGACGGGCGAGAGCTACACGATCTGGCTCTACAAGTCGCCGAAACTGGCGGTTCGCGTCGCCTCGGTCAAGGTGGGCAAGTCGGGCGGCATTCGGGTCCCGGTCCAGCTGACGCGGGAAATCTTCGCCGCGGTCCTCGCCAGGGTCTTCGACCGGATCAACGTCTCGCGCACCGGTGACGCCGCCTACGAACGCGAGGTGGCGCAGGCGAAGAAGCAGAGCAAGCTGCCGCCGTACACGGGTGAAACCGTCCTCAGCGGCGAAGTCACCGGCCCCGTCCTGAAGAAGGAATGAGCTTGCCGGGGTTCATGATCCCGGCCGGGTCGAGCCGCTCCTTGACCGCCCGCAGCACCTCGATCCCGGTTCTCCCCACCTCGGCCTCCATGTAGGAGGCGTGGTCGCGGCCGACTCCGTGGTGGTGGGTGATCGTGCCGCCGCCGGCGACGATCGCCTCCGAGGCGGCCCGCTTCACCGCCGCCCACTGCTCGAGCTCGGCGCCGTGGCGGGCGCGGGCGATGAAGGTGAAGTAGAGCGAGGCGCCGTCGGCGTAGGCGTGCGAGAGGTGGCAGAAGGCGAGCCCGGGCGTCCCCTGCCCGCCGAGCGAGTCGCGGATTGCCGCGGCGGCCGCGTCGTGCAGCTCGCCCAGGCGGCTCCAGGTGTGCGAGGTCTCCAGCGTCTCGACGATCGCCCCGATGTCCATCAGCGTGTCGCGCAGGTAGGGGCCCTGGTAGCGCCCGTGCTCCCAGGAGCGGCCGGCAGCCTGGCCGAGGTAGGCGGCGCCGCCGCGGCGCAGCGCCCGCACGGTGAGGGCGCGGCGGCGGGCGACCGACTCGCGGCCGCCCTCGATCCCGACGACGATCAGGCAGCCCTCGCGCTTGCCGCGCAGGCCGAGGTAGCCGCCGAACAGCGAGCCGGCGAGGCCGCGCGGGCCGGAGAGGGCAAGCGAGACCTCGCGTCTCCTCCTCGTCGGAGACGCGGATCACGTCGGGCAGGCCCGGCCCCTGGGCCAGCGCCCTGACGATCTCGGCGCCGGCTTCGAAGCTCTCGACGATCCAGGCCTCGTAGCGGCGCTCCACCGGGGCCGGACGAACCCGCACGGTCACTTCGGGGATCACCCCGAAGACCCCCTCCGAGCCGAGCGCCAGCTCGCGCAGCGACGGTCCGGCGGCGGTGTGCGGCGTCTCCAGGGTGCGCAGCTCGCCGGCCGGGGAGATCAGCCGCAAGGCGCCGACCAGCTCGTCGAAGCGGCCGTAGCCGCTCGAGGCCTGCCCGGCCGAGCGGGTCGCGGCGAAGCCGCCGACCGTCGCGTACTCGAAGGACTGCGGGTAGTGGCCGAGGACGACCCCCTGCGCGTTCAGCGCCGCTTCGGCCTCGGGGCCGCGCAGCCCGGCTCCGAGCCGCGCGGTAAGCGAGCGGCGGTCGACCTCGACGCCGCGCAGCCGCGCCAGGTCGAGGCTGACCAGCCGCGGGTGGGTACCGCGCAACGGCTCGATCCCGCCGACCACGCTGGTGCCGCCGCCGAAGGGGACGACGGCGATCCCCTCCGCCGCGCAGATCTCCAGCACCCGCCGCACCGCCTCGGCGTCGGCCGGCAGCAGTACGGCGTCTGGCGCCGCGTCGAGCCGGCCGCCGCGCAGCCGCGCCAGGTCGGCGTAGCCGCACCCCGTAGCGTGCCGCACCCGGTCCTCGGTCGAGTCGAACACCGCGTCCTCTCCCACCGCCTCGACCAGGGTGGCCGGGAGCGGCTCCGCAGCCGGCAGCTCGAAGCGCTCGATCTCGGTCGGGTGCGGCGATCGCTCCAGCGCCCCGACTCGGTCACGCAGCACCGCCAGCGCCTCGCCGTCCAGCTCGGGAGTGATCGCCGGGTCGCCCCACCCCCACCACTTCGAGTCCCTGCGCGGGCTGTTCATCAGCCCGTCAGCGCCCGTTCGATCCCGTCGAGCGCCTGGTCGAGGATCTTGCCCTGGCCGCCGCGCATCATCGGCGAGCCGAGCCGCGACATCCCGCGCAGCGTCTGCGCCGAGGTCAGGCTGACCTCGGTCTCGTCGCCATCGCCATGCAGCGCCACCTCGATCGTCGAGGCGCGCAGGTGGCGCTCGAACGGCGTGCCCTCGAGCTGCTGCTCCCAGACGTAGCGCTCGCCCTCGGCCGCGCTGAGGCAGCGGTAGTCGGCCCGCACGCCGCGCCCCTCGGCGGTCTGCAGCACCTTGGTCCACTGGCTGCGCCGCCCTTCCGGCTTCAGGTCGACGTTCTCGACCCGGCTGGTGCTCGGCCACCAGCGCGGCAGGCTGTAGGGGTCGGAGACGAGGTCCCAGACGCGCTCCGGCGGGGCGGCGATCGTCCGGCGGCGGGTGACCCGGGGCACGATGGCAACCGCGTCAGTCGCCCGCGAGGCGGCGCAGGTCCCGCACGAGCAGCAGGTGCTTGAGGTGGCTGACCGTCGCCGCCAGGCTCTCGAGGCTCTCCAGCGCCTCCTTGCGTCGCTCCGGGTTGCGCGAGCGCAGCGACGGCCCCAGCAGCGCTTCCAGCAGGTGCGCCTCGCGGTCGGCCGAGGAGCGGAAGACGCGCAGGTTGCGCGCCCCGACGCCGACCCGCGAGAGCTCGTTGGCGGCGCGGACGATCTCGCGGTCGGTCTCGTCGAAGACCGTCCTGCCGTCGCGCTTCTCGGGCTGGACGATGCCGAAGTTCTCGAGCTCGGCGATCAGCTCGTGCCGCGCGCCGGTCTCCTCGATCACCTCGTCGAGGGTCAGGTAGGCGCTCGAGGTGTTGACGAGGATCGCCCGCCGCACCGCCCCCCCCGCCGGCCGCCTGTCGCTGCCGCCGCCGAGGTCGATGTCGCCGCCCGCGGCCAGCTCCTGGCGGATCACCCGCAGCGGCAGGAACTCGTCACGCTGCAGGCGCAGGATCGTCCGCAGCCGCTCGACGTCGGACTGGCTGTAGAGGCGGTAGCCACCCGGCGTGCGCCGCGGCGTCAGCAGCTTCTGGTCCTCCAGGTAGCGGATCTTGGAGATCGAGATGTCGTCGAACTCGTTCTGCAGGATCTTGCAGACGGCGCCGATCGTCAGCGCCTTGCGGGGCCGCGAGTCGCGCTGGCGCGGCTGCTGCTCGGAGACTGCCATCGCCGCCGCCCTTACTTCTCCAGGTAGCTGAGCTTGTACTTGCCGACCTGGATCTCGTCGCCGTCGGACAGCCGGTGGGACTCGATCCGCCGCCGGTTGACGTAGGTGCCGTTGAGCGAGCCGAGGTCGTCGATGTAGCAGCCGTCGCGCCGCCGCACCAGCAGGGCGTGGTTGCGGGAGACGGTGACGTCGTCGAGGAAGACGCCGGCGTCGGGGCTGCGGCCGATGCTGACCCGGTCCTCGGTCACCTTGAAGCTCTCTCCCGCGCGGCCGCCGCCGGCGCGGATCACCAGCGCCGCGCCGCTCTCCTCGAGCACCTCGTCGATGTCGATCGGCTGCATGTCGCCGGTCTCGTCGACGGTGTAGGTCATCGTCGTCGGCTCGTCGTCCCCGTCTTTCGGGCCGCCGAGGTAGGCGCCGCACTTCTGGCAGTAGTTGGCGCCCTCGGGGTTGACGAAGCCGCACTCGGGACAGTGGACCGCCATCGCTCGCTCCGGCCTCAGGCCGCCGGTTCGTCCTCCGGCGGCGCCTGCCGCGCCTTGCCGGCGAGGATGTCGGTGAGCTGGGCGACGTCGTCGCCGGAGATCAGCGAGTCGCCGCTTTCGCGCTTCTGACGCAGCCGGTTGACCAGCTCGGCGCGCAGGATGTCGATCTTGCCGTGCAGGACCCGGCGCTTGTAGGAGATCTCGTTCTCCTCGGTGGTGAGCTTGTCGATCAGGTCCTTCAGCTCTTCGTCGCTGAGCGAACCGAGATCGGGAAAGGTGTCCTCCATCTCGCTCCTTGATCGTGAGGCCTGCTCGCCTCCGTTGGCCGCTGCCGACGATTATAGGTCGCCCGGCCAAAGGTTCAACTCCAGGTTGAAGGTTATGGAGCCTGGGCGGCAGCTTGCGTCCGGCGCTCCCGCACCGCCCGCACGCCCGTGCGGGCGTAGAGGACCGTGGCGAGGATCGCCAGGGCGACGCCGACGATCAGCAGCGCCGCCGGCACCCAGCCGGCGAAGACGAGTGCGAAGAAGATGCCGCCCATGATCGGGAAGACGGAGATGCGACCCGGCCAGTTGACCGCGATCTGCACGCCGTGGCGCAGGCCGTACTGGGCGAGTGCCAGCATCGCCAGCTCGCGGGCGACGAGCAGCGCCAGCGCCCAGCGCGGCAGCAGCTCGAAGTGCCAGCAGACGACCGCGCCGGAGAGGATCGTCAGCCGGTCGATCAGCGGGTCGAGAATCGTGCCGAGGCGGCTGTACTGGCCGGTGACGCGGGCGAGGAAGCCGTCGAGGTAGTCGCCGGCGGCGATCAGGAAGAAGACGGTCGCGGCGGCGGCGCTGCGCCCGTCGCCCGATTCGAAGGCGAGCCAGAGGAAGACCGGGATCGCCGCCAGCCGCAGGTAGCCGACCAGGTTGGGAAGCGTCCAGGGGTTGAGCGGTTCGCCCTCGCGGGTCTGCCGGGGCGCCGGGCCGCTGCGATCGAGCCCGAGGAGGCGGCGGACGCGGCCGCGCCCGAACGGGGCGGTCTCAGCCATCGGGGCCCTGGAGCAGCCCCAGCGCCCGCTCGGCCGCCTCGGCGACCGGCAGCTCGTGCTCGTCGCCACCCGCGCGCTCGCTCGCCTCGACCACGCCCCTGGCCAGGCCGCGCCGCCCGACGACGACCCGCAGCGGGCAGCCGAGCAGCTCGGCGTCGGTCAGCTTCTCGCCGGGGCCGGCGTCGCGATCGTCGTAGAGCACCTCGACACCGAGCTCGCGCAGCTCCTCGTAGAGGGTGTCGGCCGCTTCGCGCTCGGGCTCGCCTGGCTTGGCGAGCGAGACGAGGTGGACCTGCCAGGGGGCCAGCGGCGCCGGCCAGACGATCCCGCGCTCGTCGGCCCCCTGCTCGATCGCCGCGGCGACGATCCGCGCCGGGCCGATCCCGTAGCTGCCCATGACGATCGGCTGTTCGGTGCCCTGCTCGTCGAGGAAGCTGGCGCCGAGCGGCTCCGAGTAGCGGCTGCCGAGCTTGAAGATGTTGCCGACCTCGATCGCCGGCTCGATCTCGATCGTGCCGCCGCCGGGGGCGGTGTCGCCCGCCTCGACGGTGCGCACGTCCATCTCGTAGGACTCGAAGTCGCGACCGGGCGAGACGCCGCGCAGGTGGGCGTCGAGCTCGTTGGCGCCGCAGACGTAGGAGTCGCCGGCGATCGCGGCGTCCTTGACGATCGGAAGGTTCGCGCCGACGGGCCCGATGTAGCCGACCGGCCCCAGCTCGGCCTCGATCTCCCCCGGCTTCGCCTGCCGGAAGTCGACTCCCATGCCGTTGCGCAGCTTGATCTCGTTGAGGCGGTGGTCCCCACGCAGCAGAACCAGCACGAGCCCGCGACCCTCGACCACGATCGGCATCGCCTTGATCAGGGCCCCGGCCGGCACGCCGAGCGCGCCCGAGACCTCCTCGACCGTGGTCGACCCGGGAGTCGAGACCTCCTCGGGAGCGTCGCGGGCGGGCGGCAGCTCGACCGGCTGCGGGTCGGCCGAGGCGATCTCGACGTTGGCCGCGTAGCCCGGCGCCAGCGCGACCTCGTTCTCGCCGGCCGGGCAGGGCGCCATGTACTCGTGGGCGCCGGAGCCGCCCATCATCCCGACGTCGGACTCGACCCGGTACCAGCGCAGCCCGCAGCGGTCGAAGATCCGCCCGTAGGCCTCGCTCTGGAGCTCGTAGGAGCGCGCCAGGCCCTCCTCGTCGCGGTCGAAGGAGTAGGCGTCCTTCATCGTGAACTCGCGGGTGCGCAGCACCCCGGCGCGGGGCCGCGGCTCGTCGCGCTCCTTGGTCTGGATCTGGAACAGCATCAGCGGCAGGTCGCGATAGGAACGCACCTCGCGGGCGACGTGGAAGGTCACGCACTCCTCGTGCGTCATCGCCAGCACCATCTCGGTGCCCTTGCGGTCCTCGAGCTTGAACAGCTCGTCGATCGCGTACCGCCCGGTCTTCTTCCACGGCTCGGCCGGCTGCAGTACGGGCATCAGCATCTCCTGGCAGCCGATCGCCTCCATCTCCTCGCGCAGGATCGCCTCCACCTTCCGCTCGACCCGCCACCCGGCGGGCAGATAGGTCCACAATCCAGCTCCGAGTTGGCGTATGAGTCCCGCCCGCACCATCAGCTTGTGGGACAGGGCCTCGGCGTCCGCAGGCGCGTCCTTCAGCGTGGGCAGGAATGCCTGGCTCAACCGCGTCACGGTGGAAACCTATCCACTAATCGGGCGGGAGCCGCTGCTTGGCTATGCCCTGGTGAATCGCCGCCCGGCAGTGGGCGAGGCATCCTCGTCCAGCAGCACCCGATCCGACTCGCCCTCTTCCGCCGCCTCGTGCTCCATCTGCGCGATCTTCTCCGGGGTCAGGTCGCCGGCGTTCTCCTCCTCGATCCTGGCCAGCCACTCGGCCCCCTCCCCCGCCTGGCGCTCGTCGACCTCGACCTTGCCGCGATCGAGCGACTTGTCGATCTCCTCGAACAGGGCGTCCACGAGCTCGGCCTGCGGCACCTTCCGCAGCGGCTTGCCGTGGGCGAAGATCAGGCCCTCGTTCCTGGCGCCGGTGATGCCGAAGTCGGCGTGGCTCGCCTCGCCGATCCCGTTCACCGCGCAGCCGAGGACCGCGACCTCGACCGGCTCGGCGTAGCGCTCCAGCCGCCGCTCGATCTCGGCCACGACCGAGTCCATGTCGAACTGGAGGCGGCCGCAGGTCGGGCAGGCGATCAGCACCGGCCCGCGCTCGCGCAGCCGCAGCGCCTTGAGGATCTCCCAGGCGACCTTGACCTCCTCCTCGGCGTGGAAGGTCGAGAGGCTGATCCGGATCGTGTCGCCGATCCCGTCGGCGAGCAGGGTGCCGAGCCCGACCGCGGATTTGAGCGAGCCGGACCATTTGGTCCCCGCCTCGGTGATTCCGAGGTGCAGCGGGTAGGGGATCCTCTCCGCCAGCAGGCGGTTGGCGGCGATCGTGTCGGGGACGTTGGTCGACTTGATCGAGACCTTGAAGTTCTCGAACTCGAGGCCCTCCATCAGCTCGACGAACTCGACCGCGGCAGCGACCAGCGCCTCGACCGGCGCCTCGCGCTCGAGCTCGTGCAGGTGCTTGGGCAGCGAGCCGGAGTTGACCCCGATCCGCATCGGCACCCCGGCGGCGGTCGCCCGCGCGGCCACCTCGGCGACTTTCTCGCGGCCGCCGATGTTGCCGGGGTTGAGGCGGATGCAGTGGGCGCCGGCGTCGATCGCCTTCAGCGCCAGCGTGTGGTTGAAGTGGATGTCGGCGATCACCGGGATCGGCGATTCCCGGACGATCGTCTTCAGCGCCTCGGCGTCGTCCTCGCGCGGCACCGCGACCCGCACCAGGTCGGCCCCCGCGTCGGCGACCTTGCGGATCTGCTCCATCGTCGCCGCCAGGTTGGCGGTCTCGGTCTTGGTCATCGTCTGCACGGCGACCGGCGCCCCACCGCCGATCGGCACCCCGCCGACGAATATCTGCCGCTTGGAGGCCATTGGTTGAAGGATATCTGGGCGGCTGGGTCAGTCCGCGTACAGCTCGTCCCAGCGGTCTAGCGGACGTTGAACCCTTCGCCGGTGATCCGGCCGATGTCGTTGCTGAGGCCGATGAAGAACAGCATCGCGACCAGGGCGAAGCCGACGATGCTGGCGCGCTCCATCACCCGCATCGATACCGGCTGCCCGCGCAGTTTCTCGACCAGGCTCCAGAAGATGTGCCCGCCGTCGAGCGGCAGGATCGGCAGCAGGTTGATCAGCCCGAGGGAGAGGCTGACGATCGCCAGCAGGAGAAGCGACGGGTAAACGCCGACCTCCACCGTTTCGTGCCCCACGTCGCTGATCCCGACGACGCTGGAGATCTGCTTCCGCTGCTCGGATTCGAAGATGCGGGAGACGATCGACGCGGTCTGGTGCGTGATCCACCAGATCTTTTCTCCCGCGCGGCCGGCGGCGGCGCCGATCCCCAGCTCTTCCGGCTCGAAGCCATAGGAGAAGCCGATCAGGCTGCGCCCGTTTTCCTTGCTGTACTCGGGACGAACGGAGAGCGCCTGCACGCTCCCGTCGCGGCGGATCTTCAACCTGACCGGAGTCGCCGCCCTGCAGCCGTCGACCTGCTTGCCGGCGCAGCGGTGCGAGGCGACCTGCTCCCCGAAGCGTTCGAGCCGGGCTTCCCGGCCGAGGCCCGGATACGCCTTCCCGTCGACGGCGAGGATCTCGTCTCCGGGATGGAGGACCCTGGCCGCCGGCGTACCGCTCCTCACTTCGCCGACCGACTGCGTCACCTGTTCCGCGAAGAAGAAGTAGGCGGCGACGAAGACGGCGAACGCGAGCACGATGTTGACCGCCGGCCCCGCCGCGGTTACGACGATCCGCCTCCAGACCGGCTGCCGGTAATAGGCCCGGTGAGCCACCTCGGGGGGCAGCTCCTCTTCCGGGTTCATGCCGCTGATCTTCACGTAGCCGCCGAGCGGGATCGCCTTGACGCCGTACTCGGTCTCGCCGCGCTTGACCGAGAACAGGGTCGGGCCGAAGAAGAGGAAGAAGCGCTCGACCCGCATCCCGGTCGCCTTGGCGGCGAAGAAGTGGCCCGCCTCGTGCAGGACGATCAGCAGCGAGAAGCCGAGGAAGACGAGCAGCCAGCTCATACCGTCGCCAACCCCCCGACCTGCTCCTCGGTGCGGCGCCGGGCCTCCTCGTCGACCGCGAAGAGGTCCTCGAAGTGGGTCAGCGGCCGGGCCGGCATCTGCTCCAGCACCCGCTCGATCGCGGCGGCGATCGCGGTGAAGGGGATGCGGCCGTCGAGGAAGGCGGCGACCGCGACCTCGTCGGCGGCGTTGAGCGCGCAGGGGGCGGTTCCCCCCGCCCGGCCCGCCTCGAGCGCGAGCCGCAGGCAGGCGAAGGTCTCGAGGTCGGGCTCCTCGAAGGTCAGCCCGCCGACCTGCGCCAGGTCGAGCCGCGGGACGTCCACGTCGGCCCGCTCGGGGTAGTGCAGGGCGTAGGAGATCGGCACCCGCATGTCGGGGTGGCCGAGGTGGGCCAGGCTGGCGCCGTCGTTGAGGTCGATCAGCGAGTGGACGATCGACTGCGGGTGGACGACGACCTCGATCCGCTCGTAGGGCAGGCCGAACAGGTGGTGCGCCTCGATCGCCTCGAAGCCCTTGTTCATCAGCGTCGCCGAGTCGATCGTGATCCGCCCGCCCATCCGCCAGGTCGGGTGGTCGAGGGCCTCGGAGACCGTCACGTCGGAGAGGTCGGTGCGGCCGCGGAAGGGACCGCCCGAGGCGGTCAGCACCAGCCGCTCGACCGTGCCCGGCGGCTCGGCTCCGAGCAGCTGGAAGAGGGCGGAGTGCTCGGAGTCGACCGGCAGCAGTTGCGCCCCGGTCGCCTCGGCCAGCGCCGTGGTCAGCTCGCCGCCGACCACCAGGCTCTCCTTGTTGGCCAGCGCCAGGTCGATCCCCTCGCTGAGCGCGACGACCGTCGGCCCCAGCCCGGCGGCGCCGACCATCCCGTTGAGGACCAGGTCGGCTTCGCTGCCGGCGATCAGCTCGCGGATCCCGGCCTCGCCCGCCAGCACGCGCCCGCCCCAGGCGGCGCCGGCCCGCTCGGCCGCCTCGGCGTGCGAGAGCGCCACCGTGTCCACGCCGTGGCGCCGCGCCTGCTCCAGCAGCGCCTCCCAGCTGGTCCCGGCCGCCAGGCCGACGATCTCGAGCTGCTCCGAGCCGGCGACGATCTCCAGCGCCTGGGCGCCGATCGAGCCGGTGCTGCCGAGAATGACCAGCTTCTTCATCTAAGGGAGTCTAGGAGGGTCAATACACGAGCTGGACGGCGAGGTAGTAGCCGACGACGATCGTGAAGAAGGCGGCGTCGAGGCGGTCGATCATGCCGCCGTGCGGGCCGAACAGCTTGCCGGTGTCCTTGGCGCCGAGATCGCGCTTGACCATCGAGGCGAAGAGGTCGCCGATCGGGGCGATCGCCGCCACCGCGGCGCCGATGATCAGCGCGTCCGTCCCGCTCAGCCAGTCCTGGTAGAGGCCGGCGAACCAGAACGCCATCGTGCCGATCAGGAAGCCGCCGATCAAGCCCTCCAGCGTCTTGTGCGGCGAGAGGTTCGGGGCGATCTTGTGGGCGCCGAACATCCGCCCGGTCGCGTAGGCGCCGGTGTCGGTCGCGAAGGTGCCGACGAGGACGTCGATCAGCAGCGCCGCGCCGTGGTCGGGCAGGTCGCGCAGCAGGACCGCGTGGACCAGCGGCAGCCCGATCCAGACGGCGCCGAGCACGGTGATCCCCATCGAAACGACGATCCCGTCGCGCGCCTGGCGCCTGGCGCCGAAGAGGAAGAGCAGCGCGAAGGAGGCCGTCCCGACCAGGAGGATGTTGAAGGCGGCGCCGAAGTGGGCGGCGAGGACGATCGCCGCCAGGGCGATGTAGGCGGCGGGCTGGAGCGGGCGCAGCGGCGCGGTCATCAGGAAGTACTCGCGCAGGCAGAGCAGCCCGATCGCGATCATCGCCAGGGCGAAGACGATGCCGCCGGCGACCGCGATGACGATCGCGAAGGCGATCCACGGGAGCGCGAAGAGGATCCGCCGGACGGTCTCGCCCGCCGCCCCGCCGCCCCGTTTCCGCCGCCGCGGCTCCCGCGACCGGCGCTCGGGCGGCGGCGGCTCGTCGGCGAACAGCTCCTCGTCGAACAGGTCCCGGACCATCTAGGCCCTCCGCCCGAAGCGCCGCTGCCGCGCCTCGAACTCGGCCAGCGACTGCTCGAAGGCCTCGCGGTCGAAGTCGGGCCAGAGCTCGTCGCGGAAGACCAGCTCCGAGTAGGCGCACTGCCAGAGCAGGTAGTTGGAGATCCGCTGCTCTCCGCTGGTTCGTATCAGGAGGTCGGGGTCGTGCATCTCGGGCGCGTAGAGGTGGCCTCGGAACTCCTCCTCGGAGCTCCCCTTGAAGGTTCGCGCCGCGTCGACGATCTCCGCCCGCCCGCCGTAGTTGAAGGCGACGAAGAGCGTGATGCGCTCGTTGCCGGCGGTGGTCTCCTCGGCCCACTCCATCCGCTCGATCAGCTCCGGCGCGACTCCCTCGCGCCGGCCGATGAAGCGCATCCGCACGCCTTCGGCGTCGAGCTCGGGCGTCTCGGCGTCGATCCGCTCGCCGAACATCCGCATCAGGCCCTCGACCTCCGCGGCCGGCCGCGACCAGTTCTCGGTCGAGAAGGAGAAGACGGTCAGCTCCTCGATCCCCAGCTCGACTGCGTCCCGCAACCGCGCCTTGACGACGTCGGCCCCGGCCCGGTGCCCCTCGACGACCGGCAGGCCGCGCTGCTGCGCCCAGCGGCCGTTGCCGTCGGTGATGATCGCGACGTACCGCGCGGAGGCGCTCACACCTCCAGGATCTCCTCTTCCTTTCCCTTCAGCAATGCGTCGATCTCGGCCACCGCCTCGTCGGTCTGCTTCTGGAGGTGGGCCTCGGCGCGCCGCTCGTCGTCCTCCCCCGCTTCGCCTTCCTTCTTCAGCTCGCGCAGGTCGGTCATCGTGTCGCGGCGGATGTTGCGGACCGCGATCCGGCCCTCCTCGGCGACCCCGTGCACGACCTTGACCATCTCGCGGCGGCGCTCCTCGGTCAGCTCGGGGATCGCCAGGCGGATGACGCTGCCGTCGTTGTTCGGCGTCAGGCCGACGTCGGACTCCTGAATCGCCTTCTCGATCGCCCCGATCGAGCCCTTGTCGAAGGGCGTCACGGTCAGCAGGCGGGCGTCGGAGGTCGAGACGTTGGCGAGCTGCTTCAGGGGCGTCGGCGAGCCGTAGTAGTCGACGGCGATCCGGTCCAGCAGGTGCGGCGAGGCGCGGCCGGTGCGCACCGTCGCCAGCTCGCCGCGGCTCGACTCGACCGACTTCTTCATCCGGTCCTCGGCGTCTTTGAGCAGCTCGTCGATCAGCTCCACTGGGTCCTCTCTCGGGTCAGGAGGCGGGCGCGCCGGAGACCAGCGTTCCCACCCTCTCGCCGCGGACGATCCTATCTATGTTGCTTTCGTCCCCCATGTTGAAGACGTAGATCGGCAGGTCGTTGTCCATGCAGAGCGAGAGCGCGGTCGAGTCCATCACCTTGAGCCCGCGCTCGATCGCCTCGCGGTGGGAGATCGCGGCGATGAACTTCGCCTCCGGGTTGACCGCCGGGTCGGAGTCGAAGACGCCCTCGACCCCGTTCTTCGCCATCAGGATCGCTTCGGCGTGGATCTCGAGGGCGCGCAGCGCCGCCGCGGTGTCGGTGGTGAAGAACGGGTTGCCGGTGCCGGCGGCGAAGATCACCACCCGGCCCTTCTCCAGGTGGCGCATCGCGCGGCGGCGGATGTAGGGCTCGGCGACCTCCTTGACGTCGATCGCCGACATCACCCGGGTGTGCTCGCCGATGCTCTCCAGCGCGTCCTGCAGGGTGAGGGCGTTGAGCACCGTCGCCAGCATCCCCATGTAGTCGCCGGTGGCGCGGTCCATCCCCGCCGCCGCCCCTTCCAGGCCGCGGTAGATGTTGCCGGCGCCGACGACGATCGCCACCTCGACCCCGCGCGCCCGCACCGCCGCCACCTGACGGGCGATCCGCACCACCTCCTCGGCGTCGGTGCCGTGCTCGCGTTCGCCCATCAACGCCTCGCCGGAGAGCTTCAGCAGGATGCGGCTGAATTTGGGTGCGGTCTTCATAAGAATCGGCTGCGCTCCGCTGGCGGAGAATCAGATCGTGACGCTCGCTCCGCTCCGCCTCAAGCGCCGACGCGGAAGTAGGCAAAGCGGGCGACGCGGATGTTCTCGCCGGTCTTCGCCGCCAGCTCCTGGCGCAGCTCCTCGATCGACTTCGAGCCGTGCTTCTCGGCGTTGACGTGCGTCTGGTCGAGCAGCGCCACTTCCTTCGCCCACTTGGCGAGCTGCCCTTCGACGATCTTCTCCACCACGTTGTCCGGCTTGCCGTCCTCGCGCGCCTTCTCCTCGAAGACCCGCTTCTCGGCCTCGCGCTCGGAGGCCGGGATCTCCTCTGCGGTGACGTACGTCGGCGCGGTCGCGGCGACGTGCAGGGCGACCTCGTAGGCGAACGCCTTGAAGTCCTCGTTGCGGGCGACGAAGTCGGTCTCGCACTGCACTTCGACCATCGCCCCGATTCTGTCGTTGGCGTGGACGTAGGCGGCGACCACGCCCTCGCTGGTGCCGCGGCCTTCGCGCTTCGTCGCGGACGCCTGTCCCTTGACCCGCAGGATCTCGATCGCCCGGTCGACGTCCCCCTCGGACTCGGCCAGGGCGGCCTTGCAGTCCATCATCGCGGCCCCGGTGCGGTCGCGGAGGGCCTTCACGTCGGCCGCGGAGACGCTCATGACCCGGGCGCTCCTTCCGCGGGTGGCGTAGGGCTGGGTTCCCCGCCCGGCGAGGGCGGGGTGGCCTGCCCTGCGACAGGACCCGCGGCCGGTTGCCCCTGTCCCTGAGCCTTCTCGGCTTCCTCGGCCGCTTTCTTCGCCGCCTCCTCGGCTTCCAGCCGTGCTTTCTCTTCCTCCTCGCGCTTCTTCCGCTCTTCCTCCTCCTTCTTGCGCCGCTCCATCTCTTCGGCGAGGCGGCGTTCCTCCTGGACGCGCCAGGCGCCGGCGCCCTCCTCGATCGCGGCGCCGATCGTGCCGATCACCAGCTGGCAGGAGCGGATCGCGTCGTCGTTGCCGGGGATCACGTAGTCGATCGGCGTCGGGTCGCAGTTGGTGTCGACCAGGCCGATGATCGGGATCCGCAGCCGGGCCGCCTCGCGCACCGCGATCTCCTCGGTTTTCAGGTCGGTGACGAAGACCGCGTCGGGCAGCCGGTCCATGTCGCGGACGCCGCCGAGGTTGTACTCGAGCTTCGCCAGTTCGGCCTGCATCCCCATCCGCTCCTTGGTCGGCAGCAGCTCGAGTTTGCCCTCCTCCTGCCAGGAGGTCAGCTCGTGCAGGCGGGAGATCCGGGCCGAGATCGTGTTGAAGTTGGTCAGCAGCCCGCCCAGCCAGCGCTGGTTGACGTAGGGCATCTTGCAGCGTTCGGCCCATTCCTGGACCGGCCCGCGCGCCTGCTTCTTGGTGCCGACGAAGAGCACGGTTCCGCCGCCGCCGGCCAGCTCGCCGGCGAAGCGGCGGGCGTTCTCCAGCAGCGCCTCGGTCTGGACCAGGTCGATGATGTGGATCCCGTCCAGCTCGCCGAAGATGTAGCGGCGCATGTTCGGGTTCCAGCGTCGGGTTTGGTGGCCGAAGTGGACTCCGGCCTCCAGCAGCTCTTTGAGGCCCGCGTCTGGCATTGTCAGAATGTCTCCTTGGTCTTGCGGTGAAGCCCCGCCGGCCTTGCCGGGACACGGCCAAGGTGGCCGGTCAGGATCCGGTGCGGATCGGCGGGGGTCGGTTTGAACCGAGCGATTGTAGTGCGGAAGCCGCTCTCAGGCGCCCCGGGCGGCCTCCAGCGCCGCGGCCAGGTCGGCGGGCAGCTCGGAGCCGAAGCTCAGCGACTCGCCGGTCGCCGGGTGCTCGAAGGAGAGCCGGTGGGCGTGCAGGAACTGCCGCGTGAGGCCGTAGCGCCGCTCGCCCCCGTAGGTCGTGTCGCCCGCCAGCGGGTGGCCGATCGCCGCGAAGTGGGCGCGGATCTGGTGCGTGCGGCCGGTCTCCAGCCGCGCCTCCAGGTAGGTGTCGGCGGCGAGCAGCTCGAGCACGGTGAAGTGGGTGCGGGCCTGCCTCGAGGCGGCGCCCGAGACGGCCATCCGGTGGCGCTGATGCGCGGCGCGGCCGATCGGCGCGTCGATCGTCCCCGTGCGCGAGGCGAGCCGCCCCTGGGCCAGCGCCAGGTAGGCGCGCTCCACCTCGCGCTTTCGCACCGCCTCCTGCAGCGCCGCGTGGGTGGCGTCGTCGCGGGCGACGACGAGCAGCCCGCTGGTCCCCTTGTCGAGCCGGTGGACGATCCCCGGCCGCTCCGGGTCGGCGCCGCCGCCGAGGATCTCGGCCAGCTCGTCGACCAGGGTCGGCCCCTGGTAGGAGGGCGCCGGGTGGACGACCAGCCCGGCCGGCTTGTCGACCACCGCCAGCCACTCGTCGAGGTGGACGACGTGCAGCGCGGAGCTCATCCGTCCTCTCGCAGGTAGCTCAGGGCCAGGATCGCGACGCCGAGGGTGATCGCCACGTCGGCCAGGTTGAACGGTGGCCAGGAGAGGAAGTCGACGTAATCGGTTACCGCGTCGGCCCGGATCCGGTCGGCGAGGTTGCCGAGCGCGCCGCCGGCCAGCAGGCCGACCGCGACCCACATCCAGGGCCGGGTCGGGTTGCGGGCGAAGAGCGCGCCGACGAACAGCAGCGCGCCGACCGTCAGCGCGACCAGCGCCGCCCCGCCACCCCTGGCCAGGCCGAAGGCGACCCCCTGGTTGTGGGCCAGCGTCAACCCGAGCGGGCCGATCAGGTCGACGTGCTGGGCGGGGACCAGGTGGTCCTCGACGATCGCCTTCGCCACCTGGTCGAGGACGACGACGATGCCGCAGAGCGCCCCGGCGAGGCGCCAGGCGCGGGCCTCGGCGCCGCTCACCCTTCGATCAGCGCGACGACCACGCTGCGCACCACGAAGAGAACGACGATCCCGATCATCGGGCTGAGGTCGAGGGCGAAGCCGCCGCCGCCGAGCGGCGGGATCACCCGCCGGAAGACGTTGAGGTAGGGGTTGGTCGTCTCGGCGACGAAGTCGAGCCCGGCCCGCAGCCAGCGGTTGTGGGGCATCCGCGGGATCCACGAGCTGAGCACGTTGACGAAGATCAGGACGATGTAGACGAGGAACAGCGCGTCGACGTAGTTGGCGACGTCGGCGCGGGTAAGAGCCGCCGCGATCACCCGCGCATCCTCTCCAGCGACGCCCTGACGGCGGCTTCGAACGCCGCCCGGCCGCCCTCTCTGTCGAGCGCCTCGAGCCCGGCCTCGGTGCTCCCGCCGGGGGATGCGACAGCTTCGCGCACGTCGGCTGGGTGCCGCAACCGCAGCAGCTCGGCGGTCCCGCCCGTCGTCTCGACGACCAGCTCGCGGGCGAGCTCGGCGTCCAGCCCGGCCTCCACCCCGGCATCGGCGATCGCCTCCACCGCAAGCGCCAGATAGGCCGGCGCGCACCCCATCACCGCCGTCGCGGCATCGAATTCCGCGTCCGCCAGCTCGACCACGTGGCCGAGGCAGCCGAGCAGCCGTCGCAGCTCCGGGCCGGCCGTCCCGGCAAGGCAGAGGACTCCGCGCCGCACCTCGACCGCGACATTCGGCATTACCCGGGCGACCTCGGCCCCGGGAACGGCCGCTTCGACGCTCGCCAGAGAGGTGGCGCCCAGCAGCGAGACGACCGCCTTGGCGCCGCCAAGCTCACTCCCCACCTCCTCGAGCATCACCGGCTTCACGGCAAGCACAACCACATCGGCCCGCTCAGCCAGCTCACGATTCGACCCGACGGCCTCCCCTCGAACTTCCGTCGCCAGCTCCTCAGCCCGCCCGGACCCGGAATCGGTGAAAAGCATCTCGTCCACCTTGCCGGCCAAGCCATGCGCCATGGCCCTGGCCATGCTCCCAGCCCCGACAAAGCCGACGATCATCATCCGCAGCCTAGTAGCGGCCGGATAGGGAGGGTCGGGTGGCCCTCAAAGCGGCTTGTACTTTTTCCGAAATCCGGCCCGCGGACAGCCGGTATCTGTCTTCGGAAAAAGTTGAGCGTGAGGGCTACCCGACCCTCCCCCACCCCCAACCTAGGACTGGTTGAAGAACCCTTTGTCGAGCAACCGAGCCTTCTCCTCGGCCGACACCTCGACATTCCGCGGCGTCAGCAGGAAGATCTTCTCGGCAATCCGCTGCATCCCCCCGTCGAGCGCGTACGTCAGCCCGGAGCAGAAGTCGATCATCCGCTTCGACAGCTCGTGATCGGTCGTCTGCAGGTTGAGGATCACCGGCACCGAGCGCTTGAACTGGTCGGCGACCTGCTGCGCGTCGTTGAAGTTGCGCGGGATGACGAGGTGGACCTTGACGTCGGAGTCGCCGCCGACCGGCCGCAGGGTGCGGGTCCGGGAGGCCGAGATCGGCTCGTCGTCGGCGAAGATGTCGTCGATCTCGTCGCGGCGCGAGCGGCGCGAGGTCGGCAGGCGGCGCACCTGGCTCGACTCGCGGCGGGCTTCGATCTCCTCTTCGTCGGTGCCGAAGTCTTCCTCGTATTCCGGCCCGTGCTCGTGCTCTTCGGCCAAGCCGAAGTAGACCAATGCTCTATGCCAGGTGTCGCGTAGTGCCATGCGTGCGTCTTTCGGCTCCTCGCAGCCGATTCCTTTACGGATTATGGCTCAAACGTCACATGTACAGGGTGGTGCCCAGGCGGATGATCGTCGCGCCCTCCTCGACCGCGACCGGCCAGTCCTGCGAGGTACCCATCGAGAGCCGTTCGAGGCCGTGCTCCGCCGCCAGCTCGGCCAGGCGGGCGAAGTGCGGGCGGGAATCCTCGGGGTCGGTGCTGAACGGCGGCATCGTCATCAGGCCGGAGACCCGCACCGGGCAGCGCTCGAGGAAGTCGCCGAGCTGCTCCGGCGCGACTCCGCCCTTGCCCTGCTCGCCGGCGACGTTGACCTCGATCAGGACCTCGGTGGCGGCGTCGCCGTGGCGCCCGAGCTGCTCCAGGGCGGATTCGGTGGCGACCGAGTGGATCAGGCGGCAGATCGGCAGCAGGCGCTTCACCTTGCGGCTCTGCAGGTTGCCGATGAAGTCCCACTCGAACGCATCGCGCCAGCGCTCGTGCTTCGCCTCCATGTCCTGCTGGCGGTTCTCGCCGACCAGGGCGACGCCGGCCTCGGCGAGCGCGCCCATCTCCTCCAGCGGCACGTACTTGGTCGCGGCGAGGATCTCGACGTCCTCGCCGACCCGTTCGCGCACCGCCTCGAGGTTGGCGGCGATCTTCGCCGGCTCGAGGCCGTGGATCAGGCCGGGCATCTCACGCCTCCGCGATCCAGGCGAGGCCGGCCTGGCGGCCGCTGCGGCCGGCGTCGCGCCGGTGGGAGAAGAAGCGGCCCCCTTCGCAGCTCGTGCAGAGGCCGGCGGTCTCGATCTGCTCGACGCGGGCCTCACGCAACAGCCGCCGCGCCACCTCGGCCAGGTCGAGCATCCGGCCCGCGGCGATCCCGGGGCCGAGATGGCCGAAGGCCTCGCGCACCTCGTCGCCGACCTCGTAGCAGCAGGCGCCGATCCCGGGGCCGATCGCCGCGTCGGTCGCGTCGACGGCCGCCACTCCCCGCGCGACGATTCCGGCGGCGAGGCCGCGCCAGCCGCAGTGCAGCATCGCGACGCCGCGCGGGCCGGACAGCGCGACCGGCAGGCAGTCGGCGACGAAGACGAGCGCCGCCAGGCCGGGCGCGGATACGACCTGCCCGTCCGCCTCACCAACCCCAAGCGGGGTGGCGGGGGCGGCGCGGTGGATCGTCAGGTCGATGCCGTGGACCTGGCGGCCGAAGGCGATCCGATCCGTGGCGATGTTCAGCGCTCCCGCGAGCCGGCGCCGGTTTTCGTTCACCCGGCCGGGCTCGTCCTCGGTCAGGATGCCGAGGTTGAGGCTGTCGTAGGGCGACAGGCTGACGCCGCCCCGCCGGGTCGAGAAGGCGGCCCGGGCGCCCGGCAGCTCCGCCTCCAGCCATTCGACGCCGCCGGTCTCCCGCCACTCCATCAGCCGGGCCCCTCCCGCGCCACGACCAGGGCGACGTCCAGCTCGGCCTCGCGCCCGGCGATCTCTCCGTCGAGCTTGCGCCGCAGCGCCTCCGCGAGGCCGCGGCCCAGGGCGGGCCCCTGCGGCACCCCGGCCGCGATCAGGTCGTCGCCGTCGATCTCCAGCTTCACGTCTCGCCATTCCAGCAGGTAGCGGTCGAGCCAATCGGCGCCCAGCGCCCGGGCGAGGGTCAGCTCGACCGGATCGTGTCCGCGGGTCAGCTCGACCGCCGCCGAGGGGCGATCCGGCCTGGCGCCGGCCAGCTCGACCTCGTCGCCGGGCGGCCCCAGGGCCGCGGCGAGTACCGCCTCCGCGCGCCCCGCGACCTCGTCCCAGGGCGCCCTGGCGAGCAGCTCTACCACCCGCCGCGCCAGCTCGATCCCGTCCCGGCGCGGCTCGACCAGACCCCACCCGGCGAGCAGCTCGAAGCCTCGCGCCGCCTCGGGCTCGGCCGCGAGCCGCAGCAGGTCGGCGCGGCGGCGGTCGGCCGAGACCGTCTCCAGATCGGCCTCGCGCAGCAGCACCCCCGTCTCCGCCTCCGGCTCGAACCCGAACCGGGCCGCGTAGCGCGCGGCCCGCAGCGCCCGCGTCGGGTCGTCGACGAAGGAGCCGGGATGGAGCACCCGCAGCAGGCCGGCTTCGAGGTCGCCGCGGCCGCCGCAGGGATCGATCAGCCGCGGCTCCCCCACCAGCGGGATCGCCATCGCGTTGATCGTGAAGTCGCGGCGCTTCAGATCGGTCTCGACCGCGGCCGCCGGCTCCACCACGGGCAGCGACCCGGGATGCGGGTAGGTCTCAGACCTCGCCGCGGCGATATCGACCTCGTGCCCTTCGAGGCGGACCTTGGCGGTTGCGAAGCGCTCGTGCTCGATCACCTCGGCGCCGAGTGCGGTGCCGAGCATCGCGGCGTCGCCGACGACGACGAGGTCGATGTCGGAGCGGCCGCGGGCGAGCAGCAGGTCGCGCACCGCGCCGCCGACCAGGTAGACCGGCACGGCGCTCGCGGCGCGCACCGCGTCCAGCTCCGGATAGGCGCGCCTCAGCGCCCCGTCGAGGTCGTCGATCGGCATCGTGGGCATCCGCGATCCCTACCATGATCGCCACTGCGGATGGCCGATCGGCGGCAGGACAGGCGCGAGAGCCGGCGGCGGCAGATCCGTCGCCGGCGCCTGCTCGCCGCCGGCGCCGCGGTGGGGGCGGCGGGCTACGTCGGCGCGACCACCAAGATCCCCGGCTACACGGGTCGCGACAAGCCCTACGAACTGGCCCGCTTCGAGATCCTCGGCTCCAGCGGCGCCTCCGGCCTGGCCGAAGACCTCAGCTCCCGCTGAGCGCTACCGCCGGACGGGGATACCCGCCTCGGCCATGTGCCGCTTCGCGTCGCGGACCCGGTACTTGCCGTAATGGAAAATCGAGGCGCAGAGGACCGCGTCGGCGCCGCCCTCGGCTATCGCCTGGTTGAGGTGGTCGAGGGTGCCGGCGCCGCCGGAGGCGATCACGGGCACGCTCACGGCGTCGGCGACCGCCCGGGTCAGCTCGATGTCGTAGCCGTCGCTGGTCCCGTCGCGGTCCATACTGGTCAACAGCACCTCCCCCGCCCCGCGCTCGACCGCCTCCCGCGCCCAGGTAACGGCATCGCGTCCCTCGATCCTCTTGCGACCGCCGTTGACGTAGATGCCCCAGGCGCCGCTCTCCCGCTTGGCGTCGATCGCTATGACCACGCACTGGGCCCCGAAGTGATCCGCCAGCTCCGTAAGCAGCTCCGGGCGCGCGAGCGCCGAGGAGTTGACCGAGACCTTGTCGGCCCCCGCGTCGAGCACCGCCTGGGCATCCTCCACCGAGCGGATGCCGCCGCCGATCGTGAACGGGATGAAGACGTTGTCGGCGGTGCGCCGCGCCAGCTCGACGATCGTCTCGCGCTTCTCGTGCGAGGCGGTGATGTCGAGGAAGACCAGCTCGTCGGCCCCCTCGGCGTCGTACCGCTCGGCCAGCTCGACCGGATCGCCCGCATCGCGCAGCCCGACGAAGTTCGTCCCCTTGACGACCCGCCCGGCGTCGACGTCCAGGCAGGGGATTACGCGCTTGAGGACCATGTCGAGAGCGTAGTCGGGTCGACTTGGTCGGGTATATGCCGAAAAAGTCGACCCGCCGACTCAGCTGGGGCGAAGCGCGGCGATTCCCTCGGCGACGGTGAACCTGCGCTCGTAGAGGGCTCGGCCGACGATCGCACCCTCTACGTTCGCCGGCGTCTCCCTTGCGAGCAATGCGAGGTGCGAGAGGTCGCCTACCCCGCCCGAGGCGATCACCTTGGCCTGCGTCGCGGCGGCGATCCGCTTCAACTCCGCACTTGCCGGACCTTCCATCGTGCCGTCGACCTCGATCGCGGTGCAGAGGAATCTCTCTACGCCTCTCTCGCTCAGCGCCGCAACCGCCTCGACCACCCCCTCCCCACCGGCTTCAGTCCAACCTGCCAGAGCCACGCGGCCGTCACGGGCGTCGACGGAAACCACGAGCCGATCTCCGTGCTCCGCCAGCATCTCGTCGAGAAACGCCGGATCGCGCAGCGCCGCGGTCCCGATCACCACCCGCGCCGCGCCGGCATCGAGCACCGCCGACACCGCCTCCGCATCGCGCAAGCCGCCACCAACCTGGATCGGGCACTCGACCGCAGCGGCGATCCGCGCCACCGCATCGAGGTTCCGCGGCTTCCCCGCCTTCGCCCCATCCAGATCCACCACGTGCAGGAACTCCGCCCCTTCCCCGGCCCAGCGCTTGGCCGCGTCGACCGGATCGGCGTCGTAGGCCGTCTCGCGCTCGTAGTCGCCCTGCGTCAACCGCACGGCCTGGCCGCCGCGAATGTCGATCGCCGGGTAGAGGATCACGCCGCGGCGGGCGCCGTCGCGCAGATTCCGGCGAAGTTGGAGAGCAGCCGCAGGCCCGCGGCGCTCGACTTCTCGGGGTGGAACTGGACGCCGAAGACGTTGTCGCGCTCGGCCGCGCAGGCGAAGCGCTCGCCGTAGGCGGCGCTGCCGAGCAGATCGGACGGCTCGGGGCGGGGCGCGAAGCTGTGGACGAAGTAGAAGGGCGTCTCGCTCTCGATCCCCTCGACGAGCCGCGATTCGCGCTCCCAACGTACCGGCGACCAGCCGATGTGCGGGATCTTGAGGCCCTCGGCGTCCAGCTCGGAGACCGGCCCCCCCAGCAGGCCGAGGCCCTCGGCGCCGACCAGCTCGGTGGTCGAGTCGAAGAGCAGCTGCAGCCCGAGGCAGATGCCGAGGATCGGCACGCCGGCCTCGCGCCGCTCGGCGATCAGCTCGTCGAGCCGCAGCTCGCGCACCCGTTCCATCGCCCGCGGGAAGGCGCCGACGCCGGGCAGGATGACGCCGTCGGCGCCGCGTACGGCCGCCGCATCGTCGGTGATCGTCGCCGTTGCGCCGACGTGCTCCAGTGCCTTCTCGACCGAGCGCAGGTTGCCCATGCCGTAATCGAGGATCGCGATCCGCGCGCTCACCGGCTCAGCGTCCCCTTGGTCGAGGGAACGCCGGACTCCTCGGGATCGACCGAGACGGCGACCCGGAGCGCCCGTGCGAAGGCCTTGAAGCAGGCCTCGATCATGTGGTGCGCGTTGGTCCCGTAGCGGACCGAGACGTGCAGGGTCAGCTTGGCGCTGTTGGCGACGGCGCGGAAGAACTCCTCGGCCAGCTCGGTGTCGAAGCCGGCGATCGAGGTGGTCGGCAGGTCGGCCTCGAACACGCACAGCGGCCGGCCCGAGATGTCGATCGCGCACTCGGCCAGCGACTCGTCCATCGGCACCAGCGCCGAGCCGTAGCGGCGGATCCCGGCGCGGTCGCCGAGCGCCTCGTCGATCGCCTGGCCGAGGACGATGCCGACGTCCTCGACCGTGTGGTGCGCCCCGGTCTCGAGGTCGCCGCTCGCCCCGACCGTCAGCCCGAGCCTGCCGTGACGGGCGAGCAGGTCGAGCATGTGGTCGAGGAAGCCGACCCCGGTCTGCGCGCTCGACTCGCCGCCGTCGAGGTCCAGCGCGAGCTGGATCTTGGTCTCGGCAGTGCTGCGCTGTCTGTTCGCGGTTCGCGTCATCTAGGCGTCCTCCGCCCTAATCATCGCCGACTCGCCGTGAACTGGGAAGCCCTCTGCGCGGGCGAGGGCGTCGACATGCGGGGCCAGCTTCGCGGCGGCGGCGGCCGGAACCTCCACCGTGGCGGTGGAGCGGCGAAAGACATTTGGGCTAAGCGGGCCGGAGAAACGACCAGACCCGCCGGTTGGGAGGATGTGGTTGGAGCCGGCAACGTAGTCGCCGAAGGCGGTAGCGCTGTAGGAGCCGACGAAGA
This sequence comes from uncultured Solirubrobacterales bacterium, assembly GCA_963695835.1. Lineage (GTDB taxonomy): Bacteria > Actinomycetota > Thermoleophilia > Solirubrobacterales > 70-9 > VRUE01. The sequence goes on from CAVOHR010000003.1 coordinate 497,189, forward strand.
CGCAACCGGCGGTCGTGACCTGATCGGCCAGCGCCGCCGCGCTGGTGGCGAGCAGCTCCAGGTGCTCGGGGGCGAGGGCGTTGGCGAGATCGATCGCCTCGCCGGTCTCGACTGGCGCTCGCACCAGGGCCAGCGGCGTCCCGCTGACGCCGAGCCGCTCGGCGGCAGCGCGCTCGGTCGCCGCCCGGACGACGTTCAGCACCGGCTCCTCCCCGGAGACGGCGACCAGAAGCCCGCCGGCGCCGTGCTCGGCCTGCGCGCAGAGGTCGAGCGCCGCCCACTCCGGATCGGCATCGCGATCCACGATCGCCATCAGCTCCGACGGCCCCGCGAGAGAGTCGATCCCGACCTGCCCGAAGACGGCTTGCTTCGCTGCCGTCACCCAGGCGTTGCCGGGACCGGCGATCACGTCGACCGGCGCCACCGACTCGGTGCCGTAGGCGAGGGCGAAGATCGCCTGGGCGCCGCCCATCGCGTAGATCTCGTCGACCTCGCAGAGCGCCGCCGCGGCGAGCACGAACGGGGTGAGGCGCCCGTCGGGGCCGGGGGGCGTGGCGAGAGCGACGCGACGCACCCCGGCAGCCCGGGCCGGGATGCAGCCCATCAGCACACTCGATGGATAGGCGGCGCCGCCGCCGGGCGCGTATATCCCGGCGGCACCGACCGGAGCCTGGCCGACCGTGACGAGCTGGCCCTGGGGCAGCTCGAGCCGCTTGCGATCCGGGCCGAGCTGGGCCTCGGCGACGGTGCGAACGTTGGCGGCCGCGAGTTCCAGCGAGGCGCGAAGGTCGCCGTCGAGCCCGGCCAGCGCCTCACCGGCGGCCTCCAGCGGGACCTTCAGCGACTCGGGCGGCTTCTCGGTCGCGTCGAAACGCCCGGTGAAGCGCTTCACCGCCTCGTCCCCGCCCTCGCGGACCTCGTGTTCGATCGGCGCCACGTCGATCGCTGGCTCGGCGCCGATGGCCCAGCCGCGGATCGCAGTGGCCGTCGCCGCCGCCCCACCCCAATCGAAGCGGCGGACGTTCATGCCGCCGACCTTCCTCGCGGCCCAGCGGTCAGCCGACCGGCCCTCATCGCGCCGCCGCCTCCCGCAGCCTCGCGGTCAGCTCGTCGACCTCGGCCGCGCGCAGCTTGTGGGCGACGCGGTTGGCGACGAAGCGCGCCGTGCACTCGACGATCTCCTCGCGCACCTCGAGGTCGTTCTCCTCCAAGGTGCGGCCGGTGGCGACCAGGTCGACGATCCCGTCGGCGAGACCGATCAGCGGCGCCAGCTCCACCGAGCCCTTCACCTCGATCGCCTCGATCTGCCGCCCGCTCGCCTCGAAGTGGCGTTCGGCGACCCGCGGGTACTTGGTCGCGATCCGCATCATCCCCAGGCGGCGCTGCGACTCGCCGAGGCTCTCGTCGCCCTTGCGGCCGGCGAGCACCATGCGGCAGCGCCCGTAGCCGAGGTCGAGTAGCTCGTAGACCATGCGGTCGGCCTGCTCGAGCAGCACGTCCTTGCCGGTGATGCCGACGTCGGCGGCGCCGGCCTCGACGTAGGTGGGGACGTCGGAGGGGCGCATCGTCACCAGGCTCAGCGCCGGGCCGGGGAAGATCAGCGCCCGCGACTCGCCGCGCACGGCGGCCGTGTCGACCCCCGCCGCGTCGAGCAGGTCGAGCGTTTCCCCGAGCAGGGCCCCGCGCGGCACCGCCAGCTTCAGCGGCCCCTCCTTCTTCGCCTGGCCCGGAGCGGAGACCTCGACGTTCACCGCTCTTCACCCCTTCGCGCCTCCTCCATCTGGGCGACGTGGACGCGCTCCAGGTAGAGCGCGAAGCCGGCCGCGGGCAGGTCGACGCCGAAGCGCTTCATCAGGCCGTCGTAGCGGCCACCGCCGCCGAGCACGTACCCCAGCGCCGGGTCGTAGACCTCGAGGATCGCACCACTGTAGTAGCCGAGGTGGCGCAGCAGGCCGAGGTCGATCTGGACCCGGTCGGCGACTCCGCGCCGCTCCAGCTCCTCCAGGGTCTCGCCGAGCCTGGCCGTCGCCCGCTCGACGGCGCCCCCCCCGAGCGCCCGGGCCTGCTCGAGCGCCTCGCGACCGCCGCGCAGCTGCGAGAGGGCGACGCAGGTGGCGACCTGCTCCTCACCGATCCCGGCCTGGGAGAGCTCCAGCTCGAGGCCGACGAGGTCGTGCGTCGCCAGCCGCTCGAGGATCGAGTCGCGGGCCGCGTCCCCCACCCCGAGCTCGCTCAGCAGCTGCCGGAAGAGGTCCGCGTCGCCGAGTCCGATCACGGCGCGCTCCAGGCCGGTCGCGTCGAGCGCAGCCTCCAGCACCTCGATCACCTCGGCGGTGCCCTGCGGCGCCGGCGCGCCGATCAGCTCCACCCCGGCCTGCGCGAACTCGCGCATCTGGCCGCGCTGCGGGCGCACCGCCCGGTAGGCGTTGGCCAGATAGCAGAGTCGCAGCGGGGGATCCGCGTCGGCGTAGCGCGAGGCGACCAGGCGGGCGATCGGGATCGTCATGTCCGAGCGCAGCGCCAGCAGGTCGCCGCGCTCGTCGAAGAAGCGGTAGGCGGAATCGGCGGCGCGGCCGCCGCCGCGGGCGAGCACCTCGTCGTACTCGATCGCCGGCGTCGACACCTCGCCGTAGCCGCGCCCCTCGAACACCTCGATCAGCGCCCGGTGCATGCGGCGCAGCTCCCGCATCTCGTCGGGGAGAATGTCGCGCGTCCCTGGGGGGATCGGATGGATCATCTGCCGGACCTTACGAGAGCGGGGGGCGAAAGCCTGCCGTAGGCGCTTCTAGGCGGGGATCTCCGCGGAGACACGCTCGATCCGGGCGCCGAGGCCGCGCAGCCGCTCGTCGATCGCCTCGTAGCCGCGATCGATCTGGCGGATGTTGCCGATCTCCGAGACGCCGTCGGCGGCGAGGGCGGCGATGAGCATCGCCATCCCGGCCCGGATGTCGGGGCTCTCGACGCGTTCGCCGTGAAGCCGGCTCGGACCGCTGACGATCGCCCTGTGGGGGTCGCACAGCGTGATCCGAGCGCCCATCGCGACCAGCTTGTCGACGAAGAAGAGGCGGTTCTCGAACATCTTCTCGAAGATCAGCACCTCGCCGTCGGCCTGCGTGGCGAGGGCGAGGGCGATCGAGGTGAGGTCGGCCGGGAAAGCCGGCCAGGGACCGTCCTCGATCTTCGGGATCGCGTCGCCGACGTCGGTCTTGACCTGCAACCGCTGCTCCGGCGGGACGATCACGTCGTCGCCGTCGATCTGCGAGTCGAGGCCGAGCCGGCGCAGCTGCCGCCGCACCATCAACAGGTCGCCCGGCTCGGCCTCGCGGATCCGCAGCTCGCCGCCGGTCGCCGCCGCCAGCGCCATGAAGCTGCCGACCTCTATGTGGTCTGGCGAGATCGTGTGCTCGGCGCCGCCGAGGCGGTCGCGGCCGTGCACCGTCATCACGTTGGAGCCGATCCCGCTCACCTCCGCCCCCATCGCGCTCAGCAGCCGGGCGAGGTCCTGGACGTGCGGCTCGCAGGCGGCGTTGGAGATCGTCGTCTCGCCGGGGGTCAGCGCCGCCGCCATCAGCGCGTTCTCGGTTCCCATCACCGAGGGCTCGTCCATGAAGATCGCGCAGGGGCGCAGGCCGCCTCGCGGCGCGGCCAGCTCGATCCAGCGGTCTCCCTCGACCCGGGCGCCGAGGTCGGCGAAGGCGTCGAGGTGGGCGTCGAGCCTGCGGCGGCCGATGAAGTCGCCGCCGGGGGGCGGCATCCGCGCCTCGCCGAAGCGCGCCAGCAGCGGCCCGGCGAGCAGAAAGGAGGCGCGGATCTTGTCGGAGAGGTCCTCGTCGACCGCGACCTCGGTGACCCCGGCGGCGCTGAGGCTGAGGCTGTTGTCGGCGGTCCAGACGGCCTCCACGCCGAGCTGCTCGAGCAGCGCGATCTGAGCCTCGGTGTCGCGGATGCGCGGCACCCGGTGCAGCAGCAGCTCCTCCTCGGTGAGCAGGCAGGCGGCGAGGATCGGCAGCGCGGCGTTCTTGTTGCCGGCCGCCGTCAGCTCGCCCGAGAGCGGCACGCCTCCGTCGATGACGAATTTCTCCATCGGTCCGGCTAGGGTACCTGCCGTCATGGGCAGAGGCTGGAAGATCCTGATCGGCGCCGTCGTCGCGATCGCGATCCTGGTCGCGGTCAACGCCATCGTCACGAGCGACGAAACGAAGGCGGCGGCCGTCGACGTGCCGGGCGGGCGGATCCTCAAGCTCCCCGGTGGCGAAATGGAGGTGGTCGAGCACGGACCGATGAACGCGCCGCCGATCGTCCTCGTCCACTGCTTCACCTGCGCGATCGACTGGTGGGACGGAATGGTGCCGCGCCTCGACCGCAACCACCGGGTGATCGCCGTCGACCTGCGCGGGCACGGCGGCTCCGAAAAGCCGACCTCCGGCTACTCAATTCCCGAGCAGGCCGATCTCGTCGCCGAAGCGCTGGGACGGCTGGGCGTCAGCGACGCCGAGGTCGTCGGACACTCGCTAGGCGGTTCAGTGGTCACCGCCCTGGCCGAACGCTCCCCGCGGCTGGTCGACCGCGTGGTGATCGTCGATACCGCGGCCACGCACGAAAAGGGCGACCTCGGACTGCTGGCCAAGCTCGTCTTCGTCCCGGTGATCGGCGAGACGCTGTGGCGCATCAAGCCGGACTTCGCGACGCGCAAGGGGCTCGAGGTCGCCTTCGCACCGGGATTCGACGTTCCCGACGCCTTCGTCGAAGACGTCAACGAGATGACCTACAGCGCCTACAACCGCTCCGCCCGCGACTCCGAGGACTACAGCAAGGAAGAGGGGCTCGGCCAGCGGATGAAGGAAAGCGGCAAGCCTCTGCTGGTGATCATGGGCGCCGAGGAGCAGATCATCGACGAACCCGGCGCTCGCCTGGCCGAATACCGGCGGATCTACCCCGGCACGGAGACGAAGCTGATCGCCGGCGCCGGGCACTCCCCCAACGTCGAGAGGCCAGCCGAAACCGCCGCACTCGCGCTCGCCTTCGACCGTCCCGCAAACCGCCGCGCAGAGCCAAAGCAGAAGCCCCGCGTGCAAGAACCGGTGCAGAAACGCGAAGCCGTCCGAGGGCACTCCTAGAGTCGAACCCATGTTCGATACGAGAAAGAACCTCAGCGGCCAGCTGGCCAACGCAGTAGACCTGACGATCGACTTCGCGACCCTGGGCGAGTACGGCCTGGAGCAGGTCGAAACCCGACCATCCGCCTGCGAAGCCCGGCGGCGCAGCTCGATCCGCAGCACCGGCACCTGGAACGCTGCGATCGACCGCTTCGCGACACACGCATAGAACGACGAAGGGCCGCCCAAGGGCGGCCCGAAGTCAAAAACCGGCGGCGACCTACTCTCCCAGGAGGTTGCCCTCCAAGTACCATCGGCGCTGAGGGGCTTAACTGCTCTGTTCGGAATGGGAAGAGGTGTTTCCCCCTCGCTATGCGCCACCGGAAATTTTGCGAGACCGCCCCCGGTGGAGCTTGAAAACTGCACAAGACCAAAGAGTAAAAATATCCGTCAAGCCCTCGACCCATTAGTACCGGTCGGCTGAGCGCATCGCTGCGCTTGCACCGCCGGCCTATCAACCTGGTGGTCTACCAGGGGTCTTACTCCCTCGAAGGGATGGGAGAGCTCATCTCGAGGACGGCTTCCCGCTTAGATGCCTTCAGCGGTTATCCGTTCCGTGCGTAGCTAACCTGCGATGCCCTTGGCAGGACAACAGATACACCAGCGGCACGTTCATCCCGGTCCTCTCGTACTAGGGATGACTCCTCTCAACTCTCCAACGCCCACGGCAGATAGGGACCGAACTGTCTCACGACGTTCTGAACCCAGCTCGCGTACCGCTTTAATGGGCGAACAGCCCAACCCTTGGGACCTACTCCAGCCCCAGGATGCGACGAGCCGACATCGAGGTGCCAAACCGGTTCGTCGATGTGGACTCTTGGAACCGATAAGCCTGTTATCCCCGGAGTACCTTTTATCCGTTGAGCGACGGCGCTTCCACTTGCAACCGCCGGATCACTAAGCCCAACTTTCGTTCCTGCTCGACCCGTCGGTCTCGCAGTCAAGCTCCCTTGTTGCCTTTACACTCTACGCACGATTTCCAACCGTGCTGAGGGAACCTTTGGGCGCCTCCGTTACATTTTAGGAGGCGACCGCCCCAGTCAAACTGCCCACCTGACACTGTTCACCACCCGGATCACGGCATGGTGTTAGAAGCCCAGACTACCAAGGGTGGTATCTCAAGGATGACTCCCCGGCAGCCAAAGCCGCCGGTTCACTGTCTCCCACCTATCCTGAGCGAGATACCCCAGACTCCAATATCAAGTTGCAGTAAAGGTTCACGGGGTCTTTCCGTCTAGCCGCGGGTACTCGGCATCTTCACCGAGACTTTAATTTCACCGAGCCTCTCGTTGAGACAGCGTCCAACTCGTTACGCCATTCGTGCAGGTCGGAACTTACCCGACAAGGAATTTCGCTACCTTAGGACCGTTATAGTTACGGCCGCCGTTTACCGGGGCTTAGCTTCACTGCTTCGCGCCGAAGCGCTAACAGGTCCGCGTAACCTTCCGGCACCGGGCAGGCGTCAGCCCCTATACGTCGTCTTGCGACTTAGCAGAGGCCTGTGTTTTTGGTAAACAGTCGGTTGGACCAATTCACTGCGGCCCCCTCGGGCTCCCTCCGTATGGAGTTCACCCTACCGGGGCGTCCCTTCTCCCGAAGTTACGGGACGATTTTGCCGAGTTCCTTAACGAGAGTTAGCTCGCTCACCTCAGTATGTTCTACTTGTCCACCTGTGTCGGTTATCGGTACGGGCACGCGAATCCTGCCTAGAGGATTTTCTCGGAGGCATGGGATCGGGGACTGGCCGGCGGTCAAGCCAGCTGGCATCGCACCTCGCGTCAAAACGCCGCTGCGGATTTCCCTACAGCGACTGGCTACGTGCTTGCCCCAGGACGACCATCGCCTGGGTTCCCTTACCCTTCCCCGTCCCCCCATCGGTCATAACGGAAACGACGTGGTACAGGAATATCAACCTGTTGGCCATCGGCTACGCCTTTCGGCCTCGCCTTAGGTCCCGACTAACCCTGAGCAGACGAACTTTACTCAGGAAACCTTGGACAATCGGTGGAGGGGAGTCTCACCCCTCTTTCGTTACTCATGCCGGCATTCTCACTTCCAGCCGCTCCACGGAGGCTTACGCATCCGCTTCACGCAACTGGAACGCTCTCCTACCGCGTGCAGAGCCCGCAGGCCTGCACACCCATAGCTTCGGAGACTAGCTTGAGCCCCGTTGAATTCTCCGCGCCCGAACACTTGACCAGTGAGCTGTTACGCACTCTTTCAAGGGTGGCTGCTTCTAAGCCAACCTCTTGGTTGTCTCTGCACTCGGACATCGTTCACCACTTAGCTAGTACTTAGGGTCCTTAGCTGATGGTCTGGGTTGTTCCCCTTTTGCGTACGAAGTTTATCCCCCGCACACTGACTCCCGAGCTAACCGTAACGGTCTTCGGAGTTTGCCTGAAGTCGGTAACCTGGTAGGGCCCCTAGTCCAAACAGTGCTCTACGGCCGCAACGCAAACACTCGAGGCTATACCTAAATATATTTCGGAGAGAACCAGATATCTCTGGGCTTGATTAGCCTTTCACTCCAATCCACAGGTCATCCGCCCAGTTTTCAACCTAGGTCGGTTCGGCCCTCCACGAGGTCTTACCCCCGCTTCAGCCTGCCCATGGATAGCTCGCCCAGTTTCGGGTCTACCGCCAATGACTGTGTCGCCCTGTTCAGACTCGCTTTCGCTGCGGCTCCGCTCATCGCTTAACCTTGCCACTGACGAGTAACTCGCCGGCTCGTGATGCAAAAAGCACGCCGTCACACCCGAAGGTGCTCCGACCACTTGTAGGCTTACGGTTTCAGGTACTATTTCACTCCCCTTCAGGGGTGCTTTTCACCTTTCCCTCACGGTACTAGTTCACTATCGGTCACCAGGTAGTACTTAGCCTTGGAGGGTGGTCCCCCCAGATTCAGACCGCGTTTCACGGGTGCGGTCCTACTCAGGAACATCAGTCGGCAGATCAGTGCGTTTTCACCTACGGGACGATTGCCCTCTGTGGTGCGAGGTTCCACTCGCTTCGGCTAACACCTGATTTTGTAACTGCCGCCGAGCCAGGCACGGCTCGGGCGTGACGTCCTACAACCCCCGACAGACAACGCGTGCCCGCTTGCATCTGCCAGGTTTGGGCTGATCCCCTTTCGCTCGCCACTACTAAGGGAGTCTCGGTTGATTTCTATTCCTCGGGGTACTTAGATGTTTCAGTTCCCCCGGTTGCCTTCCGGCGGCTATGTATTCACCGCCGGATGACGCCGCATTACCGGCGCCGGGTTTCCCCATTCGGAGATCCGCGGGTCAAAGGCTGTTCAGCGCCTCACCGCGGCTTATCGCAGCCGTCCACGTCCTTCATCGACTCCTGGTGCCAAGGCATCCACCGTAAGCCCTTACTATCTTGACGGTGAGCGACCCGTACACCTAAGTGTGCGGGTCGTAATTAAATTACCCAGAACCTACCTTATGACAGGCTCTCATATTGGCCTTGTGCAGTTTTCAAGGTCCACCGAGGCACACGCAGCGGAGTGCTTCCGCCGGCGGTCTCTCAAAACTGAGCAGCGTTCCCAGCGACATACTGTCACTGGGGAGCCCGGTCGACGTTCTAGAGAAATCTCCCTAGAAAGGAGGTGATCCAGCCGCAGCTTCCGCTACGGCTACCTTGTTACGACTTCACCCCAATCACAGGCCCCACCTTCGACGGCTCCCTCCAAAAGGTTAGGCCACCGGCTTCGGGTGTTGCTTGCTTTCGTGGTGTGACGGGCGGTGTGTACAAGGCCCGGGAACGTATTCACCGCGGCATTGCTGATCCGCGATTACTAGCAACTCCAGCTTCATGGAGGCGAGTTTCAGCCTCCAATCCGAACCGAGACGCACTTTATGGGATTCGCTCCACCTCACGGTATTGCAGCCCTTTGTATGCGCCAATGTAGCACGTGTGTAGCCCTGGACATAAGGGGCATGATGACTTGACGTCATCCCCACCTTCCTCCGGTTTGTCACCGGCAGTCTCCCATGAGTCCCCAACTTAATGCTGGCAACATGGAACGGGGGTTGCGCTCGTTGCGGGACTTAACCCAACATCTCACGACACGAGCTGACGACAGCCATGCACCACCTGTGAAGGTGTCCCGAAGGAAAACCGTGTTTCCACGGCGGTCACCTACATGTCAAGCCCAGGTAAGGTTCTTCGCGTTGCGTCGAATTAAACCACATGCTCCGCTGCTTGTGCGGGCCCCCGTCAATTCCTTTGAGTTTTAGCCTTGCGGCCGTACTCCCCAGGCGGGGCACTTAGTGCGTTAGCGACGGCACGGGAGGAGTCGACACCTCCCACACCTAGTGCCCATCGTTTACGGCGTGGACTACCAGGGTATCTAATCCTGTTCGCTCCCCACGCTTTCGCGCCTTAGCGTCAGTACCGTCCCAGCGAGCTGCCTTCGCTATTGGTGTTCCTCCTGATATCTGCGCATTCCACCGCTACACCAGGAATTCCACTCGCCTCTTCCGGACTCTAGCCCTGCAGTATCCATCGGCTTTCAAAGGTTGAGCCTTTGACTTTCACAACGGACTTACAGGGCCGCCTACGCGCGCTTTACGCCCAATGATTCCGGACAACGCTTGCCCCCTACGTATTACCGCGGCTGCTGGCACGTAGTTAGCCGGAGCTTCTTCTGGAGGTACCGTCAATCCGCACGGCTATTCACCGGCGAACCTTCGTCCCTCCTGAAAGGGGTTTACAACCCGAAGGCCGTCTTCCCCCACGCGGCGTTGCTGCGTCACGCTTTCGCGCATTGCGCAAGATTCCCCACTGCTGCCTCCCGTAGGAGTCTGGGCCGTGTCTCAGTCCCAGTGTGGCTGATCGTCCTCTCAGACCAGCTACCCATCGTCGCCTTGGTAGGCCTTGACCCCACCAACAAGCTAATGGGCCGCGAGCCCCTCCCAATGCGGAGGCCGAAGCTTCCTTTAGCGAACAGGCTTATGCCTGTGCGCCACATCCGGTATTAGCCCGAGTTTCCTCGGGTTGTCCCGGTCATCGGGGCAGGTTACTCACGTGTTACTCACCCGTTCGCGGCTTTGCCCCAGGGCAAGCCCTGGTTCGTCGCACCACTTGCATGTGTTAAGCACGCCGCCAGCGTTCGTCCTGAGCCAGGATCAAACTCTCCGTGAAGGTACTTCTACAGAGAGATGCCATGCCTGGCTGGCCGCCGGGTACACATACACGACGACCGGCATGACGGGTAAATCAGACCACTCGGCACGCTGACGAGCCGAGTGGATCGGGCTCAAACAATCCACAGACCCGAAGGCCCGCGGAGTGCACGCTGCTCAGTTTTCAAAGACCGCTGCGCCTCTGCGGCGGGACTCGCCGTCTTTCGCGCATGGGACGGCACAGGGCCAATCCCAGAGGGACGCGGGAGTATAGCGCTGCGGCGGCGCTTTGCCTAGTGGGCGCTCAGGCGCCGGCGCGCAGGCGGCGGAAGCGGCGCTTGCCGACCTGCAGGACGCGGCCGTCGAGCGTCGGCCGGGCTCGAGGTCGAGCGTGCCGGCCGGCAAGCGGCTCGCCGTCGAGCTTCACGCCGCCCTGCTCGAGCAGGCGCCGCGCCTCGCTGGAGCTGATCTCGAAGGCGCCGGCCATCAGCCGCGGCAGGTGGACCGAGGCGCCGTCCTCGCCGAGGTAGGCGGCCGAGCTCGACCTCCTCGACCTCCTCCGGCGCCTCGTGGCGCACGAAGAGGCGGTCGAAGTGCTCCTCGGCCTGCCTCGCCGCGTCCGCGCCGTGGAAGCGCTCGACGATCCGCCGCGCCAGCTCGCGCTTCGCCTCGTTCGGGCGGCCCCGCCGGCAGCCTCCTCGCCGAGCAGCAGCCGGTAGTACTCGGGCATCGCCTCGTCCGGGATCCTCATCAGCTTGCCGAACATCTCCTCCGGCGGCGTCGGTGACGCCGACGTAGTTGCCGAGCGACTTGCTCATCTTCTGCACGCCGTCGATGCCGACCAGGATCGGCATCGTCAGGATCGACTGCGGCTTCTGACCGTAGGCGGCCTGGATGTCGCGGCCGAAGAGCAGGTTGAACTTCTGGTCGGTCCCCCCCAGCTCGACGTCGGCCTCGACCGCGACCGAGTCGTAGCCCTGCAGCAGCGGGTAGAGCAGCTCGAGCGGCGGCGATCGGCTGCCCCGCCGCCATCCGCTTCTGGAAGTCGTCGCGCTCGAGCAGCCGGGCGACCGTCGTCCGGGCGAGCAGCCCGAGCAGCTCCTCCGGCGCCATCCGCAGCCACTCGCTGTTGAAGCGGACCTCGGTGCGCTCGCGGTCGAGCACCTTGAAGGCCTGCTCCTGGTAGGTGGCGGCGTTGGCCTCGATCTCCTCCGGCGCTGGGCACCGGCCGCTGCGCCGAGCGGCCGCTCGGGTCGCCGACCCGGGCGGTGAAGTCGCCGATGATCAGCACGACCGGTGCCCCGCCTCCTGGAACTCGCGCAGCTTCTCGAGCACGACGGTGTGGCCGAGGTGGATGTCGGCGGTGGTCGGGTCGATGCCGAGCTTGACCCGCAGCGGCCGGCCCGCCGGCGAGCTGCTCGGCGAGCATCCCCTCGGGCAGCACGTCGACCGCGTTTCGCGTCAGGTCCGCCACGGGCAATGCTAGACTGCCGCCTCCGCTCAGCGGCAGGCCTGCGCGCCGAACTCGATGGCGGCCTTGGAACAAAGCCCCGCCGGCCGGCGGCGCATCTCTCCGCCGCCGCCGGCCCTCCGACAAGCGCACGCAAGCCGCGCCTGAAGAAGCTGCGCATCCTCTTCGTCTGCTCGGCCTCGGCGTCCTGGCCCTCGTCTCGATGGTCTTCGGGATGATGATGGCGGTCTCCCAGGACCTGCCGGCGATCTACAACTTCGCCCAGTTCAAGGCGTCGAAGAACAGCGAGGTCTTCGACGCCTCCGGCGAGCCGATCGGCACCCTGACCAGCAACCAGAACAAGATCCTGCTCAGCTCGGGGCAGATCTCCCCCAACGTCAAGAACGCGGTGGTCGCGATCGAGGACTCGCGCTTCTACGAGCACAACGGCGTCGACTTCCAGGGCATCGGGCGCGCCCTGGTCAAGGACATCCTCAGCCAGAGCGCCGCGCAGGGCGCCTCGACGATCACCGAGCAGTTCGTCAAGAACGCGCTCGCCGCCCAGGGCAGCCGCACGGTCTTCCAGAAGTTCCGCGAGGCGGCGCTCGCCTACCGGCTCGAGCGCCACTGGAGCAAGGACAAGATCCTCACCGAGTACCTGAACACGATCTACTTCGGCGAGGGCGCCTACGGGATCGAGGCGGCCGCGCGGACCTTCTTCGGCAGCGCCCACCCCGGCTGCGGGACGGCGACCGAGCCCTGCGCCTCGGTGCTGGAGCCCTGGGAGGCGGCGACGCTGGCCGGGATCATCGCCTCGCCCTCCGCCTACGACCCGAAGGTCTACCCCGAAAACGCGCTCGCGCGGCGCAACCTGGTGCTCGAAAAGATGTACGAACAGGGCTACATCACCGAGACCCAGTACGAGGAAGGAAGCCAGCAGGCCCTGCCCGCCCCCGAGCGACATCGAGCCGCCCTCGCTCGACTCGGAGGCCCCCTACTTCACCTCCTGGCTGCGGCAGCAGCTCGTCGACCGCTTCGGCGCCGCGAAGACCTTCTTCGGCGGCCTGAAGATCAAGACGACGCTCGACCTGCGCCTCCAGGCCGCCGCCGAAGAAGCGGTCAACTCCTACCTGAGCGGCCTCCCGCCGACCGCCGCGGTCGTCGTGATCGACAACCGCAACGCCGGCGTGAAGGCGATGGTCGCCGGCCCCGACTTCGACGAGAAGCCCTTCAACCTGGCGACGCTGGGGCACCGCCAGCCGGGCTCGTCGATCAAGCCGATCATCCTCGCCACCGCGCTCGAGCAGGGCATCTCCCCGGACACGGTCTACGAATCGGCGCCGCAGGTCTTCAACTTCGGCAAGAAGGACAAGGAAGCCGTTCGAGGTCAACAACTACGGCGACAGCTACCTCGGCTCGGCCTCGCTGGCGACCGCGACCACCTACTCCGACAACTCGGTCTACGCCCAGGTCGGCCTGGAAAGCATCGAGGGCACGCACCCACGCGATCGCCGCGCACCGCCCACCAGCTGGGCGTGCAGACCCAGCTCTCGACCAACCCGGCGATGGTCCTCGGCGGCCTCAAGGAAGGCGTGACGCCGCTCGAGTGGACCTACGCCTTCTCGACCCTCGCCAACGACGGCGACCGGGTCAGCGGCACGCTCGCGCCCGATCCCCGGCGACAGCCCGGTCGCCTACACCGAGGTCACCGACCAGGACGACGACCTGATCAAGGGCGGCGACAACGACTCGATCCACACCCAGGTGATCGACCGGCGGGGTCGCCGAAGAGGCGAAGAGCATCCTGCACACGGTGGTCACCAGCGGCACCGGCGTGCGCGCCAACATCGGCGACGAATGCCAGTGGGGCAAGACCGGCACCACCGAGAACAACGGCGACGCCTGGTTCTGCGGCGCGACCGAAGAAGTCACCGCCTGCGTCTGGGTCGGCTACGCCGACACGACGACGCCGATGCAGACCGAGTTCTCCGGCGGCCCGGTCGACGGCGGCACCTTCCCGGCGCTGATCTGGGCGAGCGTGATCTCGGCCTGGGAGGAGATCAAGGCCGAACGGGCCGCCGAAACGGGCGAGCGAGAAGGCGGCGCGCCGAGCGGAGAGGCTCCGAGTCGGCGACGGGCGAAGCGGAAAGCTACGTCCCGACCGAGCGCCGCCCGAAGCCGAATCGGCCGAACCGCGAAGACGCCGGCGCCCGAAGCAGAAGCCGGCGCCCGAACCCGAAGCCGCCCGAACGCCGGCGGCGGCACGGCCGACAGCGGCCCCCGAAGCGCCCTGAACTCGGCCGGCGCCGGCGGCGGGATCACGGCCGAACTAAGGCGCCGCCGCCTCCGCATCCACGCGGGCGCGGCTTGCGAGACGAACGGGACTGCCCGCGAGGCAGAAGCGCCAGGGGCGGTCAACGGCTTTGGTGATCCCGATCCGGGGGCCGGTGACGACCTCGCCTGCCCAGCCCGGCTCGGGCGGCAGCAGCAGGAACGGGATCGCGCGGCCAGGTCGGCGCCGTTGGCGTCGAGCCCGATGCCGAGCGCCTCGGTCAGCTTGCCCGGGCCCGAGCAGAGCTCGGTCGTCCGGGCGCTCGCCGCGCCGGGCGCGCATCTCCTCGAGGCCGGCGGTCGGCTCGAGCGCGCGGATCAGGACCGCCGCTGCCTCGCCCTCCGGCTCGGCGACCGCGTTGAGCAGGCTGTGGATGCCGTAGGAGAGGTAGACGTAGGCGCGGCCCGGGCGGGCCGAAGAGCATCTCGGTGCGCTGGGTCAGGCCGACGTAGGCGTGGCAGGCCGGGTCGTCGCGCTCGTAGCTCTCGGTCTCGACGATCGTGCCGCCGCAACCCTCGTAGAAGAGGCGGCAGCCGATCAGCTCGCGCGCCACCGTCGTGCACCGAGCGATCGAAGAACCGGCTCCAGCCGCTCTGACGGCGATGCTCGGCGCTCATCGCTCTTCTTCGGCCACGCGTGCCCTGACCGCGCTCCAGCGTCTCGCGGGCAAGCTCGATCTGTCGCGCCGAGCGCCGCCGAGCCGGTGCCGCCCTCGATCCGCTTCGACTCCAGCCAGCTACTCGCGCTTGCAGCACCTCGTAGTAGGAGTCGTCGAGGTGCTCGGAGCGCTGTCGCAGTTCCTCCGCGGTCGAGCTCGGAGAGCGCGCTTGCCCTGCTCGACCGCGTCGCGGACCAGGCCGCCGACGATCCCGTGCGCCTCGCGGAACGGCACGCCCTTGCGGACCAGCAGGTCGGCGATCTCGGTCGCCGCCAGCATCTCGTCGCCGGAGGCGGCCTCGAGCCGCTCGCGGTCGAACTCGATCCCGGCGAGCATCCCCTCGGCCGCGTCGAGGCAGAGCTCGATCGTGTCGATCGCGTCGAACAGCGGCTCCTTGTCCTCCTGCATGTCCTTGCCGTAGGTGAGCGGCAGGGCGTGCATCGTGCCCAGCAGCGCGAGCGTAGTCGGCGGCGACCCGCGGGGCCTTGGCGCGCAGCAGCTCGGCCGAGTCGGGGTTCTTCTTCTGCGGCATGATGCTCGACCCCGAGGAGAAGGACTCGTCGAGCTCGCAGAAGCCGAACTCGCTGCTCGACCAGATCACGATCTCCGAGCCGAGCCGCGAGAGGTGCATCGCGCAGGTCGAGGCGGCGGCCAGGTAGTCGAGGACGAAGTCGCGGTTGGAGGCGCCGTCGATCGAGTTGTGGGCTGACGTGCTCGAAGCCGAGGTCGTCGGCGACCGCGCGCGGTCGATCTCCCAGTTGACGCCGGCGAGCGCGCCCGAGCCGAGCGGCATCACGCCGGCGCTGTCGAGCGCGAACTGGAAGCGCAGCACGTCGCGGGCGAGCATCCAGAAGTAGGCGAGCAGGTGGTGGCCGAGGTAGACCGGCTGGGCGCGCTGCAGGTGGGTGTAGCCGGGCATCGGCCAGTCGCGGTGGCGCTCGGCCAGCTCGAGCAGGCGCTCCATCGCCGCGCCCGGCCAGCTCGATCGCCCGCAGCGAGTGCGCCTGCACGACCATCGCCACGTCGGTGGCGACCTGGTCGTTGCGGGAGCGGCCGGTGTGCAGCTTGCCGGCGAGCGGGCCGATCTCCTCGCCGAGCAGCCGCTCGATCGCCATGTGGATGTCCTCGTCGGCCTCGTCGAACTCGAAGCCGTGCTCGCCGATCCGCGCGCGCGACCCGCTCGAGCCCGGCGATCGATCTGCTCCAGCTCCTCCTCGTCGAGGACGCCGATCCTCGCAGGGCCGCGGGCGTGCGCCTGCGACTGGTCGATGTCGTAGGGCGCCAGCCGCCAGTCGAACTCGATCGAGCGGTTGAGCCGCCAGAAGCGCGGGTCGGGGTCTTTGCGGAAGCGGGACATCAGCGGAGGGATTCGCGCGAGAGCCTCGCACACCCGCTCGACCTGGGACTCGCTCATCGCCGGGAAGAAGGGAAGCGCCAGCGAGCGGGCCGAGGCCGCTTCGGCGACCGGGAACTGGCCCTCGCGGTAGCCGAGCTCGCGCAGGTGCGGGAAGAGGTGGATGCAGGGCAGGTAGGCCTTGGCGGCGACGCCGCGCTCGGCGAGCCGGGCGATCGACCGCGTCGCGGTCGACTGCCGTCGGCGCAGGCGGACCGACGTAGACGAACCAGCTGCGCCGCTCCTCGCCGCGGCCGGCGATCGGCGCCTCGACCCCCTCGATCGCGGCCAGCCCCTCCTCGTAGAGCGACCGCCACCGCCGCGCGCCGCTCGAGCATCGCGTCGAGCTTCTCGAGCTGGGCGACGCCGAGCGCCGCGGCGAGGTCGGAGAGCCGGTAGTTGAAGCCGAGCCCGTCGTGCTCGAGCCAGCCCATGTCGGCGGCGCGGCCCTGGTTGCGCTCGGCGCGCAGCCGCGCCGCCGCCTCGGCGTCGAGGGGCACGATCATCCCCCCCTCCCCCGTCGTCATCTGCTTGTTGGCGTAGAAGGCGAAGGTCGCGAGGTTGCCGCGCGTGCCGACCCTGCGACCCTCGGCGTCGACGGCGCCGAGCGCCTCGCAGGCGTCCTCGAGGATCGCCGAGCCCGTCGCCGGCGCGGCCAGCGCCTCGAGCTCCGGCATCGCCGCCGGGTAGCCGAAGATGTGGACCGGCAGGAGCCCGGCGGTGCGCTCCCCGGCGGCCGCCTCGGCCGCCGCCGGGTCGAGGTTGAGCGTGACCGGGTCGACGTCGCAGAAGACCGGCCGCGCGCCCTCGTAGAGGAGGCAGTTGGCGGAGGCGACGAAGCTGAAGCGGGCTGGTCAGGACCTCGTCGCCCGGGCCCCAGCCGAGCGCCCGCACGCCGAGGTGCAGCGCCGTCGTGCCGCTGGAGACGGCGACCGCGTCGTCGACCCCGAGCCAGTCCGCGAAGTCGCGCTCGAAGCGCTCGACCATCGGGCCCAGCGAGAGCCGGCCCGAGCGCAGCACCTCGAGCACCAGCTCCTCCTCGCGCTCGCCGATCTCGGGCTTGCGCGAGCGGGATCGGTTCGTTCGTCGGGGCGGCCATCGGGCGCCCAGCCTACTTCGCGCTGTCGCCGTCTCGCGGCTGAAAGGCGTACTCGAGCGAGTCGACCAGCGCCTCCCAGGAGGCCTCGATGATGTTCTCCGAGACGCCGATCGTCCCCCACTCGCGCTCGCCGTCGGAGGAGTCGAGCAGGACGCGGGTGACCGCGCCGGTGCCGTGGCTCTCGTCGAGGATCCGGACCTTGTAGTTGGTCAGCTCGATGTCGGCGAGGTGCGGGTAGCGGTCGGCGATCGCGCCGCGCAGCGCCTTGTCGAGGGCGTTGACCGGGCCGTTGCCCTCGGCGACCCGCACGTAGCGCTCGCCGTCGACCTCGACCTTGATCGTCGCCTCGGTCTCGACCGCGCCGTCGGCGCGCTTCTCGATCAGCGACCTGGAAGCTCTCGAGCTCGAAGAGCGGCTCGTAGCTGCCCGCCTCGCGCCGCAGCAGCAGCTCGAAGGAGGCCGGCGCCGCCTCGTAGTGGTAGCCGCGGTGCTCGCGCTCCTTCAGCCGCTCGACCGCCCGCACGGCCGCCTCGTCGTCGAGCTCGAGCCCGGCCTGCTCGGCCTGGGTGCGGATCGTCGCCTTGCCGGACAGCTCGGAGGCGAGGATCTCGCGCTGGTTGCCGACCGGCGCCGGATCGAGGTGCTCGAAGGTGCGCGCGTCGGCCGCGACGCCGGCGACGTGCATGCCCGCCTTGTGGGCGAAGGCGTTGCGGCCGACGTAGGGCTGGTCGGGGTTCGGCGCCATGTTGCAGAGCTCGTCGAGGTAGTGGCTCGTCGGGGTCAGGGTCGCGAGCTGCTCCGGCGCGACCACGTCGAAGCCCATCTTCAGCTGCAGCGCCGGCAGGATCGAGGCCAGGTTGGCGTTGCCGCAGCGCTCGCCGTAGCCGTTGACGGTCCCCTGCACGAGCCGCGCCCCGGCCTCGACCGCGGCCAGCGAGTTGGCGACGGCGCACTCGGCGTCGTTGTGGGTGTGGATGCCGACCTCGACCGTCGTCGCCGAGCGCCTCGACCACGGCCGCGGTCGCCTCGCCGACGAAGGCGGGCAGGCTGCCGCCGTTGGTGTCGCAGAGGGTGACGTTCTCGGCGCCCGCGTCGGCCGCCGCGCGGCACGCATTCCAGCGCGTAGGCCGCGTCGTCGCGGTAGCCGTCGAAGAAGTGCTCGGCGTCGAAGATCGCCCGCTTGCCCTCGCCGCGGCAGAAGGCGATCGAGTCGGCGATCATCGCCAGGTTCTCCTCGCGCGGAGACCCTGATCACCTTCTCGAGGTGCAGCCCCCAGCTCTTGCCGACCAGGCAGACGACCGGGGCGAAGCAGTCGACGAGGACGCGCGAGCGCCTCGTCGTCGTCGGCCGCGACGTCGCGGCGCCGGGTCATGCCGAAGGCGGCGATCGTCGCGTTCTCCAGCTCGAGCTCGGCGAGCCGGTCGAACAGCTCCGCTTCCTTCGGGTTGGAGCTGGGGAAGCCGGCCTCGATGAAGCTGGATGCCGAGCTCGTCGAGCGCCTGCACGACCTTCAGCTTCTCGTCGACCGAGAGCGACATGCCGTGGCCCGCCCATGCCGTCGCGCAAGGTCGTGTCGTAGAGCTTCACCTGTTCCATCTGATGCCTTTCGATTCGAGGGGATCGGGGAGAGGGCCGGCGGAGGCCCGCCTGCGCGGCAGCGCCGCGCCAGCCGCTAGGCGGCTGCGGTAATTCGCCCGATTGCCTCGAAACGCGCTGGCATCAGGAGCTCACCTTACTCGGCTCGTCCGCCCCGGCCGGGACCTCGACGAAGTCGAGCCACTCGAGGTACTCCTCGGCGCGGCCGTGCAGGGCGTCCTCGAACTTCGCCTGGATCACCCGGGTGATCTCGCCCGGCTCGCCCAGCGGGTGGTCGTCGACCTCGCGCACCGGCACCAGCTCGGCCGCGGTGCCGGTCAGGAAGACCTCGTCGGCCAGGTAGAGCTCGGCGCGGGCGATGTCGCGCTCCTCGACCGCGTAGCCGAGGTCGCGGGCGATCTGGATGACCGAGTTGCGGGTGATGCCGTCGAGGATCGACGCCGTGTGCGGCGGGCGTGCAGATCGACGCCGTCGCGGACGACGAAGACGTTCTCGCCGGAGCCCTCGGAGACGCAGCCGTGCTGGTCGAGCAGGATCGCCTCGTCGTAGCCGGCGTTGGCCGACTCGGTCTTGGCGAGGATCGAGTTCAGGTACTGGCCGGAGGCCTTGGCGTGCGGGATCAGGCTGTCGCCGGAGATCGTCCGCCAGGAGGAGACCTTGGTGCGGATGCCGTGCTCGCTTGCCCTCCTCGCCGAGATAGGCGCCCCACGGCCAGACGGCGACGATCACGTCGATCGGCGCGTCGCGTCGCGTAGAGCCCCATCTCGCCGTAGCCGCGGAAGGCGAGCGGGCGGATGTAGCAGGAGCCGAGGCCGTTGCGGCGGATCAGCTCGTGGGTCGCCTGCGCGGATCTGCTCGGCCGAGTAGGGCAGCTCGAGGTAGTAGAGCTCGGCCGACTTCTCCAGCCGGTCGAGGTGCTCGTGGTGGCGGAAGACCGCCGGGCCGCGCTCGGTCTCGTAGCAGCGGATGCCCTCGAAGACGCCGGTGCCGTAGTGCAGGCCGTGGCTGAGCACGTGCATCTTGGCCTCGTCCCAAGGCACGAACTCGCCGTTCTGCCAGATCAGCTCTGCGGTCTCCATGTCGCGAAGTATGCCCGATGGTCGGGAGGGGTCGGAATCAGAGCTCGGCGAGCACGGCGTCGGTCATCTCCGCGGTGCCGACCTCGCGCCTCCCCGGCGGCCGCGCAGGTCCGGCGTGCGCAGGCCGCGCTCGAGCACGGCGTCGACCGCGCGCTCGATCCGCTCGGCGTCGTCCGGGGCTGTCCGAGCCCGTGGCGCAGCATCATCGCCGCGCTGAGGAAGCGTGGCGAGCGGGTTGGCGATCCCCTTGCCGGCGATGTCGGGGGCCGAGCCGTGGACCGGCTCGAAGAGGCCGGGCTCGCCTGCCGCGCCGAGGCTGGCCGAGGGCAGCATCCCGAGCGAGCCGGTGAGCATCGCCGACTCGTCGCTGAGGATGTCGCCGAAGAGGTTCTCGGTGACGATCACGTCGAAGCTCGGCCGGGCGCGAGACGAGCTGCATCGCGGCGTTGTCGACCAGCAGGTGCTCGAGCTCGACGTCCGGGTAGTCGCCGGCGACCCCGCTCGACCACCTCGCGCCAGAGCCGCGAGGTCTCGAGCACGTTGGCCTTGTCGACCGAGGTGACGCGAGCCGCGGCGGGCCGCTGCCCTCGGCCCGCCGCCGCGCCGCCTCGAAGGCCGGTGCGGGCGATGCGCTCGATCTCGGCCGTCGAGTACTCGCAGGTGTCGTGGGCCGACGTCGCCGTCGCGGCCGCTGTCGCCGAAGTAGATGCCGCCGGTCAGCTCGCGCACGACCAGCAGGTCGGTGCCCGCGATCCGCTCCTCGCGCAGCGGGCTGGCGCCGACCAGCGCCGGGCTGGGCCGCACCGGCGCGCAGGTTGGCGTAGAGCCCCATTCCCTTGCGCAGGCCGAGCAGGCCCTGCTCGGGGCGCGGCGCGTCGGGGTCGGTCGTGTCCCACTTCGGCCCGCCGACGGCGCCGAGCAGGACCGCGTCGGCCGCGCGGCAGGCGTCGAGCACCTCGTCGGTGAGGGCGACGCCGTGCGGCGTCGATCGAGCAGCCGCCCATCAGGCGTTCGTCGAACTCGAACTCGCCCAGCGCCTCGAGCGAGCGCTGCGCGGGCGGCGACGATCTCGGGGCCGATCCCGTCGCCGGACAAAAGGACTATGCGGGAGGCGCTGGGCACGCCTGCACTCTATTCCGGGACGGGAGCGAGTTGACATCAGGTCTCCGATATGAAATGAATCGGATTGATCAAGCAAACTTATTGCTAGGAGGCGCACCGATGAGCAAGACCGTCCTGATCGATGGCGATGGCGAGCGCAGGGGTATGGGTTGGCTGCCCGATCACCCCGACATCCGCGACCGCAGCGCCGACCATGCCGAGGTCAAGCCCCTGCTGGCAGAAACCTCGGTTCCCAAGCTCAAACCCAAAGCCGTCCCGGCCAAAGTTCGACCTGCGGGCATGAAGGCGTGCCCGCCGATCGAGAACCAGGGCTCGCTCGGTCCTGCACGGCGCACGCCGGAGTCGGCATGGTCGAGTATTGCGAGCGCAGAGCCCACGGAAAGCACATCGACGCATCGCGCCGTTTCCTCTACAAGGTGACCCGCAGGCTCGCGGGGTTCACGGGAGACTCTGGCGCGTTCCTGCGCAACACGATGGTGGGATTCGCCTGTTCGGCGTTCCGCCCGAGGCGTACTGGTCCTACAGCATCTCCAAATTCGACGAGGAGCCGCCGGCCTTCTTGTACGCGCTCGGGCAGAACTTCCAGGCGGTCACCTACTACCGGCTCGACCCGGCGGGAGCGGACGGGAAGGCGCTGCTTGCGTCGATCAAGTCGCACATCGCCTCGAAGCTTCCGTCGATGTTCGGCTTCACGGTGTACCAGTCGATCTGGAGCGCGACCGGCGGGAAAATCCCCTTTCCGGGGGCCGGAGACAAAATCGCCGGCGGTCACGCGGTGATGGCCGTCGGATATGACGACGGGGTCTCCATCCCCCACTCGTCGGGATCGAAAAAAACCAAAGGCGCGTTCCTGATCCGGAACTCCTGGGGAACGAGCTGGGGCGACAAAGGCTACGGCTGGCTGCCCTACGAGTACGTCCTGCGGGGACTTGCCGTCAACTGGTGGGTTCTGATCAAGAAGGAGTGGGCGAACACCGGGGAATTCACCGTGTGACCGAACGGCGGCGGCGCCCGGTTCGCTCAGGCGCGGGCCTCGATGTCCAGGCGGACGTAGTCGAGGGTCAGCGGCTCGCCGGCCTCGGCGAGCACCGCCTCGGCGAAGGGGCGCCGCAGCTCTTCCGGCAGCTGCCCCAGGTGCGGGCCGAGGGTGACGGTTGCGATGAACTCGAGCGGCTGCGCCGACGTCACGGGCTTCGGCTGCAGCCAGCAGCGCACCTCGGAGAAGCCCGCGTTGCGGAGCGCCTCTTCCGTCGCGTCGGGGGCGGCGAAGTTCCACATCGCGGACATGCCCTCGAAGTGTCGGGCAAACTCGGGGCGGGCGGCCGCGCTGGCGATCGCCTGCGCGTACTCGGCGACGTTGCCCTCGCCGCCGCACTCCGCGATCAGGCGCCCGTCTGGCAGCCGTTTCAGCAGCTCGGCCGCGACCCGGCCGGAGCCGCAGCCGGCGTCGAGGGCCGTCTCGTCGCCGCTCAGCTCGAGCCGTTCGAGCACCTCCAGACCCCATTCGAACTGGGGATCGGAGACCTCGTCGTAGGTGTCGGCGTCCCACTCGCGCGGGCCGGTGTTGATCGCTCGGTCCATGCGGGGCCGCTCACAGCGCCGTCGTGACGGGGCCGCACTCGGCACCGTCGGCGGACTCGAACTCGTCGATCGCGGCGGCGCTCTCCAGCGTTATGCCTATGTCGTCGAGGCCGTTGAGCAGGCGGTGCTTTACGTCGGGCTCGATCTCGAACTCGAAGACGCCGCCGGCGCAGGTGACGGTCTCGTCGTTGACGTCGATCCGCGCCTCGCCGGCCTCGGCGACGGCCGCGGCAGTGCTCCTCGTCGAGGACCACCGGCAGCAGCGCCGTTCTTGAAGCAGTTGTTGTAGAAGATGTCGGCGAAGCTGGGGGCGATCAGCACGCGGAAGCCGTAGTCCTCCAGGGCCCAGGGGGCGTGCTCGCGGCTGGAGCCGCAGCCGAAGTTGCGCCGCGCCAGCAGGATGCTCGCCCCGGCGTACTCCGGCCGGTTCAGCTCGAACTCCGGATTCGGCGAGCCGTCGTCGCGGAACCGCCAGTCGAAGAACAGGAACTGGCCGAAGCCGGTCCGCTCGATCCGCTTGAGGAACTGCTTGGGGATGATCTGGTCGGTATCGACGTTCGGCCGGTCCATGGGCGACGGGTACGCTAAGGGCCGGATGGTTGATCACGGATTGGGATTAGCGGGTCTGCATCCGCGCTAATCCTATTGTACTCCCACTCGCGGATGTCGACGAAATGTCCGGCCACGGCGGCGGCGGCGGCCATGGCGGGCGAGACCAGGTGCGTGCGGCCGCCCTTGCCCTGCCGGCCCTCGAAGTTGCGGTTGCTGGTCGACGGCGCAGCGCTCGCCCGGCTCCAGCTTGTCGGGGTTCATGGCCAGGCACATGCTGCAGCCCGGCCTCGCGCCACTCGAAGCCCGGCCTGCGCGGAAGATCTCGTCGAGCCCCTCGGCCTCGGCCTGGCGCTTTGACCAGCCCGCTGCCGGGCACGACCATCGCCGTGCACGCCGTCGGCCACGCGATGGCCGCGGACCACGGCCGCCGCGGCGCGCAGGTCCTCGATGCGGCCGTTGGTGCAGGAGCCGATGAACACGCGGTCGATCGGGATCTCGCGTGATCGGCGTGCCCGGCTTCAGGCCCATGTACTGCCAGCGCCGCGCGCGGCCGCCTTGCGGTCGGCCGGGTCGGCGAAATCGGCCGGGTCGGGCACGCGGCCGCCGACCGTCGACCACCTGGCCCGGGGTTGGTGCCCCAGGTGACCTGCGGCTGGATCGTCGGCGGCGTCGAACGTCGACCTCGCGGTCGAACGCCGCGCCCGGCGTCGCTCGGCAGCTGCCGCCAGCGCTCGACGGCCGCGTCGAAGTCCTTCGGGGCGAACGGCCGGCCCCGCAGGTAGTCGAAGGTCGTCTCGTCGGGCGCGATCAGGCCGGCCCGGGCGCCGGCCTCGATCGTCATGTTGCAGACCGTCATCCGCTCTTCCATGCTCAGGGCGCGGATCGCCTCGCCGGTGTATTCGATGCAGTAGCCCGATGCCGCCGCTGGTGCGCGATCCGGCCGATCAGGTAGCAGGATCAGGTCCTTGGCCGTCACGCCCGGCGGCCAGCCGGCCGTCGACGCGGACCTCCATCGTCTTCGGCTTGCTACTGCAGCAGCGTCTGCGTGGCCAGCACGTGCTCGACCTCGCTGGTGCCGATGCCGAAGGCCAGCGCGCCGAACGCGCCGTGGGTGGCCGTGTGGCTGTCGCCGCAGACGATCGTCATGCCCGGCTGGGTGTAGGCCCAGCTCCGGCCCGATCACGTGGACGATGCCCTGGTTCGCGATCGCCGATGCGTAGAGCGGATGCCGAACTCCCCGCAGTTGCTGCTCGCAGCGTGTCGATCTGCTGCTGCGAGATCGGATCGAGCGATCGGCAGGCTGCGATCGGTGGTGGGGACGTTGTGGTCGATCGTGGCCACCGTCCGCTCGGGCCGGCGCACCTGCGGCCGGCCAGCCGCAGCCCTCGAACGCCTGGGCGCTGGTCACCTCGTGGACCAGTTGCAGGTCGATGTAGAGCAGGCCGTCGGAGACCTCGTGGCGTCGCTCCAGATTCGTCGAACATCGTCTTCTCGCGCACCATTTCCTTATCAGGACCCGGGGATGCGCTCGACGGCGGCCTCGGTCCGGTCGGCCGCCTCGGCCTCGCGGATGCCGGCGCCCTCCAGGGCGTTGGAGAGCGCGCACGTAGGCGCGGCCGAGGCCTCGAGGATGTCGGTCGCTCACGCCCTGGCCGGTTGCAGGCGCCCGGTCGCGCAGCATCACCGTCACCTGGCCGAGCGCGTCCTCGCCCGCCGGTCACGGCTTCGACCGTGTACTGGCGCAGCTCGCACTCGGTGCCGGTGCGCCGTCTGGATCGCGTGGAAGATCGCGTTTGACCGGGCCGTCGCCGCTCTCCTCCGCCAATCGCCTCCTCGCCGGAGGGCATCTTGACGCGACGCCGTGCCAGCGGCTCGCGCCGCGAGCCCGCGCTCGACCTCGAACCAGGCCAGCTCGTGGGCGTCGGTGCGCTCGTCGCATCTCGTCGGAGACGAGCGCCTCCAGGTCGAGCGCGGTGACGTGCTTCTTGCGGTCTGCCATCTGCCTTGAAGCGCTTGAAGGCGGCGTTGAGTGCGTTGCCGTCGATCTTGAAGCCGAGCTGCTCCAGCGCGTCGCGCAGCGCGTGGCGACCGCTGTGCTTGCCGAGGACGAGCGAGTTGCTGTCTCCAGGCCGACTCGGTCGCGGTCCATGATCTCGTAGGTGGTGCGCTCCTTCAGCACGCCGTCCTGGTGGATGCCGGACTCGTGGGCGAAGGCGTTGGCGCCGACGATCGCCTTGTTGGGCTGGACACGGATGCCGGTGAGGCGCTGACCATGCCGGCTGGTCTTGTACGAGCTCGCTCGCTGTTGATGCCGGTCGTCCACGCCGAGGACGTCCCTCGGGTCTGTCAGGGCCATCACGACCTCCTCCAGCGAGCAGTTGCCGGCCCGCTCGCCGATGCCGTTGATGGTGCACTCGACCTGCCGCGCGCCGTTCGGAACGGCGGCGTAGACGTTGCGCGACCGCCATGCCCGAGGTCGTCGTGGCAGTGGACCGAGATGACGGCCTTCTCGAGCCCCGGCACCATGCTCGCAGATCGTCGGAAGTCAACTCGCCGAACTCGCGGGCGCCAGGCGTAGCCGACGGTGTCCGGGATGTTGACGGACGGTCGCCCCCGCCTCTATCGCTATGGCGAGCATCTCGGCGGTGAATTCGAGTCCGCGCGCGTCGCGTCCATCGGCGAGAACTCGACGTCCGACGCAGTAGGACCGGCCAGCTGGGCGACGATCGCCTGAGCCTCTCCTTGACGTCCTCCCGGCTCGTCCGAAGCTGGTGAGCCGAGGTGTATGTCTGACGTGGAGATGAAGGGTGGATTCGGGGCTGCTCTGCGTCGCGGATCGCCCCCCACGCGCTGTCGATGTCGGCTGGTGTGCACGGGCGAGCCGCAGACCCGCGTCCCTCGCACTTCACGCGCAGATCCTCTGCACACCCTCGAAGTCGCCGACCGACGTTATCGGAAAGCCGGCCTCGATGACGTCGACGCCAAGGCGCTGCAGCTGGTGCGCGATCTCGATCTTCTCTTCGGTGTTCAGCGTAGTCCCCGGCGACTGCTCGCCGTCACGCAGCGTCGTGTCGAAGATGTGGACGCGGTTGGCGTCGGGTGCGGGTCCCATGGACCTCCTCCTTCTCCAGTTCGCTCGAATGACCTTGTCTCTCGCGGCTCTCGCGCCGCCCAGCGCTATTCCCCCCGAGGGGGGAGGAGAAGGAGTAGCGCCAGGCTGTCGGGCCGGTGCGTCATTCGCGTTGCCGAGCCTAGCGTAGGCTGCCCCGATCGCAAGGCTGGATCGCTCCACCGTCCTGGCGCTCTTCGCGATGAGCATGAGCGCACTGGTGCCGCGTGCTTCTTCGGCTTCCTGGTTGCGCTGCTCTTCGTGGGTGGAAGGCTCCGCAGGTAGCTAGAACTGCTGGTGGATGCTGTCCTTGCCTGACCCTTCGACCAGGACGTCCTTGC
The DNA here is from genome assembly GCA_963695835.1 of uncultured Solirubrobacterales bacterium. Lineage (GTDB taxonomy): Bacteria > Actinomycetota > Thermoleophilia > Solirubrobacterales > 70-9 > VRUE01. The sequence goes on from CAVOHR010000003.1 coordinate 523,787, forward strand.
CGTAGCCGCCGCGGAGCGTGTCGTGGCCGGGCCCGCTGATCAGCTGGTCGTTGCCTTCCCCGCCGAGGAGGAGGTCGTCGCCCCGCCCGCCGTACAGCCGGTCGCCGCCGTTGCCGCCAATCAGCTTGTCCGGGCCCCCGCCGCCGAAGAGGACGTCGTCGCCGGCGCCGCCGCGCAGCGTCACCGGCACCCTGATCTGCCTGGCCACAGTCACCCGATCATCGCCGCCGCCCGCGTTGACTTCGAAGCCGGCGACCGAGGGGGCGTCGCAGACCAGCGCGGTCTGCCTGTCTTCGGGGTGCCAGCAGACCGTGCCGCCGACTTCGAGCGGCACGATCGAGTCGATCGCGTATTCGCGGCCGTCCGGACTGAGCCAGATCTTGATCACGTTCGCTTCCTCGCCGCCGGCCAGCAGCACGGTGTAGGTCTGCGGCACCGCATGGGCGACCGCGGGCGCGAGCAGCGCCAGCGAGGTGAACGAGATGAGCAGGAGCTTTTTCATCGCCGAGTCGTCTCCGCCGCCGACCGGGTCGGAGCGTCTAAGAAGGAAACAGCGCGACCTTCCCTACGTTGCGGCCTCACCCCGCCGGATCAGAGATCTACCGAGCGGCCGACCGAGAAGCCGTCGAGCTCGAGGATCTTGGAGATCGTCTCCGCCCGCACCGGCGCATCGGTCGTCAGCGCCATCACCGCACGCTCCCCGCCCGGCTCGGCCCCGACCGCGGCGGAGATGATGTTGACCCCCTCCTCGCCGAAGACCGAGCCCACCTTGCCGATCATCCCCGGCCGGTCGGCGTAGCGGAAGACGGCGAGGTGGTCGGCGAAGGGCAGGTAGAAGCTCTCGCCCCAGACCGAGACCAGATAGGGCTCGTTGCGCGGACCCACGCCCGTTCCCGCCACCTCGACCGCGTCGTCGCCCGACCCCAGCCGCACCGTGATCAGCTCGGTGAAGTCCTCGGAGCCGGTCTCCTTGGTCTCGACCAGCTCGATCCCGCGCTCCTCGGCCATCTGCGGCGCGTTGACCAGGTTCACCGGCTCCTCGGTGTGGCCGGAGAGGATGCCGACGAGGACCGCGATCCCCAGGCGGGTGTCGTGAACGGCGATGCGGCCGCGGAACTCGACTGTCACTCCGTCGATCGGGCCGCTCCCAAGCCCCTGCGCCAGGCGGCCGAGCTTTTCGCAGAGCGGCACGAACGGGGCCAGCGCTTCCATCTCCTCGGGGCGGACGGCGGCGATGTTGACCGCGTTGGTGACGACGCCGCCGCTCAGCGCCGCGATCACCTGTTCCGCCGTCACCACCCCGGCGCGATCCTGGGCCTCGGCGGTCGAGGCGCCGAGATGGGGGTGACGACGACGTCGTCCCGGTCGAAGAGCGGGTGCTCGGTGAAGGGCTCGGAGGGGAAGACGTCGAGCGCGGCGCCGGCCAGCTTGCCCAACTCGAGCCCGGCGAGGACGGCGTCGAGGTTGACCAGCTCTCCGCGGGCGCAATTCACCAGCCTCGCCCCGTCTACCATCGCCGCAACCGCGGCGGAGTCGATCAGACCGATCGTGTCCGGCGTCTTCGGCAGGTGCAGGGTGACGATGTCGGCCCGTCCGAGCAACTGCTCGAGCTTCTCGATGCCCTCAACCCCGAGCTCGCGGAAGCGCTCCGCCGAGACGAACTTGTCGAAGGCGACGACGTCCATCTCGAAGCCCTGCGCCCGCTTGGCGACGAGCTGGCCGATCCGCCCAAGCCGATCACGCCCAGCGTCTTGCCGTAGAGCTCGGCGCCTTTGAACTTCGGCCGCTCCCAGGCGCCGCCGGTCAGCGAGGCGTGGGCCCGCGGCACGTTGCGGCAGAGGGCGAGCATCAGGGCCAGCGTGTGCTCGGCCGCCGCCACCGAGTTCGATTCGGGGGCGTTGGCGACGACGATTCCGCGTCGCGTGGCGGCGGGGATGTTGACGTTGTTGACCCGGTGCCGGCGCGGCCGATCACCTTGGAAGTCCGCCGGCCCGCTCGATCAGGTCCGGCGTCAGCTGGGTGGCGGAGCGGACCAGGATCGCGTCGTAGGAGCCGATCGCCTCGCGCAGCTCCTCCTCGCTCATCTCCAGGCCGAGGTCTACCTCGAAGCTCTCCCGCAGCAGCTGGACGCCGGAGTCGGCGATCTTCTCCTTGACCAGGACCCTCACGATTGCACCCCGAGCGAGTTCTCGATCGTCCAGTCGATGCAGGCGGTGAGCGCTTCGACGTCGCCCGGCTCGACCGCCGGGAACATGCCGACGCGGAGCTGGTTGCGGCCAAGCTTGCGATAGGGCTCGACGTTGACGATCCCGTTGGCGCGCAGCGTCGCAAGCGCGGCGGCGTCGATCGAAGCCACCGAAGTCGATCGTGCCGACGACGAGCGAGCGCTTGGCCGGATCGGCGACGAAGGGCGAGGCAAACTCGGCCTCCTTCGCCCAGCCATAGAGGTGGCCCGAGGAGGCGCTCGTCCGCTGCACGCACCAGCCGAGGCCGCCGCCGGCCAGCATCCACTCGATCTGGTCGGCGAGCAGCAGCAGGGTCGCCACCGCGGGCGTGTTGTAGGTCTGGTCCTTGCGCGAGTTCTCCAGCGCCGTCCGCAGCGAGAGAAAGGCGGGCTGCCAGCGATCGTCGGCCCCGTCGAGCTGCTCGATCCGCTCGATCGCCGCCGGGCTGAGCGCCGATAGCATAGGCCGCCGTCGGCGCCGAAGGCCTTCTGCGGGGCGAAGTA
>CAVOHR010000004.1:0-596499 GCA_963695835.1 uncultured Solirubrobacterales bacterium
TGGCCCGGCTCGACGAGTTCGTCGGGCCGAAGCGCTGAGCGGGGCTCAGGCCGGCTGGCGCTCGGCCACCCGCTCGCCGGCGCGGGCGGCGGTGGCGGCGATCTCGTCCACGAAGGCCGGCCACAGCTCCTGCGGCAGGTCGTGGCCCATGCCGTCTACGAGGCGGAGGTGGGAGCCGGGGATCGCTCGGGCGGTGGCGCGGCCGGCGACCGGGCGGATCAGGGGGTCGCTGGTTCCGTGGATCACCGTCGCCGGCAGGCGCAGCTTGCGCAGGGCCTCGGTGCGGTCGCCCGAGGCGGTGATCGCGTGCAGCTGGCGGGCGATGCCGGCGCGGCTGTGGGAGCGGTCGTAGGAGGCGCCGGCGAGCGCCCGCAGCCGCTTCTCGTCCATCGGGTAGCCGGGCGAGCCGATCGTGCGAAAGACCCTGACCGTGTGCTCGATCGCCGCGTCGCGGCCGGCGGCCGGCCGCGCGAAGAGCGTGCCAAAGGCCTTCCAGGCCGGAACGCCGAGCCAGCGGTTGCCCGTCGTCGACATCATCGAGACCAGCGAGCGCGCCCGCTCGGGCCGCCGGATCGCGACCGTCTGGGCGATCATCCCGCCCATCGAGGCGCCGACCAGGTGGGCCGACTCGATCCCCAGGCGGTCCATCAGGCCGATCGTGTCCGCGGCCATGTCGCGCAGCAGGTAGGGCGCGGTGCGGCGCCGGCCGAGCAGCATGTCGGTGCGCCTCGGCAGCCCCGCCGACTCGATCTTGGTCGAGCGGCCGATGTCGCGGTTGTCGAAGCGGACGACGCGGAAGCCGCGCCCGGCCAGCATCGCGCAGAAGCCCTCGTCCCAGCCGAGCATCTGCGTCGCCAGCCCCATGATCAGGAGCAGCGGCTCGCCGTCCGGATCGCCGACCTCCTGGTAGGCGAGCTCGATCCCGTTCGAGGGAGCAAGCCGTTCCTCGCTGAGCCCCGCCATCGGAGCAGCTTACTCCGGCAAGTTAAGTTCCCCCGGTGCGCACCGCGATCATCTCCGACCTCCACCTCGGCAACAGCTACGGCGAGGACCTGCTGCGCGACCCGGCCCTTCGGCGGGCACTGCTGGAGGAGATCGCCGGCGCCGATCGCCTGGTCCTGCTCGGCGACGTGCTCGAGCTGCGCGAACTGCCGCTGCCCAAGGTGTTGGATATCGCGCGCCCCTTCTTCGAGGAGCTGGGCGAGGCGATGGCCGGCCGGCAGGTCGTCCTCGTCCCCGGCAACCACGACCACCGGCTCGCCGAGCCGCTGCTCGAAGGGGCGGCCCTGGTGGCGGAGCCGCTCGACCTCGAGCAGCGCGCCGCGCCTGCCGGCGAGGCGGCGACGCGGATCGACTCCTGGCTCGGCGCCGCCGAGCTCGAGATCGCCTACCCCGGCAGCTGGCTGCGCGATGACGTCTACGCGACCCACGGCCACTACATGGACTGCCACATGAGCCTGCCGCGGACCGAGTGCATCGCCGCCGCCGCCGCGATGCGCAGGTCGGGCCGGCCGCCGGAGCACTCCTCGCCGGCCGACTACGAGCGGGTGCTCCGGCCGCTCTACGGCTTCACCTTCGCGCTGGCGCAGGTTCGCCGTGCCGGCCGCGGCCCCCGCCCCTCCGAGGGCGCTTGGCGCATGATCTCCAGCCTCCGCAACGGGCGCGGGAGGGCATCTCGCACCGCGACCCGTGCCGCGCTCGGCGTCGCCATCCCGGCCGGCGTCTGGGGCCTCAACCGCCTGCTCCGATCCGAATTCGACGCCGACCTCAGCGTCGGCGCGATCTCGCGCAGCGGCGTCGCCGCGGCAACCGAGCTGGCCGAGCGCCTCGGCGTCGGCGACAGCCACGTGATCACCGGCCACACCCACCGCGCCGGTCCGAACAAGGACGAAGCGGAGTGGCAGCTGCGCGGCGGCGGCCGTCTCCACAACACCGGCAACTGGGTCTTCGCCGACGCCTTCCACCACCCGGGCTACCCACCAGGGCCCTACTGGCCAGGAACGGTCACCTGGCTCGACGATCGCGGACCGCCACGCCGTGTGCAATTACTCATCGAGCACACCCACGAACAACTGAAGGGGACAAAGGAGCCGTCTGGGTGACCGGGCGGCTCCTCAGAGCCAGTCAGCGATAATCCGCCCGATCTCCTCGCCCGCGTCCTCCTGGAGGAAGTGGCCGGCGTCGGCGATCGCCCGCGGCGCCGGGAAGTTGAGCTGCTCGGAGATCCGCTCCGCCACCGAGAACGGCAGCACCGGGTCGGAGTCGGCCCAGAGCAGCAGCTTCGGCCGCTCGTCGGTGCGCAGGGCGTCGGCGACGCGTTTCCCCTCGGCCGCGCCCGGCGCGTCGGGCTCGGTCGGCAGGATCAGCGGGAAGGCACGCGCGCCGGCCTTCGACTCGGCGTTCGGATAGGGCGCCTCGTAGGCGGCGATCACCGCGTCCCCGGGGTCGTTCTTGCAGCCGCCGCGCACCAGCATGCCGATCGGCAGGTCGGCGTTGTCGCGGACGAAGTCGCGGAATTTCAGCCAGGCCTCGCTCATCCGCTGGTGGCCGGTGAACGGCCCGGTGTCCATCACCACGATGCGGGAGAAGCGCTCGGGGTGCTCGACCGCCAGCCGCAGCCCGATCGGCCCGCCCCAGTCGTGGACGACGGCGGTCGCGTCGCGCACGTCGAGTCGCTCCAGCAGCGCCGACATCAGCTCGACGTGGCGGTCGTAGGTGTACCAGCCGATCTCGGTCGGCTTGTCGGAGCGGCCGAAGCCGGCGTAGTCGGGGGCGATGCAGCGGTAGCCGGCGTCGCGCACCGGCGGCAGCACCTTGCGCCAGAGGAACGACCAGGTCGGCTCACCGTGGAAGAAGACGACCGGCCGCCCCTCGCCCTCGTCGAGGTAGGCGAGCCGGAGGCCGTCGATCTCCCGGTAGCTCGACTCGAACGGGAAATCGGGCAGCCCCTGCAAGCTCTCCTCCGGGGTCCTGACGGCATCGGCGCTCATCTCTCCTCCATCCCTATGGCGCTTTTGCGCCGCATAGCGACACAAAAGCGCCAGCCGCGGCAGCTTGGATCGTTCACACGAGTCTATTCTCGCGTCGGCCCTCAGGGCAGCGCCCGCAGGAAGGCGCCGATCTGCGGGCCGAAGTAGGGCGAGAAGAGCTGGGTCGGCCTGCCGGCGTAGCCGTAGCTGGTGACGCCGCTGACGTACTGGCCGTCGAACAGCCAGGCGCCGCCGCTCGCCCCGGCGGCCAGGTCGCAGGAGGCGGGCATGGTCGGCGGGCCGGCGAAGCGGTTGGTCAGCGGGTCGCCGCCGAGGCCGTGGGCGCGGCATCCGCGCAGTTCTTCGCCGCCGGCCCGTGCCGCCGGGTAGCCGAAGATCTGGAAGGCGGCCAGCCGCGATTTGCCGGTGGCGACGCCGCGCCCTCCGACCACGTCGGTGAGCGGGCCGAAGCGGCTCGGCTCGACCCGCAGCGCGGCGATGTCGTAGTCGGGGTTTTCGCCGCGACGCCACTCGGGCATGACGTAGACGGACTGCACCTCGTAGGAGCCGAACGGCCGCCTGCCGTGTTCGTAGGCGGGGACGAAGGCGATGCGCCTCCCCTCGCTGCCCCGTTCGATCACGCAGTGGCCGGCGGTGAGGACGATCGAGCGGCTCGGCGTGTCGATCGCCGTGCCCGAGCAGGTGTAGGCGCCTTCCCCGGGATCGACGGCGAGGATCTTGCCGTTGGTGCGCGTCCCGACTTCCGAGGTGTTGGCCACGGGCGAGCTGCTCGCCCGCGCTCCCGGCCCGCGCGGGAAGCGGCGCAGCGGCGCCCGCGGCGGGGCCGTGAACGGCCTGCCGGATGCGGCCGCCACCCCCGAGACGTCGACTTCGTGCACGACCGGGACCGCCGCCCGGGCACCCGCCGGAAGCAGCGCGGCGAGCGCCAGCGCGAGCGCGAGCGCGGCCGGCAGCCGTGACGTGTGCAAGGCCGTTCTCACCGCGGCGATGGTGCCAGACCCGACACGCGGGCGCACCTCCTTCGACGGCGATGGGCGGCCATACGTTGCAGGAAACACTTGCCGAGGCGAGAAGCTGCTCTTAGGATTTTCCCTACCTTGTCTCCTCCTCGAAAGGGTTAAGCATGAACGACGAGAGTCTGATCAGCGGCTGGTGGGTCTTCGCCGGCGTGCTGCTCCTCATAGCCGGTGTCCTCAACATCGTCTACGGCATCGCCGCGATCGGCGATTCGAAGTTCTTCACCGAAAACGTGACGTTCATCGTCAGCGGGTTGCACACCTGGGGCTGGGTCAGCCTGATCATCGGCGTGCTCGAGCTGATCGCCGCCTTCTCGCTGTTCTCGGGCGGCGAATTCGGCCGCTGGTTCGGGATCCTCGTCGGCTCGCTGAACGCGATCGGCGCGCTGCTCTCGATCCCGGCCTACCCGTTCTGGTCGCTGGCGATCTTCGCCCTGTCGATCATCATCGTCTACAAGCTCGCCGAGGGTCCGGAAGGCAACCCGGTTCCCTGACCCTCCCATGACGTGCCGTGAGTTCGACGCCCATATAGGGGGTCGAACTCCCGGCACGTCGGCCCGGATCAGCCGCCGAGCGGCGTCCCCGGCATCCGTTGCGGCCGCAGGCCCCGGGCTCCCGGGGCTTTCGCCGTCGCGGCCTCCGTCGCCTCGAGCGGCGGGGCTGCCTCGAGCGGCTCGGCCGCGTCGAACCTCGACCACGGCGCCGCCGGCCGGCGCACCTCGTAGACCACGTCGACGCCGGCGAGCCGATCCTGCCAGCCGCGACGGCGTTCGTCGAAGAGCACGCCGAGGAAGCCGAGGCAGAGCGGGATCGTCGCCAGCACCAGGCCGGCCAGGCGTTTGAGCGAGGCTCGCAGCGGCAGCCCGCGACCGGCGACTCCGAGCCTGATGCCGAAGAAGCGCATGCCCGGCGTCTGCCCGGCCAGCGACCAGAAGACGACCAGGTAGACGCTGCCCAGCGTCAGCCAGGCGATCGTCCCCAGGGCCAGGGCGACGCCGGAGAGGCCGTTGTCGTTGCCGGTGAAGAAGGAGGCGATCAGCGCCACGATCGCGGCAAGGCCGGAGAAGGCGAGGTTGACGATCAGCAGGTCGAGGCCGAAGGCGAGCACCCGGGTCAGCACCCCGGCGCGCTCGGTCGGCTCGCTGCGCGGCGCCCGCAAGGTCAGCTTGCGCGCAACCCGCTCGACGCCGCCGTCCAGCCGGCGCGTCGTGTTGCCGATCGTGTGGCCGATGTCCTCGATGAAGCCGACGCTCTGGGCGCTGATCGCGGCGCGCAGCTCGGGTGCCTCGGCGATCCGCTCGACCAGCCGCTGCGCCTCCTCGCTGGCCAGCATCCGCCGCCAGACCTCGTCGACCATCTCGCTGTCGAGCGCTTCGACCAGCGCCCGCCTGATTGCCTCGCTCTCCAGCGCGCCGTGCACCGCCTCCTCGACCAGCGGCCCCCGCAGCACCCGCACCAGCGCCCGTTCCACCGCTTCGCTCTCGACCGCCGCGACCATCGCCTCCTCGGCGGCGGTCTGCACGGCGCGATCGACGCCGGTCGCCTCGGCCACCGAGCGCGCTCCGCGCATCCCGGCGCCGAGCAGCCGCACCGAGAGCGGCAGCGGCCTGCCGGAGGGTCCTTCGCCGGCCGGCGAGTCCTGCTGCGGAGCGTGGCCGTCAGCCATCGCGGCGAGTATACGTCGGGTGCGGCGCGTCGCCCCGCCGCTACCCGCGCCCGGCCGCGAGCCGGTCGAGCAGGCGGTCGACGAAGGGCCTCTGCGCCGCGAGGATCCGGCGCCGGGCCTCGTCGGGCTCGAACCACTCGGCCCGGTCGGCCTCCGGGAACTCGCGCTCGACGCCCGAGCGCGGCGGCCACTCCACGGTGAAGGTGTTGCTGCGCAGCGCCACCGGGTCGAACTCGGCCTCGGCCGCCCAGGCATCGATGACCTTGCCGCCCTTCTGGCGCACCGAGCCGAGGTCGGCAAGCGCCTCCGGGTCGACCGCCGGCACCGCCTCGCCCAGCTCCTCCCGCAGCTCGCGCAGCGCGCACCGCCGCGGCTCCTCCCCCGCCTCGAATTCGCCCTTCGGGATCGACCAGACGCCGAGGTCCCTCTTTGCCCAGTAGGGACCGCCAGGGTGGACCAGCAGCAGCTCGGGCCGGGCGCCGGCGAGGCGGTAGAGAAGGACGCCGGCGCTTCTCGCGGCCGCCATCGCCGTCGCTCAGGCGACGGCGCGCAGCAGGTTGTGCGCCTCGAACTGGCTCGCGGCTTCCACGGTGACCGCAGCCTACCCGGCCGCCGCCCGGCAACTCCGCGCCCAGGTCCCTAGCCCGGATCAGCCGCGCGAGCCCCGCTACCGCCGGTGCCGGGAAACTCGCGCAGGGTCTGACGGCGAAGGACCTCGGTGCCGAGGCCGAGCAGCACGGCGAACAGCAAGATCCCGATCGGTTTGCGGAAGGCCGCTATCGGCGCCCAGGCGATCAGGGCCAGGTAGACGGCTCCCGCCGCGCCGTAGGCGCCGGCACGGCTCTCGCGCACATACGGCGAGGCCTGGCGGCGAAGGGCGATCGCGGGTCGCGTGGGGCCGGCCAGCCAGGCGCCGATCACGATCAGGATCCCGAAGACGATCGCCGAGTCGGCGATCGTGACCAGCAGCGAGGTGCCGATATTCCACACCGCCTGAGCGGCGGGGCGCGCCGAAGCCGACTTGGCGAGGGCATCGACCACGTAGCCGCCGGCGATGCTGCGCACGATCAGCGCCACGACCCCGGCGACGACGAAGCCGAGCCCCACCGACCGCAGGGCCTGCCGGCGGCGCGGGCCGGCGAGGTAGACGGCGAGCCCGAACAGCAGCAACGCCAGCAGCGAGAGGACGACCGGCAGGCGCCTGATCGCGGTGGCGATGCTCTGCGCCGCGGAGAGCTGGCTGGACTTGAGGATCGTCAGCCGGCCGGCATCGGCGGGGATCTTCGAGGCGACGTTGCCGCCGACCCCGAGCCGGGCGCCGATCTGGGTTACGAGCGACCCCAGGTCGAGGGTCACTTCGCCGCCTTCGGCCGAGAGCGCCGGGCCGCCCCCGCCGAGGATCTTCAGCAGCGCTTCGTGGGCCGCCCGGTTGACGTCGCTCCACAGGCTCTGGACCTGGGAGGTCGCCAGCGCCCTTTCCGCGATCTGCGGAGCGAGCTGCTGCAGCCCCCCGGCCGCGGGCCCGGCAAGGGGCGCCAACCGCGGCGGCAGCGCCTTCTGCAGTTCGGCTTGGACGTCTACGTTGGCGAAGAGCTCATTTGCCAGGTAGGCGGAGAGCTGCGCCTGGACTTCCTTGTTCTGGAGCAGCGCATCGCTGGTCTTGACCCAGTTGTCGGTGTTGAGCGCTTGCCGGTTGACCCAGATCGAGAAGATGCCGACAAAGGCGATCAGGGTGCCGAGGAGCAGCAGCGCGGCCACCGCGCGAGGATGTCCGGATCGTCCAGGTGCTGGGGTTCCGTCGGTCTCCATGCGCTTCACCCGGGCGGAGCTCTCGGTCAAGCTCCACCGCCGGCCCGTCGAAGCTAGACCCCGACCGATCGCGACGCATCATGCCGATGGGGTGATCTCGCGGAGCCCGACCCGACGGCACTGCGTCAATCAAGTATCGCTGATGTATACCTATACATCATGAATCGAACGCAGATCTATCTCGACGATGGCCAGACGGCCCGCCTCGACCAGCGCGCTGCCGAGGAGGGAACGTCGCGCTCGATGGTGATCCGTCGTGCGGTCGACGCGTACCTCTCGCAGGAGGAGCGGGACGCCGCGGCGTGGCAAGCCCAATGGAAGAAGGCGATCGAAGGAACTGCCGGCGTCGCGCCCTATCTCGAAGAGGGCGCCGAGTATGTCGAGGGCATGCGTCGTGAGGATGCCGAGCGCCTGTCACGATTCGAGCGTTGAGCGTCGTCCTCGACACCAGCGTCCTCGTCGATCACCTCCGCGCCTCGACTCCGGCGACCGATTACCTCGCCGGCCTCGATGACCGCCCATCCTGCTCGGAGATCAGCCGAATAGAGGTGATCCAGGGGCTCCGCTCCTCGGAGCGAGGGGCCGCAGACAAGTTGCTCGCGCTGATCGCCTGGGTTCCGGTGAGCGAGGTCGTGGCGCGCCGTGCCGGGGATCTCGGCCGCCGGTGGCGACGGAGTCATCCCGGCATCGGCGTCGCCGACCTGGCGATCGCGGCCACAGCCGAACAGCTCGATGCCAGCCTCGCGACGCTCAACCTCAAGCACTTCCCGATGTTCGAGGGCCTTCGCGCGCCCTATTGAGGTGGTCCACAAGAGGCCGGAGAACTCAGCCGAGAATCGGGGAGACAGGATTTGAACCTGCGACCGCTCGGCCCCCAGCCGAGTGCGCTACCAGACTGCGCCACTCCCCGTGGCTGCCCTGCATTCTGGCGCATCGGCGGGGCGGCGGCCGGCCGGACGTCAACCGGGGCGCGGTTGAGGCAAACTGGGGGCGTCGGAACGGCTCGAGCGTGGGCCGGTCGCGACTCCGCGGCGGTAGCTCAATGGTAGAGCCTCAGCCTTCCAAGCTGATGACGCGAGTTCGACTCTCGTCCGCCGCTTTCCTGCCAGACGTCGACGAGGCGGTGGTCGGCCAGGTCGTCGCGCTCGGCCCCGCCGCTTCGCTCCTCCTCCGGCACGCGGCGGATCTTCCCAGCATCGGTGGACCGCAGTCGCGACAATCGGCCGATGCCGCTCATACGCCGCCTGTCCGCCGCCTCGATCGCCGGCCAGCTCTGCTGCCTCGCGATCATCGTGGTCGCGAGCCTGGTGGAGCCCGGCTACAGCGAGATCCGCGACGCGGTCAGCATGCTCGGGGCGCACGACGCCGCCCATCCGTGGGCGTTTGACACCGGCGTCGCAATCTGGGGCGCTTCGCTCGTCGCCGCGGCCGTCGCCCTGACGCTCGATGCCCCTCGCGGCCGGCTCGGCCCGGCGCTGATCGCCTTCACCGGGCTGGCGCAGATCCTCGACGGCTTCCCCTTCCCCGCCCAGTGCCGCACGACGATCGACGCCGGCTGCCACGCCCGTGAGCTGGCGGGGCAACTCCCCTGGCAGCACTACGCCCATGGCTGGACGTACTTCCTCGGCGCGATCGCGCTGGAGGCCTCGGTCTTCGCGATGGCGTGGCGCTTCCGCGGCGACCGCCGCTGGGGCCGCTCGGACCTGCTGGCGCTCGCGGGAGGCCTGATCGGCCTGGCGATCTTCTCCGTCCTCTTCTTCGCCACCAACGACACGATGGGCGGTCACTACGGCCTCGTGCAGCGCATAACGCTGGCGGCGGCCGGGATCTGGGTCGGCGCGCTGACCGTCGGCCTGCTCGCGATCTACGGTCGCGAGGGCGACCTCGCCTTCCGCTTCGTCGCCCGGCTCCGGACGCTTCCGGGCGGACAGTTCGCCCCGGAGCCCGGCAGCGGCCTCGGAGACCGAGCCGCGGCACCGGGCGAGCGGCTCGAGCCCGCGACCCGAGAGACCGCAGCCACGTGAACGGGGGAGCCGGGATTCGAACCCGGATTCACGGTTTTGGAGACCGTGCGCATAGCCGTTAACTCACTCCCCCAAGGGCACTACAGAGCCAAATCCTAGTTGAGGTCACCCCCGGGGGAATGCCCGGGGGAATGACGTGGACACCGGTTTGAGTGGGCGATCAAACCGCGCGCTCGCGCTCGCCGCGAAGCTCAAACTTACAGGAGCCTACGGCGTGGGTGGCGGCTCTGCCGTGAGCGAAAAGCGCTGCTCACAAGCGGTGGCGAAGCTCGACGCCAAGGGGTCGCCGGCCCCCCGACCGCCCAACCGGCCCAAGAGCTCAGCGAGCGTCCACGGGCGCGGCCGGCGCATGTGGGCGACCTGCTGATCCAGCGCCGCGCGGACGATGCTCGGAGCGCGGTCAAGCAGCTCGCACAGGAAGGTGTCCGCGTCAAGGCTCTGCTTGCCGAGCTGGGCGAGATCGTCGGCCTCGAAGTGGCGCAGGTTGTTGGTGACGACCAGCTCGACGTCGCCGACGACGGCCGCGGCGAGCACGTGGCGATCCTTCTCGTGGTTGGGCATCCGGTGCTCAATCGCGTCGACCGCCTCTTGGTCGAGCATCGCACCGGGGAACGCTGTGGGCATGGCAGCCCGCAGGCGGCCCCACTGCTCGGGAGTGACAACGCCTCCGCCAAGGAGGCCGCGCCGGGTCTCCCCGAGTATTCGCTCGGTCCAGAAGGGCTCATAGCTACCCTCGGCGGCAACCCACAGCAACAGGCTGCGGACCGGCTCTTGGTAGAGGACCGAGGCATCCAGAACGGCCCGTGTCCGAGCCATCGCGTGAGGTCAGCGGGTCCAGCCGCCGGCGGACTCGTCGACCACATCGGCCATCTCCCCAAGCGCGGCCACGCGCCCGGCGCGCCGCTGGGCGAACTCGTGGAGGTCGAGGGCGCGGATGCGGCGCTGGTTGCCGACGCGGCGGTGGGGAATCGCCTCGACCTCCAGCAACTCGTTCAGATGCGGCCGCGAAACGCCGAGCATGTCGGCGGCCACCTGCGAGGAGACCTCCTCGTCGGAATCGAAGAGGAGGAGCTTGCGGCCGGGAACCGACTGCGCGGCCAGATAGCGGCGCAGGAACCCGACGGGAAACAGCGCCGCCGTCTTGCGCGGCCGTTTGATCTGCACCTCGATGAAGGTGTCATCGTCAAGCTTGGCGAGCGCGTCGAGAGCGTCGCGCTCGGCTTCGAGAGCGTCGGCCGGGACGGTGGGTGCGGCGCTGGCGGCGGTGATGTTGCGCGTGGTACGAGGCATCTCGAACAGAGTAGCATTCTTCTCGAAATACTCGAAACGACCGAACGCTTTACGTCTCAATCCTGCGCGGGGCCTCGGCCTCGCGCTTGTAGCGTGGGTCCCCCTTCTTGACCTTGCAGGACTCGGGGAACCAGCGAAATCTCAGCGACGAGCCGCTGTGTCGAGCTTTGGAGACCCTACTTCGCCCCTGTCCTACCGACCGAGTGCTTCGACTTGGTGGAGCCCCGAAGCCAGCGTCGCGAGTGCCGGGTCCGCTGCGACTGCTTGACTGGCGGCGTGAACGAACCGTCGGCGCAGCAGCCAGAGCTGGGATCTCCGCTACCGAATGCCTCTCGTGCGGTGATCGATGCCGACAAGCTGGTGGCGTACGCGCTCGATCCCGAGAACCCCGTGGGGAAGCACAAGGCGGCCGTCTTCGAGCGGGCCCTCGGTATCGAGCGCGACGACTGGAGCTACCTGCACGACGCGATCATGGAGGGGCTTCCGCACTGCCCGGTCAGCGACCAACGCGCCCCCATGCGTAAGGGCGAGCGCTTCACCTGGGAGGTTCTCGTGCCGATACATGGGCTCGGTCAGCAGCGCGATCGGACCCTCCTGGTCATCACCGGCTGGGAGATGGTTGAAGGGGCCCCGCGGCTCGTCACGACGCGGGTTGCCCCGAAGAATCGCCAACACGCCGAGGGAGGGGCGTACAATCCATCCCGATGAGTCGCAAAGCGCACGAATCCGACATCGTCAAGCTGCGTGAGAGCGTTGACGGCTGGCCGGCGGGCACGATTGGTGCTGTCGTCTCGGAGTACCCGCATTCCGCCTTGGTGGAGATTGCGACCGATGACCCCGAGCGGGGGATGCTCGAGGATCTGATCAGCGCGCCGTACGAGCAGCTTCAGGTCGTCGAGAGTCGAGTCCCCACTCGCTGACGCGCTCAACGCCGGCGAAGGGCCATGGCCAAACCGAGAGATGGCTCGAAGGCCCGTTCGGTGATCGATCAGTTGGCCTTCTCGCGGAGTCGCTCGGCCAAGAACTTGTCGAGCAGCTCGCGGGCGCGCTCCAACTCGCCGGGCAGGACGTGGGTATAGCGGTCCAGGGCAATGCAGGCAGTGCCGGGCTAATACTCGGCCAGCGGCCGGGTGGTTCTATGCCATCTTTCGCAGAATATGCGCAAGAGTCTGAGTTCGATCCCCCGGGCGGTGCGCTTCTTGCTGTTGATCGCGCTTTGCGGCCTTCTGTCGGCTCAGGCATCCGCGGCCGCACCGAGGCCGAAGCTCTCGGTGCTCTCAGTGAGCCGGCCCCCGCGAGCCGTCCGACCGGGGGACCGCTTCCTGATCAGGATCAGCTTGGCCAACGCAGGCGCGCGGGGAGTGAATGCGCCTATCACCGTGACGTTGCGCAGGTCGGTCGGAGCGGCGCGGGGACGCGTCATCGCCTTCGACCACCGCTTCGTCGCCGCGAGGAGATCGACGAGGGCGCCGATCGGCGCGCGGGTGCCGGCGATGCCTTCGGCGATGTGGCGCCTCGTCGCGTGCACGCAGCGCCACGGCCGGAGCGGAAGGCCCGTCTGCAGCGCAGCGGCACGCCTGCTCATGGTGAAGCCCCCACTCGCCGGCCCGCGCGGCTCCCCAGGGGCGAGTGGTCCGGAAGGAACCGGGGGACCGAGCGGCCAAGAAGGCGGCAAAGGGCCTACCGGCGCTCCGGGTCCGACCGGCCCAGAAGGACCGAGCGGACCCGAAGGGCCTCCCGGTCCACCCCCCAGCTACACGCCCGGCGCTCAGACTCTGGGCGATGCCCTATTCCCGGAGATCGGCAACGGCGGCTATGACGTACAGCACTACGACATCGAACTGAACTACGACCCCGCGCTTAACTCGTTCGGCAGCGGAACGAAGATCACGCTCACGGCTCTGGCGACTCAGCCGCTCTCCGACTTCAGTCTCGACTTCCAGGGCCTCTCCGTCTCTGGCATCACGGTCGACGGCCAGCCCGCCAGCTTCGTCAGGGAAGCGCCGGCCGCCTGCTCGCCAACGGTGCCTCCCTCGCCCACCTGCGCGGCGACGAAGCTGGTCGTGACGCCGCAGACGCCGATCGACTTCGGCGACACCTTCCAGGTCACCGTCGAATACTCCGGCGTGCCACAGCCCCAGGTAGACCCCTGGGGCTCCCCGGAGGGATGGATCCGCGCCAGCAACGGCTCCTCGGCCGATGGCGCCTTCGTGGTCGATGAGCCGATCGGCGCGCAGACCTGGTTTCCCTGCAACAACGACCCGAAAGACAAGGCGACCTACGACTTCGAGATCACCGTGCCGGAAGACACCAATCCCGCCGACGGGACGCTGATGGGGATCGGCAACGGCGAGCTGGTGAGTCCGCCGACGAGCGCGGGCGGCCTCACGACCTGGCATTGGCGCGAGGACCTCCCGATGGCGACTTACCTGGCCACCTCGACGGTCGGCGACTTCGACCTCACGCAGACGACGACTCCCTCGGGACTCCAGCTCTACAACGCGATCGACAGCGCCTATCCGCCGGCGACCAAGGCGGAAATCAACGCCACGCTCGCTCGCGAGGAAGAAATCATCGACTTCTACGCGCCCGGCTACACCCAATTCCCCTTCGAATCCGCGGGCGCCGTGGTCGACGACGTCAGCGGCATCGGCTACATCCTCAAGGTGCAGACGAAGATCCACTTCCCAACGCCCGGCAGCGTCACCCCCCCCTCGATCCTCGCGCACGAGACGGCCCACCAGTGGTGGGGGGACAGCGTCACCCCGGCCGAATGGTCCGACGTCTGGATGAACGAGGGCTGGGCTACCTGGTCGCAGTGGAACTGGAGCTACAGCGAGGACGGGAGCCCGACCAGCCCGGCGCAGCAGTTCGTAAATAACTACATGCCGGGCAGCAAGTGGGAAACGCCAACGGCAACCCCGACCGCGGCCGGTCTGTTCAACAACTTCCCGACCTACACCCGGCCGGCGATGATGATCGAGGCAATCCGCGAGATTCTTGGCGAAGCGAAGTTCACGCGACTCACTCGCCAGTGGCAGGGCGCCCATCGTTACGCGAACGAGACCAAAGAGCAATTCCTCAGTCTCGTGCGCGAAATCAGCGGCTTCACCGGTGCCGAACTAGCCAAGCTCAACGCGTTCTTTCAGGAATGGCTCTACGGAACGGCCGAGCCTGCGATCACCGGGGAAAATTTCTTCAATCCGTAGGGAATCCGATGAGATGGGTCGATCTCGAAAGGAGAGGCAGCCAGGACTCGAACCTGGAATCGCCGGTTTTGGGGGCCGCGCGCATAGCCGTTAACTCACTCCCCGGGATCGGTCCGCAATGCTAGCCGTGGCGGCCCTCACGGCGCGGCGGGCGCCCGCGAGCGGATCGCTTGTCGATGCGGGCGGAGGGACTTGAACCCCCAAGCTCTCTCGAGCACCGGCACCTAAAGCCGGCGTGTTTACCAAATTTCACCACGCCCGCGCGAGCGCTTAACCGGCGGCGAATACCGCTTCGTCGCTCTTAGATTCTATGATCGACGGCATGGCCGTGGGAGAGGCGAGGCCGGGCTACGAGCTCTGGCACCCGAATCGGGAGAAGCCCGAGGTGGTCGCGACCAAGTTCGTGGTCGCCTTCCTGATGCTGGCGACGGCGTCGATCGCCGCCCTGGTGACGATCGCCGGCTTCTCGCTGCTCAGCGGCGGCGGCGCGATGGGCGTCGTCGGCCTGACCTTAGCGGCGCTGTACGCGCTCTTCGCCTTCTTCGTCTTCCGCTGGAACCGCGGCGTCCTCCCCGTCGCCGCCTCGCTCTCGATGATCCTGGCGATCTTCTGCGCGGTCGGCGCCGGCAGCTGGTTCGCCCGCGACAAGGGCGGCTTCGACGAAGCGCTGATCCCGGTGCCGCTGATCGGCCTGCTGGTGATCGTCATGCTGCTGCTGCAGATCGTCCTGATCGCCGCCTGCTTCTACGGCTTCAGCCAGGACTGGCACGTCGAGGAGGAGCGCCCGCTCGGCTCCGGCGAGGACTACGGCGCCGGCGCCCCGCCGGGCCCGGACGCCCCGCAGCCCGCCTAGACTTCGCTCTACACGCGGCGGTGTCCAAACTGGTAAAGGAGGCGGTCTCAAAAGCCGCTGCCCGCAAGGGCTTGTGGGTTCGAGTCCCACCCGCCGCATTACACTCCGCCGCGGGATGAGGGTGCATCACCTCAACTGCGGGTCGCTCTGCCCTCACGGGGCACGCCTGATCAACGGAGAGGGCGGGTTGCTGGCGCCGGCGCAGATCGTCTGCCACTGCCTGTTGATCGAGGCCGGCGGCGGGCTCGTCCTCGTCGACACCGGCTTCGGCGTCGACGACGCCCGCAACCCGCGCCAGCTCGGGGCCGCCTTCCGTGCGCTGCTGCGGCCGCGGCCGAAGCTCGAGACGACGGCTGTCAAGCAGGTCGAGGCGCTCGGCTTCTCGGCGGGCGACGTGCGCCACATCGTCACCACCCACCTCGACCTCGACCACGCGGGCGGTCTGCCCGACTTTCCCGGGGCCGAGGTCCACGTCTTCGCGCCGGAGCTGGAGGCCGCGCTGCACCCGAAGCTGCGCGAGCGCGCCCGCTACGTCGGCGGCGCCCACTGGAGGCACGGCCCGAACTGGGTCGAGCACGAGGGGGGCGGCGAGGCGTGGTTCGGCTTCGAGGGTGTGCGGATCCTGCCCGGGATCGAAGCCGAGCTGCTGCTGATCCCGATGCTGGGGCATTCGCGCGGCCACACCGCCGTCGCCGTCAACAGCTGCGATGGCTGGCTGCTGCACTGCGGCGACGCCTACTTCCATCGCCGCGAGGTCGCCACGCCCGCCGAGTGCCCGCCCCTCCTCCGCATCTTTCAGGCAGCGCTGGCCACCGACAACCGGGCGCGCAAGTCGAACCAGGAGCGGCTGCGCGAGCTGGCCGCCCGCCATGGCGACGAGGTGACCCTGCTCTGCGCCCATGACCCGCACGAGCTGGAGCGGGAGCAGTCGAAGGCGGGCGCTGCCGCGGCGTCCGGGTGACCCACCCCGCCGAAAAGCTCTGGGAGCCCTCGGCCGAGCTGGTCGAGCGCGCGCGGATGACCGAATTCATGCGCTGGCTGGAGGCCGAGCGCGGCCTGAGCTTCGACGGCTACCACGACCTCTGGCGCTGGTCGGTCGGCGACCTCGAGGGCTTCTGGTCGGCGATCTGGGACTTCTTCGAGGTGCGCGCCGACGGCGGCTACGACCGCGTCCTGGCCAGCCACGCGATGCCCGGCGCCGAGTGGTTCGCCGGCACCGAGCTGAACTACGCCGAGCACGTCTTCGCCGGCAAGGACGACGCCGGGACGGCGATCCTCCACGCCTCCGAGCTGCGCGAGCTGGACGAGCTGAGCTGGGGCGAGCTGAGCTCGCAGGTCGCCGCCCTCGCCGCCGCCCTGCACGGCCTCGGGGTCGAGCGCGGCGACCGCGTCGTCGCCTACCTGCCGAACGTCCCGGAGGCGATCGTCGCCTTCCTCGCCGCGGCCTCGATCGGCGCCGTCTGGTCGAGCTGCTCGCCGGACTTCGGCGCCGCCAGCGTGATCGACCGCTTCGCCCAGATCGAGCCCAAGGTGCTCTTCGCGGTCGACGGCTACCGCTACGGCGGCAAGGACTTCGACCGCCGCGGCGTGCTCGCCGAGCTGCAGGCGGCGATGCCGAGCCTCGAGCGCACCGTCGTCCTCCCCTACCTCGACCCCGATCCCGATCTCTCCCCCCTGCGCGACGCGACCCCCTGGGACGAGCTGCTCGCCGCCGGCGCGGGCGCCGGGCTGCGCTTCGAGCGCGTCCCCTTCGACCACCCGCTCTGGGTCCTCTACTCCTCGGGCACGACCGGGCTGCCGAAGGCGATCGTCCAGGGCCAGGGCGGGATCCTGCTCGAGCACCTGAAGAAGCTCCACCTCCACGTCGACGCCCACCCCGGCGATCGCCTCTTCTGGTTCACGACGACCGGCTGGATGATGTGGAACTTCCTCGTCTCCGGCCTGCTCACCCGCGCCGCGATCGTCCTCTACGACGGCAACCCCGGCCACCCCGACATGGAAGTGCTCTGGGAGCTGGCCGAGCGCGCCGGAATCACCATGTTCGGCACCAGCGCCTCCTACATCGCCGCCTGCATGAAGGCCGGCGCCACGCCGGGCGCGGGCCGCGACCTCGGCCGGCTCAAGGCGGTCGGCTCGACCGGCTCGCCGCTCTCCCCCGAGGGCTTCGACTGGATCTACGAGCAGCTCGGCGCCGACACCTGGCTGTTCTCGACCAGCGGCGGCACCGACCTCTGCACCGCCTTCGTCGGCGGCACGCCGCTGCTGCCGGTCTACCGCGGCGAGCTGCAGGCGCGGTCGCTGGGCGCCGCGGTCGAGGCCTGGGACGAGGCCGGCAACCCGGTGATCGACGAGGTCGGCGAGCTGGTCGTCACCGAGCCGATGCCCTCGATGCCCGTCTGGTTCTGGGGCGACGAGGACGGCAGCCGCTACCGGGCCAGCTACTTCGAGCAGTACCCGGGCGTGTGGCGCCACGGCGACTGGATCGAAATCACCTCGCGCGGCACGGCGGTCATCTACGGCCGCTCGGACTCGACCATCAACCGCTCCGGCATCCGCATGGGGACGAGCGAGATCTACCGCGCGGTGCTCAGCCTCGACGAGGTGCTCGACGCGCTCGTCGTCGACATCCCCCGCCCCGGCACCGACGGCTGGATGCCGCTGTTCGTCGTCCTCCGCGAAGGGACCGAGCTGGACGACGACCTGCGCCGCGAGATCGCCCGCCGCGTCCGCGAGCGCTGCTCGCCGCGCCACGTCCCCGACGAGGTCTTCGCGATCGCCGAGGTGCCGCGCACGCTCAGCGGCAAGGCGCTCGAGGTGCCGGTCAAGCGGATCCTCACCGGCACCCCGCCGGAGCGCGCCGCCAGTCGCGACTCGCTCGCCAACCCCGCCGCCCTCGACTACTTCGTCGACCTCGCCGCCAACCCCGACAGTCGCTGACGTCCGGGAAGCCTTGTGGGTACCCCAGACCCCCAAACCCTTCCACGAGCCGCGGGCCGGGCCGTCAGGGGGTGCGGCGGCGCAGGGTTGCCGCGCCGAGCGCCAGCAGGAGCAGGATCGCAGCGGCGATCACCGCCACGTCGAGCGCGCCGCGGGCGCCGAGCGAGCCGCCCGTGGTCACCCGGTCGAGCGCGTCGAAGGCGTAGGTGAGCGGCATCGTGTCGGAGACGATCTGCAGCACGCCGGCCATCTGGTCGCGGGCGACGAACAGGCCGCAGAGCAGTAGCTGCGGGAAGACGATCGCCGGCATGAACTGGACCGCCTGGAACTCGGTCCGGGCGAAGGCGCTGACGAAGAGGCCCAGCGACATCCCCAGCAGGGCGTTGCCGACCGCGAGCGCGACGACGACCGCGGTCGAGCCTGCCACTTCCAGCCCGAGCGGTCCGAACGCCACCGCGGCGGCGATCAGCGCCTGCAGCGTGCCGACCAGCGCGAAGGCGATCCCGTAGCCGAACAGCAGGTCGAGCTTGGCCAGCGGCAGGGTCATCAGCCGCTCCAGGGTGCCGGTGGTGCGCTCGCGCAGCATCGTGATCGAGGTGACGACGAACATCGTGCTGAACGGGAACAGGCCGACCAGCGGCCCGGCCACCTGCTGGAAGGTCTCGGGGCTCTGGTCGAAGGCGCCGCGCAGCAGAGTCAGGAGGAAGGGCGAGACCCCCAGCATCAGGACCACCGTGCGCGGGTCCCGTCGCAGCTGCCCGAGCACCCGCGCCGCAATCGCGCCGGTCACCCGCGGGCTCACGTCTCCCCCGCCTCGGCCTCGATCAGCGCCAGGAACGCCTCGTCGAGCTGCCGGCGGCCGGTCCGCCGGCGCAGGCCCTCCGGAGTCTCGGCGGCGAGCAGGCGGCCGTCGCGCATCAGCAGCAGCTCGTCGCAGTGCTCGGCCTCCTCCATCACGTGGCTGGAGACGAGCAGCGTCGTGCCGGCGGCCGCCAGCTCGGCGAAGGTCGCCCAGAGGTCGCGGCGCAGCACCGGGTCGAGGCCCACGGTCGGCTCGTCCAGCACCAGCAGCCGCGGTTCGCCGAGCAGCGCGGTGGCGAGCGAGACCCGCGCCTGCTGGCCGCCGGAGAGGCTGGAGACGACCTGACCCGCGTACGGGCCGAGCGCGACGGTCTCGATCGTCTCCTCGGCGCGCCCCTCCCGCACCCCGAGCACCCGTCCGAAGAAGCGCAGGTTCTCGCGCACGCTCAGGTCGCCGTAGACGGAGGGCGCCTGGGTCAGGTAGCCGACCCGCGAGCGCAGCGGCCGCGATCCGGCCGGCTCGCCCAGCACCTCGACCCGCCCCGCCTCGACCAGCTGCACGCCGACGATTGCCCGCATCAGCGTCGACTTGCCGCAGCCGCTGGGGCCGAGCAGGCCGGTCACCCTGCCGCTCGCCACCGGGAAGGAGAGGTCGTGCAGGACCGGCTTGCCGCCGCGCCGAACGCGGAGCCCGTCCACGACTATCGCCGGCGCGCCCAACGCTCAGGCCGGCGTCACCGGGTTGCGCCGCTCGGCGAAGGAGCGGTCCTTGCCGCGGGCCGCGGCGAAGCGGCGGATCAGCTCGGCGCGCAGATCCTCCGGCTCGATCACCGCGTCGACCACCAGCTCCGAGGCGAGGTGGAGGATGTCGATGTCGGCGGCGTACTCCTCGCGCTTGCGGGCGACGAACTCGGCCCGCTCCGCCTCGTCGGAGATCGCCTGGATCTGGTTGTAGAAGACGGCGTTGATCGCCGCCTCGGGGCCCATCACGGCAATCGAGGCGCTCGGCAGGGCGATGCAGCAGTCGGGCTCGAAGGCCGGCCCGGCCATCGCGTAGAGCCCGGCGCCGTAGGCCTTGCGGACCACCACCGAGAGCTTCGGCACGGTCGCTTCGGAGACGGCGCTGATCATCTTCGCGCCGTGGCGGATGATCCCCTGGCGCTCGACCGCGGTGCCGATCATGAAGCCCGGCACGTCGGCGAGGAACAGCAGCGGGACGTTGAAGGCGTTGCAGGTCTGGATGAAGCGCGCCGCCTTGTCGGCCGAGTCGACGAACAGCACGCCGCCCTTCTGGCGCGGCTGGTTGGCGACGATCCCGACCGCCTCGCCGCCGAGCCGCGCGTAGCCGACGATCAGCTCCTTCGCCCAGCGCTTGTGGACCTCGAGCAGGCTGCCCGCGTCGAGCAGCGTGTCGAGCACCTCGCGCATGTCGAACGGTTGGTTCTCGTCGGCGGGGACGATCGCGTCGATCGCCGCGTCGGAGGCCGGCGCCGTCGGCGCGGCGGCAGGCGGCGCCTCGCGCCAGCTTCCCGGCATGAACGAGAGGTAGCGCTGCGCCAGGTCGATCGCCTCCTCGTCGGATTTGACGAGGAAGTGGCCGCAGCCGGAGACGCCGGTGTGCATCCTCGCCCCGCCCATCTCCTCCAGGGTCACCTTCTCGCCGATCACCATCTCGGCCATCCGCGGCGACCCGAGGTACATCGAGGCGTTGCCCTCGCGCATGATCACCACGTCGCAGAAGGCGGGGATGTAGGCGCCGCCGGCGGCGCTCGGCCCGAACAGCAGGCAGACCTGCGGCACCTGGCCGGAGAGCCGCACCTCGTTGTGGAAGATCCGCCCGGCGCCGCGCCGCCCCGGGAACATCTGCACCTGGTCGGTGATCCGCGCCCCGGCCGAGTCGACCAGGTAGACCATCGGTACCTGGAGCGACAGCGCCCGCTCCTGGATGCGGAGGATCTTCTCGACCGTCTTCGGCCCCCAGGAGCCGGCCTTGACGGTCGGGTCGTTGGCCATCAGCGCGACGCGGCGGCCGCCGATCGTCGCCAGGCCGGTGACGGCGCCGTCGGCGCCCAGCCCCTCCTTCTCCCAGTTGGCGAGCAGGCCCTCCTCGGCGAAGGAGCCGGGGTCGACCAGCCGTGCGACCCGCTCGCGCACCGGCAGCTTGCCCTGCTCGGCGGTCTTCTCGTGATGGCGCTGCGGGCCGCCGGCCAGGGCGGCCTCGAGGGCGGGTCGGATATCGGTCACGGCGAGGCGGAGCCTAGACGGCTCTAGCCCGCGGAGGCGGCGCCGAGCCGCCGTCCCATCTCCTCGACCAGCGCCTGGAGGCCGCTCAGCGGGCGGATCATCACCGTCATCTCGGCGATCAGGCCGTCCGCGTCGAAGCGCAGGATGTCGGCCCCGTTCAGCTCGCGGTCGCCGACCCGCGCCTCGAAGATCAGCACCGCGGTGTCGCCGCTCTCCACCTGGTCGACGTAGCGGAAGTCCTCGAAGACCTGGGCGACGGTGCCGAGCAGGATCCCGAGCGCCTCGAGCCCGGCATAGGGCTGGAAGACGGCCGGGCTGCGGAAGACGACGTCCGAGGCGAACAGCTCCTCGCCCTTGGCGAAGTCCTTCGCTTCGGCGGCGCTGCGAAACGCATCGCTCTTCATCGCCGCGAGCCTACTCCCCGCCGTGCCAGTCGACCGGCCCCGCGGTGAGCACGTGGGCGCCGAGCGGGCGGCCGAGCGCCTGCTGGGCCTCGCGCGAGGCCTCGAGCAGGAGCGGCAAGTCGATCCCCGTCTCGACCCCCATCTCGTGCAGCATCGAGACCACGTCCTCGGTCGCGACGTTGCCGGTCGCCCCCGGCGGCACCGGGCAGCCGCCCAGCTCGCCGAAGCTCGACTCGAAGGAATCGACGCCCTGCTCCAGCGCCGCCAGCACGTTGGCGAGGCCCTGGCCGCGGGTGTTGTGGAAGTGGGCGGTCAGCTCGACCCCGGCGAGCCGCTCCTGCGCCGCGGCGAAGAACTCGCCGACCTGGCGCGGGTTCGCCATCCCGGTCGTGTCGCCGAAGGCGACCTCGGCGCAGCCGGCCGCCGCCAACCGCGCGGCGATCTCGAAGACGCGGTCGGACGGGACCTCGCCCTCGTAGGGGCAGCCGAACGAGGTCGAGATCACCCCCTCGCAGCGCAGATCCGCCTCACGGGCGCTCGCCAGCGTCCGCTCCAGGCCCCCGAGCGACTGCTCGATCGAGCGGTTGACGTTCCTGCGGTTGTGCGTCTCCGAGGCGGAGAGGAAGACGCTGATCTCGTCGAAGCGCTCGCGCCGCCCCAGCGCCCGCTCGAGCCCCCGCTCGTTGGGGACCAGGACCGAGAAGGCGACGCCGTCGCGCCGCTGCACCGCCGCCAGCACCTCCTCGGCGTCGGCGAGCTGCGGGATCACGTCGGGCCGCACGAACGAGGTCACCTCGATCCGCCGCAAGCCACTCGCCGAGAGCAGGTCGATCAGCCGCACCTTCTCCGCCGTCGGGATCGTCTCCGGCTCGTTCTGGAACCCGTCGCGAGGCCCGACCTCGCGGATCCGCACGCTGCTCGGCAACTCAGCCATCGGCTTGGAGATTAGGCCGAACGCGGTCCGCCCGGCTCAGCCGCTGCGAGGGACGCCCGGCCGGGGCCATCGGTCCAACCTTCTTCCAGCCGTGTTGCAACCGCACAGAGCGTCTCCCGCACATAGCGCGCCTCAAACCGAACTTGCTCGTGGGTAAAGCGAAGCGGCGTCATCCCGGCAGCGACGTGCGCCTGATCCCGCACGTGGTCACGCGCCTGCTGGGCAGGCGTGCGGTGGTAGCGCAGTCCGTCGGTCTCGACCACGAGGCCGAGGTTCGGCCAGTAGAAATCGACCTTGAAGCCGTTGAGGCGCTTGCCAGTCACCGGCATCGGCAATCTCACATCGTGGATCAACCGCAGGAAGCGCCGCTCCAGCTCGGAGTCGGTGAGGCGGAACGTGTGGCGTCCGAGGAGCTCCCGGAGCGGGCCGGTGCCACGCTGGGCGGTGTAGTCGTCCAGGGAGACGAGCAACGCCTCGGGATCGATCAGGTTCAGCCTGTCGGCCTCGTTGACGGCGCGCTCCAGCTGCGCAGGTTCGAGTCGACGGGCAATGTCGATGAACGTACGGACGAGGGAGGTCACGGGGATGCCCTCCCTGACGGTTACGTCTTTTACGAGCATCCGCGGACGTCGATGGACGACCAGCGACGGTCGTCTTCGTCCCGAGGAGACCGGGACGACGATCTCGATTGGCCCAGGCCGCCCCGGTCGGATGCCCCAGAGCGCCGCGGCGCCGTCGAAGCCGAGGGCCGCTCCGCGTCCACATGCCAGGACGCCCGCCATCCATCGGCCCTTCTGCGTCAAGTCAGGCCGACCCACCGCGTATACGCCGCGCTCGATCCGGTGCAGCCGTCCCTTCGACAGCCGGTGCTGGATCGATTGTGCGCTGAGGCCGAGCTCCATCAGCTGGCGTCGCGCGACTACTCCGTGTTGCCTCCTGGCCAACTCCCACGCGACCGCACTCGGCGACTGTCGATTTGATGACCCCATAGGGTCATAAAGTCGCCAGCGGGCGAATCTCTCCCCCCTTGGGGCCGATCGCGAGCCGGGTTGCCCGCAACGTGCGGGCTCAGACCATGCCCAGGCCGCCGCTTACGCCGAGCGTCTCGCCGGTCACGTAGGCGGCGTCGCCGGAGGCCAGGAAGGCGACTGCGGCAGCCACCTCGTGGGGCTGGCCGAGGCGCTTCATCTGGGTCCCGGCTTTCATCGTCTCGATCACCTTTTCGCCGATCTCGCCGAACTCCTTGGCGCCCATCAGCAGCGGCGTCTCGATCGGGCCGGGGGCGATCGAGTTGGCGGTGATCCCGTAGCGGGCGTTCTCGCGCGCGATCGCCTTCATGAAGGCGACGATGCCGCCCTTCGCCGCCGAGTAGACGGCCGAGCCCTTGGAGCCGACCCGTCCCGCCTCGGAGGAGATGCTGACGATCCGGCCGTAGCCCGCCTCCTGCATCCCCGGCAGCGCCGCGTGGGTGCAGTTGAGGACGCCGCCGAGGTTGACCGCGAGCACCCGCTGCCACTGCTCGGGCGTCGTGTAGGTGAAGAAGCCGAACTCGTCGGTGCCGGCGTTGTTGACGAGGATGTCGAGCGTCCCGGTCGCCTCGACGGCCGCCTTCGCCGACTCGGGATCGGTGACGTCCAGCTCGACCGCGTAGCCGCTGACCTGGCCGGCGACCTTCGCGGCGCCCTCGCTGTCGATGTCGCCGACCCAGACCTCGGCGCCCTCGGCGGCGAGCCGGGCGGCGATCGCCGCGCCGATCCCGCCGGCGCCACCGGTGACCAGAGCCTTGCGTCCCTCGAGCCTCATGCGCGGCTGAGCATAGACTGGCGCGCTGTGAACGCGGAGCGACCGAACGTCCATATCTGATTCTTCGTGAGGGAGCGGAGCGTGAACCATTGATGCCGGCTGCGACCGAACCGATCCCGATCGTCGGCGGCACCGGCGCCCTCGGCACCGGCCTGGCGCTGCGCTGGGCGCAGGCGGGCGCGCCGATCGCGATCGGCTCGCGCTCGCCCGAGCGCGCCGCGGAGGCGGCGGCGAAGCTGCGCGAGGGCGTCCCCGGCGCCGAGGTCGAGGGCCTGCTCAACGAGGAGGCGGCGAGACGGGCCGAGATCGTCTTCCTCACCGTCCCCTTCCGTGCCCAGTCGGAGAACCTGAACAACCTGCGCGAGGCGCTGCGGCCCGGCCAGATCCTGGTCGACTGCACGGTGCCGCTCGCCGCCGCGGTCAGCGGCAAGGCGACCCGCTCGCTCGGCGTCTGGCAGGGCTCGGCGGCGCAGCAGGCGCAGGAGATGGTCCCCGACGGCGTCACCGTGGTCGCGGCGCTGCACAGTGTCGGCGCGCCGACACTGGGCAACCCCGACGCCGAGCTGGACGAGGACGTGCTCGTCTGCGGCGACCGCAAGGCCGACAAGGCCCGCGTCGCCCGGCTGATCGAACTGATCCCGGGACTGCGCGCGGTCAACGCCGGGGCGCTGGAGATGGCGCGAATCGTCGAGCAGCTGACGCCGCTGCTGATCTCGGTCAACAGCCGCTACAAGACCCATGCCGGGATCAAGCTCACCGGGCTGCCGGAGGGGGACCACTGGCTGTGAGCCGCAAGCCGCCGCGATGAGGGTCGCGCTGCTCGCCGGCGGCACCGGCGGCGCCAAGCTCGGCGCCGGGCTGCAGGAGGAGATCGGCGCCGAGCTGGCGGTGATCGCCAACACCGCCGACGACGTCGAGCCGCTCGGCGTCCACGTCTCCCCCGACCCCGACCTCGTCACCTACTGGTTGAGCGGCGAGATCGACGCCGAGCGAGGCTGGGGCATCCGCGACGACTCCTTCACCGTCTTCGAGCGACTGGCCAAGCTCGGCGCCCCCGACTGGTTCTCGCTCTCGGACCGCGACCTCGCCGCCTGCCTTTACCGCCGCACCTTCCTCGACGAGGGCGGCCGGCAGACCGACGCCCAGGCGCAGATCGCCCGCGCGCTCGGGGTCGCCGCCCGGGTGCTGCCGATGAGCGAGGAGCGGGTGCGGACCAGCGTGCTGACCGCCGCCGGCCGCCGCGGCCTGCAGGAGTACCTGATCGTCGACGGCGGCCGGCCGGAGGTGACCGGGGTCGAGCTGGAGGGGATCGCCGACGCCGAGCCGACGCCGGAGGTGCTGGCAGCGCTCGCCGAGGCGGAGGCGATCGTGATCGGCCCCTCCAACCCGGTGATCAGCATCGGCCCGATCCTCGCCGTGCCCGGGATCCGCGAGGCGGTCGCGGCCTCCGTCGCGCCGGTCGTCGCGGTCAGCCCCTACGTCGCCGGCGAGGTGGTCAAGGGACCGACCGAGCGCTTCATGGCGGCGGTCGGGCGGCCCTCGAACGCCGCCGGCGTCGCGTCGCTCTACGCCGGCCTGATCGACGCGATGGTCGTCGACGAGGGCGACCCCGACCCGCCCCCGGGGGAGATCCCGACCCTCGCCGCGCCGACCCTGATGGAGGGCGCGGGAGGGCGGGCCAGGCTGGCGCGCATCGTCCTCGACTACGCCGAGCGGCTCGCCCGCGACGGCAGATGATCGTGGACGCCGGGGACCAGGGCGAACCGGCTAGCCTCGTCCGGCGTTGAAGGCAACCGCCATCCTCCCCGTCAAGCGCTTCGGCGCGGCCATGCGGCGCCTCGCCGCGGGGATCGACGACGAGCGCCGGGCGGCGCTGGTGGAGGCCATGCTCGAGGACGTGCTGGAGGCGATCGAGGCGGCGCGCTCGCTCGAGCGAGCGATCGTGGTCACGGATGAGCCACGGGCCGCCGCGGCCGCGGCGAGATGGGGCGCGGAGGTCGTCCCAGACGCCGGCAGCGGGGAAGGCTCCGAGCCGGCAGCGACCGGCGGAGCCGGCGGTGCGGGTAGCCACTCGCTGGCGGCTCTGGCGGGAATCGCCCGTGCCGAGGAGTTGGGCGCCCGGTGCGCCGTCCTCCTGCCCGTCGACTGCCCGCTGCTCGATCCGCGCGAGCTGGACCGGCTGCTGACCGGGGTGCCGGCGAGCTACGTCGCGATCGTCCCCGACCGGCACGGGACCGGCACGAACGCGCTCGTCCTCGCCCCGCCGGGCGCGATCCGGCCCGCCTTCGGCGAGGGAAGCTGCGCCCGCCACGTCGCCGCCGCCCGCCAGGCGGGCATCCCCTTCGCGGTCGAGGAGCTGCCAAGTCTGGCGCTCGACCTCGACACGCCGGCCGACGTCATCGCCCTGACGCGCGAGCTGGAGTCCGGCCGCGGGCGCGCCCGGCGCACCGCGAAGGCCCTCGGCCTATGACCCGCCAACAACCGGCTCCGCTGTTCCTTTGCGGCGCATCTCGGGGAGAAGGAACAGCGGGATGAGGGAATTGCGGGTTCTCCCGATCGACGGGCTGCCCGAGTTCGCCGAGCGGATGTCGATCGGCGGCGAGATCGCGGCGCGGACCGAGCTGCGTGACGGCGACGTCGTCGTCGTCTCGCAGAAGGTCGTCTCCAAGGCCGAGGGCCGGGTGCGCCGCCTGTCCAGCGCGATCCCCGGCGCAGAGGCGCGGCGCTTGGCGGCGGTGCTAGGCAAGGAGCCGGCGCTGGTCGAGCTGATCCTCGCCGAGAGCCGCGAGGTGCTGCGCGCCGAGCGCGGCGTGCTGATCGTCGAGACCAACCACGGATTCGTCTGCGCCAACGCCGGCATCGACAGCTCGAACCTGCCGGAGGCCGGCACGGTGGCGCTGCTGCCGGAGGACCCCGACGCCTCGGCGCGGCGCATCCGCGCCCAGATCGCGGACGCGTCCGGCGTCCGGGTGGCGGCGATCGTCGCCGACAGCTTCGGCCGCGCCTGGCGTCTCGGCCAGGCCGAGGTGGCGATCGGCTGCGCCGGCATCGCCCCGCTCGACGACTGGCGCGGCCGCGCCGACGCCGCCGGCCGCGAGCTGGAGGCGACCCTGATCGCCGTCGCCGACGAGGCCGCAGCGGCAGCCGATCTGGTCCGCGACAAGGCGAGCCGCGTCCCCGCCGCGATCGTCCGTGGCCTCGACCGCTTCGTCACCGCCGAGGACGGCCCGGGCGCAGCAGCCCTCCTCCGCCGCCGCCACGACGACCTCTTCCGCTGACCTGACTCGATGGGACGTGCCCAGGGTTGACCACCCATACTGGCGGTCAACTCTGGGCACGTCCAGGCGACGAACGGCGTTCAGGCGACTCGAAGCACGGCGGCGCCGCGGAGGCGACCGGTGCGGATCGAGTCGAGGGCCTCGTCGGCGGCCTCGAGCGGGTGGACCTCCACCTCGGTCCGGACCGGGACCCGGGGCGCGAGCGCCAGAAACTCCTCGCCGTCGCGGCGAGTCAGGTTGGCGACCGAGCCGAGCGCTCGCTCGCCCCACAGCTCCGCGTAGGGAAAGGACGGGATGTCGCTCATGTGGATGCCGGCGCTGATAATCCGTGCGCCCTTGGCGCTGACCCGCAGCGCCGCCGTCATCAGCGGCCCCACCGGGGCGAAGACGATCGCCCCGTCGAGCTCCTCCGGCGGGGCCTCTTCCGAGGAGCCGGCCCACTCGGCGCCGAGGCTGCGGGCGAACTCCTGCCCCCCGGCGTCGCCCTCGCGGGTGAAGACGAAGACGCGCCGTCCCTGGTGCGCCGCCACCTGGCAGAGGATGTGGGCGGAGGCGCCGAAGCCGTAGAAGCCGATCCGCTCGGCGTCGCCGACCAGGCGCAGCGCCCGGTAGCCGATCAGGCCGGCGCACAGCAGCGGCGCCGCCTGCTCGTCCGGGTAACCCTCCGGGACCGGAAAGCAGAAGCGCTCGTCGGCGACCGTCAGCTCGGCGTAGCCGCCGTCGATGTCGTAGCCGGTGAAGCGGGCGCCGTCGCAGAGGTTCTCGCGGCCGCTCGTGCAGTAGCGGCACTCGCCGCAGGTCCAGCCAAGCCAGGGGACGCCGACCCGGTCGCCGGTCGCGTGGCGTTCCGCCCCCTCCCCCATCCCGGCCACCGTGCCGACGATCTGGTGGCCGAGGACGAGCGGCAGCTTCGGCTCGGCCAGGTCGCCGTCGACGATGTGCAGGTCGGTGCGGCAGACGCCGCAGGCCGCGACCGAGATCAGCAGCTGACCCGGCCCCGGCTCGGGGTCCGGCAGCTCGGCAGCGCGGAGCGGCTCGCGCTGCCGCTCCAAGACCATCGCCCGCATGGGAAAATCATCGCGCTTTCACCGCTCCCCTGGTCCTCTGCGGCGCCTACCCGGGCAAGGGAACAGCGGCAGGGGCCGGGTCGTAGGTCTCGACGATCTCGTAGAGCGTCGTGCGCTGGGCGGGCTCTCGGCCGGCGGCGCGAGCCGCCTCGATCAGCTGCTCCGGCTCGAGCCGCACCCCGTGCCGGGAGCCGGCCATGCGCGAGATGCTCTCCTCCATCAGCGTGCCGCCGAGGTCGTTGACGCCCCAGTGCAGCGCCTCGGTCGCGCCCTCCAGGCCCATCTTCACCCAGCTCGCCTGCAGGTTGGGGATCGTGCGGCCGAGGGCCAGCCGGAAGGCCGCGGTGTGCTTGAGGTTCTCGGCGATCGAGATCTCCTCGATCCCGTGGGTGCGGCCGAGCATCGTGTTGAAGGGGATGAAGCTGAGCGGGACGAACTCGGTGATGCCGCCGGTCCGCTCCTGCAGGGCACGGACGACGCGCATGTGGCGGGCCAGCTCGCGCGGCTCCTCGATGTGGCCGAACATCACCGTCGAGGTCGAGCGCAGACCGGCGGCGTGCGCCGCCTCGACGATCTCGACCCAGCGGTCGACCGGCAGCTTGTTCGGCGAGATCCGCCGGCGGACGCCGTCGTCGAGCACCTCGGCGGCGGTGCCCGGCGTCGAGCCCAGCCCGCACTCCAGCAGGTACTCGAAGACCTCCCGCGGCGCCTTGCCGGAGCGCTCGCACATGCAGTGGACCTCCATCGGCGAGTAGGCGTGCAGGTGCAGATGCGGCGCCACGTCCCTGGCCAGCCGCAGCCATCTGCCGTACTCCTCGAGGGTCAGGTCGGGGTGGATGCCGCCCTGCATGCAGAGCTCGGTGGCGCCGAACTCGACCGCCTCGCGGACCCGCGCCGCGAAGTCCTCCTCGGAGACCTCGTAGGCGTCGGGCGAGCGCCGCCCTTGGCCGAAGCCGCAGAAGGCGCAGCCGACCACGCAGACGTTGGTGAAGTTGATGTTGCGGTTGACGACGAACGTCGCCCGCTCGCCCGCCAGCTCGGCCCGCAGCTCATCCGCAGCGACCCGCATCTCCTCCACCACCTCGGGCCGGGCCTCGGCAAAGAGCGCCGTCAGCTCGTCCTCGCTCAGCTCCAGCCCCTCGCGTCCCTTCGCAACCGCCCGCTCAGCCAGCCCGGCCTCGACCCGCTCCTCCCGCCGCCGACCGGACCCCCGCCGCGGAATGAAGCTCCAGTACTTCAGCTTGACCACGTCGAGCACCCCCTGCTCCATCCACTCCGGGTCCATGTACTGCGGATAGACGCAAAGCCGCTCGGTCAGCGCATACCCCTTCGGCGCCAGCCCCTTGCGCACCTGATGCGGACTCGGGAACGGCTGCTCGGGAGAGATGTGGTCCCCGTTGCTCGACAGCCCTCCCAGGTCCGTCGCCCCAGCCTCCACCAGCTCAGCCCAAGCTTCGGACAGATTCGGAGGGACCTGCACGCCCACCTCGGGCATCAGCTCCCGGCATTGAGCGATTAGCCGCTTGATGTCGTCGACCGACACCGGACTCGCCCACGCCGGCATCATGGGGCTGGAGAGGGGCGACGGGGACCCGTCGCCCCCCCACCTGGCGAGAGAAGCCCGATCAGCGATATCGGCGACCTCGCGGCCGTAGTACTTCGGGTGCGACACGAAGTTCTGGAGGATGACCTCCTGGATGTGGCCGTAGCGCTCGTGCAGCTCGGCTATCGCTTCGAGCGATTCGAGCTGCTCCTGCTCGGTCTCGCCGATGCCGACGAGGATGCCCGTCGTGAAGGGGATCTTCAGCTCGCCGGCGGCCTCGATCGTCGCCAGTCGCCGCGCCGGATGCTTGCTCGGAGACCCGGCGTGGACGGTGTCCATCAGCCGCTCGGAGATCGACTCGAGCATCAGGCCCTGAGAGGCGGTGACCTCGCGAAGCCGGCTCAGGCCGCGCGCGTCCAGCACGCCGATGTTGGTGTGCGGCAGGATGCCCCGCTCGAGCGCCCGCTCGCAGGTCCAGGCGACGTAGGAGGTGAAGTCATCGTGGCCCCACGCGGCGAGCCGCGCGGCGACCTCGGGATTGACCTCCGGCCGCTCGCCGGTGAGCACCAGCAGCTCCTTGGCGTTGCGCCGCTGCGCCTCGTCGAACCGCCGCTCCACCTCCTCGGGCGAGTGGATGTGAGCGCGGTGCGTCGCGAAGGCGCAGTACTTGCAGTAGCACTGGCAGGTGCGGGAAAGGGAGAGCGTGTAGTTCCGCGAGAAGGTGACCCGGCGCACGCTGCGGAAGCTACCGCACGCGCCGGGACGGGCCGGCGCGTGCGGTCAGTGCATCGAGGGCCTACGCGGCAGGCGAGCCGCTCGGCGGCTTGGGCGGCGTGGGCGGCTTGGGCGGCGCGGCCGGCTTGGGCGACGCCGCTTTGCCGGGTTTGGGCAGGCCGCCGCCCTCGATCACGAACCTGAACACGACCACCGCGACCAGGGCGCCGACGATCGGGCCGACAACGTAGGGCCAGACGCCACCCCACGTGTTGCTGACCAGCGCCGGGCCGAACCAGCGGGCCGGGTTGAACGAGCCGCCGCTCAGCGGGGCGCCGACCATGACGATGAAGGTGAGCGTGGTGCCGTACGCGAGCGCCGCCCACTCTTTCGGCCCTTTCTTCGAGTAGAGGGTGACGAGCACGACGAGCACCAGGAGGAAGGCGCCGATCGCCTCGACGATCGAGCCCTGGAACTTGCTGCCGAGCAGGGCGGTCGTTTCGACGGCGCCGTAGTGGGTGGCGCGTCCCTCGTCGACCAGCAGCGCCTTGGTCAGCAGCGCGCCGAGCACGCCGCCGGAGAGCTGGGCGAGCATGTAGATCAGCGCGTCGACCGGCGAGATCCGCTTGATCACCGCCGCGCCGAGCGTCACGGCAGGGTTGAAGTGCCCGCCGCTCACCGCCCCGAACATCACGACCAGCCCGAACAGAGCCAGGCCCTGGGCGAGGCCGACGACGGCGTAGTCGGAGCCGAACTGCGCCTGGTTGCCCGTCGCCACGAACAGCACGACCACGCTGGTGATGAAGAACACCAGGAAGAAAGTGCCGATCAGCTCGGCGAGATATGCCGCAAGTCCTCGTTCCTGCACTGGATACGCCTCCTCTTTCCCGTAACTCCCAGGTCGGTTTCGCGGCGAGAGTGTATCCGGATTCGGCTTATGAATAGGTTTCCCTGTTGAATGAGACGGGTTGCCGCGCTGCTGGCGGCCGCCTTCCTGCTCGCCGGCGCGGCCGGCTGCGGCGGAGGCGGCGCTGAACCGGGCGCGCCGAATGGCGCGACGCTGGTGCTCGATTTCACCCCCAACGCCGTCCACTCCGGCATCTACGCGGCGCAGCGGCGGGGCTACTACCGTGACGCCGGGATCGACCTGACGATCCGCCGGCCGGGCGAATCGACCGACGCGCCGAAGCTGCTCGCCGCGGGCCGCACCGACTTCGCGATCCTCGACATCCACGACCTCGGCATCGCCCGCGAGCGCGGCCTCGAGCCGGTCGGGCTGATGCCGATCGTCGAGCGCCCGCTGGCCGCCGTGATCGCCGCCGGCGACGGCCCGGTGCGCCGCCCGCGCGACCTCGACGGCCACACGGTCGGCGTCACCGGCCTGCCCTCCGACGAAGCCGTGGTCGACTCCGAGGTGTCGGCCGACGGCGGCGACCCGGCGCAGGTGCGCCGGGTGACGATCGGCTTCGACGCCGTCTCCTCGCTCGCCGCCGGCAAGGTCGACGCGGCGACCGGCTTCTGGAACGCCGAGGGGGTGGCGCTGCGGCGGCGGGCCATACCGGTCCGGATCTTCAAGGTCGACGAGTACGGCGCCCCGCCGTACCCCGAGCTGATCCTCGCCGCCTCGCAGAAGACGATCGGCCGGGACCCCGGGCTGGTCGACGCGATGGTCGCCGCGACCACCCGCGGCTACGGGTTCGCCGTCCAGCACCCCGCAAGAGCACTCGACGATCTGCTCGCCGCGGCGCCGGAACTGGACCGGGGCGACCAGGCGGCGCAGCTGCGGGTGCTGCTGCCGGACCTGCGGCCGGCGGGGTTCGATCCGGCGGTGCTGCGGGAATGGGCCGCGTGGGACCTTGAGCACGGGTTGCTGAAGCGGCCCTTGGATGTGGATGAAGCGTTCCGGCTCAGTCCCTAACCGGGTGGCGCGCCGGGGGGTGCCCCCCTGCCACGCCTTCCAGATACGCTGAGGCTCGTGAGCTTGGCTGGTGACTTCAGGCAGGTGCTCGATTCCTTGCCGCCCGACTGGACGGATCTGGAGCTTGACCTGCGGATCGACGACGAGAGCCGGTACGTCGATACGGCGGTGGCGCTGAGCCGGGTCAATGCGCAGCCTTACTCGCAGGCCGATTGGGACTGGCGCTTGCTGGTCGCTCACAGCTTCGGGCACGCGGCTGCGGCGGACACGGTGCTGGGGGTGCTGGAGAAGCTGGACGAGGAAGGTGTTGCCGGCGAGATGCAGGTTCGCGAGGTGCGCGAGGGCCGGGCCGAGGTCGTGCAGATGTGGGGCCGGCCGGAGAGCGTGCGCGAAGAGCTCCGCCAGCGCCGCTCGCTCTAGGTGGGAGCTGCGAGGGGAGCAAGCCCCTGATGGCTCGCGTGGTCGCAGTGGCGCCCGATCTGCTCCTGGGCAGCAAGGTGGAAGCGATGCTGGAAGCTGCCGGCCACGAAGTGACGCTCGCGCCCGCCTTGACGGAAGCTCCGCTCGACGAGGCAGAGCTTCTCGTAGCCGACCTCGACGCCGAGGACCCCCAAGCTCTCGCGAACCTCGGCATCCCCGTCCTCGGCTACTACTCGCACGTAAACGCCGAGACCAGGCAGGCCGCCGATGCCGCCGGCGTGGACCTCGTGGTTCCGCGCTCCCGCCTGGCCCGCGAGCTCCCCCAGCTGATCGAGAAGCTGCTCGCCTGACCCATAGCCGGTCCCTGGAAGGCGGCGCCGGCCGGCCTCGCCCTAAAGGAACAGGTCGGCAATCAAGAACAGGTTGAGCCCGATGATCAGCGCAGCGAGGGTCGCCGCGAGCGCCGTCAACCAGCCGGGATTGACCAGCGACCCCATCACGTCGCGCCGCCGCGCGATCAGCACCAGCGGCACCAGGGCAAACGGGATGCCGAACGAGAGCACGACCTGACTGAGGACCAGCGCGTCGGTCGGGTTGGCGCCGATCGCGAGGACGAACAGCGCCGGGGCGAGGGTCAGAGCCCGGCGCAGGAAGAGCGGGATCTGGCGGCGGAGGAAGCCCTGCATGACCACCTGGCCGGCCATCGTCCCGACCGAGGAGGAGGCGAAGCCGGAGGCGAGCAGGGCGACGCCGAAGATCGTCGCCGCTCTGCCGGAGACCAGCGTCTTCAACCCCTCGAAGGCGCCTTCGATCGTGTCGATCCCGGTCAGCCCGCTGCCGTGGAAGAGGGCGGCGGCGACCATCATCATCGAGAGGTTGACCAGGCCGGCCAGCGAGAGGGCGATCACCACGTCGACCTTCTCGAAGCCGAAGATCCGCTTCTTCTCGGCCTCGTCGCGGCCGACGATCCGGCTCTGGGTCAGCGCCGAGTGCAGGTAGACCACGTGCGGCATCACCGTCGCGCCGATGATCCCGGTGGCCAGCAGGATGCTCTCGGTGCCGCCGAAGCCGGGCACGAAGAGGTGCCTGGCGACTTCCCCGGGCGCCGGCCTGGCGTCGAACAGCTCGAACACGAAGGAGGCGACGACGACGCCGACCAGGGCGCTGATCCCGGCCTCGAGCCGCCGGAGCCCCATCTGCTGCAGGGCGAGGATCGCGAAGGCGCCGGCGCCGGCGATCACGCCGGCCGGGAAGAGCGGGATGCCGAACAGCAGGTTGAGGCCGAGGGCCGCGCCGACCACCTCGGCGACGTCGGTCGCCATCGCGACCAGCTCGGCCTGCAACCAGAGGCCGACCGAGACGCGCCGTGAGTAGACCTCGCGGCACAGCTCGGCCAGGTTCCGGCCGGTGGCGATCCCGAGCTTCGCCGACTGGGCCTGGACCAGCATCGCGATCAGGTTCGCCAGCAGCACGACCCACAGCAGCAGGTAGCCGAACTTGGCCCCGCCGGCGATGTTGGTGGCGAAGTTGCCGGGATCGATGTAGGCGACGGCGGCGATGAAGGCCGGGCCGAGGAACGGCCAGACCCGGCCGAGCCCGCGCGCGTGGCCCTCCAGCGAGCGCCGCGCCGCGACCGCGACCGCGGCCTCACCCGGCAGGACGTCCTCGACCGTCGCCTTCGACACCGGCGGGGGCGGCTTCACCGCGCGCTGCCCTCCTTGAGCGGCAGCTGCAGGTCGGGCCCGGGGATCGGCGTGCCGTGCGGGTCGTGGCTCGGCTCGCCCAGCTTCGCGGCGATCAGCCGCTCCAGCTCCTCGGAGATGTGGTGCTCGAGCACCTCGGCCTCGGCGTGGACCATGTCGTCGGGCATGCCCAGCGCCTCCGAGAGGTAGGCCTCGAGCAGCCGGTGGTGGCGGATCACCTCCAGCGCGACACGCTCGCCCGCCGGGGTCAGGGTGACGCCGCGGTAGGGCAGGTACTCGACCAGGCCCAGCTCGCCGAGCCGCTTCAGCATCGCCGTCGCGGTCGCCGGCGTGACGCCGAGCCGCGCCGCCACCTCACCGTTGAGGACCGGGCCCTCGCGCTCGCGCGAGAGGGCGTAGATCGCCTTCGCGTAGTCCTCGATCGCCTTGGTCGGTTTAGACATGTCTAAATGATTTTGACACATCTAAATTCGTCGCGTCGGACTTCTGCCCCACTGGGGTGTGGTCAAAGTCCGATGCGGCGCGATGCGACCCTCCTAGAATCGGAGGCATGGCCGAGGCGACCGCAGTCGAGCTGGACGCGCAGTACCGCCAGCTGCGCGAGGAGTGCGGCCTGCTCGACCGCTCCGAGCGCGGCAAGCTCGCGCTGAGCGGCCCGGACGCGGCCGAGTACCTGCAGGGCCAGCTGACCAACGACGTCGAGGGACTCTCCCCGGGCGAGGGCTGCTACGCGGCGCTGCTCGACCGCAAGGGCCACATGCAGTCGGACATGCGCGTCCTCCACGCTTCCGCTGTTCCTTTGCCCGCCTATCGGCGGCAAGGGAACAGCGGAGCGGGGTTTTGGATCGACACCGAGGCGCCGGCCCGGGAGGCGGTCCTCCGCCACCTGACGATGTACTCGGTCGGCCGCGACGTCGCCGTCGACGACGTCAGCGACCAGGGCGCGATCCTCTCGCTGATCGGCCCGCGCAGCGCCGAGATCGCCGGCGCGCCGCCGCTGCCCGAGCACGCGAGCGAGGCGACGAGCGTCGCCGGCGTCGACTGCCTCGCCGCCGGGACCGCCGACGGGATCGACCTGATCGCAGCCGCCGCCGAGGCCGGCCGCCTGCGCCGGGCGCTGCTCGACGCGGGCGCCGCCGAGGTCGCCGCCGAGGCCGTCGAGGTGCTGCGGATCGAGGCCGGCCGGCCGCGCTTCGGCGCCGAGATGAGCGCCGAGACGATGCCCGCCGAGGCGGGGATCGTCGAGGCGGCGGTCGACTTCGAGAAGGGCTGCTACATCGGCCAGGAGCCGGTCGCCCGCCTGCACTACAAGGGGCGCCCCAACCGCCGCCTGCGCGGGCTCGAGCTGAGCGCCCCGGCGGCCCCGGGAGCGCCGCTGCGACTCGGCGAGAAGGAGGTCGGCCGGATCGGCAGCGCCTGCGTCTCCCCCGCCCGCGGCCCGATCGCCCTGGCGATCGTCCGCCGCGAGGCCGAGCCCGGCGCCGAGCTCTCGGTCGGTGAAGAGGGTGTTACGGCTCGCGTCGTCGACTTGCCGTTCGGCTAGATTCCCGTCGATGGGTTGCTGGCGAGGCAGGCGGCTGTTCGCGGCGCCGGGCGCGAGCGCGCTCGGCCTCGTTTGCGGGGCGGCCGTGCTGTCCGCCGCCGTGACCGGCTGCGGCGCCGAAGAACGGGTCAGCGAAGCGCGCCCGCAGCCGCCGACCCGGGTCAGCGTCACGGTCAGCGAAGATCGGGTCAAGGTGCAGCCGCGGCGGATCGCCTTCGGCCCGGAACCGACTCAGCAGATCCCGCAGAACCAGCACGCCGGCCAGCCCCCGGTCCGCTCCAACGCGCCGCTCGACGTGACCCTCGTCGCCGCCAACCTGACCCCGGTCGAATCCCGCCTCGAGGTGCGCGGCCGTCGCAAGCGCGCCAGCTCCCCGCCGCTGGTAGCCAACGGCAACGTCACCATGCAGACCAGCCTGCCGACCGGCGTCTACCGCGTCACCGCCGCCGACATCCCCGCCGCCAAGCCGGCCCGCTTCGTCGTCGGCCCCTACCGCTCGTCGTCGGAGAACGACGTCCTCCTGCCCTGAGGAGCGGACAAGCTCCTGACAGCCGCAATTGTCCTGCCTTACCAGCAGGATTCCCGCTTCAACAGGCTCGACCCGCTCCGGCGGGTCGTTTGCTTTTCCGGTCCGTAATTTCCGGCGAAGCGATCTCGTCGTGGCGTCTGCCCGACTCGTCATTCTCGTTCGTCGATGACCGTCGCCCTGGCAATCGCCGTCGTCCTGCTCGCCGCGGGGCTCGTCTACGCGCTCCTCGCCCGCCCGAAGGAGGAGGCGCCGGACCTCGGGCCGGCGATCCGGGAGGCGACCTCGCAGGCGGTCGCCGACCTGCAGCGGATGAACGAGGAGTCGCGCAAGGTCGACGCCAAGGCGGCCGAGGCGACCCTCGACCGGCGCCAGGCCGAGATCAAGGCGCTCGCCGAGCGGATCTCCAAGGGGCAGGAGAAGATCGAGAAGGAGGTGCAGCGGCGCGGCGAGACCGACCTGCAGACGCGCACCCTGCTCGAGCAGATGGGCCAGACGGTCGGCAACCTCAACTCCGAGACCGCCGGGCTGAAGAAGGCGCTGCGCCAGCCGCAGACGCGCGGGCAGTGGGGGGAGCTGCAGCTGCGGCGCTGCGTCGAGATCGCCGGCATGACCGAGCACGTCGACTTCGAGCTGCAGGAGACGATCCAGGCCGAAGGCGGCAGGCTGCGGCCCGACGCACGATTCCTCCTGCCCGAGGGGCGCGCCTTCGTCGCCGACTCCAAGGTCCCCCTCGACGCCTTCCTCGACGCCCAGGAGGCCGAGGCGGAAGCCGACCGCCTGACGCAACTCGAGCGCCACGCGCGGCAGGCCCGCGAGCACATCCGCAGCCTCAGCTCGAAGGACTACCAGGGCCAGTTCAAGGCCGGCGAGATGCCCGACCTGGTGATCTGCTTCATCCCCAACGAGCCGGCGATGCACGCCGCCTTCGCCGCCGACCCGACGCTGTTCGACTACGCGCTGGAGCGCAACGTGCTGGTCGTCAGCCCGACCTCGCTGATCGGCCTGCTGCGGACGATGGAGCTCGGCTGGCGGCAGGAGCGGATGGTCGCCGAGGCGGCGCAGATCGCCGACGCCGCGACGACTCTGCACGGTCGCTTCGCCAAGTTCATCAAGGACTTCGACACGATGGGCAAGCGGCTCGGCTCCGCGACCGGCGCCTACAACTCCGCCGTCGCCTCGATGGAGGGCCGGCTGCTGCCGCAGCTGCGTAAGGTCGAGGACCTCGGGATCGCCCCCGGCAAGGAGATCGAGTCACCCGCACCGGTCGAGATCGCGGTGCGGGAGATCTCGGCGCCGGAGCTGCGCGAGGCCGGGACCGACGCCGACGCCGCCTGAGCGGCGGCGAGGCCCGGGTCTGATCTAGGATTGCCCCCGCCCGCAAACGACCCCCACGGAGGAGCCGGTTTGGCCGTCGACAGCAGCGCAGTCTCGAAGTTGGACGTGGAGCCCGGAACGCTGCCGGAGACGATGGCGGCGTGGGTGATCCGCCAGGAGCGCGAGGGCGAGCCCGACAACGCCTTCCAGCTCGAGCAGATCGAGGTCCCCGAGCCCGGCGCCTTCGAGGTGATCGTGCGGGTGATGGCGGCCGGGGTCAACTTCAACAACGTCTGGGCGGCGCTCGGCAAGCCGGTCTCGGTGTTCGGCTACGGCGACCACCCCACCTACGGCCACCACATCGGCGGCTCCGACGCCTCGGGCATCGTCTGGAAGGTCGGCGAGGGCGTCAGCCGCTGGCAGCCCGGCGACGAGGTCGTGATCCACTGCAACCAGGCCTCCTACGAGGACGTCGAGGTGCACGGGCTCGACCCGCTCGCCGCGCCGAGCCAGAAGATCTGGGGCTACGAGACCACCTGGGGCTCGTTCGCCCAGTTCACCAAGGTGCAGGCGCAGCAGCTCCTCCCCCGCCCTCAGAGCCTCTCCTGGGCCGAGTCCTCCGCCTACGGCCTCACCTACTTCACCGCCTACCGGATGCTGATCGACCAGTGCAAGCTCCAGCCCGGCCACAACGTGCTGATCTGGGGCGCCGCCGGCGGCCTCGGCGTCTTCGCCACGCAGCTCTGCAAGGCGGCCGGCGCCAACGCGGTCGGCGTCGTCTCCTCCGAGCAGAAGGGCGAGCTGGTCAAGCAGCTCGGCGCGGTCGACTACGTCAACCGCAAGGAGTTCGGCGAGATGATGCGGACCCCGGAGAACCTCGCCGACAGGGCCGCCGAGAAGGAGCGCTTCAAGGCCTCGCGCGGCTTCGCCAAGCGGGTCAAGGAGATCCTCGGCGACGCCCCCGACATCGTCTTCGAGCACGTCGGCCAGGCGACCTTCCCGACCTCGGTCTTCGTCGTCAAGCCGTTCGGCAAGGTCGTCATCTGCGGCGCCACCTCGGGCTTCC
The DNA here is from genome assembly GCA_963695835.1 of uncultured Solirubrobacterales bacterium. Lineage (GTDB taxonomy): Bacteria > Actinomycetota > Thermoleophilia > Solirubrobacterales > 70-9 > VRUE01. The sequence goes on from CAVOHR010000004.1 coordinate 39,076, forward strand.
AGCTCGACTTCGACGTGCGCTACCTGTGGATGCGCCAGAAGCAGATCATCGGCTCGCACTTCGCCAACGCGTACGAGTGCATGCGGGCCAACAAGCTGATGGCGGAGGGCAAGGTGAGGCCGGTGCTGTGGAGGACGATGGGCTTCGAGGGCGTGCCGGGCGCGCACCAGCTGCTGCACGAGAACAAGCACCTCGGCAAGATCTCGATCCTGGTCGGGGCCGAGTCCGAGGAAGAGGGCAAGAACGAGGCCGGCCCGGGCGCGATCCGGGCCGAGGTGGGAGCGTAGAGATGGTTGAGATTTGCACGCTTGACTGGCACATCGCCCCGTACCGGGCCGACCGCTGGCTCGACATCTGGGAGCCGGCGGCGGCGCGGATGCCGGCCTTCGGTGCCAAGAGCTGGTCGCTGACCCGCTCGATCGACGACCCGCTGTCCTTCAAGCAGACCTCCCTCTGGGAGAGCCGCTCCGACTTCGATCGCTACTGGTACTCGGAGGAGATCGAGAAGGCGCGCGCCGCGATCCTCGACCTCGCCGACCTGCCGATCCTCCCCGCCTGGCACACGCTGCTGGCGGCGGAATAAACCGCCGGCTGCCTCAGCTCCGCTCGAGCGGAGCCAGCGTCAGGCCGGCGGCCTTGAGCTGCTCCCAGTAGTGCTCGGCCGGCTCGCGCGGGCCGGACCAGACGATCGCCTGGCCGCTGTTGTGGATCCGCTCGGCGATCCGCATGCCCTGGTCGTAGGCCACGCCCGGGATCACCTTGGCAAGCGTCGCGGCGACGTGTTCGAAGGTGTTGTGGTTGTCGTTGCAGACGATCACGCGCCAGTCTCCGCCCAGCCCGGAGCCGGGCCCGGCATGGCGCGGTTTCTCGATCGTCGTCGACACCGCCCGCATTATGGTCGAGCCGGCGCTAATACGGGCTGGGCGCGCGGACCACGACGTTGTCGAAGCCGGCGACGGCGCCCTTGGCGTTGCCGACCGCACCGACCGAGACCCCCGAGGCGCGTCCCTGCAGCTCGCCCGCGGCCGGGTCGGTGACGTCGGCGACGAGCTTGCTGCCGACCCAGGCCTGGATCCGGCAACTGCCCTTTTCGGGGCCGCTGGTGAGGTTGAAGGCGCGCAGCCGCAGCTCGTTGGCGCGGTCGGCGCCCGGCGCCGTTTCGACCTGGTGCTCGACCTGCAGGTACTCGACGCTGCCGTCGTCGTGCACCTTGCGCAGCTGCGCCTTGCGCTGCAGCGGGAAGAGGGCGAGCTGGTAGCGCGAGCCTTCCCCGCCGGCCCGCAGGTCGAGCGCCAGGAAGGCCTTGCGCTGGACCGGCTTCGGCGTGCTGCCGAGCAGCCGGGCGACGGCGGCGATCTCGAGGTCCCGCCCGACCACCGGCGTGCGGTAGGCGCACTCCTTCGTCCCCTTGCCGACGACGATCTGCAGGGCGGTCTTCGAGCCGCCGCGCCCGCAGCGTTCGCCGAGCAGCTTCACCATCTGGCCGCGCTGGGCATCGGTCTCCATGTTGTTGCGGTAGAGGCCGATCAGCGAGGCTGCGGCGCTCGCGGCCAGCGCCAGCGCCACGAGCAGGGCAGCGGGAACGGTTGCGGTCAGTCGCAGCTTCATCGGTCCCAGCCTAAACACAGGCGCGGGCGAAAGATGCGCGTCCGTGACCGATGAACGCCGTCTTTCCCGGCGCCCCGCATAAGATTGGAGCGATGGCCGACCACCGCCTGCCCGAGCGCGACCGCCCCTGGGTGATGCGCACCTACGCCGGGCATTCCGACGCCCGCCGCTCGAACGAGCTCTACCGGCGCAACCTCGAAAAGGGCCAGACCGGCCTCTCGGTCGCCTTCGACCTGCCGACCCAGACCGGCTACGACCCGGACCACGTCCTCGCCCGCGGCGAGGTCGGCAAGGTCGGCGTCTCGATCGTCCACAAGGGCGACATGCACCAGCTCTTCGACGGCATCCCGCTCGACGAGATGAACACCTCGATGACGATCAACGCCACCGCCGCCTGGCTGCTCGGCCTCTACGTCGCCGTCGCCGAGGAGAACGGAGTCGCCCGCGAGGAGCTCAGGGGCACGACCCAGAACGACATCATCAAGGAGTACCTCTCGCGCGGCACCTACGCCTTCCCGCCCGAGCCCTCGATGCGGCTGATCGCCGACATGGTCGCCTTCACGGTCAGCGAGGTGCCGAGCTGGAACCCGACCAACATCTGCAGCTACCACCTCCAGGAGGCCGGGGCGACGCCGGTGCAGGAGATCGCCTACGCGCTCTCGACCGGGATCGCCGTGCTCGACGAGGTGAGGGCGCGCGGCCAGGTCGCCGCGAGCGAGTTCCCGAAGGTCTTCGGCCGCATCTCCTTCTTCGTCAACGCCGGCATCCGGCTGATCGAGGAGATCGCCAAGCTGCGGGCGATGGGCCGGCTCTGGAACGAGATCGGCCGCGAGCGCTACGGGGTGACGGACGAGAAGATGCTGCGCTTCCGCTACGGCGTCCAGGTCAACAGCCTCGGCCTGACCGAGGCGCAGCCGGAGAACAACGTCCAGCGGATCGTGCTCGAGGCGCTGGCGGTGACGCTGAGCCGCGACGCCCGCGCCCGGGCGATCCAGCTGCCCGCCTGGAACGAGGCGATGGGCCTGCCGCGCCCCTGGGACCAGCAGTGGGGCCTGCGCATCCAGCAGGTGCTGGCCAACGAGACCGACCTGCTCGAGTACCCCGACCTGTTCGAGGGCTCGACGGTGATGGACGGCCTGGTCGAGGAGCTGATCGAGGGCGCCCGGGCCGAGATGGCCGTGGTCACCGAGCACGGCGGCGCGGTCAGCGCCGTCCCCTACATGAAGGCGCGCCTGGTCGAGTCGCACCGCGAGCGGGTCGCCCGGATCGAGAGCGGCGAGCAGAAGGTGGTCGGCCAGAACTGCTTCACCGAGACCGAGGACTCGCCGCTCACCGCCGGCGCCGGCGGTGACATCCTCACCCCCGACCCCGAGGTCGAGCGCGAGCGGGTCGAGGCGCTGGAGCGCTGGAGGGCCGAGCGCGACGAGGGCGCCGTGCGGGCCGCGCTGGAGGAGCTCGGCCGCGCCGCCCGCAACGAGGAGGCCAACGTGATGCCGGCGACGATCGCCGCGGCGAAGGCCGGCGCGACGACCGGCGAGTGGGCGGCGGTGCTGCGCGAGGCCTTCGGCGCCTACCGCGCCCCGACCGGGGTCGAGGGCGCCGCCCCGCCCGGGCACCCCGACGAGCTGGCGGCGATCCGCGGCCGCGTCGACGAGGTCTCGGAGCGGCTCGGCCACCGGATCAGGATCCTGGTCGGCAAGCCGGGCCTCGACGGCCATTCCAACGGCTCCGAGCAGATCGCCCTGCGCGCCCGCGACGCCGGCATGGAGGTGATCTACCAGGGGATCCGGCTGACCCCCGAGGAGATCGCCGAGTCCGCCCTGCAGGAGGACGTCGACGTGGTCGGCCTCTCGATCCTCTCCGGCTCCCACCTCGAGCTGGTCCCGGAGGTCGTGCGGCGGCTGCGCGAGCAGGGCGTCGAGGTCCCGGTCGTGGTCGGCGGGATCATCCCCGCCGCCGACGCGAAGCGCCTCCGCGAGGCCGGCGTCGACGGCGTCTACACGCCGAAGGACTTCGACATCAACAAGATCATGGCCGAGATCGTCGCCCTGGTCGAGCAGCGCGCGGCGGCCGGGGCGGCGGCCTGATCTTCGGGGTTATGTACGGTTTTTTGCAGTTTTTGGCAACTTAAGTCCGACTTATTTACAATCGGTGGCATCGTGGCGGCGCTTACCCCCACTTTCTTGCTGCCGGAGCAGCCTGAGGTCTTCCTCAGCAACGCGCACACGTCGCGCGCGGTCGGCGCTGCGGTCAAAGCCGGGCGAGCCCGGAAGGTCGGCCCCCGCCTCTACACGAGGAACACCGAGGCCCCCCTCGAGCAGGTGGTGCGGCGCAACTGGCAGCGAATCGCCGCGCTCTATTTCCCCGACGCGGTGGTCGTCGACCGCAGCGCCCTCGAAGCCAAACCGGCCGAGGACGGGTCGCTCTTCCTCGACGTCGGCGCTTCCGGGGTGCGGCGCGCGCCACTGCGGCTTCCGGGCATGACCATCCGCCCGCGCAGCGGACCCGGGCCGATCGCCGGCGACATGCCCTTCATGGAGGGGCTCCACTTCTCCGGCCCGGCACGGAAGTTCCTCGACAACATTCGTCCCTCCCGGGCGAGCCGGGCCGGCGTCGCGCGAACCCTTGCACGAGCCGAGATCGAGGATGAGCTGGTCCGGCTTGTCTCTGTGCGTGGAACCGAGGCGCTGAACGAGCTTCGCGACAAGGCCCGGGAGGTCGCCGGGCCTCTCGACGCAACCGCGGAGATGGAGGAGCTGGATGACCTGATCGGGGCGGTTCTGGGCACCCGCACAGCCAAGCTGAAAACCGCCGGAGCACGCGCCCACCGGAGGGGCCTCGGGTTCGACCCGCGCCGGCTGGAGCTGTTCGACGCTCTCCAGGCCCACCTGATGCAGACCCCCCTCCCGAGCCGCGCCGAACAGCCGGACTCGTTCCCGGCCCACTCCTTCGTCGAGTCCTACCTCTCGAACTGGATCGAGGGCACCGAATTCGAGTTGGAGGAGGCGGAAGCGATCGTTTTCGAGGGAGTGATGCCCGAGGGGCGCTTCGAAGACGCGCACGATGTCCTCGGCACCTTCGAGCTGGTCGACGATCCCGAGCTGCGAGCCCGAGTGCCCACCGGCCCCGAAGACCTGATCGCCCTGCTCCGCTCCCACCACGCGCTGATGCTGGCCCGACGCCCGGCGGCGAACCCTGGCTCGTTCAAGCTCAAACCGAACCGCGCGGGTGCCACGACCTTCGTCCATCCCGACCTGGTCGAGGGAACCCTGAGCGAGGGATACCGCTACCACGAGCCACTCCCCGCGGGCCTGGCAAAGGCGATCTTCCTGATGTTCCTGGTCGGCGAGGTGCACCCGTTCACCGACGGCAACGGCCGCGTCGCGCGCGTCCTGATGAACGCCGAGCTGAGCGCCGCCGGCGAGCAGCGGATCGTGATCCCGATCGTCTACCGCGACAACTACCTTCAGGCGCTCCGGGCGCTGTCGCGAAACGGCAACCCCCGGCCGTTGGTCCGCGTGCTCGACTTCGCGCAGGAATACGCGGCGGCGATCGATTGGAGCGACCTGAGGACGGCCAAGCGGATGCTCGAGGCGACCAACGCGTTCGTCACGCCTGAGCTCGCGGAGGAGCGGGGCCTGCGACTCGAGCTTCCGGTGTAGATTGTCGCTTGCGGGGTGTGTGGATTGCCTACTCCCGAAGAGCCGCCGCGCGAGTGCGATCTCGCCGTCGTCGGCGGCGGCATCCTCGGGATGGCGGTGGCGCGCGAGCTGCTGGCGCGAAACCCGGGCGCGCGGCTCTGCGTGCTCGAGGCGGCGGAGGGGATCGGCCGCCACCAGACCGGGCATTCGAGCGGCGTCGTCCACGCCGGCGTCTACTACGAGCCGGGCTCGCTGAAGGCGCGGCTCTGCGTCGAGGGCTCGCGCGCCCTCTACGGCTACTGCGACGAGCGCGGCATCCCCTACCGGAAGTCCGGCAAGCTGATCGTCGCCGTCGACGAGGGCGAGCTGGGCCGGCTCGACGAGCTGGAGCGGCGCGGCCGCGCCAACCGGGTGCCGGAGCTGCGGCGCCTCCGCGGCGAGGAGATCGCCGCGATCGAGCCCGGCGCCCGCGGCGTCGCCGCCCTGCACTCGCCGCAGACCGGGGTCGTCGACTTCGTCGCCGTCGCCGAGGCCTACGCCGCCGACGTGCGGCGGGCCGGCGGCACGGTCCACCTCGGCGTGCCGGTCGCCGGCGCCGGGCAGGCGTCCGGCCGGATCGCGCTGCGCCACCCGGGCGGGACAACCGTGGCCGCGGCGGCGGTCTTCTGCGCCGGCCTCTGGGCCGACCGTCTCGCCGTCGCCTGCGGCGCGCCGCAGGACCCCCGCATCGTCCCCTTCCGCGGCGGCTACCTACGGCTGCCCGCTTCCGCCGCGGCGGCGGTCCGCGCCAGCGTCTACCCGGTCCCCGACCCCGACCTCCCCTTCCTCGGCGCCCATCTGACCAGGACGATCGACGACCGGGTGCTGATCGGCCCCAGCGCCCTTCTGGCGCCGGCGCGCGACGCCTACGAGCTGCGCACCGTGCGCCTGCGCGACCTCGGCCAGACGCTCGCCTGGCCCGGCACCTGGCGGATGATGGCGCGCCACCGGCGGGCCGGGCTGATCGAGATGAGCCACGCCGCCAGCCGCCGCGCCTTCCTCGCCGCGGCGGCGCGCCTGGTCCCCGAGCTGCGCGGCGTCAGGGCCGAGGTCGCCCCGGCCGGGATCCGTGCCCAGGCGCTCGGCCGCGACGGAACCCTCGTCGACGACTTCGTCGTCCACCGCACCGAGCGGGCGATCCACGTCCGCAACGCCCCCTCCCCGGCCGCCACCTCCGCGCTGCCGCTGGCGCGGCTGATCGCCGACGAGCTGGCTGCGACAATGCAGCGATGAGCGATATGAACGGGGACCGCTCGGCCTGGCTGCGCTGCTACCGCTGCTGGTCGCAGAACCTCGAGATCCAGATCCACTACGACGCGATCCGCCGCATCGACCCCGGGACCGGGATCCCCGCCGAGGGCATCGACGAGGTGCAGGAAGCGCTCGTCCAGTGCCTCGACTGCATGCACGACCAGCCGCACCTGACCTTCCAGGACGACCGCGTGGTGCCGATCGAGGACCGCTGGGAGCGGATGGTCGCCGGCACCCCCTGGGTCGCCTCCTGCACGGTCACCGTCGACCAGGACCGGGTCGAGAGCTGCGCCGGGCCGGAAGCGGCCGAGCTGCTCGCCTACGGCGCCTTCGGCGAGGCCGGCGTGCGCGAGTTCTTCGCCCACGTCCGCTTCCACAAGCACGACGAGGAGCGGATCGCCATCCACATGCTGGTCGAGCTCTACGCCCGCTCGGCCGAGGAGGCGACCGAGGTGCTCGAGGCGGCCGCCCACGGCCCGCTCGAGATCACCTCGCTGGCCGAGGAGTCGCGACCGCCGGCGCACGCCTCCGACGAAGCGCACTGAGCCAGGTCTGGAACGCGTGAGGTCCGGCTTGAACCGATAGTCAATTCAACTCGAATATCTGTCCACCGGATGCCGGCGATCGGCCCGTGCAACGCCTGTTGCCGACTTGTCCAGAATGAGCTTGTTGCCGATCTGCAAAGGGCTATGGAGTTTTCGCCTCGTCGTCTCTATTTTCTAATGGTGTCGCTGTCGCGGGTGGCGCCAGGCGTACCCACCGGAGCCGTAGCCATGTACAGCCGACCCCAAAGACTCGACCCGCTGCCCAACCGCCTGCCCGTCGGACCGAGCCGACACTAGACGAGTCTGCCATGGAGAGTTCGACCGCAACGCGTTCACCCCACGACCCCAGCCGGGCGCCCGAGCCCGAGGGGCACGGGCAGGCCGCCGGAAGCCCCACGGACAAGGCGAGGCGCCGGGGGACGGTGCTGGCGAAGATGCTCGTCGTCGCCGACGCGGTGGCGGCTGTGTGCGCGGCGGCGACCGCCGTCGCAGTCCTGGGCCTGGCATCGCTGGAGGGCTCCGCCTACATCGCCTCCGCCGTACTGCTCTGGCCGCTGGCCGCCTTCAGCATCGGCCTGTACCGCAGCGACCAGCTCGCCACCTGGGCCTCGGCGGTGACCGAGGTCCCGCGCGCCTTCGTCGCCGTCCTGCTGATCACCTGGCCGCTGTTCGGCGTCGCCTCCGTCTTGCAGCTGGATCAGGTGGTCGCCCTCACCTTCCTCACGGTCGGGGGCATCGCCGCCTTCACCGCGATCACCCGCACGATCGTGCGCGCCGGCCTGCACCGGACGGCCGACCTGATCCAGCGCACTCTGATCCTCGGCTCCGGCGTGGTCGCCGGGCAGGTGGTCGAAAAGCTCGAGCAGAACGCCCAGTTCGGCCTCGTCCCGGTCGGCATCGTCGACGACGACGTACACCACGTCGGCAGCCCCGACCTGCCCTGGCTGGGTCGCTTCCGCGACCTCGCCGGGGTGATCGAGGCACAGCAGATCGACCGCGTGATCATCGCCTTCTCACGGGCCAGCCACGAGCAGCTGCTGGAGTCGATCCGCGCCTGCCGCGACGCCGGCGTCTCGGTCGACGTCGTCCCCAGGCTGTTCGAGTTCCTCGACGGCGTCAGGGCGCTCGAACAGGTCGGCGGGCTGCCGCTGCTCTCGATCGGGGCGCCGATGCTCACCTCCGCCTCGATGGCGGCGAAGCGAGTGCTCGACATCGGCGGGTCGCTCGCCCTGCTCGTCCTCTTCTCGCCGCTGATGATCGCGATCGCGATCGCGATCAAGCTCGAGTCGCGCGGTCCCGTCTTCTTCCGCCAGCCGCGGGCCGGCCGCCACAGCACCAGCTTCCAGATGATCAAGTTCCGCTCGATGTACCTCGATGCGGAGCAGCGCAAGGCTGAGATGGAGAAGCTCAACGAGGCCGGCGACGGGGTGATGTTCAAGATCCGCGAGGACCCCCGCATCACCCGCGTCGGCCGGGTCATCAGGCGCTTCTCGATCGACGAGCTGCCGCAGCTGTTCAACGTCCTCAGGGGCGAGATGAGCCTGGTCGGGCCGCGGCCGTTGATCTTCCCCGAGACGGCGGCGCTGGACGAGAACTGGCACCTGCGCCGGCTCGAGCTGCGGCCGGGGCTGACCGGGCCCTGGCAGGTCTACGGTCGCTCCCAGAGCCCCTTCCAGGAGATGGTCCGCTTTGACTACCAGTACGTCGCCGGCTGGTCGCTGGCGCGCGACCTCGAGATCCTCCTCGCCACCATCCCGGCGGTCCTGTCGGGACGCGGGGCCTACTGATTCGGCCCCTGCCGCCTTCCGGACATCTGTCCGCTGCACAGCCGATCGCTCCGCGATCGGCCCTGACCGGACGAGGGGGTTCCCATGCGGACCCCTTCGAACAGCGCGTTCCCGCAGGTCCGCCGAACGTCACGCGGTCGCGCCGTCTGGCCGCTGCTCGCGATCGCCCTGCTGGCTTCGCTGGCCTCCGGACCGGCGTCCGCGCAGGCGTTCTCCGGGCCCCGAGCCACCGCCCTCCGCAGCGCCTGGACCCCTGCCGCCGTCCGCTACATGGCCTCGCCGCTCGGGCGACCCGGCGGGCGGGTGCTGCGGGCGCGGCGCGTACTGCGGGGAGGGGTGAACGCAATCCGCCGCAGGCGACACCATCCGACCGTGGAACAGCCCGCACCCGAACCTGATCCGGCGCCGACCCCGGCGCCCGTTCCGAGCCCCGGCCCGGCCCCCGAACCGTCGCCGGCCCCGGCGGCCGAACCCTCGCCCACGCCCGAGCCCGCCGCTGAACCGGAACCCGCGCCGGCGCCCGAACCGGAACCGGCGCCCGAACCCGTTCCGGCGCCGCTACTCGAAGCCGGGTTCGAGGACGGCCTGGTCGGGTGGAACACCGCCGGCGTGGGCGAAGCGGTCCCGACGGTCGTCGGCGACATCGTCCGCTCCGGCACGCATTCCGCGAAGGTCGTCCTCACCGGCTCGCAGGGCCGCTCCGAGCTGATCCTCGGCGGCAACGGGACCGGCAGCACCGCCGGGATCCGGAGGTTCTCCGAGGGCGACGAATACTTCTACGGGTTCTCCTTCTACATCCAGTCGATGGTCTACGGCCACCCCGGGGCCCATAACCTGATCATGCAGCTCAAGGGCGACGACGAAGGGTCACCGGCGTTCGGCCTGCAGCTCTGGGACTACGAAGGCGACAACGGCGAATACGCGGCCGAACCGAAAGGCTTGTGGAGCCACGGCACGGGCATGGGGGGCGACCGCTTCCTGGCCCCGGCCGCGGAGCACCGGTGGCATGACGTGGTGATCCACTTCAAGGTCTCACGGGTCGCCGCCGGCTTCTACCAGGTGTACCTCGACGGCAAGCTGGTCGACGCGCGAGAACACACCAGCATGCTCGTCCCCGAAGCCGCCTACGGCTACATCAAGGACGGCATCTACCGCAACGGCGCCAAGATCCCCGGCGCCTCCGAGATCCGCCTCGACGGCGCCAAGCTCGGCGCCACGTTCGCCTCGGTAGCGGCCGCCTGAGCAGGCCCGCCGCCCGGGCGCCGGAACGCCGGGGCCGGGGGCGGTGAATGCATCCGATCACGCGGCGCGACCTGCATCAGACATACGTCCAGCGCGCACTTGACAGCTGGCGCTTGAGCTCGCGCGGCCGAGCAAAGCCGTGTGACGGCATCCACCGCTTCAAGCCACTCCCTTACGGCTCCGCTCCTGCGGGCCGCCGGTTGCGCAGGCGTCGTCCTCGCCCTCCTCTTCTCTGCGGCGGCTCCGGCCGGCGCGAGCGCGGATCCCGGCTCGACGCAGGCCGCCGCGAGCCGCGCCGGCAAGAGCCACCGCGCCCATCGCTCCGCCGCCAAGGGTCGCCACCCGCGGGCTCGCCGGCGCCACATCAGGGCTCGCAGGATCCATGCGCGGCGTCTGCGGCGTGCTCGGCGAGGCGCCTCGATCTCCCCGAACACCGCCGTCTCGCGTCCCAAGGCCGGTGCGACCGCCGCGTCCAAAGGGTCCGCCTCCGAAACCCTCGAAGCCGGCTTCGAGGAAGGGCTGGCCAACTGGAACACCGCCGGCGTCGGCGAAGCGATGCCGACCATGGCCGGCGACACGGTGCGCAGCGGGCTGTATTCCGGCCGGGTCGCCCTCACCGGCACCGAGGACCGCTCCGAGCTGATCCTCGGCGGCAACGGCGGCGGCAGCACCGACGGCATGATCGAATTCCACGAGGGCGACGAATACTTCTATGCCTTCTCCTTCTACATCGACTCGATGGTCTACGGCCACCCGGGAGCCCACAACCTGATCATGCAGTTCAAGGGCGACGACGAAGGCAGCCCGAACTTCGGCCTGCAGCTGTGGGACTACGAAGGCGACAACGGCGAATACGCGGCCGAACCGAAAGGTCTCTGGAGCCACGGGCCTTCGATGGGCGGGGACCGGTTCCTCGCCCCGGTGGCGGAACACGCCTGGCACGACGTCGTCATTCACTTCAAGGCGTCCGGCGTCGAAGCGGGCTTCTACGAGCTCATCCTCGACGGCCGGCCGATCGACGCCCGCAACGGGGTCAGCATGATCGCGCCCGGCGCGAGCTACGCCTACATCAAGAACGGCCTCTACCGCAACGGCGCGAACATCCCCGGCAGCTCGGAAATCCGGCTCGACGCCGCAAAGCTCGGCAAGACCTGGGACTCGGTGCAGCCGGGCTGATCCGCGTTGCGTCGCGCGCCGCGGTAGGCGATCATCCCCCCGGTGCCTTCGACCGAGCCGCTCCAGCCATGCCGCGGATAGCGCTGGCCCTCCAGGGGGACCCGACGGATCGGGCGTCCTGGTCGGGAGTGCCGGCGAGCATCTCGTCGGGCCTCGAGGCCGCCGGCTGCGAGGTGGTCCCGATACGCGCCAAGTTCCCGCAGTCGGGCAGGGTCGCGCGGCTGCTGCGGATGTCGTGGGCCGAGCAGGCGACCAGCCGCGGCTTCGCCGGCGCCTGCGGCGCCGCCGCGAACCGCCGCCTGAGGAAGGCCGGGCCGCTGGACGGGATCGTGATGCTCGGCAGCGGCTACTCGCTCTCCACCCCGATCCCGATCGTCACCTTCGACGACATGACCCTGGCCCTGGCCCTGCGCCAGGGCATGCCGCCGTACGACTCGCTGCCCGAGGCCGCCGCGCAGGTGTGGCTCGAGCGGCAGCGCCGGATCTACGAGGCCAGCCGCGGCTGCTGCGCGGCCGGCCGCTGGGCGGCCGACTCGATCCGCGACGACTACGGAATCCCCGCCGCCAAGGTGCACGTGGTGGGCGTCGGGCGCAACATCGATGCCGGCAGGGCGCGGCGCGACTGGAGCCATCCTCGCTTCCTCTTCGTCGGCGCCGATTGGGAGCGCAAGCGCGGCGAGGCCGTCCTCGCCGCCTTCGCCGAGGTGCGCAGGCGCCATCCGGAGGCGACGCTCGACCTGGTCGGATCGCATCCGCCGGTGGACGCCGAGGGCGTGACCGGCCACGGCCGCCTGCCACTCAACTCGGAAGCCGGGCGGCGCGAGTACGGCGAGTTGCTGCACCGGGCCACCTGCTTCCTGATGCCCTCCACCTACGAGCCCTTCGGCATCGCCTACGTCGACGCCGGGGCTGCGGGCGTGCCCAGCATCGGCACGACGGTGGGCGGGGCGCCCGACGCCGTCGGCGACGGCGGATGCGTCGTCGACCCCGAGGACGAAGGCGCCCTGCCGGCCGCGATGCTCGAGCTCTGCGACCCGGAGACCGCGCGGCGGCTCGGCGATCGCGCCCACCGCCGCTCGGCCCTGCTCACCTGGCAGGCCGTCGCGGAACGGCTGCTCCGCGTCCTGCGGCCCCCGGGAGTCGACCTCGACCGGCTGGCGCCCTTCCTCGACAGCGCTCCCCGGGCGGCGGAGGCAGCCGGGGCTAGGCGCGGCGACGCGCCCGGCGACGGCCCCTGACGGCCCCAACCGCGGCGGAGAGCAGCGCCCGCCGGCTCCAGGGCGAGAGCTTCGCCGCGAAACGCCGCTCGCCGTCGCGATAGTCGACGTTGACGCGCGGGATCGAGAGCGGGCCCGCCCGAAGCTGGCCGCTCACGGTGGGCAGGGTGAAGGCGAACCGGTAGCCGCACTCGGCGGCGGCGGCGGCGACTTCGGGGCTCCACTCGCCGAACGGGTAGGCAAGCGTGTCGCAAGTTCCCAGCCGCTCCTTGATCGCGGCCCGCGACTGCCACAGCTCCTCCCGCAGCCGCTCGCCGCCGAGCCGCGGCAGGTGGGGATGGCTGAGCGTGTGGCTGCCGACCTCGAAGCCGCCCTCCTTCATCCGCTCGAGCATCGGCCAGGTAACCGACCGCATCGTCGTCGCATGCCGCTCGAGGTCGGCCCGCATCTCCGGCCACTCGAAGGCCGCGCCGTCCTCGAGCAGCGGCGGCAGCACGAATACGAAGGCGCCGAACCCGTACTCGCGCAGCAGCGGCAGCGCCGTCTCGAAGCTGTCGCGGAAGCCGTCGTCGAAGGTGAGGAACGCGGTCGGGCCCGCCGCGCGGCCGGCGGCCAGGTCGTCGAGCGCGGCGAGGTCGCCGCTGCGCATGCCGCGCCGGCGCAGCAGCGCGAGCTGGCGCTCGAACAGATCTGCCGGGATCGTCAGGTAGCGCGGCCCCGCCGGCGCGATCGAGTGGTAGCAGAGGAAGACCGCGCCGCGGGAGCGGTTGCGGAGTTGCCGGGCGGGCACGGCGCGGAGTCTACGAGCAGATGCGACTAGTCTGGCCGGCTGCGTATGCCGGACTCCCGCCAACTGCGCCGCGCGGTGCGCCGCGCCATCCCGAGACCGCTCCGCCGCCGGCTCTACGACTGGAGCCCCTCGCGGCGGCGGCGCTGGCGGCGGGTTCCCGGCCTGGAGACGGTCGCGGCCGGCGCCGTCGCCGTGCTCAGCTTCGACGACGGCCCCGACCCGCGGGGCACCCCGGCGGTGCTCGAGGCGCTGGCGACGGCCGGCGCCCAGGCGACCTTCTTCGTCCTCGGCAGGCACGTGGCCGAGCACCCCGAGCTGGCCCGCGAGATCTCGGCCCGGGGCCACGAGATCGCCCTGCACGGGATGGAGCACCGGCGCCACGACCTGCTCTCCGCGAGCGAGGCGGAGCGCGAGCTGGCCGCCGGGATCGAGGCGATCGAGAGCGTCGCGGGCCGGCGGCCGGCCTGGTACCGCCCGCCCTTCGGCGCCTCCTCTCCCACGCTCGCCGAAGCCTGCCGGAAGCTCGGCCTCGGCCTCGCCTACTGGAGTGCCTGGGGGCAGGACTGGGAGGACAGCTCGCCGGCCCGCATCGCCGCGCTGGTCGGCCGCGACCTCGCCCCCGGCGCGATCGTGCTGTTGCACGACTCGGCCCGCTACGGACAGCGCGCCGACGCCGCGGCGACGGCCGGCTCGGTGCCGCTGATCGCGGCGGCCGCCCGCGAGGGCGGGCTCGACCTGGTCTCGCTGAGCGGAGCGGTGAGTGGCGCCGGCTGAGGGACTGTCCGAGCGGCCACGGCGGGCGTTGCTGGTCTGCTCACCCGGCGGCCATCTGCTCCAGCTGCTGCGCCTGGAGCCGGCCTGGGAGGGCTTCGAGGCGACCTGGGTCACCCTGCCGGCCGCCGATTCGGACTACCTGCTGCGCGACGAGCGCGTCGTCCTCGGGCGTGGGCCGACCAACCGCAGCCTGGGGGCGCTGCTCTCCAACCTTTGCCTCGCCTGGCGCGTGGTGCGCCGCGAGCGGCCCGACGTGATCCTCTCCACCGGCGCCGCCCTGGTGGTGCCATTCTTCCTCGCCGGCAAGCTCTTCGGCGCCCGCCTGGTCTTCGTCGAGAGTCTCACCCGGACCACCGGCCTCTCGCTCAGCGGGCGGCTGGTTCGTCCACTGACGGACGCCTTCTTCGTCCAGTGGCCCGAGCTGGCCCGCGGCGGGCGGACCCGATTCGCCGGCAGGCTGCTGTGATCTTCGCCACCGTGGGCAGCCATCCGACCTACCGCTTCGAGCGCTTCCTGCGGGCGCTCGAGTCGCTGCCCGGCGAGCAGCTCGTCGTCCAGTACGGACCCGGCGAGCCGCCGCCGAACGCCGCCCGGGCGGTTCCCTGGATGACCTTCGCCGAGATCGTCGAGCAGATGGAGCGGGCCGAGCACGTCGTCAGCCACGCCGGCGCCGGGACGATCCTCTGTGCGGCGCGGGCCGGTCAGGTGCCGATCGTCCTCCCGCGGCTCGAGCGCTTCGGCGAGACGGTCGACGACCACCAGCTCGAACTGGCACGGCGCCTGGCCGAGGACGGCCGCGTGGTGATCGTCGAGAACGAGTCGGAGCTGGCCGCGGCGGTCGGCTCGGCGCCGCCGCGCGGCGCCCAGGCCGCTCTCGACGCCGGCTCGGGCCTGATCGCAGCGGTGCGTGAGGAGCTGACGCGGGAGCGGCGCTGAACGCTCAGGTCACTAGGAGCTCGCGGTAGAGGCGGTCGAGTCGGTCGGTCACTTCCTCGGAGTTGAGCCGGCGAGCGCGCTCGCGGGCGGCGGTCCCGAGCCGCTCGCGCAGGCCCCGGTCGGCCGCCAGCTTCGCCAGCGCCCGCGCCAGCGCCTCCGGCTCCTGCGGCGGGACGAGCAGCGCATCCTCGCCGTCGCTGAGCACGTCGGGGACGCCGCCGACCGCGGTCGCGACGATCGCCCGCCCCCAGGCCATCGCCTCCAGCAGCGCCATCGGCAGCCCCTCCGAGGTCGCGGGGAGGACGAAGATCGCCGCCTCGCGCAGCGCCGTCTCGCGCTCCTCTTCGCCCAGCCAGCCGCGCCACTCGAGCCGCGGCCGGCGGGCCAGCAGCTCGCGGCCGGCCTCGGGCAGCTCGCCCGGCCCGGCGAGCAGCGCCCGCAGCTCCGCCGCCTCGGGCCGCGCCAGCGCCGTGAGCAGGACCTCGCCCCCCTTGACGCGGTTGGCGAAGCCGCCGAGGTAGAGGACGGCCGGCGGGCCTCCCTCCCTCGCCGCCGCGGCCGGCGCCGCGGGAGCCGGATTCGGCACGACCACCACGTCGCGCACCGCGTAGGTGCCTTCGAGCGCCCGCGCGCTCGCCGCGGAGACCGCGAGGACGACGTCGGCAGAGCGGAACATGAGGCGGAAGAGCGCGACCCGGACCGGGCCCAGCCGCGTCCGCTCGAAGACGACGTCGCCGGGGCCCGAGTGCATGTGGAGGACGACCCGGCGGCGCAACGCCTTGGCGAGCAGCACGCAGATCGCCTTGCGCAGCATGCTGCCGCGCACGGTGGCGTGGACGTGGACTATCCTGCCCCGGCCGCGCAGGCTCCACCAGGTCAGCCGCCACAGCGCCAGGCAGAAGACGGCCAGCCGCTCGGCCGCCCCGGTTCCGCGGTGCGTGGCCACCATCTCCAGCCGGTAGCGCTCGGCGAGTGGCGAGGCGAACAGCCCGCGCATCACCGCCCTCATCCCGCCGCGCACGTCGGGCCCGAGCTGGAGGACGCGGGGGCGGTCAGCCGGCATCGCCCGCTCCAGCGCTCGCCGGGGCGACGTTGCGCACGTCGCCGCTGCCGGGCAGGGGCGGCGGCGGGCCCCAGCGGCGGCGGTAGAAGTCCAGCATCCCCCGCGCGGTGCCGACCGCGACGGCCCAGGGCTCGGCGGGGGGCCCGGCGCGCAGCCGCAGCTGGCGGGCGAGCGCCCGGACCAGCTCCAGCGACACGTACAGGACGGCGCGGGCGCTGACGAACGCGAGCCCGCGCAGCCCGGCGGCCCGCTGCGCGTAGGCGGCCCCGTTCCGCGCCAGCAGGTAGGCCCAGGGGCCAGGGCGCTTCGGGCCGCCGGGATCCTGGTCGGCGAGCGCGCCGGGAACGACGCCGATTCGGAATCCGGCGCCGGAGATTCGCAGGCACAGCTCCGCCTCCTCGCAGTAGCTCCAGAAGCGCTCGTCGAAGCCGCCGACCCGCTCGATCGCCGCCGCGCGCAGCAGCATCGTGCCGCCGTCGATCCAATCGCAGGCGGCGATGCCGCCCTCCGTGTCGGGCCGCGCGGAGCGATGCGTCATGCTGCCGTTGGCGCGGGCGATGCCGCCGAAGGAGAACGGCGTTTCCGTGCCCGTGTGCACGAGGGCCGGCCCGATCGCTCCGAGCTCGGGATGCAGCCGTGCGGCCTCCATCAGCTCCGCGAGCGCCCCGGAATGAAGCCGGGCGTCATGGGTGAGCAGCAGCAGAAGCTCGCAGCCCCGCGCCCGCTGGCGCTCGATGCCGAGATTCATGCCGCCCGCGTAGCCAAGATTGTGGCCGGCCCGTAGCACCTCGCATCCCGGGGGGGCCGACGGATCGGGCTCGTCGGGGGACGACGGGTTGTGGACCACCAGGATGCGCTCCGGCGCCATCCCTTCGGCGATCAACGAGGAGAGCAGTGGCTCGTGCTCCGCTCCGGCGCCGTAGGTCAGCACGACTGCGCGAACCGAGTTCAGGCTCAGGGCGACCAGTCCTCCACGAGCTCGCGGTTGCGCACCAGCCAGAGACGATCGCGGAGGTAGAGGAACAGGCCGGGCGCGAGGGCGAGGACCGTCCACAGCGCATCCGGGGAAGCCCCCAGCAGCCGCCGCGGGCCCACCTGGTCGAGCAGCGAGTAGCGGACGTAGTTGGCATGGGCGCGCAGGCGGGACCTACGACGCATCGGCCTGCGCATCTCCGCGTACTCCCTCCAGTAGGTGAGCTGGGAGCCGGCGAACCGAAGCCGAAGCTCGGTCTCCCGATCGGTCAGGCCGCCCGCTCTGTAGTCGGTAGAGGCCCAGACCTCGTTGACGTAGCGAGTCGAGTAGCGGGCGGCTATCCGGTTCCAGACGAGCGCGGGCGTGACGTGCCAGCCGATGTCCTCCGGAAAGGGAAATTCCAGGAGCACATCGCGCCGGAACATCCCGATCTTGTCACCGCCGACATCGTGCAGGGAGATCAGCTCGAAGGCGTTTGAGTCGAACACTTGGGTCGGGTAGCGATCGCAGACCAGAACGCCGTCGGGATCGACACGCAGGCCCTCCACGTCGGCGTATTCGCCGCGTCGCTCGGCCGGAATCTCCTCCCACCGCGCCAGCATTCGCTCCAGCGCCTCAGGCATGTACCAGTCGTCGGAGTCGATGATCGCGCAGAGCTCGCCGCGCGACCGCTCGACAGCTCGGTTGATGGCGGCATGCTTGCCCTGGTTCTCCTGGCGCGCATACTCGATCGGGAAGTCGGCTTCGGCCTGCAGCGAGTGCACGAGGTCGCCTGTCCCGTCGCCGGAGCCGTCGTCGACGATCACCCACTCGAAGTCGCGCAGCGTCTGCTCGGCGAGGCTCTCGTAGAGCCGCGGAAGCGTGGCCGCACGTTCGTAGGCGGCCGTCAGGACGCTGATCGTGACCGGGGGACTCAGGACCAACCCGCTACCCGCTCGCGATTTCGAGCCAGCCAGAGTCGATCGCGAGCGAAGAGGAAGAGACCGGGGAACAGGGCCAGGGCGGTCCACTCGGCGCTGGGCGACTCGACCAGTTGGGCGAAGAGGCCGACGTGCACGAGGAGCGAGTAGCGCACGTAGTTCGCGTGGGCGCGCAACCGCGACCTTCGCCGCATCCGCGGCATCTCCGCGTACTCCTTCCAGTAGGTGAGCTGAGACTGACGGAACCGCAGCCGCAGTTCGGTCTTGCGGTCGGTCAACCCACCTGGGCGGTAGTCGGTGTAGGCCCAGATCTCGTTGATGCAGCGGGTCGCGTAATGAGCCGCGATCCGGTTCCAGACGAGGTCCGGGGTGACGTACCAGCCGAGGTCTTCCGGGAACGGGAACCGCCGAAGGACGTCGCGCCGGTACATCCCGATCTTGTCTCCGTGGACGCCGTGCAGGGCAATCAGCTCGAAGGCATTTGTGTCGAACACGTCGCTCGGGTAGCGATCGCAGACGAGCTCCCCGTCGGGATCGACCCGCAGGCCCTCGATGTCGGCGAACTCGTCGCGGCGCTCGACCGGGATCTCCTCCCACCGCGCCAGCATTCGCTCCAGCGCCTCAGGCATGTACCAATCATCGGAGTCGATCACCGCGCAGAGCTCGCCGCGGGCGCGTTCGACGGCCCGGTTCAACGCCACGTGCCTCCCCTGGTTCTCCTGGCGGCTGTAGTCGATCGGGAATCCGGCACTGTCCTGAAAGGTTCGCACGAGGTCGCCGGTGCCGTCGGTCGATCCGTCGTCGACTATCACCCACTCGAAGTCGCGCAGCGTCTGCTCGGCGAGGCTCTCATACAGCCTCGGCAAGGTCTCCCCACGCTGGTAGGCGGTGGTCAGGACGCTGATCCTGACCGGTGGGCTGTGCCCGGACTCGCTCATGCCGGGGTGGCCACCGACTGGCGGCGGCGGAAGGGTGGGAACTCCAGCTTGCTGGGCAGGTACCCCCGCCGCGTGGCTATCAGCCAGTAAGGGACCGCGTACATCAAAGTCGAGACGAGGAGCAGCGGAATTGCCACTGCCCGGCTCGAAGGAACGCCGACGGCGAGCGCAAGCGCCGCCGACGGCACGCCCAGTACAAGGGCGAGGGCTGCGGTTGGCAGGACGCCGGAGAAGAAGTCGTGTGCCGGTAGCTCGAACAGGCGCAGGAAGCGCACGTTGAACAGCATGCTGCCCAGCGTAACGGCGAGGAAAGTGCCGCCGACGACGCCCCAGAGCCCGAACAGCGGCGCCAGCGCCACGGTCAGCGCAACGTTCAGCACGGCAATCAGGACCGAGTTCGCAGAGGCGACGCCCGGGTGGCCGGCGCTGATCGAGATCGTCGTCCCGACCGCGGTCGTGATGTTGATGAAGTAGGCCAGGGTGAGGAAGGGAACCAGCAGCTCGGCGTCTCCGGGCGACTGGCCCAGCCAGGCGACCAGCAGGAAGGAAGCGCTGACCGAGCTGAGCGTGAACAAGGGGAAGGAGATCGCACAGGTTCGAAGCGTGTACCGCCGGTAGATCGTGCCGATCACCTCACGTCCCTCCTCGACGATCCGCGCCGCCGTGGTCGGGATCATCGCCGACACGGTGAGGACCGCCAGGCTTCGCACCGCGAGCACGACTCGCGATGCGATCTCGTATACCGCTGCCGCTCGGATGTCCACCATCAGGGCGATGATCACCTTGTCGGTCTGGAAGTTGATGAGATCCGCGAACCAACCGACCTGGTTCTTCGCGCTGAAGGCGAGCACCTCCTTCACCAGCGCGCGCGAAGGACGGGCCACGTACGGCGCGCGCCAGACGTAGCGCAACGCGAGAAAGGAGGGAACCAAAGCGACTGCGCCCGCGGCCGCGTTGGCGAGCGCGTAGACGACGAGGTTCGAGCTGAGGGCGAGGGCGGCGACGCTGAAGGCGAAGTTGACCGAGGCGGCGATGGTCATCGCGACGTTCGGCGGCACCATGCGGCGCAGGCCGATGCCGACGGCGGTCAGGACGCCGTCGTATCCGTTCACGGTCCAGATCGCGACAGAGGAGAGCAGCACGAGACGCATTTCGGCGGTGCCGAGCACACCGAGCTTGTCGCTGACCAGCGGTGCCGCGGCGGCGACCACGGCGGCCGTCGCCGCGCCGACCATGGTGGTGGTTATCAGCCCGAGCCCGACGCACTCGTCGATCCGGTGCCGTTCCCCGGCGGCGTCGTAGACGGCGATGAAGCGCGAGATCGAGCGGCCGACGCCGAGGTCCAGCAGCCCGGCGTAGGTCGCGAATGCACCGGTGACCGCCCAGACGCCGAAGGCGTCGAGTCCGAGCCGCGAGATCATCAGCGGCGCCAGCAGGAAGCTGAAGACGTAGCCGGCGATCACGCTGGCCGACTGGGCCAGGGTGTTGCGGAAGAGCATCGGACTAGCTTCCCCTCTCGGCGCCGAGCAGGTGCTCCTCGTAGGCGCGCAGGGTGGCTTCGCCCACCGTGCGCCAGTCGGCGCCGGTTTCGGCGGTGCGACGCGCCGCCGCGGCCATCCGCCGCGCCCGGGCCGCGTCCCCGAGCACGGAGACGATCGCGCCGGCCAGCGCCGCCGGGTCCTCGGCCGGCACGACGAGGCCGGATCCGTCGGCGACCAGCTCGGGGAGCCCGCCGACGTCGCTGACCACGAGCGGGCGGGCGGCGCGCTTGGCCAGCGAGCCGATGCCGCTCTGGCTCGCCTGCCGGTAGGGGAGGGCGACGCAGCCGGCGGCGGCGAACAGGCCGGGGACCTGCTCGTCGGGCACGTGCCCGGCGCGAACGGTCACCCGCGGGTCGTCCAGCGCCGGGTGGTCCTCGAGCTCGCCGGCGCCGGCGATCGTCAGCGTCGCCTCCGGCAGCTCCGCCCAGACGGGGGCCATCGAGTCGAGCAGCACGTCGAGGCCCTTGTAGTGGCCGAGGCGGCCGAAGAAGAGGACCGCGGGCCGCTCAGGCAGGGGCTCCGCCGTGCCCGGGTCGACGCCGTGGGGAACGATCACGACCGGCGCCCGCGGGCGCGCCGCCGCTTCCAGCTCGTCGCGCAGCGCCGCCGCGTGGACGAAGATCAGCCCGGCGGCGCGGATCAGCGCCCGGTTGCCGACGGTCGCCGTGCGCGCCACGTCTTCGCCGGGATGACGCACCGGATCGTGGATCGTCAGCGCGAAGCGGCGGGGGCGGGCGCCGCTGGCGTAGATCAGGCGCGGATCGTTGCCGATCGAGGCCTGGAGGTGGACGACGTCGGGCGCGAAGCGGCGGATCTGCCGCCTGGCGCGCAGCGCGCCGGCCAGGCCGCGCGGCGAGCGCACCCGCCCCGGCACCGTGAGGCGCCTCGTCGCCGGCGACGTCGCGCCGGCGACGAACTCGGCCGCCGCTCCCTCGACGTCGCCGAACTCCTGGTCGTGATCGCGGGTCAGCAGGGCGACCTCGGCGCCGGCCCGCTCGATGCCGCCGGCCAGCATCGCCGTGTAGCGGAGGAAGAAGTCGCAGGCGAGGAGCACCCGCCGTCGCCGTCCGCCGCTCACGGCGACGCATCCTCCTCGCCGAAGAAGCGGGGCAGCGGCCCCCTCGCGATCGCCGCCTCGAAGACCCGCGCGTAGCGCTCCGCCATGCGTGGCGCGTCGAAGCCCGCGACGCCGTCGAGGCCCGCCGCGGACACCCGCCGGTACAGATCCCGGTCGCCGAGCAGACGACCGCAGGCTTCCGTGAAGCCGTCCTCGTCGCCGCCGGCGACGCAGAGCCCGCCGCCGGTCACGTCGATCAGCCAGCGAACGTCGCCGACGTCGGTCGCGACGACCGGCGTTCCCAGCGCCATCGCCTCGATCAGGGACATCGGCAGGCCCTCGGCCGTGGACGGCAGGACGACAAGATCGGCGGCGCTCAGCAGGGCGGGCGCGTCGTCGCGCCGGCCGAGGAAGACGGCCCAATCGGCCTCCATCTCCGCCGCCTCGCGCCTGACGGCCTCTTCTTCCGGCCCGGCGCCGGCGAAGAGCACCCGCAGGTCGCCGAACCGCTCGCGCAGGCGCGCGGCGGTGCGCAGCGTCGTCGGCTGACCCTTCGGCGGCGTGAAGCGCGCCGCCTGCACGATCACCGTCGCGTCGGTGGGGATGCCCAGCTCCTTCCGGACAGCGCCCTGCTCGGCGCGACGGCGAAGCTCCGCCAGCGGCACGGCGTTGGGGATGCGGACGATCGACTCGCGGCGCACACCCTCCGATTCGAGCAGGCCGATCTGGGCTTTCGCGACCACCACGGTCGCATAGGTGAAGCGGTCGAGCAGGCGGTTGTGCAGGGCAATCAGGCGCGCCCGCGAAGCGCCGCTGCGGCTCACCTGGAAGTCGCGGCCGGCCGTGTGCTCGGTGACCACCGCCGGCCGCCGCGCGCCGATTGCCGCCAGCCGCCCCCAGAGGCTCGCGTCCCAGCCCGTGCAGTGGACAAGGTCAACCCGGCGTGCGATCCGGATCAGCTTCGGCAGCGCCGGCAGCTTGCCGAGCCGGCTCCCGGCTCCCAGCACCCGCAGCTCGACCCCCGCCCCCTCGAGGTCCGCCACGTAGGAGGAGGCGTCGGCGATCGCCACGAGCGTCACCGCGTAACCGAGCTTCTGCAGCCCGATCGCGAGATGTCGCAGCTGAGTCTCCGCGCCGGCCCAGAAGAGGTCGTCGACGACCATCAGCAACCGCCGCCGCGCGCTCATCGTCGTCATGAGAGCGCAGAGTCCAGGCCCTCGACCGCCCGCCCCTCGGAGTCGGCGACGATGACGCCGGTGAGCAGGCCGAGCACCGCGGTCATGTCCTCGACCGAGAAGTAGATCGCGACGATCGAGCTGATCATGATCATCGCGATGCCGACGCCGCAGGCGGTGATCGCGGGGTCTACCGGCGACCGCCTGAACGCGCGCACGACCGGGATCCCGAGGAAGAGGACGAAGGCGACCAGGCCCGGCACCCCGCAGATCAGCAGCAGGTAGAGGTACTGGTTGTGGAGGAAGAGCTGCGGTTCGACCTTGATGCTGTGCGGGCCCGTGAATTCACGGTTGTAGACGCCGAAGTTCACACCGGGCCCGATCCCGATCAGTGCGTTTTGCTCCGCCTCGGGCCACGCTATCTCGGTCTCCCGGCCGCGATCGGCGAGCGAGCTCGAGCTCTCCACCTTGCTCGGGTTGAAGAGGGTCGCCCCGCGTTTCACGACCGGATCGAGTACGCGGCTTTCGGTCGCCGTGCCGAAGGTCGCGAGCAGCACGATCCCCGTGATCGAGACCACCAGCGCAACGGCAAGGCGACTGCGGACGAGCGGCCCGCCGACGATCATCATCAGCACCAACCCGGCGATCAGCCCGAGCCACATGTTGCGGTTGAAGCTGATCGCGATCGCCAGTGCCATCCCCCCCAGCACCAGCACCCAGCCCGCTCTCCGGCCGGCCTTCACAGCGGCGATCTGCACGACGCCGTACCAGAACAACGCGTACGCCATCGACAGCCCGGCGAGGCGCACGCGGAGCAGGCCGGCGGCGCCTTCCTCCACCTTGACGATCGCTTCGCCACCGCCGCTCAGGGTATTGCCGATCCCCGCTCCCAGCGCTACGAAGAGGGCCACGACCCCGGCTACGGCCGCCAACACCGCCGCACCGGTGAGCAGCAGGCGCCGCTGCTCGGGCCGCGGGAACAGCCGCACCACCACGTAGAAGAAGGCCAGCGGGGCGAACGGCCGTCCCCAGTTGAAGATGTCGGTGAGCGCCGCCCGCCCGTCGAGCAGGGCGAGCCCGCCCGAGGCGCAGAGCACCGCGAGGAAGGCCGCCAGGGCGATCCCGGTCCCGCCGCCCCAGGTTCGCCGTTGCGGCCGGACCACGGCGAGGAGGAATAGCGCGGCCAGCGCCAGCTCGTGCGGGCGGACGTCCACCGAGCTGACTTCGAGCGCGAAGAAGGTCGGGTAGAAGACGAAGTCGGTCAGCCCGAAGAAGACGAGGCTCGTCGCCAGCGGGAAGCGAAAGACGAGGGCGACCGCCCCGACGCCGGCCAGCAGCAGCACCGGCCGCGAGATGCCCGACCCGACGACGCCGCGCGCGACCAGGGCCTCGAGCAGCAGCGCGGCGAGGAGGAAGGCCGCGACCCTGGCCGCGTCAGGCGCTCGGCGCGCCGCTTGCTGCCAGGTCGGAATGGTAGTAGTGGTCGTACTTGCCACGCTCCGGCTCCGTGAAGTTGGCGATCACGCCGATCGGATTCTTGCCCAGCAGGGAAAACTGCTTGCCGAGCTCGCGACCGGCGTCGCGGCTGGTCCGGCCGAGCCCGCCGACGACGACCACGGTCGAGACCTCCGCGACCAGCGCCAGCGCGTCGCTGACGGCGGCCAGCGCCGGGCTGTCGATGATGACGATCTGGAATTTCTCCTGGAGCTTGACCAGCAGATCGCGCATCCGGGCGCTCTCGAGCAGCTCCGACGGGTTGGGCGGAACGGGGCCGCTGGGAAGGACGGTGAACGTGCGCGTCTCCAGGCCGCCGGACCCGGGAACGTCGACCTCGATCAGCACCTTCTCGAACGGGGTTCCGGCGAGGACATTGGAGAGGCCGCTGGCCGGGCCGCCGGTGACGTCGAGCAGGTCGCCGCCTTTTCGCAGGTCGCCTTCGACCAGCACGACGTCGTCGCCCATCTCGGCCATCGTCGTCGCCAGGGTGCGGGCGACGGTCGACTTTCCGTCCCCCGCTTCCGGACTGGTGATGAGGATCGAGCGCATGCCGCCGTCGACGTTGAAGTAGCGCAGGTTGGTGCGCAGGACACGGAACGCCTCCCCCTCCGGCGTCTGCGGCCCGATCTCCTCCACTCGTTTGCGGGAGAGCCGGGGGCTGCGCGGGATGCGGGCCAGAACCGGCACCCCGTAGAGCTGTTCGAGCTCGTCGACGCTGCGCACGCGGCGGTCGATCCGCTCCAGCAGGACGGCCAGGCCGAAGCCCAGCAGGGCGCCGAGGATGAGGCCGAGGACGACGTTGCGCAGCGGCTGCGGCGAGGAGCGGCTCGAGGGAGGGGTCGCCGGCTGGACCAGCTCGGCGCCGCCGGTCTGAAGGGCCTGCGTCAGCTTGAGATGGTCGAGCTGTTCGCTGAGCGCCGCCCCCTCCTTGCCTTCGCGCTCGGCCGGCGTCAGCTTCTCCAGGCTCGCTTCGGCGACGTTGATCGCGTCCTGGACCTGCGAGCGGTCGGCCCCCCGCCGGAAGTCGATGTAGGCCTCGCCGTAGGCGTTGGCCATTTCGGCGGAGAGCTGCGGGGATTCCGTGGTGGCGACGATCTTCGCGGTGTCGGCTTCCGAGCTCGGTTCGACGCTGACGCTTTCGAGGACTTCGGCGCCCGAGACCCCCTTTAGCGATTCGGCCGCCTGTTCGGCGACCACCGGCAGGCCGACGAGCTGCCCGTTGGTGGCCGCCTCGCGGGTCGGGTCGATCACGGTTTCGGTGCCTTCGGAGGTGCCGCTCGGCGCCTGCCGGAAGAGCAGCGTCGCGGTCGCCGCGTACTGGTCCGCCTGGCTCAACGAGAAGATCAGGGCGAGGACCGGGACGACCACCACGGCTTGGAGCACGACCCACTTCCGCCGTCGCACGATGCGCAGCAGCTGCTCGAGCACGCCTTCCGAATTCATCTGCGGACCTTTCGACATTCCACCACCCATGCCTTTAGCAACAGGATGGCGTACCCGGACCGCCGCCAGGCTTCTTGCAGGCCGGCTCGAGCTATTCGCCCGGCTCGCGCCGCGGCACCAGGACCAGCCGCTTGAACTCGGCGACGAGGATGCCGTCCTGGTTGAGGACGCGGGTGTGAACCTTGACCACGCCGCGGTCGGGCTTCGATTTGGAGGGCTTGACGTCGAGCACCTCGGTCTCGCAGAACAGCGTGTCGCCATGGAAGACCGGGTTGGGATGGCTCAGCTCTTCGGTGGCGAGGTTGGCGATCGCCTTGCCGGAGATGTCGGAGACCGACATGCCGAGCGCCAGCGAGTAGACCAGCGGGCCGACGACGACGTTGCGGCCCTGCTGGGACTGCTTCGCGTAGACGTCGTTGAGGTGCAGCGGGTGGTGGTTCATCGTGATCAGGCAGAACAGGTGGTCGTCGGACTCGGTCACCGTCTTCGCCGGCCAGTGCTTGTAGACGGCGCCGACCTCGAACTCCTCCAGGTAGCGGCCGTAGCTATGGGCGCCGGATGCCTCGCGCTCGGCCTGGTCGGTGGTCAGCTCGTACCTCTGCTCGCTCATCGGTGTCTGGCTCTCCTCTGGTTGGACGGCGCGGGATGCTATCGACGGCCCGCCGCCCGCGAGCGCGCGCCGGTCGAGCCATGGGCGCCGGTCAGCGCAGCGGCCGGGCCGGGTTGCCGGCTACCGTCTCGCCGGGCTTGACGTGCTTGGTGACCACCGACCCGGCGCCGACGGTCGCCTCGTAGCCGATCCGGACGCCGCCGAGGATCGTCGCCCCCGAGCCGATCGAGGCGCCGCTCTCGACGATCGTCGGCAGCAGCTCCCAGTCGGCCTCCGTCTGCAGCCCTCCGGCGCCGTCGGTCGCCCGCGGGCGCTTGTCGTTGACGAAGGTGACGCCGTGGCCGATGAACACCTCGTCGCCGATCCGCACCCCGTCGCAGATGAAGCTGTGGCTCTGGACCTTGCAGGCGGCGCCGATCTCGGCCCCGCGCTGGACCTCGACGAAGGTCCCGATCCGGGTACCGGCGCCGATCCGGCAACCGTAGAGGTTGGCGAACGAGTGGACGACGACGCCCTCGCCGAAGGCGACCTCGTCGATCAGGCGGTGCGGCGCCTCGTTGGCGGGGCCGGCGACCGCGGTCAGCATCGATCTCGCGTCTCTACGGACTCGCGCATCCTGGGGCATCAACGGGTGCTGCGCGTCCGTCCTTTTGCCGCCTCGGCGACGGACAACGCGCAAGCTCGAGGGCACCGGCGCCGTTCTCTCCATATGAGCGCGGAGGCAGGCCGGCCGGCCGGCGAAACCCCGATGCGTGCAGGCCTGCTGCACCCGATCGCGATCGCCGGGAGCGCCGCAATGCACCGGCGCATCGCCACGGCTCTCGCCGAGCAGGGCATGCGGGTGGGGGCTCGACTCGCCGCCCCGGACGGAGTCGTCGGGCTGGCCACCGACAGCTCGACGGTGATCGTCTTCGCCTGCGACGTCGACGCGCCGCGCGAGATCGCCGGCCTGCGGCGACTCTGCCGTGAGGTCCCGCTGCCGGCGGTCGTGGCGATCTCACCGCCGACGACCGGGACCGCAGTCCGCCGCGCGCTCGACGCCGGCGCGGACGGCCTGGTCTTCGACCCCGAACTCGAGCTGACCCTCGCGACCACCGTCCGCGCGGTCGCGGCCGGTCAGTCGGTCGTCCCGCGCAAGCTCCGCGCCAGTGTCGAAAGGCCGGTCCTCTCGCACCGCGAGCACCAGGTCCTGGCGCTGGTCCGCAACGGCCTCACCAACGCCGAGATCGCCAGGCGCCTGTTCCTCGCGGAGAGCACGATCAAGAGCCACCTGGCGTCGATCTTCACCAAGTTCGGCGTTCACTCCCGCAAGGAGGTCGTGGCGGCCTTCGCCGAGCTGGAGCGGGCGTCGCTGGCCGCCTCCGGCGGCGGCGACTCCGCGTCGCAGGCGACGGCGTGAGCGTCGGGGTGCGATCGGGCGCCGCGGCGCCGCCCAGGGGCGGCGGCAGCGACACGCACGTTCCCTTCACCCGTCTCGACAACAGCGACCCACCGCTCCTCGCGGAGCTGCTGGACGTCGTCGCCCGGGTCGCCCGCAACGCCGCCTTCACGCTCGGCGAGGAGGTCGCGGCCTTCGAGCGCGAGTTCGCAAGCTGGTGCGAGACCGAGCACGCCGTCGGCGTCTCCTCGGGCACGGCGGCGCTGGAGCTGGCGCTGCGCGGGCTGGGCATCGGCCGCGGTGACGAGGTGATCGTCCCCGCCAACAGCTTCATCGCCACGGCCGAGGCGGTCAGCGCCGCCGGCGCGACGCCCCGCCTGGCTGACGTCGACCCGCGCACCGCGCTGCTCACCGCGCAGACCGCCGAGCGGGCGCTGACGCCGCGAACGCGGTGCGCGATCCCGGTCCACCTCTACGGCCGCACGGTCGAGATGGCGCCGCTGCTGCACCTCTGCCGGTCGCGGGGGATCCACGTCGTCGAGGACGCCTGCCAGGCCCACGGCGCCCGCTACCGCGGCCGGCCGGTCGGCTCGCTCGGCGACGCCGGCTGCTTCAGCTTCTACCCGACCAAGAACCTCGGCGCCTGGGGCGACGGCGGCGCGGTCGTGACCGGAGACGCCGAGCTGGCCGCGCGGGTGCGCCTGCTGCGCTCGCACGGCGAGGCGAGCCGCCACCGCCACGAGCTGCGGGCCGGGACCGGCCGCCTCGACGCCCTCCAGGCGGCGATCCTCCGCGTCAAGCTGGGCCGCCTCGACGCTGCGAACGCGTGCCGCCGCGCGGCGGGCGCCGCGCTTCGCGAGGCCCTCTCGGGAAGCCCGGTGGCGACCCCTCCCCCGCCCGCCGCCGACGGTGACCACGTCTTCCACCTCTTCGTCGTGCGCTCCTCGCAGCGCGACATGCTGCGCGATCGCCTCGACGCCCAGGGCGTCGCCAGCGCGATCCACTACCCCAAGCCGATCCACCTCCAGCCGGCCTACGCGAACCTGGGGCTCGAGCCCGGCAGCCTGCCGGTGGCCGAGCGGCTGGCCGCGGAAGGCTGCTCGCTGCCGATCTTCCCGACGATCGAGCCGGGGCAGATCGAGCGGATCGCCGGCGCGGTCGCGGGCTTCGGCCGGGCGTAGGCACACCGCACCGCGGCGCGGCGGCGGCCGGTTCGCCGCTACCGGTTCTTCTTGTGACGCGTAGAGCTGGTCAGGCTCGGCGCGCTCTGCTTCAGGTTGATGTTGATCTTCCAGGTCGTGGCGGGCGCCTGCGTTGAGCGGAAGCGGATCACCACTTTGACCTTCAGCCTGTGGTTCTTGCGGAGCAGGCTCTTGCCCGCGGCGGTGAGGGAGATCGGAACCTTGACCTGGCCGGCGCGGGCGACGCGGATGCTCTTCGGCTCGATCCGCCGCTGCCGCAGCTTCTTCCTGCGGATCCCCGCTGCGGTCTGGCCGTTGCTGCTCTTCGCCCGGGGCAGGGGTACTTTAGAGGCGCGCGCTTCGAGCAGGCCCGGGCCGAAGACCCGGAAGACGAGCAGCGCGGTCCCGTTCTTCGTGTTGTGCATCACCCGCACGAGCTGCGCCAAGTCGGCCGAGACTGGTTCTTTCGGAGCGGTGGGCACCGGGCTGGATTCGGTGTTGGCCTGGGCCGGCTGCTCGGGCGGCGTGGTGTCGACGCTCCAGGCATGAGAGGCCGGGCTGGGGTCGGCGTTGCCGGCTTTGTCGATCGCCCGGACTTCGAAAGTGTGGGCGCCCTCGGGCAGGGAGGTGTAGGTCTGGGGCGAGGTGCACGGAGCCCAGGAGCCGCCGTCGAGGCGGCACTGGAAGGAGGCGAGGCCCGAGCCTTCGCCGTCGGAGCCCGAGAAGGCGAATTCGGCCGTGGCGACGTTGACCAGGGCAGCGGGGTGGGTGTCGATCGTCGTCTGCGGGACTTTGGAGTCCTCGCGGTAGGCGAGCGGCTCCGAGCAGCCCGAGGTGTTGCCCGCCGTCGTCGTCGCGGTGGCCGAGAAGGAGCTGAGCGTGTCGTCGGCGACGGCGACGGAGATGCCCGCCTGCAGTGCGGACGCCGAGACGGTGGCGAGCGGGGCGCCCGAGCACTCGGCGCTCGGGTAGAGGCGGACGGTGGTCCCGGCCGGGGCGGAGCCGAGGATCTTCGGGTTGTTCTCGTTGGCCGGCGAGGCCGGTTCGGTGGCGCTCAGCACCGGGGGCTGCGGGGAGGCGGTGTCGACTTCGAAGTCGCGCGTCGCCGTGGCCCGGTTGCCGGCCTGATCGGTGGCCCGCACGCGGAAGCTGTGGGGGCCGTCGGGGAGCGGCGAGGAGGGGGTGTCGGAGGTCGGATCGGAGCAGGGGCCGAAGGCCGGGGTGCCCGTGTCGATCGAGCACTCGAAGGAGGCGCCCGGCTCGGAGCTGAAGCCGAAGGTCGGGGTCGGGTCGTTGGTCAGGCCCGCCGGGCCGGAGTCGATCCCGACCGCGGGGGGCGTGGTGTCGACGCTCCAGGCGTGAGAGGCCGGGCTGGGGTCGGCGTTGCCGGCTTTGTCGATCGCCCGGACCTCGAAGGAGTGCGATCCGTCGGCCAGGCCCGTGTACTGCTGCGGCGAGGTGCACGGAGCCCAGGAGCCGGCGTCGAGGCGGCATTCGAAGGAGGCCAGGCCCGAGCCGCCGGGGTCGGCGCCGCTGAATTCGAATTTGGCTTCCTCGGAGCTGGCGAGGGCGGCGGGGTGGGTCGTGATCTGGGTGGTCGGGGCGCTCGAGTCCTCGGTGTAGGTGATCGGCTCCGAGCAGCCCGAGCTGTTTTCGGCGGCGGTGGTCGCGGTGGCGCTGAAGGCGGTGCTCGAGTCGTCGGGCACCGAGACGACGATCCCGGATTCGAGCTGGGCGGCGGAGGCGGTGGCGATCGGGGAGCCCGCGCAGCCGGCGCCGCTGTAGAGCTTGACCGTGGTGGTGGCGGGGGCCGAGCCCACCAGCTTGGGGTTGTTCTGGTTGGCCGGCGAGGCGGGGACGGTGGCGCTCAGCTGCGGCGCCTGGGGGGCCGAGGTGTCGACGCTGAAGCTGCGCGTCGCGGTGGCCTGGTTGCCGGCCGCATCAGTCGCCCGCAGGCGGAAGGTGTGGGGGCCGTCTGCGAGCGGGCCGGGGGGCGTGTGGGAGCTCGGGCCCGAGCAGGGGCCGAAGGCCGGGGTGCCCTGGTCGATCGAGCACTCGACGCTCGCCCCCGCCTCGCCGGGGTGGAAGTCGAAGGTCGGGGTCGCGTCGTTGCTGAGGCCGGTGGGACCGGAGTCGATCCCGACCGCCGGCGGCGTGGTGTCGATGCTCCAGCTGAAGCTGGCGGGGCTCGCGTCGGCGTTGCCGGCCTGATCGATCGCCCGCACTTCGAAGCTGTGGGCGCCGTCTGAGAGGGCGGCGTATTCCTTCGGCGAGGCGCAGCTCTGCCAGTCGGCGGGGCTGGTCGAGTCGCGGCGGCACTGGAAGGAGGCAAGGCCCGAGCCGCCGTCGGCGCCGGAGAAGGAGAAGCTGGCCGTTGCCGAGGCGCTGAGCGCAGCCGGGTGGGTGTCGATCTGGGTGGCGGGCGCGGTGGTGTCGATGCTCCAGGCGAAGCTCGCCGGGGTGGCGTCGGCGTTGCCGGCCGCATCGATCGCCCGCACTTCGAATTGGTGGGCGCCGTCGGTGAGGGAGCTGTATTGCTTGGGCGAGGCGCAGGTCTGCCAGTCGGCGGGGTTGGATGAGTCGCGGCGGCACTGGAAGGAGGCGAGGCCCGAGCCACCCGGGTCTTCGCCTGAGAATTCGAAGCTGGCGGCGGCGCTGCCCGAGAGCGCGGCGGGATGGGCGCCGAGCAGCGTCTGCGGCGCTTTGGTGTCGATCGTCCAGTTGAAGCTCGCCGGGGTCGGGTCGGCGTTGCCGGCCTGATCGATCGCCCGCACTTCGAAGCTGTGGGCGCCCTCGGCCAGGGCCGTGTAGGTGCGGGGGGAGGTGCAGGGTTCCCAGTCGGCGGCTTCGCTGGAGTCGCGGCGGCACTGGAAGGAGGCGAGGCCCGAGCCGCCGGGGTCTTCGCCCGTGAATTCGAATTTGGCGGTGGCGGTGGCGGCGATCGCGACCGGGTGGGTGTCGATCTGGGTGGCGGGCGCGGTGGTGTCGATGCTCCAGGCGAAGCTCGCCGGGGTGGCGTCGTTGCCGGCCGCATCGATCGCCCGCACTTCGAATTGGTGGGCGCCGTCGCTCAGTTCGGCGTACGCCTTGGGCGAGGCGCAGCTCGCCCAGTCGGCTGCCTGGCCGGAGTCCAGGCGGCACTGGAACGAAGACACGCCGGAGCCGCCGGGGTCCGATCCTGAGAATTCGAAGGCGGCTGCGGCCGAGGCGCTGAGCGCCGCGGGGTGGGCGCCGAGCAGCGTCTGCGGGGCGCTTGAGTCCTCGCGGTAGGCGAGCGGCTCCGAGCAGCCCGAGGCGTTGCCCGCCGTCGTGGTCGCGGTGGCGCTGAAGGAGCTGAGCGAGTCGTCGGCGACGGTGACGGCGATCCCGGCTTGCAGCCCGGCCGCGGTGGCGGTCGCGACCGGGGCGCCGGAGCACTCGGCGCTCTCGTAGAGGCGCACCGTGGTGCCCGCCGGGGCCGAGCCCACCAGCTTGGGGTTGTTGTCGCTGGCCGGCGAGGCGGGCACGGTGGCGGTGAGCTCGGGGGGCTGCGGGGAGGCGGTGTCGACTGCGAAGTCGCGCGTCGCGGTCGCCTGGTTGCCGGCCTGATCGGTGGCCCGCACGCGGAAGCTGTGGGGGCCGTCGGAGAGCGGCGGCGCCGGGGTGTGGGCGCCCGCGCCCGAGCAGGGGCCGAAGGCCGGGGTGCCCGTGTCGATCGAGCACTCGAAGGCGGCGCCCGGCTCGGAGCTGAAGCCGAAGGTCGGGGTCGGGTCGTTGGTCAGGCCCGCCGGGCCGGAGTCGATCCCGACCGCCGGCGGCGTGGTGTCGACGCTCCAGGCGTGAGAGGCCGGGCTCTGATCGGCGTTGCCGGCTTTGTCGATCGCCCGGACTTCGAAAGTGTGCGATCCGTCGGCCAGGCCCGTGTACTGCTTCGGCGAGGAGCAGGCAGCCCAGCTGCCGCCGTCGAGGCGGCACTCGAGCGCGGCGAGGCCCGAGCCGCCCGGGTCGGCGCCGCTGAAGGCGAATTCGGCCGTGGCGACGTTGACCAGGGCAGCGGGGTGGGAGTCGAGCGTCGTGGTCGGGGCGCTCGAGTCCTCGCGGTAGGCGAGCGGCTCCGAGCAGCCCGAGGTGTTGTCCGCCGCGGTGGTGGAGGTGGCGCGGAAGTCGGTGGTCGAGTCGTCGGCGACCGAGACGGCGATGCCGGCCTGCAGCCCGGCGGCGGTGCCGGTGGCCAGCGGCGAGCCGGTGCAGTCGGCGTTGGTGTAGAGCTTCACGGTGGTCCCGGCCGGGGCGGAGCCGAGGATCTTCGGGTTGTTCTCGTTGGCCGGCGAGGCCGGTTCGGTGGCGCTCAGCACCGGGGGCTGCGGGGAGGCGGTGTCGACTTCGAAGTCGCGCGTCGCCGTGGCCCGGTTGCCGGCCTGATCGGTGGCCCGCACGCGGAAGCTGTGGGGGCCGTCGGGGAGCGGCGAGGAGGGGGTGTCGGAGGTCGGATCGGAGCAGGGGCCGAAGGCCGGGGTGCCGGTGTCGATCGAGCACTCGAAGGAGGCGCCGGGCTCAGAGCTGAAGGCGAAGGTCGGGGTCGGATCGTTGGTCAGGCCCGCCGGGCCGGAGTCGACCTGGACCGCGGGGGGCGTGGTGTCGATCGTCCAGTTGAAGGAGGCGGGAGTCGGGTCGGCGTTGCCGGCCTGGTCGATCGCTTTGACCTCGAAGCTGTGGGCGCCCTCGGCCAGGGCGGCGTATTCGCGGGGCGACGTGCACGGCGTCCAGTCCTCGGCGTCGCGGCGGCACTCGAAGGAGGCGACGCCGGAGCCACCGGGATCTTCGCCTGCGAATTCGAATTTGGCAGCGGCGCTGCTGGACAAAGCCAGCGGGTGGGTAGTGATCGTGGTGTTGGCGCCAGCGGTATCAATGCTCCAGCTGAAGCTCGCGGGGCTCGGGTCCGTGTTGCCGGCCTGATCGGTCGCTTTGACCTCGAACGTATGGGCGCCCTCGCTCAGGCCGCTGTATTGCTGCGGGGAAGTGCAGGGCGCCCAGGCTTCGGCGTCGCGGCGGCACTCGAAGGAGGCGACGCCGGAGCCGCCCGGGTCCTCGCCGCTGAAGTCGAATTCGGCCGCGGCGGTGTTGGCCAGTGCCGCCGGTTTGCTGTCGATCTGGGTCTCGGGGGCGCTGGAGTCCTCGACGTAGGTCAACGGCTCCGAGCAGCCCGAGGTGTTTTCAGCGGCGGTGGTGGAGGTGGCGCGGAAGTCGGTGGTCGAGTCGTCGGCGACCGAGACGGCGATCCCGGCTTGCAGCCCGGCGGCGGTGCCGGTGGCCAGCGGCGAGCCGGTGCAGTCGGCGTTGGTGTAGAGCTTCACGGTGGTCCCGGCCGGGGCGCTGCCGAGGATCTGCGGGTTGTTCTCGTGGGCCGGCGAGGCGGGAACGGTGGCGCTCAGCACGGGCGCGGCCGGGGCGGCGGTGTCGACTGCGAAGCCCCGCGTCGCCGTCGCCCGGTTGCCGGCCTGATCGGTGGCCCGCACGCGGAAGCTGTGGGGGCCGTCGGCGAGCGGCGCCGCCGGGGTGTGGGCGCCCGCGCCCGAGCAGGGGCCGAAGGCCGGGGTGCCCGTGTCGATCGAGCACTCGAAGCTGGCGCCGGGCTCGGAGCTGAAGCCGAAGGTCGGGGTCGGATCGTTGGTCAGCCCGGCGGGGCCGGAGTCGATCCCGACCGCCGGCGGCGTCGTGTCGACGCTCCAGGCGAACGCGGCGGCGCTCGGGTCGGCGTTGCCGGCCTGATCGATCGCGCGGACCTCGAAGGTATGGGCGCCGTCGGCGAGGCCGCTGTACGCCTTGGGCGAGGCGCAGCTCGTCCAGTCGGCTGCCTGGCTGGAGTCGAGGCGGCATTCGAAGGCGGCCACGCCCGAGCCTCCCGGGTCCGATCCGCTGAACTCGAATTTGGCGCTGGCGGTGCTGGCGAGGGCCGGCGGGCTGGAGTCGATCGTCGTGCTGGGGGCCGCGGTGTCCCTGCTCAGCGTCGTCGTCGCGGAGCCGCGGTTGCCGGCGGCGTCGCCGAGGCAGAGGCGCAGGGTGTTGGCGCCCTCCTGTAGTTGGGCGGCGGTCACGTTGGAGAGGTGTGGAGCGGGCTGGTCGGCGTAGTTGCCGGAGTCGATCACGGTGCCGGCGCTGCAGTCGGCGCCGCCGACGCGCAGCTCGAAAGCGCCGTTCTCATCGGCGTGCCAGGTGGCTTCGCTCGTCTCCCCAGCTTTCAGCAGAGCTTTGGAGAGCGAGTCGATCGTGACTTGGGGGGCGGTCAGGTCGATCGTCCAGCTGAAGCTCGCGGGGCTCGGGTCGGTGTTGCCCGCCTGATCGGTCGCTTTGACCTCGAAGCTGTGGGCGCCCTCGGCCAGGCCGGCGTATTGCTGGGGGGAAGTGCAGGGCGCCCAGGCGCCGCCGTCGCGGCGGCATTCGAAGGAGGCGATGCCGGAGCCGCTCGGGTCAGAGCCCGAGAAGGCGAAGTCGGCGGCGGCGCTGTTGGTCAGTGCCGCCGGTTTGGTCTCGATCTGGGTCTCGGGGGCGCTCGAGTCCTCGA
The DNA here is from genome assembly GCA_963695835.1 of uncultured Solirubrobacterales bacterium. Lineage (GTDB taxonomy): Bacteria > Actinomycetota > Thermoleophilia > Solirubrobacterales > 70-9 > VRUE01. Next base: position 74,399 of record CAVOHR010000004.1, read on the forward strand.
CGTAGGTCAACGGCTCCGAGCAGCCCGAGGTGTTTTCAGCGGTGGTGGTGGAGGTGGCGCGGAAGTCGGTGGTCGAGTCGTCGGCGACCGAGACGGCGATGCCGGCTTCGAGCTCGGCGGCGGTGCCGGTGGCCAGCGGCGAGCCGGTGCAGTCGGCGTTGGTGTAGAGCTTCACGGTGGTCCCGGCCGGGGCGCTGCCGAGGATCTTCGGGTTGTTCTCGTTGGCCGGCGAGGCCGGTTCGGTGGCGCTCAGCACGGGCGCGGCCGGGGCGGCGGTGTCGACTGCGAAGCCCCGCGTCGCCGTCGCCTGGTTGCCGGCCTGATCGGTGGCCCGCACGCGGAAGCTGTGGGGGCCGTCGGCGAGCGGCGCCGCCGGGGTGTGGGCGCCCGCGCCCGAGCAGGGGCCGAAGGCCGGGGTGCCCGTGTCGATCGAGCACTCGAAGCTGGCGCCGGGCTCGGAGCTGAAGCCGAAGGTCGGGGTCGGGTCGTTGGTCAGCCCGGCGGGGCCGGAGTCGACCTGGACCGCCGGGGGCGTGGTGTCGATCGTCCATTCGAAGCTCGCCGGGCTCTGATCCGCGTTGCCGGCGTTGTCGATCGCCCGCGCTTCGAACTTGTGGGCGCCGTCGGGCAGGGAGGTGTAGCTCTGGGGCGAAGAGCAGGTGCCCCAGGCAGCGGCTTCGCTGGAGTCGAGGCGGCACTGGAAGGAGGCGAGACCGGAGCCTCCCGGGTCGGCTCCGCTGAACTCGAATTTGGCGCTGGCGGTGCTGGCGAGGGCGGGCGGGCTGGAGTCGATCGTCGTGCTGGGGGCCGCGGTGTCCCTGGTCAGGGTCGCCGTCGCCGCGCCGCGGTTGCCGGCGGCGTCGCTGAGGCAGAGGCGCAGGGTGTTGGCGCCCTCGGAGAGCTGGGCGGCGCTGGCGTCGGAGACGTGGACGGCGGGCTGGGAGCCATAGGCGCCGGAGTCGAGCACGGTGCCCGAGTCGCAGTCGGCGCCGCCGGCGCGCAGCTGGAAGCTGCCGTTCTCGTCGCCGTGCCAGCTCACTTCGCTCGTCTCCCCCGCCTTCAGCAGGGCCTTGGAGAGCGCGTCGATCGCCGGCTGGGGCGCGACGGTGTCGACGCTCCATTCGTAGGCGGCCGGGCTGGGGTCGGCGTTGCCGGCCTGGTCGATCGCGCGGACCTCGAACGTATGGGCGCCGTCGGCGAGGCCGCTGTACGCCTTGGGCGAGGCGCAGGCGGCCCAGTCGGCTGCCTGGCTGGAGTCGAGGCGGCACTGGAAGGCCGCCAGGCCCGAGCCGCCCGGGTCTTCGCCGCTGAATTCGAATTTGGCCGTGGCGGTGTTGGCGAGGGTGGACGGTTTGGCGGTGATCTGAGTTTGTGGCACTCCCGTGTCGATCGTCCATTCGTAGGCGGCCGGGCTGGGATCGGCATTGCCGGCCTGATCGATCGCCCGGACCTCGAAGCTGTGGGGGCCGTCGCTCAGGCCGCCGTAGGTGCGGGGGGAGCTGCACGGGGTCCAGTCTTCGGCGTCGCGGCGGCACTGGAGGGAGCCCAGGCCCGAGCCGCCGGGGTCGGCTCCGCTGAACTCGAATTTGGCGGTGGCGGTGTTGACCAGCGCCACGGGTTTCGCCGTTATCTGCGTGTCGGGGGCTTTCGTGTCGATGCTCCAGGTGTAGGTCGCGGGGCTTGCGTCCGTGTTGCCCGCCTGATCGGTCGCTTTGACCTCGAAGCTGTGGGCGCCCTCGGCCAGGCCGGCGTATTGCTGGGGGGAAGTGCAGGGCGCCCAGGCGCCGCCGTCGCGGCGGCATTCGAAGGAGGCGATGCCGGAGCCGGCGCCGTCGTCGCCGGAGAAGGCGAAGTCGGCGGTGGCGCTGCTCGTCAGTGCCGCCGGTTTGGTCTCGATCTGGGTCTCGGGGGCGCTCGAGTCCTCGACGTAGGTCAACGGCTCCGAGCAGCCCGAGGTGTTTTCAGCGGCGGTGGTGGAGGTGGCGCGGAAGTCGGTGGTCGAGTCGTCGGCGACCGAGACGGCGATGCCGGCTTCGAGCTCGGCGGCGGTGCCGGTGGCCAGCGGCGAGCCGGTGCAGTCGGCGTTGGTGTAGAGCTTCACGGTGGTCCCGGCCGGGGCGCTGCCGAGGATCTTCGGGTTGTTGTCGTTGGCCGGCGAGGCGGGAACGGTCGCGCTCAGCTCCGGCGCTGGCGGGGCGGCGGTGTCGACTGCGAAGTCGCGCGTCGCCGTCGCCTGGTTGCCGGCCTGATCGGTGGCCCGCACGCGGAAGCTGTGGGGGCCGTCGGCGAGCGGCGCCGCCGGGGTGTGGGCGCCCGCGCCCGAGCAGGGGCCGAAGGCCGGGGTGCCCGTGTCGATCGAGCACTCGAAGCTGGCGCCGGGCTCGGAGCTGAACTCGAAGGTCGGGGTCGGGTCGTTGGTCAGCCCGGCGGGGCCGGAGTCGATCCCGACCGCCGGGGGCGTGGTGTCGATCGTCCAGCCGAAGCTCGCGGGGCTCGGGTCGGTGTTGCCGGCCTGATCGATCGCTTTGACCTCGAAGCTGTGGGCGCCCTCGGCCAGGCCGGCGTACGCCTTGGGCGAGGCGCAACTCGTCCAGTCGGCTGCCTGGCTGGAGTCGAGGCGGCACTGGAAGGCCGCCAGGCCCGAGCCGCCGGGGTCTTCGCCGCTGAATTCGAATTTGGCCGTGGCGGTGTTGGCGAGGGCCGTGGGGTTGGCGGTGATCTGGGTCTGGGGAGCGATGGTGTCGATGCTCCATGCGTAGCTGGCGGGCGTCGGCTCGACGTTGCCCGCGACGTCGATCGCCCGCACTTCGAAGCTGTGGGCGCCCTCGGCCAGGCCGGCGTACGCCTTGGGCGAGGCGCAACTCGTCCAGTCGGCTGCCTGGCTGGAGTCGAGGCGGCACTGGAAGGCCGCCAGGCCCGAGCCGCCGGGGTCTTCGCCGCTGAATTCGAATTTGGCGGTGGCCGAGGCGCTGAGCGCCGCCGGGCCGGAGTCGATCTGGGTGACGGGCGCGGTCGTGTCGACCGTCCAGGCGAACGCGGCGGCGCTCGGGTCGGCGTTGCCGGCCTGGTCGATCGCGCGGACCTCGAAGCTGTGGGCGCCCTCGGCCAGGGCGCTGTATTGCTGGGGGGAAGTGCAGGGCGCCCAGGCGCCGCCGTCGCGGCGGCATTCGAAGGAGGCGATGCCGGAGCCGGCGCCGTCGTCGCCGGAGAAGGCGAAGTCGGCGGTGGCGCTGCTCGTCAGTGCCGCTGGCTTGGTCTCGATCGCCGTGTCTGGGGCTTTGCTGTCTATCGTCCAGTTGAAGACGGCGGGCGTCGGGTCGGCGTTGCCGGCGATGTCGATCGCGCGGACTTCGAAATCGTGTGGGCCCTCGGCCAGGGCGCTGTAGGAGCGGGGCGACGTGCACGACGTCCAGTCCTCGGCGTCGCGGCGGCACTGGAGGGAGCCCAGGCCCGAGCCGCCGGGGTCGGCTCCGCTGAACTCGAATTTGGCCGTGGCGGTGTTGACCAGCGCCGCGGGTTTCGCCGTTATCTGCGTGTCGGGGGCTTTCGTGTCGATGCTCCAGGTGTAGGTCGCGGGGCTTGCGTCCGTGTTGCCCGCCTGATCGGTCGCTTTGACCTCGAAGCTGTGGGCGCCCTCGGCCAGGCCGGCGTATTGCTGCGGCGAGGCGCAGCTCGTCCAGTCGGCTGCCTGGCTGGAGTCGAGGCGGCATTCGAAGGCGGCCACGCCCGAGCCTCCCGGGTCCGATCCGCTGAACTCGAATTTGGCGCTGGCGGTGCTGGCGAGGGCCGGCGGGCTGGAGTCGATCGTCGTGCTGGGGGCCGCGGTGTCCCTGCTCAGCGTCGTCGTCGCGGAGCCGCGGTTGCCGGCGGCGTCGCCGAGGCAGAGGCGCAGGGTGTTGGCGCCCTCCTGTAGTTGGGCGGCGGTCACGTTGGAGAGGTGTGGAGCGGGCTGGTCGGCGTAGTTGCCGGAGTCGATCACGGTGCCGGCGCTGCAGTCGGCGCCGCCGACGCGCAGCTCGAAAGCGCCGTTCTCATCGGCGTGCCAGGTGGCTTCGCTCGTCTCCCCAGCTTTCAGCAGAGCTTTGGAGAGCGAGTCGATCGTGACTTGGGGGGCGGTCAGGTCGATCGTCCAGCTGAAGCTCGCGGGGCTCGGGTCGGTGTTGCCCGCCTGATCGGTCGCTTTGACCTCGAAGCTGTGGGCGCCCTCGGCCAGGCCGGCGTATTGCTGGGGGGAAGTGCAGGGCGCCCAGGCGCCGCCGTCGCGGCGGCATTCGAAGGAGGCGATGCCGGAGCCGCTCGGGTCAGAGCCCGAGAAGGCGAAGTCGGCGGCGGCGCTGTTGGTCAGTGCCGCCGGTTTGGTCTCGATCTGGGTCTCGGGGGCGCTCAAGTCCTCGACGTAGGTCAACGGCTCCGAGCAGCCCGAGGTGTTTTCAGCGGTGGTGGTGGAGGTGGCGCGGAAGTCGGTGGTCGAGTCGTCGGCGACCGAGACGGCGATGCCGGCTTCGAGCTCGGCGGCGGTGCCGGTGGCCAGCGGCGAGCCGGTGCAGTCGGCGTTGGTGTAGAGCTTCACGGTGGTCCCGGCCGGGGCGCTGCCGAGGATCTTCGGGTTGTTCTCGTTGGCCGGCGAGGCCGGTTCGGTGGCGCTCAGCACGGGCGCGGCCGGGGCGGCGGTGTCGACTGCGAAGCCCCGCGTCGCCGTCGCCTGGTTGCCGGCCTGATCGGTGGCCCGCACGCGGAAGCTGTGGGGGCCGTCGGCGAGCGGCGCCGCCGGGGTGTGGGCGCCCGCGCCCGAGCAGGGGCCGAAGGCCGGGGTGCCCGTGTCGATCGAGCACTCGAAGCTGGCGCCGGGCTCGGAGCTGAAGCCGAAGGTCGGGGTCGGGTCGTTGGTCAGCCCGGCGGGGCCGGAGTCGACCTGGACCGCCGGGGGCGTGGTGTCGATCGTCCATTCGAAGCTCGCCGGGCTCTGATCCGCGTTGCCGGCGTTGTCGATCGCCCGCGCTTCGAACTTGTGGGCGCCGTCGGGCAGGGAGGTGTAGCTCTGGGGCGAAGAGCAGGTGCCCCAGGCAGCGGCTTCGCTGGAGTCGAGGCGGCACTGGAAGGAGGCGAGACCGGAGCCTCCCGGGTCGGCTCCGCTGAACTCGAATTTGGCGCTGGCGGTGCTGGCGAGGGCGGGCGGGCTGGAGTCGATCGTCGTGCTGGGGGCCGCGGTGTCCCTGGTCAGGGTCGCCGTCGCCGCGCCGCGGTTGCCGGCGGCGTCGCTGAGGCAGAGGCGCAGGGTGTTGGCGCCCTCGGAGAGCTGGGCGGCGCTGGCGTCGGAGACGTGGACGGCGGGCTGGGAGCCATAGGCGCCGGAGTCGAGCACGGTGCCCGAGTCGCAGTCGGCGCCGCCGGCGCGCAGCTGGAAGCTGCCGTTCTCGTCGCCGTGCCAGCTCACTTCGCTCGTCTCCCCCGCCTTCAGCAGGGCCTTGGAGAGCGCGTCGATCGCCGGCTGGGGCGCGACGGTGTCGACGCTCCATTCGTAGGCGGCCGGGCTGGGGTCGGCGTTGCCGGCCTGGTCGATCGCGCGGACCTCGAACGTATGGGCGCCGTCGGCGAGGCCGCTGTACGCCTTGGGCGAGGCGCAGGCGGCCCAGTCGGCTGCCTGGCTGGAGTCGAGGCGGCACTGGAAGGCCGCCAGGCCCGAGCCGCCCGGGTCTTCGCCGCTGAATTCGAATTTGGCCGTGGCGGTGTTGACCAGGGCCGCGGGTTTCGCCGTTATCTGCGTGTCGGGGGCTTTCGTGTCGATGCTCCAGGTGTAGGTCGCGGGGCTTGCGTCGGCGTTGCCGGCCTGGTCGACCGCCCGCACTTCGAAGCTGTGGTTGCCCTCTGCCAGCTCGGCGTATTCCTTTGGCGAGGAGCAGCTCGCCCAGGCGGCGGCTTCGGTCGAGTCGAGGCGGCATTCGAGGGAGGCGACTCCCGAGCCTCCCGGGTCTTCGCCCGCGAACTCGAATTTGGCGCTGGCGGTGTTGGCGAGGGCGGTGGGGCTGGAGTCGAGCGCCGTGCCGGGCGCGACGGTGTCGACCGTCCATTCATACGTGGCGAGGCTCGGATCGACGTTGCCCGCTTGGTCGATCGCCCGCACTTCGAAAGTGTGGGCGCCGTCGGGCAGGGAGGTGTAGCTCTGGGGCGAAGAGCAGGCGGCCCAGGCCGCGGCTTCGCCGGAGTCGAGGCGGCACTGGAAGGAGGCGAGACCGGAGCCTCCCGGATCCGATCCGCTGAACTCGAATTTGGCGCTGGCGGTGTTGGCGAGGGCCGCTGGCTGGTCGGTGATCTGGGTGTCGGGAGCTTCCGTATCTACCGTCCATTCGTAGGTGGCCGGGCTGGGATCGGCGTTGCCGGCCTGGTCGATCGCGCGGACCTCGAAGCTGTGGGGGCCCTCGGCCAGGGCGCTGTATTGCCGCGGCGAGGCGCAGGTGGCCCAGTCGGCTGCCTGGCTGGAGTCGAGGCGGCACTGGAAGGAGGCGATACCCGAGCCGCCGGGGTCGGCTCCGCTGAAGGCGAAGGAGGCGGCGGCGGTGTTGGCGAGGGCCGCCGGCTGGTCGGTGATCTGGATGTCGGGAGCGGTGGTGTCGACGCTCCAGCCGAACGAGGCGGGAGTCGGATCGGCGTTGCCGGCCTGGTCGACCGCCCGCACTTCGAAGCTGTGGCTGCCCTCCGCCAGCTCGGCGTATTCCTTTGGCGAGGAGCAGCTCGCCCAGGCGGCGGCTTCGGTCGAGTCGAGGCGGCATTCGAGGGAGGCGACTCCCGAGCCTCCCGGGTCTTCGCCCGCGAACTCGAATTCGGCGGCGGCGCTGTTGGCGAGCGCTGCTGGTTTGGCGGTTATCTGGGTCTCCGGCACGGTCGCGTCGACTGCGAAGTCGCGCGTCGCCGTCGCCTGGTTGCCGGCCTGATCGGTGGCCCGCACGCGGAAGCTGTGGGGGCCGTCGGCGAGCGGCGCCGCCGGGGTGTGGGCGCCCGCGCCCGAGCAGGGGCCGAAGGCCGGGGTGCCCGTGTCGATCGAGCACTCGAAGCTGGCGCCGGGCTCGGAGCTGAAGCCGAAGGTCGGGGTCGGGTCGTTGGTCAGCCCGGCGGGGCCGGAGTCGATCCCGACCGCGGGGGGCGTGGTGTCGACGCTCCAGGCGAACGCGGCGGCGCTCTGGTCGGCGTTGCCGGCCTGGTCGATCGCGCGGACCTCGAAGCTGTGGGCGCCCTCGGCCAGTTCGCTGTAGGAGCGGGGCGACGTGCACGGCGTCCAGTCCTCGGCGTCGCGGCGGCATTCGAAGGAGGCGACGCCGGAGCCACCGGGATCTTCGCCTGCAAATTCGAATTTGGCAGCGGCGCTGCTGGACAAAGCCAGCGGGTGGGTAGTGATCGTGGTGTTGGCGCCAGCGGTATCAATGCTCCAGCTGAAGCTCGCGGGGCTCGGGTCGGTGTTGCCGGCCTGATCGATCGCTTTGACCTCGAAGCTGTGGGGGCCCTCGGCCAGGGCGCTGTATTGCCGCGGCGAGGCGCAGGCGGCCCAGTCGGCTGCCTGGCTGGAGTCGAGGCGGCATTCGAAGGCGGCCACGCCAGAGCCTCCCGGGTCTTCGCCGCTGAATTCGAATTTGGCCGTGGCGGTGTTGGCGAGGGCCGTGGGTTTGGCGGTGATCTGGGTCTGGGGAGCGATGGTGTCGATGCTCCATGCGTAGCTGGCGGGCGTCGGCTCGACGTTGCCGGCGACGTCGATCGCGCGGACCTCGAAGCTGTGGGGGCCCTCGGCCAGGGCGCTGTATTGCTGCGGCGAGGCGCAGGCGGCCCAGTCGGCTGCCTGGCTGGAGTCGAGGCGGCACTGGAAGGAGGCGATACCCGAGCCGCCGGGGTCGGCTCCGCTGAAGGCGAAGGAGGCGGCGGCGGTGTTGGCGAGGGCCGCCGGCTGGTCGGTGATCTGGGTGTCGGGAGCGGTGGTGTCGACGCTCCAGCCGAACGAGGCGGGAGTCGGATCGGCGTTGCCGGCCTGGTCGACCGCCCGCACTTCGAAGCTGTGGCTGCCCTCCGCCAGCTCGGCGTATTCCTTTGGCGAGGAGCAGCTCGCCCAGGCGGCGGCTTCGGTCGAGTCGAGGCGGCATTCGAGGGAGGCGACTCCCGAGCCTCCCGGGTCTTCGCCCGCGAACTCGAATTCGGCGGCGGCGCTGTTGGCGAGCGCTGCTGGTTTGGCGGTTATCTGGGTCTCCGGCACGGTCGCGTCGACTGCGAAGTCGCGCGTCGCCGTCGCCTGGTTGCCGGCCTGATCGGTGGCCCGCACGCGGAAGCTGTGGGGGCCGTCGGCGAGCGGCGCCGCCGGGGTGTGGGCGCCCGCGCCCGAGCAGGGGCCGAAGGCCGGGGTGCCCGTGTCGATCGAGCACTCGAAGCTGGCGCCCGGCTCGGAGCTGAAGCCGAAGGTCGGGGTCGGGTCGTTGGTCAGCCCGGCGGGGCCGGAGTCGATCCCGACCGCGGGGGGCGTGGTGTCGACGCTCCAGGCGAACGCGGCGGCGCTCTGGTCGGCGTTGCCGGCTTTGTCGATCGCCCGCACTTCGAAAGTGTGGGCGCCGTCGGGCAGGGAGGTGTATTCGGTCGGCGAGGTGCAGGTCCCCCAGCTGCCGGAGTCCTTGCGGCACTGGAAGCCTTCGATGCCCGAGCCCGAGCCGTCCTCGCCGCTGAACTCGAATTTGGCGCCGGCGGTGTTGGCGAGGGCCGGCGGGCTGGAGTCGAGCGTCGTGCTGGGCGCGACGGTGTCGACCGTCCATTCATACGTGGCGAGGCTCGGGTCGGCGTTGCCGGCCTGATCGATCGCTTTGACCTCGAAGCTGTGGGGGCCCTCGGCCAGGGCGCTGTATTGCCGCGGCGAGGCGCAGCTCGTCCAAGCGCCGGGGGCGGCAGAGTCGAGGCGGCATTCGAAGGCGGCCACGCCAGAGCCTCCGGCGTCTTCGCCCGCGAACTCGAATTCGGCGGCGGCGCTGTTGGCGAGCGCTGCTGGTTTGGCGGTTATCTGGGTCTCCGGCACGGTCGCGTCGACTGCGAAGCCCCGCGTCGCCGTCGCCCGGTTGCCGGCCTGATCGGTGGCCCGCACGCGGAAGCTGTGGGGGCCGTCGGCGAGCGGCGCCGCCGGGGTGTGGGCGCCCGCGCCCGAGCAGGGGCCGAAGGCCGGGGTGCCCGTGTCGATCGAGCACTCGAAGCTGGCGCCGGGCTCGGAGCTGAAGCCGAAGGTCGGGGTCGGGTCGTTGGTCAGCCCGGCGGGGCCGGAGTCGATCCCGACCGCCGGGGGCGTGGTGTCGATCGTCCAGCTGAAGCTCGCGGGGCTCGGGTCGGTGTTGCCGGCCTGATCGATCGCCCGGACCTCGAAGCTGTGGGGGCCCTCGGCCAGGGCGCTGTATTGCTTGGGCGAGGTGCAGGCGGCCCAGTCGGCTGCCTGGCTGGAGTCGAGGCGGCACTGGAAGGAGGCGAGACCGGAGCCTCCCGGGTCCGATCCGCTGAACTCGAATTTGGCGCTGGCGGTGTTGGCGAGGGCCGCTGGCTGGTCGGTGATCTGGGTGTCGGGAGCTTCCGTATCTACCGTCCATTCGTAGGTGGCCGGGCTGGGATCGGCGTTGCCGGCCTGGTCGATCGCGCGGACCTCGAAGCTGTGGGGGCCCTCGGCCAGGGCGCTGTATTGCCGCGGCGAGGCGCAGGCGGCCCAGTCGGCTGCCTGACTCGAGTCGAGGCGGCACTGGAAGGAGGCGATACCCGAGCCTCCGGCGTCTTCGCCCGCGAACTCGAATTCGGCGGCGGCGCTGCTGGCGAGCGCTGCTGGTTTGGCGGTTATCTGGGTCTCCGGCACGGTCGCGTCGACTGCGAAGTCGCGCGTCGCCGTCGCCTGGTTGCCGGCCTGATCGGTGGCCCGCACGCGGAAGCTGTGGGGGCCGTCGGCGAGCGGCGCCGCCGGGGTGTGGGCGCCCGCGCCCGAGCAGGGGCCGAAGGCCGGGGTGCCCGTGTCGATCGAGCACTCGAAGCTGGCGCCCGGCTCGGAGCTGAAGCCGAAGGTCGGGGTCGGGTCGTTGGTCAGCCCGGCGGGGCCGGAGTCGACCTGGACCGCCGGGGGCGTGGTGTCGATCGTCCATTCGAAGCTCGCCGGGCTCTGATCCGCGTTGCCGGCGTTGTCGATCGCCCGCGCTTCGAACTTGTGACTGCCCTCGCTCAGTCCGGCGTATTCCTGCGGCGAGGAGCAGGTGCCCCAGGCCGCGGCTTCGCTTGAGTCCAGGCGGCACTGGAACCCGGCGACCCCGGAGCCGCCCGGGTCTTCGCCCGTGAATTCGAATTTGGCCGTGGCGGTGTTGGCGAGGGCCGTGGGTTTGGCGGTGATCTGGGTCTGGGGAGCGGTGGTGTCGACGCTCCAGCCGAACGAGGCGGGAGTCGGATCGGCGTTGCCCGCTTGGTCGACCGCCCGCACCTCGAACGTATGGACGCCGTCGGCCAGGGCGCTGTATTGCCGCGGCGAGGCGCAGGCGGCCCAGGCAGCGGCTTCGCTGGAGTCGAGGCGGCACTGGAAGGAGGCGATACCCGAGCCGCCGGGGTCGGCTCCGCTGAAGGCGAAGGAGGCGGCGGCGGTGTTGGCGAGGGCCGGCGGGCTGGAGTCGATCGTCGTGCTGGGCGCGACGGTGTCGACCGTCCATTCATACGTGGCGAGGCTCGGGTCGGCGTTGCCGGCCTGATCGATCGCTTTGACCTCGAAGCTGTGGGGGCCCTCGGCCAGGGCGCTGTATTGCCGCGGCGAGGCGCAGGCGGCCCAGTCGGCTGCCTGACTCGAGTCGAGGCGGCACTGGAAGGAGGCGATACCCGAGCCTCCGGCGTCTTCGCCCGCGAACTCGAATTCGGCGGCGGCGCTGCTGGCGAGCGCTGCTGGTTTGGCGGTTATCTGGGTCTCCGGCACGGTCGCGTCGACTGCGAAGTCGCGCGTCGCCGTCGCCTGGTTGCCGGCCTGATCGGTGGCCCGCACGCGGAAGCTGTGGGGGCCGTCGGCGAGCGGCGCCGCCGGGGTGTGGGCGCCCGCGCCCGAGCAGGGGCCGAAGGCCGGGGTGCCCGTGTCGATCGAGCACTCGAAGGCGGCGCCCGGCTCGGAGCTGAAGCCGAAGGTCGGGGTCGGGTCGTTGGTCAGCCCGGCGGGGCCGGAGTCGATCCCGACCGCCGGGGGCGTGGTGTCGACGCTCCAGGCGAACGCGGCGGCGCTCTGGTCGGCGTTGCCGGCCTGATCGATCGCCCGGACCTCGAAGCTGTGGGGGCCCTCGGCCAGGGCGCTGTATTGCTTGGGCGAGGTGCAGGCGGCCCAGGCCGCGGCTTCGCCGGAGTCGAGGCGGCACTGGAAGGAGGCGACGCCGGAGCCGCCGGGGTCCTCGCCGCTGAATTCGAATTTGGCCGTGGCGGTCTTGGCGAGGGCCGGCGGCTGGTCGGTGATCTGGGTTTCGGGGGCCGCGGTGTCCCTGGTCAGGGTCGTCGTCGCCGCGCCGCGGTTGCCGGCGGCGTCGCTGAGGCAGAGGCGCAGGGTGTTGGCGCCCTCGGAGAGCTGGGCGGCGCTGACGTCGGAGACGTGGACGGCGGGCTGGGAGCCGTAGGCGCCGGAGTCGAGCACGGTGCCCGAGTCGCAGTCGGCGCCGCCGGCGCGCAGCTGGAAGCTGCCGTTCTCGTCGCCGTGCCAGCTCACTTCGCTCGTCTCCCCCGCCTTCAGCAGGGCCTTGGAGAGCGCGTCGATCGCCGGCTGCGGGGCGACGGTGTCGACCGTCCATTCGAAGGTGGCGGCGCTCGCATCTGCGTTGCCGGCGTTGTCGATCGCCCGCACTTCGAACTTGTGACTGCCCTCGCTCAGTCCGGCGTATTCCTGCGGCGAGGAGCAGGTGCCCCAGGCAGCGGCTTCGCTTGAGTCCAGGCGGCACTGGAACCCGGCGACGCCGGAGCCGCCCGGGTCTTCGCCCGTGAATTCGAATTCGGCGGCGGCGGTGTTGGCGAGGGCCGTAGGTTTGGCGGTGATCTGGGTTTCGGGAGCCGCGGTGTCCCTGGTCAGGGTCGTCGTCGCCGCGCCGCGGTTGCCGGCGGCGTCGCTGAGGCAGAGGCGCAGGGTGTTGGCGCCCTCGGAGAGCTGGGCGGCGCTGGCGTCGGAGACGTGGACGGCGGGCTGGGAGCCGTAGGCGCCGGAGTCGAGCACGGTGCCCGAGTCGCAGTCGGCGCCGCCGGCGCGCAGCTGGAAGCTGCCGTTCTCGTCGCCGTGCCAGCTCACTTCGCTCGTCTCCCCCGCCTTCAGCAGGGCCTTGGAGAGCGCGTCGATCGCCGGCTGCGGGGCGACGGTGTCGACCGTCCATTCGTAGCTGGCGGGGCTCGCATCCGCGTTGCCGGCGTTGTCGATCGCCCGCACTTCGAACTTGTGACTGCCCTCGCTCAGTCCGGCGTATTCCTGCGGCGAGGAGCAGGGCGCCCAGGCTTCGGGGTCTTCGCTGTCGAGGCGGCACTGGAAGGAGGCCAGGCCCGAGCCGCCGGGGTCGGAGCCCGAGAATTCGAATTTGGCCGTGGCGGTCTTGACCAGGGCCGCGGGTTTCGTCGTTATCTGCGTGTCGGGGGCTTTGCTGTCGATGCTCCAGGTGTAGGTCGCGGGGCTCTGGTCGGAGTTGCCGGCGTGGTCGATCGCCCGCACTTCGAAGCTGTGGGAGCCCTCGGCGAGGGAGAAGTATTTGATCGGAGACGTGCAGGGCTGCCAGGCGTCGGCTTCGGTCGAGTCCTGGCGGCATTGGAACCCGGCGACCCCGGAGCCTCCCGGGTCTTCGCCGCTGAAGTCGAATTTGGCCGTGGTGCTGTTGGCGAGGGCGGTGGGGCTGGAGTCGAGCGCCGTGCCGGGCGCGACGGTGTCGACCGTCCATTCGAAGCTGGCCGGAGTCGCATCTGCGTTGCCGGCGTTGTCGATCGCCCGCACTTCGAACTTGTGGGCGCCGTCGGGTGGGGAGGTGTAGCTCTGGGGCGAAGAGCAGGTGCCCCAGGCAGCGGCTTCGCTTGAGTCCAGGCGGCACTGGAAGGAGGCGACGCCGGAGCCGCCGGGGTCCTCGCCGCTGAATTCGAATTTGGCCGTGGCGGTCTTGGCGAGGGCCGGCGGCTGGTCGGTGATCTGGGTTTCGGGGGCCGCGGTGTCCCTGGTCAGGGTCGTCGTCGCCGCGCCGCGGTTGCCGGCGGCGTCGCTGAGGCAGAGGCGCAGGGTGTTGGCGCCCTCGGAGAGCTGGGCGGCGCTGGCGTCGGAGACGTGGACGGCGGGCTGGGAGCCGTAGGCGCCGGAGTCGAGCACGGTGCCCGAGTCGCAGTCGGCGCCGCCGGCGCGCAGCTGGAAGCTGCCGTTCTCGTCGCCGTGCCAGCTCACTTCGCTCGTCTCCCCCGCCTTCAGCAGGGCCTTGGAGAGCGCGTCGATCGCCGGCTGCGGGGCGACGGTGTCGACCGTCCATTCGAAGGTGGCGGCGCTCGCATCTGCGTTGCCGGCGTTGTCGATCGCCCGCGCTTCGAACTTGTGAGCTGCCCTCGCTCAGTCCGGCGTATTCCTGCGGCGAGGAGCAGGTGCCCCAGGCAGCGGCTTCGCTTGAGTCCAGGCGGCACTGGAACCCGGCGACGCCGGAGCCGCTCGGGTCTTCGCCCGTGAATTCGAATTCGGCGGCGGCGGTGTTGGCGAGGGCCGTAGGTTTGGCGGTGATCTGGGTTTCGGGAGCCGCGGTGTCCCTGGTCAGGGTCGTCGTCGCCGCGCCGCGGTTGCCGGCGGCGTCGCTGAGGCAGAGGCGCAGGGTGTTGGCGCCCTCGGAGAGCTGGGCGGCGCTGGCGTCGGAGACGTGGACGGCGGGCTGGGAGCCGTAGGCGCCGGAGTCGAGCACGGTGCCCGAGTCGCAGTCGGCGCCGCCGGCGCGCAGCTGGAAGCTGCCGTTCTCGTCGCCGTGCCAGCTCACTTCGCTCGTCTCCCCCGCCTTCAGCAGGGCCTTGGAGAGCGCGTCGATCGCCGGCTGCGGGGCGACGGTGTCGACCGTCCATTCGTAGCTGGCGGGGCTCGCATCCGCGTTGCCGGCGTTGTCGATCGCCCGCACTTCGAACTTGTGAGCTGCCCTCGCTCAGTCCGGCGTATTCCTGCGGCGAGGAGCAGGTGCCCCAGGCCGCGGCTTCGCTTGAGTCCAGGCGGCACTGGAACCCGGCGACCCCGGAGCCGCCCGGGTCTTCGCCCGTGAATTCGAATTTGGCCGTGGCGGTGTTGGCGAGGGCCGGCGGGCTGGAGTCGATCGTCGTGCTGGGGGCCGCGGTGTCTACCGTCCAGTTGACGGTCGCCGGACTCTGGTCGGCATTCCCGGCCTGGTCGACCGCACGGACTTCGAAGGTATGGACACCGTCGGCAAGGCCGGCGTATTCCTGCGGCGAGGTGCAGATCGTCCAAGCGCCCACCGCTTCGGAGTCGAGGCGGCATTCGAAGGCGGCCACGCCAGAGCCTCCGGGGTCTTCGCCGCTGAATTCGAATTTGGCGGCGGCGTTGTTGACGAGCGCCGCGGGCTGGGCGGTCATCGAGGACTCGGGCGCGCCCGAGTCCTCGACATAGGCGAGCGGCGCCGAACAGGTCGAGGCGCCCGCACCCGAGGTCGCGGTGGCACGGAAGGCGGTGCTGGAGTTGTCGGGGACCGAAACCGCGACACCGGCTTCCAACTCGGCGGCGGTCGCCGTGGCGACCGCCGAACCCGAGCAGTCGGCGCTCGCGTAGAGCTTCACGGTCGTCCCGGCCGCCGCCGACCCCACCACCTGCGGCGAGTTCTGGTTGGCGGGCGAGGCGGGGACGGTGGCGCTCAGCAGCGGCGGCGCCGGCGGCGTCGCGAAGCTTCCCGGCGCGAGCAGCAGCCCCGGTTCCGTGCTGGAGTTCGATTCGGCGTCGGCCGAGGTCACCCTGAAGCGGTACGTGGTGTTCGGTTCGAGCCCCGAAAGCTGCAGGCTGTGCGCGGTGACGAGCTGCGAATCGCCCCGGCTCAGCACGAGGGCTTCGGGGTCGGTGCCGTAGTCGACCCGCGAATCGGCCGGCTCGTTCGTGTTCCAGGAGACCGTGGCGGTGCCGTCGTTCCCCACCGCAGCTTGGACATTGGAGATTTTCGGATGCACTTCATCGAGATAGGTCGCCGTGTAGCTCCCCGCTTCGGCGTCGAAGAACGCGTATTCGATCCCCTTGATCGTTTGGATGGCCGTGGAGACAGGCGTTTCGTCTCGTTCGATTTTGGCGAGACCGCCGACCGCGGAAGTCACCGGCACCATCGCGCGAAGGCCGTTCGCCCCCGGGCCCGGGCTGATCGTGAAGCTGAGCCTGTCGCCGGACCAGTCGATCGACCCGAACGAGGACTGGTTGCGGCCATCCAGCCAGGTCAGCATCTGACGGGTCGAGACGACCGGTACTCCCCTTTCCAGAGCGGAGATGACGATCGCGTCTGAATCGGCCGATTCCACTTCGTCGGTGTGCATGTTGGCCGTGAAGACGCCGTAGTAACCGCCGGAGCCAAGCGCATTGTCGAGCAGCGTGTCGACGGTGAACGGGTACATCTGTCCCGACTCGTCGGTCATCTGGGTTGCCGCCTGATAGACGTCGATCATCGAGCCGTCGAGATTCGCGTATCGCATCGGCATGCCGGAGCCGGTGAACATGCCCGGGCGGTCTTTGATCCATTCTCCGGGCCAGTAGTAGTAGGAGGCGTCGAGGCGAATCCCGTTCTGCAGCTCGACCTTTGGCTGCGTCGCCCAGTCGCTCCACACTATGCAGTGCATCCGATTGGTGGTGGGCGCGGGCAGGCTTGGATAGTTGGCGGCGAATTCTTCGAGCTGGCTCGAATAGACCGATTCAAGGTTCTCCTGGTCCGCCCAATCTGAACAGCCCGTTTGCGGATGCAGGGCGATCTCGAAGCCTTCGGCGACGAAGTCGGCGGCTTCTTTGTCCGTGATCGGGCTGTTCGGGTAGATATACGAGGTCGATCTCACACATTCCCATTTGGCCACCACGCACCCGGGGGGATCGAGCGACTTGTAGTGTTCTAAGCGTCCGGCGGTGCCTCCGCGCGCGTGGTCGTCCCCGCTCATCACGATCGCCGCCTTCTCGTCGCGCGGCAGGAACCAGAAACGCGGCAGAGGCTTGCGGTCGGCGTTCATCTGCTCGATCAGGTTCGTCAGCAGCCGCTGCTGCTCGTCCGCTTGGGGGATCTGGGCCTTGCTCAGGTTCACCCAGTCCGGTTGCTCGTCACCTTTCTTGGCGCCATAGAAGAGGTCGTCCGAGCGGATCGGCGGCTGCCCATCGCGCTCTTCGCCGGCCCAGGCGGGATTCCCCTGGCGCGTGTAGATGACCGACTTGGCGAGGTCGTAGCTGAACGCCGCAGCCTGGCCTCCGTTCGGCCCGACGCTGCGGAGCGTCACCGCCGGGTTGGTGGTCGGGGTGTCGGCGTCCGAGTAGAGGGTCGCGACCGTCTGGGCGTCTTCTGCGGCGTAGCGATCGGCCGTCCCGTGGAACTGGATCGTGTCGCCGACGATGCCCGCGCCCGGGCTCGAGCCGGTGTCCACTTTCAGGTAGCCGTTCGCCAGCGCCCCCGACGCTTCTGACAGGCCGAGCAGGCCGGCCAGCTTGCCGTCGGGCCGCGTCGCTATCAGGTTGCCGCCCTGCTGGACCCAGTCGCCGAGCATCTGCGCCTGCGCGGCGCTCAATCCGCCTTCGCCGAGGATCGCCACGTCGTGCGAGTCGAGGAGCGTGGGCGTGACGTTGGATATGTCCGTGGACGTGAAATCGTTCAGCCCTTCCGCACGGAGGATTTCCGCGTAGTAGCGGCTGAACGGATTTCCGGAGTTCGAGATGACCAGGATCGGGCCCTCCGGGCCCTTCGTCCGGCGGTGGCGGGGGCGGTGCCCCCGTGGTGAACGACCAGGTCGCGTCGGCGGCGAGCGGATTGCCGGCCAGATCGCTGGCCCCGCCAGGCCCCCCCTTGATCGTCGCGGTGTACGTGGTCGAGTGCTGCAGCGGTTTATCGGGTTCGAGCGTCACCTTGCGCTTGGCCGGGCTGTAGGTGACGGTCGCCGGAACCGTTGCATTGGACGGATCGCGCAGCGTGACCGTGGCCGCACCGATCGTGCCCGCGTTCATCGCCTCGTTGAAGGTCGCGGTGACGGACGTCCCGGTGTCGATTTCCGTAGCGCCGGCGACCGGGCTGCGGCTGTTGACTGCGGGTGGAGTCGAGTCCGACCCCGGTTCTTCGTCGAAGACGACGTCGACCAGGTAGTTCTCCGAGTCGAAGCTTTCCGGGCCACTGCCGGCGAAGAGCCCACCCGACGGACCGTAATTGAAGATCCCGTTCGGCCCGTCGACTCTGTCGGCAAGCGCGTGCAGCGGTGGGCTGTCGACCCCGCTGGACGCGAAGTAGTCGGGGATCGATGCGTAGTGGCCGCCGGAAGCATGGTAGGAGGCGACGTAGGTGGTGCCGGCGGAGATCGCGACCGGGGTGTCGAAGCGGGCCTGCTGCCAGCCGGAGCCGGTCTCGCCGGTGAAGGTGACTTCGGCGAGCTGGGTGCCCCCCGCCGTCCACAGATGGCCGACGTGAGCTCCCCCGTTGCCGGGCGTCTTGTAGAAACGCAGGCCGGTGATGTATCCGGGGACATCGGAGCGGAACTTGACCCCGAGTTCGACCGAGCCTGTGTCGGAGTCCTCGGGAGCGGAGAGGGATTCGTCCCAGACCGAGCACGGGCAGGCTTGGGGGACGACGTCGACGCTGACCTGGTCACCCGGGCTCTCGAGGTTGGCGCTGTCGTCGACCGAGCGCGACATCACCGTCGTCTGGCCTTCCGCTTCCGGCGTCCACGAGTAGGTCCAGCTTTCGCGGCCTTGCGCCCGATGCCAGGTTGCGCCCCCGTCGACCGAGACCTCGACTCCTGCCACCCGGCCGCCGCCTCCACCCTCCCCTTCGCCGTCGGTGGCGCTGCCGCTGACCGTGAACGGCTTGCCGCTGTCCAGCTCGGCGCCTCCGGCCGGCGTCGCGATGGTCGAGCTCGGAGGGATCGAGTCGGTCGTCTGCATCGCTGCGACGAGGTTTTCCTGGATCGCTCCCGGCTGCGCCCCCATGTCGGCCAGCAGGTTCACGGTCGCCTGCTGCATGTTCGGATCGGCAGTCGTCTCGCCGCGATCGTGGCGCCCGTCCAGCCCCCAAGACCACTGCACGGTGCCGGCGCCGAACACCAGCGCGCCGCTCGGAGCGCGGTAGAGCGTTAGGTGATGGGTCGCCGTGCCGGACCCGTAGGTGGAGCCGTGGTCGAGCAGCAGCTGCGGCACGTTGACCGTGGTCGAGGAGAGATCGATCAGGCCCGGTGGCCGGAAGCCGTTTTCGAGATCCTCGTCCCACTCGTAGCCCAGCGTGTCTTCGCCCAGGGTCGCGGTTTTGCCCGGTTCGAGCGAGGCGACGCTCGTGCTGCGCCACAACCGCATCGCCGCATCCGCCGCCGGGACTTCGATCGCTGCGGTCCCCTCGTCGACCATGAAGATCTGTCCGCCGAGCGCGTTCTCGGGGCGGCCGCCGTCGGACGACGGCGGGCCGAACCGCGGGTCCCGCCAGGTCGCGGTCGAGACCGCCGGCTCTTCCGGGTCGATCGCTCCGCCGGCGTGCGTCTCCTTGTAACAGACCAGCGTACGGGGATCGGCACTCGAGCCGCCGATGCCGTCTTCCCAGCGCGTCTTCCAGAAGCCCTCGTTGCCGCTGAAGAAGGCGAGGTCGACGCCGGCGTCGCGCGCCGCTTCGACGTTGGCCCGCTGCTGCCCCGACCAGTACTCGTCGTGCCCGACCGACATGTACACCTTGTGCTCGAGCATCTCGCTGCCACGCCGGTCGGCGTCGACGCCGGTGGTGTAGCTGACGTCGTAGCCGTTGCGCTCGAGCCAGCGGACCATCGGGTATTCGGCGTTGAACGGCGAGTCTTCGGGGGTCGGGCCCCGCGTGGTCAGGGGCCGGTTGTAGCTGACCTTGTAGGCCCGGTTCGGGTTCGTGCCCGGGCCGCCGGTGTAGAGGCTGTTGCCGCCGTAGCGGTTGTAGGCCTCCCAGGTGGTGTCCGACGTCTGGAAGAGGAGGTCCGATTCGGCCTCGTCGTCGCGCACGACGAAGACGATGTGGCTTCCTTCCGAGGCCTGATCTTCGCGCTCGAGCTTGGCGAAGTAGATGCCCGAGACGGCGTCGGCCGGCACCGCCCAGGCGGCCGATTCGGCCCAGTTGCCGCAGTCGACCAGCCCGCTCGAGGCTTCCCCTCCGCAGGGCGACTGGCTCTGCGGCAGCGACACCGACGGTTTGACCGTGGCGACCTTGCGCGCGCCGTCGCCGCCGTAGTAGCCCATCCGGTAGATGTCGAGGCGGTATTTGGTCGAGTTGGTGTCGATCTTGAAGTGGACGGTTTCGCCGCGATCGACGCTGATCTGGGTGGCGAAGCCCTGGATGCCGGGGTCGCCTTCGCCGGACACGTCCCACTCGCTCGGCGGGTTGCCCGGTTTCGAGTTCTCGCAGACGATCTCGTTCGCCGGCGGTTCGCAGGGCCCCGCCGCCGATGCCTTCTCGGCGAGCACGGCCTGGCCCCCCAGCGCGAGCAGGGCGAGGACGGTCACTGCTGCGCGAAGATCCGCCACCTGGGGGAGCAACGGTCCGGCAGGCGGCGTTTTTCCGCGCCAGGTACCGGTCCTCGGCATAAGCCTCAGCTACAGGTTGAGGGTGTTAGGCGGCGCCCTTGCCGTGGATCACGGTCGGCAGCGTCAGCAGGAGGATCTTCAGGTTGAGCGGCAGCGATCGGCGCTCGACGTACTCGGTGTCGAGCTCGATCATCTGCCGGAAGCTGAGCAGGCTGCGGCCCCGCACCTGCCACAGCCCGGTGATCCCGGGCCGCACCGCGAAGCGGCGAAACGCCTCGGGCGGGTAGCGGTCGACCTCGTACTCGATCGGAGGCCGCGGGCCGACCAGCGACATCTCCCCCCGCAGCACGTTCCAGAGCTGCGGCAGCTCGTCGATGCTGGCCCGCCGCAGGAGCGACCCGACCCGCGTCACCCGGTCGTCCTCCTCGAGCTTGCTCATCGGGCGTCCCCCCTGCTCGCCGGCGGCGATCATCTTCTCGACGTGCCGCCGGTGGGCGCCGGCGCCGGCGCCCACACGCATCGTGCGGAACTTGGCGACCGAGAACGGCTCCAGGTGACGGCCGACGCGGCGCTGCCGGTAGATCGGCGACCCGGGCGAGTCGAACCTGACCGTCAGCGCGACGAGGACCAGCAGCGGCGAGAGCACGATCAGCAGGACGAGGGCGCCGATCAGGTCGAGCAGGCGGATCGCGGCCTCCGCGAACGGTGAGGCAGCGACCGTCCCGACCTCTACCCGGGGCGCCGCGGCCCCTCCCGCCTCCCGGGCTCGCCAGGGCGAGGAGGAGGGCGCGGCGAACGCTTCGCCCTCGGCAGTCGCCGTCCGCTGAGCGGAGTCGGCCATCAGGCGGCCTTGGCTACCGCCTGCCGGGCGAGCCGGTCGACGACGTAGTCCTGGGCCTCGTCGGAGAGGCCCGGGAAGAGCGGCAGCAGGACCACGTCCCGCGCGGCGGCCTCGGTGTGGGTCAGATCGACGGCGGAGCTCGCGTAGGCCTGCTCGAGGTGGATCGCCATCACCCCGCGGCGGGTGGCGATCCCTTCCCGCAGCAGCACCCGCATCAGCTCCAGCGCGTCGAGCGGCGCCCCGGCACCGACCCGGATCGGATAGGACTGCCAGGTGCGCACCGCGTAGTCGGGTTCGAACGGCGTCTCGATCCACGGCATCCCCGCCAGCGACGCCGAGTAGCGCTCGGCGAGCCGGCGGCGCTCGGCGAGGACCAGGTCGAGGATGTCGAGCTGGCGCAGGCCGACGGCCGCCTGGAGATCGGTCATCCGCATGTTCCAGCCCCGCTCCGGATAGCTCTCGATGACCACGTCGCGGGCGGCGTGGCGGGCCAGGGCCGACTGGTCCATCGCGTGCTGGCGCAGGCGGCGCAGGCGCTCGGCGACCTCCGGGTCCTGGACGGCGATCATCCCGCCCTCGCCGCAGGTGATCACCTTGCGCGGGTGGAAGGAGAAGCAGGCGAGCGGGCCGAGCGAGCCGATCGGGCGACCGCGATGCAGGGCGCCGATCGCGCAGGCGGCGTCCTCGACGATCGCCAGGCCGCGGCGCTCGCCGAGCTCGAGGAAGCGGTCCATGTCCGCCGGCAGGCCGACCTGGTGGACCGGCATCACCGCCTTCGTCCGCGCGGTCAGCCGCCGTTCGACGTCCGCCGGGTCGAGGTTGTAGGTGAGCGGGTCGACGTCGGCGAAGACCGGCGTCGCGCCGCAGTGCCAGACCGCGTTCGCGGTGGCGATGAAGGACAGCGAGGGGACGATCACCTCGTCCCCGGGGCCGACGCCGCAGGCGTAGAGGGCGAGGTGGAGCGCCGTCGTGCAACTCGTCGTCGCCACCGCCTCGGCAGCGCCGACGCGGTGGGCAAACGCCCGCTCGAACTCCTCGACCCGGGGCCCCTGGGTGAGCCAGCCGGAGGCGATCACCTCGGCCACCGCCTCCGCCTCTCCGCCGCCGAACCAGGGTCGCGCGAACGGGACCTCCATCATTGCGACGCCGCCTGGGGGGCCGGGGCCGCAGCCTCTTGCCCCGCATCGCCGGACCGGGTCCCGCGCCACCACTCGACCAGCTGTGAAAGCCCTTCCTCGAGGTCGATCTCGGCGCTGAACCCGAGCGCCTCGCGGGCGCCAGAGGTGTCGGCGAGCCGCCGCGTCACCCCGTTCACCGCCCGCTCCGGGCCGTACTCGATCTCCAGCTCGGAGCCCATCGCCCGCAGCAGCGCTTCGGCCAGCTCGTTGAGGCTCGTCTCGACCCCGCTGGCGATGTTGAAGACCGCGTCGGTGACGTCCGCCTCGGCGGCGAGGACGTTGGCGCGGGCGATGTCGGGGACGCAGACGAAGTCCATCGTCTGGGTACCGTCGCCGAAGATCAGCGGCGGCTCGCCGGCGGCGATCCGCTCCATCCAGCGGACCAGGACCTCGGTGTAGGCGCCGTGGACGTCCATCCGCGGGCCGTAGACGTTGAAGTAGCGCAGCGCCACGTAGTCGAGCCCGGCCGTCGCGTGGTAGCTGCGCAGCAGGCCCTCGTTGAACGTCTTGGCGGCGCCGTAGAGGGTGTCGTTTGCGTAGGGGTGGTGGCGCTCCCCGGTCGGAAACTCGCCGGCCAGGCCATAGACGGAAGCCGAGGAGGCGGCCACGACCTTGCGAACCCCTGCGGCAGCCGCCGCCTCGACCACGTTGAAGCTGCCGTCGACGAGCACCTCGAGCGCCAGGCGGGGCTCCTCGGCGCACTGCGTGATCCGGATCGCCGCCTGGTGGAAGACGACGTCGATTCCGCGCGTCAGCTCGGCGATCAGCGCCCGGTCGCGCACGTCGCCCTCGACCACGGCGACCCTGCCACTCTCCTCCGCCAGCTCGAGGTTGCACCGCCGCCCGCGCACGAAGTTGTCGAGCACGACGATCTCGCTCGCGCCCCGCTCGACCAGCTGGTCGACGAGGGTCGAGCCGATCGTGCCGGCGCCGCCGGTGACGAGCATTCGCCTGTTCTCGATCATCGGCAAAGCAACGAGTCCGGGGCCGCGATGTTTTCGCGGCCGCTGGACTGTCTCAGGGCTCGGCGAAGGCCGGCCGGCGCGCTCCGGCGATCGCCAGGCGAGCCGGGACGATGCGGCGAACCGCGGCGCCGAGGTCGTGGGCGGAGGCCGGGAACCAGACGCGCAGGGCCGCCAGGTAGCCGAGCGCTCCGGCGAGCCCGACCCCGGACATCCGGGCGAGAGCGGGCGCGTTCAACGCATCCAGGCCCCAGCCCGTCGGCACGGCGACCGCGGCCAGCGCCGCGCAGGCGATCGTCGCCGGCGCCAGGTCCTGCCAGAGCACCCGCAGGGGGCTGCGGACCTGGCCGCGCAGGAGCACGACGTAGGCGACCGCCAGGAACGCCGTGTGAACGACCGATCCGGCGATCGCCACGGCGGGCAGGCCGTAGCGCGCGACGGCGAGGACCGCGCCGGCGTAGACGGCGAAGTGCGCGACGCCGTAACCGAGCAGCGTGCGGGCGCGTCCCGCCGCCATCAGCGCCGAGCCGCAGGCGTTGATCGCCAGCGTCGCCGCACCGCCGAGCACCAGTATCTGGGTCGGCAGCACCGCCGACTCCCAGGCCGAGCCGAAGAGCCACGGGATGACGACCGGCGCCAGCAGCAGCAGCATCGCCAGCAGGGGGAACACCGCGACGGTCAGCAGCCGCACCATGCGCTGGCGCAGCGCCAGCATCTCCTCGGGCCCCGCGGTGCGCGCCAGCACCGGAAACGCGATCTGCGCCATCGCGATCGCGACCTTGCTCTGGTACTCGACGGCGAGCTGGTAGGCCCGCCAGTAGATCCCGGCCGACGCCGGCCCGAGGACCGATCCGATAATCGCGTAGTCGCCGTTGCGAAACCCGGTCCAGGCGATGGTCGCGGCGGCGGCGGGCCCGCCGTAGGGCAGCAGGTCGCGCATCGCCTGCGGCCGCCACCGCGGCAGCGGCACCGGCGCGAAGAGCAGCGCCAGTACGAGTCCGACCGCCATGCCGGCCATGCTGCCGAAGACGAGCGCCGGGGCGTCAAGACCGGCGATCGCCAGCGCCAGCGTCGCCAGCGCCCGGGTCGCGTTCAGCGAGATGTCGATAATGCTGATCCGCCGAAAGTCGAGACGCCGGCGCAGCACGGCCATCGGAACCGCGTAGATCGCCCCGATCAGGAAGCACGGCGTCGCCGCGATGCCCAAGCGCGCGGTCTGCGCGCCGAGCAGCGGCTCGACGATCGAGATCGCCACCAGCGAGGCGAGGCCGGCGAGGACGAGGCTGACGACGACGTTCAAGGCGAGCCCGCCCTGCAGGTGCTCCTCGGCGATCGCTCGTCGCTGCACGATCGCCCCGCCGATGCCCTCCATCGGCATCGTCAGCGCCAGTTCCTGAACGATGGCGACGACCGCGAAGATCCCGAACGCGGCCGGCGGGATCAGCCGCGCGAGCACGACCATCGCGCCGAGCAGCAGGAGCTCTATCGCCACCCGCGCGTAGGCGATCCAGCGCAGGCCGGCGGCGGCGGCCTCGGTCAGGTCCTCGTTGGAGCGGACGTCGCCGGCCGCCTGCCCCTCTGCGCTCTCGATCGGCGGCCGCCCCTCCATCAGGTCGCTTAAAGCTCGCGGATCACCCGGGCCGGGTTTCCCGCCGCGATCGCCCCGGCGGGAATCGGCCCGGTGACCACCGCCCCGGCGCCGATCACGGAATCCGAGCCGATCGTCGCTCCCTTGAGGATCCTCACACCCATGCCGACGAAGACGTTGTCGCCGATCTCGACCGGCGCGACCCGCGGCGTGCCCGTCCTTCGCCGGGCGGGATCGAGATCGTGGAAGTCACTGTCGAAGATCTCGACGTGCGCCCCGAACAGCCCGTCGCGACCGATGCGGATCCCGGCGCCCTCGCTCTTGATCGTCAGGTTGTTGTTGAACTCGGTGCGGTCGCCCACCTCGATCCGGGATCGCTCGCCGCTCACCTCCACATGGCAGTAGCCGCTGTAGAACTGCGGCGAGGCCTTCCAGCCGAACTGAACCCCGTCCCCGAGCGCGACCTCGCCCGGGCCGACGAAGAGCACCGGCTGCAGGATCAGCGGCGTCCCGCCGACCGGGCGGCAGGTCGAGAGAAGCCGGTACTTGTGGATGCGCGGCCGCTGGGCGAGGGCCTCGACCGCCGGCCGCAGGAAGCGGCGGCCCAGCCCGCGCACGATAGTCGCCCGCAGGAGCCGCGCCTCGGCCTCGCGGCCGGCTTCCCGCTCCTCGCGAACGGGCTCGAGCACTCGCTCGGCGGCGGGGTGGCGGGCGGGTTGGACGGGGGCATTCATCCTCGCGAGAAGAACGCCGCGACCGCCCGCCGGCTTGCGCCGCGCTCAGACCCCCTGCGTGCGCCAGCGCAGCCACTGCGCGTGGACGCGCAGGCGGTGGGCGACGCCGGTGGCGAGGAACGGCGGGAACCACAGCGAGCGGCCGGCGCCGATCCGCTGCCGCATCCTCAGGCCCCGCCACTCACGCAGGCGGCGCGCCTCGGGGCAGGTCTCCAGCGCGAAGGCGATCAGCGCTTCCACGGGCACGGCGCCGCCGACCTCGCCGCGGTCGTAGGCGCGGCTCGCCTGCCAGAGGGCCTGGCGGGCCAGGGCGCGAGCGGCCGCCGCGCGCAACCGCTCGGCCTCGGGCAGCGGGGGGCCAGAAAGAGCACGTTCGAAGGCGGCGCGGCGCTGTGTCAGGTCGGTCACCGCTCCGGCCTCGCCGCGCAGCATGCTGCGCTGCATGCCGTCCGGATCGATCCGGTACAGCGCCTGCGCCGCCCCCTTCACGTAGGCGACGTCGGAGATCGCCGCGATGCGCAGCCACATGTTGAGGTCGCTGGTGTGGCTGCAGGCCGGGTCGTACTCGCCGGCCCGCCGCTGCACGGACGTCCGCACGACCACCTCCGGCGAGGAGATGCAGTTGTGGCCCGAGCGGCAGCGCAGCCGGATCCAGTCGCGTCCGGACCAGACCTTGGTCCCGCGCCAGCGCTTGCCGAGACGCGGCAGCGGACGGCCGCTCTCGAAGTAGCGGGCGTGGCCGTAGACCATGCCGACGCCCGGGCGGGACTCCATCACGCTCAGCGCCCGGCGCAACGAGCCCGGCGCCAGCCTGTCGTCGGCGGACAGCAGGACGACGTAGTCGCTGTCCTCGGCCCACCCCAGGCCTTCGTTCGCGGTGGCGATCAGACCTGCGTTGCGCGCGTGTCGCCGGTACTCGACCCGCTCGTCACCCCGCGCGAGGCGGCGCGCGACCGCCGGCGTCTCGTCGGGCGAGCAATCGTCGAGGACCAGCACGCGCACCTCGACGCCGTCCTGGCCGAGGACGCTGTCGACGCAGCCCCCGAGCAGCTCGGCGTAGCGGTAGCAGGGCACGATGACCTTGACCAGCGAGCTCACGCGGCGAGCTCGCTGACGCTGCGGGAGGCGACGACCTCGCGCAGGATCCTCTCGACCTGGCTGCCGCTCTGCGCCCACGAGATCGACTCGACGCTGCCGGCGGCGGCCGCCGCCGCCGCCGCCCGCTCCTCGGGCGACCGGGAGACCAGCCGCGACAGCGCGTCCGCCGGCCCGAACGGCGTCGCAGGGGCGTAGGCGACGCGATCGTTGTCGAGCACGACGCGGTTGTGCTCGGCGTCGTTGACGACCGGGATGCAGCCGGCCGCCAGCATCTCGTGTGGGACGAGCGAGACGTTGGTCGCCGACAGCACCAGCCCGGCGACGCAGCGACCGTAGAGCGCTCCGAGCTGCGCGGGCGTGAGCAGACCGTGATCGGTCGTCTCGAACGGCAGCCGGCCGGGCTGCTCGCCGTAGGTGTGGATCTCGACCTCGGGATGGCGGGTGGCGAAGAGATCGAGTGCGACCAGCGCCAGCTCGTGCGCGCGGCGCGGGGTCGAAGGGCGGCAGAAGTAGCAGATGCCGGCGCGTTCGGCGGCGCCGGCGGCCGCATAGTGCTCGAGGTCGCAGCCGAAGTCGAAGTGGTCGGCCGGCATCCCGTACTCGCGGCTGAGGAGCTGCGCGAGCCAGCGTCCCGCGGTGATGCCGTGGAAGCCGAAGCGATAGGTCGCCTCGGCGAGCAGCGCTTCGCTGCCGGCCGGATAGAACGAGGGCTCGAAGTCCTGCACGAAGTAGCAGCGCACCCCCTTGGCCGGCGAGGCGAGCACCGGGTAGGCCGTCGGCCAGCTCGTCGCGACGACGGCGTGGGCATCGTCGATCCCGGCGGTCAGGTCGCGCACCTCGGCCCGGACCCAGGGCCACCAGCTGCGGATCGTGCGACGGTGTTGCTCGATCTCCCAACCGTGGCGGTCGTGGATGTAGACGACGCAGGCATGCCCGCTCTGCTCGAGGGCGGCGATCGCCCGGAACATGGTGGTGTGGCCGCCCGAGCCCTGGCCCGGAGGGGCGCAGACCCATGCGACGGTGAGCGGCTCGCCGGGCCGCCAGGGGGCCGGCTCGGGAAGCGCCCGGCCCGCCGCCGCAATTTCCGACGCCCGCACGAGGTCGGCGCGGTCGAGCGGGAGGCTGCCGTAACCGGGCGGGGCGAGCGCATCCGCCGCGCGCGCCCGCAGGCGGGCCGCGATTCCCGACGGTCCTTCGCTGCGCAGCAGCCGGCGGGACTGCCGCAGCCGCTCGCCGACGCCCGGCCGGCTCACGAGCGCCCCCGCCGCGGGGGCCGTGCGGACTTCGCGCAGAAGAAGATCTCCTCGACGCCGAACGCGTCGTCCGCCTCCCGACGCAGACCGAGGCGGGCGACCGAGCGCCCGTCGAAGCCGTCCAGGTAGCGGTCGGCCCGCACCGCGAAGCCCGCCCCGGCCAGGCGGTCGGCGTAGTCGCGCCCGTAGAGCCGCACGTGGTCGCTCTGGCCGAAAACGCGGTGGCGGTCCGCGGGCGCGCGGACCGTGGCGTCTTCGAGGGTCGCCGCCCGCCGCCGGTCGACCGGGCACATCAGGATCGCCCAGCCGCCCGATCTGAGGACCCGATGGAACTCCGCCAGCGCCCGGCGGTCGTCCTCGACGTGCTCGAGCACGTGGTTGCAGATCAGCGAGTCGAAGCTCTCGTTCCCGAACGGGAGGTCCATCACGTCCAGCTCGAGGTCGGCCAGCGCCGAGTCGAGGTCGCCGGTCACGTACCGAAGCCCTGCGGTCCGCGAGAGCCGGCGGAGGAAGGCGTACTCGGGGGCGAGGTGGAGCAGCGAGCGGCCGCCTGCGAAGAGATCCGTCTCCCGTTCGAGGAACAGCCAGAGGAGGCGGTGCCGCTCCAGCGAACCGCAACGCGGGCACTTCGCGTGGCTGCGGCCGCGGTGCGGCAGGAAGCGCGAGAAGGTCGAGCCGCAGCAGGGGCACTCGACCAGGTCGCCGCGATGGCGAGCGGCGCGGACCGTTCCCAGCAGCGCCCGACGGCGGGCACCGGGCATCAGCCTCAGCAGGGTGCGCTTGAGAAGCCGCTCCTCGACCTCGCCGTGCTCGGCGCCGAAGCCCGGGTAGCCCGGCGTTTCGAGGGTCTGCGTTCCTGCTCCCATGCCCTGTGAACGGGTAGCGAGACCCGGCCCTTCCAGCGCAAGATCGTCTCGCCGGCAGGCGTTGACTTGGAGGAACATGAGCCAGCGCCTGCTTGTCATCTCGCCGATCCGGAACGAGGCCGACCACCTCGAGCGGGTGGCGCGGGCGATGGCCGCCCAAACGCGTCCGCCGGACCTGTGGCTGCTCGTCGACGACCACTCCACCGACGGCACCTACGAGCTGGCGGAGCGACTCGCTCGCGAGCTGTCCTTCATCACGGCGCTACAGGCCCCCGAGCACCCGCCGCTTTCCGACCCTCGCGACAGGCTCGCCTCCGCGGCCGCCCCGCGCACCTTCAATGCCGGGCTGGGAAGCCTCGACTGGCAGCGGTACACGCACATCTCCAAGCTCGACGGGGACATGGAGCTGCCGCCCGGGTACTTCGAGCGGATCCTCGCCGAGTTCGAGGCGGATCGGGGCCTTGGCATGGCGGGGGGCCTGCGGCGGGAGCTGGTGCGAGGCAGATGGCGGCTGGAGCGAGTGCCCACCGAGCACCACGTCAACGGCGCTCTGAAGTGCTACTCGCGCGAGTGCTTCGAGGTCATCGGCGGCATCCAGGAGCGGCTCGCCTGGGACATCATCGACGAGACGCTGGCCCGCATGCGCGGCTTCCGCACCCGCACCTTCGAGGACCTGGTCGCGATCCACCATCGCCCCTGGGCGAGCGCCGACGGAACCCTGCGGGGCCGCGCCCGCTTCGGCGCCTCCGCCTACATCGCGCGCGCCCCCGTCTACTGGGTGGCGCTGCGCTCGCTCAAGGTGGCCACGGCGCGGCCGGAGGGACTCTCCGGGCTGGCGTTCCTCTACGGCTACGCCCGCGCCGCCCTGCTCCGCACGCCCAAGGTCGAGGACGACGAGTTCCGGCGGGCGGTCCGCCGCGAGATCCGCGGGCGCATCGCCGGCAAGCTCCCGCTCGCCTCGCGGGCGGCGACCGGCTGATGTGCGGCATCGCCGGCCAGGTGCGGTCCGGCGGCGCCCCGGTCGAGGAGGAGGTCATCGCCCGCATGTGCGCGGCCCAGGCCCATCGCGGACCGGACTCACGCGGCCTGCACGTGACGGGACCGGTCGGGCTCGGCATCCAGCGATTGCGGGTGATCGACCTCGACACCGGCGACCAGCCGATCTACAACGAGGACGGCTCGGTCGTGGTCGTTCTCAACGGCGAGATCTACAACTACGCCGAGCTGCGCGAGGAGCTGCTGCGCGCCGGCCACTCGCTCACCACCGGCGGGGACACCGAGGTGATCGCCCATCTCTACGAGGAGTGCGGGACCGAGTGCCTGTCCCGGCTACAGGGGATGTTCTGCTTCGCCCTCTGGGACAGTCGCCGGCGGCGCCTGTTCATGGCCCGCGACCGGGTCGGCAAGAAGCCGCTCTTCTACAGCCTGCGCGGCGGCGCGCTCAGCTTCGCCTCCGAGCTCGGAGCCCTGATCCAGGACCCCGAGGTCCCGCGCGAGGTCGATCGCGAGGCGATCGACGCCTACCTCGCCTACGGCTACGTGCCGGCGCCGATGAGCGCCTTCCGCGGCGTCCGCAAGCTGCCCCCGGCGCACCTGCTGGTCTACCAGGACGGCGCCCTCACCGTCGAGCGCTACTGGCGGCTCGACTACTCGGCCAAGCGGCCGGTCGACGACCCGAGGGAGCTCGACGAGCGGATCCGCTCCTCCCTGCGCACCGCCGTGTCGCGTCGCCTCGTGGCCGACGTTCCCATCGGCGCCTTCCTCTCCGGCGGGATCGACTCCTCCGCCGTCGTCGCGGCGATGGCCGAGCAGTCGCACGGGCCGGTGAAGACGTTCTCGATCGGCTTCGCGGACGCGACCGTCGACGAGCTCCCGCGCGCCCGGCTGATCGCCGATCGCTTCTCCACCGACCATCGCGAGCTGATCGTCGAGCCGGACGCGATCGAGCTGCTGCCGAAGCTGGTGCGCCATTACGGCGAGCCGTTCGGCGACCACTCCGCCCTGCCCTGCTTCTACCTCGCCGAGCTCGCCCGCGGTGAGGTGACCGTGGCGCTCAACGGCGACGGTGGCGACGAGAGCTTCGCCGGCTACCAGCGCTACACCTCGAACCTGCTCGCAGCGCGCCTCGAGCGCCTGCCGGCCTCGCTGCGTCGCGCGGTCGCGGCCGCCGCGGAGAGGGCCGGGCAGAGCGCCGACCTACGCTCGCTCCGCAGCCGCGCCCGGCGTTTCGCGACCCGCCTCGCCGGCGAGCGGCACGAGCGCTACCTGCGCCAGGTCTGCGTCTTCGACGCCAGCGAGCGCGCCTCGCTCTACACGTCCGAGTTCGCCGACTCGGTGGCGGCGGCGGACGCGGACGAGGTCCTGCTGGGGCCGTGGCGCGAAGCCGGCGGCGCCGAGCTGCTCGACCAGCTGCTCGAGGTCGACGCGACCGTCTACCTTCCCGGCGACCTGCTGCCGAAGATCGACATCGCGACGATGGCCTTCTCGCTGGAGGCCCGCTCGCCGTTGCTCGATCACGAGCTGATGCAGCTCGCAGCCTCGATCCCGCCCGAGCACAAGGCGAGCGGGGTGCGGCGGAAGATCGCCCTGCAGAGGCGCCCTGCGGGGCTGGGTGCCGGACGCGATCCTCGACGGGCCCAAGCAGGGCTTCGAGCTCCCGGTCGCGGACTGGTTTCGCACCGACCTCGCATCGCTCGCGCGCGACGTGTTGCTCGACCGGGAGAGCGCCGAGCGCGGCTGGATCCGGCCGGCGGCGGTCGCGGGGCTGATCGACCGCCACGTCGCCGGCCGCGCCGACCACGGCCGCAAGCTCTGGTCGCTGCTGATGCTCGAGCTCTGGGCGCAGTCGGCGACCAGCCCGGCTTCCCAGCCCGCCGCCGTCGCGGCCTGAACGCAACCGGGCCTCCGGGATAGAAGAACCCCGCGCTCGCGGCGTTGTTTGTTCGTGCCGCAGACGCCCCCGATCGACCCGATCGCCGACCCGCGCTGGCTCGCCTTCGTCGAGGGCAGCCCGACCGCAGAGGTCTTCCATCACCCGCGCTGGCTCGAGCTGCTGCGCTCGCAGTACGGCTACGAGCTGCAGGCATGCTGCGTCGCCAACGGGCGGGGGATCGAAGCGGGAATCCCGATCGCGCGGATCGAGAGCCGTCTCACCGGACGGCGGCTCGTCTCCCTGCCGTTCTCCGATGTCTGCTCGCCGGCGCTCGCCCCCGGCGCGGGCCCCGCGGCGCTGGACGCCCTCGGCCGGGCGCTGATCGAGGAGACCGGCAAGAGCGGGCTCGCGCTCACCGTGCATGGATCGCTGCCGCCCGCCCCGGGCGCGTTCGTCCGGCACCGCTTCTACCGCCACCTGCTGCCGCTGGTCGGCGACCCGGCCGAGGTCGAGCGGCGCTACTCGAAGTCGCAGGTCAGGCGCGGCATCAAGAAGGCGAGACGGGAAGGCCTGCGCTGGGAACGCCGCACGGACACCGCTGCGCTGGATGCCTTCTACGCCCTCCACGTCAGGACCCGCCGCAGGCTCGGCGTGCCGACGCAGCCGAAGCGCTTCATCCGCCGCTTCGAGGGGCTCTTCTCCGCCGGCCTCGGCTTCGTCGCGCTGATCCTCGACGGCGGCCGGCCGATCGCCGCCGCGGTCTTCCTCACCCACAACGGGACCGTGACCTACAAGTACGGCGCCTCGGACGCTCGCGCGCTGGGCAAGCGCCCGAACAACCTGCTCTTCTCCGAGGCGATCCGCTGGGCCTGCGCGGCGGGTTTCCAGACGCTCGACTTCGGCCGCACCGACATCGACAACGAGGGGCTGCGGTCGTTCAAGCGGTCCTGGGGGGCGAGCGAGGTCTCGCTCTCCTACACCTACCTGACGGAGCGCGAGCCGCGGCTGGATCCGGGCCTGCGCGACCGCATCGTGAGCGCCACGATCCAGCGCTCTCCGGCAGTCGTCGGCCGCCTCGCTGGCGAGGTCCTCTACCGGCACTTCGGCTAGCGCCATGATTCCGCGCCCCGACCTCTCGGTCATCGTCGTCACCCACAACGGGCGCGAGATGGCGTTGAGGACCCTGCGCTCGGTGCACGGCGCGACCGGGACCGCCGCCGTCGAGTGGCTCCTCGTCGACGCGGGATCGACCGACGGCACGCCCGAGGCGATCGAGCGGGAGTTCGACCGGGTGCGGGTCTTCCGCCGCGACAACCAGGGGTTCGCCGCCTCCAACAACGTCGCGCTCGGCGCGGCGCGAGGGCGCTACTTCCTGCTCCTCAACCCGGACGTCGAGATCCGCTCCGGGACCCTCGGCAAGCTCGTCGAGGCGATGGACGCCCGCCCAGAGCTCGGCCTGGCGAGCGTCGTCCAGCGCGGCGCAGACGGTGAGCTCCAGGCTTCGATCAGGCGCTTCCCCTCGCCCCTGCGAAGCCTCGGCGAGTCGCTGTTCGCCGCCCACTGGCCGGTCGCCCGCAGCCTGCAGGAGCTCGAGACGCGAACTGCGCGATACCGCCGCGAGGGCAGTGCCGACTGGCTCGTCGGCGCCTTCCTGATCGCCCGTCGCGAGGCGGCGCGAGCGGTCGGCCCGCTGGACGAACGCTTCTTCCTCTACTCGGAGGAGATCGACTGGTGTTACCGCTTCTGGCAGGCGGGGTGGCCGGTCGCGCACCTGCCGGTGATGGCCGTGACCCACCATTCCGGCGGGCGTTCGCGCGGCGATCTGATGGCCCAGCTGAGCCACTCGCGCCTGCTGTTCGCGGCCAAGCACTACGGCCCGGTGCGAAGGCTCGGCATCCGCGCCGCACTGGGCCTCGGACACGCAATCCGGATCGCCGTCTTCGGCGCCGCCGCGGCGATCCGCCCGGCGCGGCTCGAGCGCGTGCGGGCAGAGCGGGCCGGCCTGCGCGTGATCCTCGGCCTCTCGGCGCCGCCGCTGGGGCCGTACTCGAAGCCCGCAGCCACGGGCGGATCGCCAGCTGGGCGTTGACGCAAGCTCCCTGGCGCGTCCGACGTTGATTCGACGGCGATGCCGGACTCCGACCGTTACTTCCTCGAAGAACGCTATCGCGGCGAGGGCCGGCGCTCGCGTGCCCTGGCCAGCTACTACGCGGTGAAGTCGCTGCTGCCGCGCCGGCTGCAGATCGCGATGCGGCGCGCGTACGCGAAGCGCCAGGCTCGTGCCGAGTTCCCCCGCTGGCCGGTCGAGCCGCTGCTGGTCGAGCGCCGCGCCGAGCGCGAGCGCCGCGAGGGTGAGTGGATGCCGTCGATCGCCAGCTGGCCGGAGGGCAAGCGCTTCGCGGCGATCCTCACCCACGACGTCGAGGGCCCGGCCGGGGTGGCGAACGTGCCCAGGGTGCTCGAGGTCGAGCGCCGCCACGGCTTCGTCTCGTCCTGGAACTTCGTCGCCGAGTGGTACCCGATCGAGCCGGGGCTGTTCGACCGCATCCGCGCCGCCGGCTGCGAGATCGGGCTGCACGGGATCAAGCACGACTGCAAGTTGTTCGAGAGCCGCGCCCGCTTCGAGGCCGAACTGCCGGCGATCCACCGCTACCTCGCCGAGTGGGGGGCGGTCGGCTTCCGCTCCCCCGCCACCCACCGCAACCCCGACTGGATGCCCGAGCTCGGCGCGCTGTACGACAGCTCGTTCCCCGACACCGATCCGTTCGAGCCCCAGGCCGGCGGCTGCTGCTCGATCTTTCCCTTCTTCCTCGGCGAGATGGTCGAGCTGCCGATCACCCTGGTCCAGGACCACACGATGTGGGAGATCCTGCGCCGGGACACGATCGACCTCTGGACGCGACAAGAGCGACTGGATCGTCGCCAACGGCGGCCTGATCAACCTGATCACGCACCCCGACTACCTCGACACGCCGGCGCGCCTGCGCATGTACGAGGAATTCCTCGAGTACCTGTCGACCCAGCGTGGAGGCTGGTTCGCGCTGCCCCGCGAGGTGGCGGCATGGTGGCGCACCCGGGCCGCGACGCCAGCGGGGGTCTGACGTGACCGGAAAGCGGGTCCTGATCCTGCTCCAGAACGAGCCTGTCCCCTCCGACCGGCACGTCTGGAACCAGAGCACGGCGCTCACCCGTGCCGGCTACGACGTGACCGTAGTCTGCCCGACCGGCGAGGAGCGCGACCGGAGCGGTTGCGACGAAATCGACGGGGTTTCGATCCACCGCTACGAGCCGCGCCGTGCGGACGAGCGGGCGGCGGGCTACGCGCTCGAGTACCTCGCCGCGCTGTGGAGCATCCGCCGCCTCGCCCGCCGGCTCGGGCGCGAGCGGCCCTTCGACCTCGTGCACGCCTGCAGCCCGCCGGACTTCCTGCTGCTCGCGGCGCTCGGCCTGCGCCGCCGCGGCGCCCGTTTCGTCTTCGACCATCACGACCTCACGCCGGAGCTCTACCTGACCCGCTTCGGCGGCGGCCCGCTGCACCGGGCGACGCTGATCGCCGAGCAGGTCGCGTTCCGCAGCGCCGACATCGTCCTCTCGGTCAACGACTCCTACCGCCGGGTCGCGATCGAGCGCGGCCGGCGCGATCCCGCCGACGTCGCGGTCGTGCGCACCGGGCCCGACCTGACCCGCTTCGTGCCGAGCGAGCCCGACCCGTCGCTGAAGCGAGGCAAGCGGTTCCTGCTCAGCTACGTCGGCGTGATGGGCCCGCAGGACGGCGTCGAGGAGGCCCTGCTGGCGCTGGCGGAGCTGCGCGCGCTGCGCGAGGACTGGCACGCCGTGTTCATGGGCGATGGCGCAGTGGTCGAGGAGATGCGCGCGCTGGCGGCCGAGCTGGGGCTGGCCGGCTGCGCCGAGTTCACCGGGTGGGTAGAGCACGACACGATCAGCCGGGTTCTCTCCACCTCCGACGTCTGCCTGGCGCCGGACCCGAAGAACGCGCTCAACGACCTCTCCTCGATGGTCAAGATCTCCGAGTACATGGCGATGTCCCGGCCGATCGTCTCCTACGACCTCGCCGAGTCGCGGGTCGGCGCCGGCGAGGCGGCCATCTTCGCCGCGCCGGCCGATCACGCCGGCTTCGCCGCGCTGGTGTCGGAGCTGCTCGACGACCCTGGGCGCCGCGCCGCGATGGGCGCGTCCGGCCGCGCCCGCGCCGTCAGCGTGCTCGCCTGGGAGCATCAAGAGCGCTCGCTGCTCGCCGCCTACGAGCGCGCCCTCGGGATGGGCCCGGTGCGCGAGGGCAGCCTGGCGACCCTGCGCAGATTGGTGCGCCCGCAGCGACCGATCCGGGGCAAGACGCGTCCGGTGTCCGCTCCCTCCGCAAAAATGGGTTGACATAACTTCGAACTTTCGACTAGTTTCCCGCCGGTACCGAGAAGGTAGGAGTTGAAGAATCCTCGATTCGTATGTCCGTCCAGTCCGGCACACTGAGGACTTCAGCCGCTTCGACCCACGTCGATAGGTCGGGACAAATGCAGCCTCTTCCACGCATCGTCAGAGTCGCCATGCTGTCCGTCGTAGCGCTCGTCGCCGCACTCGCCGCGGCCGGCACCGCCGCAGCCGAACCGCTCGCAGCCAAGCGGCCCGGCCTCCAGGAGCGGCGGGCGGGCGGGCACGCCGACCGGCAGCGGCTCAGGGCTCCCCGCCGCTCGCACCGGCGGGACAGCGACCGCGACGGCCTCTCCAACTGGACCGAGATCCACCGCACCAGGACGAACCCGCGCAAAGCCGACACGGACGGAGACGGTCTCTCGGACTGGACCGAGGTGCGCCTCACCAAGACGGACCCGCGCAAGGCCGACAGCGACGGCGACGGCGCGAGCGACGGCGAAGAGATCGTCGCCGGCTCGGATCCCAGCGACCCGACGAGCCTTCCCGGGCTGCCGGCGCCGGGCAGCCAACCGCCACCGCTACCTCCACCTCCCCCCGAGCCCGAAACCGAACCGCAACCGCCGCCACACGAAGAACCGGGCGAAGAAGAATCCGAACCGCCGCCGGCGGAAGCGACGAAAGCCGTCTGGAGGGCCCCGGACGGCGCGGAGGCCGGCGTGCCGGTGACGCTCGACGGCACCGCCTCCAGCGGCGCAGCGCCGCTCGCCTGCACCTGGTCATTCGAGAACCAGAGCGGCAGCACCGTCTGGCAGACGAAAAGCGGCTGCGAGATCGACTTCACCTTCGAATCGACCGGGACGAAATACGTGAAGTTGATCGTCGAAGGCGCGAAAGGCGGCAGCGACTCGGACAAGCAGTCCTTCGACGTCGGGGAAGGTCCGGAAACCGAACCGCCGCCGGAAGAAGAAACGGAAGAAGAAGAACCGGAAGAACCGCCCCATGAAGAAGAAGAGGAAGAAGAAGCGCCTGAACCGCCGCCGTCCGGGGGCTGCGTCAGCGGCGCGACGAACGCAACCTCCGCCTCGGCGGTGACCAGCGCCGTCTCGGCCGGCAGGAGCGTCTGCGTAACGGCCGCTGTCGGGAACGTGAACTTCAACAGCATGGGCGATCGTTCCGGGGTGGTCGTCTCGACCGAAGCCGGCTCGATGGGAGAGATCGATATCAGCGCCACCACCGGCCTGACGATCCGCAGCGCCCGCTTCCGCTCCGTCGAACTGCGCGGCGCCCACCGGACGACGATCGAAGACTCGACGATCGGCGGCACGCAGAGCAATCGCGTCGAAGACGAGC
This sequence comes from uncultured Solirubrobacterales bacterium, assembly GCA_963695835.1. GTDB lineage: Bacteria > Actinomycetota > Thermoleophilia > Solirubrobacterales > 70-9 > VRUE01. The sequence continues at coordinate 111,208 of CAVOHR010000004.1, forward strand.
TGATCTTCATGCCGGACGAAAGCAACAACGTGGTGATCCGCAACAACGACATCGGTTGGACCAAGGCCGACAACTCGGGCAACACCGGTTATGGCTGCCGCTGCTACGGCGCGACGAACAACCTCCAGTTCGTCGGCAACAGGGTTCACGACATCGCCGCGGACGGCTTCCAGGGCACGAACGGCAGCAACGTGCTAATCGACCGCAACGAGATCGGGCCGGTCGGCGCGAACCCCGACTCGAGCGAGCACTCGGACAACATCCAGATCGTCAGCAACGGCCCCAACCTCCGCATCACCAACAACTGGATCCACGAACAGGGCTACTACGAAGGCAACATCACCGGCAACTCCGGCTCGACCTATATCCACGGCGGGACCTCGAACTCGGTTCTCTACGAAAACAACCTGGTCGAAACCAGCCAAGGGCGCACCGAGGTTTGCGGCCTCGGGACCGGCGGCACGTCCCGCTCCAACATCACGATCCGCCGCAACACCTGGGTCGAAGGCGGACTGGCCTACAGCAGCTTCCCGGGCTTCGAGTGGGACTGCGACTCGGGCTCCGGCAACGCGGTCGAACGCAACATCGCGGTCGACCCGGACGGCGGCTTCGCCCAGGACGGCTCGAGCAGCGCCGCGACGTTTGCCGGCAACCTCTGGGGCAAACCCTCGCTGGTCACCCTCGACGCGAGCGGCAATTGCACGTCGGCCAACTGCAACCCCGCCGGCCAGGAGCCGATCGGCTACCGCAAGCCCGGCGGCGTCGCCTGGTAGGCCGCTCGGCCCGGAAATCCCGCCGCGACCCGCGGCTAAGCTGACGCCGGTTCGATGAGCGGTCGGAAGGCGCGAATATCCCTCAGCTTGCTTCTCCTGCTGATCGCAGCGGCGGTCGCCCTGGATCTGCTGCTGAGCTCGGCCGGCGAGGACGAAACCGCCAAGCCGAAGTCCGCCGCGACCCCCTGCACCCGGACGCTCGCAGCCGGCACGAGCCTCGTCAATGCGCTTTCGCGCGCGGCGCCGGGCGCCGTACTGTGCCTGCACGGCGGCAACTACCCGGGTGCGCAGGTCCCCGCCTCGGCGACGAACAAGACCTCGTATGTGACCCTCGAGCCGGCGCCGGGCGAGCACCCCGTCGTCACCGGCGAACTCGCATTCGAAGATGCAAGACATCTGCGACTGAAGGAACTCGCCTTCAAGGGCGGAATCGCCTTCGCCCCGGCGGCATCCCACGTCGAGCTGATCGGCAACGACCTCACCGGGCCGGCGGGCATCTTCTTCTTCGGCGATCCGAGCGAAGGGAACGGCGTCAAGTCGGTGCTGATCCGCGACAACCGCATCCACGACATCGACTACACCGGCTCGCAGGAAGTCTACCGCGGCTACGGGATCAAATCGATCGGAACGCAGAGTGGCTTCACGGTCGAGGGCAACACGATCGAGAGCGTCGCGGCGGACTACCTACAGACTGACGAAGCCGACAACTGGACCGTCGACGGGAACACGTTCCTCGGGCCGACCCTGATCGGGGGTCATCCGCAGGAGCACCAGGACCTCTGGCAGGTGTACGGCGGCGGCACGAACCTCGAATTCGCCGACAACGTCGCCCGCGGCACCGGGACGAGCCAGTCGCTGCTGTTCCAGATGAGCTATCCGAGCAGTCGCTTCGCCAACGTCGTCGTCGCCAACAACCTCTTCGACCACGATTCCCGCGGCTACACCTGTCAGATCTACCAGTCGAGCGGGCTGGTCTTCCGGCACAACACCGTGGTCGGGTCGCGTTTGGGCTGTCTGTTCCGCGACGATGCGGGCCACCCGGCCGGCTCGGGCTACCGGGTCGACCACAACGTGTTCGCCGAAACGGACGAGGGCCCGGACGTCGGCGCCGAGGGCGACGCCGGCGCCTGGGGCGCCTACGACTACAACGTCTCCAGCGACAGCTCGGCGGCCGGCGCGCACTCGGTGCGCTACTGGACGCCGTCCTGGGCCGACAGCGGCGACTACCGGCCGCTCGGGCTCCCGTTTCCGGCCGGCTTCCGGCCGGGCGCCGATTAGGGCGCCCCGGCGACCGGCGCCGCCCGTCTCGGAAGCGGCGACGCCAGCCTGCCCGCCGGCACCTCGACCGACGCCGCGCAGGTGCATATCGCCGCCATGAACAGGAAGAGATACGGGGCCTGCGGGAAGCTGAGGATGTCGTAGAGGGCCGTTGCGACGCCGAACGCCAGGCAGCTCGCCCCGGCCGCCAGGGCAGGTGGGCCGCGCAGCGGGTGGTCGGAGCGCAGCACGCCGCGAACCACGAAGAGCGGGGTCACAATCAGGGCGAGAAACGCGATCAGGCCGAGCACCCCCGCCTGATACACCTCGCCCAGGTACTCGTTGTCGAAGATCCGGTAGGTGTCGACCCGGGTCGGATCGAGGGTCCCGTAGCCGCGCCCGACCAGCGGGTTGCTCAGCAGGTCCGGAACGATCGCCGGATAGTCGGCGGTGCGCCCCACCGTCGAGCTCTCGCTACCGGCCTTTCCGAGCTCCTGGACGGAGTCGAAGGCGCCCGGGGCGAGGACGAGCGCGAGCGCGAGCGCGACGACGCCGAAGGGGGCGAGGCGCAGGAGCTGGCGTGGGCGAATCACGAACAACGCCAGCAGCGCGAAGGCGGGAACGACGGCGCCCGATTTGCGCTGGGTGATCAACGCCCCCGCGACTATCACGCAGGCGGCGAGAGCCCACAGGACCCGCCGTCGCATGCTGGGCGCAATCGCCGCGAGCACGACCGAGAACGGCAGAGCCATGCCGAGGATCGACGTGACCGAGAGGGCGTGTCTGGTCGGCCCGGCGACCATCGGGCGGGCCTGGGCGTTCGGATCCGGGTTGATGTCGGTCGGGGGCGGGTCGACCGTCGCCACCGGAGAGAAGACGTCGGCGGCGGTCGAGTAGAAGACGTTGTAGCCCGTTTTTTTCTCGTAGATCGTTCCCGCCGCCGTGATCACGGCCAGGACCGCGATCAGGACCGCGAAGGCGCGCAGCTCGCTCACCCGCAGAGTCAGGCTGACTATCGCGAACACGGCCACCAGGCCGAACAGCACGGCGAGCCGTTTCTCGGCCACGTCCCATTCGCCGAGGTTGGTGATCCGCCCGACGTTGACCGCGATGCTCGCGACCGCCACGAATACGAAGGCGATCATCCCCGCCCCCCAGCCGCGGGTGCGCAGGCGGATGACGCCCTCCGGCTTGCCGAGCAGCCCGCCGAGGGCCCAGGCGGCGACGATCAGGGCGACGAGGAAGCGGTCGAAGTCGGAGCTGAAGGGCAGGTGGACCTTGAGATGGATGCCGTCGATCGGGACGAGGAAGATCGCGGTGAGGAAGCCCGCGAACAGCCACGGCAGCGGCCGGCGGGTGCGGGGCCAGGCGTCGTCCGAGCCCAGGGCGGCGGTGGCCGGCATCGCTTCCACCTTCAGCGCGCCCGCTCGCGCTCGGGGGCAGCTCCGTGAACGCCCTCGCCGCGGCCGTCGCCATCTCTACCGAAGCCGTTCGAGCGCCGACCGTCGTCCTCTCCCAGCTTTCTCCATCCACGCGCGATCGTATGGGCCGGGATCAGCAACATGCACCAGCCGCCGAGCGCGACGAGGAAGACGAGCGCGGCGATCTGGACGTTTGCTCCCTCGTTCACGACCCCCCCGGTGGCTCGCCCCAGCCTGCGGATCACCACCCGGCGAAAGCCGGGCGTGTGCTGCCGGGCCTGGATCCGCTGCACGTAGGCGCGCAGCGCCGCCGGTACCGCCGTCGCCAGCGCGATCGCCCCGTCCTGGCTGGGCGCCTGGGCGAAGACGGCGACGATCGGCAGGTCCGGGTTGTTCTCGAACCGCAGCCGATAGAGGGCCCCCTCACCGACTATCTGCGAGCTGCGCTGTTCGGCGGTTGGTTCCTGCTGGAACACGGGCAGGTTCATTTCGTACGGGCCCTGCGCCTCGATCGCGCCGGCGGGGAGCCTCGCTTCGCGAGCGATCAGCGCGATCGCCGTCGGACTCGCCAGGAAGCGGGCAAAGACGCTGGCCCTGGTGTCGAGCGGGTCGATGTCGTTGGCCAGATCGGCGAAAGCTGAATCCGGCGTGTCGACGAGTATCTGGGTCGACGCGGTGGCAAAGACGTTCGCACGGCTCGTAAGCGATGGCGGGAGCAACCCGACCCGGTAGACGCTGAGCATCGCGGCGAACGCCGCGATCAGTGCCCCGAGCGCGACCAGGCGGCGGCGGCGCCAGAGGATCTTCAGGGTCCGTGCAAGCTCCATAGCAGCCGCCCGCGATCAGGGCTCGCCCTGTCCGATTCGGGTCGCGCCTCGACCGTCGCCCCCGTTGGACTCGCCGCCGCGGCCGGCGGGCAGGCGCAGGACCTCGGGAGCCGGCGACGGCTCGCCCTCACGCTCCGGCGGCCCGGCGGCGGACGGAGCCGACCGCCACGCCGCGACAAGACGCGGGACCCCGAGGATCAGGACGCTGAACAGCGCAAGCAGGACGACGAAGAGCACCAGGGCGATCTTCTTGCCCTTGGCGTCGTTCTTGATTGCGCCCTGGGCGGGCCCGAGGACACGGAACTCGACCCGCTTTGCCGCCGGGGTCCCCTGCTGCGCCTGGACCGACCTGACCATGGCGCGAACCGCAGCGGGGGCAGCGGCCGCGAGAGACCGCGCCTCGCGAACGGTCGGCGCCCGGGTTTCGACGCTGACGATCGGCAGTTCGTCGGCCTGCGCGATCGCGACGCCATAGGGGTGTATCTGCGGCGGCGCCTGCGCGACCCCCGGCGCCTCGCCGGGCAACGGGGCGGGGCCGGCTACGTCAATCTGCTTGACCGGGATGTGGAGGGCCTGGGCCATCCGGCCGACCACGTTGCCGCCGGCCATCAGTCGCGCGAACACGCCCGCCCGCGCCGTCAACCCGGTCAGATCGCGCCGAGCGTCGGCGATAGGAGAGCGGGAGGAGTCGACGAGGAGCTCGATCGACCCCTGAGCGTCGACGTGCTCGCGCTTCGAGATCGACGGTGGAAAGGCGCTCACCTGAAACACCGCGAGGACGGAGATCGCGGCGGCGAGGACGATCGAGAGAGCGACGAGGACTCGGCGGCGCCAGAGCTCCTTCAGGTTCAGGATCAGGTTCACGTCGTCGGGTTCGATTCGTCTCCGAGGGTGGCGGGCCGGTGCGTGGATCGGGCAGTCGTGAAAGAACGAGGAGGCGCGCCGAGAACTTCCGCCTCCCGTCGACTCGCTCTCCCTCCTTTTTCCTCCTCGCCGAGCACAGCGGGGTGGAAGCCCACGGAGCCTCGTCCGTTGATTGCCCGATGACCCTCGACCACGCGATCGAGACCTTTGTCGTCGGCTACGGCTACTGGGGCCCGAACATCGTCCGCAACGTCGTCGAGCGGCCGGAGCTGCGCCTCGGCGGCCTCTGCGAGCGCGACGAGGGCCGCCTCGAGGACTTCCGGCGTCGCTACCCGGGGGCGCGCTGCGAGAGCGAGCTTCGGCACCGTCCTCGCCGATCCGGACGTCGAAGCGGTGGCGATCGCGACGCCCCCGCACACCCACCACGGCCTCGTCCGCCGCGCTCTGGAAGCGGGCAAGCACGTGCTGGTCGAGAAGCCGCTCGCCCGCACCCCGAGGGAGGCGGCTGAGCTGATCGCGCTCGCCGAGGAGCTCGGGCTGGTGCTGATGCCGGGCCACACCTTCCTCTACAGCCCGTCGGTGAACAAGGTCCGGGGTCTGATCGAGGAAGACGTGCTCGGCGAGATCTACTTCGTCACCTCCTCGCGGATGAACCTCGGGCTCTACCAGCAGGACGGGGTGGTGCTCGACCTCGCGCCCCACGACCTCTCGATCCTGCTGTACTGGTTCGACCGGCCGCTGGTCGAGGTGACCGCGAACGGCCGCAGCGTCTTCCAGGACGGGGTCCACGAGACGGCCTTCATGACGCTGCGCTTCGAGGGCGGCGCCCAGGCCAACGTCCAGGTGTCCTGGCTGGCGCCGCGCAAGATGCGCCAGATGGTCGTCGTCGGCAGCCGGCGCATGGTCCAGTACGAGGACACCGCCGCCGACGACTCGGTACGCATCTACGACCGTGGCCTCGACTTCTCCGAGCCTCCCGCCAACTTCGGCGAGTACCGCCTCACCTACCGCACCGGCGACATGGTCGCCCCTCAGATCGAAGCGGCGGAGCCGCTCGGGTTGGAGCTGAAGGACTTCGCGTCGGCCATCCTCGATGGTACGACGCCTGTCTCCCACTCTCGACTCGGCCTCGAAGTCGTGCTCGGCCTCGAGGCGCTGGAGCGCTCCCTGCATGCGCACGGCGGCCCCGTCGCGGTTCGCTCGGCCGACGAAGCGCTGACCGGCGCCCACCAGCGCCAGCTGGCCGCCTAGAAACGCTCAGCGCCCCGCCGGCGACTCGGCCGCCTCGTCGAGGTCGGCGAGGTAGACGAACACGGCGTGGACCGCGAGCTGCTCCACCGACAGGCTCCCGCGGCGCCTCTGCGCCTCGCCCTGCAGGACGCTTCGCAGCTCCGCCTCGACGGCCAGCTCGAGCCCGGCGCCCGGCGCCTGCGGCGGCTCGTCGCGGCGAAAGCGGGGGAACTCCAGCGGTGCCCGACCGGCCTCGACGCGGCGGACGAAATGCAGGAGCGCCGCGTGCACGCCGGCCGCGACATCCGATCCCGAACGGGCTTCGATTCCCAAGCGAGCGAATGTTCCGAGTGCGATGATCACGGGGTCTTTCCGAAAAACGACCCCAAGATGCCCAAGATTTGCACGTTTGTGTACATAATCCTACTAACTTCAGCCCCCAATACTTGTGCAATCGATCGGCCTTGAACGTGGGGCCGAAATTTGGACGAATATTTGGGATTGACAATGGACCAATGAACGTCATGCTTTTCACTCCTTCTCGCAAAAAGCGAAGATGGCTTCCCCCGCGTTTCGGCATCTTGGGGGATCTTCTTGCCCGTCAAACGAGCAAGGCCTGTGGGAGCAAGGCCAGAAGATAGGAAGGACAGAGGTGACCAGTCCCCAACCGGCGGCGCAGGGACCGACCCCCCGGGGCGATGAGTTCGACGGCGCGGCAGCGGCGCTGACGGAGGAGAGAAACAGCCGGCTCGTCCAGCGAGCTGTCGAGCACGCCAAGGCGGGAGACGCCGAGGGCCTGCACTTCCTCTACGTACGCTACGCGCCCGATGTGCTCCGCTATGTGGACAGCTTCGTCCACGATCACCACGAGGCCGAGGACATCACCCAGAACGTCTTCGCCAAGCTGATGACCGCGATCGGGAAGTACGAGCAGCGGGACGTCCCGTTCACCGCCTGGATCCTGCGAGTCGCCCGCAATGCGGCCCTCGATCACATGCGCGCCCGCCGCGCGATCCCGACCGAGGAGGTACGAGTCGCCGACACCGGCCACGCGCAGATCGGCTCCGACCGCGCCCGGGCCCTGCGCCAGGCGCTCGAGCAGCTGCCGGACGACCAGCGCGAGGTACTGGTCCTGCGGCATGTCGTGGGCCTCTCCCCGACGGAGATTGCCGCCGCCCTCGAGAAGACCGAGAGCTCCGTGCACGGCCTTCACCACCGCGGCCGCCGCACCCTCAAGGCGAGCCTGGCGGAGCTCGGCGCCGCGCCGGTCGTGACGCCGCCCCCCGCCTAGCCTCTAGACCCCGGCCTCGCCCGGCTCGACCTCCTCGCCTGCCAGATCGTCGAGGATGCGCTGGGTGATTCGCCCGGCGTCGACGTCGGCGGCGTAGAGGAGCGCCGCGTGCTCGACCAGCTGCGATGTCGAGACATCCTGCCTGCCGGCCTCCTCTTCGAAGGCTCGCCACAGGTCCTCCTCGACGGACAGCTCCACCTTCACCGCACCGCGGCCCCGATCGGGCAGGAAGGCCGGGTATGCCCACCCCGGCCGGTTCGAGTCGCGATCGTTCAGGTACAGCCGAACGGCCCGCACCAGCCGTGCCCGAACGTGCCCCGGGCCGCTTCCGCCCTCCCCCTCGAGGGCCTTGAACGAGAGCTCGCTCACGAGCACGGTGACGCGCCGTTCCGGCGGCTTCGCCAGGCGATCAGCGCGGCTCATCGGACGACGCCATCGTTAAGGTTTGCATAAGGTCTCCTCCACCCGTCGGCGGCGCCTTACCCAGGCTCATCATATACGGGGAGAGGGGGCCTCTACCGGGGATTCGTTCTTTTCCCCCGCGCCTCAGCGGACTTTCTTCAGTCGCGTGCGCTGCTCCTGCTTCTCGACCACCTGGGCGACCAGCTTCCTCACGTTGGAGTCGCCGGTCGCCTTGATGTGGCCGGTCTCGACCGCCTTGCGGTAGCTCTTCAGGTTCCCTTTCTCGGCCAGCTCGTTGAACTGCGGGCGGTCGATCTCGACCAGCACGCGCTCGTCCTGGGCGAGGTCCTTGGTGATCTTCGGGCCCGGCAGCTCGACCCGGTAGAGCTGGATGTCGCCGCGCCCCTTCAGCTCCAGGCCGAAGACCAGTTTCAGGTTCTGCAGCGCGGGAACTTCGGCCTGGAATCGCTCGACGGCGGTGCGGATCAGGTCGGCGGTCGATGCCATGCGGCTAGATCTTGTGCCTCTGGAGGAGCTTCTTGCCGATCACCATGCGCTGGATCTCCGAGGTCCCCTCGCCGATCAGCAGCAGCGGCGCGTCGCGGTAGAGGCGCTCGATCTCGTACTCCTTCGAGTAGCCGTAGCCGCCGTGGATGCGGAAGCACTCCTCGACGCACTCCTTGCCGGTCTCCGAGGCGAGCAGCTTCGCCATACCGGCCTCGAGGTCGGAGCGCTCGCCGGCGTCCTTCAGCCGCGCCGCTTTGCGGGTGACCAGCCGCGCCGCCTCGACCTTGGTCGCCATGTCGGCGAGCTTGAACTGGATCGCCTGGTGCTGGGCGATCGGCTTGCCGAAGGTCTTGCGCTCCTGGCTGTAGCGGAGCGCCAGCTCCAGCGCCCGCTGGGCGATCCCGACGCCGCGGGCGGCGACGTTGACGCGGCCGACCTCGAGCGCGTCCATCATCTGCACGAAGCCCTGGCCGACGCCGGCCTCATCGCCGCCCAGCACCCGCTCGGGCGGGCAGCGGTAGCCGTCGTAGACCAGCTCGGTCGACTCGACGCCCTTGTAGCCCATCTTCTTGATCTTCGGCGGCACCGTCAGGCCGGCGTAGTCGCCCTCGTTGACTTCCTTCCAGGGCTCCTTCTCGGTGATGAAGCAGGTCATCCCCTTGTACCGGGGTTCGGCCTTCGGGTCGGTCTTCATCAGGACGAAGACGACGCCCGAGCCGAGCCCGTTGGTCACCCACATCTTCTGCCCGTTCAGCTCCCACTTGCCGTCGTCGTCCTTCGTCGCGGTCGCCTTGATCCCCTGCACGTCGGAGCCGACCTCGGGCTCCGAGAGCGAGAAGGCGGCGCGGATCTCGCCGGTCGCCATCTTCGGCAGGAAGTGGTCCTTCTGCTCGTCGGTGCCGAACTTCATCAGCAGGTAGGAGCCGATGAAGTGGGTGTTGACGACGCCGGAGATCGAGATCCAGCCGCGCGAGAGCTCTTCGACGATCATCGCGTAGGTCGTCAGGTCGAGCCCCATGCCGCCGTAGTGCTCGGGGATCGTCACCCCGAACAGGCCGAGCTCCTTCATCTGCTCGACGATCGGCTCCGGGAAGGAGTCCTCGTGGTCGTAGTGCTCGGCGTTGGGGAGGATCTGCTCGTCGACGAACTGGCGCACCATCTCGGTGATGTCGCGCTGGATGTCGGTCTGCTCGCTGTAGGCGGCGGTCTCTACGGCCATGGCTCCTGATCCGGTCGGTTGCGGGGAGCCGAAGGATATCGGCGGCCTCAGGCCGGCGCGAACGCGGCGCCGATGCGCTCCAGCTCGTCGCCGGCCAGGCCGGTCCGGTGAGCCAGGTCGCGCCAGCCGGCGACGACCCCGCCGACCTCGTCGACCACCTCGTCGGCATCCGCAGTCGAGAGGCGGTAGTACGGCGCCGTCTCGCGGACGACCTCGAGATCCGGCGTCCGCGACGAGTCGTCGAGCGCGAGCGCGTGCTCGTGCTTCTGCGGCGTGGGGTTGACGTCGAACGCCGGCGCGAGCCGCCATCCACCGCTGCCGCGGAGGAAGCCGTGGTTTCGGAGGTGGTCGTCGCGGTTGGCGGTGAGCACGTTGAAGACGATGCGGCGGAAGAGCTGGCGAAGGTCCCCCGCGATCATGGCCGGCTCGCCGAGCTCGGCGATCGCCCTGGCGATGTCGAGGTAGCTCGCATCATCGCGATCGCGCCGCCCGGTCAGCGTCATCGCCGAGGCGTAAAGGCGCCGACGGCCACCGAGACGGTCGAAGCGCTTTGCGCAAAAGGTCCTGTAAGGAGAGCCCAGCGCCAGCAGCCCCGTCTCCGGCATGTCGATTCCGGCCGAGGCGGCGAGGAGCGAGACCAGGTGCTCCCAGGCGCCGACGTCGTGCCTGTCTTCGCGGGAGGGGAACTTGGCGATCCAGAGCTCGCCCTGATCCAGATAGTTGGCCTTGGGCCGTGACCCGCCGAGCGAACTGCCGGGAGCGACCAGCATCGCGAGCCATTGCTCCTCGTCGCTCAACTCACCGCCGAAGCCCTCCTCCGCTTCCCGCGCCCAGTGCTCGAGTTCGCGCAGCCTGGCGAGCGGCGGAACCGGAAGCGGCTCGTCGGCGAGGAATCTCTCCTCTCCACCGGCAGCGGATGCCAGTCGCAACGCGCCCATCCGCGTGCGGTCGTCGACGCCGACCAGGAAATCCCACTCGTCGAGACTCCGTGGTCCCCGTTCCTCACGGCGCGCCACCTGCGCCTCCCTGCGCTCGAGCAGGGTCCTCCCCCAGCGATCCGGCGCGGCGTCGGCGAAGACACCGGGCAGCGCCGGGGGGTACTGCTCGCCTTCGTAGAGCGGCAGCGAGGGGTCTATCGGGAACGAACCCCTGGCAGCGACCCACTCCGGCTCGTAGGCAAACGAGATCACGCTCCTCCCCCCACCGCGCTCGCGCGTCAGGATGCCCACCTCCTGCCTGGAGCCGAGACCGGCGTCATCGAGGTGCACGGCGACGCGATCGCGAGCGTCAGCCATCGCTGCGCTTCCCGGCCGCGGAGCGCCGCGGGCGGCGCAACCGAACGTCCTGCAAGCGCTGCCCCAGCTCGTCGTCCCGGGCCAGGCGGTCGAGATCCCCTTCCAGACCGAGCACGCCGAGGACTCGCGCCAGCACCCCGAGGCTGGTCGAGAGGTCACCCCGCTCGAGCCGCGAGAGCGTGTGCCTGGTGACGTCGACCCGTGCCGCAAGCTCGGTGAGCGACATACGCCGGCGCAGCCGCGCCAGCCGCAGGCGCTCCCCAAGTGCCTCGGCACGGCGCTGAGTCTGCGGAAACAGCAGGGGTGATTTCCTCGACATGGTATATAGATTAACCGATAACGGCTTTAAGGGTTGATTTATTTACCGAAACAAGGTACCACTAGACGATTCGACACCGTGGGCTGAGCCCGGCAAGTCGAATCAGGCCGAGAGCGGCACGCGCTGTAACCGGCGCAGGCGCTCGGCGAGGCGGTCGGCGCGGGCGCTGAAGTCGTCCATCGCGCCCTCGCCGGGCGAAGGTACAGCGCCGTTGTCGCCACCGGGGGCGACGATCGACCGCTGCGACGCGACCACCGCGGCGCTGGCGCGCTCGGCCAGCTCGGCGGCCCGGCGGGCCTGCTCGGCGGCGTCGAGGGCGGCCGCGCCGACCGTCATCACCGCCGCCTCGGAGGCCCGCGCCGTGGCCAGCGCCTCGTCGATCCGCTCGACCAGCTCGCCGAGCAGCGGCGGGCGCGCGGCTGCGGGCAGCCGCCAGCTCTCGCTGCTGTCGCGCGACAGGTCGTCCATCCCCTCCATGTACGGCGGCGACGCGCGAATCCCTGCGGCAGGCAACTCATTCCGCATCGGTTTTTCCACCTACCTCATGGAAAACGCGATGGGCTGACCGGACCGACCGACTCGGAGGACCGGGCTGGTCTAGATTTCCGCACGGACCACACCCGACCCCGAGGAGCAGCTTGAGAAACCCCAGAGACTTCTTCCAGCCGCTGGCGATCGGCGCCCCCGAGCCGCTGCGCGAGATCCCCGTCAAGCCCTCGCGGATGATCCACTTCCTCGACTTCTCGAACGAGAAGATGGTCGCCAAGGCGGCCGCGATCGCGGAGAAGACCGACATCCTGCTCGGCAACCTCGAGGACGCGATCCCGGTCGACCGCAAGGAGGCGGCGCGCGCCGGCCTGGTCAAGGCCGCCACCGAGTCCGACTTCGGCCAGACCGCGCTGTGGACCCGGGTCAACTCGCTGGAGAGTCCCTGGGTGCTCGACGACCTGACCACGCTGGTGACCGAGATCGGCGACAAGCTCGAGGTCGTGATGGTGCCGAAGGTCGAGGGCGCCTGGGACATCCACTACGTCGACCGCCTGCTCGCCCAGCTCGAGGCGAAGGCGGGGCTCGAGCGGCCGATCCTGATCCACGCGATCCTCGAGACCGCGCAGGGCGTCGTCAACCTCGAGCAGATCGCCGCCGCCAGCCCCCGCATGCAGGGGATGAGCTTCGGCCCCGCCGACCTCGCCGCCTCGCGGCGGATGAAGACGACCCGGGTCGGCGGCGGGCACCCCGGCTACCGGGTGATGGAGGATCCCGACGACCCCGAGAACCCCGAGGCCGACCGGGTCAGCGCCCAGCAGGACCTCTGGCACTACTCGATCGCCCGCATGGTCGACGCCTGCGCCTCGACCGGCATCCTGCCCTTCTACGGCCCCTTCGGCGACATCAAGGACACGGCCGGCTGCGAGACGCAGTTCAGGGCGGCCTTCCTGATGGGCTGCGTCGGCGCCTGGTCGCTGCACCCGGCGCAGATCGAGATCGCCAAGAAGGTCTTCAGCCCGCCGCCGGACGAGGTCAGGTTCGCGAAGAAGGTCCTCGAGGCGATCCCCGACGGCCGCGGCGTCCACATGATCGACGGCAAGATGCAGGACGACGCGACCTGGAAGCAGTGCAAGGTGATGGTCGAGCTGGCCGAGATGCTGGCGGCGAAGGACCCGGAGCTGGCCGAGTCCTACGGGATGTAGCGCCCGGCGGACGGGCTACCCCAGGCGCTGCTCCAGATCCTTCAGCTGCTCGTGGAGCTGACCCGGCAGGTGCTCGCCGAAGCGGGCGAAGTGCTGGTGGATCGCCGGCAGCTCGACCTTCCACTCGGCCGGGTCGACGTGGAGCAGCTCGGCGACTTCGTCGTCTGAGATCTCCAGGCCCTCGGTGTTGAGGGCGCCGGGCGCCGGGACCAGCCCGATCGGCGTCTCCTCCGCCCCGGCGGTGCCGGCGCAGCGGCGGAAGACCCACTCGAGCACGCGGCTGTTCTCGCCGAAGCCGGGCCAGAGGAAGTTGCCCTCGTCGTCCTTGCGGAACCAGTTGACGTAGAAGACGCGCGGCAGCTGGGCGCCCTCGCGGGCGCCGACCTTGAGCCAGTGGCCGAAGTAGTCGCCCATGTGGTAGCCGCAGAAGGGCAGCATCGCCATCGGGTCGTGGCGCAGCTTGCCGACCTCGCCGGCGGCGGCCGCGGTCGTCTCCGAGGACATGATCGAGCCGAGGAAGACGCCGTGCTCCCAGCCGAACGCCTCGCGCACCAGCGGCACCACGCCCGAGCGGCGGCCGCCGAAGAGGAAGGCGTCGATCGGCACCCCGGCCGGGTCCTCCCACTCGGGGGCGATCGAGGGGCAGGCGGAGGCCGGCGTGGTGAAGCGGGCGTTGGGGTGCGCCGAGGGCCTGTCGGAGTCCGGCGTCCAGTCCTCGCCGTGCCAGTCGATCAGGTGCGCCGGCGGCTCGGGGGTCATCCCCTCCCACCAGATGTCGCCGTCGTCGGTCTTCGCGCAGTTGGTGAAGATCGAGTCGCGGGCGACGGTCTCCATCGCGTTCGGGTTGGTCTTCACCCCGGTTCCGGGGGCGACGCCGAAGAAGCCCGCCTCGGGGTTGATCGCGCGCAGGCGGCCGTCCTCGCCGAACTTCATCCAGGCGATGTCGTCGCCGATCGTCTCCACCTTCCAGCCGGGCAGGGTCGGGATCAGCATCGCCAGGTTGGTCTTGCCGCAGGCCGAGGGGAAGGCGCCGGCGACGTGCCTGACCTCACCCTCCGGCGAGGTCAGCTTGAGGATCAGCATGTGCTCGGCCAGCCAGCCCTCGTCGCGGGCCATCGCCGAGGCGATCCGCAGCGCGAAGCACTTCTTGCCGAGCAGGGCGTTGCCGCCGTAGCCGGAGCCGTAGGACCAGATCTCGCGGCTCTCGGGGAAGTGGACGATCCACTTGTTGTCGGCGTCGCAGGGCCAGGGCACGTCCTCCTCGCCCGCGGCGAGCGGCGCGCCGACCGAGTGCAGGCAGGGCACGAACTCGCCGCCGGCGCCGAGCACGTCGAGCGCGCCCTTGCCCATCCGGGTCATGATCCGCATGCTGGCGGCGACGTAGGCGGAGTCGGTCAGCTGGACGCCGATGTGGGCGATCGGCGAGCCGAGCGGGCCCATCGAGAACGGCACCACGTACATCGTCCGCCCTTTCATCGAGCCCTTGAACAGGCCGCGCAGCGTCTCCCGCATCTCGCCCGGCGCGCGCCAGTTGTTGGTCGGGCCGGCGTCCTCCTCGCGCTCGGAGCAGATGAAGGTCCGGTCCTCGACCCGGGCGACGTCGCCGGGGTCGGAGAGGGCGAGGTAGGAGTTGGGGCGCTTCGCCTCGGAGAGGCGCTCGAACGTGCCCGCGTCGATCAGCGTCCGGGCGAGCTCGTCGTACTCCCTGGCCGAGCCGTCGCACCAGCGGATGGCGTCGGGCTGGGTCAGACTCTGCGATCTCCCCGACCCAGTCGAGGAGCTTTACGTTTGTGGTCGGCGCGTCGGCCGTCGTCGTCTGGCTCATACCCGGCACTCTACTTATCTGGGCTGAGGTCTTCGAAGTCGAGATCGGCCTCCTTGTTGCGGATCTTCAACTTCGCCGTTGCTTCCTTTCCGGAGGAGAACTTCACGGTGCAGGTGAAGCTGGCGCCCGGATCGACGTCGACGCCGGACGGGCATTCGACCGAGGAGACCTTGGCCCCGCGGGCATTTTCCGAGCTGGCCTTGACCTGTTCCTCGACCTTCTGCCGGTCGATCACCGTGCCGCCGCAGCCGGCGGCGAGCAGGGCGGCCACGCCCACGGCGAGAAGCGCGCCGAGGCGCGCGAAGGCGCGCATCTTTCTCCCGTCTGGAACGATCTCGATGCGAAGTATCCCAGGCCGGGTCAGCGTTCGAAGAGCGGCGAAAGACGGTCCAGTGACTTGGCTTGCCGATAGTCCGCCACAGCCGCCGCCGCTTGACCATTCTCGGCCTCGATCCGCGACAGCACCAGCCAGGTTCGCCAGTTGGTCGGCTCCCGTTCGGTGGCCGCGGTGGCCGCTTCGGCCGCCGCCGGCAGATCTCCCTCCGCCTCGAGCACGAGGGCCTGCTGCAGCCGCGGCGACGCCGCGCTCGGCTGGACGTTCTGGGCGGTTCGGGCCGCCTCCAGCGCCGCACTCAAGTCACCTGCCCTGGCGTCGGCCTCGCTGCTGCGGACCAGGCTGGTCGAGGCGAGCGGGATCGCGATCGCGGCGATCGCCGCGATCGCGGCGACGGCGAGGCCGATTCGCAGAGGGACGGCGAGCGCCCTTCTCTCCCCCGCGTCCGGATCGGGGCCGGCGGTGACGAGCACGGAGCCGAGCAGGAGCAGGGCGACTGCAAGCACCGGAAGCTGCCACATCCAGTCGAACGTGGCGGTCACGCAGAAGGCGACGCAGCCGGCCAGCGCCGCCGCCAGCGGCGCCCGCATGGTCGGGCCGGCGGCGAGCGTGACGACGCCGCCCCCGACGAGCAGGGCAAGCAGGAACACGGCGAGCAGGACGAGGCCGACGATCCCCAGCTCGCCGAGCGTCTGAAGATAGAGCGAGTGGGTGTCGCGGACGATCTCGGGCACGTCCGCATTGCGGTCCCACCAGTACTCGAAGGTGCCGGACCCGGTGCCGGTCAGCGGCTTCGTCGCGTTCTCCTTCGCCGCCGCGCTCCAGAGCTGGTAGCGATTCTGGCCGGCGGCGCTGCCGAGCCGCGCCGTACCCTTGCCGGGGCTGTCCTTCTCCTTGAATTCGGCCCACGCGCTCGATGCGCGCCCCGGCGCATCGACGGCAGCGGCGACGACCAGCGCGAGCAGCAGGGCGACGCCGGTCGCGATCAATGCATTGCGCCGGGAGATCCGCGTCCAAGCGGGGCGCCGGCCACGGCGCCCGGCGAGCGCGATGCCCGCCTGGATGGCGCCGACGGCGAGGCAGACCACGACCACGATTACCAGCAGCTGGTCGCCCTGGCGTTCGGCGGTTGCGCTGACGAGGCCGTGCCGGAGCGCGTCGCGGTGATCGGCCGCCACGATCAGGATCGCCCCGCCCAGACTCGACAGCAGCACGGTGGGAAGCAGCGAAAGGCGGTCCGGAACGAACGCGACGAAGACAACCACGGCGATGACGGCAGCCGCCATGCCGCCCCGCGAGAGGGTGAGGAAGGCGGTCAGGACCATCGCCGGAAGCGCGGCCGCCGTGGCCGCGCGGAGTAGCACCGACCCCGATCGGGTCGCGAGCTGAAGCACCGGCGGGAAGCCGATCGCGATCAGCGCCGCGACGCCGTTCCAGTAGTGCAGCGGGTAGGAAAGCCGTTCCCGGTCGCTGGTAAGGAACTGAGCGGTCTGATTCGCCGCCGGGAACCACGAGTGATGCAGGCGCGAAAGCAAGGCGATCGCGGCGATGAAGACGATCCCCGCGCCGACCGCGGCGACGGCGCGGCGGGTCCAGCCGGGGTCGCGCGAGGAGACGGCCAGTGCGAACACGCCGAGATAGGTGGCGACCCGCGCCAGGTCCGCCGAGGTCTTCTCGACGCTCTCCGTCCAGGTCAGGCTCAGCGCCGTCCAGAGGACGAAAGCGGCGAGCGAGCCCAGCGCGAGCAGGGCGAGCCTTCCCGGGCGGCGATCCGGGAAAGCGCCGACCAGGACTCCCGCCAGGACGATCCACCAGACCGCGATCCCGACCTGGTCGTGGACCAGCGGGTCGTAGCCGCCGCCCTTCAGGCCCAGGTAGGCGATCGACCCGAAGCAGAGCACCCAGGTCCACACCGCCCGCCAGTCGACGCTCCGGGCCGATCTCTGCCCGGCCTCGGCAAACCGAATCGAAGGCGCGTCCATCTGGTTTATCTTGGAAGCTTGGGCAGTTCGACTTCTGCCAGCATCCTATTGACGGCCCGGGACCGGAAAACGGCTATGAAGGCACTCACGATCGGAATTGGAGGCGCAGCGGCTCCGCTCATGGTGGCCCTTGCGCTCGCCGCTCCCGCAGACGCCCAGTCGGAAGCGGTGGTGCCGCCGGAAAACTCGGCCGCCAGCCAGTACACCGAGGCGATTCCGACGGTGGGGGGGAACAAGCCCGGCGGCGGCAAGAGCGGCCACCGCTCGCCGGCCAAGGTGCTCGGCACTCATAAGGCCCAGCGGCTCGAATCGCATGGCAAGGCCGGCCGTGAAGTCGCCGAGGTGGTGGCTGCCACGGCTCCCAGCTCGACCCCGCCGGTCGAACAGGCGCCGGCCGCACAGGCGGAAGCCGAACCCAAGCCCTCACAGAGCGCTGAGGGCACGGGAAGCGGCACGCCCGCAGCCGGGTCGCAGCGGCAGGGCAAGGGGGCCGGCGGCAACGCCGGCGCGGAATCGGCCGGTCGCAGCGAGGGCGGCAGGCGAACCGAGATCCCCGGCGGCTCCTCCGGCCCGCTCGAGGTGATCGGCCAGGCGACCGGCTCCTCGTCCTCGGGCGACCTCGGGCCCCTGCTGCCGCTGGCGATCGTCGGCGGGATCGTCTGGGCCGCGGCCTACTTCCGGCGACAGAGACGACAGCTTGGCTAGCCCGCTCCCGACCGCCTCGCGCTGCGGCCACGGCAGCGCTGCCCGCCTTCGTCGCCGGCTGATCGCCGCCGCGGCACTGCTCGCCCTCTGCACGCTCGGCGCCGCCCGGACGGCGCCGGTGGAAGCCGCCGCTCACCCGCTGGACACCGGCGTCTCATACGTCTACGACAACGAAGCCGCGGCCTTCGAACAGGTGCGGGACACCGGCGCCACCTTTGCCCAGACCCCCCTGCGGTGGGCGAGGGTGGCGCCTCAACAGCCCCCCGCCGCCTGGGACTCGAGCAACCCGATGGACCCGAACTACGACTGGGAAGAAGTCGACCTCTGGGTGATTCGCGCCGTCCAGGCAGGGCTGGAACCGGTGCTGCAGGTGCGGGGGGCGCCGCTGTGGGCGCAGCGCTGCGCCGGACCGCGGGAAACGGATGCCCCCTGCAACCCCGACCCGGCCACCCTCGCCGCCTTCACGACGGCGGCGGTCCGGCGCTACAGCGGGCAGTACCCCGGCCTGCCCAGGGTGCGCTACTGGCAGGGGCTGGACGAGCCCAACCTGAGCCTCTTCTTCAACCCGCAGTTCGACGGCAACAAGCCCGTCTCCCCGCTGCTCTACCGGACGTTGATCAATAGCTTCTACGCGGCGGTCAAGGCGGTTGATCCCTCGGACCTGGTGATCGCGGGGGGGCTCGGGCCGATCGCTGTGCCGAAATACACGATCGGCCCGATGCGGTTCACCCGCCTGCTGCTCTGCATGGAGGGGCACAACCATCCGCATCCCACCGGGGGCGATTGCGAAGGCGGCGTCCACTTCGACATCTTCGACATCCACCCGTACACGACCGGCGGCCCCACTCACGAAGGCGGCGTCAACGACGTCGAGCTGGGCGACCTGCCGAAGCTACAGACGCTGCTGGCGGCGGCCGATCGCGCCGGCAGGATCAAGGGCGCCTTCAAGCACACACCGCTGTGGATTGGGGAGCTCTCCTGGGACTCCAAGCCACCGGATCCGGGTGGCCTGCCGATGAAGATCGAGACGCGATGGACCGCCGAAGCCCTTTACCGCTCGTGGAAGGCAGGCGTGGACCACTTCTTCTGGTACAGCCTGCGCGACCCCGAACCGGAACCTCGACTCCCGTTCAGCCAGACGGATCAGTCCGGTCTGTACTTCCGCGGACCCACGGTCGCCCAGGATCAGCCAAAGAAATTCCTCTACGCGTTCCGCTTTCCCTTCGTCGCCTACCCACGCCGCAACAGCCTCTCCTTCTGGGGCCGCACGCCGAACAGTCGCGGCGGCAGGGTCGCGATCCAGCTGCTCAGAGGGGGGCACTGGCGAAGAGCCCTGGTGACGCGGGCAAGTAAGGCCGGCATCTTCCAGGGCGTGGTCCGGCGGCGCTACGGCGCCAACAGGCGGGGGGCCGCCCGGGCGGTCTACCACGGCCGGGCATCGGTTCCGTTCTCGATGCGCCCGGTCCCCGACTTCCCGCACCCCCCGTTCGGGTAGCCGTCACCAAGCCCGACCCGAGGGTCTGGACAGGGTTGCGCGCCGCGCATGCGCTTCCACGAGTACGAGGCTCTCCTACACGGTCCAGGTATCGCCGGAGTGAAGCAGCTCGTCGAGGTCGGCGAGCGAGGCTTCGGCGTGGGCGGCGGCGAGCCGCTGCTGCCGCCCTTCGCCGTAGATCGGCCGCGGCACGTCGCGCAGGACGCCGATCGGGGTCGGCACGGCGGTGCTCTCGGCAAGGTGGGCGAGCGCGGTCGCGTAGCCGGGGTCGTCGCGGTGGCAGTCGTGCACGACCAGCGCCTCCTCGCCGACCTCGCCGACCTCGGCGACGGCGAGGCTGCCGTCGGCGGCGCGGATCACGCCGCGCTCGGACTCGGCGCCGAAGCGCAGCGGCTCCCCCTGCCGGAGCGGGATCTGGTTCGCCCTCCCCTCCTTGCCGCGCACCGCGTCGAAGGCGCCGTCGTTGAAGACGTTGCAGTTCTGGTAGATCTCGACGATGGCGGCGCCCTCGTGCGCGGCGGCGGCGCGCAGCACGCTCGCCATGTGCTTCTTCTCGACGTCGATCGTGCGGGCCACGAAGGAGGCGCCGGCGCCCAGCGCCAGCGCCGCCGGGTTGAAGGGCGCGTCCTCGGATCCGAACGGCGTCGACTTGGTGATCTTCCCCCGCTCGCTGGTCGGCGAGTACTGGCCCTTGGTCAGCCCGTAGATCTGGTTGTTGAAGAGCAGGATCTTGATCGGCACGTTGCGCCGCAGCGCGTGGATCAGGTGGTTGCCGCCGATCGAGAGCGCGTCGCCGTCGCCGCACACGACCCACACCGAGAGGTCTTCGCGGGAGGCCGCGATGCCCGTGGCGAGCGCCGGGGCGCGGCCGTGGATGCCGTGCATGCCGTAGGTGTCCATGTAGTAGACGAAGCGCCCCGAGCAGCCGATCCCGGAGACGAAGACCGTCCGCTCGGGCGGCACCCCCAGCTCCGGCATCAGCGCCTGGACGGTGGCGAGGATCGCGTAGTCGCCGCAGCCCGGGCACCAGCGCGTTTCCTGGTCGGACTGGAAGTCCTCCTTGGTCAGCCCGAGCGGCGCCGCCCCGTTGCCGCCGCTCATGGCAGGGCCTCCACCAGGGCCTGCTCCAGCTCCTCGGCGAGGATCGGCGCTCCCTCGATCTTGTTGTAGCCGACCGCGTCGACGAGGAACTCGGAGCGGATGATGCTCAGAAGCTGACCGCTGTTCAGCTCGGGGACCAGCACCTTGGGGAAGGCCCTCACCACCTCGCCGGTGTTGACGGGCAGGGGGTGGACGTGGCGCAGGTGGGCCGTCGCGATCGGGATGTCGCGGTCGCGCAGCCGGCGCGCAGCCGCCCTGATCACGCCGTAGGTCGAGCCCCAGCCGAGCACCAGCAGCTCGGCGTCCTCGTCGGCGTCGACCTCCAGCGCCGGCAGCTCTCCGGCCAGCGTCTCGAGCTTCCCCGCGCGCAGCCTCGTCATCAGGGCATGGTTGGCGGGGTCGTAGCTGATGCTGCCGGTCTCGTTCTCCTTCTCCAGGCCGCCGATCCGGTGCTGCAGGCCGGGAGTCCCGGGGATCGCCCAGGGCCGCGCGCCGTGCTCGTCGCGAGCGTAGGGGCGGAACTCCTCGCCGTCGTCCGGGCTCTCCGCGAAGTCGGGGTCGATTTCCGGCAGGTCGGCGGCGGCGGGGATCCGCCACGGCTCGGAGGAGTTGGTCAGGAAGGTGTCGGCGAGCACGATCACCGGCGTACGGAAGCGGACGGCGACGCGGACGGCCTCCACCGCGCAGTCGAAGCAATCGGCCGGCGTGGCGGCGGCGATCACCGGCAGCGGCGACTCGCCGTGGCGGCCGTTGATCGCCATCAGCAGGTCGGTCTGCTCGGTCTTGGTCGGCATGCCCGTCGACGGGCCCGATCGCTGCACGTCGATGATCACCAGCGGCAGCTCGACCATCGCCGCCAGCCCGATCGTCTCCTCCTTCAGGTCCATGCCCGGCCCGCTCGTCGCGGTGATCGCGAGCTGCCCGGCGAAGGCCGCGCCCACCGCCATGCTCGCCGCCGCGATCTCGTCCTCGGCCTGCACCGTGTGGACGCCGAAGCTGCCGTAGCGCGCCAGGTGGTGGAGCAGCTCGGAGGCGGGCGTAATCGGGTAGCTGGCGAAGAACGGCTGCAGGCCGCTCCTGACGCTGGCCGCGACCAGCCCCAGCGCCATCGCCTGGGCGCCGTCGACGTTGCGGTAGTCGCCGGGCGCCAACGCCGCCGGCTCGATCTCGACCGGCGTCGCCGCCAGCTCCGCCGTCTCGCCGAAGTTGTAGCCGGCCTTGAAGGCGGCGACGTTGGCCTTCAGGATCGTCGGCTTCTTGGCGAACTTCGCCTCCAGCCAGGAGAGCGTCGCATCCACCGGCCGCCCGTACATCCAGGAGACCAGGCCGAGCGCGAAGACGTTCTTGGAGCGCCGCGCTTCCGCCGGGGATATGCCCTCGATTCCCTCGGTCGCGCCCGTCGTCAGCGTGGTCATCGGCACGCGGAAGGTGCGGAAGTCGTCGACCGTCCCGTCCTCGAGCGGGTTCACCTCGTATTTCGCCTTGCGCAGGTTGGCCTCGGTGAAGGCGTCCTCGTTGACGATCAGCGTCCCGCCGGCCTCCAGCGCGCCGAGGTGGGACCTCAGCGCCGCGGGGTTCATCGCCACGAGCGTGTTCGGACGATCGCCCGGCGTGAGGATGTCGCGAGAGGCGAAGTGGATCTGGAAGGCGGAGACGCCCCGCGGCGTGCCGGTCGGTGCCCGTATCTCGGCCGGGAAGTCCGGCAGGGTGGAGAGGTCGTTGCCCAGCATCGCGGTCGCGACCGTGAAGCCGGCCCCCACCAGCTGCATGCCGTCGCCGGAGTCCCCGGCGAACCGGACGATCACGCGCTCCTGTTTCTTCGTCGCCGTTGTCACCTTTTTGGGCCTGGCCTCCCGGCCGGCGGCAACGAGAGTACCCAGCCGGGCGGCGCTCCCCATCGGTAACAACCCGCAATCGTCGTCAGTACCCGGCCCGTTCGAGCGGCGAGGGCGAGCCATTGGATAGGGTTGCGCGCCGCGCATGCGCTTCTACGAGTACGAGGCACGCAGGATCGTCGAGCTGGCCGGGATTCCCGTCACCAGGTACGGCTTCTGCAAGACGGCCGAGCAGGCCCGCGGGGCCGCCGAGGAGATCGGCGGGCCGGTGGTGGTCAAGTCGCAGGTGCTGAGCGGCGGGCGGATGAAGGCCGGCGGGGTCAAGTTCGCCGACACGCCCGAGGAGGCCGCCGAGCACGCCGCGGCGATCCTGAAGCTGGAGATCAACGGCCAGATGCCGCGCGGCGTCCTCGTCGACCCGAAGGCCGAGGTCAAGCAGGAGTACTACGCGAGCGTCGTCTGGGACGGCACCGCGAAGCGGCCGCTGATGCTGTTCAGCGACATGGGCGGGATCGACATCGAGGAGGTCGCCGAGCAGCACCCCGGCCACGTCGGCCGCGGCCACCTCTCCAACCTGCTGCCGATCGCCGACTTCGAGGCCAAGCAGGCGATCGCCGCGACCGGTCTGACCGGCCGCCCGCTGACCCGCGCGACGCCGATCCTCGCCCGCCTCGCCCGCCTCTTCCGCGACAACGACATGACCCTGGCCGAGATCAACCCGCTGGCCGAGCTGACCGACGGCAGCTTCGTCGCCCTCGACGCCCATATGGAGATGGAGAACGAGGCGGTCGGGCGCCAGAAGGGGCTGCTGCGCAAGGCGCTGGAGATCGCCGTGGAGGACACCCGCGAGCCGTATGAGCCCTCCGCCTTCGAGCGCAACGTCGCCGCGATCGACGCCGCCGACCACCGCGGCGTGGTCCAGGGCCGCGACCACGGCTTCGACGGCAACCTCGGCCTGGTGATCGGCGCCGGCGGCGGCTCGCTGACCCTGACCGACGCGGTCCGCAGCCAGGGCGGCAAGCCCGCCAACTACTCCGAGATCGGCGGCAACCCGTCGGTCGCCAAGGCCTGCGGCCTGGCCAAGCAGGTGCTGGAGAAGGACGGCGTCGAGAAGATCGCGGTGATGATGTCGATCGTCTCCAACACCCGGGTCGACATCGTCGCCCGCGGCGTGATCAAGGCCTGCCTCGAGCTGGGCAGGGACCCGGCCGAGACGATCGCGATCTTCCGCATCCCCGGCGCCTGGGAGGAAGAGGGCTTCAAGATCCTCGACAGATATGGAGTCGAGTACTGCGACCGCTCGGTCTCGATGTGGGAGGCGGCGGGACGCGCCGTCGCGAAGATCCAGGGGGGCCCGGCGTGAGGCGGGTCGCTTTAGTCGGGCATACGCCGATCAACTCGCCCCGGAGCGCTTCGTGAGCATCCTGCTCTCCAAGGAGACGACCTTCATCGTCCAGGGGATCACCGGGCGCGAGGCGGTCAACCTGACCCGCGAGTGCCTCGACTACGGCTCCAAGGTGGTCGGCGGCGTCACCCCCGGCCGCAAGGGCCGCGAGGTGCACGGCGTGCCCGTCTTCGACACCGTCGCCCAGGCGGTCGAGCACCACGGCGGGCCGATCGACGGCTCGGTCGTCACCGTCCCCCCCGCCTTCACCAAGGACGCGGTGCTGGAGGCGATCGAGAACGGGATCGAGCTGATCGTGATCGTCACCGAGCGGATCCCGCGCCGCGACGTCGCCCAGATGGTCGAGCTGGCCGAGCTGCGCGGGGCGCGGATCATCGGCCCCAACTGCCTCGGCCTGATCGTCCCCGAGGTCTGCAAGATGGGCGGCATCGGCGGCCCCGCCAAAGACGCGGCCAAGGCCTACGCCCCCGGCCCGGTCGGGGTGATGAGCCGCTCCGGCGGGATGACCACCGAGATCTCCTCCTCGCTGACCCAGGCCGGGCTCGGCGTCTCCACGGCCGTCTCGATCGGCGGCGACGCGATCATCGGCTCGACCTACGCCGAGCTGATGCCCTACTTCGAGGCCGACGAGCAGACGCGGGCGATCGTCATCTACACCGAGCCCGGCGGCCGCATGGAGGCGCAGCTCTCCGAGTGGGTGAAGGAGAACGACTCGCGCCTGCCGATCGTCGCCTTCATGGCCGGCAAGTTCATGGACGACGAGGAGATGAAGGGGATGAGCTTCGGCCATGCCGGGACGATCGTCGAGGGCAAGGAGGACACGGCGACCGAGAAGATCGCCCGCCTCGAAGCCGCCGGCATCCGCGTCGTCGAGCGGATCGACGAGATCCCCGACGCGGTCAAGGAGAAGCTGGGGGCGGCGGTCTGATGGCGGAGACGCTGAACAGGGTCTTCATCGACGTCGAGGTCGACGCCACGATCGCGGCCGACGCCGAGCTGGCCCGCAAGCTGGAGGAAGTCTGCCCGGTCGACATCTTCGCGGCGACCGACGCGGGCGTCGAGATCGTCGAGCGAAACCTCGACGAGTGCGTCCTCTGCAACCTCTGCGTCGACGCAGCCCCCGACGGCGCGGTCCGCGTCGTCAAGCTCTACGAGGAGTAGCGGACCCCGGCTCGGGCTTCATGCATCACGTTTTCCACGTGATGCATGGAAAACGTGATGCGCTCCTGACGGCGGCGTGTTGAGCGGCGGCGGCGGACGCTGTGTGCAACCGTCACATCGAACTTGGCATCTTTTGATGTCTCGTTTATCGTTACATCGATCCCTGTAGCGGCAGGAGGCCTCGAGGCCTCCTGCATGCCTGGCTCCCGCACTCGATCCGAAAGGCTTCGACTTGACCGACAGAACCCGTCGCGTCGCCGTGGTCGGCGGCAACCGGATTCCCTTCGCGCGCTCCAACTCGGTCTACTCGCGGGCCTCGAACCAGGACATGCTGACGGCGGCGCTCGACGGGCTGGTCGCGCGCTTCTCACTCGACGGCGAGCAACTCGGCGAGGTCGCCGGCGGCGCCGTGCTAAAGCATTCGCGCGACCGCGACCTGACGCGCGAGAGCGTGCTCGGCACCCGGCTGGCGCCGGAGACGCCGGCCTACGACGTCCAGCAGGCCTGCGGCACCGGGCTGGAGGCGACGATCCTGGTCGCCAACAAGATCGCCCTCGGCCAGATCGACGCCGGTATCGCCTGCGGCGCCGACACCACCTCCGACGCGCCGATCGGCCTCAACGAGGACCTGCGCGCAGTGCTGCTCGACGCCAACCGCGAGCAGTCGAACCTCGGCCGCCTCAAGCAGCTGACCCGCCTGCGCCCCGGCCACGTCGTCCCCGCGATCCCCCGCAACGAGGAGCCGCGCACCGGCCTCTCGATGGGCGAGCACTGCGCGACGATGGCCGCCGAGTGGGGCATCGAGCGCGAGGCCCAGGACGAGCTCGCGGTCGAAAGCCACCGCAAGCTCGCCGCCGCCTACGAGCGCGGCTTCATGGACGACCTCGTCAACCCCTACCTCGGCCTCGAGCGCGACCAGAACCTGCGCCCGGACTCCTCGGCCGAGAAGCTCGCCAAGCTCGCGCCGGTCTTCGGCGGGCCCGACGGGACGATGACCGCCGCCAACTCGACCCCGCTCAGCGACGGCGCCTCGGCGGTGCTGCTGGCGAGCGAGGAGTGGGCAAAGGAGCGCGACCTGCCGATCCTGGCGTACTTCGTCGACGGGCAGACCGCGGCGATCGACCACGTCCACAAGCGCGAAGGCCTGCTGATGGCGCCCGCCTACGCGATGCCGCGGATGCTCGATCGCAACAACCTGAGTCTCCAGGACTTCGACCTCTACGAGATCCACGAGGCGTTCGCGGCGCAGGTGCTCTGCACGCTGCGCGCCTGGGAGGACGAGCGCTTCTGCCGCGACCGGCTCGGCCGCGAGGCGCCGCTCGGCCCGATCGACCGCGAGCGGCTCAACGTCAACGGCGGCTCGCTCGCCGCCGGCCATCCGTTCGCCGCCACCGGCGGGCGGCTCGTCGCCTCGCTGGCCAAGCAGCTGCACGAGCGCGGCTCGGGCCGCGGCGCGATCAGCATCTGCGCCGCCGCCGGCCAGGGCGTCGTCGCGATCCTCGAGAGCGCCGGAAAGGACCGGAAATGAGCTTCCGCTGTGCATTTCCCCCGTCATGCACCGGCAAGGAACAGCGGAGGGGTGTCTTATGAGCGACCTCTACTCGCAGATCGTCAACTCGCCCCCGGGGCGGATCATCGCTCCCCGCATCGGCCTGCCGCGCCCGGTCGAGCTGCGGCGCCACACCCCCGGCGAAGCCGGCGACGCCGGCGCCGTCCTGATCGGCGCGGCGCCGGGCGGGCGCCTGGCCGGAGGGCTGGAGGGCCTGGTCGCCGAGATCGGCACGACGCCGGCCGAGGGCGAGGACGAGCGGGTCCGGGCGCTGGTCTTCGACGCGACCGGCATCGCCGACTCGACCGGGCTGGTCGAGCTGCAGCGCTTCTTCCACCCCAACGTGAAGCGGGTCGAGCGATCGGGCCGCATCGTCGTCCTCGGCACGCCGCCGGCCGGCCTGCCGCGGCGGGCGGCGACCGCGCAGCGGGCGCTGGAGGGCTTCACCCGCTCGCTCGGCAAGGAGATCGGCCGCGGCGTCGCCGTCCAGCTCGTCTACGTCGCCGAAGGCGCCGAGGGGGAAATCGACTCGACCCTGCGCTTCCTCCTCTCCACCCGCTCCGCCTATGTCTCCGGCCAGGTGATCCGGATCGGCAAGGGCGTCGCGAAGGCGCCGACGCTCGACTGGGAGCGGCCGCTCGACGGCAAGCTGGCGCTGGTCACCGGCGCCTCGCGCGGGATCGGCGAGGCGATCGCCGAGACGCTGCACCGCGACGGCGCCGAGCTGGTCCTGCTCGACGTCCCGGCCCTCTCCGAGGACCTGGGTAAGGTCGCCGAGCGGCTCGGCGCCGGCACGATCGAGCTCGACATCACCGCGGAGGACGCGCCGGCGAAGATCGCCGAGCGGCTCGACGGCGGCATCGACGTCGTCGTCCACAACGCCGGCGTCACCCGCGACCGGACGATCGCCAAGATGCCCGAGGACCGCTGGACCTCGCTGCTGGAGGTCAACCTCTCCAGCGAGGAGCGGATCGACGACGAGCTGCTCTCGCGCGGCCTGCTGCGCGAGAACGGGCGGATCGTCTGCGTCTCCTCGATGAGCGGGATCGCCGGCAACGCCGGCCAGACCAACTACGCGACCTCGAAGGCCGGCGTGATCGGCATGGTCGAAGCGCTCGCCCCCGAGCTGGCCGAGCGCGGCGCGACGATCAACGCCGTCGCCCCCGGCTTCATCGAGACGCAGATGACGGCGAAGATGCCGATCGCCCTCCGCGAAGCGGGACGGCGGATGAACAGCATGTCGCAGGGCGGCCTGCCGGTCGACGTCGCCGAGACGATCGCCTGGTTCGCCAGCCCCGCCTCGACCGGCGTCAACGGCAACGTCGTCCGCGTCTGCGGCCAGAGCCTGCTGGGGGCCTGATGGCGACGCGGACGCTCGACAGCCCGCCCAGCGTCCTGCCGCTCTACGCGCGCGCCGCGGCGCCGCTGATCCCCGGCGCCTCGCTGCTGCCGTTCGTGCCGGGGCGCGGCAGGGAGATCCCCGACGTCGAGCTGGTCCTGCCCGGCGTGCGTCCGGACGCCGGGAAGGTCGCCGCCTACGCCAGGGTCTGCGGCTTCTCGCTGCGCGACGAGCTGCCGCCGACCTACCCGCACGTGCTCGCCTTCCCGTTGCACATGGCGGTCATGGCCGACGGCGGCTTCCCCTTCGGCGCGGTCGGCCTGGTCCACGTCGAGAACCGGATCGTCCAGCACCGGCCGCTCGGGCTCGACGAGGAGCTGAAGCTCCGCGTCCGGCCGACCAAGCTCGAGCCGCATCCCCGCGGGCGCACCTTCGGCCTCGTCACCGAGGCCTGGAGCGGCCGCCAGAAGGCCTGGGAGTCGGTCAGCACGATGCTGCGCCGCGGCGGCGACTCCGCCAGGAACGCCGAATCCCATCAGGTTTTCCCTGCATCACATGGAAAAGCTGATGGGATCGGCGAGGAGGGAGGGGCCGCGGCGGCGGAGCCGACGCCCAGCGCCGAGTGGCGACTCGGCGGCGACCTCGGCCGCCGCTACGCCGCCGTCTCCGGCGACTGCAACCCGATCCACCTGCACTCGCTGACCGCGAAGCCGCTCGGCTTCCCCGCCGCGATCGCGCACGGGATGTGGACCAAGGCGCGCTGCCTGGCGGCGCTCGAGGGCCGCCTCCCCGACGCCTTCGCGGTCGACGTGCGCTTCCGCAAGCCGATCGTCCTCCCCGCCCGGGTCGAGTTCCTCAGCGACGCCGGCGGCGAGGAGATCTGCTTCGCGGTGCGCGACGCGAAACGGCACACCCCCCACCTCGACGGCCGCCTGCGGCCGGCCCCGGCCAAGAAGGCACCCAACCAAACCAGCGGAAGGACGAAGGCAAAGTGAACGGCACGACCAGCGACAAGGGAGTGGCCGAGCGCGGCATGGGGCTCGGCCTGCGAGCGCTCAGCTGGCTCGCCGGCTCCGACCTGCTGGACCGGATCAGGGCCCGCAAGCAGGTCGAGTGGGCGCTCTTCCGGACCACGAAGAACGGCTTCCGCTCGGCGACCGTCGCCGGCCGCACCTTCAAGGCGGCGCAGAAGCTGGCGCGCCCGGCGCGGCAGGCGACCGGCAAGCCGCGCGCCCTGTTCGACGTCACCCCCGACGAGGAGCAGCAGATGTTCCAGGAGGCGGTGCGCGACTTCGCCGCGGCGAAGGTGCGGCCCGCCGCGCAGGAGGCCGACGAGGAGTGCGCGACCCCGGCCGAGCTGCTCTCCCAGGTCGACGAGCTGGGCGTCAACACGCTCGGCGTCCCCGAGGAGCTCGGCGGCGTCGTGCAGGAGCAGGCGGCGACGACCGCCGTCCTGGTCGCCGAGGCGCTCGCCCACGGCGACATGGGGATCGCCTACGCCGCGCTCGCCCCCGGCGCGGTCGCGACCGCGATCGGCCACTGGGGGACGGCCGAGCAGGAGGCCACCTACCTGCCCGCCTTCAGCGGCGAGGACGTCCCCGCCGCGGCGCTGGCGCTGCTCGAGCCGCGACCGCTGTTCGACCCGCTGAAGCCGGAGACGAAGGCGCGCCGCGACGGCGAGGACTGGGTGCTCGACGGCGCCAAGTCGCTGGTCGCCCGCGCCAAGGACTGCGAGCTGTTCGTCGTCGCCGCCGCGGCCGGGGATCTCGGCCCGGCGCTGTTCGTCGTCGAGTCCGGGACGAAGGGCCTCTCGGTCGAGCCGGAGCCCGCGATGGGGCTGCGCCCCGCCGCCACCGGCCGCCTGCTGCTGGAGGGCGTCCGCCTGCCGGGCGGCGCGCTGCTCGGCGAGGGCGGGCGCGAGGCCTACGCCGAGTGCGTGCAGCGGGCGCGGATCGCCTGGTGCGCGCTCGCGGTCGGCGCCTCGCAGGCCGTCCTCGACTACGTCGTCCCCTACGTCAACGAGCGCACCGCCTTCGGCGAACCGATCTCCAACCGCCAGGCGGTCGCCTTCGGCGTCGCCGACATCGGCATCGAGACCGACGGCATGCGGCTCGCCGTCTACCGGGCGGCCGGCCGCGCCGACCAGGGCGAGGACTTCGCCCGCGAGGCGGCGCTGGCGCGGTGCCTCTGCGCCGCCAAGGGAATGCAGATCGGATCGGAAGGCGTGCAGCTGCTCGGCGGCCACGGCTACGTCAAGGAGCACCCGGTCGAGCGCTGGTACCGCGACCTCCGCGCAGCGGGCGTGATGGAGGGCGCCCTGCTCGTCTAGAACCGCCCTGGAGCGAAAGGCAGACGATGATCAACCTCGAGATACCGAAGAAGTTCAAGCCGCTGGCGAGCCAGGCCAACCAGGTCGCGAGCGAGGTCTTCCGGCCGATCTCGCGCAAGTACGACGCGGCCGAGCACTCCTACCCGAAGGAGCTCGACATGCTCGCCTCGCTGATCGACGGGATGAACGAGGGCGGCGACAGCGGCGCCGGCGCCGCCGGCGTGCGCCGCGAGTCGAACGGGAACGGCGACGGCGGCAACCGCAACGGCTCCAACCTCTCGACCGTGCTGGGGATCGTCGAGCTCTGCTGGGGCGACGTCGGCCTGCTGCTCTCGATGCCGCGCCAGGGCCTCGGCAACTCGGCGATCGCCTCGGTCGCGAGCGAGGAGCAGCTCGAGCGCTACGGCGGCAGGTGGGCGGCGATGGCGATCACCGAGCCGGAGGCCGGCTCGGACTCGGCCTCGATCCGCACCACCGCCGAGCTCGACGGCGACGAGTACGTGCTCAACGGCGAGAAGATCTTCGTCACCTCGGGCGACCGCGCCGACCTGATCGTCGTCTGGGCCTCGCTCGACCGCGCGCAGGGCCGCGCCGCGATCAAGTCGTTCATCGTCGAGCGCGACAACCCCGGGCTGAAGCTCGACCGGCTCGAGCACAAGCTCGGGATCCGCGCCTCCGACACCGCCAACTTCACCTTGCAGGACTGCCGGGTGCCGAAGGAGGCGCTGCTGGGCAGCCCCGAGATCGACGTCAAGCAGGGCTTCGGCGGGGCGATGCAGACCTTCGACAACACGCGGCCGCTGGTCGCCGCGATGGCGGTCGGCGTCGCCCGCGCCTCGCTGGAGCGGACGCGCGAGCTGCTGGCGGAGGCCGGGGTCGGGATCGACTACGACGCCCCCGCCCTCTCCCAGCCGGCGGCGGTCGCCCGCTACCTGGAGATGGAGGCCGACTACGAGGCGGCGCGCCTGCTGACCCTGCACGCCGCCTGGATGGCCGACAACGGCCGCCCCAACTCGCTCCAGGCCTCGATGGCCAAGGCGAAGGCCGGCCGCACCTGCGTCGACGTCGCGCTCGGCTGCGTCGAGCTCTGCGGCGCCGCCGGCTACGGCGAGGACGAGCTGCTGGAGAAGTGGGCCCGCGACGCCAAGATCCTCGACATCTTCGAGGGCACCCAGCAGATCCAGCTCCTGATCGTCGCCCGCCAGCTGCTCGGCAAGTCCTCCTCCGAGCTCCGCTAGCCGCCACGCCACCCATTCGCAGGGGACGTGCCGGGAGTTAGATACCTATGTGGGCACTCAACCACCGGCACGTCCCCGGATGGCAGACTGGCGCGCGTGAACTTCGTCGAGGACGTGATGGAGGGCTCGCCGGCCTCGCGGCTGGGGATCGTCGCGGTCGACGCCGAGGGCCGGCGGCGCGACTGGCACTTCGGCGAGCTGATCGCCCGCTCGGGCAGCCTCTCCGGCGCCTTCGCGGCGCGCGGGGTGCGGCGCGGCGACGTGGTGATGACCCTGGTCGGCAACCGGATCGAGTGGGTGCTCTCGCTGCTCGCCTGCTGGCGGATGGGCGCGGTGGCGCTGCCCTGCAACCCGCAGCTGCGCCGCCACGACATGGAGCTGCGGGCGAGCGCCGCGGCACCGGCGCTCTGCGTCGTCGAGGAGGCCCTGCTCGACGAGATCCCCGACGAGGTGCCGGCGATGACCATGGCCGAGGTCGCCGAGACGCTCGACGAGGACCGCCCGCAGGAGACGCCGGCCGCGGTCGGGGAGATGGGCGCCGAGGACCCGGCGCTGATCGTCTTCACCTCCGGCACCACCGGCGAGCCGCGCGGCGTCGTCCACGCCTACCGCTACCTGGCCGGCCAGCGCGCCCAGGCCGAGCACTGGCTCGGCTCGCGCCCCGGCGAGCTGGTCTGGTGCACGACCGCGCCGGGCTGGTCGAAGTCGGCCCGCAACGTCTTCCTCGCCCCCTGGCTGACCGGCGCCGCGGCGGTCATCCACGAGGGCCGCTTCGACCCGGCCGAGCGGCTCGACCTGGCCGAGGCGCTCGGGGTCAACGTGCTCTGCCAGGCGCCGACCGAGTACCGGATGCTCGCCAAGCGCACCGCCCTGCGCCCGCTAACGGCGCTGCGCCGCATGGTCTCGGCCGGCGAGGCGCTGGGAGCGGAGACGATCGCCGCCTTCCGCGAGGCGATGGGCGCCGAGCCGGCCGACGGCTACGGGCAGACCGAGACCGGGCACATCAGCGGCAACTTGGCCGGCGAGCCCGTCGTCGCCGGCTCGATGGGCAGGCCGCTGCCGGGGATCGAGGTGCGGATCGAGGCGGGCGAACTTCAGTTGCGCGCCGCCTCCTCCCCCACCTTCTTCTCCCGCTACCTCGACGGCGAGCGCTTCGGGGGAGAGTGGTGGCCGACCGGCGACCTGGTCCGCGAGGAGGACGGGCACCTCTTCTTCGAGGGCCGCGGCGACGACATCATCGTCTCCTCCGGCTACCGGATCGGCCCGGTCGAGGTCGAGTCGGCGCTGCTCTCCCACCCGGCCGTCGCCGAGGCGGCCGCGGTCGCCGCCCCCGACCCCGAGCGCGGCTCGGTGGTGCGGGCGATCGTCGTCCCCCGCGACCGCGAGCCGGGCGAGGAGCTGGCCCGCGAGCTGCAGGAGCACTGCAAGCGCGAGACCGCCCCCTACAAGTTCCCCCGCATCGTCGAGTTCGCCGCCGCGCTGCCGAAGACCCCGAGCGGCAAGGTGAGGCGAGCCGAGCTGCGCGGCTAGCGGCCGCTCAGACCGGGAAGGCCTCGGCCAGGTCGACCGGGCGGCCGAGGTGGAAGCCCTGGGCCATGTCGACCCCGTACTCGCGCAGCATCTCGGTCGTCCTGTCGTCCTGGACGTACTCGGCGATCGTCGTCTTGCCGAGCCCGCGGGCGATCTGGACGATCGCCTTGACCGTCAGCTGGTCGGCGTCGCTGCGCGGCATGTCCTGGATGAAGGAGCCGTCGATCTTGATCAGGTCGAAGGGGATCCGCTTCAGGTAGTGGAAGGGCCCGAAGCCCGCCCCGTAGTCGTCGATCGCCACCTGGCAGCCGAAGTCGACGAGGCGGTCGGCGAAGCCGGTCGCCGCCTCGTAGTCAAGGTCGTAGACGCTCGCCGTCTCGGTGATCTCGAAGGTGCAGCGCGAGGGGTCGGCGCCGCCTTCGTCGAGCCGCCGCTCGATGAACTCGAGCACCGAGACGTCGGTCAGCGAGGCGCCGGAGAGGTTGACGTGGAGGGAGAGCGGCGCTCCCAGGCTTTCCCGCTCGGCGAGCAGCTCGAGGGCGCGGGCGACGACCCAGCGGTCCAGCTCCTTGACCATGCCCGAGCGCTCGGCCGCCTCGATGAAGGCGGCGGCAGGCAGCAGCTCCCCCTCCTCGCTGCGCATCCGCAGCAGCAGCTCGTAGCGCTCGATCCCGCCGGAGGAGAGGCTGCGGATCGGCTGCGTGTGGAGGCTGAGCCGGCCGCCGGTGAGCGCGTCGCGAATCCGCGCCGCGGTGGTCTGGCGGCGCTTCGGGCCGCGCTGCGGCTCGCTCGGGTCGCGGAAGAGGGCGATCTGGTTGCGCCCGCCCTCCTTCGCCCGGTACATCGCCTGGTCGGCGGCGACCTGCACCGCCTC
Source organism: uncultured Solirubrobacterales bacterium (assembly GCA_963695835.1). Classification (GTDB taxonomy): domain Bacteria; phylum Actinomycetota; class Thermoleophilia; order Solirubrobacterales; family 70-9; genus VRUE01. Next base: position 145,006 of record CAVOHR010000004.1, read on the forward strand.
CGCGCCGCCCCGCCCGCCTCCGAACATGGCGATGCCGACGCTGATCGTGGCGCCCTGCGCCTCCGGGGCCGGCCGGGCGCTTTCCGCCACCTGCGCCCGCAGGTCTTCGCCGAGCTGGAGAGCCCCGGCGGTGTCGGTTTGCGGCATCAGGATCGCGAACTCGTCGCCGGAGAGCCTGGCGACGAGGTCGGTGACGCGCACCCGCTCGCGCAGCGTCCCCGCCACCTGGCGGATCAGGTTGTCGCCGGCGTGGTGGCCGTAGGCGTCGTTGACCGCCTTGAGGCCGTCGATGTCGACGATCATCACCGCGCCCTGGCCGCCGTAGCGGGCGGTGAAGGAAACGTACTGGTCGAGCTCGGCCCGGAAGCGGCGGCGGTCGAGCAGGCCGGTCAGCGAGTCGTGGTCGGCCAGGTAGCGCAGCTCCGTCTCGGACCGCTCGGCTCGCTCCAGCGCCGTCAGGACGACCCCACGGTCGCCCTCGTCCAGCTTCCTCAGCACGGCTTCGATCGCCGGTTCGCTCTGCGCCATCAGCCGCTCGTCAGTCACTTATGGAATGTAACCCGAACGATCTTGAATCGGCGCGCAAATCGGTTCGATCCCGCGCTCCAACCCACTTTCGGCGATCCCGAGCCGCCAAAAGTTGGCCTCTCGGAACGCCGGGTAGTGTGACCCCATGCCGAACCGCCTGGCGCGAGAGACCAGCCCGTACCTGCTCCAGCACCGCGACAACCCGGTCGACTGGTACCCCTGGGGCGAGGAGGCGCTGGCGCGGGCGCGCGAGCTCGACCGCCCGCTGCTGCTCTCGGTCGGCTACTCGGCCTGCCACTGGTGCCACGTGATGGAGCGTGAGTCCTTCGAGGACCCCGCCACCGCCGCCTACATGAACGAGCACTTCGTCTGCGTCAAGGTCGACCGCGAGGAGCGGCCCGACGTCGACGCCCTCTACATGGAGGCCGTGCAGGCGATCAGCGGCCAGGGCGGCTGGCCGCTGACGGTCTTCTGCGACCCCGACGGGGTGCCGTTCTACGGCGGCACCTACTTCCCGCCCGACGAGAGCCGCGGCCTGCCGAGCTTCCGGATGGTGATGGAGGCGGTGGTCGACGCGTTCGCCGGCCGCCGCGAGGAGCTCCAACAGCGAGCGCCGGAGACGCGGGCGCGGCTGGGCGCGATCGGCGCGGTCGAGCCGGCCGCCGGGGCCCCCGGCGCCGAGCTGCTGGAGACGGCGCTGGCGACCCTGCGCGAGTCCGCCGACCCCGAGCACGGCGGCTTCGGCGGCGCTCCGAAGTTCCCGCCCGCCTCGGCGCTGGAGCTGCTGCTCGCGCGCGCAGAGGATCGAGTTCTCCACGCAGGGCATGGAAAACGTGATGCGCTGGAGATCGTCGAGCGCACGCTCGACGCGATGATGGCCGGCGGCATCTACGACCAGCTCGGCGGCGGCTTCTCGCGCTACTCGGTCGACGGCGCCTGGGCCGTCCCCCACTTCGAGAAGATGCTCTACGACAACGCGCTGCTCGCCCGCGCCTACCTGCACGGCCGGCAGGCGCTCGGCCACGAGCGTTACCGCCGCGTCTGCGAGGAGACGCTCGACTGGGCGCTGCGCGAGATGCGCGGCCCCGAGGGCGGCTTCTACTCGGCGCTCGACGCCGACTCGGAGGGCGAGGAGGGCCGCTTCTACGTCTGGACGCCGGCGCAGATGCGCGCGGTGCTGGGCGAGGGGGCGCAGGCCGCGATCGACTTCTACGGCGTCAGCGAGGCGGGCAACTTCGAGGGCGCAAGCGTCCTGCGGCGGGCCGGCGGGGCCGCCGCCGGGGAGCCACCGGGGCTGGCGCAGGCGCGCCGGGCCCTGTTCGAGGCGCGCGCCGAGCGGCCGCGCCCGGGCCTCGACGACAAGCGGCTGACCGCCTGGAACGCGCTGATGCTGGCGGCGCTGGCCGAGGCGGGCGCGGCGCTGGGGCGCGAGGACTACCTCGACGCCGCGCGGCGCTGCGCCGAGTTCGTCCTCTCCGACCTGCGCGACGCACAGGGCCGCCTGCTGCGCACCTACAAGGACGGCGGGGGCCGCCTCAACGCCTACCTCGAGGACCACGCGTTCATGCTGGAAGCGCTGCTGACGCTCTACGAAGCGAGCTTCGAGCCGCGCTGGTACGAGGAGGCGGAGGCGCTGGCGGAGACGACGATCGCCCGCTTCGGCGACCCCCGGCGCGGCGGCTTCTTCTCCACCTCCGACGACCACGAGGAGCTGATCGCCCGCCGCAAGGAGATCGGCGACCACCCGATCCCCTCCGGCAACTCGGCGATGGCGCTCGGCCTGCTGCGCCTCGCCGCCCTGAGCGGCAACCGCGCCTACGAGGACCAAGCCGAGGGCGTCCTGCGCCTCTTCGCCAGGGCGGCCCCGCGCCGGCCCGACGCCTTCGCCCACCTGCTCCGCGCGCTCGACTTCCACCTCTCCCCGACCAAGGAGGTGGCGCTGGTGGGCGGCGACCTCGCCGAGCTCGCGGCAGTAGTCCGCGCCAAGCACCACCCGCACCTCGTCCTGGCGGGCGGCCCCGAGGGCAGCACGACTCCCCCACTCCTCAAAGACCGCCCAGCTCTAAGCAACAAGGCGACGGCCTACGCCTGCGAAAGCTTCACCTGCCAAGCACCCGTCACCGACGCCGGCGCCTTGGCGGCCCAGCTCTGACGCTCCTCGCGCGGGTGGCGTCCCGACGACAGGACCCGCGCGCCGAGCCCCCGGTCCGAGTCTGATAACGATGCGGCCCAATGCGCGGCTCCGTGTTCACCTTCGCCGCCGGCCGCCGCGCCAAGTGGGTCATCTTCGCGCTCTGGTTCGCGGTCGTCTTCGTCGCCGCCGGCCCCGCCAACCTGCCGGGCAAGTTCGAAGAGGCCGAAAGCAACGAGGCGTCCTCCTACCTGCCGGGCAGCGCCGAATCGACCGCGGCGCTGAACGCGACCAGCTCGCTCCAGGGCGGCGAACTGGCGCCGGCGGTGGTCGTGTTCAGGCGCGAATCGGGGCTGACCCCGGCCGATCGGCGGACGATCGTCGAAGACGTCGAAAAGATGGACCGCAAACGCTTCCCCGGCGTGATCGCCGACGGCGAGACCGCGTCCGCGGGCGGCAAGCCGGGCGGCGGCTCGCGCAGCGGACCCGGTCCCGTCCCGGCCGGCCTGCCCGCCGGCTGCACCGGCCCGACCGCAGCCGTTCCCGGGCAGCCTCCCGATTACGCGCCCTTCGTCGGCCCGATCTGCTCGGCCGACGGCAGGGCGGCGATCGTCACCGCCTACATCAAGGGCAACGGCGAGGGCGAAAGGATCCTCGACCCGGTCAAGTACTGGCGCGACGAAATCTCCGGCCCCGGCGGCGGCCTCGAGGTGAAGGTCACCGGCGGCGCCGGCTTCTCCGCCGACGCGATCGAAGTCTTCGAAGGCATCAACGGCACCCTGCTCCTGGCCGCGGTCAGCCTGGTGATCTTCCTGCTGATCGTCATCTACCGCTCGCCGATGTTCTTCTTCATCCCGCTCGCCGCGGTGCTGTTCGCCGAGACCCTCTCGCGCTCGATCGGCTACGGGGTCTCCGAGCTGGGGGTGACGATCAACGGGCAGTCGAGCTCGATCATGTCGGTCCTCGTCCTCGGCGCCGGCACCGACTACGCGCTGCTGCTCGTCGCCCGCTACCGCGAGGAGCTGCACCGCACGGTCGACAAGCACGAGGCGATGCGGACGGCGCTGATCTCGGCCGGGCCGGCGATCTTCGCTTCGGCGGCGACGGTGATCGCGGCGCTGCTCTGCCTCACCGTCGCCAAGGTCAACGGCACGGCGGGGCTCGGCCCGATCGCCGCGATCGGGATCGCCTGCGCGGCGCTCTCGATGCTGACCCTGCTGCCGGCGCTGCTGACGATCTTCGGCCGCCGCGCCTTCTGGCCCTTCGTCCCGCACACGCCGGAGACGGCGCCGGGCACAGGCGAGGCCTCCGACCGGGCCCGGCGGCGGATCATCGAGGGCTCCGTGTTCGGCGCCCTTGCCCGGGTCGTCGTCGCCTGCCTGCTGGTGCTGGTCCTGCTGCCACTCGTCCTGCTCAACTGGATCCTGCGCCTGATCAGCGGCCACCGGATCCCCTCGCTGATCGTCGGCCCGCTCGACCGGGCGATCTTCACGCCCTATGAGGTGCGCCGCCACGGGCTCGAGCATGCGGCCGATGCCACTCATGGCTTCTGGAAACGGGTCGGCGATCGTGTCGCTGTCTCGCCCCGCCGGGTGATGGGCGGCTCCCTTGTCGCCCTGCTGATCCTCTGCTGCGGCTTCGCCTTCTTCTCCACCGAACTGACCAGCGAAGACAGCTACCGCACCGAAGTCGAATCGGTCGAAGGCCAGCACCTGCTCAGCAAGAGCTTCCCCAACGGCACCACCGCCCTCACCGACATCGTCGTGCGGGACAGGGCCGAGGTGCAGGCCGTGCGGCGCGCCGTCGCCGGGGTCGAAGGCGTCGAGGCGGTCTCACAGCCGGTGTCCGCGGGGCCGCCGGGAACCCTGATCCAGGCGACGCTGGAGCTCGAACCGTATTCGACCGAGGCCTTCGATCTGGTCGAGCCGATGCGCAAGGCCGCGCACCGAGTGGCGCCCAGCACCCTGGTCGGCGGGCCGACCGCGGTTGAATTCGACGTCCGCGACGCGGCCGGCTGGGACTCGATCGTGATCCCGCCGATCGTGCTCGTGGTCGTGCTGCTGATCCTGATGGTCCTGCTGCGCGCCGTGGTCGCGCCGCTGATCCTGATCGGCACCGTGATCCTCAGCTTCCTCGCCGCCCTCGGCGTCGGCTACTTCGTCTTCGACGTCGTCTTCGACTTCCCCGGCTCGGACCCCTCGCTGCCTCTCTTCGCCTTCGTCTTCCTGGTCGCGCTCGGGGTCGACTACAACATCTTCCTGATCTCCCGCGCCCGCGAGGAGACGATCCAGCACGGCTCCAGGCAGGGGATCCTGCGCGCCCTCGCCGTCACCGGCGCCGTCATCACCAGCGCCGGCATCGTCCTCGCCGGCACCTTCTCGGTGCTGGCCGTCCTCCCCCTCACCTTCCTCACCGAGCTCGGCTTCGTGGTCGCCTTCGGCGTCCTCCTCGACACCTTCCTCGTCCGCAGCATCCTCGTCCCGGCCATAGCTCTTACCGTGGGCGACAAGTTCTGGGCGCCGTCGGAGCTTTCAAAGACGACCTGACGGTCGAGAGGCAAGCCTGCCTATCGGCCGCTAGAGAACCGGGAGGAAGTTCTCTATCTCGTAGGGCGTCACCTGGACCCGGTACTCGTCCCATTCCTGCCGCTTGATCTCGACGAACCGCCGGAACGTATGCTCGCCGAGCGTGCGCAGCACCAGCTCCGAGTCGGCCGCCACCTCGATCGCTTCGCCGAGCGTCTCCGGCAGCTCCTCGATGCCGCGCTGGGCGCGTTCCTCGGGCGAGAGGTGGTAGAGGTTCTGCTCCATCGGCTCGGGCAGCTCGTAGCCCTTCTCGATCCCCTCGAGGCCCGCCTGCAGCATGCCGGCGAAGCAGAGGTAGGGATTGCAGGCCGGGTCGGGGCAGCGCAGCTCGGCCCGGGTCGCCCCCTCCTTGCCGGGGTGGTAGAGCGGCACCCGGATCAGGGCCGAGCGGTTGCGCCGCGACCAGGCCAGGTAGACCGGCGCCTCGAAGCCGGGGACCAGCCGCTTGTATGAGTTGACCCACTGGGCGAAGAGCGGCGAGATCTCGCGCGCGTGCTTGAGCTGGCCGGCGATGAAGGCCTTCGCGGTGGCCGAGAGGTAGTACTGGTCGTCGGGGTCGAAGAAGGCGTTCTTGCCGTCCTTGGTCAGCGACTGGTGGACGTGCATCCCCGAGCCGTTCTCGCCGAACAGCGGCTTCGGCATGAAGGTCGCGTGCCAGCCGTACTTCATCGCGTACTCCTTGACGACGATGCGGTAGGTCATGCAGTCGTCCGACATCTCGAGCGCGTTCTTGTAGCGCATGTCGACCTCGTGCTGGGAGGGGCCGACCTCGTGGTGGGTGTACTCGACGTGGATGCCCATCTTTTCCAGCGCCAGCACGGTGTCGCGGCGCACGTCGGAGCCGGCGTCGAGCGTGGTCAGGTCGAAGTAGCCGCCCTCGTCGAGCACCTCGGGCACGCCGCCGGGTTTGGCGGAGCGGAAGTAGAAGAACTCCAGCTCGGGGCCGATGTTGTAGGCGTCGAAGCCGAGGTCCTCGGCCCGTTTCAGCGCGCGGCGCATGATCCAGCGCGGGTCGCCCTCGTAGGGATCGCCGCCCGGCACGCGGATGTCGCAGAACATGCGGGCGACCGCGTGTTCCTCCTCCGGCCGCCAGGGGATCAGGGCGAAGGTCGAGGGGTCCGGCATCGCGATCATGTCCGACTCCTCGATCGGGTTGAAGCCGGTAATCGAGGAGCCGTCGAACCCCATCCCGCCCTCGAAGGCGTCCTCGAGTTCGGAGGCGTTGATCGAGAAGCTCTTCAGCTGGCCGAGCACGTCGGTGAACCAGAGGCGGATGAAGCGGACGTTGTGTTCGCTGACGATCGCGGCGACGTCGGCGGGGCTCTTCGGGTTGTCTGCCATCGGTGCCTCCTTGACTCTTGTCGGCGCTGCGAGTTCGGAGGGCAAAGATAGGCGACTGAACCGGCCCGGTGCGGTGTCGCGTACTACCGGCAGGGAAGGCTTGCCCCGCGCGGCTTGCAGACGGACGCGAAACCAGCTATAACTTACTTCACGTAAGTTAGTGGCTCAAAGTAAAGTAAAGGCGACGTAAAGGCTCTGTAAAGCGGAATCCGAGCCCAAAGGCGGGAAGCACGTGACGGTAAAAACAGCAGTGAGTAGATTTCAGATCCACGACGAGTTGACGGCTCCGGACGAGAGCGCTCCCCTGATCAGGAGCATCCAGGCGGCCGGCGGCGCGGTGACCAAGTTCGTCGGCGTCCTCGCCGGCGCACCCGCCGTCCTGCGGGCCTACACCCGGATGCGCTCGGAGCTGCGCGGCGGCGTGCTGCCCCTTGCGACCCGGGAACGGATCGCCCTGGCGGTGGCCGAGTACCGCGACGATGACTACAGCATCGCCCAGCACGCCAAGTCGGCGCGGCGGGCGGGGCTCGGTCTCGACGAGGTCTCGCGGGCGCGCAGCTTCAACTCCGGCGACGCCAAGGAGGCGGCCCTGCTCGCCTACCTGCAGGCGACGCTGGAAGCGCACGAGGGCTATCCCCCTCACCACCTGCACGAGGAGGCGAAGGAAATCGGCTGGACCGACGAGGAGCTGCTCGAGGCGGTCGCCCACCTGGCGCTGAACGAGTTCCAGAGCCTGATCGCCAGCGCGGCGGCGCTGCCAAGGGATCAGGCGACGCCGGAAGTGCTGCCCTCCGCGGCATGAGCTGGAGAGGGGGTCGGCTGCTGGGTCAGTTCTCGACGACCGTGGCCGTGTAGAGCAGGCGGGCGGTGCTGTAGCGGCAGCCGTAGGTCGCTCGCTTGCCTACCTTCTCTTGTGGCTGTCCCTGGCGGACGTCGGTGGTGTTGGTGCATTTGCCCGGTTCGCGGCTGGCGCGCCAGGCGTTCTTCGCCGGCAGGTTCTGGGCGAAGGCCGGGGCCCAGGTGGGGATCGTGATGCCGACTATGTCGCCCTCTTCCACCTTCAGCGAGGCGCCGAACTTGACCGTCTGCCCGAGGTAGGGGCTGAGGACGTGGATCGAGCCCTGGCGGCGCAGGTTGTAGCGGGGTGGGCTGGTGCCGGGGACGCGGCGGAGGATCGCCAGCCGCGCCTCGGGCGGGGTGCCGAAGAAGCCGTTGAAGAAGGAGCGCTGCTGGTTGGTCGGCTGGGCGAGGGTCAGCGCCCAGGCGGTCACCTTGCCGGGCCGGTTGACCCTGAACGGCAGGCTCGTCTGAGTCGTGCTGACCTGGAAGCCGGTGACGCTGCCGACCGCCTGGCAGGGCAGGCCCGGGCAGGACGGGTCGGGCGTTTCGCCGCTGCCGCCGAGCACCACCGTGGTCCGCGACTCCGCCGCGACGCCGCTGCCCGCCGCGAGCGGGACAACCAGCGCGAGCCCCGCCGCGAGTGCGATGACCGCCCTTCTCGAAGACCTCGACATGCCCGTGCTCCTCTCGTGGGAAAGTCCTGCTTGCAGCGGCAAGACTAGCCGCCGGGGCGGCTGTTGGCGAGCGCAGCGGCCGGCTACCGGGCCCGCGCGTACTTCAGCGCGACCGCGTAGCGGATCGGGCCCGCGCCGCCGAAGCGCAGGGCGCGGCGGGCGCCGTTGGTCAGATCCCAGTCGTTGCCGCGGCTGTAGGGGCCGCGATCGATCACCGCGGTGACGATCCGGCGGCCGTGGTAGACGAACTTGACCGGCGTGCCGCAGGGCAGGTCGCGGTTGGCGACGCCGATCGTCTGCGGCCGCAGAACCTGGCCGCAGGCGGTGTGGCGGCCGTAGAGACCGGGCCCGTACCAGGTGGCGCCGGCCGAGCGCAGCGGCGAGAAGACGATGCCGCCTTCGAGCGAGCCGGTCGCGGCGGCGGTCGGGGCGCCGCCGGTGCCCCCCTGCGCCACGCCCGGCGCGCAGGCGCCTGCGGCCACGGCGATCAGCAGCAGCGCGATCCAAGCTCGGTCTTTCCGCCCAAGGCGGTTCCTTGCGTTCTTCATGCTCTTTCGGGCGCTTACGGGGTTAGCTGACGGGCTCGCGCTGAAAGAGCTGCGCTACGCGGCGGATGCCGGCGATTCGCCCCAACCATTGGGTCCCCCGCTCCCCGCGGTATGTGGCGGAGATTCAGCGGAAGTTGGCAGCACGTTAGCAAACGCTAAGACAGAATTCTGTGACGAAGTCGAGAAGGGCCCCTCGCGGGGCCCTTCTCTCAGCGAGCCTGTAAGCCGGATCCTGTCGTGAGCGGCCATCTATCTCTCCGCAGCCGAGGCTGCGGAGGGGCCTGGACGGCCCTGCGGCCTACCTGGACCTCGCCGGGCAGGGTCGACGGTCCTGTTTGGCCTTGCACCGGGCGGGGTTTGCCTGGCCGCCGCGTCGCCGCGGCGCCGGTGCGCTCTTACCGCACCATTTCACCTTTGCCTGTACGCGGCTCACGTGTGGCCGCGCCATCGGCCGTGTGTTTCTGTGGCACTTTCCCGCGGGTTTCCCCGGGTGGGCGTTACCCACCGCCCTCGCCCTATGGTGTCCGGACTTTCCTCGAGGGGTTTTCTCTCCCCCCGCGGTCGCTCGGCTCGCTTCGTTGATGGTAGTCCTTTTGCGGCCCGCTGCTTGGTTTTCGCGGGCGAATATGGGACTGGCATAGGCTGCGCCGGGATGGCAGGTGCCGTGATTACCGGAGCCGGCGGAGGTCTCGGCCGCGCGATCGCCCACGAGCTGGCTCGGCGGGGGTTCGAAGTCCATGCCACCGATGTCGACGCCGCGGCCGCAGCGAAGGTCGCGGCCGAGATCGGCGCCGGCGCTTCCTCTGCGGCGCTCGACGTCCGCGACGAGGCCGCCTGTCGGGCTGCGGCGGCTGCGGCCGCGAGCCGCTCGGGCTCGCTCGACGTATGGGTGAACAACGCCGGCGTGCTGGTCACCGGACCGGCCTGGGAGCAGGACGAGGCGACGCGCCGGACGATCCTCGAAGTCAACGCGCTCGGCACGATGAACGGCACCGTCGCCGCGCTCGGCGAGATGATGCGGGCGGGCCGCGGGCACGTGATCAACGTGATCTCGCTGGCCGGGGTCGTCGCCGCCCCCGGCGAGGTGACCTACTCGGCGAGCAAGCACGCGGCGATCGCCTACACGCTGGGGACGCTGTTCGACCTGCGTCGCGCCGGCTTCGCCGGGATCGAGGTCTCGGCGGTCTGCCCGGACGGAATCTGGACGCCGATGCTCGAGGGCAGGCTCGACGACCCCGAGGCGGCCGGCTCCTTCTCCGGCCGCCTGCTCACCGCCGGGCAGGTCGCCGTCGAGGTGGGCAGGCTGACCGAGCGGCCCCGGCCGCTGCTCGTGCTGCCGCGCTGGCGCGGTCCGATGCTGCGCTTCTTCGACCTCTTCCCGCGAGTCGCCGTCCGCCTGCTGCCGCTGGTCATGGCCGACGCGCGCCGCAGGCAGCGGCGCTACAAGAAGCTCATAGAAGCGGGGCGCTGGCCCTGACGGACCCAGGGGTCGCCATGCGGCGTCCTCGGTCGGCCGCCTGCGGGTCACGCACTTGAAGTGCGCTCCCCTTGCCGGCCTTCCCTGCGTCCTTGCCTGACGACCCCTGGGTCGCGTCAGACTTTCCTTACTACGCCGATCACGCGGCCCAGGACGCTCGCCTCGGTCGTCCGGATCGGCTTCATCGTCGCGTTCTCGGGCTGCAGGCGGACGTGGTCGCTCTCGTGGAAGTAGCGCTTCACGGTTGCGTCCTCGCCGATCAGGGCGACGACGATCTCGCCGTCGGCCGCCTCCTCGGTCGGGCGCACGACGACGTAGTCGTCCTCGAAGATCCCGGCTTCCTTCATGCTTTCGCCGCGCACCCGGAGGACGTAGTCGCCGTCCTCGCCGCCGATCACGTCCGGGATCTCGATGTACTCCTCGATGTTCTCCTCGGCGAGGATCGGCTCACCGGCGGCGACGTGACCGACCAGCGGCAATCCGCCGCCGGGCATGATCGTCCGCTTGGCGCGGTCGAAGAGCAGCTCGATCGCCCGCGGCTTGGTCGGATCGCGCCGCAGCAGCCCGATCTTCTCCAGGTTCCCCAGGTGCGCGTGCACGGTCGAGGACGAATGCAACCCGACCGCCTTGCCGATCTCCCGCACCGTGGGCGGGTAGCCGGTCTTCTCCGCGTAGCGACGGATGAAGTCGAAGATCTCCTTCTGCCTCTTGGTCAGATCCAGGTCCACCCGATCCTCCTCGTCGCCGGCCCACCATCATCGGGGCCGGTAGCCGTTCGAACACCTGTTCGCAGGCTACCGCCTGCCCCGGACGCATGCAAGCGACTCCCCCGCCTGCAATGCAGCCGCCGGCCCCCGCAACCCGCGCCAGGGCCAAACATCTAGAATCGACGCCCCACGCGGCTGTGGCGGAACTGGTAGACGCGCAAGGTTGAGGGCCTTGTGCCCCTAACGGGGCGTGATGGTTCGACTCCATTCAGCCGCATCGGAAAGCCCCCGCAAGTCGGGGGCTTTTTCTGTTTTCCGCCACTCACAACTGATGCTGTCATGGCCCGTCCATAGCCGCTCGTTGTATTGCCGAAGTCCCGACGAAGCGCGACAAGCTCCTCGTCGGTGAGGTCCAGCGGTGGAAATTTACATGCGAGTTTGCTGATCAGTGATTAATCTCTCGCATATCGACCAGTCGAATACGGGAGGCTTGAAATGACCCATCGCTGCTCTTTGAACTGCATCCTTCCCCCCGGACTGCTGCACAGAGTCGCCGCCGAGGGGCCCGAGGAGCTCCGCAAGACGGCGCTCGAGACGCTGCGGCTCGACGGGCGCTTTCGCCTCGCCAGGGCCGAGGCGGCGGCCCGCACCGGCGGGCGCTCGCTGCAGCCGCTCACCTTCGCCCGGCTCGGCGGCAAGCCCCAGCGGACGATCTACGACCAGAACCACGAAGAAGCCCAGGTGCCCGGGTCGGTCGCGCGGTCGGAGGGTCAGGGCCCGGTCGCCGACGAAGCCGTCAACCAGGCCTACGACGGGCTCGGCGCCACCTACGACTTCTACTGGCAGAGCTTCCAGCGCGACTCGATCGACGGCCAGGGCCTGCCGCTGCTCGGGCTCGTCCACTTCGGCAAGGCGTACGGCAACGCCTTCTGGGACAACGCGGGCCACATGTTCTTCGGCGACGGCGACGGCAGGATGCTGACGCAGACGACCGCCGGCACCGACGTGATCGGCCACGAGCTGACCCACGGCGTCACCCAGTACGAGGCGAACCTGGTCTACTCGGGCCAGTCGGGCGCGCTCAACGAGTCGGTCTCCGACGTCTTCGGGATCCAGGTCAAGCAGCGCGTGCTCGGCCAGTCCGTCGAGCAGTCGGACTGGCTGATCGGCGCCGACATCGTCGGGCCCGAGCTGAGCCCGGCGCTGCGGTCGATGAAGGAACCCGGCACGGCGAACCCCTACGACGACCAGCCGGCGACGATGGCCGGCTACGTCTCCAACGGCGACGTCCACACCAACTCGGGGATTCCGAACCACGCCTTCTACGTCGTCGCGACCACGCTCGGCGGCAACGCCTGGGATGCGGCGGGGCCGATCTGGTACGCGGCCCTGAGCGACCCCGGCCTGCCGGCGACGGCGACCTTCGTGGAATTCGCCAAGCGGACGCTGATCCAGGCGGAACGCGCCTACGGCGCGGCCAGCTCGGAGGCCGGCGCCGTCCGGGCCGGCTGGGAAGCGGTCGAAGTCCCGGTGTAGCGTTCGCCGGGTGCGGTTGCGAATCAGGCGACTCGGCGGGATCGCGGGCATCGCGCTGCAGGCCGAGCTCGACACCGACGACCTGCCCGCCGCCGAGGCATCCGGCGTCGAGCAGGCGCTCGGCCGCCTGCGCGGCGCGGCCCCGTCCGGGCCGCCGCAGCCCGACGCGTTTCGCTACGAGATCACCCCGCTCGACGACCCCGCCGCCGCCCCGGTCGTGCTCGACCAGCGCGACGTCCCGGCCGAGCTGAAGGGACTGGTCGAGGAGGTCGGCCGGTCCGGCGAGCCGCGGCGGCGCGATCCGACCGACCGGGACTGAAGGACCCCGCCGGCCCGGGTCAGCTCCACATCGCTCACCGCGATGGGCTTGAGAGAAGCCGCGCGATCGTGAGAACGGGGGCATTCCAGCGCCGCATCCGACTTTGACCACACCCCGCTGGGGTCAAAGTCGGATGCGCGCCCGGCCGCGACCCGGATGGAGCCTTGTCCGCGCCATATGCCGGTAAGGAACAGCGGAGCGCCTTGGCCTGCCTTACGGTTGCGCTCCGATGTCGGCGCCGGCTCAATTCGCGCTTGCGGTCGCGGTCATCTTCGCGGTCAACCTGCTGCCGGCCTTCGGGCCGCCGACCTGGTCGCTGCTCGTCTTCTTCACCCTCGACTTCGACCTGCCGGTGGCGCCGCTGGTGATCGCCGGGGCGCTGGCCGCGGCGTCGGGGCGCTTCGTCCTCGCCAGCGGCGCGCGGAAGCTGCGGCCGCGGCTCTCGGCGGCGCGGCTGGCCAGCGTCGACCGCGCCCAGCGGGCGCTGAGCGGAAACCGGCGGCGCGCCGTGGCCGGGCTCGGGCTGTTCGCCCTCTCCCCCGTCCCCTCCGGCCCGCTCTTCGTCGCCGCCGGCCTGATGACCGTGCCGCTGCTGCCGCTGACCGCCGCCTTCTTCGCCGGCCGCCTGGTCTCCTACTCGATCTACGTCAGCGTCGCGACGATCGCCGAGCGCAACCTCGGCTCGCTCGCGCTCGACGCGCTCACCTCGCCGCTGGGCATGGCGCTGCAGATCGCGATGCTGATCGCGCTCGGGGCGCTGCTCGGCGGCCTGCGGCCGGAGCGGGCGCTGCGGAATCGCTGAGAGGAGGCTCTACGCGGAGCCGCTCAGCTCGAGCGCTCGCAGGGTGCGGTTGACGTCGGTGATCGAGATCAGGCCGAGGCGGCCGTCCTCGCTGCGGACGACCGCCCTGCCGACCCGCTGGAAGGCCGGCCGCTCGAGCAGCTCGGCGACGTCCTGATGCTCGCCGACGACCAGTTCCGGATCGGAGACCGCCGCTGCCCCGACCGAGGTGGCGGCCCGCCGCCCGGCCGGGACCCGCTCGACCCGCTCGACGTCGATCAGGCCGACCGGCCGGTCGCCGTCGACCACCGGGAAGGCGGTGTAGCCGTACCTGACGAAGTAGCGCTCGAGCGCCTCGGCGACGCTGATCTGCGCCGGGATGGCGACCGCCGGGAAGGACATCAGGCGGCCGGCCTCGCGCCCGGCGAAGGCGGTGCGGATCCGCAGCCCGCCCTCCTCCGCCTTCGCCGCGAAGATGACGAAGACGCCGACGACGGCCAGCCAGACGCCGCCGACCGCCCCTCCCACGGCGGCGAGCAGGCCGAGGCCGATCATCCCGTAGCCGAAGCCGCGGCCGATCGAGGCGGCGGCCGCGGTTGCACGGCTCAGGTCGCCGCTGCGGCGCCAGAGCAGCGCCCTCGCCACCCGGCCGCCGTCGAGCGGGAAGGCCGGCAGCAGGTTGAAGACGAGGATCGCCGCGTTGATGATCAGCTGGTAGTCGACGAGCGCGCGCAGCGCGTCGGGCGTCGAAGCCGGCAGCGCCACCGCGACGAGCGCGAAGGCGAGGGCGATCGCCAGGGTCACCGCCGGGCCGGCGAGGGCGAAGCGCAGCTCGTCGCCGGCGGTCTGCGGATAGCCCTTCATCCGCGCCACGCCACCGAGCAGCCAGAGGTCGATCTCCTCGATCTCGACCCCGTGGCGCCGCGCGACCACGCTGTGCCCCAGCTCGTGCAGGAGGATGCTGGCGAAGAGCAGCAGCGCGCTCAGCAGCCCGAGCGCGTAGGCGGCGGCCGGAGCGATCCCCGGCGCCTGGTCGGGGTAGTAGACGGCGCCCAGCGACCAGGCGATCAGCACGACGATCAGCAGCCAGAGCGGCTGGACGCCGATCGGGATCCCCGCCAGGCGGCCGATGCGGACGCTGCGCAGGCTCACCCGTCCTCCCCTCCCCTCACAGCGCCGACGGGTAGGTCTCCGGCGGCTCGCCGAGCTCCCAGCCGGCGTCGCGCTCGAGCGGCTCGACCGCGCGGGTCTCGTCGATGTGGATCAGCGCGTCGAACTGGTCGGCGAGGCTGGCCTGGAAGTAGTGGCTGGCCCGCTCGGTCTCGCGGACGGTAGATGACGCCGATCGCCCGCTCGAGCAGCGGCCCGCGCAGCGGCTCGGCGGCCTCGCCGCGGGCCAGGTCGAGCAGGAAGCGGGCCTCGCCGGCCTCGTGGAAGAGCGCCTCGTAGCTGCCGGGCAGGGCCGGGCGGACCCGCTTGCGCTCCGCCGGCGCGTCCCAGGCCGAGGCGGCGGTGACCGTGCCGGCATAGGTGGTGAAGCCGACCAGGACGGCGTCGCCGGGCCAGCGCTCGCGGGCGAGCTGGCCGACGTTCAGCTCGCCGCGCCGGCCCATCTCGGTCACCCGCGCGTCGCCGACGTGCGAGTTGTGCTCCCAGACGACGATCCGCGCCCGCTCGCCGTGGCGCTCGAGGTGAGCGCGCAGCTGCGCCAGCGTCTCCGCCATGTGGCGGTCGCGCAGGTTCCAGGAAGTGCCGTGGTCGGCGAACATCGAGCGGTAGTACTCCTCGGCGCTGGCGATCAGGCGCGCGTTCTGCTCGGCGTAGAACTGCTCGTCCTCGGCCGCCAGCCCGTCACGGCGCAGGTAGGCGTCCGCGCCGCCGCTGCAGCTCGCTCAGCTGGGCGACGACGGCGTGGCGGCAGGACTCGGTGACCCCGAGGCTCGCGGCGCGACCGTAGGCCTGCTCGTGCGCCGAACTGCTCGAAGCAGGCGTAGCGCTCGCGCGCCCGCGCCGCCGCCGGCCGGGTCGACCCGCTCGAGGTAGGCGATCACCTCGTCGATCGAGGCGTAGAGGCTGTAGAGGTCGAGGCCGTAGAAGCCCGCTCCGCCGCCGGCGACACGGTCGTTGTGGGCGCGCAGCCAGCCGACGAAGTCGAGCACCTCGGCGTTGCGCCACATCCAGGTCGGGAAGCGGCGAAAGCCGCGCAGCGCCTCCTCGGCGTCGCCGTCCTCGGGCGCGCCGCGGACGTAGCGGTTGACCCGGTAGGCGTCGGGCCAGTCGGCCTCGACGGCGACCGCGTCGAAGCCCCGCTCCTCGATCAGGCGGCGGCGTGATGCGGGCGCGCTCGCGGTAGAACTCGTGGGTGCCGTGCGAGGCCTCGCCGAGCAGGACGACGCTCGCGTCGCCGATCAGCTCGAGCAGGCCGTCGTAGTCGCCGGCGCCGCCGCCCAGCCGCTGCGCCTCAAGCCGCGGCACCGTCGAATTCCCGCACACCGTCGAATTCCCGCAGCATCGAGACCACCTCCGCGTCGGAGACGGTCGTCGCCATCTCAGTACACCCCGACCAGGTCGCGGGCCTCTTCGGGCTCGAGATCGCCGTCGGAGACCTTGAAGCCGACCGTGTCGACGAAGTCCCCGGCGCCGGCGTCGGTCTTCATCCGCGCCATCTCGGCGGTGACGCCGGCGTCGGCGAGGTCGCGCGCCGCGTCGGGGCTGTAGCAGCGGGCGAGCAGCCACTCGTCGACTTCGTGCGCCTCGAACCCGCACTCGGCCCAGGTCTCGGCGGCGTCGTCGGGGTTGCCGCCGTGGGCGAAGTGGCCGTGTCTCTCGATCACCTCGCGGATCGTCATTCGCCTCTCCTCCTCGAACCGGTGGGGTTGCTTGCACCCCCATTCTGTGCCGATCGAGGACGCCGTTCATCCGGGTAATCCCGCCTCCTCGTCGGGACTTTTCCCCGATGGTGCGCCGGACGCGGTGGCGTCGACTCCGCTCGAAATGACCTCCCGCGCTCAGCCGGGTTCCTCGGCGACCTCGATCCGCCCCTCGCGGGCCGCGTCGCGCAGCGCCGCGTAGTCGCGTTCGCTCTGCTCGGCGTAGGCCTCGGCGAACTCGGCCATCGCCCGGTCGAAGGCGTCGCCCTTGCCGAGGTAGGCGCCGATCGCGATCCGGTCGCCGCCGCGGGCGTGGGCGTGGGCCAGGGTCATGCCGCAGATCTCCGCGTAGGCGGTCAGGCCGCGCGGGTCCATCGACTCGACCCGCGCCGAGCCCTTCCAGTCCCAGAGCTGGCGCACGTAGAAGTCGCGCAGCTCTCCGTCCGCGCCCTCCGCCCGCACCCAGCCGAGCAGGATGTCGCCGGCTGCCTGCATCAACCGCTGCCCGTGGACGACCCGCTCGCCCTGATGGTCGAACCGGCTCGGCGCCGTGTAGGGCTCGAGCACCGAGCGCTGCGCCTCCTTGACCTGGAGGAACAGCGGGTCGCCCTCGTCGCGGCCCAGCATCAGCGCTATCCAGGCGCGGGTGCCGACGCTGCCGACGCCGACGACCTTGAAGGCGACGTCGACGAGGCGGTAGCTGTCGAGCACGGCGCGGTGCTCGACAGCGATCGAGTCGCGGTAGTCGGAGAGGACCCGAAGCACGAGGGCTTCGACGTCCACCCCCGGCGCCTCATCCTCGGCCAGCTCGCGGACCGGCACGATCAGCGGCGGGTCGCTGACGATGCGCGGCCGGCCGTCGACCTCCTCGACCAGCTTCGAGAAGGCGCGGCTGCTGTCCTTGGCGCGCGCCCTGGCGACGTTGCGCTCGAACGCCTGGCGCTGCCTGCCGCCCACCGCGTCCGCCCAGCGCGCGGCGATCGCGCCGGCGTCGAGCTGCCGGTACCAGGATTCGAGGTTGCCCATCCGCGCCAGCCGCCGCATCGCCTCGCGGTACTCCCGCGCCGCCGCCAGCACGATGCGCCGCCGCTGCTTCCGGCCGCAGCCGCGGTCGCGGCCGGCAAGCGAGAAGCTGGCGGCGAGCCGCTTCACGTCCCACTCCCAGGGCCCGGGCAGGGTCTCGTCGAAATCGTTGAGGTCGAAGACGAGCCGCCGCTCGGGGGAGGCGAAGGCGCCGAAGTTCGAGAGATGCGCGTCCCCGCAGAGCTGCGCCTCCAAGCCCGAGCGCGGGGTCGGCGCGAGGTCGGCCGCCATCACCGCGGCGGCGCCGCGGTAGAAGGCGAAGGGCGAGGCCAGCATGCGGCCGTAGCGCAGCGGCACCAGCCGGCCGACCCGCGAGCCCGCCTGGCGCTCCAGCAGGTCCACCGGGTCCGGCCGGTCGCCGGCCGGCCCCCACTCGCCGTGGCTCGAGCGCGGCGCGGCGGCGCGGGCGGCCCTGCCGGCGGCGGCGCGCTCGCTGGGCGATCCGGGGTGGCGTTGGATCGAATCGGGCATCGGCTCAGGCGGCGACCGGTTCGGCGTGCGGCGGATCGGGGCCCGCCTGCAACTGCTCGAAGCGCTGCGTCGGCAGGCGACGGGTCGTCCAGAACGATGCCACGACGAGGAAGGCGGCGAACAGGAAGGCGGTCTTCAGCGCGGTCAGCTGGGCGTCTTCGTAGTGGGAGACCAGCGCGTCGACGGTCGGCGGGGCGAGCCCGGCCGCTTCGGCACCGGCACGCACTTCGTCGGCGGCGACGAAGCTGCCGCCGGCGCTCAGCTTCACCTCGAGCTGCTGTTCGACGCTCTTGGAGATGCTCGGGTCGTCGGCGACGTTGGCGGTGAAGGCGGCGATCAGGCCGGTGATCACGATCGCGCCGAGCAGCGCCGTCCCCAGCGAGGAGCCGAGCTGCTGCGCCGTGTTCTGCAGGCCGCCCGCCTCGCTGCGGTCGGCGTCGCCGACCGCCGACTGGACCACGTTGCCGAGCTGGGAGACGACCAGGCCCATGCCGACCCCCAGCACCCCCATCGCCACGAGGAAGGCGCTGTTGTCGAGTTCGGGCTCGATCGTCGCCAGCAGCATCGCGATCGCGACCAGGACGACCAGCAGCCCGACGCGCACCAGCGGCCGCGGCGCGAACCGTCTCGCCAGCGCCGAGCCGGCGATCGCGGCGAGGAACAGCCCGGCCGAGGCGGGCAGCATCCGCACCCCGGTTTCGAGCGCGTCGAGGCCCTGGACGACCTGCAGGAAGAGCGGGATCGTGAAGAAGATCCCCATCAGGATCAGGTTCTGCGCGAGCAGCATCGAGGCTCCTCCGCGCAGCGGGCGGATGTCGAGCAGGCGGAGGTGGACGAGCGGTTCCAGCCCGTGCGCCTCGCGGCGGCGCTCCCAGGCGACGAAGCCGGCCAGCAGCAGCGCGCCGGCACCGATCACGAACGGGGTCAGCGAGAAGCCGAACGGCTCGATCGGCGAGCTGCGCGGCGCCAGCCAGCCCCAGTTGCTCGCCTGCAGGACGCCGAACACGATCAGGGCGAGGGCGGCAGCCGAGAGCACGCTGCCGACCCAGTCCAGCCGCGGCGCCGCTCGCTCCCGCTCCGGCTCGCGGATCATCCGCGTCGCGACGAGGATGCCGAGCGCGACGACGACCTCGCCGACGAAGACGAAGCGCCAGCTGAAGTCGGTGGTCATCCAGCCGCCGAGGATCGGGCCGACGGCGATGCCGGCGCCGGCGACGCCGCCGAGCACGCCGTAGGCGATCGCCCGCTCGCCGCCCTTGTAGGAGGCGGCGACGAGGGCGACCAGCGCCGGCAGGACGAGGGCGGCGCCGATCCCCTCGAGGATCGACCAGCCGAACATCAGCGACGGCACGCTCCACGAGGCGGCGGTCAGCGCCGAGCCGGCGGCGTAGATGCAGAGCCCGATCGCGAAGGCCCGCCGCCGTCCCCAGATGTCGCCGAGCTTGCCGCCGGTCAGCATCAGCCCGGCCATCGTCAGCGCGTACAGCGCGATCACCGCCTGGATCGTGGTGACCGTCGTGTCGAAGTCCTCGACCAGCTGCGAGATCGCGACGTTCATCACCGCCTGGTCGAGGACCATCAGGAACTGCGCGGTAGCCAGCACCGCGAGGACGCCCCACTTAACCACTCAGCACCTCCATCCGCTCGTCGGAGATCCTTCCGCTGTTCCTTGCCGGCACATAACGGGGGAAAGGCACAGTGGAGCCTATTGCTCCGCTCGCAGCACCCCGACGGCCCGGGCGTGCTCGACCGCCTCGCGGCGGGACGAGACGCCGAGCTTGCGATAGACGGCCTGCGCCTGCGTCTTCACCGTGTTCGGCGAGACGTGTGCCTGGGCGGCGATCTGGGGAAGCGAGTAGTGGGTGGGCAGGAAGCGCAGGACGCGCAGCTCGGCCGGGGTCAGGTCGCTGACCGCCGCCGCGGCGATCGTCTCCACCTCCACCTCCGCCCGGTCCAGCCACGCGGCCAGCAGCGACGCTTCGGGGATCTGCCGGATCCCCCGCCGCGCTTCGACGAGCAGTTCCTGCGCGAGGGTGACGTCGTCGAGCCTCGCCGCGGCGCGGGCGAGCACGATCCGGGTCTGGACCTCGTACCAGGCGGCGAACTCGTCGAGCCGGCGCATCAGCCCGGTCCCGGCGCGCAGGTCGGCGGCCGCCTCCTCGGCCATCCCCAGGTGGGCGCGGACGAAGGCCGATGCGGCGAAGGCGAGCGCCGCCGAGCAGTACTCGCCGAGGCCGGAGCGCTCGATCTGGGCCCGCGCCTGGGAGGCCAGCATCTCGGCCACCTGCCAGTCGGGCTCGTCGACCGCGAGCAGGGCGAGCTGGGTCAGGCAGAGGACCTGGACGTGCGGCGCCGCCACGGCGCCGCGGCGCGCGCCCTCGGTCAGCTGCTCGCGGGCCTCGCCGGCACGGCCGCGGAGGAGCAGCCCGGTGCCGTCCATCAGGCAGCACATCGAGCGCCAGGGGCTCTCGTCCGGGATCGCCGCGGCGGCGGCCGCGGCACGCTCGCTCATCACGGCGAGGCCGTCGCGGGCGAGCACCGCTTCGGCCAGCGCGAGGCCGGCGGTCAGCGAGCCGTCGCCGGGGCCGGCCGCGTCGCGCTCGAGCAGGCCGCGCGAGACCGCGATCCAGTGCTCCGCCATGCTCCCCTCGCCGCGGCCGAGGCAGCCCTGGGCGGCGGCCACGCTCAGCGTCGGGTAGGCGGTCAGCTGCTCGGCGCCGAGCCGCTCCAGCCAGCGCCGCACCGTGGCGTTGCGCCCCCGCGTGTAGTACTCGGGCACCGCCGCCCACAGCAGCTCGCCGGCCCGCTCGGGGTCCCTCGCCGCGATCGCGTGCTCGATCGCCCGGTCGGTGTCGCCGTGCTCGGCCCACCAGGCGGAGGCGCGCAGCTGGAGCTCGGGCTCGATCTCGGGCTCCACCCGCCGCAGCTCGGAACGCAGCATGTCGGCGAGCAGGGTATGGAAGCGGAACCACTGCTCCTTGCGATCGAGCGCGAGCAGGAGCATGTTGCCGTGCGCCAGGTCGCGCAGCGCGGTGGCGGAGCCGCTGCGGCCGAGGACCGCGTCGCAGAGGTCGGCGTCGAAGCGATCGAGGATCGACGCTCGTCGCAGGAGCTCCAGCCGGCGCTTCGAGATCGGCTCGAGGAACTCGTCCTTGATGTAGTCGGCGACGATCCGGTCGTCGCCGGCGAAGCGGGCGACCGCGGCGCCGGCGTCGGCCTCGCCGCGCAGCGCCACGCCGGCCAGGTAGAGCGCCGCCGGCCAGCCCTCGGTGCGCTCCGCCAGCGCGTCGAGGTCGCGGCGGCTCAACTCGATGCCGAGGCCCGCCAGCAGCGCCTGGCACTCGGGCTTCGTCATCGTCAACTCCCCCCGGCCGAGCTCGGTCAGCAGGCGGTTCGCCCGCAGCCTGCCGAGCGGCAGCGCCGGCTCGCCGCGGCCGGCGACCGCGATCTGCGAGCCGGTTCGCATGTGCTCCACCAGCGAGCGGATCACCTGGAGGGACTGCGGCGACTCGATCCGCTCGAGCTCGTCGAGCACCAGCACCGTGGCCGTCTCGCGCGCCTCGACAGCCCGCTCGAGCCGCGGCAGCACCACCCCCTCGACATCGGGTTCGGGGACCGCCAGGGCGGCGGATATCTCGGCCGGAAGCGGCTCGATCCGCGCGAGCGCCTCAAGCACCTGCTCGAGCAGCGAGACCGGGTCGTTATGGGCGTCGCCGAGGGTGACCGAGGCGAAGGGACGCGGATCGCAGGCGGCCCACTGGGCGAGCAGGACCGACTTGCCGTAGCCGGTGGGCGCGTCGAGCAGAACCAGCGGGGCGCCGGCCTGCTCGAGCCGGCCGAGCAGGCGCGGGCGCTCGACGAGGCTGCCGAGGGCCGGGCCGTGCAAATCCACCCCGGCGACCAGGCGGCTCTCCAGCTGTGTGGTTTTCCCGGGCGGCATCTCGAAACGTTGCTCTCCGCCCCTGCGCAGCGGAAAGCCTACCCCCCGGCGCTGCCGGAGGGTATCCGGGTAAATCACCCACTTGGGGGGGATGCGGACCCCGTAGGCGACCCCTGGCGCGGTCAGCCCGCCGCGGCGCCGGCGGCGATCAGGTCCTGCGGGTGGAGCCAGGCGTCGACCAGGGTCTGCCCGCCCGCCTCCGCGATCGCGTCGCGCAGGGGGATCGCCCAGCGATGCTCGAGCAGGGCGATCGCGGCCGCGGTCCCCGGCGGGATCGCGTCGGCCAGGTACCAGACCTTCTCCTCGTCGATCAGGGATCCCTCCTCGCCCCTCGCGGCGCCGGCCAGCGCTCCGGCCTCGGCGCCCTCCTCTCCCGCCGCTCCGAAGCCGAGCAGCGCGCCGGCGACGGCGCCCAGCTCGGCCATCTCCTCGCGCGGCAGGTCGCTGATCTCGATCTCCGCGATCTCCCCCTGCTCGTCCTTCTGGACGAAGAGCAGGTCGACGAGGCGGACGATGTCTTGCTCGCGCAGGCGGCGCAGCTCGGCGAGGGCCTTGCCCTCGAACTTGCCGTGCTCGAAGCCGACCACGAGGATCTGCACCGGTCCGAACTCCATCTGCGCTCCTTCCATCTCTGGCGCCTACGTTCCCTGTAGCAGCTTCTGCTTCTCGGCTTCGTACTGCTCCTCGGTGAGGACGCCGGAGTCGAGCAGCTCTTTCAGCTTGGTCAGCGCCTCGATCCGATCGGTCTCCGAGGGGGCGGCGGCCGCGGGGGGCGGGGTGGCTGGCGCCGCCTGGGGGGCCTCCGGCGCCGCCTCGGCCTCGCGCTTCGCCGCCACGTGCTTGCCGACGGCGTAGCCGGCGCCGCCGACCATCGCGGCGCGCATGAGGGGCCTTCTCCTTCCGATCGGCGGCATCGGTGAGATGGAACCGCAAGCGCCGGCCGCGGTCATCGTGCGAACCGGGTGAAATTGGCCGCGGCCGCCTCAGCCGAGCAGCTCGACCAGACCGCGCACGACCAGGGCGAGGCCGATCGCCGCCGCCCCGACGATCGCGGCGCGGCGGCCGCTGCGGCCGAGCCAGGCCCGGAAGCGGTCGACCGCGTCCTGGGTCCGGTCTGGCGCGAACGCGTAGCCGATCAGCGGCAGCTCGAGCAGCGCCTGCTGGATCAGGCAGAAGCCGACCACGAGCAGCACCGTCGGCGCCGTCGCCGCGTCGAGCGTGTTGATGTGGCCGAGCCCGGCCAGGTAGGAGGCGCCGGGGAAGCTGAGCAGGAGCCCGACCACGAAGGCGGTCCGGGGCGAGCCGCGGCCGAGCAGCCGCAGCGGCAGCGATTCCTTCTCCTCCTCCCCCTTCTCGGTCCGCTTGGCGTCCTTGCGCTGCGCCCGCCGCTCGCGCATCGGCCGGTCGCGATCGGTCGCCAGGACGATCGCGACCAGCACGGCGAGCAGGCCGAGGACGATGTCCTCGGCGGGGCCGATCGTGTTCCTGCTGGTGCTGGCGAAGCTCGAGCCCTGGAGGGCGAAGACGATCGCCAGGCCGAGGCTGATGCTGGTCGTGTAGGCGCCCAGCAGGTAGCCGAGCATCAGCCGCTTCGGGCTCGGCAGCAGCAGCATCACCGTCACCGCGGCGAGCAGCGTCGGGTTGAACATCGAGAGCAGCGCGAGGAGCAGGATCTGACCGAGGTCGCCGATCGCGCGATTGTCGCGCGTATCGCGGTCGCCGAAATCACCCTAACCGGGCGATGCTGCCTTTCCCGGCCGCTCCTACCGTCGTCTCAACACAGAGAAACCCGTTGATCGGGCCGGATCGGCCGCTGAGAGAGACGGCGGTTGGCCACGAAAGGAGCAACACGATGAGAGGTTTAGGCCGCGCCGTATTCGTCGCAATCCTGCTGCTGATTGCAGGGGCGCTCAACATCATCTACGGGATCGCCGCGATCGCCGACGCGAACTTCTGGGTCGGCGAAAACCATTTCGTGCTGGGCAACCTGCACACCTGGGGGTGGGTGACGCTGATCGTCGGCCTGATCCAGCTGTTCGCCGGATTCTCGCTGTTCGCCGGCGGCGCCTTCGGCCGGGTGATCGGAATCGTCGCGGCGACCCTCGGCGCGATCGGCGCGCTGCTGGCCGTCGGCGGCGCCTATCCGTTCTGGGCGCTGGGCGTGTTCGCGATCTGCGTGATCTGCATCCACGGCCTGGTCGTCTACGGCGAGCCGCTCGAAGAAGAAAGCCGGTTGCCCGGGAGCAACGAGCCGGGCGCCGGAGCGCCGCGCGGCTGAGAGTCGGTCGCGTGTGCGTGGCCCGGTGTGCTGCGCTCGTCCCCGCCTGTTCAGCACGCCGGGCCGCCTCCGGTCCGGCCTACTGCGCCGAGCGCGGGGGCGAAGGCGCGATCGCCAGCCGCACCAGGTAGGCGACGACGACTCCGACGATCACCAGCGGCGCCACGCCGGGCCCCGCCGAGGCGGCATCGCCACATCACGCGATGTGGGTGATATCGGGCGAGACCGCTTACACGTCGAGGGCTATGCCGAGCCGAGCGCCTCGTCGATGAACGGCCCGAGCAGCTCGCCCGTGGCCTTCGCCGTCGTCTCGGGGGGATCGCCGGGAGCGGTTACGTGGCTGATCGCCAAGCGGACCAGGGTCTCGGCAAGGAGGCGGGTCTTGTCCGGGGGCGCCTGCGGCCATCCCTCCGCGATCGTCGCCGTGAGGCGGGCGGTCGCCCACTGGACGACCGGCATCCCCTGGGTGGTGACGAAGGGCAGCATGCCGCCGGTGCCGTCGTCGCTGAGCAGGACGCGGACCAGCGGGTCCTCGCCGGCCGTGCGAAGGAACATCTCCAGCGCAGCGCCGATGGCGGCGCGGGGATCGTCGAGGTGCTCGCGGACCGCCGCCTCGACGGCGTCGAGGAAGCGTTCGCCCTCGTGGATGACGAAGGCCTGGGCGAACTCGTCGCGGCTGCCGAACTCCTTGTAGAGGGTCTGGCGGCTGACCCCGGCGGCGCCGGCGACATCGGCCATCGTGATCTCCGACCAGGCGCGCTGCTGAAGCTCGTCGCGCGCAGCGCCGAACAGGGTCTCCCGCAGCAGCCGCCGCGCGGCCTGCGGGTACGGGGTGCGGGTCGCCTCCACACCCCCGATCGTCGCAGCGGGCGCGGCCATCGCGCCTACCCGTCGACCGGCTCGAAATCGACTTGGTCGAAGATTCCGCAGTCGGGACAGTGCCAGTCGTCGGGCACCTCGCTCCACGGCGTCCCCGGCGGGAAGCCCTCGCGCGGGTTGCCGGCCCGCTCGTCGTAGACGTAGCCGCAGCCGGGGCAGCGCCAGGCGCTCACAGGAGATCCCCCCGCTGTTCCTGCTCGGGAGATAGCGAGGCAAGGGAACAGCGCAGGCTGGGGGGCCTCACTACGCCGCCGCCCCGTAGCGGGCGAGGACGCGGCGCTCGGCGCGCGGCTCGATGTTCGCCCTGGTGACGTCGCCGCCGTAGTGCTCGAGCAGGCGCCGGTCCATCACCCGGCGCCAGAGCGGCGGGCAGGCGGCGAGCAGGATCATCCCCGCGTAGCCGGTCGGCAGCTGCGGCGCCTCGTCGACGTGGCGCAGCGCCTGGTAGCGGCGGGTCGGGTTGGCGTGGTGGTCGCTGTGGCGCTGCAGGTGGTAGAGCAGCACGTTGGAGGCGACGTTGTTGCTGTTCCAGCTGTGCTCGGGCCGGCAGCGCTCGTAGCGGCCGTCGTCCTTCCTCTGCCGCCGCAGGCCGTAGTGCTCGAGGTAGTTGACGACCTCGAGCAGGCAGAAGCCGAGCACCGCCTGGAGCAGCAGGTAGGGCAGCACGACCCAGCCGAAGACCGCCGTCAGGGCGGCGAAGAGGACGACGGTCATCGCCCAGGCCTGGAGGATGTCGTTGTGGATCGACCAGGGCGAGTGGCCGCCGCGGGCGAGGCGGGCGCGCTCGATCCCCCAGGCGGAGGCGAGGCTGCCGACGACGGTGCGCGGCAGGAACGCCCAGAAGCTCTCCCCGAGGCGGGCGCTGGCCGGGTCCTCGGGGGTGGCGACGCGGACGTGGTGGCCACGGTTGTGCTCGATGAAGAAGTGGCCGTAGCCGCTCTGGGCCAGCGCCACCTTGCTCAGCCACCTCTCCAGGTCGGCGCGCTTGTGGCCGAGCTCGTGGGCGGTGTTGATCGCGATCCCGCTGACCATGCCCATCGTCAGCGCCAGCCCGATGCCGTCGACGGTCGAGAGCCCGCCATAGGCCCAGAGCCAGCAGGCGAAGATCAGGCCCGCGTACTGGAGAGGAATGAAGACGTAGGTGCAGCGGCGGTAGTAGCGGTCCTGTTCGAGCCACCTGATGATGCTGTCGGGCGGGTTCTCCGCGTCCATCCCGACCAGCACGTCGAGCAGCGGGAAGATGACGAAGACGAGGAACGGGCCGTAGAACCAGAAGACGCCGAGCCCGGTGAGCGCCACCAGGCCCGCGGCGATGAACGGCAGCAGCGGCACGATCAGCCCCAGCAGCCAGGCGTAGCGCTTCGGGTCCCGCCAGGTGGCGGGATTGAGCTCGGTGGGGTCGACTGCGTGCGCGTGCGTAGCTGCCTCCATCGGCGGCATCCTCCTTGTCAGATTACCGTGGACCGTCTGCGTCGTTGACACGCTAGTCGATTTTGTAAACCAACGCAACATGGATTCGCAGACTGTCCGGGAACCGGCCTGCCCGTACCGACCGCTACCATCTCGCCCGTGTACACCTTGCTCGCATTCCTCCAGGTGATCATCGCCGGCGTCCTGATCTTCCTCATCCTGCTGCACTCCGGGAAAGACGCGGGGCTCTCGGGCGCCTTCGGGATCGGCGGCGGCGGCAGCTCCTTCGGCGGCGGCTCGATGGTCGAGCGCAACCTCGACCGGGCGACGGTCTTCTTCGCCGTCCTCTTCGTGCTCAACACCCTGGTGCTGCTGAAGATCTGACCGGCGTCCCCGCCGGCCCGCGGGCCGGCCGGCGCTACCAGCTCCGCGTCAGCGAGGTTCTGAACAGCGAACCGGTGAGGGGCACGTTCGGCGCGCCCGGGAAGGAGACGGCGAGCGAGCCGGTCCAGCTCTTGGCGCCGGCGGCGCCGCGCTGCAACGTGCCGGCGCCCCTGAACGGCGCCGGTGGAGCGACGGTCGCCAGGGAGAGGGCGCCGTCGGCGACGAAGGCCGAGGACGGCCCGCGAACGCGCGCGTAGCGGACGATCGCGATCGAGCCCTCGCTGCCCTCCTCGACGGCAAGGAAGCGAGCCCGGCCGCCACCCCGCGCCTGCGCGGCGAAGACGGTCCGCGAGAGCGGCAGTTTTCCGTCGGCGACCAGGGTCGTGAGCTCGGGCCCGGCGGACGGGTGGGTGGCGACGCCCGGTGCCTCCGGGGCCGATCCGGAGGCGCGTGCGGCGCCGCTTGGCTTGCGCCGGCAGGAGGCCTGCGCCACGGCGTCGAGCGAGCTGCCCTTCATGCGGTGCGCGCGGGCAGAGGTGTAGCCACCTTCGCCGTGGAAGCTCAGCTCACCGACGTAGACGCCGATCCGGGCGATCGCGGCACGGCCGGGTCCTATGCAGCCGAGCCGCCCGGGGAGCCGAAGCACGCGGCCGGACGGCCGGAAGCGGACCGCGATCCGGCCCCGGTCGGCGAAGGAGGCCCGGATCGAGGTCGGGGTGACCGTGCCGTGGGCGAGGTAGATGGCGATCGCGCGATCGTCGTGGCCGCTGACGACGCCGAGCATGACGGTCTGCCCGTAGGCGACGACATCGAGCCGGTACCCGTCGTGGTTCTCGAGTTCGAGCCGGTCGAGGGCGCCGCGCCGGACCAGCTCGAACGCCGACGGGATTTCGCCGAGCGGTTCTTCCAGCTCGCCGCTGAGCCGCATCGCTTCCGCCAGCGGCTCGGTCCGCATGGACGGCGTCGCGGCGGCGGCGGCCGCCCAGAGCAGCGCCGCCCAGGCGACGACGCCGGCGATCGCGGCCGTCCGCCTCATCTCAGCTTCGCCGCCCGCTCGTAGAGGACCCGCACGGCATCGCCGAAGTAGGCGCCGAAGTCCGTCGTCCGGTCGTCGCCGTAGCCGTAGTTGGTGACGCTGTTCAGCACATCGCCTTCGATCGTCCAGCCGCCGCCGGAGGCGCCTCCCGTCACGTCGCAGGCCGAGCCCAGGTTGAGCGGTCCCCGCCAGAGGAACGAGGCCACGTCGTGACCGAGGAAGGGCGTGCCGGCGCAGACCCTCTGGGTGGCGCCGTCGAAGGGCGATTCGACCGGGTATCCGTGGATGTCGAAGACCTGGTTCGGCGAGAGGCCGAAGGCGATGCGGTCGCCGCCGACCGCCGCGCCGAGCCGCTGGCCGCGTTCGCTGCGCCCGACGACCGCGGCGCCGACGTCGGCGTTCTCGCTGCCGTCCGTGACCCAGAGCCGGGTGGCGCCGAGCCAGCGGGCGGCGAACACGCCGAAGGGCCGCACCCCGTCGTGGTAGCCGGGGACGAAGACCCAGTCCCGGTCGAACCATTGGCGGAGCTCGTGGACGCAGTGCCCGGCGGTGACGACGACGCTGAGGTTGGGAGCGTCGACGGCGGTGCCCGAGCAGCGTCCCAGCCCGCCGCCGGGCACGACGATGAAGATCGCGCCGTTCTGCCTGAACCCCGGCGCGGTGGGGTCGGCGACCGCGGCGAAGTCGGAGCGGGCGGGCAGGGCGGCGTTCGGGTCCGCCCCTTCGCGGCCTGCCGCCGGCGTCGCGGAGACCCGCGCGAGCCCCCCCTGTCCGGACTCCGGCGCCGCGAGCGGACGTGCGCGCCGCATCCGGGCCGGGGTCCAGAAGCGCAGTGCATGGCGCGCCGGCGCGTCCACCCTGGACGCGGTCGCCGCCGGCGCCGCGCGGGCGACGGGCGCCACGGCAAGTGCGGCGAGGCAGGCCGGCAGGGCGAGCGCTGCCGATCGGCGGAGGTGCGGGCTCATCTCGTCGCTAGACCGGCTCGACCGGTTTCTCCTCGGCCTCGCGGCTGCCGCCGGTGCCGTTGCCGCCCGCCCCGTGGCCGCCCGCCGCATGGCCGTTGGCCCCGTTGCCGCCGGCGCGATCGAGGATCGCCACCGCCTCGGTGCGCAGCTCGGCGTCGAGGATCGCGAAGTCCTCGTCGGAGAGCTTGCCCGCCGCGTGGTCGAGCTCGGCGTCGCGGATCTCGCGGTACTTGGCTTCCTTCGACGCCTCCAGCTCGCCGACGGCGGCCGGGCGGCGGCGCGGGCCGCGGGCCGGCCAGATCGCGATCAGCGCCCCGGCGAGGGCGATCAGGCCGCCGATCCAGATCCAGGTGACGAGCGGGTTGACGATCACCTTGAAGGTCGCCGCGACGTCTTCGCCGAGGTAACTCCTCGCCAGTCGCTTGGCGGTCGCCGCCTGCAGCGCCCCGATCTGGGCCAGGGCGACGGGGCGCAGCCGCGGATTCGCCGCGGCGGCGCGCATCAGCCCTTTCACCGCCTGGCACTGGGGCGGCGTGCCGGGAGCGCCGGAGACGCAGGCGCGGAAGCCGGCGTCGGCGGCGCGGACACGGCGGTGGACGGCCGAGATGTCCGGCTCGACCGCGGTCCAGAGATCGCTTCCGGCTCCCGCCTTCAATCCCACCTCGCTGGTTGCCTCGCCGTCGAAGAAGCTGCCGATCGTGCTCGTTTCGACCCCGGTGGGGCGGAAGAAGCGTCTGCTCGGCCGCAGCGCGAAGCGCTTGCCGCCTTGCTCGACGCCGAGCAGCGCGCCGAAGCTGAAGGCCTCCGAGCTGACGCTCACCGTCGGCCGTTCGTAGGTGATCTTGCGGCCGTCGACGACGGCGCTCTGCCCGGGCCGCAGGCGCACTTCGCGGTTGGTCTGGAAGCTGGAGGAGGCGGCGACGCCGACCAGCAATACCGCGACGCCGGCGTGGACGACGTAGCCGCCGTAGCGGCGCCGGTTGCGCGAGACGACGGCGACCAGCGCCGCCGGCAGCGAGCCGCCGGCGAGCGAGCGCCGCGCCGCGGCGCCGCGCCAGAGCTCCTGCGCGAGGCCGGTCAGGGCGAAGGCCGCGAAGGCGAACAGGGCGAGCGCCCAGGGCTTGCCGCCGGCGTCGCCGGCGAGTCCCAGGACGACGGCGGTGAGCGCGCCGGCGATCGCCGGCGCGACGAAGGCCCGCTTGGCGGCCGCCCAGCTGATCCGCCGCCAGGCGAGCAGCGGCCCGATCCCGGCGAAGAGGACCAGCAGGATCGCCAGCGGCGTCGTGTAGCGGTCGAACCAGGGCGCCGCCAGCGAGGCCTTGTTGCCGGTGAAGAGCTCCGAGATCAGGGGGAAGAACGTCCCCCAGAAGATCGCCGCGCAGAGCGCCACCAGCAGCAGGTTGTTGACCAGGAAGACCGCCTCGCGCGAGGCCAGCGAGTCGATCCGCTTCGCCGTGCGCAGGTCGTCCAGGCGGGAGACGATCAGCGCCGTCGAGCCGACCAGCACGACCGCGATCAGCCCGAGGATGTAGGGGCCGACGGTGCTGTCGCCGAAGGCGTGGATCGACTGCAGCACGCCGGAGCGGACGAGGAAGGTCCCGAGCAGCGCCAGCGAGAACGCACCGACGATCAGGCAGGCGTTCCAGACCTTCAGCATGCCGCGCTTCTCCTGGACCATGATCGAGTGCAGGAAGGCGGTGCCGACCAGCCACGGCATCAGCGCCGCGTTCTCGACCGGGTCCCAGGCCCAGTAGCCGCCCCAGCCCAGCTCGGTGTAGGACCAGCGGGCGCCGAGCAGCAGGCCGAGGCCGAGGAAGGCCCAGGCGATCAGCGCGAACCTGCGCGTCGCCCGGATCCAGGCGGCGTCGACGCGGCGGGCGACGAGGGCGCCGATCGCGAAGGCGAAGGGGATCGTGAAGGCGACGTACCCCGAGTAGAGCATCGGCGGGTGGATCATCATGCTCGGGTGCTGCAGCAGCGGGTTGAGCCCGATCCCGTCGGCCGGCGCCGGGCTCAGCGTCGCGAACGGGTTGACGCCGCCGGCGAACAGCATCAGGCCGGTGAAGAAGCTGGTCACGCCGGCCAGCACCGCGGTCGCGTAGGGGACGATCTCGCGCAGCTTGCCGCGGGTCGCGATCAGGGCCAGCGAGGAGGCGATCGAGAGCACCCAGGCCCAGAGCAGCAGCGAGCCTTCCTGGCTCGACCACATCGCCGCCAGCTTGTAGAAGGTCGGCGTCTCGATCGAGGAGTGCTGCTGGACGATCTCGTAGGAGAAGTCGTTGCTCGCGAAGGCGATCTCGATCAAGACCACGCAGAGGGTGAGCAGGGCGAAGACGCCGTAGACGGCGCGCCGCGAGGCGTCTACCCGGCGGCGCTCGCCGTGGCGGCCGAGCAGCGCCGCGACGGCGGCGAAGACGGCCGTCAGGAAGGCCAGCGCCAGGGCGACGCTGCCGAGGCTAGCCGGCATTCGCGGTGGTGAACTTCGAGGGGCACTTGGTGACCAGCGTGTCGCGTTCGCCGACGAAGACGCCGCGCTCGACGGTGCCGCTGAGGACGATCTCGCGACCGCCGCGGAAGGGGTCGGGGACGGTGCCGGCGTAGGCGACCGGCAGGCTCTCGGCGGCGCTGTCGCGGTCGGCGACGCGGAAGCGCAGTCGCTCGCCGTGGCGGCGGACCGAGCCCCTGACCACGCGCCCGGTCAGCTCGTAGCTGCCGCCCGAGGCGGCGCCGATCAGCTGCGAGGGCTCCTTCGCTTCCGAGGAGGCGCTGAACGACGTGTAGACGAGCGCGGCGGCGAGCATCACGGCGACGCCGAGCGCAACCACGAGCCGGATCTTTCGCTTGCGGGCGGGATCCACGAGCGGCGATTATCGCAAGGGCATGCGGCGCGGGTCGCTTTACTCGGGTATATCCCGAACAAGTCGCCCCGTCTGGGAGAATCGGCCCGATGACAGGTGCTCGAAACGACCCGGTCCTGCTGATTACCGGCGCCAGCAGCGGGATCGGCGCCGCGACCGCGCGGGCGGTGGCCGGCAGGTACCGCCTGGTGCTGGCGGCGCGGCGGCTGGAGCCGCTGGAGGATCTGGTCGCCGAGCTGGGCGGCGACGCGCGGGCGATCGCGGTGCGCTGCGACGTCACCGAGTGGGACCAGGTCGAGGCGACGGTCGCCGCCGGCCTCGCGGCCTTCGGGCGGATCGACGCGGTCTTCGCCAACGCCGGCTTCGGCGCCGGCCGCGGCTTCCTCGAGGAGTCGGTCGAGCACTGGCGCTCGATGGTCCTCACCAACGTCTACGGCGTCGCGCTGACGATCCGCGCCACCCTCCCCCACCTGCTCGAGCGCGGCGACGGCCACTTCGTGATCACCAGCTCGGTCGCCGGGCGGCGGGCGCTGCCCGGGTCGCTCTACTCGGCGACCAAGTTCGCGGCGACGGCGATCGGCGGGGCACTGCGGGCCGAGCTGCGCCAGATGCACGACAACGACGCGATCCGCACCACCCTGATCGAGCCGGGCATGACCGACACGCCGTTCTTCGACAACCGCCCGGGCGAGTGGGCGCTGCGCGACGAGGACATCGCCCGCGCCGTCGTCTTCGCGCTCGAGCAGCCGCCCGGCGTAGACGTCAACGAGATCCTCATCCGGCCGACTCGCCAGCCGAGCTGAGGGCCTGTCCCGGCTGAGCGCCTATCCCGGTAGGGGTTCTACTTAACTTTTTCCGAACGCCGCTGGTGGCTGTCCGCGAGCCTCACCGCGGAAAAAGTACAAGACGTTCCACCCCTACCGGGATAGGCGCCTGAGCAAGAGGCGGACCGTTCGCCAGTAGCTGCGTAGGAGCAGGCGAACCGGAGTTGAGCGGGCGATCGCCGGGATGAAGGGGGAGTCGAGGTCGGGGGTTAACCAGCTTGCGAACTCAGCGGCGCCGACGAAGCGGCGGCGCTGGATCTGGCGGCGCTCGCGGAGGAGGCGGGGCAGCCGGCGGAGGACGTCGAGATTGGCCTGCAGCTTCTGCTTGCCCCAGCCGCCGGCGATCGAGGCGGGGATCAGGGCCAACTCGGTGGCGAGCAGGGCCGGCGCCAGCAGGACCAGCAACGCGCCTGGGTAGACCCGGATCAGGACGGCCCAGCGGTTGCGCTCGAGCCAGCGCCACTTGCGCGCGCCGGGGGCGAACTCGTAGTCGTGGTCGACCACCGCGGCCGGCTCGATCCCGATCGCCTCGCCGGCCAGGCGCAGCCGCAGCGAGAGGTCGACGTCCTCGTGGTAGAGGAAGAAGGGGGCCGGGAAGCCGCCCTCCCGCTCCCAGCTACGGCGCGGAATCGCCAGGCAGGCGCCGGACAGCGCCGTCACCTCACCGGCCGGCGGCGCCTCGGCGATCGGCCGGCCGTGGCCGCCTGCCCAGACGAGGCCGGTGAAGTGGACCGGGTTGCCGGCCGAGTTGATCTCGGTCGCGCCGCGGGCGGCGACCAGCGCCTGCCAGGCGGCCCAGCCGCGTTCCTCGACCCACGGGCGGCGAATCGCCTCGCCGAAGCCGGGCAGCGGCGCCGCGTCGGGGTTGAGGATCACCAGCAGGTCGCCCTGCGCCAGCGCGGCCCCCTCGTTGCAGGCGGCGGCGAAGCCGGCGTTGCGGCCGCTGTGGATCAGCCGCGCCCGCGGCGCAACCGCCTCGACCGCCTCGGGCGCGCCGTCGCCCGAGGCGTTGTCGATGACGATCAGCTCGTCGTCATCGCCCAGCTCCGGCAGCAGCGCGGGCAGCGTCCGCGCCAGCTGCTTGCGGCTGTTCCAGGAGACGATCAGGACGGAGAGCGTCGGGCGCACCGACGCGGGAGGCTAGTGCCCCTTGTTGCCAAAGGGAGCGCCCGAGCTGAGGTTGCCCGGCGACCGAGAAGCGGACGACGGGTCTCGAACCCGCGACCTCGAGCTTGGGAAGCTCGCGCTCTACCAGCTGAGCTACGTCCGCGCAGGGCAATCCTAGAGAGCTACGTCCGCGCGGGGCTGATTCTTGGGCCAGGCCCTACGGCCCTGGAGCCGTGGCGCTGACGATCCAGGTCGAGGAGGCGGCGTGGACCGAGCCGTCGGGTTGGACGCAATCGGCGAGGGCGTCCTCGATCGCGCGCTCGATCCGAGGGCGGACCCGGTCGGCTTCGTCTCCCGCCAGGCGGATCAGCTCGCCCGCCGGCCCCAGAGCCATGACGAAGTCACGCGCGGCCTTCAGGTCGGGACCGAGCTCGAACACCAGGTCGTCGCGCCGCAGCGCGATCGCCTCGAAGCCGGCCGTGGTGAGGATCTCGCTGGTCGTGTCGGCATCGGCCATCGAGAACGGACCCGGGCCGCAGGTCGGCTCGTCGGTTTCCTCGGGACGCTCGAGCAGGTCCTCGATCGCCAGCTCGGCCCGGTGCAGCCACTCGTTGTCGAGCTTGCGGCGCCAGACGACCATGCAGAAACGCCCGCCGGGGACCAGGGCCTGCCGAATGCCGCGCAGGGCGGCGACCGGGCCGGCGAAGAACATCGTGCCGAAGCGCGAGAACGCGTAGTCGAAGGACCCGTCCGGCCGGGTCGCCTGGATGTCGGCGGCGAGAAAGGAGACGTTGCCGGCGCCCTCCGCCGCCGCCTCGCGCCGCGCGGTCTCGACGAAGCGCTCTGCCACGTCGACGCCGACCGCCTCGCCGTCGGGACCGACGAGGCCGGCGATCTGGCGGGTCGAATCGCCGAAGCCGCAGCCGACGTCGAGCACCCGCTCGCCCGGCCGCGGCGGGTACAGCCTGAGCGCGGTGTCGCCGTGGGCGCCGAGCCCGGTTACCACCGCCCTGCGGTGCTCGACAAAGCGGTCGAAGAGCGGCCCGTTCCAGGCATCGTGGGCCTCGGCGTTGGCTGGGGCGATGTTCCGCATGGCAATGAACCATACGGGGCCGCAAGCCGAGATTCCCGGGTCCGACCGGGAGGTGGCGAGGGCTAGTCTTCGCCGGGCGTGAGCGCCCGTGCCTTCGCCGCCTTCCTCGCCGTGCTGGCCATCATCGGCCTGCTCGGCTTCGGCCTGTTGAACAAGAGCACGACCAGCCTCGCGGTCGGCGACCCGGTGCCCGACCGAGCGCTGCCCGTGCTCGACGGCAAGGGGGAAGGCGAGATCGCCGACTACCGCGGCCGCTGGGTGCTGGTCAACCTCTGGGCCTCGTGGTGCGTGCCCTGCCGGCAGGAGGCGCCGGTGCTCGACCGCTTCGCGCGGCGCTACCGCGACCGCAACGTGCGGGTGCTCGGCATCGACGTGCAGGACAACAGCGACGACGCACTCTCCTTCCTGCACGAATACAGGGTCGACTACCCGCAGTTGCGCTCGGTCGGCGCCGAGCGCAGCGAAGCCTTCGGCTCCACCGGCGTCCCGGAGAACTTCCTCGTCGACCCGCGGGGCCGGCTGGCGTTCGTTTGGCGCGGCCCGGTCGACGAGAGGATCCTGAAGAACCAGGTGGTGCCGATCGTCGAGGGCTCGAAATGAGGGGCCCTGGCGCCTTTGTGTCGGTATGCGGCACAAAAGCGCCAGGCGCGGTCCTCGCCGGCCTGCTCCTCCTGGCCGCAGCGCTCCTTTTCGCCGCGCCGGCGCTCGCGGCGGCGCCGCAGACCACCCTGCCGGACGTCGAAGACGAGGTGATGTGCCCGATCTGCGGCACGCTGCTGCAGCTCGCCGAATCGCCCCAGGCGCAGCGGGAGCGCGCCTTCGTCAGGCGGCAGATCGCCGCCGGCAAGAGCAAGGCCGAGGTGAAGGACGCGCTGCTGGTGCAGTACGGCCCAGCCGTGCTGGCGCTGCCGCGCGGCTCCGGCTTCGACCTCTCCGCCTACCTGGTGCCGGCGATCGCCTTCCTCGCGGCGCTGCTGGCCCTCGGTGCCGGCGTCTGGCGCTGGCGGCGGGCGGGACGCGGTCCCGGGGCGGGACCCCCGGCGGCTGCGGGCCCCGGGGCCGAGGACTCGGCGCGGCTCGATGCCGACCTGGCGCGCTACGACCTCTGAGCCTGGATCCACCGATATCGGCGAGACTCTCCGCTTCGCAGGCCGAGTCGGGGGACGATTCCCGCTCACCCAGGTAGTGGTGCTACCTGGGTGGAGGGAATTGGCTCCCGGCGAAGGGATGCGGAGTGGAGAGGCCGGCGAGATCGGTGGATCCAGGCTGAGTGCGGCTCAGCCCTGCACGACCAGGCCGGTGACGCCCACCGGCAGGTTCGGCGACTCCGCGCCCCGCTCGGTCCAGGCGAGGACGGCGTCGGCCTCGGCGGCGGCGGCGGCGAGCGGGCCCGGGTCGGAGGCGGGCGACGGCGCGGCCATGACCAGCAGCTCGTAGGCGTCGCGCAGGCCGGCGACGGCGTGGCGAAAGCGCTCGGAGGCAAGCAGGACCGCGGGGTCGGGCGCCGGGCGGCCGCCGACGACGCAGACCAGTGGCTCGGCCGCGCCCGCGGAGCCGGGCCCGGCGAGCGCGACCGGCTTGAGGATCCGCCCGGCCTCGGCCGTGCCGCGCAGGTACTCGTGCAGGCCCGGCGCGATCGCCAGTCCCAGCGACTCGGCGAGCGACGGCGCCGCCAGCTCGCACTCGAGCAGCGCCGTGCGGGTCCCGGCGGCCGCGGCCGCCGCGGCAAGCCCGACCGCCCCCGCCTGGCGAGTCGCCGCCCCGCCGGCGACCAGCACCGAGCGGGCGCCGTCCAGCTCCCGCAGCAGGCCGCCGTAGGCGGCGAGATCAGAGCGGCGCAGGGTCCCGGCCCGCAGGTCGGGCGAGGAGCGCGCCGGGATCTCCGCCAGGACCCTCACATCCGCTCGGGGGCGGCGATTCCGAGCAGGCCGAGCGCCTCGGCGATCGTCCGCTTCGTCAGCAGGCAGAGACCGAGCCGCGACTGCTCGACTCCCTCCCCCTCCGCGCCGACCACCTGGCAGTCGCGATAGAAGGCGTGGAAGTCGGCGGCGACCGTCGTCGAGTAGGCGCAGATCCGGTGCGGCGCGCGCCGCGCCGCGGCCTCGCGCACCTCCTCGGGGAAGGCGAGCAGGCGCTTGACCAGATCGCGCTCGGCCGGCACCAGGGCGGTGCCGGGCGTCGGCGCGCCGGCGCCCGCGGCCGCATGCTCGGCCCCCCTCCCCGCTTTCGCCAGGATGCCGGCGATCCGCGCGTGCGCGTACTGGACGTAGTAGACCGGGTTGTCGGCCGACTCGCGCCGGGCCAGCTCGAGGTCGAGGTCGACGGTGGTGTCGTGACTGCGCCAGAGCATGAACCAACGGGTCGCGTCGGCGCCGATGTCGTCGATCAGCTCGTCCAGCGAGACGAAGTCGCCGCTGCGCTTCGACATCTGCACCCGCTCGCCCGATTCGACGATGTGGACGAGGCGCATGATCAGCGCCTCCAGCCGCTCCGGGTCGACGCCGAGCGCGGCCAGAGCGGCCTCGAGGCGCGGCGCGTAGCCGTGATGGTCGGCGCCGAGCACGTCGATCAGCCGCTCGAAGCCGCGCTCCAGCTTGTCGCGGTGGTAGGCGATGTCGGCGGCGAGATAGGTCGGCTCGCCGCCGGCGCGGATCAGCACCCGGTCCTTGTCGTCGCCGAAGTCGCTGCTGCGCAGCCAGAGCGCTTCTTCGCTCTTGTAGGTGTGGCCGCGCCGCTCGAGCAGCGCCAGCGCGGCGTCGACCTCGTCGCCGGCGTAGAGGTCGCGCTCGGAGAACCAGTTGTCGAAGCGGACGCCGAAGCGGTCGAGGGTCGCGCGCACGCTCTCGAGGATCAGCTCGACCCCGCGCCGGCCGACCGCCCCGGAGTCGCCCGGGTCGATGCCCTCGGCCGCGATCCGCCCGGCCAGCTCGCCGACGTAGGCGCCTTCGTAGCCGTCCACGGGCGGCTCGCCGCCGGTCATCTTCGCCGCCAGCGAGGCGGCGAAGCGCTGCACCTGGCCGCCGGCGTCGTTGACGTAGAACTCGCGCTCGACGGTGTGCCCGACCGCCTCCAGGAGGCGCACGAGGGAGTCGCCGTAGGCGGCGTGGCGGCCGCCGCCCACGTGCAGCGGGCCGGTCGGGTTGGCGGAGACGAACTCGACCAGGATCCGTTCCGGCGAGCCGGTCGGGGCCGGGCCGAGCCGCTCGCCCGCCGCGGCGAGGCCGGCCATCGCCCGGCGGTACCAGTCGTCGGAGAGGAAGAGGTTGACGAATCCCGGCCCCGCAACCTCGACCCGCTCGAGGCTGTCCCCGGCGCCCGGCGCCCCCTCCAGCTCGGCGGAGAGCCGGGCCGCCACGTCGCGCGGCGCTTCGCCCAGCGGTGCCGCCAGCAGCATCGCCGCATTCGAGCTGTAGTCGCCCAGCTCCGGCTTCGGCGGCCGGTCGAGGGTGGGCTCCGGGCCGATCGGCTCGCCGCCGCGCAGCGCCCGCGCCGCGCCTTCGACGGTGGCGCGCAGCTCGGCGATCGGGTCGGCGGTCGTCATCGGGCCCATCGTATGGACCGCACCCGCGCCGGGGTACGCTGGCCGCGGTGCGCATCGCCGCGATCACCGACATCCACGCCAACCTGCCCGCGCTCGAGGCCGTCCTCGGGGCGACCGACGCCGCCGGGATCGAGGAGATCTGGTGCCTCGGCGACGTGGTCGGCTACGGCGCCGAACCGGACCGCTGCGCCGATCTGGTCCGCGAGCGCTGCTCCGTCTGCCTGGTCGGCAACCACGATCTCGCGGTGCTGGGGGCACTCGACATCGCCGCCTTCTCCGAGGCGGCCGCCGAGGCGGTCGCCTGGACGCGCGAGAACGTCGCCGCGCGGACCCTGGAGATGCTGCGCGAGCTGGAGCCGGCCGGCCGGCGCGAGGGCATCGCCCTCTTCCACGCCTCGCCGCGCGACCCGGTCTGGGAGTACGTGCTCTCGGCCGAGCAGGCCGACGACTGCCTCGACGTCCAGCCCGAGCGCGTGGCGCTGATCGGCCACTCGCACGTCGCGCTGTTCTTCGTCCGGCCGCCCGGCGAGCAGGGCGAGGTGCGCGGGGCTCAGGCCGGCGACGGCGCCCTGCTGCGAGCTCGGCGAGGGGCGCTGGCTGCTCAACCCCGGCAGCGTCGGCCAGCCGCGCGACGGCGATCCTCGCGCGGCCTGGCTGGAAGTCGACACCGAGGCGGAGACCGCCCGCTTCCACCGGGTCGGCTACGACATCGACCGGGCCGCGGCATCGATCGCCGCCGCCGGCCTGCCGCGACGCCTCGCGGAGCGGCTCCACAGCGGCCAATGACGCCTCACTAGACTCGGCCGGATGATGCCTCGCCTGCCCGCATCGCTGCTCGCCCTCGTGCTCGGCGCCGCCGCCACGGTCGCCCTCGTCGCCTGCGGCGAAGAAGACGCCAAGCTGCTGCCCGGCGAAACGGCGCGCGAGATCACCGCCAACCTGGAAACGGTCAAGCAGCTGGCGAACGAAGGCGATTGCATCGGCGCCGAAAGCGCCGCGCAA
Source organism: uncultured Solirubrobacterales bacterium (assembly GCA_963695835.1). Lineage (GTDB taxonomy): Bacteria > Actinomycetota > Thermoleophilia > Solirubrobacterales > 70-9 > VRUE01. Next base: position 184,214 of record CAVOHR010000004.1, read on the forward strand.
CAGGTGAGCGAACAGATCGAAGGGCTGACCGGGGTCGACCGCAAGCTGAAGCAGGCGCTGCAGGACGGGGCGGGACGGTTGAACGAAGTCGTCGCCGGCTGCGAAGAATCGGCCACCGAAGCGATCGCGCCCGCCGAAGAACCGGCCGAAAGCGAAGAAAAGCCGTCGAAGGCGGAAGAAGGGGAAGCGAAGGAACTCGAAAGGGCGGAAAAGAAGGAAGAAAAGGAAGCGCCGGCGGAACCGGAAGGCACGAAGACCTCGCCGCAGCCGCAGGGCGAAGGCAAGGGTCTCGAAGAAGGCAGCGCCCCGCCGCAGGCCGGCAACGAAGAAGCGGCGCCGGAAACGAGCCCCTCCGGCGGCGTCGGCCCCGGAGCGCCGGCGGGCGAAGGCTGACGATGGAGGCGGGAACTCTCTCGGGCCGCTACGAGCTCGGCGACCGGCTCGGCTCCGGCGGGATGTCGAACGTCTACCGGGCGACCGACCGCATCCTCGAGCGCACCGTCGCGGTGAAGATCCTCGCCGAGCACCTCTCCGACGACGAGCGCTTCGTCGCCCGCTTCCGCCGCGAGGCGCTGGCGGTCGCCAAGCTGATCCATCCCAACATCGTCCAGGTCTACGACACCGGCGTCGACGAGGGGCGCCACTACATCGTCATGGAGTACGTCGAGGGGCGCTCCGGGGCGCAGATCCTGCAGCGCCAGGGGCCGCTCGACCCGGCGACGGCGGCGGAGGCGGGGATCCAGGCCTGCGCCGGGCTCGACTACGCGCACCGGCGGGGGATCATCCACCGCGACGTCAAGCCCGGCAACCTGATGATCGTCGGCGGGCCGGTCGGCGGCGGTCCGATGACGGTGAAACTGACCGACTTCGGGATCGCCCGGGCGATCGAACAGACCCGCATCACCCAGGTCGGCTCGGTGGTCGGCACCGCCGCCTACCTGGCGCCGGAGCAGGTGCGGGGCGAGGAGGCCACCCCGGCGACCGACGTCTACGCGCTCGGTGTCGTCCTCTACCAGTTCCTCACCGGCCGGCTTCCCTACGAGGGCTCGACGCCTGGCCGAGCTGGCGGTGCGCCAGCAGAACGAGCGGCCGCTGCCGCCCAGCACCTACAACGACGAGGTGCCCGAGACGCTGGGCGGCGCGGTTCTGCGGGCCCTGGAGGGCGACCCCTCGCGCCGCTACGCGAGCGCCGACGAGCTGGCCGGCGGCCTGCAGCTCGGCCTCCAGGGCGAGGACGTGACCCTGCCGCTCGAGGAGGGCGCTACGCCGACCCGGGTGCTGGGCGGGGAGACCGCGACCCGCCGCCTCGACCAGACCGAGCGGACCGAGCTGCGCCCGCCGTCGCCGAGCCTGCGCCCGGTCGCCCGTGCGCCACAGCCGGCCCCGGCGCAGGCGCCCGCTCCGGTCGCCCCGACGGCGCCCGCCAAGCGCGGCGCCTTCTCCCGCTTCGCCCGCTTCGTGCTCGCGATCGTCGCGCTGGTCCTGATCGCCGCCGCGGTCGCCACCGCGGTGATCCTCGCCACCGACAAGGCGACCGGGGTGCACGTCAGCGAAGTGGCGGGGAATACGGTCGACAGGGTGGTGGAAGAAGTGAAGGAACTGGTTAAAAAGAACACCGAATAGGGATGACGGTGGGAGAGGTGTGGGGGTGTCCTCCCGCTTGCTGGGTTTTCGCCTCGGAGCTCGCGGCCGTCCGAGGAGGTGGTTGGGGCGAAAAAGAGGACGCCGCTGCGCGGGAGGACACCCCCACACCTCTTATCGGGCCCCCCAGGGTGCGGCGCCCTTCATCACCGCCTCGGAATAGCTGGTAAGGGTTCCAGCCCCAATCGCACTTCGGGCATGGGTGACAAGCTCGTGCAGGTAGGTGAGGTTGTGCAGGCATAGGAGGCGGACCGCGGTCAGCTCTTCTGCTCGGGACAGGTAGCTGAGGTAGTCGCGGTCGTGATGCCGGCAGGCGGGGCAGGGGCAGCCGTCGACTATCGGGCTGCGGTCGCCCTCGTGGCCGGACTTGCGGAGGTCGAGGCGGAAGCGGTTGGTCGGGATCGGGGACCAGGGCGGTGCCGTGGCGGGCCAGGCGGGTCGGGACCGCGCAGTCGAAGATGTCGAGGCCGAGGGCGATGCCGGCCAGGAGGTCGTCGACGTCGCCTATCCCGAGTAGATGCTTGGGCGCCTCCTCCGGCAGCAGCGGCGCGGTCAGCTCGAGCACGCCGCGCATCTCGTCCTTGTCGCGCCCCAGCGTGCCGCCGATCGCGATCCCGTCGACGCCGGCCTCCGAGACCACCCGCGCCGACTCGCGCCGCAGGTCCTCGTGGACCCCGCCCTGGACGATCCCGAAGACCGCCTGGCGCTCCGGCCCGTGCTCCCCGTGCCACGTCGAGGCAGCGATCGAGCCAGCGGTGCGTCCGCTCCATCGAGCGGGCGGTGTACTCGCGGTCCGCGTGGTAGGGAGTGCACTCGTCGAAGACGAGGGCGATGTCGCGAGCCGAGCTTCGCCTGCACCTCCATCGAGACCTCGGGCGAGAGGAACAGCTCCGCGCCCGTCCCGATAGGAGCGAAACCGCACCCCCTCCTCGCCGATCGAGACGACCGACCCGTGCTCTCCCCCTGGCCGCCCTTTCCCCTTCACCTCGTCGGCCACGCCGCCATGCGCCAGCGAGAACACCTGGAAGCCACCGGAGTCGGTGATCAGCGCCCGCTCCCACCCCATGAACCCATGCAGCCCCCCAGCACCGGCGATCCGATCCGGCCCAGGCGAGACAAATAGGTGATAGGTGTTCCCAAGGATCAGCTCATAGCCGAGCTCCGCAACCTCGCGAGACTCCAACCCGCGCACCGTCCCCTTCGTCGCCAGCGGAATGAACGCCGGCGTCCGCACCGCCCCATGCGGCGTATGAAGCACTCCAACTCGCGCGGCGCCATCCCGCGCCACAACCTCGAACCTCAACCTCTCCGGCTCATGCCTCATCTCGCCGCTTCCGACTTTGACCACACCAGGGTGTGGTCAATTCAGGAATCGTCCGAATTTGCCAGCAGAGATCGGCCGGTCATCGCCTCCGGCTGGGGGATGCCGAGGAGCTGCAGCGCCGTCGGCGCGACGTCGGCGAGGATGCCGCCGTCGCGCAGCTCCACCCCCTCGGCGGTGACGATCAGCGGCACCGGGTTGAGCGAGTGGGCGGTGTTGGGCGAGCCGTCCGGCTCGAGCATGTGGTCGCAGTTGCCGTGGTCGGCGGTGACGATGCAGGCGCCGCCGGAGCGCTCGACCGCGGCGACCACGTCGCCGAGGCAGCCGTCGACCTCCTCGACCGCCGTCGACCGCCGCCGGGATCACCCCGGTGTGGCCGACCATGTCGGGGTTGGCGAAGTTGATGATCCCGAAGCGGTAGTCGCCCTCCGACCAGCGCGCGACGAAGGCGTCGGCGGCGGCGCGGGCGCTCATCTCGCGGCTTGTGGTCGTAGGTGGGGACGTCGCGCGGGGAGTCGACCAGGCAGCGCTCCTCCCCCTCCCACTCCTGCTCGCGGCCGCCGTTGAAGAAGTAGGTGACGTGGGCGTACTTCTCGGTCTCGGCGACGTGCAGCTGGCGGCCGCCGGCCTCGGAGACGACCTCGGCCAGGGTCATCTTCGGCCGCGCCTCGGGGAAGGCGACCGGGTAGGGCCAGCCCTTGCGGTACTCGGTCATCGTCGGTCAGGTCGAGCAGCGGCCCGCCGCTGCGCGAGAACTCGTCGAAGTCCGGTTCGGCCAGCGCGCGGGTCATCTGCGCGGGCGCGGTCGGGGCGGAAGTTGACGAAGATCGCGACGTCGCCCTCGGCGGCGCCGTCGTAGTCGCCGATCACCGTCGGCATGACGAACTCGTCGGTCTCGCTCGCGCTCGTAGGAGGTCTCGATCGCCTCCGCGGCGCTCGGCCGCGTGCAGGCCGCGGGCGTGGACGATCGCGTCGTAGGCGAGCTTGGTCCGCTCCCAGCGGGTGTCGCGGTCCATCGCGTAGTAGCGGCCGCCGACCGTGGCGATCCGCCCCGCCTGGCGCAGCCAGCGCTCCAGCTCGGCGAGGTAGCCGCGGCCGCCGTGCGGCAGGGTGTCGCGGCCGTCGGTGAAGGCGTGGAAGACGACGTCGGGGACGCCCTCCTGCGAGGCCAGCTCGATCGTCGCCTCGATGTGCTCCCAGCCGGAGTGGACGCCGCCGTCGGAGACCAGGCCGAGCAGGTGCAGGCGGCCGCGCGGGCTGCGCCGGGCGCGGTCGCAGGCGGCGCGCAGCGCCTCGTTCTCGAAGAAGCTGCCGTCGGCGATCGCGTCGTCGATCCGCGCCAGGTCCTGCTTGACGATCGCCCCGGCGCCGAGGTTGAGGTGGCCGACCTCGGAGTTGCCCATCTGCCCCTCGGGCAGGCCGACGTCGCGGCCCTGGGCGGAGAGCTGCGGTGTGCGGGAAGCCGGCCCAGAGCCGGTCGAAGACCGGCGTCTCGGCCTGCGAGATCGCGTTGCCCGGCCCCGGCTCGGCCAGCCCCCAGCCGTCGAGGATGACCAGCGCCAGCGAGGGGACCGGCAGGTCGGTCATCCGGCCGCCTCGACGATCGCCGCGAAGTCCCCGGGGTCGAGGCTGGCGCCGCCGACCAGGGCGCCGTCGATGTCCGGCTGCGCCATCAGCTCGGCGGCGTTGGCCGGCTTCACCGAGCCGCCGTAGAGGATCCGCACCGCGTCGGCCTCGCCGCCGCGCCCGCGCAGCACGCCGCGGATGAAGGCGAGCGCCTCCTGCGCCTGCTCGGGGGTCGCGGTGCGGCCGGTGCCGATCGCCCAGATCGGCTCGTAGGCGACACGACCCGGGCCAGGTCGGCCGGCTCGACGCGCGGCCAGGTCGGCCTGGAGCTGGCGCTCCAGCACGGCCTCGGTCTGGCCGGCGTCGCGCGCCTCCTCGCTCTCGCCGACGCAGAGGATCGGCTCCAGGCCGGCGGCCAGCGCCGCCGGCACCTTGCGCGCCAGCGCCTCGTCGGTCTCGCCGAACAGCTGGCGCCGCTCGGAGTGGCCGAGGACGACCGCGTCGACGCCCACCTCGCCCAGCATCGGCGCCGAGACCTCGCCGGTGAAGGCGCCCGCGTCCTCCTCGTGCATGTTCTGGGCGGCGACCCGCACGGCGCTGCCGCGCGAGCGCTCGACCACCTCGCTCAGCGCCAGGTAGGACGGGCAGATGACGACGTCGTGCTGCGTCGCGGCGATCCGCGGCAGCAGCGCGTCGACGAACTCGGCCGCCTCGGCGACCGTCTTGTGCATCTTCCAGTTGGCGGCGACGTACGGCCGTCTCACACGCTCCCTGTTCCTTGGCCTCGTCATTCGCGGATCGGACATCGCAGCAGCGCCTCGACGCCGGGCAGCTCCTTCCCCTCCAGCAGCTCCAACGAGGCGCCTCCTCCGGTCGAGACCCAGTCCACCTCGTCCGCGAGCCCGAACTCGTGCAGCGCCGCGACCGAGTCGCCGCCGCCGACCACGGTCGTCCCCGGCGCCGCGGCGACCGCCTCGGCGACCGCGCGGGTGCCGGCGGCGAACGGCTCCAGCTCGAAGGCGCCCATCGGCCCGTTCCAGAGCACCGTGCCCGCGGCGACGATCGCCTCGGCGTAGGCGGCGGCGGTGCGCGGGCCGATGTCGAGGCCCATCCAGCCGTCCGGCACCTCGACCCCGTCGCTCTCGCGCCGCTCGGTCGCCGCGTCGAAGCTCTTCGCCGAGCACCAGGTCGACCGGCAGCATCAGCTCGCAGTCGGAGCCCTCGGCCTTGCTCGCAGCGCCTCCGCCGGCCAGCTCCACGCCCTCCTCCTCGACCAGCGAGTCGCCGGTCGCGATCCCCTGGGCGCGGAAGAAGCTGAAGCACATCGCGCCGCCGATCAGGATCCTGTCGGCGACCTCGAGGAAGCGGTCGATCACCCCGACCTTGTCGGAGACCTTGGCGCCGCCGAGCACGACGACCAGCGGCCGCGCCGGCGACTCGACCACCCGGGTCAGCTCGGTCACCTCGCGCTCCAGCAGCAGGCCGGCGTAGCCGGGCAGCAGATGGGCGACCCCCTCGGTGCTGGCGTGGGCGCGGTGGGCGGCGCCGAAGGCGTCGTTGACGTAGAGGTCGGCGAGCGCCGCCAGCGCGGCGGCGAGCTCCGGGTCGTTCTCGGTCTCGCCCGGCTCGAAGCGGATGTTCTCGAGCAGCAGCACGCTCGCCCGGGCTCAGCCCGGCGGCCATCGTCTCGACGTCGGCGCCGACCACCGCCGGCGCCTGCTCGACCGGCGCCCCGAGCAGCTCGGCGAGCCGCTCGCCGACCGGCCGCATCGAGAGCGCCGGGTCGACCTTGCCCTCCGGCCGCCCCAGATGCGAGACGAGGATCAGCTCGGCGCCGCGCTCGCGCAGCAGCTCGATCGTCGGCAGCGCCGCGCGGATCCGGGTGTCGTCGGCGACGCGTCCCTCAGCGAGCGGCACGTTGAAGTCGACCCGGACCAGCACCCGCTTGCCGGCGACGTCGGCGTCGCGGACGCTGGCCTTGGGGAAGCTCACGGGACCCGGCCGGCTCGGCTCAAAGGACCTTTCCGGCCAGCTCGACGCAGCGGTTCGAGTAGCCCCACTCGTTGTCGTACCAGGCGACCGCCTTGACCATGTTCTCGCCGATCGCCATCGTCTGGCCGGCGTCGAAGATCGAGGAGTGCGGGTCGCCGACGATGTCGGTGGAGACGATCGGGTCCTCGGTGTAGGAGAGGATGCCCTTCAGCGGGCCTTCCGCCGCCTCCTTCGCCGCCGCGTTGATCTCCTCCGGCGAGCCCGGCTTCGACAGCGTGCAGACGAGGTCGACGACCGAGCCGGTCGCCACCGGCGCCCGCATCGCGAAGCCGTTCAGCTTGCCGTTCAGCTCCGGCAGGACGAGGCCGACCGCCTTCGCCGCGCCGGTCGTCGTCGGGATCAGGTTGAGCGCCGCCGCGCGCGCCCGGCGCAGGTCCTTGTGCGGCATGTCCTGGAGGCGCTGGTCGGCGGTGTAGGCGTGGATCGTCGTCATCAGCCCCTGCTCGATCCCGAATCGCTCGTGCAGGACCTTGGCCAGCGGCGCCAGGCAGTTGGTCGTGCAGGAGGCGTTGGAGATGATGTGGTGGCTGCCCGGGTCGTAGTCGCTGTCGAAGTTGACGCCGAGCGCGACGGTCACGTCCGGTTCCTTGGCCGGGGCCGAGATGATCACCTTCTTCGCGCCGGCCTCGAGGTGCTTGGCGGCGTCGTCGCGGGCGGTGAAGAGGCCGGTCGACTCGATCACCACGTCGACCCCGAGGTCGGCCCAGGGCAGCGCCGCCGGGTCGCGCTCGGCGAGCACCTTGAGCTGCTTGCCGTCGACCGCGATCGAGCCCTCCCCCGCCTCGACCTCGCCCGGGAAGCGACCGAGGATCGAGTCGTACTTGAGCAGGTGGGCGAGCGTGCCGGGGTCGGTGATGTCGTTGACCGCGACGAAGTCGAGGTCCGCATCGGCCGCGTGGGCAGCGCGGAAGAGGTTGCGCCCGATCCGGCCGAAGCCGTTGATGCCGACCTTCACAGCCATGAAGTCAATCCCTCCTGAGTCGTGTTGAGCCGATGGTAATCCTCACTCGCCAACCGTCACCTCGATTTCGTATCCGTCCGGGTCCTGCAGGAAAGCCGAGTAGGAGCCGGAGCCGTGCGAGCGCCGCTCGCCGGGCTCGCCGACCGCCGTCCCGCCCGCCCTGGCGCCACCCTCCCAGGCCGCCTTGACGGCGACGATCCCCAGCCCGGAGAAGCTGAGCAGGCCGAAGCCGGGCTTGGCCGGGTGGTGGGCGGCGATGAAGAAGACCGGCTTGGCGATCCCCCAGCCGATCGTCGCGTCCTCCTCGAAATGGCGCCGCCAGCCCAGCGGCGCGAGCAGCGCGTCGTAGAAGGAGGCGCTCCGGTCGAGGTCGGAGACCTCCAGGAGAACGTGGTGCAACATCGGGCCGGGAGGCTATACGGGACCTCGCCCTAGCCGCTGCGCGGGGTCCAGCGGAAGTAGCGGACGGCGAGCAGCAGGCCGGCCACGCCCCAGGCGGCGACCACGGCGAGGTTCCCCCACTCGAGGCCGGCGCCGCCCGGCAGGTAGGCGTTGAAGAAGGCCTCGAAGAAGTGGCGCACCGGGAAGGCGTCGGCGAAGTGGATGACGCCGCTGGGGAGCTGGTCGTCGGGGATGAAGACGCCGGAGAGGAAGTAGAGCGGCAGCAGCAGCGCGTTGACGATCGGCGCGGCGGCGTCCTGGCTGGGGATCGCCGCGGTGAGGGCGATGCCGAGGCAGCAGAAGGAGGCGGCGCCGACGACGAGGACGGCGACGATCTCCGGCAGGTGGCTCCAGGGGATCGCGACCCCGTAGACGACCCGGCCGATCGCCGCGATCAGCGCCAGCATCAGCAGCGCGACGACGATCGAGTTGCCGATCCGCCCGGCGATGAAGACCCAGGGCGGCATCGGCGTGCCGCGGCCGCGCTTCAGGCGGCCGTCCTCGCGGGCGATCACCAGCGACATCGCCAGCGACTGCATCGTCGCCGAGATCACCGCCAGGGTGATGATCGCCGGCACGTAGTAGGCGGTGGTCTCGATCCCGCCGTTCACTTCGACCGTCTGGCCGCCGAACACGGCGTCGAAGATGACCAGCAGCAGGACCGGGAAGGCGATGGTGAAGAAGACCGAGGCCGGGTTGCGCCAGAAGACCTTCTGGTCGTAGCGGAACTGGTGCAGGACGAGGCTCATGGCTGCCCGGTCAGCTCCAGGTAGACGTCCTCGAGGCTCGGCCGCGTGACCTCGAGCCCCTCCAGCTCGAGCCCCTCGGCGAGCGCCCGGCCGGTCAGCTCGTTCAGCGCCCTGACCGGATCGGAGGTCTCCAGCTCGACCTCGCGGCCGTCTTCGCGGTAGCTGATCTTCGCCGGCCGGTTCTCGCGGTCGCCGAGGTCCTCGGGGGTGCCGCGGGCGACCACCCGGCCGGCGGCGATGATCGTCACCCGGTCGGCCAGCCGCTGCGCCTCGTCCATGTAGTGGGTGGTGAGGAAGACGGTCTTGCCGAGCTCGCGCAGGCCGGCGATCGTCTCCCAGGCCTGGCGCCGCGCCGAGGGGTCGAAGCCGGTGGTCGGCTCGTCGAGGAAGAGCAGCTCGGGGTCGCCGATCAGCGCCATGCCGACGTCGAGGCGGCGCTGCTGGCCGCCGGAGAGGCTGCGGGCGCGGGCGTCGGCCTTGCCCTCGAGGCCGACCAGCTCGATCGTCTCCTCGATCCCCCGCGGAGCGCTGTAGTAGCCGGCGTAGAGGGCGAGCGACTCGCGCACCGTCAGGTAGGGGTCGAGGCGGCAGCTCTGCAGGACGATGCCGATCCGCTCGCGCCAGGCGCGGTCGGCGTGCTGCGGGTCCTCGCCCAGCACCCGCACCTCGCCGCCGCTGCGCTCGCGGTAGCCCTCGAGGATCTCGACCGTGGTCGTCTTCCCCGCCCCGTTGGGGCCGAGGAAGGCGAAGACCTCGCCGGCCCGCACCTCGAGGTCGATGTCGCGGACCGCCTCGACGTCGCCGTAGCTCTTGCGCAGGCCGCTTACTGAAATCACCGTTTCGGGCAAAGCCGCTGAAGTCTATGGCTCGACGTCGCGGTGCTTGACCCTCACCACCACGTCGTCGCGCCGCTCGAGCGCCCGGCGGATGCGATCGGCGACGGCGATCGAGCGGTGGCGGCCGCCGGTGCAGCCGACCGCGATCGTCAGGTGGGTCTTGCCCTCGTCGACGTAGGCGGGCACGAGGAACTCGAGCAGCGGCAGCAGCCGGCCGTAGAACTCGCCCGCCAGCGTGCCCGACTCGACGTACTCGCGAACCGCCTCGTCGAGACCGGTCAGCGGCCGCAGCTCGTCGACGTAGTGGGGGTTGGGCAGGAAGCGGACGTCGAGGGTGAGGTCGGCGTCGCGCGGCGGCCCGTTCTTGAAGCCGAAGGTGAGCAGGGTGAGGGCGAGCTTGCCGCCGTCGTGCCGGCCCAGCATCTCCTCGGCGATCCGCCGCCGCAGCATCGCGCCGGTCAGGTCGCTGGTGTCCATCACCACGTCGGCCCGCTCGCGCAGCGGCGCGAGCAGCTCGCGCTCGGCGCGGATCCCCTCGACGATCCTGCCTTCCGGCGCGAGCGGGTGGCGGCGGCGCGTCTCCTTGTAGCGGTCGAGCAGCGTCTCCTCGTCGGCCTCGAGGAAGAGCAGGGTCGGCTCGAGGCCGTCCCGGCCGAGCTCGTCGAGCACCTGGATGAGGTCGTCGAAGTACTCGCCGCCGCGCACGTCGGAGACGACCGCGGCGCGCTCGACCCCGCTGCCCTCGTGGCGGAACAGCTCGCCGAGGCTGCCGATCATCCGCGGCGGCAGGTTGTCGACGCAGAAGTAGCCGCTGTCCTCGAAGGCGGCGATCGCCTCCGACTTGCCCGCACCGGAGTGGCCGGTGATCACCACCAGCTCGACCGCCTTCGCCATCAGTGCCTTGTCCCGCAACGCGGCACTAGCCGATCCTGTGCAGTTGCTCGTGGATCTCGCGGGCGAGCTTGCCGGGGACGCCCGGGACCGCCTCGAGCTCCTCGCGCGTCGCCGCCAGGAAGCGCTCCGGCGTGCCGAAGTGGCGCAGGAAGGCGCGCTTGCGGGCCGGGCCGACGCCCGGCAGCTCGTCCAGCACCGAGGCGGTCATCGCCCGGTCGCGGCGGCCGCGGTGGTGGTCGATCGCGAAGCGGTGCGCCTCGTCGCGCACCCGCTGCAGCAGCTGCGAGGCCTCCGAGTCGGCGGCGAGGTCGAGCGGGGCCGGCCGGCCGGGGACGTAGATCTCCTCCTCGCGCTTGGCCAGCGAGACGATCGTCGCGCCGCGCTCGGCGAAGGGGCGCAGGGCGCGCATCCCGGCGGCGAGCTGGCCCTTGCCGCCGTCGATCACGACCAGCGAGGGCAGCGAGGCGAAGCTCTCGTCGCGCTTGCCGTCGTGCGGCGAGAGGTCGGCCTGCTCGAGATAGCGGTCCACGCGACGGCCCAGCACCTCCCCCATGGAAGCGAAGTCGTCGGACCCGTTGTCGCGCGCGCCGCGCACCTTGAACCTCCGGTAGTCCGGCTTCTTCGTCGCGCCGCCCTCGAAGACGACCATCGAGGCGACGGTGTGCTCGCCGCCGATGTTGGAGATGTCGAAGCCCTCGATGCGAACCGGCAGCTCCTCCATGTCGAGCGCCTCGCGCAGGTCGGCGAGCGAGTCGACCCGGCGCTGGCGGCGGTGCTCGCGCCGCAGCCGGTCCTGGTCGAGGGCGAGGCGGGCGTTGCGCTCGGCCAGCTCGCGCAGGCGGCGCTTGTCGCCGCGCTCGGCGACCCGCACCTCGACCGGCGAGCCGCGCCGCTCGCCCAGCGCCGCCGCCAGCAGCTCGGCGCGCCCGCGCAGGCAGGGGCCGACGACGATCGTCCGCGGCATCGCCGGCGAGGCCGAGTAGTACTGGCCGATGAACTCCTCGGCGACCTCGGCCGGCTCGCGTTCGGCCTGGTTGTCGAGGTAGAAGCTCTGCCGCTCGGCGAGGATCCCGTCGCGGACCTGGAAGACCTGGGCGTTGGCGTCGGCCCCCTCGGTGGCGACGCCGATCAGGTCGGCGGTGCCGACCGAGCCGCCGGCGACCCGCTGGCGCTCGAACAGCGAGCGGATCGCCTTGAGGCGGTCGCGGTGCAGGGCGGCGCGCTCGAACTCGTGCGCCGCGGCAGCGTCCTCCATCTTCGCCTGCTGGTCGTCCTCGACCTGCCTGTAGCGGCCGGAGAGGAAGTCGACGATCGCCTCGATGTTGCGCCGGTACTCCTGCTTGCCGACGTAGTCGACGCAGGGCGCCCCGCAGCGCTTGATGTAGTAGTCGAGGCAGGGGCTGCCGGAGCGCCGGCCCGGCTCGGCCCCCTCGCAGGTGCGGAACTGGAACAGGCGGCCGAGCAGGTCGAGCGTCTCCCGCACCCGCTTGGCGCTCGAGAAGGGGCCGAAGTAGGCGCGGCCGGCGCGGTGCTTCTCGCGGGTGAAGTAGACGCGCGGGTAGTCCTCGTCGAGGCTGACGCAGACGTAGGGGTAGGACTTGTCGTCGCGCAAGCGAATGTTGAAGCGCGGCCGGTGGCGCTTGATGAAGCTCTGCTCGGCGAGCAGCGCCTCGGCCTCGGTCGCGGTGACGAGGAAATCGATCCGCTCGACGCGCGCGGTGAGCCGCGTCTCGCCGCCGGAGAAATGCGAGGCGACCCGCTTGCGGATCGAGCGCGCCTTGCCGACGTAGAGCAGCGCGCCGGCGGCGTCGTGGAAGAGGTAGACGCCCGGGGAGTCGGGAAGCTCGCGGCGCTGCTGGGCGATCCGCTCGGCGCGGGAGGTCTCTCGGTCTCCTTCGGTCACTCGCCCAAGGGTAGGCTCCCGGCCACTCGGCCAATTTCACTAAACGGACGGAGAGAGCGCGAATGACCACCGAGACGATCGGCCCCCCCGAGCTGAGCACGCTGCGGATCGAGATCGACGGGGAGATCGGCACCCTCACCCTCGACCGGCCCGACTCCTTCAACGCGATGAGCCCGGAGATGATCGGCGAGCTGACCGTCGCCTTCGCCTGGCTCGCCGACCAGGCGCCGCTGCGGGCACTCGTGATCACCGGCGCCGGCAAGGCGTTCTGCGCCGGCGGCGACGTCAACTGGTTCAAGACCGGAGTCGAGGACGACTCGATCGACCTGCCCGCGCAGGTGCGGCGCGGGGCCGAGGCGCTGCACCAGGCGATCGTCGACCTGCGCCGCATCCCCTATCCGGTGATCGCCGCGGTCAACGGCCCGGCGGCCGGCGCCGGCTTCTCGCTGGCCCTCGCCTGCGACATCCGGATCGCCTCCGAGGCCGCCTTCTTCGCCCCCGCCTACGGGCGGATCGGCGCCTCCCCGGACGGCGGCATGACCTACTTCCTGCCGCGCGTGGTCGGGCCCAGCCGGGCGCTGGAGATCCTGCTCGAAGATCCGAACATGAGCCCGCAGGACGCGCTGGCCGAGCGGCTGGTCTCCGAGCTGGCGCCGCCCGGGGAGCTGATGGAGCGGGCCCGGGCGAAGGCCGAGGGGCTGGCGGCGAAGGCCCCCTACTACGTGAAGATGGCGAAACGTCTCTGCGGGGTGAGCATCGAGAACAGCATCACCGAGCACCTGCAGCTGGAGCGCCACGGGATCGCCGACAGCATGGCCACCGAGGACCTGCACGCCGCGGTGACCGCCTTCTTCGGCGGCGAGAAGCCCGAGTTCCAGGGCCGCTGAACCGGAATCGACTCGCGAGCGTATCCGAGCTACAGTCCATGTTCGAGCCGTGGTTTTCGATCGAAAGGATTCGCCGATGAAGAAGCTCGCCGCCCTGCTCGCCCTGGCGCTCGCCTCCGCCGCCCTCGTCGCCTGCGGCGGCAGCAGCTCGACCACGACGACCTCGGAAGGCAACGAAGCCGGCGGCGGCGCGGCGGCCGAAGCGGGTGGAGGCGGCGAATCGACCGTCGAATTCGAAGCCGACCCGAACGGCCAGCTCGCCTACACGACCACCGAAGCCACCGCCAAGGCCGGCAAGGTGACCGTCGACTTCAACAACCCGCAGGGCCTCACCCACGACGTCGCGATCGAAGACGAAAAGGGCGAAACCGTCGGCAAGACCGAACTGATCGCCGGCAGCCAGACCTCGACCACCGTCGACCTCAAGCCGGGCACCTACCACTACTACTGCACCGTCCCGGGCCACCGCGAAGCCGGCATGGAAGGCACGCTCACCGTCAAGTGAGGAGCCCCTCGGGACCGAGGGTCCCGGGTTGTGTCGGCGCGACGGCAGGTGTACGGTCACGACACCCCAACCGATGGAGGAATCCCATGGCAGTTCAAGTCAAGAACTTCGATGCCCCCGACGAGACCCGCAAGTTCGAGGGGAACGGCCAGGCAAAGGTCGTTCAGCTCGCCGGCCACGCGGTCGCCGAAGGCACCTTCGAGCCAGGCTGGAAATGGTCGGAGAACGTGAAGCCGATCGCGGGTACCGACTCATGCCAGGTTGCCCATTTCGGCTACGTGCTGTCAGGCAGCATGCGCATCTTCATGGACGACGGCACGGAGGCCGAGGTCAAGGCCGGTGACGTGTTCGCCATCCCGCCGGGCCACGACGCCGAGGTCCCCGGCCCCGAGGCCTGCGTGATGGTCGACTTCGGCGAGATCGGCGACTACGCGAAGCGCGACTGAAAACGGTTGTAGTACCGATCCTCGCAGGAGCACCTTGACCCCCCTTGAGACCGTCGTTACGGGAAGACGGTCTCCCCCGTCTCGCTGTCGACGACCGAGATCGCCACTGCGGGGCAGACTTCGGCCGCCTCGAGGATCAGCTCGTCGGGGCCGGCGCCGATCACCGTCGCGGTGTCGTCCAGCTGGAAGACCTGGGGGGCGATGTCGACGCAGTCGCCGTGGGCGCTGCACTCGTTGGGGTCGATCTTGGGGACGTAGCTCATGCTGCCTCCTTCTTTCTCTCGGCTGCGGGGAAGTGGCCGGCGTCGATCCGCTTCCTCAGCGCCGGGATCGCGCGGGGGCGGCCGACGGCGAGTCCCGCGACCGGTACGCCGCTGCGGGTGAAGACGGCTTCGAAGTCGCGGCTCGCCGGGTCGCCGTCGAAGACGACGGCGTCGGAATGGTGGGCGTGGCCGACGTACTGGATCCGCAGCCCGTACTGGTCGCTCCAGAAGCTCGGCAGCGGCGGCGTCCCCGGGTAGTCGCCGAGCATCGCCTTGGCCGCGGCGGCGCCCTGCCAGGCCGCCGCGTCCCAGTGCTCCGTGCGCGCGTGGGCGCCGAAGCGCGGGTCGAAGGGGACCGAGGCGTCGCCGGCGGCGAAGACCCCGGGGAGCTTGGCGCGGCCCGAGGTGTCGGTGCGCACGCCGTCCTCCTCGAGGCCGCTGCCGCGCAGCCACTCGGTGGCCGGCGCGGTGCCGACCCCGACCACGACCGCGTCGCAGGCGACCCGCTCGCCGCCGGCGAGGACCAGCTCCTCGACCCGGCCCTCGCCGCGGGCGCCCTCGAGCCGGGCGCCGGCGAGGACGCGGACGCCCTCCTCGCGGTGCAGATCGGCGAACCAGCCGCCCAGCTGCTCGCCGAGGATCGGGGCCAGCGGCACCTGGAGGGCCTCGATCACGGTCACCTCGACGCCGAGCTTGCGCGCCGTCGCCGCGACCTCCTGGCCGATGAAGCCGGCGCCGACGATCGCCAGCCGGGCGCCGGCGAGCAGCTCGCCGCGGAGCCGCCGCGCGTCGGCCACGGTGCGCAGCGCGTGGACGTTCTCGTACTCGGCGAGGAACGGCAGCCGGCGGGCGGCACCGCCGGTCGCGATCAGCAGCTTCTCGTAGGGCAGCGCCGCGCCGGAGCCGAGCCGCAGCCGCCGGGAGGACGGATCGAGCCCGGTCGCGCGGTCGCCGAGCAGCAGCTCGACCCCTTTCTCCTCGTACCACCAGGCGGGCCGGTAGGCGAGGTCCTCGTCGCTCGCCTCCCCCGCCAGCACCTCCTTGGAGAGCGGCGGGCGGTCGTAGGGCGGCTCCGGCTCGGCGCAGACCAGCCGCACCGTGCCCTCGTAGCCACGGCGGCGCAGCGTCTCGGCGCAACGCTGCGCCGCGAGCCCGCCGCCGACGATGACGATTCCGTTGTCCTTCATCACGCCTCCTCGGTCACTGGGATGGGTCGAAGCTGCCGGGGCCGCGGGCGGCGGACGGCCGGGGAATCGCCGTCCGCCGCGCGCTGCCGCCGCCGGGCCGCGCGCTGCGCGGCGCCGAGCCTGTACAGGAAGAGCCCTGCGATCGGGACGCCCGTCGCGATCGCCCAGGCGCGGAACAGCGGCGCCGAGGCGTCGGTGCCGGCGGCGAGGGCGTGCCCCAGGCCGAGCAGGTAGACGACGATCGTCGCCCGGTGCGCCTTGCGCCAGAGGCGCGCGCCGATCCGCTTGCGCAGGTAGTAGCTCAGCCCGAGCAGCGCCGCCAGGTAGCCGCCGACGATCCCCGCCGCCACCGCCAGCGGCCGGAAGCCGATCGCGAAGGGGACGGTGACGCCGGCGATCCCGGGGTGCAGCCAGGGGTCGCCGAGCAGGGTGATGCCGTGGACGGCGATCGCGACCAGCCCGGCCAGCGCCGTGTGCTCGTGGATCGCCAAGAGCTTGCGGGAGAGGCCGGGGCGGCGCATCACCCTGCCGGCCATCGCCAGGCCCAGCCCGACCGAGATCGTGACCAGGGCCATCGCGACCAGCCCGGAGGCGCGGCCGGCCAGCCACCAGCCGTGGCTCTGAAGCGTCGTCGAGACGGCGCCGGCGCCGCCTGCCGCCGCCGCGGTCACCATGACGCCCTCCCGGCCCCCGCGGGCAGGCGCACGCGCGGCTTCACGCTGAGCGGCCCGACCGGCTCGACCCGGCCGTCGTCGTGGACCAGCAGCCCGCCGCGCTCGGCCAGCACCTCGCGGCCCCGCTCGGGGCCGGAGAGCAGCGCCGTCTTGGAGAAGGTCTCGGCCTCGACCGCGGTGTCGCCGAGGGCGGTGACGCCGACCAGCCCGGTCCAGGCCGGCCGGCCGCCGGCCGGGTCGAGCAGGTGATGGGCGAAGTGGCCCCCGGCGTCGCGCCAGATCCGCACGTTGAGGCCGGAGGTGGCGACGCCGCCGTTGTTGAGGCGCAGCACGTGGGCGCGCTCCCCCGTCAGCGGGTGCTCGACGAAGACCTCGTAGGGGTGCAGGAGGGCGTCGGGGCCGCCGATCCGGATGTCGCCGCCGCAGTCGACGATGAAGCGCGAGTAGCCGCGCAGCTGCTCGGCGACCAGGTCGGCGGCGAGACCCTTGCCGGCGCCGCCGGTGTCGAAGCGGACGCCGGGCGGACGCGAGATCGTCCCCGCCTCGTCGTCGACCTCGAAGCTGCGCCAGCGCGCCGCCGGGTTGGGACTGGCGGGACGGCGCTCGGGCGCCTCGGCGAGGGCGTCGGCGAGCGGCGCGCCGGCGACGCCGGCGCGCGAGCCGACGTAGCCGGCCGACTCGATCTCGTCGGCCAGGGTCGGGTCGACCAGGCCACCGCTGCGCTCCGCCGCCGCGATCCCGGCCTTGACCGCCGCCCGCAGCAGCGCCGAGGCCGGCACCCGCTCGCGCCGGTCGGCGTTGAAGGCGCAGAGCTCGCTCTCGGGCTTGAAGCGCGAGAGCTTGGCGTCGAACTCGGCGATGAATCGCCGCGCTCGCTCGGCCGCCGCTTCCGCCGGCTCCATCCCGGGCCCCGGCTCGCCGATCAGCAGGCGGACGTGGGAGCCCATCGCGTCGAATTGGACGTCGTGTTCGCTCATAGAAGATCCTCCCGCTGTTCCTTCTCGGGAAATAGTGGGGCAAGGGAACAGCGCAGGCTGGAGTGGCTCATGATGCCCCCGTGGTCACCGGCGCCGCTTCGCTCGAGGCGAATTCGGGCGCCGAGCCGGTCACGACCGCGCCGCCGCTGACGGTGGTCGCGCCAGGGGTGGGCACGACCGTGGTGACGACGCGGCGCTTGATCAGCTTGCGCACCAGCACCGGGCGCGGAGGCGGCGGGGTCGACGCTGCGAGCTGGTAGGTGAGCAGCGCGAACAGCGCCAGGAATAGCGCCAGCGAGCCCCAGAGGACCGCGGCCGGGCCGGGCCGGCGAGGGCGGCGCGACTCAGTCACCGCCCTCGCCCCCGTCCCCGCCCTCGCTCTCGCTCTCGCCGCCGCCGCCGCCACCGCTGCTCGCGGTGGTGACCGGGGCGCTGCCGCCGCCCGAGCCGGCGCTGCCGCTGCTGTTGGTGGTGACCGGAGCGATGGTGTGAGCGCCCGTGCTGTGGCCGGAGCCGCTGCTGTGGGTCGTCACCGGAGCGCTGTGGCCGCCGGAGGCGCTGTGGCCGCCGGAGTGCGAGCCGCTCGTGTGGGTGACCACCGGGGCGCCGTGGCCGCTCGAGCCTCCGGGCGTCGAGCCCGCGCCGGCGCTGCTGGCGCCGGTCGTGACCGGCGCCGACCCCGTGTAGGACGGCGAGGAAGGCGAGGAGCCGACCGAGGAGGCGCCGGTGCTGGCGCTGGCCGAGCCGCTCGAGTCGCCGGAGCCGGAACTCGCCCCGTAGACGCCGGCGCCGCCGCCGGCGCCCGCGACCGGGTGCTTCGGCTTGGCGTGCTTGGTGACGTGGACCGTCCGCCGCAGGACCTGGGTGTGGACCAGCGGTTTGGCCGCGACCGGCGGCGAGGCGCCCTGGTTGCCGGCGCTCAACGCCAACCCGGACAGGCCGCCGAGCCCGAAGAGGGTTGCCCCGACTGCGATCTGCGTCTTCACGTTCACGACTGATGACCTCCTGGCCGAAGTTTGCGGGTCGCAGTCTGCGGGGCGACCGGGCAAGCGCAGCCCAGGGACGGGTAAAGGATTGGCAAAACCTCGTCGCCGAGCCTAAATCGGCGCCAAACCCACCGTTACAGTTGCCTCATGGACAGCGCCAGGGCGCCCGGCGGGCGCATCCTCGTCGTCGAGGACGAGGCCTCGATCTCCGAGCCGTTCGCCGAGGCGTTGCGCCGCGCCGGCTTCGAGCCGCTGCTGACCGGCACCGCCGCGGGCGCGCTCGAGCTGGCCGAGGAGGCCGAACCCGACCTGGTGATGCTCGACCTGGCGCTGCCCGACGGCGACGGCCGCGACGTCTGCCGCGAGCTGCGGCGCCGCTCCGACGTGCCGATCGTGATGCTGACCGCGCGCGGGACCGAGATGGACAAGATCGTCGGCCTCGAGCTCGGCGCCGACGACTACGTCGTCAAGCCGTTCAGCGCCGCCGAGGTGATCTCGCGGATCCGCGCCGTGCTGCGGCGCAGCGGCCGCCGCGAGGAGCATCCCGAGGAGCCGATCGCCGTCGGCGAGCTGGAGCTCGACCCGGCGGCGCGGATCGCCCGTCTGCGCGGCTCCGAGCTCGACCTCTCGCGCAAGGAGTTCGACCTGCTGGCCGAGCTGATGCGCCACGCCGGGCGGGTCGTCAGCCGCGAGGATCTGATGTCGCGGGTCTGGGACGTCAACTGGTTCGGCTCGACCAAGACGCTCGACGTCCACGTCGGCTGGCTGCGGCGCAAGCTCGGCGACGACCCGAGCAGCCCCACCTTCATCGAGACGGTGCGCGGCGTCGGCTTCCGCTTCGCGGCGCCGGAGGGGTGAGCCGCGACGAGCGCGGAGCGACCAAGCGTGCATATCCGGTTCTCCGCGCCGGGAGCGAAGCGGGAGGACTTGCGATGACCCTGCGCGCCACCCTGCTGCTGGCGCTCGCCTACGTCCTGCTGCTGGCGCTGATCGCGCTCGGCGTGCCGCTCGCGGTCAGCCTCCGCGACCGGGTCGACTCCGAGGTCCGCGGCCAGGCGCGGAGCCAGGCCGACGTCGTCGCCGCCAGCGCCTCGGAGCTGCTCGAACCGAGCCGCCGCGCGGGCCTGAGGAGCCTGGCGGAAGTCTCGGCCGACAGCGTCCGCGGCCGGGTCATCGTCGTCGACCGGCGCGGCCGCCTGCTCGCCGACTCGGCCGGCGCCCCGGTCGGGCGCAGCTACGCCAGCCGGCCCGAGGTCCGCGCGGCGCTGCGCGGCCACAGCGAGCAGATCACCCGCAACAGCAGCACGCTGGGGACCGAGATCCTCGCCACCGCGGTGCCGGTGCTCGAGCACGGCCGGCCGGGCGGCGCGGTGCGGATCACCCAGAGCGTCGCCGCGGTCAACCGCGCCGTGCGCACCTCGCTGCTCGACCTGGCGGCGCTGGCGGGCCTCGTCCTGCTGCTCGCGCTCGCCGCCGGGGCGCTGATCGCGCGCCGCATCGCGCTGCCGATCCGCCGCCTCGACGAGGCCGCCCGCCGCGTCGCCGGCGGCGACCTGGACACCGCGGTGAACGTCGAGGGCAGCTCCGAGCAGCGCTCGCTCGGCCGCGCCTTCAACGAGATGACGCAGCGGATCAGGCGGCTGCTGCGGGTCCAGCAGGACTTCGTCGCCGACGCCTCCCACCAGCTCCGCACGCCGCTTACCGGACTGCGGCTGCGGCTCGAAAACCTCGCCGCGAGGGAGCCGACCGGCGGGGCCGCGGCGCAGGAGCTCGACGCCGCGATGGGCGAGATCGACCGCCTCTCGCAGATCGTCGACGAGCTGCTGATCCTCAGCCGCGCCGGCGAGCACGAGCTGCCGGGCGAGCGGATCGACCTCGGCGAGGCCGCGAGGCGGGCGGCCGAGCGCTGGCGCGACGCGGGGCGGGAGCGCGGGATCGCGGTCGAGCCGCGCAGCGACGGCGCGACCGGCGGCGCCTGGTGCGCCCGTCCCGACCTCGACCGCTCGATCGACGCGCTGGTCGAGAACGCGCTGCGCTACTCGCCGGCGGGCACGGCGGTGACGATCGCCGCCGCGCCGGGCCGGCTCGAGGTCCTCGACGAGGGACCGGGACTCGAGCCGGGCGAGGAGGAGGCGGTGTTCGAGCGCTTCAGCCGCGGCAGCGCCGGCCGCCGCAGCCCGCGCGGCACCGGCCTCGGCCTGCCGATCGCCCGCGAGCTGACCCGCCAGTGGGGCGGCGAGGTGAGCCTCGTGAACCGCAGCCGGGGCGGCCTGCGTGCTGTCATTGAGGTGCCCGAACGATGAGATCGAAAGCGACTTTCAGATGGATCGGCCTGGCGCTGCTCGGCATCGTCATCGCCGCCGCGGTCGCGGTCGCCGCCAGCAGCCTCGCCAGCCGCCAGATCGGCCTCTCCTCCGAACCGATCTCCGCCGGCGACGCCCTGGCGCCGGCCACTTTCGGCAAGTCGAAGAGCAAGGCCGGGACCGGGGGCAAGAGCGGTCAGAGCACGACGCCCGCCACGACCCCCACCGCGCCGACCAGCACCACCGCGCCGCCGGAAACGACGGTCACGACCCCTCCGGCGACGATCCCGGCCACGCCGAGCGCGCCCACGCCGAGCGCGCCATCGCACGAAGGCGGGGACGACCACGGCGGAGGCGAAGGAGGCGGCGGCTCGGGAGATGGCGGCGGCGGCCACGGCGCCGACGACTGACTTCGCGCCCCAACCCCTCCGCTGTTCCTTTGCCCCGCTATCCCTTGGAGAGGAACAGCGGGCGCGGGGTCTCGCTCAGTCGTCGATCTGGACGCCGCCGGGCGCACCGCCGCCGCTGGCGCGGGTGACGATCGGCGGCCGGGTCGTCGCCGCTTCGCCCGGGGCGGCCTGTGCCGCCGGGATGGTGGCGCCGCTGGCGGTGGTCACGACCGCCGATCCGCCCTTGCCGGCCAGGGCCAGCTGCGCCGGCACGCCGTGATTGCTCTCCAGCGCCACTCCGCCGAGCGCGCCCAGCCCGAGCACCGTGGCGGTAGCTGCGATCTTGGCTCGTCTGCTGGTCATCGCTCGTTCCTTCGCTTGGGTTCGAGCCATTGTGCGCCGCGCCGGGCAATGCCCGGCCCAAGCGAAGGTCAAGACTCGGCCAAGTCTCGCGCGCGCCGCCTGTGACGACTTGTTGTCGGATAGCGACAACAAGTCGTCACAGCGCTACAGCGTCCGCCCTAAAGCGCCCGCTCGACCGCGGCGACGATGTGGTCGGCGTCGATCCCGGCGGCGGCGAGGAGCGACTCCGGCGGTCCGCTGCCGGGTCGTCCGGAGACGGCGAGGCGCGTCAGGGGAATGCCCGAGCCCGCGGCGGCGAGAACGCCGGCGACGGTCTCGCCGATCCCCCCCTCCGGCCAGTGGTCCTCGACGGTCACCAGGGCCTGCGTGTCGCGCGCCGCGCCGAGCAGGGCGTCGGCGTCGACCGGCTTGACCGAGTAGAGGTCGATCACCCGGGCGACGACCCCCTGTTCGGAGAGCTGCTCGGCGGCGGCCAGGCATTCGTGCAGGGTGATCCCGGCGCCGATCAGCGTCACCGCGTCGTCGCCGCTCGACCGCAGCGTGCGGCTGCCGCCGATCTCGAAGCTCTCCTCCGGCCCGTAGATCACCGGCGTCGCGCCGCGGGTCGTGCGAATGTAGCTGACGCCGTCGCGCTCGCGCATCGCGTCGACCAGCTCCACGGTCTGGTTGGCGTCGCAGGGGTAGAGCACGACGCTGCCGAAGACGGCGCGGAGCGAGGCGATGTCCTCGAGCGCCATCTGCGAGGGCCCGTCGGCGCCGATCGAGACGCCGACGTGCGAGCCGCAGAGCTTCAGGTCGGCGCCGGAGATCGCCCCCATGCGGACGAAGTCGTAGGCGCGGCTGAGGAAGGCGCCGAAGGAGGAGGCGAAGGGCCTCCAGCCGCGGGTCTGCATACCGACGGCCGCCGCGACCATCTGCTGCTCGGCGATGTACATCTCGAAGAAGCGGTCCGGGTGCTTGGCGGCGAAGCGCTCGGCGTAGGTCGAGTTGCCGACCTCGCCGTCGAGCGCCACGACCCGCTCGTCGACGGAGGCGATCCAGGCCAGGGCGTCGCCGTAGGCGCCGCGGGTCGCGACCTTCTCGCCGACCTCGTAGCCCGGCCGCTCGACCTCCGCCCGCGCGATCTCGTAGCCCTGCGCCTGCGGCGGTGGCGCGACCTCGACCCGCAGCGAGCGGACCCCGCCCAGCTCCTCGACCGCGGCCTCGGGGTCGGCCAGAGGCTTGCCGTGCCAGCCCGGCTCGTCCTCGACCGCGACGACCCCGGAGCCCTTCTTGGTGCGGGCGAAGATCGCCGCCGGCGCATCGGCGGCGAGCGCCTGCGCGTAGGCCTCGTCGATCGCCGCGGCGTCGTGCCCGTCGATCTCCTGCACGTGCCAGCCGCAGGCCCCGACGCGGGCCGCCCAGGAGGTGGTGTCCCATTCGTGCATCGTCGGCCCGCGCTGGCCGAAGCGGTTGACGTCGACGATCGCGACCAGGTTGTCGAGGCCGGCGTGACCGGCGTGCTCGAAGGCCTCCCACATCGAGCCCTCGGCCAGCTCCGAGTCGCCGCACAGCACCCAGACCCTGAAGTCGGCCGCTTCGAGCCGCTTGCCGGCGAGCGCGATCCCGACCGAGATCGGCAGGCCCTGGCCAAGCGAGCCGGTGGCGACGTCGACCCAGGGGATCTCCGGGGTCGGGTGGCCCTGCAGGCGCGAGCCGAATTCACGGAAGGTGAGCAGCTCCTCGTCGTCGATCGCGCCGGCCATCTTGTAGAGGCCGTAGAGCAGCGGCGAGGCGTGGCCCTTGGAGAAGACCAGGTGGTCGTTGCCGGGGTTCTCGGGGGCGGCGAAGTCGTAGCGCAGGTGGCGGGCGAGCAGCACCGCCATCAGGTCGGCGGCCGACATCGAGGAGGTCGGATGGCCGGAGCCGGCCGCCGCGGCGGCGCGGACCGAGTCGACGCGGAGCTGCTGCGCCAGCTCGTGCAGCTGCTCCGGGCTGGCGGTCCGCTCGGGGATGGCTTGCGAGGAGGACATGGGACCGACTTTATCTGGCGGCCGGGCGGCGGCGTCGGCGCCGTGCGCGCTATCCGATCGCGACCATGCGCTCGATCGGCACCCGCGCCCGCTCGGCGATCTCCGCCGGCACCGAGACCTCGAACTTCGTCTCGCGCAGGGCGTCGCGCAGCTTCGGCAGGGTGATCATCTTCATGTACTTGCAGAAGGCCATCCGGTTGGCCTCGATCAGGCTCGCACGCGGCGCCGCCTGGTGCAGCGGGTGCAGCATCCCGTTCTCGGTCGCGACGATGAACTCGCCGTCGGGGTGGCGCCGCACGTAGTCGAGCATCTGGCCGGTGGAGAGCATGTGGACCCCCTCCGCCTCGACTTCGCCGGCGGCGACGAACTCCATCACCTGGGTGACGCAGCCGCACTCCGGGTGGACGAGGAACTCGGCGCCGGGATGGGCGGCGCGCTGGGCCGTGATGTCGTCGGGCCGGATCCCGGCGTGGACGTGGCACTCGCCGGGCCAGACGTGCATCGGGTGGCCGGTCTCGCGCTCGACGTAGGAGCCCAGCCACATGTCGGGCCCGAAGAGGATCTCGGTCTCGGGGCCGTGCTCGCGGAGGATGTGCTCGACGATCTCGACCGCGTTGGAGGAGGTGCAGCAGTAGTCGGTCTCGGCCTTCACCTCGGCCGAGGTGTTGACGTACATGACGACGACCGCGCCGGGGCTGTGGCGGGCCTTCCAGTTGCGCAGCTCGCTCGCGGTGATCGAGTCGGCCAGCGAGCAGCCTGCCTCCAGATCGGGGATCAGCACCGTCTTCTCGGGCGAGAGCACCGAGGCCGTCTCGGCCATGAAGTGGACGCCGCAGAAGGCGATCACCGAGGCGTCCGACTCGGCCGCCTTGCGCGAGAGCCCCAGCGAGTCGCCGGTGTAGTCGGCGACTTCCTGCACCTCGGGCACCTGGTAGTTGTGGGCGAGGATCACCGCGTCGCGCTCGGCCGCCAGCTCGCGCACCTCGTGCGAGATCTCCTCGATCTCCTCGGGCGAGAGGTGGAGCATCGGGACCGGCTCGTTGATCGTCGGCAGCTCTCTCATTTCGCGTTGCCTCGAAAGGCCCGTATGGGCCTCGCTGGTCGAATGTTCGCCGGCAAGGCTGCGCCTGAGACCGGTCGAATGAACTGCTTACGAGTCTACTCTCTCGGCATGCCCGAGCTCCCCGAGGTCGAGATCGCGGCGCGGCGCCTCGGCACCGTTCGGGGACCTGGCGCTGCTGATCCATCCGATGTCGGCCGGGCGGCTGCGGGTGTTCGACAAGCGGGCGTCGCCGAAAGACCGAGCCTCTCGGGTGCTGGTCCGGCTGACGGACGGCCGCGAGCTGCGGCTGCGCGAGCTCGGCACCTGCCCGCAGGAGCAGACCGGCGGCCGCGTCCTCAAGGACCGCCGCCTGTCGAAACTGCTCAAGTGAGGGCCGCTCACTTAAGCCGGATCGAGAAGCATGCTGAAGTCGAGAGCCGGAGCTGAGTGGGTCAGCGCCCCGACCGAGATGAAGTCGACGCCCGTCTCGGCGACCTCGCGCACGTTCTCCAGCGTGACGCCCCCGGACGCCTCCAGGGTCGGGCGACCCTCGCCGGCCTCGGAGTCGCGCAGCCGCACCGCCTCGCGCAGCGTCTCCGCGTCCATGTTGTCGAGCAGCAGCCGGTCGGCGCCGGTGCCGAGCGCGTAGGCGACCTCGTCGAGATCGCGGCACTCGACCTCGACCGGCAGGTCCGGCCGCGCCGTGCGGGCGCCGTGGACCGCCTTCGCCAGGCCACCGGCGAGGGCGATGTGGTTCTCCTTGATCAGGATCGCGTCGTAGAGGCCCAGGCGGTGGTTCCGGCCGCCGCCCGCCGCGACCGCGGCCTTCTCCAGGGCGCGCAGGCCGGGCGTCGTCTTGCGGGTGTCGAGGATGCTGGCGCCGGTGCCCGAGACCGCCTCGACGAAGCGCGCGGTCAGCGTGGCGACGCCGGAGAGGTGGCCGAGGAAGTTGAGCGCGGTCCGCTCCGCCGCCAGCAGGCCGCGGGCCGGGCCGCTCGCCAGCAGCACCTCGGCCGGGACGTCCTCGCGCCACTGCCCCTCGACGACCAGGCTGTCGACCTCCTCCACCCCGCACTGCCGCATCGTCTCCGCCACCACGGCCAGGCCGAAGACGACCCCGGGCGCCTTCTGCACGATCCGCGCCCGCGCCCGCGCATCCTCGGGAACGGTCGCCAGCGAGGTGACGTCGCCGGCGCCGACGTCCTCGGCCAGGGCCTGTTCCACAAGCGACTTCAAATCAAGTAAATGTGTTGTTTTCCAGGCATATTTCAAGTCTTGTTTCATGTAGTTGCAAGTAGAATCGACCTAGCCGGTCTTGAGCTGCCAGTAGGCGCGCGGGTCCTTCTTCGACTTGCCGACCCACTCGGCGATCCCGGCTTCCCTGAGCGCGTTGAGTTCCCTCTGGACGACCGGCCTCGAGATGCCAAGTGCTTCCATAACCTCGCCCGTGCTCATTCGCCCCGCGGCCCTGAGCGTCCTGGTTATCGCTCGTGCGTGCTCCGGCAAGCGTTCGTCCAGGCGCCGATCGACCGGCTCGGCCAGGAGCTGGAGTTCGACGCTGCCTGACGTCTGCCTATACATCGGGTCGGTCAGGCCGGCCTGGCGCATCTCCTCGAACATGCGCCGGATCCCCTCCCCCAGCTCCTGCCCGAGGCTGAGGTCGGCACAAACGCGAGCGATACGTGGATTCCGGGCGAAGCGCGTGGTGTGGAGAGGGTCGTTGAGGTCCACCAGCCCCGGAAACCGCCCCGGACTCGAGATCTCGATCCGGTCGTCGAAGATCTCGGCCCTGATGTGGTCGCCGACCATGCTGTAGGAGCGGTGCACGGCCGCGTTGACGATCCCCTCCAGCCAGGCGTCGCCCGGCACCAGCGGAACGTCTTCGAAGGTTCCACCCTCGCCGAGCGCGCGCCGAGTTGGCTGTAGGCGCTCGACTTGCTCCCTCGCGTCTCGCAGCTGGCTCGGGATCGGCCCCTCGAGCTTGATGTCCTCGATCAATTGCTGGCGAGCGCCGGTGCCCCGCTCCCGACCGCGGTATCGCAGCACTCTGATGAATGCCTCGGGCAGGAATGCCTGTGGCGCCTCGGCGAAGAGGAGGCAGCCGGCGATCGTCAGTTCGTCGTCGCTCGCCAGGCCGCGGGCACGGAGGAGGCGGATCGGATCCGGTGCCCCGATCGCGATCGCGTAGCCCTTCAGAAGCGCCTGGTCGACCGAATCGAGCGAAGCGCCCGATGGGCCGGCCTCGTAGCTCGCCTGCCCCTTGTCGTAGAGCAGCTCCCGTCGCTGGGCGAAGCTGAGCTTGCGATTCTCGTCCCCCACCCGCAGGAAGACTTCGTCTTTTCCGTTTGCATGCACGGAGTCGCCTGGCTCGACTTCGATCACGAGCAACTCATTTGGCTCGCCGTGGCTGTCGATGCAATCGATCAGCCGATTCTTCGCCCGAACGGGCGGCACGCAGAAATCGACATTTGCCTGGAACTGCGAATTCCGCCTCTCCAGATTGCCGTTGGTCCCCTCGACCTCCCCGTCGGACAGTCCGACGACCACAACTCCCCCGTCGGCGTTGGCGAAGCCGATCAGGGTGTTGGCGAGATCGCGGGGCGCGATCCGGCTCGACTTCCGCTCCAGCCACTGGTCCTCCGGGAGCCCGGCAAGCTCGGATCCCGCTTCCGGGGGCGGCGAGTTGAGGGCGCTTTCAACGGCGATCATTCCCATATCTTCTACTTGCAATTATTGCATGTAGATTGCAAGTAGAGAAGGGGGGGCGAATCTCACGCCTCCGCGCGCCGGGGCGTTTAATCCCTTGAGTGACCGCGCTGCCACCCTTTCAGGCCCTGCTCGACGAGCACGCCGCCGATGTGATGGCGGTGCTGCGCGGGGCGGTCGGGCGGGCGGATGCCGAGGACTGCTTCCAGGAGACGTTCCTGGCGGCGCTGCGCGCGTATCCGAAGCTCGGCGACGACCGCAACCTGCGCGGCTGGCTGCTGACGATCGCCCACCGCAAGGCGATCGACCACCACCGGGCGAACGGCCGGCGCCCGCTGCCGGTCGCCGAGGTCGCCGAGCCGGCCGGCGGGACCGCCGGGCCCGAGCTGGACGAGGGCGTCTGGGCGCTGGTCGGCGCGCTGCCGCCGAAGCAGCGCGCCGCGGTGGCGCTGCGCTACGGCTGCGACCTCCCCCACGCCGAGATCGCCGCCGCGCTCGACTGCTCGCCCGAGGCGGCACGGCGCAGCCTGCACGAGGGAATCAAGCGACTGCGAAGGGAACTGGCATGAGGGCCGAGCTGAAGCGATTCGCCGAGCGGGCCGAGGCCGACGGGCTCCTCGACGTCGCCTACACGACCATCGACTCGCCCTTCGGGCGGCTGCTGCTGGCGGCGACGCCGCGCGGGCTGGTCAAGCTCGACCTGCCCGCCCACGACGAGGGCGAGACGCTGGCGGACCTGGCACGGCGGATCTCGCCGCGCGTGGTCGAGGCGCCGGCCCGGCTCGACGACGCCCGCCGCCAGCTCGACCTCTACTTCGAGGGGAAGCTGACCGGGTTCGACCTGCCGCTCGACTGGCAGCTGACCCACGACTTCCGCCGCCGGGTGGTGCGGGCGATCCACCGCATCCCCTACGGCCAGACCCGCAGCTACACCCAGATCGCGACCAGCGCCGGCAACGAGCGTGCGGTGCGCGCCGCCGGCACCGCCTGCGGCGCCAACCCGATCCCGATCGTCGTCCCCTGCCACCGCGTCCTCCGCAGCGGCGGCGCCCTCGGCGGCTACGGCGGCGGCCTGCCGATGAAGGAAGCGCTGCTGCGCCTGGAGGGCGTGCTGGACCCTTCGTCCAGCTGAGGGCTCCCTGCTAACGCGGCCGGCGGGGCGGTCGATCCGCTCAGTATGGAAGGCAAAGCCCGGCTTCTCGCGCTCGCGCTGACGGCGCTGCTGCTCGCCGCCGGGACGGCCTACGGGGCGACTCCCGTTCCCGCCACGGCGTCCGCCGCGCCGGAAGAAGAATTCGAAGTCATAGAAGAAGTCGAAGAAGAAGACCCCGCGGAGGAATGCGCCGAAGCGCGCGCCGAATTCGCCCACGGCGAAATCGAACTGGAAGAACTGGAAGCGTTCTGCGAAGGCGCGGAAGGAGAAGCGGGAGGCTCTTCGTCGCAGGGTGGTCGCTGTCCCCTCCGCAGCGCCCACGCCCACGCCGCCACGACCCACCAGAGGCTGAAGGTGACGCTCGGCTACACGACCTTCCAACCGTTCAAGGCCAAGCTCCAGCTCTCCCCCCACCTGGGGAACTTGAAGCGCCACCTCGGTCGCAGCGGCGTCCTCCGCTTCACGAAGGCGCTAGGCAGAAGGAGCCCTGGCAAGGTCGTCCTCCGGCTCCGTCCGATGGGGGCGGTCGGGTGCCCCTCCCGGCGGCTTGTACTTTTTCCGAAGTAGCCACCGCGGACGACCTCCAGCTGCCTTCGGAAAAAGTTGAGCGGGAGGGGCACCCGACCGCCCCCCTACGAGCGCTCTTCGGAAAAAGTTGAGCCGGGAGGGGCACCCGACCGCCCCCCCACCTACCGAGCCGAAGAAGCAGCCGTCTTGTTCAGGTAGTCCCGGACGAACTCGTCGATATCCCCGTCCAGCACCCGCTGGGCATCGCCGGCCTCGTGCCCCGTCCGGTGGTCTTTGACCCGCTGGTCGGGATGCAGGAAGTAGCTGCGGATCTGCGAGCCCCAGGCCACTTCCTTCACCTCGCCCCGCTCCCTGGCCAGCTCCTCGGCCCGCTTGCGCTCCTCCAGCGCGATCAGCTTCGAGCGCAACAGCTGCATCGCCACCGCCTTGTTCTGGGCCTGCGAGCGCTCGTTCTGGCACTGGACGACGACCCCGGTCGGGAGGTGGGTGATCCGCACCGCCGAGTCGGTCTTGTTGACGTGCTGGCCGCCGGCGCCGGAGGCGCGGTAGGTGTCGACCCGCAGGTCGGCGTCGTCGATCTCGACCTCGACCCCCGCGTCGACCAGCGGGCCGACGTCGACCTGGGCGAAGCTGGTGTGGCGCCGCGCCGAGGAGTCGAAGGGGGAGATCCGCACCAGCCGGTGGACGCCGCGCTCGGCCGCGAAGAGCCCGTAGGCGTTCTCGCCGCGGGCGACGAAGGTCGCCGACTTCAGCCCCGCCTCCTCGCCCGGCGAGGCCTCCTTCATCTCGACCTCGAAGCCGCGGCGCTCGGCCCAGCGCAGGTACATCCGCAGCAGGATCTCCGCCCAGTCCTGGGAGTCGGTCCCCCCCGCCCCGGCGTGGACCGAGACGACGGCGTCGCCGGCGTCGTAGGCGCCGCTGAACAGGCGCGCCTCTTCCAGCTCGGCCAGGCGGCCCTCTACAGAGGCGAGCTGGCCGTCCAGCTCGACCGCCATCTCCTCGTCCTCAGCCGCGATCTCGGCCAGCTCGTCGAGGTCGCCGACCTCGGACTCGAGCTCCTCGAAGGTCTTCAGCCGGCGCTGGGCGCGGGCGTGCGCGGCCGAGGTGCGAGCCGCCGCCGCCTGGTCGTCCCAGAAGCCGGGCGCCTGCATCTCGGCCTCCAGCCGCTCGGCCTCGCTGCGCAGCGCGGCCGGGTCAAAGGTAGTCCGAGAGCAGGGACAGCTGCTCCCGGATCGCGGCGAGCCGCGCCGGCACCGATTCGGTTGAGGCGGCCTCGGCCATGGACCGGAGACTACTCGGGACGGGCCTCGTGGACGAAGCCGCCGGCCCGCAGCGCATCCGAGCGATCCTCGAACGGCCGCCAGCTGCGCACCTTGCGGTCGTGCAGCTCGAACAGCCAGGCGATCTCCTCCGCGGAGGCGAGCGACCCGTCCTCGGCCCACCGCCAGACCCGCCGGATCAGCGCCACCGCCGACCCGCCGCCGCCCTCCGTCCCTTCCTCGTACAGCTCCTCCAGCTCGATCGTCTGCTGGACCCCACCGGGCGACCGCGTCGCCCAAAGCCGCGCCGCCTCCCTCCCCTTCCGCAGCCCCTTCATCGAATGCAGCTCCACCTCCGGATCGAGCACCTCGACAAACGCATCCAAGTCGCGCTCGTTGAAGGCGCGAATGAACTCTTCTAATCGGGTCGTGGATCACGAGCGCTGGTCAAGAGCCCATCCCGGTAGGGGTGGAACGTCTTGTACTTTTTTTGCGGCGACATCCTCGGACGGCCACCGACTGTCTTCAAAAAAAGTTAAGTGGAACCCCTACCGGGATGGGCTCTACGCCCCGTGACACTTCTTGAACTTCTTCCCCGACCCGCACCAGCACGGGTCGTTGCGGCCGATGTCCTTCTCGCGCTCGTCCTTGACCACCGTCTCGACCGCGGCCGGCGAGGGGGCGCCGCCGCCGTTCGCCGGCGCGGCGCCGGCGGTCACCCCGACGATTTCGGTTCCGCCCCCGGCGGCGACCTCCTGCAGGGCCGAGGGCTGCGCTTCCGGGGTGCCGCCGGAGTAGTCGAGCGCGGCCGGCGCACCGCCGCCGTTGCCGCCGAACACCCCCTGGGGCTGGTTGGGGTCGAGTTCGATCTGGGCGTTGAAGACCAGCTTGCTGAACTCCTCCCAGATCGAGTGCATCAGCTCCTCGAACATCGCGAAGCCTTCGTTTTTGTAGGCGACCAGCGGGTCGATCTGGGCGAAGCCGCGCAGGTGGATCCCTTCGCGCAGGTAGTCCATGTCGTAGAGGTGCTCGCGCCAGCGGTTGTCGACCACCTGCAGCAGGATCGAGCGCTCCAGGTAGCGCATCAGCTCCTCGCCGATCTGCTTCTCGCGGTCGTCGTAGGCGTTCATCGCATCTTCGTCGAGGGAGTCCTTGAGCTTCTCGCGGTCGACCGTCTCCGGCGAGATCGCGCCGACCTCGACGCTCACCGGCCAGATCTGGCGCAGCTGCACCTCCAGCTCCGGCAGGTCCCACTGTTCGAGGTCGTCGCCGGGCGTGTACTCGTCGACCAGCCGCTCGATCACCCCCTCCAGCTCGTCGCGGGAGATGTCGGACATGTCGCGCCCCTCGAGGATCTCGCGGCGGTATTTGTAGACGACACGGCGCTGCTCGTTCATCACGTCGTCGTACTCGAGCACCCGTTTGCGGATCAGGAAGTTCTGCTCCTCGACCTTCTTCTGCGCCCCCTCGACCGTTTTCGTCAGCATCTTCGCCTCCAGCGGCATCTCCTCGCCCTCCTCGTCCACCGGCCCCAGCCGGTCGAGGATTTTGTAGATGCGGTCGCCGGCGAAGAGGCGGATCACGTCGTCTTCGGCGGAGAGGAAGAAGCGGGTCTCGCCGGGGTCGCCCTGGCGGCCGGAGCGGCCTCGCAGCTGGTTGTCGATGCGGCGCGATTCGTGCCGCTCGGTGCCGCAGATGTAGAGGCCGCCCAGCTCGCGTACTTCCTCGGCCTCGGCCTTGCACTGAGGTTCGAACTCGACGATCTTCGCCGCCAGCGCCTCCTCGTAGCCCTCGTCGCCCTGGTTCAGCCCCTGCTTCTTCAGCTCTTTCGTCGCCAGGTGCTCGGGGTCGCCGCCGAGCTTGATGTCGACGCCGCGGCCGGCCATGTTGGTGGCGATCATCACCGCGCCCTTGCGTCCCGCCTGGGCGATCCGCTCGCCCTCTCGTTCGGCGTGCTCGGGCTTGGCATTCAGCACCGCGTGCTCGATCCCGCGCCGCTTCAGCTCCTCGGAGATCATCTCCGAGACCTCGACCGAGACGGTGCCGACGAGGATCGGCTGGCCGCGTTCGTGGCGGGCGACGATCTCCTCCAGCACCGCCTTCCACTTGCCGTCTTTGGTTTTGAAGATCTGGTCGTTGTGGTCGGCGCGGACCATCGGCTGGTTGGTCGGGATCTCGACCACCGGCACTTTGTAGATCTTCATGAACTCGGTGGCCTCGGTCAGGGCCGTTCCGGTCATCCCCGAGAGCTTGTCGTAGAGGCGGAAGTAGTTCTGCAGGGTGATCGTCGCCAGGGTCTGGTTCTCCTCGCCGATCGCCACCCCCTCCTTCGCCTCGACCGCCTGGTGCAGCCCCTCCGACCAGCGCCGTCCCTCGAGGATGCGGCCGGTGAACTCGTCGATGATCATCACCTGGCCGTCGACGACGGCGTAGTCCTTGTCCTTGCGGTAGAGCGACTCGGCCTTCAGCGCCTGGCTCAGGTGGTTGACGAGGGTGCCGTGCTCGCTCAGGTAGAGGTTGTCGACGCCGAGGAACTCCTCCGCCCGCTTGACCCCGCGCTCGGTCGGCGAGACGGTCTTGTGCTTCTCGTCGTATTCGTAGTCGTAGTCGGCTTCGGAGGTGTCTTTCGACTCGCCCAGCGAGCGCAGCCGGTCCTTCGCCGGGACGCTGTCCATCTGCCGCGCCAGGCGGGCGAACTGGTAGTAGATCTGCGCCGCCTGTTCGGGCGCGCCGGAGATGATCAGCGGCGTCCGCGCCTCGTCGATCAGGATGTTGTCGACCTCGTCGACGATCGCGAAGTGGTGGCCGCGCTGCACGCAGTGCTCGAGCGCTTCGGCCATGTTGTCGCGCAGGTAGTCGAAGCCGAACTCGGAGTTGGTGCCGTAGACGACGTCGCAGGCGTATTTGACCTGGCGCGCCCCGTGGTCGTCGAAGTCCTGGATCGCGGCGACGCTGACCCCGAGCTTGTCGTAGATCGGCTTCATCCATTCGGCGTCGCGGCGGGCCAGGTAGTCGTTGACGGTGACCACGTGGACGCTGTCGCCGGCCAGCGTGTTGAGGAACACCGCCAGGGTCGCGGTCAGGGTCTTACCCTCGCCGGTCTTCATCTCGGCGATCGCCCCGTCGTGCAGCGTCATGCCGCCGATCAGCTGCACGTCGAAGTGGCGCTGACCGAGGCCGCGCCGGGCCGCCTCGCGGGTCAGCGCGAAGGCCTCCGGCAGCAGCTCGTCGAGCGGCTCGCCGCCGCGGGCCCGCTCGCGCAGCGAGTCCGCCTCGGCGCGCAGCTCCTCGTCGCCGAGGACCTCCGTCTCCGGCTCGATCCCGCTGATCCTGCCGGCGCGCTTCTCGTACGCCTTGAATTTGCGGCCCTCCCCGACGCGGAGCGCACGGGTGACCATGTCCCTGGCGTTCGCCATCGCTCAAGAGTAGCGATGGGGGCGGGATCGGTCGGCCGCACCGCAGTGCGACGCGCGGCTTTAGGTCTCCGCCGGACGCCCCCGCAGCCGGTTGACCAGCCGCCGCGTCTTGCGACGGTTGCGGCGCAGGTCGCGGTGCTTCTTCACCTGGCGGCGGACGTCCTCGGCCAGCTCGTGGATCGTGTGGGCCATCTCCGGCGACGCCTCGCGGGCGCGCAGCGTCACGCCCTTCAGCCGCAGCGTCGCCTCGGCGACCTGGCCGTCGGCGATCGACGGGTTGCGCTCCTCGCTCAGCTCCACCTCCAGCGTCGCCAGCTCCGACACCTGCTTTCCGACCCGGTCGAATCGCTGCGTCACCTGCTCCCGCAGCTCGTCGTCGACCTCGACGTTGCGACCCCGCACCTCGATCCGCATGTGACCTCCTTCGGTATCTGCTTCGATGCTACGCCTGCCCCGCCCCCCGTGCAACGTGGCTATCTACGGAGGGGTGGGAGGGGGAGCGGGTGCCCCACTCACAGCCTGCGGGCGAATGTAGCCGCTGCGACGCGGACGGCTCCGGCCGACCGCAGAGCCTGGGCGCAAGCTGAGAGCGTGGCGCCTGTCGTCAGGACGTCGTCTACCAGGAGGACGCTGCGGGGGACCTCGCCGGTCGTGCGGATCCGGGGTGGGTGGCCGACTCGCTGGGCGCGGCGCTTGCCCAGCTGGCGGCCGGTGCCGCGGCGGGCGAGGCACGGTTGGATCGGGAGGTCGGTCTTCTCGGCCAGCGCCGCTGCCAGCTCGGCCGCCGGGTCGAAGCCTCGCAGGGCGGTTCGGAGCGGGGCCGTGGGGACCGGGACGATCGTGCCGCTGAGGAGGTCGGACGGGGCCAGCCACTGGATCCGGTCGGCCATCAGGCCGGCGACCGGGAGCAGGCGGCGGAACTTGAGCGCGGCGACCAGGCTGCGGGCCACGTCCTCGTGGGGCGCGGCCGACCAGGCCCGGTCGATGCCCGGCGGGCCACTGCCGGCGACAGGGTCCGCGGCGGCGAGGCGGCGCGAGCAGCGCGTGCAGAGCACCGCCTCGGGACGGCAGGCTCGCCCGCAGGAGGCGCAGAGCGGGGGCACCAGAGTGGTCACGACCGCGTGCAGGAGCTTCATGCCCCGATCCTCCGGGGCCGCGGCGCGCG
Source organism: uncultured Solirubrobacterales bacterium (assembly GCA_963695835.1). GTDB lineage: Bacteria > Actinomycetota > Thermoleophilia > Solirubrobacterales > 70-9 > VRUE01. Next base: position 218,839 of record CAVOHR010000004.1, read on the forward strand.
TGTGGCGCGCGGAATGTCAATTGTGTGTGACGGCTATCGCGCGGTAGCCGCGATACCGCCGACCAGGATCGCCCCCGGCGGCAACTCGACCCCTTCGAGCAGGATCGAGTCGCGGATGCAGGCGCCGGCGCCGATCCGGCAGCCGTCGCCGACGATCGCCGGGCCCTCGATCCGTACGCCCTCCCCCAGCTCGACCCGCTCGCCGACCAGCGCCGGCGCGCTCACCTCGGCGCCCTCGAGCGGGCTGGCCGACCGCACCCCGTCGGCGACCTCCGGCGCGCCGGGCTCGACCCGGACCGCGCCGCGCAGCGCGTCGAGGTTGCCCTGGCGCAGCTCGTCGAGGTTGCCGATGTCGTTCCAGTAGGCGTCGATCTCGTGCGAGTAGAAGGGCACGTCGGCCTCCAGCAGCGCCGGGAATACGTCCTTCGCCCAATCGGCGAACTCCGGCGGGTCGTCGGGACCGGCGTCGTTGCTCGTCCCCGGCGCCGGGAAGTAGTCGAAGATCTCGGCGCGAAACATGTAGATGCAGGTGTTGGCGAGGTCGGAGAGCGCCTCGGCCGGGTCGGGCTTCTCCTGGAAGCCCTGGATGCGGCCGTCCCCCGCGGCGATCACGACGCCGAACTGCTCGGTGTCGGCCACCCGCTTGGTCGCCATGGTCACGAGCCCGTCGTGGGAGTCGTGGAAGTCCCCCATCGCGCGGAGGTCGATGTCGGTGAGCGCATCGCCCGCGACGACCAGGAACGAGTCGCCGAGGAAGCCGGCGGCGTTGCGAACCCCCCCGGCGGTTCCCAGCAGCCGCTCCTCGCGGCTGTAGGCGAGGTCCAGCCCGAAGGCCGAGCCATCGCCGAAGTGTCCCTCGATCAGCTCGGGGAACCAGTGCAGGTTGGCGATCGCCTCGGGGAAGCCGTGCCGGGCCAGCAGTCGCGCCGTGTGCTCCATCAACGGCCGGTTCAGCACCGGCACCATCGGCTTCGGCATCCCGTAGGTGATCGGCCGCAGCCGGGTCCCCAGCCCGGCCGCGAGGATCATCGCCTTCATTCAGTAGCGGTAACGATCGGGCTTGTAGGGACCCTCGACCGGGATGCCGAGGTAGGCGGCCTGCTCCTCGGACAGCTCGGTGAGGCTGACCCCGAGCGCCGCCAGGTGCAGCCGCGCGACCTTCTCGTCGAGGTGCTTGGGCAGCACGGTGACGTCCTTGGCCGTGAATCCCTCGGGCTGGCCGTAGAGCTCGATCTGCGCGATCACCTGGTTGGTGAACGAGTTCGACATTACGAAGCTCGGGTGTCCGGTCGCGTTGCCGAGGTTGAGCAGGCGGCCCTCGGAGAGGAGGATGATCGAGTGGCCGTCGGGGAAGCGCCACTCGTCGACCTGCGGCTTGATGTCGACCCTCTCGGCGGGAGACGCTTCGAGCCCGGCGACGTCGATCTCGTTGTCGAAGTGGCCGATGTTGCCGACGATCGCGTTGTGCTTCATCCGCGCCATCTGGCCGGCGGTGACGATGTCCTTGTTGCCGGTGGCGGTGATGAAGATATCGGCCGTCTCGACGACCTCCTCGAGCGTTCGCACCTCGTAGCCCTCCATCGCCGCCTGCAGGGCGCAGATCGGATCGATCTCGGTGACGATCACGCGGGCGCCCTGGCCGCGCAGCGACTCGGCGCAGCCCTTGCCGACGTCGCCGTAGCCGCAGACGACGGCGACCTTGCCGCCGATCATCACGTCGGTGGCGCGGTTGATCCCGTCGATCAGCGAGTGACGGCAACCGTAGAGGTTGTCGAACTTCGACTTGGTGACCGAGTCGTTGACGTTGATCGCCGGGAAGAGCAGATCGCCGGTCTCGGCCAGCTGGTAGAGCCGGTGAACTCCGGTGGTCGTCTCCTCGGTGACCCCCTTGATCCCCCCGGCGATCCGGGTCCAGCGCTGCGGGTCGGACTCGAGCGAGCGCTGCAGGGCCTCGAGCACGACGCGGAACTCCTCCGAGCCTGCCGAGGCCGGGTCGGGCACGGCGCCCGCCCTCTCGAACTCGACGCCTTTGTGGACGAGCAGGGTGGCGTCGCCGCCGTCGTCGAGGATCATGTTCGGGCCCTCGCCGTCGGGCCAGAGCAGAGCCTGCTCGGTGCACCACCAGTACTCCTCCAGGGTCTCGCCTTTCCAGGCGAAGACCGGGATGCCGGCGGCGGCGATAGCGGCCGCGGCGTGATCCTGCGTGGAGAAGATGTTGCAGCTGGCCCAGCGGACCTCGGCGCCGAGGGCGAGGAGGGTCTCGATCAGCACGGCGGTCTGCACCGTCATGTGGAGCGAGCCGGTGATCCGCGCCCCCTTCAGTGGCTGTTCGGCCGCGAACTCCTCGCGGGTCTGCATCAGGCCGGGCATCTCCACCTCGGCGAGCCCGATCTCCTTGCGCCCGAAGTCGGCCAGGTCGATGTCGGCGACTTTGTAGTTTGCGGTGGCGGTTGCCATCGGTTCCTTTCTTCGTCTATCGGTCGGCCCGAAGGATACGGAGATGGGCGTCGCGACGAGAGCAGCTCAGTCCGCGCTTGCCGCGGCGGCCTTGGCCCTCGCGACGGCGTGCGCGACGACCTCGTCCTCGAGTTCCTTTGGAAGCGCGTACAGCACACAGACGAGCCGCTCAGCAGCCTCGGCCAGGACCTGGCCGGCGGCGAGCAGCTCCTCCACTTCGGCTTTCGCGACATCGACGGCTGCGCGAAACGTGTCGACGGACTTTGGCCCTTCCATCGCAAGCAGGTCCGCTGACATCAGCCTCCGCTCGTCGCCGATCAACTCCGCAAGGACCATCAGCTTCTCTCGCGGCCCGTCGACCCGGGCGACGACCTCACGCCGGTAGCGAAATACGAGCGAGTCTTCCTCGAAGCCGCAATGGCCGAGAATGCCGTCAGTCTCGATCGAGTGATCGAGCTCCGGATCGATGCGGACCGAGATCCGCTGCCCGTTCGGCAGAGCCGCGACGAAGGCGTCCACCGCCGGATCCACCTCCTCGGCCGACCACGGATCCTTGACCACACGCGTCAGGGAAGGGAAGCGATCGCGGTACGGCAGGAGAGCCCGCCGGTTGTCGGCGATCGCGCGGACGATCGACTCGAGAGCCTTCGCCGCCTCGACCGCCTCAGGGGCATCGGCGGCAAAGCCGGCGTCGCCGCTCGAGCGCAGGTCGGCGGCGATCTCGACGGCCAGGGCCGCCGCCTTCTCCGCGTCCCCCTTCTTCAGGCTGGCCCCAAGTGCTTTCAGCCGACCGCCGCCGACCTTCACGGAGAGGTCGACGTGGCGGTAGGGAATTTCCTTCATCCGCTTCGGCTCGTAGTTGCGCCAGACATCCCGTGGCGTCTTGCCTCGAATCGAGTACCAGAGGTCGAGCAGCTCGGAGTTGAGCAGGCCGCCGAGAAAGGCCACGGAGAGCCCCTCCTCAACCGGAATGACGAGGGTGGTCTTAATCGACGGTTGCCACGTACCATCCTCGTCAATAGCAAAGCGCCCTCGATCAGTGCGGTAGAGCGCAATGACCTTGGGGCGCTTCAACGCCTCCTTGTCCCTCGGCCAAGCACACTCCCACCATCGGCGCGAAGGGTTGCGAAGAAACTCGGCCCGGTTCTCGAGTACCGGCTTCCATTTCTCAAGCGCCTTGACCACCAGCCTCGATTCTTTGTCATATCGGCCCAGCCAAACCAGACTCGTGTAGTCCTCTTCATCGAGCGCGCCATAAAGGATTGCGTGCGGCTCGACGCTTCTCGCGAGCACCCCCGGATGCTCTCGCCAGGGCATCTCCTGCTCACGACCCGGCGGCAGCTCCATGATTGCTTCGCCCAGTTGCGCACCGGTGGCATCGAGCATCTTCAGCGCCTCGGGGAAAGAATCGCGCAGGCGGTGGTGGATCCTCGCCGTGTAGGCATCTGCCCCGGTTTGAATTCCCTGGGGTATCTCCCATCGCAGACCCAGGGACTCGACAGAGGATCTGTCGTCGAGTGTCCGCTGGAGAAAGGCAACCACCCGCGTGGGGACGTCCTTGGCCCCGTGCTTCACCGGCCACGGCCTATCGCTGGCCAGCTCGGACTGCTTGACGTCGTGGACGTGAATGCCCCCCTTGCGACCCTGGCGTCCGCCGGCCCGAGCGGACATCTCCTCTAGCAGTTCCCGGCGATCCGGGATCCTCGCCTCGACCCCGTCCGAGAGCGCCCGCGCCGCCTCGACTTCGTCCTCCAGCGCAACCACTCGCAGCTTGTGGCCCTTGGACGCCTCGCCCTTGGTGGCGAGCAGGATCGCGCTCTCCACGGTCGGGGTAGGCGCCCGACGGTTGCGATGCCGCGCATCCTCGGTCGGCGCGAAGAGCCGGTAACCGCCGAAGAGGAACAGCTCGTCGAGGCGCAGCGTCGACGCCAGCTTCTCCCGTAGCCAGTCCGCGTTGCCGGCGTTCATCCAGCCCGCGGGGACGACCACACAGAGCCGGCCGCCCGGGGCGAGCAGCTCCGCCGCCATGTAGAGGAAGTAGTAGAGGTAGTCGCTCTTGCCGCGATAGATGCCCTTCCAGGCGTCGATCTGGCGCAGGCGTTCGAACAGCGGTTTGTTGTTGGCCTCGGCGACGTAGGGCGGGTTGCCGACGACCAAGTCGAACCCTCCCTCCCTGATCCGGCTGAACGCCGCCTGCTTCTCGGGATCGAGCTGTCCGACGAGGCCGAAGCGCTCGTCCGGGGTCAGCACCGCGTGGTCGGCGCGGTGCTCTGGGTCGAGCCCCTCGAGGCTGTCGCCGACCGGTCGCTTCGCCTTCAGCGCATCCTCGTGTACGACGCCGAGCACGAAGTGGGGAACGTCCCGGTGAGCATGGCCGAGCGCGCTGAGCAGGCGGGACACCTGGAGCAGCAGGTTGATCTCGGTCAGGTAGTACGGAAACGGGCTGATCTCCATCGCGTGCAGTCCGGAGACGATCGCTCCGAGCACCTCGAGCTGGTCCTCCGGAGCCCCGTCCAGAACTCCCGAGTCATCGACGATCCTGCGCGCCATCTCGACGTCGAAACCTCCCGAGCCGCTGGCGAAGTCGAACGTCTTCAGCCCCTTGCGCGCGTCGCCGTCGATCTTCAAGACGCCGTCAGGCCCCTGGAACTCGGCGCGATCCAACATGAACCTCACGGCGTCGCGGGGCGTGTAGAACTGACCGAGCCGGTCGCGATCGATCTCATCGACGTACGATTCGTACAGTCCACCAAGCACGTCGGCATCGAGACGGTCGAGGGGAAACTGGGTCAGCGAGTAGAGGATCTCGACCAGCTCACCGTCGCCGGGCGTGTACCAGTCGTAGGTGCTCTGCCGTTCGTAAAGCCAGTGGTAGCGCTGCGCGCCCGCGGTGAAAGCGCTTTTGAGGACGTCGCGGACCCGTTCGCCCATCGCGGCGTAGGCATCGCGAAAGCCCCCGTCGTAGAGCTGCTCCTGGATGAAGCCGGCGTCCTCCCAGGCCCGGTAGAGGAGGATGCGCGCCAGCGTCAGCTGCGCAACCCGCAGGCTGTACTGGTGCCAGATGCGACGCTCCAGACCCGATCCGGATCGGTAGTCGGCGACCGAGGCCGGCAGCAGGTCCTCCCTCGCCTGGGGAGCGATGTCCTGCGCGATCGTCGCAAGCTCCGCAAGCAGCTTCTCTTCAAAGCCGGGATTGAGCTTGAAATGCGCCTCGAGCGCCTCCGGCTGGCCCTCGGCATCCTCGGCGAGCAGCCGCGAGTGCCGCCGCAGCTGGGCGACGAGCAGATCGACGTCCACCCGCAATTCGTCGGTTCCGCCCCGTTCCTCCCAGGACGGCATGCTCCGGATCGCCTCGATTTTCTCCTCGACGCCCATCGAGCGATACGCGAGCTGCTCGACGAAGCGCTGGAACGCCTCGAGGTCGAGCCCCGCTTGCGCCTCCCCCCGGGCGAGGCGCCAGAGCGGCTCGATCTTGAACGAGAGGTCAGGGTCGTGGCCCTTGGCGGCCCGCCTGTAGACGCGAACTTCCCTGAGGTTGAAGAGGACGCCGAAGTCGAGCTGTCGCTGCTTTACGTAGTCGCGAATCTGCTTCTCGTGACCGCCAAGCTTCTGGCGCGAGCTCTTCGCGTCGAGCACATAGGGATGGGCAATCAGGTCCATCGGCGTGAAGTCGGGCTTCAGCCCGCTCTTGCCCAACTGGGGAAAGTAGGCGTCGGCCGGAAAGCCGAGCACCAGCTCGAGGATGTCGGCCAGAATGGGCTCGGTAAGGATCTCCTCGTCGTCACGGGGCGGGCCCGATGCCAGATACGCGCCGAGGTCCGGTGCGTCGGCCAGCTCCATGTAGAGGCGGCTGCGCCGGTCGAGAACGTCTCGCAGCGCTTTGAGCACGGGGGCTTGGGCTTTGGCGGTCTTCATCGGAAAGTGGGGGGAGGGAGCGGCTCAGCGCCCTCGCCTGTCCGCGGGGCTCGCTAGCTTTGCGGAATGGACTTCCGGGACAAGGTCGAGGAGCTCTCCGAGGAGGAGTTCGTGCAGATTCGGAGCGCGGCAACGTGGTACGCGAAATTCCACGCCCGGATCATCGCGGAACGGCTGGACGACCGGTCGGCGATGGCCGTTGGCCAGCGGGAGCGGTACGAAGCCCTGATCTCGGGCCTGCGCAAGGTGGGCGCGCGGGTATTCGATCCGACCGTTCCGGTCACCTCGTTGCTGCCCGAGCGCGAAGACGCAGAGGATCCAACGCAGGGCGCCAGCCGCGCTGCTTGAGCGCGGGGTCAGAGGCGCCCGAGGGCGGCCTTGAATCCCTCAATCGCCTCGACCGGCACCGGGTCGACGCCGCGCGCCCCGGCCAGCTCGACGGAGACGAGGTCGCCGAGCATCGTCGCCCACAGCAGGCGTTCGACCCGGGTCTTCCCGGCCGTCTCGATGCGGATCGTCTCGGCGCCACCGGCGGCGATCGTCTCGGCGGTCAGCTCGAAGCGGCGGCGCTCGCGCGGGTGCTGGTCGCAGTCTTCGAGCAGCACCGCGGAGAGCGGCGCCGCCTCGGGAACGGCGGCCCAGCCGCAGAGCTCGTTGTGGTCGGCCTCAGGCAGCTCGGCGAAGAAGGCCGGCAGCTTCGCGTTCTCGTTCACCTGGGTCTTCCAGCGCCTCGCCACCGGCGCCGTCAGGTCGGCGCCGTAGACGACCGGCGGCACCCCGCCGAGCCGGCCGGCGATCGCGGCCGCCCGCTCCCGCAGGTCGTCGGAGCGGGCCTCGAGGAAGCCGGCCGCCGCCTCGATCTCCGTGTGTACGCGGGGCGCGGCGCCGGCCAGGGCGGCGACCTCGGCGGTGGCGGCGAACATGTAGGCGACGGCGGCGCGCGGCTGCAGGATCCCGGGCAGGCCGACGACCGGCACGCCCGCCGCCCGCGCCGAGTCGACCAGCTCGCCGCCGGTGCTGACGACGATCCGCCGCGCGCCGAGCGCCTCGGCGGCGTCGAAGCAGGCCAGGGTCTCCTCGGTGTTGCCGGAGTAGCTGACGCAGAGCACGGTCCACTCCGGGGTCGCCCAGCTCGGCAGCTCGTAGCCACGGATGGTCAGCAGCGGCCGGGTCAGGCGGTCGCCGAGCGCCGCCGCGGCCAGGTCGCCGCCGATCGCCGAGCCGCCGACCCCGCAGACCATCGCCCCGGCCGCCTCGGCCGGCTCCAGCCGGGCCGACTCGATCCGCCAGAGGGCATCCCGCAGGTGCGCCGGAATGGCGAGGATGTCGTCGAGCATGGTCATCGCACAACCATTTCATCCGCGGCGGCGACCGCGCCGTCCACCTCGGCGCCGGCCGGCACCCGCGCGCCGGGCGAGAGGATCGAACCGGTGACCCGGGCTCCCTCGCCCACCTCGCTGCCGTCGAGCAGGATCGACTCCCGCACCTCCGCCCCGGCGCCGACCCGGCAACCCGGAGAGACCACGGCTCGCGGGCCGACGGTGGCGTCGCCCGCCACCTCGGCGCCCGCCGCGACCAGGGCGCCGGGCGCGGTCGGCTCGACCCGGGTCTCGACCCGGCCCTCGAGGATGTCCCAGCTCGCCTGCAGGTAGCGCTCCGGCGTGCCGATGTCCATCCAGTAGCCGTCCAGCAGCAACCCGTGCAGGCCGGCGCCGACCAGGCGGGGGAAGACGTCGCGCTCGATCGAGACGTTCTCGCCGGGCGGGATCAGCTCCAGCACCGAGCGCTCGAGCACGTACATGCCGGCGTTGACCTCGCCCGGGGCGGCCTCGCCGGTCTTCTCGAGGAAGGCCAGGACCTCCCCTTCCTCGCCGCTGTGGACGAGCCCGAAGGCGGAGGAGTCATCGACCGGGTGCAGGGCGATCGTCGCCCGCGCGGCGCGGTCGGCGTGGGCTCGCAGCAGCGCGCCGAGGTCGAGGTCGGTGAGCACGTCGCCGTTCAGCGCCAGGAAGCGGTCGTCGAGCTCGTCGCCGAGCCGGTCGGCGGCGAAGCGGATCGCGCCGGCGGTGCCGAGCGGCTCGGGCTCGACCGCGTAGCGGATGCGGACCCCCGCCCGCTCCTCCTCGCCGGCCAGCGCCTCGCGCAGCACGTCGGGCAGGAAGCCGCAGGCGAGCACGACCTCGGTCACCCCGTGGCCGGCCAGCCACTCGATCATGTAGGCGAGGAAGGGCCGGTCGACCAGGGTCAGCGCCGGCTTCGGCGTGGACTCGGTGAGTGGCCTCAACCGAGTTCCCTTCCCGCCGACTAAGACAATTGCTTGCATTTGATCTGGCGGCCGATCCCCTCGTATTCGAAGCCTGCTCCACGGAGCTTGTCCGGATCGAGGAAGTTGCGCCCATCGATTAGCAGCGGCCGCGCCATCCGGCTCGCCGCCTCGGCCCAGTCGAGCTCGGCGAACTCGGGCCACTCGGTGACGAGCACCGCGGCGTCGGCGCCCTCGAGCGCCGCCAGCGCCGAGTCGCGCAGCTCGACCTCGTCGAGCAGGTCGCGCGCGGCCTCGGCGGCAACCGGGTCATAGGCGACGACCTCGGCGCCTTCCCCCTGCAACCGCGCCGCCAGCACCAGGCTCGATGCTTCGCGCATGTCGTCGGTGTCGGGCTTGAAGGCGAGCCCCAGCAGCGCCACCCGCTTGCCGACCAACGAGCCGAGATGGCCGAGCAGCTTCTGCACCACCCGCCGCTTCTGCAGCTCGTTCACCTCGATCACCGCGTTCAAGAGCTGGAAGTGGTAGCCGGTGTTGCCGGCGAGCATCTTCAGCGCGCTGACGTCCTTGGGGAAGCAGTTGTGCAGGACTAACCCTCCGCTGGAAGCCACGGTGTTCGAACCCGGCACCTCGAGCGAGTACACCGGGCCCCGGAACTCGCGCTTGGAGGTTTGCGCGACCCGCACCCAGGCCGTCGATGCATCTCCAAATCGCCTGTAGCCGCTGGGGGCGATGCGCTTGCTCTGCTCGCGGATCGCGTCCAGCACCACCTGCCGCTGCGAACGCGGAACCAGCGCAATCGCTCTTTCGATCTGACCCGCGCCGCTCACCTTGAGCCAGTGAGTCTCCTTCGTCGACTTTTGAGTCCGCCCGCGGCGCCAAGAGGGAACGATCCCGAGATCGCCGAGCAGCCGCGCGGCACCGTCAGCGAGCTCGTCGCTGATGGTGCCGAAGTCGAGCGTTACGCTCGGCCCTCCATTGACCAGTGACCACGAGCCGTCCCCCTCCCAGAGCCCGGAGAGCAGCGCCCACTTGCTTTCGTCGGTCTGCTCCCAGATCAGATTGGGCAACCGCTGCTCATAGCTGTTCCGGCCGAGACCGAGAGCCTCCGTCCACCAGGCGGCGAGGATGCGAGATGAGATCTGCACCTGGCGAGTCGTAGTGCCGTCGAAGACACGAGTCTTAACGCCCTGCCCCTCCCAGTAGTCGACAACGTCGCGAACCAGATGCTCCTCGTTGCGGGGATGGAACGACCACGCGATCCGTTCCCGCACGGCGCCATTCCGTCCGCTGTCCCGATTGACGTGGCCCTCCGCCACGTAGAGCCCAACGACCCTCCAGAACTCCTTTGACATGTCCAGACGCTCAGGTATGTAGGTGCCGCTGCGCGCGGTCCCGACGCTCGCTCCGCGAAGGTCCATTCCTGCCGCACACGCCTCCGGCAAACGCAACGCGCCACTGCGACCGATGTCGTGGATTCGCTGCGCATGGCCCCGCGGGTGATCGAGGATCGTGGCTCGCTCGGAAACAGGAAGCTGTCGGAGCGCTTCTATCTCGCGAGGCTCTGGACGAACGATCACCTGCTCGACGGGAATCGCGTCTTCGATTGCCCCGATCGTCGAGTACACGCGGGGCGCGAAACCGCTGTTCGCCCCACCGGCAAGCGGCAACCAGTCTGCCGTGGTGACGTCCTCGGCCCGAACCGTCGTCAAGATCTCGTCGTCGGCGCCGTCGCCGACGACGATCGGATGGTCGGCGGTCACGGTGACCCGTCGCCCCATCTTGGTCCTGATCTCGACCACCTCACCCTCATGGCGCCGTTTGGTGAGCAACGACACCGGCATCCATTCCGGCTTGCGCTCCCCGGGGACCCATGACCAGGCAAAGAGGCCTTCGGGCGCGATCGCCTCGCCATCGACCGCCGCCTCGTCCCCGCCTGCCAGGCCCCAAAGCTCCTCGAAAGAGACGAGCTTGGCGACTCCGTGATGCCTCACGAGCAACGTCTCACTGCCGTCGAAGCAGGAGCCCCCGTAGCCGATCCCCGCCCGCAGGAACGACGGGCCGATGCGCTGGTCGAGGCCCATCCCGCGGGCGACCTCGGAGACGTCGGCGCCGACTTCCTCGCAGACGTTGGCGATCTCGTTGACGAAGGAGATCTTGGTCGCCAGGAAGGCGTTGGAGGCGAGCTTGATCATCTCGGCGCTGGCGACGTCGGTGCGGACGATCTCGCCGCCGAGCGGCTCGTAGAGCGCGGCCACCGCATCGGCCGCCGCCTCGGCGCCGAATTCGGCCCCGACCACGACGCGGTCGGGGTGCAGGAAGTCCTCGACCGCCGAGCCCTCCTTGAGGAACTCGGGGCAGGAGACGTAGGCGATACCCGGCAGGTCGCGGCGAATCGCCGCGCCCGTCCCCGCCGGCACCGTGCTCTTCATGACCAGCACGTGCTCGCCGCCGTCGCGCAGCTCCCCGACCACCGAGCGGACCCGCGAGAGGTCGGCGTCGCCGGAGCGGGTCGGCGGCGTGTCGACGCAGACGAACAGCAGCCGGGCCGCGTCGAGCAGCTCGCCCATCTCGGTGGTGAAGGTGAGCCGCTCGGCGTTGCGGGCGAGCAGGTCGGCGAGGCCGGGCTCGTGGATCGTCGTCTCGCCGCGCGAGAGCGCCTCGACCTTCTCGGCGACGATGTCGCGGGCGACGACCGGGTGGCCGAGCTCGGCGAAGCAGGCGGCCGTGACCAGGCCGACCCAGCCGACGCCGACGACGCCGATCGTCTCTCTGTTCTCGCTCATCCCGCCCTCCCCCGCTTCCGCTTCTGCTGGGGGATTATCGCCTTCGCCGACCGGGCCATCCCCACCATCTGGTCGTTGGTCAGCACCTGCAGCAGGCTGTTCGAGATCCAGTAGACGTTGTCGCCCCGCCGCCAGGCGATCAGCTTGACACGGTCGCCGTCGACGTAGATGTCGTACTCACGCCCGTGGATCGTCTTCGTCAGGCTCGGGTTGGAGAGGATCGGCGGGTCGGTCCAACCCCTGATCCCCTGCACGCCGAAGTAGTGGACGCCGTCGGGCAGTTCCATCTCCAGGGTCATCCGGTAGGCCACGTGACGCTTGCCGTCGGTGTCCTTGAAGTGGTAGACGCGTGGGTCCTGCACATGGTAATAGGGGTTGCTTTCTGCGTAGAAGGCGCCTGAGGGGAGCCGAGCCGGATAGAAAACGGGGAAGCCGTGGCTCACCTTGCGGGCGACCGCCTTCGCCTCACCCTGGCCGGGTTCGCCCGCGGCGAGGAGGCCGTCGTCGCCGGGCGGCTTCGGCGGCGCCAGCTTCGGTTTCGGCGGCGCCTTGTGCTTCTTCGTCTTCTTTCTCGTCTTCTTCTCGTGCCTGTCACTCGATTCTTCGCCGTCCCCTTCGAGCGAGCCGCGGGGCCCGCCGCTCGCTTCGATCCCGAGGAACTTGTCGACCGCCCCTTCGATCGCGCTGTGCGAGGCGTAGACGAAGCTCGGCCCGAGGGTGGCGGGGAAGTGCACCTCCTTGATCGCCGCGCTGCGCGAGGCGACGAACAGCTTCAGCACCTGCAGCATCGTCTCCGTGTCGCTGATGTCGGAGGTCGTGTAGCTGGTGAAGATGTCGATCAGTTCGTTGCGCCCCAGCACCAGCTGGTCGATCGGAACCCGCTGGCGCGCGGCGCTGAGGAAGTCCTGCTGGCGCGCGGCCCGGACCAGATCGGTGTCGGTATGGCGGTAGCGCACGTACTGCAGCGCTTTCTTGCCGCAGAGCAGCTGGTAGCCCGGCTGCACGTTGATTTCGGCATATTCTTCGGAGGGCGGAACGCCGACGTTGGAGTGGTAGTAGCGGCGGTCGACGTCGACGTAGACGCAGTCGATCGCGTCGACCGCCCGCACGAAGCCGAGGTAGTCGACGTTGACCACGTGATTGATCGGCAGGCCGGTCAGTTCCTTCACCACCTGGAGGGTCAGCTTCGGCCCCCCGTAGGAATACGCTTCGTTGAACTTGCCGGTCCCGTAGCCGGGGATTTCGACCTTGAGGTCGCGCGGGATCGACATCAGCGCGATCGCGTTCTGGTCGGGATCGAGCCGCAGCAGGATCGTCGTGTCGGAGCGGCCCGGGTCTTCCGGTTCGCTCGCCCGCTTGTCGGAGCCGAGGATGACGATGTTCTCCGGCTCGCCGCCGTTCGTCTTGGAGAGGATGCGCTCGACTTTGTTCTGCAGCACGTCGTTATGGGAGAGCGCATTGGCGATGCTGCCGACGTAGAGAAGGATGCTGGCCGCCGTCGCCGCCGCGGTGGCGGCGACGATCGTGACCGAGGCCAGGGTGAACCGCCACCAGTAGCGCTTGCGCTTCGGCGGCGGCTCGTGGTCGCCGGAGGGCGGCGGCTTCTTGAACACGGGCTCGATCATCGCGCTCCGCTCAGCCGGCGAGGCGGTCGGGAATCGCCCGCAGGAAGGAGTCGAGCGTCTGCCGGTAGGTCTCCAGCGAGGCCACCGAGACCCACTCCGCCGGCCCGTGGTGACCCTCCCCGATCGGGCCGAACTCGACCGCCGGCACCCCCACCCGCAGGAACGAGACCGCGTCGGAGGCGCCGTCGCGCCCGACGCTCATCGGCTCGCCGTCGTGGTGCGCCGAGACCGCCTCGCGCAGGCCGAGCACGAAGGGCGATTGCCGATCGACCACCGCCGGCGGCCGCGTGAACAGCGGCGTCACCTCGGTCTCGGGCAGGCCGCGAACCTGCTCGAGCACGGCGGCGGGGTCCTGGTCGGGCAGGTAGCGGATGTCGACGTCGATCGCGCATCGGTCGGGCACCTTGTTGAGCGCGTCGCCGCCCAGGATCCGGCCGAGGTTGATCGAAGGGCGGTCGAACAGCTCCGAGCTGTGCCTTGCGAAAGGTAGCGACTCGATACTGCGGAAAACGTCGTGCGCCTTCAGCACCGCGTTGTCGCCCAGCCAGGGCGTCGCGCCGTGGGCGGCGACTCCGCTCACCTCGAGCCGCAGCGCCAGCACCCCCTTCGCCTCGACCCCGATCTGCAGGTCGGTCGGCTCGCCGGTGATCGCGAAGTCGCCGAGGAAGCCGCTGTCGACCAGGTGGTCGCTGCCGCGTTCGGCCTCCTCCTCGGACTCCTCGTCGCCGACGATCCCCAGCCGCACCCGCACCCGGTCCTGGTCGCGCATCGCCGCCGCGCTCAGCAGCATCGCCGCCAGGCCGCCCTTCATGTCGTAGGCGCCGCGCCCGTAGAGGCGGTCGCCCTCGAGCCGCGGGTCGAACTGCCCCGGCCGCCCCGGGACGACGTCGATGTGGCCGTGCAGGACGACCGTCGGACCCGCCGCCGCCCCGACCTCGGCCCGCAGCACCGGCAGCCCCCTCACCTCGTCCCGCACCGCATCGATCCCGCGCGCCTCCAGCCACCCCTTGACGAAGCCGGCAGCTTCGCGCACCCCCTCCGGCTCGGACGTGTCGTACCCGATCAGCCGGGTGGCCAGCGCCACCAGCTCCTCGCTCATGAGCAGCTCCGTCCACGCAAGTCCCAGCTCGGCGCATCCGACATTGACCCCACCCCAGTGTGGTCAATGTCGGATGCGCCGCTTCGTGGGAGGTCCGCCGATGCGCCTCGGCTCGTCTCCCTCATCCCTCTGCGATCGCCAAGAACGCTTCCGCCCTCTCCCGATCCTTCTGGGCCCGCGCCCGCTTGCCGCTGCCCGCCTCGGACTCGCCGAAGCGCTGCTCGGCGTCGGCCAGCTGCTCCTTCAGCCTGTCGGCGTCGAGGTCCTCCAAGGCGATCGCCTCCTCGAGCAGCAGCCGGGCGTGGTTGCCGAACACCTGCAGCCAGCCGTGCGCCTGCGCGTAGCGCTTCGTCTCCGCGCCGCCGCCCATGTGCAGCCGCAGCTCGGTCGGGCGCAGTTCGGCCAGCAGCGGCGCGTGGTTGGCGAGGATGCCGATCTCGCCGACCGCGGTCCGGGTCGAGACCTGGCGCACCTCGCCGCCGAAGACCTCGCCCTCGGGAGTGAGGATCTCGACCCCGAAGCTGTGATCGCCGGCCACCGGGACTCCCTACGCCGCCGCCGCCGCGCCGGCGTTCTCGGTCACCTGGTCGATCGAGCCCTGCATGTAGAAGGCGCCCTCCGGCAGCTCGTCGTGCTCGCCGTCGAGGATCTCGCGGAAGCCGCGCACCGTCTCCGCCACCGGCACGTACTCGCCGCCGCGGCCGGTGAACTGCTCGGCGACGAAGAACGGCTGCGAGAGGAAGCGCTCGATCTTGCGCGCCCGCGAGACCGTCTGCTTGTCCTCGTCGGAGAGCTCGTCGATGCCGAGGATGGCGATGATGTCCTGCAGCTCCTTGTAGCGCTGCAGGACTTCCTGCACCTCGGTCGCGGTGCGGTAGTGCTCCTCGCCGACCACATCCGGCTTGAGGATCGTCGAGGTCGAGTCGAGCGGGTCGACCGCCGGGTAGATGCCTTTCTCGGAGATCGCCCGCGAGAGCGTCGTCGTCGCGTTGAGGTGGGCGAAGACCGAGGCCGGCGCCGGGTCGGTGAGGTCGTCGGCGGGGACGTAGACCGCCTGCACCGAGGTGACCGAGCCGCGCTCGGTCGAGGTGATCCGCTCCTGCAGGCCGCCCATCTCGGTCTCCAGCGTCGGCTGGTAGCCGACCGCCGAGGGCATCCGTCCGAGCAGCGCCGAGACCTCCGAGCCCGCCTGGACGAAGCGGAAGATGTTGTCGATGAACAGCAGCACGTCCTGGCCGCCGCGCTCGCGGTAGTACTCGGCCATCGTCAGCCCGGAGAGGGCGACGCGGAGGCGGGCGCCCGGGGGCTCGTTCATCTGGCCGAAGACGAGCATCGTCTTGTCGATCACGCCCGACTCCTTCATCTCCAGCCAGAGGTCGTTCCCCTCGCGCGAGCGCTCGCCGACCCCGCAGAAGGCGGACAGGCCCTCGTGCTCTTCGCCGATGTTGCGGATCAGCTCCTGGATCAGCACCGTCTTGCCGACCCCGGCGCCGCCGAACAGCCCCACCTTGCCGCCTTTGGCGTAGGGCGCGAGCAGGTCGATCACCTTGATCCCGGTTTCGAGGATCTCCTGGGTCGGGGTCAGCTCGGAGGGCGCCGGGGCGGGCCGGTGGATCGGCCAGCGCTCCTCGGTCTCGACCGGCTCGCCCTCGTCGATCGGCTCGCCCAGCAGGTTGAAGATGCGGCCCAGGGTCGCGTCGCCGACCGGGACGGTGATCGGGCCGCCGCTGTCGACGATCCTGTCGCCGCGGCGGATCCCGTCGGTGGCGTCCATCGCCACCGTGCGCACCCGGTCGTCGCCGAGGTGCTGCTGCACCTCGCAGACCAGCTTGGTCGGTTCGCCGTCGCCGTCGCCGCCGGTCTCGATCGTCACCGCCGAGTAGATCTCCGGCAGCTCGCCGGGGAAGACCGCGTCGACGACCACGCCGGTGACCTGCTCGACCCGTCCCACATTGCTTCCGTTCGTGTCAGCCATTCGTTCCTTTTCTCCGTTTCAGGTCCAGGTCTAGCCCAGCGCCTCGGCGCCGGCGACGACCTCGAGGATCTCTTGCGTGATCTCCGCCTGGCGGACCCGGTTCATCTCCAGGGTCAGGTCGTCCATCATCGACTCCGCGTTCTCGGCCGCGTTGCGCATCGCGGTCATCCGCGCCCCCAGCTCGGAGGCGGCCGACTCGAGCAGCGCCCGGTAGACCGAGATGTTGACGTACTCGGGGATCAGCCGCGCCAGCAGCGTTTCGGCGTCCGGCTCGTACTCCCACAGCGCCTGGCCGTGGGCCTTCTCGATCTCGCTCTCCTCGCCCTCGGCTTCCTCCTCCTCGACCCCCTCCCCCAGCACCTCGGCCTGCTGCAGCGGCAGCAGGGTCTGCCGCCAGACGTGCTGGGTGAGCGGCGAGACGTAGTGGTTGTAGACGAGCTCGACCCGGTCCAGCTCCTCGTCGACGTAGCGCGCGGTCAGCTCCTCGCCGATCTCGCGCGCGTTGGCGAACCCGGGCCGGTCGGTGAAGCCGACGTAGGAGGTCCGCACCTCGCGCTTACGGAAAGTAAGCGCCGAGACGCCCTTGCGGCCGATCGCCGAGAACGCCGCCGCGGCGTCCCGCCCGCGCAGCTCGCCCTCCAGCCGCAGGCCGTCGCGGATGATGTTCGTGTTGAAGGCGCCGGCCAGGCCGCGGTCGCCGGTCACCAGCACCACCCCGACCCGCCTCACCTCCTCGCGCTCGACCAGCACCGGAACCCGCGGCACGCCCCCCGCCTGCTCGGCCGCCCGCCGGGTCAGCTTGCGCATCCCCTGCGCGTACGGCCGCAGCGCTTCGATCCGCTGCTCGGCCCGCCGCAGCCGCGCCGCCGCGACCATCTCCATCGCCCGCGTGATCTTGTTGATGTTCTTGATCGAAGCGATCCGGTTCTTGACTTCCTTCTGCGAGGCCATCAGGCGGCTGCGGTCTCCTTCGCAGCCTCGGCCTCGGCGGTGCGGCTCGGCCGCTCCCGCTCCTCGGCCGACTTGACCCGATCCGACTCGCCCCGCTCGAGCGGGTCGCCGTGCTCGTCGAAGTCGGGGCCGAAGTCGTCGACGAAGTCGCGGATCGCCGCGCCCAGCTCCTCCTCGTCGGCCTGCTCGAGCTTGCCGCTCGCTTCGATCCGCGCCAGCAGCTCGGCCTTCTCGGCGTGCAGCCGGTTGCGCAGGTCGGCGAGGAACTCGCCGACCCGTTCGGTCTTGACCCGGTCGAGGAAGCCGCCGGTGCCGGAGTAGATCGCGGCGACCTGGTCGGCGACGGCGAGCGGCTGGCGCTCTTTCTGTTTCAGCAGCTCGACCAGCCGTTCCCCGCGGGCGAGCGATTTCTGCGTCTCCGGGTCGAGCTCGGAGCCGAACTGGGCGAAGGCCTCGAGGTCGCGGTACTGGGAGAGGTCGAGGCGCAGCTTCCCGGCCACCTTCTTCATCGCCTTGGTCTGCGCGTTGCCGCCCACCCGCGAGACCGAGATGCCGACGTTGATCGCCGGCCGCACCCCGGAGAAGAAGAGGTCGGACTCGAGGAAGATCTGGCCGTCGGTGATCGAGATCACGTTGGTCGGGATGTAGGCGGAGACGTCGGAGGCCTGGGTCTCGATGATCGGCAGCGCGGTCAGCGAGCCACCGCCGAGCTCGTCGTTCAGCTTCACCGCCCGCTCGAGCAGCCGCGAGTGCAGGTAGAAGACGTCGCCCGGGTAGGCCTCGCGACCGGGCGGGCGCCGCAGCAGCAGCGACATCTGCCGGTAGGCGTAGGCGTGCTTGGTGAGGTCGTCGTAGACGCAGAGGGCGGCCTTGCCGTTGTAGAGGAAGTGCTCGCCCATCGCGCAGCCGGCGTAGGGGGCGATGTACTTGATCGGCGCCGCCTCGTCGGCGGGCGCGGCGACGATGATCGTGTTCTCCATCGCGCCGTTCTCCTCCAGCACCTCTTTCAGCTGGACGACGGTCGACATCCGCTGGCCGATCGCGACGTAGATGCAGATCAGGTCCTTGTCGCGGTTGTTGATGATCGTGTCGATCGCGATCGCCGTCTTGCCGGTCTGGCGGTCGCCGATGATCAGCTCTCGCTGGCCGCGGCCGATCGGGATCATCCCGTCGATCGCCATCAGCCCGGTCTGGACCGGTTCGACGACCGGCTGGCGCTGGACGACGCCGGGGGCTTTGAACTCGGCCGGGCGGGTCTCGGTGGTGACGATCTCGCCGCGGTCGTCGAGCGGGCGGCCGAGCGGGTCGACCATCCGGCCCAGCAGCTGCTCGCCGACCGGGATCTCGAGCAGGTGCCCGGTGCGCTTCACCGTGTCGCCCTCGACGATCTTGTCCCACTCGCCGAACAGCACCGCGCCGACGTTGTCGGCCTCGAGGTTCAGCGCCAGCCCGGTGACCCCGTGCGGCAGCTCGAGCATCTCCAGCGCCATGCAGTTGTCGAGGCCGTGGATACGGGCGATGCCGTCGGCCACGGAGAGGACGGTGCCGACCTCGGCGAGGTCGGCCGCCTCGGTCTCCAGGCCTTCGATCCTGTCTCGCAGGATCGATGCAATCTCGTCGGGCTTGATTTCCATCGGGGTGCTCTCTGCCTCCTCTTACGCCGCGCCGGCGACGCTCTTTCGAAGTTTCTCCAAGCGACTGCGGATACTCGCGTCGAGGACCATGTTGCCGACCTGCAGGACGATGCCGCCGAGGATCTCGTCGTCGATCCGGCTCGCCAGGTCGACCTTCTCGCCGGTCTGGCGCTCGATCTCCTCGCCGATCCTCGCCACCACCGCCGGGTCCAGCTCGACCGCGCTGGTGACGGTCACGTCGAGGCGGCGGTTCTCCTGCTTCCAGAGCTCGTCGAGCTGCTGGCGGATGCGGAAGACCTCCGGCATCCGGTGCTTCTCGATCAGCAGCTCGAGGAAGTTGAGCAGCTCGGGCTCGGCGCCCGAGATCGCCCGCCGCGCCCCGTCGCGCTTCTCCGTCGAGGAGAAGTAGGGGCTGAAGAAGAAGACCTGAAGCTCGCGGTTGCCGGCGACGGCGTCGGCGAACTGGCCGAGCTGCTCCCGCAGCGCGTCCAGCTTGCCCTTGTCCCGACCGACCTCGAACAGGGCCTCCGCGTACACGCGGGCGGCGTCCTGCATCAGTTCTCCGACCCCGAGAGGGCCGAGAAGTCGACCTCGCTGAGCGCCTCCTCGACGAGGCGCTTCTGGTCCTCGGCGCTGAGCGCCTTGCGGGTCACCTTCTCGGTCGCCAGCACCGTCAGGTCGGCGACCTCCTTGCGGATCTGCTCCAGCGAGCGCCTCGTCTCGGCCTCGATGTCGCGCTTGGCGGCGGCGACCAGCTCCTCGCGCTTCTCCCTGCCGGCGACGGTCGCCTCGGCCTCGGCCGTCTCGGCCGCCCGCCGCGCCCGGGCGACGATGTCGTCGGCCTGCTCCCGCGCCTCGGAGAGGCGCGCGCGGTACTCCTCGAGCAGCTCGTCGGATTCGCGGCGCTGCCGTTCGGCCGCCTCGATCGACTCGCTGATCGTCTTCGCGCGCTTGTCGAGCGCCTCCTGGATGCGCGGGAAGGCGACCTTGCTCAGCACCCACATCGTGAACAGGAAGAGGACCAGCGTCCAGATCATCAGGCCGAGGCCCGGCGAGACCAGGAAGCTGCCGCCTTCTTCGCCCCCCGCCTCGGCGGCGAGCGGGACCAGCCCGGCTATGTGACCGAAGGGCTCCACGCGATCGACCTAGAGGAAGAAGGCGATCAGGCCGAAGATGAAGGTGTAGAAGGCCACGGCCTCGGTCAGCGCGAAGCCCAGCCAGCGAATGCCCTGAAGCTCGTCTTTCATCTCCGGCTGGCGGGCGACCGACTCGATCTCCTTGCCGAAGATGAAGCCGATGCCGATGCCGGCGCCGATCGAGCCGAGGCCCGCGCCGACACCGAGGGCAATCGCCTTGCCGGCTTTTTCGACCCCTTCGTCAGAGATCGCGGCGGCAATAGGGGACAGATCCATGGATACAGCGCTCCTTTTCTAGTGACTTGCGGCGGTCGCTCCGCCGATGTAGATGGCCGTGAGGGTCGAGAAGATAAACGCCTGAAGCGTCGCGATAAGCCCGACCTCCAGCACGAAGAAGAAGAAGGCGAGGGGGAAGGTGAGGGCGCCGAGGGCGGCGATGCCGAGCAGGACCGCCAGGCCACCGCCCATGAAGAGCAGCAGCAGGTGGCCGGCGAGGATGTTGGCGAAGAGTCGCACCGAGAGCGAGATCAGCCGCGCGAAGTGGGAGATCGCCTCGATCGTGAAGATGAAGCCCTTGGCGATCGGGTTCATGTCCTCCAGGCCGGGCGGCAGCCAGCTCGCCAGGTAGGGGAAGAAGCCCTTCGCGCGGACCCCTTCGACGTGGTAGGAGATCCAGACGACGAGGGTCAGGACGAGCGGGATCGAGAGGTTGGCGGTCGCCGCGTAGAGCGCGAAGGCCGGCATCTGCAGGCCGAAGACGTCGACCGTGTGCTCGGTGTTGATCGGCAGCGGCAGGAAGCCGATCATGTTCGAGAACCAGATGAAGAAGAAGAGCGCGGCGAGGAAGGGGAACCAGCGAACGGCGGTCGCGGGGTCGAGGTTGCCGCCGGTGATGTTGTTGCGGGTCAGGTCGTAGGCGACCTCGACCGCGGTCTGCACGCGGTTCGGTTTCTGCACCATGCGGCGCGAGATCCAGGTCATCGTGCCGACCGTCAGGGCGCTGGCCAGGACCAGGTAGAGGACGGCCTTGTTGAGGCTCAGGTCGACGCTGCCGAGGTGGATCGAGAGCCACGGTTCCAGCTTGAACTCGTTCTGCGGCTGGAAGGCTTCGTTCTTGCCGGCGCTGCCGAAGATCAGCAGCATCAGGATCGCCAGCGCCAGGTAGGCGCCGAGCCCGATGAAGACCTTGGCCTTGGTGCTCACGCGGCCCCCTCCCCTTCCGGCTCGAACAGGTGGGCGATGCCCTGCGCCGCGAAGGAGATCGTGAAGAGGACGGCGAGCAGGACGGCGGCGGCGAGGCCGGCTTCCCGCTCGGCGAGGCCGGCGAGCAGCACGACCGTCGCCATCAGCCAGACGCGCCCCAGCGTGGTCGCGGCGATCGTCCCCATCGCCCGCTGGCGGTTGCCGGCGGCCAGCTCCTGCTTGGCGCGGCGCCCGGCGAGCACCTGGATGCCGCGCTGGGCGAGCCAGGCGGCGGCGGCGACCGCGTAGCCGAGCAGCGGCAGGCCGCCGATAACGAACACGGCCAGGGCGGCGGCTAGCGCCAGGAGGTCGACATGCTTGGGAGGAGACATAAATCCGCGATTCCACCCGGCTCATGCCGGGCGAGCGGATGCGCGACTATATCCGAAAGGGAGGCCGCAAGGCCGCGCGATCGGCACTGTAGAGCCAGTTCGTGAGCCTTGCCACTACCCTGGATGGGGACGTGCCGCGAGTTGACCGCCACTATGGGTGGTTAAGTCCGGGCACGTCCCCGGGAGCGGCTACCGCTCGGGCTCGATCCGCTCGAACTCGCCCGTCTCCGGGTCGATCGCCGGGAAGCTGCCGGTCTCCAGCTCGGCGACGACCGCCCGGTCGACCTGCTCGGCCGGCGGCAGCGGCCGCCCGGCGTCGCGGCGCAGGCTGCCCAGCTGGCGCAGCCGCAGGCGGCGCAGGTTGAGGATCTCCAGCACCTCGACCAGGTAGACGCTGGCCGCCAGCGCCAGCAGCAGGCAGGCCGCCATCACCGCCGTCCAGAGGGCGTCGAAGCGACCGTGGTTGTCGCTGTAGGGGACGAAGCGCAGGGCCAGCGCCAGGCCGGCCATGACCAGCGTCCAGCCGTAGAGATAGGCGAGCGTGCGCCGCTGCGAGAAGCCGATGTTGGCCATCCGGTGATGGAAGTGCCAGCGGTCGGCGCGGTAGATCGGTCGCCCGTATTTGAGCCGCTTGGCGACCACGAAGCCGGTGTCGAGGATCGGCACCGTGAGGACGATCAGCGGCAGGAACAGGGCGATCACGGCGTTCGTCTTCAGCGCTCCCTGCACGGCGATGACGCCGAGCAGGTAGCCGAGCAGGTTGGAGCCGGTGTCTCCCATGAAGGTGCGGGCGGGCGGAAAGCCGTCGCGGAGGAAGCCGAGCGAGGCCCCCGCGGTCAGCGCCGCCAGCACACCGGCGGCGTCGCGTTCCAGCGAGAGCGCGATCACGGCGAAGGCTGCGCCCGAGATCGTGCAGACGCCGGCGGCCAGGCCGTCGACGCCGTCGATCAGGTTGATCACGTTGATCACGGCGACGATCCCGATCACGGTGGCGACCTCGCCGAGGTCGATCGCGCCGCCGCCGGGAAGGCCCAGCAGGTGGACCGAGCCCGGGTTGACCTGGCCGAGGAAGGGGAAGGTGAAGCTGGCGACGGTGACCCCGGCGGTGACCGGGATCACCACCGCGACCGTCTGCCCGAGCAGCTTCGACGCCGCGCCCAGCTCGTAGAGGTCGTCGAGGAAGCCGACCAGCGCGATCGCGATCGCGCCGGCCAGGATCGCCCGCGTCTCGGCGTCCCAGGGGAGCCAGATCAGGGCCGCGATCAGCGTCCCGGCGAGGATCGCCAGCCCGCCCAGCTTCGGCGTCGGAACCTCGTGCAGCGAGCGCGCCCTGGGCATGTCGATCGCGCCGACCCGGCGCGCCAGGCGGATCGTCAGCGGGACGAGCAGCAGGGTCACGACCCCCGCGAGGAGGAAGGCGAAGAGGGCTTCGAGGCTAGCCGACACCGGTTGGTCAGGCTATTCCACGGGTTAGATGGCCGATTCGGCTCAGGCCGCGTGGCGATCGAGCCAGAGGGTGAAGGCGATCAGGCCCCAGAGCTGGCGGCTCAGGTCCTCGCGGCCGGCGCAATGGCGGTCGAGCAGCGAAGCGACGACGGCGGGCTCGAGCCAGCCCTGCCGCGACAGCGCCTCCGCCGAGAGCACTTCGCGGGCGAATCCCTGCAGCGGTCCGCGCAGCCAGGCGGCGACCGGGATCGAGAAGCCCTGCTTGGGCCCGCGCAGGACCTCCCTCGGCAGCAGCGGCGCCAGGGCCCGGCGCAGCAGCCGCTTCTTCGCCGTCCCGCGCACCTTCAGCGGCGTCGCCAGGCCGAGCGCCATCGCCGCCACCTCGTTGTCGAGGAAGGGGACCCGCAGCTCCAGCGAGTGCGCCATGCTGGCGCGGTCGGTCTTGACCAGCAGGTCGTCGACCAGGTAGATGCCGAGGTCGACGTCCTGGAGGCGGGCCAGCGGCTCCGCCCCCGCGGTCTCCGCGTAGCGCTCGCGGTAGAGGTCGAGCGGGTCCCAGCCGGGGTCGCGGCCGCCCAGCATCGCCGCCTGCTGCCGGCGGGAGAAGATCTCCTTCCAGGCGTGGTGGCGCTCCAGCGGCGGCAGGTGGGCGGCGCGGGCGAAGCGCTTCGCCTTGTAGTCGAAGCTGGCCTTCGCGTCGGAGCTCGGCAGCGCCTCGGCCAGCGGCGCCGCGAGCGCCGCCAGGCGGCCGACGCGCGGGGCGAGCAGGTCCGCCACGTAGGTGTAGTAGCCGCCGAACAGCTCGTCGCCGCCCTCGCCGGAGAGGGCGACCTTGACCTCGCCGGCCGCCAGCTCGGAGACCAGGTAGGCCGGCAGCGCCGAGGAGTCGCCGAACGGCTCGTCGAAGGCCTCGACCAGCTTCGGGAACAGCTCGACCGCATCCGGCCGCAGGACGATCTCGTGGTGCTCGGTGCGGTAGCGCTCGGCGACCAGCCGCGCCCGGTCCAGCTCGTCGAAGCTCGACTCCTCGAAGCCGACCGAGAAGGTCCGCACGGCTTCCGCCTGCTCGCCGGCGGCGAGCGCGACGATGCCCGCCGAGTCGACGCCGCCGGAGAGCAGGACGCCGACCGGAACGTCGGCGACGAGGTGGGCGCGGACCGAATCGCGCAGGGTCTCGCGCAGCTCCGCGGCCAGCGCCCGCTCCGGGCGGCGGCGCGCCGCGGCGGCGTCGACCGGGGCCGGCCGCGCGTAGCGGCTCCGCTCGACAGTCCCGTCGCGCCAGGCGAGCAGGGTGCCGGCGGGCAGCTTGCGCGCCTGCTCGAAGATCGTCAGCGGCGCCGGGATCGAGTTGAAGGAGAGGTAGGCGGCGACGGCGCGCGGGTCGATCTCGCGCGACAGCTCCGGGTCCTCGAGCATCGCCTTCAGCTCCGAGGCGAACGACAGCCGCCCCCCGGCGAGGCGGTAGTAGAGCGGCTTGATCCCGAACCGGTCGCGGGCCAGCAGCAGGCGCCGCTCGCGGGCGTCCCAGAGGGCGAGCGCGAACATCCCCCGCAGGCGCTCGGCGAAGCCGTCGCCGTGCTCCTCGTAGAGATGGACCAGGACCTCGGTGTCCGAGGCGGTGGCGAAGCGGTGGCCGCGCCCCTCCAGCTCGCGTCGCAGCTCGCGGTAGTTGTAGATCTCGCCGTTCTGGACGACGGTGACCGATCCGTCCTCGTTGGCGATCGGCTGGTCGCCGCGCTCGAGGTCGATGATCGAGAGGCGCCGCATCGCCAGCGCCACGCCGCCGTCGTGGAAGACGCCGTCGCTGTCGGGGCCGCGATGGACGAGGCGCGCGTTCATCCGCGCCACGGTCTCCAGGTCGGGGGCCGCCCCCCGCTCAACCGTCGCCACACCGCAGATCCCGCACATGGCGCCAGTCTCTCAAGGAGGTGCACGTGAGAGCCCGCCCCGGCAGGGGTGGAACGTCTTGTACTTTTTCCGAACAGTGGCTCTCGGACGGCCGCCCACTGTCTTCGGAAAAAGTTAAGTGGAACCCCTGCCGGGGCGGGCTCCGGGACCACGACCGAGGATCTTGGCGACGGTGGCGAAGAGGACGCTGACGTAGAGGGAGACCGAGCGGTCGGCGATGTACTCCATGTCGTGGGCGAGCTTGTCGGCCCACGACTCCTCCCGCGTCATCCGCGTCTGGGCGAAGCCGGTGACACCGGGGCGGACGACCAGCCGCTGCCAGTACTGGGGGATCTCCTCGCAGAGCTCGGTGAAGAAGGCGGGCCGGATCGGCCGCGGCCCGACCAGCGCCATCTCGCCCCGCAGCACGTTCCACAGCTGCGGCACCTCGTCGAGGTGGACGGCGCGCAGCAGCCGTCCGATCCGCGTCACCTCTTCCTCGGTGCGCCGCGACAGCTCCTCGCCCAGGTACGGGCCCAGGCGCCGCTCGGCGTCGGGCTTAAGGGTGCGGAACTTGTACATGCGGAAGAGCTGCCCGGCGCGGCCGACGCGGGCGCCGCGGTAGAGGACCGGCCGCCCGGAGCTGACCGCGATCGCGACCGCGGTCAGCGCCAGCAGCGGCGAGAGGACGAGCAGGATCAGCGACGAGATGAGGACGTCGAGGAGCCTCAGAACCGGGTCCACCGGGCGTGCCTCGCCCTCGCCGGCGAGGGCGATGAAGTGCTCCAGGTCGGCCTGGACGTCCTCGGGCAGGACGAGAGAGTCAGCTCGAGATTTGGCTTGCCGCGGGATGGTCGGCTCCGACGGTACCTAGGATCGTCTCGACGAGCAGACCAGGGTCCCGCCTGGTCGGAGTCGCGCCGGCGCTGCGCTTCTCGAGCTCGATCGCCCGCGGGTCGGTCAGCGGCCGCAGCCGCCCGGAGCGGATCAGCGCTTCGTCGACCCCCCCGAGGCGGCCGCCGTAGGTCGTGTAGACGGGCGTCCCCAGCGCCGCCGCCTCGCGGTTCATCGTGCCGCCGGCGGAGACGACGAGGTCGGCGAGGGCGACCAGGCTCTGCGCCTCGACCGCGCCGGGCGGCACGATCAGCGACGGCAGCTCCAGGCTCTCGACCAGCTCGCGCTGGGCCTGGGTGCGCGGCAGGACGATCGCCTGCACGCCCGGGTCGGCGCCGAGCCGCTGCAGGACCTTGGGGAAGAGCGGGTTCGACTTGCGGTGGTAGAGCGAGACGTCGGGGGGCGGGCGGACGACGACCACGACCCGCTCCGTGTCGACCGAGAGCCGCTCCAGCGCATGCGGGTCGGGCTCGAAGTCGTAGAGGTAGTACTCCTCCTTCAGGCCCGGGTAGGGGAAGAGCTTGTCCGGCCCGACGCCGAAGCGGCGCAGGCGCTCGGCCGGGACCGAGTCGGGGAACATCACCCGCTTGGCGAGCCGGCAGCCGATCCGGTGCTGGGTGACGGCGTACTCGTAGTCGTGCATGTTCGCCTCCGGCACGCCGAGCAGCCACGCCGCGATCGCCAGGTCGTTGGAGCCGTGGGCGAGGGCGAGGTCGAAGGAGCGGCCGCGGCCGAAGCCGATCATCGCCGCGGTGCGGGCGCCCAGCCGCTGCGCCTTGCGCAGCCGCGAGGCGCCGCCGTGGCGGCCGATCGGCGTGTGCGGCATCCCGTGCAGCTCGAGCAGCGCCTGGGTCTGCGCGTAGTCGCGCGAGGTCACCTCGACCGCATGCCCCCGCGCGCGCAGCCGCTCGATGATCGGCCGCAGGACCAGCACGTGAGCCGGCGCGCTCATGTCCACCCAGATCCTCACGGCTTCGAGGATCCATCCCGGCAGGGGTTCCACTTAACTTTTTCTGAAGACAGCTGTCGGCTGTCTGCGAACGTCGTCGCAGAAAAAGTACAAGACGTTCCACCCCTACCGGGATGGATCCTACGCCGCAGCAGGTGCAAGGTCCGCGTACAGGGGGTAGCGCTCCATTAGCGCCCTGGTGCGCTCGGCGAGGGAAAGCTTCTCCGCCTCGAAGTCGTCGGAGAGCGCGGTGGCGATCACCGCGGCGATCTCGCGCATGTCGTCCTCGACCAGGCCGCGGGTGGTCAGCGCCGGGGTGCCGATCCGCAGGCCCGAGGGGTTCATCGGCGGCCGCTCGTCGAAGGGGATCGCGTTGCGGTTGACGGTGATGCCGACCGCCTCCAGCCGCTGCTCGGCGGTCTTGCCGTCGAGCCCGCTCGGGGTCAGGTCGACCAGCACCAGGTGGACGTCGGTGCCGCCGGTGAGGACCGGCACGCCGTCCTCCTGAAGACCCGCGGCGAGCGCCCGCGCGTTGGCGATCGTCTGCCGCTGGCGGGCGCGGAACGGCTCGGTCGCGGCGATCCGCATCGCCACCGCCTTGGCGGCGATCGTGTGCATCAGCGGCCCGCCCTGCTGACCGGGGAAGATCGCTTTGTCGATCGCCTTCGCATGCTCCTCGGTGCAGAGGATCATGCCGCTGCGCGGCCCGCAGAGCGTCTTGTGGATCGTCGTCGTGACGACATCGGCGTGCGGCACCGGGTTCGGGTGCTCGCCGGCGGCGACCAGGCCGGCGAAGTGCGCCATGTCGACCATCAGCTTGGCGCCGACCGAGTCGGCGATCGCGCGGAAGGCGGCGAAGTCGAGCTGCCGCGGGTAGGCCGACCAGCCGGCGACGATCAGCTTCGGCCGGTGCTCCTGGGCGAGCCGCTCGACCTCCTCCATGTCGACCCGCAGGTCCTCGCGCCGCACGTGGTAGGCAACCGGCTCGTACAGCTTGCCGGAGACGTTCAGCTTCATCCCGTGGCTGAGGTGGCCGCCGTGGTCGAGCGCCATGCCGAGGATCGTGTCGCCGGGCTCGAGCAGCGCCATGTAGGCGGCGTTGTTGGCCTGGGCGCCGGCGTGGGCCTGGACGTTGGCGTGGTCGGCGCCGAACAGCTCCCTGGCCCGGTCGATCGCCAGCTGCTCGGCGACGTCGACCTCCTCGCAGCCGCCGTAGTAGCGCCGGCCCGGGTAGCCCTCCGCGTACTTGTTGGTCAGCACCGAGCCGACCGCTTCCAGCACCGCCTGCGGCACGAAGTTCTCCGAGGCGATCATCTCCAGCGTCCCCTGCTGGCGCTTCAGCTCGGCCTCCAGCACCCCGGCGATCGCCGGGTCGACCTCGCTCAGCGGCGCGGTCTGGAAGTTCTCGGGCAGCTCGCTCATAGCAGCGACACTACCAACGGCCCGGGCCGGCGGCGACTGAACGGTTGACCCCCCTATACGGTGGTCAACCGTTCAGTCGCCGATCACGTCGGCAAGGCTCGCTCCAGAGCGCTCCTGGGAAGCGCCCCTTGGCGCAGCACGGTCCACTCGCCGCTCTCGTCGTAGGCGGTCAGGTCGACGACGGTCGAGGGCAGACCGGTGAGGGCGCCGCCGTCGATCGCCAGGTCGGCGCCGGCGACTGTCTCCGGCGGCACCTCGCCGAAGCTCGCCGGCGGCGGCTCGCCGCTGCGGTTGGCCGAGGTCTGGAACAGCGGGCACATCGCCCCGGCCAGCGGGCCGCCGATCAGCCGCACGCCGAGGCGCTCGGGGTCCTCGCGGCAGGCGAGCGGGTAGCGCCGCTCGGGGTTGGCGACGACCAGGGTGACCGGCCCGGGCAATAGCGCCCCCGCTGCGGCGCGGGCCCGCGGACCGAGACCGGCCAGCAGCTCGCGCATCGCCAGTGGCGAGAGGTACATCACCGCCGCGGGCTTGCCGTCGTCGCGGCCCTTGAGCCGGTGGATGCGCGCGATCGCCGCCGCGTCGAGCGGGTCGCAGGCGAGCCCGTAGAGGCCGTCGGCGGGGAAGACCGCGACGCCGCCACCGCCGATGCACCGCTCGAGCGCGGCGCGCGCCGCCTCGGCTCCGTCGCGCTCGATCGAGATCAGCATCTCGCCATCGCCTGTGACGAGTTGTTCTCGCATACCGATAACAACTCGTCACAGCCGCTCGGCCGGCTCATCGGTCGGTCCCGATCACGACGCGCGGGATGCCCGCCAGGTCGGCGCGCGTCTCGACCGCGCCGAAGCCCGCTTCGAACAGCAGCTCGCTCACCGCCGGCGCCTGGCCGGCGCCGACCTCGAAGGCGGCGACCGGGGCGACGCCGGCCGCCGCCGGGACCGCGACGCGCAGCACGTCGAGCCCGTCGGGCCCGGCGAGAAGCGCCTCGCGCGGCTCCCATTCGGTGACCTCCGGCTCCAGCCCCGCCCATTCGGCCTCGCCGACGTAGGGCAGGTTGGCGACCAGCAGGTCGAAGCGGCCGAGCTCGGGCGGCAGCATCGCCTCGACGAGCTCCACCCGCTCCGCCAGGCCGAGCCGCGCCGCATTCGCCCGGGCGACCTCCAGCGCCGCGGCCGAGGTGTCGGTCGCCGTCACCTCGCAGCCCGGCAGCTCGTCGGCGATCGCCAGCGCGATCGCGCCGGAGCCGGTGCCGACGTCGAGCACTCGCCGCGGCTCCAGCTCCAGCGCCAGCTCGACCAGCAGCTCGGTCTCCGGCCGCGGCACCAGCACCCGGCTGTCGACCTCCAGCTCGATGCCCCGAAAGCCCTTGCGGCCAAGGACGTAGGCAACCGGCTCGCGCCGCAGCCGCCGCCGCACGGTCTCGCCGAAGCGCCGCCCCGCCGCCGCCGGCACCCCGGCCTCCGGCTCAGCGGCGAGCCGCGCCCGCTCCCAGCCGGTCGCCTCGCAGAGCAGCAGCTCGGCGTCCAGACGGGGGCTGTCGACGCCGGCTGCGTTTAGGGCATCGGCTGCAGCGCCGAGCGCTTCTCGAACATTGCTCGTGTTGGGGGGCTTGGCCACGCTTAGAACCTATCCCGGTTGGGGTGGAACGTCTTGTACTTTTTCTGCGGAGACGCCAGCGAACAGCCAACAACTGTCTTCAGAAAAAGTTAAGTGGAACCCCTGCCGGGATAGGTTCTCAGACTGCCGCGGCCTCGAGGCGCTGCCGCTTCTCTTCGGCCGCCAGCGCCTCGGTGAACCCGCCCAGCTCGCCGGCCAGCACCCCGTCGAGGTTGTGCGAGGTGAGCTTGATCCGGTGGTCGGTGACCCGGCCCTGGGGGAAGTTGTAGGTGCGGACCTTCTCCGAGCGCTCGCCGCTGCCGACCTGCGCCTTGCGCTCGGCGGCGACCTTCGCCTGCTGCTCGGCTACCTCGCGCTCGTAGAGGCGCGCCCGCAGCACCCGCATCGCCCGCTCGCGGTTCTGAAGCTGGGACTTCTCGTCCTGCATCGAGACGACGATCCCGCTCGGCCGGTGGGTGATCCGCACCGCCGAGTCGGTCGTGTTGACCGACTGCCCGCCCGGCCCGGAGGAGCGGTAGACGTCGATCTGGAGGTCGCTCTGCTCGACTTGAACCTCGACCTCCTCCGCCTCGGGCAGCACCGCCACCGTCGCCGTCGAGGTGTGGATACGGCCCTGCGACTCGGTCTCCGGCACCCGCTGCACGCGGTGGGTGCCGCCCTCGAACTTGAAGATCGAGTAGGCGCCCTCGCCCTTGACCGCGAAGGTCACCTCCTTGAAGCCGCCGACCTCGGCGGCGGACTGCGACAGCACCTCGGTCGCGAACCCCCGCACCTCCGCGTACCGCGTCAGCATCTTGAACAGGTCGCCGGCGAACAGCGCCGCCTCGTCCCCCCCGGTCCCGGCCCGGATCTCGACCAGCACGTTCTTGGCGTCGTTCGGGTCCCGCTCGACCATCGCCAGCCGGATCTCCTCCTCCAGCTCCTCGAGCCGCCCCGGCGCCTCCTCGACCACCTTCCGCAGCTCGGCGTCCTCGCCCTCCTCCAAAAGCTCCCGAGCCCCTTCCAGGTCGTCCCTCAGCGTCCTGTACTCGGCAACCAGCTTGCGAGCGGGCTCCAGCTCGCGGTATTCCCGCCCAACCTCGGCATACCGCACCCGATCCCCGATCACAGCAGGATCAGACATCAGCTGCTCCAGCTCAGAGAACCGGCTTTCGATCTGCTCAACCAGCGATTCGATCATGAAGTGAACGATAAGCGCAGCTCGGGCGGGTGGCGTCGGGTGGCGACAGGACCCGCCCGCCGCTACGCCACGATCTCTATCGGTGACTCGCCCCGCTCGAGAGGCTTCTCCTCGGCCAGCACCTTGTCCAGCGAGGCGATCGCCACCGCCAGCTGCTCCTCGTCGGGCTCGCGCGTGGTCAGGTTCTGCAGCATCAGCCCCGGCCACATCACGCCGCGCACCCAGCGCTTGCGCCGGTTCTTGCCGGCCCACTTGATCACCTCGTAGGAGAGGCCGGCGATCAGCGGGATGCCGAGGATGCGCGAGGCGAGCAGCCAGTACCAGGCCGGCAGCCCGATCGGGGCGAAGACGAAGATCGCCAGCACCATCACGATCAGCAGGAAGCTGGTGCCGCAGCGGGGGTGCAGCCGCGAGTAGAGCTTGGCGCGGGCGGGGACCAGCTCGTCTTCGGCCTCGTAGCAGGAGATCGTCTTGTGCTCGGCGCCGTGGTACTCGAACACCCGCCGCAGGTCCGGCAGGCGGCTGATCGCCACGATGTAGCCGATGAACAGGGCCGTCCGCAGCAGCCCCTCGACCAGCCAGAAGAGGAAGGGCGAGCCGAGCTGGTCCTTGATCAGGCTGGTCAGCCCGACCGGGACGACGAAGAAGAGGCCGACCGCCAGCGCCATCGAGAGCACGATCGTCAGTCCCCAGACCCAGCCGCCGATCTCCTCCTTCTCGCCCTTCTCGTCCTCCTCCATCTGCGCGTTGGCGGAGATCGCCAGGGCACGGAAGCCGATCTTCAGCGACTCGCCGAGGGCGACGACGCCGCGCAGCACCGGCAGCCGCCAGAGGCGGTGGCGCGTCGCCCACGGCACCAGCGGCTCCGAGCTGAGCTCGATCTGGCCCTCGGGGTTGCGCACCGCGACCGCCCAGGTCGAGACGCCGCGCATCATCACGCCCTCCAGCACCGCCTGCCCGCCGACCGGCGCGTCGCGCTTGGCGACCAGGGCGCCGTCGGGCATCCGCAGCGGGTCGGCCCCGTTCGAGGAGACCGCCCCGGAGCCCTCGGCCCGCATCGAGGCCCCGACCGGCCCCATGAGCTACCTCGCGGCCTTGGCGTGCTTGGCGGCGCGCCGCTGGAACCGCTCCACCCGTCCGCCGGTGTCGACCAGCTTCTGCTTGCCGGTGTAGAACGGGTGGCACTCCGAGCAGAGCTCGACGTGCAGGTCCGCCTCGGTGGAGCGGGTGTAGAACCGGTTGCCGCACGAGCAGTGCACGTTGGCGAGCGTGTATTCGGGGTGGATCCCTGCTTTCATCGCCAACCAGTCTAGAGAAGTGTGCAAATCCCTCCCTGCAGGGCTGTGGAACCGCCCGCCCGCTGCCGATAGCTGAGCATGACGACGACGGAACCGGCCGCCGGCGACAGCCGGCCGGCCCGCCTCATCCGCGCCGCCCTGGCGGCTCTGCTGCTCGGCGGCACGGCGCTCGTCGCCCTGCACGCCTGGCTCGGGCTGGGCAGCGGCCTCAGCCTCTCGATCGAAGTCGTCTACGACGCTGTCGTGATCGGCGCCGGCGTCGCCTGCCTGCTCCGGGCGTCGGCCTTCGGCCGCGAGCGCCGCGCCTGGTTGCTGATCGGCGCCGCGATCCTCTGCTGGGGCGCGGCCGAGGTCTACTGGACGGCGTTCATCGAAGGCCACCCGTCGGCCCCGTACCCCTCGCCGGCCGACGCCGGCTACCTCGCCTTCTACCCGCTCGCCTACGCCGGCCTGGCGCTGCTGGTCCGGGCGAGAGCCCACGAGATCGACTGGCGGCTGTGGATGGACGGGGCGATCACGGCGCTGGGGACGGCCGCGCTCGGCGCCGCCTTCGTCTTCGACTTCGTCGCCGCGAGGACGACCGGCAGCAGCCTGCAGGTGGCCGTCACGCTCGCCTATCCGATCGGCGACATCGGCATGGTCGCGCTGGTGGTCGGCGTGGTCGCGCTGACCGGGTGGCGGCCGGGAAGAACCTGGTCGCTGCTGCTGACCGGCCTCGGCGCGCTGGTCGTGGCCGACATCGCCTACACGCTGCAGTCGGCCGGCGAGGCCCTCCCCGCCGGGGAATGGATCGACCCGATCTACCTGCTCGCCGCGGCCTGCCTCGGAGCCGCGGCCTGGCAGCCGGCCGAGGCGGCGGAGATCACCTCGCCCGACGAGGGCGAGCGGCACCGCGAGATGGTCGTCCCGGCGGTCTTCGCGGGCGTGATGATCGGCCTCTTCTCGATCCAGTACTTCAGCGCGACCAGCGGCCTCGCGACCGTGCTCTGGGGGGCGACGATGGCCGCCGTGATCGTGCGCCTGGGGATGAGCGACCGCGAGAACCGGCGGCTGCTCGCGCAGGTGCGGACCGATGCGCTGACCGGCCTCGGCGCCCGCGGCAGGCTGGAGATGGACATGGCCGTGCGCTTCGAGCGAGCGAGCGAGGAGCGGCCGCTTCGACTGCTGCTCTTCGACCTCAACGGCTTCAAGCACTACAACGACACCTTCGGCCACCCGGCCGGCGACGACCTGCTGGTCCGTCTCGGCGCGGCGCTGCGCGAGGCCGTCGGCGACGACGGCACCGCCTACCGGATCGGCGGCGACGAGTTCTGCGTCCTGCTCGACTGCCCGCGGGAGCGCGTCGACGCCGTGACGGCCGCGGCCGCCGCGGCGCTGACCGCGAGCGGCCCCGGGTTCGCCGTCAGCTCCTCCTGGGGTGGCGTCGAGGCGCCGGCCGAGGGGAGCGAGCCCGCCGCGGCGCTGCAGCTCGCCGACGCGCGCATGTACGCGCAGAAGGAGTCGCGCCGCCTGGCGCGGGTCGGCGGCGACCCGGCTAAGGTCTCCGCATGGCCTCAGCCGACCAGCGGCGCGAAGTGACGCTCCCCGCCGGCACGGTCCGCTACCGCGAGGCGGGCGAGGGCGGGGCGGTCGTCTTCGTCCACGGCTTCCTCGTCGACAGCCGGCTCTGGGACGGCGTCGTCGACAGCCTCTGCGACCGCTTCCGCTGCTTCGCGCCCGACTGGCCGATCGGCGCCCAGCAGGTCGCGATGAACCCCGACGCGGACCTCTCCCCCTACGGCGTCGCGGCGACGATCGCGAGCTTCCTCGAGCAGCTCGACCTGAGCGACGTGACGATCGTCGGCAACGACTCCGGCGGCGCGATGTCGCAGGTGCTGGCCGGCCGCCACCCGGAGCGGATCGGCCGCCTGGTGCTGACCAACTGCGACATGTACGAGAACTTCCCGCCGGGGATCTTCAAGGCGATGCCGCCGATCGCCGCGCTGCCCGGCGGCATCGCGGTCCTCACCGCTCCCTTCCGGATCCCCGCCCTCGCCCGCGCCGCCTTCCGGCCGTTCGCCCGGACCCCGATCCCGCCGCAGCTGATCGCCTCCTGGATGGAGCCGAGCCTGCACGACCCGGGGGTCAAGCGCGACGCCAGGAAGGTGACCGTGGGGATGAACAAGCGCTACACGCTGGAGGCGGCGGAGCGGCTGCGCGACTCCGACCTGCCGATCCTGCTCGCCTGGGCCCCCGGCGACCGCTTCTTCCCGATCTCCCACGCGCAGCGGTTCGCGAGCGAGATGAAGAACGCCCGCGTCGTCGAGATCCCGGGCGCGGCGACCTTCGTGCCGCTCGACCAGCCGCAGCTGCTCGCCGACGAGATCGCCAGCTTCGCCACCGCGTAGGGCCTATCCCGGTAGGGGTGGAACGTCTTGTACTTTTTCCGCGAAAGCGCCCGCGGACGACCGCAGCCTGTCTTCGGAAAAAGTTAAGTGGAACCCCTACCGGGATAGGCCCCAGGACGCGCAAACTGCGCGTTCTTTTCGCTACGTGCATGTTTTTCGTCCGATCGAGGGGTGAGGCTTGCTCAACGGCCCCTACAGGACGGAGTGGTGATGCCGAAGGAGATCTTCGACCAGGACCGGCCCAGGAGCGCGATGGCGAGGCGCCTCGACGAGGCGTTCGCCGGCTGCGAGCAGTGGACGCTCGCGCCGCCGACTCAGCGGCGCAGCAGCCTCGACTTCAGCCCGCGGCCGTCGAGCTCCTCGAGGATGATCGGCAGGGCGGCCGCGGTGCGCGCCCAGGAGCCGGGGGCGCTGTAGTAGTCGGCGTCGTGGAGGAGGACGATGTCGCCGCCGCGGATCCCGGCGGTCGCCCGCCGGGCGATCGAGCGCGCCGTGGCGCGCCGCGTCCAGTCCCTCCCCCATCGCGACCACAGCACCGGCCGCCAGCCGCGGCGGCGGATCGCCCTCAGGCCCGAGCCGCTGTAGATCCCGTAGGGCGCGCGGTGGTCGGCGACCTCCTGGCCGCTCGCTTCCTCGATCGCCGCCCGCGCCCGCTCGGCGTCGTCGAGGACCTCGGACGCGGTCAGCCGCAGCATGTTGCGGTGGCGGTGGCAGTGCAGCTCGACCCGGTGGCCGGCGGCGACGATCTCGGCCGCCAGCGCCGGCCGCCGCACGACCTGCTCGCCGACCAGGAAGAAGGTCGCCCGCGCGCCCGCCTCGCGCAGCGTCTCCAGCACCAGCGGCGTGCCCTCCGGGTGCGGGCCGTCGTCGAAGGTGAGGGCGACGCCGTCCGGGTCGTCCTCGCTGCGGCGGATCCGCAGCGCGTCGCCGACCGCCGGCACGACCGGCGCCGGCGCCGGCGCCGCGTGGGCGAGTGCCGCGGCGGCGGCGGCCCCGCCGAGCAGCGTCCCGATCAAGGACGGTTGCCGGCCGTGGCGCGCCGCGGACGCCGCGCCACGGCCGGTCGGGCGCTCTGCACGGCCGGGGCGGCGGTGTCCGGGTCCTTGCCGAAGTGAATGCGGCCCTCGAGCGGCTTCGCGGCCTTCGAGATCACGTGGTAGGGCGTGTCCCAGTCGCCGGCGAGGCTGAGGCTGACGAGCAGCGCAACCGCCAGCGCGGCGAGGCTGACCGTGGCCGCCACCCGGCCGGCCCGCAGTCGCCAGACCGGCTGCGGCCGGACCCGCGGTCGCGCGGTCAGCACCCGCGAGGCGATCGAGGGCAGCGAGGCGAAGGAGGAATCGGGCGGGCGGCGCTCGCGGGTGACGTGGCGCAGCACCGACTCCAGCTCGTGCTCGGAGCGCGCCACCTCGGCCAGGCCGAAGCGCTCGAAGGCCGCGTTGTTGGCCCGCAGGTGACCGGCGGCGAAGCCGTAGGAGACGACCGGGCAGCCGCGGATGTGGGCCTCCAGCACGGTCAGGCCGGCGGTCGAGTGGACCATCGCGTCGGCCGCCGCCATCCAGTCGCTCATCTGCTCGGTGAAGCCGATCACCCGCACCCGCTCGTCGCCGGCGAAGCGCTGTTCGAGCTTCTCGCGGGCGGCCTCGTTGCGGCCGGCGATGCAGGCGACGGTCGTGTCCTCGTCGGCGAGCGCCGCCCGGATCGCCCCCTCGAGGTCGCCGATCCCCCAGCCGCCGCCGGAGACCAGCACCAGGCGGCCGTGGGCCGGCACGTCGAGGGCGCGGCGGGCGTCGCGGCGGGTGCGCGGCATCAGGAACTCGGGCGCGATCGGCGGCCGCATCCACTCGACGCTGGCCGGGCCGGCTAGCCGCTCGACCTCCTCGATCGACTCCGGGTGGGTCACGTAGTGCAGGTCGACGCCCGGGTGGACCCAGTAGCGCAGGCCGGCGAGGTCGGTGATCGCCGAGTGCACCGGCACCTCGAGGCGGCGGTTCTCGCGCAGCATCCCCAGCACCGCGGTCACCCCCGGATAGGTGGAGACGACGACGTCGGGCTCGTGCTCGGCGATCGCCCGCAGCAGCCCGCGCGAGCCGAGCAGGTAGCCGAGGTGGTGCGTCAGCCAGCGGGTCGGCGCGAACTTGGTGATCAGCCAGTACTGGACGTCGAACAGCCAGGGCAGCCAGCGGAAGGTGAAGCGCGAGCCGTCGCGGGCCACCGAGGAGGAGATCCGGCCCATCGCCTGCAGGCCGTCGACGATCTCGGCCGTCGCACCCGGGATTTCCCGCTCGACGTCGGCCTTGATCATCCGCGCCGGCAGGTCGTGGCCCTCGCCGATGTCGGCGGTCAGCACCAGCACCCGGAGCGCGCGCTCCTCGGCGGCGGCGGCGCCGGCCAGCAGGGCCCCCGCCGGACGGCCGTTCTCGTTGCCGTTGCCGTTGTGGCTCAGGACCGGCTTCAGGCCCGGCACCGGGTCGGGCGGCCGGGTCGTGTTGCGGACCCACTCGACGTAGCGGCGCACCCCCTCGCGGAAGCTGGTCCCGGCCTGCCAGCCGATCTCCTCCAGCGCCCGCCGGTTGGAGATCTCCTTGCCGGGGAAGTCGCCGGGGCGGGGCGGCGTGTGGACGATCTCGCAGCCGTCGGTGCTTTCCTGGACCCGCTCGGCGATTTCGAGGATCGTCACCACCTCGTCGCCGGAGAGGTTGTAGGTGCGGCCGGCCGCCGCGGGCGCCAGCGAGGCGACGATGCCGTCGGCGAGGTCCTCGACGTAGATGAAGCTGCGCGTCTGGCTGCCGTCGCCGGCGATCGTCAGCGCCTCGCCGGCCAGCGCGAGGTCGGTGAACTTGGCGACCACGCCGGCGGCGCGGGCGCGCGGGCCGTAGGGGATGCCGAAGCGCAGCACCGTGTACTCGAGGTCGTAGAGCTCGGCGTAGCCGGCGCAGTAGGTCTCCCCGGCCAGCTTGGTCGCGGTGTAGAGGTGGCGCGGCGCCGGGATCGGCGTCGACTCGTCGACCGCCTGCTCGGCGCAGTCGCTGTAGACCCAGGTGGTCGAGCCGTAGACGACGCGGCCGGCCTTCGCCCGGCAGGCCGCCTCGAGCACGTTCAGGGTGCCGCGCGTGTTGACCTCCTCGGCCAGCACCGGGTCGGCGAGCACGTGGGCGACGTCGGCGACGGCGGCGAGGTGGATCACCGCGTCGCAGTCGCGCATCGCCAGGTCGAGGTTGGCGGGGTCGGTGATGCTGCCGGTGAACGTCTCGACCTCGAGCGGCGAGTGGTAGGGCGAGGCGCTGAGGTCGAAGATCCGCGGCGTGTCGCCGCGGTCGATCAGCCTGTCGACGACGTGCGAGCCGATGAAGCCGCCGCCGCCGGTGACCAGAACCCTCATCCTTCTCCCTTCCCCAGCGCCGCCTCGCGGCTCTCCGGGCGGTAGTAGAGCGGCACGCACCAGTGGTGCCCGGCCACCCAGTCGGTGTTCGGAAGGTCCGCTTCGCGTCCCATGATCCGGTGACAGGGCTGCTCGTAGACGCGGCCCGTCGACTTCTCTACCGGCTCGAAGACGATGTACTTGTAAAGGCCGGAGGTCATTCCCTCCGGCAGCTCCAGCCGCGCCGGATGGGCCGGGTCGAGCCGCTCGCGGGCGTACTCGTTCTTCCAGGCGACGATCTCCTCCATCCGCTCCGCCTGGACCAGGCCGAGCGCCGCGGTGAACTCGCTCATGCGGAAGTTGAGGCCGTCGACCTCGTGCTCGAACTTGCCGTAGTTGCGGAACCTCGCCGCGAACTCGATCAGCTCCGGGTCGGCGGAGACGAGCACGCCGCCCTCGCCGGTGGAGACGGTCTTGGTCGCGTAGAGCGAGTAGGCGCCGGCGTCGCCGAAGCCGCCCGGCCGCCGGCCGCTCCAATCGGCGCCGTGGGCGTGGGCGCAGTCCTCGAGCAGGAAGATCCCGTTCGCGCGGCAGTAGGCGGCGATCCGCTCGGAGTCGAAGGCGATGTGGCCGCCGATGTGGACGAGGATCGCGGCCCGCGGCCGGTGGCGCTCGGCCTTCGCCTCGAAATCCTCGAACGCCATGCAGAGGTCGTCGCGGCGGCAGTCGACGAACTCGACCTCGGCGCCGGCCCCGACCGCCGCCAGCGGCGTCGCCATGAAGGTGTTGGAGGGGCAGAGGACGGTCTCGCCGCGGACGCCGGCGAACTCGAGCGCCGCCAGCGCGCCGCCGGCCCAGCTCGACAGCCCGAGGCTCGGCAGGCCGTTCCACTCCGACCAGCGCCGCTCGAAGGCCTCGAGCATGGGCCCCTCCGACCACTGCTCGGAGTCGAGCACCTCGGTCCAGAGGTCGAACAGCCGGGCACGGTCGCGGTGATCGAACCCGATCGCGAACCTGCTGGCGTCGAGCGTGGGGCTTAGCTGGGAAGGCAAAGCGCGGTCAGGCTACCAGCGAAGCCGGATCCGACGGCGAAGCGCAGCCGACATTCACCCCACCTGAGTGTGGTCAAACTCGGATGCGCGGTCGCCGGCGTGGGCCGACTCGAGAACGGCGCCGACGCTGCGCGAGCCGGCAAGGACGACGGTACCGGCGAGGGTGATCGCGATGCAGGCGGCGAGCGCGGCGCCGCCGAGCGGCGTCTCGCCCCACGACTCGCCGAAGATCAGCGGCGCCAGCAGGACCGGGACGATCACCTGGACGGCGAACATCACCGGCGCCACGTGGGTCGCGGCGCGCCGTTGCAGGGCGCTCATCTCGTTCAGCAGCGCCAGGCCCTCCGAGGCGGCCGCGGTGGCGAGCCAGGCGGCCGCGGCCAGCAGGGCGCCGGTGGCCAGCTCGTCGGTCAGCAGCTTGCTGGCGATCGCCGTCCAGGCGTAGCCGCAGCCGGCGCCGACCACCATCAGCAGGCCGATTCCCCCCCGGCGCCGCAGCGCGTAGGGCAGCAGGACCGGGATCGCGACGACGACCAGCGCCGCCGCGATCGCCGCCGTCCCGGCGTGGTCGGTGCTGCGTTCCGGCGCCGTCAGGCCGATCCCCGCGACCCCGGCGACGATCGCCGCCACCGCCAGCCCCTCGCGCCGGCCCGGCTCCTCCCCCAGTCGCTTCGCCCCCAGCCAGAGCAGCAGGATCAGCCCGCTGGCGATGCAGGGCTGCACCACCGTCAGCGGCGCCAGCAGCAGCGCCACGATCTCCAGCGGCCAGCCCGCCAGCCCGATTCCCGTAGCCACGAGCCAGCGCTTGTTCCGCACCAGCCGCCCCAGCAGCGACAGCCGCAGCGAGTGCTCCCCGGGCACCTCACGCACCTCCAGCGCCTGCAGCACGATCGAGGTGTTGTAGAGCAGCGAAGCCCCAACCGCCGCGACTATGCCCAATGCCAGCACGGCGCGGACGCTACTGCCCGCGCCCGCCGCCTATCGCAGCAGAGTCGCTTCCCGCCGGTGCCGCTGTTTCCGCGCCCTGTAGTGGCTCATCACCCGATTGGTCACCACACTGCTGATACTCAGCACCAGGACAAGCCCAACGGCCAGCGAGGCGCCCCCCGCGTGCATCTTCAGCAGCACCACGTCTATGGCCGCGGACAACAGCACGGTGCCCGCTCCCACCAGGACCAATGCCTTGCCTTCGCTCATTATAGACATCCTAGTCGATGAATGCAGACAAGACAATTACGATCAAAGCTGCTACCAGCCCCCAGAGACCCCCGACGACCGTGGCGCGTCGAAGTTCGTCCTCGTGGGAAGCCGACAGCGCCGGAACGACATGAAGACGAACCCCCCAACGGCTATCGAGGCAGCCATGAGGCCGGTTGCGGTGGTGGCGATGCCCATGATCGATCCGAGAAGCACGACCCAACCGTAGGGCTCCATCCCGTACGAGTGGTGCGCAGAATATGCCAATTCCGCAACGCCTTTCCGCGGGCGGCGTAGGACAGGCTGGATGCCTTTGTTCTCAGGTCTCCTGGTACAGCGGCCCGTCGCCGCCCTCGGGCAGGGTCAGGCGGCCGCCCTTGGCGGTGATCGCGCCGCACTGCACGCAGTTGGAGGCGGTGACGTGGACGTCGACCTCGGCGGCGCCGTTCTCGAGCTGCTCGTCGGGGATCTCGTAGACCTGGGCCGGGCACATCGAGACCCAGGTCTGGGCGATCTCGCGCGGCACCCTGGTCTGGATGCGGACGTGGTTGGGCGCGTCGTCGCGGGTCGCGTTGCCGGAGAGGAAGACCGAGTCGAGCTTGGCGAAGGTCAGCTCGTTGTCGGGCTTGGGGTACTTGTCGCCGGCGGAGCCGATCCGCATCGGGATCTCGGCGTCGTCCTCGACCTTCCAGTGGCCGCCCGGGAAGGCGCCCTTGGTCGCGACCAGCGCGTTGGCGACGATGCCGCCGACGATCAGTCCCCTGGAGAGCGGCTGGCGCATGTTGCGCGAGCGGTAGAGGTCCTTCTCGATCGCCGAGTCGCGCACCTTCTTGTCGTAGGCGTCGAACCTGACCGAGTCCTCCT
Organism: uncultured Solirubrobacterales bacterium; assembly: GCA_963695835.1. Taxonomy (GTDB): domain Bacteria; phylum Actinomycetota; class Thermoleophilia; order Solirubrobacterales; family 70-9; genus VRUE01. Next base: position 259,802 of record CAVOHR010000004.1, read on the forward strand.
TCAGCGCCGCGACGATCGCTTCCGCCGCGTAGATCCCGGCGTGCATCGCGTAGTGGACCCCGGCGAGCTCGGCGATGTTGACCATGCCCGCCGCGTCCCCCGCCACGACCATCCCGGGAACCGAGAACCGCTTCGGCAGCGACCAGTAGCCGCCCGAGGGGAGCGTCTTCGCGCCCCAGCCGACCCGCTTGCCGCCCGCGAGGATCTTCTTCACGAACGGGTGGGTCTTGAACAGCTGCAGCGCGTCGTGGACGCTGAACGTGGCGTCGGTGTAGTCGAGGCCGACCACCAGGCCGAGGCAGACCTTGTCCTCGCCCATCGGGTAGATGAAGCTGCCGCCCGCCTCCTTGTGGCTTGCGCCCCAGCGCAGCGGCCAGCCGAGGGTGTGGATCACCCGGTCGAGCGGCTTCGGCACCTCCCAGATCTCCTTCACCCCCAGCTCCCACGCCTGCGGGTCGGAGCCGTGCATGTCGAAGTAGTCGTAGGCGGCGTAGGTGAGGTGGCCGAGCGTCCCCTCGGCCAGCACCGTCGCCCTGGCGACCACGTCGGAGCCCGGCTCGAAGTTGCCGAGCTCTTCGCCGTCCTTGCCCCGACCGCGGTCGCCCGAGCGCACGCCGCGGACGATCCGGTCCTCGACCAGCAGCTTGGTCGCGGCGGTCTCGGAGAGGATGTAGACGCCCGCCTCTTCGGCTTTCTCGGCCAGGAAGCGGCCCAGTTTCGAGACCGACAGGGTGTAGGTCCCGTCTTTGCGGAAGTTGGGCGGCGTCGGCTTCACCGGGAACGCCGCCTTCGAGGTGAGGAAGTAGGTGGCGTCCTTGGTCACCTCCTGGTAGACGGGCGGCCAGTCGGCCGGCGCCAGGTCCGGGAACAGCTCTTCCATCGCCGAGGGCTTCACGTTCGCGCCCGAGAGCAGGTGGGCCCCCGCGACTTTGCCCTTCTCGATCAGCGCCACCGGGACTTCGCCCAGCTTCTCGGTCAGCTCCGGCTCGTCCTCGAGCAGCTGCATCAGCTTGTTCGCGCAGGCGAGGCCGGCGGGGCCGCCGCCGACGATCGCCACCCCGACCTCGATCCGCTCGTCCTCGGGATCGGTCGGCGGCCCGATCACGTCTGCCGGGTCGAACGGCGGCGGGAACTCACTCGGCTTCACGGCGGGCATTCTCGACTCCTTCGGATCTTCTCTCTGGCTGGAAAGACGACCGGGGGGCCGCAGCCCCCCGGCGACGTCAGCCCTTCTTCGCTTTGATCGCCTCGGTCAGCTTGGGGACGATCTTGTGCAGGTCGCCGACCACGCCGAGGTCCGAGAACTCGAAGATCGGCGCGTTCTGGTCCTTGTTGATCGCCAGGATGTTCTCCGAGCTCTGCATCCCGACCTTGTGCTGGATCGCGCCGGAGATGCCGGCGGCCAGGTAGAGCTTCGGCGCCACCGTCTTGCCGGTCTGGCCGATCTGGGCCGCGTACGGGTACCAGCCGGCGTCGACGACCGCGCGGGTCGCGGCGACCGCGCCGCCCATCGCCTCGGCCAGCTGCTCGCAGAGCTCGAAGCCCTCCGCGGCGCCGAGCCCGCGGCCGCCGCCGACCAGGATCTCGGCGTCCTCGATGTTGACGTCGGCGCCGCGCTGCTCGCCGCGCTGCACCATCGTCGCCTTGGTCGACCAGGGCGACAGCTCGACCTCGACGTCGACGACCTCGGCGCTGCCGCCGCTCTCGTTCGCGTCGAAGGCGTTGAGCCGGCTGATGATGATCCCCGGCTCGCCGACGTAGCCGACGTCGGCGACCTGGGAGTCCTGCAGGATCGGGCGCTCGGCGACCAGCTTGCCGTCCTCCGCCCTGACCTTCGTCACCTCCATCGTCACCCCCGCGCTCAACCGCGCGGTGAGACCGGCGCCGATCTCGAAGCCGAGCAGGCCGCCGCCGAACAGGGCGTAGGAGAAGCCCTCGTCCTCGATCACCTTGGCCATCGCGTCGATGATCGGCTGGGCGAGGCCCTCGGGCACGCCCCTGGCGCGGTAGACCTTCGCCGCGCCCCAGTTGCCGAGCCCGGCGCAGGCGTCGTCGCCGGCCTCGCCGACGACCAGCGCGGCGGCCTCGCCGCCGATCTCGCCGGCCAGCTTGGCCGCCTCGGAGATCGCCCCGAGCGAGTTCTTGTTGAAGTTGCCCTCGTCGTCATGGAGGGCGTAAACCAGGATGCCACTCATCTAGATCAGCTTCCTCTCGTCGAGCCAGGCGACGATCTTCTCGACCGTCTCGTTGGTGTCCTCGTCCTCGATGATCTCTCCGGCCTCCTTCGCAGGGGGCGGGTTGAGCGCCAGGACGCTCGTCTTCGAGCCGGCCTCACCGACCATGCCGGCGTCGATCCCGACGTCGCCGGTCGCCTTGCCCTCGAGCGGTTTCTTTTTCGCCCCCATGATCGCTTTCAGGCTCGGGTAGCGGGGCTCGTTGATCGCGTCGCCGACGCTGATCACGGCCGGCAGCTCGACCTCGACCGTGTCGTAGCCGTACTCGGCCTGGCGCTCGCAGCGCAGCTTGCCGTCGGTGACGTCGATCTTGATCACCTGCGTCAGCGAGGGCATCTTGAGGTGATCGGCGACGACCGCGCCGATCGTGTAGCACTCGCCGTCGTCGGACTGCTGGCCGAGCAGCACCAGGTCCGGGCTCTCGGGCTCGAGCACCTTCGCCAGCGAGTAGCCGGTCGCGCAGACGTCGGAGCCGGCGAGCGCGTCGTCGGAGAGGTGCACCGAGCGGTCGGCGCCGAGCGCCACCGCCTTGTGCAGAGCGCGGACCGCCGAGTCGGGGCCCATCGTCACCGCGACGACTTCCTCGACCGGGATCGCGCCGCCCTCCTTGATCTGCATGGCGGCCTCGATGGCGTGGGTGTCGAAGGGGTTGAGATTTTTCTCGCCGCTGCGGTCCAGGCGCATCGTCGCGGGGTCGATTCGCTTCTGGACGGCGGCGTCCGGTACCTCCTTGACCAGGACGCAGATCTTCAAAGTTCAAGCCTCCTTGGCTGGTTGCTCACGCTGGTTGACTGACCAGTCAATCAGTCTATCTATACATCTGGACGTGTGCTATTCGGGGTGGCCTTCGTCACGTTCGTGGCGCTCGGCGGCGCCCTGCTCGATGAACTCGACGATCTCGTCGGTGCCCGCTCCCGGCGTGAACACCGCGGCGACGCCGAGCTGCCTCAGCTCGGGGATGTCCTCGGCCGGGATCGTTCCCCCGACCGTGACCAGGACGTCGTCGACGCCCTGCTCCCGCAGCAGCTCGACCACCCGCGGCACCAGCGTCATGTGGGCGCCGGAGAGGATCGAGAGGCCGACCGCGTCGGCGTCCTCCTGGATCACCGTCTCGGCGATCTGCTCCGGCGTCTGGTGCAGGCCGGTGTAGATCACCTCCATGCCGGCGTCGCGCAGCGCCCGGGCGATGATCTTGGCGCCGCGGTCGTGCCCGTCCAGGCCGGGCTTGGCGACGACGACGCGGATCTTGCGGGCGGTAGCTGCCTCCATCGGGGCGGAAGATTATCCCCCGGCCGCAATCCCATCGCGTTTTCCATCCATGCCGTGGAAAACGTGATGGGCTGAGGCTAGAAGACGGGCGCCTCGGTGTAGGTGCCGAAGACCTCCTGGAGCGCCGCGATCATCTCGCCCTCGGTGGCGCGGGCGCGGGCCGCGGCGAGGATCGGCGGCATCAGGTTGGCCTCGCTCGCGGCGGCCCGCTTCAGCTCGGCCAGAGCGCTCTCGACGGCGCCGCCGTCGCGGCCGGCGCGGGTCGCCGCCAGGCGGTCGACCTGCTTGCGTTCGAGCGCCGGGTCGATCCGCAGGATCGGGGTGGCGTCCTCGCCCTCCTGGACGAAGTCGTTGACGCCGACGACGATCCGCCTGCGCTCGTCGACTTCGCGCTGGTAGGCGAAGGAGGCGTCGGCGATCTCGCGCTGGGGGAAGTTGCGGCGGATCGCCTCGACCATCCCCCCCAGCTCGTCGATCCGCGCGAAGTAGTCGTAGGCGGCGGCCTCCATCTCGTCGGTCAGCTTCTCGACGAACCAGGAGCCGCCGAGCGGGTCGGGCGTGCTGGCGACGCCCGATTCGAAGGCGATCACCTGCTGCGTGCGCAGCGCCAGCCGCACCGCCTCCTCGGTCGGCAGCGCCAGCGCCTCGTCGAACGAGTTGGTGTGCAGCGACTGGGTGCCGCCGAGCACCGCCGCCAGCGCCTCCAGCGAGGTGCGGACGACGTTGTTGAGCGGCTGCTGGGCGGTCAGCGAGACGCCGGCGGTCTGCGCGTGGAAGCGCAGCCGCATCGACTCCTCGCGCTTGGCGCCGTAGGTCTCGCGCATCTCCCGCGCCCAGATCCGCCGCGCGGCGCGGTACTTGGCGATCTCCTCGAAGAAGTCGATGTGGGCGTTGAAGAAGAAGGAGAGCCGGGGGGCGAAGTCGTCGACGTCGAGCCCGCGCTCGAGCGCCCGCTCGACGTAGGTGAAGCCGTCCTTCAGCGTGAACGCCAGCTCCTGCTGGGCGGTCGAGCCGGCCTCGCGGATGTGGTAGCCGGAGATCGAGACCGGGTGCCAGCGCGGCATCTGCTGCGAGCACCACTCGATCATGTCGGTGACCAGCCGCATCGCCGGCTCGATCGGGAAGCACCACTCTTTCTGGGCGATGTACTCCTTGAGGATGTCGGTCTGGATCGTCCCGCCGAGCTTCTCCGCCGGCACCCCCTGCCGCTCGCCGACCAGGACGTAGAAGGCGAGCAGGATCGCCGCCGGCGCGTTGATCGTCATCGAGGTGGTGACGCCGCCGAGCGGGATCCCCTCGAACAGCTGCTCCATGTCGTCGAGGCTGTCGACCGCGACCCCCTCGCGCCCGACCTCGCCGAGGCTGCGGGCGTGGTCGGAGTCGTAGCCCATCAGGGTCGGCATGTCGAAGGCGGTCGAGAGCCCGGTCTGGCCGTGGTCGAGCAGGTAGTGGAAGCGCTCGTTGGTCTCCTCGACGGTGCCGAAGCCGGCGAACTGGCGCATCGTCCACAGCCGCCCCCGGTACATCGACTCGTACGGCCCCCGGGTGAACGGGTACTCGCCCGGCCGGCCGATCGTCGCCTCCGGGTCCGCCGGAGCCCCCTCCGGCCCGTAGAGCGGCCCGACCGGCTGCCCGGACATCGTCGTGAACTCGGCCTCGCGCGCCCCGCGCTCCTCCAGCGCCGGCCTCCGCTCTGGCTCGGTTGCCATCGCAGAGAGCATAGATGCGCTCGCCGAGAGCCCTGGCGCTTTATGCGTCATATAGACGCTAAGAGCCCCAGGCCCGGCGCTACCGCCGCACGGCAAAGCGGCGGGGCGGGGCCTTTCGACGCGCCGCGAGGCGCGAGGCGCCGAAGCCGGCGATCGTCGCCAGCAGGGTGATCGCGATCGCCACCAGGCGGCGGCCGAGCCGCTCGAAGCGCATCGTCTGCCAGCCCTCCTCCCTGGCCACGGCGGCCAGCGAGGGGTCGGGGTTGACGACCACCGGGTGGCCGACCGCACGCAGCATCGGCAGGTCGGAGAGCGAGTCCGAGTAGGCGTAGGAGGCGGCGAGGTCGATCCCGTGCTCGGTCGCGTAGGCCTGCATCGCCTCGACCTTGCCCGGGCCGTAGACGAAGGGGCCGTCGAAGCGGCCGGTGAAGGCGCCGTCCTCGCCGACCTCGTAGAGGGTGCCGACCCCGCCGTCCATCCCCAGCACCGCGGCCAGCGGCTCGACCACGCCGCTGCCGGCGGCGCTGACGATGAAGGTCCGCCGGCCGGCGTCCTGGTGGGCGTAGACCTCGTCGAGCATCTGCGGGTAGACGCGCGGCAGGATCGCCGCCATCACCTCCGGGTTCATCCGTTCGAGGTCGCGGGCGGCGATCTCGGTCAGCAGCTCGCGCACCCCGCGCAGGACCTCGGCCGTGCGCTCGTCGCTGACGCCGCGCAGGCGGTAGCGCAGGTGCTCGATCCCCCAGCCGGCCAGCTGCCGCCGCTTGACCAGCCCGTGGCGGGCGGCGACGCGGGCGAACTGCATGCCCGAGGACCCCGCCATCAGGGTCTTGTCGAGGTCGAAGAAAGCAGCAGCGCGCTGAACCGTCAAACCTCGATCACGATTGCGTCGCCTTGCCCGCCGCCGGAGCAGATGGCCGCGACGCCCAACCCGCCGCCGCGGCGCTGCAGCTCGTGCACGAGGCTGCCGACGATGCGGGCGCCGCTGGCGCCGATCGGGTGGCCGAGCGCGATCGCGCCGCCGTTGACGTTGACGCTGTCCTCGTCGATGCCGAGCATCCGCATCGAGTTGAGCGCGACCGAGGCGAAGGCCTCGTTGATCTCCCAGAGGTCGACCTCCTCGGGGCTCTTGCCGATCTTCTCCAGCGCCTGTTCGGCGGCCCTGGCGGGGGTCCGGGCCAGGTAGGCGAAGTCGTCGGCGACGGTGCCGTAGGAGAGGACGCGGGCGAGCGGCTCGCGGCCCTCCTTCTCCGCCCACTCGGCTGAGGCGACGACGATCGCGCCGGCGCCGTCGTTGACGCCGGGCGCGTTGCCGGCGGTGTGGGTCGCGTCCTCGCCGCCGATCGCCCGCAGCCCGGCCAGCGTCTCGACCGTCGTCTCCGGGCGGATCGCCTCGTCGGCCTCGACCGCGGTCTCCCCCCTGCGCGACTTGACCGTGACGACCGAGATCTCCTCGGCGAGGCGGCCGGCGTCGGTCGCCTCGGCGGCGAGCCGGTGCGAGCGCTCGGCGAAGCGGTCCATGTCCGCGCGGGTGATCTCCAGCTCGTTGGAGACCTCGCTCGCCTCGTCGATCATCTGCCTCTCGGTGAACGGGTTGGTGAGGCCGTCGTGGACCATCGCGTCGATCGTCTCGACGTGGCCCATCCGGTAGCCGAAGCGGGCGCCGGGCAGCAGGTGCGGCGCCTGGCTCATCGACTCCATGCCGCCGGTGACGGCGATCTCGGTGTCGCCGGCGCGGATCGCCATGTCGGCGATGCCGAGCGAGCGCATGCCCGAGGCGCAGACCTTGTTGATCGTCTCCGAAGGCACCTCCTTCGGGATGCCGCCTTTGATCTGCGCCTGGCGCGAGGGGATCTGCCCCTGGCCGGCCTGAAGGACCTGGCCGAAGACGACCTGCTGGACCTGCTCGGGGTCGACGCCGGAGCGCTCCAGCGCGGCCTCGATCGCGTTGCCGCCGAGGTCGGTGGCGTCGAGCGAGGACAGCCCCCCGCCCATCTTGCCGAAGGGGGTTCGAGCGGTACCGAGGATGACTGAGCTGGGCATCTACTGCCTTTCTTCTGCGGAGTCGACGGGTGTTGTTCGGAGGGCGCCTGGCCCGCCAGGGACGATAGCGGCAGGTCTCGCATGGCTGCGTGAGCGAATGCATAGACTCGGCCGTCCGTGAGCGCGGCGCGAGCAAACGTCCATATCCGGTTCTTCGTGCGGCGAGCGGAGCGCGAGCCTTCGCGATGAAGACGGATGTGCGCCAGATCGAGATCGCCGCGGTCGACGCCGACCTGCTCGTCGCCGGCCTCTACGAGGGCGAGGAGCTGCCGGCCGAGCTGGCCGCAGCGCCCGGCGCCGCCGACGCCGGGGGCAGCTTCGAGAAGCTCTCGCTGCTGCATCCGGAGCGGCCGGGACGGGCATTGGTCGTCGGCTTGGGCAAGCGCGAGGAGTGCGACCCGGAGCGGTTCAGGATCGCCGCCGCGCTGGCCGCGAAGGAGGCGGAGAAGCTCGAAGCCGCGAGCCTCGCCTGGCTGCTGCCGGACTCCGGCGACGACGAGGCGACCGCCGCGGCGCTCCTCACCGGCACGGTCCTCGCCGCCTACCGCTTCGACCGCTTCAAGAGCGACCGCCCAAAGACCCCTTCCGCTGCTCCTTCTCCCGGCATAGCGGGGAAAGGGAACAGCGGAGCGGGGAGGGGTGCGGCTCCCACCCGGATCGAGTCGCTGACCTTGCTGGCCCCCGAGGCGGTCGCCGCCGCGGTCGAGGCCGCCCGCGTCTGCGCCGCGGCGCAGAACCGCGCCCGCGACCTCCAGAGCCTGCCGTCCAACGTCGCCACCCCCTCCTTCCTCGCCGCCCGCGCCGAGCAGATCGCCGCCGGCAGCGACGCGCTCACGGTCGAGGTCCTGGGCCGCGAGGAGATCGCCGCCAGGGAGATGGGCGGCCTGGTCGCGGTCAGCCAGGGCAGCGCCGAGGAGCCGCGGCTGATCGTCCTGCGCTACTCCGGCGGCGGCGGCCCGACCCTCGGCCTGGTCGGCAAGGGCGTCACCTTCGACACCGGCGGCATCTCGCTGAAGTCGTCGGGCGGGATGGAGGAGATGAAGATGGACATGTCGGGCGCCGCCGCGGTGCTCGAGGCGGTCGCGGCGATCGCCGAGCTGGGTCTCCCGGTGGACCTGATCGCGGTCGTCCCGGCGACCGAGAACATGCCCTCGGGCAGCGCGATCAAGCCCGGCGACGTCATCACCCAGTACGGCGGCAAGACGGTCGAGGTCAACAACACCGACGCCGAGGGCCGCCTGATCCTCGCCGACGCCCTCGCCTACGCGGTCGAGCTGGGGGCCGAGCGGATCGTCGACCTGGCGACCCTGACCGGCGCCGTGCTGATGGCGCTCGGATCGACCTACGCCGCGGTGATCTCCAACGACGACGACCTCGCCGGCGAGGTCGAGCAGGCCGGCCGCACGACCGGTGAGCTGGTCTGGCGTCTCCCCCTCCACGCCGAGTACAAGGAGATGGTCAAGGGCAAGGTGGCGGACCTCACCAATACCGCCGCGAAGCGCAAGGCCGGCACGATCTACGCCGGCTCCTTCCTCGAGGAGTTCGTCGGCGAGACCCCCTGGGCCCACGTCGACATCGCCGGCACCTCCTGGGACGTCGGCCGCCCCTACACCGGCGACGACGCCAGTGGCTTCGGCGTCCGCCTGCTGGTGGAGCTCGCCCGCGAGCCGGCGAGCTGAGCCGACTGCGCGCTCTCTGCCGCTGCGCGCTGCCGCTGCGCGCTGCCGCTGCGCGATCACGATGTACTCCTCCACCGCGGCTCGGTGAAGCATTCGGCGGTCTATGGACCCCCAAATCCTTCACGCGCAATGATCTAGGCGACTACAAGGAGGGTTGAGATGGCAACCGCAGCGGAGCTTCAGGTTCGGGACAGGGTCTTCATCGACGGCGAGTGGGTCGAGCCGCGGGGGACCGGGACGATCGAGGTCGTCAACTCGACGACCGAGGAGACGATGGCGACGATCCCGGCCTGCACGGCCGGGGACGCCGACCTCGCCGTGCGCGCCGCCCGCGCCGCCTTCGACTCCTGGTCGCAGACATCGCGCGCGGAGCGCGCCGGCCACCTCGAGGCGATCGCCGCCGGGCTCGGCGAGCGCGCCGACGAGATCGCGGCGACGATCGCCGCCGAGCTGGGGATGCCGCTGAAGCTGAGCAGGGCGATCCAGGCCGGCCTGCCGATCGCCCAGTTCGCGGCGATGCCGAAGCTGATCGAGGAGATCGCCTGGGAGGAGGAGATCGGCAGCTCGCGCGTCCTCCGCGAGCCGGTCGGCGTGCTCGGCGCGATCACCCCCTGGAACTACCCGCTGAACCAGATCGCCGCCAAGGTCGCCCCCGCCCTCGCCGCCGGCTGCACCGTCGTCCTCAAGCCGAGCGAGGTGGTGCCGCTCAACGCCTTCGTCCTCGCCGAGGTGGTCGAGGCCGCCGGCCTCCCCGCCGGCGTCTTCAACCTCGTCACCGGCACCGGGCCGGTGGTCGGCGAGGCGATCGCCGGCCACCCCGGCGTCGACATGGTCTCCTTCACCGGCTCGACCCGCGCCGGGCGCCGCGTCTCCGAGCTGGCCTCGGCGACGGTCAAGCCGGTGGCGATGGAGCTCGGCGGCAAGTCGCCGAACGTGATCCTCGACGACGCCGACCTCGCCAGGGCGGTGCCCGACGGGGTCGCCAAGTGCTTCCTCAACTCGGGCCAGACCTGCAGCGCGCTGACCCGGATGCTGGTGCCGCGCGAGAAGCTCGCCGAGGCGGAGGAGATCGCCGCCAAGACGGCCGAGAGCTTCACCCCCGGCGACCCGTTCGAGGAGTCGACCCGGCTCGGGCCGCTGGTCTCCGAGGTGCAGCGCGAGCGGGTCCGCGGCTACATCGAGAAGGGCGAGGCCGAAGGCGCCAAGCTGCTGACCGGCGGCGCCGCGCCGCCCGAGGGCCTCGAGCGCGGCTACTTCGTCCGCCCCACGGTCTTCTCCGAGGTGACGCCGGAGATGACGATCGCCCAGGAGGAGATCTTCGGCCCGGTGCTGGCGATCCAGCCCTACGAGGACACCGACGACGCGGTGCGGATCGCCAACGACACCGTCTACGGGCTGGCCGGCGGCGTCTGGTCGGCCGACGTCGACCGCGCGATCGCGGTCGCGAAGCGGATCCGCACCGGTCAGGTCGAGATCAACGGCGGCGCCTTCAACCCGCTGGCGCCGTTCGGCGGCTACAAGCAGTCGGGGCACGGGCGCGAGAACGGTCGCTACGCGATCGAGGAGCTGCTGCAGGTGAAGTCGTTGCAGCTTTGAGGGTTGCGGGGGAGGGCCGGGGTGCCCCTCCCGCTTGCTGGGTTTTTCGCCTGCGGCGGATGCGGCCGTCCGAGTGCGTGGTTGGGGCGAAAAAGAGGACGCCGCTGCGCGGGAGGGGCACCCCGGCCCTCCTCACGTAGTCGTTGAGCTGCTCGCGCGACAGCGCAATAGGCTGACGGCTCATGGACTTCGAGCTGACTGACGAGCAGAAGCTGCTGCGGGACACGGTGCGGGACTTTGCCCGTCAGGAGGTCGCGCCGGTGGCAGGGGAGCTGGATCGGACGAAGTCGTTTCCGTACGAGATCGTGGCGAAGCTCGGCGGGCTTGGCTTGATGGGGATTCCGTTTCCCCAGGAGTACGGGGGCGGTGGGGCGGACACGCTCTCCTACGTGCTCGCCGTCGAAGAGCTGGCTCGGGTCGATTCTTCGGTCTGCATCACGATGGCGGCGCATACGTCGCTGGGGACGATGCCGATCTGGCTTTGGGGGTCCGATGCGCAGAAGGACGAGTGGCTGCCGGTTCTCTGCAGCGGGCAGAAGCTTGCCTCGTTCGGGCTGACCGAGCCGGAGGCCGGGTCCGATGCCGGCAACGTGCGGACCACGGCGAAGCTCGAGGACGGAGAGTGGGTGGTCGACGGCGCCAAGCAGTTCATCACCAACTCGGGGACGGAGATCTCCGGCTGCGTCTCGATCACCGCGGTGACCGGCGAGGCGAACGGCCGCAGGGAGATCTCCAACCTGATCGTCCCCAACAGCACGCCCGGCTACGTGGTCGGCGCGGCCTACCGGAAGATGGGCTGGAACGCGTCGGACACGCGGCCGCTCGGCTTCGAGGGCTGCCGGGTGCCCGAGTCCAATCTGCTGGGCCGCCGCGGCGACGGCTTCAAGAACTTCCTCCACATCCTCGACGGGGGGCGGATCGGCGTCGCCGCGATGGGCGTCGGCCTCGCCCAGGGCGCGCTCGACGAGGCGCTTGCCTACGCCAAGGAGCGCCAGGCGTTCGGCCGGGCGATCTCCAAGTTCCAGTCGATCCAGGCGAAGATCGCCGACCTCTCGGCGCAGATCGAGGCCGCCCGCCTGCTCACCTGGCGCGCCGCGCTGGAGAAGGACGCCGGCCGCTCGTTCACGCTCACCGCCGCCCAGGCGAAGCTGATCACCGGCCGCCTCGCCGTCCGCGCGACCGAGGAGGCGGTCCAGATCCACGGCGGCTACGGCTACATCGAGGAGTACCCGGTCTGCCGCTTCTACCGCGACGCCAAGATCCTCACGATCGGCGAGGGCACCGACGAGGTCCAGCAGATGGTCATAGCCCGCCAGCTCGGCTGCTGAGAACCCCCCGGAGGCCCGATGTCATCACGTTTTCCACGCAGGTCGTGGAAAACGTGATGACATCGGGCCCGCTGGCGGGGTTCAGGCGGCGGGCTGGGCGGTGATCGAGCGCTCGGGGCGCCCGGCGACCTCGGCGCAGCGTCCCTCGCCCTCGCCGATCCCGTAGTGGGCGCCGATCGTCAGCTCGTGCTCGCGCAGCAGCGCCCGGCGGGGGTCGACGGTCGGGGCGGACTCCAGCGCCCGGCTCGGCAGGGCGGTCCAGACGCGCCCCGCCGCGCCCGCGCACTCGCGCGCCGGCACGGCCACGGCCCCTGCCTCGCGGCGGCGGCCCGGAAACCCCCGCCGTACGCGAGCGACGACCAGCCAGGCGGGAGCGCCGCTCTCCGAGTCCACGAAGACGCCGTGGACCCGCCCGGCGGGCGCGCCGTCGACGCCGTCGACCTCGAAGCCGATCCAGCCGAGCGCCTCGGCGGTCGTCGGCGCCGGACCGGGCGCCGGCGCCCCGGCCGTCACGGCTCCCCCTCCCGCACCCGGCGCAGGGTCTCGCCGACCCGTTCTTCGAGCAGGGCGCCGGCCGCGCTCGCCGGGTCCAGCTCGCGCCTCACCACGTATTCGAGCAGCTCGGCGGTCTCGGGGTCGTCGGCCGCCGTCGCCTCCAGCCGCCGCCGCATCCGCGAGGCGGCGATCCCCAGCACCTCGTTGCGCAGGTTGCGGGCGCGGCGCTGCTCCAGCGTCCCCTCGGCCTCGATCCGGGCGCGGTGCTCGTCGATCTTCGCCGCCAGCTCGGCGACGCCCTCGCCGCGGACCGCCTCGGTGCGCAGGATCGGCACCTTCCAGCCACCGGGCTGCTGCGAGAGCGCCAGCACGCTGCGCACCTCGCGCACCATCGTTTCGGTCATCGGGTGGTCGGCCTTGTTGACGACGATCACGTCGGGGATCTCCATCACCCCCGCCTTCAGCGCCTGGATCGAGTCGCCCGAGCCGGGCATCAGCGCCAGCACGATCGTGTCGGCGTGGTCGACGATGTCGATCTCCGCCTGGCCGACCCCGACCGTCTCGATCAGCACGTCGTCCTTGCCGGCCGCGTCCATCGCCAGGGCGACCTGGAGCGCCGCCTCGGAGAGGCCGCCGAGGGCGCCGCGCGAGGCCATCGAGCGGATGAACACGCCGGGGTCGAGGAAGTGCTCGGAGAGGCGGATCCGGTCGCCGAGCAGGGCGCCGCGGGTGAACGGGCTCGAGGGGTCGATCGAGAGCACCGCGACCTGGCGCTCGGCCCTGCGCAGCTCGGCGGTCAGCGCCCCGATCAGGGTGCTCTTGCCGACCCCGGGAGGACCGGTGAAGCCGACGATCCGCGCCCTGCCGGTGCGCGGGTAGACCTCGCGCACCAGCTCCCAGCCGGCCGGGTCGTCGGACTCGATCAGCGTGATCGCCCGCGCCAGCGCCCGCTTGTCGCCGGCGACGAGGCGCTCGGCGAGGGAGGCTGACTTGGCGGCGCCGGGCATGCGCGGCTGAGTCTAGAGTGCGCCCCGCCGTGATCCGCTTCCTCCGCTTCTGCGCCCGCAACCGGATGCTGACGCCGGCATACGCGCTGCTGGCGCTGCGCTGGGCACGCCGCCGCTTCCTCACCCGGGCGGGCCGGCGCTGGCGCACCGACGGGCCGCTGTTCCTCGGCCGCGGCCTCGAACTGCAGTCGCCCCGCGCGGCCGGCTCGACTTCGGCCGCTTCGTCTGGCTCGGCGACGGGACGAAGATCCGCTGCCACGAGGGCGTGGTCGAGATCGGCGCCAAGACGGTGATCGGGCAGGAGTGCACGATCTCCGCCTACAAGCGGGTGCGGATCGGCGAACAGTGCGTGATCGCCGACCGGGCGATGTTCATCGACTTCGACCACGGCGTGGTCGAGGTCGAGCGGCCGATCCGCAAGCAGGGCATCTACATGCGCGAGGTCGAGGTCGGCTCCAACGTCTGGATCGGCTACGGCGCCTGCATCCTGCGCGGCGTCCGGGTCGGCGACAACTCGATCGTCGGCACCAACGCGGTGGTCACCAGGGACGTCCCCGCCAACGCCGTCGTCGCCGGCATCCCCGCGCGGGTGATCCGCATGCGCGAGGCGCCGCGCGACCTCCGCTGGCCGCATCCGGTCGAACCCGACCCGGCCTCTCCGACCACTCTCTCCCCCCGTAGGCCGATACCCTCGGCCACGGGGGACGCGGGGACGCAGGTGGGGACGACAACAGCATGCAGAGAGGTATCGTCAGTAATGCTTCTAACCTAAGAACGAAGGCTGTGGACGACGATTCCCCTACGCGCAGGCCGATAGCTGCTCTCCCGCCACCCGGGCTTCTGTGGATTTTGCAAGGGACAGACAGAAAAATGCTGCTGGTGAATATCGCCGCCCGATTCGGGGAGAACCTCGCCCGCTGCCGCAAGCGGGCCGATCTGTCTCAGGAAGAGCTCGGCGTCCGGGCTTCGCTGCACCGGACCGAGATCAGCCTGCTCGAGCGGGGAACGCGACTGCCGCGGATCGACACCGCGATCAAGGTCGCCGGCGCACTCGAAATCCCGCTCGACGAACTGATCGAGGGCATCGACTGGTCGCCGGGCAGCACCAACGTCGGCAGCTTCTCGGTCAGGGGGGACTCGGACCCGCAGTCCAACTGAGCGCTCAGGCGCGGCTCGCCTCGCCGACCAGGTCGGCGTAGACCGCCGCCGTCCGCTCGGCGACGTCGCCCCAGTCGAAGCGGCGCAGGTGCTCGTAGGCTTCGGCGACCAGGCGCCGGCCCAGCTCGTCGTCGCGGAGGACGCGGATCGCCACCTCGGCCAGCGCTTCGGCGTCGTGGGAGCGGAAGCGCAGGCCGACCTCCTCGTGCGGGACGACCTCGCGCAGGCCGCCGGTGTCGGCGACGATGCAGGGGCATTCGGAGGCCATCGCCTCCAGCGCGACCAGCCCGAACGGCTCGTAGATCGAGGGCACCACGGTGAGGTCGGCGATCCGGTAGAGCGAGTGCAGGACGTCGTCGCCGATCCAGCCGAGGAATGTGCCGTGCTCCATCAGCCCGAGCTCCTCGGCCTGCTTGTGCAGCTCCGCCTCGTGGGTGCCCGAGCCGGCGACCAGGAAGCGCGTCCCCGGCGCCTCCGCGATCACCCGCGGCATCGCCTCCAGGGCGAGCTGGAAGCCCTTCTCGTAGACCAGCCGCCCGATCAGCAGCACCAGCTTCTCCTCCGGCGCGGCGAACTCTGCCCGCAGCCGCTCCAGCTCGGCCGGGTCCTGCGGCTGCAGGTCGCCGGGGTCGATCCCGTTGGGGATCACGCTGACCCGCTCCTCCTCGACCCCGAAGATGTCGGCGATCTGCTCGCGCATGTAGTGGGAGCAGGCGATCACGCGCTCGGAGCGGTTGGTTATCCAGCGCTCGACCCCGTGGATGTAGGTCTGCGGGTGCTTGTCGACCCAGCCCTGGTGGCGGCCGTGCTCGGTCGCGTGGATCGTCGTCACCAGCGGCGCTTCGAAGCGCTTCGCCAGGTGGTCGCAGGCGTTGGCGACCAGCCAGTCGTGGCCGTGGACGAGGTCGAAGTCGTAGCGGTCGCCCAGCTCGACCCCGGCGGCGAGCATGTCCGAGTTCATCCGCTCGACCCAGGCGACGAACTCGCCCAGATCGGTCGGGCGCTTCGGCTCGCGGATCCGGTGGATGACGACGCCGCCGCGGCGCTCCTCGGCCGGCGACTCTTCGCCGCCGCGGGTCAGCACGTGCACCTCGACCTCGCGCTCGACCAGCGCCTCCGACAGCTTGCGGACGTGGCGCGCCAGCCCGCCCTCGATCAGCGGCGGGTACTCCCAGGAGAGGATCAGGACGCGGGTCATCGGGGCTGTCGCCGGTTACGCCGTCCGCGTCGTCCGGGAGCGGGGCTTGGTGGGGTCGGTCATCAGGGCTCGAGCAGGGGGGCGAGGCTCAGGTCCGGGGCGAGAGAACGCATACGGGGGTCGGTCGTGGCCGGGGAGTCTATGGCCTGCAGGGCGGCTTCCGCGTGGAAGGTTGCACGGTTGTATGCATAGTCGCCCGCCTGGCCCCGCTTGTCGAGGAAGGCCCAGTCGCTCGACTGGACGGCGAGCAGCTCGCGGGCGGCCCGCATCGCGGCGGGCTGCGGCAGCCCCTGCGAGAGCGCCCGCAGCAGCCGCAGCTCGAGCCGCCGGGCCGCCCAGGCGAGGTCGGCGACGGCCGGCGAGTCCCAGGTGCGGAAGTCCTTGCCCTCGCCCCAGGTCGAGGCGACCAGCGGTCGCTTCCCCGGCCGCTCGACCGGCTGGTGCTCGGCCAGCGCCTCCGGGATCGTCAGCAGCCGCACCCCGGCCGCCTCGGCCCCCGCCAGCACCTCGCGCAGCCAGATCGCCCCCTCCGACCACCAGTGGCCGAGCAGCTCGGTGTCGATCGCGAAGACGAGCAGGCCGCGGCGCCCCGGCGGATCGGCCGAGGGGTCGCCTCCGCCCCCCGCAGGGACGCCTTCGGCGCCTCGGCGGGGTTGCGAGAACTCGCGCAGGCGCGCCGCGACCGCCTCCAGGAACTCCGCCGCCTGCCGCCGCGCCGCCGCTTCCGCCGCCGCCGGCTCGTACGCCCCGCCCCCCACCTTCCAGATCCGTACCCCGCGCAGCGACTTGCCGGCGAACTGCGCATGCGCGGGGTGCGACGGATACCCGTCGAGCGACCAGAGCCACCGGATCGCCTCCCAGTCGATCGGCAGCGCCACCGGCCCGGCGGCGGTCGCCGTCAACCCCGACCCGGTGGCCACCGGCGCCAGCGCCTCCAGCGGCCCCTGATGCGCGCTCTGGTCGACGCAGAACCAGCCCACGCCGTGCGCCGCCAGCGCCCGCTCGATCCCCGGCGCGTACCCGCACTCCGGCAGCCAGAACCCCCCGTCCCAGCCGAACCGCCGCCGGTGCGAGCGGATGCCGGCGTCGACCTGCAGCGCCAGCCCGGCCCGGGTCGCCAGCAGCGGCAGCACGGCATGCGTGGCGGCCGAAGCAGCCAGCGCCACCCGACCCTCCCCCACCGCCTCCCGGAACGGCCGCAGCGGATCGCCGCCGGCCGCGTCCAGCAGCTCCAGCGCGTGCCGGTAGCGCCCCAGCTCCCCCTCGCAAGCGTCCCGGCACTCCGCCGGCACCTCCCCCAGGTCGGCCTCCGCCGCCCCGATCCGCCACTCGACCAGGAACTTCCGCAACCGCTCCCCCACCCCGGGATCCTCCAGCTGATCGGCCAGCACCGGCGTAACGGTCATCGTCAACCGCTCGGCGACCTCCAGCACCGGCAGATACGACCGGATCGCCGCGTCGAACAGCCACTCCTCGCCGAAGGGATAGGTGCCGAAGCCCTCCACATAAGGCATGTGCGAGTGCAGAACGATCGCCAAGTCGCCGGCGCTGCCGTCCGTGAGGGGAGGGTGCCCCCTACGCATGGCAAACGGCGAGAAAGTCCAGCGCCCGGTCCAGATCGTCCCGCCGCAGCGCGAAGTCCGATGCGGCAATCGCCGCCGTGAAGCGCTCGTAGAACGGCCCGGTGAGCCGCAGCGCCCCGTGCACCCGGTCCCAGCCGAGCCGCAGCGCGATCTCGTGCGCCCGCAGCTTGCGCGCGTGGAAGAGTCCGAGCAGCTCGACCCGCTCGAAGCGCTCCTCGCAGAGCGCCCGGAACTCGGCCGCCCGGTACTCGCGCACGTGCCACGGGTTGTCGGACTTCTCGGCCCCCGGCGGCGCCAGGGTCAGCAGGTTCGGCGTCGAGACGTAGGCGACGCCGCCGGGCGCCAGCATCGACCTGAAGTGATCGAGGATCGTCCCCGCGTCCTCGACGTGCTCGATCGTCTGCAGGAAGACGACGGCGTCGCAGGGCTCGGCGAAGCTCTCGACCAGGTCGCGCTCGAAGCGCAGGCCGGGGCGCGCGTAGCGCAGCCGCGCGTGCTCGTGCGCCTCGGGGTTGGCGTCGACGCCGACCACGCTCGCCGCCGTCCGCGCCAGCACCGCCGAGCCGTAGCCCTCGCCGCAGGCCATGTCGACGACCCGCTCGCCGCCGACCCGCGCGGCGATCCACTCGTAGACGGCAAGGTGCCGCCGGTACCAGTAGTTCTCCTCCGGCACGTCGGGCAGCGTCCGCTCGCCGGTCAGCGGCAGCGGCGGCACCCCGGGCGGCTGGTTTTCCTGGACGAAATCGCGCGCCATGAGACCGGACCGTATTGTCCCCGCCCAATGGCGGTCTTCTTATTCCTTTTTTCAAGCGTCCATCATGAGACTCCGCGTGTGCGACTGGCGAGCGCCGGACCAAGCGGGGCAAGGACGCAGGGAGGCCGAATAGCAGCGCTATTTGGCCGACTGAGGACGCCGCGCCGCGCAGTGTCCGCCGCCGCCAGGCGTGCGCGGGGAGTCTCGTGATGGACGCGCAACACATCAAGGACGTCAACACCCGCTACCACGACGCGGCGGCCGAGGAATACGACGCCAAGTGGGGCATCGACTTCGGCGCCACCGGCCAGGCGCAGGTGCGGCTGAAGCTCGCCAAGGCGCTCGGCGGCCTCGACGGCATCCGCTTCGGCGACGGGCTGGAGATCGGCTCCGGCACCGGCTACTTCTCGCTCAACCTGCTCCAGCTCGGGCTGGTCGAGCGGCTGACCGCGACCGACATCTCGCCGGGCATGCTGAGCCGCCTCGCGGCCACCGCCGAGGCGCTGGGACTCGAGGCCGAGACGGTGGCGACCGAGGCCGAGCAGCTGCCCTTCGCGGACGGGAGCTTCGACCTCGTCTTCGGCCACGCCGTCCTCCACCACATCCCCGACCTGGAGCGTGCCTTCGCCGAGTTCCTCCGCGTGCTGCGGCCCGGCGGCGCGATCGCCTTCTGCGGCGAGCCCTCGCGCTACGGCGACCGCCTGGCGGCGGCGCCGAAGCGGGCCGGGATGCTCGCCGCTCCCGCCTGGCGCCGCCTGGTCGGCGCCCACCCCCGCGCCGTGCCCGAGGCCGGGCAGTCCAACGGCCACGCCCTGGAGGGCGAGGTCGACGTCCACGCCTTCGCCCCCGCCGACCTGCGCCGCATCCTCGCCACCGCCGGCTTCGAGCGGCGGCGCGTCGGCGGCGAGGAACTGCTCGCCAACGCCTGGGGCTGGGGCCTGCGCACGGTCGAGTCGACCGCCGAGCCCGACTCGGTCTCCTTCGGCTGGCGCCGCTTCGCCTTCAACAGCTACATCGCCCTGCAGAAGGTCGACGCCCGCCTGCTCGAGCCCCACCTCCCCGCCGCGCTCTTCTACAACCTGCTCGTCTCCGGCCGCAAGCCGGCCTGAGGCCCACCCACTCGCCGCGCTCCCAGGTCGCTACCTCCGGCCCGGCATTGATCGCAGCCTTTTCCGGGCTATAGACCCGAAAGAGCTGCAATACGCGAGTCGTCAGCCAGGGGTGTCCCTGGAAAGTCGATCGACAACGGTCTTGAGCGTCCGCTTCACAACGTCGGGTTCGTGGCGGATCTGCTCTTCGGGGAACCGCAGGCTGGTCAGCCCGGCCCTGATGTGCGCCTGGTCGCGGCGATGGTCGACCGCCTGCTCGCCTGCCGTCCGGTGATAGCGCCAACCGTCCGCCTCGACCACCAGCTTAAGATCGGGCCAGTAGAAGTCGACCCGGTAGCCGTTCAGGACCACCTGGGTTTCCGGCATCCGCATGCCGGAGCGCCGCACGATCGCGAGGAATCGACGCTCCAGGCCGGTATCGGTGAGCGGACGCCCTCCGAGCAGGCGGCGCAAGCGGGCGACACCCGGCCTGGGCGGGTGCAGATCGATCGTCGCGCGCAGAGTTTCGGGATCGACCAGATCCAGCCTGTCCGCCTCGTTGACCGCGCGTTCGACCCGCCAGTCGGGCGAGCAGGAGGACAGATCCACCAGCGTCGACACCGGGTCCGTGATCGGTATGCCGTCGACTTCCCGGCGATGCTTGGCACTGAGCCCATATCGCCTATGCACGCGAATTCCGGCGCGACGTCTGTAGACGCCCTCCGGAACGATGATGTCGACTCCACGGCCGCTCGGCGTCAGACCCCAAAGAACGGCGGCGCTGCCGTGGCTGAGCAACGCCCGCGGCCCACAGCTCAGCACAGCCGCCATCCAGTGTCCCTTCTGGCTCACTTCGGGCCGCCCGACCGCATAGACGCCGCGCCACAGCGGGTGCAGACGGCCCTTTGCGATGCGATGTTCGATCGAGCGCGAGCCGATGCCGAGCGCGAGCAACTGCGACCGGGTCACCACCCCATGCTGCTCGCGGACCAGGTTCCAGACTCGAGCCGCCGGATCTTGTCGCTTCTTCCCCACGGTCGTGGGGTCAAGGCTTCAATCGCCCCGAGTTCGCCCCCCTGGTGGCGCCGCCAGCCACGAACTTGGCGCTATTTGGGGGCTTTGCGGCGGGCCCGGTAGAGCCTGACGCGCGAGTCGAAGCCCTTCAGGTGGTGCTCGCCGGCGGAGGAGTAGGCAAACCCGTCCCCCGCCGCCGCCTTCCCCACCGAGTCGAGCAGGACGCTGCCCGGCCTGGCGATCGCGGTGAGGCGGCTGGCCAGGTTGACCGGGCGGCCGTAGTAGTCGCCGGCCTGGACGTGAACCGAGCCGTGGGCGATCCCGGCCCGCAGGCGCGGGAACTCGTCGCCTTCGGCGTCGGCCGCCTCGACCATCCGCAGCGCCGCCTCGACCATCGCCGCGGCGTCGGTCGAGACCAGCATCGCCGCGTCGCCGATCAGCTTCACCAGCCGCACCGGCGGCTCGGCGACGGCGGTGGCCAGCTCGTCGAGCCGGCCGGCGATCAGCCCCAGCTCTTCGGTCGCGACCTGCTCGCCCAGCTTGGTGAAGCCGACCAGGTCGGCGAAGCAGACGGACACCTCGGAGGCCGCCCTGATCTCGCCCGAGGCGAGGTCGGCGGCGCCGATCACATCGCGGCGGATCTGCTCGAGCATGTGGGCCCGCAGCGCGTAGGCGAGGGTCGGCTCGACCAGCGGCTGCATGTATTCGGCGGCGGCGGCGAAGCGCAGCGCCAGGTCGCGCTCGGTGTCGCCGGGCCGCATCACGGTGCGGATCACCAGCTCGCGATTGGCCTCGGCGATCCGCGCCGTCGCCATCCCGATCGTCCGCGCCACCTGCAGGATCCCCTCCTCGGGCAGGCCGGCGTCGCGAAACGCCTTCACCCGCCGCGCCTCGTCCAGCTCGGCCGCGCCCAGCGAGCGCTCGTCGGGGTCCGGGTAGGGGATGCCAAGCGCCGCCGTCGCCCGCTGCAGGAGGTCGAGGTCGACGCCGGAGATCTCGGCGACTTCGCGCGGCGTGTAGCGGGGCCCGTCGCCGGCCAGCGCCCGCTCGACCGGCAGCAGGGTCAGCCGTCCGCCCTCGACCGCCTCGCGCAGTTCCTTCAGCGGGACGCCTTCGCCGGCCAGGCGCTCGAGCAGCTCCACCCTCGCGGCACGGGCCTGTCCCTCGAGACCGTCGAGCAGCCCCTCCGCCTCGAAGTCGATTTGGGGGGACGTGGGCATCGTGGGCATTCTCCCCAACCGGCTCTTGTGACGACTTCTTCTCGCTATGCGAGAACAACTCGTCACAAAGCACAGAGGCTATGCGACAGCGACCGCTCCCCCGCGGCGCGGGTCGCCGCCGCCGCTCAGCTCGCCGCTGGACGGATCGCGGGCCACCGCCTGCACGCCGCCGAAGAAGAGGTTGATCCGCGGCCGCCGCAGTACGGGGACGCCGCGCGCCTCGATCCGCGCCAGCGCCCGCTCGTCGATGCCCGGCTCGGCCTGGACGATGCCGGCCTCGGAGTGCAGGCGCGGCGCCCGCACCGCCTCGCCTGCGCTCATCCCCTGCTCGACCGCCCGCACCACCGTCTGCACGATCGCCGAGCGGATCCGGTTCGAGCCAGCGCTGCCCAGCCCGAGCTCGATCTCGCCGTCGCGCAGGACCACGGTCGGCGCCATCATCGAGGAGACGCGGCGACCGGGGGCGATCGCGTGGAAGCCGAGCGGGTTGAGGTCCTCCTCGCCGAGCATGTTGTTGAGGATCACCCCGGTGCCGGGGACCAGCACGCCGGAGCCGGAGCCGTTCGAGCAGGTGACGCTGGCGCACATCCCGTCGCCGTCGAGGACGGCGATGTGGGTGGTCGAGCCGAGCAGGTCGCCGGCCCGCAGGTCGAGCCGCGCCGGGTCGAGCAGGCTCTCCTCCAGGCCCTCGCCGTAGAGCGCCGAGGCGAACTCCTCGCCGCGGGCGGCGTTGGCGGCGTCCATCGCGGCGACGAGCTGCTCGGGACCGCTGCGGGTCCCCAGCCGCTCCAGCAGGCCGAGCGCGTAGGCGATCAGGATGCCGCCCGAGGAGGGCGGCGGGTTGGTCAGGACCTCGGCGCCGCGAAACGGCGCCCGGATCGGCCGCCGCTCGATCGCCTCGTACCCGGCCAGGTCGGTCGGGCCCAGCGTCCCGCCGTGCTCGCGGACGAAGCCGGCGAGCGCCGCCGCGACCTCGCCGCGGTAGAACGGCGCGGCCCCCTCGGCGGCGAAGCGCTCCAGGGCGTCGCCCAGCGCCGGGAAGCGAAAGACGTCCCCTTCGCCCAGCGGCCGCCCCGCGGGCGCGTAGAGCCCCCGGGTCTCCGGCAGCCGCTCGTGGATCGGCCAGAGGATCTCGAGGATGTAGGCCTGCTCGGCGTTGACCGGAGCGCCCTCGCGGGCGAGGCGGACGCCGGGGCCGATCAGCTCTCCCGGCGGCGCCGAGCCGAACCGCTCGAGCGCCAGCTCCAGGCCGGCGGCCGTCCCCGGCACGCCGCACGACGCCGGCCCGACGTAGAACGTCTGCACGGTCTCGGCGTCGAAGTGGACCGGGACCGCGGCCAGCTCGACCCCCCGCTCCGTCCCGTCCTTGCCCGGCGCGGCGACGAAGAAGTCGATCAGCACGGTCTCCTCGCCGCGGTGGACCATCATGAAGCCACCGGCGCCGAAGCCGGTCAGCGGGCTCTCGACCGCGAAGGAGGCGAGCACCGCGCAGACCGCGGCGTCGACCGCGTTGCCGCCCTCGCGCAGCACCCCGGCCCCCGCCTCGGCGGTAAGGGGATGCCCCGCCGCGACGACGCCGTTCATGGCGGGGCGGCTACCCGGGCAGGAACTCGGGCACGTCCAGCGAGCTCAGCTCGCCGGCCTTCTCGTTGCGCGGGGCGCGGCCGCTGTCGCGGGTGCGGCGGATCGTCGGCTCGGCGGGCCGGCGCGGCGCCGGGCGGCCGTCGAACCGGGTGGCGACGACGGTAACCCAGATCTGGTCGTCCAGGTCCTCGTCGATGTTGGCGCCGAAGATGATGTTGGCGTCGGGGTGGGCGGCCTCGCCGACCAGCTTCGCCGCCTCGCTGACCTCGACCAGCGAGAGGTCGGCGCCGCCGGTGATCGAGAGCAGGATCGCCCGCGCCCCCTCCATCGAGGTCTCCAGCAGCGGCGAGGAGATCGCTTTCTCGGCCGCCAGCAGGGCGCGGCCCTCGCCGTTGCCCATGCCGATCCCGAGCAGCGCCCGGCCGGCCTCGGACATGATCGTCCGCACGTCGGCGAAGTCGAGGTTGATCACCGCCGGCAGCGTCACCAGGTCGGAGATCCCCTGCACGCCCTGGCGCAGCACGTCGTCGGCGACCTGGAAGGCCTCGACCATCGACGTCTGCTGGTCGAGCACCTCGAGCAGCCGGTCGTTGGGGACGACGATCAGGGTGTCGACCTCGGCGGCCAGCTCCTCGATCCCCTTGCTCGCCTGGTTGGCGCGGCGCGAGCCCTCGAAGCTGAACGGCTTGGTGACGATGCCGACGGTCAGCGCGCCGACCTCGCGGGCGAGGCGGGCGACGATCGGCGCGGCGCCGCTGCCGGTGCCGCCGCCGGCCCCGGCGGCGATGAAGACCATGTCGGAGCCCTTCAGCAGGCGCTTGATCTTGTCCTGCTCTTCGAAGGCGGAACGGTGGCCGACCTCCGGGTCGGCGCCGGCGCCCAGCCCCCGGGTCGCCTCGTCGCCGATGTGCACGGTGACGTCGGCGACGCAGAGCTGCAGGGACTGAAGGTCCGTGTTCACGGCCATGAACTCGACCCCGGGCACGTTCGCGTCGACCATCCGGTTGACGGCATTGACCCCGGCGCCCCCGACGCCGACCACCCGGATCGCCGGCTGATGCGGCTCGCCGCTGCCGGGCGGCTCGTAGGCAGGTTCCTCCCGCCCATAGCGAGGAGCTCCAGCAGGCGGCTCGTCCCGAGCCGGCGGTTCCTCGGAGAACACCCGCTTGAGCCTCTCTGGCGCCGACTCGTGCGTCTCAGCAGCTTCAGCCGCGGACGCTCCTCCGGTGGGTGGCGTGGGGCTGGGTTCCTCCCCCGGCGAGGGGGAGGTGCCCTCCCCCGCGACAGGACCCGTGGGCGAGCGGTCTGGAGCCTCGGGCGGATCCACCGGGGCGTCCTCGGAAGTACTGCGGAACAGATCGGCGAGGGGACCCTCGCGCATACTCGCGCGCTTGCTACGCCGGCTCATTCTCCAGAACCTCCTTGGCCAGCTCCCGGTAGTAGTTGGCGGCGCTGCTCCCGGAATCGTACTTGAGCACGCTGGCCCCCTTCACAGGGGCCTCGGCGAATTTGATCGCCTTCTTGATCCGCGACCTGAAGACGAGGTCGCCGAAGTTCTCCTCGAGGATCTCCACCGCCTCCTTGGCGTGGACCGTGCGCGAGTCGAGCATGGTCGGCAGGATGCCCTCGATCTTGACGTCCGGGTTGAGGTTCTCCTGGATCATCTTCAGCGTGTTCTGGAGCTGGACCAGCCCGCGCATCGACAGATACTCGCACTGGACGGGGACGATCACCCTGCTCGCCGCGGTCAGCGCGTTGATCGTCAGCAGGCCGAGGCTGGGCGGCGTGTCGATGCAGACGAAGTCGTAGTCGCCGGAGACCTCCCTCAGCGCCTTCTCCAGCGAGCGCTCGCGGCCGATCTTGGTGCTCATCGCGATCTCCGCCCCGGCCAGGTCGATCGAGGAGACCGCGATGTCGATCTCGCGCTGCTGGATCACCTCGCTGATCGGCATGTCGCGCACGAGCACGTCGTAGAGGCTCTTCTCCACCTTGTCCGGATCGATCCCCTGGCTCATCGTCAGGTTCCCCTGCGGATCGAGGTCGATGCAGAGCACCCGATACCCCGACTCGGCGAACGCCACCGCCAGGTTCAAGGTCGTGGTCGTCTTCGCGACGCCACCCTTCTGGTTCGCGAACGCGATCACCTCGGCATGCTTCACGGGCGCCTCGACCACCGGCTCCGCCACGGCCACCGCTTCATGCCTGGAGGGAGCGATCAAATCCCGAGCTTTCATCCTCGCGGGCTCGTCCGGCTCAGGGGCTTTAGACGCTCCTTCCACGGGTGGCGTGGGGGTGGGCCCCTCTCCCGCTGCCTGCGAGGGGGAGGGGTCCTCCCCCGCGACAGGACCCGTGGTCGAGCCGTTGGTCTCTGGCCCGTCAACCCTGCGCTCCGGCACCGCTTCCTCCATACGCTGAAGCTCCTCGACGATCGGATGCGGCTCTTCCACCGCGGACGGCGCGGGCGCGGACTTGCTCTTTCGGCTGAGGAATCCCATTGCGCGGGTATTCGCATGCATGCCCGTTTTTCCTGCCGCCGCCCGAAATTGCTAGGAATCACCCCGATCCACCACCAGGAACCTCGATCCCAGAACTCCTCGACAAGCGACTCGTCTTCGTCACCGGCAAGGGTGGCGTCGGCAAGACCACGGTCGCGGTCGCCCTCGGGCTGCGGGCGGCCGCCGAAGGAAAGCGGACGATCGTCTGCGAGGTCTCCTCGCAGGAGAACGCCTCGCGGATCTTCGAGCACACCGAGGTCGGCTTCCACGAGGTCGAGATGGAGGAGAACCTCTGGTCGATCTCGATCGACCCCGACGAGTCGATGCGCGAGTACGTCCTGCTCCAGCTCAAGGTCCGGGCGATGCGCGACCTGCTGTTCCGCAGCCGCATCTTCAACTACCTCGCCGCCGCCACGCCCGGCCTCAAGGAGCTGGTGACGATCGGCAAGATCTGGGAGCTGGCGCAGCTCGACCGCAAGGTGAAGAAGGGGCGCAAGTACGACCTGGTGATCGTCGACGCCCCCGCCACCGGCCACGGGATCGGCTTCCTGCAGACGCCGCGCACCTTCGCCGCGATCGCCCGCGTCGGCCCGATCCACTCCCAGGCGCAGCAGCTCAACCGGCTGATCGTCGACCACGAGCACACCGGCGCGGCGATCGTCTCCCTGCCGGAGGAGATGCCGGTCAACGAGTCGGCCGCGCTGGAGCGGGAGCTGCGCGCCGAGGTCGGCGTCGCCGTCGACCGCGTCTACCTCAACGGGCTCTACCCGGAGCGCTTCGGCAACGAGGAGGCCGAGCGGCTCGCCGCGCTGGCCGAGGGCGAGAACGGCGCCGCCCGCGCCGCCGCCCGCGCCGCCGTCTCCGAGCACCACCGCGCCCGCTCGCAGCGCGCCCAGCTCGCCCGCCTGCGCCGCCGGGTCGAGGCGCCGGTGCGGACGCTTCCCTTCCTCTTCGAGCCCGAGCTGGGCGTCGAGTCGGCCCGGCGGCTCGCGGCGAGGCTGCACTGATGCCCGCCGTCGACGAGATCCTCGCCGGCAAGGACATCTGCATCTGCGCCGGCTCCGGCGGGGTCGGCAAGACGACCACCTCGGCGGCGATCGGCACCGGCATGGCGGCGCGCGGGCTGAAGGTCTGCGTGCTGACGATCGACCCGGCGAAGCGGCTCGCCGACTCGCTCGGCCTGCGCGAGCTGGACAACGAGGCGAGGCGGGTCGACCCGGCGCTGTTCGAGCGCCACGGGGTCGAGATGAAGGGCGAGCTGTGGGCGATGATGCTCGACGCCAAGGCGACCTTCGACGAGCTGGTCGCCCGCCAGGCGCCCGACGAGGAGTCGCGCGACCGGGTGCTCGCCAACCCGATCTACCAGCAGATCTCCAGCGCGCTCGCCGGCTCGCAGGAGTACATGGCGATGGAGAAGCTGTTCGAGCTGCACACCGAGGGCCGCTTCGACCTGCTCGTCCTCGACACCCCGCCGACCCGCAACGCGCTCGACTTCCTCGACGCCCCGCGCCGCCTCACCCAGTTCATCGAAGGCCGCTCGCTGCGCGTCTTCATGAAGCCGACCGGGCTGGCGGCGCGGGTCGCCGGCCGCGGCGCGACGGTCGCGCTCGGGGTGCTGAAGCGGATCGTCGGCTTCGACCTGCTCGCCGACCTGGCCGACTTCTTCAACGCCTTCAGCGGCATGGTCGACGGCTTCCAGGCCCGCGCCAAGCGGGTCAACAGCCTGCTCGCCGACCCGCACACCTGCTTCCTCGTCGTCTGCGGCCCGCAGGGCGAGCCGGTCGACGAGGCCGTCTACTTCCACCGCAAGCTGGTCGAGGCGAAGCTGCCGTTCGGGGGCGTGATCGTCAACAAGGTCCACTACCCGGCCGAGCGGCTGCGCGGCGACGGCGAGGCCGCCGACCTGCGGGGCGCGCTCGCCGCCAAGCTGGGCGACGAGGACCTCGCCGGCCGGGTCGCCGCGAACTTCGCCGACTACCAGGCTCTGGCCGAGCGCGACGCGCGCAACATCGAGCGGCTGGCGGCCGAGCTGCGGACCAAGGGCACGATCCGCGTCCCTTACCTGGACGAGGACGTGCACGACCTCGGCGGCCTCGCCGAGATCAACCGCTACCTGTTCGCCAGCAGCGAGGAGCGCGAGGCGCTGGCCGCCGGCCGCGCCTGACGGGTCGACTTATTCGGGCATAGGCCGACCAAGTCGACCCGCCGCCCGCCTAGCCGGTGCGGCGGTTGCCGTAGTGGTCGTAGTCGAGCTCGCGAACCTGCCAGTCCGCGTCCTCGGGGACCGGGAAGAGGTGGCGGACGCGCGGCGTGTCGATCCGCTCGCGGTGCTCGAGGTCGCCCTCGACCGCGGGGAAGTCGAGCGTGCTCTCCTCGACCTCGACCTCGACCTCGTCGAGCCAGTGGCTCGCGGTGATGCGGATCTCGTCCTCGTCCGGAATCGGCTCGAGGATGCGGGTGTCCTGGTCCTGCATGTGCTCCTCCTCTGCTGGCGGCTCAAGGTTGGTGGCTTCGGGCGCCGGCGCGATTTCGGGCTCCGGCTCGATTTCGGGCTCCGGCTCGTCCTGCGCGGCGACCGCGATCTCGATGTCCCCCTCGCCGAGCCCGGTCGCGATCAGGGTCTCGTCGGCGGCCTGGTTGAGGTCTGAGCCGAGCTCGCCGAGGGCGGCTTCGCGGAGGATGCGGCGGACGCTCTCCTCGATCCAGCCGGCCAGGTCGGTCGCGCCCTCGGTCGTGGCGCCGGCCATCAGCGCCCGCTCCAGCTCCAGCGCCGCTTCGATCCGCGCGCGGACCCCGAGCCGGTCGTCCGAGCCGGAGGCGACCAGCGCCGCCGCCCGCATCGGCAGCGAGGCGCCGACCGGGCCGTGGCCGTCGAGCACCGCACGCAGGGCGAGAAGATGGTCGCTGAGGCCCTCCAGCGCGGTCTCGCGCTCGCAGCCCAGCTCGAACCGCCGCACCGCCCAGGAGAGCGGGCCGGCCGGGTCGGGACGGGCCTCCAGCGAGCGCGCCAGCTCGGCGAGCCGCCCGGCCTCCTCCTCGTCGAGGCGGTAGCCGCCGCCGCGCGGCGCCGAGGCGCCGGTGGCGATCCGCCGCCGGCTCCCCTCGCCGGTCGGCGCGAAGGCGTGGGGCCCGAGGCCGACGCCGCCGGGCTTGAAGAGGCGCATGACGCTGACCAGCTCGCGCAGCTGCCGCAGCGCCGCGGCGGCGCTGTCGGAGCCCTCGCCCTGCTCGGCGATCGCCAGGAACTGCGGCTCCCAGGAGGCGCGGCCCATGCCCTCGCTGCGCTTCGCCTCGACCGGCGCCTCGACGAGGTCGGCGCGGACGATCTGGGCGCCGTCCGGCAGTCGCAGCCGCGGCACCGACATCTGCAGGCCGGCGATCGGCACGATCAGCACCTCGGCGTCGCCGGCGTCGCCGACCTCGGCATCGAGCGCCGCCAGCGCGGCGTCGATCCGCTCGCGGTCGATCGAGAAGTCGTTGCTGCCGT
Source organism: uncultured Solirubrobacterales bacterium (assembly GCA_963695835.1). Taxonomy (GTDB): domain Bacteria; phylum Actinomycetota; class Thermoleophilia; order Solirubrobacterales; family 70-9; genus VRUE01. Next base: position 288,743 of record CAVOHR010000004.1, read on the forward strand.
CCCAGAGGGAGGCGAGGAAGACGGTCAGCAGGTGGGCCGCTCGCTCCCCGGGGTCGGCGGGGACGACCTCGCCGCGCTGCTCGAGGTAGGCGCCGGCGACGCCGGCTTCGGCGACCGCGTCGCGCGCCGGCTCGAACGCGGGCAGCAAGCGCAGCTCGCCCTCGCGCTCGCGCACGTAGCGCCCCGTCAGCGGCACGTAGCTGTGGAAGAAGGCCTCGTCGGGGCCGGCCTGCTCGGCGACGTCGAAGGGAATCCGGTCGCCGCCGGCCACCAGCGTGGCGAAGCGAGTCGCCGCCTCGGCCGCAAGCCGCCGCAGCGCCTCGTTGAGCAGTGGGTCGCGCACGTCCCACGCTTCCCTCCGCCGCAGTCCCCTCCTGCGCCTGCACGGACGATTGCATCACGTTTTCCACGTCGTGCGTGGAAAACGTGATCTCAGGCGGGGATGGGCTCTGCCGGTTGGTCTTCGAGCAGCCAGCGGCTGCCGTAGCGGCGCATGTCGTTGATCAGGGGGACCAGCGCCTCGCCCTTCTCGGTCAGCGCGTACTCGACCCGCGGCGGCACCTCGGGGAAGGTGTTGCGCTCGATGATCCCCTCGTCTTCCAGCGCCCGCAGGCGCAGCGAGAGGGTGCGCGGGCTGATCCCCTCCAGCGAGCGCTCCAGCTCGCAGAAGCGGCTACAGCCCTCGGCCAGGTCGCGGATCACCAGCAAAGTCCACTTGCCGCAGACCACGTCCGCCGTGCGGCAGACAGGACATCGCGAGTTGCTCTCGGCGCTCACTTCAGCGAGTGTAGCGCTGTGACTTCACTTACTGAAGTATTGGCCGATCCCAGGCGGGCTCAGACCTGGCCGGTGACGACGAATTCGACCTTGTTGACCTTGATGCTGTAGCGATCGCCGCCTTCGCCGTATTCGAAGACCTCCGGGAAGCCCGGTTCGAGTTCGACCAGCTGGCAGCTGCCGGTGCCGGCGACGCACTTGCCTTCGCCGAAGACCCCGGTCACCTCGGGCGAGACGAGGAAGTACGGCTTGCGCGTCTTCGGGCTGATCCCCATGTACGTGACGACCTGGGTCTTCTCCCCGGGCAGGATGGTGGTCGGCATCACCCGCTTGCGCGTTTCCGGCGGATCGGACTTCTTGTCGCCCGCGGCTTCGCTGCCGCTGCTGTGGACGATCGTCAGATCGACGGCGAAGGTGAAGAGCGTCGCGTGCGAGTGCTTGCCGCCGAGTTCGCCGGCGCTCTGGCCCTTGCCGGAGCCGTTCGTCGTCGTCGATTCGGTCGTCGTCTTGGTCGTGCTCGATTCCTTCACGGTGGTCGAGGTCGAGTTGGTCGACGAGCCGGACGAGCCCGAGCCGCCTTCCGAGCCGCCCCCCAGCTGCGCGCCGCTCAGGTCCGGCTTCGCCGTGCTCTTGCGGAACGGGTCGGTCGGCTTGCGGCCACGCAGCCGGCGGCGGTAATCGCGCAGGCCCGGGTTCGCCTCGACCACGGTCAGCTTGGCGCCGCCCCCGCGCGCTTCCTTCAGCGCCGCGATCGGCCCCGCCCCGACCGGCGGCGGCGTCGTTTCCGACTTCTGGCCGAGCAGGATCGGCGTCGCGACGATCGCCACCAGCACCAGGGCGATCAGCGGCAGCAACCGGCGGTCGCGCAGGTCGTAGTACAGGTCGCCGAGGAAGGCCGGGGCCTTCGGCCGCTTCACGGCGAGCCTCCGGTGGTCGTCGAGGCCGGCGTCGCGGTCGCTTCCGACGGGCTCGACGGCGAGGCGCCGGCGGTGGTCCCCTGGCCCGGCGGGGTCACGTAGGTGGTGACCGAGAAGGCCACGGTCAGCACCGGCGAGGCTCCTCCCCCGCCTCCCGCTCCTTCTTCTTCGCCTTCGGGCGTCAGCGTGAAGTCGTTGATCGTCACCAGGCGGCCCTCGACCGAGACGTCTTCGTTGTTGCTCCTGACCAGCGAGTCGAGCCCGTGGATGAAGTCGGCGATCTGGAAGAAGTTGCCCTCGAAGGTGAGCGAGTAGGGCATCACCGCGAGGCCGGCCGGGCCGATCGTCGCCCCGAGCGGCAGCAGCGAGGCGGCCGCCTCGGTCGCCGAGACCGGTTCGCCGGAGGCGCTCGCGGGCGCGGCGGGCGCTTCTTCGGAGCCGCCGCCTTCGGCGCTCAGGCTGATGTCCCGGAAGGCGACCCCGGCGCGGCCGGCGACGCCGTTCAGCTGCACCAGCAGCGAGGCGGTTTCGTCGTTGCCCGGCACCGCCTTTCCGAGCACGACCAACCGCTGGTAGTCGACCGGGAACTGCTCGCGCGCCTGTTCGGCGCTCGCGACTTCGGCCTGGTGCTGGACGAGCGACGATTCGGCCCGTTCGATCTGCTTGCCCAGCTTCGCCGCTTCGTCGCGCTTCGGGCTCAGCAGCACGATCCAGAAGGCGATCGCCAGCGCGGCGACGACCAGCATCGCGACGATCGTCAGGCTGCCCGATTTCCTCAGCGCCGCCACCTCAGCCGCCTTCCGAGCCTTCGCCGCTCGATTCGCTCGAGCTTTCCGAGGTCTCGCTCGAGGCGGCCTGGGCCGCTTCGGGCGCCGCTTCCGGGGCGGCTTCGATCGCTTCTTCGCCGGCCGGCACCGGCGCCGCGTCGAAGGCGACGACGAGCGAGAACAGGGCGCTGCCCGGCGCGGCGCTGCATTCGGAGCCTTCGGACCCGCCGCCGGATTCGCCGCCTTCGCCGCTCACCTGCGAGGACTGGACGCCGACCCTCGTCACCCCGTCGATGTCCTTCAGCGCGGTGACGAACGCCGCCACGCCGTCCTGGCCGTCGGCGCAGCCGCTCATCGTCATCGAGGGTCCCGCCACGCCGCCGAGCAGGCCGCTCGCTTCTCCCGAGCCGCCGCCTTCCGCGCCGGCGCTGGCGCCCGACGAGGCGCTCAGTTCGGTCAGGTGGACGTCGCTCGGCAGGATCAGCGCCAGTTCGCGCATCACCCGCTCCCAGTCGAAGCGGCTGTCGGCGAGGCTCTGCACGGTCTGCACCCGCGCTTCGCTGAGGCTCTGGAACTGGGAGTAGGAGGCGAGCCGGGTCGCCTTCGCCGCCGCGGCGGCGTCTTCGCGCTTCAGCGTCGCGACTTCGTCCTTGCGTTCGGGGATCTGGTTGCCGGTGAGGACCAGGGCGACGACGCCGGCGAGCACCAGCACCAGCCCGCCGATCAGGATGTAGGAGAGCGGCCCGGTGCGCAGCGGCGCCTGGTCGCCGCGGCGGTCCTCGGGCGGGATCAGGTTGACGGGGCGCATCGCTACTGCTCCAGGGCGAGGCCGTAGGGAAGGGTGAGGCGGGCCGCGGCACTCTCGTCGAAGCCGTCGAGCGCGGCCGGGCGGGAGACGACGATCGGCAGGCCGAGGCCGGCTTCCATCCGCTGCGCCAGGCCCGGAATCGCGCCGGCCGGGCCGCAGAGGACGATCCGCTCGACCGGCAGCGACGCCTCTTGGGCGCCGTAGTAGTCGAGCGACAGCCGCAGCTCGTCGAGCAGGGTGGTGACTCCGTCCTCCAGCGCCCGCCGCACCTGCATGACCGTCTCCGCGTCGCCCTCGATCTCGGCGGCGGGCCGCTCGAGCCCGACGTGGGACAGCCACTGCGTGGCGTGCTCGGCGGTCAGGCCGAGCGAGCCGACCAGCGCTTCGGAGATCGCCTCGAGGCCGGCGTTGGAGACGCGGGTGAAGAGGCAGCAGCGGCCGCGCGCGACGGCCAGGTTGGTGACGTCGCCGATGCTGCAGTAGAGGACCGCGGAGGAGGGACGCTCGGCGGGTGCCGCCCCGGCGGACGGCTCGACCGCCCCGGCCAGCGCGCGGATCATCCCGAAGGCCGAGAGGTCGACCCCGACCGGGTCGAGCCCGGCGCGGCGGATCGGCTCGACGAAGCTGGCGACCATGTCGCGGCGGGCGGCGACGACGATCACGTCGACCTGCGGCGCCTGCCCCTCCTCGGCGGGCACGCCGCCGACCACCTGGTGCTCGAGCACCGCCTGGTCGAGCGGCATCGGCATCTGCTCCTGAGCCTGGAAGCGGACCGCCGCCTCCATCTGCTTCGGGTCCTCGATCGCCGGCAGCCGCACGGTGCGCACGACGACCCGCTGGTTGCCGACCCCGAGCCGCACCTGCTTGGCGAGCTTGTGCTCGGCGAACAGGGCCTTCAGCGCCGCGGCGAGGCGGTCCGCGTCGAGCACCTCGCCCTCGTGGAAGGTGCCGGGGTCGAGCGGGCCGATCGCCGAGCCGGCGACCTGCGCCGATCCGCTCGAGCGGACCTCGGTCGCGGCGATGCTGCCCGCCTCGATGTCGAGGCCGACGACGCTGCCGATCTTCTGCTTGGTGATTCCGCTGAGTCGCATTGAGAAGCGTGGTCCGGGACGCCGTGTGGCGCGCCGCACCCCCTGAATCGACAGAAAGGCCCCAGACCTTTCGCCCTGCAACTACTCATTTCTAGAAAAACCTGGACGGACGTACTGGACGGACGCCCGGGGGCCGGGAGGCGACGGGGTCGCTCAGAAGGTGCCCAGGTACCGGTCGACCAGCTCGCTGCCGTAGAGCAGGCCGACGACGCCGCCGAGCGCCAGGAAGGGGCCGAAGGGGATCGCCCGCTTGCGCGCCGCCGCGCCCTCGCGGGCGATCATCGCCAGGCCGACCAGCGCCCCGGCCAGCAGGGCGACGAAGATCGCCGGACCGACGTCGCGGCCGAGGAAGAGGCCCATCGTCGCCGCCAGCTTGACGTCGCCGAGCCCCATCCCGCGCGGGTAGGCGAGCGCGGCGAGGAACAGCAGGCCGCCCGCGGCGGCCGCGGCGGCCGCCCGCTCGGGCAGGCTGCCGGGATCGGCGACCGCCGTGATCGCCACCGCCAGCACCGCCCCGACCAGGAGGATCTTGTTCGGGATGATCCGCCGCTCGAGGTCGGTCAGCGCGACCGCCGCCAGCACGGTGACGAAGACGAGCCCGAGCGCCACCTCCCAAGCTTCGTCCCGGAGCACCAGCACGGTGGCCGCGTAGAGGACGCCGAGCGTCAGCTCGGTCAGCGGGTAGCGCGGCGAGATCGCCGCGCCGCAGCAGCGCGCGCGCCCGCGCAGCGCCAGCCAGGAGAGGACCGGGACGTTGTCGTAGGCGGCGATCTGCGCGCCGCAGGCCGGGCAGCGCGAGCGCGGCCCGACGATCGACTCGCCGCGCGGCACCCGGTGCGCGACCACCGTGATGAAGCTGCCGGCGAGCAACCCTCCGAGGAAGGCGAACGCCGCGGCGGCAGCCACCCGCTAGCCCCCTGCTTCTTCTTCGCCCGACCCCGCGCTTTCGATCGGCGTTTTGGTGTCGACCTCGAGCCGCGAGGCGTAGTTCGGGTGGTCGTAGATGATCGGGATCGCGTCGGCGGGGGTGTTGGCGCGGTCGACGCTGAGCGCCAGGCCGAGCCGGTGATCTTTGGGGATCGTCCTCCCTGCGAATTCCATCGTCAGCCGCACCTTGGTCCAGGAGTTTCGCGGCCAGTAGCCGTTTCCCTGCGGCGTGTAGGTCCAGTACAGGTTGCCTTCGGGCTCGGAGGCGAGCAGGTGGTTTTCGGCTTCGACTTCTTCTCCCGTGCCGACCTTTTCGCGTTCGAACAGGTAGACGCAGAGGGTGCCGGTGTAGAGGGCGTCGTTGAGGGTCCGGGTGTAGAACTCGAGCACCGCCTTGCCGCTCATTTCGAAGGCGTGCGGCATCGGGTCGGTGACCCAGATGTGGACCTGCGACTCGGGGTGGGTGACGCCGGTCGGGTCGAAGTGGCAGCCGGAGGTGTCGTCGCGGCGGATCTGCACGCCCTTGTCGGTGTCCGGCGTCGGCTCGAGGTAGAAGTCGTCGGAGTAGTCGTGCAGGACGGGCAGCGCTTCGTCTTCCGGGTAGGGATCGGGCGGGGCGGCGGTGAGCAGGGTGTCGGGAGCGCCCAGCGTGGTGCCGCTCTGCAGGCCGCTGGCGCAGATGCCGAGGGTGTTGTGCAGCAGGTGGTCTGCGGCGATTTCCTGGCGTTCGGTCGTGCCGCTCGCCGCGCAGGCGGTATCGGAGAGGAAGAACTGCTGCGCGGTGACGTCGCTGCCGTTGCCGCCGCCTTCTTCTTCTTCTTTTTCTTTTTCTTTGGCCGCTTTTTCTTCTTCTTCTTTCTGGCGTTCTTCCCGTTCTTTCGCTTCGGCTTCGCCTTCTTCGGGAGGGGCGGTCACGGCCGACTGGACTTCGACGTAGCCGGTTTCGGCCTGCTGGACGACCGGCGTGTCGGGCTTGACCGCGACGACGATCTGCTTGTAGTCGTGTTCGCCTTCCTCGCACGCTGCGGTCGTGCAGCTCGGGTCGTCGCGCCAGACGACGTAGCGGTAGATCGTTCCCGAGATCCCCCCGGGTTCGTCTTCGCGGACGTACAGCTGGGATTCGGGGCTGAACCCGTTTTTGTCTTCGACGAGCTTGGCGTATTCGCCCACCGGGCTGCGTTCGATCGCGAATTCTTCGCCTTTCACGCGGGAGCCTGGACTCATCGGATTGCTCGTCGCGGTCGGCGGGGCGTTCACCGCCAGGTCTTCGTAGGGGATGCCGTGCAGCCGCTCCAGCTCTTCCTGCGCGAGGTCGAGCGCCACCTGCGTCGCCTTCGCCCGCTGCGCGTTGCGGGTCGCCGCACCGAGCACGCCGAAGGTCGCCGCCGCCCCCATCACCAGCACCACCGCGGCGACCAGCACCTCGATCATCGTCAGGCCCGACTCCGGGCCGCCGCCGATCCGAGCGTCGATCCAGGCGCGCATCGTCAGCTCCTCGCGTACTCGAGGGTCCGCAGGCCGGCACCGTCGGTGACCTTCAGATCGCCCTCGCCTTCCGGGTTGGCGATGTGCAGGGTGATGCCGATGTATTCGATTTCGCCCGCTTCTTCGATGCTCTGTGGTTCCCAGCTGAAGATCTCGCTCGTATCCAGGCCGCCGACGATCGTGGTCGTCGGCGTGCCGGCGCCGGGGACCGCTTCCGGGTCGGTCTCGGCTCGCGAGCACGAGTAGGTGGCGGGCACGGTCGGCGGCGATACGGCCGCACAGCGGTAGGTGACGCGGCATTCGATCGCCGACACGCTCGGGTCTTCCTCGACCGTGCCGCCGCAGGCGGTCCGCCGCACCTGCGTCTTGAACGAGACTTCCGAGCCGGTCGCCGTGTAGACGGCCAGCCCGTTGCGGATCTCGCGCGTCATCCGCTCCAGCACGTAGCGGGCGGTGGTGATGTTCTGGTCCTTCTTGCTCAGCTTCGGCTGGTCGCGGACCGCGCTGATCAGCATCGCGCAGGCGGCGCCGACCAGGATCACGCTCATCGCCGCGGCGACCAGCAGCTCGACCAGGGTCAGGCCGGCCTCGCGATCGCCGGCGAGGAGCCGTTCTGCCGACCGTCTCATCGCCCGCCCACCAGCTTGAAGCTGCGCTTGCTCGGTTGCGCCTCGGCGGCGCCGACCGCGTTGATGCCCTTGACCTCGAACATGTGCTTGCCGCGGCTCAGCTTCCTCAGCTTGATCGGCGAGGCGCACGCCTTCCAGCCGCCGCGGTCCAGCTTGCAGACGAAGCGCGTCCCCGCCTGGCCGGTCGAATCGGCGAAGCGGAACACCGGGCGGCGCAGCCGCGTCTTGAAGGCCGGGCCGAAGGTGATCCGCGTCTTCGGGGTCTGGAGCAGCGAGATCAGCCCGCCCGCCGGCTTCGGCGACGGGGCTTCGACCCTCGGCCCGAGGGAGGCGCCGCCACCGCCCCCTTCTTCTTCGACACGCGGTTCGGAATCGCGCTGTTCGTAGACGACGGCCGCCGAGCAGGAGGAGATGAAGCCTTCCGCTTCGGCGGTCGCCCGGATGGCGGTCGTCGAGCCGGCTGCCACCTTCACCGCGATCCCCGGTTCTTCCAGTTCCTCCGTAGTGCCGGTGGCGACCTGCTCGCCGGAGCAGTCGGGGGTCGTGTAGAGCTTGATCGAGGCTTCGACCACCGGCGGCGGCTCGGAGCCGAAGACTTCCGGTTCGGTCGAGGCGGCCGGGGATTCCGGCTGCGTGCCTTCGAGGATCGGCGCCGGCGGCGCCAGCTCGGCTTCCAGTTCGGGATCGTTGCCCTGGGAGACCAGCAGCGTGCCGCTCGGCGAGCGTTCGTAGACGTCTTCCTCGGGGTCGTGGTCTTCGCCGGTCAGGCGCTCGCTGGTCGTGAGGAAGGCGTGGGCGGCGTCGCCGGAGACCCCCCGGAGCTGGGCGTCGTATTCGCCGTTGCCGCTGTAGGGGCCTTCGCCGCCGAGCTGTCCGGCCGAGACCAGGGTCGTGGTCCCGCCGTTGCGGTCGTAGACGTCGGTGTATTCGTCGCGGTCGCCGAGGCCGGAGGCATCGCCTTCGACCGGCGGCGCCAGCGCTTCGTCGGTGGTGAAGAACAGGTGGGCGCCGCCGGAGGACGCCCCGGAGAAGCTGGCGTCGTGGGGGCCGTTGCCGCATTCGGGGTCGATGCAGGTCGGGCCCGGCTTCGAGACCAGAGTCGTCGGGCCGCCCGGCAGGGCGCGCGCGTAGACGTCGGCCTGCGAGTCTTCGTCTTCGGCGCTCAGCGGTTCCGCGGTGCTGAGGACGGCGGTCGCGCCGTTTGGCGAGACCCATTCGAGTTTCGCCGGATCGGCCCCGTTACCGCAGTCGGAGGCTTCGCAGGAGGGATCGCCGGCGGAGACCAGTTCGGTGGAGGAGCCCCGTCGCACGTAGACGTCCTGCGTGCTGGTGCTGTCTTCGTCGGCGCCTTCGAGCGCTTCTTCCGTTAAGAAGAAGACAGCTTCGCCGCTGGCGGAGCTGGCGGCGAAGCGAGCGGCGTGCGCTTCGTTGCCGTCGCCGCATTCCGAGCCGGCGCAGGTCGCGTCCGGTCGCGAGACCAGCTTGACAACTCCCGCCGACCATTCGTATACGTCCTGCGATTCGTCGCTGTCTTCGCCGGCGATCCGTTCGCCGGTCTCGAAGAAGACGTGGCCGCCGTTGGCGGAGATCGCGCTGGTGGACGGTTCGCAGCTGCCCGAAGGGCAAGCTCCCGGGCCGCTGCCGGGCGTCGAGACCAGCTTCGTTTCGCCGCTGCCTCCGCCGGCGCTCAGATCGCGCTCGTAGAGGTCGGCTTTGGTGTCTTCGTCAGCGCTCGCCAGCGATTCGGTCGTGGTGAAGATCGCCTTCGAGCCGTCGGCGGAGGCGCCCTGGAAGACCGCCGGGCTCGATCCGCTGCCGCAGCTGCCGCTGCACGACGGGGCGGCGGCGGAGACCAGCGCGGTCGTGCCTGCTTCGAGGTCGCGGACGTAGAGGTCGGGGCCCACGTCTTTGTCCTGCGGCGAGAGCTGCTCGCTGCTGACGAAGAAGACCCGGTTGCCTTCGTCGACGATTCCTCCCGGGGCGGCCCCCGCGTCGACGTTGGCGGTCCCGCACCCGGACGGCGCGCAGGACGGGTCGCCGGCCGAGACCAGGGTCGTCTTGTTTTCCGCCAGGTCGCGGACGTAGACGTCTTCAGCGGTGTCTTTGTCGGCGGCGGTCAGCCGCTCCTTGGTCGAGAAGAAGACCCTGTCGCCGGCCGCGTCGACGGCCTGGTACTGCGCCACGTAGGAGTCGTTGCCGCCGGTCGGCCCGAGCGAGGCCTCGCGGGTCACGTAGCCGAGCCCTTCGTCGAGCTCGCGGACGTAGACGTCAGGCTGGGTGTCGGTGTCGCCGGGGACCAGTGTGTCTGTCGTGCTGAAGACGGCGACCGTGCCGCCGGCCGAGACGCCCTCGTAGTGCGCCGCCGCGGCCTGCGCCGCGGGAGCGCCCGGCGCCGCCGCGGCGGCGACCGCCGAGGCAAGTGCCGTAAGTGCGACGAAAGCCGCACGGCCAGGGCGGTTCCGCAGAACCGCCACGCGCGCGCGGGGCGCTGCTTGTGCGTGTGCCGGCATCGTTGCTCTATCGGTCGCGATCGACCATCCGTTTAGCCCTGGCAGCCGGGGCCTAGCCGAAAGAGCGAGGGGCGGGCACAAGGCCCGCCCCTCGGGTGATGCATGCTTGGCTAGGCCAAGGCTAGGCGGTTAGGGCTATTTGCCCCAGTTGCCGTCCGAGGGACAGCCCCCCTTGGAATGCGCCACACATGAGAACGTCAATACGCCTGAAGCGTTGACGACCGTGAATTTCTGTTCTGGATTACTGCCTTCGACCGTGATGGTGTAGCCGGTCGCACTCGGTTCCGGGTTGAATTCGCCGCCGGGTTCCACGTTGGAGTATTTAATGTTGGCAATCGTCGGCTCGATTTTTTTCAGTTCAGCGATGGTCGCGCCTTTGTACGAACCGCCGTTATCGGTCGAGTAGGTCTCCATCGCGACCTGCGTGGTGTGGACGTACTCCTTGGCCTTCGCGTCGCCTGCCTTTTCCTTCTGGTTGAAGAACGCCGGCAGCGCGATCGCGGCCAGGATTCCGAGGATGAGCATCACGACGAGCAGCTCGATCAGCGTGAAGCCGGCCTCGCTGTCGCCACTGAGCCGGGCGCCTACCTTGGCCCGGAGATTCTGGAGAAACATTAGGTACCTCCTATGGTCCTAATCGTTTGCGCCAGAGCCCCGTGTGAAGCCACGTGGTGTCTGTCGACCCCGGTGGTAGCCCGGCTGACTCCCGAACGGGAGTCCCGACGGCTTTGCGCCCCCGCCTCGCGACGGGTTTGCCTTTTGCACCGAGGCACTGGCAGATTCATCACAGGCCCCTCATCGACAGACACCAGAATTCCTTAATCCCCGAAATTAGGGCTTCATGGAGCCAAAACTCAGGTCAGTCGACGTTCGCCGCAGGTAGTCCGCGCAGAGCGGCACGGTGAAGTCGACCTCGCCCCTCCGCGGCGCGTAGATCAGACCGGCCTTGAGCAGACGGTCGCGGACGACGGATACCTCGTTCGGGTCCTTGCCCAGCGCGCGGGCTATCTCGCCGCTGCGCTGCGGACCGTCTCCTCGCCACGCGATCGCCGAGAGGTAGCGGCGCTCTCGGAAGTACGGGTAGCCCTCGGTGAGCTCGACGACACGATCCACCGCCCCGCGCTGCCAGGTCACGTTCTGGCGCTTGGCGGGCTCGACCAAGGCGGCTGCTGCCGCCGGGCGATCCAGGGCGCCGATCCCGCGGAACTCGAATCCCCGCTCCGCGTAGCTCTTGGCCTCGCCGGTCAGCTCGGGAAGCAGTGGTAGGCCGGCTCCGACGAGCGCCACCGGCAGGCCCTTCTGCTTCGCGCGGTGCAGGCCGACTACCAGCGCCTCCAGGTCACGCCTCGGAAGATTCTGCATCTCGTCGAGGATCAGCGCGAAGCCGGTACCGTTCTCGCGCGCGGCGAGACCGACCTCGACGAGGAGGTCGCGCATGTCCTCGGCGAGGTCGCCGGAGTCGGCGACCCCCTCCAGGGCATCGACGTCGAACCTGAGCGTGACGTCGCCGATGGTCAGGGCGAAGGCCTTCAGCGCGCCGAGCGCCCGGCGCACCGCGTCGCCGGCCCGCTTGGCCGAGTTCATCTGCACCAGGGCCTTGCGCGCGGACCGAGCGATCACCGCCGCGGTGCGTGAGTCCTCCGCCAGCTCCCGCGTTCGGCCGGCCAGTGCGCCGCTTCGCATCCGGCCTCGAACTCGTTCAGGAGCACCGTCTTCCCGACGCCTCGCAGACCGGTCAGGATCAGGTGCTTCTGCGTGCCCCCCGCGCCGAGCTGGACCAGGATCTCATCGAAGTATGCGAGCTCTGCGTCGCGCCCCGCGAGAAACGGCGGCCGTGCGCCCATGTCGGGCGTGTAGGGATTCCGCGCATCGCCGGTTCTAACCATGTATAGGGCTTTATAATAGAACTTGTTATATAGGGCTATAAAACCATACTTCCTCGAGCGCCGTGCAGGTCGGTGGCGAGGACGCCGCGGCGCTGCAGCCAGAGCTCGAACACCGGATCGGTGAGACGGGGCACCCCATCGGTATCGATGATGTCGGCGCGGTCTCGCAGGCCTTCCATCGCGGAGCCGACGCTGTTGAGGTTGAGACCGACGGCCGCCGCGTTGTCACCGGCATAGGGGGAGCCAAGGTTGGCCAGGGCCAGGGTCGCGCGGCGCTCGTTGAGGGGCAGCGCCCTCCAGACCGCCCGCATCGTCGGGCCCGCCTGCCTGAGGACCTCCTCCTGAGTCTCCAGCCAGATTTCCTCGTCAGCCGACCCGCCCTCGGGGCATCGCTCCCAGAGAACGTGGGCCAGCATCATGCTGCGCATCGGATGACCGCGGCCGAATTCCAGCAGCGGCGGAAGCGCCGTGGCGGGATCGCGCTTGGTCGCCTTGAAGCGATTCTCGATGTGCTCGGCAACGGCGTCGACCGGCAGCGGAGGGAGCTCCTTCGCAACCGCCTGGTCGAGAAGCGGTCGCTTTGGATCCGAGAACAGCTCCTCCATCGCCCTGGGCGCCGAGCCCGCGAAGGCGTAGGAGGCGAACTCGAGCTGGTGCTGTACGACGCTTCGGAGCTTCCCATCCGCGCCGGGGACCGCCAGGACGTCCTGGAACTCGTCGAAGACGATCGCGCTCTTGATCCCCTTGCGCCGATGCAGCTCTCGGGGAAGCTCCAGGAGACGCAGAAGAACGGCGTCGGCCTTCACCTGCGGGGAATGCTGGAGGGTCGCCGCGAACCCTCCGGCCCCGAGCGAAAGCCCCAGGTTCCAGCTGCGAAGGAGTGCCTCGACCGTGCGACGAACCGGGCCCTTGAGGCGCTCGGCATAGGCACGCTCGATGCGCACGACGATCTCCCCCAGGGTCAGGACATCCTCGAGATCGACGAGGCAGCTCGCCATGCCCGCCCGGTCGGCGTCGTCGAGAAGCCGGCGAAGCAGGGTCGTCTTCCCGTAGCGCCGCGGACCCAGGAGACGCAGGGAGTGCCCTCCCTCGACGAGGTCGAGCAAGTCCCGGGCCTCTGGCTCTCGGTCGATCATCTCCTCCGGCGGAAGCGGCCCGGAGAACCGGAATGGGTTGACCATCTACTCTCTCCTGCGTGGATGTTACACGTTGTTTAACGTGTTTCTAAGACGTAGAATAGCGTGTTGGAAGCACGACATCAGCCCCGCGAACGCCCGAGCGCCTGCGGCCCCGCCTCCATCAAGCCGGCTGAACAACGGCCAGGCCCGACTCGACCGCGGCGCCGGCGAGCCGCTGGTCGTAGGTGAAGAAGGCTCCGATCTCGTCGCGGACGCTGAGCGCGGTCGCGAGATGGATCGCGTCGAGGCTGCGCAGGGCGGGTGGCTCCAGCGATGCCGCCTCAGCGAGCACCGGCGCGTCCATCGCGAGCAGCGCGATGCCCTCCAGCCAAGCGCGGGCTTCGCGCGCATACGCGGCCCCGTAGCGTGCGCACGCACGTACCGCCTCCACGGCGAGCAGGGCGCTGGACACATAGCCCTCCTGCCACTCGGCCAGCTCGCGCCGCAGCTCGACATGCCCGCTCTGCTCGAGCACGAGCTTGGCGTAGGCCGAGCTGTCCAGATATGCCAGCCGCCGGAGCGCTATAGCCGCTCCTCACGCAATTCGTCGAGCACCTGCTCGACGGGCGGGCCCTCGGCTGGTGGGAGCGTCGAATTCTCGACGAGCACGAGCAGATCGCCGCGCGGCATCGTCGCCCCCCGCTCGGCGACCAACCGGGCCAGCGGCGAATCGGCCGGGCCCGACGGCGTCAGCCGGGCGACCTCCCTCCCCCGCTCGGTCACCACGAGGCTCTCCCCCTCCTTCACCCGAGCCAGGTACCGCGACAGGTTCTGCCGCAGCTCGCGCACGCCGACCGCGTTCATGTGCGTCAGGGTAGCACCTCGGCACGCGGAACAGAGCGGTCGTAAACGGTCGATATTCTAACTTATGCTAATCTAGCTTATCGAATGTTGGTCCCACGCTATATTTGGCCGATCCGGGACGAGTTCCTCAATCGCGAGGAGGATCTCAAGCGCCTCGAGAGCTGGTGGCGGGGCGGTGACCGCAACGCGCTGGCGCTCTACGGGCGCCGCCGGGTCGGGAAGTCGTGGCTGTTCCGCGCCTTCGCCCATGGCAAGCCGGCCGTCATCCTGGTTGCCGACCAGGGAGCGCCCGGCAAGCAGATGAGCCGCTTCGCCGATGCGCTCGAACCCCACCTCGGCGTGCGCCCGGAGCTCACCGACCTCGGCTCGCTCTTCCGGGCTCTCTATCGACTCGCCGCCGACCGGCGGGCCCTCGTCATCATCGACGAGTTTCCCTACCTCCTGCCCGCCGGTGAGAAATCCGGCCGCGAGGAACTGTCGGGCGTGCAGGCGGCGATCGAGGAAGAGAGGGACCGCTCGAAGCTGAAGTTGATCCTCTGCGGCTCCCATATCGCCCAGATGCGGACGCTCCTCTCCGAGGAGGGCCCGCTGCGGGGCCGCCTCAGCCCCCTACCCACGCCGCCACTCGCCTTCCCCGAATGCAGGCCGTTCATGCCGGGCGGCGGCGCCGAGGAACGCATCGAGCGGTTCGCGGTGGCCGGCGGGATGGCGATGTACCTGTCCGAGCTGGGAAGGGGCGGGCTGCGCGAGCGCGTATGCGAGACGGTGCTCGACCCCCGCGGACCGCTCTTCAACGACCCGCGCGAGGTGCTGGAGGAGGAATTCCGCCGCCCCGGCACCTACTTCTCGCTGCTCGAGGAGCTGGCGACCGGGAGCCGCGGCATGGAGAGCCTGACGCGGGCCCTGAGGACGCCCCACTCGACGCTCAGCCCCTATCTCAAGGAACTGACCAAGATGCAGCTCGTCGAGACGATGGCTCCGGCCGGCGGGAGACGCGACCTCCGCTACCGGCCGGCCGACAACTTCCTGCGCTTCTGGTTCCGCTTCGTGTTCCCCTTCCAGGAGAGCCTGCGCTCCGGCCTGCGGCCGGCGGACCACTACGAGGCCGAGATCGCCCCCGCTCTCCCCGAGCACGTCGCCCCCGTGTTCGAGAGCCTCTGCCGGCGCTGGGTGCGCAGCAACCTCGGCACGCAGGCGACGCGGGTCTCGCCCTGGTGGGGGCGCGCCCTCGACCGGCTCCGCAGGGAGGGAGAGCGCAGCAGCGAGGAGATCGACCTGGTCGGAACGGCGCGCGGCCGGGTCACGCTCGTCGGCGAGTGCAAGTGGACGAGCGGGCCGATGACGGCCAAGGTCCTCAACGATCTGGAGACCTACAAGCTCCCCGCTCTGCGCCAGGACGGCCTCCGGGTCGCCTCGCCCGGCGCGGCGATCCTGCTGTTCTCGAAGAGCGGCTTCAAGCCCAACCTCGCCGCGCTGGCCGACGAGCGCGACGACGTCCGCCTGATCGGCCTCGACGAGCTCGACCGCGGACTTGCCGCGTAGAAGACGCTTCAGGCAGGCCCGGCGACGTTCAGGCCGAACCCTGCCGCCGCGCTCGCGAGGCGATCGTCGTAGGTGAAGAGGACTCCAACTCGTCGCGCACGCTGAGGGCGGTCACAAGATGAAGCGCATCGAGGCTGCGCAGACGGGAAGGGCGCAGAGAGGCCGCCTCGTCCAGCAGGGCGTCGTCGAGAGGCAGCAGGGCGACGTCGAAAAGCCATTCCCGGGCGTCCTGGGCGTACTCGCCCGGATGGCGCGAGCTCGCGCGGATCGCCTCGACCCCGAGGAGAGCGCTCGACACATAGCCCTCCCATGCGGACATCGCGGCGCGCAGCGCACCCTCCTCGGCCTCACGCAGCACCAGCTTCACATAGGCGGAGGTATCCAGATACGCCAGGCGCGGGGTTACAGTCGCTCCTCCCGCAGCTCGTTCAGGATCTCCTCGCTGAACGGTGGTCCGGCGGGCGGCCGACTCTGCCCGCCGATGCTGTCCAGAAGGCTTCCACGCGGCATCGTCGCCCCCCGCTCGGCGACCAACCGGGCCAGCGGCGAATCCGCCGGGCCCGACGGCGTCAGCCGCGCGACCTCCCTCCCCCGCTCGGTCACCACGAAGCTCTCCCCCTCCTTCACCCGAGCCAGGTACCGCGACAGGTTCTGCCGCAGCTCGCGCACGCCGACCGCATTCATGTGCGTCACGGTAGCACCTGACTCTTCCCCGCCGCACTCTTCGCCTGTTTCGGCCGTGGCTGCGATTGGGAGGCCCTTGACGGGGCAGTCTGCCCGGATCGCGCCGCCGGCCGGCCTCCGGAGTCGCGGGAGCCGCCTTCGTTGAAGAAGGCCAGCCAGATGAGGATCCCGGCCATCATGCCCAGCAGCCAGTAGAAGGCGAGCGCGCCGCGCGACGGGCCCGGCGGCTCCGGGCTCGTCAGGACCCGCTCGATCTCCTCCGGGCGCTCTCCCGGCCGCATGGTCGGCTCCTCGCCCGCCTTCACCACCTCCCCCTCCCGCCAGACGAAGAGGCCCTCGCTGCCGGCATGGGGGTCGACGACGATCGCGATCTGCTCGGGGCGAGCGAAGAAGTTGCGATGGATGAAGAGATCGTGCTCGGAGAGGAAGATCCCGAAGCCGGGATGGCTGTGGTACCAGCCGACGATCTCCTCGCCCGGATGGTCGCGATCGAGGGTCGCGTGGATCACGGACCACGCCGCGTGGGTGAAGGTGACGCGACTGCGCGCGCCCTCGGCCTCGAGCGCGGGGATGATGCTGGTCACCAGGGGGCTGCCGTCCTCGCGCAGATGGCCGACCAGGACGCCCCCGACCTCGGCGTTCAGGCTGGAGAAGACGTGATCGCAGATCCGCTCGCGCACCCCCGGCACGACGTAGGGCCCACCCGGAATCGACTGCTCATCCACCCGCCGCCTCCAGCTTCTCGAAAGGGTCGCGATCGCCGTCGAGGACGAAGTGCGTCCGGCGCCCGTCTGCGGTCCGGGCGGTGATCACGTCGAACGGCCACAGTCCGATTTCCGCCGCGCTGCGGCCGAGCAGCCGCTCGTCCTCCGGCTCGACGACGTGGGTCAGCTCGACGCGCCTCTCCGATCCGCAGCGAGGACAGAGAGCGTCGACCGCCGTCAGCGTCTCGATCGGGCGCTCGACATTCGTCTGCTGGTCACACTGCGCGCAGACCAGGGCGCACACGAGCTCGTGCTCGAGGTCGAGGACGGCGCCGGCGCCGAGGTCGGCCTGCGCCTCCCGGAGCAGCTCCGCCAGTGGCCGGTCCCGTGCGAAGGCGGTGCTGCCCGCCAGGTCGTAGGTGTCGTGGCTGATGCAGTCGTCGCGGCGTCCGTACGTCACCACATAGGAGTCGTGGGTGAGGCCGTTGAAGGCGAAGCCTCGACCCGCGAAGTCACCGGCGAGCGAGTCGCGGTGGAGGAGCTTGATCGCCTCCTGGACCTGCAGACCGGCGATCACCGAGGCCGAGGTCGCCGTGGTCGGGACCTTGCCTTCGAGCATCTGGTCCCGGGTCAGCAGCGAGCAGGCCTTGCGCGCGGCGAGCAGCCTGTGGTCCTCCTCGTTCATCGTGCACTCGTAGCAGGCGGAATCGGGCGGGACGAAGACGCGCATCATCCCCATCAGGCCCTCGATCGCGCCGTCGACCCAGGGGGTGCCCGCTTTCCAGCAGGCCTGGTTGACGTGCAGGCGCGCCTCGCGATTGTCGAGCCCGCCGAGCACCACGTCGAAGTGGGCGATCAGGCCCGGCGAAGCCGCCAGCCGCGCGTCGGCGACAACCGGGATCGCGCGGATCTCGGAGTTGAGCTCGGCGGCCCGGTGGGCCACGACGGTCGCCTTGTCGGCTCCCTCGTCGCCCTCGCGAAAGAGGACGCAACGAGACAGGTTGGAGTTCTCGACTCGGTCCATGTCGAGGACGACGATCGTCCCGACCCCGGCCAGGGCGAGGTTCTTGGTCAGCTCGTTGCCCAGCGCTCCCGCCCCGATGACGAGCACCGACGCCCCGGAGAGACGCCCCTGGTCCCACCAGGCGATCAGCGATTGGCGGTGGTAGCGGTCGTCCTCGAACTCGACCGCGAGCCGCTTGCTCGACGCCGGCATCTGGCCCTAGCCCGCGGTGATCTCGGCCACCAGCCGCAGCACGTCGCCGTCTTTGACGCCGGCCTGCTCGAGGCTTTCGTTGTCGTCGATCTGGCGCCCCGACTGCTTGTGATGGAACTTGTAGGAGAGCGGCTGATTGTCGGGGCCCACCGGCGGCAGGCTCATCAGCTCGACCAGCCTGGCGATGATCCGCCCCGAGGCGGCATCGCCGGGCACGCTGGCCTCCTCCGTCTTGTTACCGGTCGAATCGACAACGGTGATATCCACTGTTACCCCCCAATCGCTTTCGTCTCTGGCTTTTCGACTCGGATCCGCGTCATCGGGCCATCTGGCGCTCCCGGTATTGCAGCGCCGTGCCGCCGACTTCGACCATGTCTCCGGCCCGGAGCCAATGACTGGTCACCGGCGTCCCGTTGATGCTCACCGGGTTGCCCTCGTACGCGGTGATCGAGTAACGGCCGCCGCGGTCGTCGAGGCGGCAGTGGAACGGGGCGACCTGCGGGTCCTTGATCAGGGTTATCTCGCACTTCGGCGCGCTGCCGACGTTGGTCACCTGGTGGTAGACGATGAACTCCTTGCCGAGCATCCCGCCCCGTGCGACCTTCAGCCAGGCCTGGCGGCGGGCGACCTCGACGAGGCCGATCGCGACGCCGATCCCGAGGCCGACGACGCCGAACCCGATCAGCTGCGACGTCGCCGCGTCCTGCACGTGGATCGACGCGTAGTGGAAGGCGAGGCCTCCCAGCGCCCCGCCGACCACGCCGCCGATCACGCCGTTGATCGCCTTGCGAGAGGAGCGCTTGGCGATCCCGAGCGAAACCCCGACCCCGGCGCCGAAGATCGCCCAGCCCAGCGCCCTCGCGAAATAGAACTGTGCGTTCGACGGGGACAGGTCACCGAGGTTGTCCGCGTTTTCGACGATGTTTTCGATCAACTGTTCGAAGATCAGCTGGGCCACGGCCCCGGAGGCCGCGCCCCCGATCGCGCCCAGCACGAGGCCGGCCAGCGCCGAGAGCCCCGCCGCTTCCCAGAGCCCCGACCTGGCGTCTTCCCAGGCGGCGAACACCGCCGCGAAGGCCGCCCCGAAGACGGCGACCTCGCGCGCCGCCAGGCCGACCTGGTCGCTGGTCAGCGGCGGCTGGGCGAAGAACAACCGGAACGCCCCCCAGCCGGCGAGCCCCGCGATCGCCGCGGCGACGATGCTGTTCGTCAGGGTGCCGCCGAAGCTCAGCGACGGTCCGCCGACGGCGACCGGCGTCGCCTGCGGCCGCACGCCCTCGATCGAGGGCAGCGGCGTCTGCATCGCCCGGGTCGGCGCGTCGGCGACGGACTGGATCGCGGTCGGATCCGGAGGGAGATCCTCCGAGTTGATCACGAGGCGTTTCTTCTCTTCGGTCATGATCCTCCGGCAGTCGGATTCAGGAGTCGTCCGTGAGCTCGATCGCGAGCGGGTCCGGTTCCGGTTCCGGCGCGGCCCCATTCCCGGAGATCTCCACCTCGACCTCGGGGCGCCCGAGCTCGACGCTGCCGATCGGGAACAGCTCCGGGTGCTGCTCCGCCCAGTAGGCGGCGGTCGAGTCGAGCGGGCTCTTCGTGTTGTAGATCCGGTACTGGATCATCGCGCCGATCTTCGCAACCACGTCGGAGAGCGACTCGCCCGCCGACCAGTAGTCGTTGATGCAGTAGTGGGCCGCGATGTTGGGGTGGAATACCGGAGTCAGCGGCACGCAGTAGGGCTGTTCGCGCGGGTAGCCGGCGGGCAGGTGGATTTCGACCCGGTGCGCTTCCACGCGCACCGGCGTGTCGCCTTCGAGGGCGAGCCCCGGGATGCGGTACTCGATCCGGTACACCTCCGGGGGCAGGCTGCCGATCGGCTCGATCTGAACCGCCGGGTGACCCGAGAAGTCGGCCCTCAGAGCCTCGCGGTCGGAGGCCAGCCGGCGCAGGCGGGGGCTGCTCAACGGCCGAACCTTTCCTTGGCGCGGAGGATGCGTTCGTAGGAGGAGACCAGGTTCCGTTCGGAGACCCGGCCCTCTTCGGCCGCCCGCAGGACCGCTCTGTACGCGGGGCGGAACCATTCCGGTTCGGCGACCATGAGCATGTCGACACCCGCCCGGGCCGACTCGGTCACCGCCTCCGGGATGGGCAACGTGTCGGCGACCCCATGACTGCTCAGGTCGTCGCTGATCGCCAGGCCATGGAACCCCAGCCGGTGGCGGAGCAGCCCGCCGACGACCTTCCCCGACCAAGCCGCGCCGTGGCTCGGGTCGAGCTTCGTGTAGATCGCGGTCGAGAGCATGATCGCCGGGATGCCGCTGCCGATCAGCGCCGCATACGGCTTCAGCGAGCTGCTCAGCCCCGATTCGACGACGCTTCTTCCCTCGTCGGTGTTGGTCAACGCCCCGCCGAGGCCGGGAAAGTGCTTGGCGACCGGCATCGTGCGCACCTGGCCGAGGCCGCCGGCAAAGGCCAGCGCGATGCGGGTCACCGTGTTGGGATTCGCGGAGATCGTCCGGCCCTGTTCCGCGATGAAGGAGCCCGGCAGGCCGAGGTCGACGACCGGCGCCAGGTCGACGTCGATCCCGCACCGGCGCAGGAAGATCCCCGTCGCCTGCCCTTCCCGCAGGGCGGTTTCCGCCGAGAGCGCCGAAAGAGGCTTCTTCGGCGGCCCGCCCGGGAACCGCTTGACCTGACCGCCCTCCTGGTCGGTGGCGATCAGCAGCGGCGGCTCCCCGCCCGCCGCCGCCGCATGCTCGAGCCTGGCGACCGCGGCGCCGGTCGCCGCGGGCGACGCGCCTTCCGGGAAGAGCACCACTCCGCCGATTTCGCCCCGGCGCACGTCCCCCAGCAGCACCGACGACGGTTCCATCCCCCGGAGGCCGACCATGAAGCGCTGCCCGACCATGCGGGCGACCGAAACCCGTTCGGTCGGCGGCGACTCCGCCTCCCTCTTCGGCCGCCGCCTGACCGCGGCCGCTTCGCCGCCGGTGCGGATCCGAGGGTGTACCGAGCGTTTCAAAGTCGCTGCCGACCCGCCGCCGCTGCCGGCGACGAGGATCAGCAGGATCGCCGTGGCAGCGGCGCCGCCCGCGAAGAGCGCGAGGGCCGTCGGCCAGGGGACTGCGCGCAGATCGTCTAGCACGGTTCTTTTTCCAGCTTCGCCGCGCTGATCTGCCATTCGCCGTACGCCTTGCTCATTTCCCAGTAGCCGGACCAGTCGTTGCAGCCGGTCGCCAGGGCGTGGGTCTGGAAATCGACGATCGTCGCCTGCGCCGAATGGGAGTCGAACAGCGACGTTTCCACGCTGAGGCTGAAGCTCTGCAGCCCGTCTTCCCCCTGCGCTTCGATCCAGGCCGATTCGCCGCCGGCGGATTCCTGCTCGCTCGCGGTCAGGTCGTAGAAGGCGGCGCTGTAGTTGCCGTACGCCAAACGGTGGAAATGCGCCCTCAGTGCATCTTGGACCTGGCGCTGCGCGACCTGAGCGGGGCCCGGCTCGGATTGTTCGAATTCTTCTTCCGGTTCTTCTTCGTATTCCACTTCTTCTTCCGGTTCTTCTTCGTATTCGCCTTCGCCGAATTCACCCGATTCCGACGCGGCTTCCGAGGCGGGGGCGGTGACCGTCTCGGACGAGTGTTCTTCATGCTTGGTGAGGACGATGGCGGCGGCGGTGGCCCCTCCGAGCAGGACGATCGCCACCGCAAGCACGGGGACCCACCTCGCGGGTGAGGGACCTCCCCGCGACGGCGGTTCCCCCGGGGGCGGGGGCGGCAACTCCGCCTTCTGCGTCGGCGCGGTGGACGGGTCCGGCCTGGATACCGGCGGCAAGGGAGCGGCCGTGGGGGCCGGCGGCGGCTCAGGCTCCGGCTCGACCGCCTGCGCCTCCTGCTGCGAGGCCTCTCCGCGGGGGGGACCGCCCGCGCAGAGCGCCACCGCGCAGCCGCCGTTCTCCTCCCAGCAGTCGTCGTGGTGGACGGCCTTGCAGACCGGGCACGCGATGACGCTCACACCCTCCTCGAGGCCGAACCGGCAGTACGGACAGGTTCGACCGACCATCTCTGATGTCACAGGGGATCCGGTGGTCATCGTCTTCAGCCCTCACTCCCGAAAGGCCTGAGCCGCGCAGGGGTTATATACGAAACTGGACTGGACAGCCGGTCACATCGACGCCCGGGTCATTCACACCTCTCGATCCCGGCTACCCGACGATGCCGGGAGCCTGCTGCGGCCGCTGCCCGGTCTGTCGGCGTTCCCACCACTGCCGAGCCTGCTGCCACCAGGTGTCCTCGAATGACGGGCGCAGCCGGGCCTGAAGGACCGCGGCGCAGGCGCCGATCATCAGGAACAGGGCGATCGCCACCTGCACCTCGCCGTGGTTGAAGAAGTTGGAGCTGTAGTGGTTGGCGGCGGCGAACCCAGGGTCTGCCGCGATCCTCGCGTTCATGTCGATCGCATTGCCGGCCCCGGCGAAGCCCCACTGGGCGGCGATCAGGTGCGAGAGCAGCTGGATCGGCTTGCCGAGGTCCTTGGTGGTGACGATCGCCCCGGCGAAGAGCAGCTGCGGCAGCAGGATCAGCGGCAGGAAGCTCGCCGCCTGGTCCTCGCTGCGCGCGAACGCCGAGAGCGTCAGCCCGAAGCCCATCCCGACCCAGGCGACCAGGATGCAGAGCGTCAGCACGTGGATCTCGGCGTTGTGCGGTGCTTCTCCGAGCGGGCGCAGGGCGAAGACGATCCAGACGAAGAGGGCGGTCTGGATCGCGGCGACGGCGCCGATCACAACCGCCTTCGAGAGCAGGTAGGCCTCGGTCCTGACGCCGGCGGCGAGCTCGCGGGAGAGGACACTGCGCTCGGCCACCACCTGGCGCACGGAGGAGATCGCCCCGAACCACATCGACACGGTCACCATCAGGAAGAGCAGCTGGGCGCTCTGCGCGGCGTGCAGCGCGTGGCCCTGATCGTCGTAGGAGAAAACGCTCGCCTGAAAGAGGAAGGCGGCGCCGAGCGCCAGGACGAAGACCTGTGCGCTGAGGATCTTCGCGTTGCGTCGGTCGCGGGCGAAGAGCAGCGAGTAGCGCCGGGTGAGGACCTTCGCCTGCGGCCAGATCCGGCGCCGGGGAACGGCCCGCGCGGAGGCCAGGCGGGGTGGGGCGATCGGCGCCTCGACCCGGCGGTAACCGCCCTTCGTGTCAGCCTCGTCGGTCAGCCTCGCGTAGACCTCGTCGATCAGCTCGACGCCGAACGCCGCCGGCGCGCCGTCGGGCGGGCCGAGGTAGGAGAGGCGGCCGCCGGGAGCCATGATCGCCACCCGGTCGCAGAGGTCGAGGCTCTGCGTCGCGTGGGTGACGAGGAGAACGCTCTGCCCCTCGTCGGCGAGGTCGCGGCTCAGCTCCATCAGGCGGCGCTCCAGACCCGGGTCGAGGCCGGTCGTCGGCTCGTCGAGCAGCAGCAGCTCGGGGTCGCTGATCAGCTCGAGCGCGACCGCGGCGCGCTTGCGCTGGCCGCCGGAGAGGGCGCCGATCCGGCGATCGCGAATGTCGTCGAGTTCCACTTGCTCGAGCACGCGGGTGATAGCCACCTCGCGCTCCTCCTTCGTATGACCCTCGGGAAGGCGAAGTTGGGCGGCGAACGAGAGGGCCTCGTCGACACTCAGCAGATGGTGCAGGGTGTCATCCTGCGGAACGTAGCCGATGTCGGCCTGGCGCAGGCCGACGTCCTGACCGCGCATCAGCACCGTTCCGCCGCTTGAAGTGCGAATGCCGCCGAGGGTCTTCAGCAGCGTGCTCTTGCCGCAGCCGCTGGGCCCGATTATCGCCACCAGCTCGCCCTTCTGGAGCTTCAGCGAGGTGGGCTCGAGCAGCGTCTTCGAACCCACCTCCACCTCCACCTCGCGGGCTTCCAGCGGCGGCGCCAGCAGCTCAACCCGCGGCGCCCGTCGCTCCGGCGTGGCGGGCGGAGACGGACCGGGAGGCGGAGCCGGCGCAGGTGCGGAGCTCTGCTCGGCCCCACACGCCTCGCAGAATCGCCAGTCCCCCTCGACACCCTCCCCGCAGCTGGTGCAGAACACTCTCCTCCCGGTTTTCACCGGCCGCAGGTTACCGCCGATCGAATCTCCACCGTGCGATTCCCGTTGAGCGACTAGGCTACGGCGACCTTGTCACGGTACGCGAAACTCCGCGGCCCCGCCATGGCCGCGGCAGTGCTCACGCTCGCGATCGGGCTTACCTCGTCGGGCTCGTTCTCTCGGGTCGACGGCTACCTGCAGGAACACTGTCCGGTCGATTCCGAACTGGCGCGGGAAGTCATCGATGAATCGCGATAGCAGTCCGAGGCAGTGCCGCGAGTGCGGCAAGCCGCTCCGCGAGGGAGCCTCGTTCTGCCGAGCCTGCGGCACCGAGCACCGGGAGGCGGCGGCCGAGGAGGAGGCGGCGGCGGGCGAGGCGCTGCCGCCAGTCGAGCCCGTCCCCCCCACCCGCCGACCCCCCAAGCCGCCCCGGGCGCGTCCGACCCCCCCACCGCCCGCGATCCCCCCGCTCGCCGAGAAGCCCGGGGGGCCCTCGCCGCCCGCCGGGCCCAAGACCCCGTCGCCTCCCTCGCAGCCCCTTCCGCCCGCCGTCAGGCAGAGCCGGCGTCGCCTCGTGCCGCTGGTGGTCGGCGCGGTCGTCCTGGCACTGGGCGCGGGCGCCGCCGCTCTCGTCCTCGTCGAGCAGGGCGGCTCGTCGGACAGCGGGGCCCCGGCAGCGGCCGAAGCGACGACCTCGGCGCCCGGCGAAGAGGGCGCCCCGCCCGGCGAAGGCGCGCCGTCTCATACTAATCAACACTCAAGTTGATTGATGCTGTTATCCAGGGGTGGCCGGCGAGGGACTGGATCGTGGGGCGGTCTGCTTCGAGGGCGCGCAGCTCCTCGGCGAGGTCGTCCTCGACCTCATCCAGGGTGTCGTAGGCGTTGTTGGAGAAGCGCCGCTCGCGGATCAGGTCCCAGAGCTGCTCTGTGGGGTTCAGCTCGGGGCTGTAGGGCGGCAGGGTGAGGATGCAGATGTTGTCGGGCAGCGAGAGCTCTGTGGCGGTGTGCGAGCCGGCCCCGTCGCAGACCAGGACGACGAGCTCGTCGGGATGGCGCTTGGAGACCTCCTGGGCGAACAGCTCGAAGCAGGCGCTGTGCATGCTCGGCAGGATCAGCGAGCAAAGCGTGCCGTCTTGCGGGCACAGCGCGCCGTAGGCGTATGTGTACTCGCGCACGGTCTGGCAGTCCACTACGGGACGCACGCCGGGTGGCGCCCAGCAGCGCACGGGGCGGTTCATGCGCCCGAAGCGCGCCTCGTCCATGAACATCAGCCTCAGCGGGCGCCGGTCGCCCGCGCGGGCGGACGCCAGGAGCTGCGGGAGGTTTCCTTGAACGCCTCCTGGCGATCGGGGTCGGCTTGCGGATGGCGCGGCCGGGGAACCACCTTGCGCCAGCCGTGGCGGGCGAGGATCCGGTAGAGCGTCATGGCGCTCGGCGGCTTGCCACAGCGCTTCGCCAGCTCGCCCAGCATCGCGGAGGCCGTCACCATCTGCCCCTCCCGGGCCGCCTCCTCGAAGTGGGCGACGAAATCGGCTTCCTCGGAGGGGGTGAGGACCCCGTGGCGGCGGCCGCCCCAGCCAGCGGTGAGGAGCGAGCTCTCGCCCTCGCTGAGGAATTCGGCCTTGCGGCGATAGACGCTGCTGCAGGAGAGGCCGACCGCCTCGGCGACATCCTGCGCCCTCCACCCCAGGGCCAGCAGGCGGATGCACCTGACCCGTACGTGCTCTCTGCTCGACAGCCCCTTCTCTGCCAGCAGCTCATCCATGCGCTCGACGGTGCCTTCTGGAAACGGAATTGAAGTAGCCATGGACGACGATTCGACGCCGCCGGGCTATTACCTACTGGCTTGAATGTGAATTGGTATCAGGGCTTCCCCGCCGTGGGCCGGGCGCAGATGGTGGCGGAAATCCGGGCGCTGCTGCTCGCCTTTCACGAAGAAGTCGTCGACCGCGACTTCAGGGCGGCCTGGGCGCTGCTCTCGCCCCGCAAGCGCCGGCAGGACCTGAGCGAACCGGGCGGCTACCACGCGTGGATGACGGCGCAGGCGAGCCTCTCCCCGTATCTCTCCCCCTCGGGCCTGGAGGTCCGGCTCGACTCGCTCGAAGGGGACGGGGTGGCGCGCGTGACGCTCACCGGCATGGGCTGGTCGCAGCCGGGCAGCCCCTGCCGCCAGTGGTCCGGGCTGACCTGGGTGCGGTACCGGGATCGGGAATGGACCTATGACCCCGGCTACTCGACGACGCCGTCACGGCGGCGAACGTGGCAGTCACGGTCCCCCGAGCTCCTCGGCGTCGGCTGCTGACCGCCACGTGTCTCCGAGGCGGACATTCAAGGGTCTCGCCTGGCTGGCGGCGGTCGCCGTCGTCGCCTTCGCCGGATTCCAGCTCGGCAGGAGCGGCTCGCCCGGCCGTGGGTCGGCCGGCTCCACCGCCTCGGCACGGGGCAAGCCCGGGGCGCGCTCCGGGGAGGAACGGCAGCTCGCGGCGGCGCTGCGCCGCGGCGTGACCCGCGCCGCGACCCTCGGCGGGAGCGTCGAGGCGGCGGCGATGCTGGACGCCTCCCCGGGCCCGATCGTCGCCACCTCCGAGCCGCGGGGAGCGAGCCGCTACATGAGGATGTGGAGCATGAGCAAGGTCGCGACGATGGTGGCCCTGCTGCGGGCGCTGCGATCGGGGAACGGGCCCGGAGAGGCGACCTCGGCCGAGGTCGACAGCGCCCTGCGCGGCGCGATCGTCCGCTCCGAGAACTGCCGCCAGCACCGGGTCGTCCTCGAGCTGCAGCGCCGCGTCGGCGGCGTCGCCGCCGCGCGCCGGGCTGTGGCAGCGGTCTTCGCGCGAGCCGGAGCGCGGCCCCGGATAGCCACCGAGGTCGCAGCGCCCGAACCACACTGTGTGCCGTTCCTGCGATCGCAGACCGAAATATCCGATCCGCAGGCGCCCACGCTGCTCCTCGGCACCTCGACCTGGCGGGTGTCGGACGCGGCCCGCCTTGCGCACGCCCTCGCCGTCGGCGCGTATGGGCGGGTGGTATCGGCGCGGGTCCTCGACCTGATGAGCGCACCCAAGCGGCCCAGCCGCGAGAGTCCCACGGGCGAGCTGACCGCACCGCTGGAGTGGGGGGCCGGAGATGCCTTCGCCGGCCTCGACGCCGCTTTCAAGCCCGGTTGGGGAGGCAGCCTCAACGGGAACTTCCTCGCCGGACAGCTCGCGATAGCGCCGATCGGCGCCGACGACCACCTGGCGATCGCCGTCGTCTTCCATCCCGACGCGCAGCCCCCCCGCGACGATCCGGGGATCACCGCGGCGCCGCGCGCGCTGCAGGAGGTGATGGAATCCGTCCGCGCGAGCCTTCCACACACCGATCGTGCAAGGTAAGGTCCCGAATCGGGTGTGTCATCGAGCGGGAGGTCGAATCGGATGAGCACGAACGATCCATCTCAGGGGAGCTTCGGCGCAGCGCCGCCGGCGCCGGTCGCCGTCCAGCAGACCACGGTCATACAGGTCGGCACGCACAAGAGCGTGGTGGGAGCCGTGCTGCTCGCGTTCTTCTTCGGCCCACTGGGGATGCTCTACGTGACCGTCCCCGGCGCCATCGTGATGTTCTTCGTCAACATCATCGTCGCGATACCGACCCTGGGCCTGGGACTATTCGTCACGATTCCGATCGGCACGCTGTGGGCGGGCCTCGCTGCGGACTCACAGAACAAGCGGCTTCAGACGGTCTCCGCGCAGGTCGCGACCGGCCAGGTCGCACTACCTCCGGCTTCGCAGGTGGCCCCGCCGGTCGCGCCCCCTGCGGACCCGCCCGCCCCCTCGCCGCAGCAGCTGGCGCCGCCGCCGGAGCCGGAGCCCGCCACGGATGTCATCGAACGGAAGGACGAGGAGGTGACCGTCGTCCTCAAGTCGACGGCTCCGGCCGAGGCGTCCTGCGAATCGTGCGGCCACGAGATCAACCCCCAGGCTCGGTTCTGCGCCGCCTGCGGGGCGGCGCAGGCGACCGGCTGAGCCCGCGGTGGGGACGGTCCGCTGCCCCGACTGCGGGCAGCCTCTGGCGAACGGCGCAAGCTTCTGCCGGGCATGTGGGGGCCGGTACGCCGCGCCGCGCCGGAACCTGATCGCGATCTTCGTCAGCGCCGCCATCCTGGCGATCGGCGCCGGCGCGGCGGTGGGGATCCTGCTTACGGCCGGTGGCAGCTCGTCGTCGACGACGGTGGTCCGCGGCGCCACGGCGCCCGATGGCCCTGGTGCCAGCGGTTCGCTCGAGGCCGGCCACTACGTGCAGGCGGGGTCGTTCCAGACCGCCTCCCACGCCGAGGCGGAGCGGCGGCGCCTTGCCGGGCACGGGGTCGAGGTCGAGGTCGTCTCCTCCGACGATGCGAAGGAGCTGTACCCCGGATTCCAGGTGCTGCTCGGCGGGCCCTTTCGCTCCCGTGCCGCCGAGGCGGCGATGCTGACGAGCCTTCACAGGGACGGCGTTCCGTCGGCCTTCGCCAGGGACCTGACCCCGGCTCCGGAAACCGCGGGGCCCGAGGCGGCGGCCGGCCGCTGGGCGGGGAAGCTGGAAAGGACGAGCGCCGAACACCCGAACCTCGACGGGTTCCTGCCCGCGACCCTGATCATCGCCTCGAACGGAACTGCCGGCTCGCTCGATTTCCCGACCCTGCGATGTCACGCCGGCCTCTCGCTCGCTTCGACCGCGAGTCACACGCTCAGCTACAGCGAGGAGCCGGCCTGCGCCGGCACCGGGCCTCTACAGGTGCGCCCCTTCGGCGACGAACTGATGCTGACCCTGCTGTCTCCCGCCACCGACGCCTTCGCCCTCGGAATCCTGAGCCGCGGCTGAGGCCGCGGCAGCTCACTGCAGGGAGGTCGCCTGCCCGCACTCGCCGCAGAAGCGGTCGCTCCCACGGAGCTGCGCGCCGCAGTGTTCGCAGAAGACGGTGCGCTCCTCGGCGGTCGCGGCCGGGGCCGGAGAGGCGGCTGGAGGAGGAGTGATCGGCGGCAGTGGAGCGGTCGGCGGCCGGGTGGCCTGCGGGGGTGCCGGTGGACCATCGCTCGGCGGGGGAGGCGGGGGCGGTTGCCGGGGCAGTGCGGGTCCGCCGCGGCTCGCCAACAGCTCTTTCACCTGGTCCAAGGCCCGCCCCCCGGTCGCCAGGTACCCACCGACGGCGATCCCCGCCGCCGCGAAGAGGCCGAGGAAGAGCCCGGCCTCCGGACTGCCGCCGGGTTCGGGCCCACCACCGCCGCCGAAGGCGCTCGCTTCGCCGGCCGAGACCGGGTCGATCAACCTGAAGAGGACGAGGGCCGCGGCGGCGCAGCCGAGGGCGAATATCACCGAACCGTCGGGGATATCGAGGCTCTTGCCGTTCGCCTTGAGAAACGCGATTGCCAGCGTGGCGGCGATCGCGACCGCGAGCAGCGGGCTGATGTAGTGGAGCGAGTCCCAGGCGTTCGAGACGGTGAAGCCGAAGTTGAACCAGCCGAGGAACATGCAGACCAGCAGAGCGAGCGCCGAGCCGGCGGCGACCTTCTCCCCCTGGTTGAGCCGCTGCACCTCCAGATCCATCTCCGGGCCTCCCTCGAAATCGAACGGTAAAGTCGACCTTACACAGAGTGGGGCAGATCCTGTGGAGCCATCGACGACACTCAAACCGGGCGACCGGCTCGCAGAGTTCCAGCTGATCCGCCGGCTCGGCCAGGGTGGCATGGGCATCGTCTACCTGGTCCGCGACGAGCGCCTCGGCAGGCAGGTGGCGCTGAAGGTGATCGCTCCTCACCTCGCCCACGATCCCGAGTTTCAGGAGCGCTTCGCGGCGGAGGCGCGGAGCGCGGCCGCGATCGAGCACCCCAATGCGGTCACCGTCTACTCGGCCGGGTCCGCCGAGGGTCACCTGTTCATCGCGATGCGCTATATCGACGGCACCGACCTGCGCAGGTCGCTGTCCGAGTCGGGGCCGCTCGACGCGAGGGCGGCCGCGCGGGTGGTGGTCGAAGTCGCCGGCGCCCTCGACGCCGCGCACGCCGCCGGCTTCGTCCACCGCGACGTGAAGCCCGCCAACATCCTGCTGAGGGGTGAGCCTGGCCAGGGAACCGCGTACCTGACCGACTTCGGGCTGACCAGAGGCCTGGGCAGCTCGCAGGCCCAGCTGACGGGCACCGGTCAGTGGATCGGCACGCTCGACTACGTCGCCCCTGAGCAGCTTGCGGCCGGGCGCATCGACGCCCGCACCGACATCTACTCGCTCGGCAGCGTGCTCTACGAGATGCTGGCCGGCACGGTGCCGTTCCACGGTGACGAGATGCAGAAATTGTGGCGGAAGGCGAACGAGGAGCCTCCCCGGCTGCCCTCCCCGGGTTCGCCGCATCCGTTCGACCCGGTCATCGCCCGGGCGATCGCGAAGGAGCCCGAGCGCCGCTTCCGCTCGGCGGGCGACCTCGGCCGCGCCGCCTCGGCCGCCGCCGGTGCCGCCACCGACGCCCCCACCGAGCGGAGCGTCGCCACCGGCGTCGCGGCAGCGGGCCTCCCCGAGGTGGACGTCCGCGTTCGCGGTGCGAGGCCGGCGGCCGCGGATCCGCCTACCGCCCGGATGCCGCCGGTCCGCCGGCCGGCCGCCGCGCCTCGGCGACGGGCCGCGCCTCCGCCGCCGCCGCAATCCTCGTCCCGCCGCGGGCACACGGTCCGAACCGCGGCGATCATCGCCTGCGCGCTGGCCGTCGCCGCCGGGCTCGTCGCGGCGGCGCTCGTCTTCGCGAGCAGGAAGGACAGCGAACACACGCGGACGGTCGTGACCCGGAGCACCCCGCGAAAGCAGCCCGCGACCACCGCCGAAAGCTCCGAAGCCCGCGCCGCCGCCGCGACCCCGGTCGTCTTCGAAGGCTCCGAGTACAGCGCCACGCTCCCGGCCGGCTGGATCCAGCAGGAGCGCGAAAAACCGGCAAGCGATGGCAGCTACGTCGAGAACACCTGGACCAGCCCCGGCGGCGACGAAGAGCTGCTGATCGACGAGTCTCCCGGCGAACCGGCCGACCCGGCCACGAGCGTCGCGAAGATCGCCAGCGACGTCCGCGGGGCCGGCGAGACCGTCTACTCGGTGAGGAACGGGGTCGAGCACGGGGGGATCGAAGGCAGCGAGCTCGACTTCCGCGCGAGCTCCGGCCCCCCCGAACGCGCCGACTTCTTCTTCAACATCGGCGACAACGGCTTCGCCGTCCTCGCGAGCGGCTACGACCTCGCCGCAGCCCAGAACCGAATCGCCCCCCTCGTCTCCTCGCTGCAGATGAATTACCCGGCCGCGCCCTGAGCGGCCCGCCTCCGGCAAGCGTGAGATCGGCCGCGTAAACGGGCAGCCTGCGTCGAGGCCTCGCCGATATATTCCGCTTTCGATGCGCCTGGTCGTCGGTCACCTCGGGTTGCGAGTCGGGTTGACAGTGCTCCTGCTCATGAGCTGTGGCGCCCGGGTCTGCCGCGCCGCCGCGCAGCATCGAAGCTCGGTCGCCGCGCGATCGAAGCACGCCGGGAGCGAGGGCAGGCGAACGAGATGCGCGCCAAGCGTCACCTGTAGGACAGGGCCGTTGCCGCCGCGGTGTGAGCAAGACTCGCTGAGCATCACCGACGCCGGCTACGGAGGGGTCGCGGCCGGAATCGTCATCGAGGCGATCGAGTTTCGGAGCGACCGGAGGTGCTATCTACGCGGCTATCCGTCGGTCTGGCTGCTGTCCAAGACCGGACGCCGAATTGCCGTCGTGCCCAGGGGGCGTGGCGAATCCTATCGTCCCGTCGTCCTGGCTAAGAACCGCCCCATCTATGCGGACCTGCAATACGAGAATCCCAACAGCAATAACAAGGCCTGCCAGCTCAAGGCCTACTACATGGAAATCAGGGTCCCTGGCGGCCGGCAACGCACCGAGGTGGCGTTCCAGACGCCGCCGATGCGCTTTTGCCCCGGGATCATCTGGGTGACGGGTTTTGGAGCGTACGGGCCGATCGAACTCTGATCCGCGACGAAGATATGACGGTCGCTCGGGGCGCCCCCTCGAAGATGGGCAGGTGCGCAGCCGCCCTACTATGGGGAGCGGCCAGACCATGCTGGGAACGTTTATGAAAGGCTGTCGCCAATGAGAGCGCTGGCGGCCACCGTGACGGCGATTTCACTGGCGATGGTCCTCGCCGCACCCGCCTCCGCCTTCGAAGGCGGAGGGCGCAAGCCGAGCGAAGCGCCGCTGATCGCGGTCGGACAGCACTACACCGGCCAGCTGAACAACCACGAAGACGATGCCAACTACGGCGGCTACCGGGAGGTGGCGCTCTGGCGCCTGCCGCCGGTCACCACGCACGACGTTGTCACCATCGACTGGCATGGGGTTCCCTTCACCGACTACCCCGGGAGCTTCCCGGTCGGCATGATCCTCGCGCAGGGAATCGACGACTTCAACTGGGGAAGCGTCTTCGGAAGTGCCGATGAAGGCTCCCAGTACCACCTGTCCGGAAGTGGCAGCGCGCGGACGGAAATCGTCGCCCAGGCGACGGACTCCGCCTCCTACCTGGAGTTCTACGCTTACGCCGGCGAGACCAATCCGTCGGAATACGAAACCTATCCGTACGACTTCACCGTCGAGCCGATCCTGCACTACCTCGCCGTCGCGATAACGGCGGCGAAGAGCGTCAGCGCCAACGGCATCCTCAGCGCCACCGCCAACCTCACCAACGGCCTCCCCGTCCCCGACGGCGTCGCATTCGTCCTCTCGGTGGCCTGGCGGGAAAGGGGCATCGCCAGCTACACCGGCGTCAGCAGCGGCGGCATCGTCAACTTCCAGCTCGCGCTTCCCGAAACCGCCTGGGGCAAGAACAGCCGCTTCATCGTCTCCCATCCCGCCGACGGCATCTATCAGGCGGCGAACTCCTCCAGCCTGCATCTCAGGGTGACGACGCCAACGCCGATCCCCCCCTCGCCCTGCGTTCTCGCCACGCGCCGCGCGCGCTCGCTCGCGCGGCAGCTCACGCGCCTGAGGCGCCACGCTCGCGGCGCCCACGGCATCGCCCGCCGCCGCCTCCACCGCCGCGCACACCGCACCAAGCGCGAGCTGTACAGGGCGAGGCTCAAGGCCGGATCGCTCTGCGGCTAGCGAGCCGGGGCCTGCCGCGCTGCCTTGGTCGGTGGCAAGCGCGTCAGAGTCGTCAGCCCGAGGCGGACGACGTCGTCGCGTCGCTCTCCGGCTCGTCCCCCCCGCCTTCCTTCGGTGGCGGGAGGTGCCAGCGGAGGGCTTTCACCCGACCGGGGTGGCAGCCGTCGGCCGGCTTGACGGTGACGCCTCGGTCGAGGACGAAGACGTCGACCCGGCGGTTGCGAGGGCGCCGGCCGCCGCGCTTGTCGATCTGGCACGACTCCCCATAGGCAAGCTCCTGAACCGGAACCACCTGGTCGGCAGTCGGGGAGTTCTTCGGTTCCTGCAGCAGCTCTTGCCGAACGTGGTCGTCCCGTGCGAGTGACAACTTCAGGTTGTAGGCGGGCGATCCGGGATTGTCGGCGTGTCCGTCGAGCTCGATCTCGACCGGCTTCTCCGCCGCCGTGGCCGCTTCCACCGCTTCGCGGGCCTTTTCGATCGCTCTCGGGTGGAGCGGCTTGCGACGGTCAAAGGCAAACAGGGAGGTCGGAAGTCGCAGCAGGCGCAGCTTCGCGGTGTCGGAGTTGCCGGCTCTGTCGGTAACCGTCAGCTTGACCGAGTAGGGGCCGCGCCGTGGTGGCAGCTGCGCCGTCATCGTCTCTTGGTGGCCGCTCTCCAGGCCATCTACTTCCCAGCGGCGGGTGAGGTGTTCGCGATCGGCCTTGTCTTCGTCGCCGGAACGGCTGCTGTCGAGAGCGGCGGCGGCGGAGTCGGGCTGCATCTGCACAGCGATGCGGGCGGTCGGGGCGTGGGCGACCCGCAGCAGTGGCTGGCCGGCGAGCTGATCGCACTCGACGGTGACGACGCCGGTGGCGGCATTGTCGGGCACGCGGAACTTGATTTCGTCCTTGCTCCAAGCCTGTCGCAGGAGGCGTGGTTCCAGTAACAGCGGGGCGGACTCCCCTTCGACGATCACCTTGGGGTGCCGAACGAGCCTGCCTGCAGCATCCACAGCTAGATATTGGTCCGTGTCCTCCCTGCCGCCGCCCACGACGTCGAGGACCCTTCCATCGATCAGCTTGACGAACCAGAAGCCGTCGTAGTTGGGCCTGCTCCGCAGGGGGAAGAAGCGTTCCGTGTCTTCGTCGAAGCCGTAGAGCATCCGCTTTTCGAGCCTCAGCACCGTCTTCTTGCGCTTGGTCCGCACGTATTCGGCTTCGTCCGCATTGATCGCCGTTTCGCGCAGCACTGCGAGGCGGATGCCGTTGAGGCGCAGCGCCCGCCCTTCGGGGGTTTCCCCGAAGCCGTCGACTCCGTGCTGCTCGTTCGGATCACTCATTCGCAGCGTCACTTCGCCGCCGGGCGAGGCCGTTTCGGGAATCAGTTTCAGGCCGGAGCCGAAGTTCGGTCGCACCGCCGGGCCGGCGTTTTCCAGCCGCTGGTCGAGCTTCAACGGGACGGTCAGTTCTTCAGTCTTCTGCGCACGCTGCTCTGAGGTCGTCAGGCTGCCGTTTTCACCGCTCGGCGTCTCCGTCGCCGGAGTCAGCGCGTAGGACATTTCGAGCGCCGCTTTGCCCGCGTCGTGGACGCTCTGCAACGGCCCGATCGACATCGCGACGACTTCCTTGGTCGGGACCCAGAGCAGCCGGCCGCTGTTGTGCTCGAGCTTGCCTTCGCAGCCTTCGGTGGCGACGTTGGAGAAGTAGACGCGGTCGCTGGTTTCGGTCACGTAGAGGCCCTGAATCGCTTCGTCGGGGCCGTCGGTATTGCGGATCAGCGCCATCGGCTGAACCTGCGGTTCGTCGACGTTGCGAGCCATCAACATCACCGTCCCGAACAGCGGCACGGAGATGAACACCGCCAGGCCGTACCAGACGAAGCGTTCGGCTCCGAGCGATGAGATCCGCCACAGGCCGGCCCCGAGGACGGCGACGGCTCCGAGCGAGACCGCCAGCCACCACTCGTGCAGGATCAGCGACGGGACCGCGACGATGACGATCGTCAGCAACACCGTCAGCAGGAGCCCCCAGGGCGTCAGTTTGACGCCCGACGGCTTCATGGTCGCCTTGCCGTTCCCGGGGCTCTTCCTCGCCTTCTTCTTGGCTTTCTTTTGCGCCTTCTTCTCGGCCTTGGTCTGCTTACCCGCGGCCTTGCCGGCCGCCTTGCGTTCCCGCCTTCTCTTTTCCTTCTTCCTCCTCTTCTCCCGGGCAGCATCTTTCGCCTTTTTCTCCCCGTACTCGAAGCGCGCCCAGTGCTGCACGACGGCGATGAGCAGGATCAGGCCACCCGCCGGGATGGCGGCGATCCAGGCGATCGCGCCAGACCCGCTGATCACCAGGGCCGGCCCGTATGCGAACCCGGCGACGAGCAAAGCGGCGCCGAGGCTCACCAGCACGCCGACAAGGGTCACGCCGCTGTCGTGCTCCGTCCGGAAGAAGGCGCGCTTCGGGACTTTTTCCTCCTTCTGCTCGACGTTGAGGTCGGGCACTTCGGGCCTGCGCGTGACCAGCTTGGCTACGAAGGTCGACCAGAAGATCGCCGCGACCGCGAGCAGCACCAGCTCACTGGCGATAACCCGGGAGTCGACCGACCTGCCTTCGACGAACCAGATCGCGACCAGCGCCTCTACGGCGAGGATCGCGAGCAGCCCGCGGCTCATCCCCGGGGTCGCCCGGCCACCGCGGTCCACCAGGTACACGCCGAGCGTCGCGAGCACTCCGAGCAGTCCGAACAGCAGCAGCATCGAGGCGCCGACCGCGACCGCCTCGTCCTGCGGCACCACCTTGACCACCTGGTCGGGAGGCACCTGCAGCGCGTCGAAGCGAACCCAGAGCACCGCCTTGCCGGCGAAGGCGACAAAGCCGACCGAGACGATCAGCGAGACGAGTGCCGGGCCGAGCTTCTCGGCGACCGATTTCCACAACCCGGTCCACGGCGACTCGGGCGCCTTCGGCGCGTCGCCGCCTTTCGACTTGTCCGGGTCCTGCTTCTCCTCACCCATGGCGCGGCCTCCCAGCCCGCAGCTTTGAAGTAAGGGTGAAGAACCTACTTACTCAGGGCTCTATCTGTCAAGAGATAAACGGATCGTTTTGTGGGTCTGGATCAGGACTCTGATGGGCGTCGACGAGCAGCCTCCTCGAAGTCTTCGATCGACTCGAGCAGCTCGCGGCACTCCCAGACCCGGCCCCATTTCTTCTCGCTGAGCGGGCGCATGATTCCGGCCTCCTCCAACTGGACGAGGGCGTTTCGGACGGCAGCGTGCGACCTTCCGGTCAGTCTCTGTCCGCTGGCCACGTCCATGACCGGCTGAGCCGGAAGCTGAGCGATCAGCTTGTGCACCACCGCGTCGCCGCGAGGATCGCCGAGGCGCTGCAACCACGATGCTTGGCGTTCCTCGATCTGGGCGGCCATTCTCTCGGCCTCGACCGCGGACTCCTGCGTAGCGGCAGCGAACAGATCGCACCAGCTGCTTACGTTGCCCCCGCTGTATTCGCCGATTCCGGCGATGTACGACTCTCGCGTCGCCGCCAGGACGAGGCTGATCGGCGGAACGAAGTTCGGCGCTTCGCCCCCGCGGCGCAGGACGGTGTGTATCAACGTCCGCCCCACTCGCCCGTTGCCGTCCGCGAACGGATGGATGTTCTCGAATTGAGCGTGGACTATCGCCGCCTGAGCGATCGGCGAGAGATCGTCGCGAGCGACAAAACGGCAGAGATCCTCCAGCAGCGGCACGACATACTCCGGCGGTGGAGGCACGTAGTCGGCGCCAATCGGCGCGTAGGGGTTGGTGCCGATCCAGCTCTGGCGGTCGCGGATGGCACCGGCTATCCGGCGGTCGGGCGAGCGGCAGAGAAGGATCTGGTGGATCTGACGAATGTCGTCCACCGTGATCCGCCTTTCACCGGATCCGAGCTCGATCGCCGCCTTCATCGCTTCGACGTTGCCGAGGATCTCGGCGGCCTTGGTGTCGCGCCCAGATCCCGCCGAAGCCCGGAAGGCCGCGCGGGCCAGCCTCTTCTGAGAGACGGCGAGACCCTCGATCCACGACGAGGCCGTGCTCTCGGATCGCATCAGAGCGTCAGCCAGCGCATTGAGCGATGTCCGTCGCGGAGACGTGGAGTTGAGATGGGCCAAAGCTTTGGCGGCCGACGCGATCCGGGCGACGACGTCGTCGTCGAGCGCGAACCGGCGATCCGCGATTTCGGCCGGGATGAAGGCTTCGAACACGCCCGCCTTGCGGGCTTTTCGCCCGCCTTCCGCTCCCGGGCGTGCCTCCCAGAGAAGCTTCTTGTATGAGCCAAGAGGCTCGATTGACGCGGCGCCCTTCATGGCTGCATCCTTGCAAAGTCGGGAAAGCTTTTAAAGGTTATGGCGCTAACCTTGCAAAGCTCTGCAGGCTCTCAGGGCTTTCACCTTGGCGTCGACCTCGGCCTCGTAGAAGTCGGAAAGCTCGCCGGCAAACAGGGCCGCGGCGTCGTCTTCCTGTTCGACGAGGCCCATACCGTCTTCGACGACAAGCCCAGCCGGCAATTCCCACTGGGCGCCCTGCTGTCGGCGTTTATCGCGGCTCAAGACGATGACGACGAGTAGTTACCTGATCCAAGGGCACAGGCAGCAGGCTCAGCGGATCTTGTCGTAGAGGCTGAAGATCGGCAGGTACATCGCGATCACGATGAAGCCGACGACGCCGCCGACGAAGACGATCATGATCGGCTCGATCAGCGAGGTGAGCGCCTTCACCTTGGCGTCGACCTCGGCCTCGTAGAAGTCGGCGATCTTGGTCAGCATGTGTTCCAGCTGACCGGTTTCCTCGCCGACCGCGACCATGTGGCCGACCATCGGCGGGAAGATCGGGTTGCGCTCGATCGGCCCCGCCAGCGAGCCGCCGCGCTTGGCCGAGTCGTAGACGTCGTCCATCGCCTTCTCGAGCACCACGTTGCCGGCCGTCTCGCCGGTCAGTTTGATCGCCTGCAGCATCGGCACGCCGGCCGAGACCGAGCCGGAGAAGGTCCGCGACCAGCGGGCCAGCGCCACCTTCTGGATCACGTCGCCGATTTTCGCCGGCAGCCGCAGGGTGAAGCGGTCCCACATCTCTTTGCCGGCTTTGGTCCGCTTCCAGCGGAAGAAGAGGACGAAGCCGACGACGATCCCCGGGATCAGGATGAACCAGAAGCCGGTGATCGCGTCGGAGGCGGTGACGCAGAGCTGCGTCGGGATCGGCAGTTCCGCCTTTTCGCCGGGGTTTTCTTCGGCGATCTGTTCGAAGATGCCGACGAAGACGGGGATCACGAAGGCGACCACGGCGACCAGCACGACCATCGCGAAGCCGAAGATCAGCGCCGGGTACATCAGCGCCGATTTCACCTGGCGGCGCAGGGCGTCGGACTTCTCCACCTGGTAGGCGATGCGGTCGAGCGCGTCCTCCAGCCGCCCCGATTCCTCGCCCGAGCGGACCATCGCCCGGTAGAGGCGGTCGAACACTTCCGGGTGGCGCTCCATCGCCTGCTCCAGCGTGCTGCCGGCCTCGATGTCGGCCCGCACCCCGGCGATCGCCTCGCGGATGCGGTCGTCCTGGGTCTGCTCCTCGAGCGTGTGCAGGGTGCGCAGCATCGGCATCCCCGAGGCGACCAGGGTCGCGAACTGGCGCGAGAAGATCGACAGCTCGCGCATGTCGATGCCTTTCCAGGTGCGCCACAGGTTCTCGATCTTGAACGGCTCGCGCTTCTCGCTGACGTCGAGGACGATCAGGCCGCGCTGGCGCAGCTGCTCGGTGACCTGCGCCTTCGACTCGGCCTCGACCTCGCCGGCGCTCGCCGCGCCGGCCACGTCCATCGCCTTGAAGGCGAAGGTGGTCGCGGCGGCCATCGCCTACGCTCCCCCGCTGTAGAGGGGGGGCGCCGGGGCCTGCCCGGTCGTGCCGTCGTCCTGTAGCGCCGCCGGCATCACCGGCGCCCAGCCGAGCAGCCGTTTCAGCTCCTCGGGGACGGAGGCCTGCGACTCGGCCAGCGAGCGGGTGATCCTCCCCGCCCGCACCAGCCGCGCCAGGTCGGCGTCCATCGTCTGCATCCCGACCGCGCCCGAGGTCTGCACCGCGGCGTAGATCTGGTGCGTCTTGCCCTCGCGGATCAGGTTGCGGATCGCCGGCGTCGGCACCAGCACCTCGGTGGCGACGACGCGCCCCATCCCGTCGGCGGTCGGCAGGAGCTGCTGGGTGACGATCCCCTGGAGGGCGATCGAGAGCTGCGTCCGCACCTGCCCCTGCTGCTGCGGCGGGAAGACGTCGATGATCCGGTCGACCGTCTGCGCGGTCGACTGCGTGTGCAGGGTGGCGAAGACGAGGTGGCCGGTCTCGGCCGCGGTCAGCGCGGTGGAGATCGTCTCCAGGTCGCGCATCTCGCCGACCAGAATCACGTCGGGGTCCTCTCGCAGGGCGGCGCGCAGGCCGAGTGCGAAGTCGGGCGCGTCGGCCCCCACCTCGCGCTGGTTGACGATCGAGCGTTTGTGCTGGTGCAGGAACTCGATCGGGTCCTCGATCGTCAGGATGTGGTCCTGGTTCTCGCTGTTGATCACGTCGATCATCGCCGCCAGGGTCGTGCTCTTGCCCGAGCCGGTCGGGCCGGTGACGAGGACGAAGCCGCGCGGTTTGGCGCACAGCTCGCGCAGCACCTGCGGCACGCCGAGCGTGTCGAGCCCGGGGATGTCCTGCGGGACCAGGCGGAAGGCGGCGCTGACCGAGCCGCGCTGGAAGAAGCAGTTGACGCGGAAGCGGGCGACGTTGGGGATCGCGTAGGCGAAGTCGAGCTGCTTGCCGGTCTCGAAGCGCTTGCGCTGGTCGTCGTTGAGGATGCTGTAGACGACCTCGCGCGTCTCCTGGCTGGAGAGCACCGGGAAGCCCTCCATCGGCGTGATCTTCCCCTTGTCGCGGATCGCCGGCGGAAAGCCGGGCGTGATGTGCACGTCCGAGGCCCGGGCCTCGACCATGCGCGCGAGAACGGCTGCGAAGTCGAGGTCCATGACGCCTAGATCGACCCCCGGCCACGATCCCTAAAGCCCCGGTGCCGAGCGCCCCGGAAGGCGGTTGAAGCATTGTCCCCACTACGACGGGGACAAAGCTTCAACAATCCCTCAGGCGGTGACACGGATGACCTCCTCGAGGCTGGTCAGGCCGCTGCGGACCTTGGTGACGCCGTCTTCGCGCAGGGTGAGCATGCCCTCCTCGCGGGCCACGGCGGCGATCTCGGCCTCCGGCGCGGAGGCGACGGTCATCTCCTTGATCCGCTCGCTCATCCGCATCACTGAGAAGATCCCGACCCGGCCGCGGTAGCCGCTCTGGTTGCAGCGGGGGCAGCCGACCGGCTCGTAGGCCTCGAGCTCGCCGCCGACCCGGATCTCGGCCTCGGCCAGCGCCTCGGGCGGCACCGCCACCCGCCGCTTGCAGTGCGAGCAGAGCTTGCGCGCCAGCCGCTGGGCGACCACGCAGTCGACCGACGAGGCGGTCAGGAAGGCCTCGATCCCCATCTTCGTCAGGCGGGTGATCGCGCCCGGGGCGTCGTTGGTGTGAAGCGTCGTCAGCATCATGTGGCCGGTCAGCGCCGCCTCGATCGCGATCCGCGCCGTCTCGCCGTCGCGGATCTCGCCGACCATGACGATGTCAGGGTCGGCGCGCAGCATCGAGCGCAGGCCGGTGGCGAAGTCGAGCCCCGCCTTGCGGTTGACGTTGATCTGGTTGATCCCCTCGAGCCGGTACTCGACCGGGTCCTCGATCGTGATGATGTTCTTCTCGACCTCGTTCAGGTCCTGGAGCGCCGCGTACAGCGTCGTCGACTTGCCCGAGCCGGTCGGCCCGGTCACCAGCACCGCCCCGTAGGCCTGGTGGAAGGAGCTCTCGAAGCGCTCGCGGGCGCTGCCGTCCATCCCCAGGTCGTCGAGCGTGCGCTGGGTGTTGTCCTTGTCGAGGATGCGGATCGTCGCCCCCTCGCCGCGCTGGGTCGGCAGGGTGGTGACGCGCAGGTCGACGCGGCGGTTCTCGACCGTGATGCTGACCCGGCCGTCCTGCGGCACCCGCTTCTCGGCGATGTTGAGGTCGCTCATGATCTTCACCCGCGAGACGACCGCGTTGACCATCCGCTTCGGCACGTGGGCGGCCTCGCGCAGGACGCCGTCGACGCGGAAGCGGACCCGCATCTCCCCCTCGCCGGACTCGAAGTGCACGTCGGAGGCCCCCTCCCCCACCGCCTGGCCGAGGATCGAGTAGACGAGCTTGATCACCGGCGCGTCCTCGGCGCTGACCTCCATGTCGGCGACCGCGGCGAGCTCGTCCTCCTCGGCCGCTTCGCCCTCGCTGACCGCCTCGCTGACCGCGCTCTGGAGCGTGTTGAGGCGGCCGATCAGCGCCTCGATGTCCTCCTCGGCGGCGACCGCGACGCGGCAGTCGAGCGCGGTCGCGATCTGGATGTCGTCGACCGCCAGCACGTTGGTCGGGTCGGCCATCGCGACCAGCAGCGTCTCCTTGTCGACGAAGCCGACCGGCAGCGCCCTGTAGCGGCGGGCGGTGTTGACCGAGATCAGGTTGGCGGCGGCCATGTCGACCTGGTAGGCGGAGAGGTCGACGTGGTCGAGGCCGTAGCGCTCGGCGACCGCGCGCGAGAGCTGGTCGGCCTCGATCGCGTGCTGTTCGAGCAGCAGCTGCTCGGGCGGGCGGGCGGCGGTGCGGGCGGCCTCGATCGCCCGCCGCGCGGTCTCGTCGTCGACGAAGCCGAGGTCGACCAGCACGTCGGTGACGAAGCCGCTGGAGCGGCCGCGGGCGAGCGGCGGCGTCAGCCCCGGCGTGCCGCCGGCCTGCGGCTCCAGCGCCGGCGCGGTCGAGTCGCCAGACTCGGGGACCGGCCGCAGGTGGCTCGGATAGTCCCGCGAGTCCATGCTCAGCTCACGGGTGGTAGTCGACGGTCGGGCCCTTGTAGCCGGCGTCGATCACGGCCTGGCGGACGCTCTCGGCGCTCTGGAAGCCGTAGCTGACCGAGGCGGTGGGCACGACCTGCTTCAGGCGCTTCGGCGTGACCACGATCAGCGCCGGCACGCGGTCGACCCCGACGCCCTCGGTGATCGCCGCGTAGCGGGAGATCCGGTGGGCGGGGACGACGAAGAGGGCGACGTCGGGGAAGCCGGCGAGGCTGCGGGTGGCGCTCTTCGCGAGGCGGTCGTCGATGCCGCCGTCGCGGACGAACAGCAGGACCAGGGTCTGGTTCGCCTTGTAGGCGCGCAGCACCGGGTGCGGCAGCGGCGGCGCGGCGGTTGCCTGACCGACGGCCGAGAGCGCCGAGGAAAGCGATTGCCCGGCCGACTGTTCGGCCGCTTCGACGGCCCCTTCGACCGCTTCGCCCGGCGTCGCGCCGGTCGCGCTGCCACTCGCGGTCGTGCCGGAGACGCTGACCGTCGCTTCGGTTTCGCCGCCGCCGCTCGATTCTTCGCCGCCGCCGCCGGTCGTCGAGATGACGAAGAAGGCGGCGCCGATCAGCAGCACGCCGATCACCGCGGCCTTGACGAGCGGATTGCTGTTGAGCGCGTCCCTCATACGTTCGCTTATCTAGCTCGGCAGCGAGGGCCGCGGGCTTGAATCGTGGGCACGGCCGAGCGCGCCGCGGGCGCCTCAGCAGCCGGAGTTGGGGGCCTGACCGGCCGTGACCAGGCCGGTGCACTCGACGTACCCTCCCGCGTGGAAGGCCTGGCTGCCGGTTCCGCTGTCGATTTGCTGTTGGATCTGTTGGAGGATCTGCTCTTGGGTCGCCAGGTCGACATTTTTCTGGTTCAGGAGCTCCTCGAGTTCTTTGACCGTGCTGCCGTCACCGGCCGGCCTGATTTCCGCCGGAGCCTGGAAGCCAACGTCCTGTTCGATCTTGCCGTTGCCGCTCATCGCGATCCGCTTGCCGGCGACGATCCCTTTGAAGGTCGCGTTGCCGCTGATGTTGATGTAGCTGTTGGGGCCGTAGATCACGAACTCGTCGGTGGTCGAGTTGTTGCCCGAGAGGTTGACCTGGCTGGCCCAGCTGGTCGAGCCGAGCAGGTAGAAGCCCGGCATGTCGAACTGCCCCAGCCCGGGTTTGTAGCCGGTCGCGGTGATTTCGTTGTTGCCGCTCATGTTGATCTGGCTCGAGGTGCCGCAGTGCTCGGGCGTGTCGAAGAAGAAGCGCACGTGCGAGCCGGCGGCCATGATCAGCTTCGAGTTGCCGCTGAAGCTCAGCGAGCAGAGCCAGTAGTCGCCGCCGCCGACGGTGAGGGTCGTGTTGCCGGAGAGGTTGATGCTGCGGTTGCTCGGGTTGAAGGGCTGGGTGCTGCTCCAGCTGCCGCCGGTATAGGTGTCTTTCTGGCATTCGGCCGGCAGGCCTTTGCTGCACATCGTGATCCGGCCATTGGAGTTGTGCGTGGCGATGTCGGAGGGGATGAAGCTGCTGACTTCCGGCAGGCTCTGGGTGCCTTCGGTGAAGTTGTAGCCGCTGCACTGTTTGGCGTTGCCGCTTTTCGTCCATTTTTTCCCGATGCCGACCTGGATGTCGCCGCAGATGCTCGCGTTGCCGGAGGTGACCAGGTTGCCGTTGGTGCCGACGTTGACGCGGATGTCGCCGTTGCCGCTGACCGTGATTTCGTCCTTGCCGACCAGGCCCGCGACGCTGCCCCCGTGAGCGTCGGCCTCGATCTCTGCTTGCAGTTGTTCTTCGAGTTCTTTGAGCTCTTTCTCGGTCAGTTCTTTGCCTTCGGTTTCCTGC
The DNA here is from genome assembly GCA_963695835.1 of uncultured Solirubrobacterales bacterium. Lineage (GTDB taxonomy): Bacteria > Actinomycetota > Thermoleophilia > Solirubrobacterales > 70-9 > VRUE01. Next base: position 332,587 of record CAVOHR010000004.1, read on the forward strand.
AGGAGCAGCGCCAGGAGTTTCTGTTCGTCGAGGCCGCCGCCGATGCCGGCCTGGTCGAGGCTCAGCTCGACGCGGCGGCTGACATCGTTCGCCGTGCCGGTCGAGACGACGCAGACTTCGTGCCCGCCGCAGACGCCGCCCACCGTGCTGACCCGGTAGCTGTACGTCGCGCCGCCGACTTCGCCTTCGATCGGCGCGCACCAGCCGGGTTCGGCTTCGTGATCCACCTCCGGGCCGGGTTCGAGCCGGCCTTCGGAGTCGAGGTTGAGGCAGGGGTGCGATTCGTCGAGCGAGGACGCGTAGCGGTTCTGCCGCTGTAGCGCCACGCTGGCCCCGGCGTCGGCGGCGGCGATCGCGCTCTTGGAGCCGCTGTCGCGAGTCGTGCCGTGCTGGACGTCGACCGAGGACAGCACCGCGACCCCGGCCAGGGCCATGGCGGCGATCGTCGTGAACAGCGCCACCGGCAGCGCGATGCCCTGCTCGCTCCTCAGCAGGAGGCGCAGGCGGCGGCGGATCGATCGCGCAGGGGACATCGTCTGCCTAATCGGCCCGAGAGGCCGCTTGCTTGAGCGATGGATGGCGGCCGGTCGGCCCGCCTGGACGCTCCTATTACCCATTTTTCACCCCCGCGACCGCCTCCCCCGCAACAAAGTTCTTTCAAAAACTCAGTTCATTCCCAAAAAGGCTCCCCGGCGTGCCACAATCGATGCGAAGTGATCGGGGAGGAGCTCAACGGCGGAGGATCGAGCGATGCGCGTGCGGGGGCGATCATGCTCGTCCTCGCCGCCGACCCCTCCAACCGCGACGTCCTGCAGAGCGTCTCGGACGGGCCGGCCGAGTGGTCGCCCGACCAGATCGCCCGCATCCTGCCGACCGGCGAAGAGGTGCTGTTCATCACCTTCGTGATCGAGCAGTGGCTGCAGAAGGCGCCGGGCGGGGCGATGGACATCGACGGGGTCGGGGCGAGGAAGGCGATCCCGGCCCTGGCGGCGGGCTGGTCGGCGACCATCGTCCACGCGCTCGCGGTGCAGCCGCGGACGGTGACCGAGCTGGAACGCGAGATCGAGGGGCTCGGGCCGGCGGCGCTGCGGCGGCGGCTCGAAGCGATGCGGGAGGTCGGCCTGGTCGAGGCGCGCCCGAGCGACGGCGAGGGGGCGCTGTATGCGGTCACCGACTTCCTGCGGGCGGCGGTCGCCCCGCTTGCCGCCGGCGCCCGCTTCGAACACCGCTACGCGCCGGCCGAGACGCCGGGGATCAAGCCGCTCGACGTCGAAGCGGCCTTCCTGCTCGCCCTGCCGCTGCTGCGGCTGCCGGGCGACGTCGGCGGCCTCTGCCGGCTGGTGGTCGACGTGCCGGTGCACGGCGAACCGGTCCCGACCGGGGCGATGGCCCGGGTCGAGCACGGCCGCGTCGCTTCGGTCTCGACCGAGCTGCGGGAGGAGTGCGACGCCCTGCTCGAAGGGCCGCCGACGGCCTGGCTCGACGCGGTCATCAACCCGCTCTCCAGCCGCCTCTACCCCGAGGGCGACGAAGACCTCGCCGCCGCCCTGCTGGCGGGCCTGCACGAGATGCTGTTCGGCGTCCAGGTGCAGGATGAGCGCTAGGGGCGCGTCCAGGGCGCGGGCGGGCGCGTACGACCTGCGCATGGCCACCCACCCGACCAAACGGAGGATCCTGCTCGAGATGTCCGCCCGCGAGGTGAGATGGACGGACGAAGGCCGGGTCGGGATCGCGCCCGGCGACCGGGAGATGGTCTTCGTCGGCTCCGTGGCCGAGCGCTGGCTCGCGGAGCGGCCCGGCGGGCCGGCGGGCCTCGACAGCGACGAGGGACAGGCCGCCCTCGGCGCCCTGATCGACGGCTGGGCGGTGACGATCGTGCACACGCTCGCCGCCGCGCCGGCGACGCGGCCGGGCCTGGGAGCGGCGATCGGCGGCCTCTCCAAGCGGACCCTGAGGGACCGGCTCGCGCGGATGCAGGCGACCGGCCTGCTCGAGGCCCGCCCGAGCGAGGGCGAGGGCGCCATCTACGCCCCCACCGACTGGCTGCGCGCCGGACTCGCCCCGCTGCTCGCGGCGGCGCGCCTGGAGCTGCGCGAACCCCGGGAGGGCGCGGCGCCGCCGGCGCCGCTCGACGTCGAGGCCGCCTTCCAGCTCGCGCTGCCGCTGCTGCGCCTGCCGGTGGACGTCTCGGGCACCTGCGCCCTGGCGGTGGAGCTGGACGCGGCGGCGGGCGAGGATCGCGCCGGCGTCACCGCCCAGGTCGAGGAAGGCCGCGTCGTGCGCTGCGAGGTGCGCCTCGACGAGGAGGCGGACACCCGCGCCGTCGCCTCCGCCGAGGACTGGCTCGACACGGTGATCGAGCCCGGCGCGAAGCGCGTCCGGACCAGCGGCGACCGGCTCCTCGCGGGCCTCCTGCTCAACCGGCTGCACAAGACCCTGTTCGGCGGCCCCCGGTCCGCGCCCTGAGCGAGCGCGGACTCTGTCGATTTCAAGACAAGACTGATTGGTGTCATAATCGCTCCGGTTGACTGCGGGCACGCTCAACGGGAGCGAGAACGAGGCGCGCACCGGTGCGCAGGCCCTGGCCCTGTTTGCCGTCCCGCTCAACCACCGCATCCTCCGCACCCTCTCGGCAGGCCCCAAGCGGCGGGTCGACCTGGAGCGCGAATCCGGCTCGCCGGCGCAGGGCACCCTGCGGGCCCACCTCAAGGCCCTGGAGGCGATCGGGGCGGTGACCAAGCAGCGCCGCGACGTTCTCCCCGGATCGCTCGAATACGAGCTGGCCGAGCCGGGCAGGCAGCTGCGCTTCGTCGCCGTCGCCCTGGAACGCTGGCTGGCGGGGGCGCCCGAGGAGCCGCTCGAGCTGGGCGACGGCTCGGCCGAGCCGGCGATCGAAGCCCTGGTCGGCGGCTGGTCCTCGACCATGCTGCGCGCTCTCGCCGCGGGGCCGCTCGCCCCGACCGGTCCGGCCGGCCGGACCGGCGCCTTCGACTGCCCCTCGCCGGAGCGGCGTCTTGCCGCCCTGCGCCTCGCCGGAATGGTCGAGCCCGCATCCGTCGCCAACGGCGACGCTCCCTATGCCGCCACCGACTGGCTGCGTCACGGCATCGGCCCGATCGTCGCCGGCTCGCGCTGGGAGCGCAACAACCTGCCGGCCGAGACGGCGGGAATCGCTCGCGTCGATGCCGAGACCGTGCTGCTGATGGCCGTGCCTCTGCTCCAGCTGCCCCCGGGCCTGTCGGGCACCTGCCGGCTCGCGGTCGAGCTGCCGGAAGACGACGGGGCCATCGCGGCGGAGGTGACCGTCGTCGTCGAGGACAGCAGGATCCTCTCCTGCGCCTCGCCCGGCGCCGGCGCCGGCACCTGGGCCACCGGCCCGCCCGCCGCGTGGTTCCGCACCGCGATCGAAGCCGATCCCGACCACCTCGAGATGGGCGGCGACCGCCACCTCGTCCGCTCCGTGGTCGACGGCCTCTACCAGGCGCTGTTCGGCCGCAACGGCCGCAGCCAGATCCGCATGCCCTGACGACCGCCGGACCGCGGCGGGCCGATGTGCATAGAGGGGGTCTTTTCAGCATTGAAATCCCTTCGCCCGCGCGATCGACGGCTCGATCCCGCCCGGCCCGGGGATGACGGTGGCCGAGCTCGTGGCGGCCGGCGGCCAGGATGCGCTGCGCCGGGGACGCGTCCACCTGCCCGGCCTGCAGCGCGCCCTCGAGCTCTACCTGCGGTTCGGCGGCCTGCCGGCGGCGGTCGCCGAGGCGGCCGGCGGGCGAACCGAGCCGAGCGCCGCGGTGCAGGCGGTGCTCTGGGACTCGATCGTCAAGGAGACCCAGCGGCGCGGAGCCTCGATCCCCGCCGTGCAGGCCCTGCTCGAGCGGATGATGCGATCGCTCGGCGCCAAGGTGAGCTGGTCGAGGATGGCGCGCGAGATGGGTGTGCCGCTGGGGGCGGCGCGGCGCGGAACCGGCGGCGGCGGCCCGGATCCGCGCACGCTGCGGACCTATGTCGAGCTGCTCGCGATCAACTACTTCGCGCTCGTCGTCTACTTCTGGAAGCCGGATTCCGGCAGCGGCGAGGTCGCAAAGGACAAGAAGATCTACTTCGGCGATCCCCTGCTGCAGACGGTGACCGCCGAGCGCGTCGGCCTGCAGCGAGACGCCCACGCGGACGTCGAGAACGCCGTGGCGTTCGCGCTCTACCGCCGCTACGAGCCCGCCGAGCGCAGCGCCGAGAACATGGTCGCGCCGGAGCGGCTGCACGTCTGGGGAACCCGCCGGGGGGGCGAGATCGACTTCGTCTGCGGACCGCGGCAGGGGATCGAGGCCGTCGAGGTCGCCGACTGGGCGACCCTCAACCGCCAGAAGGCCACCGCTCCGGCTCGCGCCCTGCCCGGGCGCCCCGCCCTCGTGGCCACGCGCGAGGAGCTGGAGTTCGGCAGATCGGCGAACCTCGTCCCCGCCGCCCTTCTCCCCTGGGCGCTCTCGGATTGACCGCCGAGGGGCCAACGGCATAGCAAACCCGCATTCCCAAGTCGGCTCCCCACCTACAACTACGGCCACCCGTGGGCGGCCGTAGGCTCTGTCGCGCAGCCGACGGCCGGGCATGCCGCGTCGCCCAACGCTTGGGAGTCCTCAGCCGAGCTCGGCGGCGATGACCAGCCGCACGTCGTCGCGCCGCTCCGCCAGCTCCCGGAGCCGCGCCGAGAAGCCGCTGCGGTCGAAGAAGTAGAGGGAGGCGCCGGTGGCGCCCAGCTCGTCCCTGACGACCTCGAGCTTGTCGAGCTCCTCGGCGCCGTGCTCGTGGGGGCCTGCGGTGGCCGCCGGCCACTTGCACGAGCCGAGGGCGATCACCTCACCCCGCTCGTCGACCGCCGCCGCGTCGGCCTCGTAGTCGCGGCTGCGGCGCCTGCCGTTCTCGCGCCTGCGGATCGGCCCCCACCACCGTCCCGCTTCCACGGCGTCGTCGACGTTGCGCAGCAGCCAGTCCTGGCAGACCCGCTCGAAGGCGTCCTCGGAGACGAACTTGTCGAGCTGCGGCAGGACCGCCTGCTCGAGGTATCGATCGGCCTGCTCGCGGGTGTGGAGGCGGCTCTCGCGCGGGGCGACGAAGCGAAACCAGAAGCGCAGGAACGGGTCGGCGACCGCGTAGCTGACGCGCTTGCCCGCAGCCCGGGTGAGCGGGTAGCGCCGCTCCACCAGTCCCATCTCCTCCAGCGTCTCGAGGAAGGGCCGGGCCTCCTCGGAGCGGCGCTTGCCGATCCGCTGGGCGATCTCGTTCAGCCGCGTCACCCCGGCGGAGATCGCCCTCAGGCACGACATATAGGTGTCGACGTCCCGCAGGCGGCTCTCCTGGGAGAGCAGGAAGCGCGGCTCGTCGCGCAGCAGGCCGTCGGGGTAGAGGACGGCGCGCCGGATCGCCTCGGCGAGCGGGCGCTCCGGATCGATCTCCTTCAGGTAATAGGGCACGCCGCCGAACACGGCCCAGGCGCGGATCCGCTCCTCGACATCCCAGTCGCCGGTGAAGGCGCCGATCTCCGACCAGGGGAAGGGCTGAAGCCTGAGCGAGCCGGTGCGGCGGCCGTAGGTGGTCGCGCCGTAGCCGACCACCTGCTTCTCGAAGAAGCTGATGTCCGAGCCGGAGAGGCAGAGCAGCAGGTCCGGGTTGCCGGCGTGCTCGCGCACGAAGCGATTCAGCAGCGAGCCGATCTCCGGCTCCTGACGGGCGATGAACTGGAACTCGTCGAGAACGATCATCGTCTGGCCCTGCTCGAGCAGCTCCGAGAAGGCGGCGAAGGCGGCCCGCCAGCTCGACAGGGGCTGCTCGGCGTAGAGGCGGCGCCCGCTGAACGCGGCCAGCTCCGCCGAGAGGTCGTCGAGCTGGTCGCGGCCGCTGCCCGACGTGGCCTCGAAGTACAGCTGCCGGCAGCGTTCGCCGAAGTGCAGCAGCAGCTCGCTCTTGCCGACGCGGCGCCTACCGTAGAGGACGAAGTACTCGCCCCGCGGCGAGTCGAGGCGCTCCGTCAACGCCGCCAGCTCGTCGGCTCGATCGAAGAACGGCATGGCCGCAAGGACTATATCGTGCCTTACTAAGGTGTATCTACTATGGGCGACCGCGCTACCGCCTGCGCCACCGGCCGGCTCGAGCGACGTGCGCGGGGGCGCACGACCTGCCGGTGGGCCGCTCGTGGAAGCTTTTGGGGGTCCATCGGCCCCCAAAGGCTTCACGATTCGCCCGCTCTTCAGGAATCCGGGCGGGAGGCTGCACAAGGCGCTGTTCGGCGACGCCGCGCGATAGACCGGCGATACCAAGCGGAACTCCGGCGGTCCCCAATTGCGCTCTTTCGTGTCACAATCCGCGCGAGGTGCTTCGGGGACAGCTCAGCGGCGGTTCGAGCGACGTGCGCGCGGGGGCGTTCAGCTTGCGCATGGCGACGAATCCGATCAACCACAAGATCCTGCTCAAGATGGCCACCCGCGACGTGAGATGGACGGACGGCAGCCTGGTCACGATGGCGCCCAGCGGCAGAGAGGCGGTCTTCATCGGCGGCGTCGCCGAGCGCTGGCTGAAGCGCGCGCCCGGCGGGGGGCTGGCAATCGACGGGGACCGGGCGCAGGCCGCCCTCGGCGCCCTGATCGACGGCTGGTCGTCGACGATCGTGCATGCGCTGGCGGCCGCACCGGCGAGCCGGGCCGAGCTGGAAGCGAGGATCGAGGGGCTGCCGCGAAGGGTGCTGAAGGACCAGCTGACGCGGATGCGGGCCACCGGGCTGCTGGCGACCCCGCCCGGCGCCGAGGACGAGGACGCCCCCTACGCCCCGACGGACTGGCTGCGCGCCGGCCTCGCCCCGCTGCTCGCGGCGGCGCGCCTGGAGCTGCGCGAGCCGCTGGAGGAGACGGTCCCGCCGGCGCCGCTCGACGTCGAGGCCGCCTTCCGGCTCGCGCTGCCGCTGCTGCGGCTGCCCGAGGACGCCTCGGGCTCCTGCGCCCTCGCGGTCGAGCTCGACCCGGCGGTCGCCGAGGAGCCCGCCGGCCTCACCGCCAATGTCAAGAAGGGCTGCGTCGTGCGAGTCGAGCCCAGCCTCGAGGAGAAGCCCGACGCCCGCGCCGTCGGGCCCGCCGCAGCCTGGCTCGACACCGTGATCGAACCCGGCCCCAAGCGCGTCCGGACCAGCGGCGACCGCCTGCTCGCCGGCCTGATCCTGGTCGAGCTGCACAAGGCGCTGTTCGGGAGCGCCGCGCGATAGAGGCCCCAGGGCCGTCTTCGGCGAGCCGCAGCCGTCCTACGCCGCCTTGCGGTACGGCAGCTCCCCCGTGTCGTGCAGCTCGAACCGCAGCGAGTTAATCGTGGCGCCGACCAGGAGCGCCAGGCTCAGCAGGTAGAACCAGAGCAGCGCGATCAGGACGAAGCCGAGCGTCGAGCCGAAGCGCGAGAGGCTGGAGACGTTGGAGAGGTAGAAGGGGAAGGCCCAGTTGGCGACGGCGGCGGCGAGGGTGACGAAGACGGCCCCCGGCCAGACCGCGCGCCAGGGCATGTGCCCTTTCGGCACCGCCCAGTAGATCACGCTGCAGATCGCGAAGACGATCGCCACCGCCAGCCCCAGCAGCAGCGCCGTGTCGATCGCCTTGATGTCGGAGAGGCCGAAGGGCAGCCGGTCGGTGCTCGAGACCAGCGTCGCCTCCATCGTCGGCAGGACGATGCTGGCGGCGATGAACAGCAGGACCACGCCGAGCATCGCGAAGGAGAAGCGCTTCTGCTCGAGCCAGCCGCGGGGCTCGACGTGGTAGATGTGGCCGAAGGCGGTGTCCATCGCCCCCCAGAACGAGGCGCCGATCCACAGCGAGCCGAGGAAGGCGGCGATTCCGATCGTCGTCGAGTTGTCCTGGATCCGTTCCAGCACGTCGGTCAGCGTCGCCTGCTCGGTGTTCGGGAAGAGCCGCTGGAGGTCGTCCACGACCCCGGTCTCGACCCCCTTGATCTTCAGCACCTGGCCGAACACGAAGAGCACCAGCAGGGTGAAGGGGAAGACCGCGAGCATCAGGTTGTAGGCGACCATCGCCGAGAGCCCGGTGACGTTCTCGCGGTAGGCGCGCTGCCAGAAAGCGTGCAGCCAGGAGCGGGCTTTTCTCTGTGATTTTGGCAAGGCACCGAGCGTTCGGAGCGCAGCTAACTCCGGGCGCCTATCGCGCAAACCGTCGCCACCGTGCCCTCTGAGTCGACGCGGAAGACGATTCGCAAGTTCCGATTGTGGGTCATTGGATTGCCGACGGTCAACTTTCGCCAGCCGACGAGGTTCTTCCCCAGGGGCTCGCCGGCCTTCGCTCCGCTCTCCTCGATTTCCAGCAGCTTCTTGAAGAACTGCCGGAGCATCCCGCTCTCGGCATGGTCGGCCAGATCGACGATTGCCTCGTCGATCAGCTCGACTCGGACGGGCACGAACCCCCTACCCTTCGCTCAGATCATCGCGGGTGAAGCCGAAGCGGTCGAGTACATCGTCCAACGAATGTCGCCGCTCGTCCGTCGTCAGCAGGCGGGTTAGAGCGAGAGATACATCGAGAAGCCGCTCCTCGAGCTCTTCGGTTCTCTCCAGAACATCTATGCCGACCACTGCGGCGATCGGCTTGTTGTTCCGCATCAGCACGCGCTGCTCGCCACGCTCAGCAGCCTTCACGAGCGCGGACACGCCGAGCTTGCCGGCCTCGCTGACCGAGATCAACTCTTTCGTGTCGACAGTGGGCATCCGCTTCCTCCAGCCCCATTGTGCAGGGCGAATCCTAGGTAGAATCCTGTCTAGAGTATCAAATCGCCCTTCGCAGAAACCTCTCAGGATGCCTTGACTTCAGAAAATGAAGCGCTACTATGCGAACAGACGTTTGAGGGTTTTCCCCAGCGGACCGCGACGCCGGTCCGCTTTTTAACGCTTTAGACCTGACGCAGAGAAAGATGGGTGGACGATAGATGCTGGTTGCAGAGCTTCAGGAGCTTGAGGAGGTCAAAGGGCTGGTCCACCGCGGTCAGCAGCTCGGCGTGCTGACCTTCGGCGACGTCGCCTCGGCGGTCTCCGAGGTCGACCTCGACGAGTCCGACGTCGAGGACCTCTACGGGCACATCGAGAAGCAGGGAATCGAGCTTGTCGAGGACATGGACCCGGCCCAGAAAGCGGCCGCGGAAGCGATGCCCGTCGACACCGGCAAGAAAGGCCGGCGGCGCAAGCAGTCGATCGACCTGAAACCGGACATGACGACGGACAGCCTGCAGCTGTTCCTCAAGGACATCGGCAAAGTCCGCCTGCTGACCGCCGCGGAGGAGGTCGAACTCGCGAAGCGGATCGAGCGCGGCGACCTCGACGCGAAGCAGAAAATGGTCGAGTCCAACCTGCGCCTGGTCGTCTCGATCGCCAAGAACTACCGCAACCAGGGCCTCCCCTTCCTCGACCTGATCCAGGAGGGGACGCTGGGCCTGGTCCGCGCGGCGGAGAAGTTCGACTACCGCAAGGGCTTCAAGTTCTCCACCTACGCGACCTGGTGGATCCGCCAGGCGATCGCCCGCGCCCTGGCCGACAAGGCGCGCACGATCCGCATCCCGGTCCACGTGGTCGAGAAGCTGAACAAGATCGGCCGCGCCGAGCGCAAGCTGGTCACCGAGCTGGGCCGCGAGCCGACCCCGGAGGAGATCGCCGCGGTGACCGGGATCGACCCCGAGGAGGTCGACTCGATCAAGCGCTCCGCCCAGGCCCCGGTCAGCCTCGAGAAGCCGGTCGGCGACGAGGAGGAGTCGGAGTTCGGCCAGTTCATCGCCGACGAGAAGGCCGAGTCCCCGTTCGACCGCGCCGCCGACCTGCTGACCAAAGAGGCGCTGAAAGAAGCGCTGGAGAACCTCTCCTACCGCGAGCGGCGGGTGCTCGAACTGCGCTACGGGCTCGGCGGCGAGCACCCGCGCACCCTCGACGAGGTCGGCCGCACCTTCAACGTCACCCGCGAGCGGATCCGCCAGATCGAGAACCAGAGCCTGAAAAAGCTCCAGATGCTGGGCGAAGCGCAGAAACTGCGCGAAGTGACCTGAGCGAGCGCGACTCAGTGCCGCCGACTGCGGGCAGTGCATTTAGTAGCCGATATCGGTGTAATAGCTCCTAACTTGGTAGCTTACTCGGGAAGGCAATGGCCCTCGTCCTGCTCGACGAGGACATCGTCGTCTGCACCGGCTCCTCGGCGTGCGCGAGGGCACGGCGGACCGGCTCCCGGGGCGGCGCGGCTCTCCAAGGACAAGAAGCTCTACTTCGGCGACCCGCTGCTGCACTCGGTGGCGTGCGACCTCGCCCCCGGGCTCGCCGCCGACCTCCCCGCCCAGGTTGAGAACGCGATCGCGCTGGCGCTGTACCACCGCTACGAGTCGCCGGCCTCCCGCCTGGAAGGGTTCGACGCGCCCGCCGACCTGCACGTCTGGCAGACCCGGCGAGCCGGCGAGATCGACTTCGTCTGTGGCCCGCGCCGGACGGCGGACGTGGTCGAGGTGAAGTACCAGAGCAACCCCGACCTGCGCGGGGCGTCGGCGATCCAGCGCGCGCTGCCGGGGCGAGCGACGATCGTCGCCACGCGGGACAGGCTCGAGCGCCGGCGTACCGCCACGGTGGTACACTGAGCCTATGGCGACCGTGAACCCACGCGTGCAGGTGACCGTCGACCGCGAGCTCGGGGACGCGCTTGCCGCCATCGACCCGCACCCGGCGAGCAAGTCGCGGCTGATCCGCGACCTGGCGCTGCGGGGGGCGGAGGCGGCTACGGAGGAGGAGCGGCGGGAAACCGAGGCGATCGAGGTGCTCTGCAAGATCGCCGACGGGGAGATCCCGTACGACTTCGAGGCTTCACGCGAAATCCACGCGGAGCGCGAGCGGTCGCCGTCCGAGCACAAGCGATGAGGCCGGAGCCGTACGGCTCCGGCCTGCCGCTGGTCATCGACACCTCGGCCTGGAACCGCCAGGAGGAGGCGAGGGTGCACGAGCGCTGGAAGGCGACGGCGAGGTCGCGGCTGCTGGTCAGCTGCCCGGCGGCGACGCTGGAGATCTTGAGTGGCGCCCGGGACGAGCGCGGGTTGAAGACCGTCGAGCGGGCGCTCGTCGCGCTCCCCCAGGCTCCGCTCACCGTTTCGGTGTGCCGCGCCGCGCTCGGCGCCTGCCGCGACCTCGGCGCCCGCCGCCGCATCCCGGCGGTCGACTACCTGATCGCCGCCGCGGCCGCCGAGCGCGGCTTCGGCGTTCTGCATGCCGACAGGCACTTCGATCTGCTCGCCAAGGTGCTCGAGTTCGAGAGCGTGCGGATCGACTGAGCCCGGCTACGCGCTCGTGCCGGCCCCTCTGCTTCTCTGGGCGCTCGGCTGAGCCGCTGCGCCTGCACCGCTGGCGACTGGAGTGCTGCACTACAGCGACCTGGTGCTACACTTCACCTGTGCCGACGACCAAGCCCCGCTACACGGTCACCGACAGCGGCGAGGTCAGCGAGCTGCTCGACGAGGCGCAGCGGCGCTGGCCGGATGTCCGCAACCGCAAGGAGCTGCTGCTGCGGCTCGCGGCAGCGGGCCGTGAGGCGATCGAGCGCGAAGGGGCGGCGCGGCGAGCCGCCGTCACCGAGACGGCCGGAGCGCTGAGCGGCGTGTATGAGCCGGGCGAACTGGCGCGGCTGCGCGAGGACTGGCCGGCGTGATCGTCCTCGACGCGAGCGTCCTGATCGGGCACTTGGACGCTCGCGATCCGCACCACGAGAAAGCGACGACGCTGCTGGAGGCAAGCGACGCCGAACCGCTGGGCGCGAGCACGATCACGCTGGCGGAGACGCTCGTCGCCCCCGCGCGGGCCGGGCGCATCGAGGACGCGCAGGGGGCGCTCGACAAGCTCGGTGTGCAGGACCTGGGGCTGGGCGAGGGCGCGCCGGTGCGACTGGCGAAGCTGCGTGCCGAGACGGGCTTGAAGCTGCCCGATTGCTGCGTACTGGCGGTCGCGCGGCAGCACGACGGCTCCGTCGCAAGCTTCGACGACGACCTGCGCAAGGCCGCGCGACAGCTCGGAGTCGAAGCAACCGGCGAGGCGGCGGAGCCGTCTGAGCAGTTGGAGGATTAGCCCGCCCGCAGCGAATACGTTTCGACCGGTTTTGGCGCACACCGCCGGCGAGCGCCGGGTCGCGGAAGGCCCGCTGCCAGCCGGTACGGCTTCCCTGACGTAAAGAGCCCCAGCCGCGTCATCCCGAAGGAGAGAGGCGAACTGGGGCGTTCTCCGTCAGAGTAGCAGCCCTCATGGGCCCTCCATATGGGTCTCCGAGCGGCGCTTTGCGCCCTTCGTGGAGCGGGCCGAAGGCGAGCGCGCGCTCGCCGTGGAACTCTACCTCTGGCAGGCGCGGTGGCAGGCGCGAGCCTCACCACGTTGGCGCATTTCGAGGTTCTGCTGCGCAATGCGGTCGACCGCCAGCTCGGGGCCAGAGCGCCCGAGGCACCGGTGGAGGACACCTGGCTGCTCGATCCGGCGACGCTCAGCCCGCAGGGGATCGGAAGGGTGCGCGAGGTGCTGGGGCGCTTGGAGCGCGAGGGGTACCCGCGCGAGCGATCGCGGGTCATCGCCGGGCTGCCGTTCTCCTTTTGGAAGGGCCTCTTCGCTCGTCGTTACGAGGAGCTGTGGAGAACGCGCCTGCGCCATGCCTTTCCCGGCGTCGGGCTGCGGCGCGAGATCTGAGCCAATTCCTCAGACCCCCAGTTCTTCGTGGAGGTACTCGAGGCGGCGGGCTACGCACTCGTGGATGCGGTCGATCACCGGCTGGTGCCAGCCCTCGTCCATGGCCCTCCTCGATATGCCCTCGAGCAGCTCGTCGAGATCGCGCAGGTTGCGGAACCCGAGGTGGGCGACGTCTGCGGGCTCCATCATCAACCCGATCGCGAACTTGCCCACGCCGACGATCGGCGAGCAGCGCTCCGCCACCTCGAGCAGCGGAGATTTCAGCCCCCGCGGCTCGTAGACCTCGGTCGAGGCGATGTCGTAGAAGAGCCCGGGCAGCGGCCCGGCCTCGCCGTGCAGCAGCGCCACGTTGGCGGTGTGGCGCTCGTCGAGGTTGCCGAGCGCCCAGCTGCAGAAGGCGACCGAGAAGAACGACTCGCGGAAGCCCAGCTCGCCGATCGAGTGCAGCAGTTCGACCGAGCGGACGAGGGCCTCCATCGCGGTGAGCTCGGCATCCGGGGCGATCCCGAGCGCCTGCTCGAAGCTCTCGGAGTGCAGCCGTTCGGCGTCGGCGCCCCCGCCCCAGCGATCGAAGCGCCGCGAAACCAGGCAGGGCCGGCCGGCGATCGTCTCCAGCTGGGAGTGGGCGACCGGCATCCCCAGCGCCCGCAGCGCGTTGGCGCAGACGAACTCGTTGAGGGCGAATTCGGGGTGCTGGCCGGATTCCGGGATGAGGACGTGGGTGCTGGGCGCGCCCGGCTCCGGCCAGGCCCAGCGCTCGCCCTGCTCGTCGCGCACCAGGGCGAGCTTGTGGCGCTCGCCCGGCAGGGCGAAGCGCATCCGCTCGGGGACGGCGGGGTCGAAGAGCCGCTCCGGCGGGGACTCGAGCACTTCCGCCAGCTCGTCCTCCGCGAGCCAGGCGAGCGCCTCCTCCTCGTGCGGCTCGATCGCCTCTCCCTCGGCCCCGAAGGTGACCGCGCCGACACAGTCGCGGCCCAGCTCGGCGATCAGCGCGTAGCCGTCGCCGGGGTCGAGGCCGAGCTCGTGGGCGATCCGGCGACGCCGAGGGCCCTGCGGCAGCAGGCCCTCGACGTAGGCGCGGGTCGCGGCGTGGCTGTGAGGCTCCTCGCGCGGCGGCAGCGAGAGGCTGATCCGCGCCTTCTCGGGACCGAGCCGCTCGACCGCCTCGCGGTCGTAGGCGAGGGTGTAGGAGTCGCCGCTGCGGTGCAGCGAAGCCACCCTCTCACCGTGCATATGGACATCGAGACTCATCGGGTCCTCCCGAAGTCGCCTATGGGTCCCCGAGTTATAGGGCAACCTAGACCGGATCCGGCGCGAGCGCAAGGGGCGGGGGCGGAGGAGCTGGACAAGTTCAGCGCCAAGGCATCTCGGGGGGTGCTCCGCCACATGACCGAAGAGGAGTCTTCGCCGCGCCGGTCGGCAGCCCGGAGCGGGTGAGGAGGAGCTTTGCCTCGGTGCGGATCGCCCCGATCGAGGAGGCCGGCAGGTGGTTTGCGCTGGACGGGATGGCAGGCCTCGCCTCCGACCCGAACGCCGGCTCCTGTGGAGCGCCGGCGGCTACCGCCTCGGCCGCCAAGGCCAAGGTCGCCGCCGCATTTCCCGCCGGAGCTCGGCTCGTTCGGGCCAGATCAGGACCACGGCTCCGATGATCCCCAGCACGAAGACAATGATGTAGGTCTCCCCCAAATTGGCGTGGGCGAGCCATGAGATGAGCGACGCAACGACGCCGACGGCGACGCTGACCCAACTGTCTGATCGGACAAAACGCCTCATAACCCCGAGACTACCTGAACGAGCAGCGAGACCAGGTAAAGGACAACTCCGGCTCTGAAGCCGTAGACGCCGAACCCGCTGACGATCCGGCTGCGCAGAGGTAGGGGCACCTCTGCCCAGACGACGTCCGCCAGCATGGCCGCCGCCCCCGACATCGTGAACGGAAACCCCAGACCGATGCTCTGCGGTCAGGGATCGCGCACATGCGGGAGGATCGCGCCGAGCAGCTGCCATGGGTCGACCGCGGGCATGCCGGGACCGTCCCAGGCCCCGGCGCGCGTGTGGCGCGCACAACGAAAAAAGTGCGTGACGGGATCGTGGCGATTTCTCGCAAGGCGGCAGACGCGAGTGGCCCCGCCGCTCGCGCCGCCACGTTGCGGAGGACCGCGTCGTCGAGCTCAGCGCAGGCGGACTCCCTTGCGCTTGACCTTGCCGAGGCCGTGCCCGCCCTGGGTGAGGTGGACGGTGACGTTGTAGCGGCCGCGGGGAAGCGTGCCGCCGATCGGTTCGATCGTGTTGCCGGTGTTCTTCACCGCCAGGAACAGCGAGCCGTGCCTGGTGCTGCCGTGCTCGATCAGGCCCCCCGCCCGCGCCCGGAACGCCTTCGCGCCGGCGGACGGGTTGAGGCGCATGCTGGTGACGAGGCGGTAGGCGACCTTGACGCCGTTGTGGGCGCGGCCGCGCGGTGAGCCGGCGACTTCGATCGCGCAGTAGAGGGAGCGGCGGGCGGGGGAGTTGGGCGACGGCACTGGTTGGTCAGCGCAGGACCTCGAAGGCACGCTCGCGGCGGGGGCCGAAGCGGTAGACGGCAAAGTGGTCGTCGAAGGCGGCCACGCGGTGGACGCCGAGCCGCTCCATCACGGCGAAGCTGGTGCGGTCGACAAGCGAGAAGGCCTGGTCGGGGAAGGCCTCGCCGATCCGCCAGGCGGCGTCGAGGTCGGCGGGGGTGACGTGCTCCACCGTGGCGGCGCCGGCGCGGAGGGCGGCCCAGAAGCGGTCGGCGGCGGCGTGGCCAAGGCGATCGCGCACCAGTCGCCAGGTCTCCGCAAGGACGAAGTCGGTCGTGATCAGCGGTTCTTCGGTGTCAAGCAGCTCCTTGGCGCGGGCGAAATGGCTGTCGTCGTCGTCAGCCACCCCGTAGAAGGCCGAGGTGTCGACGAAGACACTCAATCGCCGGCCCCGCGCTCATCGGCACGGGGCTCGTGCAGGCGGTGCATCTGGCCGGTCTTGCGCAGGTGTTCGTGCCAGAGCGATTCGCCGAGGTAGCGATCCTTGTTCTCGGAGACGTCGGAGAGGCCGGAGCTGCCGATGCCGAAGATCTCGCTGATGTCGGCCTTGGGACGCTCGGTCCCCGACCGTCGCGCCGTCGACGCGTGCACCCGCAACCGTCAGCCCGCACATCGGGTCCCTCTCCAGACGTGCCCAGGGTTGACCACCCATACTGGCGGCCAACTCTGGGCACGTCCGTATTTCATCGGCTCAGCTCCGGCAGGACGGCGTCGAGCGCGTCGCGCAGGCGCGCGGCGTTGGCCTCGCGGTCGCGCTCCAGCTCCTCGGGCGCGAGGCGCCGCGCCGGTCTTCGCCGCCACGGTCGGCAGTCCCGAGCTGGTGACGAGGAGCTTCGACTCGGTACGGATCGCTCCGATCGAGGAGGCCGGCAAATGGTTCGAGCTGGACGAGCTGGTAGACCTCGCCCCCGGCACGAGCGCCGGCCCCTGAGGAAGTGACCTGAGGGAGCAGGCCGATTGCGCCGGGCCGGCGCGCCCGAGGTCGCCTGCGACTCCCGAGATTCCCAAACAGGGCGGTTTCGTGTCACAATTGCGCCGTGGGAGTCGAGGCCGGGTTCAGGGCGCGTGCCGGGACGCTGACCCTCATCTACATGGTCAGCGACGCCGAACGCGGCGTGCTGCGCACGCTGCTGGCCGAAGCCGCGACCGGAACCCGCGTGCAGGAGATCGAGCCGCCGCCGGGGCGCGAGGACGAGTACCGCCTCGACCTCTTCAACGACCCCTACCTGCTCGAACCCGCCGATCCCGAGCTCGGCCCCGGCACGCCGATCGGCCCCGACACCGTGGTCCGGCCCACCCCGGCGGGCCGGGAGTTCGTCTCCGTCGCCGCCGTCCTCGAGGGCTGGCTGAAGGCCCGCCCCGGGGGCCCGCTGACGATCGAGGAGGAGTGCGGAGAGACGGTGGCGACGCTGCTCGCCGGCTGGTCGGCGAACGTCACGCACGCCCTCGCTGCCGGGCCGCTCACCGTCACGGAGGTGTGCGAGGCGCTGCCGACGCTCGACGACGAGCTCGTCGCAACCTACATCGCCAAGATGGAGCGCACCGGATTGCTCCAGGCCGTCGACGGCGGGACCCGCTACGAGCCGACCGCGTGGCTGCGCCTCGGCGTCGCCCCGCTCGCCGTCGCGGCGCGGATGGAGCTGCGCCACCCGCCCGGCGACACGGCACCGATCGCGCTCGCCGACGTCGAAGCCGCCTTCCGCCTCGCGCTGCCGCTGCTGCGCCTGCCGCGCCGCGTCTGCGGCTCCTGCGCGCTCGTCGTCGAGCTGGACGACGAGGTCGCCGGCAGCCCTGCCGCCGTCACCGCCCACATCGAGGAGGGCCGGGTCGAGGGGATCGAGCGCGGCGCGAGCGAGGACGCCGACGCCTGCGCCGCCGCTCCCGCCTCGGAGTGGCTGGACGCGGTGATCGACGGCGCCAAGGTGATCGAGATGAGCGGCGAGCGCCGCCTTGCCCGCTACCTGGTCGAGGGCCTGCGCGAGGCGCTGTTCGGCAAGCTCGGGCGGTAGGAGCCGCGTGTACCCTTAACGTCATGTCCACGCTCGTGCTCGATCCTGCAACGCCCGAGCTGGAGGCGCTGAAGGAGCGGCGGCGGCGCTCCGGCCTCGATCGTCTCGACGAGGTGTGGGAGGGTGTGCTTCATATGGTTCCCGCGCCCCACGGCCGTCACGCGAAGGTCGCTCAGCAGCTGGCCGTGCTGCTGGACGCTCCGGCGCGCGCCGCCGGCCTGGAGCCGGCGATGCACGAGTTCAACCTCGGCGAGTCCGAGCACGACTTCCGCGTCCCCGACGGCGGGATCCACCGGCCGGGCCCCGATCAGCTTTGGTATCCGACTGCGGCGCTCGTGGTCGAGATCGTCTCCCCCGAGGACGAGACCTGGAAGAAGCTCCCCTTCTACGCGGCGCACGGGGTCGACGAGGTGCTGATCGTCGACCCCGGCGAGCGCTCCGTCCACTGGCTCGCCCGGGCGGGCGAGGAATACCGCGAAGTCGAGCGCAGCGGGCTGATCGAGCTGAGCACGGCCGGGCTGGCCGAGCGGATCGACTGGCCATAGCCACCGGCAACGAGACCGAGTGTCGACAGGCTCGGGGTCAAAACAAACGGAGCGCATCCTGAGCCATTGGCGCACCGAGCTGTGGTCGCGTACTCGTGACGTAGGTAATCAGCACGTCACTGTGCCGAACACGACGCAGCTCGCCCAATAGGCGCTTTCTGGTTTCACGGGCGGCATCGCCCTGAACTGATGGCGGGGACGACTCTTCGAGGTGCTTCAGCGTTCATGGATCTTCCATTTCGGATCTTGCTCGCCGCAGGGGGATTGCGACGACGAGGATCTGAACAAGACCGTCGACCGCCTGCTCCACCATGCCCACGTAATCGTCACTGAGGGATCGGAGAGCTTCCGGCTCACCCAGGCAACGGAGGGCAAGGGGGTGGTGCCGCTGAGCTGACCGCGCGAGCCTGGTGATCCCGGCGGGACGAAGGGCTCAAGCGGGGAGAACCGATGGCCACCGGTGGGGAGAAGTCGTGGCCGCAGGTGGGGAGGTTGGATGGCCGCCCTTGGGGAAAAGCAGATGGCCGTTGACAGTGAACGGAAACCCCAGGCCGATGCTCTGCGGCCAGGGATCGCGCCGGTCAGCGCAGGACCTCGAAGGCCCGCTCGCGGCGGGCCGAAGCGGTAGACGGCAAAGTCGTCGTCGAAGGCGACCGCGCGGTGGATGCCGAGGCGCTCCATCACGGCGAAGCCGGTGCGGTCGACAAGCGAGAAGGCCTGGTCGGGGAAGGCCTCGCCGAGCATCGGGAACGGCTATGGTCAGCTTGTGGGTTCGCCACGTATCGAGAGGGAGCCGACCAGCATCCACCAGTACTGGGAGGCGCCCGAGATTCCCGAGGAGATCGAAGAGCAGATGGCGGGATTCGACCTCCACAGCCCGCAGCTCGTGCGCATGCTGCACTACCGGGCCGGGGTCGAGTTCCTGATCAAAGACGAGCGCCATGGAGCGCGGGTGCGGGATGCCCTCGCCGCCTGCGCGGTGCCGGCGATGCGAGCCGATCTCTGCGGCTACCTCGCGGTCCACGCCGAGGGCGGCATCTACGCCGACGCGCGCCTGCGCTGCATCGGCGACGTGGAGACGCTGCTGGACGGCGCCCCCGACGGCATCCTCTTCGGCTGGCGCGAGCTGCCGGCCGACCTGCGTCCGCTGCTCGCATGGCGGGAGCAGGTCGAGCCGTACCGGGCGATCGCCGGCGCTCTCTACGCATTCCCGAAGCCCCGGCACCCGCTGCTCGAGCTGGCGATCGAGCTGGCGGCGGCCTACGTCGAGGAAGAAGTCGCCGACGAGCCCGTGCTCCTCACCGGTCCGGCGATCTTCACCTCTCTTTACCTGCTGCGCGAGCTCGGCTCGATCGAGGCCTACCGCGACTACGTCCGCGGCGGTCCGCTCGAGGCCGCCGCGCCGGTCTTCGCCGCCACGGTCGGCAGCCCCGAGCTGGTGACGAGGAGCTTCGACTCGGTACGGATCGCTCCGATCGAGGAGGCCGGCAAATGGTTCGAGCTGGACGAGCTGGTAGACCTCGCCCCCGGCACGAGCGCCGGCTCCTGAGGAAGCGACCTGGGGGAGCGCGCCGATTGCGCCGGGCCGGCGCGCCCGAGGTCGCCTCCGGCACGCCGATCGGCCCCGACACCGTGGTCCGGCCCACCCCGGCGGGCCGGGAGTTCGTCTCCGTCGCCGCCGTCCTCGAGGGCTGGCTGAAGGCCCGCCCCGGGGGCCCGCTGACGATCGAGGAGGAGTGCGGGGAGACGGTGGCGACGCTGCTCGCCGGCTGGTCGGCGAACGTCACGCACGCCCTCGCTGCCGGGCCGCTCACCGTCACGGAGGTGTGCGAGGCGCTGCCGACGCTCGACGACGAGCTCGTCGCAACCTACATCGCCAAGATGGAGCGCACCGGATTGCTCCAGGCCGTCGACGGCGGGACCCGCTACGAGCCGACCGCGTGGCTGCGCCTCGGCGTCGCCCCGCTCGCCGTCGCGGCGCGGATGGAGCTGCGCCACCCGCCCGGCGACACGGCACCGATCGCGCTCGCCGACGTCGAAGCCGCCTTCCGGCTCGCGCTGCCGCTGCTGCGCCTGCCGCGCCGCGTCTGCGGCTCCTGCGCGCTCCTCGTCGAGCTCGACGAGGAGGTCGCCGGCGGCCCCGCCGCGCTCACCGCCCGCGTCGAGGGAGGCCGTGTCGTCGCGGTCGAGCCGGGCCTTGCCGAAGACGCCGACGCCTGCGCCGCCGCTCCCGCCTCGGAGTGGCTGGACGCGGTAATCGACGGCGCCAAGGTGATCGAGATGAGCGGCGAGCGCCGCCTCGCCCGCTACCTCGTCGACGGCCTGCGCGAGGCGCTGTTCGGCCGCCGGCGGTAGGCGCGCGCCCGCTACCGCTTTGAGCGCCGAGGCGAGGATCGGCCCCGCATTTCCCGCCAGAGCTGGGCTCGTTCCGGCCAGAACAGGACCAGGAGCCCGGCGATGGCCAACACGCAGATGATTATGTAAGCCTCCCCCACGCTGGCATGGACGAGCCAGATGATCAGGGACGCGACGACGCCGACGGCGGCTCCAAGCCAACCCTCGGATCTGACAAAACGCCTCATAGCGCGGAGGTTAGCTGAAGGAGCAGCGAGACCAGGTAGAGGACGACCCCGAATCCGAATCCGTAGACGCTGAACTTGCTGACGATCCGGTCGCGTCGAGGTCTGGGAACCTCTGCGGCAAGAACCTCGGCCAGAATGCTCAAGGCTCCCGACACCGTGAACGGAAAGCCCAGCCCGATGCTCTGCGGCCAGGGATCCCGCACGTGCGGCAGGATCGAGCCGACAACGTGCCAAAGGTCGGTTGCGGGCATGCCCTGACCGTGCCAGGTCCCGGCGCGCGTGTGGCGCGCTCACTGCAAAAAGTGCGTGACGGGATCGTGCCGACTTTCGCAGGCCTGCACCCGTACGTTCGGCTGGCTCTCAGCAGTTCTTCGAGATCGGCCTTGCGGGCGCCGTCCTCCTCGCGTTCGTCCTCCTCCTCGCCCAGGCTGCCGAGAAGAGGCAGTCGAAGGACCGGAAGCGGGAAGTCGTCCGGCCGTGCGGCGATGCGCTGGGCGATGCATGGGGCTTCTGGCTGCCGACGCTGGTCGCGATCGTCGCCGCCGTCGTCGCCGTGTATCAGGTCTGGGACAGCACGGTGGCATGGGGCGCCGACACGGGCGCCAGCCTGATCGCGCTGGGCGGGACGGCTCTGAGCGCTGCGGGCATCGGCGGCTTCCTCAGTAGCATTCGCGGCCACTGACAACGAACTCGTTCTGGGCGGCTTTCCAGCTCACCCTGCCGCTGGTGAGCCTGTCGGAGGAGCTGTCGGCCTCCTGCCGGCTGACCGTGCCGGTCCCCGGCCGGCCGGCCGCGGCTGGCCGGGGCGACGGTGCTGGTCGAGCAGGGAAAGGTCACGTCGGTCTCCCCCGACCTCGAGATGCAGAGCGAGAGCTACGCCACCGGCGCGCCGATCGACTGGCTCGACACCCTGATCGACCCCAGCGTCGCCAAGGTCGAGGCGAGCGGCGACCCGCAGATCTGCCTGGGCCTGTTCGACGGCCTGCACGAAACGCTGTTCGGGGTCTCCGTGGGGTGAGTAGGCGCTCAGGCCGGTGGGCTGAGGACGCGAAGGACAGTTCAGGGCCGGTTGCAGGCGTCTGGAGGAGCAGATCAGTTGCTCAAATAGCATACGTTTGCGATATACGCAAACCTCGATAAATAGATAACTAGACTGATATACTTGCTGTTCGTCATGTCCGCAAACGCCGAAAATCCAGAACTTTCGCTTGCCGGCGAAGCCGTCGCCTGGCTGCAGGAGCGCCTGCCGACAGGTTGGCGGGTCGGACCATGGGTCGGTGCCTTGGACAGTCCAGATGCCCTTGCGCTGGTCGATTCGACAATCGCGATCAAGGCGCCGAAAGGCACAAGCGTGCAGATCGCCGTCGAGGCGCGGCAGGCGATCTACCCGCGGGAGGTCCTCGGGCTGCTGTCGCCGCTCGCGCGGGCGGCGCACTCTCTGGGCGGAGACGTCCCGCTGCTTGTCGTTGCGCCCTGGTTGAGCAAGCGAACCCAGGAGCTGCTCGCCAAGCAGCGGATCAACTACATCGACCTGACCGGCAACGCTCTTCTCTGCCTGGACAGCCCCGCCATCTACCTCGAGACCGTCGGCTCGCCACGCAACCCCGCCCCCCGGGAGCGCGGCAGGGTGCAGATGACGGGCGCCAAAGCCGCCCGGCTGATCCGCTTCCTGGTCGACGTCCGCCCCCCGTACGGCGTACGGGAGCTTGCCGCGGCCACGGACCTCGCTCCCGGCTATGTCTCGCGACTGCTGGATGCCCTCTACCGGGAGGCGCTGATCGAGCGGCGATCCCGCGGTCCGGTCGAGAGCGTCGACGTTGGCGCCCTGCTCCGCCGCTGGGCGAGCTCGTATGACATCTTCAGGACGAACGGCGTCGATGCGTCCGTCGCCGTCGGCGGAATTGACCGCCTGCTGGGGGATCTTGCCGGCGGGGCGGGAGGCGGGATGAAACTGGCGATCACCGGCTCGGTCGCCGCGGCGCGCCTTGCGCCGGTCACCGCGCCCGCCGTCCTGCACCTCTACTGCGCCGAGCCCGCCTCGCTGGCGGAGCAGCTGAAGCTGCTTCCCGCCGAGGAGGGGGGGGATGTCCTCCTGCTGAAGCCCTTCGATGAAGTCGTCTGGAGCCGCCTGCGGGAGGAGGGAGGGCTGCCCTACGCTGCGCCCAGCCAAGTGGCCGTCGACTGCCTGACCGGAAACGGGCGCATGCCCGCCGAAGGAGAGGCGCTGATCCGGTGGATGCTGGACGACGAAGCCGCCTGGAGGCTTCCCTCGCTCGAGGCGGCGGAGCCGCCGCGATGAGACACGACGGCGGAGGTTCTCTCGACGAGGAGTACGTAGAGGCGCGGCGCGTCCTGCTGGATGCCCTCTACGGACTCGGGCCTCAGCGCGGAGCATTCGTGCTGGTCGGCGCACAGGCGATATACCTGCGTGCGGGGCCTGGGAGCCTGCCGGTCGCCGAGTTCACGACCGACGGCGATCTTGCTCTCGATCCAGGGCTGCTGGCGGACTCGCCTGGGCTTGGCGAGCTGATGGAAGGCGCCGGTTTCGAGCCGGCGAGAGCCGGCGCCTCGGCGGAGCCAGGAATCTGGGAGGCGTCGGCCATCGTCAACGGCGTGGCCACGACGATCCCGGTGGATCTGATCGTCCCGGCCGGCATCGCCGCTCCGGGCGGGAGGCGAGGCGCCCGGCTCGGCCCTCATGGCAAGCGAGTCGCACGCAAGACGAGGGGGTTGGAGGCGGCCCTCGTCGACAACGACGTCATGGAGATCGGGGCGCTCGACGCCGCGGACAACCGGAAGGTGGCGGTCAGGGTCGCTGGAATCGCGGCGCTGTTCGTGGCCAAGGCGCACAAGATCGACGACCGCCTCGAGAGCGACCGCCGGGATCGCCTCGACGACAAGGATGCGGCCGATGTGATCCGGTTGATGCAGGCCGGCTCGGCGGCGGAAGTCGGCAAGACCCTCGCAGAGCTCTGCGACCATCCCGTCGCCGGCGGGCCCGCCGAGCACGCCGTGCGCCAGATCGGAGCTCTCTTCGGCAACAGAGCGGGAGCGGGGATCGAGATGGCGTCGCGCGCCCTGCGGCTCGCGATGCCGGAGGAGCGGGTCAGGACGATCTGTCTCGCCTACGTCGGCGATCTGCTCGACTCCATCGAGAGCGCTTAGTACACGGCGACCGGATCGCCGCGCGACTGGCTCGACACCCTGTGGGCCGCGAATACCGTCAGGCCGCCAGCGGGTCGCGCCAGCGCAGGCCGGGGAAGCGGGCGAAGTCGGTGTCGTGGGAGCAGAGCTCGGCGCCGTGCTCGAGGGCCAGCGCCGCCAGGTGGGCGTCGCTGGTCAGGTTGCCGGCCGTGCCGATCGGCTCGAGCAGCGCGCGCAGTGTGGCGGCATGCCGATGGGTGGGGTGAACCACGGCGGCAATCGGTTGGTCGAGCCAGCTCTCGACGAACTCGAAAGCCCTGGCGAGCGAGAGGGCGTTCGCAAAGGCGGCAGGGTTGGTCGAGATGCGAATGAAGCCGAGCAGGACCAGCCAGGCGAAGCCGACTTCCTCGGTGTCCGAGAGCGCCTGCTCGAGCCACGAGCGGGATCGGGCATGGTGACGCGAGGACTCGTCTGCCGTGTAGAGGAGCAGGTTGACGTCGGGCAGCTTCACTTGCCCATCCGCATCTTGCGGATCGTTTCGGCGTCTTCGAGCTCGCCCGCCAGTTGAAGGGCCTTGACGAGGTTGACGCCGGCCCTGGCCTCCATGCGCTGAGGGGTGGGCAGCCGGTAGGGCCGCGGCTTCGCCTCGCCGCGCTCGAAGCCGCGCCGCACGGTGCTGTTCAGCGCCTCCTTGAAGGAGACGTCCCGATCGCGGGCGAGGTGCTTGAGCTTGGCGGCGACGTCATCGTCCAGGGTTACCGTGGTGCGCATCGAAGGCATCATAGCAGCACATGTGATGCTGTCATGATGCTCGCACCGGGTGCCGGCACCGGGCGGATTGAGCCGGTCGAGCTGAGATAGGCGCCGCCGCCTACCGCCTCGAGCGCCGAGGCGAGGATCGACCCCGCATTTCCCGCCAGACCTCGGCTCGTTCAGGCCAGATCAGAATCACGGCTCCGACGATTCCCAGCACGAAGACGATGATGTAGGCCTCCCCCAGGTTGGCGTGGATTAGCCACATGATCAAGGACGCGACGACCGCGACGGCGGCGCTGACCCAACTCTCTGATCGGACAAAACGCCTCATAGACCGGAGATTACCTGAACGAGCAGCGAGACGCAGTAAACGCCAACCCCGGCCCTCAGCTGCCATGGGTCGACCGCGGGCATGCCCCGACCGTGCCAGGGTCCGGCGCGCGTGTGGCGCGCACAACGAAAAAATTGCGTGACGGGATCGTGACGATTTCTCGCAAGGCGGCGGGCGTGAGCGGCCCCTGGGACCCTCCCCGTCCCCCACCTGTGCGTCGCGCTCAGCGCAGGAGGATGCCCCGGCGGGTGAACCTGCCGATCGGGTGGCCGCCCTGCGTCAGATGCACCGAGACGTCGTAGCGGCCGCGGGGAAGCGTGCCCAGGAGCCGGACCAGCGGCAGGTTGACCGTCGCTCCGGGAACGATCTTCTTGGGCCCAGCGGCGGGAGGCGATCGTCGACCGCGAGCTCGGGGACGCGCTTGCCGCCGTCGACCCGCACCCGGCGAGCAAGTCGCGGCTGATCCGCGACCCGGCGCTGCGGGGGGCGGAGGCGGCTACGCGGTCGTCTGCGACTCGCGAAATTCCCAAATAGGTCGGCTTCGTGTCACAATTGGGCCGTGGCAGTCGAGGCCGGGTTCAGGGCGCGTGCCGGGACGCTGACCCTCATCTACATGGTCAGCGACGCCGAACGCGGCGTGCTGCGCACGCTGCTGGCCGAAGCCGCGACCGGAACCCGCGTGCAGGAGATCGAGCCCCCGCCGGGACGCGAGGACGAGTACCGCCTCGACCTCTTCAACGACCCCTACCTGCTCGAACCCGCGGATCCCGACCTCGGCCCCGGCACGCCGATCGGCCCCGACACCCTGGTCCAGCCCACCCCGGCGGGCCGGGAGTTCGTCTCCGTCTCCGCCGTCCTCGAGGGTTGGCTGAAGGCCCGCCCCGGGGGCCCGCCGAGGGCCGAGGAGGAGTGCGGGGAGACGGTGGCGACGCTGCTCGCCGGCTGGTCGGCGAACGTCACGCACGCCCTCGCTGCCGGGCCGCTCACCGTCACGGAGGCGTGCGAGGCGGTGCCGACGCTCGAGGACGAGCTCGTCGCAACCTACATCGCCAAGATGGAGCGCACCGGATTGCTCCGGGCCCTCGACTCCGTCGACGGCGAGACCCACTACGAGCCGACCGAGTGGTTGCGCCTCAGCATCGCGCCGCTCGCCGCCGCGGCGCGGATGGAGCTGCGCCACCCGCCCGGCGACACGGCGCCGATCGCGCTCGCCGACATCGAAGCCGCCTTCCGGCTCGCGCTGCCGCTGCTGCGCCTGCCGCGCCGCGTCTCGGGCTCCTGCGCGCTCCTCGTCGAGCTGGACGAGGAGGTCGCCGGCGGCCCCGCCGCGCTCACCGCCCGCGTCGAGGGGGGCCGCGTCGTCGCGGTCGAGCCCAGCCTTGCCGAGGACGCCGAGGCCCGCGCCGCCGCTCCCGCCTCGGAGTGGCTGGACGCAGTGATCGACGGGGCCAGGACGATCGAGATGAGCGGCGAGCGCCGCCTCGCCCGCTACCTGGTCGAGGGCCTGCGCGAGGCGCTGTTCGGCCGCCGGCCGTAGCCGCGCGCAACTCACAGCTACGTCGCTATCACGCTCCCCCTTCAACTCTCTCGCATCTCGTACATGATGTCAGAAACCATAGGACAACAGATTGCGCGGTTGGCGCGCTGCCCGGGCATTTAGGTAGCTGATATCGGTGTAATAGCTTCTAACTTGGTAGCTTATTCTGGAAGGCAGTGGCTCTTTCCGATGCACAGATCATCGAGCAGAACCCTTGGTGGGGTGGCCCCGGGTGGGAGAGCCGGGACTCGCACCTGCGCCGTCTGGGCCGCCGGCCGCGCCGGCTGCCGGCGAAGCTGGTCGACGAGATCGATCTCGGAGCGGCTGCGCTCCACACCCTGCGCGGCCCCCGCCAGGTCGGCAAGTCGACCGACCTGAAGCTGCTGGTCCAGCGCGCACTCGGGGAGGGCTTCGAGCCCAGGAGGGCCATCTATCTGACGCTCGAACTGCTCGAAGGCCAGTCGCTGCCGGAGGTGGCGGTGACGATCAAGCGCGCGAGAGCGCTGGCGGGCGGCGACCGCCCCAGCCTCGTCCTGCTCGACGAGGTCACGTTCGTGCGGGGCTGGCAGACGGCGATCAAGTCGCTGTGGGACGACGGCACGCTCGACGAGGACATCGTCGTCTGCACCGGCTCCTCGGCGATCGACCTGCGCGAGGGCACGGCGGACCGGCTCCCCGGGCGGCGCGGGCCGGGTCTCGATCACAGCGTCTTCCCCCAGAGCTTCGCGGCATTCGCCAGGGCGCTCGATCCGGCGGTGCCGGATTCCCCACAAAGCGCAGTCGCAGAGCTGGTCTCGGACGCGGGCTGGGATGCGTTGGAGGGGATGCGGATCCACCTGCCTCGCCTGGACGAGGCACTGCGGCTGTACCTGCGCTTCGGCGGCCTGCCGGCCGCGGTCGCCGAGGCGATCGGCGGCGCGGACTCCCCCTCGGAGGAGACGAAGAAGGTCGTCTACGACTCGCTGCTGCGGGAGATACAGCGCAAGCGCGCGAGCCGGCCCGCCGCGCACGCGCTGCTGGAGCGGGTGCTGCGGTCGCTCGGCTCGAAGACGAGCTGGACTCGGCTCTCGCGGGAGATGTCGGTCGACCTGCGGCCGAGCCCGGCCGGCAGCACCGTCCG
This sequence comes from uncultured Solirubrobacterales bacterium, assembly GCA_963695835.1. Lineage (GTDB taxonomy): Bacteria > Actinomycetota > Thermoleophilia > Solirubrobacterales > 70-9 > VRUE01. Next base: position 359,887 of record CAVOHR010000004.1, read on the forward strand.
CGACTACGTCGAGTTCCTCGCCGCCGCCTACTTCCTCCTCGTCGCCTACTACTGGCGCAGCGACTCGGACTCCGAGGAGCTCTCCAAGGACAAGAAGCTCTACTTCGGCGACCCGCTGCTGCACTCGGTGGCGTGCGACCTGGCGCCGGGGATCGCGGCCGACCTCCCCGCCCAGGTTGAGAACGCGATCGCGCTGGCGCTGTATCACCGCTACGAGTCGCCGGCCTCCCGCCTGGAAGGGTTCGACGCGCCCGCCGACCTGCACATCTGGCAGACCCGGCGAGCGGGAGAGATCGACTTCGTCTGTGGCCCGCGCCGGACGGCGGACGTGGTCGAGGTGAAGTACCGGAGCAACCCCGACCTGCGCGGGGCGGCGGCGATCCAGCGCGCGCTGCCGGGGCGAGCGACGATCGTCGCCACGCGGGACAGGCTCGAGCGCCGGCCCGGCTACGCGCTCGTGCCGGCCCCCCTGCTTCTCTGGGCGATCGGCTGAGCCGCTGCGACGCCGAACGCAGCGCCGTGCTGCACACGATGCCGGCCGAAGCCACCACCGGGGCCGGTGGCGAGGTGCCTATCTGATGTACTGGCGGCGACGCTCGCGAGTTCCGAGGAGACCCGGAGGCGGCAGGGGCGGGGGAGTCTCGGCGGGCTCCATCCAGTTGGGCGCAACGCGATCCGTGGGCCAGGTGGGCTCCCTCGGTCCTCCGCCCTTCAAGGCCCATTCGAAGATGTTGCTGAACAACTCCGCCTGCTCAAGCGCATCGTCTGCAGCATTGTGGGTGTGATCGCGCTTTGGCAAGAGCCAGTGCGGCATTGAGCGCTGAGAAGAGCTGTCAAAAGGAGTCAGAGCCCTTGCCTGATAGAGGGTGCGGATGTCGAGACACGAGGAGAAGCCGAACGGAGAAACACCCGCGTATTGAACGAAATACCAGTAAAGGAAAGCCCAATCGAAGGCCACTGGATAGGCGACCAGCACAGCGCGCGCGTTACCCGCATGGCTTCGGACCCAACGATCAGCGTCTCGCATTGCTCGCTCTGGATCATCTCCGTCCCGGATAAGCAGGTCGCGGTCGAGTCGATTGACGGCAAGCGCCTCAGCTTCGAAGTTCTCGGTGACCGGCTTCAACTCCCGGTAGAAGAGCGCCTCCTGATCCTGATCGCAGCGGTCGTAGCGCCGGCCGTCAAAGCGACCGGCGACACAGAGGCCGAAGGAGAGCATCGAGTACGTGCCGGGGATCGGACCGTCCGTCTCGATATCGGCAGAGATGAAGAGGTCCGGTCGGGGATCGTGCACCAAGCCATCTTAGTATCGCCGCCGGCGTCCCGCCTGAGCGGCTACGGTAGGGCGCGAATGAACCGAGCCGAGTACTCGCAGGCGCGCATCGAGGAGCTTGGCGACCGCCTCGCGCCGGTCGAGGAGCTCCTGCGTGACGAGCCACTCTGCATCTACGCAACCGGCTCCTATGCACGCCTTGAGGCGGGCGAGGAGTCAGATATCGACATCTTCTTCCTCTACGAGGGCCATCCTCTTGTGCAACGGCTTCCCAACCTAACGTTGATTCAGCTCTCGGCTTGTCTGATCGACGCGACGAGGGAGATGGGCTTCCCCCCGTTCTCCGAAGACGGGCGCTATCTCGACGTGCACTACCTGGATCACATGGAGGAAGTGCTCGGCAGTCCCGATGACGACAGCCTCAACGCGTTCACTGCTCGGATGCTGCTCTTGCTCGAGAGCCGGCCCGTCTGCTTGTGAGTCTGCAGGCTGAGCCGCCAGCGAGGGTGCGGCGACAGTACTCGGCCGCAGCCTCGGTGTTCGCCCGCAACTCGGGGCCGTCCATCGGCTGCAGGAGAAAGTGGTCGAACTGAAGCGACTCAAGCTCAGCGGGGTCGATCGAGTGCTGCGGATAGACAAGCTTCAACTCGTCGCCTTTCCTGAGGCGCAGCAGAGCGCCGGCCTTGGGGCTGACGCAGACCCAGTCGAGGCCCGACGGGACGGGGCGCGTACCGTTCGTCTCAACGGCGACCTCGAAGCCGAGCAGATGAAGGGCGTCGACGAGGGCTGCATCGACCTGCAGCAGCGAGTGAGCCAGACGATCACGAACGCCACGACACCAAACGTCGAGGTCGGGGGGAGCGGCGTGCTCTACGGTGGCCCCGCTGACGCGAACCGATCCCCAGAGGCGTCGTAGACGACGCTACCCGGCAGCAGGTCGAGGGACTCTCGGTTCTTCGGGCGGACCGCGGAGAAGTGGCGTCGATCGAGCGTCGCCACCGTGGTTGCGCCGAAGCGCTCGGCGAGCGCGACGACCGAGGCGTCGACGCCGCCGAGCGGAAAGTCGGCGTACCGGTCGACCAGCTCGGCGACGCGTTTGTAGTCCTCGCCGGCGAGCGCCTCCACATCCTGGGTGGCGAGGGCTCGGTGAAAGCCCGCCTCGGTAGGGTGCGCGCCGCATGGGATGGCCGCCGAAAGCCGGGGAGGCGCTGCCGCGGGCAAGCGATGCCTGGCACGAGCCGACAAAGCTGGAGGGTTGGGTGCTCGCCGAGAACGGGCATGGCCCCGAGTGGGCGCGCGTCTTCCACGTCAGCCTCGAGGACCGCGAGCGTGTCTGGGAGACGATCTCAAACGCCGTGGGGAACGGTGACGTGACGGGAGTGCGTGAGCTCGGCGAGCACGGCTTGAACTGCGAGGTCGACGTGCAGTTGGCGATCGCGGGACGCAGCGCGGCGGTCAGGACGATCTGGCACTACGAGACGCCGGTTTCCGCGCCGCGACTTGTTAGCGCCTACCCGAAGCTCTAACATCCTTTTCATGGCCACGGTGCATGAGATCGGCGCCTCCGACCTCGTCGAGTTGACCGAGCCCGTCGACGGCGCGCCCGCCGGCGCCCGCGGCGGCGTGGACAAGGTCTTCGGCGACGGTCGCGCGATGGTCGAGCTGACGAGCCTGCCCGCGGAGATGGGGCTCGACCGCATCCTCGTCATACCGCTGAGCAAGCTGCGCGTCGTCGAGCCGGCACGCCATAGCTGACAGGTCAGCGCAGGACCTCGAAGGCGCGCTCGCGGCGGGGACCGAAGCGGTAGACGGCGAAGTCGTCGTCGAAGGCGACCGCGCGGTGGACGCCGAGCCGCTCCATCACGGCGAAGCTGGTGCGGTCGACAAGCGAGAAGGCCTGGTCGGGGAAGGCCTCGCCGATCCGCCAGGCGCCGTCGAGGTCGGCGGGGGTGACGTGCTCGACCGTGGCCGCACCACCGCGCAGGCCGGCCCAGAAACGGTCGGCGGCGGCTTGGCCGAGGCGATCGCGCACCAGCCGCCAAGTCTCCGAGAGGACCAAGTCGGTCGTGATCAACGGCCCCGCGGTGGCGAGCAGCTCCTTGGCGCGGTCGAAATGGCCGTCGTCGTCGTCAGCCACCCCGTAGAAGGCCGAGGTGTCGACGAAGACGCTCAATCGCCGCCGCGCTCGCCGCCGCGAGGCTCGTGCAGGCGGTGGAGCTGGCCGGTCTTGGTCAGGTGTTCCCGCCAGAGCGATTCGCCGAGGTAGCGGTCCTTGTCCTCGGAGACGTCGGAAACGCCCGAGCTGCCGAGACCGAAGATCTCGCTGATGTCGACCTTCGGCCGATCCTCGCCGCCAAGGTCGTGACGCACGGCGCGGCCAACTAGTTGAACCGACAGACAACGAATTCAGCTCTGCGTGCCGCGAGGTCCCGCGCTCACCGGGGTTCCGTCGGGGCGGATGAACGAGACGCTGACGCCGAGGCGCATGGCGTTGGCGATGTTGGCGATCTGCCCGAGCGTGAGGTTGTGTCGGCCGGCCTCGACCGCGGCGACGTAGGAGGCGGATACGCCGAGCCGCTTGGCCACCTCGGCCTGGGTGAGGCCGAGTGCGCGGCGAGTGCCTCGGAGCTCGCGGCCGACGACCTTCGCGTGGACCTCCGACACCGCGGTGCGCGGCATCGCTAGCCGGCGGCGGCGTAGTGGAACGCGGCGCCGGCGGGCTCCGCTGCGTCGACCTCGGCGACCTCGACGTCGATATCGCCGCTGCGATAGGCGAACGGCAACAGCCGCGCCCAGCGCTCGGCGTCGGCATCCCGCGTCAGCCGCTCTCCGCTCTCGGGGTCGACGATCGAGATGTCGAGGTCGATCCATTCGGCGTGGGGGCCGCTGACCGTGATCTCCTTGCGATCGGCGAGCAGCTCGGCGATCGGCTGCTCGACCCACTCGTCGCGATCTGCATCGAACTCGAAGGTGGTGAAATGGACGCGGATCATGATGTTGGCTCCAGGGCCTTATCGGCCGGTCGGGTTAACCTCTTGAGTCATGATAGTACCAGGAACGGACGCAGTTCACGACTCTTCAGAACTCGCCCGGGCCGAGGATCTCGCCGCGGGCGAGCATCCGCTTGGCCCGGTCGCGGAGCGCCTGCGCGCGCTTCTCGAGCAGGACGTCTGCGATCCCGAGCAGGTTGGCGTCGCCGCTGAGGCGCTCGAGCGCATCGCGCTCCTTGGGAAGCAGTCCGGCGGCGCGGTGGCTGTGGCGGGCCCTGACCAAGTCGGTGTGGTTGAGGATCTGCCCCGGCAGCGCGAACGCGTATCCGTGGTCGATCAGGCTGAGCCGACTGCCGTCCCAGCGCCAGTTGCCGGGGTGGCGGTCCTGCTGGGCGATGAGCGAGTCGAGGAACGCAGCCGGCAGGCACCAGGTCGGGTTCTGCGTCGGCGCTGGGTCGCCCGGCCACCCGGGCGCCTGCAGCGACAGCGCGCCGTCCTCGCCCTCGTAGTCGCGCAGCACGCACGGCGCGAGCAGCTCCCGCCACGGCGACCCGAGCGCGACGACAAGGCGCCAGGCCGCCGCCTCGTGCAACGGCGGCGTCTCCTCGGCTTGACCGTAGGCGAGCGCGTTGGCAACGTGCACCCCCGAGAACGGCTTGTGGAAGACGACCCAGCCGTTCGTGAGCGTAAGCCGCTTCGTCGCGTTGACGCCCGGGGTGCTGGTCGGGGCTGGCGGACCGCGGAAGCCAACCGCGAGCATCTGCTGCTCGACGGGTGAAGCCCCCTGCGCGGCCCTCACCGCGGCGACCTGCGAATCGATCTTCACGGGCAAAGTGTCCTGCTGCCGCAGGACGCCTTCGTCGCTGCTGGTCAGCTGCCCGGCGGCGACGCTGGAGATCTTGAGCGGCGCCCGGGACGAGCGCAGGTTCAAGACCGTCGAGCGGGCGGAGCAAGCAGGCCGATTGCGCCGGGCCGCCGCGCCCGAGGTCGTCTGCGACTCCCGAGATTCCCAAACAGGGCGGTTTCGTGTCACAATTGCGCCGTGGGAGTCGAGGCCGGGTTCAGGGCGCGTGCCGGGACGCTGACCCTCATCTACATGGTCAGCGACGCCGAACGCGGCGTGCTGCGCACGCTGCTGGCCGAAGCCGCGACCGGAACCCGCGTGCAGGAGATCGAGCCGCCGCCGGGACGCGAGGACGAGTACCGCCTCGACCTCTTCAACGACCCCTACCTGCTCGAACCCGCCGATCCCGAGCTCGGCCCCGGCACGCCGATCGGCCCCGACACCGTGGTCCGGCCCACCCCGGCAGGCCGCGAGTTCGTCTCCGTCGCCGCCGTCCTCGAGGGTTGGCTGAACGCCCGCCCCGGGGGCCCGCCGAGGGTCGAGGAGGAGTGCGGGGAGACGGTGGCGACGCTGCTCGCCGGCTGGTCGGCGAACGTCACCCACGCCCTCGCTGCCGGGCCGCTCACCGTCACCGAGGCCTGCGAGGCGCTGCCGACGCTCGACGACGAGCTCGTCGCAACCTACATCGCCAAGATGGAGCGCACCGGATTGCTCCGGGCCCTCGACTCCGTCGACGGCGAGACCCACTACGAGCCGACCGAGTGGTTGCGCCTCAGCATCGCGCCGCTCGCCGCCGCGGCGCGGATGGAGCTGCGCCACCCGCCCGGCGACACGGCGCCGATCGCGGTCGCCGACGTCGAAGCCGCCTTCCGGCTCGCGCTGCCGCTGCTGCGCCTGCCGCGCCGCGTCGCCGGCTCCTGCGCGCTCCTCGTCGAGCTCGACGAGGAGGTCGCCGGCGGCCCCGCCGCGCTCACCGCCCGCGTCGAGGGAGGCCGCGTCGTCGCGCTCGAGCCGGGCCTTGCCGAGGACGCCGACGCCCGCGCCGCCGCGCCCGCCTCGGAGTGGCTGGACGCGGTGATCGACGGCGCCAAGACGATCGAGATGAGCGGCGAGCGCCGCCTCGCCCGCTACCTCGTCAACGGCCTGCACGAGGCGCTGTTCGGCGGGCGGGGGCGGAAGCGGCGGCGGTAGGGACCGGGACTACCGCTTCGGAGGCCGAGGCGATCGGCCCCGCATTTCCCGCCAGAGCTGGATCGGTTCCGGCCAGGTCAGGATGCAGAAACAGATGACGGTCAGACACAGGACGATCGCGTAGGTCGCGCCCAGGCTGGCGTGCGTGACCGAAACGATCAAGAACGCAATGAACGCGAGGGCTCGTGGTCAGCCAGCCTTCTGATCTGACAAAACGCCTCATAGCTCAGAGGCTACCTGAGCGAGCAGCGAAAGCGAGTAGAGGGCGACGCCGATTCGGAAGCCGTGGACCCCGAACTTGCTGACGATTCGGTCGCGCAAGGGCCGAGAAACTTCCGCCAGCTCGTCCTCCTCGAGCCAGGCGAGCGCCTCCTCCTCGTGCGGCTCGATCGTCACTCCCTCGGCCCCGAAGGTGACCGCGCCGGGGCAGTCGCGCCCCAGCGCGGCGATCAGCGCGTAGCCGTCGCCGGGGTCGACGCCGAGCCCGTGGGCGATCCGGCGCCGCCGCGCGCCCTGCGGCAGCAGGCCCTCGACGTAGGCGCGGGTCGCGCGCGCCGTCGCGTGCTCAGCCGTCAACGGCGTCGATCTTCGGTGTCGCCGCGTACTCGACATTGGGCCCACGCGTTGGAGAATCGGGGGCGAACTCGATCAGGCCCTTCCTGCGCATCCTGGTGAGACGGTTGCGCGCAGTTGCAACATCGCAATCAAGGTAGCTCCGAACATCCTCGTTGGAGATACGCCGATGGCGTCTCAGGTGGCGGATCAGCTTCGCATCGTCCCTGTCGATGGTCTCCGCGCGGTAGGTGAGGGCGCTCCGCATCCCCGCGAGGGCTGCCTGGCTCAGCCGGTAGGAAGGGTGCTGCCGGCGAGCGGTGCTGCGGGTCGGCTCGAGGAGATCGGCTGCCCGCATCCGCTCCAGCACTCGCTGACAGGCAGCGAGGTCGCGCTGCAAAAGAGGCACGGCCTTGTGCGCCGTCAGGCTGCGTTCGCCACGAAGAGCCGCGAGCAGCAGCAGCACGTCGAGGTCGGAAGCAAGGCGTGATTCTGCCGGGAACCCCGAACCGCGAAGGAAGCGAGCAAAGGCTGCGTCGCCGCGCCCACCCGGGACAGTGACGGTAAACCTCGGGCCGTCGGCGATCCTGGGCGGGCCCTTGCCTATCCCGGCGAGCAGTCGCCAGACGCGATCGAAGCCAAGCCCAGCTCCCTCCGCGATGCGGAGTCGCGCGATCTCCCGTGCCAGCAGCCGGTTGCGCTGAGCCGTCTCGCGAAGCAATCGATCCGGATGCAGGGTCGGCAGCAACCCTCCCGGGCTGGTCAGCACCAGCTCGTCGGGCGAATGAGAGATCTCGATGATTCCGGGCAGCTCCCAGTCGCGATGGGCAAAGGCGTTTGCGGCCAGCTCGCGGACGACGTCCTGGGGGTAGTCGACCATCTCGACCTGGGTTCCGCTGACCCGAATCGTCTCCGTCGAGGCGATAGCCCCGATCCGCGCCAGGATGTCGTCGACAAGCAGGACGGCGGGTCGCCGCTCGCTGTTGTCGCGACGCAACACCACCGACCCCTCGGCTCCGGGGCTCTCCGCCGTGGTGAGAATCGCCCCCCAGTCGGGCACCGTCCCTCGCAGGGCTTCCGCCCCGCCGTAGAGCAGCACCCCCGCCCGACGCAACCGGGTGCCGTCGAGCAGGTCGCAGTTGGCCAAGAACTGGCCCGGATCGGTTTCAGCGAGGTTGGCCTGTTCGTCGGCGCCGGCATCGCGCAAGCGCTCCGCGGCGCGCTCGAGAGCCGCCTTACTCACGTCATCGATACCAAACTCGGAGGTTCCCTCAGACCAGTCGTACTGACCCCGAGTCGCTTGCAAGCCCCTCATCTCGGCCTCACCGATCGGCCGGCACTGATCGACCACCCGGCGCTTATAGGTGCCGGACGAAGTCCCGTGCACGACAGCCCCGCGCGGCACGCGCACCAGCAGGAGCCTCCGGCCGTCCTCGTCCCACTCGACGGGATCGACGGTCAACGGAGGAAGCGTCCCGCTGTGTACGGCAAGGCGAATCGTGTTGACGGGATAGTGGGCTGGATCGGCACCCTGCAGCGCCTCCTCGCGCGTCTCGGCGGAATCGCGGACGCCAACCGCGATCACGCCGCCGTTGCTGTTCGCCAAGCATGCCGCGGTCTCTGCAATCGCCGAGAGGAACTGCTTGCGGGCCTTGCCCATGTTGGCCTTGGCCCGACGTTGTGGGGGAAGAGCCGTATCTGGAGTCTCCTTGAAGTCGAGAACCTCCCGCTCCTCCTCATCCGCCTCCCAATCGCCCCCAATGCGGGAGAGCGCGTCCCTGGCTACATCCAACGGATCCATCTCAGGGGAGAATGATAGAGGAAATGATACGCACGCACATGTGTTGTCTCATCATTCCGATGTCAAACCACCAGTGGGGATGCTGGCCGGATTCCGGGATGAGGACGTGGGTGCTTGGGCGCCACCCACCTCGCCCGCGCCCTGCTCGAGAGCCTGCACGAAACGCTGTTCGGGATTCCGGTGCGGTAGGACCGAGCAGGGCCCGTCGCAGACTGACCGCTCTGCCGACTACCTCCCCTCGCAGTGACGCGCCGAGGATGAGCCGTGCATGGGGGCCGTGACGACCGAGAGAAAGCGCATCGACTGCTCGACGAGCTGCCCGAGTCCGAGGTGGAGCCGGTGGTCGAGTTCATCGTCTCGCGCCGGGAGGGCGATTCTGATCCTGGTCGAGCTGCACAAGGCGCTGTTCGGCCGCGCCGCCCACGGCCGGACCCCAATGGCCTGACGAGGGCGGGCGAGAAGGAGAGACGACGTAGACGAAGCTCTAGCGCCTCGGGCGATGGGTCGGGGGCGAGCCACGCATTTCACGCCATAGTCGGCGTCGTTCCGGCCCGATCAAGATGGCGGCTCCGACTACAGCCACGCCAAAGAGGATCAAGTACGCCACCGCGCCGCCGGCGTGGGTGAGCCAAACAATCAGGAACGCGATGGTCCCAACAGCCATTCCCATCCGAGTCTCTGATCTGACAAAACGCCTCATGGCCCATAGCCTAACTGAACGAGCAGCGCGAGCGCATGAAAGAGGGCGCCAATCCAAGAACCGTAGACCCCGAACCTAATGACGATGCGGTCGCGCTGAGGCTGCGGGAGCTCAGCGCAGACGACTCCGGCCAGAATGCTCGACGCGCCCGACAGCGTGAACGGAAACCCCAACCCGATGCTCTGCGGCCAGGGGTCTCGGACATGGGGGAGGATCGAGGCGGAGAGATGCCAGAGGTCGATCGCGGGCATGCCCGGACCCAACCAGGCCCCGGCGCGCGCGTGGCGCGCTCACTGTAAAAAGAGCGTGGCGGGATCGTGACGCCTTTCGCGCGCGTCCCGGCGGCAGGCGCCTCTCGCCCGCGCCGCCGGGTTGCCTGGAACTCCCGCGGTCCCCAATCTGCGCTCTTTCGTGTCACAATCGACGCGAGGTGCTTCGGGGGCGACTCAGCGGCGGTTCGAGCGACGTGCGCGCGGGGGCGTTCAGCTTGCGCATGGCGACGAACCCGATCAACCGCAAGATCCTGCTCGAGATGGCCGCCCGCGACACGAGATCGACGGACGGTCGGGGGGTCGAGATCACACCCAGCGGCAGGGAGGCGGTCTTCATCGGCGGCGTCGCCGAGCGCTGGCTCGAGCGCGCGCCCGGCGGCGGCCTGGAGATCGACGGCGACCGGGCGCAGGCCACCCTCGGCGCCCTGATCGACGGCTGGTCGGCGACGATCGTGCACGCGCTGGCCGCCGCACCGGCGAGCCGGGCCGAGCTGGAAGCGAGGCTCGAGGGGCTGCCCAGGAGAGCCCTGAAGGACCGGCTGGCGCGGATGCGGGCGACCGGGCTGCTGGCGACCCGGCCCGGCGACGACGAGGACGCCCCCTACGCCCCGACGGCCTGGCTGCGCGCCGGGCTCGGCCCGCTGCTGGCGGCGGCGCGCCTGGAGCTGCGCCGGCCGCTGGAGGAGACAGTCCCGCCGGCCCCGCTCGACGTCGAGGCGGCCTTCGCCCTGGCGCTGCCGCTGCTGCGGCTGCCGGCCAACGCCTCGGGCTCCTGCGCCCTCGCGGTCGAGCTCGGCGCGGAGGTCGCCGAGGGCCCGGCCGGGGTCACCGCCCAGGTCGAGAAGGGCCGCGTCGTGCGGGTCGAGCCCGGCCTCGAGGAGAAGGCCGACGCCCAGGCCGCCGGCACCGCCGCCGACTGGCTCGACACCGTGATCGAACCCGGCGCGAAGCGCGTCCGCACCAGCGGCGACCGGCTGCTCGCCGGCCTGATCCTCAACGGCCTGCACAGGGCGCTGTTCGGCGACGACCGGCGGTGGCCGGGCCGCTGAGCGCTTCGGAGTCCTCAGCCGAGCTCGGCGGCGAGGACCAGCCGCACGTCGTCGCGCCGCTCCGGAACGACATGGCCGCAGAAGCCCTGCCGGCGGGCCGCTCGTGGAAGCTTTTGGGGGTCCATCGGCCCCCAAGGGCTTCCACGATTCGCCCGCTCTTCGGGAATCCGGGCGGGAGGCTGCACAAGGCGCTGTTCGGCGACGCCGCGCGATAGACCGGCGAACCGAGAGGCGGTGCGCGGGCCGTTCTAACGCTTCGGTCGGTCGGCCGAGGACGGGCCGTGAAACTCTCGCCACAGCCGAACCCGTTCCGGGACCATCAGGATGACGAACCCGATAGCCATCACACCCCAGGCGATCAGGTGAACCGTGCTGCCGCTGGCGTGAGTGAGCCAGATGACCAGGAACGCGATGAGCCCGCAGGCTATTCCCATGCGAGTCTCGGATCGGACAAAACGCCTCATAGCGCGTAGCTTAACTGAACGAGCAGCGAGACCGCATAGAGGAGTACACCGCCCCAAAAGCCGAAGACGCCGAACCTGTTGATGATGCGATCTCGTTGAGGCTGCGGAAGCTCGGCGCAGACGACTCCGGCCGCCATGCTCGACGCGCCCGCCAGCGTGAACGGAAACCCCAACCCGATGCTCTGCGGCCACGGATCCCGCACGTGGGGAAGGATCGAACCGATGAGGTGCCAGAGGTCGACGGTGGGCATGCCCGGACCCAACCAGGACCCGGCGCGCGTGTGGCGCGCTCACTGCAAGAAGTGCGTGACGGGATCGTGCCGACTTTCGCAGGCCTGCCACCCGTACGTTCGGCTAGCTGCGATCGGGTTGGTCTCTACGCGGGCCAGATCGGGCGGTAGGCGACGCACTGCGCGAAGTGACCTGACAGGCATTCCTGGCCGGACGCGACTACGTCAATCAGAAGATCCGTCGCCAAGCGGTTGCCGGGGTTTGTCGAATGCGCTCGACGGGGGTTGATCTCCTGCAGCTCGTCGACCTGTTCCTCGGGGCCATCGTCTACGAGTACAAGGCCGAGTCGGGCATTGTTGGACTCGCCGACTACAAGCCAAAGACCCAGCTATTGACCCACATCAAGAAAAAGGCTGGCGTAGAGACATTCGTTGGGGGCTATCGCGACGAAGCGATCAATGTCGCTGATTACCACGGCTAAGGGCATACATCTAAATTAATGCAGGATAGTCGCGGGTTGCATCGAAACTCTGAGTCACCATGCTTGGCCCGATGGTCGACGAGAGCCCGATCCGCGAGCGATGGCTGGTGGTGTGCGACGAACTTGACGAGCGCGGCCGCCGGATGTGGGCGGCGGCGGAGGCCAGCTCACACGGCCGCGGCGGGATCGCTGCGGTGGTGCGAGCGACCGGGATCTCCGAAGCGACGGTGAGGCGGGGAATGGCAGAGGTGGCGAGCGGCGAGCGCGCGCCCGAGGACCGGGTCAGGCGGCCGGGAGCCGGGCGCCCTTCGATCGAGGCGCGCGAGCCGGGCCTGCGGGAGGCGCTGCTGGAGCTGCTCGAGGGGGCGACGCGCGGGGACCCGGAGTCGCCGCTTTTGTGGACCAGCCGCAGCGTGGCCAACCTGACCGCCGCCCTGCGCTCCCAGGGCTTTGAGGTCGCCGAGAGCACCGTGCGCCGACAGCTTCAGGGGCTGGGGTTCAGCCTGCAGGCCAACCGCAAGACCCACGAGGGGGCCGACCACCCCGACCGCGACGAGCAGTTCCAGCAGATCGCCGAGGCGTCGGCCCGAGCGCTTGCGGCCTCCGAGCCGCTGATCAGCGTCGACACCAAGAAGAAGGAGCTGGTCGGCAACTACAAGAACGCCGGTCGCGAGCTGGCTCCCAGCGGCGAGCCGATCCTCGTCAACACCCACGACTTCCCCGACAGGGAGCTGGGCAAGGCGATCCCCTACGGGATCTATGACGTCGGCCGCGACGAGGGCTGGGTCTCGGTCGGGATCTCCGCCGACACCGCCGCCTTCGCGGTCGCCGCGATCGGCAGCTGGTGGAAGAGCCTCGGCCGCAAGCGCTACCCGAACGCCACCACGCTGACGATCACCGCCGATTGCGGCGGCTCCAACAGCTACCGCACCCGCCTTTGGAAGGCCGAGCTGCAACGCCTCGCCGACCGGACCGGCCTTGAGATCCGGGTCATGCACTATCCGCCGGGCACCTCGAAGTGGAACAAGATCGAGCACCGCCTCTTCAGCTACATCTCGATCAACTGGCGCGCCAAGCCGCTCACGAGCCGCCAGGCCGTGATCGACCTGATCTCCTCCACCAAGACCAAGACCGGACTGAAGGTCTACGCGCGTCTCGATCCCAAGACCTACCCCACCAAAGTCAAAGTCACAGACGAGCAGATGAGCGCCGTCAACATCGCGGGCGATGAGTTCCACCCGGAGTGGAACTACACCATTACTCCGTCAGTAATTTAAACTAGTGCCCTAAGACCACGTAGGCCATGGACCCTCCGGTCGACGCCTACGCAGCCCTGAAGCTATCAACGGCTCCGGACAAAAGCTTTACCGGAACCGTAAGAAGGTCCGAAGCAGGCCATGAACCCTACGGTTGACGCCTGCTCCGGCTTCTAGGTATAGCAGATTACGGGCAAACTCAAAAATAATAGCGCGCGTTGCAGATGGCACTACCGATGAGTGTCGCCACTTGCAGTGGCCCCGGTGGCGACACCTGAACTGGCCCCCACCTCATGCCAGTTGTCGGTTGGTCTGATTGTGCCTGATGTGCCGTTGGCGATTTCTCGCAAGGCGGCGGGCGTGAGCGGCCCCGGGGACCCTCCCCGTCCCCCACCTGTGCGTCGCGCTCAGCGCAGCAGGACGCCCCGGCGGGTGAACCTGCCGATCGGGTGGCCGCCCTGCGTCAGGTGCACCGAGACGTCGTAGCGGCCGCGCGGAAGCGTGCCGAGGAGCCTGACCAGCGGCAGGTTGACCGTCGCGCCGGGAACGATCTTCTTGGGCACGGCGTCGTTGCGCAGCAAGTGCCCCCTTCCGCTGATGCGCACCGTGCCGCCGATCGGGACGATCGTGTTGCCGGTGTTCTTCACCGCCAGCAGCAGCGCGCCGTGCCGGGTGGTGCCGTGCTCGATCAGGCGACCGGCCCGGGCGCTGAGGACCTGCGTGCCGGGGCGCGGGTACAGGCGCAGGCTGGTGACCAGCCGGTAGGCGACCCTGACGCCGCTGTGGCCGCCGCCGCGACGCTTGGGCGCGCCGGTGGTTTCAAGCGCGCCGAACAGCGAACCGCGGGCGGGTCGGCGCGAGAGCGAGAGGCCAACCGCCCGCGTCGCGCCGGCGGCGAGCCTGAACGAGCTCGGGTGGATGCCCACCTTGCCGAGCGTCGCGCGCCGGTTGGGCGAGACCGCGCCGCTGGGCGACTGCAGCCACGGGCGCGCGGCGAGCGCGACCTTCATCGGCTTGCCGCTCGTGTTGGAGATCTTCACCGCGCCGAGGCCACCGCGCTGGGCGACGTGCTCGAAGGTCCCGGGCGAGATCGAGAGGCCGCCGCCCGCCGCGGCGGGGTGGACCCACCCCAGGGAAGCAACGAGCAGCGCGATCGCGGCGATCGCGGATCGACGGGCGTTTGGCAGTCTCATGGTCGCATCCTCTCTGTCATGACTTTGGGTAATAACCTGAACGTTTCGGCTGCGCTCACGGTCCCGCCACCGTGAGCGTGATCAGCAGCAGCTTGTGGTAGCCGTGGAGAGCACGTGCGTCGGGGGCGACCTGGCGCAGCCGGATCTTCGTCGCGGCGCGCGCGACCGGTTCGCTCCACCGCATCAGCGGCGCGGTGAGCGCCGCGTCGAGCGAGCGGTAGGGGCCGCCGTCGGCCCTCGCCCGCAGCGCCGGGGAGAGGATCGAGGCCCCTCTCACCAGGTGCCCGAGGCGCGGGCCCGCGGTCACTTCGCCGTCGGCGACGCTGAGTTGAGCCGGCGTGTCGGTGGAGGTCACTTCGGCGCGGACGACCGAGGTGTAGACGCTGCCGTGGCGCCTGAAGCCGCTCGGTTCGCTCAGCGAGAGGCCAAGCACGCTGGGAACCGTGCCGCCCGGGACCGGAGTCTCCTCCGCGCGGGCAGTTAGAGCCGCGAGCGCGAGCGCGGCCGTGAACACCGCCGCTGCCAGGGCGAGCGAGGCCCGGCGGGCCCGCGCGGAGGCGATCATCGCGGCCCCCACGGGGGCCGGCGCGTGCGGGGAGGGATCGCGATGCGCAGGCTCGCCCGCGCGGTCTCGCCGTCGGGGGCGCGGTAGCGGAAGAGGATCGTGCGCCCGCTGCGAAAGCCGAGCTTGACCCCGAGGCGGCCCCTGCGCACCTTGATCGTGCCCCTGCGCACCGCCCTCACCGGCCCCCTGTGCCGGTCGAAGCTGCGCCGCCAGACCCTGTAGAAGACGCCGACGGCGGTCCCGTCCGGCGCGGAGACGCGGCGGCCGGAGACAAGGCAGGTGAGCCGCCCCCGGAAGGGGTAGCGGCGGCCGAACCGCAGCACCGGCACGTGGCGGGGCCGCGTGCGCCACAGCGGCTTGCGGGCGAGCCTCATCTTGAGCTTCGGCGCGCGGCATCGGCCGTGCCCTTTGCCCGGAGGCGACGGCGGTCGGCCGCCGCCGGAGGAGCCGCCGGGGCCCAGACCGTCGATGCCGATCGTCGCCGTCGCGCTCGTGCCCGTCACCGTCGCGGCGTTCCTCACCACGATCGTCCGATCGACGAGCGTCGCGGTGTTGCCCGCGGCGTCGGTCACCCGCACGAGCAGTCGGTGGGGCCCGTCCGCCACCGTCCGGGTGTCGAGCGAGAGCGGCACCCCCGCGACCGATTCGGGGCATTCGGCGCCGGGGGGAGGTTCGCCTCCAGAGGGGTGTTCGGGACAGGCGCCGCTGCCGAGGCGCACGAAGGTGGTGTGTTCGTCGAGCGAGGCTTCGGCGTTGGCGAGCCCGAGGCCGGTGTCGCTCGCCCAGAGGAGAAGCTGGAGCGTGCCGGCGGCGGGGCTGCCCACGCCGCCGACGGCGCCGCTGGGCGGAGTCGCGTCGAGCCCGGCGCTCCCGGCCCGCGCCGGGGCGGAAAGAAAAACCGCCGCCGCGACCAGGACGGTCGCGGCGGCGGTGGTGTTTCCCAGACGCGTCATGCAGACTCGGAGTCAACTACGGCGTAGTCTGTGCCAGGGTCAGGGTGATCAACTTCGAGTAGACGTTGGTGTGCAGCCCATCGTGTTCGCCGATGTGCTGGTTGAATTCCAGCGTCGTGGCGTCTTTGCTGACCGGTTTGTCGAATTCCAGCAGGATCGCGGGGGTTTCGAGCTGTTTCACACCGGTGCTAGTTCCTTTGGCTTCGGAATCGTGCGCTGCCATATCGAGCGGGCTCGGCAGGAAGTAGGAATTCGGCCCGAGATGATTCGGCCCGTATTCCTGCACGAGGTGGCCCGTGTGGAGAGCGCTTCCGTCCGACGCGGTGAGCGTGGTTTTTTCGCCCGTGGTGGTCAGCGTCAGACCGCAGGCTTTGTAGTAGTCCGCCGGGACGCCCGGTTTGAATTCGCCCAGTTTCACGGTGCCACAGGTGGATTCAAGGGTCGTCGTCTGCGGCACTTCGCCTTCGACGTTTGCGGTTTTTTTGTCTTCTACTTTTTCGGATTTGAACACGGCTTCGATCGAGCTCGGCGCTTCGATTTCAAAGCTGCAGGGCGAAGCCGTGCAACCCGAAGCCGAGCCGGTTCCACTGATTTCTTTGAGTTTGTTTCCTACTACGGCGGTAGCCACGACTTTGATCGTGTGGCCGTAGAGATAGGAGGCAGCGCACGGTCCGAGGCCGCCGCCGTTGTCTTCGCATTCGACTTTGCCTTCGCCTTCCACGGTGGTCGAGAAGGACTCGGGTATGAGGTCGAAGGTGGCTTTGGCTTCTTTGGCCGCGCTCATCGTCACTTCGCATTCGTTGGAGCCGTTGACGGTGCCCGGGCAGGATTCCCAGACCACCGGTTTGGAGCCCGTGCTCGGCGCGCCGGTCAGTTTGACCAGGGTGCTTGCGGTGTAATTCTCTTCACAGTCCACGCCGCAGCTGATCCCGGCGGGGGCGCTGGTCACGGTGCCCGAGCCGGTACCGTTCTTCGTCACATTGAGTTTGAATTTGGGGGGTTCGAGGTTGAATTTGGCTTTGATCGTGACTGGGCCGCCGAAGCTCAGGACGCCGCATTCCGGTGCGAGCGATGGCTGCGGTTCACAACCGAGCGGGAGGCCTCCTTCGGACGTCCAGCCGGCGAATTCGGACCCGGGGGCGGCTTCCTCTAGCACCTTCTCGCCTTCGAGCCCTTCGCTCGTATTCATTGCGGCGTCGCAGGCACCGGTTTTTGGGCCGGGCGATGCATAGGTGCAGTTGATCGGCAGGGTGCCGTCAAGGGGCGGTACGCCTTTGACCGTACCTGCACCGGTGCCTTCGATGATGATGTGCACTTCGGCCGCACTCGCCGAAACGGCGGGCACGAGGAGGAAAGCTGCGGCCGTGGCCAGCAGCAGGGTCAGGCGCAGACGGCCGCCCGAGCCCCTTGACTTTGCATTGCGTTTCACTTGTATCTCCCTTGTAGTAACGCCCGGTTACCCGACCGGGCTGACTTGACAGTCGCCGGGGAATCCGGCTGACTGGGTTGACTGCCCAATGAGGCCGCCGGGAGCAATGCTCCCGGCGGTTGCTGGGGGTACTAAGTTGAAGCTATGGACCGGATCAGTGGATGGCAATCCGCGTGCCTCCCTTCTGCCCACTAACGCGGAGGACGTAGCGGCCCTTGCGCAGGTGGTTGAGGACCGTCTGTAGGCGGTCGACGGTGGTCTTGCCGTGGCTGTAGGTACGTCCTCCTCTCATCAGCCGCCAACCGAGGCGGCGAAGCGAGGAGGATGCGGCCGTCTTGACAACACACGTGACCTTTACCTTCGCTCCCTTCTTCTTCACCGTGCACGTCACCTTGCCCGCGGGTCCCTGGGGGCCTTGGGCTCCCTGCAGGCCGGCAGGGCCTTGGGATCCGGCTGCTCCGTTGGTGCCGTCTTTCCCATTGGTGCCATTGGTCCCGTTGGAGCCGTTGGAGCCCGGGGGTCCGTTGCAGACGAATTTCGTGCCGGATTCCGACACGACTTTGATGCCGCCGTAGGTGCAGTTGGCACCGGCGGGCTCAGGCGTGACGGTCACGCCCTGGCCGGGCGTGCCTGCAGCGCCCGGAGCGCCGTTGCAGACGTATTTCGTGCCGGATTCCGACACGACTTTGACGCCGCCGTAGGTGCAGTTGGCACCGGCCGGCTCGGACGTGACGGTGACTCCCTGGCCCGGCGTGCCCGCGGCACCGGGGGCGCCGTTGCAGACGTACTGGGTGCCGGATTCCGAAACGACTTTGACGCCGCCGTAGGTGCAGTTGGCACCAGCGGGCTCAGGCGTGGCGGTGACCCCCTGGCCGGGTTCGCCCTGCGGTCCTTCAGGGCCTTCGGCGAGGAAGACGGCGGTGACGTCGATTTCGGAGCCGTTCAGCGTCACGTGGCATTTGTCGGCTTCCCCGCTGACCGGATGGCAGCCGAGCCAGCCGGCGAAGACAGAGCCGCTTTCGGGACTCGCTTCGAGTTCGATCGTGTCGCCTTCTTCGAAGATGGCTTCGCAGGGTTCGGTGCCGCAGCTGATCCCGGCGGGATTGCTGGTGACGGTGCCTTCACCGTTGCCGCCCTTGAAGACAGTGAGGGTCGAGGGTTTGAGGATGGCGGTGAAGGTGACTTCCACCGTCTTGTCGGCGTCGACCGTCGCCTTGCATTCGGTGGCGCTCAGTTCGGCGCAGTTGGTCCAGCTGCCGGCTTCGACTTTCCAGCCGCTTTCGGGCGTCGCCACCAGGGTGACTTCGTCGCCGTCGTTGTATTCCGCCGAGCATTCGACGGGCGTTTCTTCGCAGCCGGAGATTTTGCCCGACAGCGGGGTCGGCGGTTCGTTGGCGTTGACTTCGCCTTCGCCGGTCGGTGCGACGGTGAGCGTATGGGGCGGCGGGGCTTCTTTGACGAACTCGACTTCCACCGTCTTGTCGGCGTCGACCGTCGCCTTGCATTCGGTGGCGCTCAGTTCGGCGCAGTTGGTCCAGCTGCCGGCTTCGACTTTCCAGCCGCTTTCGGGCGTCGCCACCAGGGTGACTTCGTCGCCGTCGTTGTATTCCGCCGAGCATTCGACGGGCGTTTCTTCGCAGCCGGAGATTTTGCCCGACAGCGGGGTCGGCGGTTCGTTGGCGTTGACTTCGCCTTCGCCGGTCGGTGCGACGGTGAGCGTATGGGGCGGCAGGGCTTCTTTGACGAACTCGACTTCCACCGTCTTGTCGGCGTCGACCGTCGCCTTGCATTCGGTGGCGCTCAGTTCGGCGCAGTTGGTCCAGCTGCCGGCTTCGACTTTCCAGCCGCTTTCGGGCGTCGCCACCAGGGTGACTTCGTCGCCGTCGTTGTATTCCGCCGAGCATTCGACGGGCGTTTCTTCGCAGCCGGAGATTTTGCCCGACAGCGGGGTCGGCGGTTCGTTGGCGTTGACTTCGCCTTCGCCGATCGGTGCGACGGTGAGCGTATGGGGGGTTCCGGGGGCCACGACGAAGGTGGCTTTGATCGTCACGGGGCCGCCGAAGCTCAGGACGCCGCATTCCGGTGCGAGCGATGGCTGCGGTTCACAACCGAGCGGGAGGCCTCCTTCGGACGTCCAGCCGGCGAATTCGGACCCGGGGGCGGCTTCCTCTAGCACCTTCTCGCCTTCGAGCCCTTCGCTCGTATTCATTGCGGCGTCGCAGGCACCGGTTTTTGGGCCGGGCGATGCATAGGTGCAGTTGATCGGCAGGGTGCCGTCAAGGGGCGGTACGCCTTTGACCGTACCTGCACCGGTGCCTTCGATGATGATGTGCACTTCGGCCGCACTCGCCGAAACGGCGGGCACGAGGAGGAAAGCTGCGGCGAGGGCGGTAAGGAAGTACAGGCGTGGGCCGGAGGGCCGGTTGCGGAGGGGTTTCCGAAGACGTGACATCAGGCGTATCCCTTTCGTTTGAGGTTGCATAGACACTTGGATCGATGCGCTCGGCGACCCCCGTGCTCGTTGACGAACAGGCTTTGCTTGCCGCGCTGCATCTCGACGATTGCCCGGCTCATGAAGGCATCGAAGGGCCCTCCTCAGCCGGATCCCCGGACCTGCTCTCATCTCCACACTCCCTTCCCTTCGTCTCCCTGCCTGGCGCGCGTCGCTGCTCTCCATCGGCCGAGCGATTCGCGCGCCCTGCCCGATCCACGTCCGGGGTGGCGGGCCTCCCACGGCCCTGGCCCCCAGTCGCTTTAGGTACTTTCTCATATTGTTTTCAAAATTGCAAATGTCATATTTAGAAACGATACGTAGATTTGCTACGCGCCTGGCCTCTCTCGCTTCACAGGAGCGCTCCGTATTTCGAGACAGCGTCAGCCGGTGGGACCGTTGGGCCGCCCGGCATCCGGGCGGCCGTGGCGCTTGTGGTGTCGTGCGTGCTTCTTGTGGCCCGCCTTGCGGCACCCCAGCGCCCGCACCACGGGCTTGGATACCTCGCGCCGCCCGTTCTGGCCGCTGAGCTTCGCCGTGGCGCGGTGCTTGCCATTGCAGAGGTCGGTCGAGTTGACGATCAGGCCCTTGCGGCCGCCCTGCATGTCGAGGATGAAGCGCGAGACCGGGGCGTCGGGGACGTCTTCAAAGGTGCTGCGGATGCCGCCGTGGCGTGAGTCGATGCGCGAGGCGAGGTCGATGTCGACGAGGCCGTGCAGGGCGAGGACGAGGTCGGGCAGGTTGTGGCTGGAGGATCTGAGGAAGACCGGGCCTTCGAGCGGCTCGGCCAGCAGCGGCGTGAAGGCCCGGGCCCAGCCGTAGCGCGAGGCCGCCGGGCAGGCTTCGCCGTTGCCGCCGCCTGAGGCGAACTGCACCCTGGTGCAGATCGTGCCGAAGTGGCCCTGTTCGAGGAAGGCGGAGTGCGGCAGGGTGACGACCGCCCTGGCGAAGTTGGCGTCGCCGGGCCTGGGGGTGACCACGGCCTTCAGGGCGGGGAACTTGCCGCGCTTGGTCCCTCCCTTCAGCTTGATCGCGAGCTTGGGCGCAAAGCCGAGCGAGGCACAGCCGGCAGCCTGGTAGCGGGAGGCGAGCCCGACCGGGGTCTCGCCGCGGGGTTCAAGGGCGGTGCCGTCGCCCCAGATCGTCGCCGAGGCCTCAAAGGGGTCGCAGCTGGTGGCGTTCAGGGTGAATTCGGGCTTGTCGGCGTAGACCCGCAGGTCCCTCAGGTTCAGCGGGATGCCCTTGAGGATGTGGGGGATCGGGTCAGAGGCCTGCCCGTCGACTTCGCCCACGTGGGTGACCGGGTTGAGGCGCAGGGCCTCCCTGACGACCACCGTGCCGGCGTCGAAGGGCCCGGCCACCGCCGGGGTGATCGCCACCGCCGAGATCGGGTCGCCGTGGTAGGGGCCCGCCAGATAGAGCTTGCCCCCGACGTAGGTGAGCTGGTTGCCGACGCCCGCGCCGGCGACGGTGCGGCCGATCTGGCTGGCCGCCGGGCAGGAGGGATCGTCGATCTCTTCCTGCCCGCCGTGGGGGCCCTGGCGGGATTGCGCCCGGGCGATGCCCGCCTCTTCTGGGCAGTAGGGGATGCCGGCGAGCTTGGGGACGACGCCCGGCGGTAGGACGAAGCTGAATTTGCCCATGTCCTGTTCGCCGTCTTTGCGGGTCAGGCGCATGAGGAAGGGCGAGTAGGAGCCGGCCTGGTTGTTCTCGGTGCCGGCTTCGAAGCCCGGGGCAAAGGGGGCGGGGCCGCTGGGGCAGGCGCCGCCGTCCACCCCGCGCTCGATCGTGAAGGTCGCCGTCTTGGTCACGATCTCCCCCGGGGAGGGGTCCTCGGGGTCGTGCGCGGACCAGGGGGTGAAGCGGGCGGTGGTGGTGAAGGCGCCGCAGCCGGGCGGGGTGACGAGCGGGCTGCGGCCGCCTTCGCGGAAGTGCAGCTTAAAGGAGCTGAACGGCAGCTGGGGGATCTCGTCGAAGGTCGAGACGAGCTGGCCGGTGCTGGGGTCGGGCTCGACCTTGCCGGCCTGCTTGACCAGGACACCGCGCTCGGGGATCTTCGCCACCAGGTAGAGGCCGATCAGGCTGTGGGTGGGGTTCTCATAGGGAGTGGCGACGTAGAGGGCGCCGGTGGCTTCCTCTTCGAGCAGCGGCGTGGAGACGCGGACCGAGCCGATCTTGGAGGCCTCCGGGCAGCCCTCGCCGGGCTGAGAGTCATAGCGCTCGCGCCCGTAGTCCGCTTCAGAGCAGGTGGCGAGCCCTTCGGCCTGGGAGGGGTTGATCGTCACGCCGGTGGGCAGGGTCACCTCGACGCGCTTGGGCTGCGCTTCGGGGGTCGCGGGGGGGTCGGGCCACTGGCCGGGCAGGTCGAGCTCGAAGTCGAGGCCCGAGGGGTTTGCCGCCAGGCGGCTGGTCAGGGAGTCTGAGATCTGCGGGTCGAAGGGGACGCCGCTGCAGCCGCGCGGCGCCGGGGCGCTCGCGGGCTGGGTGGCCTCGCTGCCGGGCGCCGCGTTCCAGGGCTCGGCGAAGGCGAGGTATTCCAGCGGGGAAGCGCAGGAGACCGGCAGGCGCAGGAGCGGCCTTTCTTCTTGGCGGGGGGGGTTGCATTCGCGCGGGGTGATCGTGGTTTCGGCGTTGAAGGCGACGCAGTCCCAACCGCGGTTGGAGTCGTGGCGCGGGTCGCCGGGCACCCCCCAGAGGCTGAGCGTGGCCGAGAGCACGCGGGCGGTCTGGGAGGCGTTTCGCACCTCGCCGGTGATCCTGTAGTGGTCGTCGGGGTCGACGGAGGTGTCGATCGTGACCGGGACGCCGACCGGCTGAAAGCCGAAGCGGGCGGGCTCCCCGTGGGCGGGGGTGAGGCTGAAGATCGGCACCCCGACGCGCACCAGGCCCAGGCTGGCGAGTTCGAGGACCGTGACCGAGGCCACGCCGACGGCGCTGGAGGCCGGGCAGCCGTTGGTGAAGTCGGGAGACTGGGAGAAGAACCGGGCCATCGTGCAGGGCTCCACGGCGGTCGCGCTTCCGACCAGCCCGGCGGGGAGCTTCACGCCGACGTTTCGCGGCACGCCGGGCTGTTCGACGACGGTGTCTTCGCGGTTTATGCCCGGGATCACCCGGCCGGAGTCGAACTGCACGGTGTTGGTCCACTGGAAGGGGTACCCGGCGGCCGCTTCGGCCGGGCTCCCGCCCTCCTCTTCGGCCTGGGTGAAGAACCGTTCGAAGCCGAAGGGGACGGGGTCGGAGCTGACCGTGACCGGCTGGGCGGCGCTTGCGGGCGCCGCGTCGGCGCCGGAGAGCGCGATCTCGCCCTCACCCGAGCCGGCGCCGGTCTTCACGGCGACGAGCACTTCGACTTCGATCGCCGAGTAGGGGGGCAGTTCGCCTTCGAAGGAGCAGGAGACCTCGCCGCCGAGCGCGATCGCGCACTGGACCGGGCCGGCGCTGCCGCTGGCGCCGGCGAAGGCTTCCACGCCGTAGGGGACGATCCCTTCCGGCAGTTCTTCGAGGCTGATGCTCGAGGGCGTTTCGGTGGCGTCGAGCGGAGCGTCGCCGAGGTTGCTCGCGATGACCACCAGGCGGCCCGAGCCTTCGCTGATCGCCCTGGCCGAGGCGCTGCCGAGCGTCACCAGGGGGGTCGGGGCGATCGTCACCGGCGAGACCCAGCGTCCGGGGGTGGTGATCAGGAACGGTTCGCCCCCTGCCGGGCCGCCCGTGACTTTCACGTCTTCGCCGTAGGGGCCTTCGAGCAGTTCCTGCAGTTCGGGCGCGGTCTGGGTGGGTTCGAAGCCGGTCAGCGATTTGCAGAAGGCCGCGCCGCCCCCGGCGCCCAGGCAGCCGATCGGTTCGCCAGCGACTTCGACGGTGACCGTCAGTTTGCCTTCGAAGGGGCTCGTCGTCAGCTCCTGGCGCTCGGTCTGATCGGGCGCGGGCTGCAGGTTGGTGGGGCGCGAGCCGGGCAGCACCTGCCACCAGGGCGAGGCGGCGGAGGCCGCCGGCGGCGCCAGCAAGGCCAGGCAGGCCACCGCAAGCAGGGCGGCGAGCGCCGGGGTCTGCTTCTGCCCGGCTCTCATCGGTGGGCCCTCCCGTGGCGGCGGCGCCCTCGCCTGTGGTGGTGTCGGTGGCGGCGGGTGTGGCGCTTCACGCAGCGAGCCTCTCCGCGGCGCTTGACCCTCCGCGTGCCCTTGGGACAGCGCCCGCGGGCGCGCTTGATCGTCGGGGTTCCGGGGCCGCGGAAGGCCGCGGAGGCGAGGGTCCGCAGGGGCGGTGAGGTCGCCGGGGGCTGGCAGGCTTCCCCGAGGCATTCGCTCACCGGTTCGCGCCTGACTTCCACGCCGCCAACACGGGCGTCATAGACGTCGGTGACCTCGTCTTCGTCGAGGGCCGAGAGCCGCGCGGGGGTGAAGAGGAAGGCGTCGCTACCCCCCACGCTCGCGTCCAGGAAGGCGGCTTCTTCTTCGCCCGTGCCCGAGGAGATCAGCGAGACGCAGCCGCCCGCGGTGCGGGCGGCGCCGGCGCCGCCCGAAGAGGCAGAGCAGCTGCCGAGGCCGCTCGGCTCGTACTCATAGACGTCCCAGTTGCCGTTGGAGTCCGCGCCGACCAGCGAGTCGGCGGCGTTGAAGAACAGGCGCCCGTCGTCATGCACCGCGCGCGGGCGGCGCAGCGAGGGGCCGTTCCTGCTGATCCGGGTCGCATCGGGCAAGGTCGCCGCCAGCGCCTGCCCGCCGCTCCACAGCTGCTGGAAGTCGTAGAACGGCGCCCCGCCGACCCCCGGCGCTCCTTCGAGGGCCGCCGGGCGCGCGCCCGAGGGGTTGCAGGAAGCGCAGATCAGCTCCCCCGCGCCGCCGTCGGCCTCCGCGTCGTAGCGGAAGACCTCCATCGCCGCTTCGCCGCTTTTCGCGTCGCGGTTGTCGTAGCCGGTCAGCTCGCGGGCCGACATGAAGGCCAGGTAGCGGCCCGAGGGCGAGGCGGCGGCGCTCTGTTCGGCCTTGACCGGCGCGAGGCTCGGCAGGGTCGAAGCGAAGCCGCCCCAGTCGTGCTCGTCCTCCTCCCTGAGGGTGGCGATGAAGCGCACGCCCCCTCCCTCTTCCCAGAGGTAGAGGTTGGGCGCCCCGGGCGTCGCGTCTTCGGAGCCCTGGCCCGAGAGCACGCCGCGGGCGACGAGGTAGGCGCGGGAGCCGTCTTCGCCGAGGCCGGCGAGCAGGCCCTGCACTTCGGCGCTTTCGAAGGGGTCGGCGGTCTGCGCGCTCAGGTCGCTGAGCTGGCATTTGAGCGCCCCTGCTTCGACCGCCAGCCGGCAGCGATACAGGTCGGCGCCGTTTTCGTTCGCGTCGGGGGTCAGGTTGCGGGTGTCGGTGAAGAAGGCGACGGTGCCGTCCGCGCTCGCGCCCTGGAAGACCGGCTGCGCTGCGCCGGTGCCGAAGCCGCCTTGCACTTCGTCCAGGCGCGCGGTTTCTTTGCGTTCGGTGTCGCGCACGTAAAGGCTCGCGGGCAGGCTGCTGGGCGCGCCCGCGCTCCAGAAGACCCTCGCGCCATTCCCCGAGACCGCGTTTTGCACCGAGCCGTTATAGGAGCCGAGCACGCCGGGGACGACGCCTTCGCCTTCGCCTTTGGGCAGCTCGCTGATCGCTTCGAGGCGCCCGCCCGGCGGCTCGGCGGCGCCCCACAGGTAGAGGGCCGAGCCGGCGACGCCTTCCGCCAGCGGCACCCGCGAGTAGAGGGCGACGTGGGCGAGGCTCGGGCTCGTGCCCTGGATTTGCGCCGCGCTGACGACGGCTTTGTACGGGACGGAGGCGAAGTCGGGGGTGAAGCCGAACACCGTGCCCGCCGGCACGTCGGCGGCCGCCTGCACCGCCGGCGGGCAGGGCGCGGGCGCTTCCGGGCAGCCCGACAGCAGCGGGGTGTATTCGGGGGCGGCGTTCCGGCGCAGATACGGGGTCCGTTCGGAGGCGGAGGGCGAGAGCGGCGTCTCGCTGCGCGGTTCCAGCAGCGCCGCCCCCAGGTCCGGGTCGAAGAGCTTGTATTCGAAGCCGAAGCCGACCGGCGGCGGGGCGACGCCGGCGTTCGGGGTGCTGATGTCGGCCAAGCTCCACAGGCCGGAGCCGGTGCGGGTTGAGAGCACCGAGGAGCGTTCGGGCGCGCGCGAGCCTTGGGGGCGCTCTTCGAGCGAGCCGGCGCTCAGGTAGGCGACGGCCTCGCCGTCGGCGGCGGCCTGGATGTGGCCTTCGCCGTAGCCCAGGCGGATCGCCCCGCCGTGCTTGTCGGGCGGGCTAACCAGCTCCCAGGCGCGGCCGTCTGGCAGCGTGAGGCCGAGCGCCTCGGGGGCGGTGGTGAAGGACTGGCCGGGGCCGTGGACGGTGTATCTGACTTCGTCGCGGGTATCGGTGGCGGCGAAGCGGTAGTGGTAGGTGGTGGCGGGCTCGAGGCCGCGCAGCACGGCGCCGACCGCCAGCGGGCCGAAGCTCTCCGGCAGAGCCGGGTGGGGGACGGGGACGCTCGTGCCGTGGCCGGGTTCGCCCGCCGCGTAGGGGGAGGTGTCGTATTCCAGCCACCACTCCCCCGCTTTTCCTCCCAGCGGGTCGAGCGTGGCGTGCAGGGCGGCGCTTCTGGCGGCGACCTCACTCGACCACTGCGCTTCGATCGCCACCGCGGGGAGCGTCGTGAAGGCGGCCTGTTCTTCGGCTTCGCCTTCTGAGTTGGTAGCCACGATGCGCAGGCGGTATTCGGTTTCGGGGATCAGGTGCTCGATCGCCGCGCTGATCGCTTTGGCTTCGAATTCGGAGCCCGGCGGCGCCGGCAGCGTCTGCGCCGAGGTGCTCTGGGTCGCCGGGCCTTCGAAGCCCCCCTGTTCTTCGTAGGCCTGCCGGGTCAGGTACTCGAAGTGGTATTCGGTCGCGTGGCCCTCGGGGTTGAGCGAGGCGGCGAGGGTCGCGGCGGTGGGCAGCAGGTCCTCGGCGCGCGCTTCGGCGGGCAGCGGGCCGGGTGCGGGCAGGGCGAAGCGCTGCACGGCGCTTCGTTCTTTTTCGTCGCTGCTCGCGGCGTAGAGGGCCCCGCGCGCCTCGTCCAGCGCCAGCGGGTTGCCGCCGAAGACACCCCCCGGCTGGCCGATCACCTGCCCGGCGCCGAACACCGCCTTCAGCGAGCCGGCGTTGTCGTAGCGCAGGAAGCGGTAGGCGACGCAGACCGAGCCTTCGGCTTTCGCGCAGTCGCCGACGTATACGTTCCCGGCCGAGTCGATGGCGAGCGCGGCGGCCGACCCGCCGCCGTCCAGTTCGCCGACCTGGGTCAGCGTCAGGGTCGGCGGGGCGCCCGAGACTTCATACTCCCTGACCCCCGAGAGCAGGCCGCTCTTCAGGTACAGGTGTCCAGATTTCGGTTCGCCGCTGGTCTCGTCGAAGCCGATGCTCCGCACGACGCCGCCGCCGCCGCCCGGCACCGCCGCTTCGGCGATGAGGGCGCCTTCGGAGTCGAACTTGAGCACCCGTTCTTTGTCGCCGACCCACAGATGCCCGGCGGCGTCGACGAAGACCGTGCTGGGCGAGCCGAAGAATTCTTCTTTGCCCGTGCCCGCTTCGCCGGCGCCGCAGTTGTCGGGCACCGCCTGTTGGAGGTATTCGGCTTTGCAGATGTTCCCGGGGTGCGCGGGGCTGCCGCCGCCCTTGTCGACGTTCTTGCCGATCATGAAGATGAATTCCCCCGAGGGGCCGAATTTGCTCACGCGGAGTTTGTCGCTGTCGGCGACGTATACGGCGTGGCTCGCCTGCTCGACCGCGACCGACTCGGGGTGGATGTTGCCCGCCCGGGGATCTCCGAAGCTAGCCGTATCGATGCGAAAGCACCGGATCGTCGGCGGCGTCGCCGCGGGACCGCAGGTCTGCGGCTCCGCCGATTTGCCGTCGGCGACGCCGAAGCCCCAGGCCAGCAGGAAGTCGCCTTCGGGGTCGAACTTGTCGATGCGGAGGTTGTTGTTGTCGGCGACGTAGAGGTCGCCGCTTGACCTGTCGACCGCGGTGCCGCGTGGGAAGCTCACCTTGCCCGCCGCCGCGCCCGGACCGGCGATCGTCTGCGCCGCTGCCGCCCGGGCCGCGGGCGCGGCAATCGCCAGGGAGGCCGCAACCGCGGTCAGCGAAACGACCGCGCCGGCCAATCCGGCCCATCTCCTCTTCTCGGCTGCCCCGCTCCCCGCTCTCATCTTCTCTCCTTCGTCGGGCGCGACAGTGCCCGGACTTCCCTCCGATTGCCGCAGCTTAGCACCGTTCGTATCGATTGGACACCGCATCCGTATCTTGTCGCGCTCCCGCAGGTACGCAACGGGGGGCCCAGATGGGCCCCCCGTTGAATGCTGCTTCGCTCGTTGCGAGCGCTACTACGGTGTTTCTGTTGTTGTGGTGGCTTTCACGCCTCCGGCGAGGTTCACCGTGGTCGATCCGGCGCTCTCGTAGGCTTTCACCCACGCGCCGCCGTTCTGGCGCGATTCGAGGCCGAAGCTTTCGCCTTCGACCGTTTCGGTGTGCTGCTGTCCTTCGGCAGTCGCGCTGACGTCGAGCGTCGTCGAGTTCGAGAATTCTTTGAACGCTGGCGCCGTCATTGTGCCGAGCACGCTGCCCCGCACTTCGATTTTCACCAGGCCGCCGGCGCAGGTGAAGGTGGCGGAGTGGCCTGCGTTGTCTGTGATCAGGATACCCGGACGTTCGTGCGGTTTTTCAGGATCTGCCGGCTTCAGGTAGACCGTGTGGAATTCCAGTGTTGTGGTTGCAATGTCGCCACTGGCCTGACCCGAGGTGGTGCATTTGCTGCCGAGTAGGCTCTCGGTGCAGCCGTGGAACAAGACCGACAGCGAGCCTGTGTGGGGGTCGGTGACTTTGCCCGTCACTGTGCTCGACGTGCAGTTGACAGTCGTACCCGAGCCTTGCCTATACAGGACGCCCGCACCGCCGGTGCCGCTGAATTCCTGCGGGAAGGATTTCCCTTCTTCCAGGCTGAACACCGGTGTTGTCGTGAACGCCGAGGCGACCGCGGGCAGGGCCGCGAATGCCAGGACGCTGAGCGCCGCTGCGAAGAGCAACATCGTCTTGCGCTTCATCTCATATCCTCCTTGCGCCGGCGAGGATCAGAGCCTCGACCGGCTTCTGATTCAGGGGCCCCGGCCGGCGCTTCGCCGTCGGGGCCTCTGCTTGCCCTGCCATTCTTAGCCGATCCGGGCGTATTAGTCAAGGAATGCAGAGCGCTACAGCGGCCTGCGAGGCGGAGTTGCAATCAGCTTTCTTTTTTGATACAAGGCCCTATTCCTTCGGGAACGGCAGTGATTTCGATGTGCGCTTTCGGGAGGGTGCTCGCCACGGCGGCGGGCACCAGGAGGAAGGTTGCCGCGAGGGCGGCGAGCATGGTCTTCGTCGAGTTCATCGTCTACTCCTTCTCTTAATCCCCGGGCTCTGCGCGGGTCCGGTGGGTCGTTTACACGAGAAATGTAGATCATTTACGACAGGCGGAGCCTATTTGCACCGGTGAGGCCCTCACCAGAGACTCGGGAATTTTTAGGTTGCAATCAAGGTAATTCTTTGATACAAGAAGCTTGTTATCAGGGAACGGCGCAGTCTAAACGGGAGGCATTCTTTCGTGGCACCGGGGCCCACCGCCCCGCCCGCGTGCGGCGGCGCGTCGCCGCCGGCTCCCATCCGCCGTTACCGCGAAAGACAACGGAAAGGACCCCAGTCCATGAGAAAGCTACTTGTTGGCGCGACGGTGATCGCCGCGATGCTCCTACCGGCATCGCAGGCATTCGCCTCCTCGCACCACCCGAAAGGGGAATTCGCCCAGTTCAACGAGTGCCCGCTGAACACCGCGACGGTCTTCGCGTGCATCTTCTCGGAATCGAGCGGCGGCTTCTTCCAGATCGGCTCGAAAACCGTCCCGCTGAAAAACCCGGTCGTCCTGCAGGGCGGGCTCGAATTCAACGAAGTCGGCAAAGAATTCTTCGTCGGGGCGGAGAACGGCGAAACCCTCTCGAAAACCCCGCAGCCGGTGCCGGGCGGCCTGCTCGGGGTCGAAGCGCCGAAATGGTGGCCGATCTGGCTCCAGAATTGGTTCAACGAACAGATCAACAACGGCTTCACCGGCGTCACGGCGACGGTCGAACTGGCCGGCCCGGCGTCTGGCATCACGGTCAACGTCATCAATCTGCTGTTCGAAGAAGGAACCGCCCTCTCGCTGCCGGCGAAGATCAAGCTGAGCAACCCGCTCCTCGGCAGCAGCTGCTACATCGGGTCCAACTCGAATCCGGTGGTGATCGACTTCACCAGCGGCGAAACCTCGCCGCCGCCGCCGAACGAACCGATCCACGGCAGCGCCGGGACGCCCGAAATCAACGAAGCGGAAACGTTGGTCACCCTGAGCGGGGGATCGCTCGTGAACAACTCGTTCGCGGCGCCGGGAGTCAGCGGCTGCGGCGGGATCTTCTCGTTCTTCATCAACCCGCTCGTCAACTCGCTCGTCGGCCTGCCCTCGCCCGCCGGCACCAACAGCGCGGTGCTCGAAGGCAAACTGCAGGAGGCCATCGCGGCGGCGGTGAAAGCGAGCGAATAAGAGAAGTCGTTCGCTCCAGTCGCAGTTGAGAGAGGGCCGGCGCAGCCGGCCCTCTCTCACTCCGTGGTGTAACTCGCGCCTGATCAGCCGAGCAGGATCCTCGCGCCCCTGCCCCGCCCCCGCACCCGCAGGACGTAGCGCCCCTTGGGCAGGTGCCCGGCATTCAGCCGAACGCGAGCGTAGCCGTGGCGGACCGCAGCCGATCCGTGAGCGTAGGCGTGGCCGCCGTGCATCAGCCACCAGCGCAGGCGATGGTGCTTGCGGTGGCCGCGCTCGTCGGCGGTCCTGACGACGCACTCGATCTTCCTGCCCTTGACCTTGCAGGTGACCGTGACCTCGCCGTCTTCGCCGTTGCAGACGTATTCGGCGCCTGAGGCCGATGCGACCTTGATACCGCCGTTGGGGCAGTTTTCGCCCGGCGGCTCCGGCGTGACGCTGACGCCTTCGCCGTCCTTGACGAACACGGCGGTGACTTCGGTCAGCGGGCCGTTGGCGGTCACTTCGCAGACGCCGGCGCTGACGTATTTGCAACCGAGCCACCCGGCGAAGACGTAGCCTTCCTCGGCAGCGGCGGTCAGGGTGACCGTTTCGCCTTCGTCGAATTCGGCCGCTTCGGCTTCGCAGGCCGGGCCGCAGTCGATACCGGCCGGGCTCGAGGTGACCGTGCCGCCTTCGGCGTGGCCGCCCTTGACCAGGGTGAGCGTCGCCTGGGGGACTTCGTTGAATTCGGCCTCGACTTCCCTGGCTTCGCTCATCGTGACTTCGCAGTCGCCACCCGGTTCGGCGTCGCAACCCGTCCAACCGTCGAAGGTGGAGTCGGCGTCCGCAGCCGCGTGCAGCATGACGACCGAGCCGTCGAGGAATTCAGCACCCTCGCTTCCGCAACCGGGGAAACAGTCGATGCCCGCCGGGCTGCTGGTGACCGTGCCGTGGCCCGTGCCGATCTTCTTGGCGAGGAGGTGGAATTTCACGACTCCTCCGGTCTCGAATGCGGCCTTTATCCTGATCGGGGTGCCGAAGCTGAGGACGCCGCACCCTTTGCTGAAGGCCGAGCAGCTGCCCCCGAGTTCGACGCCTTCTACGATCGTCCAGCCGCCGAATTCAGAGCCCCCGAGTTCTCGGTGTTCCACGTTTATGCCCACGAGCCCGATAGCTTCGTCTTCGCCCGCTTCGGCTTCGCAGACGCCCGTCTGTTCTTCGGTTTCTCCGTTGTATTTGCATTCGATGAACTCCGGGCTGCCTCCAGTGGGCCCGGGGACTCCGACGACTTCGCCTGAGCCCTCGCCGATGATTTCGATGTGCGCTACGGGCAATGCGCTCGCCGCGGCGACGGGCAGGAGGAGGAAGGCCGCCGCGAGGGCGGCGGCCAGCAAAGATCGCGCCCTCACCGCCGCCCGCCGCGGTTCTTGCCTCTGTGTCCGTGCTTCCCTTGCTCCTTGTGCCGCTTCGCCTTCCCGCACCCCAGCGCCCGCACCACGGGGCTGATCCGGTCGAGCTTGCCGTTCTGGCCGGTGAGGTTGGCGGTGGCGCGGTTGCGCTTCGGCTTGCGGCAGAGGTCGGTCGAGTTGACGATCAGGCCCTTGCGGCCGCCCTGCATTTCGAGAATGAAGCGCGAGACCGGGGCGTCGGGGACGTCTTCGAAGGTGCTGCGGATGCCGCCGTGGACGGAGTCGATCCGGGCGGCGAGGTCGATGTCGACGAGGCCGTGCAGGGCGAGGACGAGGTCGGGCAGGTTGTGGCTGGAGGATCTGAGGAAGACCGGGCCTTCGAGCGGCTGGTCGAGCAGCGGCGTCCAGGCGCGGGCGCGGCCGTAGACCGAGCCCGCCGGGCACTGGGCGCCGTTGCCGGCGCCGGCGGCGAACTGCACCCTGGTGCAGATCGTGCGGATGTGGGCCTGGTCGAGGAAGGCCGAGTGCGGCAGGGTGACGACGGCGCCGGCGAAGTTGGCGTCGCCCGCTCTGGGGGTGACGACGGCTTTCAGCGCCGGGTGGGCGCCGCGCTTGGTGCCGCCCTTGAGCTTGATCGCGAGCTTCGGCTTGAAGCCGAGGCGCGAGCAATTGACCGCCTGGTAGGGGGAAGCGAGGCCGACCTGGGTCTCGGGGCTGGTGCGCCCGGCGGAGTCCAGGTAGGAGCCCCAGATGCCGGCGCGGGCTTCGAAGCGTTCACAGGAGGTAGGGGTGAGGGTGAATTCGGGGCGGTCGGCGTAGACGCGCAGGTCGCGCAGGGTCAGGGGGACGCCCTTGAGGATGTGGGGGATCGGGTCTGAGGCGGAGCCGTCGACTTCGCCCACGTGGGTCACGGGATTCAGGCGCAGCGCCTCGCGGACGACCACCACCCCGACGTCGAACGGACCGGCAACGGCGGGGGTGATCGCGACCGCGCTTATCGGATCGCCGTGGTAGGGGCCGGCGAGGTAGAGGCGGCCGGGCACGTAGGTGAGGTCTGAGCCGGCGCCGGCGCCGGCGACCGTGCGGCCGATCTGAGAAGCCGCCGGGCAGGAGGGGTCGCTGCGCTCTTCGGCTCCCCCGTGGGGGCCCTGGCGCGATTGCGCCTTGGCGATGTCGGCCTCGGGGCAGTAGGGGATGCCGGCGAGCTTGGGGACGACCCCGGGGGGCAGGGCGAAGCTGAATTTGCCCATGTCCTGTTCGCCGTCTTTGCGGGTGAGGCGCATGTAGAAGGGGGAGTAGCGGCCGGCGCCGGCGCTTGCCGAGCCGGCTTCGAAGCCCGGATCGAAGGGCGGGGAGCCCTGCGGGCAAGAGCCGCCCGTCGGGCCGCCGAGGATCTGTGCGGCCGAGGTCTTGGTGACCGGCTCCGTGACCGAGTAGGGGTAGAAGGTCGCGGTGGTCTGGATGGTGCCGCAGAGCGGCGGGCTGATCAGCGGGGGCCGCCCGCCCGAGCGCAGGTGCAGGCGCAACTGGGAGAAGGGCAGCTGGGGGATATCTTCGGCGACGGTTATGAGCTGCCCGGTCGCGGGGTCGGGCTTCACCTCGAGCGACTGGGTGACGAGGACCCCGGCTTTCGGTTCGCGGATCGTCAGATAGAGGGCGATCAGCGAGCCGGAGGGGTTCTCATAGGGAGTGGCGACGTATACCGAGCCCTTCAGCAGCCGCCCTTCGAGCAGCGGCGTTTCGAGTTCCGCGGTGCCGATCTTGGAGGCCTCCGGGCAGCCTTCGCCGGGATGCGAGTAGGCGGTCTCGCGTCCCAGCTGGGCTTCAGAGCAGGTGGCGAGCCCTTCGGCCAAGGACTCGTTGGCGGTCATCCCCGGGGGCAGGAAGACTTCGATCTTCCGCGGCTGGCCTTCGGACTTGCCGACGGGGTTCGTCAGGCCCTCGTTCGGCAATTCGAGCGAGAAGTCGAGGCCCGAGGGGTTGGAGGCCAGCTTGGTCGTCGGGGTCGATTCGATCGAGGGGTCGAAGGGCAGCAGGTCGCAGCCGGTGAGGGCCGCGCTCGTGTCGGTGGCAGAGGCGATCTGAGAGCCCAGGGGGGCGTTCCAGGGTTCGACATCGATCCCGTAGGAGACGGGCTGCTCGCAGGAGACCGGCATCCGCAGGAAGGCTGCTTCGCTCAACCCCGCCGGGCGCTGGCAGGCGTACGGGTGGGTGAAGTAAAGGCAGCCCCAGCCGCGGGTGGAGTCGTGGGCGGGGTCACCGGGATTGCCCCAGATCGAGACCGTGGAGGCGAGCACCTGGGGCAGCTGGGAGGCGTTGAGCACGTTGGCACCGATCGCGTAGGCTTCTGAGCCGCGCAGCTCGGTGTCGATCGTCACCGGCACCCCGACGACCATGAAGCCGAAGCGGGCGGGCTCGCCGTAGGCGGGTTCGAGGTTGAAGACCGGCACCGCGACCCGGGTGAATTTGAGGGTGCCCGGTTCGATCACCGTCACCGAGGCGGCGCCGACCGCGGTCTCGGGCGGGCATTCGTTGATCAGGTCCCCATGCTGGGTGGTGAACCGCTGGAAGCTGCAGGTCGGGATCGGGCTGGGGTTGCCGACGAGGCCCGGCGGCAGCTTGACGTGCACATTGCGCAGCTGGGCGGGCTGTTCGACCACGGTGCTTACGCGGTCGGAGCCGATCAGCTTGCCGGAGTTGAAGCGCAGCGACTGGGTCAGCTGGAAGGGGTGGGAGCCGGCGCGCGAGGCGGTGGCGCCGCCCTCTTCTTCGGCTCGCATCGAGAAGCCTTCGATCCCGAATTGGACCGCTTCGCCGCTCACCCGCAGCGCCTGGGCGGCGCTCTTCGGCTCGGCGTCGCCGCCCGAGATCCTCACCTCGCCACTCGCCCCGTCGAGCGCTTTGGGGGTCAGGGCGACGGCGACTTCGATTTCGATCGCTTCATAGGAGGGGAGTTCGCCTTCGAAGCCGCAGCTGACGAGCTCGCCTCCTTCGAGCCCGCCCGCTTCTTCGATTTCGCACTCGACCGGGCCCGAGATGCCGACGCTGCCACCGTTCACCGGGTCCCCCGAGACGAGGCCGGCGAAGGCTTCGACGCCGTAGGCGGAGACGCCTTCGGGCAGTTCCTCGGTGATCGTCAATGGCGTCGAGGTCGCGTCGAGCGGGGCGTCGCCGACGTTGGTTGCGATGATGAACAGGCGGCCGCTGGCCTGGCTGGTCACCTTCGCGGAGGCTTTGCCGAGCGTGAAGCTTTCTTTGGGTTCGAAGGGGTTGGGGACGCGGACGGGGGGGCCGAACTGGACGGAATTGGCCACCCAGGTCCCCGGCGTGGTCATGGTGAAGGCACCTTCGCCGAAGCCGGCGGGGGCTTCGCCTTTGCCTTCGGGGCCGGCGAGGAGCACTTCGGTTTCGTAGAAGCCTTCGAGCAGTTCGGCCAGCTCGGCGGGGGTTTTGACGGCTTCGGCCGCCGCGAAGCCGGTCTGTTCTTCGCAGACCGCGGCGGGGCTGCCGAAGAAGGCGGTGCCGAAGGGAGGGATGAATTCGCCGGTTCCGAGGCAGCCAACCGCTTCGCCGCCGACCTCGATCGGGGCGATCAGCAGCCCTTCGCCTATGAATTCGATGTCGGTCGTGGCGGTGCTCACTTCCTGGACCTCGGTCTGGTCGGGGGCGACCTGCAGGTTGCTTGGGCGCGAGCCGGCTTCGAGCGACCACCAGGGAGAGGTGGCCTGGGCCGACGCGGGCAGGGCGCAGAGCGCCAGGGCGGCGAGGATCGGGGCGATGCGTCTCATCGGTGGGCCCTCCCGTGACGGCGATGTCCTCGCGTCTGGTGGTGGCGATGGCTGGCCTTGACGCAGCGGGCCCTGCCGTTGCGGCGGACCTTGCGCTGGCCCTTGCGGCAGCGCGGCCTGGGAGCGGGCTGTTTGAGGTTGCCGTCGCCAGCCAGGGCCGCGGTGGGGGGAGTCGGGGCCCCGGGCGGCGGGGGCGGCGACTGGCAGGCTTCGCCGAGGCATTCGGCGAGCGCTTCGCGCTGCGCCGCGGTGCCGCCGACGCGGACGTCGTAGATGTCGTAGTCGGGGTCTTCGTCGAGCGCCGAGAGGCGGGAGGCGGTGATGATGAAGACGTCATCGCCGGTGGCCGAGGAGTCGATCACCGCCGATTCTCTTTCGGAGGTCCCCGCGGAGAGCAGGGCGACACAGGCCCCGCCCTGGGCCTGGGAGAGCGCCGGGCCCTTGGAGGAGGCGGTGCAGCTGCCAGCCCCCGCCCCCCAGGGCTCGTACTCATAGGCGTCGGCGGTGCCGTTGGAGTCGGCCGCAACGAGCCCGTCGAAGGCGTTGAAGAGGACGCGGCCGTTATCGAGCATCGCGCGGGGGCGGTAGAAGGCGGGCACGCCGGCTTCGGTGGCCTCGGGGTCGGGCAGCGTCGCGGCCACTCGGCGGCTCGTCCACAGCCCCAGCCAGTCGCTGGGCAGCTGGTAGCCGTCCGCCCCCACCGCCCCCCGCGGCCGCGGGCCGGAAGGGTTGCAGGAAACGCAGGCCAGCTCGCCCGCTCCGCCGTCGGCCTCCGAGTCGTAGCGGAAGACCTCCTCGTCGGGCTCGCCGCTCTTGGCGTCGCGGTTGTCGTAGCCGCTCAGCGATAGCAGCGACATGAAGGCCAGGTAGCGGCCGTCGGGGGAGGCGGTCGCGGCGAGGTTCGCGGTGCTGAAGGAACCGCTTAGCGGTCCCCAGACGTGCGAGTCTCCCCCGGAGAGGACCGCGACCAGGCGGGTGCTCCAGGTGCCGCCTTCGCGATGGGCGTAATAGAGGTTGCAGCGCTGGGCGGCGCTGGGTACAGGGGCACAGTTGCCGGCGACCCCCCCGGGGGCGAGCGCCCCGTTGGCGACGAAGTAGAGATCCTCGGCGGCTTCGCCGATCGCCGTTACGGCGCCCTGCACGTCGGCAGATTCGCGGTCGGCGGTTTCGGGCGTAAGGTCGCGCAGCGAGCATTTGTCTTTCCCGCCCGCTTCGACGATCTCGCATGCGTAGAGGTCAGCGCCGGTTTCCCCCGCGTCGGGGGTGAGGTGGCGGGTGTCGGTGAAGAAGGCCCGGCGCCCGTCGACCGAGGCGCCCTGGAAGAACGGCCGGTCGTTGCCGCCGATCGAGTGCGGCTGGGGTTCGTCGAGGCGGATGGTTTCCTCCTTCGCGGTGTCGCGGAGGTAGAGGGCCGTGGGTTCGGTTTCGCTGCCTGCCCAGTAGGCATAGCGGCCGCCCCGCGATACGGCATCGTCGATCGACCTTTCGCCGGATCCCACAGTGCCAATGGACCCCAGCGCCGCTCCTCCCGCCGCTTTGCCGTCGGGCAGCTTGCTGATCAGCTCGAGCGCCCCGTCGGACCACTCATAGAGCGCTCCTTTGGCGCCTTCGGCGTCGCAGGTCAGCGGCACTCCGGTCTTCAGGATGACCTGCCGCAGGTCGGGCGATCCGCCGAGGACGTGAATCGTAGGTTCGGTGCGGGTCAGCTGTTCTTCCTCCGTGCCGCCGAATTCGACACCCGGGCAGACGTTGGCAAAAGGCATCTTGCCCGTGACGAGCGGGCGCCAGCGGGCCGGGTCGAGAAAGCTTTCGCGCAGGTAAGGGGTCCATTCGGAGGCTTCCGCGGAGAGCGGCCCGGGCTGCTTTGCCCGCAGGCCGCGCGGCTCGAGTGCCGCCCGCGCGAGGTCGGGGGAGAAGAGGCGGTATTCGGAGCTGAGGTCGGCCGGCTGGGAGGTTTCGCGCGGGGGCTCGATGTCTTCGGAGGTCCAGCCCTCCGGGCCGCGACGGGCCAGCGATTGGGCAGACTCGGGGTAGCGGCCGCCGGCGGCTTCGGAGACCGGGCCGACGCTGATGAAGCTGAGCGCCGAGCCGTCTTCCGAGGCGGGGGCGAGGCCGAGCCAGGGCGGCACGATCCGCCCGCCGCCCTTTCGCAGCGGCGTCACCTGCTCCCAGGCGCGCCCGTCGGGGAGCGAGAAGCCGAGGGTGCCGAGCGCCGTGAGGAGCGTCTGGTCGGGGCCGTTGACCACGTACTGAACCCCGTCGCGTTTGTCTTTGGCGGCGAAGCGGTAGTAGTAGAGGGTGTCGGGACTGAGGCCGGTGATCGGCATTGCCACGGCCACGTCGCCGAAGCCCGAGCCGAGGGTCTGGAAGGCAGTGGCGCTGCCGTAGCTTTTGCTGGTGCCGTATTCGAGCCTCCATTCGGCGGGCACGCCGAGTGGGTCGAGCTCGGCCTTGAAGGTCGCCGAGGCGGCGGTGACTTCGTCGACCCACTGGGCGTCGACCTTGACCGCCGGGGGCGTGGTGAAGGTCGCGTCTTCGCTGTGGATGGTGCACTGTTCGCCCGATTTGCATTCGTTGCTCGCGACGAGGCGGAAGTGGTAGGTCGTGTCGGGGATCAGGTGCTCGATCACCGCGCTTACTTCTTCGGATTCGTATCCGGAGCCCGGCAGCGCTTCGGTGGTCGTTTCCTGCCCGTAGCTTTCGTCGCTGCCGTACTCGAAGTGGTAGGTGGTGGCGTTGCCCTCGGGGTTGAGGGTGGCCCTGAGGGTGGCGGTGGTCGGCAGCACGTCTTCGGCTTGCGGGTTGTCGGGCAGCGGGCCTTCTTCGGGGAGGGCGAAGCGCTGCACGGCGCTTTCTTCCGTGGGGCGGCTGCTGGCGGCGTAGAGGGCGCCGGCGGCTTCGTCGATGGCGAGGGCGTTGCCGCTGGGCCCGGCGCCATGGGGGGCCATGATCACCTGGCCGGCGCCGAACTGGGCGGTCTGTTCGCCGGCCGGGTTGAACTTGAGGAAGTGGTAGGGGCCGACGTTGTCGCCGACGTAGAGGTCGCCGGCGGCGTCCGGGACGAGCGCCTGGGGGCTGCCCGTGGCGTCGAGGGCGCCGACTTCGGTCAGGGTGTCGACCGGGCTGCCCGAGGGTTCGAGCTTTCGCACCGCGCCGGGAGCGCCGTTTGTGAGAGTCGAGACCGAGCAGCTGCCGGCGCCAGTGTCCTTGGTGCAGGTGAGCTGGGTGAAGTTGTGGGCGGTGAGCGCTCCCTGGAAGGTGACGCTGGCGAATCCTTCGAAAGCGTTGGCTTGTGCTTCGAAGCTATCGGCGCCGCACTTGGCGTCGAGCGCGTTTCGGACCCCATCGCGGAAGGCATTCGGAGGGAGGGAGTTGGTTTTGACGTATTCGATCGGAGCGGTGCTCGCGGCGGAGCAGGAGGCGGGCAGGTTGCCGATCGTGAAGGTGTCGCCGTTGGCAAAGCCGGCGAAGCTGACCCGCTGCCCCTCGTTGGCGCTCGCTTTGAGCGTGTAGAAGTCGCCGCTCACGGGACCGAGGGCGAGGGCGTTCGTGGCCGTGGCGGCGCCGGGGATCGGCGCCGTGGAGAGGTGGTGCCCGGTCGAGTCGAACTGGACGATGCGACCGTTGTCGCCGACCCAAACGTGCTGGTTGGAGGGATCGACGATCGCTGCTTTGGGCGCGCTGAGCACGTCGCCGCTT
The DNA here is from genome assembly GCA_963695835.1 of uncultured Solirubrobacterales bacterium. Lineage (GTDB taxonomy): Bacteria > Actinomycetota > Thermoleophilia > Solirubrobacterales > 70-9 > VRUE01. The sequence continues at coordinate 399,072 of CAVOHR010000004.1, forward strand.
ACGCTGGCGACTTTGCAGGCGTCGCCGGCTTTCGGTTCGCAGACCTCCGGTCCGCCGCCGGGGACCGGGGTCGCGATCGCGGCGCTCCCGCCGGAGAGTTTGGCCGCGTCGGCGCTCATCTGGGCGACGTCGTTGTGGGCGAAGGCCCCGCCGGTGAAGCTGACGGTGTATGGGGTCGAGCCGGTCGCGTCGCCGGGGCCGCCGCTGACCGAGAGATCGCCGGCTTCGACGATCGCCAGCGCCTCCAGGGCGGTCTGCACTTCTGCGGAGGTGGCGCTGTAGGGGATCGGGGCGGTGGTTTCCGTTTTCGGGTTTTTCACCGACGCCTCGGCGGGAGCGGTGAGCGAGAGGGTGTAGGTGCCGCCCGTCGCCTTGACCGTGATCGACTGCTGCTCGTCGGCGCCGCCGTTGCCGGGGCCCGAGAAGGTCACGTCGGGGCCGAAGAGGAAGAGCAGCTCGCCCGAGGGGGTGAACTTGGTCACGCGACGTTTGGAGCTGTCGGCGACGTAGACGTCATGGCTCGACTGGTCGACGGCGACCGAGTCGGGTCTGATGTTGCCCGTCGCGCTGGTCGAACCGGCGCCTGGGAAGACGAAGCACTTGAGCGTCGGCGGGCTGGCCTGCGGACCGCAGGTCTGCAGCTCGGCCGACTCGTTGTCGGCGACGCCGAAGCCCCAGGTGAGCAGGAAGCTCCCTTCGGAGTCGAACTTGTCGATGCGGAAGTTCTCTGCGTCGGCGACGTAGAGGTCGCCGCTGGACTGATCGACCGCGGTGCCGAGCGGACGTTCGACCTGTCCCGCGGCCGAGCCCGGGAAGGCGATCGTCGCCGGCGGCGCGGCCTGGGCGATCGAAGCCGAGAGAGCCAGCCACAACCCGATCGCCGCCGCGGATGCGCCCGCTCGCGCCCACGGGGACCGCGTACCCTCGATCGCCTTCGCCATTGCTCTCAACCCTGCTGCCCCTTTCCCCCTCGGCTCGCCACCGCGGCCGTGCGAGCCCGGTGCCGTCCCTCCGCGCAGAACTTAACACAGGCCGTATCGAGATACAACTTTCCTCGTACCTTGTGCCCGTTCGCCCGTTCGGCCCGAGACGCCGTGGGGCCGCCCGAAGGCGGCCCCACGATCGAATAGATTCGCTCCCTGAGCGAGCCTATGTCTGTGTTGTTGTCGTCCCTTCCACGCCTTCTCCGTTGAAGATGGCTTCCGCTTCCCCGGCGTCCTCGTATGCCGGTTTGGCTTCGCCGCCGTTGATCGACGCCGTCAGGCCGTAGGTTTCTGTTGTGTGGGTTGTCGTGTGTTCCTGGCCTTCCGCGGTCGCTTTCACTTTGAGGCTGAACGAGTGCGATTTTCCGCCGATCCCCGGTTTGGTGACTGTGCCGAGCACGCCGGTGCCGCCGACCACGACTTTGACGAGGCCACCGAGGCAGCTGAACGTCGCGAAGTGCCCTTCTTTCGGTGTGATCAGGGCACCCGGCCGTTCGTGTGTTTCGCCTTCCGCTTTCGGCTCCAGATAGAGCAGGTGGAACGGCAGTGTTGTGGTCGTGATTGTACCGCTCGGTTCACCCGCGGTGGTGCATGTCGAGTTGAGGGTCGCCTCCCGGCAGTTGTGGAAGGTGAATTTCACCGAGCCTGTGTGGGGGGTTTCGAATTTACCGCTCGTTGTCACCGTGTTTGGCTGTTCCGCGGTGGTTTTGCATACGATTTTCTGCGCTCCATACAACGTCGCGGTGTTGGTGGTCGTACCGCTGAACGCCGCATTTTCGGGCAGCCCGCTTGTCGGCGGTTGGTGGGACGCCATCGCCATCGACGGCAGTGCCGCGAAGGCCAGGGCGCTGAGCGCCGCGGCCGCCAAGAGCATCGTCTTACTCTTCATCGTGAATATCCTCCTTAAGCGCCGGCGAGCCGGAAGGGCTCCACCGGCCGTTGATTCGGGGCTCCGGCCTGGGTTTGTCGACCGGCCGGGGCCCTCTCTTACCCGACCATTCATAACTGATTGCCGCCTATTAGTCAAATCTTTTCTTCTCTATTTAGAGTACTCTGCTTCAAAGCACCCTGCAAATGCCGGATTTCCAGGCGAACCGGCCAGAGACCCGCCGCGGCTTCTGATCGATGTAGCTTGCATTAGACGAACTGTTCTGGTGCAAGACCCTATTCCTTTGGGAACGGCATGGTTCCAAGAATGGGAGGAGTTTTCGTGGCACCTGGGGCCCACCGCCCCGCCTACGTGCGGCGGCGACGCGTGTCGCTGCCGGCTCCCATCTGCCGTTACCACGAAAGGCAACGGAAAGGACCAGTCAATGAGAAAGCTACTCGCTGCGGCCACGGTCATCGCGGCGATGCTGGTACCGGCATCGCAGGCGCTCGCCGCGTCGCACAACCCGACGGGAGAATTCGCCCAGTTCAACGAGTGCCCGCTGAGCAACGAAGCGGTCTTCGGGTGCATCTTCTCGGAATCGAGCGGCGGCTTCTTCCAGATCGGCTCGAAAACCGTCCCGCTGAAGAACCCGGTCGTCCTGCAGGGCGGGCTCGAATTCAACGAAGTCGGCAAAGAATTCTTCGTCGGGGCGGAGAACAGCGAAACCCTGGTCAAAGTCCCACAGACCGTGCCCGGCGGCCTGCTCGGGATCAAAGCTCCGAAATCGTGGCCGATCTGGCTGCAGAACTGGTTCAACAACAAGATCGACGAAGGGCTCACCGGGGTCACGGCGACGGTCGAGCTGGCCGGCCCGGCGTCTAACATCTCCGTCAACGTCGTCAACCTGCTGTTCGAAGTGGGAACCGCGCTGTCGCTGCCGGTGAAGATCAAGCTGAGCAACCCGATCCTCGGCAGCAGCTGCTACATCGGCTCCAACTCGAACCCGGTGGTGATCGACTTCACCAGCGGGGAAACGTCGCCGCCGCCGCCGAACGAACCGATCCACGGCAGCGCCGGGACGCCCGAAATCAACGAAGCGGAAACGTTGGTCACCCTGAGCGGGGGATCGCTCGTGAACAACTCGTTCGCGGCGCCGGGAGTCAGCGGTTGCGGCGGGATCTTCTCGTTCTTCATCAACCCGCTCGTCAACTCGCTCGTCGGCCTGCCCTCGCCCGCCGGCACCAACAGCGCGGTGCTCGAAGGCAAACTCCAGGAGGCCATCGCGGCAGCGGTGAAAGCGAGCGAATAGGAGAAGAAGTCGTTGCTCCAGTCGCGGTTGAGAGGGGGCCGGCGCAGCCGGCCCTTTCTCATGCGTGGAGCCGAACTCGAAAAGCGGCGGTCGACCCGCTAGGAGGCCCTTCCACAGGAGCCGATGCCGTACGCGCGGGCCAGTTGCTGCGGCTTCGCAAGGGCGGCGGTCGAGTTGGTCAGGAATGCCTGTGGGTCTTTGCGGGCTTCGGCGACTGCCGCTTCGATTGCGGCGACGATTTCTTCAATCTTCCCTGCGTCGCCCTGCGGAGGCTCCAGCGCCCCAAGTTCGTCGGCCTCCGCTTCCAGCCCCGGCGCGATCGCATCGTCGACGAGCTTGAGCAGAGCGGCCTGCTGGGAGCCTTCGCCCTTCGCGCTTTCGAAGATTTCACGCACGTCCGTCTGTATCTGCTGCAGCCGCTTTGCGCAGAGGGCGTTGGTCTTGACGATGAAGTCGGCCTTCGATTCAGCAGACGTCGACTCTGCCTTTGGCGCAGGCGCGCCCGGGGATTCGGCGGCACCGGGCGATTCGCCGCCGCGGGATTCGCTCCCGGAGCCACCGCCGTTCCCGGATTCGCCCCCCGCGCCGCCGCTCGACGATTCGCCGCCGCTCCCGGATTCGTCCGCGCTCGGCGATCCGCCCGCGCTCAGCGATTCGCCTTCCTTCCCGCCGGCGCCGGTGCCGGCGGTGGTTTCGTTGCCGGTCGCCGCCGTCGAGCCATTGTCACCGCCGCCGCCACAGCCGGCCGCCAGGGCGGCCAGCAGCAGGCCGACCACGATCATTGGGATCGATTGCCTCATGGCGCCCAAGGTACCAGGCATTCTTTGTTTTACTTAAATTTCTTGGCGCGTCCTACCCCTGGAGCCGGAAGGCCCCTCACGGCAATTCCACATCCCGCAGCGAGCGGCCGCCGGGGCCGTGGACGACGTCCTTGAGGTCCTCGAGGAGCTGGTTGGCTCGCCCTCCGACGACGAAGACGATCTCGTCGATCACCGGGCGGTACCAGCCGCGCTCCTGGGCCCGCTCGGCTGTGGCCCCGAGGGCGCGGCCGAGCAGGGCGGCCATCTCGAGCCCGGTCGTGACCGCCGGCAGCGGCTCCCGTCCGCACTCCATCCCGACCCGCATCAGCCCGGCGTAGCCGGAGGTGTGCTCGACCCATTCCCGGGTCGTCCGCGCGGTCTGGTCGTCGGCGCCGTAGACGTCGGTCGAGGCGATCCCGTAGAAGGGGCCGAGCGTGGCGCCGCCGTCGCGCAGCAGCAGCGAGGCGTTGCGCCCGTGCAGGTCGCGGCGCCCGACGATGTCCTCGGCGTGGTCGCCGAGCAGGAAGCAGGCGAAGCCGAGCTTGAACAGTGTCTCGACCGCGTCCTCCTCGCCGATCGCGCGCAGCAGCTCGGCGGAGTGCAGGAAGCCCGGCCGCTCGAGCTCCTCGGCGGCCCGCTCCGCCCCGGGCGCGAAGCCGAGCGCCTGCCAGAAGGTCTCCTGGTGGCGCGGGGTGACCGGCAGCCCGTCGCCGCGGCGGTCGAGGCGCGCGGCGACGGCGCAGGGCCGCCCGGCGACCCTCATCGGCTCCAGCGGCGCCAGCGGCAGGCCGAGGCGGCGCAGCGCCGCCGTGCAGGCGACCTCGTTGACGACGAAGTCCGGGTGCTCGCCCGTTTCGGGCTTGACCACGTGCGTGCTCGGCATCCCCGGCTGCGGCCAGGCCCAGCGGTCGCTGCGCTCGTCGCGGACCAGGGCGAGCTTGTGGCGCTCGCCCGGCAGGGCGAAGCGCATGCGCCGCTCGTTGGCGGGGTCGAAGAGGCGCGGCGGTGGGGCCGCCAGCAGCTCCTCGAGCTCGTCGTCGCCGAGCCAGGCGAGCGCGTCGGGGTCGGGGTCTTCCGGCCGCTCGCCCTCGGGCAGGACGACGACGGCGCCGGGGCAGTCGCTGCCCAGCTCGGCGAGCAGGCCGAGCCCGTCGGCCGGGTCGAGCCCCAGCTCGCGGGCGATCCGCTCGCGGCGCAGGCCGTCCGGCAGCAGGCCCTCGAAGTAGGGTCGGGCCTGCTCGGCGCCGTAGCGCTCGGCGCGCAGGGGCAGCGAGCGGCTGAGCGGCGTCGTCCCCTCCCCCGCCCGGTCCACCGCCTGGCGCCGGTAGGCGAGCTCGTAGCCGCCCTCGGCGGGCGACAGCGTGCCGACCGGCTCCCCATGCAGCCAGACCCCCAGCCTCGCTGTCTCCCTCGCTGATTTTAGCTTCACTTGAGCAATGGCAGGGACGGAGGGCGTCACGCCCCAAACTCGAAGTCGTGGTCGTCGTCGGGCCCTTCGTCCTCGCCGTCCCAGTCGCTCCTGCCCCACTCGCCCTCTTCGCCCTCCTCATCCTCCGCGGGCGCGATCAGCTCCTCCGGCGGCTGCCAGACGGTGCGGACGGCGACCAGGGCGAAGCCGGCGCGGAGCAGGTTGCGGGCGCCGGCCGAGAGGGTGCTCGGGCACTCGAGCGACTCTTCGGTGATCGCGAGGAGCTCGCTGGCTCCGGTGGCGCGGGCGTCTTCGAGCTGCCGATGCAGCAGGGCCATGTGGGCGCCCCTGCCGCGGCACTCCTCGACCGTGCCGGCGAAGCCCAGCTGCGGCGCGTCGTAGTGCATCATCATCGCCGCCGCGGCGAACGGCCCCTCGCTGTCGCTCGCGATGTAGGTGCGCCAGTCGCGCCGGCCCGGCAGGCCGACGATGAAGCCCTCGCCGGTCCACTCGAGGCCGTAGGCGGGCGCGAGCAGGTGGCTGAACGTTTCGACCATGGATTCGCCGGCGAGCAGTTCTACCTCGATGCCGGGCGGCGCGTCGAAGCCGGGCGGGGCGGCTGGGCGGGCGAGCATCGCCAGGCTCCCGGTGCGGCGATAGCCGCGGCGGTTGAGCTGGTCCTCGGCGGCGTCCGGTTCGCCGAACTCCCCCTCCGACCGCACCGGCACGCGGAGGTCGAGGCCCAGCGACTCGGTCCAGTCCAGCGCCTCGGCCAGGTGGCCCCGCTCGACCGCGCCGGCGCGGTCCGCCCCGAGGAGGATGTTGAAAAGCGAGAGGCGCGGCTCGCAGGGGAACGCGAACGCCCGGATCGGGCCGTAGTGGCGCGCCTCGATCCCGTGGTCGTCGACCGCTTCGAGCACCGGGACGTGCCAGAGCTCGAGCCAGAACTGCCGCTCGAGCGCGTAGAGCCTGCCCGGCCCGGCCATGCTGTCGAAGAGCAGACTCAACTCCGGATCGACCCCCCGCCAGTCCATGCCGTCAAACTTACGGAACGCGCGCGGTTTGTGCAAGGAATTCTGTGTCACCCCCCGTCCCCGGTGGCGCCCCGATCCCGCGGGCGACGCTCAGTGGATTGCGGGGGCGGCGAAGTCCTACTCCATCTGCTCTAGTGAGCGCCAGGCGCGGTGATCGCGCTCGCTGTGAGTCAGGCAGCGACGGCGTGCAATCCGGCTGCGCCAAGGCCCTCCCCCAGGAGTCCCGGCTCTTCGAAGGCACTCGGGTCCCGCCTGGTCTCGCCCCCCATCTCGGCCGAGCGGGGGTCGATCTCATCCTCGTCCTCGAGCTCGATGTCGTCCACGACCTCGGCGATCCGCTCGACGCTTTCGGTTCCGCGCTCGGCCAGTATTTCGCGCGCCTCGCGCAAGACCGTCTCGCTCTGCGCGACGAGGCCGGCGTTTTCCGCGTCCTGCGCAAACCGGTGGAGAAGCGACGGCACCCAGGGGTCGAGCTCCAGGATCTCGCACTGGCCGCGGCTGGAGAGGAGCTCTTTCAGCCTCTCGATCACCGGGCCGACCCGCCCGCCCTTGCGCAGCATCCGCACCCGGCCCTCCTCGATCGCGCAAGCGGCGACGCCGGCGGGGCTTTGAAGTCCCCTGTAGCCCTCGTCCGCCGACTCGATCAGGCGCTCGACCGCTGCGTAGCTCGGCTTCGCGCTGTCGGTCGCGATGCTGCGGGCGACGGCCGCCTGGCGGCGCGCGTTCAGAGCCGCACCCTCGGGGTGCTCGCAGGCCCGAAACATCTGCGCCGCCCGGTCGAGGTACCCGTAGGCCTCCGCGTACTCCTGCTTCTGGAATTCGACGGCGCCCAGAGTCGACTGAGCGAAGGCCTGGGTCACCAGAAGCCGCATCCCATCGGCCCGCTCAAGCGCCTCGTTGAGAAACTCGCGAGCCTCGTCGAGGTCGCCGAGACAGCGCCTGACCTCCCCGATCTGCATCAGGGTGTCGGCCCGGGCCCGTTCGAAGCAGTTGTCCTCGGCGAGCCGGTAGGCGCGATCGAGGCATGCCGATGCCTCGCGGAACTCGCCGAGCAGGCGCAGGCAGAAGCCGAACATGAACAGGCACTGCGCCTGCCCGTACTCGTCTTCCAGCGAGTCGAAGCTGCGCTTCGCGATCGTGGCGAGGCGAAGCGCCCTTTCGAGCCGGGTCTGCTTGCGTAGATTCCCGGCAAGGCTGATAACGCTCCAGGCCTGGCTGCGGAACCAGTCGGCCGACGCCGGCATCGGGCTGTTCCTGACGAGCTGCCAGTAGAGGGAGCAGGCGGCTGTCGGGTGCGCTTCACGGGTTGAGAGGCCCTCTCCCCGTCGCTCGCCGGAGCGGCCCAGGGTGTATTTGAGGTGGGCGGCTGCCGGCAGGGCAAACTCGGCTCCGTAAGCCGGTGCGTTCCCCAGCGCGATCGCGTTCAGGCGGTCGATCAGCTCCTCCTGGCAGGTTCTGAGCTCGTCCTGCTTGTCGGGTTGGACTCCCAACAGCTTCGTCGAGCTTCTTGTTGGGATCGAATACCGGCATCGACGCGATCAGCCCCTCGGGGGCGCCGCTCGACTCCGTGTTCGTCGGCGGCGGCGGCTTCACCCTGCCGGAGGCGGCGGTCGAAGCGCGCGGCGACGGCGCAGGGCCGCCCGGCGACCCTCATCGGCTCCAGCGGCGCCAGCGGCAGGCCGAGGCGGCGCAGCGCCGCCGTGCAGGCGACCTCGTTGACGACGAAGTCCGGGTGCTCGCCCGTTTCGGGCTTGACTATGTGCGTGCTCGGCATCCCCGGCTGCGGCCAGGCCCAGCGGTCGCCCTGCTCGTCGCGGACCAGGGCGAGCTTGTGGCGCTCGCCCGGCAGGGCGAAGCGCATGCGCCGCTCGTTGGCGGGGTCGAACAGCCGCGGCGGCGGGACCGCCAGCAGCTCCTCGAGCTCGTCGTCGCCGAGCCAGGCGAGCGCGTCGGGGTCGGGGTCTTCCGGCCGCTCGCCCTCGGGCAGCAGCAGGACGGCGCCGGGGCAGTCGCTGCCCAGCTCGGCGAGCAGGCCGAGCCCGTCGGCCGGGTCGAGCCCCAGCTCGCGGGCGATCCGCTCGCGGCGCAGGCCGTCCGGCAGCAGGCCCTCGAAGTAGGGCCGGGCCGCCGCGGCGCCGTAGGGCTCGGCGCGCAGGGGCAGCGAGCGGCTGAGCGGCGTCGTCCCCTCCCCCGCCCGGTCCACCGCCTGGCGCGCGTAGGCAAACTCGTAGCCGCCCTCGCTCGCGGCCAGCGTGCCGACCGGCTCCCCATGCAGATAGACGTCAAGCTTCGTGCTGGCCTCCCGACTGGATCGACGGACTCAGTATTCCAATAAATACGTTCCGAGTCTCCTCCGGGCCGAATCGCCCGCGAGGAGGCATGGACGGTGCTCGCCGCGGACAAGATCGCCAACGTGATCGCGCTGCGCGGCGCCTACGCGAGGAAGGGGAGGACGTGGAGCGCGCGGTGCCGGTCGACCTCTACATGCAGATCCTCCTCTGGGATCATCGGCCCGCCGCTCTGACGCACTGGCGCTACTTGATCAGGGTGCCGAGGCGCGGCGCTCCCTGGCCGCGCTCGAGCCGTCCGACCTCGGTGCGGCGTGCCGCAGCGCTCGCTCAGCTCCTCCTGGCTGACGCGGGCGTCGATCCGGGCGGACCTCAGGTTGAAGCCGAAGCGGGGTGGGGCGTTCAGCACAGTACCAATCTAAGCCAAGTGCGTCCGAATGCAAGTCCGAATCGGCCGGTGACCGGAGGGCGCTGCCGGCGCCCCCTGCCGATTCAGGTCGAGCGACGGAGGAGGAAGTCGCGGAACTTGGGTGCGGTGTAGTCGTATTCGCCTTTCCGGATCCGGTAGAGGGCGCCGGCCTCGACGAGCCTGCCGAGCAGGACGTTGACGTTGCCGGGGGTCTTGTCCGATACCGCGCCGAGATCCGCGGCCCGCAGGGGCGGATAGGCACATGAGGCCGAGGCGAGCAGCACCTCCTGCTCGGCCGGGGTGAGGGTCGAGGTTCTCGGCTCGTAGAAATCCCGGTCGAGGCGCTCGTAGATCTGGGCACGCGCCTCGTCGAGCAGCTCGGGCGTGAAGCGATCGACGCCGGCGAGATCGGCGGCGTCCCACAGCTCCGACCCCCATAGCTGGATGAAGTAGGGGTAGCCCTCGACCTCGTCCACAACCGCTGCGGCGACCTGCTCGGCGGCGTTGCGCCCGGTCTGCTCGAGCGGCCGGGTGAAGGCGGCGAGCGCCTCGTCCCGCGGAAGCGAGTCGACATTCTCACCGCGGAAGAGCCGCTCGCTGTAGGAGCGGGCCTTCTGCAGGTTTGCGGCGAGAGTCGGGAGGCCGCACACGACCACAGCGAGCGGCAGCTCCTGACGCTGCAGGGCCACCAGGGGCGCGATCAGCAGCGACAGCGGGTGCTCGCCGTGTCGATCGCGCTCGTCGCGGGCGTTCCCAGGATTGACCGCCAGTATGGGTGGTCAATCCTGGGAACGCCCCTCGCGGCCCTTGGAGACGGCGAGCTCGACCGTCGCGAATATGTCCCGGGCAAGGTCGCTCTCGCGGGCCGAGCCGGGGGCGATCGCCAGCGAGACGTCTTCCCAGTCAACCGAAAGACTGCCGCCGCGCAGAGCCCGGCCCGCCGCCGCTCGTAGCCTCTCGTAGCGCGAGAGGCGCCCCTGCGCGCGTTCGAGCAAGCCCGTCATCGCACCCTGAAGCGCCTCGTCGGTGTTGTGCGAGGGCTGAAGCTCGAACTCGGCGGGCTCCCAATTCGCTTCCTCGGCGCGTTCCGCGAACGCTCCCAGCAAGACGGTCTTCCCCACCCCGCGCAGGCCGGTGACGCGCATGCTCGCCGGCTGCTCCGGGGCGGCGCGCAGCAACCTAAAGAAATGTCTGTAATGACTGCCGCTTCGGGGACGATCTCTCGTCCTCGACGCGGGAGCGTTGATCGGCCTCGAACGGGAGAGCCGGACGGCGATCGCGATGGCCGAGCAGGACGTTGACGTTGCCGGGGGTCTTGTCCGATACCGCGCCGGGTCGCTCACGGCAATTCCAGGTCCCGCAGCGAGCGGCCGCCGGGGCCGTGGACGACGTCTTTGAGGTCCTCGAGGAGCTGGTTGGCTCGCCTGCCGAGGACGAGGACGATCTCGTCGATCACCGGGCGGTACCAGCCGCGCTCCTGGGCCCGTTCGGCGACGGCGCCGAGGGCGCGGCCGAGCAGGGCGGCCATCTCGAGCCCGGTCGTGACCGCCGGCAGCGGCTCCCGTCCGCACTCCATCCCGACCCGCATCAGCCCGGTGGTGGCGCGGGGTGGCCGGCAGCCCGTCGCCGCGGCGGTCGAGGCGCGCGGCGACGGCGCAGGGCCGCCCGGCGATCGTCATCGGCTCGATCGGCGCCAGCGGCAGGCCGAGGCGGCGCAGCGCCGCCGTGCAGGCGACCTCGTTGACGACGAAGTCGGGGTACTCGCCGGTTTCGGGCTTGACTATGTGCGTGCTCGGCATCCCCGGCTGCGGCCAGGCCCAGCGGTCGCTGCGCTCGTCGCCGGCGAGGTTCCGTCCGCTTGGATTGCGAAACTCATTGCATGCGAACTGGTGTTCGATACATCGCCTCGGACAGATCCCGCTGCCGGCAACAACTCGATGCCCGGGCTCGGGGTCGAGGTTCCGGCAGGGGCATTTGCGTCAAATCCCGAGAAGGAGACGAAAATGCAAGTTCAACAAGCCAAGTCGAAATCGACCAAGGCGTCTGCGATGATTTCGGCTATGGAGCGATTGGCCCATATCACGGTGCAAGGCGACCTTGAGGGCGACTTCGTCATCACCGAGGAGCGCGGCAAAGGCGAGTTCGTGATCGTGCGAGAGTCCGAGCCGTCCTTGAAGACGCTGCGCGAGCGTTCCGGTGCTCGCCCGGCCACCAAGGAGGAGTTCGACGCCTTTGTATCCGAGCATGGCCCGTTCCTTCCGCCCGACGGCGAGGGCTGATCCGTGGCAAAGAAGCCGTCGCCCGTCATCATTGACGGGGAGTTCTTCGAGGCCGACGTCGAGCGCGCCAGCGACGCTGGTGCAGAGATCGCCAAGGCTGCCCGCGAGCGCTTCGAGAGCGACGGCGTCCCTCCCGACGATTTGCGCCTCTGCGAAGACGAAGGCACCGAAGGTGCCCAATTGCCGAGGTGCCTGAAGGTCTATCTGCCAGACGCCGCTGGGCGGTTCGGCATGGTCTTCCAGCTAGACATCGTCGACGAACGCGGCGCGCTCCGCTACCTGGCTTTCGGCGTCCGTCATCACCCATCCGACTCCCACGCTGAAACCGTCTACCAGGTGGCCCACCGGAGAATCCACGGATAGCCCGCCAGGCGACGAGGGCGAGCTCGTCGTCGTCCGGCCAGTCCTCGCTTTCGCGGCTGCGGGCAGAGCAGCTTTCGGGATAGCTTCACCGTCGTCTGCTTGGGCGTTTAACAAGTCGTCGATCGCGAGGTCACGGCAACTCCAGGTCCCGCAGCGAGCGGCCGCCGGGGCCGTGGACGACGTCTTTGAGGTCCTCGAGGAGCTGGTTGGCTCGCCCTCCGACGACGAGGACGATCTCGTCGATCACCGGGCGGTACCAGCCGCGCTCCTGGGCCAAGTGTCTCGACCGCGTCCTCCTCGCCGATCGCGCGCAGCAGCTCGGCGGAGTGCGCGAAGCCGGGCCGCTCGACCTCCTCGGCGGCCCGCTCCGCCCCGGGCGCGAAGCCGAGCGCCTGCCAGAAGGTCTCCTGGTGGCGCGGGGTGACCGGCAGCCCGTCGCCGCGGCGGTCGAAGCGCGCGGCGACGGCGCAGGGCCGCCCGGCGACCCTCATCGGCTCCAGCGGCGCCAGCGGCAGGCCGAGGCGGCGCAGCGCCGCCGTGCAGGCGACCTCGTTGACGACGAAGTCGGGGCCCGGCTTGCGCGAACCCTGCGTGAGCAGGGGAGCTGGACGGGCGAGACGCATATCCAGAAGGCGACGTATCTCCTGCGCGAGCTGGCGGACGTCCCGTTCGACTTCGATTTCATCCTCTACAAGCACGGTCCGTTCTCGTTTGAGCTGCGGGATGAGCTGAGCGAGATGCAAGCCGACGCTTACCTGGTCCGAGAAGCGCAGAGGCCGCCCTACGGTCCGCGTTTTGGGGTCACTGAGCGCGGAGAGGAACTCGAGTCTCGGTTCGCTCGGACCATGCGGCGCCACGGCGATCGGATCGACTGGATATCCGAGCAACTGCACGGCAAGGGCGTTGCCGCGCTCGAGCGGCTGGCGACCGGTCTCTGGGTAACTCGGCACGGAGAGGGGGGCTCGGTCGAGGATCGGGCTGCCGAACTGCAGGCGATCAAGCGTCACGTCGCCAACGACGACGCATCTACCGCGATCGAAGAAATCGACAAGATGCTTGCGTCGGCGATATCCGGCTGAGCCTCGGCGATGGCGACCCCGCCCGCCCTGGGCGCGGCCTACCCCTGGAGCCGGAAGTCGTGGTCCTCGTCGAAGCCGTCGCGCCAGTCGTCGCCGTCCTCGCCCCAGTCGTCGTCGCGCTCGTCCTCGTCCTCGCCCTCCTCGTCGGCGAGCAGGTGCTCGGGCGGGCGCCAGACGGTGCGCATGTCGCGCGGGGCGAAACCGGCGCGGGCGAGGTTGGCGGCGGCGGTCGACTCCTCGCTCGGGTAGTCGAGCGGCTCTTCGGCGACGGCGAGGATCGTGCGCGCGCCAGCGGCGATCGCGTCGGCGACGCGGCGCCGGATCAGGGCGGAGTGGACGCCGCGGCCGCGGTACTCCCCGCAGGTGGCTGCGAAGCCGAGCTGGGCGATCTGTTCGGGGTGCAGCATCGTAGTCGCCGCGCCCATGCCGTACTCGGTCTCGGGATCGAACGCGATGTAGCTGCGCCAGCGCCGGCGCCCGGGCAGGCCGGCGAAGAAGTCGTTCGCCGTCGACCCCAACCCATAGCCGGCGACGAACAGCTCGCTGAAGCCCTCGACTTCCTCGCTGTGCTCGTCGATCTCGATTCCCTCCGAGTCGGCCGGGCCGGGAGGCGAGGCATCGCGGAGCAGCAGCGCCTGGGTCGCCTTTGTGCCGTAGCCGCGCTCGGCGAGCAGCTCTTCGGCCGCGCGCGCTTCGCCGAACTCTGGCCGGATCGGGATCCGGCAGTCGGCGCCGAGCGACTCGGTCCACTCGAGCGCCGCCTCGAGGTGGCCGCCCTCGACCGCGCCGGGCCGCTCGCCGCCGAGCAGGAGGTTGAGCAGCGGCGTCAGCCGCAGGTCGGCGACCGTGAACGTCCAGAGGGGGCCGTAGCCGCGCATCTCGATCCCGCTGTCTTCGAGCGCTTCGAACACTGGCGCCCGCCAGAGGTCGATCCAGGAGTGGCGCTCGAGTTCGTAGAACCTGCCCGGGCCCATCAGGTTGTCGATGATCAGGCCCGGGTGGAGCTCAAAGTCGTCGCGCCAGCCCACAGTGGTCAATCTAGGGTACTTATACAGTTTGCACAAGGTATTGCCTGTTGGCGGCGTCAGCTCGCGCGGCTTCGACCCGGACGCCCCGCTCGACGCGCGGCTCCTGCCCGCGGACCTGCTCGACGCCTGGCGTGACGACGGCACTCGCCGGTAGCGTTCACCCCCAACCGCTCGCCAGCCTTCCAGGCTAGTCCGACCAGCTCGATCCAGGACCGCGCGACGACTGAGCGCAGATCGCCCGGCACGCCGTCCGCGCCAGGCGCGAATATCGAGGCCGCTACGGTTGTCCTGTGCCGAGGGTAGAATCCGAACATATGTTCGCTAACGAGACGCTGGTCAGCACCAGGGAGCGGGCAGCCGTTCTCGCTCTCATGGCGCGGCGCAAGGTGGAGTGGAACCGGCTGGCCGGTTCGATCGAGGAGGCGGGAAGCGCCCTCGCCCTCCTCGAGCAGCTGGAGAAGACCCGGGATCCTCGCCTCTTCGCCGTCGAAAGCGCGCAGGTGACGCTGGATCAACTCGAGGAGCGGGTGATCTCCTACGAGCGGGAGGGAATCCGGCTGATAACGGTCCTCGACGCCGCCTATCCGATGAATCTGCGGATGGTGCACGACCGCCCGCCCGCCCTCTTCGTGCGGGGCGAGCTGAGTCCCGCCGACGAGCGCTCCGCGGCGGTGGTGGGAAGCCGCAGAGCTTCGCCGGCCGGCCTCGAGAAGGCGGCGGAGATCGCCCGCGATCTGGTCGCCAGTGACTACGTCGTCGTCAGCGGGCTCGCCGCCGGCATCGATGTTGCTGCCCACCGCGCGACGCTCGACGCGGGCGGGCGCACCGTGGCGGTCATCGGCACCGGTCTTCGGCACCACTTCCCGAAGCAGAACGCGGAGCTGCAGGAGCAACTCGGCCGGGAGAGCGCCGTCGTTTCTCAGTTCTGGCCCGGCCAGGAACCGCGTCGCTGGACGTTTCCCCAGCGGAACGCTGTGATGTCGGGGTTCGCTCGCGCCAGCATCGTGGTCGAGGCGGGCAACAAGAGCGGCGCCCGCATGCAGGCCCGCCTGGCGATCGAGCAGGGCAGGCCGGTCTTCCTGCTGCGCTCGTTGCTGCGCCACCAGTGGGCACAGACGTACGCGGAGCAGCGTCCCAGCACGTACGTGGTCGACAGCGGCGAGGAGATCGTGGGACATCTCGAGCGGCTCTACTCAGACGAGCTCGCCTTGACCGCCTAGCGTTGCCATGGCTTTGCGGGTCGACGAGGCCAGCGAGGCGTACCAGCGAGCGATGCGGAACATCGCTGCGGCGGGCCCTGGCATCTGCCGAGCCTGCTGGGGATTCATCGATCCGGACTACGACACCTGTTACAGATGCGGCCATCAGCCCGACGACCTCGATGCGATGGTTCCCATCACCTACAGCGAGCACCTCGGGCAAATGCACTTGGCGCTCCGCAACTACAAGGATGGCGGCAGCGCCAGCATTCGCAGGCATGACAAGGTTCGCCTTGCGGCGATCCTCTGGCGTTTTCTGAGGGACCACGAGGCGTGTGTCGCCCGCGCAGCCGGCGTGGACAGCTTCGATCTGTCACCATCGTCCCTTCGAGCACGCCGGAGCGGGACAAGCATTCCGCCTTCGCCGAGCTGACCAGCTGGATCGAGCCGATCGAGTCGCGGCTGCAACGCACGCTCGAGCCGACCGGCGAGGTGGAGGGACGCGAGTTCGAGGCCAACCGCTTCAGATCGATCGCCGACCTGTCCGGTAGATCCGTGCTCCTGCTCGACGACACCTGGGCCAGCGGCGGCCATGCGCAGTCCGCTGCATACGCGCTGGCCGCGGCGGGAGCGCAGAAGGTAGCCCTGGTGGTGATCGGTCGCCACGTCCGCCGCGACTTCGAACCCGTGCGAGGCAGCGGGGAGACCTGCGGGGACATCCTCGACGCGCTCTCGACGGCCTTCGACTGGGCCACGTGCGCCGTCCACGCCGGCTGAGCACCGGCTCGAAGCACGGGCCACCACCGAAGCGGGCCTTCTCGAAGAACGGCCAAGCCGTTCTCAACCTTCAGCAATTGATGCCGAAGCCCAACCAGTACGAGATCTTCGTCGAGGGGCGTAAGGGCTGAGCGTCGGCTGCCGGGTCGCGGGCGGAGGCGGGCGTCAGGCGGCGGCGCGAACGCCGACCTCGACGTTCGCCGGACGGCCACCGGCAAAGGCGACGTGACAGAAGGAGCCATCCACGTCCTCGCCGCGGTCCCAGCGATCGACCTCGATCAGGTCGATCGAGAGGGCATCGGCTTCGCTGCCGTAATCGGCCTTCATCTGAATCTCCTGTGAATTGTGACGATCGGGCCCAGGTCGTCAAGCGGCACGACGATGTGCACCTCAGCCGAACTCGGCGGCGAGGACCAGCCGCACGTCGTCGCGCCGCTCCGCAACGACATGGCCGCAGAAACCCCGCCGGTGGGCCGTTCGTGGAAGCTTTTGGGGGTCCATCGGCCCCCAAAGCCTTCACGATTCGCCCGCTATTCAGGAATCCGGGCGGGAGGCCGACGCTCGCGCTCGTCGCGCCGCTCCGCCAGCTCCGGATCGGCCCCCACGCCTACTTCTCGATCACGAAGCGCTGCGCGTCTCCGTCCCAGGACATCCCGGCGCAGAGGCTTTCGACGCTGACGCCGAGCGCGTCGGCCAGCTTGACGAGCATGCCGAGGCGCGCGATCAGCGCCCACCCGACCAGAGGACGGGCAAGGGCAGCGCCCAGATCTTCGGAGCGAGACGCTCGGCCTCGGTCCCGGTGTGCAGGATCGCCCCGGCGCCGAACTCGTCGCCGAGCGTCTCGGCCAAGCTTCGCAGCCCGCGCGAGTCGCGCGGGGCGAGACTTGCGGCGGCCTTCACCTCGATCGCGCATATGGGGCCGCCGGCCGGCTCGATCACCGCGTCGACCTCGAGCCCTTCGGCACTCCGGTAGTGGTGGATGGCCGGGCGCGCGTCGCTGACGCCGGCCTGCTTGACGAGCTCCATCAGCACGAAGTTCTCCAGCACGGCGCCGAAAGAGCGCTCCACGCCCCGCCCACCGCCGAGCAGATGGGCGAGCAAGCCGGAGTCGGTGAGAATCAGCTTCGGAGACTTGATCAGTCGCTTGCCGACGTTGCGGAACCAGGCGGGGATGCTGCGCACGAGAAAGGCCGTCTCGAGCAGCCCGAGATACCGCTTCAACGTGGTCTGGGCCATGCCCATGTCGCGGGCGAGGCCGGCGTAATTGAGGAGGCCGGTCGACCGATCGGCCAGCATGAGCATCAGCCGAGGCAGGTCGGTCAGGCCGGCGACGTTGGCGATCTCGCGCACCTCCCGCTGGAGCACGGTGTCGAGATAGCTTTCGAACCAGCGGGCCCGGCGCGCCCCGGAACGGGCGACGGCCTCGGGGAAGCCGCCCGCCGCGATTCGCGCCAGCAGGCGCTCGCGCCCGATCGAACCGGCGGCGCCGGCAAACGCGTCGGGCTTGCCGGCCAGCAGCGCGTCGAGGAAGCCCTCGCGGCGCCCCTCGATCTCCCCCTGGGACAGAGGCCAGAGCCTCAGCACCTGCATGCGGCCTGCCAGCGTCTCGGCCACACGGGGCAAAGCAAGCACGTCGGCGGAGCCGGTCAGCACGAAACGGCCCGGTCGCCGGTCGCGATCGACGCTCGCCTTGATCTCCCGCAGGATCTCGGGGGCACGCTGAACCTCGTCGATGACCTGGGTGCGCTCCGGGCCGCCCACGAAGGCGGCCGGATCTTCGAGCGCGGCGGCCAGGGTGAGACCGCGGTCCAGCGTCCGGTAACGAGCGTCGTCGAGCCGGTCCACGAGCGATTCCGCCAGGGTGCTCTTGCCGCTCTGTCGCGGCCCGATCAGGATGGTCACCGGCGTGTCCCGCAACGCCTCGCGCAACTCGGGCATGAGATGGCGCTCGATCATCGCTGTATTTTAACCAGCTAGTGGCTGATTTACAGCCACCTCTCGGTTACCGGGACGCGCTGAGCACGGCGACCTCGCCGAGGCCCTGCGCGGGATGCCGCGAGTGGCCCTGGACGAGGGCTGCGTCAAGCGCGCGCCGAGGTCCAGGCGATGCTCGCCGAGCGCGATTCAGGTCGAGCGACGCAGGAGGAAGTCGCGGAACTTGGGCGCGGTGTAGTCGTATTCGCCTTTTCGGATCCGGTAGAGGTGCTTCGCGAGCTGCAACGGCGGCGGCGGTGACGATCGTGCCCGCAGGACGCCCTACCGCTCGACCACGAAGCGCTGGGCCTTTCGGTCCCAGCGCATCCCCGCGCAGAGGCTCTCGACGCTGACGTCGAGGGCGCTTGCCAGCTTGACCAGGGTGCCGAGCCGCGGCGCGCGGCCGGCCCGCTCCAGCAGCGAGACTCGATCAGCTGGGCCGGCGCGACTGAGACGGACGCGCCATCCGCGGCAGCCGAACCCGGACCTAGAGCTGAGGCGCCGTGATCACGGCCACGCAGATCGTCGCGGCCGCCCCGAACACCGCCCACAGCATGCGGTCGAAGCGGGTGTTGATCGCATGCTGCAGATCGTCGAAGCGGGTGTTCATGACCCTCTGCTGATCGTCGAAGCGGGTGTTCGTCTCCTTCCGCTGCTCGAGCAGCTCGGCCCGCGTCTGCTTGCGCTCCTCGCGGATCTCCGTCCGCAGCTCGCGCATAGACTCGCCGAGGTCGTCGACCTTGCCGGCCAGGGCATCCATCTTGTCGTCGTTCCAGCGCTCCAGCATCGACGATGATTGTTGCACCTTAAAGATTTCGGCGGCGTCTGCCGCACCGGCCGGCTTCGGATCGTTCTCGCCCATGCCCTACCAAGGCCGTGGCTCGGGAAACTCTCCCCCCTCCACGAAGTTGGTGGAATCCCGTCACACACCTTTTAATCGCCGCCGCGCGAGGCGGTAGCACTGCGCAACCCCTGCCCGTCGCGGATCGCATCGCTCACGCTTGGCCGGACGCCGTCGGCGCGTGACCGCCGCACGACCTGCCGCGCCCTCGCCGAGGCCCTGCGCGGGATGCCGCGAGTGGCCCTGGACGAG
Source organism: uncultured Solirubrobacterales bacterium (assembly GCA_963695835.1). Lineage (GTDB taxonomy): Bacteria > Actinomycetota > Thermoleophilia > Solirubrobacterales > 70-9 > VRUE01. Next base: position 417,966 of record CAVOHR010000004.1, read on the forward strand.
AGCTGCGTCAAGCGCGCGCTCGAGGTCAAGGCGATGCTCGCCGAGCGCTCCCGGCACCGCGCGGTGCCGCTGCCCGACCTGCTGGTGGCGGCCTGCGCAGAGCGCTCCGGGCTGACCGCCCTGCACTACGACGCCGACTTCGAACGGATCGCCGAGCTCACCGGGCAGGCGACCCGATGGGTGGTCCCGCGCGGCGGCAGTCGAGGCCCAGCGACTCGGTCCAGTCCAGCCCTCGGCCAGATGCAGCCGGAAGCCGCGGGGTGGACAGGGGAATCCCGCGGCAACCGACCTGACTGGAGGGCCGGTGGAGGGCACCTCCTCCCTCCACCCATGGGCTGATCCTCTATCTCTATCACATCCGTGTCCGATTGGGAACGCCAGCGGTCGTAGACCAGAGCAGGGCGATGAGGACGAAGCCGAGGGTCGAGCCGAAGCGACCGGGCGCGGCCCCCGGCTCAGCCGCCGGGCACGAAGTCGTGGTCCTCGTCGCCGTCCTCGTCCTCGCCGTCCCACTCCTCTTCGCCCTCCCCCTCCTCCGCCCGTGAAGTCCGAGTCCTACCCGTCCGCTGCGTTGCGAAATTGGCACATTCTGCGCACCACACGCGCGTTTTACATCCCTAGGGTCCGGGCAATGAAACCGGCCGCAACGTCACCCACCGAACCGCGAAAGCCCAATCCAGAGGCAATCGCCTGGTACGTCTTGCAGGCAGAAACACTGCTCGACGATTTGCGAGGGCGAGTCCAGTCGCTGCGGTCTCGGGCCGGTCAACTTGCAGGGTTCGCGGCAGCCGTTGTCGCCCTCGTTGGCGGAAATGCAGATCGAATCCTCAACACCCTCGATGGAGTGCCTCGTGACATCGCCGGCATCGCGTTGCTGATTGCGACGATCCTCCTGATTGCCGCGCTGGTCAGCGCCATCCTCGGTGCTCCGTTTCGTCCGCAGCTTGTCTCCGATATCTCCGCGCGCGAGATCGCCAATTACACGACGAAGCGCTTTACCCATGAGCAGGATCTTTGGCGAGTCCATATCCGAACGATCAACGGGCTCCTGCTCTCGATCGATTGGACCACGAGAACGGGCGACAAAGCCGTGGCTGCGCTGCGCTGGGCCGGCCTGCTGTTCCTCGCCGGTCTACTGGCAGCCGGCCTCGCGCTTGGTATTCTCATCGTTGAAGTGACGTTCTGATGCCCGACTTTCCGAAACCCGTGGAGCCTGCGCCCCCTCCCCCGGGGGTACCCCTCGACGAGACGGCCGCGCCGATCCACTTCGAGGGCGACACCAAGTCGGTGTAGATTCAGCCGCCGAGCACGAAGTCGTGGTACTCGTCTCCGTCCTCGTCCTCGCCGCCCCACTCCTCTTCGCCCTCCTCATCCTCCGCGGGCGCGATCAGCTCCTCCGGCGGCTGCCAGACGGTGCGGACGTCGACGAGGCGGAAGCCGGCGCGGAGCAGGTTGCGGGCGCCGGCCGAGAGCGTTCGCCAGCGTCCCGGTGCGGCGGTATCCGCGGCGGCGGTTGAGGTGGTCCTCGGCGGCGTCCGGCTCGCCGAACTCGCCCTCTGACCCTCGCCGAGCATCAACTCGGAGCAGGCCGCACCGCGACGATAGATAAGCCCGTGAAGTCCGAGTCCCATCGTTGGGGCGGGTAGGCGACCTAGCCGAGTTGCGGTCTCAGGTTCCCTTGAATGCAAATATCTAGCGAAAAATGCCTGTAAGTTGTACTCTTAAGGCATGGTTCTGCTAACCGACGCCCAACTCATCGAGTTCTTTCACATCAGCTTCCTCGACGTGCTCTCGAAGCGGCTCGAGAGCTCCCGCTACATCCTGAAGGGCGGTGCCAACCTGCGCTTCTTCTTCGGCAGCGTCCGCTACTCGGAGGACATCGACCTCGACCTGACCGGCGTCAGGCCGCCCAGCCTCGAAGAGAAGGTCGATCGCGTTCTCGACTCCCCGGCGCTCAGGGCCCTGCTCCGTGTCAGAGGTCTCGAGGTCGTCGACCCCTCGAAGCCGAAGCAGACCCAGACGACGCGGCGCTGGAAGCTGGGAATCTTCGCTCCGGGGCGGTCGCAGCCGGTGCGCACCAAGGTCGAGTTCAGCGCCCGCAACGGCGACGATCGTTTTCGGCTGGACCCGCTTCCGGCTGAGGTCGTCGAGCCTTACGCGCTGCGCCCCCCCACCGTCCAGCATTACGTCGACGATGCTCCGGCCGAGCAAAAGGTCAAGGCTCTCGCGCTGCGCTCGGAGACGCAGGCGCGCGACGTCTTCGACTTGGACATGCTGCTGCGGCGGAGGCCCCTTCCAAGTGGCACGCTCGACGCCGAGACCCTCACCGAAGCGGCCGACTTGGCCCTTCGGCTTCCCTTCGCGGCCTTTCGCGACCAGGTCCTCCCGTTTCTCGAGCCCGGGGTGCTCGAGCTCTACGAGAGCGAATCGTCCTGGGAGCAGATGCAGACCTTCGTCGCCGAGAAGCTCGAGGAAGCGCGGTGAGGACCACGGCTGCCTATGGCGACCTGTTGCGCATGGGACGCCCAATCCTCACCACCGCGGAGGCTGCCGTCCGATGGCGAGTCGAGGAAGGCACCGCCAGGCGCCGCCTGCGCTCGATGACCGAGGCGGGGCTCGCCCGGCGCCTGCGCCGCGGCCTCTGGACGCTCGATCCGGAAGTGGATCCCTTCGTCGTCCCGCCCTTCCTGACCGCTCCACTGCCCGCATACGTCTCCTTCTCCTCGGCCCTGCACCGGCATGGCCTGATCGAGCAGATCCCCCGGCAGGTCTCGGTCGCGTCGCTCGATCGCTCCCGGCGAATCGTCACCAGCGTCGGCACCTACGCGATCCACCACCTCGCCTCCGAGGTGTTCGGCGGCTTTGGCGGCTCTCAGGACGCCGGCTACGTCGCGACTCCCGAGAAGGCGATATTCGACAGCGTCTACGTCCGTGCGGCCGCAGGCAGCCGAGCCTACTTCCCCGAGCTCTCGCTCCCGAAGAGCTTCGATGACTCCAAGGCGAGCGAATGGGCCCTACGAATCGAGAGCCCGCGACTGCGAACGCTCGTCAACCGCCGTCTACACGACGTGTTCAGGGACGCCGAGCGCGAGTAGATCCACGTCAGTGCTCGAGCGTGAAGCCTTGGCCCTCGTCTCCGTCCTCGTCCTCCCCCTCCTCCGCGGGCGCGATCAGCTCCTCCGGCGGCTGCCAGACGGTGCGGACGTCGACGAGGCGAAAGCCGGCGCGGAGCAGGTTGCGGGCGCCGGCCGAGAGGGTGCTCGGGCACTCGAGCGACTCCTCGGTGACGGCGAGGAGCTCGCTGGCTTCGGTGGCGGCGGCGGCGTCTTCGATCTGCCGGTGCAGCAGGGCCATCTGGCCGCCCCCGCCGCGGCACTCCTCGATCGTGCCGGCGAAGCCCAGCTGCGGCGCGTCGTAGTGCATCATCGTCGCCGCGGCGGAGATCGGGCCGCTCGCGTCGCTCGCGATGTAGGTGCGCCAGTCGCGCCGGCCCGGCAGGCCGACGATGAAGCCCTCGCCGGTCCACTCGAGGCCGTAGGCGGGCGCGAGCAGGTGGCTGAAGGTTTCGACCATGGATTCGCCGGCGAGCTCCTCGACCTCGATCCTGGGCGGCGCCGGGAAGCCGGGCGGGGCGGCTGGGCGGGCGAGCATCGCCAGGCTCCCGGTGCGGCGATAGCCGCGGCGGTTGAGGTGGTCCTCGGCGGCGTCCGGTTCGCCGAACTCCCCCTCCGACCGCACCGGCACGCGGAGGTCGAGGCCCAGCGACTCGGTCCAGTCCAGCGCCTCGGCCAGGTGGCCCCGCTCGACCGCGCCGGCGCGGTCCGCCCCGAGGAGGATGTTGAAGAGCGAGAGGCGCGGCTCGCAGGGGAACGCGAACGCCCGGATCGGGCCGTAGTGGCGCGCCTCGATCCCGTTGTCGTCGACCGCTTCGAGCACCGGCACCTGCCAGAGCTCGAGCCAGAATTGCCGCTCGAGCGCGTAGAGCCTGCCCGGCCCGGCCATGCTGTCGAAGAGCAGACTCAACTCCGGATCGACCCCCCGCCAGTCCATGCCGTCAAACTTACGGAACGCGCGCGGTTTGTGCAAGGAATTCTGTAGTTCCCCCACCAGCGCTTCACGCGGGTCGAGGGCGAGATGCAGGCGGGGTTCCGGCGCCTCGACGGGGAGGTCAAGGAACTGCGGGTCGAGGTCAACGGCGCGCGCGATGAGCTGCGAGGCGAGATCAAGCAGAGCAGCGCGGAACTACGGCGCGAGATCAAGCAGAGCAATGCCGAGCTACGCGCCGAGCTCACCGCGCTGAACGCGCAGCTCGCCGCCCGGAACCGCACCATGATTCAGGTCGCCTTCGCCATGGTGACCGCGGTCGTTGCCGGCGTCCTACTCCATCTGCTCTAGCCTCGGGCCCGGGTCGGCCCGGCCTCACCCTGCTCCAGGTGCTGGACGACCGCGACCGGCGGCGTGGTCGCCGAGCAGGAAGCAGGCGAAGCCGAGCTTGAACAGTGTCTCGACCGCGTCCTCCTCGCCGATCGCGCGCAGCAGCTCGGCGGAGTGCAGGAAGCCCGGCCGCTCGACCGACCAGCTCGACTCAAGACCGCGCGACGGCTGAAAGCAGATCGCCGGGGGCGAGAATGGGAGCGCCGCCGACGAGGTCGAGAAGGTGCTTGTCGCCGGAGACGAGCATCGCGTTCTGCTGATATGCGAGAGCGAGCAGGTAGTCGTCGTCCGGGTCGGCCGAACGCAAGGGCGGCGGCTCCTCGGGGTCGGGCGCGGCGACAGCGTCGCGGCGCAGCCGATCGAGGTAGTCGCGGACGGTGTCGGGACCGACGTAGCGGCGGAACTTCGGGCGCGCGAGCACACCCTCCAGCTCGTCCAGCAGCTTCGGCGAGAGGACCAGCTCGACGCCGCCTTCGCGCACCTCGACGAGGAGCTTGGCCGGGGTGCCGCCGGGAGTGATCAGCGCGGAGACGAGTACGCCCGGATCAAGCACCGCCCGCCGCACGTCTCTCCTCGCGCATGGCGTGAAGCTCGGCGTCGGCAACCGCAAGGCCCTCGGCCTCCGGCGCCGGTCGCACCCGCGCCCAGACGTCCTCGAGGCCTTCGAGTCCCAAGTCACGGCGAAGGGACTCCTCGATCACCTCCGAATCGCGCTTGCCGTTGCGAGCCGCCCTGATCTTCACGGCGCGAAGGACGTCCTCGCCAAGCGTGACGGTGGTTCGGGTCTTCCGCATAATCGCACCATAGCATCAAGATGCGGCGATCGGGCTCTCTGTCGTCGATCGCGAGGTCACGGCAATTCCAGGTCCCTCAGCGAGCGGCCGCCGGGGCCGCGGACGACGTCCTTGAGGTCCTCGAGGAGCTGGTTGGCTCGCCTGCCGACGACGAAGATGATCTCGTCGATCACCGGGCGGTACCAGCCGCGCTCCTGGGCCCGCTCGGCTGTGGCGCCGAGGGCGCGGCCGAGCAGGGCGGCCATCTCGAGCGCGGTCGTGACCGCCGGCAGCGGCTCCCGTCCGCACTCCATCCCGACCCGCATCAGCCCGGTGGTGGCGCGGGGTGGCCGGCAGCCCGTCGCCGCGGCGGTCGAAGCGCGCGGCGACGGCGCAGGGCCGCCCGGCGACCCTCATCGGCTCCAGCGGCGCCAGCGGCAGCCCGAGGCGGCGCAGCGCCGCCGTGCAGGCGACCTCGTTGACGACGAGGTCGGGGTACTCGCCGGTTTCCGGCTTGACCACGTGCGTGCTGGGCATCCCCGGCTGCGGCCAGGCCCAGCGGTCGCTGCGCTCGTCGCGGACCAGCGCGAGCTTGTGGCGCTCGCCCGGCAGGGCGAAGCGCATCCGCCGCTCGTTGTCGGGGTCGAACAGCCGCGGCGGCGGGGCCGCCAGCAGCTCCTCGAGCTCGTCGTCGCCGAGCCAGGCGAGCGCGTCGGGGTCGGGGTCTTCCGGCCGCTCGCCCTCGGGCAGGACGAGGACGGCGCCGGGGCAGTCGCTGCCCAGCTCGGCGAGCAGGCCGAGCCCGTCGGCCGGGTCGAGCCCCAGCTCGCGGGCGATCCGCTCGCGGCGCAGGCCGTCCGGCAGCAGGCCCTCGAAGTAGGGCCGGGCCGCCGCGGCGCCGTAGGGCTCGGCGCGCAGGGGGAGCGAGCGGCTGAGCAGGGTCGTCCCCTCCCCCGCCCGGGCCACCGCCTGGCGCGCGTAGGCGAACTCGTAGCCGCCCTCGCTCGCGGCCAGCGTGCCGACCGGCTCCCCGTGCAGATAGACGTCAAGCTTCGTGCTGGCCTCCCGACTGGATCGACGGACTCGGTATTCCAATAAATACGTTCCGAGTCTCCTCCGGGCCGAATCGCCCGCGAGCCGGGGCGGATGTTCGTGTTCGACACGGGACAGCTCTCGCCGCGCTGGATCATCAACTTCCCGACCAAGAAGCACTGGCGAGGGAAGAGCCGAATGGAGTACATCGAGAAGGGGATGGAGGACCTGGTCGAGCAGATCCGGATGCGCCAGATCCACTCGATCGCGATACCGCCGCTGGGCAGCGGCCTGGGCGGGCTGGTGTGGAGCGAGGTGAGGCGGGTGATCGAGCGCGGTCTGCAGGAGGTGCCCGAGGTCGAGGCGGTCGTCTATGAGCCGGGGGGCGGGCCGGCGGAGACGAAGGCGCCGAAGAGGCCACGGATGACGGCCGGACGCGCGGACCCTACGCGGAGAACCTGCGGCACGTGCTTCACGATGTCAACGGCTATCTGATCACCGGCTACACGGGCGAGGGCGATACGCCGTCGGAGGAACTGGAGCTGGTCCCGGGGGCGGTGGAGTCGGCCGAGTCCTACCTCGCCGGCCACGCGGAGACGCGCGGGCATTTCGACGAGGTGACGAAGCTGGTGGAAGGCTTCGAGACGCCGTTCGGACTGGAGCTACTGGCTACGACGCATTGGGTGATGGCGGAGGAGCAAGCGGAGGGAGACGAGGAGGTCGTCGAGGCTGTGTATGCGTGGGGACCGCGGAAGGCGCAGTTCAGCCGCGAGCAGATCGGGATCGCGCTCGAGCGACTCCGCAGTGGCGTCCTTCCTATGGCGAGGCGAGGGCCTGGGTAACCAGAGGCTCCACCCCGCCTAACCCTGACCTAGCCGAGCAGGCGAGGAATCCGAAGCTTTGCTCGGTAACGCCGCGCGGTAGCGACAATGCCAGCCATTGTTTCGCGAGGGGGAGCGGCTTCGATGATCTTCTCGACTCCGTCGGGGTAGACAAGGACGACGGGCAGGCCCTCTCGCGCGTTGCGAACCAAGGCCGAACCGGCGAACGGGGCCTCAGCATCGACGAAGATCGCGCCCTGTGGGTAGCGGCCGTCGCCCTCAAGGGCAGCCTTGAAGCGCTCGAAGGTCAGATCCGCGGGATCTACCTTGCCTTCTGCCCTTAGCTCCGCCGCCATCCTTCAATCATCTCCTGAAAGCCATTTCGGACCTGCTGCAGGGCAATGTTATACCCGTCACTTGCCGTGGCCTCATCTGTCTTCTCGCCGTCCTGCTTGGCCCCTGCTGCCGCTGTCGCTTCTTGCGCTTGCGGCGCGCACCACCACACCGATGTCGCTCAGATCCTCGCCGAGATAGCCCGCCACCAGCGCGTGGTCAATCGACCAACTGCGAAGCGCGCTGGCGCGCGCCGTTGCCGAGATGGAGCGTCTCAGCGGCGATCAATGGAACGAGACCTCCAACTCGCGCTCTGGCTGGTCGACCCCTCCGGAAAGAAGCTGATCAATTGGGTCATGACCGATCGCCTGCACCTCGATCTCGCCACGATCGAGCCCGTCGCCATCGATGAGTACGCCAACTGGGTCGCCGTGCGCTCTTTCTGCGCCGGCACCCCCCTCGCCGAGTCTCGCGACATCTACGCGTCGCGCTGGAAGTTCGTCCGCAGCACGCCCCTGACCCTCGACAACCCGAGGTTCGGGAGGATCCCGATCGGCTGCCTGACGACCGCTTCCCTTTCCCCACGGGCCGATACGCAGCTTCACGCGATGCGGGGCGAGGTGCTCACGGCCTTCAACCAGCTGCGCGCGAGTCGCGTCGGAGCCTGAGCCTCACCCGACACACGGAGCCGCGGTCCCGTCGTCTTGTGGCGGCGGATTCCGCGCACCTTGCGGTTCTACCGCCGCCACACGTTCCGCACCGCCATCTGCTTGAAGCCGGCGCGGAGCAGGTTGCGGGCGCCGGCCGAGAGGGTGCTCGGGCACTCAAGTGACTCTTCGGTGACGGCGGAGCTGATCTAGGAGGGTCTAGCGAAACTCGCAGCGCGAGTCCCCAAGCGGGATCGCTGGGGTAGGTGGATCATGGATACCTCCGTTTGGGGGCGGGTTTACCCCACGGCAGGGCTAATGCCCGATGAATGGATTACGCCCGTCGGGACAGCGTTCGAGAACGATTGCCTCCCAGGCCGCTTGGGAGAGGGGACAGTCAACAAGCTGCCAGAACTCCTTGAGTTGAAGGCAGCACTGATTCGCCATCATCTTCCCCAGGCCATCATCGACATCTCCGCCGGAGTGCGACAGGCGCGTGACGAGCGTCGTCACGCCCTCAACGGTCTTGCGAAACATGTGGTGATGCGCCTCATCCCGCTCCATGCCCTTGTCTTCAAGGGCTTGCGCAACCATGTCCGCCGATCGGACCGTCCCCATGTCCCCCTGCCGTGGCCGTTAGAGCAACTCTCGCAAATATGCGAGTTGGTCTTGGAGTCCTGGCGAAAGCGCCTGCTGACGCTCCAGCACATCGCGGTGCTCTGCCAAGGCGGCAATAAGGTCGTGGATTGCATCAATGGGCTCCGCGCCAAAGCCGAAGATCCCAGTGAGGCGATCTGAAACGATGAATCCTCCATCCGTGCGCTCGAAGTTCCATCGTGAGGGTCTAGCTATGACCCGGTAGCCGGGTTCGTTGACGGCGGCGTGCGTAGCTACGGATTCCACAGTGCCGCCAGCGCTATGGTCGACAACCCAAGCACCGCCTGCCAGGGGAACATTGCTGGAGATCCCGAATTGGCGGTTCGAGACCTTGCCGGGGTCGGTTACATCGACCTTGTCCAATATCGGATTCATTCGTCACCACCTTCCGCCGGGCCGTCGGCATCGTCCTGAGGATCGTCCTGAGGACGTTGAATCTCGCCGTGAGATTTCTCGTATTCAGTGAGGTTCTGGCTGAGCGTTTTCAGCAGATCAAAGACGATCGTTGGAGGGATGCGGACCCGGGACACAACCTGTGCGCCCGGCCCCCCTGGCAAGAATGGCTGGATCACGCAGAAGTCGATTGCGAACTCGTGGGGCGTATGCCAAACGCCTATGAGGTTCGCGTAATGGCCGATGGCCTGATCCTCAGGCACCCCGACATTCAGTTGTTGACCGTGGCCCTCCATCTCCCAGTGAGGCGCATCCTAAGCGGATTACCTCAAGAAGAGCTTACCCGGGTAAGCAAGGATGCTCACCAATTCTGGGTAGGCTGATTGCCCAATTTGGCTTTCTAGAGCCATTTTCCGTCCGATCCAAGCTCTAGAGTTGGTCGGGCAACTACTCAGAAGAAGGCCCCCGCGAAGGTCGCGAGTTCGATTCTCGTCGCCCTCTCTGCCAGCGTCACGTGCGACGCCCATGATTCGGTGGGAATTACCGAACCCCGAGGGCGCGATTGGAGCACGTAATGTCGTTGATGAAAACTTTCGGGATAGCTTCACCGTCGTCTGCTTGGGCGTTTAACAAGTGCTTGTGTATGATACGCAAGTGCTTGTAAAGAGGGGCAAGTTGGTCGACCGCGACCGCGAGTGGTCGGCGCTCGAGCGGTTCGTCGAGCGCCGGCAGCGCCTGGCGGTGGTCTACGGGCCGCGCCGGGTCGGCAAGTCGTTCCTGCTCGACGCGCTCTGTGAGGCGGGCGGCGGGCGCCGCTATCAGGCGATCGCGGGGGTGGCGGCGACCCAGCTCGCGGACTTCGGGCGGGCCCTGGGCGAGCTGCTCGGCGCCGGGCCGCTGCGCCTCGACGGCTGGGCCGACGCGCTCGACCGCCTGGCGCGCCTCGACGTCCCGTTCCTCGCCCTCGACGAGCTGCCGTACCTGACCGAGGCAACGCCGGAGCTGCCCAGCATGCTGCAGCGCTATCTGGACGGCGCCGCGGGCCCGTCGCTGGTCCTGGCGGGAAGCGCGCTGTCGGTGATGAGCGAGCTGGTGGATGGGCGGGCGCCGCTGTACGGGCGGGCGGGGGCGATCGTCGTCCCTGCCCCCCTCGCCGGAGCGGACCTGGCCGCTCTGTGGGAGGCGCGCGACCCGCTCAGCGCGCTTTGGATCGACGCCGCCCTGGGCGGGCTGCCCGGGTACCGACCGCTCGTCGCGCCCCCCGGCTCCGAGCGGGAGGCGTGGATGACCGAGGAGGTGCTGGCGCCCGGCTCCCCGCTGCTGGACGTGGCCGAAGCCGACCTGGCGGACATCCCCGATCCGCCGGCGCTGCGCGGCGTCTACCGGGCGATCCTCGCCGCGATCGCCGCCGGCGAGCGGACGTTCAGCGCGATCTCCCGGGTCGCCGGCCTTCCCTCGGGCGCGCTCAGCCGGCCACTCGCGGCCCTGGTGCGAGCGGGGCTGGTCGTGCGCGTCGCCGACCCGCTGCGCGCACGGCGCGATCGCTACGAGCTCGCCGACCCCCACCTACGCTTCTGGCTGGCGCTGATCGCCCCCAACCGCTCGCGGCTTCAGGCCGGCGCGGCCGCGGAGGTGTGGGCCCGGCTGGGTAAGACGAGCTGGCCCTCGCAGGTGCTCGGCCCGCGCTGGGAGGCCGTCGCCCGCACCCACCTCGCCGGCGGCGGCGAGGAGCGCCTCGGCCCGCTCGACGCGGTCGGGGTAACGACGGTCTCCGATCGAGCCAACCGCCGCAGCCATGAGGTCGACCTGGTCGCCGTGCGCGCCGGCCGCGTGGTCGCGCTCGGCGAGGCCAAGCTGCGAGCGCTCGGGGGCTCCGACCTCGACCGCCTGCTGCGGATCAGGGACCTGCTCGACGCCCCGGAGGCGTCGGTCGTGCTCGCTTCGGCAAGCGGCGTCGAGCCCGCGCTGCGCAACCGCCCCGACCTGATCGCGATCGAGCCGGCGGACGTCTACGGCGCGGCCTGACACCGAAGCGGGGCCTCAGCGGTACCGCCGAGGCGAGAACAGGAGCACCCACCGCGGGCGAGGTCGAGAAGGGGCCTGTCGCCGTCGACCGCGACGGCGTCGGCCCCGGCGAAAGCTCACGAGGCGCCGCTACTTCTTCTCGATCACGAAGCGCTGCGCGTCCTCGTCCCAGGACATCCCGGCGCAGAGGCTTTCGACGCTGACGCCGAGCGCGTCGGCCAGCTTGACGAGCGTGCCGAGGCGGGGGGCGCGCCCGCCCCGCTCGAGCAGCGAGATCTCGGTCCGGTACACGGAGCAGCGCTCGCCCAGCTGCTGCTGGCTGATGCCGGCCTCCTTTCTGGCGCGGCGCAGGTTGACGGCGAAGCGGTCGCGGAGGTCCATGGCGGTACCAAGCTATGGCCCGGAACACGGGAATGCAAGGGGGTTCGCCATCGCCGGCCGCCCTCACGGACGAACCTCGCGAGGGTGCCGCCGCGCCGGTAGCCGCGACGGTTGAGCAGATCCTCGGCCGCGCGGGCCGTCTTTGAGGTCCTCGAGGAGCTGGGTGGCTCGCCTGCCGACGACGAAGATGATCTCGTCGATCACCGGGCGGTACCAGCCGCGCTCCTGGGCCCGTTCGGCGACGGCGCCGAGGGCGCGGCCGAGCAGGGTGGCCATCTCGAGCGCGGTCGTGACCGCCGGCAGCGGCTCCCGTCCGCAATGTCCTCGGCGTGGTCGCCGAGCAGGAAGCAGGCGAAGCCGAGCTTGAACAGCGTCTCGACCGCGTCCTCCTCGCCGATCGCGCGCAGCAGCTCGGCGGAGTGCAGGAAGCCGGGCCGCTCGAGCTCCTCGGCGGCCCGCTCCGCCCCGGGCGCGAAGCCGAGCGCCTGCCAGAAGGTCTCCTGGTGGCGCGGGGTGGCCGGCAGCCCGTCGCCGCGGCGGTCGAGGCGCGCGGCGACGGCGCAGGGCCGCCCGGCGATCGTCATCGGCTCGAGCGGCGCCAGCGGCAGCCCGAGGCGGCGCAGCGCCGCCGTGCAGGCGACCTCGTTGACGACGAGGTCGGGGTACTCGCCGGTTTCCGGCTTGACCACGCAGGACGGCGCCGGGGCAGTCGCCGCCCAGCTCGGCGAGCAGGCCGAGCCCGTCGGCCGGGTCGAGCCCCAGCTCGCGGGCGATCCGCTCGCGGCGCAGGCCGTCCGGCAGCAGGCCCTCGAAGTAGGGCCGGGCCGCCGCGGCGCCGTAGGGCTCGGCGCGCAGGGGGAGCGAGCGGCTGAGCGGCGTCGTCCCCTCCCCCGCCCGGTCCACCGCCTGGCGCGCGTAGGCGAACTCGTAGCCGCCCTCGCTCGCGGCCAGCGTGCCGACCGGCTCCCCGTGTAGATAGACGTCAAGCTTCGTGCTGGCCTCCCGACTGGATCGACGGACTCGGTATTCCAATAAATACGTTCCGAGTCTCCTCCGGGCCGAATCGCCCGCGAGGAGGCGTGGACGGTGCTCGCCGCGGCGTTGCTGATTGGCACTGTCCTCTTGGTCGCCACTCTTGTCAGCTCCATTCTCGCGGCCCCGTTTCGTCCCCAACTCATCTCCGACATCTCAGCGCGAGAGATGGCCAACTACACGACAGAGCGATTCACCCAAGCCCGGCACCCGTGTCGTCACGTCTGTAGGCCGGCCGGCGGCGGAGGCGGCTCGGTGATCTGGCGCGGTGACGCCAGAGGCTCGGCGCCACGCACCCCATGCTCGTCGCGGAAGAGGCAGAGGATCTGGCCGGCGGGCCGCGCCGCGCTCGGGGCCAGCAGCCCGGCCCAGCCCTCCCTCCACAGCCGCTCGCCGAGGCGCTGGAAGGAAGGCCATGATTGGCGACCGGGCGCCGGGGCGGCGAGGCCGACCGCGGCGAGCCGCTCGGGCGTGGAGAGGTCGGCGACCTCGACGTCGACTTGCCAACTCCAAAGCTCGCGCGGCATCTGCGCCAGCGGCGGGACCATGCGCTCGGCCAGATGGCGGTACCACTCGGCCCAAACAGTGGCCTCGCTCTCTGCCAGGTAGAGGGCGTCGACGACACCGCCACGCTGCCAGCGGTTGTCCGGGGCCGGCTCGCGCTCGGGCAGTGGCGGCGAGCCGGGGTAGGTGTGCTTGAGCCAGGCGCCGCGAACGACGATCGCCGCGACTCCCGGGGCCACCTCAGACGGCGCCTGGGTCCTCGAGGCCGGAGATCAGTCGCGCGACGGCACGGTAGTCGCCCGTGGCGATCCGGTCGATCGGCTTGTCGTCCTCGAGAGCAGGGATCGGCTTGTTCAGCCAGACCGGGATGTAGGTGGGGCGGATGACGCGGGCGAGGCGTTCGACCAGCGAGGAGAGCTCGACCAGCCGATCAGCGCGCGAGCCGCTCGGCGCGCTGCGACCGGAAAGCCATTCGCGTACGGTGCTCGGCGCCGCTCCGGTGGCGCGGGCGATCTCGCGGTCGGAGAGATGACCGGTGTCGTGCACGTGGATCGCCTCTTCGGCGTAGGCGATGGCCATACGGGCATCGTAGCGCCCCGGCGTGATCTCGGCAAGATACAGACCTCTTTTCGCGCAGAGGGCTTCCGGCGCCGCCGAGCTGCTTGAGGCGAAAGCTCTCGAGGCGCCGCTACTTCTCGATCACGAAGCGCTGCGCGTCCTCGTCCCAGGACATCCCGGCGCAGAGGCTTTCGACGCTGACGCCGAGCGCGTCGGCCAGCTTGACGAGCGTGCCGAGGCGGGGGGCGCGCCCGCCCCGCTCGAGCAGCGAGATCTCGGTCCGGTACACGGAGCAGCGCTCGCCCAGCTGCTGCTGGCTGATGCCGGCCTCCTTTCTGGCGCGGCGCAGGTTGACGGCGAAGCGGTCGCGGAGGTCCATGGCGGTACCAAGCTATGGCCCGGAACACGGGAATGCAAGGGGGTTCGCCATCGCCGGCCGCCCTCACGGACGAACCTCGCGAGGGTGCCGCCGCGCCGGTAGCCGCGACGGTTGAGCAGATCCTCGGCCGCGCGGGCCGTCTTTGAGGTCCTCGAGGAGCTGGGTGGCTCGCCTGCCGACGACGAAGATGATCTCGTCGATCACCGGGCGGTACCAGCCGCGCTCCTGGGCCCGTTCGGCGACGGCGCCGAGGGCGCGGTTCGAACACCGGCACCCGCCAGAGGTCCATCCAGAAGTGCCGCTCCAATTCGTAGAACCTGCCCGGTCCGGTCAGGTTGTCGGCGATCAGGCCCGGATGGAACTCGAAGTCGTCGCGCCGGCTCACACCACTCAATCTAAGGTACTTGTGCAGTTTGCACAAGGTACTGTGTCAATGCAATCTTCGGCCAGGGCGCTGCAGGAGCGCCATGTGCCCGACCCGGCCGGTCGCGGAAGGCCGAGGTAGCCGCAGATGTGCTCGAACCGTTCTTCGGCGGTGCGGGCGGTGTCCTCGTCGCTCGCGGTGCTCGGCGCTTGATCGCGCTGAACAGGACGACATTGCTGCCGGCAAGCGCTACGTCGGGTTGCTTCCGGAGGGTCTCGCGAGACTCGTCCGGGAGGCGGGCTACCGTCCCGGGGAATATACGCGCCTCGGGTCCCATTTCGGTCACATAACCGCCACAAACTCGCTTCCCATGCGGTCCACCCTCGGTCTTTCAAGCCGAAGGTCGCGAGTTCGATTCTCGTCGGGCGCATTCCACTTTTTCGCGGCGTCGGCGTCGTCCGCCTCCGCGATCTCGGCGCCTATACACATAGCCAATACGGGCGGCGAAGGCGTCTTCATCCGTCCAGAACCAAACGCGTCCCATCCTGCGGTCGGATGGATCCCCGAAGGACCCGACGCCGCACGAGTTCCGCCACTCCTACGTAACCCATCTGCGCGCCGCCGGGATCGATGATGCCGACCTCGCCCGCGTCGCCGGCCACACCGTCGACACGATGATCTCCGTCTACACCCACGCCCTCGAGCGCAGCCACGAGGCGATCTGCAAGGTGGTCGGCTGATGCTGTTGCCTTGGCCGTCGCCTGCGCGATCCGTGACGAGGGCTACGATTTCAACTCATGCAGGTGGTTGACGAGACCCTGATCGCCGAGGCGGGACGCCGCTTGGCTGCCGCTGCGCCCGACGCGCAGGTGATCCTGTTCGGCTCCCACGCCCGCGGCGAGGCCAATCCGCACAGCGACGTTGACTTCCTGATCGTCGAGCCCGAGGTCGCCAACGAGGCCGAGGAGTCCGTGCGTCTCCATCGCACCTTGCGAGATCTGCGGCTCCCGGCCGATGTCATCGTAGTCAGCCGCGACTACGCCGATAGGTGGCGCGAGGTGCGCGGTGGCGTCGTCCACGCGGCTCTCTCGCAGGGTCGGATTCTCGCCGGATGAGCATCGAGCCGGATTTGCCCGGCGATCTCCTTGCCCTCGCGCGCGAGGATCTTGCTTCCGCCGAGGCCCTGGACAGAGCAGAGCGAGTCTCGGATTCGCCGGTGGGATTCCATGCTCAGCAGGCCGTGGAGAAGGCGTTGAAGGCAGCCATCGCGAGCCGCGATCTGGAATTCCCCTTCACTCACGACCTCGGCGTTCTCATGCAGCTCTGCGAGGACGCCGGGTTCAAGCTGCCCGTCGATCTCGCCGAAGCGGATCGCCTCACCCCCTATGCGGCAGCGCTCCGCTACGGCCTGGGCAACCCCGAAGCGGTTGCAGCCCAGAGCGCTCTGCGGTGGGCCTTGCTTGCCATCGAGTGGGCGGATGCCGAGCTTCATCTGCCCGAGGACGAGGCAAGCAGCACCCAACAAGACAGCTGACTAATCGAAGCCGAGCGCGATCGCCTCGGGGGCGCCTCTTCGTCCCACGGGATGGAGATGTGAATCGGCGAGGGCTCGTCCCCGACGCTCGACGTCCTGCTCGGCATCCTCGGCATCGACCTCACCTGGGGGTGGGAATCGGTGCAGATCGAGGCGAGCTTCGTATCGGCCGATGATCTCACCCGCTACGAGGACCCCGAGCCTGAGGCGCGCGGCGCCTGGCACAACGTCCCCCTGACCGGCACGGCTACCCGCGCGCTCTCAAAGGCATCCCAGATAGCCGAGACTTACAAGCTGCTGCCGATGCCGGGCGGCGCGCTCGCGCTTGGCCTGCTCGCCGACAAGAGCTCGGCCGCGAGCCAGGCGATGCTCGCTGACGCCTCGATCGGCCACGCCGACCTATTGGCGCTGATCCAGGAGAACGTCCTCGACACGCGGCTCGATGCGGCGCAGGTTGCCGAGTGGCGGCTGCGCCGCGCAAGCGGCCGGCGGAGCAGCCGCGGCGTCCTCGTTGCCTCGACGCTCAGCGTCTTTGGCTCGATCTTGGCGTCCATCCTGCTCCTGTTCGCCGTGAGCGACAGTGGCGCGTGGTGGCAGCTCGTCTTCCTACTGCCGATCTGGAGCGGCTACCCGCAGGAGGGACCACTCGTCGGCTTGGGAGTGGCGGCGATGCTCGCGCTCTTCACCGCCCCGGCGGTCGCGGCAGCGCAGCTAGCGAGCGTGTTGGTCGAGGTCGTCCAGGCGCATCGGCGGGCGCCCGCTGGTCGAGTCGGCGGTCCTGTGGACGACGCCGGCGCTCGAGCTCGCCGGCGTGACCCGCACGCTCGTCCCGGCCGAGCGCGTCGTCGCCCACCTGGCCGGCGGCGACGGTGCCGCCGAGCTCGCCCCGCTGCGTGCCCGCAACGGCCTTCAGGTGGTCTCCAGTCGGGAGAAGTTCCTCAGCGCCCTGCGCTCGGAGCTCTTCGACGGCGCCTACATGGCGAGCCACGGTGATGAGCTTGGCTTCCGCCAGCGGATCGAGTTCAGCGACGGCTCGACTCTCTCCGCGGCGAGCGCGCTCGGTTTCGCGTGGCCGACCTGGGCCGTGTTCGGTGCGTGCCTCGTCGGTCGTCTCGAGCAGGCGGCGGGCCACGAGCCCTTCGGCCTCGCCGTCTCCTGCATGCTGCGCGGCGCCGACACCGTCGTCGCCTCGGTGGTCGAGCTCACCGACGAAGGCGCACTCGCCTGTGGCGAGTTGAGCGCCGCCCTCGCCGCGGGTCGCGACCCGGCCCGGGCGCTTCGCGACGCCCAGCGCGCCCGGCTCGACGATCGCACGCTGACGACCCTTGCCGACGGCCTCGGGCTCGTCTGCATCTCGACCGCTGCGTCGCGGGTCGCATAGCGCTCGAAAACCCACTTTAGGTCGACTGTAGTCACGTCCCCCCAGGTTTCTGTGCCCGGATGAGCGCTACATCTTGGCTACATATCAGTCCGCCGAGCTGCAGGGATTGGCTCTAGCAAGCGGAGCCACACCGGTTCAGGCCTCAGCCTTTCAAGCCGAAGGTCGCGAGTTCGATTCTCGTCGGGCGCATCATTGAAACCCCAGCGTACGCTGGGGTTTGCTCTGGAAGCTGCGCTGACGTGGCCGGACCGCGCCCTTGTCAGGACGGGCGCGGTCACACTTAGCTACTGCTCCACCAGCCGAAGATCAGCCCTAACGAGCCTACGATCCCGGCCACAGCCGCCAGAAACAGGACGACCCGCTCGATCACCACTGCCCATCGCGGCGCGTTCGCCTTCATCCTTTGCAAGGCTCGCGGGGGCGCTTGCAGCCGCCGCTTCATCGTTCATCATCTGGGTGACCTCCTGACGCCGGGCCGCGGATGCCGGTACATCCGCTGAAAAGCCCTGCTCAGGAGGTTATTTTGGGTCCTGGATCGGACGGAATCGGCGCTCGGCGAGGGGGTTGCGCGGTGGATTCAGGCTCAGTTGTCCTCGTTGCCGCCGACGGAAGCAGCCGCGTCCTCAAGTCCGAGCCCGCAACGCACTGATCGGGCCGGCTGGACTCGATCCGGCCGATCCGCGACCATGTGAGCGATGGTCGTTGTTGACGAGAAATCGCGGGTGCCGCCGCTTGGCGCTGCTGCGCTGGAGCGGCTGAGCCAGGCGCTTGACCGCGAGGGCGTGGTCGCGGCGATGTTGATCGGCTCACAGGCGCGGGGGAACCCCGGTCCGCTGTCGGACGTGGATATCGCGATCTGGCATGAGCCTGGGCTCGATGCTCGGGGCCGCTTCGATCTTCAGCTGGACCTTGCCGGTGAGGTAACGCGTGTTTTGGGGACCGACGAGGTTGATGTCGTGCTGCTCAACAATGCGCCACCTCTGATGCGCCACCGTGCCATTCGTGACGGCAAGCGCCTCGTTGAACGCGACCACGACGAACGGGTCCGCCTGGAGACGCGGGCGATCCTCGACTACCTCGACACCGCGCCGCTGCGCGCGGAGCTCGGTCGCGGTGTGCGGCGGCGGATGGAGGAAGGGCGCTTTGGTCGACGCTGATCAGGTCGAGGCTCGTCTCCAGCGTCTGGAGCAGATGCTCGAGCAGTTGGAGGAGGTGCGCAGCGCCGGCGAGGAGGCCTATCTCGCCGACGCCCGGCAGAGGCTTGCGACCGAACGTCTGCTGCAGCTGTCGATTCAGATCTGCATAGACCTGGGTGCCCAGGTCGTCAGCGAGCAGTCAGCCCCGGCGCCGTCGAACTATTCCGACGTCTTCAGGATCCTCGGCGATAAGGGAGTCATCTCGACCGATGTCGCCGAGCGGCTCGGCAACGCCGCCAGGCAGCGCAACCTCTTGGTCCATCTCTATATGGAGATCGATGACCGCGCTGTGTTCGCCTCGCTTGCCTATCTCGATGACCTGCGCGAGTTCGCCACCGCCGTCGAGCAACTGGCCGACTCAGAGGACGACTCGGCCGGCGATTCAGGGTCCTGACCTTCGGTCGAAACGACCGCAACTGTCAAGTCGCATATCTGTCACAAAAACGGCGCAATCCCGCTTGCCATGCGGGGGCTGCTCAGCCTTTCAAGCCGAAGGTCGCGAGTTCGATTCTCGTTGGGCGCATGAGGGAAGCGCATTCTAGAGCCAAATTTGTGCGCAAAGTCCGGCTTCTTTGTCGTCGGTTTCAAGTCGGGTCAACGTAGGTCAGCCAAGGTCAGCGCGCACGAAAAACGCGACGCCTCCTTCCCTTCACCTTCCCTTTGGGACCGCGGTTGCAGCGAGGAGGACCCCGCCGAGGCTTGGAACGAGGCGGTGGCCAGGGAGGGTGCTCCGCCAGGGTGAGGAGCTCCTGGCCGGTACATGAAACCAGGACGAGTGCCCCCTTTGCGAAGCGCCACAGGACCGCGATGCCCTCGCCGAGAGCGTCAAGGCGCGAGCGGCCGATCTGGCCGAGTCGCGGCGCCAGCTCGAGCAGGCCAGGGCCTTGGTCGTAGCCAGGGCCGACTCCGCACGACGGCTCGCCGCCGCCCTGCGGGCATTGCTCGCCGCCCCGCCGAGCGAGGGCTGGCCTGAGCAATCGGCAATCGAGACGGCTGGCGAGCGCCTGGAGGGATATGAGGGTGGGCTGCGCAAGTCACTGCGAGAGTTGATCGCAGCGCCGGCGACCCCGGATCTCGGGCCGGACTTCTCCTCGCTCATTCCGGCGCTTCGCGCCGCCGCCACGCCGAAGGAGTCGCCGGCCCTCGCGGCGCGGCTCTCGACATCTTCGATCGGATGGGAGGCGCCAACTACATGGCGACCACTCTCGTCCACCGCCGCGACGGCGCTCCCGAGCCGACCCGTGATGACCTGATGCGACTGGCCAAGGACCTCCGCGAGTTGGAAGGGGAGCTGGTTTGCGATCAGTGCGAAAAGCCGGTCTGGCACCTCGCCAACGACAACAGTCGGCAATGCGAATGCGGTGCCTTGAAGGCTTGATCGTCTGACATTCCGCAGCGTAAAGGGCGTTACCCGGATCTGACCACCTGCTATCATTGCTATCATTGATGGCACAGCTCTTGGTCCGTGACATAGAAGGTGAGGTTGTACGCGAGCTGAAGGTTCGCGCCGCCCGCCATGGCCGCTCGGCGGAGGAGGAGCATCGGCACATCTTGCGCGAGGCTCTGAGGCCCAAGGGGCCGGCCCAGTCCCTCAAGGAGCTTTTGCTCGCGATGCCCGATGTCGGGGAGGATCGGGACTTTGAGCGACCGGAAGACCGTGGCCGCACGGTCGAGCTTTGAGCTACCTGCTCGACACCAACGTCATCTCCGAGCTGCGCAAGGGGGAACGGGCCGAGCCGAGCGTCTCCAACTGGTTCGACGGCCTCGCCGATCAGGAGATCTACCTGAGCGTCCTGACGATCGGCGAGATCCGCCGCGGGGTCGAGAGCGTGCGTCGCCGCGACCCCGACTCCGCCGCCGCTCTGGATAGCTGGCTCTCCCGCTTGACTGAGGCACATCGCGACCGGATCCTGCAGGTGGATCGAGCCATCGCGGAGGAGTGGGGCAGGATGAACGTGCCTGATCCATTGCCCGTCGTCGACGGCCTTTTGGCCGCAACGGCGAGGATCGTTGGGCTGACGCTGGTCACCCGCAATGTCGCCGACGTTGAAGCCACCGGCGTCGAGTTGCTAGACCCCTTCGATAGCTAAGTGCTCCTGGTCATAAGTTCCGCCGCGAATGGGCCGCGAATCGCACGCATCCGACATTGACCACAGTGGGGTGGGGTGAATGTCGGATGCGACCCCGGACCGCCGCTTCGTTCCGCCTCGGGTCACGCGGCCAGGCGCAGCTCGGGCTCGCGGGCGCCCAGCCGCTCCATCAGCTCGGCGAGCTTGTCGCGGGTGAAGTTCCACTCGAAGGGCTCGGCCATCTCGTTCCAGTGGTGCTCGAACTTGTTCAGGGTCCGGGCAAGCAGGCCGAGGTCATCGAAGTCGTTGGGGGTGAGGACCTTGCGCTGGATGATCGAGAAGTAGATCTCGATCTGGTTCAACCAGCTCGCGTGGGTCGGCAGGTGAACCAGGGTCAGGTTCTTCCATCGTCCCTCCAGGCGTTCGATTGAGCGCTGCCCGCGGTGGGAGGAGCCGTTGTCGACGATCCAAAAGACGTTGCGGGCGGAGGCGTAGGGCTCCCTGGCCATCACCTGGTGGACGAGGCGATCGAAGGATTCGATTCCGCCTTTGCACTCGGAGCGGCCGAAGACATGTGGCGGGCGGCCACCGCGACGCCCGATGTCCAGAGCGGCGAGGTAGGTGAGCGCGCCCCGGCGCTTGTAGGTGTGCTCGACGCGCTGGCCGCGGGAGCCTGACGTTGGCCCGAGCGTCGGGTGGATGCGCGAGCGCGCCTGGATCGAGGGCTTCTCGTCAGCGCTGATCACGAAGTCGCCGGGGTGAAGCAGCTCGCCTTCCCACCTTCCCTGGTAGAGGTCGAGCACGGGCCCGGCCTTGGCGAGAAAGTCCGGGTCGGTGGGAAAGATCCAGGAGCGGTGCTGCCAGGGGCGCAGCGAGTCCTCGGCCAGCCAGCGGGCGATCGTCGCCGCCGAGGCCTCTGTGACGCCGCGCTCGATGACCAGGCGGTGCAGCTCGGCGCGGCTAAAGCGCGAGAGCGGGACGCCCTGGGCGCGCGGCAGATCGCAGGCGACCGCCTTGACCTGGGCGATCTCCTCCGGGGGGAAAACGGCGCGGGCGGCCCGTGCGCTTCAGATCCTCAATCCCCTCGATCCTCTCTTCGCAGAAGCGTTTTCGCCAGCGTCCGACCGACTTGCGCGTCATCCCCAGCCGCTCGCCGATCTCGGTGTTGGTGGCGCCTTCGGCCGCCATCAGGACGATCTTGGCTCGCAGCACCTCGCGGTGGGGGCGGGTGTAGCAGGCGGCGCGGTGCTCGAGCTCGGCGCGCTCCTCATCGCTGAGCGCGATCTCGTGGGGGCTGCGTCCCGGCATCGCCCCAGAATTCGCCGCGCTCGCCGAGGCTCCTTCAAGCGAGTAAGGATTTCTGGCGGGGAGCACTAAGGCCACCCCGTGGAGCGCAGCGAGCCGAAGGTGAGCGCTTCACGGCGACGAGGGCGAGCTCGTCGTCGTCCGGCCAGTCCTCGCTTTCGCGGTCGCGCCGGACGGCTGCGGGCAGAGCAGCTTCCGGGATAGCTTCACCGTCGTCTGCTTGGGCGTTTAACAAGTGCTTGTGTATGATACGCAAGTGCTTGTAAAGAGGGGCAAGTTGGTCGACCGCGACCGCGAGTGGTCGGCGCTCGAGCGGTTCGTCGAGCGCCGGCAGCGCCTGGCGGTGGTCTACGGGCCGCGCCGGGTCGGCAAGTCGTTCCTGCTCGACGCGCTCTGTGAGGCGGGCGGCGGGCGCCGCTATCAGGCGATCGCGGGGGTGGCGGCGACCCAGCTCGCGGACTTCGGGCGGGCCCTGGGCGAGCTGCTCGGCGCCGGGCCGCTGCGCCTCGACGGCTGGGCCGACGCGCTCGACCGCCTGGCGCGCCTCGACGTCCCGTTCCTCGCCCTCGACGAGCTGCCGTACCTGACCGAGGCAACGCCGGAGCTGCCCAGCATGCTGCAGCGCTATCTGGACGGCGCCGCGGGCCCGTCGCTGGTCCTGGCGGGAAGCGCGCTGTCGGTGATGAGCGAGCTGGGAGAGGTGGATGGTCGAGGAGGTGCTGGCGCCCGGCTCCCCGCTGCTGGACGTGGCCGAAGCCGACCTGGCGGACATCCCCGATCCGCCGGCGCTGCGCGGCGTCTACCGGGCGATCCTCGCCGCGATCGCCGCCGGCGAGCGGACGTTCAGCGCGATCTCCCGGGTCGCCGGCCTTCCCTCGGGCGCGCTCAGCCGGCCACTCGCGGCCCTGGTGCGAGCGGGGCTGGTCGTGCGCGTCGCCGACCCGCTGCGCGCACGGCGCGATCGCTACGAGCTCGCCGACCCCCACCTACGCTTCTGGCTGGCGCTGATCGCCCCCAACCGCTCGCGGCTTCAGGCCGGCGCGGCCGCGGAGGTGTGGGCCCGGCTGGGTAAGACGAGCTGGCCCTCGCAGGTGCTCGGCCCGCGCTGGGAGGCCGTCGCCCGCACCCACCTCGCCGGCGGCGGCGAGGAGCGCCTCGGCCCGCTCGACGCGGTCGGGGTAACGACGGTCTCCGATCGAGCCAACCGCCGCAGCCATGAGGTCGACCTGGTCGCCGTGCGCGCCGGCCGCGTGGTCGCGCTCGGCGAGGCCAAGCTGCGAGCGCTCGGGGGCTCCGACCTCGACCGCCTGCTGCGGATCAGGGACCTGCTCGACGCCCCGGAGGCGTCGGTCGTGCTCGCTTCGGCAAGCGGCGTCGAGCCCGCGCTGCGCAACCGCCCCGACCTGATCGCGATCGAGCCGGCGGACGTCTACGGCGCGGCCTGACACCGAAGCGGGGCTCAGCGGTACCGCCGAGGCGAGAACAGGAGCACCCACCGCGGGCGAGGTCGAGAAGGGGCCTGTCGCCGTCGACCGCGACGGCGTCGCCGAGCTGCTTGAGGCGAAAGCTCACGAACTGCCGCTACTTCTCGATCACGAAGCGCTGCGCATCTTCGTCCCGGTCGGTACCAGCCGCGCTCCTGGCCGGGGCCATGGGCGCGTAGCCGAAGTCCTCGAAGGCTCTACAGGTGCGGCGCAGCGAGCAGGGCGGCGATGACCCCGATGGTGCCGCCAGCCAGCGTGAGCACCATCTGGAAGACCCGAGTCTCGAGATTTTCGAGACGCCGATCGACCTGCTCGAAGCGCTTGTCGACCTGCTCGAAGCGCTTGTCGATGCTGCGAGCGAGATCGTCGATCTTCGCCCCGAGGGCATCCAGCCTGGCGTCTGTCGAACCGGCGTGCATGGCTTGCTCTATTGTTGCATCGTAAACCTTTCGGCGGCGGCCGGGGTCGTCTGCGTGAATGGGATCGCTCGCGGGCATCGCAAGACTCAAGGCCACAGCGGGCGGAGTTCTCCCCTTCTCCGCCGGAAGCGGAATCGGATTCCGCGCAATTTGCGGCAATCAGCCGCGCGAGAGCAACAGCGCAATCACCCCAGCGGGCAATGCCCGCACGCCGTCAACCTCACCAATCTGCGCCCGGGTGGCGAGCACACCACGTCCGCCGAACATCGCCCGCATCGTCTGGCTCTCCCGACCAAGACTGCGGTCGGTGTACTTGGCCTCGAAGGCAACCGAGCCCAGTTGGCGGCCGCAGAAGTCGACCTCCTTGCCGGTGGCGCTTCTCGCGTACATCACGGCCGAGAAGTCCGCGAAGCGGCCGGAATCGCCCGCGGCGAGATTCAGCGCCAGCGCCAGCCCGAGCTGCTGCTCGGAGAGCTGGGATGAGTGCGGCTCCGACTCCCCGTCCCGAAGATGAGGGAGCCTGGCGAGGAGCGGGTCAGTGAAATAGACCTTCGCCTGTGCCGCAAGATTTGGAAGGCCGCCGTCACCTCGTCGGTGACAGGGCCAGGCGCAGTAGCTGTCGACCAGATCTTTGACGCGTCTGCTCGCCGTGCTGTGGCTGCCGACACCGATGTCCTCGGCAAGCGCGGTCATGTTCACCGGACTGGCCAGGTTGCGCGCCAACCGCCGCAATAGACGTGTGCTCTGCGCCGAAGAGAAATTCTCGCGACGCAGTGCGTCGCCGTGGATCACATCCCAGAGGTCGCCGACGAACACCGGGTCGACGTCGCCCGCGGACAGATAGCCGGCCACAGCCTGTGGAAACCCGCCGATCCGCACGTAGACCTCCCACAGGGAGGCGATTTCATCCAACCAGGGCAGCAACTCCTCGACGGCGTCCCCAGCTTCCGCTGAGAGGAAGTCGCGGGGCCGGAAGAGCGGCACCTGCGGAAACCCCGCCCCGAGCGCGTCGCAGAAGGAGGGGAAGTTCATCGGCATCAACAGGCGATCGGAATCCGTGACTTCGCCGCGGCGACCCGCAAGCGCCTTGCGGGCATCCTCTAGATCTCGCGCCGAGGAGCCGGTGAGAACGACACAATCCTCCCCCATGGCAGTGTTGTCACGCAACCACTTAATCGTTTCCGGCCAACCGCGCACGGCAGTGATCTCGTCCAGCAGCCAGTAGCGCGGCTCCTCGACGGACCGAGCCAGCTGCGTTCTGGCGACGCGCTCGAGCCGGCGCACGTCATCGGCGGTGAGCCCGTCACAGGCGCAATGTATGACTCGGCGCGGCTTAATGCCGTCCTTCAGCAAGCGGGCGACGGTACGCTTCAGCTGCACGCTCTTGCCGACGCGGCGCGGCCCTCGCAACACATAGAGGTTTGGGGCGGCGATCCCCGCGAGCGGGTCGGGGTCGTAGTCGAGGGGGGACATGCCAAGGACGGCCAAGTCGCGGTCGTCCCGCCGCCACTCCCCTGGCTCTCGCCACCAAACGTTGCCTGAGGTTAGCTGTCGCGCCAGTTCTGATTCATTCATGAGCGAAAAACTATAGAATATGGCTCATCAATGAGCGATGTGCGCCAATCGCGCCCACCGGCAGCGCCAGCGCGTAGGCCTGCCCGGCCCGGCCATGTTGTCGAAGAGCAGACTCAACTCCGGATCGACCCCCCGCCAGTCCATGCCGTCAAACTTACGGAACGCGCGCGGGTTTGTGCAAGGAATTCTGTGTCATCCCCCCGTCCCCGGTGGCGCCCCGATCCCGCGGGCGACGCTCAGTGGATTGCGGGGGCGGCGAAGTCGACCCCATCGCCCCGCGGGGTCGCGAGCCGGGTAGGGCTTCCCCCAAGGTGCGGCACCCTACGACATTCGTCTGCCAGGACAATAAGTTACACTTCTGTGACCCACGTGCTACACCTTGATCCCTACAGTGGGGCCATGGAGGCAATGCCGCGCCAGAGCTGGACAGACGATCGTCTGGACGACCGCTTCGACCACCTCGAAGCGGTGATGGACCAGCGCTTCAAACGGGTCGAAGGCGAAATGAAGGCGGGGTTCCGGCGCCTCGACGGGGAGGTCAAGGAACTGCGGGTCGAGGTCAAGGAACTGCGGGTCGAGGTCAACGGCGCGCGCGATGAGCTGCGAGGTGAGATCAAGCAGAGCAACACGGAACTACGGCGCGAGATCAAGCAGAGCAACGCCGAGCTACGCGCCGAGCTCACCGCGCTGAACGCGCAGCTCGCCGCCCTGAACCGCACCATGATTCAGGTCGCCTTCGCCATGGTGACCGCGGTCGTTGCCGGCGTCCTACTCCATCTGCTCTAGCCTCGGGCCCGGGTCGGCCCGGCCTCACCCTGCCACCACACTGCTGGAACTGGCCGCAACCTCGATCGGCGAGGGGATCGTCGCGGGAGGCTTCGCCGCAGCCGCCGCCGGGATG
Organism: uncultured Solirubrobacterales bacterium; assembly: GCA_963695835.1. Classification (GTDB taxonomy): domain Bacteria; phylum Actinomycetota; class Thermoleophilia; order Solirubrobacterales; family 70-9; genus VRUE01. The sequence goes on from CAVOHR010000004.1 coordinate 444,163, forward strand.
GTCGTCGGGCGGTCGCGCAAGGAGCTGGAGGACTACACGTTGAGGCCGGCGCGGGCGAGGTTGCGGGCGGCGGGCGAGGGCGCTCCGGGGTCGTCGAGCGGCTCTTCCGTGTCGGCGAACAGGAACCGGCAGCGGGCGGCGGTCGCGTCGAGGATGCGGCGGTGCAGGAGCGCCATGTGCGCGCCCCGGCGGCGATCTTCCTCGTAGGTGGCGGCGAAGCCGAGCTGGGCGGCTTCGTAGTGGGTCATCGTCGTCGCCGCGGCGATCGGGCTCTCTGTCGTCGATCGCGAGGTCACGGCAATTCCAGGTCCCGCAGCGAGCGGCCGCCGGGGCCGCGGACGACGTCCTTGAGGTCCTCGAGGAGCTGGTTGGCTCGCCTGCCGACGACGAAGATGATCTCGTCGATCACCGGGTGGTACCAGCCGCGCTCCTGGGCCCGCTCGGCTGTGGCGCCGAGGGCGCGGCCGAGCAGGGCGGCCATCTCGAGCCCGGTCGTGACCGCCGGCAGCGGCTCCCGTCCGCACTCCATCCCGACCCGCATCAGCCCGGCGTAGCCGGAGGTGTGCTCGACCGATTCCCGGGTCGTCCGCGCGGTCTGGTCGTCCGAGCCGTAGACGTCGGTCGAGGCGATCCCGTAGAAGGGGCCGAGCGTGGCGCCGCCGGGGCGCAGCAGCAGCGAGGCGTTGCGCCCGTGCAGGTCGCGGCGCCCGACGATGTCGTCGGCGTGGTCGCCGAGCATGAAGCAGGCGAAGCCGAGCTTGAACAGTGTCTCGACCGCGTCCTCCTCGCCGATCGCGCGCAGCAGTTCGGCGGAGTGCAGGAAGCCCGGCCGCTCGAGCTCCTCGGCGGCCCGCTCCGCCCCGGGCGCGAAGCCGAGCGCCTGCCAGAAGGTCTCCTGGTGGCGCGGGGTGGCCGGCAGCCCGTCGCCGCGGCGGTCGAGGCGCGCGGCGACGGCGCAGGGCCGCCCGGCGACCCTCATCGGCTCCAGCGGCGCCAGCGGCAGGCCGAGGCGGCGCAGCGCCGCCGTGCAGGCGACCTCGTTGACGACGAAGTCGGGGTATTCGCCGGTTTCGGGCTTGACCACGTGCGTGCTCGGCATCCCCGGCTGCGGCCAGGCCCAGCGGTCGCCCTGCTCGTCGCGGACCAGGGCGAGCTTGTGGCGCTCGCCCGGCAGGGCGAAGCGCATGCGCCGCTCGTTGTCGGGGTCGAACAGCCGCGGCGGCGGGGCCGCCAGCAGCTCCTCGAGCTCGTCGTCGCTGAGCCAGGCGAGCGAGTCGGGGTCGGGGTCTTCCGGCCGCTCGCCCTCGGGCAGGACGAGGACGGCGCCGGGGCAGTCGCTGCCCAGCTCGGCGAGCAGGCCGAGCCCGTCGGCCGGGTCGAGCCCCAGCTCGCGGGCGATCCGCTCGCGGCGCAGGCCGTCCGGCAGCAGGCCCTCGAAGTAGGGTCGGGCCTGCTCGGCGCCGTAGCGCTCGGCGCGCAGGGGCAGCGAGCGGCTGAGCAGGGTCGTCCCCTCCCCCGCCCGGTCCACCGCCTGGCGCGCGTAGGCGAACTCGTAGCCGCCCTCGCTCGCGGCCAGCGTGCCGACCGGCTCCCCGTGCAGATAGACGTCAAGCTTCGTGCTGGCCTCCCGACTGGATCGACGGACTCAGTATTCCAATCAATACGTTCCGAGTCTCCTCCGGGCCGGGAGGCAGACCTCGAAATGCTCTTCGAGGCCTTCGAGGCCAAGGGGGCATCGCCCTGGTCGTTCGCATTGGTGGCAGGAGACGGTTGGGCGGCCGGGCCTCCCTCTCGGTTGGCACTCCCCGGGGTTTGTCCCCGAGAGAGAAAGGAGGCGTATGGACACCCAGGCCGTTCTCAACCTGCTGTTGCTCTGGATGATCGTCCAGAGCATGAAGCGGTAGCCACCGGCCCGGCGTCGCCCTGCGGGCGCCGGGGTTCAGCTCCACGAGAGAGGCCCGCCGAAGCGGGCCTCTCGAAGAACGGCCAAGCCGTTCTCAACCTTCAGCGATTGTGCCACGACGCGTGTCGCCTCGCAAGGCTCAGACCGCCGCCGCTACTTCTCGATCACGAAGCGCTGCGCGTCTCCGTCCCAGGACATCCCGGCGCAGAGGCTTTCGACGCTGACGCCGAGCGAGCAGGCCAGCTTGACGAGCGTGCCGAGGCGGGGGGCGCGGCCGCCCCGCTCGAGCAGCGAGATCTCGGTCCGGTACACGGAGCAGCGCTCGCCCAGCTGCTGCTGGCTGATGCCGGCCTCCTTCCTGGCGCGGCGCAGGTTGACGGCGAAGCGGTCGCGGGGATCCATGGCGGTACCAAGCTATGGCCCGGAACACCGGAATGCAAGTGCCGCCCGGCGTCGACGGAGAGCGAGCTTCGCGAAAGGCGCTACCGGTCGCACGGTCACTCGCGCTCGATCAGGCTCTCGGGCGCCGGCCGCCAGACCGTCCGCTCACCGACCTGCGCGAAGCCGGCGCGGCCGAGGTTTCGGGCGGCGGGCGAGGGCGCTCCGGGGTCGTCGAGCGGCTCTTCGGTGTCGGCGAACAGGATCCGGCAGCGGGCGGCGGTCGCGTCGAGGATGCGGCGGTGCAGCAGGGCCGTGTGGGCGCCCCCGCGGCGGTCCTCCTCACGGGTGGCGGCAAAGCCGAGCTGGGCGACTTCGTGGTGGGTCATCATCGTCGCGGAGGCGACCGGGCGTTCCCTGTCGTCGATCGCGAAGTAGCTGCGCCAGCCGTGGCGCCCGGGCAGGCCGTCGAAGAAGCCCTGACCCGTCAGTTCGAGGTCGAGCCCCTCGCCGATGAAGTGGCTGAAGCCTTCGCTGAACTCGGTCAGCTCCCGGACCTCGATCCCCGGCGGCGCCGGAAAGCCGGGAGGGCCGCCCTCGCGGACGAACCTCACGAGGGTGCTGCCGCGCCGGTAGCCCCGCCGGTTGAGCAGATCCTCGGCCGCACCGGCCTGCGGCGCCCGGGAGCCGATCGGGATCCGGCAATCGACGCCGAGCGACTCGATCCAATCGAGCGCCTCCTCCAGGTGGCCTCCCTCGACCGCGCCGGCGCCGCCGGCGCCGAGGATCAGGTTGAGGAGCGGGGTCGCGGGCAGGTCGGCGACCGCCAGCGCCAGGACCGGCCCGTACAAGCGCGCCTCGATCCCCATCTCCTCGACCGATTCCACCACCGGTACCCGCCACAGTTCGAGCCAGAACTGCCGCTCGAGGCTGCTGAGCCGTCGGGGGTCGGCGGTCCCGCCCAGAATCGAGCCGAAGCCGCCGAAGTTCCCAGCCCTCCAGGACATCGGACCACTCTAGGGAACGTCGGGGGATTGTGCAAGGTACGATCTACCGCAACCCGCCGGCTTCGCGCAGCGTCTTGCCGTCCGGCCCGCGGACGATGTCCTGGAGGTCCTCGAAGAGCTGCACGGTGCGGTTCGCGGCGACGAGGGCGATCTCGTCGATCACCGCCCGGTACCAGCCCTGCTCGACCGCCCGCTCGGTGACCTCCTTGAGGCTCTCGCCGAGCGATCTGGCGGTCCTCATGGCGATCGTCAGCGCCGGCTGCGGCTCGTAGCGGCACTCGATGCCGATCCGCATCAGCCCCATGTAGCCGGACGTGTGTTCGACCCATTCGGGCAGGGTTCGCGTGGTGTTCTTGTCGCTGTAGTAGACGTCGGTCGAGGCGATGCCGTAGAACGGCGCGAGCGTCTCCCGGCCGCCGTCGAGCAGCAGCGACGAATTGCGGCCGTGCAGATCGCGGCGCTGGACGATGTCGTCGGCGCAGTTGCCGAGCAGGAAGTTGGCGAAGCCGACCTTGAACAGGGTCTCGACGGCGGCCTCGCCGCCGATCTCGCGCAGCAGGTCGGCGGAGCGCACGAAGCCGGGCCGCTCGGCCTGCGGCTCGCGGAGCACGGCCTGCGGCGGCAAGCCGGCCGCCTGCCAGATGGTCTCGTGGTGGAGGCGAGTGGCCGCGGGGCCCTCGCCGCGGCGGTCGAAGCGCCTGGCGAGGGCGCAGGGCTGCCCGGCGATCGTCGCCCGCACGAGCGGCGCCACCGGCAGGCCCATCTCGCGGAGCGCCGCCGTGCAGGCCACCTGGTTGACGACGAAGTCGGGGTATTCGCCCGTTTCGGGCTTGACTATGTGCGTGCTGGGGATGCCGGGCTGCGGCCAGGCCCAGCAGTCGCCCTGCTCGTCGCGGACCAGGGCGAGCTTGTGTCGCTCCCCCGGCAGGGCGAAGCGCATCCGCGGCTCGTTGTCGGGGTCGAAGAGCCGCGGGGGCGGGACCGCCAGCAGCTCCTCGAGCTCGTCGTCGGCGAGCCAGGCGAGCGAACCCGGATCGGCCGCCGGCGGCTCCTCCCCCGCCGGCAGGACGACGACCGCGCCGGGGCAGTCGCGCCCCAGCTCGGCGAGCAGGCCGAGCCCGTCGGCCGGGTCGAGCCCCAGCTCGCGGGCGATCCGCTCGCGGCGCAGGCCGTCCGGCAGCAGGCCCTCGAAGTAGGGCCGGGCCTGCTCGGCGCCGTAGGGCTCGGCGCGCACGGGGAGCGAGCGGCTGAGCAGGGTCGTCCCCTCCCCCGCCCGGTCCACCGCCCCGCGCGCGTAGGCGAACTCGTAGCCGCCCTCGGCGGGCGACAGCGTGCCGACCGGCTCTCCATGCAGGTAGACGTCGAGCTTCGCTTGGAGCCTCCCCCAACTCGTTTACGGCTTCATTATTCTAATCGATACGTCCGGAGTCGCCGATTCGGCCCTTTACCCCCGAGCAGGTGGGCCAGCAGGCCGGAGTCGGTGAGGATCAGCTTCGGCGACTTGATCAGCCGCTTGCCGATGTTGCGGAACCAGGCCGGGATCTCGCGCACGAGGAAGGCGGTCTCGAGCAAGCCGAGGTATCGCTTCAGCGTCGTCTGGGGCATGCCGAGGTCACGGGCGAGGCCAGCGTAGTTGAGCAGGCCGGTCGCCCGCGCGGCCAGCAGGAGCATCAGTCGGGGAAGGTCGGTCAGCCCGGCGACGTTGGCTATCTCGCGCACCTCGCGCTGCAGCACGGTGTCGAGGTAGCTGTCGAACCAGCGACGGCGGCGCGTCCCGGAGCGGGCGACGGCCTCGGGGAAGCCGCCCGCCATGACGCGCTCCAGGAGATCCTCCCGTTCGATCGGGCCGGCGGCGCCCGAGAGCGCATCCGGCTCTCCGGCACCAACGCGTCGAGGAAGTGCTCGCGGCGACCCTCGATCTCTCCCTGGGAAAGAGGCCAGAGCCACAGCACCTCCATGCGACCGGCGAGCGTCTCGGCAACCCGGGGGAGCGTCAGCACGTCGGCCGAGCCGGTGAGCAGGAACCGGCCGGGCCGTCGATCGCGATCGACGCTCGCCTTGATCTCCGGGCGAGCGAGATCGGATCGGACGTAAAACCGCTCTAGAAAGGGAATTACTGAGCCTGAGGGGCTCAGGGCGGAGCTACGCGCTCTTAATGATGTCGTGATTGCAGTGGTTAAGCAGCACTATCGTGCCGTCCTCCCAATGCCACGTAACTCGGTTCTTCTGATCCACGTAGGCCTCAAAAACCTTTGGGTTTTTGGTGCCCTGAACAGGATGGGCATGGAGGCCCGGGTGCCCGGGGTCGTCGCCCAAACGTTTGACGGTCTCCAGAATCGCGGCCTGTAAGGCTGCCTCCTTCTTTTTCAGCCGCTTCCCGAAGGAAGGGTCAATACGAAGGCTGGGCATTCAGCAGTCGTCGCTGAGCAAATGACGAATCGCGTCCAGCGGATCGTCAAACGTCTGCGCATTGCCCGCTTTTAGGTTGGCACGGGTCTCGGCTTCTCCACGCTGCCACTCACTTGACCAGTAGTACGCCTGGTCGGCAGGGATGAACATCGGGACACTCCTCGCGCCGCCACTCCGGTTGCCGGCGACCACAGACGGCCGCTGAGCCGGGGTAGTCGCGGCTGGACCCGTTCGGAGGATCGATTCTCTGCTTGTGGCTATTTTCGTCGTCATGGTCCCTCTTCTTCGAGGAGTCTCTTGAACTCTTCGTAGTTCCTGCGGGTATTTTCCAGCGTATCGATCAAATCGTCAAGACCTCCCGGAGCCAGCGCGATACGCGCAATTGGCTTGACCGGCACGAAGCGCAAATTGGCAAGTTGCTCCTCGGACTCAATTACCGGCGGAACCGTCGACCCGATATCGAGGAAGACGGCGTTGGCGCCAACCACGCCCGAGAACGTGTTGGCAAACTGGACCGGAAGGTCCTCGGCGCCGACCCAGGCGGCTTCGGGTTCATTCGGTTGGGGGTTCTCAGGCATGCGCTTCTCCTCGGCAAAAAGTCGCCGCTACATGAGGGGCGACGATCAGGGCAGCATACGCCAGCAGCAGCGGCGGGCAGCCTGACCGATCCCGATGCCCGAATGGCTGCCAGATTGGGCTGGCCCATGGGGCAGACCCGGCCCGAAAGCGAGGTATCCCCAATGCACCCCGCTTCACAACCCCGCACCACGACTGGCCTAGCGAGTTTCGCTAGAGCCTCCTAGCGTTCGGGCGGGCGGCTGGGGGAAGGCGCGTCGAAGACGAAGCGCTGGGCGTCTTCGTCCCAGGCCATGCCGGCGCAGAGACTTCCGACGCCGACGTCGAGGGCGCTTGCGAGCTTGACGATCATGCCGAGGCGCGGTGCGCGGTCGCCCCGCTCCAGCACGGAGACCTCGGTGCGGTGCAGGCCGCAGCGCTCGCCCAGCTCCGCCTGGGCGATGCCGGCGGCCCTCCGGGCCCGCCTCAGGTTGGCGGCGAAGCGGCCGGAGGGATCCAAGGCGGTGCCAGTCTCGAGCATCCGGTCACCCTGACGCATGCGGCTACTTCTCGAACCTGAAGCGCCGGCCCTCGATTTCCCACGAAATGCCGGCGCAGAGGCTTTCGGGGCTGACGCCGAGGGTGCCGGCCAGCTTGACGATCGTGCTGAGCCGGGGCTCGCGCTCGGATCGCTCCAGCAGCGAGATCTCGGTGCGGTGCAGGTCGCAGCGGAGGCCGAGCTCCTCCTGGGTGATGCCGGCAGCCGTTCTCGCCCTCTTCAGGTTGACGGCGAAGCGATCGCGCAGGCTCGGCTCGGCCATCAGTCCGTGACCGTCGACGGTCCCCAGACCGCCCCCAGAACCGGGCCAAGGCCGCTGAAGTCTCGAGCCTCCCAGGGCACGGGACCACTCTAGGGAACCACGGCGACTTGCACAAGGAACCCGCTGACTTTTCGCCGAGTCGCCGAATCCACGATCGCCACTCTAGGGAACGGGGAACGCGGACGATCGGCACAAGGCACGGCCGACCTGCTCCTCGCGGCCGGCGTCAGCCCTTGAACTTGAATTCCTGCCCGTCGACGTCCCAGGACATCCCGGTGCAGAGGCTTTCGACGCTGACGCCGAGGCCGGCGGCCAGCTTGACGATCGTGCCGAGCCGCGGCTCGCGGCCGGCGCGCTCCAGCAGCGAGATCTCGGTCCGGTGCACGTCGCAGCGGTCGCTCAGCTCCTCCTGCGAGATGTTGACGAGCTTTCGCGCCTTTTTCAGGTTGACTGAGAAGCGGTCGCGGGGCTGCACGCCGACAGACTAAGGACTTCCGAGGCATTTGTCGATACCTAATTCGATGTTCGACATCGATTCAGCCCTGCGGACCCTGGTCGAGCGAGGCGGATCCGACCTGCACGTCAAGGTCGCGGCGCCGCCGACGATCCGCCTGCACGGCGAGCTGACGCCGCTCGAGGGGCAGGCGCCGCTGAGCAGCGAGGACACCGAGAAGGCCTTCCACGACATCGCCGAGGTGCGCTCGCTGACCGAGTTCGAGGAAGCCGGCGAGACCGACTTCTCCTACGCGATCCCGAGCCTCTCGCGCTTCCGCGTCAACGCCTTCAAGCAGCGCGGCTCGACCTCGATCGTCTGCCGCGCGATCCCCTTCGAGATCCGCTCGGTCGAGGAGCTGGGCCTGCCGGCGGTCGTCACCGACCTGGCCGAGGAGCAGCGCGGCATCATCCTCGTCACCGGCACCACCGGCTCGGGCAAGAGCACGACCCTGGCGGCGATGATCGACCACATCAACCGCACGCAGTCGCACCACATCGTCACGCTCGAGGACCCGATCGAGTACCTGCACGAAGACAAAGGCTCGATCGTCAACCAGCGCGAGGTCGGCTCGGACACCGAGAGCTTCGGGCGGGCGATGCGCCGGGTCCTGCGCCAGGACCCCGACGTGATCCTGATCGGCGAGATGCGCGACGAGGAGACGGTGCGGACGGCGCTCTCGGCGGCGGAGACCGGCCACCTCGTCCTCTCCACCGTGCACACGCTCGACGCGACCGAGACGATCAACCGGATCATCGACTTCTTCCCGCCCCACCTCCAGCACCAGGCGCGGGTGATGCTCGCCTCGACCCTGCGGGGGGCGATCGCGCAGCGGCTGGTCCCCGACGTCTCCGGCGAGGGGCGCGTCCCCGCCTCGGAGGTGCTGGTCGTCACCGGCCGCGTCCAGGACCTGATCCTCAACCCGGACGAGACCTCGAAGATCACCGAGGTGATCGCCGAGGGCGAGTACTACGGCATGCGCACCTTCGACCAGTCGCTGCTCGGCTACGCGATGGAGGGCAAGGTCTCCGAGCAGGTCGCGCTCGCCTACGCCTCCAGCCCGCACGACTTCAAGCTGATGCTGGCCGCCGGCGGCCAGCGCGCCAGCGGCATCGAGCAGCTGGCCAGTTAGCCAGAAATCTCATTATTGGTACCGATTAGGTCTTGCATAAAGACCTTCCTGCCCTTAGATTTACACCCGAGCATCATGAGGACGGGCAACCTTCCAGTCGATTGGTACCGCTCTACCTTCTCCGGCGACACCCGGGCGCTGTTCTGGGAAGACGGGGTCGAGGAGAAGGTGACGCTGGCGCTGGCGCTGCTCGGGCCCAGCGGGGGCGAGCGCATCCTCGACCTCGCCTGCACGACCGGGCAGCGCACGCTGGAGCTGGCCCGCCGCGGCTTCTCGGTGGTCGGGACCGAGGTCGACGAGTACCTGCTCGAGGTCGGCGGCTGCGAAGCGGAGGCGGAGGACATCTATCCCTGGTTCCACGAGTCCGACCCGCGCGACCTCGAGTTCCTGCGCGAGTTCGACCTGGTGCTGAGCCTCGGTGGCGGCGCCTTCGGCTACTTCGACGACGACAGCGACGACCGCCTGGTCTTCCAGCGGGTCTCGCAGGCGCTGCGCCCCGGCGGCCGCCTGCTGATGCAGACCCCGAACGTGATCTACGTCGAAGCGCACCTGCCGGACCGGACCTGGCTGCCGGGCAAGTGGACGACGCAGCTCGTCGAGCAGGCCTGGGACGGCGAGAGCCGGCGCCTGGAGGCGTCGGTGATGGCGCTGATCGAGGGCGAGACCTTCGAGGAGCTCGACACGGTGCCCTTCCGGCGCCGGATCTACTCGGTCGAGGAGCTGGCGCAGATCTTCGAGTCGGTCGGGATGGAGCTGGTCGACGTGTTCGACGAAGACGGGACACCGTGCGCGCCGACCGACCGCCAGCTGCAGGTCTTCGTCGAGGCTCGCTTCTGAAAAACCGGCTGGCCGCGGGCGAAGAGCAGGACGCCCGCGGACAGCCGGTTCGAATTGGAGGAAGCGGGTGGGCCGGCCCCGTTCCGGGCCTCCCGCCCGCGTCGCACTGCTTGGCTTAGTTGTCTTTTATATCAGAAATCGTTATGCAATAGGAACTAGATGAGCATTGGCGCTTCGCCTAACCGTAGCGCTGGCCCATGATCGCCCGCAGCTTGGAGCGATCGTGGCGGGCCTGGACGCGGCGCACGGTGCCCGAGCGCGAGCGCATCACCAGCGATTCGGTGCTGGCGCCCGCGCCGCGGTAGCGGACGCCCTGGAGGACGTCGCCGTCGGTGACGCCGCTGGCGGAGAAGAAGACGTCCTCGCCGGAGCAGAGGTCGTCGGCGGTGAGGATGCGGTCGAGGTCGTAGCCGGCGTCGACCGCGGCGCTGCGCTCGCCGTCGTCGCGCGGCCAGAGGCGGCCGAGCAGCTCCCCCCCCATCGACTTCAGTCCGGCGGCGGAGAGGACGCCCTCGGGCGTGCCGCCGATCCCCCACAGCAGGTCGACCGGCGAGCGGTCGCTGACCGCCAGCAGGGCGGCGGAGACGTCGCCGTCGGTGATCAGGCGGATGCGGCCACCCGCCTCGCGCACCTCGCGCATCGCCTCCTCGTGGCGCGGGCGGTCGAGCATGACCACGGTGACGTCGCCGACGCTGCCGCCCTTGCGCTCGGCGACCAGCTTCAGCGTCTCCGGCAGCGGCCGGTCGAGGTCGAGCAGGTCGGCGATTTCCTCGCCGCCGGCGATCTTCTCCATGTAGACGCAGGGGCCGGGGTCGAACATCGTGCCGCGCTCGGCGAGCGCGATCACCGCCAGGGCGCTGGGCATGCCGAGCGCGCAGAGGCGGGTGCCCTCGAGCGGGTCGACGGCGATGTCGACGACGGGCGGGCTGCCGTCGCCGATCCGCTCGCCGTTGTAGAGCATCGGCGCCTCGTCCTTCTCCCCCTCGCCGATCACGACGGTCCCGTCCATCGCGACCGAGTCGAGGACGTAGCGCATCGCGTCGACCGCCGCCTGGTCGGCGGCGATCTTGTCGCCGCGGCCGACCCAGCGGGCGGCGGCCAGCGCCGCCGCCTCGGTCACCCGCACCAGCTCGAGGGCGAGGTTGCGGTCCGGCTTGGCCGACTGCGCGGATGCGTCTGGCGAGGTCTCCCCCATGCAGCACGCAGGCTATAGGACGTGCCGGGGTTTAGACCCCCTATACGGGCACTGAATCGCCGCCACGTCCGAGCGTCGCCGGGGGCTCAGCCGTAGGCGCAGCCGTCGAGGCCGTATTCGTGCGCCAGCTCGGCCGAGCGCTTGAAGCTCTGGGCGAACGGGGCGGTCGAGGAGCCCGAGGCTTCTTCGGCCGTCTCGACGCCTTCTTCCAGCGCGGCGAGGAAGGCGTCGACCTTCGCTTCGTCGCCCTCGGGCGCCTTCAGGGCGCGGATTTCCTCGGCCTGGGTCTGGATGGCCGGCACGATGACGGCCTGGATCGCTTCCCGCAGCTTCCCGAGAGTCTGCTGCCCCGATCCGCCGCCTTCGCCTTTGTGCTTCTTCACGTAGGCCGACATCTCTTCCAGGCTCTGTTTTTTGCCTTCTTCGCAGATCGCGTTGGCCTGCTTGACGAACCCGGCGTCGGAGATCTCGCCGCCGGTGCTGCTCGAGCTGCTGCCGCCGCCGCAGCCCGCAACGGCGACCACGACCGCAATCGTCGCCGCCAAGAGGCAGAGACTTGTAATCGAATTCCTCCCCACCGCGCGAGGACAATACAGGCTCAGCGCCGCCGGCGTTTCCGAAAAGCGCGGATGGCGTTCCACAATTGGCACAGAGTGCGCGCCACGCGCGCGTTCGCACCTCGTAGGCTCGGCTGACGACAAAACAGCGAGGCGTATGATGTTCCGTATGAAAGAGCGAATCACCATCTCGGTCGAGCCGGAGGCCCTGGAGACCGTGCGCGCCGAAGTCAAGCAGGGCAGAGCGCCAAGCGTCTCCGCCGCGGTCGAAGAGATTCTGATCGCGCAGAGCAGGCGCCAGGCCCTGAAAGAGCTGCTCGACTACCTGGACGACAAATACGGTCCACTCACCGAGGAGGAGGAAGAATGGGGCAGGAAAGAACTGGACCGCGCGTTCGGCGAACTGTCGTCCTCGACGCCGGAGCCCTGATCGCGGTCGAGCGCGACGATCGACGGACCAGATCGCTTCTTCGCGGGTCGGTGACACCTCTCACCAGGCTGATAATTCCCGCGACCGCCCTTGCCCAGTCCTGGCGAGGCGGTCCCAGAGCCGCACCGATGGTGCGGTGGATCGACAAGAGCGATATCGACGCTCTCGACGAAACGCGAGCCAAGCAGGCCGGCGAGCGAATCGGCATGCGCGGCACGACCGACGTCAACGACGCCCACGTCTTCTGCTGCGCGCTCGAGCGTGAAGCGGTGGTGATCACCTCGGATCCCGATGACATCGAAGCGCTTGCCGCCCCGGGAGAGTCGGTGCCGGTGGTCGCGATATAGGCTCGACGCCATGACCCGGCGCTGGGGACTGACGCTGCCGCTGCCGGCGACGCCGCTGGCCGACCACGAGGAGCTGGTCAAGCGGGCCGAGGCGGCCGGCTACACCGACCTCTGGAGCGGCGAGACGAACGGGCCCGACGGCTTCACGCTGCCGGTGCTGACCCCGATCGTCCCGCCCGACAGGCTCGCCCAAACCATCGAAGCACTCGCACCGTAGGATCGAGCCCGGTAGGGGTGGAACGTCTTGTACTTTTTCTGGGACCCCGGCCTCGGACGGCCTCAGCCTGTCTTCAGAAAAAGTTAAGTGGAACCCCTACCGGGCTCGATCCCTAGTACTCGACCTCGGCGCCGAGCCCGAAGGATCGGTCGGCGGCGAGTTCGACGATCCGGTCGACGATCGGCTGGTGCCAGCCCTCCCGCTTGGAGCGGCTGGCGACGGTCTCGATCGCCCTCCCCACCCGCGCCGCCGCGACCGACGCCAGGCCGCGGAGGACTTCGAAGTCGAACTCGCACTCTTCGCAGACTTCGGCGAGTTCGATCAGGTAGGCGGTTTCGTCGGCGTCCTCGGAGATCACCAGGCCGACGTGCAGCGGCTCGTCGTAGACGGCGAGCGAGGTGACGTCGTGGATCGGCCCCATCCGCCACTTGCCGTCCTGCTCGACCAGCGGGATGTTCTCCCCGTGGGCGTCGCCGTTCCCCAGCATGTAGTTGCAGAAGGCGAAGTTGAGCAGGGTGACGATCTCGTCCGGCCGCTTGATCGCGTGCAGCAGCCCGCTCGCTTCGGCGAAGCCGGGCGCTTCGGCCTCCTCGGTTTCCTCCTCCGCGAAGGGCGTGATCCCGAGCGCCTGCGGCAGCGCCTCCTGGTGGATGCGGGTCGCGCCGAGCCCGGTGCCCTCGCGGTCGAAGCGCTCGGAGACCAGGCAGGTGCGCCCGGCGATCTGCTCGACCTGCGCCTTCGCGACCGGCATGCCGACCTGGCGGAAGACGGTCGAGCAGAACATCTCGTTGGCTACGTATTCGGGGTATTCGCCGGTCTCCGGCTTGACCACGTGAGTGCTCGGCGCGCCGGCCTGCGGCCAGGCCCAGCGGCCGTTCTCCTCGTCGCGGATCAGCGCCAGCTTGTGGCGCACCCCGGCCAGGGCGAAGCGCATCCGCCCCGGGCACTCCTCGGTGAACAGGGCCGGCGGCGGTGGCTTCACCACTTCCGCCAGTTCCTCCTCGGTCAGCCAGTCGAGCGACTCGGGGTCGGGGCTCTCGTCGATCTCTGTCCCCTCGGGCAGGAAGACGACCGCTCCCGGGCAGTCGCGTCCCACCTCTCGCAGCAGCTCGTAGCCGTCGGCCGGGTCGATGCCCAGCTCTTTGGCGACGCGTTTGCGGCGCCGGCCGTCGGGCAGCAGGCCCTCGACGAAGGCGGCGGTCGCCTCGCGGCTGAATGGCTCGACGCGCACCGGCATCGAATTGCTCAGCAGCGCCTTCCCGGGCCCGATCTCGTCGACCAGCTTCGGGTCGTAGGCAAACCTGTAGTCGTTGTCTCCGGCCGGGAACAGCGTCCCGACCCTTTCCCCATATAGGTGAACGTCAAGGCTCAATTCCGGTCCTCCTCGATCGATCCCCTGCCTCTCGGTTCGTTTTGGCCTCCCTCACGATCCAAGACTCTAAACCGCTGCGAGGGTCAGTGCATAGTCCCCGTCGGAATCGGTGAACCAGCCGGCCAGGCGCAGCCCCGCTTCGCGGTAGACCCGCTCGAGGCGCTCGCGGGTGAACTTGGCGGAGATCTCGGTGCGCATCTCCTCCCCGGGGGCGAAGCGCACGTCGAGGTCGAGGCCGTCGAGGCGCACGGTCTGCGCGACGCGCGAGCGCAGGCGGATGTCCATGCGGGCGGCCTCCGGGTCGTAGCGGGCGACGTGCTCGAAGTCGTCGGGCTCGAAGTCGCCGCCGAGCTCGCGGTTGAGGACGCGCAGCACGTTCTTGTTGAACTCGGCGGTGACCCCGGCCGAGTCGTTGTAGGCGGCGTCGAGCCGGCCGTGGTCCTTGACCAGGTCGGTGCCGAGCAGGATGCGGTCCTCGGGCTCGAGCAGGGCGGCGACCCGGGCGAGGAAGTCGCGGCACGCGTCCGGGTAGAGGTTGCCGATCGTGCCGCCGAGGAAGGCGATCAGGCGGCCACCATCGCCGGCCGGGATCCGCTCGAGGTCGTGCTCGAAGTCGCAGACCAGGCCGCGGACGGCGAGGCCGGGGTACTCCTCGACCAGCGCCCGCGCGGTTTCGTGGGTGATCTCCGGCGAGATGTCGACCGGGACGTAGGTGCTGAGACAGCCGGCGTCGCGCATCGCGCTCAGCAGGTGGCGGGTCTTGGCGGCCGAGCCGGAGCCGAGCTCGACCAGCGTGCCGGGCTCGCCCGCGGCGGCGACGATCTCGGCCGAGCGCTCGGCGAGGATCGTCCGCTCGGCCCGCGTCGGGTAGTACTCGGGCAGCTCGGTGATCCGCTCGAAGAGCTGCGAGCCGCGCTCGTCGTAGAAGTACTTCGGCGGCAGCTCCTTCGGCGTCGCGGTGAGGCCGAGGCGGACCTCGCGCGCCATCTGCGCGCCGCCGCCGGGGCTGAGGTGGACCTCGATCTCGATCTGCTCTGCGGTTGCCGGGGGTCTCATCTCGCTCCTCGGGCGGGGTCGGGTCGCTTCATTCCGCGTCTCTCGCGCAGCGGAATCCGGCGAAGATCTGGCGGCGCTGCGGCAGGTCCCAGTTGCGGAAGCTCGCTCGCATGACCTCGCGGGCGGTCGCCCAGGATCCGCCCCGCAGCACCTTGTGCTCGTCGCCGAAGAAGACCTCGGAGTACTCGCGGTAGGGGAACGCCTCGAAGCCGGGGTAGGCGAGGAAGTCGGAGGAGGTCCATTCCCAGACTCGGCCGGTGAGCGGCGCGGCGGCGCCCGTGGCCCCGGCGAGGCCGGCGGGGTCGTGCCGGGCCGCGGCGAGGCCGGCGGGGTCGCCCGATCCGGCGAAGGCCGCCTCCCACTCGGCCTCCACCGGCAGGCGCTTGCCCGCCCAGCGGGCGAAGGCGTCGGCCTCGTGCCAGGAGACGTGGACGACCGGCTGGGTGGGGTCGATCGGTTCGCGCCGGCCCATCGCGGTATGCACCCAGCCGCCCTCGCCGTCGCGCTCCCAGTAGAGCGGCGGCTCCGCTCCGGTCTCCTCGATGTAGGCGGCATACGCGCCGTTGGTCACCGGGGTTCGATCGATCTCGAACGGGGCGAGCGTGACCGGGTGGCGCGGGCGCTCGTTGTCGTAGGCAAAGCCCGTGGCGGGTGCGCCGATCTCGTACGTCCCGCCGTCGATGTAGATCGACTCGGAGCATGGGGCACCTCTCGACCGGACAAGTGCCGGGCTAATTAGCCCGGCACTTTGAGTATCCGCCCGTTCGAGAGGTGCCCCATGCTCCGAGACCAGGCCACTCGGGTCGGGCAGCTCGTACCCGTCGACCATCATCAGCAGCTGGAGCATCGTCTCGTCGTGCTGGAGCTCGTGGGCGATCAGCATCTCGTAGACGAAGCCCTCGCGCAGCAGCGGGTCGCCGGCGCCGGCGCCAATCTCGACCTCGTCCAGCACCTCGAGCGAGCGCTCGCGGACCTCGGCCTGGTAGGAGCGCAGCTCGGCGTCGCGCAGGATCGGCAGCTCGCCGCGGGTCCTGCGGGGGTTCTCGATCGCGTCGTAGAAGCGGCCGAGGCCGCCGCGCAGCGGCTCGCGCCCGCCGACCGTCTGCACCAGCCAGAGCTCCTCGAAGTTGGCGATGTGGCCGAGGTCCCAGGCGAGCGGGCTGAGCAGCGGCGAGTAGACGCGGTTGAGCTGCTCGTCGTCGAGCGGCTCGATCAGCGCGAGCGTGCGCTGCCGGGCCGCCGCGAGCCGGTCCGCGATCGCATCCTTGGAGCTGGGGCTGGCCGTCACCTCGGTGGCGATGACGAACACAGTAGCGAGTTAGTCTTCCGCGTCTGTGGACCTGGAGGGAACCGGAGCACTGGTTGCGGGCGGGGCGTCGGGGCTGGGCGCGGCGACGGCGCGGGCGCTCGCCGAGGCGGGCGCGAGCGTCGTCGTCGCCGACCTCAACGCCGGGAAGGGCGAGGCGCTGGCGGCCGAGCTGGGGCCGGCGGCGTCCTTCGTCGAGGCCGACGTGACCGACGAGGCGGCGGTCGGGGCCGCGGTCGAGCGGGCGGCGGCGGCCGGGGGCGGGCTGCGGATCTCGGTCTGCTGCGCCGGGATCGGCTGGGCGGAGCGGGTCGCCCACAAGGGCGGCCCCCACAACCTCGAATTCTTCTCCAACGTGGTCAAGGTCAACCTGATCGGCAGCTTCAACGTGCTGCGGCTCGCGGCGGCGGCGATGAGCGGGAACGAGCCCGACGCGGAGGGCGGGCGCGGCGTCTGCGTCAACACCGCCTCGATCGCCGCCTTCGACGGCCAGGTCGGCCAGGTCGCCTACGCGGCGTCGAAGGGCGGCATCGTCGGCATGACCCTGCCGGCGGCGCGCGACATGGCCTCGCGCGGCGTGCGCGTCGTCACCATCGCCCCCGGCCTCTTCGACACGCCGCTGCTGGCGGCGCTGCCGGCGGAGGCGCGAGCGGCCCTGGGGGCGGGGATTCCCTTCCCGCCGCGGTTGGGACGCCCCGAGGAGTACGCGCAACTGGTCGGCCAGATCGTCGCCAACCCGATGCTGAACGGCGAGACGATCCGCCTCGACGGCGCCCTGCGGATGCCGCCGAAGTAGCGCCCCGGACGGGCCGTCGATTCGGTGCCACATGGGGCATCGAAACCCCGGCACGTCCTCCGGCGCTCAGCCGGTGCCGGTGGCCTCCGGGTCGCGCCAGACGCGCTTGCGCCAGGGCGGGCTGATCGCGAAGCGGTAGTAGTCGCCTTCGGCGGCGGCGATCGGCTCCAGGGGGACGAGGTGGACGCGGCTGCCGGGGACGGTGCGGTCGACGCTCTGGTCGCCGGCGGTGTTGCCGGCGTGGCTGCCGCCGGAGACGAGCAGCATGCCGGTCTCCGGGCCCCAGCCGTCGTGGGGCCGGGCGCCGACGGCTTCGGCGGCTTCGCGGAGGACGTCGATGCCGGCGTCCGAACCGGCGTTGACGATGCTCTGGGAGTAGTTGTAGCCGTCGTGGGAGGAGGCGCGCTCGTCGACCCGGCCGTCACGGCCGATGCGGATCTGCACGCCCTCCCAGTCGTCCGCGTGGTAGCCCTCGTCTTCGGCGATCGGCACGCCGCGCAGCGTGGCCGAGTCGGCGTAATAGGTCCAGTACTGGATGTAGAGGTGGCCGGCGCGGGCGCCGGCGCAGTCGGGCGGAGAGACGGGCGGGGCACCGAGGGCGACAGACGGACCGGCGGGATCGGCACCATCCCGGCAGTCGACGACGTGGACGAAGGCGGTGACGTGCTCGCCGCGATCTGTCCTGTGGACGAGCCCGCGCGGCGTCCCGTCGCCGCAGACGACCGCCCGGCAGCGGCGGAAGTCGACCGGCAGCGCGCGCGAGCCCCGCTCGAAGAGCAGCGACGGCATGTGCCGCCGCACCAGCCTGCCGACTTCGTCGCCGTAGGTGGCGATCAGCGTCGGCTCGTCCCCGCAGCCATCGGCGAGCGAGGCGGCACAGAGGATCCGCGAGGCAACGGCCCGCGCCAGGTCCGCGCCGGGAACCCGCACGCCGGCGGCGACGAGCGCCGCAAGCACCAGGGAGACCACGGCAACGAGCCCGACCCACTCCACAGTCCCCTGCCCCCTCTCGTCCATACGGGTTCAAGGCCGCACGGCCCCATTCTCTCCCCCCTGCGGCGGCGAACTGAGCAGGCTGCGGATCTCGTCGGCCACCGCGTCGGGTTCGCGTTCGAGGCGCCAGTCGGTGATGCGGATCGCGCGGTAGCCGGCGACCTGGCGGGCCGCGTCTTTGGCCCGATCGCTCTGGAAGGCGGCGTGCTGCCGGTGGAACGCGTAGCCGTCGAGCTCGACGATCAGGCGCTCGCGCGGCCAGAAGGCGTCGACCTCGTGACCGAGGACTTCGACGTTGGTCGCGGTCGGGACGATGCCGTACTCCCGGCAGAACAGGGCGAAGCGCTCCTCCAGGTCGGAGCGGGTCACCACCGGCGTGCGCGCCTCCTCGATCAGGCGGCGGATCGGCCGCAGGGCCCGCCGCCCGCGGCCTCGGGCGCAGACGTCTTCGAGCGCAGCCATCCGCAGGAGGTTCAGCCGGTCCGCCTCTTCAAACGCGCGCTGGAGCTGCCGCTCGTCGACGACTTCGGCAAAGTCGAAGAGCGTGCGGGCGACCGAGGTGACGGGAATCCTGGCGACAAGAGCGCGATCGGTCGGGTCCAGCCGTCCCTCATGGACCACGATTCCGCGCCTTCCGTAGCCGCGGCCCTTCTTCGCTGACACTTCAACTGGCCTCCGGGGCCGTACGAGACCCCAAAGCGCTGCTGCGCTTCGATGGCTCAGTAGCGCACCCTCGCCACAGGCAAGTACAGCGGCGAGCCACCGACCTCGCTGGTTGACCTGCATATGGCCGTACGCGTAAACGCCACGATGCAGCAGGTGAAGCCGCCCCGCCTCCAGCCGCCGATCAATCGTGCGGGCACTCAGTCCCGAAGCGAGCAGCTGGCGGCGCGATACGACGCCGTGCTGTCGCGCCGCCCGGTCCGCCATGAGCTTTTCGCGTCGCGCCACCGGCCGTCCCCGGTCGGCATCCGCCCGCCCATCCTGACGTGCCCAGGCTTGACCACCCATACTGGCGGTCAAGGCTGGGAACGGTCCGACTTCTCCCCCCGCCGAGCCTTGGACTTACGCAATTTGCGCCTTTTTACCTGCCCGAAACCGGCGGGCGGCGCTGCGGGCGCGCGCTGCGACCCGCCGAGCCGGGCTCCCTGTCAGAGCTGCTGGATCTCGGCGGCTATGTCGGTCGCGGCCTGTTTGGCGTCGCCGAAGAGCATCGAGGTGTTCGGCTCGTAGAAGAGGTCGTTGTCGATGCCGGCGAAGCCGGGACTGAGCGAGCGCTTGATGACGATCACCTGCTGGGCCTGGTCGACTTCGATGATCGGCATGCCGGCGATCGGGCTGTCGGGGTCGTTTTTCGCCGCCGGGTTGGTGACGTCGTTGGCGCCGACGACCACGGCGACATCGGTGCGCGGCAGTTCCGGGTTGATCTCCTCCATCTCCTTCAGCTGCTCGTAGGGGACGTCGGCCTCGGCCAGCAGCACGTTCATGTGGCCGGGCATGCGGCCCGCCACCGGGTGGATCGCGTAGTTGACGGTGACGCCGCGCTTCTCCAGCTCGTTGGCGACCTCCTTGATCGCGTGCTGGGCCTGGGCGACGGCGAGGCCGTAGCCGGGGACGATCACGACCGAGTCGGCGTAGGCGAGCTTGATCGCCGCGTCCTGGGCGCCGATCGAGGTCACGGGTCGCTCCTCGCCGGCGGTCGCCCCGCCACCGCTGGGGACGCCGCCGAAGCCGGCGAAGAGGACGTTGGCGACCGAGCGGTTCATCGCGGTCGCCATCTCCATCGTGAGGATCGTTCCCGAGGAGCCGACCAGGGTTCCGGCGACGATCAGCGCGACGTTGTCGAGCGCGAAGCCCGCCGCGGCCGCGGAGAGGCCGGTGAAGGCGTTGAGCAGCGAGATCACCACCGGCATGTCGGCGCCGCCGATCGGCAGGACGACGAGGTTGCCGAGCAATGCTGCGGCGATGAGGATCCCGATGAAGACGCCCTGCGAGGGACCATCGTTGTTGACGGCGATGCAAACGCAGGCGGCGAGGATGCCGATCAGCAGCACCGCGTTGATCACCTGCTGGCCGGGGATGGCGAGCGGCCGGGTCGGGATCAGGTCCTGGAGCTTGGCGAAGGCGATGTTGGAGCCCCAGAAGGAGACCGAACCGACCACCGCGGCGAAGAGGACGGGGATCAGCGTGTCGAGCGGGATCGAGGAGATCGTGCCGGCGTCGATCTCGCCGATCCCGTGGCGGATCTCCGACCAGGCGATCAGCGCGACGGCGCCGCCGCCGACGCCGTTGTAGAGGGCGACCATCTGCGGCATCTGGGTCATCTGCACGCGGATCGAGGCGATCACGCCGATCGCCGCGCCGACCCCCAGGCCGATCGCGATCAGGCCCCAGTTGCCGATCCCGTCGAGCAGCAGCGTGGTGACGACGGCGACCGCCATGCCGACGGCGGCGATCGTGTTGCCCTGCTTCGCCGTGGTCGGGTGGGTGCCGCGGCGGACGCCGATGATGAACATCGAGAAGGCGACGATGTAGAGCGCCGTGGCGGCGTCGCCGCCCGGCTCCAGCACGGCCAGCGGCACGGTCATCCCCCCTCCGACCCCGCCGTCCCCGAACGCGGGAGCTCAGGCGAATCGATGTCCGACTCCTTCGCCTGAGTGGAAGCGGAGGCGGCGGCGGGCTTTGATTTCGGCTTTTTGCTGAACATGCCGAGCATGCGGTCGGTGACCATGAAGCCGCCGACGATGTTGATCGTGCCGAAGGCGATCGCGATCGTGCCGATGACGTACTCGAGCGGGTCGTCGGCGTAGCCGACGACGATCAGCCCGCCGAGCATGACGATGCCGTGGATCGCGTTGGTCTGCGACATCAGCGGCGTGTGCAGGGTGGTCGGCACCTTCGAGATCACCTCGAAGCCGACGAAGGCGGCGAGGACGAAGATCGTCAGCTCGGTGAACAGCGTCATTTGGCGGCCCTCTCGTTGCGGATCTCGCCGCCGTCGGTGATGCAGGCGGCGGCGACGATGTCGTCCTCGAAGTCGACCGTGCGCTCGCCCTCCTCGCCGATCAGCAGGCCGAGCAGGTTCTCGAGGTTCTTGGCGTAGAGCTGGGAGGCGGGGACCGGCATCTCGCTCGCCAGGTTGCGCGGGCCGACCACCTTGACGCCGTTCTCGACCACCGTCTCCCCCGCCCGCGTCAGCTCGCAGTTGCCGCCGGACTCGGCGGCGAGGTCGACGATCACCGAGCCCGGCTGCATGCCGCGCACCGCGCCGGCGGTGATCAGCAGCGGCGCCGGGCGGCCGGGGATCGCCGCGGTGGTGACGATCACGTCCTGCTTGGCGGCGTTCGCGCCGATCGCCTCGACGACCTTGGCGTTCTCCTCGTCGGTCAGCGGGCGCGCGTAGCCGCCCTCGCCTTCGGCGTCGGGGATGAAGTCGAGTTCGAGCGGGCGGCCGCCGAGCGAGGCGATCTGCTCCCAGGCGGCGCGGCGGATGTCGAAGCCGGTGACGATCGCACCCAGCCGCTTGCCGGTGGCGACCGCCTGCAGGCCGGCGACGCCGGCGCCGAGCACCAGCACCTTGGCCGGCGGCACGGTGCCGGCGGCGGTGGTCATCATCCCGAAGAAGCGGCCCGACTCGCGGGCGGCGAGCAGCATCGCCGCGTAGCCGGCGGCGGCGGCCTGCGAGGAGAGCGCGTCCATCGCCTGGGCGCGGGTCGTCCGCGGGATCGCCTCCATCGCGAAGCTGGTGACGCCGGCGGCGGCGAGCGCCCTGTTGGTCTCGGCCGAGGTCCAGGGGGCGAGGTGGCCGATCAGGATCTGATTCGAGCCGAGCCGGCCGATCTGCTCGGCGCTGGGGGTCGCGACGCGGAGGACGACGTCGGCCCCCCAGGCGACGTCGGGGTCGCCGACCTCGGCCCCGGCCTCCTCGTACTGGGAGTCGGGATGGCCCGCCGCCTCGCCGGCGCCGGACTCGACGAAGACGTCGACGTGCTCGTTGCGCTTCAGCGATTTGACGACGTCGGGGACGAGCGCGACGCGTCGCTCCCCATCGGCGGTCTCTTTCGGCACTCCGATCTTCATATAGCTGCGGCGGGGGAGCCTATGACAAGCGGCCAGCCGCGCGCGGCCACGTCAGGCGAGTGCGGCGAGGCGGTCGATCGTGTGCAGCTGCTCGCCGCGGTCGACGTGGACCGGGGAGACGATCAGGCGGTCGATGCCGGCGCCGCGGAAGCGCTCGATCCGCGCCGCCACCTCGGCCTCGGTGCCGACCAGCGAGGTCGCCTCGACGATCTCGTCCGGCATCGCCTCGAAGGCGCCGCCACGGTCGCCGTCCTGGAAGCGGCGCTGGACCTCGTCGGCGACCTCGCCGAAGCCGAAGCGGTGGGCAAGGTCGACGTAGAAGTTCGTCTTGCGGCTGCCCATGCCGCCGAAGTAGAGGACGAGGCCGGCCTTGACGACGCTCTTCGCCGCCTCCAGGTCGCCGTCGATCGCCACCTGCAGCGAGGGCGAGACCTCGAGGTCGGAGCGCCGCCGCCCGCCCTTCGCGAAGCCGGCCTCCAGGTGCTCGCCCCAGGTCCGCGCGAAGGCGTCAACCGAGAAGAAGATCGGGATCCAGCCGTCGCAGATCTCCGCCGCCAGCTCGACCGATTTGCGGCCGATCGCACCGACGAAGACCGGGATCTCGTTGCGCAGCGGGTGGAAGTTGAGCTTCAGCGCCTTGCCCTCGCCGCCGGACAGCGGCAGCTTGTAGTGCTCGCCGTCGTGCTCGACCGGCCCCTCGCGGGCGACGATCTCCCGCACCACTTCGATGTACTCGCGGGTGCGCCCCCAGGGCTTCGCGTAGGGGACCCCGTACCAGCCTTCGGAGACCTGCGGGCCGGACGGCCCGAAGCCGAACAGGAAGCGGCCGCCGGAGAGCTTGTCGATCGTCGCGCCGGCCATCGCCGCGGCGGCGGGCGGGCGCGCCGGCACCTGCATGATCGCCGCGCCGAGCTTGATCGTCGTCGTCTGCGGGGCGAGCCAGGCGAGGACGCTGACCGCGTCGGAGCCGTAGGACTCGGCCACCCAGACCGACTCGAAGCCGGCCCGCTCGGCCGCCCCGACGACCTCGACGGCGTCCTCGCCGGCCGGGCCGATGCCCCAGTAGCCGAGGTTGAGTCCGAGCTTCAGAGCCATCCGCCGGGAACCCTATTGAATGTGCACCGATGAGCGACCAGGGACTGACCAGCGCCGAGGCGGCGCGGCGGCTGCGCGAGCTCGGCGCGCCGGCCGAGACCTCCTCGCGCTCGGTCTCCAGCATCGTCGCCGGCAACGTCTTCACGCTGTTCAACGCGATCATCGGCGTCTTCTTCGTGCTGATCCTCTCGCTGGGGCTGATCGCCGACGCCGTCTTCGGCCTGATCGCGATCGTCAACTCCTACATCGGCATCCGCCAGGAGCTGAAGGCGAAGCGGACGCTGGACGAGCTGGCGGTGCTGGTCGCCCCCCACGCCCGGGTGCTGCGCGACGGCGCCGAGGCCGGCCTGCTGGCGGCGGAGATCGTCCCCGGCGACGTGGTCGCGGTCGGGCCCGGCGACCAGCTCGTCGCCGACGGCGAGGTGCTCGCCAGCCGCGGCATGACGCTCGACGAGTCGATGCTGACCGGCGAGGCCGACGGGGTGCGCAAGGGCGCCGGCGAGCGGGCGCTGTCGGGCTCCTTCTGCATCGCCGGCTCGGGCCGCTACCGGGTCGACGCGGTGCGCGAGGAGAGCTACGCCGGCCGCCTCGCCGGCGAGGCGAGAGCCTTCCGCCACCCGCCCTCGCCGCTGCAGGGCGAGGTCAACCGGGTGATCGTCGCCTGCACCTGGGCGATGGTCCCGCTCGCGGTCCTCCTCCTGCTGACCTTCCAGCTGCGCGGCACCGCGCTGATCGAGGCGGCGCAGACGGCGACCGCCGGCCTGGTGACGCTGATCCCCGAGGGGCTGGTGCTGCTGATGAGCGTCACCTTCGCGGTGGCGGCGGTGCGGCTGGCCCGCAAGAACACGCTGGTGCAGCAGATGAGCGCGACCGAGAGCCTCGCCGCGGTCGACACGATCTGCGTCGACAAGACCGGCACGCTGACCGACGGGCGGCTGCGGCTGCTCGGGATCGAGGTCGCCGAGGGGGTCGACGCCGGGGAGGCGGGGGCCGCGCTGGGGCGCTTCGCGGCGAGCGCCGGCGACCGCAACCGCACGCTGGAGACGGTCGCCGAGGCCCTCCCGGCGCAGCCGGCGCGGGTCGGCGGCGAAGTCCCCTTCTCCTCGCAGTGGAAGTGGAGTGGGCTGCGCCTGGACGGGACCAGCTACGTGCTCGGCGCGCCCGACATCCTCGGCGCCGCCGGGGCCCTCCAGCTGCCGCCGGGCCTGGCCCGCAAGCTGGCCGAGGAGACGGCGGCGGGGCGGCGCGTCGTCGCCTTCGGCAGCTCGGTCGAGGCGCTGCCCGACGACCCGGCACACACCCCGCCGCCCCGCCTCGTCCCGATCGCGCTGGTCGTGCTCGAGGAGACGCTGCGGCCCGACGCGGCGGAGACGATCGCCACCATGCGCGCACAGCAGGTAGACCTGAAGCTGATCTCCGGCGACGCGCGGGCGACGGTGACCGCGGTCGCCTACGCGGTCGGGGTGCCGCAGGACGCCGGCGTGATCGAGGGCCCCGAACTGCCCGACGATCCCGCGGGCCTCGCCGCGGCGGCGCAGCGCAACACGATCTTCTGCCGGATCGCCCCCGAGCAGAAGAAGGCGCTGGTGGCGGCGCTGAGCTCGGCGGGCCGCTACACGGCGATGATCGGCGACGGGGTCAACGACGTGCCGGCGCTGAAGCAGGCGCGGCTGGCGGTGGCGATGGGCTCGGGCACGCAGGTGACCAAGGGGGTCGCCGACGTGATCCTGCTGAAGGACGAGTTCGCGCGGCTGCCGCAGGCGGTCGCCGAGGGGCGGCGGATCGCCCGCAACATCCACCGCCTCGGCCGCCTCTACCTGACCAAGTCCGTCTACGCGGCGGCGCTGATCCTGCTCGTCGCGGTGCCCGGATTCGCCTTTCCCTTCCTCCCCCGCCACCTCACCCTGGCCGTCTTCCTGACGATCGGCATCCCGTCGTTCGTGCTCGCCCTGGCGCCCTCGGACGGCCCGCTCTACCGCGGCCGCCTGCTGCGCGCCCTGGCCGCCTTCGCGGTGCCGGCCGGGCTGGCGACGGCGCTCGGCTCGATCCTCAGCTTCTTCCTCGTCGACACCGTCTTCGGCGGCACCCTGGAAGCGGGGCGGACGGCGGCGACGACGACGCTGATCGTCCTCGGCCTCGCCTTCGTGCTGCTGCTGGAGCGCGGCCCGGGCCGCGAGCACATCGCGATCCAGAGCTACATGCTGGCGATGGTCGCCGGCCTCGGCGCCCTCTTCGCGCTGATCCTCGCCGCCGCCCCGATCCGCGGCTTCTTCGAAATCGCCCTGCTCAGCTCGGTCCAGTGGTTCCTGGCGCTGCTCTGCGCCGCGGTCGGCCTGATCGTCGCCAGCGCGCTGTGGCGGGTGCCGGCTATAGAACGCCTCGAAGCCGTCGACTGATTATGAGTGGCTCGCGGAAGCTTTTTCCCACCCACAGGGGGGACAATGCTTCAATTGGGAGTCCTGGGCAGATTGGGGCGCGGCCGGCGTTGCTGGTCGGTGGTTCGGCGGGCGCATCGGCGGCCGAGCGCACCCGACGCCGATTCGGACGGCCTGGGTGCGGCTATGCCGGCGCCAGAACGAACTGGGTGACGATCAGGTTGGCGGCGAGGCGCGGCGCGGCGCCCTCGCGGCGGCGCTCCATCCGCACCTCGATCACGACCGTGCTCTTGCCGGCGTGCAGCGCCTCGCCGACGGCGACGATCTCGTCGCCGTCGATGCCGGCGGCGAAGACGTTCAGCTTCAGCTCGATCGTCGTGAAGTTGTGGCCCGGCGGGATCGCCCGGAAGCTGGACCAGGCGGCGACGGTGTCGCCGAGCGCCGTCCAGACGCCGCCGTGGACGAAGCCGCCCGGATGCAGGTGGCGCTCGTCGACGACGATCCGGCCGCGCGAGTGCGTGTCCTCGATCTCCAGCGGCTCGATCCCGAGGTCGCCGGGGAAGCTGCCGGGGAGGAAGCTGCGCACGGACTCCGGCGTGATCAGCGAGCTGGGGTGAGGGGGAGCGTCGGCCATCGCGGCCGGACCCTACTCGACGCCGGAACCGCCGAGCCCGAAATCGCCGAAGGGCTCGTCGCGCTCGCGGACGGCCTGCTTGAAGCCCGCCTCGGCGGCGCGGCGGACGAAGTCGTGACCCTCCTCGGTGTGGCGGGCGACGCCGTCGAAGAAGGTGCCGAGCAGCTGGGTCTGGTGCAGGCCCTGGGCGTAGAGCGACTGGTTGACCAGCATCTTCATCATCACCAGCTGGTTGATCGGCAGCCGCGCCACCCGCTCGACGAGGCGCTCGAAGCGCTCGTCGAGCTCGGCCGGCGGCGCCGCCTCGGTCGCCAGCCCCCACTCGACCGCCTGCTCGCCGCTCAGCGAGTCGCCGGTCAGCAGCAGCCGCTTGGCCCGCATCGGCCCGACCCGGCTCGCCCACAGCGCCGTCGTCGGCGAGCCCCAGACGCGGGCCGGGGGGTAGCCGATCTTCGCGTCGGCGGCGACCACCAGCAGGTCGGAGCAGAGCGCCATGTCGGTGCCGCCGGCGACGCAGTAGCCGTGGACCTTGCAGATCACCGGCTTCTCGGAGTGGAAGAGGCTCATGAAGCCGCGCACGTTGCGCCACATGAACTGGAAGTCGGTGACCGGGTCCCAGTTCGAGTCGGGCGCGTGGTTGGCGGCGATCGTCGCCGGGTCGACGGGCGAGCCGGGCGGTGGTGGGGCGAGCGGCGAGCCGGGCGGCGGCTCGGCGCCGGATCCGCCCGGCCCACCCTCGCCGAGGCCGCTCATCTCGCCCTCGGCCGAGGCGACCAGGTCGTAACCGCCGCAGAAGCCGCTGCCGGCGCCGGCCAGCGCGATGACGTGGACGGCCGGGTCGAGGTTGGCCCGCTCGACGCAGGCGGCGATCTCGGCCGGCATCCGCGGCACGATCCCGTTCCCCCGCTCCGGCCGGTTCAGGGTGATGCGGGCGACCCGGCCGCCGGTCTCGTAGATGAGGGTCGCCAGGTCCATCGCAGCGAAATCAGCCGCCGGGTCGACTTAACCGGCTATAGCCCGACTAAGTCGACCCGCGAGGCCCTAATTCATCCGCTCCACGATCATCGCCTTGCCTTGGCCGCCGGCGACGCACATCGTCTCGAGGCCGACCTGGTGGTCGTCGGTCTCCAGCACGTTCAGCAGGGTGCCCATGATGCGGGCGCCGGTCATCCCGAAGGGGTGGCCGAGGGCGATCGCGCCGCCGTGGGTGTTGAGCTTCTCCAGCGGGATGTCGCACTCGTCCATGATCGGGATCACCTGGGCGGCGAAGGCCTCGTTCAGCTCGACCGCGCCGACGTCGTCGATCGTCATCCCGGCCCGCCCCAGCACCTTCTTGATCGCGCCGATCGGGGCGACGCCCATGTACTCGGGCTGGTTGCCGAAGGTGGCGGCGGTGACGATCCGGGCGCGCGGCGTCAGCCCCAGCTCCTTCGCCTTGGTGTCGCTCATCAGCAGCACCGCGGCGGCGCCGTCGTTGAGCGGGCAGGAGTTGCCGGCGGTGACCCCACCGCCGCCGAAGGCCTCGGGCAGTTCGGAGAGCTTCTCCAGGGTCGAGGAGGCGCGGGGGCCGTCGTCCTTGGCGACCTCGGTGCCGTCGGGCAGCTTCACCGGGACGATCTCGCGGTCGAAGAAGCCGTCCCCCTGCGAGCGCACGGCGAGTTCCTGCGAGCGCTGGGCGAACTTGTCCATCTCGGCGCGGCTGACCTCGTACTTGTTGGCGACGTTGACCGCCGTCAGGCCCATTTCGATGTAGGCGTCGGGCCGGCCGTCGTTGCCTTTGAGGTTGTCGTTCTGGTCGGCGACGCCGGCCGGCTCGGTGCGCTCGTTGTAGCGGCTGACCCACTCGACCCCGGCGGCGATGTAGACGTCGCCCTCGCCGGCCTTGATCGCGTTGCCGGCGTGGCGGATCGCGTCGAGGCTCGAGGAGCAGTAGCGGGAGACGGTGACCCCGTTGACCTCCTGCGGCAGCCTCTCGGAGAGCAGGGCGACGATGCGGCCGATGTTGAAGGCCTGCAGGCCCTGCGGCATGCCGCAGCCGCAGAACAGGTCTTCGACCTCGGCGGGGTCGACCTCGGGGTTGCGCTCGAGCAGCCGGTCGACCACGTAGGCGCCCATCTCGTCGGGGCGC
Source organism: uncultured Solirubrobacterales bacterium (assembly GCA_963695835.1). Taxonomy (GTDB): domain Bacteria; phylum Actinomycetota; class Thermoleophilia; order Solirubrobacterales; family 70-9; genus VRUE01. The sequence continues at coordinate 472,279 of CAVOHR010000004.1, forward strand.
AGCTGGGCCAGCGAGCCCTTGAAGGCGCGGCCGATCGGCGTGCGGACGGTATCGACGATTACTGCCTCGGGCATGCGGAGCTCTCCTTGGGTCTGGGACGCGTCTTGAGGGCCGGAGCGTAATTGACGCGACCCCCGGGCGCGGTTCTCGATTAAGTTAGTCCGATGCCGCTGGACGGACTGAGGGCATGGATCGGAGAGGTCGAGCGCAAGCTCGGCATGCGCACCCGCGTCTTCCTGGTCCTCTCGCTGATCGCGATCGGCGCCGCTGGCGCGGCGATCTACCTGGCGATCGACGCGAACCAGAGCTCGGTCAGCGAGAGCGACGTGCAGGCGCTGCAGCGGGAAATCGAAGCGCGGGCCGGCGGCGCCGAGCTCGCCCAGGTCGAAGCGGAAGTGAGCGCGCTGAAGGCCGAACTCGAAGAGCTGCAGGGCACGGGCGGCTCCGGACAGGGCGGCGGCGGGTCGGGTGGAAGCGGCTCGGGCAGTGGCGGATCCGGGTCGAGCGGCTCGGGCTCCGGCGGCGCGAGCGGATCCGGCGGCGCGAGCGGATCCGGCGGCGGCCACGCGGATGGCTCGGGGTCGAGCGGGTCGGGCACGGGCGGCGGCTCCAGCGGCTCGGGCGAAAGCACCGGCGCCGTCCCCGATACGAGCGGCAACGGCGCCGCCGCCCGGCTCGGGGAACTGCTGCAGGAAGCCAAGGAAGAATCCGAAAAGGCGGAAGGCAAGTAGCGAGATAGTGCGGAACGGCACGATATCTCCCCGCATCGTCCCCCGTCTCCGTTACATTCGCCCGCAATCCACCTCGCGTGCAGCGCGAGCCTTGCCGGAAGCGGCAACGAAAGGAGACCCAATGCCTGAGGGTTACTGCGTCAAAGAGCGCAAGAAGGTCGAGATCAAAGACGCCAAGCAGGTGACGATGAAGAACGGCCGCCCGGCCATCCAGGGCATCTGCCCTGACTGCGGCACCAAGATCTTCAAGATCGGCAAGCTCTCCTAGGCGGCGGTCGGCGCCTGGGAGCGCTTACGGAACGAGACCGCCGGGGGGACCAGCTCGCGGATCTCCGCCACGAGCCGCGCAGCGATCTCCCCCGGCTCCTCGCCGGGCCGGGCCTGACCGCCGGCCGGCTCGAAGAAGCGGGCCCGCAGCCGCGGCCGCCGCGGAAAGCCGGTCAGGTCGGCGGTCCCCTCGACCGCCACGCAGACGAGCTTCGCCTCGGGGACCTCGAGCGCCAGGCGGCCGACGCCGCTGCGCGCCCGCAGGACCTCGCCGCGTGAGCGGGTGCCTTCGGGGAAGACGCCGATGCAGGCGCCGCCCCGCAGCTCCTCGATCGCCCGTGCCAGCGCCTGCTTGTCGCCGCTCCCGCGCTCGATCGGGATCTGCCCCATGCCGTTCAGCACCGGGCTCAGTCCCTTCACGTCCCACAGCGCCGATTTGGCCAGCGCCCTGATCTGACGCCGCCGGAGCGCGGCGACGCCGACGGCGATCGGGTCCCAGTGGCTGTCGTGGTTGGCGACGACCAGGGCCGGCCCGCTCGCCGGCAGGGCGTCCAGCCCCTCGACCTCGAGCCTCCCCCACGCCGCGACCACAGGCCGGCAGACGGTCATCGCGACGCGATACATGCGGCTCGGCTCCTTCAAGGGTGGTGAGTTCTACCCGACCGGCGGCGGTCGCCCTCGACACAGGTTCTATCCGTGACCAAACTCACGCAGCCGGGCGTGCCCTGGCTCGAAGGTAGGCGCAGGGATGGGCGGCGGGCCGGCCCCGCCAGACGCACGGCGTTCCAGGATCCGAGAAGGCTCGTGGCAAACCCGACGAACTAAAGTGTCAGTCGTGTCGCAAAAACCCCTCGAGCTGATTCTCGCCCGCAACCTGATGTCGGCGCTCTCGACGCCGGCCTTCCTGGTCGACGAGGGCGGCCTTCTCGTCTTCTACAACGAGGCGGCGGGGATGATGCTGGGCAAGCGGTTCGAGGAACTGGGGACGGTCGGCCCGCAGGAGTGGGGGGCCATCTTCGGCCCCTTCGACGAGGCCGGCGAGCCGATCCCCTACGACGAGCTGCCGCTGGTCGTCGCCGTGCGCGACGGGCGCCCCGCCCACGCGGAGCTCGAGATCCACTCGGCCGACGGCGCCCGCCACCGGGTCGAGGCCTCGGCCTTCCCGATCCTCACCGCGCACGGCTCGCGGGGAGGGATCGCCCTGTTCTGGCCGGCCGGCGCGGCAAAGGGGGTGGATCAGCCGTGAAGGTGAAGCTCTGGGGCACGCGCGGCTCGGTCCCCTCCCCCGGCCCGGAGACGATCCGCTACGGCGGCAACACGTCCTGCGTCGGCGTCACCCTCTCCGACGGCTCGCTGCTGGCGCTCGACGCCGGCACCGGCATCCGCAACCTCGGCCTCGGCCTGCCCGCCGAGCCGGCCCGCCTGCACATCCTCCTCACCCACCTCCACCTCGACCACATCCAGGGCCTGATCTTCTTCGCGCCCGCCTTCCGGCCGCAGACCGAGATCGTCATCTGGGGCCCGGCCTCGCCGGAGGCCTCGCTGCGCGACCGCATCGCCCGCTACATCTCCGCGCCGCTCTCGCCGGTCGAGGTGCGGGAGCTGCCCTGCGACGTCTCCTTCCGCCACACCCCGGAGAGCGAGTGGGAGATCGGACCGGCGCGAATCCGCGCCGCCTCGGTCGCCCACCGCGGCCCGACGCTCGGCTACCGGATCGACGACGGCGACCGCTCGCTCGCCTACATCCCCGACCACGAGCCCGCCCTCGGCGCCGACATCGAGGCGCTCGAGGAGGACTGGATCTCCGGCTTCGCCCTCGCCCGCGACGCCTCGATGCTGATCCACGACGGCCAGTACACCGACGACGAGTACCTCGACCGCGTCGGCTGGGGGCACTCCTCGATCTCCCACTCGCTCGCCTTCGCCCGCCGCAGCGGCGCCGAGCGCACCGTCCTCTTCCACCACGACCCGATGCACACGGACGAGCGGCTCGACGCGCTCGGCGCCGAGGCGCGGCAGCGCTGGGCGGCGGCGGGCGGGGCCGGCGGGGCGGTCGAGCTGGGCGCAGAGGGCGGCGAGTACGAGCTGCGGGCGCCCGCCCACACCCCGATCGAGGCGGTCTGAATAGCCTCCGTCCTGCATTCGGTACGAATGAGATGCTTTTCCCGTCCTATCGGCTAACCTGCGTCGAGGATGTCCTCGCCTTCCCGGATCGACTCCGCCACCGGCCGTTCCGCACTGGTCCGCGGCGCGCTCGCGGTGGCCCGCCGGGCGCACGCCGGCCAGACCCGCGACACCGGCTTCGGCGACATCCAGTTCATCGATCACCCGCTGGCGGTGGCGGAGCTGCTCGCCAAGCAGGGCTACCCCGAGGAGGTCCTGGCGACCGCCCTGCTGCACGACGTCTTCGAGTACACCAAGCTGCGCCGCGCGGAGCTGGTCGAGCGCTTCGGCGAGGGCGTCGCGGTCCTGGTCGAAGCGCTGACCGAAGACCTCGAGATCGAGTCCTACGACGAGCGCAAGAAGGAGTACCGCGAACGGGTCGCCGCGGCGGGGGCCGACGCGCGGGCGATCTTCGCCGCCGACCGGACGGCCAACGTGATCGTCACCCGCGGGGCCTACGCCGAGGTCGGCGAGTCTGTCGACACCGGCATGGAGGTCTCGCTCGACCTGAAGATCCTCGTCTGGGAGTACGACCTGGAAATGCTGTTCGACCGCTCGCCCGGGATGCCGCTGGTCGACCGCTTCGCCGACGAGATGGTCGGGCTGTGGGGCGAACGGGCGGGCGAGGAGCGGACGAGCCTATGTTGAGACGCCCGAGCCGGGTGCCCCGCTGCGCCGCAGGCTGAGCCGCCGCCGCAGCGGCAGCACCCACCAGAGCACGACGAACATCGCCAGCGCCGCGCCGGTGAAGACGAAAGTGGCGACGCCGCCGAAGAGCACGTCGGTGATCAGCAGGATCGCCCCCGTCATCGCCAGCGCCAGGAAGGCGAGGGCGGCGATCACCATCCGGTTGGCGACGAAGACCAGCCAGCGCTTCTGCTGGAAGTGGAAGGTCATCCGGTGGTACGCGGTGGGAGCGATCAGCAGCGCGGCGGAGACCGCCGTGCAGAGCAGGGTGGCGAAGTAGACCTTCTCCTCGAAAGGGCTGATCTCGGTGAAGTTGCTCTGGAACGGGACCGCCAGCAGGAAGGCGAAGAGCACCTGGACGCCCGGCAGGGCGACGCGCAGCTCCTGCAGCAACTCGCCGAGGTTGCGATCGAGGCGCTCGTCCTCGGTCTCTTGTCTCCCCGACGAGCGGTCCGCCATAGGCTCACGATAGGCCACCGGGCGCGGTCGCATCTAGTCCCGGTACGCGGGAGCAAGTACGACCGCGCATACATAGGATCAGGCGCGATGGGACGCCTCGCGGTCATCCTCGGCAGCAGCGCGGTCGGGCCGGGGGGCGGCGCGATCGCCGCCGCGGCCGAAGCGCACGGCGCCGTCGTCCTCCAGCGCCACGGCGGCGCGGGCGGGGACTACCGCCTCCCCCACCTGATCGACCACGCCGCCAACCTGCGCTCGCTGCTCGAGGCCGGCTGCGACCGGGCGCTGGCGGTCTGCTCGGTCGGCTCGCTGAAGCCGGAGATCGGCGTTGGCTCGATCGTCTGCCCGGACGACTTCATCGCCCTCCAGGTGACGATCACGACCTTCGCCGACGCGCGCGGCCACGCGATGTCGGGCTTCGACGGCGACTGGCGGCAGGCGCTGCTCGCCGCCTGGGACGGGAGCGGCGCCGGCCCGCTGCGCGACGGCGGCGTCTACTGGCAGACCAGCGGGCCGCGCTTCGAGACGCGGGCGGAGATCGGCCTGATCGCCGCGCACGCCGACCTGGTCGGGATGACGCTCGCCTCGGAGTGCATCGTCGCCGGCGAGCTGGGGCTGCCCTACGCGGCGATCTGCATCGTCGACAACCTGGCGAACGGGGTCGCGGCCCGTCCCCTCGCGCCCGAGGAGCTGGAGCGCGACCGCGAGGCCAACGCCGCGCGCCTGCGCGACGCGCTCGACGCCGTCCTGCCGGAGCTGAGCCGATGAAATACGGACGTGCCCAGAGTTGGCCGCCAGTATGGGTGGTCAACCCTGGGCACGTCTGGAGAGGGCCCGGATGTGTGGGCTGACGGTTGCGGGCGCACGCGTCGACGGCGCGACGGTCGGCGTGCGCTGCGACGGCGGCGTCATCGCGGCGATCGGGCCCGAGGTGACGGCCAAGCCCGGCGAGGAGACGATCGACGCGGCCGGGGCGCCGCTTGTCCCGGCCCTGGTCAACGGCCACACCCACGCCGCGATGACGCTGTTCCGCGGCTACGGCGGCGACCTGCCGCTGATGCGCTGGCTGCGCGAGAAGGTCTGGCCGGTCGAGGCGAAGCTGGAGCCCGAGGACGTCTACTGGGGGACGCGGCTGGCCTGCGCGGAGATGATCCGCACCGGCACCGCCCGCTTCTGGGACATGTACTGGCACCCGCAGGCGACCGCACAGGCGGTCGAGGACGCCGGCCTGCGGGCCCACGTCGGCGGGCCGCTGTTCGACGCCGAGGGGGGGACGGAGGAGATGAAGTCGACCGCGCTCGCCGACCTCGAGGCTCTGGCCGACTTCGGCCCGGCGATCGCGCGGTCGCTGGCGCCCCACTCGATCTACACGGTCAGCGAGGGGCTGCTGCGCTGGACCGCCGAGCAGGCCGCCGAGCACGGCGCGGCGATCCACATCCACCTCGCCGAGACGGAGCAGGAGGTCGAGGAGTGCCTCGCGGCGCACGGGGCGCGGCCGGCGGCCTACCTCGACCGGCTCGGGCTGCTCGGCGGGAGCACGATCCTCGCCCACGGCGTCTGGCTCGACGAGGCGGAGCTGGAGCTGATCGCGGCACGCGGCGCGACCGTGGTCGCCAACCCGGTCGCCAACCTGAAGCTGGCGGTCGGCGGCGTCCTCCCCTACCCGGCGGCGCGGCGGGCCGGGGTCGCGGTCGGGCTCGGAACCGACGGCCCCGGCTCCAACGACTCGCTCGACCTGCTCGCCGATCTGAAGACCTTCGCGCTGATGCAGCGTCACGTCAGCGGCGACGCGACGGTGCTGCCGGCCGCCGAGGCGCTGGAAATCGCGACCGGGGCGCGGGCGCCGGCGCTGCTCGACGGGGTCGAGAGCACGGGCGGCGCTGCCGCGACGGACTCGGCGGCATCCGGGGCGGGCGGGACGACGGCTTCGCCCCTTTCCCCTGGCGCCCCGGCCGACTTCCTGCTGCTCCGCCGCGACGCGGCGGAGCTGGGGATCGGCGACCTCGCCTCCAACCTGGTCTACGCGGCGAGCGGCTCGGTCGTCGACAGCACCGTCGTCGCCGGCCGGGTGCTGATGCGCGGCGGCGAGGTGGAGGGCGAGGCGGAGATCCTCGCCCGCGCCGCCGAACGGGCCCGGCGCCTCGGGATCGACTGAGCGCCTCGATCTGAAAGGCTGGCCGGGACGTGCCGGTGATTGAGCCTGAGTGCCCCACAGTGGTGCATAACTCCCGGCACGTCCGCGAAACAGTGAGCGAGAGTGTCGGTCGGCGCGGCGGTCAGGGAGTGGCGACGGCCCGCGGTTCGGCGGCGCGGCGGCGCGTCCGGCCGAGCGCGACGCGAGCCGCCCAGGCGGCGGCGAGGCCGGCGACCGCGGCGAGCAGCAGCGCAACCCGGGGGTCGTAGGCTTCCGAGAGCCAGCCGGCGAGCGGGCCGCCGATCGGGGTCGAGCCGAGGAAGACGACCGAGTAGAGGGCCATCACGCGGCCCCGCATCGAGGGCTCGACCGCGAGCTGGAGGGTCGAGTTGACGCTCGCGGCGAAGGTCACCGCGGCGGCGCCGAGCAGCGCCAGCACCGGGATCTCAAGCGCCAGCGCCGGCATCGCCGCGGCGAGCAGCGCGCTCGCTCCGAAGGCGAGCGCCGCGGCGGCGATCAGGCGCGGGCCGGTGCGGCCGCGGGCGCCGACGATCAGCGCTCCGATCACCGAGCCGACCCCCATCGCGCTGACCAGCGTCGCGTAGGCGCCGGCGCCGCCGTCGAAGCTGAAGGTGGCGAGCAGCGGCAGGACGACCTGGAAGTTGAAGCCGAAGGTGCCGACCAGCGCCATCAGGCCCAGCGGCACCGCCAGCTCGGGGGTGCGGCGGACGTAGCGCAGGCCGGCGCGGATCGCCCCGGGCTCGCGGCCGGAGGTGGGCGCGGCGCGGAGGCGCTCCGTGTCCATCCCCCAGAGGGCGACGATCATCGCGCCGAAGCTGGCGATGTTGACCGCGAAGCAGGGGACGACGCCGGCGGTCGCGATCAGCACCCCGGCGAGGGCCGGGCCGAGGATCCGCGCCGACTGGACGAGGACGCTGTTGAGGCTGACCGCGTTGACGACCCGGTCGGGGCCGACCATCTCCATCACGAAGCTCTGCCGGGTCGGGTTGTCGACCGCGTTGACGGCGCCGCAGGCGAAGGCGGCGAGGTAGACCATCCACGGCGTGACCACACCGGCGGCGCTGACCGCCAGCAGGCCGGCCGCCGGCAGCGCCATCAGCAGCTGGGTGACGATCAGCAGGTCGCGCTTCGGGAAGCGGTCGGCGAGCAGGCCGCCCCAGGCGCCGATCAGGAGCATCGGCAGGAACTGGAGCGCCGTGGTCAGGCCGACCGCGAAGCCGCTGTGGGTGAGGATGAGGACAAGCCAGACCGAGGCGACCGCCTGCATCCAGTTGCCCGACAGCGAGACCAGCTGGCCGACGAAGTAGCGGCGGTAGTTGGGGACGGAGAGGGAGCCGAAGCTGCGCCGTACCGCGGCGCTCACCGGGCTCCCTCGCGCTTCGCCGGCCGATCCTCGAGCATCCGCTCGAGGATCGCCGCGGCACGCTCGAGCGCCGCCACGTCCCCGGCCGGCAGGTCGCGCATGCGGCGCGCCAGGTAGGCGTTCTTGCGGCCGCGCAGGCGGCGCAGCCGCTCGCGCCCTGCGGGGGTGACGCTGACCAGGGCGCTGCGCCCGTCGGCCGGGTCGGGCGCGCGGTCGACCAGCCCCGCCTCGGTCAGCCCGCGCAGGGTCCGCGTCGCGCTCGGCCGCTTGACGTGCTCGATCTCGGCCAGCTCGCTGGGGGTCAGCGGCCCGTGCCGCTCGACCGTCGCCAGCGCCGCGACCGCGGTCGGCGTCAGCTGCCCGCTCGCGCCGGCCGCCTCCTGACGCAGCCGCCGCGAGGTGCGCACGATCGCCATCCGCAACCCGGTCGCGGCGTCGGTGAGCGTCGTGTCGTTAGCCAGGCCAGTCATTAGCTTCGGTAATTAGTTTAGCAAACTATCCTCCTGCCGCTTCCGCCGGACACGCCACGTCACTCCATGTCCGATCAACCCTCGGATCCGGTTCGAGTCCGGCGCCCTCCGCATACAGACCGCCGGAGCGGGGCAAAGACTGGTGCGGCCTGGTCCACGGTTGTCGACCGCCCGCGGAGTGGTTCCCCGCGTCGCCAGACTCCACCCGCTCCGGCGAGTCTTGCCGTTCCGGGTAGGCACGGGCGCGGCCGCGTCGAAAGAGACGCGGATGAGTGTCGCCGCAACCGGGCAGACGGTCCGATACGAGCCGGGGATGGACGCGCGCAGCGCGCGGATCGCCGCGCGGCTGGAGCCGTTCATGCTGGTCGCCTCGGCCCTGGTCATCCCCACCGTGGCGATCGGCGAGTCGCACCCCGGGGGCGCCCTGGAGGCCGTCGCCAACACGCTCAACTGGATCACCTGGCTCGCCTTCCTGGTCGAGCTGGTGGTGATGCTGGCGGTGGTGCCGGAACGCGGCGCCTGGTTGCGCCACCACCCGCTCGACCTGATCGTCGTCGTCTTCACCCCGCCGGTGCTGCCGCCCGGCCTGCAGAGCCTGCGGGTGCTGAGGCTGCTGCGCTTGCTGCGGCTGCTGCGGCTCGCCCAGATCTCGCGCCAGGTCTTCTCGCTGCGCGGCCTGCACTACGCGGCGCTGCTGGCGGTGCTGACCGCGGTGGCCAGCGGCGCCCTGTTCGTCGGCTTCGAGAAGCACAACCAGCACCTCAACGCCTGGGAAGGGACCTACTGGGCGATCACCGCGATGACCACGCTCGGCTCGAGCATCCAGCCGACGACGACCGGCGGCCAGATCCTCGCCGTGGCCGTGGTGATCGTCGGCATCTCCTTCGTCGCGCTGCTGACCGGCGCCGTCGCCCAGCGCTTCCTCGGCCCGGAGATCGCCGAAGTCGAGCAGGAGCTCGAAACCGAGCATCTGACCGCGGAGGCGGTCGCGATGCGCGAACTGCGCAGCGTCCGGGAGCAGATCCAGGCGCTCGAGGTGGCGGTCGAACGGATCGTCGACGAACGTGCGCCGCGGTAGCGGCCTCGCGGAAGCATTTGGGGGTCCATCGACCCCCAATGCTTCCATCGACTCGGCCTCTCAGGCTTCGCCGGCGCGGGCGGCGACCTTGCGCTCCAGCTCCTTCATCACTTCGGGATCGCGCAGGGTGGTGACGTCGCCCAGCTCGCGGCCCTCGGCGATGTCGCGCAGGAGGCGGCGCATGATCTTGCCGGAGCGGGTCTTCGGCAGGTCGCCGGACCAGATGATCCGCTTCGGGCGGGCGAGTTTGCCGATCCGCCCGGCGACCTGCTCGCGCAGCTCGGCGACCATCTCCTCGTCGCCCTCGTGGTCGCCCTCGAGCGTGACGAAGGCGCAGATCGCCTGGCCGGTGTCGTCGTCGGATTGGCCGATCACCGCCGCCTCGGCGACCTTCGGGTGCGCGACGATCGCCGACTCGACCTCGGCGGTCGAGAGCCGGTGGCCGGAGACGTTGATCACGTCATCGATCCGCCCCAGCACCCAGAAGTAGCCGTCCTCGTCTTCGCGGGCGGCGTCGCCGACCAGGTAGGTCTCCGGGCCGAAGCGCGCGAAGTAGGTCTCGACGAAGCGCTCGCGCTCGCGGTAGAGGGTGCGCAGCATCCCCGGCCAGGGGCGGCGCAGGACCAGCAGGCCCTCGGCGCCGGAGACCGGCTCGCCGGCGTCGTCGTACACCGCGGCGTCGATCCCCGGCAGCGGCCGCGTCGCCGAGCCCGGCTTGGTCGCGGTTATCCCCGGCAGCGGCGAGATCATGATCTGGCCGGTCTCGGTCTGCCACCAGGTGTCGACGATCGGGCAGCGCTCGCCGCCGATCAGCTCGTGGTACCAGAGCCAGGCCTTCGGGTTGATCGGCTCGCCGACCGTGCCGAGCAGCCGCAGCGAGGAGAGGTCGTGGCCTTCGGGATGCTCGGCGCCCCACTTCATGCAGGCGCGGATCGCGGTCGGCGCGGTGTAGAGGATGGTCACGCCGTAGCTCTCGACGATGTCCCACCAGACGTCCTTGCCGGGGTAGTCGGGAGCGCCCTCGAACATCACGCTGGTGGCGCCGTTGGCGAGCGGGCCGTAGACGATGTAGGAGTGGCCGGTGACCCAGCCGACGTCGGCCGCGCACCAGTAGACGTCCGTCTCCGGCTTCAGGTCGAAGACGTAGCGGTGGGTGCTGGCGACGCCGGTCAGGTAGCCGCCGGTGGTGTGGAGGATCCCCTTCGGCTTCGCCGTCGAGCCCGACGTGTAGAGGATGTAGAGCGGGTCCTCGGCGGACATCGGCTCGGCCGGGCACTCGGCGCCGGCGGCCTCGACGGCCTCGTCGAACCAGACGTCGCGCCCGTCGCGCATCTCGCAACCGATCCCGGTGTGGCGGACGACGAAGATCGTCTCCAGCGAATCGACCCCGCCGAGCGCCGCGTCGACCTGCGGCTTGACCGGCGCCGTGCGGCCCTTGCGGCGGGCGCCGTCGACGGTGACCAGCGCCTTCGCCTGCGAGAACTCCATCCGCTCGCGCACCGCCTCGGCCGAGAAGCCGCCGAAGACGACGTTGTGCGGGGCGCCGATCCGCGCGCAGGCGAGCATCGCGACGACCACCTCGGGGATCATCGGCAGGTAGATCCCGACCACGTCGCCCTTCTCGACGCCGTGGTCGCGCAGCGCGTTGGCGAAGCGCTGCACGTCGGCGAGCAGCTCGGCGTAGGTGATCGCCCGCTCCTCGCCCTCCTCGCCGCGCCAGTGGTAGGCGACGCGGTCCCCCCGCCCCGCCTCGACGTGGCGGTCGAGGCAGTTGGCGGAGGCGTTCAGCCGCCCGTCGGAGAACCACCTGTAGAAGGGGGGGTTGGAGTCGTCGAGCGACTCGCACGGCTCCTCCACCCAGTCGAGCAGCTCGGTCGCCTGGCGCAGCCACCAGGCCTGCGGGTCGGCCGCCGCCTCCTCGTAGACGGCCCCGTCGCTCCACAGGGCGGCCCGGCGGAACTCCTCGGGCGGCTCGAAGCGCTCCACCTCGAGCAGCTCGCTGAGCTGCCGCTCAAGATCGGTCTCGCCGTTGCCGTCCATCTCCCTCCTTCCCGGGCCGCTACTCTCAGCGGGGAAAGCTACCCGTTCGAAGACCCGCGCCGAACCGAACCGCGAAAGTGCTCTTCAGGCAGATCATCCACGAGGACCTCGGCTGCGCCTCCTACCTGGTCGGCGACCCCGACTCGGGCGCCGCCGCGGTGGTCGACCCGCAGTGGGACATCGACCCCTACCTCAACCTCAGCCGCCTGCACGGGGTGCGGATCGAGCACGTGCTGGAGACCCACAACCACGCCGACCACGTCTCCGGGCACGGGCGCCTGGCGCGGGCGACCGGGGCGACGATCCACGTCAGCGAGCTGGCCGAGGCCGAGTACGAGCACGAGCCGCTCGCCGACGGCGGCACGGTCGAGCTGGGCGAGGACGTGACGATCGAGGCGATCCACACGCCGGGCCACCGGCCCGAGCACACCTCCTTCCTGCTGCGCGACGCCGGGCGCGGCGGCGACCCGGTCGCGGTGCTGACCGGGGACTCGCTGTTCGTCGGCGACGTCGCCCGACCCGACCTCGCGGTCGAGCCGCGCGAGGGCGCCGCCGGCATCTTCCACTCGCTGCACGAGCGGTTGCTGACCCTGCCCGACGAGGTCGAGGTCTGGCCCGGCCACCTCGGCGGCTCGCTCTGCGGCAGCTCCGGGATCGACCTGAAGACCTCCTCGACGATCGGCTTCGAGCGCGTCCACAACCGGGCGCTGGCCTTCACCGAGGAGGCCGAGTTCATCGAGGACGCGGTCGACTCGCTGGGCGAGCGGCCGCCCAACATCGAGCACATCGTCGCGCTCAACCGCGGGCCGCTGGTCGAAGCGATCGGCTCGCCGGTGCGGCTGACCGCGCGCCGCTTCGAGGCGGCGATCGCCGAGGGCGCGATCGCGGTCGACTCGCGCACCAACGAGCAGTTCGACGAGGCCCACATCCCCGGCGCGATCAGCGCCTCCGCCTACGACACCGGTTTCGCGACCAAGGTCGCCCAGGTGGTGCGACCCGACGGCGAGGTGGTCGTCGTCGCCGCCTCCGACGGCAACGAGCTGGAAGCGGCCGAACTGCTGGCCGCGGTGGGGCTGCGGGTACGCGGCTTCCTCGGCGGCGGGATGAGCGCCTGGCGGGCCGAGGAGCGCCCGGTGCAGCGGATCGAGCCGATCGGGCCGCAGGAGCTGGCCGAGCTGCTCGAGGCCGAGGCGCCGCCGCTGGTCCTCGACGTGCGCGGCAAGAACGAGTTCTCCGCCGGCCACATCGCCGGCTCGCTGCACATCCCCTACGGCGAGCTGGCGCGGCGGTTGGACGAGCTGCCGCGCGAGCGGCCGATCGCGACGATCTGCAAGGGCGGCAAACGCAGCGGCCTCGCCGCCTCGGTCCTCCAGCGCGAGGGCTTCGAGACGATCCACGTCGCCCGCGGCGGCGTCGGCACCTGGCAGGACGAAGGCCGCCCGGTAGAGACGGCCGAAGTCCCGGCCTAACCCCCGGCTAACCCACCCCCACCGCTGACGTGCCCAGGGTTGACCACCGTATGTGGCGGTCAACTCTGGGCACGTCTAATACCCGGGGGGGTGGCGGGCGATGAAGCCTTCGGGGGAGTCGACCGGGGACGGGTGCCAGCGGGGGCCGGGGCCGCCGACCGTGTCGAAGGCGAGGCCGGCGATGATCATCCAGGCGTGGCCGGAGTTGGCGTAGACGGTGATCCAGTGGCCCGGGCCGGGTTCGCCCCAGGTCTCCAACCCGGTCGAGTCGAGCGGGCTTTCGAGGAAGCCGCCGCCGTGCAGGGCGAAGCTGACCGCGCCGGAGCAGTCGTAGCCGGAGGATTCGAAGGAGCCGTGGCCGCCGCCCCAGATGTAGGGGGTGGTGGCGATCGAGTTGGCGGCTTCGATCGCCGCGGCGATCGCCGGCGGGGCGCCGCTGGGGATGCTCGCCTGGCTTTCGGAGACGTATTCGGCGCTCTCGCCCGGGGTGAGCGGGGCGGGCGCCTGGCCGGGCGGCGCCGGGCCGCCGGCGGCGGCGATCTGCGATGAGATCGCGGCGAGGTTGTCGCTGAGCGCCTGTTCGCGCGACTCGAGCGATTCGAGGTCGGCCTGGCGCGCCGCCTGCGCTTCCTTCAGTTCGGCGAAGCGGACGGCGGCGGCGGCGCGCGCCCTTGCCGCTTCGCGCTCCTTGACCGCGATCGCGTCGCGCGCTTCCCTCAGCTGGAGGCGGATCGCCGCCATCCGCTTGACCGCCGCCTTGGCTTCGTCGCGCAGGCCCTTGACCCGGTCGGCGACCGCGTTGTCGTAGTCCTGGACGCGGCTGAGATATTCGGCGCGGGCGTTGACCTGCGACCAGCTCTGCGAGTCGACGACGACGCTGAGCACGTCGGGGCTGCCCGCCTCGTACATGTCGACCAGCCGCCGGCGCAGCGCGTCGAGAGCCCGGTGCAGGCGGGCGCGGACGACCGCCAGGTGGTGCTTCTCGGCGGCGAGCCTTTCGCTCGCTTCGTCGAGTTCGGCCTGCTTGCCTTCGAGCTCGCGCTCGAGCGCGAGCTGTTCCTGCCGCAGCCGCGAGACTTCGCCCAGCATCGAGTCGATCGCCTTGTTCTGTTCGGCGATCGTCGCGGTCAGCGAGCTCTGGCTCTCGCGGACCTTGCTCAACTTGCCCTGCGTCGAGTCGAGCTTCTCGCGCAGGGTTGCCGCCGGCGCGCTCGCCACCAGGCAGAGAGCGAGGAGCAGCAGGGCGGCGGGCAGCGGCAGCCACCGCGGAGTGCCGGAAGGGACGCGCATCGAGCGCGGCACGCTAGCGAAGTCGCCTAAAGAGTGTTAGGAGTTGCTAATAACTTGCAACTTCGGTTGCAGAATCGCCCTGCTTGCAGGAAAAACGGCCGCCGCGACGAGGGCGCCGCGGCGGCCGCAGAGGGCCCTACGCCCTACGCGAGCAGCTTGGCCTTGGCGCGCTCGAACTCCTCGCTGGAGATCGCGCCCTTCTCCTTCAGGTCGTTGAGCTTGTGCAGCTCGTCGGCCGGCGAGCTGTGGGCCTGTTCGCGGATGTAGGCGTCCATGTGCTGTTTGGCGTCGGCCTGTGCGTGGATCGCCCTTTCCCGCATCCCGCTTCCGCGGGCGATCAGGTAGACGAGCGCGGTGACGAAGGGGATGATCACGAGGAAGAGGACCCAGACGGCCTTCCCCCAGCCCGACATCTCGTGGTCGCGGAAGAGGTCGGTGAGGATCGTGATCAGGATCCAGATCCAGATCACGAAGAAGAAGATCTCGAGGGCGAGCCACAGGGCTTCGCCGAAGTTGATGTCTGCAAGCAACACGGGTGTCCTTTCGGTCGAGGAGGAGTGCAGGGGCAGGCTAACCTGCCGCGAGGCGTCGGGCAAACAGCACCGCGGCGACCGCGGTCGCCAGGTTGAGGCTGGAGACGCCGGCGCGCATCGGGATGCCGAGGCGGGCGTCGGCGCGGTCGAGCAGGGCGTCGCTGAGGCCGTGGCGCTCGGTGCCGAAGGCGAGGACCGCCCGCGGCGGCAGCTCGGCCGGGCGCAGGTCCTCGCCGCCGGGGTCGATCGCGACCAGCGGCCGCTCGCTCGGCGGCAGCTCCTCGACCGCGGCGACCGGCAGCGCGTAGTGCAGCCCCGCGGCGCCGCGCAGCGCGTCCGGGTGCCAGGGATCGCTCGGCCCCGTGGTGAGGACCCCGGCCGCATCGGCGGCGGCGGCGACCCGCACGCAGGCCCCCAGGTTGCCCATCGTCCGCGGATCCTCGAGCAGGACGACGGGCGCCTCGCGGCTGTCGGCGAGCACCGCCGCGGGCGCGATGCGGCGGCGCCGGCCGATCGCGACGACGCCGGTGCGCGGCGCCTGCGGGACCAGCTCCGCCAGCACCTCCGGCGAGACCGTCGCGGCGACCGCGGCGAGGCGGCCGGCCACGTCCGGGGCCAGATCGCCCGCCAGCCGCTCGAGCTGCGGCCGGTCGCAGGTGACCGCCTCGTGCAGGTCGGCGCCGAAGCGCAGCGCGTGCTTGAGGGCGTGGAAGCCCTCCAGCACCGCGAGGTCGCGGTCGCGCCGCGCCGCGCGGAAGCGGCGGATCAACGCTTGCTCGGCGGCGCCGGTCACCGCCGCATGATGACCCGCCGGGGGACGTGCCGGCGATTCAGTGCCCATATAGGGGGTCTGACTCCCGGCACGTCCAGGGAGCGCAAGGGGTCGGGCCCGGCCTACTCGGTCGGCTCGACCGTGAGCGAGCGGCCGTCCTCGTCGGGGAAGCCGTCCAGGAGGCTGGTCAGGTAGCGGCCGATGATCTTGCCGTCTCGCTCGTGCCAGGGCGGGCTGTCATCCAGCTTCGACACCTCGCCGTGGCCACCGGTCGGGCGACCGTAGAGGTAGCGCGGCTCGCCGCCGGTCCAGAGAACGCCGCGCAGCACCGGGTCGAAGGGCGCGGGCTCCACGCCGCAGCCGGCGGCGGCGGCGATCGCTTCGGCCGCGACGTCGGCCTGCTGGGTGGCGATCCCGCCCTGCTTGACCGGGAAGGTCGTCACGTCGCCGGCGGCGAAGACGCGCTCCATGCCGACCACGGCGCCGTGCGCGTCGACCGCGACGAAGCCGTCGTCGTCGTGCGGCACCCCGTCGATCCTGCGCCCTTCGAGGCGCGGCAAGCTGACGACGGCTTCGGTCTCGATCGGCTCGCCGGGGGTGACAGCCAGGCTGCGGCCGTCGAACCCGACCGGGTAGGTCCCGGCGAGAAACTCGATCCGGTGCGCCTCCAGGAGACCCTCCATCTGCTCGGTGACCGCCCGACCGAAAAGCTGTAGAGGCGAGTCCTCCGGCGTGACGACGGCGAGCTTCGCGTCCTCGATGCCCGACTTGGCGAGCACGGCGGCGCCGAGCAGCGCCAGCTCGTACAGCGGCAGCGCCCAGCTGCTGGCGCCGGGCATCGTGAAGACGACGTTGCGCAGCCGGCCGGCGCGCAGTTTTCGCACCACGCCGCCGACGCCGCCTTCGTCGGCGACACCCCAGAAGGTGACCGCGCCGGGCACCGACCAGAGCATGCGTGCCCCGGGGCAGAGGAGCAGGAAGTCGTAGGCGAACCGCTCGCCGTCGCGGACGGTGACCTGCCGCTCCCCGGCGTCGACCGAGACGATCCCGGCGAGCCGGAAGGAAGCGCCGCAGGCGGCGGCCAGCGCTGCGAGGTCGTAGCGGAGGACGCTGGCGACCCCGTAGGGCTCGCCGACGGCGAACGGCCGGTAGACGAACTCGCGCCGCGGCGCCAGCAGCTCCACCTCGACCCTGCCGCCGGCCAGGTCGCGCACCGCCAGAGCCGCCTCCACGGCGGCGACGCCGCCGCCGGCGACGATCAGCTTGGCGGTGCCCGATTCGCTCGCTTGCCGCGTCATATGCCGACAGTAGGCACGCCGGACGGGAGCTTCATCCGCAGGAATCCCTCAACCCGATGCGGTTAAACCCCGATGCCCGGCATCGTCACCCGCACTAGATTCGCCGGGCTGGGAGCGATCCGAGACCGGAAAGGAGGCGCCGATGCGACTGCTCGTCGGCTACGACGGAAGCGACGGGGGACGCGACGCGCTCGAGCTGGCCCGGGTGCTGGGCGCGGCCGGGGAGGCGAGCGCGATGGTCGTCGCGGTGATGCCCTACGGGCCGCTGCCGGTCCGCTTCGCCGAGCTGGAAGACGAGGCCGCGGCCGCGGCGGAGCCGCTGCTGGCCGAAGCGCGCGAGCAACTCGAGGGCCTCGAGGTCGAGACGCGCGCCTTCGGCGGCGGCTCGCCGGCCTGGGTGATGACCGACCTGGCCGAGCGCCACGAAGTCGACTCGATCGTCGTCGGCTCGCCCCACCGCGGCGCGATCGGGCGGACGCTGATCGGCAGCGTCGCCGAGGGCGTCCTGCACGGCGCTCCCTGCGCCGTCGCGGTGGCGCCGCGCGGCTACGCGCGGTCGGGCCACGGCCCGTTCTCCCTGATCGGGGTCGCCTACGACGGCGGCCCGGAAGCGAAGGCGGCGCTGCGGCGCGCCCGCGCCCTCGCCGAGGCGACCGGCGCCGCGGTCCGGGTCCTCACCGTCGTCGCCCCCCCGGTGGCGCTGCCCGGCGTCGCCGGCTACACGCCGGTCGAGCCGCCTGAGCCCGACCACGTCCTCGAGCAGGGCGTGAAGGCGCTGGGGACGAAGGTCGCCGCCGAGGGGCGCAAGCTGCACGGCCCGCCGGCGTCGACCCTGGCGAGCGCCTGCGAGGACGGGATCGACCTGCTGCTCGCCGGCTCGCGCGGCTACGGCCCGATGTTCCGGGTGCTGCTCGGCTCGGTCTCCAGCCGGCTGATCGCCGAGGCGCCCTGCCCGGTGATGGTCGTGCCGCGCCCCGACGCCGGCGAGGCCTGAGCGCCGGGGGCGGGGCGGCCCCGGTCAGCGCGCGACGAGGCTGGCGACCAGCTCCACGTATTCGGTCAGCCTGCCGATCCCGAGGAAGCGCTCGAACACGCGCTGCCGCGCGGCGCGGCCGAGCCGCGCGGCCCGCTCCGGGTCGTCGAGCAGCGAGCGGATCGCCCGCCCGAAGGCGACCAGGTCGTGCGGGTCGTCGATCAGCAGTCCCGACTCGCCGTCGACGACCTGGTCCTGGATGCCGCCGACCCGGGTGCCGACCAGCGGCCGTTGCTTCCACATCGCCTCGGCGACGGTGAGGCCGAAGCCCTCGGCGACGCTCTTCTGCACGACCACGTCGGCGCGGCGCTGGAGCGCGTTGACCATCGCCCCGTTTTCGTCGAGGTCGTACATCGGCAGGCTGACCAGGTGGGCGCGGCGGCGCGCCTCGACCGGCATCCGCCGCCACGACTCGGCGACGTCGCCGAGCACGGCGGCGCCCTCGGGATCGTCGGAGACGGCGCTGACCGCCGGCGCGACCAGGGCCAGGTGGACGCCGGGGTCGACCAGGCAGCGCTCGAAGCACTCGAGCACGCCGCGCGGGTCCTTCAGCCGGTCCCAGCGCGAGACCTGGACGACCAGCTTCGCATCGGACGGCAGCGGCTCCTCCCGCAGCAGCTCGGCCCGGCGCTCGACCCTGCCGGGCGTGCCGTCGCCGCGGGTGAACAGCGGCGCCTCCTCGGGCGGGCCGTCGCGCAGGCCGATCGTCTGCAGGATCGCCTCCACCGTCTCCGGCGCCAGCTCCTGGTTCTTGGCCGAGAAGGGGTCGATCGCCGGCGGCATCAGCCAGACCTTGCCGCGGTCGAGGCCGTCCCAGGTGTAGGCGATGCGGGAGAAGACGTAGGCGTCGGCCTGCTCGACATAGGGCCGCAGGAAGTCCCAGGCGCGGCGGGTCAGGTCGCTCGGCTCGTCGACGCCGATGTGGCAGCGCCAGACGACGCGGACGCCGAGCTCCCTCATCGCCGGCACGAGGCCGGCGGTCTGGGGGTCGTGCAGGTAGACGACGTCGCCCGACTGGAGGAGGTCGCCGAGGTGGGCGCCGCTGGCGGCCAGCGCCGCCTCGTAGACCCGGCGCTCGGCCTCCCCCAGCTCGCCGCCGTCGCCGGGATCGCCGTGCAGGTTGTTGTGCAGGCGCTTGGTGACCGCGAAGAACTCGGCGCTCTCGCGCAGGACGACCCAGCGGGTGTCGATCCCGGCGCCGCGCACGTAGGGCAGCAGCCCGTGGAGGATCTCGGCGACGCCGCCGCCGCGGGCGGTCGAGCTGACGTGCCAGATCGCCAGCCCGGAGAACTCGCGCCGGGCCCGCTCGGCCACCGCTTCGATCCCCGCGAACGCGTCCTCGCCGAGCAGCGGCCGGTAGCGGTCGAGCGGCTGCGGCGGGATCTGGACGAATTTCGGCAGCGCCACGACTCAAGCCTAGGTCCTGCGGACAGATTCCCCACGATGATGGGGAAATACTCCCCACGCCGCGGGAGATATGTTCGCCGCTGCCGCTCAGCCGTGGGGGCAGATGACGGCGCGGCCGTCGAGGCTGCCCTCGCGCAGGCGGCGGTAGGCCTCGTCGGCGCGGTCGAGCGGGAAGCGCTCGACGTGGGCGCGGATCTTGCCGGCGCGGGCCAGGTCGAGGACCTCGATCAGCTCGATCGCCGTGCCCCAGTAGGGGATCGTCAGCTGCGCCTCGAAGGGGAGCGCGCCGAAGGCGAACTCGAATTTGCCGCCGGCCAGGCCGACGATCGTCAGGTGGCTCTCGAAGCGGCCGACCGCGGCGGCGAGGGCGATCGTCTCGTCGGCGCCGACGTTGTCGACGACCAGCTCGGCGCCGAGGCCGCCGGTCAGCTCGCGGATCGCCTCGGCCGCCCCCTCGCCCGGCTCGACCGTCTCCTCGGCGCCGACCTCGCGGGCGAGCCGCAGCTTCCCGGCCGAGCTGTCGACGGCGATCACCCGCGCCGGGCTGAGGGCGCGGAGGATCTGCACCGCCATGTGGCCGAGGCCGCCGACGCCGATCACGACGGCGGTCGAGCCGGGCGCCAGCAGCGGCAGCGAGCGCTTGATCGCGTGGTAGGGCGTCAGCGCCGCGTCGGAGAGCGGCGCCGCGTCGCGCGGGTCGAGGTCGCCGAGCGGCAGCAGCAGGCGCGGATCGGGGACGAGCATGTACTCGGCCATGCCGCCGTCGAGGCCGAGGCCGCCGCCGAAGGCGCCGATCTCCGCCTGGCGCTCGCAGTAGTTCTCGGCCGAGCGGCGGCAGGCGCGGCAGCGCCCGCAGCCCCAGGGGCCGTAGACGGCGACCGGCTCGCCATGCTCGAGGCCGTCCACCCCGGCTCCGGTCGCCTCGACCCAGCCGGCGTTCTCGTGCCCGAGCGTGAACGGCACGTCGAAGTCCATCGTCCCCTCCGGCCACTCCATCAGGTGCAGGTCGGAGTGGCAGGCGCCGGCGCCGCCGACCTTGACCAGCACCTGGCCGGGTCCGGGCTCGGGCAGGTCGACCTCGCGCATCTCGGGGGGCGACTGCCAGGCGGTCAACCGGTAGGCCTTCATCGTCCCCAGGATAGGCCCCTAGGCCCGCGGCGCTTCCGTATAAGTCCGCGAAGCCGGCGGCGCCGTCAGCGCTCCGGGCGCTCGGACGGGCCGCTCTGGAACCAGGCGAGGACGAAGCAGGCGACGGCGACGATCGCCGCCGCGATCCCGGGCGCCGGCCCCGCGGGTAATCCTGGCGAGCTTCTCAGGGAACTCTCATCTGCGATTAACCTCCGCTGACACGCTTTGCGGCTTATGCGGCGTTCGAATCGCATCGCACCCTGGCGGCGCCTGCGGCGCATCGTGCTGCTGGCGACGGCGATCTGCCTGGCGCCGGCGGCGGTCTCCTACGTCGGGAACCTGACCGAACCGCACAACGTCCGCTTCGGCGTCGCCAGCGTCGAGTGGATGCGCCAGAACGGCGGCAACGGGATCGTCTCCCAGATCGAGAACTGGTACTACACGCTGACCGCTCCCTCGAAGGGCGGGTCGCCGCTGCGCTCGCTGCCGCAGGTCGGGATCGCGGCCAGGACCGACCCCGAAGCCGCCTACCGCCCGCCCGACGTGAAGCCGGCGATCCAGCCGGCGCTGCCCGGAGAGGGCGTCTGGCGCCCGGCCGGCGCCCACGCGGGGGCGCGACCGCCGGCCCTGGTGACGACCTTCCGCAGCGACCCCGAATACCCGCAGTTCGTCGCCGGCCTCGCCTGGATCGACTCCGGCAGGACTCACCTCGCCTATGTGCCCGGCCTCGCCGAGCCGCCGGAAGTCTCCCCCCGCGGCCCGGCCGAGGTGCCGCCGTCCCTGCGGCGCCGGCTGGTCG
Organism: uncultured Solirubrobacterales bacterium; assembly: GCA_963695835.1. Lineage (GTDB taxonomy): Bacteria > Actinomycetota > Thermoleophilia > Solirubrobacterales > 70-9 > VRUE01. The sequence continues at coordinate 493,418 of CAVOHR010000004.1, forward strand.
CCACCTTCAACGGCGGCTTCCCGCTGGAAACCTCGAACGCGGGTCTGGTCTTCCGGGGTCAAACGGTGGCAACGATGGTCAACGGCATCGCCACCCTGGTCGAGTACCGCGACGGCAGGATCGACGTCGTCCGCTGGGCGCACGGCGCCAACCCCGGCCCCCACGTCTGGTTCGCGAAGCAGAACCTGCCTCCGATCGTCTACGAAGGCCGCCTCAACCCCAACCTCAGCGACGGCCCGGAATGGGGCGCGACCGTCAACAACGCGGTCCGCGTCTGGCGCTCGGGGCTCGGCATCGACCGTCGCGGCAACCTCATATACGCCGTCGCCAACTACCAGACGGTCGGCTCGCTGGCCGAAATCCTCCAGCGGGCGGGGGCTGTGCGGGCGCTGGAGCTGGACATCAACGAAGACTGGGTCAGCTTCATCGCCTACCGCCGGCCGGGCGCGGGCGAACCGTCGAACCTGCTGCCCGAAATCTACCGGCCGTCCGACCGCTACCTGACCCCCGACGAACGCGACTTCTTCGCCGTCTACGCGAAGGGCGGCTGGTAGATGGCCCGGCGGCGAGGGATCACGCCGGGCGCGCGGGCGCGCCGCGCCCTGCTCTTCGACTCGATCGCCGCGATCGCCCTCGCCGCGATCGTGCTCAGCCTCGCCGCCGGCCTCGGCGTGGTCGGCTTCTTCGGCCTGCCGCTACTGATCCTCGGGCTGCTGTGGATCGGCGGCGAACGGCTGCTCTCGCGCAGGCGGGCTCGGCGATCGGCTTCCACCGCCCGCGAAGTGACATAGGATCGCGCCGGCTTGGACCCGATCTCCTACTTCCAGGCGATCGTCCTGGGCCTGCTCCAGGGCATCGCCGAGCCGTTCCCGATCTCCAGCCTCGGCCACGGAGTGATCGCACCGGGGATCTTCGGCTGGAACATCCACCAGAACGACGAATTCTTCCTCGCCTTCCTGGTCGCCACCCACTGCGCCACCGCGCTCGTCCTCTTCGTGATGTTCCGGGAGGACTGGAAGCGGATCTTCAGCGGGCTCGGGCGCTCGCTGCGCGACCGCCGGATCGGCGCCGAGGACACCGGCGCGCGGCTCGGCTGGCTGCTGGTCGTCGGCACGATCCCGGCCGGCCTGCTCGGGCTGATCCTCGAGCACCCGCTGCGCACCCTCTTCGCCTCGCCGCAGACCGCGGCCGCCTTCCTGGTCCTCAACGGCGTCCTGCTGCTGGTCTTCGAGCGCTTCCGCCGCCGGCCGCCGCGCCGCGGCGACTACCTCGGCGACTCCGACAGCCGCATCGCCAAGCTGACCTGGAAGGAGGCGATCGGGATCGGCACCGCCCAGGCGGCGGCGCTGATCCCCGGCATCTCCCGCTCCGGGATCACGATGGGCGGCGGCCTGCTGTTCGGCCTCTCCAACGAGGACGCCGCCCGCTACGCCTTCCTGCTGGCGACGCCGATCATCGGCGCCGCCGGGGTGCTGAAGCTGCCCGAGCTGTTCGGCGCGGCCGGCGACGGGGTGCGCGGCCAGGCGCTGGTCGGCGCGATCGCGGCGGCGCTGACCACCTACATCGCGGTCAGGTTCCTGCTGCGCTTCTTCGAGTCCAACCGCCTGACCCCGTTCGGCATCTACTGCATCGCCGCCGGCATCCTCTACACGCTGATCCTGGCGCTGTAGCGCCGGTCATCGTCTTCAGGCCGCCAGGTCGCGGCGCTCGAACAGCAGCGCGCCGAGCGCCGCGCAGGCGACGGCGACGGCGGTGACGCCCGCGAAGGCGAGCGGTTCGATGCCTGCTTCGATCGCCCGCCCGTAGTAGCGGAAGACCGAGCCGTAGCGGACCCAGTCGAGGCCGGTGTCGAGGCGGCCGATCAGGTCGGCGACGTACATCGCGACCAGCACGCCCGCGACCGAGCCGGTGACGACGCTGGTCCGCAGCGAGAAGCCGGTGACGACGATGCCGAAGCCGGCGGCGAGCAGGGCCAGCGGCCAGACGTTGGCAAAGCCGGCGAGAGCCCTGGCGAAGGAGAGGCCGGCGCCGGCGAGGACGCTGCCGAGCGCGGTCAGCAGCAGGCCGACCGCGAGCACCGCCGCCAGCTCGATCGCGGTGGCGGCGAAGCCGGAGGCGACCAGGCGGCGGCGCGAGAGCGGGGCCGAGAGCAGCACGTCGAGGCGGCCGCTTTCGGCGGCGCCGGAGAGGCCGGCGGCGACCGAGCGCACCGCCAGGTAGCCGACCGCCAGCGGCACGATCAGGCTCAGCATCTCGGCGTTCAGGTACTGCTCGACCGAGGACAGCTCGGCGATCCCGAAGGCCTGCTTGAGCGCTTCGGGATAGGAGGAGATCGCCTTGGCGAGCGCGTCTTCGACGGTCGGGTAGATGGCGACGACGAAGGCCGACCAGAGGCCGATCGGCAGCCCCCAGGAGAGCAGCGAGCGGCGCCGCTCGTGCAGCCGCGCGGCGATCAGAGCGCTCATCGCGGCTCCTCCTTGCCTTCGTAGTAGGTGAGGAAGACCTGCTCCAGGGTCGGGTGGACGAACTCGGCGTCGACGACGCCCGGCATCGCGCGCACGTCCTCCAGCTCGGCCGGCTCGGCGAACTCGACCTCGACCCGGCGTCGCTGCGTCGTCCTGCCGAGCAGATCGGCGATCCGCTCGACCGCGATCAGGCGGCCGCCGCGGATGATCCCGACCCGGTCGCAGACCCGCTCCACCTCGTCCAGCTCGTGCGAGGAGAGGAAGACGGCGCAGCCGCGCTCGCGTTCCTCGCGCACCAGCGCCAGGAACTCCTCCTGCATCAGCGGGTCGAGGCCGCTGGTCGGCTCGTCGAGGATCAGCAGCTCGGGCCGGTGGAAGACGGCGAGGATCAGCCCCACCTTCTGGCGGTTGCCGCGCGAGAGCTTCCCCAGCGGCCGCTCGAGGTCGGCCCGGAAGCGCTCGGCGAGCTGCCTGGCCCAGCCGAGGTCGTCGACCCCGCGCAGGCGGGCGAGCAGCGCCAGCGCCTCGCGGCCGCGGGCCTGCTTGCCGTAGCCGAAGTCGCCCGGCAGGTTGCCGAGCCGGGCGCGGATCGCGACGCTGTCGCGGCGGCTGTCGAGCCCGAAGACGCGGGCGCTGCCGCGGGTCGGGTGGAGGAGGTCGAGCAGGGTGCGGATCGTCGTCGTCTTGCCCGCCCCGTTGGGGCCGAGGAAGCCGAACACCTCGCCGGGCTCGACCGTCAGGGTGACGTCCTCGATGCCCCGCTCGGAGCCGTAGAACTTGGTCAGCGCCTGCGTCTCGATCGCCGCCACCTGCCCATCCTCGCACGGCGGTTTGCCGAAGGTCGCGAAAAGGGCGGTAGCTTGGCTGCCACGGCCTCGCACCCGACACCGGACCCGAACGAGCGAATCGAGCTGTTGCTGCGCGACCTGCGCGCCTCGCGCGGCGGCCTCTCCTCGCGCGAGGCCGAGCGGCGCCTGCTCGCCAGCGGCCCGAACGAGCTGCAGCGACGCGGTGGGCGTCGCTGGCCGCGCGAGCTGGCCCGCCAGTTCACCCATCCGCTGGCGCTGCTGCTGTGGGGCGCGGCCGGCCTGGCGGCGATCGCCGGGATCGCCGCGGTGGCGATCGCCGTGGTCGTCGTGATCGTCGTCAACGCCGCCTTCGCCTTCATCCAGGAGCAGCAGGCCGAGCGGGCGGTCGAGGCGCTGCGCGAGTACCTGCCGGCGCGGGCAAGGGTGCTGCGCGACGGCAGGGTCACGGAGATCGAGGCCGCCGGGCTGGTCCCCGGCGACGTCCTGACGATCGCCGAGGGGGACCGGGTCTCCGCCGACGCGCGGCTGATCGAGGGCGCCGTCGAGGTCGACATGTCGACGCTGACCGGCGAGTCGGTGACGGCCGCCAGGTCCGCCGAGGCGGTCGACACCGGCCGACCGCCGATCCAGTCCCGCGACCTGGTCTTCAGCGGCACCAGCTGCACCGGCGGCGAAGCGCAGGCGCTCGTCTTCGCCACCGGGATGCGGACCGAGCTGGGCCGGATCGCCGCGCTCTCGGAGCGGGGGAAGGCCGAGGAGAGCCCGCTCGAGCACGAGGTTCGCCGGGTCGCCTGGCTGATCGCCGCGATCGCGCTGATCAGCGGCGCCGCCTTCGTGCCCGTGGCGACCTTCGTCACCGGGCTGCCGGTCGGCGACGCGGTCGTCTTCGCGATCGGCCTGATCGTCGGCAACGTGCCCGAGGGCCTGCTGCCGGTGATCACCCTGGCGCTGGCGGTGGGCGTGCGCGGGCTGGTCCGCCAGGGCGCCGTCGTGAAGCGCCTCAGCGCGGTCGAGACGCTCGGCTCGACCGACGTGATCTGCACCGACAAGACCGGGACCCTGACCGAGAACCGGATGCGGGTGACCCACGTCTGGGGAGCCGGGAGGGAGATCGACCTGGAGGACGGGGGCGGCGACGGCGCCGCGGGCCCGTTCCCGGCGCTGGCGGGGGCGATGGCGGCCTGCAACAACGCCCGGCTCGACGCCGAGGGGGCGCCGAGCGGCGACGCGACCGAGGTGGCGATGCTGCTCGCCGCCCGGCGCCTCGGCGCCCCGCCGGGGGCCGCGACGCGGCGGCGCGAGTTCCACTTCGACCCGGTGCTGAAGCTGATGTCGACGGTCGACGCCGACGGCGGCGCGATCGCGATCCACACCAAGGGCGCGCCGGAGGCGGTGCTGCCGCGCTGCGACCGCCTCGCCGGCGCCGGCGGCGAGCGCCGGCTGGGGCCGGACGAGCGGGCCGAGATCGAGTCGCTGGTCGACGGCTACGCGCGGCGCGGCCTGCGGGTCCTCGCCGTCGCCGAGCGTGCCGTAGCCGGCGCGGTGCCCGAGCGCCGCGAGGACGCCGAGCGGGATCTGGTGCTGCTGGGCCTGGTGGCGATGATGGACCCGCCGCGCCCCGAGGTGCCCGCGGCGGTGGGCCGCTGCCACCGGGCCGGGATCCGCGTCGTCGTCGTCACCGGCGACCACGGCCTCACCGCGGCGGCGATAGCGCAGCGGATCGGGATCGCCCGCGGCGAACCCACGGTGGTGACCGAGGACGAGCTGGACCGGATGAGCGAGGCCGAGCTGGACCGGCTCCTGGCCGCAAACGAGGAGCTGATCTTCGCCCGGGCGACCCCCGAGGCGAAGCTGCGGATCGCCGACGCGCTGCGGGCGGAGGGCCACACCGTGGCGATGACCGGCGACGGCGTCAACGACGCTCCCGCCCTGCGCCGGGCCGACATCGGGATCGCGATGGGCCGCACCGGGACCGACGTCGCCCGCGAGGCGGCGACGATGGTGCTCACCGACGACAACTTCGCGACGATCGTCGCCGCGGTGGCCGCGGGCCGCCGGATCTACGACAACATCCGCAAGTTCATCGTCTACATCTTCGCCCACACGACGCCCGAGGTGACGCCCTTCCTCGTCTTCGCACTCGCCGGCGGCGCCGTCCCCCTCCCCCTCACCATCCTCCAGCTGCTCGCCTTCGACGTCGGCACCGAGACCCTCCCGGCCCTCGCGCTCGGCCGCGAGCGGGCCGAGCCGGGGATCATGGACCGCCCACCGCGCTCGCGCTCGGAGAGCCTGATCACCCGGGCGATGCTGGCCCGCGCCTGGCTGTTCCTCGGCCTGATCGCCGCGGCGCTGGAGATGGGCGCCTTCTTCTACGTCCTGCTGAAGGCCGGATGGAGCCCGAACGACCCGGTCGGCGAAGGCGATCCCCTCCACCACGCCTACCTGCAGGCGACGACGATGACCTTCCTGGCGATGGTCGTCGCGCAGATCGGCACCGCCTTCGCCGCCCGCACCGAACGCGCCTCGCTGCGCTCGGTCGGCGTCTTCAGCAACCGCCTGCTGCTCGCCGGCATCGCCTTCGAGCTGGCGCTCGCCGCGCTGTTCGTCTACACGCCGCTCTTCCAGGAGCTGCTCGGCACGGCGGCCCTGCCCGCTTCCGACCTGCTCGTCCTGCTGCCGTTCCCCTTCGTCGTCTGGGGGGCGGACGAGCTGCGGCGGTACCTGGTCCGCAGGCGCGAGCGCGCCCTGCGCCCGGCGCTCAGTGCGGGCTGACGCCGCCCGAGGCCGGTCCCGGGGAGGATGGCGGCGCGGGCGCCGGGGCGGGGGGCGGGGCCGCTTCCGGCGTCGCTTCGGGGTGCGCGCCGGTCCCCCCTTCCCTTTCCGGCGCTTCTTCTTCTTCGCCTTCTTCCCCCGCTTCGCTTTCGCCGAATTCTTCTTCCCTGCCTTCTCCCGAGTAGCCGGAGGAGCCGCTGGTGTGGCCGCCGCGCAGGCCGAACAGTTCGGGCAGGCTCGAGGGCGCGGCGAATTCACCGCAGTCGCCGGCGTTCGCCGCTTCCATGAAGGAGCGCCAGATCGGCCCCGCGGTCGGGCCGCCGAAGCCGGTCGCTTCGCGCGACTGCGGGTGGCCGACCCAGACGGCGGTCGAGTAGCGCGGCGTGTAGCCGACGAACCAGGCGTCGGAGAGTCCCTCGGAGGTGCCGGTCTTGCCCGCCTCGGCGGAGCAGCCGATCGAGGTGTAGCCGGCGCCGGTGCCCTGGGTGATCACGCCCTCGAGCAGCATGGTGACTTCGTAGGCCTCGCCTTCGGTGAGGACCCGGTCGCCGGAGTCGGGGCTCGGTTCGTCGACCTTGCCGCTGGGGAACTCGACGCGGGCGATCGCGGTCGGTTCGTGGTGGATGCCGCCGTTCGCCAGGGTCGCGTAGGCGTCGGCCATTTCCAGCGGCGTGACGCCGACCGCGAGGCCGCCGATCGCCTCCGCCGGGACCGATTCCAGTGGCGCTTCGATCCCCATCTGGTGGGCGGTGTGGGTGACGTTCTGCGGGCCGACGTCGAGGTCGAGCTGGGCGAAGATGACGTTGACCGAGGCCCAGGTGGCGCTGGCCAGCGACATCGTGCCGCCGCCGGGCTCGGCGTTGTTGACCGTCCAGGTGCCGCCGCCCGGCAGGTCGAGCGTCTTCGGCGAGGTGCCGTCGTAATAGGTGCTGGCGGGGTCGACGCCCTGCTTGATCGCGGTCGTCAGGACGAAGGTCTTGAACGAGGAGCCGGGCTGGCGGTGGGCCTGCCAGGCGTAGTTGAATTCGCTTTCCTCGGCCGAGCCTTCGGTCGAGGCGAGGGCGACGATCGCGCCGCTGGCGGGGTCGACCGAGGCGAGGCCGGACGCCGGACCGCCTTCGGAGTAGCAGACGCCGCAGTAGTCGACCGCTTCCTGCGCCCGTTCCTGCAGCTCGGGGTCGATCGTCGTGTAGGCCTTGAGGCCGCCGTAGCGCACGGTGTTGAGCCCGTACTTGTCGATCAGCTCCTGCTCGACCAGGTCGAAGAGGAAGGGGTCGCGGATCACCCGGTACTTGTGGCCGGGGTGCAGGCCGAGCCCCCTGTGGACCGCCTTGCGGTACTCGGACGGGGCGATGTAGCCCTGGTCCTCCATCGCCGTCAGCACCTCGTTGCGGCGGTCGAGCGCGGCGCGCGGGTCGAGCAAGGGGTTGTATTCGGATGGCGCCTGCGGCAGGCCGGCGATCATCGCCGCCTCGGTCAGGGTCAGCTTGCGGGACGGCTTGCCGAAGTAGGTCTGCGCGGCGGCCTCGGCGCCGACCGCGGTCTCGCCTTCGACCGTGCCGTAGGGCGCGGTGTTGAGGTAGGCGGTGAGGATCCACCGCTTGGAGTGGACTTCCTCCATGTCGTAGGCGAGGTGGGCTTCGATCAGCTTGCGCTTGATCGTCTCCTCGGGGTCGCGGATGTAGAGGTTGCGGACGAGCTGCTGGGTGATCGTCGAGGCGCCCTGGACCGGCTTGCCGCCGGCCAGCAGGTCCTTCCAGGCGGCGCGGGCGATCCCGGCCGGGTCGATCGCGCCGTGGTTGAAGAAGTTGCGATCCTCGATCGCCACGGTCGCGTACTTGAGGCTCTGCGGCAGCGCCTTCGAGGAGACCGGCTGGCGGATGCTGCTGGCGCGGATGAAGCCGATCAGGCTGCCGTCGGCGGCGTAGATCGCCGAGGAGCGGCCCTTCTGCACCGGCTTGAGGCTGGTGAGCGGCGGCGCCGAGTTGTAGACGTTGACCGCCCAGCTCGCCGCGAAGCCGCCGACGATCACCGATCCGGCGGCCAGCACACCGATCGCCAGCAGCAGCTTCCTGCGCAGCGAGTGGTGCGACCTACGGTGTCGCCTGCGGATCCGGTGGGCCATCGAACCGAAAATCGTAGTGGGGCGGGCGAGCCGGCCCTTTCGCCTGCGCCGAGCGCAATCCGGCGTGCGCGGGTGGCCTCAGGCCGCCGCCCTGAACCTGGCGCGCCATTCCTCGGCGTCGAAGCGGGCCGGCTCGGTCTCGCCGAGGAAGCGTTCGAGCACGCCGATGAAGCGGCCCGGGGCCTCGATCTGGGGCAGGTGGCCGACATCCTCGAAGACCTCGAGGCGGCTGCCGGGGATCGCCCGGTGGGCGTCCTCGCCGTGGCTGACCGGGATGATCGAGTCGCGGGCGCCCCAGACGATCAGCACCGGCAGCAGCTCGGCCAGGTAGAGCCGGTCGGTGGCGTCGACCCGCTGCCCGCCGGTGCCGACCACCGAGCGCAGGGTCGCCAGGAAGGCGGCGCGGCGCTCGGAGTCGGTCAGCGAGGCGTAGCCGCGGAGGACCTCGGCCACGTCGGCGTTGGGGCGCAGCCCGATCGCCGAGAGGCCGCGGCCGAGGGCGCCGCCGACCCGCTGCCCGATCCCGGCGGTGGCGGCGATGAAGATGTCGGCGCCGGGAAGCGCCGCGGCGCGCAGGACGGGGCTCACCTCGGGGCCGAGGCCGCCGCTGGAGACCAGCACCAGGCGCTCGGTCATCTCCGGGAACTGGTAGCCGAGCTGCATCGCGATGCCGCCGCCGAGCGAGTGGCCGACCAGCGTGGCGCGCTCGTGGCCGAGCGTGACCAGCAGGTCGCGCAGGCCGGCCGCCAGGGCCCCGATCGAGTAGTCGCCGCCGCCGGGCGCCGAGGCGCCGTGGCCGGGCAGGTCGGGGGCGATCACGGTGTGGTGGCGGGCGAGCGGCTCGATCACCTCCTGCCAGTTCTCGAAGGTGCCGCCCATCCCGTGGATCAGCAGCAGCACCGAGCCCTTGCCGGCCTCGGCGTAGGTGATCGGGCGGCCGTGCACCGTCGCGGTCTTGGCCTGCATCTCGGTCATCGCAACCAGGATAGCCGGGCGCGAGGCGCGGTCACCGTGGGAACTACTGAATTTCGGGGTCGGTAGCCTTCCCCTCGATGGCCGGCTTCATCCACACCTGCTACCGGATCGGCGAGATCGACCGCTCGGTCGCCTTCTACGAGAAGCTCGGCTTCGAGGAGACGGCGCGGATGCCGATCGGCGCCGAGGCGGTCAACGTCTTCATGAGCCTGCCCGGGGAAGAGATCCCGCGCCTCGAGCTGACCTACAACCACGGCGTCGACTCCTATGAGCTGGGGACCGGCTACAACCACATCGCGCTCTCGGTCGACGACCTCGACGGCACCCTCGAGAGCCTCGCCTCCCAGGGCATCGAGCCCGAGAAGCCCCCCTACCGCCCCGGCGGCCGCACCGAGGGCCACCGCATAGCGTTCGTCCGCGACCCGGACGGCTACCGCATAGAGCTGATCGGCGAGTAGGCGTCAGGCCGGACGGTAAAGCTCGAAGTCTCCGAGTCGCAAAGTTCTCCCCCCTGCGGGGAGGCTTGACCTCGCATGCCGGTGGAGCGATGCTGGGGCCGAACAGTCATCGACCAAGGAGGAGAAGATGCTCTGCGCACTCACCGTCCGCACGCTGAAGCCCGGGACCTTCGAGCGGTTCCGCGACGAGTTCATGCGGAACTTCCCCGACGCCCCGCCCGAGGGCTTCACCCGCTTCGACATGCTTCGCAACACCGAGAACCCCGACGAGGTGATCAGCTTCGGCTTCTTCGACGGCAGCGTCGAGCGGCTGCGCGAGGCCTCCGCGAAAGAGGGCTACCGGGAGCAGCTCGAGCGGATCGCCCCGTTCGTCGAGTCGGTCGGCGCCGACGGCGTCTACGAGATCGTCGAGGAGCGCACCGCCTGAGCGCGAGCCGCATAGACTGAGCCGCCGTGAAGCTGGTGATCGGCATCGTGCGGCCGGAGAAGGCCAACGACGTGCTGGAGGCGCTCTACCGGGCCGAGGTGCGCGGGGTCTCGATCAGCCGTGTGCAGGGACACGGCGGCGAGCTGGAGCGGGTCGAGACCTACCGCGGCACCACCGTGCAGATGGGGCTCTCGGAGAAGGTGCGCTTCGAGGTCGCGGTCTCCGACGACTTCCTGCAGCCGACGGTCGACGCGCTCTGCGACGGCGCCCGCACCGGCGAGGTCGGCGACGGCAAGATCTTCGTCCTGCCGCTGGAGCGGGCGGTGCGGATCCGCACCGGCGAGTCGGACCGCGACGCGGTCACCCCGGTGGGCAGGTGAGCGCGCCGCTCGCCGCCGCCGCCGCTGGGATCGACAGCGGCGACACGGCCTGGATGCTCGCCGCGACCGCGCTGGTGCTGATGATGACTCCGGCGCTGGGGCTCTTCTACGCCGGCCTGGTCCGCTCGAAGAACACCCTCAACACGTTCATGATGTGCGTCGCGGCGATCGCCGTGGCAACCGTCACCTGGGCGCTGCTCGGCTACTCGCTCGCCTTCGACGGCCAGGGTGCGCTGATCGGCGGCCTCGGCTACGTCGGCCTGCACGGGGTCGGCTTCGCCCCGCGCGAAGGCACCGCGATCCCCCACCTGGTCTTCATGGCCTTCCAGGCAACCTTCTGCATCATCACCGTCGCGCTCGTCTCCGGCGCGGTGGTCGAGCGGATGCGGTTCGGCGCCTTCCTCGCCTTCGCCACGCTGTGGTCGGTGCTGGTCTACGCGGTGCTCGCCCACTGGGCCTTCGGCGGCGGCTGGCTGGCGTCCAACGGCACCCTCGACTTCGCCGGCGGCGTCCCGGTCGAGATGGGCTCCGGCTTCTCCGCCCTGGCGGCGGCGCTGGTCGTCGGCCAGCGCAAGGACTACGGCCGCCAGGCGCTGCTCCCCCACAACGCGGTCTACGTGCTGCTCGGCGCCGGCCTGCTCTGGTTCGGCTGGTTCGGGTTCAACGGCGGCAGCGGCTTCTCGACCGGCAACTCGAGCGTGCTCGCCTTCGTCAACACGCTGCTCACCCCGGCCTGCGCCCTGGTCACCTGGTTCGTCCTCGACCTGATCCGCGGCCGCAAGGCGACGGCGATCGGCGCCGCGACGGCGATCATCGTCGGCTGCGTGCTGATCACCCCGGCCGGCGGCTATATCTCGCCCGGCTGGGCGATGGCGCTCGGCTTCCTCGGCGCCCTGCCCTGCTACGCGATGATCGTCTGGCGTCCGCGCACCCGGGTCGACGAGACGCTCGACGTGCTCGCCGCCCACGGGGTCGCCGGCCTCACCGGGATCCTCGCCGTCGGCGTGGTCGCCTCGCTGGCCTGGAACGGCGTCTCCGACGGCCTGATCTACGGCAACGCCGCCCAGCTCGGCGACCAGGCGCTGGCGGCGCTGGCCGGCCCCGCCTACGCCTTCGGGATGACCGTCGCGCTGCTGAAGCTGATCGGCCTGGTCGTGCCGCTGCGCTCGAGCGAGCACGAGGAGGCGGTCGGGATGGACGTCACCCACCACGGCGAGGAGGCCTACGTGACCGGCGAGGGCGCGATCCTCATCCTGCCCGACTCCGACGAGGAGCGCGAGGCGCTGGTCGCCGACCCGGCCTGACCGGGCCGGCGCCGGCGAGCCCGATGGCCGACTACCTCCAGGTACTGACCGCCGCCGGCTCCGAGCAGGAGGCCGAACGGATCTCGGCGGCGCTGGTCGAGCGGCGGCTGGCCGCCTGCGTGCAGACGATCGGCCCGATCGCCGGCCGCTACCGCTGGCAGGGCAAGATCGAGCGCTCGACCGAGTGGCTCTGCCTGGCGAAGACCGAGGCCTCGCGCTACCCGGAGCTGGAGGCGGCGATCCGCGAGCTGCACTCCTACGAGGAGCCGGAGATAGTCGCGACCCCGATCGTCGCCGGCAGCCGCGGCTACCTCGACTGGGTCAGCCACAGTGTGGGCGACGACTGACGCCGAAAACCAAGCAGGTCGGGGGATGCAGGGAGGGCGACGAGGGGAGCGCACTAATAGTGCGTGACCCGAGGAGACCGATCGAAGACCCCGAGATGCGCCGGTTTGCAGGCGTCAGACGACCTCGAACTGGCTCATCAGGCCGTGGTCCTCGTGGTCGAGCATGTGGCAGTGGACGACGAACTTGCCGGTGTAGTCGGAGAAGTGGCCGGCGAGCAGGATCCGTTCGCCGGGATAGACGAAGAAGGTCTCCTTGAGGCAGTCTTCCCAGGGCGGCGGCGGCTTGCGATCGCGCTCCAGCAGGTACCAGTCGGTGTGGTGGAGATGCATCAGATGGGCGACGCCGGTGCGGTTGACCAGTTCCCAGGTGACGGTCGAGTCGAGCGCCGGGAAGGCGTCGGCGCGGGCCGGGTCGAAGGTGCGGCCGTTGATCAGCCAGGTCGGCTTGAAGAGGCCGCCGATCGAGATCGTCCAGGTGTGGTCGGGCTTGCGCGAGACGTGCTTGGTCCACTCCGGCAGCGGGCGCAGCTTGCGCGGCACGCGGGTGCGGTCGGGCAGCCGCCCCGAGCCGACCCGGAACTGCATCAGCGCACCGACGTAGGGGTGGGAGCCGGCGCCGCCGCGGCCACCGTGGCGGGGGCCGCTGCGCAGCTCGACCGGCTCCCCGGCGGCCGGGGCGAAATCGACGACCACCTCGGCCCGCTCGGCCGGCCCGAGCAGGATCTCGCGGCGCTGCACCGGGCTCGGCATCAGCCCGCTGTCGGTACCGATCTGGACCATCGGCGCGCCGTTGGAGAGGTGGAGGTTGTAGGAGCGGAAGCCGGAGACGTTGAGCAGCCGCAGGCGGTAGCGCTGCGGCCGGATCGCGTGGTGCGGCATGTAGGCGCCGTTGACGAGGACCCGGTGGCCGGCCACGCCGTCGGCCGGCGGGCGCAGGCCGGTGAAGGGATCGGTCAGCTGGTTGTGGCGGTCGAAGCTGCGGTCGGCGATCATCAGCGGGATGTCGCGATCGCCGGAGGGCAGCGGCAGCGAGCGGTCGAGCTCGTCCTCGACGATGAACATCCCGGCGAGACCGCGCCAGACGTGGTGCCCGGTGCGGTCGAGGCGATGGTCGTGGTACCACTGCATCGCCGCCCGCTCCGGCCGCCCGTCCTCCATCAGCTCGTAGACGTAGGTTTTCCGCTCCCCCGGCCGGATCAGGTACTCGTTGCCCGACTCGCGCGGCGAGAGACCGAAGGGGATGTGGCAGTAGAGGGACTTCGGCTGCGAGGCGGTCAGACCGCCCGGCTGGCCGTCGAACTGGGTGCGGTTGTGGCCGCCGTGCAGGTGGACGGTCAGCTCCCCGGCCGAGCGCGGCAGCCCGTGGTGGAAGGTGACCTCGGTGCGGCGCCCGGCCGGCCGGCGGATCGTCGGGCCGGGGAAGGTGCCGCCGTAGGTCCACATCCGGGTCTTCGCGCCCGGCAGGATCGGCACCTCCGCCTCGCGGATCGGGATCTGGAGGCGGGCGCCGGTCAGCTCCTGCGGAATCGGCAGGCGCGAGCGGAACGGCTGGGGCGCACGGAGCGGCGCCCGGGCGTCGGCGGGCGTCGGCGAGCCGGCCCGCAGCTCGAGCGGCAGCAGCGCGGCGAGAGCGCCACCGCCGAGGGCGCCGAGAAAGCCTCGGCGCCCCAGGCGCGGCGAGAACTGCGGAGAGCCGGCCGTCTCTAGCCGCCCGGCAGCACGTTGATCGTGCCGTGCATCCAGGGATGGATCGCGCACATGAAGTAGATCCGCGACGCGCCGGCCGAGGTGTCCACGTTCACGGTCTGCACGATCGAGGTGCCCGGTTTCTCGCCGGTGAACCAGGAGTCGCCCTTTTCGGTCAGGCTGCCGAGCGTGCTCCAGCCTTCGGCGCCGGCCTCGGCCGGATTCTCTTTCGGCGGCCCGTTTCCCTTGACCCCGTGCCAGCCGGCGATCGCCTTGCAGATGTGATGGGGGGTGAAGCAGAGCTGGCGTTCCTTGGCGGTTCTCGGAATCGATTCCTTGGTCACCAGCGAGAAGGTGTGCGGGCCCACCTTGTGGGGGTTGGTCGTGTTGACCACCGCGAGCTCTTCGCCGTTGGCGACCGTCTTCGGCGCTTCGAACCGGAGGCCGCCTTTGCCGTCCTTGATGAAGACGGTCGGGGCGGTGCCCGCCGAGGCGACCGCGGCGAGCAGGCCGAGTGCGACGAAGGCCGCCAGGCCGGCCAGGATCGCGGTTCTGGCCCCCACAGCAAGTGAACGAGTTGACTTCACAAAAGCTCCTTTCCGAGCAAGGTTGTCAGGCCCGCAAGCGGTAACCCTTCGAGAAGAGTCGCAGATTCACGGCGAACAGGACGGCGGTCGCCGCGGTCAGCGCCAGCAGCGAGAGGGCGATGCTGACTTCGGTGAAGCCGACGAAGCCGTAGCGGACCAGGTTGATCATGTAGAAGATCGGGTTGAGGTGGGTCAGCGTCCGGAACGGCTGCGGCAGCAGGGTGGCCGAGTAGAAGACGCCGCCGAGGAAGATCAGCGGCTGCAGGACGAAGGTCTGGGCGAAGGCGACGTCGTCGAACTGCTCGGCGCGGACGCCGATCAGCACGCCGAGCTGCGAGAAGAAGAAGCCGACCAGGAACAGGCCGGGGATCAGGACGAGGACGTGGTCGACCGGCAGGTCGACCAGCAGCGACGCCGCGACGAAGGTCAGCGTCGCGACCATCAGGCCGCGCGCGAAGCCGCCGAGCGAGAAGGCGAGCAGCAGCTCCAGCGGCGAGGCCGGCGAGGAGAGCTGGTCCTGGATCGCCCCCTGGAATTTCTGCTGCAGGATCGAGGAGGAGTTGTTGGCGAAGGCGTTGATCGAGAACGACATCATGATCAGCCCGGGGATGACGAAGACGACGTAGTCGATCCCGTGCAGCTCGCCGACCCGCGAGCCGAGCGCGGCGCCGAAGACGCTGATGTAGAGGAAGGTTTCCAGCAGCGGCGCGCCGAGCGTCTGTTTCTTGATCTTCATGAAGCGGTTGACCTCGCGGCGCCAGAGGGTCGCGAAGCGGATCTGCGCCGCGCTCACGTGGCGCTCACCTCGGCGTGGGAGCGCGACAGCTCCTTGCGGCCGACCAGCGCCAGGTAGGCGTCCTCGAGGTTGGCGGCGCCGTAGCGGGCGGCCAGCTCCGAGCTCGTCCCCTCGCCGACGATCTGGCCCTCGGCGATGAAGGCGATCCGGTCGCAGAGCTGCTCGGCCTCCTCCAGGTAGTGCGTGGTCAGCAGGATCGTCGTCCCCTCCTGGTTGATCCGCTGCACGTAGTGCCAGAGCTCCAGCCGCAGCTCGACGTCGACGCCGGCGGTCGGCTCGTCGAGGATCAGCAGGGGCGGCCGGTGCATCATCGCCCGGGCGAGGATCAGCCGCCGCTTCATCCCGCCGGAGAGGGTGCGGGTGCGCTCGTCGCGCTTCTCGGTCAGCGAGAAGGTCTCGAGCAGCTCCTTCGTCCGCTCGCGCCGCTCGCGCTTCGGCATGCCGAAGTAGCCGGCGTGGTAGTCGAGCGTCTCCTCGGCGGTCAGGAACCAGTCGAGGTTGAGCTCCTGCGGCGCCAGCCCGACCGCCTGCCGGGCCGCGCCGTAGTCGCCGATCGCGTCGTGGCCGAAGACGCGGATCGCGCCGCCGGTCGGCTGGGCGAGCCCGGTCGTGCAGTGGATCAGCGTCGACTTGCCGGCGCCGTTCGGCCCCAGCAGGCCGAACAGCTCCCCCGGCGCGATCTCCAGCGAGACCCCGCGCAGCGCCTCGACCCCGGTCGGGTAGCGCTTGGACAGGTCCTCGATCTGGAGAGCGTTCACGGCGCCCAAACCTAGACGACGCCCAACGCGGGCTCGGCGGGACGCAGCCGACATTGACCCCACTGGGGTGTGGTCAATGTCGGCTGCGCTTAGTCTGCCGGGGGTGAAAGGTCCGCTGCTTGCCGTCGATGCGCCGTCGATGCTGTTTCGGGCCTTCTACGCGCTGCCGGACTCGATCGTGGGACCGGATGGCAGGCCGGTCAACGCGCTGCTGGGGACGGCCAACCTGGTCCTGCGCGAGGTCGAGCTGCACCGGCCGCGGGCGGTCGTCCTCTGCTTCGGGCCCGACGCGGCCTCCTACCGGACCGAGCTCTACCCCGCCTACCACGCCGAGCGCGAGGCGGCGATGCCGGACGAGCTCTCGCCGCAGTTCGCCGCGGCCCACGACTTCTTCTCGGCCTTCGGCTGGACCGTGGCGACGAGCGAGTCGCTGGAGGCCGACGACCTGCTCGGCAGCTACGCGCGGCTCGAGGCCGAGGCCGGCGGCCGGGCGCTGCTGCTGACCGGCGACCGCGACATGTACCAGTGTGCCGGCGAGCGGGTCACGGTCCTCTACGTGCGCAGCGGCGGCAAGGGCGCCGAAGCGGTGACGCCGGCGGGGGTGCGCAAGCGCTACGGGATCGACCCCGAGCTGGTCCCCGACTTCATCGCCCTGCGCGGCGACCCCGCCGACGGCCTGCCCGGCGCCAGGGGGGTCGGCCCGAAGACCGCGGCCGAGCTGCTGCGCCGCCACGGCTCGCTGGAGGCGACCCTCGACAACGCGATCCGCGAGCGGCGCCCGAAGCTGCGTGGCGCCCTGCTCGACGCCCGCGAGGAGCTGCTCGCCTTCAAGGACATCGCCACCCTGCGCGACGCCGGCGTCGAGCGCCCGCCGGACCATCCCACCGACTGGGCCGGCGCCGCCGCGGCCGCCCGCCGCCGCGGCATGAACCGCCTCGCGGAGCGGCTGGAGAGCCACGCCTGAGCGCCACTCGCCGCGCCCGCCGAGCAGACCGACGACCGGCTACGTCTGGGTGATTATCAGACTCGCCAACACGAGAAAGCCGGCGAGCGTCGATCCGAACATGGCGGCGCCCACCTGGATCATCACGTGGTGCATTCCGTCCAGCCGATCGTTGATCCGGTGCAGCTCGTGGTCGACGTTGTCGAAGCGACGATCCATCTCGCGTTCGACCTTGTCGAAGCGATGGTCGACGTGCTTGGCGAAGTCGTCGAGCCGCTCGTCGGTCCAGCCCTCTCTCATCTCGTACATGATGCCAGATCCTAGAAGACAAGATGTTGCGCGTGTGCACGCAATGAAAATCTTCTGGATCGGCTATGTGACAAAAGCGTCGCGGCCCGCCGGCGAGCCGGCTGTCCTGAGCCTGCGCTCAGGCGGCGACAGGCTCGGCCGGCCGCTCGCGCGGCGCCGGCCGGGAGAACTTCATCGTGCCGTCGTCGATCGGCCCGCGGCGGATCGAGCGGATGTCGAGCAGGTAGTTCTGGCGCAGTCTCCAGGGCTCGCGCGCCCCCTGCTTGGGGAAGCGGTCGAGGGCGCGCAGGACGTAGCCGGAGTCGAGGCCGAGCAGCGGCCGCTCGGCGACCGAGGGGTCGGCCTCGGGAACGCAGCTGCCGTAACCGTGGGCATCCATGTGGGCGAGCAGGCGGCAGACGTATTCGGCGACCAGGTCGGCCTTCAGCGTCCAGGAGGCGTTGGTGTAGCCGAGCGTGAAGGCGAAGTTGGGGACGCCGCTCAGCATCATCCCCTTGTAGGCCATCGTCGCCGGGACGTCGACCTGCTCACCGTCGACGGCGAGCCGCGTGCCGCCAAGGAGGAGCAGGTCGAGGCCGGTGGCGGTGACGACGATGTCGGCCTCCAGCTCCGCGCCGGACTCCAGCTTCAGCCCGTTCTCGGTGAAGCTCTCGATCCGGTCGGTGACGACCGATGCGTCGCCGCTGGAGATCGCCCGGAAGAGGTCGCCGTCGGGGACCAGGCACATGCGCTGGTCCCAGGGGTTGTAGCGGGGGGTGAAGTGGGTGTCGATGTCGTAGCCCGGCGGCAGCGCGCGCTCGACGCCGCGGCGGATCATCTTCTTGACCAGCTCCGGCCGGCGGCGGCTGAGCTGGTAGATCGCCGATTGCAGGAGGACGTTCTTCCAGCGGACGACCGCGTAGACAGCCTTGCGCGGCAGCACCCGGCGCAGGCCCCTGGCGACCGGGTCCTCGGCCGGCAGCGAGAGGACGTAGGTGGGGGAGCGCTGGAGCATCGTCACGTGCGCGGCCTTCTCGGCCATCGCCGGGATCAGGGTCACCGCGGTCGCGCCGCTGCCGATCACGACCACCCGCTTGCCCTCGTAGTCGAGGTCCTCGGGCCAGTGCTGCGGGTGGATCACCGGCCCGGAGAAGCGCTCGACCCCCGGGAGCTCCGGCGTGTAGCCCTCGTCGTAGCGGTAGTAGCCGGAGCAGGTCCAGAGGAAGCCGCAGGTCAGCCGCACCGTCTCCCCCGTGTCGGTCCGCTCCGCCTCGACCGTCCAGCGCGAGTCCTCGCTCGACCACTCGGCCGCGACGACGCGGTGGTGGAAGCGGATCCGGCGGTCGATCCCCCGCTCGCGCGCGGTGCTGCGCACGTACTCGAGGATCGCGGGGCCGTCGGCGATCGTCTTCTCCTCGGTCCACGGCTTGAAGCGGTAGCCGAGCGTGTGCATGTCGGAGTCGGAGCGGATGCCGGGATAGCGGAAGAGGTCCCAGGTGCCGCCGATCTCCCCGCGCGCCTCGAGGATCGCGTAGCTCCTGCCCGGCAGCCGGTCCTCGAGATGGCGGGCGGCGCCGACGCCCGAGAGGCCGGCGCCGACGATCAGCACATCGAGATGCTCTGGCGACGCGTCGGCCACGGGACGCCGATTGTCGCAGACTGGCTGGTCAGCCAGTGTGGCAAGGCGCATAGCGCCGTCCGAACCGCCTCCCTACCGGGTTCTGACCTGTTGGCGAGAGTTAGATTCTCGCCGCCAAGGCGGCCCGAAAAGCGCCGGGGCCGCGCAGAGGCGGCCCCGGCCAGGTGCTTGGAACGGGCACGGAAACGGCTAGCGGGTGGGACAACGCCCGCCTTCCTGCGCCCGCCGGTGCCCGGGTTGGATTCCACCGGGCGCCCGAACCAGTGCGGCGCCTAGCGGCCCTGCACCTCCAGAGTCCCGTCAAGCATGTGAATCAAGTTAGGACCACCTCCTTTCTCTGGTCGTCCGATTGAAGCAAATCGCCAGGTCGTCCGCCGCCGGCTCCGCGCGCTCGAAGGCCGAACGACGCTCTCCAGCGAGGGGGCGCCGGGCAGGCCGGGCGGGTTGGCGCCCGCCGCGCCTGATTCGATTGGCCGATGTCGAGAGCCGGGTCGACGCGACAGCGCGAGGGGAACGAGATCGAGTTCTCGCGAATCGTCGCCTTCAGCGACGGCGTCTTCGCGATCGCGATCACCCTGCTCGTCCTCAACGTCAGCATCCCCGCCCACCTGCCCGACAATGACGTCGGCCGCGCCCTGCTGGACGAGCAGCAGGACCTCTTCGCCTTCGCCCTCAGCTTCGCCGTGATCGGGCGCTTCTGGCTGATCCATCACCGCTTCTTCGGCGACGTCGTCGGCTTCGACAGCAGGCTGATCTCCGTCAACCTCTTCTACCTCGCCTGGATCGTCTTGATCCCGTTCAGCAGCCGGGTGCTCGGCGACCACGGCGGCCAGACCGCGGCGATCGTCCTCTACGCGACGAACCTGGCCGGCGTCACCCTGACCGGGATGCTGATGGCCGCCGACGCGCGCAGATCCGGCCTCGCCAGGGGCGACCCCGGGGAGGCGCAGGCGGCCGGCCGCCGCGGTCTGATCGCAGCCGCAATCTTCCTCGCCTCGATCCCGCTCGCGTTCGTCGACCCCCACATCGCCCCCTACCTCTGGCTGGCCCTGCTGGTCATGCCGCTGCTCCGCCGCTTCCGGCCGCGCGCTTAGGACCGGCGGCCGGCGGCCGACCTGGACAGCGGGGAAAAGGGCTGGCCCGGCCGAGGGCGAGACCCGCTTTCGAGGGGGGATGACCACCACCGAACCGGCCCCGCGATCGTTAGTGTGTTAGGCAACCCGAATCACCCGCACCAGCCGCACTGGCGCCGACGGAGGCACGGATGGGCACGTCAACGGCAAGCTGTCACTCCGCAGGCGAGGCTGGCGTCGCGACGGAGCAGGGAAGCATCGTCCTGGTCGGCCATCCCAACGTCGGCAAGTCGGTGCTGTTCGAGCGGCTGACCGGTCGCTACGTGACCGTCTCGAACTTCCCGGGCACGACCGTCGAGGTCAGCCGCGGGGCGTCCCGCTCGATGCCGGGGGTCGCCGTCGTCGACACTCCGGGCGTCATCTCGATCCCCGCCCACGGCGAGGACGAGGAGGTGACCACGCAGGTCCTGCTGGACGAGCCGGTGCGCACGCTGGTCCAGGTCGGCGACGGGAAGAACCTGCGGCGCACGCTGCTGCTCTGCGCCCAGCTGGCGGAGATGGGCCTGCCGATGGTGCTCGCCCTCAACATGATGGACGAGGCGCAGGCCGGTGGCGTCTCGGTCGACTGCGAGCTGCTCGCCAAGCGATTGGGGATCGCCGTCGCGCCGACCGTCGCCACCCAGGGGGTCGGCGTCGCGGCGCTGGTCGCGGCGACCGAGTCGGCGCAGCCGGTGCGCCTGCGACTGGAGTATCCGGCGCCGATCGAGTCGGCGCTCGAGCAGATCCTGCCGCTGCTGCCGCGCGGGAACCTCGACCCCCGCGCCGCCGGACTGCTCTGGTTGAGCGAGGACCGCACGACCGGGCACTGGGTCGGAGAGCGGCTGCCGGCCGGGGACCTGAAGCGCCTGCGGGCGGCGCGGGAGCGGCTCGGCGGCCGGCTCGATCAGCCGGTCTCGACCGCGATCCAGGAGACGCGGCTCGCCTACTCGAACGAGCTCGCGACGGCGGCCGCGCAGGAGGAACGGGCGCCGGGCCGGAGCTGGGCCGCGGCGCTCACCCGGCTGACCACGCATCGCGTCTGGGGCTGGCCGATCCTCGCCCTGGTGCTGTACGGGGTGTTCGAGTTCGTGGGGGTCTTCGGCGCCGGCACGCTGGTGGGAATCGTCGAGAACGACCTCTTCGGGTCGATCGTCAACCCGTGGCTCACCCACCTGGTCACCGAGCTGGTGCCCGTGTCGTTCGTCTCGGAACTGCTGGTCGGCGAATACGGGCTGTGGACGATGGGCATGACCTACGCCCTGGCGCTGATCCTTCCCATCGTCACCACCTTCTTCCTCGCCTTCGGCGTGCTCGAGGACTCCGGCTACCTCTCGCGGCTCACCGTGATCAGCAACCGCCTCTTCAACACCCTCGGCCTGAACGGCAAGGCGGTGCTACCGATGATCCTCGGCCTCGGCTGCGTGACGATGGCGACGCTGACCACGCGCATCCTCGACAGCAGGAGAGACCGCTTGCTGGCGATCCTGCTGCTCGCGCTCGCCGTTCCCTGCTCCGCGCAGCTCGGCGTCATCCTCGGCATGCTCGGCGCGCTCTCGCTCGGCGCCACGCTGATCTGGGCGGCGGTGCTGCTGGCGGTGCTGGCGATCGTCGGGGCGCTGGCCGCGCGCCTGATCCCCGGGAAGCGCTCGACCCTGCTGCTCGAGATGCCGCCCCTGCGCATGCCCGTCGCCGCCAACGTCGCGGTCAAGACGCTGGCCCGCCTGGAGTGGTACCTGAGGGAGGTGGTGCCGCTGTTCCTGATCGGCACCGCCTTCCTGTTCGCGCTGCAGAAGACCGGCGCGCTGCCGCTGCTGATCCGCGCCGCCGAACCGCTCGTCTCCGGCTGGCTCGGGCTGCCCCGCGCCGCCAGCGCCGCGTTCCTGGTCGGCTTCCTGCGGCGGGACTTCGGCGCGACCGGCCTGTTCGTCATGCAGCAGCACGACCAGCTGACGCCCGAGCAGGTGGTCGTCGCGATGGTCACCGTCACCCTCTTCATCCCCTGCGTGGCCAGCGTCCTGATCATCGCCCGCGAGCGGGGGACGCGAACCGCGGTGGTGATGACGGCGATGATCTTCCCGCTCGCGTTCCTAGTCGGCGGTGTCCTGCACCGGGTCCTGTCGCTGACGGGATGGGGGGGTTAGGCGACGGATGGCCGTGACCGTCGACAGCCCGCCGGGCTCCGGTCGAGACGAGATCGCCTGTGCGATGTGCGGGCGCCGCTTCGACCCCGGCGAGCACACCGCCTGCGGAGGCTGCCCGCTGAACGCCGGCTGCTCACTGGCCTGCTGCCCGTCGTGCGGGTTCGGCAACGCGGACCCGGCGCGGTCAACGCTCGTCCGCGCCTACCGGAAGCTGACGCGATCGTGAAGCCGTGGCTCGACAGCCCGCCGCGATCGGGTCCGACCCGGCTGCTCGACGTGCCGCCGGGGGCGGTGGCGCGCGTGGTCGAGATCGACGCATCGGCCTCCGGCTGGCGCGAGCGGCTTCACGCCTACGGCCTGGCGCCCGGCCGCGAGGTCGAGGTGATCCAGCACGCACCGGTCACGGTGGTGCGCGTCGAGCACATCGAGCTCGCCTTCGAGGCGGGCATCGCCCGCGCGATCGTCGTCTCCGCCGGCGCCGGGGCCGCGGCGCCTTCGTAGCCGGCCGGGGGGGCTGCGGGCGGCGCTTCGCGTCGCAGCGCTAGACGGTCGCGCTCGCCGGCGCGTTGATCGCGGCGAGCGTCTGCTCGGCGGCTGCGCGCCCCTGCGCGATGCACTGGGGGACGCCGATGCCCCGGTAGGCGGCGCCGGCGAGCGCGACTCGCGGCAGGCGGCTCAGCTCGTGCTCGATGCGAGCGACCCGCTCGACGTGGCCGGGCTGGTAGAGCGGCAGGGCGTCCTCCCAGCGCGTCACCAGCGTGCCGAGGGGCTCGCCGCGCAGGCCCATCGCCTCGCGAAGCTCAGCCGACAGCTCCCCGACGAGCGTCGCGTCGTCGAGGTCCAGCGCGCGGGCCGCGTCTCGCCGGCCGACCGAGCAGCGCAGCCAGGTCTCGCCGGAGGCGGCGAGGTGCGGCCACTTCGCCGACAGCCACGTGCAGGCGCCGAGCAGCCGTCGCTCGCCCTGCGGCACGAGGAAGCCGGCGCCGGGCAGCGGCCGGGGCAGCGCCCCGGCCGGATAGCGCAGCGTCACGACGACGGCCGGGGTGTAGCGGATGGCTTGCAGCATGGTTGCGGCGGCCGGGCTGATCGCAGCCAGGATCCGCCCCGCCTGGCCGGCCGGGGCGGCGATCACGACGCCGTCTGCGACCAGCGGCTCGCAGCCCGGCCCGGAGAGCCGGTAGCGACCGTCGCCCGCGCGATCGAGCCGCGTCACCGCGACGCCACAGCGGAGCTCGGCGTCCTGGAGCCGTTCGCACAGCCGCGTGACGATCCGCTCCAGGCCGCCCGGCAGGCTCATGAACATCGGCCCGGACGCCGGCGCCGGCTTGGCCGCCCGCAAGCCACGGATCAGGCTGCGATGGTCGCGTGCGAGCCGTTCGAGCTGGGGCGCGGTGGCGCGCAGGCTGAGCTGGTCGCAGTCGGCCCCGTAGATCGTCCCCAGCAGGGGGTCGACGAGCCTGTCGAGCGCCTGCCGCCCGAGCCGCCGGGCGACCAGCTCGCCGACCGCCCGGTCGGCGTCGGTGCGCGCGGCCGGCAGGACCAGGTCCAGCGATGCGCGCGCGACGCCGAGCGGCGAGAGGATGCCGGAGCGCAGCAGCGGGGTCACGCCGTCCGGCAGCCCGCCGAGCACGTAGCCCGGCAGCTCGCGCAGCCTGCCGCGCGTCCAGACGCTGGTCGCCATCTGGCCGGGCGGAACCAGCTCATCCTCGAGGCCGAGTTCGCGACACAGCTCGATCGCCGCGGGCACTCGGGTCAGCAGCGACTCGGCGCCGACGTCGACCACGGTGCCGGCGATCCGCTCGCTGCGGATCTTGCCCCCGAGGCGTCGGTCGGCCTCGACCAGGGTGACTCGGGCAGCGCCGCTGCGCACGAGCGCGTGGGCGGCGGCGAGGCCGGAGATCCCGCCGCCGACGACCGCGACATGTGGTGTGCCGCTCACGCCGCCACGCTGAGACGGTCGAGGACGACGTCGCAGAGCGTGGCGAGGAACCGGGGGTCGGCGTTCGCCGACTCGGTCCGCCGCCAGGCGAGCCCGACCTCCGCTGCGACCGCTCGGCACTCGACATCGAGGTCGTAGAGGATCTCGAGATGATCGGAGACGAAGCCCGCCGGGCAGACGATCGCGCCGGGGCTGCCCGCCTCCGCGAGCGCGCGGATCACCTCGAGGATGTCGGGCCCGAGCCATGGATCGGGCGTGCGACCCGCGCTCTGCCAGGCGACCGACCAGCGCTCCATCCCGGTCTCTGCCGCGATCGCCTGCGCGGTCTGCTCGACCTGTAGCGGATAGGGGTCGCCGGTCTCGCGGATGCGCGCCGGGAGGCTGTGGGCGGTGACGACGAGATCGAGCGTGGCACGCACATCCTCCGGGAACGAGCCGAGGCACGATCGCACGCGGTCGGCCAGCAGCGCGACGAGGGACGGCTCCAGATGCCAGTGCTCGACCGGGAGCAGGGTGAGCCGATCGCCGGCCGCCTCGCGGGCTCGAGCCATGTACTCGCCGACGCTGAGCGCGGAGTAGTGCGGCGCCAGCACCAGCGCGACCGCGCGCCGCGCGCCGGCGCCGAGCAGCGCCTCGACCCCCTCCTCGATGTTGGGGCGGGCGTGCTTCATGCCGAGCTCGACGCGGAAGTCCCGCTCGCCCCCGGTCTCCAGCAGCCGCTCGAGCCCGCGGGCCTGCGCCCGGGCGATCGCCAGCAACGGCGAGACGCCGCCGATCGCCCGGTAGCGCTCGATCAGCTCCTCGAGCAGCTCCGGCGAGGGTGGGCGGCCATGCCGGATGTGCGTGTAGTAGGGCTCGACGTCCGCGAGCGTCGCGGGGGTTCCGTAGGCCATCAGCAGGACGCCGGTCGGCTCAGCCATCGGCAGGCCCCGGCGAGGGAGGAGCCGCAGGGGGCCGCGAGCCAGCCCGCTCGTGCACGTGCTCGACGATGCGGCAGAGGGTGTCGGGTGAGGTCTCGGGCACCACCCCGTGACCGAGGTTGAACACGTGCCCCCTGCCGCCGCCGCCGTCGAGCACCGCGTCGACGTGCCGGGCGACGACCTCCCACGGCGCCAGGCAGACCGCCGGGTCGAGGTTGCCCTGGACCGGGATCTCGCCGCCGAGCCGCTCCCTCGCCACTCCCAGCGGCAGGTGCCAGTCGACGCCGACGACGTCGGCGCCGGCAGCCGCCATCAGCGGCAGCAGCTCGCCGGTGCCGACGCCGAAGTGGACCCGGGGCACGCCCAGATCGGCGATGCCGTGGAAGATGCGCTGCGCCGCGGGCAGCACGAGCTCGCGGTAGCTGTCGTAGCTGAGCGCTCCCGCCCAGCTCTCGAAGACCTGCACCGCCTGCGCCCCGGCCGCGACCTGCGCGCGCAGCGATGCGACCGCGATGTCGGCCAGGGCCGCGAGCAGCCGCTGCCAGAGCAGCGGCTCGCTGTACATCAGGCGGCGGGTGCACGTGTGGGCCTTGGAGGGTCCGCCCTCGATCAGGTAGCTGGCGAGCGTGAACGGCCCGCCGGCGAAGCCGATCAGCGGGACGTCGAGCTCGGCGACGGCGAGGCGCACGGCCTCGGCCACGTACGGTGCGTCCGCAGCCGGGTCGAACGGCCGCAGGCGCCCCAGGTCGGCGACGCTGCGGATCGGGTCGGCGATCACCGGGCCGACGCCGGGAACGATCTCGAGACCGATTCCCACCGCGGCGAGCGGCAGCGTGATGTCGGAGAAGAGGATCGCCGCGTCGACGCCCAGGCGCCGGACGGGCTGGAGGGTGACCTCCGCGGCGAGATCCGGCCTGCGGCAGATCTCGAACAGGTTCGCATGCTCGCGAATCGCCCGGTACTCGGGCAGAGAACGGCCGGCCTGGCGCATGAACCAGACCGGCACCCGCTCGGTGCTCTCACCGCGATACGCGCGCAGCAGCAGCGATTCGCGACCGGAGTCCTGCTCGCGAGCATCCAACCCGGTGGCGGTCGACCTGGACATGGGCTGCAAGTTATTGCAGTCGCGCTCGGAGAGCCATCCGGGGCGACCCCTCAGCTCGCGCGTAGCTCGTACGCGAGCGCCGCGTAGCGGCAGCCGATCGGTGTGCCCGCGCCATCGACTCTCCCCGGCGGACGGCCGGGCTGCGGGTGTCTAGGCCCGGCGCAGCAGCACCTTCTCGCCTGGTTCAAGGCATGGAACGTCCATCATCGCGTGCGGGTGCCGGAGGACGATCTTGCTTCCGCCGGGAAGGCGCACGGCGTTGCGGCAGTGTGAGATCCCGTGCGCGTCGGGGGCGCAGTCTTCGTCGGTGAGGACCGTGCCCACCACCTGCCCACCCGGGAGCTTCCCCTTCTCCAGACCGGCGTGGAGATTGGTGGCGGACGGAGAGGGCGACGCCGGCTCCTTGCCGAAGACGAGAACCGTTCTCATCCCGCTGGCGGCGCTGGTTTCCTCCCCCGTCCGCGAGGAGGACGAGGGGCCGGGGGCCCCACCCCCGCAACCCGCGAGCGCCAGGACGAGGATCGTCGCGGCCGCGGCCCCGATCAGACGAATTCTGTGGGCGTTGCGAAGCATCGCTTCCTCCTTTGCACAGGTCGGGCTCACGTTCCGAAGAGCTTTCGGGCGGCCTCCGCGAGCCGGCCGCTGTCGTCCGAGTTGAGCGCCGATCGCGGCGCGTGCAGGATCCCGGCCACGAGCCGGTGGCTCATCTGCTCGATCAGCGAGCGGTCCTTCTCGGCGAGGTCGGGAAGCCGGCGGAAGAGCCATTGGAGCTCGTCGTGCCGCTGCTCGTCCGCCGCCTCGCCGATCGCCTTTATCGCCGGGATGGCATTGCGCGAGCGCAGCCAGCGCCGGTACGCGTCGCTGCACTCGGTCACCAGCTGCTCGAGTCGCTCGCGGAGCCTCCCCTGCGGCTCGAACCCCGATTCCCAGGCGAGATCGTCGGTCGAGACGAAGCGGTCGCCGAGCTGAGCCTGGAGCGCGTCCGGGACAGCCGCCGGCGAGGACATGTCGACGACGATCGCGCCGCCCTCGGCGAGCCGTCCCGCATCCTTCTCGCCGACCCGCCAGATGCCGCTGAGCGCGACCAGGGCGCCGTCGACCTCCGGTACGGCGTCCTCGCCTTCGAACGGGATCGCCCGCCCGCCGACCTCGCGGGCGAGGGCGGCGGCTCGCGCCTCGGTGCGGCTCGTGACGATCACCTGCGCCCCCCGCCGGGCCGCGGCGAAAGCGGCGAGGCGGCCCATGGCCCCGGCCCCGACGACGAGCAGCGGCCGTCCCTCGGGCGCTCCGGCCCGCTGCGCGATCCGCTCCAGCGCGACATCGGCCAGCGACTGATGCGTGCCGCTGAGCCAGCTGCGAGCGCGCCGGCCCGCATGGAGCGCCATCTGGAAGAGTCGGTCCAGGGCCGGATCGAGCGGATGCTCGCTGCGACGCTGCTTGAGGGTCTCGCGGATCTGGTGCAGGACCTGGTTCTCGCCGAGCACGGCGCTGTCGAGCCCGCAGGCGACGGCGATCAGGTGCCGTGCCGCCTCTGCCCCCTCGAGCCGCGACGCTCCCTCCGGCGGCTCCGGGAGCGGCCGCTCGCCGAAGCCGTCGAGGGCGACGTAGAGCTCGACCCGATGGCAGGTATGGACGACGATCGTCGCCTTGCTCGGCTCCAGCGCGGCGAGATCGGCCGCGAACGCCTCGCGCGCCGCACTCGGGACCCGGCGCGCGTGCGTGACCAGGGCGAGCAGGCCGGGCAGCGCCGGGCCGTCCCCGGCCGGCGACTCGGACTCGGCGGGCGCCGTCGCGGCCGGCGCGGGCAGCAAGCCGAGAATCGCCGATCGCGCGAAGCGACGGTGGCCGCCGGGCGTCGTGAACGTCCTGATGTCCCCGTTGTCGCTCCAGCGGCGCAGGGTGGCGGGCGATACGCCGATCAGCTCGCAGGCTTCGCGCAGGGTCAGCCACTCCTCGCGGACCGGTGCCCGGGTCGCGTTCGCCATTCTCAGCCTCCTTCCCTCAGCAGGTCCGCATCGCTGTGGACGTAGGACTTCCCCGATTCCAGGACCGGCTTCTTGTGGCACCTGGCGCAGAAGACCTCCTGGTGGCAGAACGCACACGCTTTGATGCCGGCCTTGGCGATCGCCTGCGGGTGGCGGTAGAGCATTTCGTCGTGATCGACCTTCGCCGCGCCGGTGCTGTGGCAGTTCGTGCAGAAGCTGCCCACCGCGGCCGGTTCGAGGCTCGAGGCCTGGTTCTTGTGGTCGAAGACCCAGAGCCTGTCCCTGTGGCTGGCGGGCTCGCCGAGCAGCGCTCCGTCCGACACTTCCCCGCCCACCTGCGGGAAGGTGTGGCAGGTGGTGCATTCCCAGGGGATCGTCTTGTTCAGGAGGCGGCCCTTGGGGCCGACCTCGAAGTGGCCGCCGTCGTGGCAGCGGAAGCAGCCGGGGCTCGACTGGTGACCGAGGTTGTTCGGGTAATCCGCAGCGATCGTCTTCATTTCGGGAGTCGCGACCAGTTCGTAGATCGCCTGCAGTTCCCCGACCGCCCGGTCGACCTCCCGCCGGCGCGCGTTCCAGACGAGCGGGTACTTCGCCGCGTACCAGCCGCGGATGCCGTCGATCGCCCGTTCCGCTTCCCCCGCCGACGTGTAGCTCTTGCCGAGACGCGACATCCCCTCGCGCTTGATGTAGGGGAGGGACTGGCTGATCTTGCCGGCGGCGATCGAGTTGTCGATTGCCTGGTCGGGGCTGGGCAATTCGTGGCCGACGCGGTTGTGGCAGTCGATGCAGTTCATCCGCCGGATCGTCTCGGTCCGCTTCAGGCGCCCGATGTCCCGCCGCGCATCGCTGGAGACGCTGACCTGGGGGCGGGCGATGAACTGCTTCTTGGTGCCGTTCTTGTAGGTGACGCCGACCCAGTTGATCTTCTGCGAGTGCTCGTCGGGGCTCGCGAATTCGACCCGCTGCTCGACGTGCCAGTGGGCGCCGGGGCCGCTCCCGCCGTCGCCGAGACCGGGCGGTCGCACCACCACCGCCACCGTTTCGCGCGTGTTCGACCTGTCCTCCCGGTAGCGGGGCTGGAGGACGACCTTGGTCGGATTTCCTTCCCCGGCGATCTCGTCGAGCGAGTGGCACTTCATGCAGGTGTCCTTGGGGTCGGGGAGCTTGGAGTGGTCGGGTGGGGGGATCGGCCTCGGGAACGACCCGGTGAGCATCTCGATGGTCTGCTTCGCGCCGTTCAATTTCGCTTTGACGAAGCCGCCGAGGCCCGGCCCGACATGGCACTCGCCGCAGGCCACGTCGCGGTGGACCGACAGCTTGTACGCCTTGGCCTCGGGGGCCATCGTGTGGCATTTCGAGCAGAAGCCCTCCGACTCGGTCCACTTCTGCGCGGTGAGCCCGGCGACCGCCACCAGCGAGCCGAGCCCGCCGACGAGGGCCAGGACGACGAGGAAGCCGCGGCGGCTGCGGGGCGGCCGCAGGAGCCGACCGGCCCGCGCGCGGAGCCGGCCGAAGCGGCGGTAGCGGGTCGGCTCGGGCTCGGGCTCGGGCTCGGCGGGCACGGCATCCCACTCATCTGGCCGATCGGGCAACGTCCACTCCTATCTCCGCGAGGTTTTCGTCGATCGTCTCCGGGGCGAGCGACGAGATCCGGATCTCCCGCAGGATTCCGGAGCTGTCGATGAAGAAGTGGGAGGGGATGCCGGCGATCCGGTAGCTGGACGCGATCCGGCCGTCGGAGTCGTCGACCTTGGGATAGGTCAGGCCGGCCCGCTCCGCGTAGGCCGCGATGTTCGACCCGCTGTCCTGGATGAATACCGCCAGGAGCTTCAGGCCCTGGCCCCGGTACTTCTCGTAGGCGGCCTCGACGTCGGGGTTCTCCGCCCGGCACGGCTGGCACCAGGAGGCTCCGAAGGTCAGCCAGAGCGGATGGCCGCGCAGCTCGCTCAGGGTGACCTTCTCGCCTTCGATCGTCGTCGCGGTGAAGTCCGGGACCGGCTTTCCGACTTCCGGCGCCGGCCCCGTGGCGCGACCGGCGAGGACGATCGACGTGAAGCTGCCGCCCGCCGCCGGCCGGTTCGCCAGGTAGGAGACCGCCAGGATGAGGACCGCGGTCACGCCCATGATCAGCAGGGTCCGGGAACGGCTGGGACGGGTTCCCGCCGGTTCGCTAGCCATAGCTGTGCAGCCCCCCGAAGAAGAGGTTCCCGAAGTAGGTGAAGAGCGTCGCCGCGAACACCAGCATCAGCAGCAGGGCCGCTCGCTGGCCGCGCCAGCCGCGGGCGGCTCGTGCGTGCAGGTAGGCGCCGCAGACGATCCAGGTGACGAGCGAGGCGGTCTCCTTGGGGTCCCAGCTCCAGTACCTGCCCCAGGCGATGTCGGCCCAGACGGCTCCGAGGACGATCGTCAGGGTGAGGAACGGGAAGCCGATCAGGATCGCCCGGTAGGAGAGGTTGTCCAGCAGCTCGCGCTTCGGCAGGAACGATCGCTGGCCGCCGGCCTGGACCACGTAGAGGAGCGCGGCGGCGAACCCGACCGCGAAGGCGCCGTAGGCGATCACCGCCATCGCCACGTGAACGGTCAGCAGCAGGTTGTTCTGAAGCGCCGGGACAAGCGGCGCGGCCGTGCTCGGAATCGTCGTCGCGTAGAGGAGCATCGCGAGCGCGACGGGCAGCACGATCACGCCGATGCTCCACTGGCGATAGCGCTGGAGGAAGTAGACGTGGACCGCCAGGGCGCCCCAGGCGAAGGCGACCGAGAACTCGTACATGTTCGCGAACGGACCGTGGCCCGTCCCGAGCCAGCGGAAGGCGAGCGCCGCCGAGAGGAAGCCGAGCGCCAGCCAGGTGGTGAGCGTGCCGAAGACGACGAGGCCGTTCGGCGCGTCGGCGCCGAACGTCGCCGTCGCGCCGTCGGGCGGTTCGGTCGCGAGCGTCGTGCGGCCCCTGGCGACGCGCACGGCCGCGAAGGCCAGGACGTAGGAAACCAGCGCCAGGATCACCGCGATGATGCCGGCGAAGACGCAGTATTCGGCCATCTTAAGCATCGACCCCACCCCTCTCTTGGATTGCGCCCGCCCCGCCGGCGGCGCGCCGTATGTCCTCGACCAGAGACTCGAACTGGGCCGCGAACACCGGGTCGCGGCGCTTGATCGCGGCAACGCCGATCTCGCTGCCGCCCGCCCGGCGGCGGATCACCGCCCTGACCCGCCGGTGCGGGAGGAAGAAGACGACGAACATGCCGAGCAGCAGCAGGGTCGCGCCGATCCAGACCAGCGTCGATCCGGGATCGTGGGCGACGATCAGGCCGGTGAACTCGCGTTCGCGGACGAAGGTGAAGTCGACGCCGCCGATCGTCGCCTGCCTGCCCTGCGAGAGGACCCGGACACCCACCGGGTTGTCCGTCGCGGTCCTGTAGACCTCCAGCTGCGTCTGACCGGCGGCGATGCGCGGGTCGACTTCCCCCGACTCCGGGGAGACGACGAAGACCGTCAGGTCCTGCTTCGGGAGCAGGAAGCGGCCGATGCGGTGCGTTTCGTCCTCGGACCCGTACAGCAGCGGCACGCCACGGTCGAAGGCGACCTTGCCGTCCTTCGTCTTCGCCTCCATCACCACGGTGGGGCCGAAGAACGACTGGTAGAAGGTGACGCCGTCGTAGCGCATCGGGTGGTTGACGCGGATTTCCTGCGCCCCGACCCGGGCGCCGTCCTTGTAGAGGACGACGTTGCTCGCGTAGTCGCTCGGCTCGCCGCTCGTGTAGTAGGAGTCGGCGAACGACTTCGCTTCGACCGTCATCTCGGTCCCGTGGCCGACGCTCCGCTTGTCGCCGACGGGCACCGCGAACGCTTCGTCCCGGAAGCCGCCCGTCGCCGTGACCACCGCTCCGGCGACGATGACGACGAAGCTGACGTGGGCGACGATCCTCCCGAACGGCGACCAGCGGAAGCGGTCGGCGCAGATGTGGACGTCGTCGCCGTCGCTGACGGTCGCGGTGCGGAAGTGGTGCGAGCGGAGGACGGTTCGCAGCGTCGCGAGTGCGGCGTCGGGATCGGTCCCCGAGGGGATCCTGGCCCGGTGCGGCGCCCGCTCGAAGAATGCCTCGGTCATCAGCATCCGCGGCCGCGTCGCCGTCCGCCAGAGGCGCGGCGCCCGCCGCGCGGAGCAGCTGAGCACGCTGGCCGAGAGCAGCAGCAGCGTCGCCTTGAACCAGATCGAGGAGAAGACCGAGAAGAGCCCGAGCGTGTCGAGGATCCCGGTCCAGCCGCCGTACCTGGGGCGCACCGAGTCGAGCCATTCGGCGTAGGCCCGGGGGTCGTTCCTGACCGCGTCGGGGGCCTGGGCGAGAAGCGTTCCCGCCAGGGTCAGCAGGGCGAGGACGAAGAGCAGCACCAGCGCCACCCGCATCGAGGTGAGCCAGCGGAAGATCCGGACGTGCGGGGAGAGCGCCGGGCGGCGATGCTCGCCGATCGGATCGCGGAGGGCCCTGGGGCGGGGAGGTGTGCTGATCGTCTGTCCCATGCCGGTTTCCTCAGACTTCGATCAGGGGCAGCGTGCCGGACAGCCGCCCGAAGGTGTTGGTGACCATCAGCAAGCCGATCGCGACCAGCATCGCGCCGGTCGCGATGTCGACCGCGGTGTGGTGCCTGCGGAACCAGCCGAGGCGGTCGCTGACCTCGGTGGCGCCGAGCGCGACCAGCACGAAGGGGACCCCCAGCCCGATCGCGTAGACGAGGAGCAGGAGGGTGCCCTGGGTGGCGCTGGCGCTGACCGAGGCGAGGCCGATGATGCCGCCCAGGATCGGGCCGATGCACGGCGTCCAGCCGGCGGAGAAGACGACGCCGAGCAGCGCCGAGCGCGCGTAGCCGGGGGCGGCCCGATCGCCCTCCGGGGCGGCGCCGGCGGACCCCATCGGCAGCCGCTTCTCGCGGTAGAGCGCCGGGATGCTGATCAGGCCGGCGACGTGGAGGCCCATGAAGACGAGGACCGCGCCGCCGAGCTCCCGCAGCAGGCCGACGTAGTCGCGGAAGAGGTAGCCGATCAGCCCGACCGAGGCCCAGATCGCGATGAACACGACCGAGAAGCCGGCGACGAAGGCGAGCGAATGGAGGAGGGCGACGCGGCGCGGCGCGGCCGAGCCGTCCGGGTTGGTGGCGACCATGTAGCTGACGTAGCCGGGGACCAGCGGCAGGCAGCAGGGCGAGGCGAACGAGACGACCCCGGCGAGGAAGGCGACGGGGATGCCGATCTCGGTCATCGGGTCACCCTTCGCCGCCGGGTTGGGCCGTGGCCGCGGAGGCCGCCTTCTCCAGGCCCTTGAGGTGCGTGGCGACCGTCTTGGCCACCGAGGAGCCCGGAGGGGCCAGCTCGACGACCTTGCGCCACATCCTCTTCGCCCTCGCCATGTCGGGAGGGTTGCTGCTCAGGTAGAGGAAGCCGAGGTCGTAGTGGGCCTCGATGTTCTCGGGGTCGACGGCGATGACGCGGAGCCAGTCCCGCCGGGCGTCGGCGACCTCGCCGAGGTTGAACTCCGCCGCGCCGAGCGCCAGGCGCGCCTTCACGTTCCCCGGCTCGATCGCGACGGCCTGCCTCATCCAGCCGCCGGCGCTGTTGTAGTCGTGGGCCTTGAAGAAGACGTCGCCGAGCTGGACCAGCGCGGCGGCGTCCTTCGGCTTCACTTCGAGCTTCCTCATCAACCTGGCGACGAGAACCTGGTCGCCGGGGCTGAGGCCCGGCGCTTCGGCGGCCGCGCCGCCCTGGGGCTCGGCCTTGCCCTGGCCGCCGCCGATGGAGTAGACGCCGACGACGACGCCGGCGGCGGCGGCGAGGGTGACGATCCCGACGGCGATCCGCTTCAGCGGCGTGGTGCGGCGAGCCGTCTTTGCGCCCGCCGCATCGCCCGCCGCATCGGAGAGGGCGGCGTAGGCCTCGTCGGCCGCGGCTATCTCGCCCCGGGCCCAGCCGCGCACACCCTCCGGCGCACCCTCGAGGAAGTCCACCAGCTCCCTGTGGGCTCTCTCGGCGTCCTCGGCGCTCGCCTGGGGAGTGAGGCCGAGCCTGGCGCGGGGACTGCGGTGTCTTGCGTCGCGCTTCATCGTGTCTCTAATGATGAGCTTTGAGTAGTTTCGAGCGCAATCCGTCGCCTGGCACGTTTCGGATAGAAGTGACAACCCGCCGAGCGCGTCCGATGGTCCAGGGGGTATACGGACGCCTATATCCCTCGGATGCGCGGCCGAGCCGGCCGACCGGCTGCGGGTGCGGGTGCGGCACGATTGCTCCGATCAGGGGTGTATCGACCCTCAAAGGAGCACCGAACTCAAAGAGAATCGCCCCCGGCGGGCCGTTGCCGGCCGCCGGGGGCGATCTCCAAATCGGCGCCTACTTGTGGTGGCAGGTCTGGCAGACGCCCCTGTTGTCGAGCCTCAGGAGGCGGCTGTCGGTGCCGCCGGGGCTGCCGTCGGGGAAGGTGACCGACCTCGAATATTCGCCCATGCTCGAGTTGGAGCCGTGCGCGACGTGGCACTGGATGCAGTTCGGCCTGGCCTTCGGGGGGGGAGATTTTTCGTATTCCGCCTGCGTGTAGGAGCTGCGGTGGCGGTACGCGTACACCGCGTCGCCGCTGTTGTTTTTGTAGCTGCCGCTGCCCGCGAGGTAGCGGCTATGGCAGGTGGTGCACCAGTTGGAAACCTGGTACTGGAACTGCGGCGCGTTGGCGTCCCAGCTCGCCCAGTAGTTGGTGGTCGTGTAGACCTTGGTCGAGGTGTCGGCGATCGTCACGCCGCTTTCCGCGCCCGATTCGTCCGGGATCGGCCGCAGGATCCGGTAGTTGCCGTTGCCGTGCGGGTCGTGGCAGGAGCCGCAGGCGAGGTCGACCCCCTTGCCGTAGTTGACCGTGGCGCTGATCGGGCCGTTGCCCCAGGCGGTCTGTTCGGAGTCGTTGACCGAGTGGGTCGAGTTCACGCCTTCGCCGTCCGCCAGCACCGGGATGGTCGCACTTTCGAGTTTTCCAGTTTCCGAGTTGTAGTTAGGTTCCGGATGGGCGGTGTCGATCAGGGCGTATTTGAAGCCGCCGCCGCGCAGGGCGCCTTTCGCGCCGGTGTGACCGGCTCCCGAATACCCGACGCCGTCCTGCACGTCGAGTTTGGAGCCGCTGGCCGAGGAGCCATGGCAGGTGAAGCAGAGCGATTCCTGGTCCTCTTTCAGCAGGTAGGGGGCCTGGGCGGTGTGAGCCCGGTGGCAGGCCGCGCAGGTATCCGGAACGAGGCCGGCGCCTTTCATATGCGGCCCGTTGTCCGCCGCGGCCGGGGCAGCAACGAACAGCGAGGCACAACCTACGGCCATGAGTACCAGTCTTCTCATATCTATTCGCCCTCCAAGCGCATTGACGATGTGTAAATGATCCGCCCTGAGCGGCTCCGAGCGCAATCCATCGGTCGGCACGTTTCGGGTAGAAATGAGGACATGGCCCGATCGGTACAGACCGGGACTATGCCCCGTCGTGCGGCCGCTCAGAGCCGCTCCGATGCTCGAGGCGCGCTTCGCCGGTCATTCGGCGTGGCACATCTGGCAGACGCCCCTGTTGTCGATCCGCAGCAGGTAGCCGTCGGCCGCGGCCGGGACCCCTTCGAGGCTGTGGACGCCGCCCGCGCTCGCTTCGCCGGCGCTGGCGTTGGAGCCGTGGGCGACGTGGCACTGGATGCAGTTCGCCGAGCCCTGCACCGTCTGGTCTGAGATGTGACGGTGGGTGAAGACGGCGTCGCCGCTGTCGGTGTACGAGGTGGCGCTGAGGTAGCGCGTGTGGCAGGTCGCGCACCAGGCCGAGATGCCGGCGATGAAGCCCGGTGCGCCTGCGTCCGCGACCTGCCAGTAGTTGTCGGTCGTGTAGACCTTGGTGGCGGCGTCGGGGATCGTCACGCCCGAGCTTGCCCCGGATTCTTTCGGGATCGGCCTCAGGATCCGGTAGTCGCCGTTGCCGTGCGGGTCGTGGCAGGAGCCGCAGCGCAGCGAGACGGCGTTGCCGTAGTCGACTTCGGCGCCGATCGGGCCGTTGCCCCAGGCTGTCTGGCTCGACAGGTCGACCGAGTGGGACGAGCTCACCGCGGCGCCGCTGCTCCTCACCGGGACGACGCCGTCCGGGTTGGAGTCACCGGACCGCTGGCCGGAGGGGGAGGCGGAGTCGATCAGCGCGTATTCGAAGCCGCCGCCGCGCAGGGCCCCGGGGCTGCCGCTGCGGCCGCTGGTCGCGTAGCCGACGCCGTCCTGCACGTCGGTGCTGGCGCCCGCCCCCGAGGCGCCGTGGCAGGTGTAGCAGAGCGCCGTCTGGGGCTGCTTCAGAAGCTCGCCCGCCTGGGCCGTATGCACACGGTGGCAGGTCGCGCAGTTGTCGGCGACGGGGCCGGCGCCCGTCACGTGCGGTCCGTTGTCGGCCATGCTCGGGGCCGCGGCGGCGAGCAGCGATACGGCGCAGGCCAGCGCCAGCAGCGCCGGCCTTCCCGCCCTGTCGTGTGCTCTCGCGCCGGTCAAGATGACTTTCGTCGCCTCCTTCGCGGCAAGACCAGGCCGCGGCTACTTGTTGTGGCACATCTGGCAGACGCCCCTGTTGTCGATCCGCAGCAGGGTGCTGTCGGACCCCGCCGGGGTGCCGTCGGGGTTGGGGACGGCTGAGGAGTAAGTCCCCATGCTCGCGTTGGAGCCGTGCGCGACGTGGCACTGGATGCAGGTCGGCGTGCCCTGCGACGTCTGGTTGGTGCGGTGGCGGTAGGCGTAGACGGCGTCGCCGCTGTCGGTCCTGGCGCTTTTTCCCGGCGCCAGGTAGCGCGTGTGGCAGGTCGCGCACCAGGCCGAGATGTTGGCGATGAAGCCCGGCGCTTCTTCGTCCTCGACAACCCAGTAGTTATCGGTCGTGTAGACCTTGCTGGCGGCGTCGGGGATCGTCACGCCGGTCGCCGCCCCGGATTCCTCCGGGATCGGGCGGAGAATCCGGTAGTTTCCGTTTCCGTGCGGGTCGTGGCAGGAGCCGCAGCGCAGCGGGATGGTCTTGCCGTAGCTCGCGGTGGCGCTGATCGGGCCGTTGCCCCAGGCCGTCTGGTCCGATTCGTTTACCGAGTGGGTCGAGCTGACCGCCGCGCCGGAGCTCCTGACCGGGATTTCGCCGACGTATCCGTTGCCGGACGGATTGCCCGAGGCGATCAGCGCGTACTCGAAGCCGCCGCCGCGCAGGCCCCCTTTGCTGCCGCTGTGGCCGGCCCCCGAATACCCCACGCCGTCCTCGACGTCGGTGCTGGCGCCCGTCGCCGCGCTGCCGTGGCAGGTGTAGCAGAGCCCCGTCTGCGGCTCTTTCAGCAGCATCGGGGCCTGGGCGGTGTGAGCTCGGTGGCAGGCCGCGCAGGTGTCCGGGACGAGGCCGGCGCCTTTCACGTGCGGGCCGTTGTCGGCCGAGGCGGGGGCGGCGCCGAGCAACGCCGACACGGCGCAGGCGGCCACGAGCCTCGTCGCCTTGCCGATCCTCCGCGTCTGCGCCATCGTCGTCCGCTCCTCTCTCTCAATACGACCAGATCTGGACCCGGTCGTTTTCCCGATCGGTGACGTAGATCTGCCCGTCGCCGTCGATGGCGATCCCGTTCGGGTACTGGAACTGCCCGTCGCCTATCCCCTCGATCCCGAACGATCCGACGTACCGGGGGACTTCCGTCACCTCGTCGGGGAGGCGGTAGACCTTGACGGTGTGGGAGGTCGTGTCGACGACGAAGAGGCGGTCGCCGTCGATCGCCACCCCGCGCGGCAGCCCCAGGTCTCCCTCCCCGACCCCGCGCCGGATCGAGCTGGCGGGCTTGCCGTCCGGGTCGAAGATCGCCAGCCGGCCGTCGTTGCTGTCGGCGACGTAGAGGTCGCCGTCTCCGTCGAGCGTGAGCCCGTTCGGGAACCAGAAGGAGCCGCGGGACCCGATCTTGCGCAGCGGCTTCTCGCCGCTGCCGAAGACCAGGACCCGCTGATCCTTGCGGCTGCCGCTGACGTCGGTCATGTAGAGGCTTCCTTCCGGGCCGAAGGCGAGCCCGAGCGGATTCGCGCCCTTGCCCAGGCGTCCCTCGGGGCGGAAGGCGCGCAGGTACTTGCCGTCGGCGCCGTAGACGTCGACGACTTCGCGCAGGCGGTCGCTGACGTAGACGTCTTCCGTCTGCGGGTTGACGGCCACGTAGACCGGCAGGCGCCAGGTGCCCTTGCGACCGCGCGGCTTCAGGGTGTCGACCTGGTCGCCCGAGCCGTCGTAGACCCGCACCAGGCGGCGCCCTTCGCTTTCGGTGACGTAGACCCGGTCGCCGGACGGGCTTACCGCGACGCCCATCGGCGCGTTGACGCCGTAGATGTCGGAGACGTAGTGGGGAAGTTCCGACGGGATGCCCGGCAGCGGCGAGTTGCCGCCCAGCGAGCGGAGGATGACGAAGATGATGGCGGCGAGCGCCACGAGGATCGCCACCAGCGCGGCGATCTTCCGCCGCCGGCGCTTGCGCTCCGCCTCGGTGAGGGCCGCTGCACCGCCCTTGCCGCCGTCCAGCAGCAGCTCCTGGGCGAGCGAGGGGGTCTCGTCCTCGGGTGCCATCTCATTCGCCTCCCGTGGCGGCGCCGAGCCGGGTCAGGCCGCTGTGCGCGTTGAAGTTTTCAGGATCGGCGGCGACGACCTTCCGGTACCAGCGGGCCGCGCTCGCCCGGTGCGAGTCCTTCTCGGCGGCCATCCCGAGCCCGAGCATCGCGTCGACCGCGACCGGCCCCGAGGTCAGGTGCCGCAGCCGGCGCGTCGCGGCGGCCGGCTCCCCGTTGCACAGTTCCACCATCGCGTTCGCGTATTCGGCCCGGGGCTTGCGATGCTGGGCCGCGTAGGCCTTCGAAAGCGCTTCGTACGGCTCGCACCATTCGGTCGGCACGAAGAGGACCGCTTCGCGGAGCGCCTTGACCGCCCGCTCGTAGGCTCCGGCCTTCAGGGCGGCCGTTCCCAGCAGGTACCAGGCGTCCGCGTCGGTCGGTTCGATCTCGACCGCCTTCTCCACCGCCCGCCTGGCGTCCTTCGCTTCGCCCCGCTTCAGCATGACCGAGCCGAGGCCGTAGTAGGCGGCCTCGAGCTGCGGGTCGACGGCGGCGAACTGTTCGCCCTTCGCCCTCCCGATGATCTGCTCGAACGACTGCCTCGCCCCGGCGGGGTCTCCGGTCTCGGCGAGGACTTCGCCGCGCCCGAGCAGCGCCGTGCTCTGGCCCGCTTCGACCTTGAGCACCGCGTCGTACTGATCGAGGGCGTCATCCGGCCGCTTCGCCGCCCGGTACATGTCGGCGAGGCGCAGTCTCAACCCGGTCTCGGCCGGCTGCTCGCGGACCGCGGCTTCCGCGGCGGCGATCTGCCTGTCCACGAGCGAGGGGCTCGTGTCGCGCCGCTCGACGAAGTAGACGACCGCCGCGAGGACGATGCCGACCGCCACGGCCTTGACGCCGATGCGGATCAGACGATCGAGCGTTTGCTCGGGCATAACGAAATTGTCGCGCCGGGAGTCGGCTGGCTCAATCCGTCGGGGGATAGATTTGGGGTACAGGCGGGCGCCGCGCGACGGTCGCCTCGACGCCGATCTCAGCCGCTCTCGGCGCTTCGCCCCAGGCCCTGGCGGACGATGTAGGCGGCGGCCTGCGTGCGGTTCTCGAGCTGGAGCTTCTCGAGGGCGTTGTGGACGTGGTTCTTCACCGTCCCCTCCGTGATGAACAGGCTGGTGGCGATCTCCTTGTTGCTGAGGCCGTCCGCGACGAGCCGCAGGACCTCGAGCTCGCGCGGCGTCAGCGCCGGCGTCTCCGGCTGCGCGTCCGCCACCCGGGGCGCCGCCGCCCCCTCGCGGATCTGGCCGAGCAGGCGCCCCGCGATGGCCGGCGAGAGGGCGGCCTCGTCGCGCATCACCGCCCTGATCAGGTCGTAGAGCTCGGCGGGCCGAAGGTCCTTCAGCAGGTATCCCTGAGCGCCGAAGCGGATCGCGTCGAACAGATGCTCGTCCGACTCCGACACCGTGAGCATGACGACCTTGACGCCGGGCAGCTGCTCGCGGATCAGGCGCGTCGCCTCGACCCCGTCCATCACCGGCATCTCGATGTCCATCACGACGAGGTCCGGTTTCAGCGCGTTCGCCATCTCGACCCCCTCGAGGCCGTTCTCGGCTTCGCCGACGACCGTCAGGTCGTCCTGCGCGTCGATCAGCTCGGCGACGGAGGTGCGGAAGAGGGCCGTATCGTCGACGGCCAGGATCCGGATCTGCTCTTCAGCTGAGCGAGACATCCAGATCGACGGGATCGGGGCTGGTGCGGCGGGTATCGGGAACCTCGGCGACGACACGCGTGCCCCGCCCCGACGCGGAGTCGGTAAGCAGGGTGCCACCGATCAGCTCCATGCGCTCGCGCATCGAATGCAGCCCGAACCCGTCCCGGTCGAGCAGCGCCTCGGCCGAGTCGAAGCCAAGGCCGTTGTCCTCGACGACGAACGTAACCGTGCCGTTCGCCTGCATGATCCGGACGGCCGCCGAGGCCGCCCCCGAGTGCTTGCGGACGTTCGTGAGAGCCTCCTGGATCACCCTGATGATCTGGATCTCGCTGCGCGGCGGGAGGACAAGATCGTGGTCCAGGGCCGCCTCCAGCGTCGTCACGACCCCGCACTGGTGGCTGTACTTGTCCAGGTAGGCGCGCAGGCTGTCGAGGAAGTCGCGGTCGGTCCGGCTCGACTGGTGGAGATCGAGGATCGCCCCGCGGGCGTCCCGGTAGCCCTCCTCGCAGATGTCCGCGAGCTCGCTCAGTTCGAGTGCGAGCCCCGGCGTGACCTCGACGTCCTCGCGCGAGGAGAGCGCGCGCAGCCGCAGATGGGTTGCCCCGAGGACCTGCGCAAGGCTGTCGTGCAGCTCGCGGGCGATCCGCTCCCGCTCCGCGAGGATCGCGCCCTGCCGTTCGCTCTCGCGCATCCGGGCGCTGGTCACGGCGATCGAGGCGAAGCCGGAGAGGGTCGCGAGGAACTGCCGGTCGCGCTCGCTGAAGGGGACCGCCGAGCGGCGGCCGATCCAGAGGTCGCCGAGCGCCCTGTCCGGGCTCTCGAGCTGGACCTGGAGGCTCTCCCCGAACTCCGGGGACGACCGCAGGGCGCGGATGTCCCGGGGATCGTGGAGGCGGAGGGATCCGTCGGCGTCGGGCGATATGCAGACCCCCTCCCGCAGGGAGGCCGCCCCCGCCAGCGTCGGGTCGAGCTGGACGGACCGGGTCGTGGCGTCGTTGAGGCAGATCGCCGCGACGTCGCTGGCCAGCAGGTCGCGGGCGTGCCGGGCGACGGCCGCGAGGATGTCGGGGAGGGCCTCCTGGTTCGAGACCCGGAGCAGCACGTCGTAGAAGCCGTGGCCCTCCCGCTGCCTGCGCCGCAGGTCGGTGACGACCTCGGCCGTCTCGCCCTGGGCGCGTTCGATGTAGTGGAACATGACGAACGAGAAGGCGACGACGGCGACGACGGTCGACACCGCAAGGACGATATGGGGGCTGTAGTCGGCGAAGCCCTGCTCGATGACGCCGGCGCGGATCAGCTCGAGCGTGAGGACGAAGAGAACCGGCAGGACGACGCCGGCGACCTTCAGCCGGCGAAGATCGCCGGACCCGTGCCGGTCCCGGTCTCCTACCGCCTCGTACGGCGGGGGGTTCCCGTTCCCGGAGCTTCCGTGAAGGTCCACCTCCTGCGCTCCTTCGGTTGGCATCGGCATCGGCACCCGAGATGCAAGCTGGGAACAGCTATTCAATTCGGCATAGAAAGTGTATGCGGTCAGGCAGCCGGAACCGCCCGGACGTCACCCTGAGACTGTGACATTCGTCACGCTTACCCCTTCTCTGGGGAAGCTACCTCCCGGAGCTCGCGGCGGTCGCGCTCGGCGCGCTCGACGCGGGCCTGGCCTCCTCCTTCATGCGGCGACCTCCTCCTCGGTCAGGTAGCAGGCCGGGTCCGGCTCCCGCCACTCGCCGGTCGCCGACTCCGCCCGTGCTCGCAGCCCACCGTTGCAGAGGGGGAGGAAGCGGCAGCGGGCGCAGCGCCCGGCAAGGTCGCGGGGGCGGCGGCGGTACGGGGCGAGGACCGGGTTGTCGTCGCGCCAGATCTCGGCGAACGGCGTCTCCCGAACGTCCCCGGCCGTGATGTGCCAGGAGAACTGGTCCGGGTGGACCAGTCCCTGCGGATCGACGCAGGCGATCGCCACGCCGGACTGATTGCCCCCGTTCCAGCGCAGCATCGTCTCGATCTCGGGGGCCCGCTCGGGGTCCGATCGCCGCACCCTCTCGAGCAGGAGGACGTGATCGACCGGGTTGTCGACGGTGAGCACCTCGAGCGCCACCCCGCGGCGGCCCAGGTCCTCGGTCCGGTCGAGGATCTCCTCGACCGCGGCGCGGGTCTCCTCCGGCCTCAGGTCGTGCCGGCGCAGACGGTCGCCACGACCGGCGTAGGCGAGGTGGTAGACGCAGAGGCGGTCGACCCCCTCGGCCTCGGCAAGCTCGAAGACCCGGCCGAGCTGGTCGCGGTTGCGGGCGTGGACCGTGAAGCGGATCCCGGTGCGCAGGCCGGCGCGGCGAGCGGCACGGATCCCGGCCAGGGCCGCGTCGAACGCTCCGTGGCTGCCGCGGACCTTGTCGTTGAGCGCGCCGATCCCGTCGATGCTGACGCCGATGTGGGAGAACCCGGCAGCCGCGATCGCCTTCACCGTCACGGCATCGATCCGGGTCCCGTTGGTGGAGAGGACGGTTCGCATGCCGAGCTCGCGGGCGACCGCGGCGAGGTCGAGCAGGTCCGGGCGCAGGAGCGGCTCGCCGCCGGAGAAGAGGAGGACCGGCACGCCGAACGCCGCCAGGTCCTCGAGCAGGCGCCGGCCCTCGCCGTAGGTCAGCTCGGCGGGGTAGTCGCGGTTGTGCGAGTCCGCGTAGCAGTGCCCGCAGTGCAGGTTGCAGCGTTGCGTCACGTTCCAGACCACGACCGGCTTCTTGTCCAGCGAGTAGTGGAGGAGGTGCGCCGGCCCGGCGCCGCTTCTACGCCCGTACCGGAGCGCATCCTGCGGGCCCACCTGCCCGTTCAGCAGTCGGCTGACACTGAGCACCCGGCGATCCTCCGCCGGGGGGCGACCGGCGCCATCGGCGGCCGACCCGTCCCCGCCGGGGTGCCCCCCCGCAAGGCCCGCGGGCTTTCCCGCAGGCCTGCGCGGACCCGGCGGCGGCGAGTCATGCCGTCGCCTCCCTGCGCGAGCTGAAGC
Source organism: uncultured Solirubrobacterales bacterium (assembly GCA_963695835.1). Classification (GTDB taxonomy): domain Bacteria; phylum Actinomycetota; class Thermoleophilia; order Solirubrobacterales; family 70-9; genus VRUE01. The sequence goes on from CAVOHR010000004.1 coordinate 536,656, forward strand.
GGCGCAGGCGCAGCGAGTTGGTGACGACGAAGACGCTGGAGAAGGACATCGCCGCGGCGGCGACGACCGGGTCGAGCAGGCCGGCGATCGCGAGCGGGATCGCGGCGACGTTGTAGGCGAAGGCCCAGAAGAGGTTGCCCTTGATCGTCGCCAGGGTGCGGCGGGCGAGCCGGATCGCGTCTGCGGCGGCGCGCAGGTCGCCGGAGACGAGCGTCAGGTCCGAGGCCTCGATCGCGACGTCGGCGCCGGTGCCGATCGCCAGGCCGAGGTCGGCCTGAGCCAGCGCGGGGGCGTCGTTGACCCCGTCGCCGACCATCGCGACGACGTCGCCGCCCTCCTGGAGGCGGCGGATCTCGGCCGCCTTGCCGCCGGGGAGCACGCCGGCGAGGACCCGCTCGATCCCGACCCGCTCGGCGACGGCCGCCGCGGCGCGCTCGTTGTCGCCCGTCAGCAGGACCGGCTCGAGGCCGAGCCGCTTCAGCTCCGATACCGCCGCGGCGCTGCTGGGCTTGACGCGGTCGGCGACCGCGATCAGGCCGCGCGCCCGGCCGTCCCAGGCGACCGCGACCACCGTCTTGCCGGCACCCTCGAGCCGCTCTGCCGCCGCCTGCAGCTCGGCGCCGAGCTCGGCGCCCCGCGCGGCCAGGAACGCCGGCCGGCCGACCAGCACCGCGTGCTGCTCGATCGTCGCCTCGACCCCGAGCCCGGCGCTGCCGGCGAAGCGCTCGGGCTCGGGCAGCGCAGCGAGCAGCGCGCGGCCGTGCGCGGCGACCGCCTGCGCGATCGGGTGCTCGCTGGCGCCCTCGGCGGCCGCGGCCAGCCGCAGCAGCTCCTGCTCGGCGACGCCCTCGGCCGCGACCAGGGCCGCGACCTCCATCCGGCCCTCGGTCACGGTGCCGGTCTTGTCGAGGACGATGGTCGTCACCTGGCGGGTCTGCTCGAGGATCTCGGGGCCCTTGATCAGGATGCCCAGCTGGGCGCCGCGGCCGCTGCCGACCATCAGCGCGGTCGGCGTCGCCAGCCCCAGCGCGCACGGGCAGGCGATGATCACGACCGCGACCGCAGCGGTGAACGCCGCCGCAGCCGTGCCGCCGAAGAGCAGCCAGCCCGCCAGGGTCAGCAGCGAGAGCGCGATGACGATCGGCACGAACACCGCGGAGATGCGGTCGGCGAGCCGCTGCACCCGGGCCTTGCCCGTCTGCGCCTGGGCGACCAGCCGGGCGATCTGCGCCAGCGCCGTCTCCGAGCCGACCCTGGTGGCGCGAACCACCAGCCGTCCCGAGGCGTTGATCGTCGCCCCCGCGACCTCCTCGCCGGGCCCGACCTCGACCGGCACCGACTCGCCGGTCAGCATCGAGGCGTCGACGGCGGAGGCGCCGCTCTCGACGACGCCGTCGGTGGCGACCTTCTCACCCGGGCGGACGACGAAGAGGTCGCCGACCCGCAGCTCCTCGACCGGCACCAGCAGCTCCTCGCCGTCGCGCAGCAGGCGCGCCTCCTTCGCGCCCAGCTCGACCAGCCTGCGGATCGCCTCGCCCGAGCGCCGCTTGGCGCGGGCCTCGAGGTAGCGGCCCAGCAGGATCAGCGTCGTGATCGACGCCGCGGCGTCGAAGTAGAGGTCCTCGGAGATCCCGCCGAGCAACACGACCGCCGACCAGGTCCAAGCGGCGAGCGTGCCGACCGAGACCAGCGTGTCCATCGTCGCCACCAGGTGCCGCGCGTTCAGCACCGCGCCACGGTGAAACGGCCAGCCGCTCCAGAACACCACCGGGGTCGCCAGCGCGAGCGAGGCCCATTCCCAGCCGGCGAACTGGAGAGGAGGCGCCCAGGCCAGCAGCATCAGCGGCACCGTCAGCGCGGCGGCGAGCAGCAGCCGCACCCGCCAGGGCCTCGCGGGGTCCTCCTCGCCGAGCGCCTCGCGCGGCAGCGAGGCGTGGTAGCCGGCCGCCTCGACCGCGCCGATCAGATCGTCGGGCGAGACGCGCTCGGGGTCGAAGGCGACGGACGCCTGCTCGGTCGCGAAGTTGACGCTGGCGGCGACGCCGTCGAGCCCGTTGAGGCGCTTCTCGATCCGCGCCGCGCACGAGGCGCAGGTCATCCCCTCGAGCGCAAGCTCGACCCGGTCGTGACCCTGGCCCCGCCTGTCGGCGACCAGGGTCATCGCGCCACGTCGTAGCCGGCCGCGGCGATCGCCGCGCGCAGGGCGCCGTCGTCGAGCGGGGAGCCGCTGACAGTTACGAGCTTCGTCTCGAGGTCGACGCCCACCGATTCGACCCCGGCGACGGCGCTCAACTTCTCGCTCACCGCAGCCTTGCAGTGGCCGCAGCTCATCTCCGGAACCAGGTAGGTGGCGGTCTCAGGCATTCGATCGCCGCCCCAGCAGGCGCCCCACGGCGCCCATCAGCTCGTCGACGCGCGCGCCGGGGTCGGCCGGTGCGCCACCGCCGTCCTGCATGCAGACGCGGACGTGCCCGTCGAGCAGGCCGAGGGAGACCTTGTCCAGGGCCGCCTGCACGGCGTTGACCTGGGTCACCACGTCGATGCAGTAGCGATCCTCCTCGACCATCTTCGCGATCCCCCGGACCTGGCCCTCGACCCTGGCCAGGCGGTTGAGCAGCCGGTCCTTGCCGGCGGTGTATCCCCGTGGCGGGGTGGCGGTCTCCACGCGGTCGACGATACCCCTATGGGGTATTTCTGTCAAGCTCCGCGCCCGAGCCGGCCGCCCGGCGGTAACGTGGTCGTCCGATGGCGACCGACGCGCTCACCTACCAGCCACTCGGGGGCGACCGGCATCGACACGGCGACCTCACCCACTCGCATCCCCACTCGGGCCCGCACCGGCACGAGGCGGAGCATCGACGGGCGCGCCCACGCAGTCACGGTGGCCACGGGCACTCCCACGGCCTGATCGACGAGAGCGTCAAACGCTCTCGCGAGGGTCTGCGGGCGGTCGCTCTCTCGCTCGCGGTGCTCGGACTGGGCGCCCTCGCCCAGTTGGCGATCTTCCTCGCCAGCGGCAGCGTCGCGCTGCTCGCCGACCTGATCCACAACTTCGGCGACGCGGGCACGGCGATCCCGCTCGCGATCGCGTTCGGGCTGCGCTCGAATCGGGCCGAGCAGATCGCCGGCCTGTTCGTCGTGCTGGCGATCTTCGCCTCGGCCTGCGTGGCCGGCTTCGAGTCGGTCTCGCGCCTCATCCATCCGCACGCCCCGACCCACCTCCCCGCGCTGGCGCTCGCCGGCCTGATCGGCTTCGGCGCGAACTGGCTGGCGGCGATCGTCCGCAGCCGGGCCGGGCAGCGCCTCGACAGCCCGGCGCTGATCGCCGACGGCGACCACGCCCGCGCCGACTCCTACGTGAGCCTCGCGGTCGTGGCGAGCGCGCTCGTCGTCGCGATCGGCCTGCCGGTCGCCGATCCGCTGATCGGCCTCGCGATCACCGCCGTAATCCTCAAGATCGCCTGGGACTCCTGGCGCACCGTGAGCGGCCACGGGCCCGCTCATCCACACTGACGCCCGCGGGTCCGGGTTGCCGAAGCCGCGCTTTTACACATCGAGGCTGTGCAAACATAGGCGCCCCTCATGGACCTGCCAAGTGCCAGCGGCGACGTACTGGCGCAACGCACCCGCGCACGCATCTTCGCCCAGCTTGTGGAGCGCCGGACCGCTGCGAGCACCGAGGAGCTGGCGCGGCGGCTCGACATGCACCCGAACGGCGTGCGGCGGCATCTCGAGCGACTGCACGAGGACGGCCTCGTGGAGCGACGCCGGAGCCAAGGCTCGAGGGGGCGACCCGGCGATCGCTGGTTGGTCGCCGCCGGCGCCCGCCCCGGCGGAGAGCGCCCCAGCGGATACGCCGACCTGGCGCGCTGGCTCGCGCGCGCGACGCCGAGCGGACCGACCCGTCGACGCGCGATCGAGAAGACGGGACGCGAGATCGGCCGCGAGCTGGCGCCCGCGGCGGCTGACGATCCCGCCGAGGGCTTCCGGCAGGTCGTCGCCGCGCTCGGCTTCCAGCCCGCGCTCGACGTCGGGGGCGACGGCGGCTTCACCTGCACGCTGGAGAACTGCCCCTACCGGGTCTCCGCGCGCGAGAACCCCGATGTCGTCTGCACCCTGCACCGCGGCATCACCGCGGGGTTGCTGGCGAAGCTCGACCCCGAAGCGAAGCTGACCCGCTTCGAGCCGCACGACCCCGACCGCGCCGGATGCCTGATCGGGGTGGAGAGGCCGGGGAACGCGTGAAACGGGCCGAGGCGCTTCGCCGCCCCCCGCGCGAGCACCTGGCCGCCCTGCTCGCCGCGAAGGAGCTGCGCGAGGCCGATGACCCGAGAGAGGCGACGGACGGGCCTACGCCGCCCGATCCCTGAAGTAGGCGGCGTTGATCTCCACGTAGCGCTGCCACTCCGGCGGCACCTGGTCCTCCGGCGTGATCGCATCTACCGGGCAGGCCTCGACGCAGGCGTCGCAGTCGATGCACTCGTCCGGGTCGATGTAGAGCTGCTCGTGCTGGTCGAAGTCGGCCTCGTCCCGGGTGGGATGGATGCAGTCGACCGGGCAGACCTCGACGCAGGAATGGTCCTTCGTGCCGATGCAGGGCTCGTTGATCACATAGGCCATCGTTCACCTCGATTCCGATGATTTACACATTTATCGTGTGTAAATTATAGGCGACGTTCGCTGGTGGCTACGCCGCGGCGTCCGGATGCACCGGTCCGGATCGCCGGCGAGCTGGATAGAGACCCCTAGGGCTTGAACACCATCAGGGCGAGGATCGCGACGACCAGCGCGGCGGAGGCGTAGTTCGCCGTCCGCGAGAGCGGGTCGTCGAGGAGGGCGCGCAACTTCGGGCTGACCGCCCCCCCTTCTCCGGCCAGCCGCGCGGCGAGCTTGCGCGCCTGCTTCGGGCGCCGGCCGCCGAGGCCGCCGAGCAGCAGCGCCACGGCGAAGAGGGCGACCGCCGCGTCGACCCAGCCGGCGCCGTAGCCGACGCCCTCCAGGCCGACCAGCCAGATCCCGCAGCCGAGCAGCAGCAGGCCGCCGGCGGCGACCAGCATGACCCCCGAGCGCGTCAGGCCAAGCAGCAGGGCGATCTCCGACGGCCGCTCACGGCGGCGCCCGCTCTCGAACCCGACGCCGGCGACGACGATGCCCGCGACGAACAGCAACGCTCCGCTCAGGTGCCCGAAGAGAACGACGTCCGTCATCGCGGAAAGCCTCGCAGGCGAGCCCCGGGCGCGCTTACACCCCCGGACGCCCCTCGTTCACCCAGGCGGCCAGCAGGGGGTCGACGACGCGCAGCAAGCAGCAGTGGTCTCAGTAGACGACCAGTTGCGGAACTTGCTGCCCGTACCGCAGCACATGCAGGCATGCGTTCTCTCAGGCGTCCCGGTCAAGCGATCGCCGACACCTCGGTGTTCGTCGCCCGGGAGACGGGTCGCGAGCTGGGCGAGCTGCCAGAGGAGATCGCCGTCTCCGTGATCACCGCCGCCGAGCTGGAGCTGGGAGTGCTCCGGGCGAGCGAGGGCAACGCCCGCGCCGTGCGGTTGGCCGCGCTCTCGCGAGTGCAAGCCACCTACCCGCTGCTGCCGGTCGACCCCGAGGTCGCGAGCTCGACGAGGTGGCAGTGGTCCGGGTTTGAGCGCTGGTCGCAATATGTCAGCGCGCCGTCGCGGCCTCGGAGGTCCGGGCGTCGTGGAAGGCGATGACCGCGACACAGTCTTCCGCCTCGACGTACATGTAGACGATGAGCAGCCAGCCCCATGGCCCGACGAGGGCGCGACAGTCCCGCCAGACGCCAGAAAGGCGCTTGCCCGCACGCGGGAACTCCCGCAGGGTGAGCAAAGACCGTGAGACGCGCTCGCGAGCATCGGCGGGAAGGCGACGTGTCTCGATGAGCTGCTTGAGATCCTCGCGCGCGAGGCGAGTGACCTCGATGCTCGGCATCGGCTACAGCTCGGACAACGGCACCGTTTCGCCGCGCCTGGCCTGCTCGATCGACTCCTGCGCGCGCTCCCAGGCACCCGGAATCCCGTCGAGGATCTCGGTGATGCGGGCAGCGTCGGGGTCGGCCTCGTCAAGCGCGCTGGAGAGAAGAGAGCGCGCCAGCGTCCCCTCCTGGACGTGGGTGCGCTCGGCCAAGCCGGCGAGCTTTCGCGCGTAGTCAGGCTCGAGGGTGACGTTGATCCGGCGATTGCGCTCGGCCACTGCTTCAGGGTACACGAGGGGGCACGCGTTGTGTGGCGGCGCGGAATGGGAACCGGGCAGTCGGGCATGCGAGCGGGCGCCGACCAGGCTTCCGGCTCACCGCTCGCTTGTGTCTGCCGATCGGGCTCGAGGGGCTCGCCGTGGGCTCCTCCCTCCCCTCCCGCGGTAGTCCAACGATCGAGATCGCTGGCGGCGGCCGTGGGCGCCGCCCAGCACCTTGGCGGCGGGGACGCGTAGTCGGGGGCGGCGCCGGGCGCTTGGGGAGGCGGCTCGGGCGCCGGAAAGGGCGAGTGCTTGATGATCAGCAGGCTCTCGACGGCCTCCATCTCGTCGTCGGTTCCGAATCCGAACACGTTTGGCTTGCCCTCCGAGGAGGCGGCGATCCAGCGCCGCTGGTCGCGGACGATCCCGGCGAGCGCGGCGGCGAGAGCCCGAGAGGGAAGGGTGCGCAGCATGGCCGCTCAGAGACTATGGAGACTCGGCCGCGCCGACATCGAGCAAGTGGTCGCCATCCTCACGGCCCACGCGGCGCCCGGCCGGCGATCAGGCGCTCCGGCTGGCTGTATCGACGCAGCGCCACGCCCGCCCAGATCACCTCGACGACTCCGAAGGGCCACGCTCCGGCAAGAAAGCCGTAGGCGCTGGCGAGCAGGCAGCCGAGGGCGAAGCCGAGGATGTAGCGCCGATTGCGGCGCTCCAGCGCATACATCACCATCATGAAAGTCACGGCCGATGCGCCGAACACGGTCAGCATGTCGTCAAGTCCGGCCGGCCCCCGACCTGGCTCTACCTAGATCGCGCCGGAGGATCGCCGTTGGATCTTGCGCTTGGCCCATTGGCACTGACGACGCGCCGGTCTTCGGGGCCGGGGCGCAGGATCAGCACCTCGGCCGGGGCCTTCTCCAAGAGCCAGACGAGGTCGTCGCCCGAGAGGCCGGGCTGCCCGGTCGCGGTCGCCGACACCACGACCCGGTCGAATTCCTCACGCTCCAGCAGGCGCTGCAGCGCATGGCGATAGGAGCGGCCCCGCTCGATTCGAGCATCGACCGGCACTCCCTGGGCGGCTGCACGCTGCTCGATCGCCTCCAGCATCGGCATCGCCTTCGCCGCCTCGGCGGGAATCGCGCAGTCCAGCGGCAGCTGCTTGGGAACCGTTGCCAGATACGCCGGCATCAGCAGCGCATCCTCTGCCCGGGCCAGGCGCATGGCTGCGTCAACCGCCCGGCGTGAGATCTCGGTGCCGGTGAAGGGCAGCAGGATCTGGCGTATGTCGTCCGGTCGCTCCGAGCGCTTGCCGCGCCAGCGAGACCGCGCCAACAGGTAGCCGCCGCCGAGGCCGAGAAGCAGGGCGAGCCCGACGAGGAAATGCTCGATCACGACGCCTCCTCCCTGCGGGACCGGTGGGCGACGATCCGCACGTCGACCCCAGGCGGAGCCGCACGCATCAGCTTCTGTGGCAACGGCACCCGCAACCGCGCGAGCCCCCGCGGCGGCTCAGACTCGCCGACCATGATGTAGGTGGAGCCGCGCTCGCGCACCACCCGCGCTGCCGCGGCCACCACGTCGTCGTGCTCCTCGATCAGCAGCGTCGCGCCGAGCACCGAAGCGAGCTGGCGCAGTGCGGTCACCTGGCGCTCCTCATCTCCCTCGATCGGCCGGCCCGGTGGCTTCACCCAGAGCAGGTCGAGGCCGGTGCCGAGCCGCTGCGCCGAGCGCCAGGCGCGGCGCACGAGGCGCTGCGAGCTGGGCTGGGGGCGGATCAGGGCGAGCAGCCGCTCGCCGACCGCCTTGGGGACCTCTTCGACGACCCGCTCTTCGCGCGTGCCGACGGGCTCCACCTGATGCAGGGTCAGCCGTTTGGCCTCGACGTCCTCGGCGACCTGGCGCAGGCTGACCTCGCGCAGCGCCGCCAGGTTCTCGATCCGGAAGAAGTTATTGAGCGCAGCCTCGATGCTCTCGCCGGGATAGATCTTGCCGGCGCGCAGACGCGAGATCAGCGCCTCGGGCGTGAGGTCGATCAGCACCACCTCGTCGGCGGTGCCGAGAACCGAATCGGGGACCGTCTCGCGCACCGTGACCCCAGTCAGCTCGGCGACACGGTCGTTGAGCGACTCGAGGTGCTGGACGTTGACCGTGGAAAAGACGTCGATGCCCGCCGCGAGCACGTCGGCGATGTCCTCGTAGCGCTTGGCGTGCTCAAGCCCCCGCGCGTTGGCGTGGGCGAGCTCGTCGATCAGCGCCAGTTCCGGGCGGCGCGCGAGCAGGGCAGGCAGGTCCATCTCCTCGACGACGACGTCGCGGTAAGGGACACTGCGACGGGGCACCACCTCCAGCCCCTGCGCCTGATCGATCGTCTCCTGGCGCTTGTGGGGCTCCAGGTAGCCGATTGCCACGTCACGGCCCGCATCGGCTTCCGAGTGGCCCTCCTGCAGCATCCGGTAGGTCTTCCCCACCCCGGCCGCCATGCCGAGGAAGATCTTGTAATGGCCACGGCGCTGAGCATCTGCCCCAGCTTCGCCGCCGCTTCTTTTCTCGGTCTCCGCGGGCTCCATACGGCGGAAGCTACCGCCGCCGGCTATCTATCGGGAGATCGCAAGGTCGCTCGTCAAGTGCGGCGAGGGCGGCCCGAGCCTGTCGCTCCAGCTCTCCCGGCGCGGCCCTTGCCCGGCTCCAACCCGGCGAAAAGATCGGGCTCGTCGTGTCCGTCAGCAGGCGCCTGAGGATCGCCATGCCGCGAGGGCTCGCCACCTCAGGACTCCTCAAGCGTTCAGCAAGTCTCAAGAGCAGCGGATGCGCCCGCGCTACCTCTTCTCGGCTGATCGGCGAGTCGACGTTGCTGCCGGCATACCGTCGAAGGTGAAGCGTGAGCCGAGCACTCACAGGACGGTCAGCCTCCCGTGAATGCGAGTGGGTGGGCGGCCTCAGGGAAATCGGCTGACGCGAGCCCCTGAATGCTATGCCGCCTGCCATGCCTTCCTCTCAGGCACCCAGCAGGTTGTGGACGATCAGGTCGATCAGCTTGATGCCGATGAAGGGAGCGATGATGCCACCGAGGCCGTAGATCAGGATGTTGCGGCGCAGCAGGGCGGTGGCGCCGATCGGCCGGTAGCGGACCCCGCGCAGGGAGAGCGGGATCAGCAGCGGGATGATCAGGGCGTTGAAGATCACAGCCGAGAGGATCGCCGATTCCGGCGTGCCCAGCGACATCACGTTGAGGGCGTCGAGTGGCCCCTTGCCCCCGGCCGAAAGAGCGTAGGTGGCCGCGAACATCGCCGGCAGGATCGCGAAGTACTTGGCGACGTCGTTGGCGATCGAGAAGGTGGTGAGGGCGCCGCGGGTGATCAGCAGCTGCTTGCCGACCTCGACGATCTCGATCAGCTTCGTCGGGTTGGAGTCGAGGTCGACCATGTTGCCGGCCTCGCGCGCGGCCTGGGTGCCGGTGTTCATGGCAACGCCGACGTCGGCCTGGGCCAGCGCGGGGGCGTCGTTGGTGCCGTCGCCGGTCATCGCGATCAGGCGGCCGTCTGCCTGCTGCTCGCGGATCAGCTCCAGCTTGCGCTCCGGCGTCGCTTCGGCGAGGAAGTCGTCGACCCCGGCCTCCTCGGCGATCTTCGCCGCCGTCAGCTTGTTGTCGCCGGTGACCATGATCGTGCGGATCCCCATCGCCCGCAGCTGGTCGAAGCGGACGTTCATCCCTTCCTTGACCACGTCCTTGAGGTAGACGACGCCCAACACGAACTCGTTGCGGGCGACGGCCAGCGGCGTGCCACCCTCGCGTCCGATCCGGTCCAGCTCCGCTTTCAGCTCCACAGGGGCGCGCCCCCCAACCTCGCGGACCCAATCCTCGATCGCGTCGCCGGCGCCCTTGCGCAGGCGGGTGCCGTTGAAGTCGACGCCGCTCATCCGCGTCTCGGCGCTGAACGGGACGAAGCTCGGCTCGTGACCGGCGAAGTCGTGCTCGCGGATGCCGTAACCCTTGGCGAGGACGACGATCGAGCGGCCCTCCGGCGTCTCGTCGGCGAGCGAGGACATCTGCGCCGCCTCGGCCAGCTCCTCGACACTGACCCCGGGCATCGGCTTGAATTCGACCGCCTCGCGGTTGCCGAGAGTGATCGTGCCGGTCTTGTCGAGCAGGAGGACGTCGCAGTCTCCGGAGGCCTCGACCGCGCGGCCGGAGAGCGCCAGCACGTTGCGGCGCACGAGCCGGTCCATGCCGGCGATCCCGATCGCCGAGAGGAGGGCGCCGATCGTGGTGGGTATCAGCGCCACCAATAGGGCGATCAGCGTCGTCTCGGAGAGTTCGGTGCCGGCGAAGAGGCCGAACGGGCGCAGCGAGACGATCACCACGACGAAGACCAGGGTGAGCGCCGCCAGCAGGATGCCGAGGGCGATCTCGTTCGGCGTCTTGCGCCGTTCGGCGCCCTCGACCAGGGCGATCATCCGGTCGAGGAACGACTTGCCCGGTTCCTGGGTGATCTCGACCACGATCCGGTCCGAGAGCACCTTGGTGCCGCCGGTGACCGCACTGCGGTCGCCGCCGGCCTCGCGGATCACCGGGGCCGACTCGCCCGTTATCGCCGACTCGTCGACCGAGGCGATGCCCTCGATCACGGTGCCGTCCCCCGGGATCGGCTCGCCGGCTTCGACCACGACTACGTCGCCCTTCACCAGCTCGGAGGCGGGCTTCTCGCCGCCGTCGCGCAGACGCGCGACCGTGTCGGTTCGCATCGCCCGCAGGCTCGCCGCCTGAGCGCGACCACGTCCCTCGGCCAGTGCCTCGGCCAGGTTGGCGAAGACGACCGTGAGCCAGAGCCACAGCGAAACCGTGAAGGTGAACCAGGAGGGCTCGTGGCCGCCGCCGAGCGGCTTGCCGCCGAAGACCATGATCAGCCAGGCCACGGTGGTGATCGCGGCGCCGATCTCGACCACGAACATCACCGGGTTGCGCGCCTGCACGCGCGGGTCGAGCTTGCGCAGCGACTCGAGCAGCGCCGGGCGCAGGATCTCGGGGTCGAACAGGGAGCGGGGCTGGGTTTCGGTGCTCATCTGATCGGTGCCTCTTCGTCGAGTGCGAGGTTGAGTTGCAGGACGTTCACCCCGGGCTCACCGAAGACGCCGAGGAAGCGGCCGTTGGTGTGGGCCGAGATCAGGTCTTCGACCTTGCTCAGGGGAAGCTGGCGGACCGCGGCGATGCGGTGCGCCTGGATCAGCGCGTTGGCTTCGGAGATTTCCGGGTCGACGCCGGAGCCCGACATCGTGATCGCGTCGACCGGCACGCTTTCCTTGGTCAGCGATTCGTCGTAGGGCTTGTTGAGCTTGACGTAGGCGGCGAGCGCTTCGCGCACCGCTTCGCGCTCTTCGACGCTGTTGGGCCCGGAGTTGGAGAAGTAGGTGACGTTCGCCGAGTAACCGGTCTGCGAGGGACGCGGTTGGAAGTAGCGCTTGTCGGGGACGAGGATTTCTTCCCCTTCTTCATCGAGCCTCGGCTTGCCGTTCTTACCGATGACCGGCCGCGAGAACGACTGGCCGATCAGGCTCGAGCCGGCCAACTTGCCGTTCACCGTCACCTTCGAGCCGTCCGCCTTGCCGGGGAAGACGACCTGCGAGATGCCGGTCATCGCCAGCGGGTAGGCGAGGCCGAAGACCAGCGTGAAGGCGATCACGGCGAGCAGTGCGGTTAGAGCAGTGCGGCGCATCTCAGAACAGCCTCGTGGTCAGGCTCTGCACGATCGGGCCGAGCAGGAGCGCGGGGAAGAAGGTGAGGGCGCCGACCAGTATCACGACCCCGATCAGGAGAATCACGAAGGTCGGCGTGTCGGTGCGCATCGTGCCCGGGCCGGCCGGAGAGACCTTCTTTCCGGCCAGCGAGCCGGCGACGGCGAGCACGAGGACGATCGGGATGAAGCGCGCCAGGGTCATCGTCGCGCCGCCGAGCAGGTCGGCGAAGGAGATTCCGTAGGCTTCGACGTTGCCGGGCGCGTTGGGCTGGATGAAGCCGGTGTAGCCGGCGAAGGCCGAGCCGTTGTTGTTGGCCTGGGAGAGGTAGGCGTAGAGGCTCTCCGAGAACCCCTGCGGACCGGCCTGGTAGATCGAGCGCAACCCTGCACGCGTCGCGACCGCCAGCCCGGTCGTCGCCAGCACCGCGAGCGGGGTGACGAGGATGCCCAGCGAAACGAGCTTGATCTCGCGCGCCTGGATCTTCTTGCCCAGGTACTCCGGCGTTCGGCCGACCATCAGGCCGCCGATGAAGACCGCCAGCAGGACGTAGAGGAGCATCGAGTACAGGCCGGTGCCGACGCCGCCGAAGACGACCTCGCTGGTGCCGAGCCCTGACATCGGCACTGCGCCGCCGAGCCCGGTGTAGGAGTCGTGGGCGGAGTTGACCGAGCCGTTGGAGGTGACCGTGGTGGTGGTTCCCCACAGCGCCGACTCGGTAATCCCGTTGCGCTGCTCCTTGCCTTCCATGTTGCCGCCGGTCGAGCCGGCGATCGCCTTGGTCGGCGTGCCGGCGGCGTGCTCGGCGGGCGTGCCGTGCTGCTCAGCCGGGATGATGACGAGGATGAAGGCAAGGTAGATCGCCAGCATCGCGGCGAAGATCGACCAGCCCTCGCGCTGGCGCCCGACCATCTTCCCGTAGGTGTAGGTGAGCGCCGCGGGGATCAGGATGATTGAGAGCAGCTCGACGAAGTTGGTCAGCTGGTTGGGGTTCTCGAACGGCATCGCCGAGTTGACGTTGAAGAAGCCGCCGCCGTTGGTGCCCAGCTGCTTGATCGCGATCTGCGAGGCGGCCGGCCCCATCGCCAGCGCCTGTTCGGCACCCTGGACGGTGGTGGCGATGCTGGCGCCGCTGAGCGTCTGCACAACTCCCTGGGAGACGAGGACCAGGCCGACGATCACCGAGAGCGGCAGCAGGACGTAGAAGAGGCTGCGGGTCAGGTCCGCCCAGAAGTTGCCGAGGCCGGGCCCGGTGCGCCCGACGATGCCGCGTATGAAGGCGAGCAGGACGCAGATGCCGACGGCCGGGGTGACGAAGTTCTCCACCGTCAGCCCCGCCATCTGCGCGAAGTAGGTCAGGGTCGTTTCGCCGCCGTAGTACTGCCAGTTGGTGTTGGAGACGAAGGAGGAGGCGGTGTTGAAGCTGACGTCCCACGGCCCCGAGTGGAAGCCTTCGGGGTTGAAGGGGTGGATGCCCTGGGTGCGCAGGATCAGGTATAGCGCGACCCAGGAGAAGACCGAAAAGAGGACGAGGCTCTTGGCGTACGCCTTCCAGTCATGTTCCTCAGTGGGGTCGACGCGCAGCACCCGGTAGGTCAACCGCTCGACAGGGCCGAGGACCGGGCTGAGGAAGACACGCTCGCCGGTGAAGACCCGCGCCATGTATTTGCCGAGCAGCGGCGTGAGGGCGATCACCACCCCGACGAAGATGGCTACCTGCAACCACGCCTGTGCCATCAGAGCTTCTCCCCGCGCAGCAACGCGTAGAGCAGGTAGGCGAACACGAGCGCGGACGCGACCAGTCCGAAGACGTCGGCGCCGCTCAGGGTGGCCAGTACGACAGCGCTCATATCCGGTCGATCAGATCGATCGCCCAGTAGACGAGACCGAAGAGCCCGACCGAGAGCGCGATCGCAAAGACGTCCGCGATCGGGCTACCGCCGCCGGGGAAGATGTCCGCTGCACTCAGCACGACGGCGATAATGAACGAAGTCGCATCAAGGCCGCATGAGTTTTCCGGCCCGGCGCATAAAGATCGTATGAAGACCCGCTCTACCCTCTACTGGGTAAAGCGGTAGCCGATTCCGGGGTCCGTGCGTATGTACACCGGCTGTCCCGGCGGCTCGATTTTCCGCCGCAGGTTGGCGACGTGGGTGCGGAGGATCTGCAGGTCGTCCGCGTACTCCGGCCCCCAGACCTCCACCAGCAGCGAGCGATGGGTCATCAGCTTGCCGCGGTTGCGAGCCAGCACCCGCAGTAGGTCGAACTCGATTGGCGTCAGATGGATTTCGGCGCCATCCCGGAACACGGATCGGGCCGCGAGGTCGATCTCGAGGCCGTCGGCGACGATCTTCGGCTCCTTGCTCTCGGGGCGCGCCCGACGCATCACAGCCTCCAACCGAGCGATCAATTCCGGAGCGCTGAACGGCTTGGTCACGTAGTCGTCGGCGCCGGCGCTCAGCGCCTCGATCTTGCGCCCCTCCTCGCCAACCGCCGAGAGGACGACTATCGGCATCTCCGTCCACTCGCGCAGCCGTCGCGCGATCTCCACGCCGTCCATGTCGGGCAGCATCAGGTCGAGGATCGCCGCATCGGGCGGCCGGATCGAAGCAAGGTCGAGCGCCTCCTCCCCGGTGCTGGCCGGCACCGCCTCATAGCCGGCCTCGCGCAAGATGACGCGCAGGGCGCGAAGGATCTGTGGCTCGTCGTCGCAGACGAGGACGCGCGGAGCGGCGGTCAACCCGGCTCCTCCGTGGGGAGCGGCAAGGTCACCACGAAGCTCGTGCCCTGGCCGGGCAGGCTCTCCACCCCGATCTCGCCTCCGTTGGCTTCGACGAAGCCTTTGGCGATGGCGAGCCCAAGACCCGATCCTTTGCGAGTCGCTCCAGGCCTGGCCTGGTAGAAGGGCCTGAAGATCCGCTCGCGCTCGCCCACCGGGATGCCGGGCCCCTGATCGACGACACGCACCTCGACGCTGTTGCCGATCACGCGAGCGCCCACCTGGACGGCCTTTCCTTCGCCATGACGGGCTGCATTGTCGAGCAGATTCGCAAAGGCGCGCTCCAACTGCACCGGATCGGCGCGCAATGGCGGTAGCTCAGGATCGACGGCCAGCTGGACGAGCTGACCGGCGGCTCCGATCGAGTGTCGAGCGGCCTCCAGCACCTCGGCGAGGCTGACCTGCTCGCGATGGGGCTCGGCGTTTCCCGATTCGAGGCGGGAGACGTCGAGCAGATTCTCTACCAGCCGCGAGAGCCGCTCGCCCTCCTCGACTATCGCCACACAGAGTTCGTGTCGCTCCGATGGCGTCACCGTTGAGGAATCCAAGGCGGCTCCGGCGGCGATCATCGAGGTGAGGGGCGTGCGCAGGTCATGAGAGACCGAACGCAGCAGCGCCGTCTTCAGCTCGTCGCTGCGACGCAGCGCGGCGGCCTCGATTGCCTCCGCCTGCATGCGGTCCTTCTCGCGCGAGAGCTCAGCCATTTCCACCACGGTTCGATCGGCCTCTTCGCGCCGGTGCTCCGCCTCCGTTGCGCGAGCACGAGCCACCTCGGCGAGTGCGCTGCTCGCCACCGCCACCGTTACGAAGACGACCAGGGTGACCACGTCGCGGTCGTCGGCGATGGTGAGTCGACCGACCGGAGGGAGGTGAAACCAGTTGAACGCGATCGCGCTCAGAAGCGCCGTGAACAGGCCCTGCCAAAGTCCCCACAGGACGGAGATCAGCAGCACCGCAGGGATGAAGACGACCCCAAGAGACATGACCGGAGCCACAGACTTGAGCGGATAGATGAGCGCCGTTGCGATCCCAACGACCGCGACGGCCGTGAGCAGGCCGAGCCAGGCCGGTCGCCGCTCGCTGTCGAGCCCGAGGAGGGATTCGCCCCAGCGCATTGCCGAGCCAGCATGCCAGCATTGGCTGCGTGCTGTTAGGAATGGGGCGTGCCGGTGGATGTGCAACTCAAGACGTTGCACTCCGAATGTCTGCCGCTTCGCGTAGCCCCTGGTAGGCGCTTCGCACGTCTGCCAGGTCGGCCGGGTCCGATACCGACTCTTTCGCCGCGCGCATGATCATGTCGGCCTGCTCGACCAGCACAGCGCGGCGCGCCTCCGTCGAAGCCGGGGCCGATGCTGGCCAGCGTGAGCACGGTGTAGACGAACGTCGCCACGAACGTGCCCAGCGTGACCTGCGTGCCGCGGTCGCGGATGAAGTTGCGAAGCATCCGCGGCCCGAACTGCGTCGAGGCGAGGGTCAGCGTCACGATCATGATCGAGAAGACGACGCCGATGACGGTGATCACCGCTGCGGCAAGCGCGGTGAGGATCTGGCGCGCGGCGTCCGCCGACCCGGTGAGCACCCAGCTCGGCAGCGCGTGGTGGCCGTCGTAGATGGCGCGATCGGCGGCGTAGGTCCCTGCGAACAGGATCACGGCGAGGGCGATCTCGATCGCGGGGACGAGCCAGAGGTTCATGCGCAGCGCCTCCCGACGCCACTCTGCGTTCATGGCGAGGAAGGGACGGCGCGGAATGGGAACGGGGGAGTCGGGCATGCGGATAGGCGCCGACCAGGCTTCCCGGTTCACCGCTCGTGGACTCCACCTTCCTACACCTCGATCAGCGAGCCCATGATGACGGTGCGATCGCGGGGCAGGCCGAAGTATTCGGCGGCATCGGCGGTGATGTGCGACGTGGCGACGAACAGCCGCTTGCGCCAGCGGGTCATTCCGGGAGCATCGCCGAGGCGAAGGTCGATCGTCGAGAGGAAGAAGGAGGCTTCGCCGACCTCGAGCGGGCACTCCAAGCCGGCCTCGGCAGCCAAGCGCAGCGCGGCGGGAACGTCGGGCTGCTCCATGTAGCCGAAGCGAGCGCTGACGTGGGAGATCCCGTCGTCTCGGTAGCCGAGATCGTCGACCGCGAGGCGATCGGCCGCAGCGACCTGTGGCACCGGCAGCGTCTCGATCGAGAGGATGACGACGTGCTCGTGAAGGATCTGGTTGTGCTCGACATTGGCCCGCATCGCCAGCGGGGTGGTCGTCTTGTTGCGGTTGAGGAAGACGGCGGTACCCGGGGTCCGTCGCAACGGGGGACGGCGATCGTGCAGTTCGTTGACGAAATCGCGCAGCGAGCCCTCCTCCCGCTCCCGCCGTTCGGTCACCAGCTCGCGGCCGCGCTGCCAGGTCGTCAACACGGTGAAGACGGTCACGGCGATCAGCAGCGGCAGCCAGGCGCCGTGCGTGATCTTGGTCACGTTCGCCGCGAGGAAGAGGAGGTCGACGGCGAGGAACGCCCCGGCCCCGCCGACCACGAGCCATAGCGGTTTCCCCCACTGGTGGCGGACTATGTAGAAGAAGAGCAGGGTCGTGATCGTGATCGTCCCGGTCACCGCCATGCCGAAGGCGAACGCGAGCGCCGCCGAGGTCTGAAAGGCGAATACGAGCGTCAGCACCGAGACCATCAGCAGCCAGTTGATCCACGGCACGTAGATCTGCCCCACCGTCTCCCGCGAGGTGTGGGCGATCCGCAGGCGCGGCAGGTAGCCAAGCCGCACCGCCTGGTGGGCGACCGAGAAGGCGCCGGTGATGACCGCCTGGGAGGCGATCACGGTCGCTGCCGTCGCCAGCAGCACCATCGGCAGGCGCGCCCAATCCGGTACCAGGAGGAAGAAGACGCCGCTGGCGCTGGTGCCCGGATCGCTGAGCAAGAGCGCCCCCTGGCCCATGTAGCTCAGGATGCACGCGGGAAAGACGAGCATCAGCCAGGCGCGCGTGATCGGCGCCCGGCCGAAGTGGCCCAAGTCGGCGTAGAGCGCCTCGGCGCCGGTGATCGCCAGGACGACCGCGGCCAAGGAGAAGAAAGCCATCGAGAAATGGCCCGTAAGGAACCCGAGCGCGTATCCCGGCGAGAGCGCCTTGAGGATCTCGGGATGGGTCGAGATTCCAGAGATGCCGCAGGCCCCGATGACCAGGAACCAGACGACCATCACCGGCCCGAACATACGACCTACCGCACCGCTTCCGAGGCGCTGGGTGGCGAACAGGGCGACGATGATCGCCGCCGTGATCGGAACGATCAGGTGCGCGAGCGAGGGCTGCACGACCTTGAGGCCCTCGACTGCCGAGAGCACCGAGATCGCCGGCGTGATCATGCTGTCGCCGAAGAACAGCGAGGCGCCGAAGATGCCGAGCGCCGCCAGCGCGAGCTTCGTTCGACGCCCTCCCGGGATGCCCTGGCGCCTGATCAGGGTGATCAGCGCCATGATGCCGCCCTCCCCCTCGTTGTCGGCGCGCATCACCAGCAGCACGTACTTGAGCGTGACGATGATCGTCACCGCCCAGAAGATCAGCGAGATGATCCCGAAGACGCTCTCCGTCGTCGCGTCGATCGGGTGCGGGTCGCTCGGGTTGAAGACCGTCTGGACCGTGTAGAGCGGGCTGGTGCCGATGTCGCCGAAGACGACGCCGAGCGCGCCGACGACGAGCGCCGCCTGGGCTGGGGTGCGCATTCCCGCGCTGCTGGTGTCGGCGTCCCTGCTCAGTTGGCCTCAATCCTGACCGGCGGCGCCACCGTATACCGGATCACCCTCGCCCAGCTCGCCGCAGCCCGCCGGCCGCAGCGCTGAGGCTCGGCCGGCCCTTCGGCATGGATCAGATCATTAGCCCGCCCGCCCGCTCCGCATGGTGTCCTCGGCGAAAGCGCCCTCGTTGAAGAGGGCTCGAGCATTGCCCCCCCTGATTGGCACCGCCTATCCCTCGCTGTCTGCGGGAAGGAACGGCCCGTGTTCAGCCTCCAGAACCGCGATCTCCTCCTCGGTGGCATCGCGCTCGTCCTTGCCGAGCATTGCCTTCCATGAGGTGTCGCGGGTAATCACGAACTCGGTGGCGCTGCGCTCCTCGGTGACGATGAACTCGCCCTCCAGAGCGCCGCTGACCCTGATGTGGGCGGGCTGCTCCATCGCGTGAATCTTCGCAGACTCGACGGCCGTATCAACCATGCTCGGCACCGTGGCGCTGCTTTTGGGGTCCGGCGCGCGGAACGCCTGCTCGACCAGCGCCTCCTGGATCTGCGGTGGCAGCGGGCTCTCATATGAGCCCCCCTTGCGACTGAGGGACTCCAGAGGCCCCGCTGTCCTCGCCTCCTGCGGCTACGCGCTCGGTTACTCGGCTGCTACCCCAGTGGCCGACCCGCCAAGTAAGAGCGGGTCGGGCGCAGAATCGCGACCACGCCCGCCGCTTCATCGCCGAACTGACCACCTAGCCGGGCCGTCTCGGCTAGCCGCCCTTCGCTCCCCTGTTCTTCCTCTTCTTCTTGACGGTGAGCTTGGCGCCTTCGCTGGTCGCCTGGCCGTTCTCGTTATTGACGGTCACGGTGTAGAGGGCGCCACTCTGCGCCCGGCGCACCGGCCCGACTGCAAGCGTGGGGGAATCCGTCGCCTCGGCGACGGGCTTCCCGTTGCGCTTCCATTCGTAACCGAGGTCGGATCCGTCCGCACTGACCACGAACAGGGCCCTGCCGCTGGCGACGACGCTGGCCGCTTTCGGCTGCTTTGAGATAGTTGGCGCCTTGCCCGCCTGCGATTCCGGCAGGACATGCCAGGCCAGGGCGATTGCGCCGATCGCAATCAGGCCGCCGACCGCGATAAGGCCACGCGCGGTTGGCATCTTGCCCAGCGCTTCGAAGGTCCCCTTGATCTCGTCGGACCCAATGCCGATTCCCTTCTCGCCCGCTTCCGGCGAGCGCTGCGCCGGCTTGGCGGCGGCCGCCAGCACGTTTTCCAAGGCGTGCGAGCGGCCGCGCTGATCGAGCAGCGCGATGTAGACGCCGGCGCCACCGATCAGCAGGCCCGTCAGGAGCAGCTCGACGGCGAAGGTCGTGGCGATCTTGGTGGACCCGTCCAGCCCGTCCAGCGCAGAGCCGGTCAGCAGAAGGAACACGGTGCCGGCCAGCACCAGCATGCCGATCAGGACCCCAGCACACGCCTTGGCGAACTTTACGTCCCACTCCCGCAGCAGTGGCGGCTTGGTGCCGGGGTTGCCGTCATCTTGGCCTGGGCTCGCGGTGCTCTGCGGCGGCTTGTCCCCGGCCTGGTCCTGGTTGTCCGGAGAGGCAACCTGGCCCTGTGACGGCTTGGGCTCGTTGCCGGCGTTCGCCGGATCTTCTCGCGTGGCGTCGTTGCCGCTGAACGGAATTGCGTCGCGCAGACGCGGAGGCGCCTCGAAGACCGGGCGCTGGCGTTTTTCCCGCCGCCGTGCGTCGGCTTCCACCTCGACCTTGACCTTGGCCGCGACCGCACCCACGGTGGCGTTCGGCTCGCTGCGCAGGTTGTCGACGAGGAACTTGGTCAGCAGCCCGTGCATCTGGCCTTCGAAGGAGGCTTCGATCGACACTTCGTCGTCCGGGCAGCCAGCGAGCAAAGCGTAGTCCCCCTGCCGGATCAGCCCGCTCGCGCTCATCTCGCGACCCCCGTCTTCCGGCACCCCCGGGTAGGGTCGCTCCGGTACTGATAGGGGCCGCGAGGCGGGCAGCGTCGCGCGTGGGATGGGACGCGATTCGGCCCGAATCGCCTCGATCGCACCGGGGCGGATCAGGTCGCGGTCGATCGACCCCGAGTGGCAGGAGTCGAAGATGAAGGTCGTGTACGGGGTTCGCTGCGCCAGTGCGAAGACGTAGCTGTGGAGCTCGTCGTCGACGATGTCCAGCACCTCTCCGCCGTCCCGGTGGGAGTTGGATGGAACGATCGTCTCGTCCATGCCGTCTTCCTCGTCCCCGCTGGTATCGGGCACCTGCGAGCCGTGGCCGCTGTAGTAGACGACAGAGACATCTCCACGTCGCGTTTCGTCGACCAGCCCGGTGAGCGCATCGAGGATCGCCTTGCGCGTGGTCTGCTCGGGGGCGGTGAGCAGGACCAGGTCATGAGCTTCGAACTCATAGCAATCGGTGAGCACTGCCGCCATCGATTCGGCATCCGCCACGCACCCGCTCAGGCTAGGAATGCTCAGGTCTTCGTACTGATTGATGCCGATGAGAACCGCGCGCTTCGTCATCCACAGCCTCCGCCAGGGGTCCCGGACGGCGGGCGTCCGGCTGGATCGAATAAGAATCGTCGAACAGCTCGAGAGACTCTAATTGAGGAGGCCGCGATATGCAACACACTGCGTCCTGGCGATCTTTGATGTCGGGTGAGCTCGAAGCCCCTATCATGCGATCGCTTAGTTCACCTTCCGCTCTTAGAAAGGTCAGCCGATGTCAAGGTATGTTTTGGCGTTCTCGGAGTTACACGGCTTGGATGAGGTGCGCGAGGGCGTGCGGATCCTCGACGACCTGCCCGACGCCGGCGTAGAGAAGGTGTGGGAGCAGGAGGGGGATCCCGGCGGGTACGCGGTGCTGAGCGTGGCTCGACCGACCGACCTGCGCGATGTGCTCGCGAGATCCGCCCTCGACGTCGAGGGAATGGTCGAGCTGGTGCAGGGCGAGAATCCGCTCCCCTCCCTGCAGGACCTGCGCGTGCATCGGGGGCATGTTGTCATCGGCAACGCTTCCGAATACCTGGACTACACCGGGCAGCCGATCGAGTGGTGTGACGGGTGCAAGACAGCGCACGCCCGGGGCAAGCATGTCCGATAGCCCCGACACGCGGCTCTGGAGTGTGCTCCAGTTCCCGTACGGTTATTCGGATGCGATCGACAAGATAGGGACGACGGCGAGCCCGCTGCTTGCCGGCTTCGCCTTCGCCCTGATCGGCCTCATCGTGGGGCAGCGCGACGCGCTCGCCCAGCCCGACCTCGCCCTGCTGCTGCTCGTGGCCGCCGGCATCGCCCTCATCTCCTCCGTGCAGCTCAACTTCACGGCTCGCAAGTACCACTTCTCGCCAAGCGAGTACTTCGACCTGCAGCGGCTCGCGGCAGAGGACGGCATCCCGCTCGGCACGGTGAAGGCGATGGCGAGGGACTACTTGCTCAAGCAGCGCCGTTGGACGCACGCTAGCCGCTTCTCCTACAACATCGGAGTGACCGTGCTTTTCTTCGGCGTCGCCGCCACGCTCGTGCCGACCGCGGGCATTGCGCACATGGACCCGCTGCGCGCCGTGGCAGTCGCGCTGCCCGTAGCCGCGAGCCTCGTCGAGGCCGTTCTGATCCTGCGCGAGGCGATTGAACACCTCCGTTTTGGACAGAACGACGAAGATCCGGCCGGGTAGCCGAGACCGCGGCGAAAGCTTGGGTTTTGGCTTCCTCTATCGGTCGGTGCCTGGCTGGGGCGGGGAAAGGATCTGCAGGCGATCCTCGTCCGGAAACAGATCAGCGATGGCGTCGCTCAGCGCCTCGAAGTGATCCCGGTCGGCTGTGCAGACATCCTCTCCCGCAAGCCATGCCGTCGCGGCGATTTGGATGTCGGCGATCCAGGCGACCCGGCGCTCAGGCTTGGGGTCGCGCGAGCGACCTTTCCGGCTGCGCCCGCCGGTCGGGGGTGTCGGTCGGCTTGCGCGCAGCCGTCCCGATAGCAGCGCAGCCTCCCAGCTCAGCGGCAGAACCTCGACCACGCCGGCATCGAGGAGGTTGGTGAACCAGCGAAGAAGCGCGGTGAACCTGGTGTCTGCCTCGGCGCGCCGCTGCAGGCCGAAGGCGATCTCGTGCACGGTGGGCGCCGCGAGCCGGAACGGCTCCTGGGCAAGCGCCGCCTCGCTGGCCAGCTCATAGAGCGGAGTGTCGGGATGCAGGCCGGAAGCGACTGAGGTATCCCAGACCGCCATCCGGCCGACGTCCTACCCGCGCTCGGCGAGGATCGCCTCGCGCGCCTCCTCGGGAGAGGGTAGCCCCCCCGCAGCAGCAGCCGCCCCGGAAGCGACAAGCGCCTGACGGCGTCGTGCGGTCACCTTCTCGACGGCGCGTCGACGCTTCGCGGCGTCGGCACCCAGCTGTGCGAGGTAGACGAGCGCCTCATTCTCGGTGGCCCCGAGCCGGCGCGCGGTCAGCGATAGCTCGGACTCGAGTGTCTCTGGAACCCGCAAGGTGGTGCGTCGGCCGGCGCGGCGAGCTTGGGAGGAAGCCGACCGGGTTTTTTGTTTGGTTGCCATGGGCTCAGGGTAGCGCATCAATTTGATGCAGGCCTGGGCGGGGTTTGAACGGATATCCGCGACCGCGTATCGCCTGTCTACAAGCCGAATTCTGCGGGCTTGAAGTCTGCCGAAACGCCTATGTAAATGACGAAACCCTAATAGTGAGCGCCCCCCAAACCACGCCACACGCCAGCGGTCCGTTCAGCCCTGGCGTGCGCATACGAAGCGCGCTGTGCTCCATTTGCCCCCTCGATGCCGAGGTTTGGCGAACGTGACCCAACGTCAGGGAAGGAGCGTCGTGACCCGCGCGGCGAAGGTGAGAGCGCCGGCGCGCTCCAGGTAGGCGAGCACCTCCGCGGCGGTGTGCGGCGGGTTCTGAAGTGCGGCGGCTTGGCGAATCACGGTGTCGCGAACGGCCTCGGAATCGATGTCCAAGAGGGCGCAGAGGAACTCGTCGGCGGTCGTGACCGTGATCCCATAGGGCTCGCAGGCAGAGGGTGGGAAGTCGCTCACGTTGTTGGTGACGATGCCGCCGGCGCCGGCGACGACCGCGGCGGCGAGGACGTGGCGGTCCTTGGGGTCGTTCTGCATCGAGTCCTCGATCCGAGCGATCGCGGCCTCATCGACCAGCGCGTCCTCGAAGGCGCTGTTCATCGCCGCCGCCATCCGGTTCATGTCGGCCTCCTCGATGCCCTCGCGGTGCTCGATCACGTTTCGCTTCACCTCCTCGAGGATCCGCTCGCTCCAACGCGGATCGAAGAGCTCGATCTCGGCCAACCGCAGGAGGGTGTCCCGCAGCGAGGCGGGAAAGAGGACGTCGGCGTCAAGGACGACCTGGTAGGCCACCGCTCGCCAGGGTATTGGGCTGGTGGTGGGTGGCGGCTACTCGTAGCCGCCTGGGAGCTGCTCTGAGAGGCGGGTCAGCTCGTCGAGCTGTTGGCGGCGGTGCTGGTTGCGCTTTTCGCGGTAGGCGAGCAGGTCCTCGATCTTGATTCGGCGGTGCGTGCCGACCCGGTGGAAGGGCATCTGGCCCTGATCGAGGAGCTTGATCAGGTGGGGGCGGGAGACGTGGAGGATGTCGGCGGCCTGTTGGGTGGTCAGCTCCTTGCCCTGGGGCAAAAGCATCATCGTGAGGCCCTTTGCCATCCCGTCGGCGAGGAGCTGGAGGGCGTGAAAGGCCGAGGCGGGGAGCTCTACCTCCTCACCGTGGGAGCCGGCCAGCTTCGCGGTCCGCTCGCCTTTGGAGAGCAGCGTCTCGAGCTGGCGCTCGAGCTCGAGCAGGGCGTCGCGTTCGGCCGGCTCGGGGCGGATCAGGTGGTCGGCTGTCTGAGCGGGTGTCGGTGTCTCGGTGGGCATGGGGGCCTCCGTTGGAGGAGGATAAGACATAAACGCAATATGCGCAACAGGTTACGGCTGTTTCGATTGTGCCTCCCCGGCTGGCATCGATCACGCAGCACCTTCCTTCAGGAGGCGGCGCGCCGACGGCTCATTCCAAACCCCGAAACGGGTTATGAGCACGCTGCGCGAGTGCGGCTGGACTACGTGGGGCGCGTTCTAGAGCGGTTTTCACTAGATCGAACTACGTGGAGATCGGCTGGAATCCGTGGGGCATGTTGCCCCATTTGTTGCCCCAGCACCGGACCCACCGACTAGCCAAGACCGCCGGAAATCGAAACGTCGGGAAGGTCGGCAAAGCCAGCTTGATCGGAACTCACTACCTGCCTCTCCCGGGCTCGTGCCGTCGCAGCGATGATTAGGTCGTGTGCGCCACGAGGCCTGCCTGCCCGCTGGACGTGTGCCAGCAGGGCGGCGTGCGCTTCGGCCACGACGAGGTCATAGGGCTCGATCGAAACGACCTCGAGAACCGCCTCGACGAAACGCTCACGCTTCTCTCGCCGGCGCCCTTTCGCCAGCTGAACGCCAACCCTCAGCTCCGCCACGGTGATCGCCGCTACAGCGACATCATCACCGTCGTCGATCGTCTCGGCTAGCGCCCCACCGCTGCGCTCGGCGTCGACCAAAACCGTCGTATCGAGGATCAGTCGCGCCAGGGGTCCGTCACAGGCTCCATGCCCTCGCGAAGCTCCCGCAGCTCGCCCGCCCAGGCATCGTCGGGTCGATTGGCGCGAAGCGCCTCCTTGAGCGCTTTCCCAGTTCCGCCGCTCGCGGGACCGATGGTTGCCACGGCGCGACCGTGGCGGACAACCACATAGGACTCCCCGCCGCGCTCAACGTCGTCCAAGAGCTCTGAAAACCGGCGGGAAGCATCGGTGGCACTCAGCTGCTTCATAGAATCAGATTATCAGATTCACGAGACGACGACCCTCTCGAACCTGAAGGTATCTCTACCGTTTTGCGTGCCAGCCTTTACGCCCCATCGACGAAGAACTCGGGGATTTGCTCTTTGGAAGTGGGCATCGCCGCGGCCTATCTGACGCGGCTTCCTCGTCTCATGGTTCAGGCTGCCGTCCGGGTCGCAAGCCTGATCACGTCCTCGACCTCGTCGGATGGGACGCTGAAGTCGGCTGCGATGTCCGCAACAGAGTCGCCGGCCTGGAAACGGTCGACCAGATCCTCAACCCGAGCACCACCGTGGACCACCAAAGGCAGACCGAACGCGACCTTGGGATCGACGACAACCTTGGCGTTGCCGTAGGTGGGTAGCTGCACCGAATCAGCCCAGCCATCGCCTCCGTACTCGATGCGCTTCAGGTAGTCCTTGACGACACCGGCGAACTGACGCTGCTGGGTCCGGACGACGACCAGTTCCATGACCTCGCGCTCGCCGCGCTTGTTCGCGTAGTCGAAGAGGACCTCGGCCCCATCGGTGTAAAGGCGCTTGGAGGCAAGCGCGTGATCTACGCCGATCTCCTTTTCCAGCACCTCGACGGCGGGTCGAATCCGCTGCAGCGGCACCCCGGCTCGCCTGAAGCTCGACAGCACGAACGCCTCGGCGAAGCCGATGAATGGAACCGTCGCCTCCCGGCCGTGCGGCGGAAAGCAGGTGATCAGCGGGTGCTTGGCTTCCGGTGGTCGCGCCCAGCGCTGGATGTTCGACTTGGGCACGTCGAGATAGCCAGCCGTCTCGCGCAACGTAAAGATGGCGCGTGCAAGCCTGGGATCGTCTGTCCCCAAGTGGACCTTCCGTCTCGCGTGAGTCTTGATCAGCGCCTTCTTTCGGAACTCGGATTTCCGCTGCTCTCGATCGTAGCGGCGACCGCGGTCAGCGCTCGCCGCGCAAGGCCCAAAACGACCTCACTTTGACCTCGTGTTGCCCCAGGCGTTGCCCCAGGGCCGATTTTGCACCCTCTTGTCTACACTCCAGAAAGACGAAAACCCTGCGATTTGCAGGGCTTTCGCCGCATAGCGGGGGCGGGATTCGAACCCGCGACCTTCGGGTTATGAGGTCGTTCCAGCTCCTTCAACCCGCTTGATTCGTGCCTGTGGAGGGGGTCTCAGTTACCCTGAGTTGGGGGCACTTTCTCTCAATTTGTGACCCGATTTGTGACCCGCTTGATGGCGCTGGCCGAGCCCCAAACGCCGGTCCCACGCCAACGGCGTTTGTTGCTCAAGCCGACGCCGCGACCACGACCGAGACCTCGTCGTGGTCGATCGCACCGCGCTTCTGCGCTCGGGCGGTGACGAGCGACGGCCTGCGGCCCGTGGGGGCGACATCGAGCACGAACTCGATCCCGAGCCGCCGGACGGCGTTGATGATCGTGTCGACCTCGGGGTTGTGCTCGCCGGACTCGAGCTTCACGACGCGCGGCTGGGAGACGCCGAGCTTCTTCGCCAAGGCTCGCTGGCTCAGCTTGTGCTCAGCGCGATAGCGCAGCAGGGTCACGGCGAACTCCCGCGCCGGAGCGAGCCGCTGCCACTCGGCCTTGAAGCTGGGATCGGCGAGGTGCTCCTCCGCCAGGAGCGCATCGAACGTCTTTGTTGAAGCTGCCATGGAGTCTCCTCTGTCCGTATGAGGATGATAACAGCTCTATTATCGGCCCAACGAATCCTAAATCTCTGGCGGCTGCGACAAGCCGTGGGCCACGAGCTTGTCCTCATGCCCGGTGCGATGGTCGCCCTGCAGCAAGACGATCAGCGCGATCTGTTGACCAAGCGGACTGATGACGGAACCTGTGGTGCCTGCCGGGCGGGCGCTGCGGAGCCAGGTAGGAGCTTCGCCCAGACGGCGAATAGGTCGACTACGCCCACAGATCGCCTGGTGGTCGCTTTGGCGCGACTTGAGGATCCTCGCCCAGACAGTGGCCGCCGTCCGGCGCGCCGCCGGGCGGGGTGAGCGGCGCCTTCCCTCGCCTCCTGAGCGCCCGAGGGTACAATGGCCGCGATGAGCCTGAAACCGCGCTTGCCGTCGTCGGCGACGATCATCGCGTGCATCGCGCTGTTTGTCGCACTCGGTGGCACTGGCTACGCCGCCAGCCAGATCGCTCACTCGGGGGCCGAACACAAGAAGAGCCACCGCAAGCCCTCCCAGCGGTCGCTGATCAACGCCGCGGTCGCCAAGTACTTTGCAAGCCACCGCAGCCAGTTCGTCGGACCGCGCGGCCCGGGCGGCGCGATCGGCTCGCCGGGGCCAACCGGCGCGCCCGGCTCGCCGGGGCCAACCGGCGAAACCGGGCCCGCAGGGTTGGCGTCGGGATCGGCCAAGCTCGCGGGACCGGTGAGCACCGGCTCGTCCAGCGTCGTCGACCTGGGCGGTCCAAGCGTGACGGTCAAAGTCGGCCCCAGCGGGCTGGTCGCCTTCTGGGCGACGGCGAGGCTCAAAAGCGTAGGCGGAGGAACGGCCGAGGTCACGCTCGAGGAGCCGTCCGGCTCCTCCGTGCAGATCCAGAACTCCTCGAGCTCGGCGATCACGTACTACACCAAACCGGAAAGCAACAGCGGCACGATCATCTTCAACGCCGGCCTCTCGACCGACTTCGTGGGCTCGGGCAACAAGACGTTCAAACTCGAGTACTCGGACTCAGGCGGGACCGGGACCTTCGAAAACGTCGAGCTGGTGGTGATTCCGCTCTAACGGATTCGCGGCGATCGGATCAGCCGACAACGGACATCGGACCCCCGATCTCTGTCGTGAGTTCCGGCCGGGCCGCTTCGTGTTGACCGGCTCAACCCGCTATTCGAGCCTTCCGACCGCGGCCCAGTCGCTGACCGGACGCCTTCACATCGTGACGCTCCGGCCGCTCTCCCAGGGCGAGTTCGACGGGATCGAGGAGCGATTCGTCGAACAGTTGCTGACCGATCCTGCAGCGCTCGTCACGCCCGCCGCATCGTCCATCTCGCGGCAAGAGTACGTCGAACGCCTCCTGCGCGGCGGCTGCCGCTCGCCGTGTCGCGCCGAAGCGGCCTGAGCCGCAACCGCTGGTTCGACGACTACCTCAACCTCGTGATTCAACGAGACGTCGCCGAGCTGTCGACCATCAGGCGGCGAGAGAAGATGCCCCGCCTCCTCGCCCGCCTCGCCGCCCGCCGCCGACGAGGCCGAGCGCCGACGCAAGGCGAAAGGGGCGAAATCCGCCGTTTGGTACCCGCCACACAGCCTCAAATCGAAGTCCGGGTATAGAAAAAGCCCCGTTTCCGGGGCTTTTTCCAATCGGGATTCGAACCCGCGACCTTCGGGTTATGAGCTTGATCGGCGAGATCGGCTGGACTACGTGGAGCGCGGTTTCAAACGGTTTGCGCGAAATCGAGCTACGTGGAGATCGGCTGGAATCTGTGGGGCACCTTGCCCCATTTCTTGCCCCAGCGGGGCGTTGCCATCGCGCGCATCAGCCCAGAGCGGGACGGAACTCAGAGCAGCGGGTCGAGCTCGGCGAGGTAGCGAGCCAGCAGCGGATCGGTGATCCGCCAATCGCCCCGGCTCTCGCTGCGGGCGATCCCGATCCCCCGCAGCTCTTCGAGCGCGCGCCGCACCGAGTTGCGGGGCAGATCGCGGTAGGGGGGCTCGCCGCGCGCGATGCGACGGGCCACCTCCAGGGCGTAGCGGTGGACGCCGCGCAGCCGCTCGACGCTCTGCTCGTGGTTGACGCGCTCGCCTTCCAGGGCGGCGCGGTAGCCCTGCTCGACCGCGGGCAGATCGATCGCGCGAGTCTCCAGCAGCACCGAGGTCATGTGGGTCTTCTGGGCGATCAGCATCGTCGCCCGGGGATGCCCGGCTCCCAGCTCGACCAGCCGGCGCAAGGCGAGCTCGTCGACCTCGCAGCCGTCCAGGGCGAAGCGGGCGGCGAGGCCCTCGACCCAGTCCTCCGCCGCGATCGGCCGCAGCTCGTGAAAGCTGCCGAATTGGCTGAGAGCGCGCTGGCGCGGCGTGAAGAGGTCGCGCATCAGGTGCTCGATCGAGCCGGCGAAAAGCACGCTCAGTTGGGGGCTGCGCTGGAAGATCGCCCGCATTCGCTTGGTCAGCGCGTCGGCGTCCCCGTAGGGTGCGCGGGCGCCGGCGATCTCCTGGAACTCGTCGAAGAAGAGCACGACGCGCTTGCCGTCGGCCTCGGCGATGCGACCGGGGAGGGCGAGGGCGTAGTCGAGATAGCGCTCGGGGTCGCGACGGGCGAGGTGCGGCGTGAAGGCGATCTCCATCTCCTCGCCGAGCTCGGTTTTCGATTTGACCACCGCCGAGACGCCGGCGGCGTCGGCGACCAGGCGCCCGGCCTCGCGGGCCTGGTGGACGATCCGCCGCAGCGCCGAGCGGTTGGCGATCGTCTGGACTACCAGCGCTTCGGCCAGCTCGGCGGCCGAAGCGATCCGGAAGAGGTCGACTTCGACGACGTAGAGGCCGTCGTCCCCGAGCCGGCGCAGGGCGGCGTCGCAGACGCTGGTCTTGCCCGTTCGCCGGGGGCCGGAGATCACCAGGTGCCCGCCGCCGGCGAGCGTCGCGGCGATCTCCCGCACGTCCTCACCGCGGCCAATCAAGAGCTCTGCGGGAAGCGGCTGGTCGGTCGGAAAGAGGATGGCGCTGGGCTGGCGGGGCACGTGCCAGACCTACCAGGATGCGTCGTCATCGACGCATGATGCGTCCGGCGGAGTTCAGCGGCGGCACCCCGATCGAGGATCTCGAGCCAGGGTTCGAGATCGAGTTCGCCGACCAGGGCTCGGCGCTCGACGCCCGGCTCCGAGAAGAGCAGGCCAAAGCGGTCTTCGATCTGCTCAGCGCCCACAAGCGAAGGCTTCGGGACTGAGGCCAGAATTCAGGCGAGCATGCTCGGGCTACGCTTGCCCGCGATGGGGCGCAAAATGAATCCCGCAGAGCTCGCTTCGCCCGGTTGCACCGACCAGCATGGCGTGGACGCCGAGCTCGAGTGGACCGCGCTGCCATAGGGGTCTCTTTGGCGCGTCTGCCCGACAGCCTTGACGTACTCCGCGCGCGGGAGTTCCGGCTCCTGTTCAGTGGGCAGGCGGTTTCCGTGCTGGGCGATCGCATGGCCGTCGTGGCGCTCGCTTTCGCGGTGCTGGGGATCGGCGGTTCGGCCTCAGACGTCGGGCTCGTGCTGTCCGCGGGGGCGTTCCCCCTGGTGGCGGCCGTGCTGGCGGGCGGCGTGGTCGCCGACCGGGCCTCCCGCCGCGCCGTGATGGTGGCCGCGGACCTGGTGCGGGTCGCGAGCCAGGGCGCGATGGCAGCTCTGCTCATCGCGGGATGGGCGGAGGTGTGGACGCTCGCGTTGGTGGCCGGCGTGACCGGCGCGGCCACCGGCTTCTTCAGCCCCGCGTCGACCGGTCTGCTGCCCGAGGTCGTCCTCGCCGAGCACCTGCAACCGGCGAACGGGCTGCGCGCGAGCGCCGTCTCGACGGGCGAGATTCTCGGCCCGGTTCTGGGCGGTGTGCTGGTCGCCACCGCCGGAGCAGGCTGGGCAATCGCGATCGACGCCGTCACGTTCGCGGTGAGCGCCGCCTGCCTGGCGATGCTGCGAGTTCCGACGCGGGTTGCTGCGCAACGGAACTCCCTCGTCGCCGACCTGCGTCAGGGCTGGGTCGCCTTTCGGTCGCGCAGGTGGGTTTGGACCTTTGTCCTCTACTTCGCGATCGGCAACCTGCTCTGGGGCGCGTGGAACGCGCTCGGGCCGATCGTCGCCGAGCGCGACCTCGGCGGTGCGGCCGCCTGGGGCACCATTCTCGCGGCGGTAGGGGTCGGAGCGCTCACCGGCAGTCTGCTCGCGACGCGCGTCAAACCGCGCAGGCCGCTGTTGCTCGCCGCCCTCGCCGACGGACTCTTCGCGCTGCCGTTGGCCTTCATGGCCGCGGCCACCTCGGTGCCGCTGATCGCCTGCGGCGCGGCGCTGTCGGGCGCAGGGATCGCGCTTGCGATCTCCGTCTGGGAGTCGACGCTCCAGCGCCACATCCCCGGCGAGTCGTTGTCCCGGGTCAGCTCTTATGACTGGTTCGGCTCGCTCGCCTTCTACCCCTTGGGACTCGCGATCTGGGGTCCGGTCGCGGCGGCCATCGGGGTCAGCGTCTCGCTGTGGCTGGCCTTCGGGCTCGCCGTCGTCGTGACCGTCACGCTGATCAGCGTCCCCGACATCCGCCATCTGCCTGCCGCCGCGCCGGCGGTGACCGCAGCGGTGGGGAACCCAGCCGAGAGTCCGACGCTCTAGTAGTTAACCCCCGCCCTCCGCGGAGGGCGCCGGCAGGCTGAAGCTCCCGAGCCTCGTGCTCCCCGGCGACCACCCGATCCCCTCCGTCAGCTCGTCGACCCTGAGTTCGAGCGCGCTGGCGAGCTTGATGGCAGTGTCGATCCGCGGCAGGCGCGTTCCCCGCTCCAAGAGGCTGAATCTCGGTGGAGCGAGGCCATGACGCCGAGCTCTTCCTGGGAGAGCCCGGCGTGCTTGCGCTCGCGGGCCAGGTTCTCGCCGAAGCGGGCGGCGATCGACGCCGACGGGCTAGGCATCGGAACCGCCCTTGGACTCGGCATCGCCCGGGGAGACATCGAACCCGCCCGACGTGACGGGGGCGACGGCCTCCAGGCGATGCCCTCAAGCAACGCCTCGACAGGGATTTCCAGCGCGCCGGAGAGCTTGACCGCGGTGTCGATCCGAGCGGTGCGTTCGCCGCGCTCGAGCAAGCCGGTCGTCAGGGGGTGCCAATGGTTGAAGTGGTCTGTGAACGCCTCGCGAGCAGCTGCCGTCCAGCTTCCGGTGCCTTTCCCATTCGGGGCAGGGAGAAATATCCGGGCCGGTCCAGGGAAGTGTGGCGCGTCGTTCCAGAGACGGCCGGCAATGCTCGGAGGACCTGGCCTGTCGGTCGGCTGGTACGGCATCGAGAGAAGGGCGTCGCGCCTGTATCCGTAGATGAGTCGGCGGTCGAACTGGATCATCCTCGATCTCAAGTCGCCGGCTTCTACTCGCTGGGCATGAGCGAAGTGGAGCTGCGATCGCAGCACCGCAAGGGGATCTCGGCGAGCCACCCGCGCCAGGGGGCCGTGCTCATCCTCTGGCTCGCGCGAGCCGCCAAGGCGAACGTGGACGCCGCGACCATCCTTCGCCACGCAGTCGGCATCGCACAGATCGGCTCGCGAAGAGTCGGCGCGGCCGTCATTGCCGTGGACCCCTTCGACGCTGCGACCGAGGACTACTGGCGGCAGCACTTCGGCTTCCGCGCATCGCTCACCAAGCGAAGGGACGCCGGTGGCGAGCAGCGAAGCCGACTCTGGCTGCCGCTCTTTCCCGAGACCTAGGCAGGCTGCCTGACGCGAGTGCTCGGCCGCGTAGTTTCCGCCACGTACTGCTCCGCGTTCAGGCAGAACTCACGCCAGCGCTCATCGAGGCGCGCCTTTGCCAGCTCGTCCGCGTCGATCACCGTCGGCGCCTCAACCGCCTGCTCAGGATCGGTCGAAGCCGCGAGAACATGTCTCTGATCGTCGGTCATTTGATCCAAGGGTATCGGCTAACGGAGTCGGGTTCCAAATCATCGCCTTCGGCTGGCGCAACCTGCCGCATATCCCGCGAGCTACGTCCCGCTAACCTTCGCGCACCTCGGCAACGGAAACCTTCAACCCTCGGTCCTGCAGACGCTTCGCGGAAGAAGCCAGATTGGCGAGACTGAAGAAGGGCAGGGTGTAGGGCGAGTCGTCTCGGCGCCTGCCGCGCGTGATGACGACGTATGCGATCTCCCAATCGCCGGGAGTGGGGCGCTCGGTCGGAAGCATGTTGGCCTGCCCCCCAAGCTGCGCGACGACTTCGGCGGCAGCGTCACGGTAGGGCTGGTCGTCGAGAAAGAGCTCGGCCGAGATCAAACCCTGGGCGAAGAGATGACTGAGCGTCGAGGAAGCGCCGCGGCGCTTGATGTGGACGAACTTGCGATCGGCGGTGAGAAGGTCGCAGAGCTCCACCGGATCGCGGCCTTTGACGCGAACGAGCTCGGTATGGGTACAAACCGCTCCGATGGTTTCGGCAGCCAGTGCGTTGTAGTCGTCCTCTTCGATGCGCAGGGGCGCGTCGGGAAGCTGGAGGTCCGTGTCCGGGAGGCCTTTTACGAAACCAACGATCTCCTCATCGAGCGACTCGCTGACGCGAAACCACTGCCCTCCACTGAGCACGGCGAGATGGCCGTCGACGCGAGTGTCATAGACGAGGCAGGCATAGACCGTCCAGCGCCGTCGGGCGAAACCGCTTGCGGCATCGACCGCTTCAACATGGTCCCTCTTGAGCTTGGCGAAGCTGAGCGAGGCCGCATTGCGAAGTGAGTCCAAGTACTTGCGGATGCTGGGGTCGGGATCGGGCTGCTCCTGATCGCGAACGGTGGAGAGATGAAAGCCGTCGTGATCCATCCAGTCGGTGATCTCCGGTGGCGCAAGGTGGATGTTGTCGAGGCGGCGCTCGCGCAGATCTTCCACAAGGCGCTCATTCAACTGCTCGATTTCCGCTGCCGAGCGGATCGGCCGCAGCTGATCGATGGCGCCGAAGCGCTCTTTGTAGTCATCGGCTTCGTATGTGGCGAACATTCACGAGCAAAGGTCAGGTATCGCCTCGAACTGCTCCCGCGTCGTCACCTTGAGCACATCCGAGCCAGCGAGCTCATGGGCGAGGGAGGCGTCGCGGGGACGACCGACCATCTGGCGGAGAAGGTCGCGCCTGAGGTCGAGTCCGAATTCGCTGAAGGCGGCCTCGCGGCTGGAATCACGGCGGGTGTGCATGGTGCGCTCATCGAAGCGCTTGGCATCGACGCTCTTCAGACGCTCGGGCTCGACAGCGTTGAGAACGACCCTCAGGCCGAAGTCGTACTCGAAGGCGTCGGGGTCGAGGAGGTGGCGCCCCTGACCAAAGGTGAGCCCGAAACGGCGGCCAGCGGAGCTGACGAAGAGGACGGCAGAGGTAGAAGCGTTGAAGAGACGGCGGAGGTCGCCCCCCTCGCGCACGTGAGGAGCAAGAAAGCCGACCCAGTTCGGCGCCTTCCGACCCTGCGGGCGGAGATAAAGGGCACCATCGACCCGCGAAGAGCCAATCAACTCATGGCACTCGAGTCCATCAGGGACGCGGAGTGCATCCTCCCAGGCGGCAATGTCCCTTCGAAGGAGAAAGAGCGAAAGCGAGCGCAGTGGGGCCTTGGGAGCCATACCTAGATCGGCCGGGCATCCAGCGACCAGCCGCATGGGTTGCTTTTCATAACTGCTCCACTCCCCCCCCCTCGCTTGAGCTGCGCAGTTTATGCAAAGGCAAAGATATTTTTGGCGTTCTGGCGATCTTTGCTGCGCATGACCCTCGAGCGGTCCCCTTCGAGGTTTCAACCCGAAGGTTCGGCAAAACGGCCTCGAGAAAGTGCCCCCTTCGTGCCTGAAGCGGCCCTCTTCACGCGCTCTCGAACTCCGTTGATCCCGGGAGATGTGTCGAGATTGGTACCCGAATTGGTACCCGCCCTATAGCCTCAATCCGAGCCCCAGAAACGCGAAAACCCGCTCTGCAAGCGGGTTTCCGGCCTATAGCGGGGGTGGGATTCGAACCCGCGACCTTCGGGTTATGAGGACGGCCACATAACCCCGCTGGACTACGTGGGGCACAGTCTAGCGCGGTTTTCGGGCGATCGAGCTACGTGGGGATCGGCTGGAATCCGTGGGGCACCTTGCCCCATTTCTTGCCCCAGGAAAACTCAGTCGATCGAGTTCTTTGAGCTTGACTGGGACTCAAACGCGGATGGCTGCCATAAGCGGTGGAGCGGCGGCGCAAGACAGTCTTCCCCATCGGCCGGTCTGCCACCCGCGAATTGCAACGCCATCAGGGCTGGCTAGACCGAACACAGCCGTTTGATTGCCGCTACAGCCCGCTCGGCGAGCTCTTCGTAGCCATGATCCGAAGCGCGGTCACGGGCGCGTGTGAATGCCGCGATCGCCTGTTGGCGTAGCTGTGGGCCGGGTGCTCCCTCGAGCAGCATCTCGCCCAGCCGGTAGGCCCCGTCGGCGCTACCCCGCATGTCGGCTCGTTCAAATGCATTCAGCGCCTTCAGGTGATCGCCGCGAGCACGCAGGAGAATACCGACCGCTTTGGCCGCCTCAGCGCTTCCTCGTGCGTCGGCACGACGGTAGACGGCAAGGCCACTAGCGGTCTTTTTGCGGACGAAGGCGAGCAGCCATCCGAGCCGCACCGTCCCCTCAAGCAGCCCCAGTTCGTCGGCGCGCCCGTAGGCTGCCTCGGCGCCACCGAAATCTTCCTGGCGTTCCCGCAGGCGGCCGAGCACGAATGCCGCCTCCGAACTGCCTGCTTCGCAGCCCTCTATCGCCAGTTCTTCAGCGAGCTTGACGGCGGGCTCGACCATCTTCCATGCTTCGCGCTCTTCAAGCAGCTCAACCAGGTGGAGTTGGCCTACCGCGTCGTCGCCCTTTCCTGCGTCGCGTAGCGCAGACTCGGCCTCCTCGATCTCGCCCTTGGCCTTCAGCAGCAACCCGAGGTTGCGTGACACCTCGGGCCCACGGTCGAGGGCGGCGCGAAAGACCGCCTCGGCTTCGTCGAGCTCGCCGCGGTTCCAGAGCAAGACGCCCAGTCGGGTCGTGCCAAGAAGCAACCCGCCATCGTGGGCGCGTCGGAACGTCGTCTCTGCTTTGTCGAATTCGCCTCGCCCCACAAGCAGCAAGCCCAGATGGCAAGCCCCCGAGAGATCTCCGCGCTCGTCGGCACGCCGATAGGCAGCCTCAGCCTCCTTTAGCTTGCCGCGCGTCTCAAGCAGCATGCCCAGTCGCATCGAGCCGTGGCCATCACCGCGCCGGTCGGCTCGACGGAACGCCGCCTCCGCATCCTCAGTCTCCCCCCGCTGCATGAGTCTCAGTCCGATGCGGCGGGCGCCAACTCCGTCGCCATGCTCGTCGGCCGCGCGGTATGCGGCGTCGGCTGCCTCAGAATCGTGCCTGCCGTGCTCAAGCAGGTAGCCAAGCTGGGCACTCGCATGCCAGTGCCCCCTTGCAATGGCACGCCGGAATGCCGCTTCCGCCGCGTCGAGGTCGCTGGCTTCCTGGTTGAGGAAAGTGCCATGCCAGCAGGCGCCCTGAGCGTCCCCGCCCTCGTCCGAGCGCTGCAGCGCTGCAGCGGCGGCGGTGAGGTCGCCCCGTTTCCTCAGTAGCAGGCCGAGCGCCCCCGAGGAGTGGACATCGCCCCGCCCCTCGGCACGCCGGTACGCCGCCTCGGCCTTCTCCGGCTCTCCGCGCTTTTCGAAGAGTCCCCCGAGGGCGCGCGCCGCGAGGCCACTACCCACGGAATCTGCTCGCCGCCAGGCGCTTTCTGCTCTAGCTGTGTCGCCCCGGCCGTTTGCGACAGCGGCGATTCGCAGCAGGTCATCCTCGTCTTGCGCGTACTCGTTCAGGGCACGATCCCAGGCGACTTGGTGTATCGGCAGACCTTCCCGGTTGGCCCAAGCGACTACATAGTCATGAGGGGCATATGCGTCTGGATCTCCCTCGAATCGCAAGATCAGGGCGACGGTCGAGTAGAGCGGTTCCGCCGCCCATTCGAGGCCACGGGAAAACGCCTCGGACGTGGGCGCCCCGACCAGGTAGTGGACGTACAGCTCGTTGAGTTGTGAGACGGAGAGCGGGCGCAGCAGCCCGGTACGACGACAGTCGATAGCCGCCATGGCGATGGCCCTCCCAGCCGCTGAGTCGCCATTGCGCAGCCTGTCGATGAGGCGAGGGGCAGCGATCATGAACTCGCCAAGCCCCTCGCGGGCAACTCTTTGCTCGACTGCAGGGGGATACATCTCACGCACCCGTCGAAGCTCGTCCTCATCGAGCATCGGATTGAGCTGAAGTGGCGGATAGCGAGCCAGCAGGTCTCCGACGATCTCGCGGAAGCCGCTGTTCTCGGAAAGTGCCAGACCCTTGCCACCCTGCGTAGCCAAGACGATGACGGGCCTTTTCCATTTGCCGAAGGCCCGCATGGCATCGAGGTTCAGACCGCGCTGGCCATGCGCACATACCTCGATATCGTCAATCCAGATGATGCACGGTCCGTCGCCGAGACCGCGTGGTGGCCAGGGCTTGGCGAGCTTGGCGACCGCATCCGCGCTCTTCGGCGAAAGCAGCCACGCGTCGCGGAGGGTCTTGGCGGCGACCTTGAGGGCAGTGCGTGACTTCCCAGCCTTTGAGGGGCCCGAAACGACGACGAGCGACGCCCTCGTCTCCGTGCTCGCCTCTTGCAGTCGCTCTCGCAGCTGCCCGTCCATGCCGCGCGGTACGTACTCCGGATGACCGTCGGCCAGCACGCCGAGTAGCTTGAGCGAGTCGGGCGCCTCATGGTCGACGCCAATTTCGTACAGCGTGGCGTCATCGACCATCTCGGCCATGCGCAACGGCGGTAGGTGCCAGCCGGTCCTGCGCTCGTCTATCTCCCGAGTTCTCGCCTGCTGGACCCTCAGCAAGACGCCTAGTGAGGCTCCGCCGAACCCGAGCATCGCGATGGACACCGTCGCAACCGCCGGCCCGCCAGCGGCGGTCATAAGTGCGCCAGCCGTCCCGATCAGCGCGAGGATCGCGCCAAGCAGCTTGTCCCTGGCCTCCAACTCAGCGGTGGACCGTCCGATCACGGGGCCGATCGTATATTGGAGATCCTGAGGCGCTCCACAGCGCTCATCCGCTGTCCAGCGTCGTCATGTGTTTCTTCTCGCGTCGCAGGCATATCCCGCACGAGGATCATCCGGCGCGCCACCCCCAGCATTCGCCCGGCGTTCTCACCATCTAACGCTTATACACTCGCGGAATGGGACAGAGGGTCAAGTGTCCCGATTGCCGGGGTGAAAGCTTCGTGGATCTCGGATCGGGGTGGGTCGAGTGTGTGAGCGACGTGCCCTACAGCGGCGCACCTCCCGAGCTCACTGGACTCCCCCACCCCATTCACCAGTTTGGTCCCTGCGGACATCGCTTTCAACCAGCCGCCATCATGGAGGCTGAGGCCGCACGCCTGAAGAGGGCGGCGCGAGAAGCGAAAGTGCAAGCTGAAGCTGAGGCGGCGGAGCGAGATCAACGGGATGAATCTGTAGCGATCCTCAAGAGAAGCGGCGACATCACCGAAAAAAAGGGCGCCGTCCTCTCGGACGACGCCCCGGTGGAGCTGGACTCGCTCAGGCGACGCTGCCGTTCGCCGCGCCCGCTCCGACCGCTTCCGGCTCGGGCTCGGCCTCCTCGCGCTCGCCGTTGGCCGGCGGCGGGTCGAGGAAGTTGACCTGCGTGGCGACCACGTAGCTGCGCTGGCGCGGCACGTCGTGCTCGTCCTTCCACTGGTCGAGCTCCAGCCGGCCGACGACCCCGATCCGGCTTCCCTTCGAGAGGTAGCGGACGCAGTTCTCGGCGGTCCCGTTCCAGACCTCAACGTCGTAGAAGACGGCGCCTCGGTCCTCACCGTCGCGGCTGGTCGGCCGCTGGATCGCGACCCTCAGGGTGCTGACCGAGTGCTCTGAGCGCGTCTGGCGCAGCTCGGGGTCCTTGGTCAGGCGAGCGGTGAGAGTGACTACGTTCATGTCCTGCACTTCGGGCCTCCTTTGAGAGGTGGTTCGATTTGACGAACCCAGGTACGGCGCGCGACCGAACGCCCGTCACCGGAGCCCGCAGGGCGGAGGGGAACCCCCCTTGCGGGGGTTGACGGGCGGGCGGCGCGTGCCATCCTGCGGAGAGGAAATTCGGGCCTCCTCTCAAGGAGGTCGACGGGCATCGCCAATGCTCGACCCCACCGCCGGGTCATGCCCAGTCCCGACCTCCTCGCAACGGACGCTCCGCGCTCCTTTACCCTGATAGATGCAATGGCCCTCGATCGGATCACCGTCGACCCCAACAAGATGCGCGGCCTGCCCTGCATCCGCGACACCCGCGTCACTGTAAGCGCCGTCCTCGGTCAGCTTGCCGCCGGCGCCGGCATCGACGAGGTGCTCGCCGACTACCCCTACCTGGAGCGCGAGGACATCCTCGCGGCGCTTGAGTACGGCGCGGCGGCTACGCAGGACCGCGAGCTGGCGGTCGCCGCTCCAGGGTGAGGCTGCTGCTCGACGCGAACCTCTCCCCCGAGGTCGCGCGTCGCCTTCGCGAGGCGGGGAACGACACCGTTCATGTCGCCGACATCGGCCTGATCAGCGCGCCGGACCCCGAGATCCTGCAGGCCGCCGCCGAGCAGGACCGGGTTCTGCTCACCGCCGATGCGGACTTCGGCGAGCTGCTCGCGCTCGGCTCCCTGGCGGCTCCCTCGGTCGTGCTGCTGCGCTCCGCCGATCACATGCGCCCCGCCGAGCAGGCCGCGCTACTGGCGGCGAACCTATCGGCGATCACCGAGGCTTTGGACGAAGGCGCGATCGTGAGCCTCTCCAGGGATCGCATACGCGTTCGCTCCCTGCCGATCGCGCGGGAGCCGGAGAGCGGCTGAGTCCTTAACGCCAGGTCGCGCTCGACCCATAGCCCGAGATCTCGCCGGGCCGAACCGAGGCGCTGTCGCCGCCACCCTCTCCCATTGCCTGCCTGACCTGAGTGACCTCGTGACGACGGTCCGCCCTACTGCTGCGCCTCCGTGCCTTCAGCCGGTCGATCTCGGCCGAAGCCTCCGCCGCGGTCGCCGGGTAGGCGAAGGACTCTCCGCAGCGCTCGGCGAGGCTGCGCAGATAACGCAGCTGCTTGGCGGACGGCTTCTTGGGGTGATGCTGTGGATCGGTCATGGCCGGGCCGAAAAGCGGGCCGGAGGAGGGCGGCGCAGCCGCCCGGGGGAGGTCTGCTAGGCGTAAAGGCCTGACCGATCCACAGCATCACGCTGCACGGAAGAGGTCCAGCTGCTCGGGGGACTCGATTGGCCCCGCGAACAGCTGGCATTCAGCCACAGGCGCGATCGATCGCCGTGCGGCTCATCGGGCAGACGCCGAGGTGCTCGGCGCGGCGACGGTACTCGGCGACGAGCACCGCCAGCTCCGCCTTGGACTCGAACCCCGCCTCGACGTGGTAGCGCCTTCCCGGACCCGCGGCCGGCCAGTCGAAAACGTGGACGACCCCGTCGATCCTCTGTCCGACCAGGATGCGGGCCTCATCGGGGACAGCGTAGCGGCCGAGCTCGCAGAGCCGGCCCTGGCTGTCTGCTGTCGCTGTGGCGGTCACCTCAAGCCGCCTCGCCCACCGCGCTGAGCGGCGGGAAGGTCGTCAGGTCGGCGCGGTCCCAGAGCCTGTAGCCGACGCCCCAGCAATTGACGACGAGGGCCTCGGCTCCCGCCGAGCGCAGCTTGCCGCGCAGCCGGCTCGCGTGGCT
Organism: uncultured Solirubrobacterales bacterium; assembly: GCA_963695835.1. Taxonomy (GTDB): domain Bacteria; phylum Actinomycetota; class Thermoleophilia; order Solirubrobacterales; family 70-9; genus VRUE01. The sequence goes on from CAVOHR010000004.1 coordinate 577,321, forward strand.
GTCGAGGGTGCGGCTCTTCGTCGTGCTCTCGAGGCCCCAGACCGCTCGCAGCAGCTCGTTCTTGCTGAAGACGCGGTCGGGTGCCGTGGCGAGGATGAGCAACAGTGCGAACTCCTTCTTGGCGAGCTCGACGTCCTTGCCGTGAACGGATGCCTTGCGCGCCGCCGGGTCGATCTCCAGCGGTCCGAGCCTCCTCACGTCTTCGCCGAGCGAGGGCCCGACCGGCTCCGGGGTGATCGCGCCGCTATCGAGGTCGCCGCTACAGGCCATACGCCAGGTCGTCTCCTCATCGCGGCGGATCCGCAACTCCCAGTTGCCGCCCTCGCTGAGGCGCGCCTCGATCTCTCCGGCCTGGGTGTGCAGGGAGACCTTCGTGAAGCGCCCCGGGCAGAGCTGGCGCAGCTCGTCGGTGTGTTCGATCGCAGGGTCCATCGGTGCCTCCTTGGCTCGTGGTGCAGGTCGCCGAGCCGCAAGGCAGCGGAGCGGGCGGCACGGAACCCGAGCGCAGCGAGGGCGCGAAGCGAGGTCCGCGCAGCGGGCCTTGAAGTGGCGGACGGCCGCTGCCAGGCTCGAAGCGACCTACGCCACGAGCCCGGCAGGAGCCGTCTCCTCGCCTACGGCATCACTCGCAGGCGCAGCAGCTTCGAGTTCCCCGGCAGGTAGGGATAGCCGCCCTGCCTGCGAACCTGCGCCCGCATCACATACGTCGCCGGCGAGGTGGTGCGTCCGAAGCGGTAGACGAGCTGGTAGCGGCCGCCTCCGCGCGTGCGGTAGCGGCGGAAGACCCGCCAGCCGTTGCTCTGCTTGACCTGCAAGACGACCACGACACGGTCGTTGTGAGGGCCGGGGATTTGCCCGTAGAAGCGGGCAACCCGCTTGTTGCGCACCACGCTCTCCTGCGCCTTCAGCGTCGGGCGCACGCGGGTGTAGAGGGTGGCGCTGGCGCTGAGCTGGCGCTGGTCGGGGCGATAGATCGCGCTGATCGTGCGCGAAGGGCCTGGGGCGACGGTGAAGCGGTAGCTGCCATCGTCGCCGGTCAGCGCGATGCCGAGGAATTCGCGGTCGTTGTCGGTGACGACGCTGCTGAATACGCAGACGGGAGCGCCGGAGACCGCGCCGCCGGGGCCGCGGAGGCTCCCCGCGAGCGTCGAACCCTCACCTTGGCGGACGAGCTGATCAGGCTGGCGCTGGTCGCCGAGCCCGGCGCTCAGAGCGGTTCCTCCACCCACCTCGGAGCGAACGCAGTCGTAGGAGAGAGGAGCCCTGACCGGTGCGCCGACGTTGCCCTCGGCATCGCTCAGCCAGAGGAGGAGGGTGTAGCCGCCGCGAGTGCGCGGAGTTTCGAGGTCGGCGATCGAGTCGATGCCCTCGCCCTTGACCGTCGTCGGCGGAACCACGACGCCGCCCGAAGCTTCGAGGATCTTGTAGTGGGCCGCGTCGATCGGCGAGCCCTCGTCGACGATGTCGCGCCAGCGCACATCGAATCCCTGACTGGCGCGCGAGGAGGCAGGGGTCGCAACCGAGAGGTCCTGCGGCGCGGCCGGCGGCGTCGTGTCCCGGGGGACCGCGACGGTCACCGGGGCGCCGACGTTGCCCTCGGCATCGCGGAGCCAAACGCGGACCTTGTAGTCGCCGTCCTGCGGTGGCGTGGCGATGTCGTGGATCGCCTCGATGTTGCCGCCGCTGACGGCCTGGGCCGGGACGATCACGTTGCCGGAGCCGTCGATCAACTGGTAATGGGCGGTGTCGATCGGCGAGCCCGCGTCGGTGATGTTGCTCCACTGGATGTCGAACTTCGGGACGCGGTGAGCGGTGGTGCCGAGAACGTGGAGGTTCTGCGGGGCCGCCGGCGGCGTCGTGTCGTGCGGCACAGGTGCGGCAGCAAACGGGCTGACGAATCCGACCTGATCCTCGATCGCGACGTGGAGGGTGTAGGCGCCGGCCTTCGCGGGGCCTTCGATGCCGGACAGGCTCGTCGGGTTGGTGGCCGAGACGACCTTCTCCGGCACGACCACTTTGCCGCCGTCCTCGTCGTCGGTGACGTAGTAGTGGACCTTCGTGATCGGGCTGCCGGAGTTCGGCGGCAAGGAGAACTTGGCGCCGAAGTGGTCGAGGTAGCGGGCCGGGTTGGCGCTGGTGACTTCCAGCGACGCGGGCTTGCCCGGCGCCGTGTTGTCGGTGCGGATCGTGCGGCTGTCGCAGGTCTCCCCGCCGCTGCGGTACTGGCCGTAGTCCTGCAGGCAGATGGCGAAGCTGTGCTGCCCGTCGGCGATGTTCCAGGTCTTGAGGCCGTACCAACGCTGGTAGGGGCCGCCCATGCACGGGTTGAAGCGCCGGGCGAACTCGCCGCTGGCGCCGGACCAGCCGATGTCACAGCCGCCGTTTGCCTGGTAGTCGATCGTGCCGTCGCCGAGGGTGTTGCCATCGACCTTCAGGCGGGAGAAACGCAGGCCGGAGCCCTGGTCGGATTCGTACCAGGAGATCGCGGTTTCGCCGCGCACCCAGGTTCCGTTGACGGTCGGCGAGCCGACGAACGAGGCGCTCGGGTCTTGGCGGTCGGCAAGGGTCAGGTGGATGGTGTTGGCATCGACGGCGTTGAAGTTCGCGCGGTCGCAGCCCGCGGGGCGCATGCAGGTCAGCTCGAAGACGAAGCGGCGGTAGTCCCCGTAACCGCCGAAGGGCCACAGGTGGAAGGCGAAGGTCGAGGTCGTCGCCCAGCCGATGCCTCCGAGGCTGCCGTTGTCGACGCCGGAGCCCTGCATGAGGATGTTGTTCGTGCTGCCGTCCCAACCTTCGGCCCAGAACCGGCCGCGCCAGCCGTCGTTGAAGGCGTTGGGCTCACGGGTATAGCCGCCTCCGGCGACGATCGCAACCCAGGGCGTGACGGTCCAAGAGATGCTGCCGTAGGCGTTGACCCCCGCGCTGCCGCCGCTCTGGTTCTCAACGATCCGCAGGAAGGCGTTGTTGCCCGCCGGGTCCGGTGCGGGGCCGCAGTAGTTCTCGAAGCTGAAGATGCCGCCGGGGTTATTGCCGCTGATCGTGTTGGTCGCGGTGTCGTAGCCGTTGGAGCCGTTGTTACCGGCGCACAGCAACATCGGGTAATAGCCGCTGGCGTGGGCCGTCGCGGCGCATATGACAGCGACCCCTACGCAGGCCAACATCAGGCAGAGGGCCACCGCGACCGGTCGGTTGACCGGCCTGCTCGAATGAGAGGACATATTCCCTACTCCTTTGCTCTGCCGGATCGAGGCTCAGTAGGAGAGGTGAGTCATCTCCATGCCCTCTCAGCGCGATATGTGTGCGCCGTAGAGGTGGGCGTTCCGCCGATCTGGCTCGTGTCTGAGTTGATTAACAATCAGACATGTCCAAGGGATCGGATTTTTGCCTCTCGACTATTCGTTGAGCGGATACGCTCGGCCTGTTTCTGTCTCGCGCTCCTGTAATCAGACACCGATCACGATGAGCCTCAGTTCCCACCTCGACTCTAAGAACAGTCCGGTCCGCGCCTGGTTTGAGGAGCACCTTCCGGAAACCCGGAACGTCGCCCGAGAAGCCAACCGAAAGCTTTGTGGCGGCGCCACCCAGTGCCCTGTCCCGCGTATCGACGGCGCTGACGCCAGCCTCGTGGGAACCGCGGTCGACTACCTCCTGCGAGCGTGCTTGAGGGTCACCTCCATTGAATGGACGGTGGCTTCAGAGGCAGTGCAAGCACTCGCAGCGGATCCGCGCATCGACATGCGGGCGATCGAGGTCGAACGTGAAGCCGTCAGCGACATCAAGAAGCTCAGACCGAGCCGGCGCGAACTGGCAGACGATGAGTGGGCCGACTTCTGCGTCCGCTGTCTGGTTCTCGCCCGCTTCGAGCAGCTCTATCGCGCCGGTCCAATGAACCCGGCGATCCGCGACCTTCTCATTCGACCGCTTCGACAATGCAACGGCCTGGACCAGTTCGTAGAGCTGAGCTTGTCACCGGTAACGATTCAAGACCTCGCACAGTTGGGGCGAGCGGCCTGGGAAGATTACGGCCACTTGCGCAAGGCCCGACCTCTGGTGCTCAACCCGAGGTTCCGGCTGACTGCGGCGCTCGGAGGCGCGGATGCCGATCTCATCGCCCGACGCCGACTGATCGATTGGAAGGCGACCACCACGACCGGCGTAGTGGGCCGTCATCAGCTTTGGCAGCTGATCGGATACGCACTTGCCGACTCGACGGACCAGTACAGAATTCGCGAGGTAGGCATTGCTGCGTTGCGTTGGCGTTCGGTGGTTAGCTGGCGCCTGATTGACCTACTGGACGAGTTGGCCCCCGGCCCCTCGGCCAGCCTCGTGGTCCTCGGCGGGGATTCCCCTCACAGAGAGCCTATCGACCTCGCCGCACTCCGAGGCGATTTCACCCGAGTGGTTACAGGCATTTGAGACGAGCCTGGCTTCGCACTCAGGGGGTGTCGTCAGCCCAACGCAGCGGTGAGCCAGCCAGATGACGAATTAAGCGGCCCGGTTAGCTCACCTTCACCCGTAGCTCGGCGCTTTGCCAGCCACATAGCTCGCCGCAGGCAGGCGGAGCGGGGAGGTGCTCCGCGAGCGCGGCGGGCGCACAGACGATCGGCTGCTCAGTACGCGAGCGCGGCGGCGGGCCTGCGTCAACTGCAGGCCAGAAGTGGAGTACTGCACGCGGCCCAAGACCGGAGAGCACCTCCCACTCATGCACCGTGAAGAAGAACGGAAAGTGCTCGGTAACCGGCAGCGCGGTCGCCTTCACCTCGATCGCGATCCGGTCATTTGGCTCAAGCGGCGCGTGGTCGTCGCCCGCATAGCTCAGGACATCGAACCCGTATGCGTCGGACTCGCGCGCGATCCAGCGGACCGCGTCCGCTAGCTCGTTGTAGCCCTGCGCGCGGAGGCGCCAGCGCTCAAACGCCATCGAGAGCTCCTCGCCAGCGTCGCCGATCTGCTTGCGCTCAGCGGCCGCGTGGTCGGGAAGCGGGACGCGGCCGAGCGCCTGCCACCACGCCCAGCCGCCTAGGTCCTCGATGGACGGCTGCGGCAGCAAGCCCGCGGCCCGCATGACGCGCCGTTCGTCGCCCGGCACGACCGCGTCGATGTCAGCAGGCGAGCCCTGCCACCACGCAACCCAAGCCGGCGGCCGTTGCAGGCACAGCACCGTGATGAAGAGTCGCAGGACCTCAGGCGGGGGCTCCTCCTCGTCGCTCATCACGAGCGCGCGTTCACCGAGCGGCCCGAGGACACACGTTTCCGCCTCCTCGACGGCGAAGCCGCCCTCAAGCGCGAGCCTGAGGCCGTCTGGCACCGGCAGACCGCCGGCACGCAATGCGCTGCGCCGCGCGGTCGCGCGCAAGTCGGGGGTCTCGGCGCGGCCGCCCAGTTCCCCGAGCGTTTGCAAAACGAGCCAGAGCGCGGTGAGCCGTCCAGGTGTCAAGCGCACCGATGGCATCAGCGGCCTTCCGGTTCCTCGAGGTGATCGAGGATCTCCTCGACATCCTCCGGCTCGATGCCCGCCGGCAGACCCTCGCCAATGTCGAAGGGGTCGTAGGCGAGCGCGGCCAGCCCGTGGTCGTTCAGAACCTGGCTCATCGCGATGATCTTCTTGTGGAGGCGGTCCTCGACACGCGCATCGATCGTTTCCCGTGCGACGACGATGCGCACCTCAGGCTCGACCCCCTGAAGCCCGAGCCGATGGATTCGGTCGAGCGACTGCAGGTAGTGCGCGGCGTTGAAGTTGCGATCAAGGTAGAGCGCGTGGTGGCAAGCGCGGTGGAGGCTGATCCCCTCCCCTGCCGCAGCTGGGTTCGCGATCATGACCTTCGTCTCGGGGTCGTCGTGGAAGGCCCGAATCCTCCCCTCACGCGTCGAGATGTCATCGTCGTCGCCCGTCGGGACCTGGCCGTAGAGGACAACTGCGCCGTGCTCTGCGAGGAGCTGCTCAAGCGAGAGCACGTTCATCACAAACTGCGTCCAGATCAGCACCTTTTTGCCCTCGCCGACGAGTGCTTCAGTCCTGCGCACGACCTCCTCGATCTTCGCCGGTCGCTCGTAGCGCGCGAACTCCCGCAGGAGCTCCCACGCGCGCTTGCCCTCCGGGACCGGCGCAGGCTCTTGATTGTCAATCAGCGGCCCCTGAGTCAAGAGCATCGGGTTTATGGCAGCTTGGAGGAGGCGCACGACGTGGCGGCCAAGCATCCGGAAGAAACGCTGGTCGCGTCCCTGCATCCCCGACGCGGCGCGCGCAGCCTCGGAGCGAAGCAGCTCATAAAGCTCACGCTGGAGAGGACCGAGATCGACTTGCACAGGCTGGACGTCGAGCCGCGGCAATTCGAGCTCCTCCTTCGTGGTACGCACATACAGCGGGCGCACCGCGCGCTCCACGTCGGCGATCACCTCCGGCTCCGCCTCCGCGGTCACGCGCACGTCCGGCAGCACACGCTGCCCCGGCCAGAGGAAATCGAGCTGCGGGCGCAGATCCTCCGGGGAGTGGGGAAGCGGCGTACCGCTCATGATGTCGCGCCGCACCGCCACGCCCGCCAAATCGAGCGCGGCCGCTGCGGTGACCGCTGCGTGGCCGGACTTGACGCGGTGCGACTCATCCAGCGCCACTTGGGTCCGGTGCCCCGTAGCCCATGCCTTAACGATCTCCTCGACGTTCGGCAGGAGCTGGTAAGTGATGAGGGCGATCTGGGGATCGCTGGTTAGCGCCGTTGCGACACCTGCGGCACCACCCTGTAGCCGGCGCAAGACCGGGCGCTCCTCGTCACGGAAGCAGAGCGCAAGCTCGTCTTCCCACGCAACGAAGGCGTTCTTCGGTGCGACGACGAGCAGACGGTCAACGACGCCTTGTGCGCGCAGCGCCTCGTATAGCGCGAGGAGCGTGCTCGTCTTGCCGGCACCTGGGACCGAAAAATTAGCGCCGTGACGGAGTGCGATCAGGCGGCCGAGGTTCTCGAGCTGACACTGGGTCAACTCACGTCGGAAACATCCGCTCGCCTTCACCGCCGCAGCCACACCCTCCGGTGAGAGCGGCTCGAGATTGGTATCGGCAGCCCGTCGTGCCTCTATCTCTTCGAGTTGCGTGCGCAGGATCGTCGTGACGCCGTCGTCGAATTCGACCTCCGCACCCGCCGCCCGCAGCGCTCGTGCGAGCGTCACTGCGCCGCGTCTGAATGCGTGAGTTGGTAGGACGAACCCGCTCGCACGGCGCTCTGCGTCAAGCGACACCAGCGTGTGGCGGGCCTGAGCCAGCGCGACATCGGCCGGATCCTCGAACTGGACCTCGACTGCACGGCCCATGTCGCGCAACCTGAGCGCAACCGCCGCCATCGGCCTACTCGTTGCCCTGGCTCGCTGCCTCGACCTGCTTCTCGAGCCGCTCAGTCTCTTCGATCAGCTCAGCGAGAGTACGTGCGATCTCATCGCGCTTCACGGTGCTCGAGTCGACGGTGACATCGCGCAGGAGCTTGAGCGCTCGGCGCACGTTCTTGAGCGGCAGTGCGCGCTTGTCCCGCTCGGACTCGCGATCGGTTAGATCCTCGGCGACATCGGACAGGATCGGCCCAACCACGGCCGCATTGTCAGCGTTCCCAACCACATTCAGAATCTCAGCCCCCTCGGGAACCGTCTCTATGCCGGCTGCGTCGGCCAACTCGTCCAGCAGATCCGGCCCGCGCCCGTCGTCTTGCGCCTCCGGTGCGGAGGCCGCAACCGGCTCGTCGAAGCGCTCGCGCAGGTCGTCGGGGAGCTCATCAGCGTCGCGCACCCGCACCGTGACATCAGCGAGTCGTTGTATCGAGTGGTCGGCCACGCCACGGATGTCCTTGTAGCCACCCCCCGCGCGGATCACGGCGAAGCACGCCTCGAGCACAGCACGCTTGTGAAGGGTCTGCAGTTGTTGGAAGCGCTGGCGCCGCTCGCGAAGGTAGATCTCCCTGAACGACTGCTCGTCGAGCGTCTGGTCGCGACCGACGCGGTGATAGCCATCGGGATGACCAAGCCAATCGAGGTAGAGGTCGACAAGCTCGATCCGGCCGAGCAGCTCGTTGACGTCGTCTCTTGACATCCGCATGCGCTTGGCGATCTTCTCGATCGGCTCATCAAGCGCGTCGATTCCGTAGCGGACGTGGAGCGCTTCGTCGATCCAGCTGTAGTCCGCCTTCGTCTCCCGCGCCATCTGAAGCTCAAGCTCGGTCTCGTAGAGATCGACTGCATCGGCGTCGTCCGGAAGCACGACCGCCTCTAGCTGCTCCTCACCCTTGTCGCGCAGTGCCGCAGTGCGGCGGTTACCGTCGACGATGTAGCCGTCTTTCGTAAGCACGAGTGGGAAGAGCTGCTCGCGCTCGGCGAGGTCTGCGCGCAACCCCTCTTCGTCGATCACGCTGAACAGGATCTGGTGCTGGGCAAGCTGGGCCTCTTCGCTCTCGGGATCTGCGAAGAAGTCCGAGGATAGGTCGTGCTTCTCGATGTACTCAGCTTGCTTACGGTGAGTGCGTCCGCTCTGCAGTCGGTAGCGCGGGAAGTCAGCTGGAACCTTGATGCGCGACAGGTGGACCTGATCGTCGCGGAAGGGGACCTGCTGCGTCGGCGCACCCTCCTTTTTAGCGGCCTCGACACGCTTTTTGAGAAAGGCGATCCGCGACGCCGCCGACAGAGGCTTCGTCGACTCACCCACCAGACTTCTCCTTACGGCGGTAGCCGATGCGGAGCTCCTGCAGGTCGCCGCGCCGTGCGCGGAACCGCTCGCGGAACTTCTCGCAAGTCTCCTCAGCCGGCATGGCGGCGATCGCGCGTCCGGCCGCGATCAACTCCTTCGCCTCATCGGCATCCGGCTCCCAAGCAATCTCTGGCTCGGCGACGCGGTTGTAGATATTGGATCGGCACTCAAGCACCAGGTCACGCGTGAACGCGAGCCGTCCCCGCTTCGCGTGATCCCGCTCGTTCTCCGCATGCGTCACGGCTAGCGCGGCAACGGTGAAGCCCGCGTCGCGCAGGGCGCTGCCGAGCGCCCACCATGCTCGCATATCGGAGTTGTGAAAGGTCAGGACCATGAGGCCATCATCGGCCAGCGTGCGCCGCGTCTCGCTGAGGATCGCCGTAAGAAGCGCGCGGTAGCGCTCCGCCCCTGTGCCACGCACCGAGTTCGCGACGGCCTCCGAGCGCAGGTCTAGTGCCGCAGAGTCGGCAACAAGCCCGGTGGCGTTTGCCCATGCTAGGAACACGGCGGCAAGCTCCGCGTATTGCACGTCGTCGAAGTAGGGAGGGTCCGTCAGTACCAGGTCGATTGAGCCGCTTGCCGCCCGCTGCGACTCGCTCGAGCCCTGCGCGACGACCACACCTTCTGGCCGTAGCGCCCTAGCCGCTGCCGCCGACCGGCTGCTCACGGTGAGAGCTGGCGGCAACTCTTCCCGGGCCCAACGCGCAGCGCGCAATGAGTGCCCGAGCCGACGCGGTAGCGTCCCGCGCCCGCGCTCGGCGAGCAGATTCGTCTCGACGCTCAGCCCCGTGATCGCAAAGCGGTGGTTTGCGACTGCCTCGAATGCCTTCGGGTAGTAGCGGTCCCAGCGGCTCACGTACCCCGCCATCTCCGCACACCCGCAGATCGCAAGCCGCAGTCGTGCCTTGAGCGCCGCACTCGTGCGCAGCTTCTCAAGTGCCGGGATCGCCGCCGCCAGCACCTCGAGCTGGCGCGGCGCGTAGAGGTCGGCCCAACGCTCAAAGCCCGTCCGTCGAAGGACTCGCGTCTCAAGTCCAGCGGGGATCTTCGTCGTCAGCGGCTGCGGCACCGCGCGTCGCTCGCGCAGTTCCGCCTGCTCACACTCCTGCGCCGTCGGCTCTGCAAAATGCACATGCGTGTAGCCGCCGTGGCGGCAACTGCGCTGAACAAGCGCTAGCTCGAAGCTCGGCGCCTCGGCAAACGGGTCGAAGCTTTTCCCGCATCCATCGTGCGGGCAAGTGGCGACGCGACCGGGCAGGAGCGGAATGTCGTGGCGCGCGAGGGGCGCTTCGCAGTGAGCGCACGCGCGGCGACCCCGTGGGTACGCTCGCTCGGTGACGCCGCCGCAAGCCTGGCATCCCCACCACGCAAGTGGCTCGTCCGACTGGCGACTAGCGCGCGTAACAAGCGAATAGGGGTACAGAAAGACCTTCTTTGCGCAAGCAGGACAATGTGCTACGCGGACCCAGAATGCGGTCAGCACCTCGGCATCGGCACCGTGCATTGGGCAGACCGTTCCATACAGCTCCGCGCGCACCGGCGCGAGCGCTGCTAGCAACTTGCGCGAGATGAGCTTGAGCTCCTCGGGATCGACCGGCGTGAGCGCTGCGCGCAGGCCTGCGACTGCCCACGGGTGCAGGTCCTGCGCGTAAACGTCGAGCTCCCGCCGTGCCGCCTCAACTGCCACAGTGCCGCCGCCCGAAAAAGGGTCGGCCACGGTCAGCCGCCCCTCAGCGGCGTCTTTCGCCTGGTCGAGGAGCGCGCCGATCAGCGCGTGCGAGCGCCGGGCCCACCAGCGGAAGGCCGAGATCGGCGGCGTGTGCACCTCGCGGTTTCGCTGCTGAGCGCGAACGAGCTGCTCGAGCTCAGACCAGCCGAGCTCGGTGAGCAGTGATGTCTCACGCACGGTCATCGCGCCAATTGTTTCCACCTGCCCGGATGTCCTCATTTTGCCCCGTGCTCCTCGCTCAACCAGCCTGGAAGACTTCGTCCGCATGCCACTCAAGCAGCTGGGGGTCGGGCGCCGCCGCGGAGTCCGTGGGCGGAATCAGTGAGCGGCCCTCGAGGGCGTAGTAGGTGCGGCCGTTAGCGAATTCCGTCCGCAGGCGGGGGCTAACGAGAAAGCGCCCATTTGGGCGGGCGGATACGTAGCCCAGGTCGAAAAGTCGGTGCAGGTCGCGGCGCAGCAGCAGGCCGTTATGCAGCTCGTGGGTTCCGCCCTTGTGCCACGGCCTGATGTGCGCTGCCTCGAGCGCGGGCAGCGAATGCTCGCCCGTGACCGTGCAGGCGCCGCCATATGCGTCGACCACAGCCAGCCGGAACGAGCCTTGGCCGAGGCGCGGGACAACAATCTGCGGCTGACCCTGGCGGGCGCGCCCTGCCGCCTCGGCGACCCACTCGGTCGGAGCCTGCGTCTGTGCGCGCTCAAGACACTCCGACCACAACCACCGCCCGCCTGAGGCGTCAAGGTCAATCCGCGAGCCGGACAGGTTCTGCGGGTTGAAGCTCGGCGGCACTTCGACGAATTCGTCCGGTGCAAAGAAGATGCACTCGGCGACGGCGACACACCCGATGACATCTGCGATTCCGACCCGCCGGCGCGCCAGACGCCCACAGCGCTCGATCAGCTCGGCCTCGCTTGCGACCCCATTTGCCTCGCCGAACACCTCCCAGGCACGCCAGACGGACAGTGCTCCATAACGCGCAAAGAGGCCAAAGCCACCGATCCGGTTGATCGGCGACTTGAGACGGAAGAAGAACGGCTCACCAGCCGCAAGAGCCGTAAAACGGCGTCCTCCGCCCGGACGCCAGAAGTTGACCTCACGGACGTCGGGCCGCTCGCGCAGGAAGCGCCACCATCCGTGGTCGGTGTGGCCGATGTACCCGGGCATGAGCGTCGCTTCCGTAGGCGGTGGGTCCTGGACTCGCTAACGCGAGGGTAATGCGAAGGCACCAATGGATGTCGGATGCGCGACTAGCCAAGCTCGAAACGAAACAACCACGCCCAGAGCGGCGGGTCCTGAGTATCCGCGCTGGGCACCTGTCGAGCGCTCTAGGGTCACGGTGATGAGCAACAAGCCCGCATGGCGATGCTACGAGGAGCACATCCTCGCGCGGATCAAGGAATGGGCGGGCCCCGGGGCGACGATCGAGTACGACAAGAGACTGCCCGGCAGGACTTCCGGGGTCGATCGCCAGATCGACATCCTCGTCACCGGCGACTTCGCCGGCGGTCTACAGGAGAACATCACCGCCGCGATCGATTGCAAGTGCTACGGGAGGAAGATCAACGTCACCCACGCCGAGAACTTCATCGGGCTGATCGACGACGTTCAGACCGATCTCGGCATCTTGATCACGACCAAGGGCTGGTCGAAGGCGGCCGAACAGCGCCTCTCACGCGGACTGAGCCTGCTTCGAATCGAAGAGGAGGAACCGGCCTTGGCAATGGCGTTCATCGACCTTCTCCCCGAGCCCACCTACGACGTCGAGTGGGGCGAGGACCACTACACCGGGGAATTCTGGGAGAGGGAGCGGTTCGGCGCCCTCGGCGCCGCAATCTCCTACAACTTCGTCGAGCGCGAGTCGCGACATCCCATCGATCATCCAGACGAACTCGATTGGCTCGACGAGCCTCTCGCGTCGGACACGATCGACAAGCTCAATTGGTCAGACCACGAGGAGCGCAAATGCGCGGCCGGGGTGGTGCTGCGCCATTACCTTGGTCGTACGCCAACGCCGGAGGAGCTCGATGTCTTCCTTCTTGAGGTCGCCTCCGAGTGGGAGGACGGGCAAGAGTGGAGCACCGACGTGGCCGAGATTCGTGAGCGAACTGGTCTCTGGCCCGACATCAAGACACCCTGAAAGGGTTCTCACCCTTGGCGGCAGCCCCCGTGATCGCCGACCGGCTGGACGGGACGACGCGAAGACGATCGGGACGGCGGGCCGCGCCGCCCCGATCTCCCGCGTCCTCAGATGAGCGCGATCGCGAGCTTGCCGTCGCTGCCAACGGTCACTCGCAGGTCGAACGATGCGCCCGACGCGAGATGGACGGCCGCCCGCTCCGTCGAAGGCGCCTTCGGTTCACTCCCCGCCGAGCCGCTGGCGGGAGGCTCGTAGCCGTGCTCGACAAGTCGCTGGCGCGCGATCTCGACAAGCTCAGGGTCGATCGCGGCATAGTAGGACTTGCTCGGGTTAATCACTAGGGCCTCGACGGTAAGGTCGAGGCGTTCGGCCTTCTTCAAGATCAGGAAGCCACGCGAGGGCTCGGGCGGTCCCAGCAGGCGCGCCACGAACGCGAAGAGCTCCCCGCTCCGCTCTGAGCGCTTCACTGCCTGTAGGAAGCGCTTTGCCCAGTAGGGGCGGACATCGCCCTTGTCGGTCTCGTAGGTCACCTCCGCCCCAGCGCGGGCATAAATGGACAGGAGGTCTTGGTAGAGGGCCTGTTCGGCCTCATTCGGAGTCATTGCATCTCCTTCGATTGCGTTCTTCCCCGGGTGGCGCCGCCATTGAGGGCGGTCGCCGCAGGGCTGTAACGAGCTTAGCGCGGGTAGCAGGCCGGGGTTCCAGCTCTTGAGCTTCGGCGTATGCGGCTGAATTTCCCGGTCCCGGTTCGGCTCCCCAGGGGAATGTCCAGGGGAATGAAAGGGGCCGAAAACAGCCCTTTCTTGACCTTTGCTGACTTTCGTTGACCTCCCGACCCAAGCCAGGTCAAGAAGCTGCGAACCCGCTCCTAAAGCGGGATTGCGGCTCCCCAAGCCAAAAGAATCGAGCGGGGCAGCCAGGACTCGAACCTGGAATCGCCGGTTTTGGAGACCGCCCCCGACCCACTCAACTCCTGGTTTGCTGAAGTGGTTGAGTTGGGTCGAGTTCGATCCAACAAGGAACAGCACCCTTCTTGATGACCTCGCAGTTCAGTCACGGGGTGACCGCTTTTATCGATCGGCCGAAAAAGTCGACGAACTCGAGCAAAGCGAACTGGGCATCGGGCCCGAGCATCGATCCGTAGAGGTCGTCGCGAACCGTCTCGCGATCGGCGGTGGAGTGATCGTCGAAAAACTCGCGCCACTTGGCGGCATCGTGACCGCGCAGGGCGAGCGCGACGGTGAGGGCAAGGGATGCGTTGCCGACCCGGAGGGCGCTGGCGCCGACGCGCATCGCGGTGAGCGGGAAGAGGGTCTCTTCCCCGACCCGCTGCAGATGCCAGTCCCAGAGATGCTCCGCCTGGGAAGGCCACGTGATCGCCGCGAGCTGAACGATGCGGCCGCCGAGGTCGACAGCCCATTCGGCGGAGCCGCCAAGGCGCTCAACCTGTTCGCGAATCTGCTGGAGGCCGAAGTCGTCATCGACCCGAAGCGCCTGGACCGCGCAGTTCCAGAGGAGCTGGGCGGTGAGGGTGTCTTCGAGCTGCGCGCCCGAGCGACCGAGCTGGCTGGCGAGCGCGGTGGAGAAGCCGTCAGCTCGGTCAGTGATCTCAAGCAGCCGCTGCAGAAAGCCGGTGAGGATCTCGCGGGTGTTGGCGTCGAGGGGCCCGCTGAGGAGCCGCAACGCCTGCACGGCGGACACGCGCAGGACGGCGGCCATGCCGACGGTTTCCTCCCGGTCAGAGCCACGGTCGCGGCTGGCGCGCATGGCGTCGAGGTGGACTTCGAGCAGCTTCAGCGTCGCGTCGCGAATCCGCCCGGCACCCGCCTGGTTGCCGGCTTCTGCCTGGGCGGCCGCGATCCCGATCAGGACGCCGACGTACTCGCCGACGGCGTCAATCGAGTTGCCCCTGCGGACGTGCGTAAGCCTGCGCGCGCGACGCAGGTCGCGGGGCTCGAGTCGGGCGTCGGCGGCGGGGACAAGGCTAATTGCCTCCTCTCCCCTACTGATCTCGATCCCAAGGGGCTTGACGAGGATCAGCCGCGCGCGCTCGGTGCGCCAAAGCTCGGTACGGGCGAGACGGCGCAGGCGGCGCAGGCTCAGATAGAGGTAGCCGGAGTGGCGCACGGTGATCGGGGCGCGCTGCTCGCCGAGAGGCGTCGAGAGCCTGCTCTTGAAGAACGGGTAGCCAGCGAGAAGCTCTCGGCCGGCAAGCGCGCGGCGCTGCAGACGCCCGAGCCTCCACCCCGCTCGGAGCACCGGGCCCTTGCGGCGGCGGATGAAGGCAGCGACAGCCTGGACCGGATCGGTTCGACGCAAGAGGGTGAGCAGGGAGACGAGGACGAGGACGATGAGGGCGGCGATCAGCCCCAGCGCGACGGCGCTGTAGGTGGCTAGCTCGGAATGCGGAGGTGTGAGGAGCGAGCGCAGGAGGAGCGCCAGCCCAGCGACGTAGCCGGCCTGGAGGGGCACGGGGAAACTGGTCACCCGCGCAATTGGACCGGCGAGCCGGTTAGCAGCGAGCTCGGCCGAGAGGACGTGAACGGCGATGAGAATGCCGAGGGCGGTGAGGGCCCCGGCGCCGCTGATCTTGACGTCGTCGGGCAGGTCGATGAGGGCTGGGTCGATGAGGAGGGCGAGGAGCACGGCGCAGGCGGGCAGGGCAAGGACGACGAGTGCCCGGCCGAGGCCACGCGCGGCCGTGCCCATCTGGGCCACCGGACGACGGGCCTTGCTGAGCATGCGCCCGAGGTGGCCGGGAGGGGGCGCGGCACTCTGCAAAGCGGAGTAGCTTCGGTCGCAGTCGCGGGCGAAGCCAAGCGCCTGGGTGTCCTTTGGCTTCAGAGCCTCAAGGGTCGCGGAGAGGCCAGGCCCGAAGCCGCTTCGCCGCGTCTGCAGGGCAGTGGCCTGGACCAAGGCCAGCTCGCCGGCGCGCGGGGAGCTTTTGAGCTGCTCGAACATGATCTGGTCGAGTGAGTCATCGGCGGCCAACAGCGCGGCCGCCGCCGTTCGCGCGGTCATCGCGAGCACGATCGGCGCGTAGGGATCGACCGGCTGGGCGGCGAGGTTGAGGCAACGGGTGAGGATCGCGCGGGCGTGAGCGGCGGTGATCTCCTCGGCGTGGCGCCTGATACAGAGCAGCGCGCAGTGCCGCCTGAGGGGGAGGGAGGCGCTGTCTAGGACGATTGCCTGGTGGAGGGCCTCACTGCGCTCGCCCGGCTCGGCCGGGACGCGGTCGAAGAGAAGCGCCAGGGGACCGATCAGATCCTCTGACGTGGCGGCCGCGAGGACCTCGGCCGGGCGGAGGCGGGCGGGCGTGTAGGCGCCAAGGAGAGCGAGCTCGCTCGATGACGAAGAGCGGGCGAGCTCGCGCAGGCGCGCTGTCGAGAGCTCAGAGAGCGAGGGCCGGCGGTGGCGGCGAAGGCGGGCGGCGAGGAGGTCGGCGAGACGATCGGGCAGGCGCTCCTGGCGAAGCGCCCAGGCGAGCGCCCTCGGCCAGAGGAAAGCAAGCGGCGGAGTGCTCACCCGGCGAAGCGCTCCTGGCCATCGAAGTAGATGTCCTCGCGAACCTCACGCAGGCGGCGGCGGGGGAACCAGAGGAGCTTGTCGAGGCGCTCTTCAGTGTCCTTATCCATCGCGGCGATCGCCCGCAGCGACTGCTCCGCGCGCTTGCGAACCTGCTCGGAGGCCTGCGAGGCGCCGATGATCTGGCGCATGTGCTCGGCCGCGCTCTCGGTGATGCGACGGCGCTGCAAAACGTATAGAAGGGGCTCCCAGGGCGAAATCCCGTAGGGGGAGTCGAACTGCTCGAGGCCCCGGAGGTGAAGCACCTTGCCAGACGGGCGTCCCTCGCCGGCAAGGCAGAAGTCAGCCGTGCCACGGACCTCCACATCCTCGGGCCGCAGGCAGCGCATGGTCGGATCAAGCCCGGAGAAGGCGATCTGCAGGTAGCCGTTGCCGGTGACATCGGCGTCGCGCAGTGCCTGGTTCATGAACTGGCGAGTGCCGAGCAGTGCGGTGTGGCTCTGGGTCCAGCGCCGAATCTCCTCGGGGCCGCCGCGGAGGGCGAGCGGCTGGCCTCCGAGCATGGCGACGGTGCTGTCGACGGCCGCGCGGACGTCGTCCTCGGTGTCGTAGAGCTCGCGCAGCAGCGGGGCGCGGCGGTTCACATCCTCGCGCTCGGGAAGAGGATCGATACGAAAGCGCACCTCGAGTCGGTAGCCGAGGCCGGCGGCGCGCGTCTTCAAGGCATCGGCGGCGTGGGCGAGGCTGAAGCGAAGCGTGTCGGAGGAGGCCTGCGCGGAGGCGGCGTCGGCCGCAGCAGTCATCTGCGGCAGCTCGCCGATCCCGCGCCGCTCGGCGAGGATGTCGGCGAGCGGCTCCTGGCGGCCGACGAGATCGTTGAGAAAGGCGATCATGGTCTCGCGCTGGAGGTCGACCGGCTGGTTGACGATCGTCGCGTAGACGATCTCTGAGTCCTCCTCGATGTCGTCGATGAACTCGCCCTCCTCGCTGACCCCGATGACGTTGAAGCCGAAGAGGTTGAAGGGCAGGGCCGGGGGCAGGGCGACGAGACAAAAGCAGACCCGCAGCGGGCGCGCCGAAGACGGGGCTGCCATCGAGACGAGGTCGGCGATCTCGCCGGCGGCCGTGGCGGCGCGTTCGACGTGGGCGTCTGTGGGCACGGCCTGGAAGCCGACCTGGCGGGGGTCGCCGGGCCTCGAGTTCTCGCTCGGGAGCCGCCGTCTCGGATCCTCGGGGTCGGGCCCCGTTGGGCTGGTCGCGTCCTCGGTCAAGGGCTAGGTCGATCCGCGGCGGCTTCCTCTCGGGCCTGTTTGATCGCAGAGGTAAACGCCTCTTGACACGCCTCGAGCTCGGGGGCGATGTCGAGGCCGAGGCTGTCGAAAACCTCGGCTACGGCGTCGGCCATCACGTAAAAGGCATGACCGACGATCTGGATCGAGGCGCCCGTCCGCTCGAAGGAAAAGGTGCCGAAATGGTGCCCCTGGTGGAGCGGGTCGGCAGAGACGGCGAGATCCCACTCTTCCAGGGAGCGCCACTCACCGTGCAGCTCCGCCGAGAGCGGCGCGTAGTCGAGGTCGTAGAGGCGCTTCAGGCCCGACTGTTTGGCCATTTCCCGAATCGTCACTCCGGCGAAATTGGAGCCGAGGTCGACGGTCTGAAACTCCTCGAGGGTTTCACGGTTGACCCGCCCCTCTAGGTAGTCGAGGTAGCCCTCGAACTCTCCCTGCAGCTCCTCGGCCTCGACGAAGTCTTCGAGATGGAGCTTGTGGAGCTTCAGCCGGCCAGCTCCGAAGATCTTGAAGCGCTCGTAGAGCTCAGGGTCATCTTTCTCGATCAGCCAGGCGAGCAGGATGCGGGTGTCGACCATCGGCCGCAGGAAGTATTCGCCGACGGGGTAGTTCCAAAGCATCGGGTTGCCGGCGACATAGGACAGCAGCCTCAGCTCCCTCGATGCGAGGCCGAGCCGGACCTCGGCGGCGGTAGGCACTTCGAGGTCGATCTCTGCCTCGAACTGCTGCGCGTGAAGGGCCTCGGCCAGCGCATCGACAGCCCGATCGAAGGCGCGCGCGAGGCCGACAAGCCGTATCAGGCGTGGGCTCAGCTCCAATTTCGCCCGCCTTCAACCGGATGCGAGCGGGCGAGTTCGGCGCAGCGGCGCCAGAACACCCGGCACCAACGATCCCTGGTCGTGGCGAAGCGCTCTTCGTCGGCGTTCATCGCCTGCATGTCGTAGGTCATACGGGAGAACTGCTCGACCCGCGCCCGGTCTTCCGGGCCGAGATGGGGGTATTGCCCCAGGAGGGGGATCACCTCCAGGTTTCGGGTGAGCGCCAGCTTGCCGTTTTTCATTGCACGGCCCAGCGCCACCATCCGCACCAAGCAGGAATGTTTTCCGCGGCTGTATTCGAGTTCCGCCATCCTCGTCCGCAAATAGGCAAGACCGGCGGAGGCGTCCTGCTCAGTCTCTGCGGCCCAGTCCTCAAAGAGCCAGGCGCCGGGACAGTCCTCAAAGAAGCTCAGCGCCTGGCCAAGGTTGGGAACCAGCGCCTCTGGCGCAGCCTCGCGAAGGACGCGGCGCGCCGCCGGGCGGGCCGCCTCGGGGATCAGAGTGAAGGCTGAAAGGCGGCCGTCCATCCAAAAGTCCTCGCCGCCGGGGACGAAGTCGTCGAGGGAATCGAGGGCGCGGTGAGAGGCCTGCCAATCCCCGGCGTGAGTGTCGACCATTGCCGAGAGCCAGAGCATGTCGGGAACGCGACACTTGCGCCAATCCGGATAGGCACGCAGGTTCGGCACCTGCATCAGCGGCGGGGTGAGGATCCTACGGTACCGCTGGTGCTGTGCCAGCGAGGAGTGGCGACGCTGGGCCGGTGAGGACATATCGGCCCCTATATTGGGCGATCTACAGGACCGGAGGGGGCGTCCATTGCATCTCTGGCCCAGCGCCGGCAGCTAAGTCCTGCGTAATCCCCGAGGCCGCTTTCCGCAAAATTGGTACCCGTTTGGTACCCGCGCACCTGCTTCGAAGACCACTCGGCCCATAGAAAAGGCCCCATTTCCGGGGCCTTTTCCTA